>CBDBUX010000001.1:0-620387 GCA_965212205.1 Flavobacteriaceae bacterium
CTCAATGAAACCATATCTCTTTTCCACGATATCGAAATAGCCCATTTCTGCAATCTCAACTATAGTCCCTCCAGCATATATCCCAAGTTTTCCTTCCTCACTTACCTGCAGGCTTAGCTCCTGGATAATTCCTTCCCTTTCGAATTCAGCAACGATTTCCTCACCTTTGTATTCTTCCAAGAAACCACTATACTGATCGTAATAAGGCAGCGGGGTGCCGTTGAGTTTGGTAAAGACATCGCCTATTTTCAAACCTGCACCAAAATTAGCAGAACTGTCTGCAACCTGCCCGACGATGAAGGGAACCCTCAATTCAAAGAAAGTTAGATTGTCGCCAGTACTGAGTTTTCCTAAAAAATCTTCAGGTAACTCCACCACTCTCTGGTTTCCTTCGCGCTCAAGAGTGATCACGTCGGCCGTGATCAAATTTTTGCGCAGCTCGGAGTAATTTTCATATCGTTCCCCATTAATCGAGACAATGTCATCACCGGTCTGTATTCCCAGGTCGGTTAAAACAGGATTGGTAATCCAATAACCGTCTTTAATACTGGAGGTC
The DNA here is from genome assembly GCA_965212205.1 of Flavobacteriaceae bacterium. Taxonomy (GTDB): domain Bacteria; phylum Bacteroidota; class Bacteroidia; order Flavobacteriales; family Flavobacteriaceae; genus JAHEJJ01. The sequence goes on from CBDBUX010000001.1 coordinate 557, forward strand.
GAAATATCGGTATCCCCATAATAAAACGAGGTCAGGATGTAGATCACGAAAGCGATAAGGAAATTTACCGTTACCCCTCCCAGCATGATGATCAACCGCTGCCATGCAGGTTTCGATCGAAACTCCCAGGGTTTTGGTTCCTGCGCCATCTGGTCGGTATCCATACTTTCATCGATCATCCCGGATATCTTAACATAGCCTCCCAGTGGAAGCCACCCGATACCATAGACGGTCTCCCCGATCTTCTTCTTAAACAGTGAATACTTTACATCGAAAAATAGATAGAATTTCTCTACCCTGGTCTTGAACAGTTTGGCCGGTATAAAATGCCCCAGTTCGTGTAGTACGATCAGGAGCGATAAACTCAATAGGAATTGCAGGGCCTTGATTATAATGGGACTCATCAGCTTCTATTCTTCAGAAAACGAACAAAAGTACACTTTTACGTTCTTTTAAAAAAAGAATGAAGAAACCTCTGATTGAATTTAAGAAAGATTTAATACCCTTTATATCATTTAGTTTTGTGCACTCTGGCGGGTCGTATTAACTTTGTCGCTCTTATCCTATGCGATCCTTTTTTGCCAAATATAAATTATTCGGACTGGTGATGCTGGTCCTTTCAGTCATTATCCTGGGACTTTTCTATAATGCGTTGAATCCCAAGGCCGGTTTGCCTGTTTACCAGCCTGCAGATTTTAACCCGGAACTGGTAGATAGTACACTTCACTACGTTAAAAAATATCATACTATAGACGACTTTTCACTGGTTAATCAAAATGGGAAAATCGTTACCCAGGCTGACTATCAAAATAAGATCTATATCGCAGATTTCTTTTTTACCACCTGCCTTACCATTTGCCCAATCATGACCAAAAACATGGTAGACATACAGGAAAGGATCATGGAGGATGAAGATGTTCTGTTGTTGTCGCATACAGTGACGCCTGAGATCGATTCGGTGGCACAATTAAAAAAGTACGCGCTTGAAAAAGGAGTGGTTGACGATAAATGGAATCTGGTTACAGGAGATAAAAAGCAGATCTACGATCTGGCCAGGAAGTCGTACCTGGCGGTTAAGGACTTTCAAACCGCCGGTCCATATGATATGATCCATACAGAAAATTTCATCCTGGTAGACAAAGAAAAAAGGATACGGGGTACTTATAACGGAACAAGCCCAGAGGAGATTGAGCGATTGATGAAGGACCTGGAACTCTTAAAAACTTCCTACGCTGAGTAGAGGTGTTCTATGCCCAGACGATGCTGCCCTCTTATTGCCATATTTTTGTTTTTATTTGTGAGTATAGCTCGGCATTTTCGCTTACATTTGTCCTTAATTAAAATGATTCTAAATAATTTGGAGGTAAGCGTTACAGACCTGCGTCCGGGTCAAAAAGGGGTGATAAAGGAATTCGGTGAAAATGAGATTCCTGTTAAACTCCTGGAATTGGGATGTCTGCCCGGAAATCTTCTTGAATTAGTTCAAGTAGCACCTCTGAACGATCCGCTGTATATCGATGTAAATGGTTCACATATTGCCATTAGAAGGGATATTGCCCGGCGGATCATCCTGGAAGTCAAAGAAGATTCCACTACCTGATGAACAACAGTATAAAAGTTGCCCTTATCGGTAACCCCAATACGGGTAAGACTTCGGTTTTTAATCAACTTACCGGCTTGAAACAAAAGGTCGGTAATTACCCGGGGATAACTGTTGAAAAGAAAGAAGGCATCTGCAAGCTGAGCAATGGTCAGAAAGCCCACATAATAGACCTACCAGGCACCTATAGCTTAAATACCACTTCTCTTGACGAAAGCGTGGTTGTTGAACTGCTGTTAAATAAGCGAAATGAAGACTTCCCCAATGTGGCCGTGGTAATCACCGATATTGAGAACCTAAAAAGAAACCTGCTGCTTTTTACGCAAATCAAAGACCTGAAGATACCAACGCTGCTGGTGATCAATATGGCCGACCGGATGGTGAAAAAAGGCATCACCCTTGATATTAAGAAGCTCGAAGAGAAATTAGATACCAGGATTGCACTGGTGAGTACCAGACAAGGCACGGGCATTGAAGAACTTAAAGCATCGATTGCCGATTATTCTAACCTGTCTACCAACGCTGTTGTTAACGCCAGTCATATCGCACCGGAATATTTCGAAAGGCTCCAGAAAACTTTTCCCGGGGAAGACCTTTACAAATTGTGGTTGGTCATTACCCAGGATGTAAACTTTCTGCCCATTGAAAAGAAAAGGCTTCAGCAAGCCGACCTTTTACCCACAAAGTCTAAGGCCGAACTCAAAAGACTTCAGCATAAAGAAACCATATATCGATACCAGTTCATCAACAATGTACTAAAAGAAACCTATCGGAAAGATCCTGCGGCAGCGAAAGGATTTAGAGCATCCCTGGACCGGATACTCACCCACAAGATTTTTGGTTATCTGATCTTTGTTTTATTGCTGCTGCTCATATTCCAGGCGATATTCGATTGGAGCCAGGTCCCGATGGACTTTATCGATATGCAATTTGCGTCTGCCAGCGAATGGATTAAGGATACCCTTCCACCAGGAGTATTCACAAACCTATTGGCAGAAGGCATCCTTGCTGGAATTGGAGGGATCGTGATCTTTATCCCACAGATTGCATTTTTATTTTTATTTATTTCATTATTAGAGGAATCTGGTTATATGAGCAGAGTCGTTTTCCTGATGGATCGTCTCATGAGACCTTTCGGGTTAAGCGGTAAAAGCGTTGTTCCCTTAATATCGGGAACAGCCTGTGCCATCCCGGCCGTAATGGCTACCCGGAACATAGAGAATTGGAAGGAACGCCTTATCACTATTCTTGTTACCCCTTTTACCACCTGTTCGGCCCGACTCCCCGTATACTTGATAATCATCGCCTTGGTAATTCCAGAAGGAACCATCCTGGGTTTGAGCTATCAGGCACTTACCCTGATGCTGCTTTATTTCCTCGGTTTTGCTACCGCCATTATTGCAGCCTGGATTCTGAACAGGGTTTTAAAGATGAAAGGAAGGTCGTTCTTTATGATCGAAATGCCCAGTTATAAATTACCGCTGTTAAGGAATGTAGTCTATACGGTAGTGGAAAAAACTAAAAGCTTCGTCGTGGGGGCAGGTAAGATCATCCTTGCTATTTCGATCGTATTATGGTTCCTGGGTTCGAACGGATTTAGCTATGAATTCAAAAATGCGGAGGAAATTATAACAGAACGTATAAGTAATGAGGGTTTCTCGGACTATAGTAGGGCCTTTATAAGTGACAAACTTGAGGAACTCCGGGATTTTAATCAAACCGCTGAAGCCGAAGAGGAAGATTCTCAAAAGATATCTGTGGAATTGAAAACCATGGAGTTGCAGGAGGCAGCCAAAGGTCAGGAAATTGCGAGCTATCGCCTGGAACATTCCTTTATCGGAAAAATTGGAAAGAGTTTCGAACCCCTGGTAAAACCTCTGGGATTCGATTGGAAGATCGGCATCGCTATCCTTACATCCTTCGCAGCCAGGGAAGTATTTGTGGGGACATTGGCAACGATTTATAGCGTTGGCAATGACGAGGAAGAAACAATTAAAGGCCGCATGGCAGCTGAGATTAACCAGGATACGAAAAAACCATTATTTAATTTCGCATCGGGCATCTCACTTATACTATTCTATGCCTTCGCCATGCAATGCATGAGTACCCTGGCTGTGGTGAAAAAAGAAACCAACAGCTGGCGTTGGCCACTACTGCAATTGGGCTTTATGACGGTTTTTGCGTACCTTGTTGCTCTGATCATATATCAAATCCTTCATTAGAACCATGGGTTATCAGGAAATTTTGGTCTATCTAACACTTATTGCCGCCCTTGGCTTTTTGGTGAAAAAATACCTCTGGCCAAAAACCGCTCGCGGAACAGCTAAATCATCCGGACCTTGTGGGGAAGATGACTGTGGATGTCATTAAAAGACCTTCATAGGCGGTTTATAAGTTTAGAGCAAATACTTACGGTTTACATCAATAGATTAATTATAAAAACGCACCGATATTATTACCGGTGCGTTTTACATTAAGCCGTATTGCCTTTTTCTAAATCTGACTCATGCCACCATCAATGGCTAGTTCGATACCATTGACATAACTGGCTTCATCTGAGGCCAAGAACAAAACTGCATCGGTAATCTCTTTGGCATTTCCAAAGCGCTTCAAAGGGTTCGAGGCCGCAAAACCTTTCCCCATTTCAGCAACTGCCTCTTCGGGCATACCAATCTTATCATAAATCGGGGTGGCGATAGGTCCTGGTGCTACCACATTGACCCGGATTTTCCGTGGTGCGAGTTCAGTGGTCAAAACACGCGAATACGCCCTTAAAGCTCCTTTGGTAGCGCTGTAAACAGCTGCGCCTTCAAATCCTTTCAAATGCACGATGGAGCTATTAAAAATTATTGCCCCTCCGTCGTTTATATGAGGTAAAGCATATTTCACCAGAAAGGCAGGCCCTTTGATGTTGATGTTAAACTGACTGTCGAAATGATCTTCGTCGATTTGTTCCGCCGGCAAAAAATAAGCTACACCCGCATTTACGAAAAGAACATCAATTTTTCCGTATGCTGCTATGGCTTCTTCAATCAATCTCTTGTTATCTCCGGGTCTTGCCTGATCGGCCAGGACGGTGATGAATTCGCCCTTGAGTTCAGACGATACTTCGTCCAGAGCCTCTTGTCTTCTGCCCGAAAAAACGACTTTAGCTCCTTCTGCCAGAAAACCTTTTACGGTTTCCAGTCCGATTCCGGAATTACCTCCGGAAATCACTACTACTTTGTTTTGAAATTTGTGCATATTTAAAATATTATTTTGAAATTATCATTTCAAATAGAGTTAAAAAAATTTATTTAAGAGTATTTAGATTTTGATTTATGATCTCCTGGAGAACCGTTTGTTCCTCAGACAGGATGCCGGTCAGACGCAGCCCCTGAAAAGTGCAGAAAATCGAGTGGGCGTAAACCTTGGCCGAATATTTATTGTTGATCAAGCCTTCCTCCTGACCTTCGACCACCAATTGTTCAAAAAGCTCAAGAGACTTGTCCTGATTATTCAACAACCATTTTTTTAATTGAAGATCGTTGTGTCCCAGCTCGGTCTTGCAGTTTATGATAAAACAACCCATATCAGATGTTCCATTATCAATAGGAGCCAGGGTTAATTCTAGTATTTTCCTGATGGCTTCAAGCGCATTGTCGGACCGAAGCAAGACTTTTCTGATCTGTTTATTCGTTCCCTGTTCATAAAATTTCAGGGTTAACTTATATAATTCTTGTTTGGAACCGAATGAGTTATAGATACTCGACCTGTTCAAACTCGTGGCATCTACAAGATCCTGTATAGATGTCCCGTTATAGCCCTTTTTCCAAAAGACCTGCATCGCTCTTTCTATGACGTCATTTCGGTCGAATGTTTCAATCCTGGCCACTGAATAATGTTTTCTGTGGTAAATATATATTGAAATGTTCGTTTCATATAATATTTAACATATATTTAATTCCAGCTCTGCTTTTTAGCTTCAATGAAGCTATACCATATGCCTGAGGACTAAAACCAAGCCCCATACGCAATTACGCCCCGATAACTATGTTAGGGGCCAAAAATTTGATCGAAAAGAAAAATGAACGCTATAGTGCCACCTGAATCTGTGTGGCAGGCTCCATTCTGAAGACACATTCCTTGAATTTAGGTGGTCCAAAAGTCTTCATTTTTGCATTGGAAAAACCCACAGGTTCTTTGGGTACCCCAAAAAAGTTAGTGTCTAACTCGTTGTTTCCGTTTTCATCGTGATACAGTACCACAGCGAACTCGCCGTCGGGCATATCTTCAATAGAAACCTCTGTTTTACCCTCCCTGGCCGAGGCCTTGCCGGTCTTAAAGACCTTGTCTTTGCTTAAAAAGGAATCTGAGGTATCGTAGATGGCCACCAAAACATCGCCTTCTGAACTAGAAACACCTAATACTTCTATTGTGAGTTTATTTTGTGAAAAGGTGAACAAGGGTATTGTTAAAAAAAGGATGGTAAGCAATCTCATATTAATATCGTTTTGGCCTGAGGTTAGAACAGATTTTCATTGAGAAAATTGTGTTTAAAGTCTAAAAAAATCTGCCACCAGCTTATCTTCTGGAACATCACGCATTCAGTGCGCGAAAATATATAATTTTGGGGGATCCTCGACATAAAACCCTGCTTTTTAAATCACTAGCCCACCGATAATATTTTTATTCTTCTATATCCGTTCGGTATTTATCGAGCCACGCTACCGTGTGGGCAATCTTAGCAATAAGGTTACTGGGTTTACTGGCAATCCCATGGCTTGCTCCCGGTATTTCCACCAAAGCAGTTTCTACCTTTCTTAGCTTAAGAGCGTGATATAGCTGTTTGGCCTCGCTGGGTGGGGTGCGCAGATCATCCATACCCACCATAACCATAGTTGGAGTTTCTACCTCACCCACAAGGGAAATTGGGGAAAACTTCCAATAGCCTTCAAAATTCTCCCAGGGTTGGCCAGGGTATCTGGAATTAGCATACCAAAAATAATTGTCTGCAACCAGTGTTTTGCTAATCCAATTCATAACCGGTTTGGCAACTACCGCCGCTTCAAATCGGTTGTTCTTTCCAATAATCCAGGCCGTCATGATCCCGCCGGCGCTTCCGCCGGTTACAAATAATTGATCCTCATGAGCTATTCCTTTTGCTATACAAAAATCTACTCCATCCATCACATCATTATAATCCTCCCCGGGGTAATTGTTATACAACAGATTGGCGAATTCCTCACCGTAGCTGGTACTTCCGCGAGCATTGGGATAAAAAACGATATAGCCCGCAGAGGCATATAATTGCATCTCGGCCGAAAATCTATCACCATAATTGGCGATAGGGCCCCCATGATTTTCAACCAGAAAAGGATACTTCTTCGCCGAATCGTAACCGGGAGGATAGACCACCCACCCCTGAATGTCGCGCTGATCAACTGAAGACGAATACCATATTTCCTCTACCTTGCCCAGCCTTCTATGCGCCAACAGGTTTCTGTTTAGTGCGGTAATCTTGTTAACCCTTTGCGACTTGGGCAGCAGCACGGCCAGCTCAGCGGGATATTCTGGCCGGCTTTGGTTAAAGGCGATAGTTCCATTTTTGGAAACACTAAAAGATCCGCCTGAATAGGGACGTCCGAGTGAAGTCCCGCCAAGGTTGTCTGCCATTTTTCTGATCTGTCCGCTACGAGTGATGTGTGCAATTTTGGTATTCCCCTTATCGTCGTACTTCACAAACACACCAGTGCTTTTCGCATCCCATACCGGAGTACTCACTGAACGATCGAGGTCTATAGGGACCTCTTGCCGATCACTCCCATCGGCAGTCATTATATGTAATCGGGTTTGCTGATGCGCCTGGGTTTTGTCTTCATAGCCCAGATAGGCTATATATTTTCCATCAGGAGAGACAGCCGGACTGTGATCCGGGCCTTTTCGGGTAGTAAGTGCCCGAATATCTCCGCTTTGGGTATCGAGCCTGTATATCTCGCTATTGCGAAATTCATATTCCCAATTATCGTTCCTGTTGGCGGAAAAGCAGATGAATTTCGCATCGGGCGACCAACTGAGTTTTCCCCTATGGTGAAAATTACCGGAACTGAGCTGCCGCACAGCACCCCCTTCAGATGGCACGGCAAATATTTGATGGTATCCCGGTTTCAGATACCCCTTTCCATCGGCCTCATGATATAAACGATCGGTAATTCTCGGACTCTCGGCCCAGGTGGCGCCTTTTGGTTTTTCAGGGCCTTTGGCAATGACTGGTGGTGGTGCTTCCACGTGCATTGAAAAAGCTATAGTACTACCATCTGGCGACCAGCTTAAAGAGGCCGGTGAGGATGGCAACTGTGAAATACGGGCAAAGTTTCCCGAGGACATCCAATATATATAGATCTCTGCACCCTGGTCTGTGGTGCTGACAAAAGCAATCCTCTTGCTGTCGGGCGACCACCTGGCTGAGGATTCAGAAACCTCTCTGGAAGTCAGTTTGCGGTGCTGGGATCCGTCTGGTTTTATCATCCAAAGATTTCCTTTGGCCTTGTCTTTCATTATGTCGAATCCCATTCTCCTATATACGATCCATGAGTTATCGGGTGCGATCTGAGGATCGTTGACATGCTGCAGATCGAATACATCGAGGTAAGTAAAATTTGAGTCTTGTCCCCAGGCAGAATATATTATCAGAATAACAAAAACTTGAAATAAAATCTTCTTGTACATAAGCCTTTAAATTAAGTTACTAACTGGTTTTTAGAAGTATAGAAATAGAAAAAATTAAACATGGTTTTTTTAAATAAAATCTAATGTTTTTAAACCCGAATGGATGCTCTAAATGTATTATATTTATAGCTAGTCTCACGAAGAATCCACAGAATATTCCAAATTCACTCCTACGGATCTGTGTTTTTTAAACCCGATTATTATGTTTTCAATTCAGGAACTTGAAAAAGCGAGAAAAAGGAAGGATTTGATCCAGATCGCTCAAGATGGTAATATCGATATCTCCAGGGTCTTGCGCAATCTACGCTATGAAGAAGAACTGAGACTATTGCAGGCAGAACTCGTAAATTTTCAGCAATGGGTTACCCGGCGAAAACTTAGGGTGGCCATAATTTTTGAAGGAAGGGATGCAGCAGGTAAGGGCGGAGCAATAAAACGGTTCACAGAGCACCTCAACCCAAGATCGATGCGCGTAGTAGCCTTGTCCAAACCTACCGAGGTTGAACGCGGGCAATGGTATTTTAGAAGATATATAAAGGAATTACCCAATCCTGGCGAGATTGTCTTTTTCGACCGTAGCTGGTATAACCGGGCGGTGGTAGAGCCCGTAATGGGATTCTGTAATAAAAAGGAATATGAACAATTTATGGTTCAGGTCCCTGGTTTCGAGCATATGCTGTATGAAGATGGTGTTCAGCTTGTAAAATTCTGGTTTTCGATTTCAAAAAAAGAACAACAAAAACGGATCGAATCCAGGCTGTTAAATCCATTAAAAAAATGGAAATTCAGTCCGGTAGATAGACGAGGCCAGGAATTATGGGACAAGTATACCCACTATAAAGCTCAAATGTTCGCTAAAACCCATACCACCTTCAGCCCATGGATCATAGTAAAAGCGAATAATAAAAAAATTGCCCGGCTCGAGAGTATACGTTATGTTTTGTCAAAATTCTCCTATTCCACCAGGACCAAGCACAAAACCAGTATTTTACCCGACCCAAATGTTATTCTGAGATATTATCGTCATATAGAACAAATCGATATTTAAAGTATGAGAAAACAGGCTACAGTAACAAGCCGCTTATCTGAAGAAGATATTCAATTATTGAATACTCCTCTGGGGATGAAAAGTCTTTTTGCCGATAAGAAGACGAACCCGGTAAAAGCCGTTCGTATGGCTAAACATGAACTGGAATTTAAACGCCTGCAGGCCGAGGTGATCAAGCTACAGAATTGGGTGATCGCCAGGAAAAAAAAGGTGGTGATCATTTTTGAGGGCAGGGATGCAGCCGGTAAGGGTGGCGCCATAAGACGGATCACAGCACATATCAATCCCAGGCAATTTCGGATTGTCGCGCTTCCAAAACCCACTGCCGAAGAACAAGGTCAGTGGTACTTCCAAAGATATGTAAATCAGCTGCCCAAACCCGGAGAGATCGTTTTCTTCGATAGAAGCTGGTATAACAGGGCCGTAGTGGAGCCGGTTAACGGATTTTGCACCAAACCACAGTACCAGAGTTTTATGAAACAGGTAAACAGTTTCGAAAGGATGATCCTCGATTCAGATACCTATCTCATCAAATTCTATTTTTCTATTACCAAAGAAGAGCAGGCCAATCGATTTAAAGAGATCAAATCAAATCCGTTGAAAAAATGGAAAATGACACCGGTGGATATGCGTGCACAGGAATTATGGGAAGAGTATACTGCCTTCAAACTAAAAATGTTTGAAAATACCAACCTCCCCTATTCCCCATGGGTGATCATCGATGCTGATAGAAAATCTGAGGCCAGGATTGAAGCGCTTCGCTATATCATCGACACAATACCCTATGAGGAAATGCCCGAAAATATGGAGTAGTTAACTACCCGAGCCCTACATCGAGCGACATCATTATTATAAAACCTCCTATAAAACCGAGGGTTGCTATATCGGTATATTTATCTTGTTGCGTTTCTGGGATCACTTCTTCGACTACAACAAAAATCATGGCCCCTGCGGCAAAAGATAAGGCATAAGGCAGAATGGGCTGAAAGGTAAGTACGGCCCATGCACCGAGTACGGCAGCGATGGGTTCCACAAGGGCCGACGCCTGGCCATAATTAAAACTTCTGAGCCTGCTAAGACCCTGCCTCCTCAAAGGCATGGCCACAGCAATACCCTCCGGAAAATTCTGCAGGCCAATTCCAAGTGCCAGGGCCACTGCACCACCGATGGTTGCCCCGTCAAAACCAGCAGCTACACCGCCAAACAATACCCCTACAGCCAGTCCCTCGGGTATATTGTGTAAAGTAATCGCCAGGGTAAGCAAGGTAGCTTTATGCCACGGTGTTTTAATTCCTTCCTTTTCACTTTCTCTGAAATTGATATGAAGGTGTGGCAAGACTTTGTCGAGCCCAAAAAGAAAAAGTGCTCCAAGCATAAAGCCAATGGCAGCAGGAATTACCTTAACAAAACCCTCTCCAGGGCTCATTTCAATACCGGGAGCCAAAAGGCTCCAGAAACTGGCAGCCACCATTACCCCACCGGTAAACCCCAACATCCCGTCTAGTACGGCCCTATTCATTTTTTTGAATAAAAAGACGAAGGAGGCACCCAGGGCGGTTAACCCCCAGGTAAACAATGTAGCGTAAAACGCCGCCAGGATTGGATTAAGTTGCTCAAAGTAGTCTACGACCTGATCTAACATTCTATATCTTTTTTAAGTATAAATTCGACGCGATCTCATGGGAAAGATGTATTTGCTTTCCCTCCACCTGAACATAAACCGAATTGTCAAATTCCTCTTTTTCCAACATTTCTATCTGGTGCCCAAGTGCAATTTGATTCTTGTCTAAAAATTTCAGAAATGCCGAAGAAGAATCCTTAACACCAACACATATTCCTTTGGAATGAACAGGCATATTGCTGAGTAATTGTTTATCTCCCGATGGCAGGCTGCCATCTTTTGCCGGAATAGGGTCTCCATGAGGATCGAACTTCGGAAACCCCAGCAACTCATCTAATCTGTCGATGAGTTGTTCGCTTTTTATATGCTCCAATTGCTCCGCAATTTCGTGCACCTCATCCCAACTAAATGCCAGTTTTTTTACCAGAAAAACTTCCCACAACCGGTGCTTTCTGATCACCGATAAAGCTAGATGGCTACCCTTTTCTGTTAACGAAACTCCCTGGTACTTTTTATAATGCACTACTCCTTTTTCGGCCAGGCGGCGTATCATATCCGTAACCGATGAAGGCTTTGTATTCATCTGACCTGCCAGGGCATTGGTAGAAACCGCTTTTTCCCCGCCTTTATTAAGATGAAAAATAGCTTTGAGATAGTTTTCCTCGGAATGCGTCATGTTACGGAAGTAGTTTTTACAAAAATACATTTTTATTTGTAAAAACATATTTTTAGATTTGCCTAAATTTATTTGTTAGTGATACCTGAATCCGGCATCAGTTTTTTTCGATATTACGCCTCTACTTTGGTGTGCCTGCTTTTTGTGATACAATGTTTCGCACAGCAAACTGAAGTATCCGGAAGGATTACCCATAAGGATATCCCGGTTCCATATGTCAACATAGCCCTAGGTAGAAGCGGATTGGGTACCTCCTCCGACGAAAATGGATATTTTCTGCTGCGCGATGTCCCAAAAGGAGACTACCAGCTCCATGTAACCGCTGTGGGTTATCAGCCCTGGTCTCGAAAAATAAAGGTGTCTGGTAAACCGGTTATTAACCTAAATATTTCGCTCATCGCCGCTTCAGAAGAGCTGGAGGAATACGTTATTACAGGTACTTTAAAACCTGTAAACCGACTTGAAAGCCCGGTTCCGGTTGAGGTTTACACCCCTGCTTTTTTGAAAAAGAATCCAACGCCCAGCATTTTTGAAGCTCTACAAAATGTAAACGGGGTTCGTCCTCAGATCAATTGCAATGTCTGCAATACCGGGGATATCCATATCAATGGTCTCGAAGGGCCCTATACCCTGGTACTTATCGACGGTATGCCTATTGTAAGCGGCCTGGGTACGGTTTACGGGCTTACGGGTATACCTAATTCACTTATCGAACAGATCGAAGTGGTAAAAGGCCCCGCCTCCACCTTATATGGCAGCGAAGCTGTTGGCGGGCTCATCAATATCATTACCAAACATGCCCCAGCCGCACCAGAATTCGTAGCCGATGCCTTTGCTACCGGTTATGGCGAATATAACCTCGATATTGGAACAAAAATCGGGTTTGGCAACTCTACCGATCTAATGCTCGGTATTAATTACTTTAAGTACGATTTGCCCATAGACAATAACGAGGACAATTTTACCGATGTTACTCTTCAAGACCGGATCTCTGTATTTCAAAAATGGAATTTTAAAAGAGACAAAGCCCGTGTATTTTCCCTTGCCGGACGATATTTCTATGAAGATCGTTGGGGAGGAGAAATGCAATGGACACCAGAATTCAGAGGAGGTGATGAGATTTACGGTGAAAGTATTTATACAAGTAGATGGGAATTTGTCGGTAAATATCAGTTGCCCTTCGAAGAGAAACTCTTGCTGTCTGTCTCCTATAATGACCACAAACAAAATTCGGTATACGGAGATCTTCCCTATTTAGCTGATCAGCGCATTGGTTTTGGCCAACTCACCTGGGACAGGCGCTTCGGTAAGCACGACTTCCTTCTTGGGAGCGCACTTCGTTACAATTATTACGACGACAACACTCCTGCTACCAATGGCTTAAGGGGCAGTGAGCCCGATGAGGTTTGGATCCCCAGCCTTTTCGTGCAGGATGAGATTTCCCTGGCTCAAAAGCACTCGCTTCTTATGGGGGTCAGATACGACTACGACAGAAGACATGGGTCTATTCTAACACCGCGAATGGCCTACCGTTGGAAGATCAGCGATAAAGATATCCTCAGGTTTAACAGTGGTACCGGGTTCAGGGTGGTTAATCTGTTTACCGAAGACCATGCTGCCCTGACCGGCGCAAGAGAAGTGATCATAGCCGAAGAATTAAAACCGGAGCGTTCTGTAAATTTCAATATCAACTATCTCAAGAAGATCTATGCCGACAATGGCATATTTATCGGTCTCGATGTATCGGCCTTTTATACGCATTTCAGTAATAAGATCATTCCGGATTACGATACCAATCCAAATCAGATCATTTATCAGAATCTGGATGGCAAATCGGTCTCACAGGGTGTGAGCGCTAATATCGATCTTGCCCTACCCTCCGGAATCAAATTCTTGGTAGGTGTAACATTACAGGATGTAAGCAATACAGAAAACGGCATAAAGGAAAGACAGATCTTAACGGAACGATTTACAGGCACCTGGAGTGTTTCCTACAATTTTCGTGCGCTCGACTTATCGGTCGATTACACCGGAAACATCTACGGTCCTATGCGACTGCCCTTGCTGGGGGAACTGGATCCAAGACAGGAATTTTCGCCCACCTGGAGCATTCAGAACATTCAGTTTACCTATAAAGGCTTAGAAAACTTCGAAGTTTATGGAGGTGTAAAAAATCTGCTCGACTGGACACCCAACCGTGGAAATCCATTTATCATCGCCAGGGCCAATGATCCTTTTGACCGGGAGGTTAGCTTTGATAATGCGGGTAATGTGGTGCCGACACCAAACAACCCCTATGCGCTCACCTTCGATCCTTCCTATGTCTATGCTCCGAACCAGGGGATCAGAGCTTTTTTTGGTCTGCGGTACCTCCTGTTTTAAGAATATTCTGGGGCTTCTTCGTACTTTTGGCATCCTTAGGAATTCCTGATATGGCTCAATACGATTTTATAATACTTGGCGCTGGTGCCGCAGGGCTTATGTTGGCTCGGGCCATGGCTGAAGACCCCTGGTTTGAATCGAGCCGAATTCTGATCATCGAAAAAGAAACAAAAAATCAGAACGATCGTACCTGGTGCTTTTGGGAAGAAGGTTCCGGTCCATATGATGAAATACTAGATCAACGGTGGAGTCAAATATTATTTAAGGGTAAAAGACTTGATCGCAGAATGGATATTCAACCCTTCAACTATAAATTGATCAGAAGTGGAGATTTTTACCAGGAGCAAATTCGATTCCTTCAACAAGCCCCTAATATTGAATTTCTAAAAGCTTCTGTATTGAAGGTCGATGAAGAACAAGAAGTGGTCAGCGTAGAGACCTCCATTAAAACGGTTACAGGAGATCGGGTAATTAGCAGCCTATTTGATTACAATTCCCTTTTATCACAAAAAGACTATCCGGTACTTCAGCAGCACTTTGTAGGATGGTTTGTTGAAACGGAGCAAGCGGTCTTCGATGAGGATACCCCTACTTTTATGGATTTCAGTATCCCTCAGCAAGGCAATACCCGTTTCATGTATGTCTTGCCCTTCAGCGAGACCCAGGCACTGGTAGAGTACACCTTATTTTCGTCCAAGCCCTTGGAGGTTTATGAATATGAGAAAGCCATTGAATTGTATATGAGTAATCACTACGGCGAAACCAGTTATAGAATCCTCGAAAAGGAAAAGGGCAACATTCCCATGACCTGCTATGACTTCGAAAGCCGGAATACAGATCGTCTCCTTCATATCGGAATGGCTGGCGGCTGGGCCAAACCCAGTACCGGTTATACCTTTAAGAATAGTATGAAGAACAGCAGGAAACTGGTCGGTCATTTGAAGAAGGGAAGGTCTTTTCGGAAATTTTCGGTGAAATCGAGATATTGGTACTACGACCTGCTACTACTCGACATCCTGGATAAGGATAACCATCTTGGGTCGGTTATTTTTGAAGCGATGTTCAGAAACCGATCGCCCCGATTAATATTAAAATTTCTCGATGAGAATTGTACCTGGTACCAGGACCTCTGGATAATTACAGGATGTCCTGTGCTTCCGTTTACCAAAGCGCTTTGGGCCCGAATATTTAAATGATCCTGTGTGCAACTAAACTTCGCGCGACATAAGTTCTTCACCAAAAGTGCGCAGCGTTTTTTCAGCATCGGGATAGTCTGCCAGCTGTTTTAATTCTTCGAATGCCCTTGTGGTATAATGTTGTATAGCTTCCCGGGTTTTATCGACTGCGCCTGAACTCAGAAATACATCTTTCACCACTCTGATCTTTACGCTGGGATCTTTGGGGTCGAGTGAGTAGAGGTCGGCCAGATCTTTTATTTCAGATTTCGATCCCATTTCCCTGGCCTTCAGATAGAGGTAGGTTTTTTTATTTTCGATTATATCTCCTCCAATTTGCTTCCCAAAGCGGTCTGCATCACCAAAAGCGTCTAGAAAATCATCCTGTAGCTGAAATGCGATCCCCAGATTCATCCCATAATTGAAAAGTGCATTTTGCTCTTCCCGCCCGGAGCCCGCCACCACAGCACCCATCTTGAGTGCAGCCGCAATAAGCACTGCAGTTTTATAAGATATCATTTTCAGGTACTCATCGATCGTTACATCATCTCTTGTTTCAAAGTCGATATCGTATTGTTGCCCCTCACATACTTTCAGCGCAGTTTCGTTAAAAAGATCAATGAGTATCTTAAATTCGGGTTGATTGTATCCCCCAAGTAGATCATAAGCCATTATTAACATCGCATCTCCCGATAGTATCCCAGTGTTTACATCCCACTTTTCATGTACGGTTTGCCGGCCACGCCTCAACGGGGCAACGTCCATAATATCGTCGTGAACCAGGGAGAAATTATGAAATACCTCAACAGCCAATGCTGCCGGGAGCGCCTCTTTATAATCTCCTTTTAACAAATCTGTGGTCAATAACGTAAGTGCCGGCCGAAGCCTTTTACCACCGAGATTCATGATATATGAAATTGGTTCATAGAGATTTTGGGGTTCCTTTATCGAAATCTTCTGTTTTAAATATGAACTCAATTCTTCCTGAAAGAAGGCAATGCTTCGCATGAACTAGAATTTTCCCAAAAATACATTAAAACCACATACGCAATAAATCAATAATTCATCGTCTGTTATAGAAAGTGTTCATTGTGAAGGCAATGTTAAAATATTGTAAAACTTTGGAAACTTTAAGTGTTTTAATAGTTTCCGATTATATATTTGCGCTTCGATGTTAAAAGACAATATTTTACATAAAGCCACCGATCTGTTCCTGAATCTGGGATTTAAGAGCGTTACTATGGACGACCTCGCTCATGAAATGGGGATATCCAAAAAAACGATTTACAGTCATTTTGATAACAAGACCCAACTTGTCGAGGAATGTACTATGAATTTGTTTTGTAGTATATCTGAAGGCATAGATCACATCTGTAGTTTGGGTAAAAACCCGATTGAGGAGCTCTATGAGATTAAAAAGTTTGTAATGCTCCACCTGAAGGATGAACGCTCGTCACCACAGTTTCAATTACAGAAATACTATCCACAAATCCATAATTCTCTCAGAAGTAAACAATTTGAGGTGATGCGCAATTGTGTCATAGAGAATTTGAGAAAAGGTATCAAACAAGGGATTTACAGGGAAAATCTCAACATTGAATTCGTATCCAGGATTTATTTTGCGGGGGTGACAAGCATAAAAGATCATACAATATTTCCAGCGGAAAAATTCCCGGTGAACGATCTGATGGACGATTACCTGGAATACCATTTGAGGGGGATCGTAACCCCAAAAGGTCGACAAATACTCAATGAAATCATCAATTCAAATCATGAATAAATGAGAAAGGTCATTTTCACAATCAGTGTGTTTCTTTGCATCTATTCTTTAAGCGCCCAGGAGGAGAAAACCAGTTTTTCGCTCGATGAGGCTATTGCCTTTGCCCTGGAATATAACTACACGGCCATAAATTCTAACAGGGAAATCCTCGATGCCCAAAAGCAAAAATGGGAGGTAATCGCTACCGGATTACCTCAGATAGACGGTAACATTAACTATCAAAACCGATTGAAACAACCGATAACACCACTTCCGGCTGAAGTGGTGGGTGGCACTCCAGGTACCTTTATTCCGGTTATTTTTACCCCTCCGCAAGCAGCGAGCGCTACGGCCACCCTGCGGCAGCAAATCTTTGACGGATCATACATTGTAGGGATCCAGGCCACCAATGCCTTCCTCAGGTTCAGTCAGAATAATAAGGAAAAAACAGACCAGGACGTCACCAAAATGGTGGTAGAGGCCTATGGCAATGTTTTACTCGCACAAGAGACGGCTAAGATTGCACATAAGAATAAGCAGACCCTGGAAAAGAACCTATATGAAACAGAACGCCTTTATGAAAATGGCCTTGGTGATGAAGAAAGTGTGGAACAATTAAAGATCACCCTGGCTTCGATAGACAACGTGCTAAAGAACGCTCTCAGGTTTGAAGAAATTACACTGCAGATGCTCAACCTGGTAATGGGTCTTCCGGTAGAGAATCAAACCCAACTCACGGAAAACCTGGATGACCTGGTGCTCAAGCAGATCGATTTCGGTCTTTTGGAAACGAATTTTGTCATGGAAAATAATGTGGACTATAAATTGGTATTCAACCTAAATGAGCAGCGCTACTACGAATTAAAACTCGCGAAAAGCAAGGCATTACCTACCCTTAACGCATATGTGAATTACGGCACTTCTTCTTTTAGCAATCAGTTCGATTTTTTTGGTAGCGGACCAGAATGGTTCCAGGCTTCCACACTTGGTTTCGACCTGAATATCCCCATCTTCAGTTCACTCAACAGGAGCGCTACCACCCAGCGGGCTAAAATTGCTTATGAACAGGCCAAAACACAGCTTACGGAAACGGAACAACAACTTAGATTACAGTTAGAACGCGCCAGAAGCGATTATCTCTTTGCGATTGAAACCTATGAAACCAATAAAGACAATCTCGATCTCGCCGAGAGGATCGAGAAAAAGAATCAGACCAAGTATGCGGAAGGATTGGCCACTAGCTTCGAATTGCGCCAGGCACAAACCCAGTTGTATACAGCACAAGGAGATTTTCTGCAATCTATGGTCGATGTGATCAATAGAAAAATAGACCTTGAAACCATCCTCAATAATTAACGCACATATATTTCAAAGAGCTATGAAAAACATCATCCTATTAATTGGCTTTTCACTTGCCTTGGCCGGATGCCAGAGCGGCCCAAATAAATCGGTAGAATCTCTTATAACCGAAGGCAATATCGAAGCGATAAAGTCTAAAAAACAAGAGATTTCTGAACAACAGAAGGTGCTGAGCAATGAACTCAAAATGCTCGACTCCGCGATTAACGCCATGGACAAAAATGCTAAGATCCTGCTGGTAACAACAGTTGAGGCCAGCGCGGTTCCTTTTAAGCATTATCTAGACTTGCAGGGCGATGTAAAGACCAGACAAAATGTTCTGGTCTATCCCGAAATGGCTGGTACTCTCTTAAGAATATATGTGGAAGAAGGACAACAGGTGAGTAAAGGTCAGATTCTGGCGAAGATCGACGATGGAGGGATGAACAGTCAATTGGGTCAGTTAAAAGCACAAGCGGCACTAGCAAAAACGACTTTTGAAAGGCAAAAACGACTATGGGATCAGAATATCGGTTCTGAAATACAATACTTGCAGGCCGAAACCAATTATCAAGCTTTAGAGAATTCGGTGCAGCAGACCGAGAGTCAGCTTGCAAAATCTACTATCAGGGCTCCTTTTAGCGGTATTATAGACAATGTGATACAGGATCAGGGTACCGTGGTATCTCCAGGTAGTGGTGTGGCCGTGTTCAGGATCGTAAACTTGTCTGAGATGTATATTGAGGTCAATGTTCCCGAAAGCTACCTTCAGGGTGTAACTCCTGGTAAAGAAGTTAAGGTTTATTTACCGGTGCTTAGAGATAGCTTGTACACTAATGTAAAGCAAGCGGGTAATTTTATCAATCCGGCCAATCGCTCCTTTAGGGTAGAAATACCTGTGCCGAATGAGAAAGGAAGAATTAAACCTAATCTGACCGCCCGGGTAAGCATAAACGATTATATCAATAACGAGGCCATCCTTATACCACAAAGTGTGATCTCAGAAAATTCTGCCGGTGAGCAGTATATCTACATAGCAATTGCAACGGACGATGAAAATAAAGCCGAAGCCAAAAAGCAAATTATTACAACCGGCAAAACCAGCGGTGACATGGTTGAAGTCCTGGAAGGTATCGAAGTAGGCGATCTCGTGATCAAAGAAGGGGCTCGAAATGTTCGTGAAGGTCAGACGGTCAGAATAATCCAATAGTATCATGAGCAGACAAAACAAAAATATCGACAAGGAGTTCAGATTGTCTTCATGGGCCATAGATAACCCTTCGGTTATTTATGTAATGATTGGAATCTTCTTTTTTATTGGCCTTTCTTCCTATTTTTCCATGCCCCGTGAAGATTTTCCCGAAGTCACCGAAACCAAGATCTATATAAGCACATTGTACCCGGGAAATACTGCAGAAGATATTGAGCGTTTAATTACAGATCCACTGGAAGATCGACTAAAAAATGTGAGCAATGTAGTTGAGCTTACCTCCACCTCTCAGGAAGATTACTCGATGATCGTGGTGGAATTCGACGAGGAGATTGCCGTTGAAATTGCTAAGCAGAAAGTGAAGGATGAGGTAGATGGTGAAAAGGCGGGAGAAGACTGGCCCATATTTAACGGCGCCAAGGTAGAGCCCAATGTCTTCGATCTTAACCTTTCCGAATCTTTCCCTATCATGAACGTAAACCTTACCGGGGATTATCCGGTAGAAAAGCTCAAGGAGTTTGGCGAATACCTGGAAGATGAAATTGAAGACCTCCCACAGATCAAAGAAGTCGATATCAGGGGTGCTCAGGAAAAAGAGGTAGAAGTGGCTGTCGATATCTACAAAATGATGGCGGCAAAGGTTAGTTTTAATGATGTGATCCAGGCCATCAATAATGGCAATATGACCATGTCTGCCGGAAATCTTAAAACCAGCGGACAGCGTCGTACCATACGCATTCTGGGTGAAATAGAAGAGCCATCAGACCTGGAAAACTTCGTGGTAAAAGCCGAAAATGGAAATGCGGTCTATCTAAGAGAAATTGCCCAGGTAACTTTTTCCGAAGAAGACAAAACAACTTATGCCCGTGAGCGCGGAGAAAGCGTTGTGATGCTCGACATCAAGAAAAGGGCTGGCAAAAATGCCATTACAGCTGCCGAGGATATCAAGAAAATAATTCAGGAGTCCAGAGAGAATGTTTTTCCACCAGATCTACAGGTAAGTGTTGCCAACGATTCTTCTAGCCGAACCCTGAACCAGGTAGATGACCTGGTCAACAATATTATTTTCGGGATCATCCTGGTGGTGACCGTACTGATGTTCTTTCTTGGATTCCGCAATGCCCTATTTGTTGGATTTGCCATACCCATGTCTATGTTCATGTCATTTATGATTCTATCGGCCCTGGGATTCACCATGAATACCATGATCCTGTTTGGTCTTATTATGGGACTCGGGATGCTGGTCGATAATGGTGTAGTGGTAGTGGAGAACGTCTACAGGTTAATGGAAAAGGAAGGCATGTCCAGGATAGAAGCGGCCAAAAAAGGAATCGGAGAAATCGCCTTCCCTATCATCATCTCAACTGCGACCACGGTTGCGGCCTTCGTGCCACTTGGCCTATGGCCGGGCATTATGGGCGAGTTTATGATCTTTTTCCCTATCACCTTATCCGTGGTACTAGGATCCTCCTTATTTGTGGCGATATTTATGAATTCTATGCTCGTGTCGAATTTTATGGAAATCGGCGACAAGGAATTAAAGGTAAAACAGCTGATCCGCCTGAGTATCATTATGGGTAGCATAGGAATTTTTATTTTTCTCATCGGTGGCCCTGTTCGCGGATTTGGAACACTTGTCATTGCCCTGGCTGCAGGCTTCTGGGGATATAAGTATATTTTAAAAAGGGCGTCGCGCCGTTTTCAACAGAACACCCTGGCCCGTTTCGAGAACTGGTACGAGAATAGGCTTAAGCATGCCATACGGGGAGGCAACGTATATTGGTATTTTGGGATAACGGTTTTGCTATTGATCGCCTCATTCATCGCCTTTGGGATTTCCCTGGGCAGTGGGAGAACCAAGGTAGAATTCTTCCCCGACAATACGCCAAATGAGATCTACGTCTATATCGAATATCCACAGGGTACTGCAATTGAAAAGACCAATAGTATTACCACAGATATCGAAAAAAGGGTCTACGCCATTGCTGATAGTGAGGATTTTATGCGGGACGACCATAATCTCCTGGTAGAATCGAGCGTGTCTCAGGTAGGAAAAGGAGCAGAAAATCCGTTTACAGAAGGAGGATCGGCCGCCGAAATGCCACATCGAGGAAAGATTACCATTTCAATGAGGGAGTATAAATACCGCGATGGACAGGACACCGAAATTTTGCGTAAAAGAATTCAGGACGGGTTAAAAGGCATTTATCCTGGCGTAGCCATATCAGTGGAAAAAGATGCCGTAGGACCTCCTGCCGGCTACCCCATTAACATTGAAATTGAAGGTAAGAACTACGACACCCTTATCAACGTTGCAGAAAGGATGCGCAATTTCATCAACACCAAGAATATTGCGGGAATCGAAGAATTGAAGATCGATGTCAACAAAGGGAATCCCGGGATGCAGGTTGTTGTTGATCGTAAAAAAGCAGGGGAATTAGGGGTCTCGGTGGGCCAGGTCGGCAATCAGTTAAGAAGGTCCCTATTTGGCGATAAAGCCGGTATCTATAAAAAGGATGGGGAAGATTACGATATAAACGTCCGCTTTAATGAAGACCTGAGATATAATACGAGTGCATTGTTTAACCAGAATATTATTTTCAGGGACCAGGCTACAGGACAAATCAAGGAAGTTCCGGTTTCCGCTGTGGCATCCCAGAGAAATACCTCTTCTTTTAGTGCTATAAAGCACAGGGATACCCGACGGGTCGTGACGGTCTATTCGGGTCTGCAACCCGGATTCACAGATGCTCAGGCAATTGTGACCGAAATCCAAAAAATAATGGGAGATTTTAACGGATTGCCAGCTAATGTTAAGATCGATTATACCGGGCAGATCGAGGAGCAGAACAAACAAATGCAATTCCTGGTTGGTGCTTTCTTTTCCGGACTTGGCCTTATTATGCTGATCCTGGTATTTCAGTTTGGCAGTATTTCCAAACCCGCAATTATCATGACTGCGATCTTTTTGAGCTTTATCGGGGTTTTTGGAGGCCTCATGCTAACGGGTTGGCCTTTTGTTATCATGATGACCATGATGGGAATTATTTCCCTCGCAGGGATTGTGGTAAATAACGGCGTGGTATTGCTCGACTATACGCAGATCCTTATAGACCGTAAGAAAGTCGCCCTGGGTCTGTCTGATCGGGATTATCTGACCATGGCTCAGGTTAGCGAGGCGATTGTAAAAGGGGGTAAAGCACGTTTACGGCCTGTACTCCTAACCGCTATCACTACAGTACTAGGCCTGATACCGCTTGCTATTGGATTGAACATCGACTTTTTCTCTTTGTTTTCCGAATTCGATCCCAAGATCTACATTGGAGGAGATAATGTGATTTTCTGGGGACCCCTGGCATGGACTGTAATCTTTGGACTTATCGTAGCCACTTTTCTTACGCTGATTATTGTCCCGGTTCTTTTCAACATCACTTATCGTATTAAACGGAGAATCTACGGAAGAAAAAACAAACCCATAGAGAAAAAAGAAGATTTGGAAATGGCCGCTTAAATATTGGCGGTTGGTTGCCACTTGTGAATTCCCTTTATTGTTTTCTGATTTATGGCGATACTTAGTACATTTGCCGCTGTAATCCGATCAGCCTTATTATGTATAGAAGCCATACTTGTGGTGAGTTAAGATCAAGCGACATTGAAAAAAATGTTATCCTGGCCGGATGGGTCCATAAAACAAGGGATAAGGGATTTGTAGTTTGGGTTGATCTCCGCGACCGATATGGGATCACTCAACTGGTCTTTGATGAGGAAAGAAGCGATACTTCACTTTTGGAGAATGCACGCAAACTAGGCCGTGAATATGTCGTCCAGGTTGAAGGTAAGGTCATCGAACGGGCCTCGAAGAACGATAGGATCCCCACGGGAGAAATCGAGATCCTGGTAGAGAAGCTAAAAATTCTCAATGAATCCCTCCTACCTCCTTTTACCATTGAAGATGAAACCGATGGTGGAGACGACCTGCGTATGAAATATCGTTATCTCGATATCCGCCGGAACCCTGTTAAGAATAATCTGGTGTTTAGATCGAAAGTAACCATGGAGGTTAGAAACTACCTCTCCTCACAGGGATTTATAGAAGTGGAAACCCCCTATTTAATTAAATCTACCCCGGAAGGAGCCCGTGATTTTGTGGTGCCCAGCAGGATGAATGAGGGACAGTTTTACGCCCTGCCTCAGTCGCCGCAGACCTTTAAACAACTCCTGATGGTAGGTGGGCTCGATAAATACTTTCAAATTGTAAAATGCTTTAGAGATGAAGACCTGAGGGCCGATCGCCAACCTGAATTCACTCAGATCGACTGTGAAATGGCATTTGTGGAGCAAGAGGATATTCTCGACACTTTTGAAGGCCTTACACGTTATCTGCTAAAGACGATCCACGGATGGGATAGCGGGAGATTTCCCAGACTTACCTTCGATGAGGCGATGAAACGTTATGGTTCCGATAAACCTGATATTCGCTTTGATATGGAATTTGGCGAATTAAATGAGCTGGCTCAGCACAGAGATTTTAAAGTTTTTAATCAGGCCGAACTGGTAGTGGGCATTGCTGTACCAGGTGCTGCTTTATATTCCAGGAAAGAGATCGATGCCTTGATAGATTGGGTCAGAAGGCCTCAGGTTGGCGCCAAAGGCATGGTCTATGCAAAATGCCTGGAAGATGGTACTTTTAAATCATCGGTAGATAAATTTTATAACCAGGATGACCTCAGCGAATGGGCAAAGGTTACCGGGGCCAAGGCTGGCGACCTAATCTGTGTCCTCTCCGGAGAAACAGATCAGACCAGAGCGCAACTCAGTGCATTGAGAATGGAAATGGCCGAGCGACTTGGGCTTAGGAAAACCGACGAATTTGCACCACTCTGGGTCATCGATTTTCCATTGCTGGAAAAAGATGAGGAAACCGGGCGCTATCACGCCATGCATCATCCCTTTACTTCGCCAAAACCAGGCCAAATGGAGTTGCTGAACACAGACCCAGGTGCTGTTAGAGCCAATGCCTATGATCTGGTGCTCAACGGAAATGAAATTGGAGGAGGTTCAATCAGGATACACGATCAGAAAACGCAAGCCATAATGTTTAAACATTTGGGCTTTACTGAGGAAGAAGCTACTTCACAGTTCGGCTTTCTTATGGATGCCTTTCAATTCGGGGCACCGCCACACGGTGGAATCGCCTTTGGGCTCGATAGGCTTGTGGCCATCCTCGGGGGTCAGGAAACCATCAGGGATTTTATCGCATTCCCCAAGAATAACAGCGGCCGTGATGTCATGATCGATGCCCCCTCGCCACTGGATGAGGAACAATTGAAGGAATTGCATATCAGACTCGATCCATCGTCAACAGACAGCTAACAGTTAACAGCCGGGTTCGGTAAAACTAATAGAATTGCATGACCGACCAATTAAAAAGAGTCTTTAAACGCTTTTTGCGTTGGAGGTATAAAAACATCTCCAATAAAACCTTTACCCAGATCCTTTCCGTGATCGTGGGATTTTTAGCCGGGCTTGCTTCGGTAACCCTAAAAAACCTCACCTATTTTATTGAATCGCTGCTCGAGAAAGGGATTGTCTTTTCCGATTATCAATTATATTTTATCATTCCTATTATAGGGCTTACACTAGTATTTATCTATGTAAAATACGTACACAGGGAAAAGCTGGAACACGGTATTTCCTCAGTTCTCTTCTCTCTTTCACGAAAAAAGGGGATCCTGAGTGTAAAACAGATTTATACGCCACTGATCACGGCGCCACTAACCGTTGGATTTGGTGGTTCGGTGGGTCTTCTCGGACCTGCGGTGGCTTCAGGGGCTGCCATAAGTTCTAATTTCGGGAGGCTATTCCATATAAACGCCAAAACCCGGTCGCTGTTGATCGCATGTGCCTCGGCCGGTGCCATTGCCTCTATATTCCAGTCGCCCATTGCGGCTATTATATTCGCTGTAGAAGTATTTAGTCTAGACCTTACGATGCTGTCGGTATTACCATTATTGCTGGCCTCTATTTCGGGCGTCCTTACCTCCTACTTTTTTCTGGGGGATGAAACACTATTCTATTACTCTATTGTTGAGCCTTTCGATATTCAGGACACTTTATTCTATGTACTCCTTGGAGCCGGTACCGGGATAGCATCGATCTATTTTACGCGCATGTATTTTAGCATTTTGAATTTCTTTAAACGCTTTCGTAGTCCGAAATATAAATTACTGGTTGGCGGTCTGGCCATAGGAGCCATGCTATATTTTATTCCCCCGCTTTACGGTGAAGGATTCGGGTTTATAAATCATCTCCTGGAAGGCGAACATATTGAGGCCCTGGGCAATACCCCCTTCGACGCTTATAAAGAAAACATATGGGTGATCATCGCCCTGCTTTTTGGTATTACCATATTTAAGGCCGTGGCGATGACCACCACATTTGCCGCAGGTGGTGGTGGTGGTATCTTTATCCCTACCATGGTCATGGGAAGTGCCCTGGGAAATGTTGTAGCCAAGGTGGTCAATAACTCGGGGCTTGGTTTCTATATAAATGAAAGTAATTTTACCCTGGTGGGCATGGCAGGAATGATCGCCGGAGTAATACATGCCCCGCTAACGGCTATCTTCCTCATTGCAGAGATCACAGGAGGATATGGACTTTTCGTCCCACTTATGATCACCGCTTCCATTTCATACCTCATTACAAAAAATGCTATAAGCTATAACATCTATACCAGGGAACTGGCCGAAAGAGGAGCGCTGATCAGCCATAATAAAGACAAATCGGTACTGGCGATTATGCATCTCGACGATGTTCTGGAACGCGGATTCAGTTCGATCAGACGCGATATGACCCTTGGAGAAATGCTGTATAAATCGGTGTCCAAATCCAAGAGGAATATCTTTCCGGTTCTGGATGACCAACAGGCGCTGGTAGGTATTGTAACGCTGGATGATATTCGGGAATTTATGTTCGACCCCAATATGCACGATAAAATAAGGGTAGAATCTTTTATGCATCAAGCCCCTGAACTTATATTTTATGGCGGAGATAGCATGCAGCAGGTCATGGATAAATTTCAACGCAGCGGTGCCTGGAACCTCCCGGTAGTAAAGGATGGTCGGTATTTGGGGTTCATCTCCAAATCTAAACTGATGACCGCCTATAGAACCGAGTTGATTAACTTTACGAAGGAAGATGAAGACTAGCATCAGATATATAACGCTTTTTATTACGCTGGCATCATTAGGGTCCATCGTATATGGTTTTTTACAACTGGAAGATGAGCCCTCCTTTGCCCATAAGTATATCGGTTTTGGTACACTTGGTTTATTTCTGATTGCTATGCCACTTTTCCTGCTGACAGTGAGCCGCGGAAAGAAGATGAAGGACTATATGTTAACCGAAGAAAATATCAGAAAAATGAGAAATTCTAAAGATAAAAACCCTGATAATCAATAATTTTTATCCATTTTCCAAAACGATATGGATTAAATCTCCTACCTTAGTATTATTATTATTTTAATTTTTTTTTAATGACTGGTACAGTAAAATTTTTTAATGAATCCAAAGGTTATGGCTTCATTACCAACGACGAAACTGGAAAAGACATCTTTGTTCATGTTACGGCTCTAAACGGCCTCGAACTGAGGGAAGGTAACAAAGTAGAATACCAAGAAGAAGAAGGCAGAAAGGGAGTAGTTGCAGCTCAGGTGCAACTTATCGGCTAAGAATATTTTATTTTGAGTGATTCAAAACCCCGATCGTAAGATCGGGGTTTTTATTTGTTAATAATCAAGACTTCTATCAATTCAGATTACGTCTTTGAATAAAAAATCGTTTTAGAAGATCGGAAGCTTCGTCGGCCAGGATACCTCCTACCAAATCTGTCTTCGGGTGTAATTGCCCGCCCATAGCACTGAATCCCCTTTGAGGGTCGTAGGCACCAAAAACTACTTTTGGAATTTGACTCCAGTATAATGCCCCCGCACACATCTGACAAGGTTCCAATGTAACATAAAGGGTACATTGATGCAGATACTTGCCTCCAAGGAAATTGGCTGCAGCTGTTATGGCCTGCATTTCTGCATGCGCGGTGACATCCGTAAGTTGCTCGGTAAGATTATGTGCCCTTGCGATGATTCGGTCCTGTACCACGACTACCGCACCAATCGGGACTTCGCCTTTTTCAAAAGCTACTTCAGCTTCCTGAAGCGCTTTTTTCATAAAATAGGCATCGTCTAGCTGTAATTCCATGGGTTAAAAATACGACAATAGCTGTATTTCATCTTAACCGATAAAATGATTTTAAAGTACATTTGTTCATTGTTTTAAATGTAGCAACTAGACAGAAATAGCCAACGATATCTTTTCAGCATTTTAGTCAAATGAGTTTTTTTCGCAGGATTAATACTTTATTGTTCACCTCGGTGTTACTGATTACAAGCCTTACTTCTAGCGCACAAGACAGTATCCCGCCACCGATCTCGATAGACACATTGGCAATAGATAGTCTGCCCCCACCCATCGTAGATACGATCGTTATCAGGGAAACTCAGAAAAGTGTCAGAATAGTTCCCAGGGGTGTTGTACTGAGCAATCCATGGATTTCTTTTGCCGACACTAAACCCATCACTAAGAGGAAAAAGAAGTTTGTAATTCCTTCATTCTGGGACCAGGTAAATAAGGTAAGTTTTATCTTGAATGAGGCTGCATTTGTGAATTGGAATGCCGGCGGTGATAATTCAGTTTCAGCGATAGGGCGTCTGGATTTTGAGCGCAATTATAAGTTCAGACATATCCAATGGGATAATGTTCTGGCGCTTCGATATGGTTGGAATACACAAGAGGGCAGACAGCCGCGCAAAACAGAGGATGCTATACGCCTGCGTTCCACTTTTGGGTATCAACGGGATACACTTAGCCCCTGGTATTTTTCTGTTAAGGGCAAGTTCAATACCCAATTCACCGATGGTTTTAATTATCCCGACAGAACCACCCCCATTTCACGTTTTATGGCTCCGGGCTATCTTTTCGTGGGTGCTGGTATTTCATTTATTCCAAAAGGCAAGGATTTCAATTTGTATATGTCGCCTGCATCGTACAAAATAACCTTCGTCCTTGATGAAAACCTTGCCAATAGTGGTGCCTTTGGTGTAACACCGGCCGTATTGGACAATCAGGGAAATGTGATTGTGCCTGGAGATAAAACGTTTACGGAATTCGGAATTCTTATTTCCAATTATTGGGAAAAGGAAATATTTAAAAATGTTACCCTGCAACACGCATTGAGCTTATATACAGACTATATCAGATCTTTTGGTAATATCGATGTAGATTGGGAACTCATCTTTAATTTTACTGTCAACGATTTTATTGAAGCTACGCTCGGGACCCAAATTATCTATGATGACGATATCAAATTTGATCGTGTAATAGCCGACGACGGAACCGTGGTTAATCCGGGCGGTGCCCGGGTTCAGTTGAAGCAGATTTTGGGCATTGGATTAGTCTACAGCTTTTAAATGTGTTTCCCACTGATCTTGTTATGGATATGCACGGCCATACCATCCGACAAGCTGGCCACATAACAACTCGCATTTAATAAAAGCTTGTAATAAGATCCTTCGATATCACGAAATTCCTCTGGAAGACTTTGCAACATCAGTCGGTCGTAATTTGAAGGATTGCCATTTTTTGAATTGATAAGGGCTGCTGAAGCAGCTTCGAGAATGTCGGTAAGGATCTTGTATCCGGCCATCTCTTTATCAAGAACCTCCTGTGAGCGGTAAATCTTATCTATACTCAGTTTTATAATATCATCGATCTGCGGCTGGTACTTGCTTCGGTCAAGAAGTCCTGTGTTAAAATCACCTTCCAGGATCTCATCTTCATGCGTATCAAAGATGTTGACCGCCTCACCGATCAGGGTACTGATGGCCAGTGCTCGTAGATAGCTCATACGATCCTGTATAAATGACAGGCCATTGAATTTTTTGGTATTGATAGAATCCTTCACTAACCTGATCAGGTATTCTAGTGCATAATCTTCGGGGATAAGGCCAAGATTTATACCATCTTCAAAGTCGATGATGGTATAGCATATATCGTCTGCGGCCTCTACGAGGTAGGTTAGTGGATGACGGGAATATGCTTTATGCTTCCCATGATGTCGTTCCTTCAATTCGAGTTCCGCAGCAACATCCGCGAATGCATCTATGTCGTTTTGGAAGAAACCATATTTTTTGTCTGCAATATGCCGGCTTGGCTTTACGGGTATCGATTCTTTCGGGTATTTCATAAAGGCCCCGAGGGTGGCATAGCTTAGTCTTAATCCTCCGGGCACTCCCGGACGGTTTCCGCTAAGCAGCCGGAATCCATTGGCGTTCCCTTCGAAGCTAACGAGATCCTGATATTGGGCTTCGCTTAAATACCTTGCAAAATCTTTACCCGGACCATGCGCAAAAAAGTCGCCAATGGCCTTCTCGCCACTATGCCCAAAGGGTGGATTTCCAATATCATGCGCTAGGGCCGCTGCCGCGACGATCGCCCCGAAATCGTTAGGCCGGTGTCCGAGTTTGAATAATTCAGGGTGCTTCGAAAGGATCTTTTGGCCCAATATCCTGCCCAGGCTTCGACCCACCACAGAAACTTCAAGGCTATGGGTAAGCCGGGTATGCACAAAATCGGTCTTCGACAGGGGGATCACCTGGGTCTTGTCTTGCAAACTCCTAAAAGTCGAGGAAAAGATAATCCGGTCGTAGTCCACTTCGAAACCCAGACGGCTTTCATCCTGCTCTTTTCGAACTCTTTTCTCCCTGTCGCCAAATCTTTTTAAAGACAATAGAGATTCCCAACGCATTATTTTCAAGATTTGGCCGCAAGATACGTCATTTGATCATGCTTCATCACCTAAAAAATAACTCCTCATTGCCGGGATACAATCCTCTTAACATAGAACTAACCATAATGCAATAAATGTTTAATACAGGGATAACATATCCTTTACTTCTCCTATCGTTCTTTGCCGCGGAAATAAGAAATCCATTCGATGAAAAGACTTCTTACCACCTTTGTTCTAGTCCTCCTCTCCGGATGGCTTACCGCCCAGGAAACAGGCAGTTTATTAGGGAAACTTACCGATAAAGATGCTAATGATGAACCCTTAGCATTCGCCAACGTATTAATCCTGGGGACCACAAAGGGAACTACCTCTGACTTCGATGGACTCTATGAAATTCCCGAGGTAGCAGCTGGAACCTATACGCTTGTATTTAGCTTTTTGGGATACGAGACGCTCGAAATACCCAACGTAATTGTTGAAGCCGGGAAGGTTACTGAGATAAATACAGGATTAGGAGCAGGCAGTGTAGCCCTCGATGAAGTGGTGATCACCAGATCTACTCGTAACGATTCGGAAGTGGCGCTGCTACTTCAACAAAGAGATGCGTTAGTCATGCAGGAAGCAATCGGGGCAGAAGCCTTAAAGCTAAAGGGTATCGATGACGCTGCCGCCGCAGTAGCCCAAATTGCAGGGATCTCAAAACAACAGGGTTCCAGCAATGTATATGTCAGAGGACTTGGAGACCGTTACCAGAACACCACCATGAACGGCCTTTCCCTGCCTTCAAATGATGTAAACAAGAAAAATATCGATCTCGATCTTTTCGCTGCGAGCATTATCGAGAATGTGTCGGTAAGCAAAGCTTATTCAACCGCTTTTTATGGAGATTTTGCGGCGGGAAATGTAAATATCAACTCAAAAGATTATACCGGCGATGGTTATCTGGAAGTATCGCTTGGATCGGCACTTAACTCAAATGCAGCCGGACAGGAATTTTTCAGAAGTGAGGGACCCAGTGATTTTGGTTTCTATAACCGCTACGACAGCAATCCTTTTGCCGTGGTATTAGCCCATGGGGTAGATCCGCAGCGAGCGATGGATCCTGTAAATATATCCGGGGCTATTGAAGGAGGATATTCATTTTCCTTTGGCGAAGAATCGCGTTTAAGCTTCTTTGGTGCCGCCGGTTTCGATAATGGTTATCAGATCTGGGAAGGTCCGGCAAGGGATTTCACAAATGTACTTAAGGTAGACTTCCCCAATGTGAGGGAATATGCCTATGGTACCGCCACTACAGCTATGGCCAATATAGGATACCGTATAAATACCGATCATAAAGTGAATTTCAATTCACTCTTTATAAACAGTGCCACTGATGCCGTTGGGTATTATGGCATCAATGGGAAGGGTACAAACCGTGATGCTATTATTGATACGGACCGTGGTTTTTATGTCATGAATGTACAGTTTAACCAGGATATGATCTTCGTAAATCAGTTATACGGAACTCATGACTTCGACGATAGACTTTCTGTTGATTGGGGAATAGGTTACAATAAAGTGTTTTCCGATGAACCAGATAGAAAAAGGATCACATTAGAAAATTACCAATTTGCACTGGACGGTGATTCGACCACTAACCCCGTATTTTATACCAATATCCCTTTCGATAATCAACGGTTTTTCCAAAGTATTGAAGACGACGAACTCAACAGCTATATAAATGTGGCCTACAACTTGTCTGACAATGTAAAACTTAACCTGGGTTACAACGGACGTACTAAAGAACGAAGATTCGAAAGTATCCGATATGGATACAGGATCGTTGACCGGGACAATACCCCGGTAACAGATGTGAATAATCTCAATTCGATCTTCAATGTAGAGAATATTAATATTCCTGATGGAACCGGACTTTGGGATCTTATTGTACTAAACCCTATCAGCAATGAGATAGGGAATGTAAACCGACCAGGACTTCCTGAAAACACCTATACAGGTAATCTCGACATCCATGGAGGTTATGCTTCTGCGGAAATCAGCGCAGGCGAGAAATGGAGTTTTATCCCTGGGATAAGGATGGAGTCTTTTAGTCAGGATGTGGAATACGATGTGATCAATATCAGACCGGACGATCCTGGTTTCAGGACAGTCTATGAGAACATATTCCTTCCGAGTCTGAATGTACGATATGCTCTGAATGAAAGCTCGAACTTCCGGTTTGCCTTTAGCAATACCGCATCTTTCCCCGAATTTAAAGAAGTTGCTCCTTTTGTTTATGAGGCAGTAACGCTTAGGATTGGAGGTAACCCCGATCTCCTGGGAGGATTAGATGGTACAGGGCCAACCTACTCGAAAATTTACAATTTTGACCTTAAATACGAATGGTTTCCCGATCAGGGCGAAGTACTGTCGATGGCGGCATTTGCCAAGACGATCAAAGATCCTGTAAACCGGGTTGTTGCAGCAGATGCCACCGGTACACAACGTTATTTCAGGACAGGAGACCAGGCCGACATCTATGGTGTGGAAATGGAATTTCGTAAGAATCTATTGTCTAACGCCAATGGTATTGGTGTTCTTTCCATGGGGCTTAATGCAGCATATACCTATACCAAGCAGGACTTAAAAGATATCCCTGCAGGGGATCGATTTACTTTCGGGACATCCTTCGACCGTGATTCTGATGAATTAGAAGGAGCCTCCCCATTTATAATCAATACGGATATCAACTATAGTCCGGAGTTTAAAAACTACCGGCCTAAAGCTACCCTGGTATTCTCCTACTTCTCCGACAGGATCTATTCACTCGGCGCAGGTAGCCTGGGTAATATCGTAGAAAAAGCCGTACCCACATTGAATTTTGTTTGGAAGAATGAGATCGGCGAACATTTTGAAGCCAATCTGAATGCAAGAAACCTGCTCGATCCAAAAGTTTCCCTGATCAGGGAGAATACCGGTATCGGCGACATCATAATTAGAGAATACACCCTTGGGGTCAACGTAGGACTGACCCTGAAATATAAATTTTAATATAAACTGAGAAAAATGAAAAACAAGTTATTAATAGTTGGTTTGGCGGCTGCGTTGATGACCGCTTGTGAAAGTAAGGATACCCCGGACGTCATTATCAATGACAACAGTGTAACCAACAATACCACCATCAATGAAGGTGACGGTGGTGGAGATCCCGGAGATACGGTGGTCAACCTAAGTGGAGTATATACAGAAGACCTGACACTGGAGTCTGGTGTGAACTACCTTATTACCGGCCCGGTATTAATGGCCGATGGTACAACACTTACCATTCCTGCAGGCCTTACGCTAAGAGCTCAGCCTGTAGGTGTTAACGCGTATATCGCCATTCAACAGGGAGCAAGAATTAATGCCTCCGGTACCGGAACAAACCCTATCGTTCTCACCTCAAATTCATCATCGCCTTCTGCGGGCGATTGGGGCGGATTAGTGATCTGCGGAAGAGCCTCTATCAATTCTACTGCGGCAGGTTCCACAGACACTGCTACTTCGGAGGTAGGTGGTCTTTCATACGGTGGGAATGTTGACAACGACAATTCCGGAACACTGGAATATGTCAGGATCGAATATGCCGGTGGCGCCATCGACGGAAATGCCGAATTAAACGGTTTGTCTATGTATGCGGTAGGTGGCGGTACTACTGTAGATTTTGTGCAGATCTTTGAAGGCTCCGATGATGGAGTGGAGTTCTTCGGAGGAACCGTAAATGTCAGCCATATCGCTGTAGTTAATGCAGAGGATGATTCTATCGACTGGACGGAAGGATTTACAGGTACGCTTACTAACATTTACATACAACATGGGGCTTCTCACGATAAGGCTTTCGAATGCGATGGGTATAATACCGATTTCAGCAACGAGACCGGAACTTATTCTGCGCCTACTATCAACAATGTTACCGTAATTGGTGCCAATGATGGCAGCGAAGCCATCAGGTTAAGGGCAGGTACTCAAGGGATTTTCACCAATGTAGTAGTAACCGATTTTGATGAAGCTTTTGATCTCGATGGGGATGCAGGAGATAACCCTACAGGACAGGGAGTCTTGGATGATCTGCTTAGCGTTACCGATGTAACTTTCAATAACGTAACTACAAAATTGAAGAACGATACCGGATATATCTTTACGGAAGCCGATTTTATCTCTGGCGATGGAAACGGTAATGGAACAGATGTAACTTCCTGGGGTGCCGGATGGACTGTTGGAATAAACTAAACTTCGGTTTTCATAATATTAAGAGCCCCTTTAGAAGGGGCTTTTCTTTTTGTGGTCAATTGTATTGAATTTCCCAAAAGGTTAATTTTTGCATAACCTTCTGTTTACATGGAGTCAGCATTTTTGTCTGGAAATTATTCAGATAATGGCAAGATACATCCTGATTGCGTCAATGTTATTAACCTCGGTACTGTCTTTTGCTCAGGAAGGGGCAAGTATAACGGGAAGGATTACAGATGGGGAGTTGAATAACGAACCCCTGCATTTTGCCAATATCAGCCTAAAAAATACTGCTAAGACAGCTCACTCAAATTTCCATGGAAATTTTGAACTGAAAGACATAGAGCCTGGAATTTATACACTGCTTATTAGCTACCCCGGATATAGTTCTGTAGAAATACGCCTTAGCCTGAAAGACAATGAGACTTACCGTTTGGAAGAACTCCTTTTTGCTAATACTATCGATGTTAGTGCCATACTAATGGAGAGCGAGTCTTCGAATTCAACGATGCGTTCCGAAGTTTCCTCTCTGTCAGAAAAATAAAAATCCCGTCCATTTCTGAACGGGATTGTTATCAGTCTCGTATTGTTACGATCTAATTCTTGTCGACTAAACCCTTAGACTTCTCAACTCCATCTACACTTGCGATGGTATTGTTGTCGTATTCTACTTCTTTCTCTTCATCGCCAGACCAGAAAATCCATTTACCGGTCTTAAGGCCGTTCTCATAAGAACCCAAGGCGATTTTCTCGCCATTAGCATCATAACTTGTCCATTCTCCATGAAGCTTGCCATCTAAGTTAAATGTGCCCTCCTGGGCAATCAACCCATTGTCGTGATAATAGGTGGCTTCTATCAGATTGGTATCCTTATTGAGCTTCTGTACCATCCGATCCTGTCCATGGACAAGCGAAAAAGCGAATACAACCATTAAGAATAAAATTACCTTTTTCATAAGGATGTATTTAAGGGTGAAACTTGATGATAAAGATATGTATTTAGTAACCTTTAGGCAACTTTTACATAACCTTTAATTTACATTAAAAACGCAACAATCTGTCATAAAGTATATTGCCATTTCTTAGGTTCTCGTTATCATTAATGTTTTCTTAATATTCAATTGACACTGAGGTCAAAATCATTGTCAATCTTTGAATTGTGTTTAAACACAAAACAGGTATTTCATAGACGTATTAGTTTTTGTCGACTAAATCTTTTGAAATCCGAAACTGCCTTTGGCCAAGGCAGTTTTTTTTATTAATGATTCGGAAACATTCAATTAACACAGGGATCGCATATTTGAGGTGACAAAAACTAAGACCTAACCTCTATGAAATATCGAATACTTCTCACAGGGATTACCCTGTTTATTACCCTTCTATCATACTCTCAAGAATATAATGCCGGACCTTTTGGAAAAGGGGTTCTGAACCTTATGGGGCAAGACAGCACCTGGAGTATGAAATTCGGTATGCGGATGCAGTTTCTGGGTACCGGCCGTTGGGAAAAAGAAGATGGTGGCGGACTGATCAATCCGAGCTCGCAAATGCTGATACGTCGTGCGCGATTGAAATTCGATGGCTTCGCCTTTACCCCGAAACTGAAATATAAAATTGAATTAGGCCTATCAAACCGCGATATCGCCGGGCAGTCTGAGTTTACTCGAAACGCTCCGCGGTATATTCTCGATGCCGTTATAAAATGGAACTTCTATGAGAAATTCGTGCTTTGGGCCGGGCAGACCAAGCTACCCGGGAATATTGAACGGGTGATCTCCTCCGGAAATCTCCAGCTGGTAGACCGTTCTATTGTCAATGCGCTTTTCAACATAGACCGGGATATAGGTTTGCAACTCAGGCATAGCACACAAATTTCAGATAAATTCCTAACACGCGAGATCGTTGCCTTTTCACAGGGAGAAGGAAGAAACGTAGTTACTGGCAATATCGGGGGACATCAGTATACCTTCCGATTGGAAATGCTACCCTTTGGGACTTTTGCCAAAAAAGGTGATTATACAGGTGCCGATCTCTATCGTGAACCGAAGCCTAAACTTTTATTAGCTGCCTCTTACGATATTAATGACAATGCCGTACGCACGCGGAGTAATCTGGGAAATTTTATGTACAACGACGTAGGGTTATACGAAACCACTATCCGCACCCTCTTTTTAGATACCCATTTGAAATATCGTGGTTTTTCATTTATGGGCGAATATGCCGATCGTGAAGCGGAAGATCCGATTGCAAAGAATTCTGACGGGACTCCAACAGGCGACATAGTGCAGGTAGGTGACGGTTTTAATATGCAAGCAGGATATCTATTTAAAAGCAACTGGGAAGTGGCAGGGCGGTATTCCAATACCGACCTTGTTGAAAATATCACCGGTGTCAACCAGGTGACACAATACACATTAGGACTGTCGAAATATTTCGTAGGTCATAAGCTAAAAGTTCAAACAGATGCCAGTTTTTTCAAAATAGATGGTGGTTTGGATCGACTTTTTTACAGGCTCCAGGTGGACCTTCATTTCTAAGGTTTAAAAATAACTTTTAGGTAACACCCTAAAATATGTATCTTCAGATATTTAGCATTTAACTTCATAATTTACAAATGGAAAACATTTACTTGATAATGGTTATTGCTCTGGCCGGACTGGCAATTGCCGATTTGGTCGTGGGCGTTAGTAATGATGCTGTCAACTTTCTGAATTCAGCGTTGGGTTCCAAGGCGCTGTCCTTCAAAACGATCATGATCGTGGCCAGTCTGGGGATTGCCTGTGGCGCCATTTTTTCGAGCGGTTTGATGGAAGTCGCCCGGAAGGGGATCTTCAACCCGGGTGAATTCTATTTCAATGAAATCATGTTCATTTTCATGGCGGTAATGATCACAGATATCCTCCTGCTCGATTTCTTCAATACGCTGGGAATGCCCACATCCACAACCGTATCGATTGTATTTGAGTTGTTAGGAGCAGCAGTAGCCATGGCACTTATCAAAATCGCTGCCGATGGAGGCAGTTTTACCGAAGTGGTAAACTATATCAATACTACAAAAGCCGTTCAAATTATTCTGGGCATCTTGTTATCGGTGGTTGTGGCCTTTACTATTGGAGCTATAGTCCAATGGGTATCGCGCGTTCTGCTGTCCTATAATTTTGAAAAAAAGGCCAAATGGGTAGGTGCTCTATTCGGAGGTATAGCCCTGGCTGCTATTACTTATTTCATTTTTATGAAGGGGATCAAAGGTACGCCCTATGCCAGTGAGACCTTCGATCTTATCGGTGGGGTTACCATAAAGGACTTTTTGGAAGATCAGGTTATGGTCATTGTCGCCATAAGTCTGGTTGTCTGGACGGTTTTATCCTTTATGCTGATCAGTCTTGCCAAGATCAATATTTACAAACTCATTATTGGGGTAGGTACATTTGCGCTGGCCCTGGCCTTTGCCGGTAACGACCTGGTAAACTTTATCGGAGTGCCGATCGCGGCCTACCAGTCTTATGAGGCCTGGTCGGTATCAGGCGTTGCGGCCACTGAATTCAGTATGGAAGTAATGTCTAAAAAAGTACCTACACCTACACTTCTATTATTTATCGCCGGCCTTATAATGGTGGTCACCCTCTGGCTGTCTAAAAAGGCTCGTTATGTAACAGAAACAGAAATCAATCTTGCCCGGGCAGGAGAGTCTAAAGAGCGTTTCCAACCGAATATGCTATCGCGAAATCTCGTCCGGTTTACATTGATGGTTTCCCGATATACCAATACAGTGGTTCCAGATCCAATCCTGAACAAAGTTAATTCCAGATTTACAAGAAATGTGATCAGACTGCCTAAAGGGAAAACCCATGAACTACCAGCTTTCGATATGGTACGCGCCGCAGTAAACCTGATGGTGGCCAGTATCCTGATCTCCATAGCGACATCTTATAAATTACCCCTGTCAACTACATACGTAACCTTTATGGTGGCTATGGGTACTTCTCTGGCAGATAGAGCCTGGGGTACCGAAAGCGCTGTATACAGGGTAGCGGGTGTACTGAATGTCATCGGCGGTTGGTTTATGACCGCCATCATAGCCTTCCTGGCTGCCGCAACCATATTGTCGATCATCAGTTTTGGCAAAGGTGCAGCCATCGCTATATTGCTGTTCGTGGCAATTTTATTGCTCGCCAGAAACTATATTTCGCATAAGAAACGAGTAACCGCTCAACGCGAAGAGGATACCCTTTTCCGCTCTGAAAGCAGTTCGGTGCAGGGTGTAATCGAAGAAAGTGCTCAGAATATATCCAATGTAATAAAACGCAGCAGTAAATTATACAGGAACAGCATAGATGGGCTGGCCAAGCAAAATCTAGACATGCTCAAGAAGAATAAAAACAATGTTGGCAAGCTTTCAAATGAGATCGATGATTTAAGAGATCATCTGTTCTATTTCATCAAGAATCTCGATGAAGAGAGCGTAGAGGCCAGTAATCTTTACATCAATATTCTGGGGCATCTTACCGATATTACCCAGAGTCTTGAATATATTACCAAAATCAGTCACAAGCACATCAACAATAACCATAAAAAACTAAAATATAATCAGTTTAAGGATCTTACGGAAATCAATCAACAGCTTGAGATTCTTTTTAGAAGCACCAAACATGCATTCGACAACCGTTCTTTTGAAGAAATAGGGGAGATCCTGAAAAGTAAACAGGATCTTTACAAATTGGTCTCCGAAAAAATCGAAATGCAGGTGGCCAGAACCCGTACGGAGGAGTCCAGTCCTAAGAATACCACTTTGTATTTCTCCCTGCTATTGGAAACAAGGGACCTGATCACCGCTACCATGACCTTAATGGAACAGTATTATCAGCGTTATGATAGTTCTATAGAACCCGCTACTGTGGAATAGACAAGTTAATTGATTGAATGATAATAATGGTGGTCATGGAGTTCCTTCCTAGGCCACCTTTTCTTTTTCAGGCTCAAGGTTTTCATGCGGCTCATTGAGCAAGGGATCCATAATACCATAGAGTATATCGGCTACCTCAATTAGTTTTTCAATCAGATCGTTTAGGTTATCCGAATCGTTCACCAAAGAGGAGGCCATATCTGTACTGATGAGTTCCTTCCTTATCAAACGGTCTATTTCGCGATTGCTATGGTAGATATTTTCCCGCGCCTCATTTTTTAGTTCCAGCAGTTTCTTATGATGAATTTCGTTTTCCTTGTCTTTGCGGAACCAGTAGATCACTCTTAGTACTTTGACCACTTTTTTCCGGAACGAATTATATATTTTTCGGATATGTGGATTGTCTGAATTAAGATATCTGGAAACATTCATATTCAGTTCCAAAACATCCCTAATGGTCTCAACCATTTTCCTATTCGCCAGTTTAATCTCTGCAATTCGTTTGTTCTGTATAGCACTCAGCTTATGTGAACTTTGGGTGAGTACAGCAAACCTTATGATTTGGCCATAGATCGACTTTACCTTTCTCAAA
This sequence comes from Flavobacteriaceae bacterium, assembly GCA_965212205.1. Classification (GTDB taxonomy): domain Bacteria; phylum Bacteroidota; class Bacteroidia; order Flavobacteriales; family Flavobacteriaceae; genus JAHEJJ01. The sequence continues at coordinate 40,663 of CBDBUX010000001.1, forward strand.
TAAAGGTCCCGTACATCGACCCCAAAGTCTTCGGTAGATTTCTTGACCACCTTTTTTGGTTTGATATCCGCTTTGATATCTTCTCTATGAATATTTAAGGCATGAGCTACGATCTCAAAAATGGCATTTTTATAGAGGTACTTAGATTCTTTCTCCAGCGAAGCAATAGCCGTTTCAGGGTACAGCAGCATTTTTTTATTTAAGAACTTAGGCTCTGCAATATCTCTCTCGGCGATAGCCCTTTCGGGTACCAGACGCTCTACCAACTTTGCGATAGGTTTAATGAACCAGACAAGCAAAAAGGTATTGGTAATGTTAAAAACGGTGTGGAATATCGATATGGCCACCGGGATGGCTGCCGCGGTAAGATATGGTGAACTGGAACCGGTTTGCTGGGTAACCCAATCGATAAGCCTTAAAAAAGGATAGAAGAAGATCAACATCCAAACCACACCTATCAGGTTGAAGATCAAATGTGCGCGCGCAGTTCGTTTGGCCCTGAAATTAGCCACAATAGCCGCGATATTCGCTGTGATTGTGGTGCCTATATTTTCTCCCAAAACCATGGCTGCGGCCATTTCGAAGGGGATCCAGCCTTCGGCTGTCATCACCAGTGTTAAAGCCATAGTTGCACTGGAAGACTGAATCACTACCGTGAGCAGGGTTCCGATAAATAGGAAAAGTAAGACCGACCAAAAACCGGCATCCGTATAGTTTTGAAGAAATTCCAAGATTCCGGGATGCTCATTGATGTCGGGCATTGCTTCTTTCAAAAATTGTAGTCCGATGAAGAGAAGTGCAAATCCGATGATGAACTCGCCCTGGTATTTCAACCTGTCCTTTTTAGCGAATGTCATCAACAGGCCCAGGCCTACTAAAGGAAGCGCGATGGAGCTCATACTCACCTTAAAACCAAGAATTGCAATCAACCAGGCGGTTACGGTAGTACCGATATTCGCTCCCATGATCACGCTTATAGCCTCCGGAAGGGTAAGTAATGAAGCATTGGAAAAACTAACCACCATTAAAGTGGTAGCCGATGAAGACTGAATAACCGAAGTGATCAGGAATCCGGTAAAGATTCCCAGGAACTTGTTGGAGGTCATCGTGGCGAGTATCGAACGCATTTTGTTCCCTGCCAGACGCAACAAGGCATCACTCATAAAAGACATTCCAAAAAGAAATAACCCTAACGCCCCGATGAGTTGCAAAAAGTCCGTAATTCCGTACGTCATAATCCTGCCGGCTTGTCCTAGTTCGAATATATGCAATGTTAAGTTAATGTAAAGTATGAATGCGCAAATTCTTTCCCGAGCCAAACTATGAAGCACTTAAGCCTCGGCAAAGCTTCCCCAGATGTAAGCTGATCAAGATCATATGGTTAGAGAAATCCAATTCCTACATTTATGTAATTAAAATGCTGAAATCGAAAAAAATTATCATTAACTAAATCTGGTATTATGAAAAAATTTATAGTTGGTTTGTTAGTTCTTGGCCTCACCAGCCAGGTGTTCGCCCAGATCACTGAGGTAGAACAGTTATCCGAAGTAGTTGTGACGGCTGTCAACTACAAATATCTGAATGCAATGGACAACTCGGAAGCCGCCATCCCTGTCCAGATGCTGGAACGTAAAGCCGCCGCTTTTAATGTGCAGGAACAGGATTATTATATAGATGATTATGATTATTATACTGTTCAGTTCTTTATTCCCGACGGTAAGATCGTGGCTGTATATGATGCCGACGGTAAAATCATGAGGACCATCGAGAAATTCAATGACATTAAACTTCCTAACGCTGTAAGTACTGCTCTTGCGGAGCGATTCCCTAACTGGGAATTGGTAAGCGATGTATATAGGGTAACCTATTCTGATACTAAGGGTGCCACCAAAACCTATAAACTGAAACTTAAAAATGGTGATAAAACTATGAGAGTTAAAATGTCTGACAAAGGAGAATTTCTGTAGCTAGAAGATCGGTTATTAACCGAGCAGAACATTATAAAACCGGGCGTCGTTTAAATTAAACGACGCCCTTTTTTTGGGATTAACACTCCTCAGTAAAATACGGTTGATTTATCCACTCAATAGATACCATACCTCTAATAGCGACGAGAAATTAACTAAAAATTAAGGGGCTGAACTGACCTTAATCATAGGACAATCCGACCCATAAAATTAGCTTTGTGAGCGAAATTTAAACCCCGAAATTATTCGCAAATTCTAATTCTAAATATCATGAAAAAGCTTATTCTAGGTGTATTCATTTTTGGACTAACCACCCAAGTCTTTTCACAAATCACTAAGGTAGAACAACTGTCTGAAGTGGTAGTTACCGCTGTGAACTACAAGTACCTTAACCAGATCGACAACAAGGATGCCGCAATTCCTGTAAAGGTGCTAGAACGCAAGGCTGCTGCCTACGATATTCAGGCTCAGGATTTTTATCAGGACGACTTTGATTTCTATACGGTCTCCTTTTATATCCCCGATGGTAAGCTGGTAGCTGTTTACGATCCTGAAGGAAAAATCTTAAGAACGATTGAAAAATTTGATAACATAAGATTGCCCGAAGCTGTGAGTCAATCCCTGGCAAGCCGCTTCCCAAACTGGGAACCGGTTAAGGATATTTACCGGGTGACCTACAAGGAAAACCGCGGCGCCAAAAAAGTATATAAGCTCAAGCTTAAAAATGGCGACAAAACCATGCGAGTGAAGATGACTGAAGATGGAGATTACTTGTAGCTCTCTTTAAGGTTTTGGAGATCTTATGATTGGAGAAACCCTGTTGCTTAGGTAACAGGGTTTTTTTTAGCCCTTATCGATAAAAATTCATCTCGTCCAGATACTTCCAGACCGCTTCGGGAAGCATGGGGCGTATGTTTTTACCTTCTTTGTGTTGTTTCCTGATAAAAGTCGAGGAGATCTCCATGATCGGCGCCTCGGTCAGGTGGATGTTTTTATGTGAAAGTAAATCAGATTCCTGGGGCTGAGCCGTAACCCTGGGGTAGATATAGATCCCATAGTTCTCAAGGATCATTTCGTAATTTTTCCATTTATGAAAACTCATAAGATTATCAGCTCCCATGATCAAAGCAAATTTATACTCCTGGTCGTGCTTTTCCTCCAATTTCAACAAAGTATGAATGGTATAGTTGGGTTGTGGCATGTTGAACTCTACAGTACTTGCTTTGAGCCTGGGATATTCCTGTATCGCTTCGGATACCATTTGATACCTATGATTGTTATCTAAAAGGGTTTGCTTGGCCTTAAACGGGCTCTTAGGTGTAACCACAAACCACACCTCATCCAGGTCGGTAAATTCTACCATATGGTTGGCGATAATCAGATGGCCAACATGTATGGGGTTAAAGGTTCCAAAAAAGAGTCCGGCTTTCTTCAATTTCAATACGGCTTTTATTTAGAATCATCGAATACACTTCAATGCTATTCTTCTTCACTATGGGAACTACCTTGATTTACTCCCACGAAATCAGCGACCATCTGATGAGCTTCCTGCAGGGCAACATCGAGTTTATAATTTTTTATAATCTTGTCGAATTGAGGAGCGGTGGCCATCTCGACAGAGGCTTTGGCGATACGCATATTGATCTTATCATCGCTCTCAGTACTTCTTTTTTTAAGCCGGATCTTGAGTTCATCCACGCTGGGGGGTTTAACAAATACCGCGAGGGTATGTTCCGGATATTTTCGTTTAATTCGAAGCCCACCAGCTACATCAATATCAAAAATCACATTTTTCCCCTCGCTCCATAATCGCTCCACCTCACTCATTAGCGTACCATAAAAATTATCGCGATACACCTCCTCCCACTCCAGAAATTTATCCTCCCTTATATTTTTTTTGAACTCCGATATGGACATGAAATAGTAGTGTTGCCCATGTTTTTCTATACCTCTTCGGGGCCTGGATGTAGCCGATACGGAAAAGGCAAGATTTAGTTCTGGCTGATCTAATAGGTAACGAACAATGGTAGTCTTTCCACTGCCGGAGGGCGCCGAAAATATGATGAGCTTGCCCTCTTTCATCAGAGTACATTTAGCATTTGTTCCTTGACTTTCTCCAGAGAATCCTTCATTTGTACAACCAGTTGCTGCATAGGTGCGTAATTGGCTTTACTTCCTATCGTATTGATCTCCCTACCGATCTCCTGCGAAATGAAGCCTAATTTTTTTCCATTGGATTGCGCAGATTTCATGGTTTCTGTAAAATAACCAAGATGGTTCTGCAACCGAACTTTTTCTTCCGTAATATCGTATTTCTCGAGATAGTACATCAATTCCTGTTCAAAACGATTCTCATCAACCTCGATTTTTAAATCATCTACAGCTTTCTTCAGACGTGGCCGGATACTCCCAAGCCTTTCTGGATCCATCTCTTTTACTCGATCCAATAAACCTGTCATTTCGGCCATTCGTTCTGCGAATTCCTTTTCCAGAACCGCACCCTCTTCACTTCGAAAGGAATTAAGTTTGTCAATGGCCTTTCGGAGGGCTTCTAGAATTGCCTCATAATCTTTTTCGTTGATCTCATCACGACCAGTCTTCATCGCATCGGGCAACCGCAGCGCCATTTCCAGCAAATGTACTTCTTCGCCCTTGGCAATATTTCCTAGCTGCTCCATATACTGTTTTACCACACCTTCATTGACCTCTGAACTCATTTCATCCCCGGTAATTTCGACATAGAGACCGAAATCAATTTTACCGCGATTCAACGCTTCAGCGATGGTCCTCCTGAGCTCCAGTTCCTTTTCCCTGTATAGCGAAGGCATCCTAACGTTAATGTCGAGGTTTTTGCTGTTGAGCGATTTTAATTCAACGGTAATTTTCTTTGTCGGAAGCTGGATTACGTGCTTCCCGAATCCGGTCATGGATTGGATCATATCTTTGGTTTGCTAGTTTCAAGTCTGGATTTCCGGTATTTTATCATATTATAGTTCCCGCACCCAGATATTGCGAAAACTCACCCGGCTGTCGTCCTTATGGTCTTGTAATTTTAACGGTCCCTTCCCATGACTGGAATTTTGGGGCCAGCCAATATACTCAGTTGTCCCTTTGATTTCCGCATGGTCTTGTACCAGAACACCATTGTGGAGCACCGTTATGGTACCAGATTTTATTTTTTGCCCCTTTTCATTAAACTCAGGGGCGTGGTATATTATATCGTAGGTATTCCAATCCCCGCTGGGCACCGAAGCCTTAGCCAGAGGAATATGCTGCTTGTAAACAGATCCCACCTGCCCATTCACATAGGTATCATTGTCATTATTGTCCAAAACCTGTACTTCGTATAATCCTGAGAGAAAAATTCCACTATTAGCTCGGCTCTGACCATCTCTGCGAACTTCTTCGGGAGACTTCCATTCTAGATGGAGTTGAACACTCCCGAAATGTTGCTTTGTTTGTATGTCTCCTGCCTGATCTTTTACAGTCATTGTACCATTTTTGTTCAGGTACCAATCAGCTGCCGTGCTGTCTTCTGAACTTATCCAGGCTTCCAGACTGGTTCCGTCGAAAAGTACAATGGCATCACTGGGTGCACCATTGAGCGCAAATGGCAACACTTTTGGAGGTACCGGTTCATATACTTCCGTGGCTTCAGGAACCTCTGGGGCATCGCCTTGATATTCTTCATGAACGATCACATTTTCATCGATCATTTCCTTGTCAACAGCGTCTTCAACACCTTCACGGCAGGAAAAGATCAAACAGAGGCTTATAAAAGAAATGATGTATTTCATTGTACAGTTCTTTGATTTTGATATTCCGAAAGGTAAAGAGGTAATTCTAACCATAAAAAATGTATTGTTCATATAATTCAATTATAACCCAAGTATTTTACGAAGCATTTCTTTGTCGATGTCACCTCCGGCGAAGTCGTCGAATGTCTTTTGAGTAGCTTCTATAATATGATCCTGAATAAATATAGCTCCCTCACGTGCCCCTTGTTCCGGGCTTTTTATACAACATTCCCACTCCATCACGGCCCATACATCGCATCCGTACTGAGTTAATTTCGAAAATATCGTCTTGAAATCTATCTGGCCATCGCCCAGGGAGCGATATCTACCTGCGCGGTCGCCCCAGTCGTTATAACCTCCGAAGGCGCCCTTTTTACCGGTTGGGTTAAATTCTGAGTCTTTTACATGAAAAGATTTAATAAACTCGTGATAGTGATCGATATAGGTGATATAATCTAGTTGTTGAAGTACAAAATGACTCGGATCGTACAGGATGTTTACACGTTTGTGATTTCCGGTTGCCTTCAGAAACCGCTCAAAGGTATCCCCATCGTGAAGATCTTCTCCCGGATGGATCTCATAACAGACATCAACCCCCTCTTGATCGAAATGATCCAGGATAGGCATCCAGCGCCTGGCCAATTCTTCAAAACCCATTTCTACCAGACCCGGAGGGCGTTGGGGCCATGGATGCCAGGTATGCCAAAGCAAAGCTCCAGAAAAGGTCGCGTGTGCTGAAATTCCCAGTCTCCTGCTGGCTGTTGCTGCTTTTTTTACCACATCTACCGCCCATTCTGTTCGCGCCTTTGGATTGTTCTTAAAGGCGGCGGGTGCAAAGTTATCGAACATCAGATCATATGCAGGATGAACAGCTACTAATTGTCCCTGAAGATGTGTGGAAAGTTCAGTGATTTCCAATCCGTAAGAGTTGATTTTCCCTTTGAGTTCATCGCAATAAGTCTGGCTTTCTGCAGCTTTATCCAGGTCTATTAGAAATTTTTCCCAAGTAGGTATCTGAATCCCTTTATAACCCAGATCAGCAGCCCACTGACACATTCCTTCCAGGGAATTAAACGGCGGCTGACTGTCGACAAACTGGGCAAGAAATACAGCAGGGCCTTTGATAGTTCTCATCATTTTGATCTCTTCGATTTAGGTTCAACGGATGGGTTGGTTTTCATAATTAAGCCCTATATTTAGGCAGGCGTATCGAAATGAAGCATTCCTTCGGTAAGTCATAAATATAGGAAATAGAAAAGAAATAATGACCAATAGCTAAGACTAAGGACAAGAGTGACCAAAGCACTGTCTTTTAGGGTTGGAATATTCAGGGTGGCAGCTGTATTTCCAACGGTAGTAACAAGGATCATGAAACTTCATAAAACGAAATTACTGAGTGTAAATGAATAATGCTTCGGCCAGAGATTTATGGGGCGACTTTCTGGATTCACATCTTGAATACGCCTTTGCAGATGAGCCCAGGGTTACCTATTTCTGTGATAATGAAAAGGAGGCCAATCAATGTCTGAAATTGGTGCTAAAAGGCACAAAGCGTGCCACCTCACACTCTCTATTAGGGCTACAGCTACGGAAAGAACGGCTGCCCAAAATTGGTGATTTCACTATCATTACCGACTGGAAAGGTAATGCCCGATGCATTGTGCGCACTGTGGCGGTTCGTTTAAAACCATTTTTCAGCATTCGTGGTTCCTATGCCAAAATTGAGGGTGAGGGAGATAAGTCTCTCGACTATTGGAAAAAGTCTCACTGGGATTATTATACAAGGGAACTTGAGCCTTTTGGGCGTAAGCCGGTAGACAGCATGATCGTCGTATGTGAGATCTTTGAGAAAGTTTTTGTGAAATAGAATTCATCCTGCTTTATTCCAGATCAACCCAAATGTTCCCTCCTTTGTGCGAGTGTACAGTGGCTTCGATAAAGTTCATTCCCCTAACCCCGTCTATTATAGTTGGGAATTCTCCATCATTATACTCCTCACCACGAATTGCTTTGGCTGCTCCCAAATAAATATTCGCCATCGAATCAAAAATACCTTCCGGATGCCCTGGTGGTAATTTCGTTCCCGAAAGCGATAACTCACTATTGTACGAATGTCCGGGTTTTAAAACTCTTAAAGCCTCTGTATCACTGGTCATATAAAGGTAGTTCGGATTTTCCTGCTCCCAGAAAAAGCCCGCTTTTTCCCCATAAATATTGATCGTTAATGCATTTTCCTCGCCTGTGGCGACCTGGCTGCTACGGATCAGTCCTTTGATATGATTTCCCATACGGATCAGGACAGTGCCATCTACATCCATCTGGTTGTCGTCGTAGAGATAGTTGAAGTCGCAGAGTACAGAATTAATTTTCAGTCCGGTGGTATACTCAATCAGATTGAAGGCATGAACGCCTATATCACCCATACATGAACTGATTCCTGCTTTCTTGGGATCCAAACGCCAAACAGTCTTGCGAACCTCCGGATCATGGATTACCGGGTTTATCCAACCCTGATAATAACTGGCGTCCACTTTGTGGATTTTACCAAGTGCACCCGCTTTGATCATTTCCCTCATCTGCCTTACCATAGGATATCCAGTATAAGTATGGGTGAGTGCAAATACGGTTCCGGCCTTCTGATGGGCCTGTTGTAAGATCTTGGCTTCCTCCAGGGTAGTGGTCATCGGTTTTTCACAAATCACATGGAATCCATTGTCGAGCAGTTTCTTGGCCATGGGGAAATGCAGGAAATTGGGGGTTTGTACAGAACATACTTGCATTCGCTCTTCCGTAGGAAGTTTCATCTCCTCCTCTACCATCGTATCAAAATCTTTATAGATCCTATTTACAGGCAGATCAATTTCCCTGGCAAACGCCTTGCTCTTTTCAAAATCCGGATTAAATACGGCCGTTACAATCTGATAGTTGTCGTTGATATGAGAGGCTACACGGTGTAATACTCCTATGAGCGAATCACCTCCGCCCCCTAAAATTCCCAGTCTGATTTTCTTTGGCATATTTCAACTACTTTTTGTATTCAATTTTTTCATTCTTAAACAATAATGTGAAGAGAACCGTTACGGCTAAAGCAAACATGGCCGGAACTATCCAAATATTCTCCCAACGATGAACATTTTCGCCCTCGGCATAAAAATCTGTAACCTGCCCCGCAATCCAAAAACCAATAAGCATGCCTAGTCCATAAGTGGCTAAAGTGATCAGTCCCTGTGCCGCACTCTTATATTTTAACCCGGCTTTGGTATCGGTATAGATCTGGCCCGATACAAAGAAGAAATCATAACAAATACCGTGTAATGCTATCCCTATTAATAGCATAAATACCAAATCGCCGGCATTGCCATAGGCAAACAGCAAATATCTGAGTGTCCAGGCGATCATCCCAAAGAGAATTGTTCTCTTAAAACCGAATCTGGTAAAAAACGATGGTAAGAGCAACATGAATACAACTTCCGAGGCCTGGCCAATAGTCAGCTTGCCGGCGGGGTTAGATACGCCGATTTCTCCAAGGAACTGGCCTGCATGCTGATAATAAAATGCCAGCGGAATACAAATAAGAACAGAGGCGATGAAGAAAACCAGAAAATTTCGGTCCTTTAAAAGTTTAAGGGCGTCCAAGCCTAGGATATGGGATACAGACACTTTTTCATTTTTGGAGGACAAAGGCGGTGTTTTGGGCAATGTGAAACTAAAAAGGCCTAACAATAAGGAGGCCCCTCCGCTCATTAAAAAAGTATTTTTCAATATCCCCTGAGAGACATTGACTTCCGAATCCCACATAAAAATATAGCTTATTACAAGGCCTGCCACAATCCAGCCGATAGTGCCAAAGACCCTGACATTTGCGAATTGTTTAGCAGGGTTATCCATTTGATTGAAGGACACCGAATTTACCAAAGCAAGTGTTGGCATATAAAGTATCATATACCCAAGGATATAGGGGAAAAACACTGAAAAATCTGTAGCATTTGCAATCTGATACATTAAAAAGGCCCCGATAAGGTGCAGGACACCGAGGATTTTTTCTGCATTGAAATACCTGTCGGCAATCAATCCAATAATAAAAGGTGCAATTATTGCTCCCCAGGATTGGGATGAATAAGCCATCGCTATTTCCGCGCCCGTAGATTTAAGTGTATTTGGTAAATATATTCCCATAGTAACAAACCAACCTCCCCAAATAAAAAATTCAAGGAACATCATTATCGATAGTTGAATTTTAGTTTTCGGAGACATTCTTGGATCGTCTGGTTAACGCTTGTAGAAGATATAATCCAGTTTGAGTGGATCAATTCCTTCATTCCTGAAATCCATAGCGATCTGTGAGCGGTGATGGGTTGAATGGTTGATTATATGGAAAAGAATGTCTTGCAGGGTATTGGTAAACAGTCTGCCTTCGGTGTTCTCGTAATCGATCCTTATTTCGAAGTTATCCGTTTTAGTGATAATCTCGAAGGAGCTACGTTGGTTTTCATAATGAATATCCCCCCAGTCTTCAATAGGATGTTCCTGCCAGACTTCATAAAGCACCGGCGAGCCTAAAACCCTGGCATTCCAAATATGATGGGCATTGAGAATATGGCTGAAGAGAGAAGCACTTTTTTCGGGTACTTTATCTAGCTTCTGGCATTCTTCGATAAGCTTTTTATTGCTGTGAAAATTGTAGTCAAAGAGTTGATCTAGAAATGACTTCATAAGGTTAAGCCCCTTTAAGGGAGATTTTTAGCGGCCTCGATCAACAAGTCCCTTGTCGCAATGATGCCTTCTTCTTCACTTAACTCATTACCTTCATATTCCACTCCTATAAAGCCGGTATAACCAGCACTTTTTACAATTTCAAGCATTTTTACATAATCGATCTCGGTTTCATTGCCTGCGGCATCAAAATTATGTGATTTAGCACTCACAGCCTTCGCGTGTGGCATGAGTTCTTTGACCCCCTTATAGAAATCGTACTGCTCGGCACATCCTTTGCTATAATCAGCCGGATCATTCCGCCGGATGCAGAAATTGCCAAAGTCGGGCAGGGTTCCACAATTATCCATCCCCACTTTCTCCATAACCTCGGCTAACATAGCTGCATTGGAGGAAAGTCCGCCATGATTCTCAACAGTTATATTAATTCCTTTATCTTTTGCATAAGTCGACAGCGCGCTGAGTCCGGCAATAGAGTTCGCCATCCATTCTTCAGGGTCATCACTTCCGGATAGGTTTACACGAATGGCATGACAGCCCATGGCTGCCGCTGCATCGACCCATTTGTAATGGTTTTCCACAGCCTGCTGCCTTTTCTCTGCATCCGAGGTCGACAGGTCTCCTTCACGATCTACCATGATAAGTACATTGGTGAGTCCGTGCTTTTGGGCTTCCTCATTAGATTTTTTAATAAAGGAATCCATAGCCTCTTGCGAATATCCCGCTGCTCCCAGTTCAGCTGCATAAAGCTGACTTACATATTCCAGCCCTGAAAATCCCCAATTTTTCGCCTTTTGGGCAAAACTATATGGATCAACCCCATCGTCTATGATCATTCTATGCATAGACCATTGTGCCAGGGAAAGTGTAAAAAAGGGCACGGCCTCACTCATAACTTCAACCTCTGTTGATTCCTGTTCTGATTTTTTTTGCTGCTTGCAGGAATAGCTAATTAAAACGATAAAAGCCAACCCGGCCAGCGCACAGTTGCGTACAAAACTCTTTCTTTTCATAAGTTAGTGTTCAAGAAATTCTTAGTAATCCGTTGAGAAAAGTATTGATGAATTCTCTAAACCGGGGTTACTAAATCCCGTTTTTTATAAATTCAATCAACACATAAAAATTGTGATAATTCTGCATTTTCTGCTTCTGATAAATGTAGAAATTTAATTTTATATTTGAGACTTCTATAAAATAAATAATTCTATTGCATGGGTAAATTCTATTATAACCAGGAACAGGAATCATATGATGCCATTGTGGTAGGCACAGGTATCAGTGGTGGCTGGGCTTCTAAGGAATTATGCGAGAATGGGCTAAAAACGCTGGTGTTGGAAAGAGGCCCAATGGTGACGCATATCGAGGATTATAAAACGGCACATATGGATCCGTGGGACTTTCCATTGCAGGGACAAATTTCCAGTGAAGAACAAGCCAAACAGTTGAAACAAGCCCGAACTGGTTATACCACCAGGCCAGATCATAATCATTGGTTCGTGAACGACCTGGAGCATCCTTATAACGAAATAAAAAGATTCGACTGGATGCGGGGCTACCACGTAGGAGGACGTTCCATAACCTGGGGTAGACATAGTTACCGTTTTAGCGAATTGGATTTTAAGGCCAACAGCATAGATGGTCATGGGGTGGACTGGCCCGTACGCTATAAAGACATCGCTCCCTGGTATGATAAAGTGGAATCATATATCGGTGTTACAGGTGAACTGTTAGGGCTTCCGCAACTTCCCGACGGCCAATTTGAACCGATGATGGAATTGAATTGTGCAGAACAGTATGTGAGGGAAAAGATAGGCGAACATTTTGAGGACAGGGTCGTGACTGCCGGCAGAGTAGCTCATATTAATAGCGATAAGAAGTTCGAAGGAAGGGTACGTTGCCAGTTTCGGAACCGTTGTATGCGAGGATGTCCTTTCGGAGCCTATTTCAGCAGCCTCTCTTCGACATTGCCGGCAGCAGAGAAAACAGGAAATTTAACCCTTAGACCCGATGCCGTAGTACACGAGATCATGTATGATCCTGATACCAAAAAGGCTACAGGTGTACGAGTAATAGACAGGGTAAGCAAAGAAACGTTTGAATTCAAGGCCAGGGTAATTTTCCTATGCGCCTCGGCTATTGCTTCTACCGCGATTTTGATGCAATCCAAATCGGATCGATTCCCGAACGGATTGGGTAATGACTCAGACCAATTGGGCCGAAACATTATGGACCATCACCTGGGGTCTGGTGCAAGAGGAAAACTTGAAGGATATACAGATAAGTATTATAAAGGTCGTAAGCCTGGGGGTATCTATGTCCCAAGATTCAGAAATCTTGGAGGCTCGTCCAATACAGACAAGTTTGTAAGAGGTTATGGTTATCAGGGAGGCGGTAGCCGTAATGACTGGAAAGACACCGTTGCCGAACTATCCTTCGGTAAATCGTTAAAAGAGGCAATCCTCAAACCAGGAGGATGGCAATTTGGAATGACCGGATTTGGTGAAATTCTTCCTTATCAGGATAATCGGATGACACTGGACTATGATAAGTTAGACGGTTGGGGTTTGCCAACAGTAACCTTTGATGCCGGGTTTAAGGAAAACGAATGGAAAATGCGGGAGGACATCAAAGAACAAGCTTTTGATATGCTTACCAAAGCAGGATTAAAAGATGTTGAGGTATACGATGATCCCAAGGCTATCGGTATCGGAATTCATGAGATGGGTACAGCACGTATGGGAAAAGATCCCAAGACTTCAGTGCTCAATGGTTATAATCAGATACATGCTGTAAAAAATGTATACGTCACAGACGGGGCATTTATGACCTCAGCTTCCTGTGTCAACCCTTCACTCACCTATATGGCCTTCTCGGCAAGAGCAGCAAATCATGCAGCACAAGAACTTAAAAAAGGAAATATCTGATGAAAAGGAGAAATGCGCTTAAGAATATTGGAATGGTCATGGGATACTCAGTGGCAACCCCTACACTGGTTAGTCTCGTTCAAAGTTGTAAGGAAGAAGTAGCCATAGATTGGCAACCAAATTTTTTCCGTCCTGAAGAAGGGCAAATCTTAAAATTGATGGTCGATGTTTTTTTGCCAAAAACCGATACTCCATCGGCTTCAGAGCTCAATGTTCATGTATTTATCGATGGATTGGCAGACAAGGTAATGTACGGTGAGGAGGAGTTTTTAAATCTTCCATTAAATAAGCAAAACATCGAGAACATTGAAGACCGTTATGTCGATACCGGATATTTTATCAGACATAGCCGGGATTTTTTTAGAACAACACTGAATGCATTTATCACTCGCGCTCTGGATCAAGCGGGGAAAGAAGATATTCTTGAATTGACAAGTCCAGATCTGGAAAAGACCTTGCAATCTGTGTATTCGATCTACAAGGCCCAGGAAGATTCAAGAGAAAAAGTGTTACAGGCCTACATCAAAGGGATTTTCACCAAGCAGACAGCCCCTCCGCTAAACGACGATCAGATGACCTGTGTTTTCATTGAATCGATGAGAGATATGACTATTATGGGTTATAAAACCACAGAATATGTGGGCGAAAATTTGCTGGTGTATCAACCAATTCCGGGGGAGTATATTTCGTGTGGGGATCTTGAAGAACTCACTGGTGGCAAGGCGTACTCTATAGTCTGGTGATCCATGGAACGAAGAAATTTTATTCGCAATATGGCCCTGGCTGGGGGTCTGCTATCAGCTGGCGGTCTTTATTCGATGGGTAAATATTATGCTTCTTCTTCACAATTCAAATTAAATTACGCCCCACATCTCGGCATGTTTACTCATCATGCAGGCAATGATCCAGTGGCACAACTGGAGTTTATGGCCGAACAAGGGTTCAGGTCTTTTGAAGACAATGAGATGGGCGGGAGGCCCGTTGAGGAGCAAATAAAAATTGCCCGGGCCATGGAATCTATGGATCTTCAAATGGGTGTATTCGTGGCCCATAAGATCCACTGGAAAGAGCCTAACCTGGCATCCGGAGATCCCATTAAACGAAAGGAATTTCTCGATGATATTCAAGCTGCTGTTTTGGTTGCCCAACGGGTTAATGCAAAATGGATGACGGTAGTTCCGGGCCACAAAGACTTAAAATTACCTTTGGGTTTTCAATCGGCCAATGTAGTTGAAACACTCAAACGGGCTGCGGCCATACTTGAGCCTTATGGATTGGTGATGGTTCTCGAGCCACTTAACTTCAGGGACCATCCAGGGCTATTTCTTACGGGTTCTCCCCAGGCTTATGAAATTTGTAAAGCAGTTGATTCTCCTTCATGTAAGATTTTGTTCGATATCTATCACCAGCAGATCCAGGAGGGAAACCTGATTCCGAATATCGAAAAATGCTGGGACGAAGTCGCCTACTTCCAAATTGGGGATAACCCCGGTAGAAAAGAACCCACTACAGGAGAGATCAATTATAAAAACATTTTCAAATTTATCCACGATAGAGGTTACGAGGGTATTTTGGGGATGGAACACGGGAATTCCATTCCTGGCAAAGAGGGCGAACTTGCCCTTTTAAATGCATATCATCAAGTCGATGATTTCTAGTTACTTCTAACTTTTGTTTAATTATTATCTGTCCCTTAGGACAGATTTTCTAAAACAAATTTATCTAGACAAACTAACTATTCTTCAAAACTTATTGATATTTTTTATCAATACTGCAATCTAAACCTTAATAAATTGCGTATATAAAGAGTAAGAATAACAAACTCCATGCTATGGATTACCATTTTATTCTACTCATTATTTATGCCGTTTTGCTGATCTTATCGGCTTTTTTCATTAAGCCACTGTTTAATAAACGGTAATTAAGGCTATACTCATCAGACCCCTGATCATCACCTCAGATACAGGATACTCCATCGACTTCAAAATTTAGAGTAAGAAATAAAATACCCCTGGAAGTATTTCCGACTAAGAAGCGGAGTTATTCTGGGGTATTTTTGATTTAATAAACACTAATTGTCGCTGCAAAGCAGCACACGGCTCAGTATGGGGATAGTACTAAGATCCGCACATCAGGCAATCATCATCGGCCTGACTATCTTTTGCACGGGCTATCAATTCCTTCATTTCTGATGGAGAAATTGGGTCGGTATTGATAGCCTGATCCCCTACCGGGGTAGTTTCCACGTTGATCGCTTTCGTGACTTCGGGCCTTGACCCGGAAACTTCTGCTTCCGCAGCAACACTAACCGGCACTTCTTTCTTTTTGGTATTGTCTAGCGTGAATTTGATCGCATCAACGGCCGCCTTAGTCCTGAGGTAATACATTCCGGTTTTCAGGCCGCTCTTCCATGCATAAAAATGCATAGAGGTTAATTTGGCATAGTTTGCATTCTCCATGAATAGATTTAAAGACTGACTCTGATCTATAAAATATCCGCGTTGGCGCGACATATCGATAATATCTTTCATGCTTAGCTCCCAAACTGTTTTGTACAATTGTTTAATCTCATCCGGGATGATGTCGATATGTTGTATAGAACCATTGGCCCGCATCAGCTCCTGCTTCAATTCTTCATTCCACAGTCCGAGTTTTACCAGGTCTTCAAGCAGGTGTTTATTAACCACGATGAATTCTCCCGACAAAACTCGTCTGGTGTATATATTAGAAGTATAAGGCTCAAAACACTCATTATTACCCAATATCTGAGATGTTGAGGCAGTAGGCATCGGCGCTACCAATAATGAATTGCGCACTCCATGTTCCTTGATATTCTTCCGGAGCTTTGCCCAATCCCAGCGACCAGATAATTCTTCGTCTTTTATCCCCCACAGATTGTGTTGGAATTCGCCATTGGATATGGGCGAGTCGTCATAGGTAGAATAGGAGCCCTCTTTTTTGGCTTCTTCCATCGACGCTGTTGCCGCTGCGTAGTAAAGCGTTTCAAATATTTCCTGGTTCAATTTTTTCGCCCTGTCGGAAGTAAAGGGCAGTCTCATCAGGATAAATGTATCGGCCAATCCCTGAACTCCAAGTCCAATCGGACGGTGTCTCATATTCGAATTTTCCGCTTCCTTGACCGGGTAGTAATTTCTATCGATGACCCGGTTTAGGTTTTTGGTCACCCTCTTGGTCACTTTAAAAAGTTCTTTGTGATCGAAGTCGCCATTCTTAACAAACATCGGCAAGGCGATCGAAGCGAGATTACATACCGCTATTTCGTCGGGTGAGGTATACTCCAGGATTTCGGTGCATAGGTTCGAGGACCGTATAGTTCCCAGATTTTTCTGATTGCTCTTACGATTTGCCGCGTCTTTGTAGAGCATATAAGGTGTGCCGGTCTCAATCTGAGATTCGAGGATCTTCTCCCATAATTCGCGGGCTCTGATCTTTTTTCTCCCTTTCCCCTCAGCTTCATATTTCGTATACAACTCTTCAAATTCCTCACTGTGGGTGGTGAAGAGCCCGGGGCATTCGTTTGGGCACATCAGTGTCCATTCCCCATCGGCTTCTACCCGTTTCATAAAAAGATCCGGGATCCACATGGCATAGAATAGATCTCTCGCCCGCATCTCTTCTTTTCCGTGATTCTTTTTTAATTCAAGAAATTCGAATATATCGGCATGCCACGGTTCCACATAAATTGCAAAACTTCCCTTTCTTTTGCCACCTCCCTGATCAACATATCTGGCCGTGTCATTAAATACCCTAAGCATGGGTACAATTCCATTAGAAGTACCATTGGTTCCAGCAATATACGAACCTGTTGCTCTGATGTTATGAATCGAAAGCCCGATACCCCCGGCAGATTGCGAGATTTTAGCGGTATGCTTTAAGGTGTCGTAAATCCCATCGATACTGTCATCCTTCATGGCCAGGAGGAAACAAGAAGACATTTGTGGCTTTGGCGTACCGGAATTAAAGAGTGTGGGTGTAGCGTGTGTAAAATATTTTTTAGACATCAACTCATAGGTCTCAATAGCCGCATCCAGGTCGTTTAAGTGAATCCCCACGGCCACCCTCATCAACATATGCTGGGGGCGTTCGGCAATCTTTCCATTGAGTTTTAACAGATAGGAACGTTCAAGGGTTTTAAACCCGAAATAATCATATCCGAAATCACGGTTATATATTATGGTAGAATCGAGTTTCTCTGCATTCTTTGCGATCACCTCATGAACTTCATCCGACAAAAGAGGAGCTTTTTTGCCAGTTCTGGGGTTCACGTATTCGTAGAGGTCCTTCATGGTTTCCGAGAAGGACTTTTTAGTGTTCTTATGGAGATTGGAAACCGAGATCCGGGCTGCGAGTTTAGCATAATCCGGATGCGCTGTGGTAAGGGTGGCTGCGATCTCCGCTGCCAGATTATCAAGTTCGGATGTGGTAACTCCGTCATAAAGCCCTTCTATGACCCTCATGGCCACTTTTACAGGATCTACCAAATTGCTGAGTCCGTAACATAATTTGCGAACTCGTGCGGTGATCTTGTCGAACATCATCGGCTCTTTCCGGCCGTCTCTTTTTACTACATACATGCTCCTCTAGTTGTTTAAGTTAGTTTTTGGTTAGTGCAGATCTATAGCCGTAAACCTGCGAATTATAATGTATTAGTGAAAAACCCTGAAAACCGGGTCATTCCTGGTAATAATTGTCTAAAAATCAGCATCGAAGCTGATCTTCTGCGACTCATTGTCTTTCTCCTTATTGAGAACTCCCGCCTTCTGATATTCAGAAACTCGTTTCTCGAAGAAATTGGTTTTTCCCTGCAATGAGATCATGTCCATGAAATCAAATGGATTAGTAGCGTTGTAGACTTTCTCACATTCGAGTTCCACCAATAGTCTGTCGGTGACAAATTCGAGGTATTGAGTCATCAGCTTGGCATTCATCCCGATCAGGCTTACGGGCAGGGATTCGGTAATAAATTCGCGTTCAATGTTAAGCGCGTCGACCAAAATATCGGTAATCCGTTGTTTTGGAACCTTATTGATCAGGTGTTTGTTATGCAAGTGCACCGCATAGTCGCAGTGCATTCCTTCGTCTCTTGAAATCAGCTCGTTGGAAAAGGTCAGGCCGGGCATAAGACCTCTTTTCTTTAACCAGAATATAGAGCAAAACGCTCCGGAAAAGAAAATCCCTTCTACGGCGGCAAAAGCTATTAACCTTTCGGCAAAACTGGGAGATTCAATCCATTTAAGGGCCCAGTCGGCCTTTTTCTTGATCGCTGGAAAATTTTCAATCGCTCTAAAGAGCACATTTTTTTCCTTTTCATCTTTTACATAGGTATCAATCAGGAGGGAATATGTTTCCGAGTGAATATTCTCCATCATGATCTGGAACCCATAAAAGAATTTGGCTTCTGAATACTGGACTTCATTCACGAAGTTCTCAGCCAGGTTTTCATTGACAATACCATCGGAGGCAGCAAAAAATGCCAGAATATGTTTTATAAAGTAGCGCTCATCGTCGTTAAGCTTATTATTCCAATCCGTGAGGTCCTGATGGAGGTCTATTTCTTCAGCCGTCCAAAAACAAGCTTCACATTTTTTGTACCATTCCCATAGATCGTGATGTGCGATGGGAAAAATTACAAATCGGTCTTTATTCTCCTGTAAAATGGGCTCAACGGCTTCTGACATAATAGTGCTCTTTTTAAAAGTTAAAAATGGGATAAAATTACCTTGCGGTAGGGACTTACAAAGATTTAAAAATGTTATCAAACTGGGAAGTCCGTTTAAGGGATTCGGGGCCAAAGTTTTTAACACGGACTGTTGAAATGTAGGTTGGTAATAGATGTTTACTGCCTTTAAGGCCGAAGATATTTTTAGCAACTTTTTAACAATAATTGATACAAAAAAATAAACCAATAAGTACAATAATATATACTTATTGGTTTCAAATTATTGTTGGAAAGGCTTCTAAATTATTAAGATAAATTACTCTATTTCAGGGTGTTGTGCTGATGTTTTGCGTCTATTTACCACAGATTTATTCAAAAATCATCACTCATACTTGAAGTAATATCTGGAATCAGAAGGCCTGGCGTCTACAACCGAATACGATTTAAACTTCCATCTTGTTCTGCTCCCTATTTCATGATTTCCATTTACTTCTATCTTAACCAAATTCCAGCCGGGTTTTAAATCGATATCCACAGTTGTATATTGGTCTATAACTTTGCTTGTTTCCCCTTCATATACGGTTCTGTTTGTATCTTTTTTCTCAAATGTAGCGTGACAAGAATCAGCAGAATATGCCCAATAGAGCAAGTAGCCTTCATCGCCATATTTCATAGCTGAGGGTGAAGATAGATTATGGGTTGCTCTTTCGGAATTGCCGATGAATAAATGGCCTAGAACTTTGTTCCCACGAATAACCTTATACCTATAGCCCGACCATAAAAATGAAACATCCGGGTTAGAAAATTGAACATCGCTATTCAAGATCTCGTGCATTTGGGGAAATAACGCAGTTTTAATAACCCTGTTGGTCTTCACCTGAGAAGGCAAACTCATCTGCACCGTACCGACTTCTGTAACCTTCCCGACAATTACATATTCTTCGTATGGCGCCCGGCCAGGGTCATAACTGCCTTCTCCATCCCAGTAAGCGATTTCCGCAGCCCCCATTGCCAGTCTTCGAACACTCCCTGTCTATTACTAGCCACTTTATTTCTCCAATAGAAATCCTTGAGATGATCTTTTGCAGCGTCCTTTTGTTTTTTTTCCGCTTCAACTTGCCCGCGCATCTCCTCTTGTTTATATTCTTCTTCAGCGGCTTTCATCATTTGCATCGCCTCTTGATATTGCGGGTTGTTCTCCATCATTTCCATAGCTTTTTTTTGGGCTTGTTCGGCCTTTCTTTGCATTTCTTCCATTTCCTTTTGCTGGTCAGGGGTCTGTGATATTCCCTGAAGCCCAATAAACAATGCAAAAAACGTAGCTAGTAATCTTAGAGTTCTCATATAATGAAGAAAAAATTAAATAAGCACTAAATCTTAATGCCTTAGGATAATGGCATCTTAGGAAATCAAACCAAGCGATCCTGCGATGAAACCAATCAAGTATAACTTGTTTTGGTACCGCCTTACCAGGTAGTTCCCCCGAAACCCGGAATCGGCAGTGACCAAACCCATTAATTTGGATTGGTTATCCAGTTCCTGATCTCACCTTCAGAGCCGTTATAAAGATCACTTTCATGTTCTTAATCCCGCTCCTTATAGGATCGCTCATACTGGTTTGACTAAAAAATCATAAAACATACAGGAATCTAAGGTTCCTGGTATGTTACAAAATTGCCTTCTATTTCAATGACTTCTCCAAGCGTATTGCCCAGTTCCATCTTTAAACTGCCCAATAGCAGTTGATTATTAGCCTCTACTATACTTATTTTTCCCGCTTTGGAGAAAAAAGGAATCTCTCCGAACTGATCGAGGTCGGCAAAGCCAAATACACCATCGAAATCTCTAAAAAGGCCTTTGACATTTTCGGTAACGACATAAGTGCCTCCGGAAAGTGGATATGATAATTCGGGCGTGGCCAAAAACAGATCGATAAAACTGTTGTGAGCTGCTTCGTCACCCTTTAATCGCAGTCTGATTTCGGGATAACTATTACCATTAACAGATACCCGGCGGGTGGTGTCGAGCATTACACTGCCACTGAGATAGAGTTCATTTGAGCCCGAAACTACCATTTCAAAATGGCCTGGCTCAGGATCAAATGTTATAGGATAGGATTGAGAAGGTATATATGAAGTACACCAAAATGTAATGGCTGTAATCAATACAATGCCTAGAGGTATTGCGTAATTTTTTTTCATGCGTCCTTATTAGGAAGACTTCCCGGACAATAAACACCGGCCTGCTACCCACCACCGTGAGCCACCAGATTGATGTTATCGGATTCGCCTTGAGAGACGTCCTCGATCAGGTCAACCTGTTCCTCAGTACCGATTATTGCTGCTGCCATAACCGCCAGAACAAACAGTGCGAAAAATAATACGCATCTTTTCACGACTTACATTTTTAGTTCTTAAAAAATCAGATCATGGTTCCCGGGGGAAATCAACAGGACCAAAATAAGCGCTACTTCCTTAGTCACCTCTTCGATTTGTATGGATGACATCAAATCGTGTATAAATGGCAAAAAGTAAATCAACACCACCAAACTCCGTGTTACTCATTGATTTTGAAACCATTATAAAAATGCCGATAATTCCACACAATTTGAAAAAATGACTATGATCGACCAAAAAACCACTATGAAATGTCATTAACAAGTGATTTAGAACAACTTATACGCATATCTTGCCTAATCATACATATTTTTTGAATCACCACCGATTATCCTGCTAATTTTGATTAACTTTCACTTAACTATTGGTTGATTTATGCAAACGAAGTTAGAAGCGGTACTGGTAGATGATGAAGATAAGGCGCTCCAGAGTTTATCCTGGGAATTAACCAACTTCAGTGATGAGATCGATGTGGTAGCCTCTTTCACCGATCCATTTAAAGCCCTCGGGTACCTGGAATATCACTCTCCGGACTGTCTTTTTCTCGATATTGAAATGCCGACAATGGACGGCTTCCAATTCATTCAAAAACTCAAGAACAAAGACTTCCCAGTCGTTATCACCACAGCTTACAATCAATACGCTATAAAAGCACTAAAAAATGAAGCGATCGATTATCTATTAAAACCGATCGATTCCGATGATCTGAAAGACACGATTATCAAGATCAGAAAATTCAATTCTAAGGTATACACAGCCGAAAAACTGGAAAAACTCCTTCTGAATTTCAATTCCAATTCCATCAATAAAAAGGTCACTTTCAGCACAGATGGTAAGCTCTTGTTTCTGGAAAGCGAGGACATCCTCTATGCCGAGTCGGACGGCAATTATAGCACTATTTACCTGTCGGATGGTCAAAAAATAGTCCTGACCAAGAAACTGAAAGAAGTAAATGAACTTCTCCCCAGCGATACGTTTTTCAGGATTCATAACTCCTATATTATCAACCTCTCAAAAATCAAGGAATTCCTTAAGACCGATGGTTACGTAATACTAAAATCTAACCATAAAATTCCGGTTTCCCGTCAGAAGAAATCGGACTTCCTGGACCTTATTTAAGCCTGACCTATGGTATTGACCAAGGTAAAATTCCCTCTCCTATTAATCGTTCTTTTCGTTTTTCAGACCATGGTCGGTCAGGTCGATGAGGCCAGATTTCAAGCCGGAGTTGATGCACTGATACGCAACGCATCTCCGTCGTTCAATGAGATCGACAACACTATGCAGGAATATACCTCCGATACCTTGCGGTTGAATTATTTTCTGGATCAATCCACAAAAGCCAACTACTGGGACGGCGCTTCCTATGCCTATAACCAAATAGGAGTCTATTATAGAAATATTTCGGACTTCTCCAGAGCAGTGGTACTTCATGAAGCTGCGTTGGATGCCTCGGATCGGGCCAATAATATCGAATTCAGGATCATGAGCCTCAATATGCTCGGAGCTGTTTATCGCAGGAACGATGGGATTAAAGCTGCATTGGATTATTACCAGGAGGCCTTAAAACTGGCTGAATCTATCCAGGAGCCAAATATATACATCAAAAGCAGTATAAATAATGCGATCAATGGGATTGGCAATATTTATAAATCACTTGAACAATACGATCTGGCGATCAATTATTTTAGAAATTCTTTGGAATATGAAGAAAAATTGAGGAATTCCAGAGGGTTGGCGATCAATTATCAAAACATTGCGGAATGCCTGGAGGCCCAGGGGAATTTAAAGGCATCGCTGGAAAACTATGAAACATCGCTGAATCATAATAAAAATGTTGGGTCTGAACGTATAGAAGTAGTCAATAATTACGGTATTGCCCATGTTTATGTACACCTCGACATGGTCGATGAAGCACTGATGAGGCTCGAATCCATATTACCGGCCGCAGAACGACTTGGCGATCCTGAAATTTTATCCTCGGTATATATTCACCTTGGATGGACCCTCACCCGTCTGGGCCAGTTTGAAAATGCAAAAGGGTATTTAAATAAGGGCTTAGAAATTTCCGAACGATATCAATTGCTGGCCAACCAATCGCAGGCGAATACTTTTCTCCACGACCTTTGGCGGGAACAGGGAGATTACAAAAAAGCTTTAGACTACTACAAAGAAGCACAGTCGGCCAAAAGAGAAATCTCCAACGACCGTAAC
Organism: Flavobacteriaceae bacterium; assembly: GCA_965212205.1. Taxonomy (GTDB): domain Bacteria; phylum Bacteroidota; class Bacteroidia; order Flavobacteriales; family Flavobacteriaceae; genus JAHEJJ01. The sequence goes on from CBDBUX010000001.1 coordinate 64,354, forward strand.
CGGCGTTATGTCTTTGACGTAATCTCGCGCTCGGAGGTTGAAAAACGAAGCAACCAAATCGAAATGCTGGCGAAAGAGAATGAAATAGTAAAACTCCGTCTTCGCCGGAACAAAAACACCTTATTGGTGAGCGCGCTCTTGCTCGCACTCTTTACAATCATTCTCTATATTCTCTATCGGCAATACCAGCTTAAAAGCGATAAAAAATTACTTACGCTCGAACAAAGTATGTTACGAAGCCAGATGAATCCCCATTTTTTGTTCAATTCACTGAACTCAATCAAACTTTATATCATCAACAACGAAACTAAAAATGCGGTTCATTACCTTAATAAATTCTCAAAATTGATCCGCAAGATCCTGGAAGCTTCCTCTTTAAAAGAAATTCCGCTTGCCGAAGAGCTCGAGACCGTGGAGCTCTATATGAATATCGAGAATATTCGGTTCTCTAACGAGATCAATTTTGAAATTAAAGTCGATGAAGGGATCGATACACATGTTGTTAAAATTCCTTCCCTTATCCTCCAGCCATTTTTGGAAAACGCATTATGGCATGGCTTGTCTTCCAAAGAAGGTGAAAAATCTGTGAATATACATGTCAAAAAAGGAGAGAAAGGTTTTATACAGATCGCGATTACTGATAATGGAGTGGGAAGGAAAAAAGCAGAAGAACTAAAGGAAAGCAAAGTACTAAAACGTAAGTCGGTGGGTATCGATATTACCAAAGAAAGACTCGATAATTTTTCCAAAGACTACCAGAATTCTTTCAATGTGGAGATCGTTGACCTATTTGACGATCAGGGTCGGGCGGCAGGAACAAGTGTCGTCTTACATATTCCTACGATCTGAAAGGGACTTCGCCACAGCTTCTAATTCGAGATACCAATCTTCACCAAACTTTCTTATCAATGCGTCTTTTACGAATCTGTACACGGGCATTTCCAATTGTGCCCCGAGGGAACATGCCGGATCACATATCTGCCATCGATGATAATTGACGGCCGTTAGTTTGGTATATTCCCTGATGCGAACCGGGTAAAGATGACAAGAAATAGGTTTTTGCCATGAGATTGCATTGTCCTTGTAAGCCTTTTCTATTCCGCATTCTGCTGTCCCACTCTTGCTAAATACTACATACGCGCATTCCTGATTATCGACCAGTGGAGTTTCCCAATCGCCATCCGTACCTTTTACGAAGTTTCCCTGGGCCCGGATGGCCTCCAGCCCTTCTTCCCGCAGATAGGGTTTAATATCATCGATGATCGTATTGAGGATCTGGGTTTCTTTTTCTTCTAAAGGCGCCCCGGCTGAACCATCTACACAACAGGCTCCCTTACAGGCATTAAGATCGCACACAAAGTGGTGATCAAGAATCTCTTCTGAGACCACCGTTTTTCCCAATTCGAACATACCGAAGGTTAATTGATCTGTAAATATAATCGTATTCGTGAAGACCTGATTTATTTTCAATTTTCATTCGGCCGGGATGGACATAAAATGTACTTTTGCCGCCAATTTAAATAAAGGGTAATGAATTTCAGTATAAAAGAGATCGCCACAGCGACTATGGTTCTGTTTGCCGTAATAGATATTGTAGGTAATGTACCAATCATCATCAGTCTGCGAAAAAAAGTAGGTCATATACAATCGGGTAAAGCCTCTTTTGTGGCAGCCGTGATTATGATCGCATTTCTTTTTGTCGGTGACAAGATTCTGACCCTTATCGGGATCGATGTAAATTCCTTTGCGGTAGCAGGGTCTTTTGTTCTGTTCTTCCTCGCGATCGAAATGATTCTGGGCATCGCTATTTACAAAGATGAAGAACCAGAGAGCGCCTCAATCGTGCCTATAGCTTTTCCGCTGATCGCAGGTGCCGGTACCATGACCTCTATCCTCGCGCTCCGCGCCGAATTTTACGTGGAAAACATTATCATGGCCATCATCATCAATATTATTTTTGTGTATCTTGTCTTGAAGTCGTCCGCGAGGATCGAGCGGTTTCTGGGAAGAAGCGGTTTGAGTATTATCAGGAAAGTCTTTGGAGTGATTCTTCTCGCCATTGCCGTAAAACTATTCGCGTCGAATATTCATCAACTCTTTCAATAATTAAATCGAACTAACACTCATAAAAGATCATGAACAAATCGATTATTATTGTCCTGATTATACTTGCCATACTGCTTATCGCCTATAACGCTACCCTACTCGATTTTGATAACCTTTTCAGCGGCGACAGCACAATTGCCCTGATCGGTATAGTGGCGGCGCTTTGTGCCATCGTTTTGTTGCTCATCTTTATCACATCCAAAAAAATAGAAAAGAAGGTAGGTAAAAAATAACTGAATTTTAAGACCTTCGGCCGCTGCTTAATTTCTCATTTTGAGTAAATTAATCTGATGAAATTTTACCTGGGGCTTGCTTTATCTTTTTTCCTTGTACCGTTCTCTCATCTGGCACAGGGTTTTGAGAAAGGAATTCTTAATGACACGGTCGTTCTCCGAAATGTGGTGCAGGAGAGCTTTGCGCTATATCTGCCGCAATCTTTTGAACAGGAATCACCCAGCGGTGTAATTTTTATATTCGATCCGGTAGCCAGGGGAAAGGTGGGTATTGAACCCTTTATCGAAGCTGCAGAAATATACAATCTCATACTAGTCTGTTCTAATAATAGTAGAAATGCGGCATATGAAAGGAATTTTGAAATTGCGCAACATTGGTTCGATGATATTTTAGCAAGATTTCACATAGATCCTAATCGTATATATGCCGCCGGCTTTTCAGGTGGTTCCCGACTGGCGTCGGCCATTGGTGTACTCTCCGGAGCTTTTAAAGGTGTTATCGGATGTGGTGCTTCATTTTCGGGAAATCCCGGACAGGTACCCTATTCCAATGATCATTTTTACTATTACGGTCTGGTGGGCAATTTAGATATGAACTATCAGGAAATGCTTAAGGCGCGACAGTGGTTAGACAGGATCAATTTACCAAATCATATAAAGACGTTTGAAGGAGAGCATCGCTGGCCCGACCATAAAGACATTACTTCGGCCTTCCATTGGTTCAGACTACAAGACATCAATAAAAAACTGCATCCAAAAGAGGAGAAATTTTTAGAGTCTTACCTAAGCTCGCAACTGGCACTTGCCTATGAGGCGATGAAAAATTACAAATTGATAGAGGCTACAGATAAATACGAATACATCCTGAATAATTTTCAGCAGCATTTTGAGCTCGATAGTATTTCGACCAAGATCAGGCAGCTAAAAAAAACAAAGGAATATAAAAAGGCTCTCAAAGAGAAGCTTCGAATTACGACCCTGGAAAATGAGTGGACAGAAAAACTAACCGGAAGAGTCCGCCTTGAGTTAGAACGGGAAACACTTCCAGACCACTTCAAATGGTGGCAAAAAGAACTGGCTAGCCTTCATGAAGACTATATCAATGCCGATGATCCCCTGCTAAAGGAAATGGGTATTCGTCTTCGGAGTATGATCGCGGCGGTTGCCATTGAAAACCTGGAGCTGGCAGTTTTGCAAGGCAATCAAAAAGAAATCAATTACTATGCCCTGCTGATGGACGCCAATTGGCCCGATACCGCATATATGCAGTTCAGGATAGCCAAAGCCAACGCAGCCATAGGGAAAAACGATAAGGCGTTACTACACCTGAATCGGGCCGTATCAAACGGATGGAAAAACAAAACCTGGATAAAAAGAGACAAGGCCTTCGAATCGCTTTCCCATATGCAGGAGTTTCAGTTGATCCTGGAAAAAATGTGAAGTATATTAAAGTCTAGTTCTCGGACTGGTTTTGCGACGCCCCATCGGGGGTAATGGTTGGCGTGTCCAGTTCCAGTACTTTTTGCAACATAGGGTCGGAATAGCCCTTGATCTTCGCATGCAGGTTAGGTGAATAGAGTTGGCCTGCCAGGGAAGCTTTTAAATATCGTTTTATATCTTCTTCATAGTCATAAAAACTGAGTTTTATGGTACTGGCAAGGCAGTAATCAACAAATCTTTCAAACAGAATATCATCTACCCTGAAATCTCTCAGGAATTCATCACGACTGATCCCCTGGTAACGGGTTCGGTCTTCTTCAAGGTGTTGGAATATAAAACGCGATATAAATCCAAGACTATCCATGCTTTCAATAGCCTCAGATTCATTGCTTCCAATGGGGACAAAAATATCGGGGATTATACCACCTCCTCCGTAGACGACCTTGCCCTTTGGCGTGGTAAATTTTAACGAATCGGTTACCTTAATACTATCTACCATTACGAGCTCACCATTGTGATATCGATCTGTGAATTCCTGGTAGTAGTCGCTGCTTCCATTCTGATAATCCCTCTGAATTGATCTTCCTGTAGGCGTGTAATATCTGGAAACGGTTAATCTAACTGCCGAACCATCGCCGAGTTCCATTTCGCGCTGCACCAATCCTTTTCCAAAGGATCTTCTGCCCACAATTGTCCCTATATCGTTGTCCTGTAGTGCACCGGCTATTATTTCACTTGCCGAGGCCGAGCGTTCATTGATCAAAACATAAACAGGCTTGTCTTCAAAAGCCCCTTTCTCAGTGGCATAGGTTTTATCTACTCTCCCTTTTTTATTTTGAGTGAACAGAATAAGTTTTCCGTCGGTGAGAAATTCGTCAGCAAGTTGTTCTGCAATGTTCAGATAACCCCCTGGGTTGTCCCTTAGATCCAGGGTTAGTTTTTTTGCCCCTCTCCGCTGCAGCATGGTGAGCGCACTTCTAAATTCCTGAAAAGTGGTTTCTGCAAAGCGGTTGATTTTGACATAACCCATATCGGGTGTTAGCATATAGTACGCTTCTACACTTCTGATAGGAATGCGATCCCTTTTAATAGTGACATCGAATACGCTGTCCACAGATTTTCGGTAGACATTCAATACTACAGAAGATCCGCTAAATCCCTTGAGCTTACTAACGATTAAATCACTGGGCATATTCTTACCGTGCAGGGTATCGGAGTTTGCCTTTAGGATCCTATCGCCCGGCATGATCCCTTTGGCATAGCTAGGTCCGTTCTCGACTGTTCTGATCACGGTGATCGTATCCCTGATCATATAGAAATTGACCCCAATTCCCACAAAATCACCCCTCATATTTTCGGATACCCGGTCCATTTCGCTTTTAGGTATATAGACCGAATGTGGATCCAGTTTTTCCAGGATATTATTCACTGTAACATCGACTATGCTATCGGTATTGATATCATCAACGTATTCATAATCGATATAATCTATCAGTCGGTTTAGCTTGTCCTTCTTTGAATTGGTGGTGAAAAGTTTTTCCGGGGAATCGTTAAAATGAAGCTTCCCGCCCACAAATATGCCAAGGGCCAATGCTATGGCAATGATGGTGGGCAATATGTAAAAATATTTCTTCATTTAGATTTGCCGTTCAGAGGACGTTTTCTGTTACAGGAAGATGTTTCAATTCTACACCAGCTCTTTCCAGAAACCTCAGGCCGGAGTCGTCTTTATAAGCCGTTTGATATACCACCCTCCGGATGCCCGACTGATGGATAAGTTTACTGCATTCCCGGCAGGGCGAGAGTGTGATATAGAGCGTTGCTCCAATACTCGACTGGGTTGAAGAAGCGAGTTTGGAGAGCGCATTAGCCTCAGCGTGCAAGACATACCATTTCGTATACCCCTCGTCGTCCTCACAGATGTTTTCAAATCCGGTAGGTGTACCATTATAACCATCGGAAATGATCATCCGATCCTTTACTACAATAGCCCCTACTTGTCGCCTTTTACAATAAGACAATTTTCCCCATTCATATGCCATCTTCAGATAAGCCTTATCGTATTTTTGTTGTTTATCCGGCGCCATAGATAACTGCTGTGATTTTTACTTCAACTGATGTAAAGTGCTAAGATACCGGCTTTGTAAAAGCATTACAACCTTAATCGGTTAATTTTTATTTAAAATCGATCGATGGTAATATATGCTAGAATATGGGGCAGGAAACATCAGAGGCCTCTTTCGTTCTGGATCTGTTCATAGGCTTTTTGTACCTGTTTGAACTTCTCCTCCGCACCTTTTTTAATGGCTTGATTTTCTGTGATCACCTTATCCGGATGGTATTTTTTTGCCATTTTACGATAAGCTTTTTTTACCTCATCATCCGAAGCCGATTTTTCGATTTCCAGTATCTTATAGGCGTTATCTGCCGATTTGATAAACATGGCTTTGATACTTTCGAAATCGTAGGCATTAATCCTGAAATAGCCGGCAATCTCATGAAGTTTGTTTATTTCAGCCTGACTTACGGCCCCATCGGCCTGGGCGATCCCAAAGAGGAAATGGACCAGTTGTAAGCGTAGCTCATAACGAGTGCGTTGATTGAGGAAAGTACATACGCGATACGCCGAGATCTCGCGTTTTTTGTTGACTTCGTTAAATGTTCTAAAAATGGCATTGGCCCGTTCCTTTCCATAGGTCTGGAGAAAATAACGCCTTACATAATCCAGTTCGCGCTGACTTATCTGCCCGTCTGCCTTTATAACAATTGAGCAAAGTGTGAGCAGATGAAGTTCAAAATCGGCCGGCGACACCCGTTGCCTGGTAAGATCTTCGAAAAGCGATCCGCCACCTCCCGGCTTCCCCATATTATCCATCAAACTCCCTATAACAAATCCGAGAAGTGCCCCTGGGAGTCTGAAAATTAAAAATCCGACAATTGCCGCAAACCATTTAATCATTCCTGCCTGAAAATTTCCGCAAATATAGCCTATCGGCCAGATATAATGCGTCACAGCCCGATAAGTTAAAGAATATTAGTCGTACAAATTGGTTATCTTTGTGGCTTATGTAAAACAAAAAAATTGAATCTATGTATCCTGCAGAATTAGTGAAACCCATGAGAGAAGATCTGGCTTCAGCCGGCTTCGAAGAATTATACACGGCAGAAGCCGTTGAACAAGCCATCCAAAACGATGGAACTATACTGGTAGTGGTAAACTCTGTTTGCGGCTGTGCTGCCGCCAACGCCCGGCCGGCGGCAAAACTGAGCCTGCAAAACAGCAAACGCCCCGATAGGCTAATTACCGTATTTGCTGGTGTTGATACCGAGGCGGTTGATGCAGCGCGAAATCTGATGATCCCTTTCCCTCCATCTTCACCTAGTATGGCACTGTTCAGAGACGGTGAGTTGGTGCATATGATCGAAAGACATCATATCGAAGGTAGACCCGCGGAAATGATCGCTGAAAACCTCACGGAAGCCTATAACGAGCACTGTTAAAAGCAAAGAAGCGTAAGCTTTTTAGATTAAGTGATCAACATAACATAAAACCGCTCATATGGGGCGGTTTTTTATTTTTGTAGCATGCAAAAGTTACTGGCATACCCGCTTACGGTGATTTACTTTATATTCTTTGGAATTACACTGGTTGTATTTCATCCGATACAATGGGTGTGTATAAAGCTATTTGGTTACCAGGCACATCATCAAAGTGTCGCTGTTTTAAATCTCTGCATATTAAGATGTACCCATATTCTGGGAACCCGGTATAGTTTTAATATGCCTTACAAACTGCCTAAAGACCGGCCATTGATCATCGTCTCCAATCATCAGAGTATGTACGATATCCCACCGATAATTTGGTATATGAGACATCATCATCCAAAATTTGTGAGCAAAATCGAACTCGGCAAGGGGATTCCCAGTGTATCGTTTAACCTCAGACATGGCGGATCGGTACTGATCAATAGGAAGGACAGCAAGCAAGCTATAACACAAATCGCCAAACTGGGAAGGTATATCGAAGAACATAAAAGAAGTGCCGTGATATTTCCTGAGGGAACAAGAAGCCGAAACGGTCATCCAAAGAGATTCCAGCCTACCGGACTTAAAATGCTGATGAAACAGTGTCCTACTGCGCTCCTGGTACCATTGAGCATCAATAACAGCTGGAAGATATTACGTTATGGATCCTTTCCTTATGGCCTGGGTTGCCACCTGAAATTCGAGGTGCATGAACCCATTGAAATAGAGGGTGAGGCAGATGATCTTATAATGCGAATTGAAACTACGGTTACCCGGGGCATAAAAGTAAATTGATGGATAAAAAAGAGTGTATTAAGCGTACTGTGGCCTTTGTTAAAAAACAATTAGACGGGGCCGAAGCGGGTCATGATTGGTTTCATATACAACGGGTCTACCGAACGGCCATGCATATTGCGAATAAGGAGAAGGTTAACGCCTTAGTCGTGGCCTTGGGTGCGTTACTTCATGATATTGCCGATCCCAAATTCCATGAGGGGAATGAAGAGTTAGGGCCAGCCATAGCTGCCGAATTCCTCGAATCTATAGATCTTACCTCAGAAGATCAAAGAATGGTAATCGATATTATCCGTAACAGCTCCTTTAAAAACTCACTTTCAGCTAAAACACAACCTACACCCTCAGTTGAACTGCAGGTAGTTCAGGATGCCGATCGACTCGATGCTATTGGTGCCATCGGAATCGCCCGCGCTTTTCATTACGGAGGATTCAAAAACAGACTGCTTTATCATCCCGAAATCTCCCCTGATCTCAACATGGATAAAGAGACTTATAAGCGATCACAAAGCCCGACCATCAATCATTTCTATGAAAAACTCCTGTTATTAAAAGATAAGATGAATACCGATACAGGAAAGGCCATGGCCCAGGCAAGACATCAGTACATGCTCGATTATCTCGATCAGTTCTACAAGGAATGGGAGGGAGAAGGATAAATTGCGAGTGATTATTTGAGCTGGCCAACGACTGGGTCAAAGGAATTTATAAAAAGAGCTATGAATTTTTGGCTTAAGTACTACAAATTAGAAAAGCTTTAGCTGTCCGTCTTTAAAGTCCTCATGCATCGACGTATTTAGTGTGGGAAATACTTTGTCTTTATAGTATTTGTTTTTCGCCAACTTTCCCAGATCACTTATCTGTTGGGCGATTATACCCTCACCTTTGACACGCAATCCAAACCTGCTGTCGTTTAACTTGCCTCCATGGCAGGAGGCAATCAGGCTAAGGACCTTATCGGCCTTATCGGGCATGGCTTTCCTGATCCAGTTTGTAAAAATCTGACCGATAGCACCATTAAGCCTCACTACGGTCTGTGCAAATGAGATTGCGCCGTTTTCAGCGGCTTTTTTTGCAAGATCGAGGATCTCATGACTGTTAATCCCCGGTATAATTGGGGCCAGCATAGCGTTGACCGGAATATTTTTCTCAGAAAGTGTCTTGATGGTCTCCAGACGTTTTTTGATACTGGTTGTTCTGGGTTCTAGTACCCTTCTGGTATTTTCATTAAGTGATGTCAGTGAAATATGAACGCCTACCAGATTATATCGGTTGAGTTCTTCTATGAGATCTATATCGCGAAGCACAAGCGCGTTTTTCGTAATGATCCCTACAGGATGTCTGTATTTCAAAAACACCTTAAGGCAGGAACGGGTAAGCTTAAATTTTTGTTCTGCCGGTTGATAGCAATCCGTATTACCCGAAAGCACGATGGTTTCTGCCTTCCAGCTCCTTTTTCTCAACTTTTTTTCCAATAAAGCCGGAGCCTTTTCCTTAATCAGGATCTGTTGTTCAAAATCCAGGCCTGCACTATATCCCCAGAATTCATGTGTATTCCGGGCATAACAGTAAACACAACCGTGTTCACAGCCCTGATAGGGATTCATGGAATATTTCATAGGTACATCAGGACTATTAACCGGATTGATAACAGTTTTAGGAAAAACCGGTATGTAGTTGGTTTTCGATCTGCGAGCGGTCTCTCCACTTTTCGCACAGTACTCCAGGAACTCATTCAGGACTTCATGCTGGAGTTCAAAAAAGCGATTAGAAGGATTCTCCTGGGCACCTCTTCCCTTTAAATAAGAGCTGTTTTTCAATATTATGGATTTATTCCAAATATATGGAATATTTCCATTAATTATTGTTAAGAATGAAATTTAGAAGTTGTTAATTGATCGCAACATTAACCAGCTGCTTCTTGGTTCCTCTTTTGGCGTAAAATAACAGATGGTCTGCCTGGGGGTCCATTAAAGGTTTGGATACCATAAATGGTAAGCGGGCCTCACTGGCATCGATCACCTTTTCATATTTAACCTTTCCCTCAGCATTCAATTGAATCACAAAGACATTTCGATTACGACTCAGTCCTTGTTTAAAAATCAGCCTTTCGTCGTTGAGCAGCTGTGGGTTATCTGCAGCAGTACAAATAAAGAAATAAGTATTGTCTCCTTTAGTACAGGAACTATAAGATGCATATGCCCCATCGCCCTGTGTCACCTCAGATTTATTGATATTCCGCGCCCAAAGTATATCTCCTTTGGAATCCAATTTCGCACTCACTATATCGTTGTGATGAAAACGCTCTACCCTGAGTCGTGTGCCGCTCGAATTAGCTTGTATACTATTGGTTACAAAGTATTCTTCAGCGTTAAATAACACCGATCCGTCGTCTGTAAAACTAACATTCTTAAAGATCAGATTTTTAATCGGGTCGGTGTCTTCACGACCGAATTTATCCTGCATAAACTCATGAGTGAACGGATTATACTTTTTAATCTTAAGTTCAAGGGTCATGGGATCCATCTTGAAGTAGCCGATACCATTATAGCGGTTATCCTTTCTGTCGGCATAAAATCCAACACAGAGTAAGTCGTTTTTATACAAGATTGGTTTAAGAGCTTCAGAGTATTTCTCCGGGCTGTCGAAACTTTTGGTTTTAACACCCGAATGGGATACCATGATCATTTCATACTGAAACTTGCGCTCCAAAGCTTTAAATCGCTTCTTTTTAAAATATGCTTTAGCGATGATATAAACCCTCTTTTTATCTTTAGACATGGCGATATTTTCGAAGGCATAATTCTTTTCTTCGATCTCGTCCGACAAATCCTGGTCGAAGAGCTGTTCCAGGGCGGCATTGTAAATATAGATCCGATGCTGATTATCTTTGCCCTTCTTATAATGAACACTTACTATAAAGGCAGATTTGTCTTCATTAAAAAGCGCAGTTGTAGTAAATCCGGACTTAAAATTTCGATTATAGTAATTCCGTTCAAGCGGTTTTTCCACTCGCTGTGAAGGAATAGACAACAGGGGTTTTGTGGTAAAATCGTAATTGCCTACCGGACTGTGATGCACGATGTAGTTATAAGTGGCCCGCTCTTCACTATACTCGATTAAGAGCATATAAATTTTTCCGTTGGCCACATAAGCTTCAACGAATTCCCCTCCCCGGTATTTGTAATTGTACTCTTCAACGAGTTCTAAATCCTTGTTATATCGTTCGATATAATACCCTTTAGGTTTAAGGATCAAGCCTGTAAAATATGAACGAACAAGCAGGTAGCCCCCACTACCATCTTCATTTATCGAAAGAAGATTAGAATATTTATACCGATCATTATATTTTTCTCCAAACTGATAGTCGATGGGCATGACCTGAGCCTGTGCCGTCAAAAAACCGAGAATCAATAGCATAACAATGCCGAACCGTTTAGTCATATACGATTATTTATTAATTCAACGTGTCCCCGTAAATTTTGCCTTTCTTTTTTCGAGAAAAGCCGTGGTCCCCTCCTTGAAATCATCGGTGCCAAAACAGGCTCCGAACGATTCGATTTCAGTGGCAAAGCCCAGTATATTATTCTTAAAACCCGCATTTACCGCTTTTATTGCATAACTGATGGCCACAGGCGAATTATTTGCGATTCTGCCAGCCAGTTTCATGCATAATTCCATAAGCTCCTCGAAAGCCACAACATGATTTACCAGGTGGTAATGTTCTGCTTCACTGGCATCGATCATGGCACCGGTCATGATCATTTCCATGGCCTTGCCTCTGCCCGCAAGTTGCGCCAGTCTCTGTGTGCCTCCATAGCCCGGTATCACACCCAGAGATACCTCTGGCAAGCCCAATTTTGCATTATCCGATGCAATTCGAAAATGGCAAGACAAGGCGAGTTCGAGTCCACCACCAAGTGCAAAGCCATTAACAGCAGCGATTACCGGTGTCGACAGGTTCTCTACAAAATTAAACAGGAGTTGTTGCCCTTCCGACGCCAGCTGTTCGCCCTGGGCTGGTGAAAAACTGGCAAATTCAGATATATCGGCCCCGGCCACAAATGCCTTCTCGCCAGATCCCGTAATTATGATCGCCCGTATGTCCTTATCGTTTTCCAGCTGTGCAAAAGCATGGTGAAGTTCCGATATTGTGGCACGATTAAGTGCGTTTAATTTCTTAGGACGATTAATAGTAATGATGGCGACAAATCCATCTTTGTCTATCAGAATATTTTCAAAATCCATATATAAATGTTTTAAGCAGCTTTAGGAAACTTTATCGTAAAAACGGTGCCTTTACCCTTTTGAGAGGTAAAATCTATGGTGCCCTCGTAGGTTTCTACAATATTGCGAACCATTCCAAGGCCCAATCCCATACCACTGGTCTTGGTTGTAAATTTAGGTTCAAATATTTTGTCTTTATAATCATCTGCAATACCAATTCCGTTATCGGCTATCGATATTTTAACCTGGTCGCCTTCCGAGGCTACGGCCACCAATATTCTGGGCGATTCAACATCGGGAACAGCCTGGATGGCATTTTTAACAAGATTAGTGACTACCCGTACCAGCTGCGTACGGTCTAATTTGGCGATAATGCGCTCCTCATCAGCAATAAAGTGAATGTAATTTTCATTAAATATGTCGAGCGCAAGCTTTACGGTCTCTACCACATTGAGTGTTTCATTTTGCTGGGCAGGCATATCGGCAAAACTCGAAAAAGCAGATGCGATACTACTCAGGGTATCGATCTGCTGTATTATTGTCCTTGAGAATTCGGCTACCTTGGTATTTACCTCTGGGTCTTTCGGGTCGAATTTCCGTTCAAAACTCTGAATGCTTAGACGCATTGGGGTTAGCGGATTCTTGATCTCATGGGCAACCTGCTTGGCCATCTCCCTCCAGGCTTGTTCCCTCTCACTTCGTGCCAACTTTGCGGCACTTGCCTCGAGCTGATCTATCATACTGTTATACGACTCAATGAGGTTTCGAATTTCCGTACTGGGTTTTTCCAGGAATATCTTCTCATTGCGTTGAGTGAGCCGGGTTTGATTCATTTTCTCCGAAATAGTCTGCAAAGACCTGGTGATATATTTTGAAACAAAGAATGCCAGACCGATCGCAATGCCAAGCATCACCAGATAAACACCTCCCAATCGCATCAGGAACTCCCTCAGTTCCATGTCGTTAAAGGTGTTATCCTCGTAGTAAGGAATATTTAAAATACCAATTGGTTTAAATTTATTATCGGTTATATAGCGATATGAGTCCTGATATTTATCCCCTACTGCGGCGTTCTGTTCTACGTATCGTTTTTCCACACTTCCGGATATTTTGCCAATCACCTCTGGAGCCAATTGAATGGATATGGAATCGTATTTAAATTTTGGCCTGGAACTCTTGATCAGCTGGCCCTTCAGGTCGTATAAATTGAAATTGACATTCTGGACGTCGGCTATGCGATATATTTCATCTTTAAAAATCAGGGTAAGGTTTTCTGTTGTTACAGGATAGGTGGTTGCCTTCAGTGTATATTCGATACTTTGAACGATCTGGGCTTCTTTACGTTCCAGCCTGTCGCGATGATAATCTATGGATTGTTCCCTGTACTGGTAAACCGTTACCCCTGCTATAAGTACAGAAGCCGTCAGTACCAGCAGGATCATCCCGATAAAAATTCGGGACCTAAGTGAAAACTTTCTAAACAACCCTTTGAATTTTGCCTAAAGATAGCAATAATCGAACCAAAAAATCTGCGGCCCAAGGCTACCTAAATCAGCAGATAATTCGATCGTCAGGCATCCGGATGGCGATCTCTAAAACGCTTATAGACGTGAATCCCCAGCATCAAAAGAATTATGAGGGCAAACATTCCTGCCAGTCCGAAGATCCAATTAATTGCATTCTTCAAAATGACAAGGAATGTCACCGCAAAAAGTACAATGGTTGCCACTTCATTCCAAATCCGCATAAAAGAAGAACTATAGCGGAATTTATCTTCCTGAAGCTCTTTGAACATCATATGCGTTTTGAAATGATAGACAAAAAGCAAAACCACAAAGCCAAGTTTCACATGCATCCAGGGTTGTTCGATCCAGGAGGGTATAATGACCAGCAACCATAGCGCAAATATGGTCGACAAAATTGCCGATGGCCAGGTGATGATGTACCAAAGCCGTCGACTCATGATCTTCAATTGATTGGAGAGGATCTCTTTTGCCGGAGATTCCTTATCCTGTGCCTCGATATGGTAAATAAACAGTCTTGGGATATAGAACAGTCCGGCAAACCAAGTCACCACAAAGATCAGGTGTAAGGCCTTGATATAGTGATAATACATTCCCATTTCAATTAACCCTTAAGGCGCCTATTCCGGCCTCCCAAAGTTGTTTATTATAATCCGGTATACTTTGTTCTATCAGCATTCCGGCCTGCTGTTTAAGTCCAGACCATTGTTTATCCAATTCCTCCCGCCTTTCTTTAGAGCTCTTGTTCACTCTGGGGATGGCGCTATTGGTTTGGTCGATCATGAACATGTATTCGGCCGTAAATTTGTTTGGGAAATTCTCCACATCGTCATAAGCTTTCGACTTGCGTTGTACCATTTCTTTATCCCATCGATCTAGTTCTGCCAAAAGGAGTTTGCCTTCCTTCAGCAATCTTTCATCCTCCAAAGTCTCAATGATATTTTTTAGCTGACCCTGAACGTTGTGAAGGGAATTCACAGTAACATGCATTGATCTGAGCTCATCTTCCACTTCGCTCATAAACTTATCGTATTCCTTGTGTTGTGCCTCACTGATCTCGACACCCGGGGTATCGATGATCTTTCCGACGGTTTCAACCGGCTGGTCACCATATGTTAGCCGTAACTTATAACTGCCTGGAGCAGCCCTGTGACCTGAAAAATTTGTTTCGAAATATACATTTGGCACCCCGGTTTTCGACTGGTGGCTGAGATCCCAAACAAACCTGTTCAGACCGGCTTTTTTAGTAAGAACCGGCTTGGCAGATGGTCCGCCATCCCACTTTTTAAAAGTGGTGTCTTTAACAGAGTTGAATCGTAATAACTCTTTCCCGTTACTATCGAGTATTTCCATTTGAAGATCCAAGGAATCGGCCATTTTGGGAAGCTCGTAATAAATCACCATCCCGTTGGCTGGGTTAATACCCTGAAAAGGATCTGTTCCCTTAAAACTTTCATCACTACCATTCATATGGCTATACCAGGAAGCATAATATGCATCTTCGGGCGCATATACTTTTAGTCCATTTTGTGTGGCTTTGTATTGGGAAAGCAGCGCAAGGTCGTCGAGAATCCAAAACGACCGGCCGGAGGTGGCGATGATCAGATCACCCTGGTTGATTTTCAAATCTGTAATCGGACAAACCGGCAAGTTAAGCTGCAGCGATTCCCAGTTGAGTCCGCCATTCCAGGAAATATATATCCCTTTCTCAGTGCCTGCGAAAAGCAAGTCTTTACGCTGCTGATCCTCTCTGACAACTCTCGTAAATGAACCATAAGGAATTCCTTTACTGATATTGGTCCAACTCTTACCATAGTTGGTTGTCTTATAAATGGCCGGTGTATAGTCATTGAATTTATAACGGGTGGTCGCGATGTAGGCAGTAGCCGGATCATGAGGTGAAACCTCGATAGCATTCACCAGACACTCCGATAGTCCTTTCGGAGTTACATTAGCCCAATTTTCACCGCCATCCTTGGTGATATGGACCAGGCCATCGTCACTGGCGGTCCAGAAAACCCCTTTCTCATGGGGAGATTCTATCATATAGATTATAGTCCCGTAATTCTCGGCCCCAACAGCTTCTACGGTATAGGGTCCTCCACCTTTACCCTGTTTTTCATCTATGTTCCTGGTCAGATCAGGTGAGATTTCTTCCCAGCTCAGTCCCATATCTCGGGTGCGCAGCACAACCTGGGCACAATGGTAGTAGGTGCCTGGCTCGTGTTTAGACCCTATGATAGGGGCATTCCAATTGTACAAATATTTCATATCCCTGGCTGCCTTTCCTAAATACTGAATTGGTGCAGCCATGATCTTGGTTTCTTGTTTGGATTCCATATCGAGTACTTCAATAGTACCCAGATAATTCCCTCCAAGTACATATCTCGGATTGTCAGGATCAAAAGCCGCATAGGCACTTTCTCCTCCGGCAGCATACGTCCAGTCCTGTTCGGAAATTCCGCCACGGCCTAACGACATATGCGGAATCCTCACAGAAGAATTGTCTTGTTGTCCGCCGTAAATATTATACGGGAACAAATTGTCGGTGTTAATCCTGTAAAACTGGGCAGTAGGCATATTGTCTTGCGTAGACCAGCTCTCCCCATAATTAAAACTAATGGCTGCTCCTCCGTCGTTGGCTATCACCATATTTTTTGAATTCTCAGGATTGATCCATAGGTCGTGAAAGTCGCCATGGGTGCCGCTAAGCCTTTCCCAGCTTTTACCGCCGTCTATGGAGCGCAGCGCGGGGGCGCTCATCACATATACCGTATTTTCGTTATTAGGATCAGGAAATACTTCTATATAATACCAGGCTCTTTGGACCAGGCGATTATCCCCGCTGACCATATTCCAACTTTTTCCTGCGTCGTTCGAAACAAAGAGTCCGCCTTTGTCCTTATCCGAATCACTTTCAATTAGAGCGAATACCTTATTGGGGTTTGCTCCGCTGACGGCAATGGCCATTTTGCCTTTTTCTTCGGGTAGGCCTTTATGTATTTTCTTCCAATTAATACCCCCGTCAACAGATTTGTACAGTCCACTGCCTTCCCCGCCGCTAATCACCTTATGAGGTTTTCGTTGATGATGCCACATGGCTGCGTACAACGTCTCAGGTGTTTTGGAATCCATAGACAGTTCGGCACAGCCCGTCAGATCATTTACAAACAATATTTGATTCCAGGTTATGCCACCATCTGTGGTTTTATAGATCCCTCTTTCTTTATTCGGCCCATGTAATGCCCCCTGTGCACCTACATAAACAATATCAGGATTGGTGGGGTGTATGCGTATCCTGGAAATATGCTGGGTAGCCTCCAGGCCGATCTTAGTCCAGGTTTTCCCAGCATCGACCGATTTGTAAACGCCATCACCATAGGATGTCATAACTCCCCTGGGAGCATGTTCTCCCATGCCGCAGTATAAGATATTGGGATTCGATGGGGCTACCGCAATCGCCCCCACAGATCCGGTTTGAAAATACCCGTCAGAAATATTATCCCATCGCTGGCCGGCGTCGGTGGTTTTCCATAATCCGCCCCCTGTTGTTCCCATGTAATAGGTTAAGGGATCTCCCTTCACTCCGGTAGCACATACCGATCTTCCGCCTCTGAAAGGTCCTATATTACGGTACTTTAGGGGTTTAAAATATTCTTCAGCACTTTGAGCACCAAGTGTAATGGTGAATAATAAAGCAATGATTAATTGGGTCGTAATTCTCATCTTTAAATCGTGTATTAATGGTCTTGCAGAAACAAATAGTCTAAGTTCAAATCGTTAAAAGTCTTGTTGAAAGCTTCTATCTCATCATCCACAAGGTTGTTAAATGCATCTAATTGTGTGTTGATCTCCCTTGTGAGTTCGTTTTTTACTGAGATATCCTGTTCGGTTGGTGGAAAATCATCAAGGGTCACCAAGCTGTTCAAATGACCTAGTTTATTGGTAAGGCGGATCGGGAAATTTAAGGGGTCTTGTCCGCTTCTGTTTTGCGTCTGATAGAGGGCCTTTTCTACCTCCCCAAAATCCTCTTTCATTTTTTTTGCTTTCTCAACTAGCGCTGCTGTGGCCTCCTGATCCTTATACCGTTCGGTGAATTCATCAAGTTGCAAGGAGATCTTCCTGATTTTTTTTATCGACTGATGAGCAGCATCAACCGTCTTATTTACTTCAGTCACAAAATCGTACTGTTTTTGCATATCCTCTATGCCCACTTCTGCCCGTGGATCTGCCATGATCGTAAACTCCTGCAGCTGTTTCCTCCCATTGATGTTGAGCTCTACCTGATAACTCCCGGGTACGGCTTTTGGACCATTGAGATTGGCCCACCAAAGGATCATCCCTTCCAGTTTCTCAGCGCCCTTTCCTCTGGTATCCCAAACATGTGTATTTCCACCTTTTTTCACCTCGAGCTTTTTCTTTTTATCCTTGGAAGAATTCGAATAACTAGCCAGGGTATCCCCACTTTTGTTGGAGTAAACCAGCGAAATACTATCTTTTGGAAGAAGATCTTTTATATAGAAATGGGTGATGACACCATTGGGATGATTAGTCCCTGCAGTTTTCGAAGGTTTCTCAGTAGTGCCTCCTTTTGTACGATAGCTGGCCTTGGGTTTGAACAGGATTGCTTTAGCCTGTTTCGAATCTTCTTTTAATTGATGCATCACCGTTAGATCGTCCAGAATCCACACCGAACGGCCCTGGGTGGCAACCACTAAATTCTGCTCCTTCACGGCCAGGTCGGTAATCGGAACAATAGGCAGGTTTTGCTGAAATGGCTGCCAGGTGGCCCCATCGTTAAAACTTACATACATCCCGGTCTCGGTGCCGGCATAGAGCAATCCTTTACGATCGGCGTCTTCCCTGAGTACCCTGGTAAAATGTTCCGATCCAATACCGTTGGTGATCTTTTTCCAGCTGGCACCAAAGTCTGTTGTTTTATACAGGTAGGGTTTAAAATCTCCGAGTTTATATCGGGTTGCAGCAACATAACATGTTCCTTCATCGAAATGTGAAGGTTCAATACTGTTGATCATACTCCATTCCGGAAGTTGGGGCGGCGTAATATTTTGCCAATTAGCTCCTCCATCACGGGTAATATGGATAAGGCCATCGTCACTTCCAACCCATATAAGTCCCTCACTGATCGGGCTTTCATTGGCTGCGAATATCGTGCAGTAGTATTCAACACCTGTATTGTCTTGTGTAATAGGACCGCCGCTGGAAACTATCCTTTTAGGATCATTGCGGGTCAGGTCATCGCTAAGTAATTCCCAGCTCTGTCCTTCATTTGTGCTCATATGCACATGATTAGAGAATGCATATAGTTTCTTGGGGTTGTGTTTGCTGAAAATTATGGGGAAGTTCCACTGAAAACGGTATTTCATGCCTTCAGCGCCATAACCCATCGGATTATCAGGCCATACGTTAATTGCTCGTACCGTTTTTGACTTATGGTTAACCCTGGTTAAAAACCCTCCATAACTGCCACCATAGACGATATCACTGTCATTGGGATCCACAGCTATATGAGCCGATTCACCCCCGGCTGTCGGTTCCCAATCATCTTCATCGATCACGTTACCCCCACTCCGGTGATTGATACGGATCGTGCTGTTGTCTTGTTGTGCTACATAGATGCGGTATGGAAATGCATTGTCTGTTGTAACACGATAGAATTGTGCAGTGGGTTGATTATAATATGTACTCCAGGTAGCACCACCGTCGTAGGAGACCTGTGCGCCTCCATCATCACCGATAATCATGCGATCAGAGTTTTCCGGTGAAATCCAGAGGTCATGGTGATCGCCATGCGGCGCATTGAAAGTTTCAAAAGTCTTACCCCCGTCTTTCGAGCGGTGGTAGCGTACATTAAGTACATAAACCAGATCTTCATCCTCGGTGTCTGCATAAACACGCGTATAATACCAGGCCCTCTGCCTTAGCTTCCGTTCTTCGTTTATACGTTCCCATTTTTTACCTCCGTCATCGGAACGGTATAGTCCGCCTTTCTCCTTATGTTCTACAATGGCCCATATGCGTTCTGAGTTCTTAGGTGATACCGTTACGCCAATAATTCCCAGGGTATCTTTTGGGAAGCCTTCATGTTTAGAGATTTCTTTCCAGTTGGCTCCTCCGTCTGTACTCTTCCATAAGGCAGATCCAGGTCCTCCACTACTCAGACTATAAGGAGTTCTTCGAACTCGCCAGGTGGAAGCATACAGAATTCTGGGATTGTTGGGATCGAGGATTAGATCGACCGCTCCCGCATGGTCGTTAACAAACAAAATATTCTGCCAGTTCTTACCCCCGTCTGTGCTTTTATAAATCCCCCGCTCTTTTGTGGGTTTGTAAATATTTCCAAGCACTGCGGCGTATACGATCTCATGATCCTTAGGATGCACTCTTAAGCGGGGGATATGCCGACTCTTTTCGAGTCCGGATTGTTTCCAACTTTTCCCCGCATCGGTACTTTTCCATATCCCATATCCTGATGAAACATTGCCTCTTACAGTTTTTTCTCCTCCACCCACATAAATCACGTTGGGATCGCTTTTGGCTACTTCCACGGCGCCTATGCTACCACCAAAATACCCGTCCGAGATGTTTTCCCAGCTACGGCCCCCATCCGTGGTCTTCCATACACCTCCACCGGTGGCTCCAAAATAAAATAGATTGGGATTACCGGGCACTCCGGTAACCGAGGCAGAACGTCCTCCTCTAAAGGGGCCAACCAGACGGTAATCCATACTCGAATAGAGTTCGAGAGGGATTTGAGAAGTATCAGACTGATTATCTTTTTTCCTTTTTTGGCCTTGAGATGGGATCGCCATTAGCAAGAACAGGAGAAGAAGCATGCCTCCCTTGGTCAGCGTATTGATCATTATTTTCCTATGTTGAGTTAGCAGGACTAAATGTAAGCAAAAAGAACATATCCAAGGATTAATAGTACATAAGAAAGCAGCAATGATCCTATGATCTATTATGATATCCAAGTTAAAAATTCTCCCTGATGGTATCGCCAGATGATGCATCGGTATTTTGTTGTAAATTCAGGGCATAAGCAGACTCGTATGTTAAAATCTCAGTTTGTAAAAAATGTCGGCCTGCTTGAAATAGTATTGAACTTTAACAGAATAATACATGATACTCAACAAGAGAATCCCTTTGAAATACTGGTTGAATCTCATTAAGTGGGACATTGTCATTGTCTCCGTGTTCTCCTTTTTAATCTTTTTTATTCAGGACTATCTGATCCTGATCAATATTCCAATTACCGTAGGGGGCTTTCTTGGCACCGCCATAGCCCTTTTGTTATCTTTTAAGCTGGCTCAATCCTATGACCGTTGGTGGGAAGCCCGAAAGATATGGGGTGCTATCGTAAACGATTCCAGAACACTGGTATTGCAGGTTAAACACTTTTTGGCCCCTGAGAATATCGCTGTGGTAAAAACAATAGGGAATCGTCAGATTGCCTGGTGTTATGCTGCAGGCAATCATCTGCGTAAGTTAGACTCCAGTGAGACAGTTATGCTATTGGTCTCTGAAATGGAATGGGAAGGAATCCAGAATAAACCACATATGCCGATAGCGCTATTGGATCTCCATAGCGGGGATATATCTGCCCTGCACAAAAGCGGTGAAATCAATGATTTTCAACATATACAAATCGACAATACCCTTGTTAGATTAACCGCTTCGATCGGTAGAGCCGAACGGATTAAAAACACCGTGTTTCCCGCAACCTACCGAGTGATTTTACATTTCTTTATTTATATTTTTTTGATAGTACTCTCCATTCCTTTGGCCGAACTACTTGAATTTGCAGAGATCCCATTACTTATCGGGATTTCTCTGCCTTTCTTTCTGTTGGAAAAGATCGCCTTTACCATTCAGGATCCCTTCGACAATCATCCAACGGATACTGCTATGACAGATATTTCTCAGAACATCGAAAAAAATATTCGGCAATTGCTCGATGAAGATATCCCAGAGTTCAAAAGCAAGCCATCTTTTTACGTGCTCTGAGTATTTTATCGGCCTTAATTTTATTTAACTTGTATCAACCAAAATCGCACCGGCATAATGAAAAAGTTCATTTTGACCTCGGCGCTTGCCCTGATTATTATTCATATTGCAATGTCGCAGGAAAAACGTCTTAGAGATTATGGAATTGAGATCGGTGTTCTGCGCCCGGGTCAATATAATACGATTTCTGATGTAGAAGGTGTCCTGGTTGGTCATCGAACACTGATCAAAGGTCAAAACATCCGGACAGGTGTTACCGCAATACTTCCGTATGGTGGTAATATTTTTCAACGAAAGGTTCCTGCAGCTATATATATTGGAAACGGCTACGGCAAGTTGGCCGGTTATAGCCAGGTTGAAGAGCTGGGGAATTTGGAAACGCCGGTGATCCTCACCAATACCCTTAGTGTGCCTAAAGCTTCAGATGCGCTTATCAGTTATTCTCTCGGATTTGCCAAAAATGAAAACATCAGGTCGGTAAACCCAGTGGTCGGAGAAACCAACGACGGCTTTCTAAATGATATCAGGGGTCGGCATGTAAAAGAGGAAGACGTATTGCTGGCTATAGAAAATGCCGATAGCGGGCCTATCGCAGAAGGGAATGTGGGCGCAGGAACAGGTACAGTTTGTTTTGGATTTAAGGGCGGTATTGGTACGGCCTCGAGAGTGGTTCCCCAGGAGAGTGGCGCCTTCACAGTAGGGGTTCTGGTTCAAACCAATTTTGGTGGTGTACTCGAAATCAACGGGGTCCCTATTGCCAAGGAATTAGGAAATTATGCCGAAGCCTATAAATACAAATCAGACGGTTCCTGCATGATCATAGTCGCTACCGATGCCCCTCT
Source organism: Flavobacteriaceae bacterium (assembly GCA_965212205.1). Lineage (GTDB taxonomy): Bacteria > Bacteroidota > Bacteroidia > Flavobacteriales > Flavobacteriaceae > JAHEJJ01. The sequence continues at coordinate 87,073 of CBDBUX010000001.1, forward strand.
CAACTCACGGAATCTTAAGCGTTTGGCAAAACGCGCTTTTATGGGTCTGGCTAAAACTGGAGGGATTGCATCGAATGGAAGCGGGGATTATGTTATCGCTTTTTCCACCTCCGAGGCTAACCGGATCCCAGCTCTCGCTGATGAGATCAGTACTAAGGGCGTTTTTCTTAGAAATGAAGCGATGACCCCCTTATTTCTAGCAGCAATTGAGGCTACTGAAGAAGCCATATTAAACTCTTTGTTCGCTGCTAAAACGATGAGCGGCTATAAAGGTCATACCGCCAAAGCATTGCCGATCGAGGAGGTATTGACCATTATGAAAAAATACAACAAAATAAAAGAGGAAAAATAGGCCGAGCTTAGCTTAGGCCTCCTTAGGGGGCATCAGTGACTGCCTGATTTCCTTCCGAAGATAGAATCCTGTCACTACGGTTGCCAAAACATCTGCAATAGGAAAAGAAATCCAAACCCCAAATTCTCCAAAATAGAGGGGTAGGATTAAAATTAAGGGTATAAAAAAGAAACCCTGGCGGGTGAGGGTGAGCAATAATGCAGGAATAGCCTTTCCTACTGCCTGAAAATAAGCGGCTCCGATAAGTTGTAATGCAATTATTGGCGTAGCTGCAAATACCCATCGCATGGCCGGAGGTGCATGTTGCAAAACAAAAAGGTTGGTAGTCTTTTCAATCGCTGGCAAATCAGGTCGATCGCTCAGAAATAAGGAGGTAATCGCCTCCGGGAATACCATTAATCCTATAAACACCAGGGTCGCCACGAATGCCGCATACTTGATCGCCGTATTGATACTCTCTCGTACTCTTCCATATTGTCTGGCACCATAATTATACCCTGCAATCGGCAGGAACCCCTGTGTTACCCCAAAGACCGGGAAAAATGCAAACATCAACATCCGGCCAATAATAGCATAGACCGCAATCAGAGGTTCGCCCCCAAGATTAAAGAGTATGTTGTTCATCAGCAAATAGGTAATACTGGTCACGGCCTGACGAGACAAGGTGACAAAACCAAGCGCTCCAATTTCCCTGAGAATACCATGGTCAAAATAAAAATCTGCCATGGTGATCTTCAACTCCGAATTCGGAGACCTGAAATACCAAAAGATATATGCAAAACACAGCAAATAACTGCCAGTAGTAGCCCATGCTGCTCCAAACATCCCCCATTCAAAAACGTAGATAAAAATATAGTCGAGCAGCAGATTTCCTACCGATGGAATGATCATTGCGATCATAGCAAAGCGGGGTTTCCCCTCTGCCCTGATCACTGTATTGCCCATCATGCACAATGCCAGGAAGGGCACCCCGTATAAAACGATTGTATAATAGACCTTGGCAGGTTCGAAGATGGCGCCTTTTCCCCCGAATAGAGGAATTAGACTGTCGACGTAATACAGACCTAAAGAAACCATCCCTAGTGTTAGCAATACCGTCAGGGTGATCTGATTACCAAACGTCTTAAGTGCCTGCATTTTGCGGTCCGCTCCCAGAGCCCTCGAGATAATACTGCTACCACCGATCCCTATTGCCATGCCCAGGGCGGCGATAAAGAAAGATACAGGCAGAACCACATTGATAGCGGCTATGGCGATGGAACCGATCCAGTTCCCTACAAAAATTGTATCGACCAAAATATTGAGACTCATCACCAGGATACCGATAGAAGCAGGTACCGCCTGACGTACTAAGAGCTTGCCAATAGGGTCGGTTCCTAACTGATCTGATGATATTTTTGCCATATTTTACTCGTTAAACTGAACATAGTAAATACCAGAAAGAAGATCTTGAACAATACCCCAATCAAGAATATCCAGATTCGCTAGACCGGTAATTCACCGTTTTGATCCCAACGATTAATCCATGAACTCATAAGAGATACCCACTCATCCCTGTCATTTAAACACGGGATATGGATGTACTGTTGCCCGCCGGCCTCCTGGAACTGTTTCTTCCCTTCCATTGCAATTTCCTCGAGTGTCTCCAGGCAATCGCTTACAAATGCAGGAGTGATTACCGCCAGGTTCTCTTTGCCTTCTGCTGCGAGCCTTTCGAATTCATAATCGGTATATGGTTTTAGCCACGGATCACCGGCTAACCTGCTTTGAAACGAACTGCTGACTTTCTCAACTGGCAAGTTTAATTCTTTTATTACCCGCTTTGTGGTGTCATAGCACTGATGTCTGTAACATGTATGATGCGCAACAGAGTTTATGCTACAACAGTGATCATCGATCTGACAATGAAAGCGCGTAGGATCAGATTTCCTGATATGACGCTCCGGAATACCATGATAAGAAAATAAAATATGATCGTAAGGAAACCCTGCAAGATGTTCGGATATCAAATCGGAAAGAACTTTTATATAATCTGGATGGCTATAGAAGGCAGGCAGGGTCACTATATTCATCTCGGGGAAGTGCTGTTTTTGAACTTCTATGGTTTTCACCACAACCGTTTCATAAGAGCTCATAGCATAATGAGGATAAAGCGGCACCAGGAGTACTTCATCTACCCCCTGCTCCCGAAGAGATTCTAATGCATCTTGAATGCGCATCGAACCATATCGCATCCCCAGTGCAACCGGAAGATTTGTGTGCTCCTGTACTTTTTCCTGAAAACGCCTGGAAATCACAATCAATGGAGAACCTTCCTCCCACCAGATCTTTTTATAAGCTTCGGCCGATTTTTTGGGGCGTGTTCTAAGAATTATCCCCCGAACTATGATGTTCCGCAGCCAAAGGGGCACATCGATAACCCTTTCATCCATTAAAAATTCGTCGAGGTACGGTTTAAGATCCTTTGGCTCAGGACTGTCAGGAGACCCCAAATTCACCAATAAAACACCTTTTTTCATAAGAGTTAAAGTCTTATCAGGCCATTTTAGGCCTTGGATTAGGGGATAATTTTTTTAACAGCGCTAAAATAATACATGCCTTTAAAATCCGTTAGTTTAAGACGTTACCTTTTTGTGATAAGCTTATAAACAACTTCTATGGAATAACCACCCATGAGGTTTTTGCAGAAAAAAGGATAACGTCCAAGCCTGCTCAGGCGCGAGATCCCAAATGTAACCAAAAGATGCGCTTAGCCTGCACCCTAGCATTTCTATGCCTTTCATTTGTGCTAAAAGCACAGGACCGAAACAGTTTGTTATGGGAGATTTCCGGTAATGGACTAAATGAGTCTTCATATCTCTATGGCACAATGCACGTTAGCAAGAAAATTGCTTTCAGACTAGACGATGTATTCTTCGAAGCACTTCAAAGCAGCGAAATTGTCGCCCTGGAATCTGATCCGGATACCTGGTTGGATAATGAAATTCATCGAAGTCCGGATGGTTATGATTCCGGTTTTGACAGCAAAGGATTTTATCGGAATGCTTTTTTATTGGAGGCTCCCGAAATCAAAGAAATTGCCGCATATCTTGCTTTTGATGACCGGTTGATCAACAACATACTCTACCGGACCAACGAATACGCCCAGAATTTCGAAGAAGAAACCTACCTGGACATGTTTATTTACCAGGCGGGTGCCAAGTTCGACAAGACCATTGTTGCCTTAGAAAATTTAGAAGAGTCTTCAACCTTGGTTGCCAGGGCCAGCATGAATGCCATGAAAAACAAACCGGATGAATGGCTTCAAAAAAAGATGCAGGGCCAGGACCTGAATTACTTAATGCAAAACGCCTACCGTGAGCGAAATATCGACTTGCTCGATTCCATAGATCGTGCGATGTATACCGATTACTATCGTAAGAACATGCTGTACATCCGCAATGAGAACATGACTGAAAGCCTCGATAGCGTAATGCAAAACGGAAAAGTTTTCGCAGGCATTGGTGCCGCCCATCTTCCAGGATCTCATGGAGTTATTCAACTCCTAAAAAATAAAGGGTATTCCGTTCTGCCATTGGTTTCAGGCTCTACAACCAAGGGGCGTCAATTGAAGCAGGAATTTGAAAAGAAAATAAGACCAACCCCGCTTTCAGAACAGTCTCCCGAGGATCTAAGTTTTAAGCTTTTGCTTCCCAACAAATTATATCCGGTAGCAGAAAACAAAACTACCGTATACGTTTCTCCCGATCTGGCCAATGGCAGTTATGTGATGGTCAACCGAATCCCGACCTATTCTTTCCTCAGGGAGGTTTCCTTTGCCCTTGGGGATATCGAAAACCTGCTGTTCGAAAATATTCCTGGTGAGATTATCCGGACCGATCGAATCATGCGAAGTGGAGTTGAAGGAATCGATATTATCAACAAATTAAAAAATGGGGACTTTCAACGTTACCAGATCTTTATAAAACCCCTGGAAATACTAATCTTTAAGATGTCGGGCGAAGGTAAATACGTGCTAGATTATTCAGACCGGATCTTTGATAGCCTTAGTTTCAGATCTGCCTCGGCAGAAAGGATATCCCTCAGGTCGGCCTATGAAGACTTTGATATATCCATGCCAGGAGACTATACATTTTATAATCCCTCGCGTTTTGGGCTGCGGATGATTGAGGCCTATCAACCCACTTCAGAGGCCTATTTTTTCCTCCGACGAGCCAGTCTGAATGACCTTAAATACCTCGAGGAAGATCAGTTCGAATTGCAGCAGATTCAAAAACGATTTTACCAGGAACTCGACCTGGAAGGTGAGTTCGATGACGCTGAAAACAAATCGCTGCGGTCTCAAGCCGTTTTCGACCATGAAGAGGGGAGGATACTTTATCTAAAAACGATTTTAAACCGGGGTGATTACTATTTGCTGGGCGCTCTGAGCTGCCAAAAAGCTGAAGCTGACACTTTTTTCGATTCTTTTACGCTGAAGCCCGAGGCCTATCCCGAAGCCTTTGAAAAGATTAGGGATACCGCTTTGTTATTTACAACAATATCCCCTGTTAAACCTAAAAGATTTGTTGAAAATAGCAATGGATATTTCCGCAGGCAGTCTAAGACAAAATCGTATAACCCTTATACCAAAAAGACCTTTTATCAGAATAAAAACAGCGAAGCCATTTCAGTTGAATTTAATAAAGGGCACGACCTGCTGGCTTTTCCCAATATAGATTCACTATGGTCGCTTAGAAAAAACCAGTACAGAAAAAAGAAGTTTCAAATTCTTGACGAAAAAATACTCGAAAAGAACAACGAAGTTCAAGAGCTTCAATTTATCGCTTCTGATTCAATGAGCACCCGTGGGATCCTCGTAAAAAACGTGGTAAAAGGGGGAGTCCTCTATGAGTTAAAGGCCATCGTAGATACTTCGGAAACACCCAGTAAATTTGTATCGGATTTTTTCAACAATTTTGAACCCCTCGATACCATAGTAGGCAAGCCTCTGGTAAAAGATAAGACCAAAGAATTCTTCGATGCGCTTCGTAGAAATGACAGTATTGTTTATAAAGGCTATCGCTTCCCCTATTTTGACCAATCGCATATTGATTCGCTGGAGTTTTACATCGCAGGATTCGAATATGATCAGGAAACCAGGCATATACAGTCTCACCTGATCCAAAAACTCGGAAATTTTGAGACTGAGGACAGCTGGGAGTTTTTTAGAGACTTTTATCAAAGATGCTACGGAAATTCGATGGCTCAGGTGAAGATCCTGCAATCATTATCCAAGCACAGCTCGGACCATGCTTCGTTGCTCCTTTTGGAATTGATGGCACAGGATTTACCCCTGGTCTCGAATGCTAAAGATATCAGCAGGATTTTTAAACCTTATAAAAAGGATTTGGAAACGGCCAAAATTCTCTTCCCCGAACTCCTTGATTTCAGCAATGTACAAGAGTATAAATTGGAAATCTTTTCGCTACTGGCCGAGCTGAAATCTAACGGACTGATCAAAAGTTCTTCCTACAAAAAACATGTCGATCAACTGCTTGCCGACGCCAGGATACAGCTCAAGCGGCACATAGCAAGAGAAGGAAATGTTCATATACAACGATCTTCACATTATCTTTCAAGACGCAATACTACGGCCCTTCTTGAAGACTACGCCATACTTCTTCATCCCTATAAAAAATCAAAAGAGGTTCAGCGATTTTTTACCAGATTGAAGGAGGTTAAATCCCCTGAACTAAGAGTTACCTTAGTCGGATTGACGGTCTTAGAAAAAAATGAAATGCCGCGCCAGCTGATCGATTCGCTGGCCGGAGATATCAACAGCAGAATATTACTTTTCGAGCGTCTCAGTTCTATGGATAAGACCAATATGTTTCCATCTTTGTATAGGGTTCAGGAAGCCCTTGCCGAAAGTGCGGTCTTCGAAGACAGGAGTTTTATCGCAAGCAAGGATGAAGTATTCTATCTGGGAACCAAAACATTAAAGCTGGACGACAAGCTCTTTTTGGGATATTATTTTAAGGTCAGGAGTAATCAGGATTTCGATAAAAATTTTAAAGTACATCTGGTCGTATATGAAAACTCAGATGAAATACAATCTGAATACTTTTACAAGAACGATGGATATCGCATGAGCGATATGGATACAGACCAAAGTGCTATGGATTACGTTAGCGAAGAATTTGAGCTAAAGGACAGGGCCCGAGCCATTGTCTATCATCCCGAAGCCAACTCGGCATATAGTCAACTCGGATTCTAATTTGTAGATTTGTTTTAGAAAGCTTCAAAAGTGCGTTTCATTACTATTTTATTACTAATCCTTACTGCAACCGTCTCCTCTAGGGCCCAGAATCTAAGCTATTCGAAGGAAGATGTGCGCGCATTTGAGATGAAGGTCGAAGAAATAAAGCCACTGGATCAACCCAATATGGGTGGTACTGTGGTAGCCATTGGCAAAACATTTACCGGAATGCCCTACCATAGTAAGACCCTGGAAATTCACAATGATGAAAAACTGGTGATCAATCTCAGAGGTTTTGACTGCACCACTTATGTTGAGAATGTACTGGCATTCTCTTTATTGCTTAAAAAAGAAGCAGATGAATTGGAAGCTTTTGGTAGCATCCTGACGAATATTCGGTACCGCGACGGAGATCTGCAAGGGTATTCCTCAAGACTGCATTATTTTTCGGACTGGTTGTATAACAATGAGGTAAAGGGCCTGGTACGCAATATATCATGCGAGCTCGGAGGTGTAAAACTTAAAAAGGAGATTTCCTTTATGACAAAACACCGGGAACTCTATCCTGGCCTTGAGGATGATAAGAGTTTCGAGCACGTGCAGACCACTGAGGAAAGACTTAGTGGGAATGAGCTATGCTATATCCCAAAAGAGAAAATTAGTGATGTGGAATCGAGGATTGAGGATGGTGATATCATCGCGCTGGCCACCTCCATTGTAGGACTCGATGTTACCCATACCGGCTTTGCGCACCGCAAGGCCAACGGGCGTATCTACCTTCTCCATGCTTCGAGTTCGGGCCAGGTTGAAATTTCCGAAAAGCCATTGGCAGATTATCTTGACAGTATCAAAAACAATATTGGCATCCTGGTAGCACGGCCACTTTAGTAGAATTCATCTTATGCCTTGGCAGCTTAGATCACAACGCTTTTTTTGAGTTGCAGAAGGCAGGTCGGTTCATGCTTGGATTGTTGGAATTATTATTCGCGCCCCAGGCAGTATTCAATCCCTCCTAGAAGGTGGTTCTGAAAATCGGCTTCGTCGAAGGAGGCTTCGGTATGGCCCCCACCGGTATAGAAGGAACGTCCTCCATCGAATTCATGATACCATGCAATAGGGTGAAAGTCGCCGTTGGTGCCTCCCTCGTACGACGTTTCATCGAGGTTGATCAGTACCTGAATATCCGGGTTTATGCTTTTAAAATTATACCATTCATCCTCCCTTAGCCATCGATCTCCCAAATGAGCTGTTGATCCATGAGATGTGTCAACAACTTCGAGAACCGCTTCTCTGACATTGGGGTTGCTCGGATGACTATCGAAGTAGGCTCCTACCAACTCTCCATACCAGGGCCATCTATATTCTGTGTCAGTTGCAGCGTGTATGCCCATAAAGCTACCTCCCTGATTGATGTAGGCCTTAAAAGCATTTTCCTGATCGGTATCCAAAACATCCCGGGTAGTGCTGAGAAAGATCACAAGATCGAAATCCTGTAAGCCAGGTGTAGTAAAAACCGATGCCTCTTCGCTTTGGGTAATCTCAAAATTGTTCTCTTTGCCAAGATTTCTCAAGGTAGTCACTCCTTTCTCAATCGACCGATGACGAAAACCAGCCGTTTTAGTGAATACCAGAATGCTCGCAGATACCTGGTCCTGTGCGGGTATTTCTTTTTCTTCCTCCGATTTCGGCTGGCATTGCAGTATCATAAAGGAGAAAAGCAGCAAAAAGGTTGGTTTCCAATGGAGTTGTCTCATATTAACTATGTATTAAATCAACTATATAGTAAAATTCCCTTAGAATTATTAGGTATTGGTGAGCGACATCAGGTATTTTTTCGGAGTGGTCCCATACTTTTTCTTGAAGGCCGTGATAAAATGACTTGCTGTGCTATATCCCACCCGGTGTCCAACTTCATTGACGTTATACTGGCCCGATTCGAGCATTTTACGGGCGTAATCCATTTTGTATTCGAACAAAAAAGTGTACACCGGCTCCCCATAGATTTGTTTAAACCCCTCTTTTAACTTTTTAAGCGGCAGTCCGATCTGCTGAGACAACTCGGTAAGCGATGGAGGTTCGGTCATCTGAGCTATGATTATCTCCTTGGCCTGTCGGATACGCCTAACATTATCCTCATCTACTAAAAAAGGACAGTTCTCGGCATCGGCGTCCACATTTCGATTGAAATAAAGTGACATCAACTCATAAACCTTTGCCCGCACATAAAGTTCTTTTACAGAAGGATGAAGGTTAACGTTGATCACCTGACTCAGGATCACGGCCATAGCCGGACTGATATTTTCCTGGGCATAGTATTTTTTATCCCGGTTCTCTGCGGTGAGAAAGTGAATGTAATCTGCTTCTCTCGAGAAAAGTGCATGGAAATTACGAATTGTCATCACCACCGATACCAACCAACTTTCGGCCTGTAATTCAAGATTCATCGGCAGGTCGATTTGAGGATTATAGAGCAATAACGAATTTTCATCGCTTACTTCCAAGGCATAGCGCCCTTCATTGAAAACGAATTTTCCACTGCCCTTTAAACAAAAATGAAACTGAATGTAGGAATTGTCGATCTCTCGCCTAAACCTCTGAATATCCGGGCTTTCATTCTGAAATTTTAGTACATAAAAACCGTTTTCTAAAACTATTTCTTCAATCGAACCTTGAGCGATATTTTTAAGCGCCATTGTGAAACTGGATATTAAAATTAATTTAGAATCTTTCTAAATAATATTAGTCTATTCCCCAATATTTACTGCAAATGTAGCGTATTTGAATGAAAAGCGGATTTTTAATAAATCGAAAACTTAGAACGTTATAATTTGTACCTCCAGCGTTATTTTTGCCCGATTACTCCTTTTATTTTTGTCTTGCTCAATTGATTACATGAAGGCGTACCATATTTCCAGGCATCATTCTTTTTACACCATAGGCCTGAGCTATAAGAAAGCTAATGCTGATATACGTGGCAAGTTCAGTCTGGAACCGGCTGCCATGGAGCATTTATTAGCAGAGGCCCGGGATGAAGGAATTGATGGGCTATTGATAATTTCTACTTGTAACCGGACAGAACTACATGGTTTTGCCCAGCATCCATTTCAACTTATAAAGCTACTATGCGACCATGCCAAAGGTACGGTCGAAGAGTTTCAACAAGTGGCATATGTTTTGAAAAACTATGACGCTATAGACCATTTGTTCAAGGTTGGAACAGGCTTGGATAGCCAGATCCTCGGTGATTTTGAAATTATCGGGCAGATCAAAAATAGTTTCTATCGGTCCAAAAAACACGGCCTCACCAATCACTTTCTGGAGCGCTTATGCAATTCGATCATTCAGGCCAGCAAGAGGGTGAAAAACGAAACTGATATTTCAAGTGGTGCTACTTCGGTAGCTTTTGCTTCAGTGCAGTATATCCTAAAAAATATCGATGCGGTTTCCGATAAGAATATACTGCTGTTCGGTACGGGTAAAATTGGGCGTAATACCTGCGAAAATCTAATAAAACATACTGGTAATCATCATATCACCCTGATTAATCGCACAAAAAACAAAGCTGAGAAAATCGCTGGCAAATTCCAGCTCACGGTAAAAGACTATGGTGATCTTCAAGCGGAGATCCGGAAAACCGATGTGCTGATCGTAGCCACCGCAGCTCCCAGCCCAACGATTACCAGTGATCTTATCCACTCCAAAAAACCACTTTTGATCCTCGATCTGTCTATACCGAAAAATGTGGCCCCAGAAGTCGCCGAACTGCCACAGGTATCGTTGCTGCACCTGGATCACCTCTCGCAGATTACCGACGAAACCCTGGAAAGACGAAAAGAGCATATACCACAGGCACAAACAATCATCGATGAAGTAAAGACCGATTTCATTCAATGGCTGGAGACCCGAAAATTTGCTCCGGTTATCAAAGCGCTAAAGAAGAAATTAAAAACGATGAAGGAGGAGGAAATCGATTTCCAGTCTAAAAAAATAAGCGATTTCAATGCACAACAGGCCGATCTGGTCTCGGATCGGATTATTCACAAGATCACCAAACGCTTCGTAAACCATCTTAAAGATTCGGACATCGATGCCGAAGACAGCCTTGAATTTATCCAAAAGGTATTCCAACTTGAAGTGGAATCTCCATGAAGAGAATCATCAGGATAGGCAGCCGCGATAGCGCTTTGGCACTATGGCAAGCCAATACCGTAAAGGGTCGGTTAGAAGATTTAGGTGTTGGTTCCGAAATCGTTCCTATTAAGTCTGAAGGAGATCTCATTACCGATGTTCCCCTCTACGAATTAGGGATTACAGGAATTTTTACCCGCGCGCTTGATATCGCCTTGTTAAAAGGGAAGATCGACATTGCGGTACATTCCATGAAAGATGTTCCCACCATGTTACCCACTGGTATCGTAAAAGCCGCTGTTTTAGAACGAGCCAATCCGGCCGATGTACTGGTCTATAAAGGATTGGATTTTCTAAATACGGAAGGTGTTTTGGCCACAGGTAGTTTGAGGAGAAAAGCACAATGGTTGCATCGCTATCCGCTTCATTCCGTAGTAGACCTGAGGGGTAACGTGCCTACCCGACTCGGAAAACTGAAAGAAGAACCCTGGAATGCGGCGATATTTGCGGCCGCCGGACTGGAGCGCTTGAATCAGCTTCCGGAAAATAGCGTGGAATTACAATGGATGATCCCAGCACCGGCTCAGGGGGCCATATTGGTGGTAGCACAACAGAAAGAACAGGGAATTATAGATATTCTTAGGTCATTGAACCATCATGAAACAGATATATGTACCTCCGCTGAACGCGAGTTTCTCAGGGAACTGGAAGGAGGATGCTCTGCTCCTATTGGGGCACTGGCTATAATCGAGGGGGAGAGAATGAGCTTAAAAGGTGTCCTTGGTTCTGTTGATGGGAGTCAATTGCTGAGGGTTGAGCAGGAAACCAATATAAGCTCATCGGAAGGTCTTGGAAGAAAATGCGCTCAAATAATACGCTCTGAAGGAGGTATAGAGATTTTAAGAACTATTAAATCTCGTTCCGGTTCATGATACAATTACTGTCGACCAAAATACTTTCCCCAAAGCAAAAAGAACTTTTTCATTCCTCAGGTATAAACCTGGTGGAATATAACGCAATCGATATTGAGTTTAAAGATTTTAATCCGGAAGGGGATTATGATCATTATATATTCACCAGCCAGAATGCTGTTAGGAGTTTTTTCAAAGCCGTTGAAAGGCTGAGCCCTCCTAAAAGACGTGAAGACATTTGGGTTAAAAGTTGTTTCTGCGTCGGTGAAAAAACATCTGATTTATTAAATGAAAAAGGGTTTAAAATCATCAAAATGATGCAAAATTCGGCCGATTTGGGCCATTTTATAGCAAAATCATACCAAAACGACTCATTTTTGTTCGTTTGTGGAAATCGTAGAAGAAAGGAATTGCCCGACATTCTCGGTAAATATTCTATTCGATATGAAGAAATAATCGCATATCATACGAGTTTCAATTCTCAGGAAATATCCGGTGTATTCAATGGGGTTCTTTTTTACAGCCCAAGTGGTGTTCAAAGCTTTGTTTCCATGAACGAATTAAAGAACATAACCGCCTTCTGCATCGGTAAGACTACCGCCGATGAAGCAGTTTTATATACAGATAAAATAAAGGTGGCCGAAAATCAGACCATTGAGGGCGTCCTCCAAAGCGCATCAATGCATTTTGAATACAAACAAGAGTAATAGAATATGAACGATCTGTTTTTAAGAGCCTTAAAAGGTGAAGAGGTTTCCAGGCCACCGGTATGGATGATGCGACAAGCGGGAAGATATCTTCCTGAGTTTATGGATATCCGCGAGAAATATGACTTTTTTACAAGATGTCGGACTCCTGAACTGGCCTCTGAAATCACCGTGCAGCCCATCCGCAGGTTTGGTATGGATGCCGCTATACTTTTTAGCGATATTCTGGTAATTCCACAAGCTATGAATATTGAAGTGGAAATGAAACCCGATTTTGGACCTTTTCTTCCCAAACCAATACGTACGGCCGACGACGTGGAAAAAATAGAAGTACCCGATGTTTCCGTAGAGCTCGACTATGTTATGAAAGCCATAGAAATGACTCTGGAAAAACTGGATGGTGAAGTGCCGCTGATCGGGTTTGCGGGAGCTCCGTGGACGATTCTTTGCTATTGCGTACAGGGGCAGGGCAGCAAATCCTTCGATCAGGCCAAGGCATTTTGCTTTACTAATCCGTTGTCAGCGCACAAACTCCTGCAGAAGATTACCGATACCACCATCGCCTATCTGAAAGCGAAGATAAAAGCTGGGGTACATTGCATACAGCTCTTCGATTCATGGGGAGGAATGCTATCGCCTGTAGACTATGCAGAATTTTCACAGCAGTATATTCAAAAGATTGTTCGGGCCCTTCAGGATGAAGCGCCGGTTATCGTTTTTGCCAAAGGGTGCTGGTTTGCACTAAAGGAGCTGTCGCAGACCGGCGCTTCAGCCTTAGGTGTTGACTGGACTTGCTCTGCGATCAATGCCCGATATTTATCAGGAGGGAAGATCACACTCCAGGGAAACCTGGATCCCGCCCGCTTATTATCACCCCCTGCTACGATCAGAAAGATGACACATAATATGATAAGAGAATTTGGGAAAGATCGGTATATCGTAAATCTGGGCCATGGAATATTACCGACAATTCCTCTGGAGCATGTTGCAGCCTTTATAGATGCAGTAAAGGAATACCAGGAATAAATGAGGATATGGGGCTTTATCAGGTCTTTGAATTGGCGACAGCTATTTCGCTTGTTAGCCCTCTGCCTTGTAAATCTTAAAAGAGTTTGGCCCACCTGGAGGGCCACCAAAAAAAGTGTGTCGCTTGCTAATACGCACTATGGGTCTGCGCATCAACACAATACCGCGGCAAACGCGTTTCGCCATGCCTTGTGGAACTACCTGGTGGCCGATGCCTGTTCTACTGACAAAATGGATTTAGAAGACACTTTAATATGGACTAAACAGATCACCGGCATTCATGAAGAACTATTTCCGAACCCACCACTCGCCAGGGCTATGGACCTTCATAACAATGCAGTGGGAAGAATAATCTATAAGGAATACGGCCCGGGAAAGTCGGGTGAAATCCTAAGGCTGTTAAAGGTGAAGACCGGGGAATCTGAATTAATCGAGACCCTGGAAGACCTCAGCAAAATTAAAGCAGGAAAATTGGTTCATATCATCAATAACGAAAGTAATGAAAGATAAATTTTACGCTTATATCCAGGATCTACAGGACCAAATCTGTTCAGCGCTCGAAAAAATCGATGGGCATGCTAAATTTAAGCAAGACCTCTGGAGCAGGCCAGAAGGTGGAGGAGGCAGAACACGTGTGATCGAAGAAGGTGCAGTATTTGAAAAAGGTGGTGTGAATATTTCTGCCGTACACGGTGCCCTGCCCGAAAGTATGCAGCAGTACTTTAAGGTGGGGAAGATCGATTTTTTTGCCTGCGGTCTCAGCCTGGTAATTCACCCGAGAAGTCCCAAGGTGCCAACTGTACATGCGAATTGGAGATATTTTCAAATGTATAATCCAAAAGGACAGATCACAGATCAATGGTTTGGTGGCGGACTGGATCTTACTCCCTATTATTTATTTGATGAAGACGCTATTCATTTTCACAAGGTGTGCAAAGAGGTTTGTGATCGGCATGATCCTTCCTATTATCCTGAATATAAGGCCAGATGCGATAATTATTTTAGGAATACCCACAGGGATGAAAGCAGGGGTATCGGCGGATTGTTTTTTGATTATCTGAGGCCTTCCGAGCTAAAGCCAATGGAGAAATGGTATAACTTTGTAACGGATTCTGCTGATAATTTCCTGAGCGCTTATCTCCCTATTGTAGAGAGAAGGAAGGGATTAGATTATTCCGAAGAAGAGCGTCAATGGCAGGAAATCAGAAGGGGCCGCTATGTAGAGTTCAATCTTGTACACGACAAGGGAACATTGTTCGGACTTAAAACAAATGGAAGGATAGAAAGTATCCTGATGAGTCTTCCCCCAAAAGTACAATGGCGCTATGATTTTCATCCCGAACCCGGCTCTGAGGAAGAACGTTTGTTAAAAGTGCTGCAAAAGCCGAGACCATGGATTTAAGTTGAACTTATCAAACTTTTTGAATATGAAACAAAAAATGTATCAGGTTGATGCTTTTGCCCAAAAAGTATTCGAAGGGAACCCTGCTGCGGTGTGTATCATGAAAGCCTGGCCGGCAGAAGACTGGATGCAAAACGTTGCGATGGAGAACAATCTGGCAGAAACCGCCTTTGTGGTGCCCAATGATGAGGTCTTTGAGATACGTTGGTTTACCCCCGAATTGGAGGTCGACCTATGTGGTCATGCTACCCTGGCCTCTGCCTATGTGCTATTCCATCATGAAGGTGTGAAAACAAATAAAATCAATTTCCATTCATTTAGAAGTGGTGCCTTAAGTGTTGAAAAAGGTGAAGACGGCCAATTAGTTCTGGACTTTCCGGAAGATGTGGCTACGACTGTACCGAAAAACAGCGCTCTATTTAATGCCCTTGGACAAGAGCCCGAAGCAATGTTTCAGGGAAAAACAGATTATCTTCTGGTTTACAACAGCCAGGAAGAAATTGAAGCCCTGAGACCAGATTTCTTATCCCTCAGTAAGATAAACGCCCGGGGTGTGATTGTAACTGCTCCCGGAAATGAGGTCGATTTTGTATCGCGGTTTTTTGCCCCACAATCTGGTGTTAATGAGGATCCGGTTACCGGGTCAGCACATACCACACTTACGCCTTATTGGGCTGGGATTTTAAATAAGACTAAAATGAGTGCGCGTCAACTCTCAAAAAGAGGCGGCTTTCTCCATTGTGAATATCGATCCCCAAGAGTACTTATCACCGGTATGGCCGTACTGTATTCAATTGGAGAAATCGACGCTTAATAGGGCTAAAATTTATAATTTTAACGATCATCATATCTATATGTATCCACTAAAAAGAAGCCGCAGGCTCAGAACTTCAGAAAGCATCAGAAGACTGGTAAGAGAAACAGCTTTGAGTACCGATGATCTTTTGGTCCCGCTTTTTGTCGTTGAAGGCCATGGTATTCGTGAAGAAATAGCTTCGATGCCCGGTTATTATCGCCTTAGTCTAGATAATCTGATCAAGGAAGTGAAGGAACTCTGGAAGATGGGCCTGCATTCGGTCCTGCTTTTTGTAAAAGTCCCGGAAGAACTCAAAGACAATACAGGAAAAGAAGCGCTGAATGAACATGGGTTGATGCAACGGGCGGTGCAGGAAGTAAAAAATACATGTCCGGATATGCTGGTAATGACCGATGTGGCGTTGGATCCCTATTCCTCGCTTGGCCATGATGGTATTGTGGCCAATGGCGAGATTCTGAACGATGAAACCAGCGAGATTCTGGCCGAGATGAGTGTTTCTCATGCGCAGGCGGGAGCCGACTTTGTCGCGCCAAGCGATATGATGGATGGACGTATCAAAGTCATAAGGGAGGCCCTGGAAGATGAAGAGTTGATCAATACCGGGATCATGGCCTATAGCGCCAAATATGCCAGTGCATTCTACGGTCCGTTCCGCGATGCACTAGACTCTGCACCGGTTAGTGTACAGGATGTTCCGTCGGATAAAAAAACCTATCAGATGGATTCCTCCAACAGGTTGGAAGCGGTTAAAGAAGCTAAACTAGATATTGAAGAAGGTGCCGATATAATTATGGTTAAACCCGGACTTCCCTACCTGGATATCGTTCGTGATTTACGTAACGAAATAAATGTCCCAATAGCTGTTTATCAGGTTTCCGGAGAATACGCCATGCTCAAAGCGGCGGCTGAGAAAGGGTGGCTTAACCATGATCAGGCCGTACTGGAACAACATCTGGCCATTAAACGTGCAGGTGCAGATATTATAGTTACCTATTTCGCAAAAGACCTGGTTCGTATCCTTGGATAATGCTCGCCGGTTTGGAAATAACGACAAAACTAAAGTTGCTTCCCAGGCTTCTCTGTATTTTTCTTTTAATACTTTTCGGTATATTCTTGACTTTTCCCCAGGAAGTGGCACAGGACTCAACGGCGGAAAAAGTTAAAATTTACATCCCAAAAAAACGAGCAGTAAAATTTGTTCACAGCTGGGATAACAAATTGGTAACCAAGAAGGTAGATTCCATTATAACAAATGGTATAAAAATGAAAGCCTTTCCTGGGGCCCAGGTTCTTGTCGCCATAGACGGGGACATCATTTTCCATAAAACCTACGGATTTCATACCTACGAAAACAATCAAGCTGTTGGCACTACCGATTTATACGACCTTGCTTCCATCACGAAAATTATCGGACCCCTTCCCGCATTAATGAAGCTCTGCGAAGAAGGCAAGATCGACCTGGATAAGCCTTTTAGTACCTATTGGAAAGCCTGGGAAAACATTCCTGATAAAAAAGATCTGACTTTAAGAGAAATCCTTGCCCATCAGGCAGGCTTAGAGCCATACATCGTTTTTCTGAACCGGGTATTAAAAAACGGGCGACTTAAAAAACGCTTTATTCGACACAATCCCAGACCTTCCTTCACAAAACAGGCTTACAGAGATCTCTACATCAAGGATCGATTCAAAAACAAGATCTTTAAAGACATCGATAAATCGCGGATATCTGTACAAAAATCGTATCGGTATTCCGGACTTGCATTTTTGCTATTCCCCGAACTTATCTCTCAATTAAGTGGTTACTCTTATGAATACTATCTACAAAAGCACTTTTTCCTTCCTTTGGGCGCTACCGGGATTGTGTTCAATCCTGTAACCAAAAACCGCCCCAACCAAATCGTGCCTACCGAGATAGACACTGTATACCGTAACGATCTTGTCCAGGGATGGGTACACGATGAAAACGCCTCACTCTTAGGTGGAATCTCAGGAAATGCCGGTCTTTTTGGAACTGCGCGTGATCTTTACCTTATGATGGAGCTTTATAGAAATTACGGTACATACAGGGGTAAACAATTCCTGAAGGAAGAAACGATGAAAGAATTCACATCAATCCAATTTCCAGAGAATGATAATCGCCGGGGTTTGGGATTCGATAAGCCCCTTATCAACAACATTGACCTTGACTTAGAACAGTCATATCCAGCGCCTGAAGCTAGCGCCGAAAGCTTTGGACATGGGGGTTTTACAGGAACATTTGTGTGGGCCGATCCTAAATACCGTATGGTATATGTATTTTTAAGCAACCGCGTCCATCCCAGTCGGACACATCGACAACTCTATGAGCTACATATTCGTACAGCGGTTCAACAAGTTTTTTACAAGGCAATGGACAGGCAGGAAAGTTTTAATTAATTGCTACCTTTATATCATATTTTTAATCCATGGGATTACTTCTATTTTACGCCTTTATCTCGGTTTTCTTCTCTTTCCTTTGTTCCATTCTCGAGGCGGTACTCCTAAGTGTTACCCCAACTTTTATCAATGTTAAAAAGAGTGAAGGTAAAGCGTTCGCCACAGAGCTGGAATCGCTCAAAAAAGATGTCGATAAACCACTTATCGCCATTCTTACCCTAAATACTATCGCACATACCGTAGGAGCTATTCTAGTTGGTGTACAGGCCAAAAATGCATATAGCGAAGCTTATGGCAATACAACGCGATATATATTCGGAATTGAATTTACCGAGCAGGCTATGGTGGGTATTGTTTCGGCAATTATGACCATACTCATATTGGTGGCTTCGGAAATCATCCCAAAAACCATTGGCGCTACCTATTGGAAAAAACTGGCTCGCTTCTCCACCAAAGCCTTAAATGTAATGGTGTGGATCATGAAATGGACAGGAATGATGTGGGTTCTACAACTTTTCACAAGATTGATCGGCAAAAAAGGGCATCATGGAAGTGTATTGAGTAAGGAAGAATTTACAGCAATGGCCGATATGGCCCATGAAGAAGGTGTTTTCCAGGAATCTGAGTCTAAAGTGATCAAAAACCTTTTGAGATTTGATGAAGTCTTAACTAAAGATGTCATGACGCCCAGAGCTGTGATGAAAATCGCACAGGAAAACACCTCGATAAAAGACTTTTTTAATGATAATCCAAAGTTGCGTTTTTCCAGGATTCCGATCTATGGGGAAAGGGAAGACATTATTACCGGTTATGTTCTAAAAGACAATGTTCTTGAGGAAATTATTGAAGAAAACGGCGAAGTCCCGCTCTCACAAATAAAAAGAGACATCCTTGTAACCCGCCGCGATACCCCTATACCACAACTATTTGAAACATTGATCGCTAAAAGGGAACATATCGCTTTAGTAGTAGACGAATATGGCTCTGTGAGCGGTATTGTAACTATGGAAGATGTCATTGAGACGCTCCTGGGCCTCGAAATCATGGATGAAAGCGATAATGTGGAAGATCTGCAGGTTTTAGCCCGTAAAAAGTGGGAAGCCCGTGCTAAACGAACCGGAATAATCGAATAGAAGATGCAGGAGTATTTTTTAGAAACCCCTCTGGGAATGGCCCATTTAATAGGTGATCACGAAGGCATTCAGTCCATTTCGGTTGGCGCAATAGCTACGGCCTCTGCAGGAGACGTTCCAGAACCATTCCATGAAGCGATTCAGCAACTGCACGAATATTTCGAAGGCAATCTCAAAGAGTTTTCTTTTAAGACCAACCCCAAGGGTACCGAGTTTCAACAAAAGGTCTGGAAAGCCCTTCTTGAAATCCCTTATGGCAAGACCATTTCCTATCTCGAACTTTCCAGGCGGCTGGGCGATGAAAAAGCGATTAGAGCCGTTGCGGCAGCTAATGGAAAAAACCCGCTTTGGATCGTCGTACCCTGTCATAGGGTCGTAGGCTCAGATGGATCACTAACCGGTTATGCCGGTGGTTTGCACCGCAAAAAATGGCTGTTAGACCATGAGTGCCCTGTAAAGCAACATAGCCTCTTCCCAGAATGACAGACCACCTGGTTTGTCAGGATGAAATTCTTTTCTGTTTTCTAGCATTATAATGCCCTTTATCCATGGAATCCGGCTGGCTGTCGGGTATTGTTAGGATTTTGTATCTGCAATCATGTCAATAAACAAACCACACGGTCAAAAAGTTTCAAAATTAGTTTTTAATGAAATATGTTGGTACTACCTCCAGTTCAAGGACCTCTAAAAGGTCGCCTTCCTCTGAAATAATAATAATTCCTCCATCGAAACTCGTAGCTGTTGTCACCTCAGCATATCCCAATAAAAAAACCCTGGAGTTGGTACTAAATCCAAAAGCTGTGGGGATGATATTTCTACCGATTTGCTCAATGACGGTTTCACGAATCGAGAGGATGTCCGTGGTCTGCTTAATACGGCTATCGAAATTAAAAACAGCCGGTGTAAATTCTATTGGAGCGGGTTGCACCAATGCGCTTTTATAGTAAAGTTTGTTCCCAACGAGGTAAGCGTCTAACGGGCCGGGTTCAAAGAATTCGTTAAGATCAAAGGAATCGGACATCAAAAGCTCCATATTTACCAGAGAGTAGGTCTCTTTGTTAAATATCCCCTGGCTACCTCTAAACAACACAAAATTACCCAGATCGTCTATAAGGAAGGCAGGGATCTGATCCCCAAAATCGAAACTGCGAATAATAGAGAAGTCTGTGGTATTAAAGACAACCAAATGATACCGATCGTTATTATCCAAATATGATGTAAATAGCCTTTGATTGAAATATAAGGGTTCCAGGGTGTCAAAGACATTGGAAGCCAGTGGTGTATCGATAAAATTTCCGGTATTAACATCAAGGACCCTAACACCATATTCACCTGATCCTGGCGGGCTATAATACCCGATCAGAATCTGGGTTTCGGTATTAGCACCCCAAATCACCGATCGCTCCCCGGAAATCGAAATAAAACTGTCGACCGTGGTGACGTTGTTGTCCTGAATATTTTTCTGAAAGAGCGAAAAACTGCCGCCCGACAAGCTGAAAAAGGAAAGTACATCGCCTACCTGTCTGAGAGTGATATAGAAACGGTCCAGATTATCATCCTGAGTAAGATTCTGGGCCGTCATCACCTCCTCTTCCGCCTCGTAGCTGTACCAATAAATGCTGTCCTCATCCTCTCCTAAGAATTGGAAATCGGGAACGACAGCCTGGCTTTCCAGTTCGTCATCTACAGGATCATCGTTTGAACAGCCCCAAAGAAACAGCCCGAGGCACACCAACCCAATAAAATTCCAGGAGTTCATGCAACTTTTTTTTAAAGATAGGCAAAATAAGGGCGGCGCTACAGGAGGCCTTTACTGCAATCACACACTGCTCTATAAGATTTGTTTGTATATTGATTCGATCATGAATAGATCTTTCATCAGGAGGCATTAAGTTTGTCGTTACAAGTGTTGATCTTGATTACTAAATACCGATGCTGTATAAATTAAACCTCGAAAACATACTTTTTCTCGACATCGAGACCGTTCCAGAATCTGAGGATTTTAATAGTATGAACGAGGTAAAAAAGCAATTGTGGGAACAGAAATCTCAGTATAAACGAGGTGAGGAGTTTACTGCAGAAGAATTTTACGACAGGGCGGGGATCTGGGCCGAATTCGGCAAGGTGGTATGTGTTTCCGTTGGTTTCTTCAATCTGAAGTCCAATCATAGGAATTTGAGGATAAAATCGTTTCATGGCGAGGAAAATAGCATTCTCAGAGCATTTAAATCACTATTAAACGACCATTTTAGCGGCCCGAAAAATTTGCTTTGTGCTCATAATGGTAAGGAATTCGATTTCCCGTATCTCGCCCGTCGAATGCTTATCCATGGTATAAAACTCCCTTATAAACTGGACCTTTTCGGCAAAAAGCCCTGGGAAGTGCCCCATTTGGATACTATGGAGCTGTGGAAATTCGGGGATTATAAACACTATACTTCCTTGAAGTTGCTTGCGCACATACTCGGGATCCCCTCGCCAAAGGAAGACATGGATGGCAGCATGGTTCGCGAGGTGTACTATAAAGACAAAGACATAGATCGGATCGTAACCTACTGCGAGCTCGATGTGATCACCCTGGCGCAGGTATTTTTAAAACTAAGGAGCGAAGAACTCCTCAGTGAAGAAGAAATCACCAAAGTGTTATGAGATATCTGGTGCCGTACCGGGTGAACTAAGGCGTATTCAGCTTTAATTGAATGTAGACCGGGAAGTGATCGCTATATCCACCCTTGTATTTACGGCCTATATAGGTCCTGAATGGATTCCCCCTGTACTTTCCATTCCATTCGGTCAGGAAGTGCTCATCAAAAATATTGGCATGGGCGAAACTATGGGTGCCCTTTTTAAAATCGAAAAAACTATGTGACACCAAAATCTGATCGAATAAAGACCAGCTGCGTTTATAATTTGCACTCCCACGATCGGGTGTTATCAGTTTCTCCATAGGGTTATATAAATCCTTGGTTTCCACCAGAAGTTTGATGCTGCCGGCCGTTGGCCCGTCGTTAAAATCGCCCATGATCAGATAATTCAGCTGTTCACCCTCTTTTTCGAGTTTAAGCATATACCTGATTATGGTGTTAGCGGCTTCAATACGTTTTGCTGAGGTCTCTTCTTCTCCTTTCCTTCTCGAGGGCCAGTGATTCACAAAAACATGTACCCCCTCCCCGTTTAGCTTCCCAAAGACATAAAGTATATCGCGGGTAGTATCTCTCTGGCCATCTTCATTCTCGATCAAGAGCGGAATTGGTTCCGAAAATATGGGCTCAAAGTACTCTTTATGATAAATAAGGGCCGTATCGATCCCTCTTTCATCCGGGGAGTCAAAATGAATATAATCGTAGGATATCTTTTTTAAAGGCCCTGATTGCAAAAGCTTGTGAATCACATTTTTGTTCTCAACTTCTGCAATACCTACCAGGACCGGGGCTAAGGCCGACTCTTTCCTCCCTAATTGATCTATCGTTTTGGACAGTTTCGAAAGTTTCTTTTTATACCGTTTATAGGACCATTTTTTAACCCCTTCAGGGGTAAAGTCATCATCGAGCGTATGCGCATCGTCCTTCGTATCGAATAGATTCTCGAGATTGTAAAAGGCAATTGTATATAGTTCTTTTCTTCTTCTGCGCTTAAAAAATGGGAAAGACATTATTGAGAGTATTGAAATATAAATGTACAAAAAGCACTTTTTGGGCGGATTGATTAGTTTTGTAATCTAAGCTATATCATGCTCGAGAAGAAAAAAAACGAATACGAAAAAGCGGTGCTTATCGGCGTTATCAACCGAACGCAGGCAGAAGAAAAAGTTAAGGAATACCTCGATGAACTTGAATTCCTTACCTATACTGCCGGTGGGGAAGTGGTGAAACGCTTTGTACAGCGGGTCGAAGTGCCTAATCCAAAAACCTATATCGGTAGTGGAAAGATTCTGGAAGTAGAGGATTTTGTTAAGGAAAATGATATTGGGAGTGTGATTTTTGATGATGAACTAAGCCCGGTTCAGCAGCGAAATATTGAAAAGCAATTAAAATGCAAAATCCTAGACCGTACCGGTCTTATCCTCGATATTTTTGCCCAGCGTGCTAAAACAAGTTATGCAAGGACGCAGGTAGAGTTGGCCCAATATGAATACTTGCTACCAAGGCTAACAGGATTATGGACGCATCTCGAACGGCAAAGAGGTGGAATTGGTATGAGGGGTCCCGGGGAACGAGAAATTGAAACCGACCGGCGAATTGTGCGCGATAGAATTTCACTGCTTAAATCCAAGCTTACCAAGATCGATAAGCAGATGGAGACCCAACGTGGTAATCGCGGGTCCCTGGTACGTGTGGCCCTGGTAGGCTATACCAACGTTGGGAAATCGACCCTGATGAATGTGATTAGCAAGAGCGATGTTTTTGCCGAGAACAAACTTTTTGCCACCCTCGATACTACGGTTCGCAAGGTAGTCTTAGGAAATCTGCCCTTTTTACTCAGTGATACGGTGGGGTTTATACGTAAACTGCCCACCCAATTGGTCGAGAGTTTTAAAAGTACACTCGATGAAGTACGGGAAGCTGATATGCTGATTCATGTGGTTGATATTTCACATCCTAATTTCGAGGACCATATCAGTTCGGTGAATCTTATCCTTAAAGAAATCGGCTGTGATGGAAAGAAGACCATCATGGTTTTCAACAAAATCGATCAGTACGCTCCCGAAATTATTGAAGAGGATGATATGGTGACCGTAAAGACTTCAAAACACTTTACGATCGAAGAATGGAAAAAAACCTGGATGCAGCAATTAAAGCAGCAAGTGGTTTTTATATCGGCCTTGAATAAAGAAAACCTCGAAGAATTCAAAAAGATAGTATACCACGCCGTTCGGGAACTCCATATCAGCCGTTTTCCGTACAACAACTTCTTGTACCCTGAAAACCTCGACGGCTATTAGGATATTACCAAAGGGCCTAACCCTTTGTCGATGAAAACGAACGCTTCGTATTTTTCACAACAGCATAGGGCAGGTTGACAACAAAAATTTAGTGAGAAGTTAATCTCACCATATATTTACCCTGTAAACAAGTGAATATCCCGATTAGTAGACGGGACCCCAAATCTACCAGAACTTAACATAAAGTGCCTTCCCCAAATCTGGCACTTAACCGAAAAAAGCTAAAATACCTAACCAAATTTTGCAAACCTGCTTAGAAAAAGCCCTGAATTACTTCAGGGCTTTTTATTTTACTCTATGTTATTTAGAATTTATTAGAAAGCATAACTAAGCCCCACCGTCCAATAGGTTTGAAGCTTGTTGTCGATGTTATCAAATGTGGCTCCGGTGTTACCCAAAGTATTGATCTCATAATTAAGCGCTTCCTGTTTGTTGTCGCGTAGTCCGAAATCGAAACCAAGGCCGATCCCCTTCCAAATGGTATAGGCAAACGAATTGGTCCAGGTCCAGTTACTCAGATTACCGCTTTTATAGCTCATAAAGGCCGAGAGGTTGGTTTTAAACTTAACCTTCCCGATACTTTTGATATAATCTGCTACGATCTTAGCACCAAAAGAAGAGTCAAAAATGGTGTCGTCGCTGCTGAATACAAAATTGTAGTTGGCGGGGTGAATCACCACTACTAAGTCGGTAATCGGCGTCCAGGTACCCCCTACACCAAGGTCGAGATAACCCGGGTCGTTGAAATTATTGATAAGTGTGGTCCTGTACTCCGCCAATCCTGAAACAGCGAATTTCTCACTCAATTTTCGCCCATAGAGCGTTGAAAGATTAAAAACATCGGTGGTAGCCCTAAAGCTGGAGTCGTCCAATGGATTGTCTTTGTCATCGAGTTTTACCCATTTAAGGTTTAAATTAGCCGAATTCCTCCAGAAAAACTTTTCCTGCAGAAGATTGGCATAGGAATTCACCGTAAAGCCAATATTTCCGGCGGAGTTATTGGGAATCCCCTGTGCATACCAGTTGTTAAAAGCCGAAAGATCGACTCCAATGGTTCCCAATGCCCCGATCTTCCAACCGGGTAAAGCATCAATCTGTGCCTGAATGGCGTCGGCCCTGCCCTGAATGGCCGCAATCGAATCCTCCTTCACTTTTTTGTCTGCCTGGAGTTCTTCCTTGGTTTGTGCAGAGATAATAATAGGGCCAATAAGCAAGCCTAGAATTAAAACAACTCTTTTCATAGTATAAAAATGTTAGTGTTATTAACCGCAAATGTAGTAATTGTTAATAAATACGGGGTCTTATTAACACTATTTCCTTTTGAATAAAGGCACGGAAGAACAGGCTTCACCGTACATCACGCTTCTGGCAACGGATTGTATTTTTTCGGTAGCCCATACATAGGCATTTAGCGGGACAGGTTTATTACTGCATCCCTTTATTATCACTGGTTTGTCCTTATAGAGCGAAAGATCTAACCCATCGATGACTTCCCTGTATAACCCGGTTTCCAAATCGTTGAGATCTCCGTTTATAATCCTTGCTGCATAGGGCTGCAATTTCGTAGTTATCAACATATATGCCCAGGCAGGTATAATCGCATCGGTTGAACAGCCAATCGCCACAAAATTATCTTTATATGATTCCCAGGAGTGTTCCGAGACATGTTTTCTAAATTCCTTTTCCCTAAGAATTATCCCTTCATATAGCCATGGACTGATATCGAACAATACCCGCTTCCCCTTCGGATAGTATTCTTCAAGGTCCAAAGTGACCAGATTACTTTGAGAAACTCGGTTGACAATTTCTGACATGGATCAGGGGTTTATTAATTGATCGTTGTGCTTATTCGTTTATTTACAGGAAGCCGAGTTCCAGTTTGGCTTCTTCGCTCATAAGTTCCTGAGACCAGGGCGGGTCGAAGGTGATCTCCACAAAGGCATTGGCGACGAGATCCAGTGATTTAACCTTCTCCTCTACCTCTACCGGTAGTGTTTCTGCCACCGGACAATTCGGTGAGGTAAGGGTCATAAGGATTTTCACCTCCCGGTCTTCGTTTACAAACACATCGTAGATCAATCCCAATTCATAAATATCGACAGGGATCTCCGGATCGTAGATCGTCTTGAGGACTCGTACAATTTTTTCTCCCAATTCCTGGTTGTCGATCACCGGTGATTCATCGCTCATAATACGTCTCTAAAATTTGTTCTGCAATTATCAGTTCAATTGAGTTTGGTAAGCAACAGCGTATAACTTTAACTGTTTGATCATGCTCACCAATCCATTGGCTCTTGTGGGTGACAGGTGTTCTTTTAAACCGATCTCATCGATAAATCCCGTATCAGCATCTATAATATCCTGAGGCTTTTGTCCGCTAAAAGCGCGAATTAAAATCGCGATGATCCCTTTGGTGATAATCGCATCGCTATCGGCGGTAAATGCCAGTTTATCACCTTCCAGTTCGGCATGTACCCAAACCTTACTCTGACAACCCTTTATAATATTTTCTTCTGTTTTGTATTTTTCTTCGATGATCGGCAAAGACTTCCCCAGTTCGATCATATACTCGTACCGCTGCATCCAGTCATCGAACATCGAAAATTCGTCTACAATTTCGTCTTGAATTTCCTGAATTGTCATGGATTAGATTTTAGATAAAAATACGATTTGTATGCTTGCCTTTCATCGCTTTGGGAAAATCATAACACCTCGGCTTATGAGAGCATTTTCACTGCTTTCTTTATGCCTTCTGCCAGCTCATCTATCTCCTCCCTGGTATTATAGAAGCTAAAACTAGCCCTGATGGTCCCCGGAATCTGGAAAAAGTCCATAACTGGCTGGGCGCAATGATGACCTGTACGTACGGCGATTCCCAGTTTATCGAGAATAGTTCCGATATCATAAGGATGCAGATCTCCCACATTAAAGGATATTACCGACGTCTTGTGCCGGGCAGTCCCATAGATCCTGAGTCCTTCTATTTTTTGCAGTAGATCTGTGGCATAATTGAGCAGTTCATCTTCATATTGCGCAATGGCGTCGAAACCAATGTTATTCATATAGTCGAGTGCTGCTCCAAAGGCAATACCACCGCAAATATTCGGCGTTCCGGCTTCAAATTTATGCGGAAGATCTGCATAGGTCGTCTTTTCGAAACTCACCTCTGCGATCATTTCCCCTCCGCCCTGGTAAGGAGGAAGTCGTCTTAACCATTCTTCCTTGCCATATAACATCCCGATCCCGGTTGGTCCGCACATTTTATGCGCAGAAGCCGTATAAAAGTCAACATCCAGAGCCCGAACATCTGCCACGATATGGGCTGCAGCCTGAGCCCCGTCTATCAGCACTGCGGCGCCAACCGCATGTGCCATGTTGATAATCTCTTCAATCGGGTTGATCGTTCCCAAGGCATTCGATACATGATTACAGAATACCAATTTTGTGCGTTCATTGAGCAGCTGTTCGTACTGGTCCATCAACAGATCTCCGGTCTCGTCCATCGGGATCACTCTGAGTTTTGCCCCGGTCTTCTCAGCGAGCATTTGCCAGGGTACAATATTGCTGTGGTGCTCCATGGCCGATACCAATATTTCATCGCCTTCTTGCAGGATTGAAGCAAAGCCATTGGCTACCAGGTTGATACTGTGGGTTGTCCCTGATGTAAAGATCACCTCATGTTCTTTTCCCGCATTAAAATGACGCTTTAGTTTCTTCCTCGCCTGTTCGTAAGCGTCTGTAGCTTCTTGAGATAATGCATGCACCCCTCTGTGTATATTGGCGTTGTATCGGGAATAATAATCTGTAATGGTGTCGATCACTACCTGAGGCGTCTGAGAAGTCGCAGCATTATCCAGATAAACCAATGGGTGTCCATGGACTTTTCTATGGAGGATGGGAAAGTCCTTACGAAGGTTCGCTATGTTTAAGGTTGTTTGAATCATACAAACAAAACTACATTTAGGTGGGTAGGCTAGAGATCGAAGCCAAGGCGTACGCCTAGTTTTTCAGCAATCAGCCTGTTGATCCTTGTTTTTAATTCGGGTATCCGTACACTTTTCAATACGTTATTGGCAAAAGCATACATCAGCAAGGCTTGTGCTTCTTTTTTAGGTATGCCTCTTGCTCTCAGATAAAAGAGTGCCTCCTCATCGAGTTGCCCGATAGTACACCCATGGGAACACTTCACGTCATCTGCAAAGATTTCTAACTGAGGCTTGGTATTAATGGTTGCGTCGTCGCTGACCAGGATGTTGTTATTTTGCTGGAAGGCATTGGTTTTCTGCGCGACCTCATCAACAATGATCTTCCCGTTGAAAACGCCGGTAGCCTTATCGGCGTATATCCCCTTGTAGTCCTGGTGGCTCTCACAATTTGGTTCCTGATGATGCACCAGCGTATGATGGTCCACATGTTGTTTTTTATTCAGAATGGTAACCCCTTTCAGCGTAGAATCTATACGCTCACCATGCTGGTAAAAGTTCAGGTTATTTCGGGTGATATTCCCTCCGAATGAAAAGGTATGTACATGAACGGCGCTACCACGCTTCTGGGATATATAGGTATTGTCGATCAGAGATGCATTATTCGCATCGTTCTGCACCTTGTAATAGTCGACAATCGCATTTTTTGCTGCAAAGATCTCGGTTACCGCATTGGTAAGCACGTCATTGGAGGTCAGGCTTTGGTGGCGTTCTATAATCTGAAGCTCCGCGTTTTCCTCTGCTACGATAAGATTGCGGGGTTGTAACATCAAAGAAGATTCCTTCCCGGTGGCAAAATGAATAATCTCAATTGGCTTTATCGGTGCTTTATTTTTAGGAATATAGATATACGCCCCTTCTTTGCTAAATGCAGTATTAAGACTGGTAAGCGAATCGTCTCTATTAACCGCCTTATTAAAGTATAATTCGATGATAGGCTGGTAGATCGGTTTATTCAATGCAGCACTCAACAGGCAGATATCCACTCCGTCATGGGTCGTTTCTGAAAGGTAGGAACTATAGATGCCATCGATAAATACAATTTTGTAGGTATCCATCTCATGAAGAAAATACCGTTTAACATCTCGGTATTCCAGAGCATTCACCTCCTTGGGAAAAATGCTGAAATCTATCTTCTGAAGCTTGCCCAGCGAAGTATATTTCCAGGCCTCTTCTTTTCGATTGGGAAACCCTTTGTTCTCAAAAGTACGGATCGCCTCTGAACGGATATCATGTACAGGATGATCCACATCCACATGGTTTTGGAATGCCAGGAAAGAGGAAACCAACTTTTCTCTCAGATCGATATTTTCGGTGCGTTTGCTTCCCATATTCGGTTCTTAATTATTGAGAAACTATTTCATCTTTCAGCCAGTCATAGCCCTTTTCTTCCAATTCGAGTGCCAAATCCTTGGTTCCAGACTTCACGATTTTTCCCTCTTGTATAACATGGACAAAATCTGGTACGATATAATCTAACAAGCGCTGGTAATGGGTGATTACGATCACTGCATTGTTTTTGGTGCGCAACTTATTCACCCCGTTGGCAACAATACGGAGCGCATCTATATCCAAACCGGAATCCGTTTCATCGAGAATCGCGAGTTTAGGGTCGAGCATAGCCATCTGAAAGATCTCATTCCTTTTTTTCTCCCCGCCGGAGAATCCTTCATTTAATGACCTGGACAGGAATTTCCTGTCTATTTCTAACAATTCGGACTTCTCACGGATCAGCTTTAGCATTTTATTGGCGGGCATTTCTTGTTGCCCCCTCGCTTTCCGCGATTCGTTTATAGCCGTCTTGATAAAATTGGTAACCGTAACTCCAGGTATCTCAACAGGGTATTGGAAGGACATAAATATCCCTTTATGGGCCCGGTCTTCGGGTGCTGTTTCTTCAAGAGATTCCCCATCGAATTCTATACTCCCCTCGGTGATCTCGAAGTCCTCCTTCCCTGCGATAACTGCCGCCAGTGTGCTTTTTCCTGAGCCGTTGGGCCCCATAATGGCATGAACTTCACCCGGATTAACCTCAAGGTCGATCCCGTTGAGAATCTCATTGTCTTCTACGCCTGCATGTAAATTTTTAATTCTTAGCATTTCGATCTTTAATCTTTATTTTAAATACTCAGGTGCCACTGGCATACTGAGAAAATCTTCTTTCTGGTGTTGTAGGTAAACTTTAGCGTTCTTTTCCCCGGCAAAGGCTTCAAAAAGAGTCATACTCTTCCGGGTCTGCTCGAGGTCGTGATTAAAAATTGGAATCCTTTTGAATTCCCTGTTCTCCGAAAAATGATATAGATCCCCCGAGAGCAAAAGTGGGCCGTGCTCTTTCAGGTCGAGATAGAGCACCTGATGCCCTGGAGTATGTCCGGGCATGTATTTTAAGATCACGGTACCATCGCCAAAGACGTCGTGGTCTCCGTTGATCATCTCAATTTTGCTGAGGTCCTTAATGGCATTGTAACTGTCCGGATTCTGCTTTCTTACTTCTTCGCCTGTAACCCATTTATATTCTTCCTCCTGCACCAACCATGTTGCATTTTTAAGTGCAGCGGCGTGGCCAACGTGGTCGAAGTGTGTATGAGAGAGGACGATATATTTAAAATCTTCTGTGGTTAATCCGATCTTAGCCAGCTGGTTATGAAGCGAATCTTTCCTCGAAACCGTAAATGCCCCATTCGGGGTAGTAAAGGCTTCGTCCATACCGACAAGGGATTCTGGAAGTCCTGCATCCCACATAAGATTCCCATCGGGGTGCTGCACTACATAAAATGCATTGGCAAATTCCTTGCTTTGCCCTTTATAGATATCATCTTGAGCAAAATATCCCAGGGCATTGACCATAACCGTGCCGCCGTCGAAGGAGTATAGCCGTAGGGAAGCCTTGCTCTCGGAAGAGGCGGCCTGACTAGCCTCCGCTATCGGCTTAGGCGCTTCTTTACAAGCGTTAAGCAAAAGGATGGCAAAAAGTATGGTTAGTATTCTCATCTTTCTATCCTACTGAGCCTTCAAGGCTTATTTCCAATAACTTCTGAGCTTCAACCGCGAATTCCATAGGTAGTTTATTGAGAACTTCCTTACTGAATCCATTTACAATAAGTGCTATGGCTTTTTCGGTATCAATACCGCGTTGATTACAGTAAAAAATCTGATCTTCACCAATCTTGCTGGTAGTGGCTTCATGTTCTATTTGTGCGCTCTTGTTCTTTGCCTCGATATAAGGAAATGTATGGGCCCCGCATTTATTTCCCATCAACAACGAATCGCACTGAGAAAAATTTCTCGCATTATCGGCCCTTTTATTCACCTGTACCAATCCTCGATAACTGTTTTGTGATTTTCCGGCAGATATCCCTTTCGAGATAATGGTACTGCGGGTATTCTTGCCAAGGTGGATCATCTTTGTGCCGGTATCGGCTTGTTGATAATTGTTGGTCACCGCAATGGAATAAAACTCGCCTATGGAATTGTCTCCTTTAAGGATACATGAAGGGTACTTCCAGGTAATGGCCGAGCCGGTTTCGACCTGAGTCCACGATATTTTGGCGTTCTTTTCGCATAATCCCCTTTTGGTGACAAAATTAAATACGCCGCCTTTGCCTTCTTTATCACCAGGAAACCAATTTTGAACCGTTGAATATTTGATCTCAGCATCATCCAGTGCGATTAATTCTACCACTGCAGCATGCAGCTGGTTTTCATCGCGGGAAGGAGCTGTACATCCTTCCAGATAACTCACATAACTGCCTTGATCGGCGATGACCAAAGTTCTCTCGAATTGTCCGGTTCCGGCTTGGTTGATCCTGAAATAAGTGGAGAGCTCCATAGGACACCTGACCCCTTTGGGTATATAGCAAAATGATCCGTCTGAAAAAACAGCAGAATTCAATGCAGCATAAAAGTTGTCCTTCTGAGGTACCACTTTTCCAATATACTTCCTTACCAAATCGGGGTGTTCCTTGATCGCTTCGGAGATCGAACAGAATATGATCCCCTTTTCGGCCAGGGTTTTCTTAAAAGTAGTAGCCACAGAGACCGAATCCATTACAATATCTACAGCGACCCCCGCCAGTTTCTTCTGTTCATCTAACGAGATCCCTAGTTTTTTGAAGGTTTCAAGAAGCTCGGGGTCTACCTCATCGAGGCTATTATATTTTGGTTTTTTATTGGGGGCAGAATAATAGGAAATGTCCTGGAAATCTGGCTTTGTATAATGGATATTGGCCCATTCAGGTTCCTCCATTTCTTTCCAGGAACGGAAGGCATCTAATCTCCACTCTGTCATCCATTGAGGCTCTTCTTTCTTTCGGGAGATCGCAATAACAATCTCCTCGTTCAGGCCTTTCGGAAGCGTGTCGGATTCAATATCGGTATAGAAACCATATTCATATTCCTTGGTTTCCAATTCTTTTTTTAACTCTTCTTCAGTATATGCCATAATCCCCTTCTTTTACCAATGCTCAGAGCGAAAAGCTCTCTCCGCAACCACATGTGCGTTGCGCATTAGGATTATTAAAGACAAACCCCTTCCCATTAAGGCCGCCAGAATATTCCAGTGTTGTCCCAACCAGATAGAGAAAACTTTTTTTGTCCACTATGATACGTACCGAATTATCTTCAAAAACCTTGTCGGCTTCGTCTTTTTTCTGATCGAACGTCAATTCATAGGATAAACCACTACAACCTCCGCTCTTCACTCCAACACGTACAAAGTCCTGGGAGGCATCAAAACCCGATTCTGTCATCAAAGTGATAACCTTTTCTTTTGCCGTATTTGATACTTTGATCATTTTTAATTTGGATTTATTCTAAATAGTTTACAAATATAAACTTTACACAGTGTTTTACCGCATTTCCTAACATTATTATAACGTATGGAGTAATAGGGTTTATCTATGTGGGATTCGCTCTTGTTTTTTAGGGTATTTCAATTTATTTTGATGACGACCAGATCGGTCCCCCCTTTATGCGATTCAGCGTTGAAATCGGCACTCCCGCTTTGGCCTACCAACAAGATGCCGTTTTCACCATCATCCATAACATCAAAACCAAAATCGATCCCCGTCCCACCAAGTGATTTTTGCCATTGAAGCGCACCCATGGCATCGGTTTTAATTACCCAGATATCATTTTCACCAAAATTTTCGTCCAGATCCTCGTCGTTGCTTCGGGAATTACCGGCAATTAGGAATCCACCATCTTCGGTCTGTCGTACACTATTGGCGTTTTCAAATGCAGAACCTCCATAATTATTTTCCCAAATAAGTTCTCCCGCCTCATTGATCTTGATCAGCCAAATATCTGACTCCCCATGATTAGAAGCGATATCCTGATCGGTACTGAAGGAGTGACCTACTATAACATAGGCGTTGTCTGATGTTTTTTCAATATCATAAGAGACATCGATTCCCGATCCGCCAAATGAACGTTCCCAAACCAATGTACCCCCACCATCTACTTTAACCACCCAAAAATCATAACTCCCTTTAGTATTAGAAATATCGGTGTCATCACTTTCGGAAAATCCGGTCATAATATAGCCCCCATCCGAAGAGGTTACCAGACCGTAGGCCCTGTCATTATTTGTGCCGCCGAAGAATTTCCTCCATTCCAGATTACCTTGAGCATCGATCTTGGTTCCCCAGAATTCGCCCACTCCATGATAGGCCAGGAAATTACCTTTATCTGTACCTCCTGCGCCTCCTGAGGCCACTATATCCAGAAATCCTGAAAAGAAAAATCCACCATCGGCAGTTTGAACCAGATCGTAAGCATGGTCATGACCTGCAAAACCAAAGCTCTTTTCCCATTGGATATCACCAGTTGCCGTGAGCTTTAGGATCCAATGATCGTGAAAACCCTGATTCTGACTACCATCTCCGTCGCTGCTCATTGCATATCCAACCACAGCAAATCCTCCGTCGTTGGTCTGCACCACCGCTTGTCCGCGATCATCCTTACTGCCTCCATAAGTTCTGCTCCACTCAAGATTACCTTCTGTATCGAATTTTAATAACCAATAATCGTTGACCGCCATCTGTTTGCCAGCTAATTCACCATCCGTACTATTGGTAAATCCCAGTACGGCAAAACCTCCATCTGAAGTCCGAATTATGGAACGCGCCTGTTCAGATCCGTTGCCGCCATAATTTCTGATCCATTCGATCTCCCCCAAGAAACCAGGCTCGTCGGGAAGATCGGCACCAACGGTGCCGCGATCATCATTCGAACACGATAACAGCAAGATCCATAACATTAAATAGGCTATGCTCTTAACCATGAGATCAATTTGAGGCTTCAATAACGAATAAGCCAGAATTTATATCATTTATGATGATCTTACCGCTGGAAAAATATGGGTAGAGACTCCATACGCCGTTAAATGAGGCAGTATTATTGCTTACAAAAGTGTCGAAAAAACCGACCTCTTCAAGCGTGCCAGAACTGATGTTGGTAAGATCGAGTACACGGATCCCTGCCGTATAGTTAGCGAGATAATAACGGTTGCCAAGGACATAGCCATTGTGGTCAATAGCAGATGTTGGGCCCGAATATGTGGTATGCAAGACGGGGTTGTCTAAATCAGAAAAATCGAAGACGAGGGTACGTGAACTAAAACCGAAATTAACCTCATCGAGCTCATCGCCCAGGATAAAATAGCGCTGATCTGCAGTAAACCAGCCCTGGTGTGTATATTGAAGGTTGGGATATTGAAGCTGACTAATGCGCGTTGGGTTCGATTTATCCGTGACGTCTACTATAACTATAAATGCTTCATTGGCACCGATAAGGATCTCCCGACCCCCATAATCCGCATCGGGTCCGTTGTAGCTCACTACCTGGGCATCGTGAGTATATCCGCTGGCTCCATATCCCCCCGCTGCAACAGGGTTTTTAGGGTCTGAGATATCCACAAAATGTACACCGCCGTTAAAGGCATCGTTCCGGTTCGTACCTACCGGATAAGCAAATCCGCTATTTTCATTGATCACAATATTATGTGAGTTCCCAATCTCGCTATAGACCGCATCCGGATCAAAAGTAACCGGCGGACTAGCTACATTGCGGAGTTGTGTAAGATCGAAGACCTGCATTCCATGGCCATTCGCCTCTGCTCCAATAAAAGCATGATCCTGGTAAACTTTAATATCCCTCCATGGGCTCGAGCTTGTCTCCGAAGGGAGTTTCCCTAAATACACGAGGTTTTCGGTATCGCTGATATCTATAAAAGCAGTACCATTGTCGAGACCTACAAGCGCATATTCCTTGCCGGTTGTAGAATCGGTCCAGCCCCAGATATCGTTACCCGAACCTGCGCTCATCTCAGACAGGCTCAGCCGGGCCAGCAGGTCGAAGCCATCGCAGGGATACTGACCAGCCAGTCCGTTTGTACAGGGAGTGAATCCCAAAATCGGGTTATTGTTGTTGTTAATATTATTGTTTGGGGATGAATCGTCGCTTGAGCAAGCCAAGGATATTAGGGCTGCACATAGCAGGAATGTGATTTTCTTCATAGCCAATTCTTTTTCGTGATAAAGATAAGATTTCTATAGGATCCTATCTATTTTTGCAACATGTTAGACGATAAACACCCTACCCGAACAGATTTAAGCGAATTGGGAGAATTTGCGCTAATCGAACATCTTACCAAGGATTTTCCCATCGTCAACAAATCGACGGTAATGGGTATTGGTGATGATGCAGCTATACTGACCTTTGGAGATGAACAAACCTTGATCACCACCGACCTGCTGGTTGAGGGGGTGCATTTCAATCTCAGTTATACCCCCCTTAAACATTTGGGTTATAAGGCGGTGATGGTGAATCTTTCGGATATTTATGCGATGAACGCGATTGCGACACAGATAACCGTGTCGCTTGCCGTTTCGAACCGATTTCCGCTCGAAGCGCTCGAAGAACTATATGAAGGCATTGCGCTGGCTTGCAAGATCTACGGCGTGGATCTCGTTGGTGGGGATACAACCTCTTCCAATAAAGGACTCCTTCTCAGCATTACCGCCATGGGTGCGGCAAAAAAAGAAAAGATCGTCAGGCGAAAAGGAGCCAAACCGAATGATCTTCTAGTGGTTACAGGCGATCTAGGTGGGGCCTATATGGGTCTCCAGGTATTGGAGCGTGAAAATGAAGTATATAAAGTAAATCCTCAAAGCCAGCCCGATCTCTCCACTTATTCATACCTGGTAGAGCGTCAATTGAAACCAGAGGCCCGAAAAGACATTGTAGAATTATTGGCAAAGCTCGACGTTCAGCCTACTTCGATGATCGATATCAGCGATGGGCTGTCCTCGGAGATCCTCCATCTTTGCAAGAACAGTGGGGTGGGTTGTAATCTCTATGAAAATAAAATCCCTCTTGATCCCGCAGTTATCTCGGCTTGTGAGGAGTTTCGCTTAGACAGCACACTTGTCGCCCTAAGCGGTGGTGAAGACTACGAATTATTGTTTACCATAGACCAAAAAGAATTCCTGAAAATAAAAGGTAATCCCAATCTCACTGTCTTGGGGCACATAACAGATAAGAATGAAGGGACGCACTTAATTTCCAGGAATAACTCTAAAATTCCTTTGACAGCCCAGGGCTGGAATGCGTTTGATAAAGACTAAGCTACTTGCTGATCGGTGCGGTGTCTTTTCTGGTAGATAAGTTCTAAAGTGTCATTGATCTCCCGAAGTTGAGGAGTCAAAACCGAAAGGTTTCCGCTGACATCTGTTGTAACTTGTTTTCCACAGTGCACACACTTATACTCTTTAATGTGGGAAGTAACTCTTTTAGAAACAGAGTAGTGGTGCCCAAAAATATTGCAGAATATTTTTTTCATAATGTAGGTTTTAGGCAAGATTAAAGCGGGATTGGGGTGCCGCTGAACGCATACTTTTATTGGTTAATTATTTGATTGTAAGATCTGAGAACATCTTTATATCTCAACGTCCTCTTTACTCATTTTATTGGGTACATGCCGAGAAAATCTCTGCTTAATCGATGAAATCCTATATTTTCGATCAACGGTAGGTATATCTCGATGAACTGCAAGGTTTGTGCCGCTGTAATTTTGCGTTATCTTGGCACATGTGAATCGTACCCGTGAGATACTTTTAACGGCTCTTGCGCTGTTCTCCCTTTTTTTCGGGGCAGGAAATCTGATCCTTCCCCCACTCCTGGGATATACCGCCGCCGAATCGTGGTGGCTCGTCGGACTGGGATTTTGCCTTTCTGCTGTTTTGATTCCTATCCTGGGGATTCTGGCGCACGCAAGACTCCAGGGTACAATGTTCGAATTTGCCAGTGTGGTTTCGCCACGGTTCAGCCTGATTTACTGTTACCTTGTCTACGCCATTTCGATCAGCCTGCCTTCCCCCAGAACTGCAGCTGTTACACACGAGATGGGCATAATGCCTTTGGCAGACACCTCCTCTCTGACCACCAGTATTGTTTATTTTTCGTTGGTCTTTTTGTTCGTGATCAACCGGGGTTGGATCCTGGATGTCATCGGAAAATTTCTATCTCCTGCCATATTATTGGTGTTAGTAGGGATAATAGGTGTCGCTGTATTCCGATTTCCTTTTGATTTTGATGCTTCAGGTTTTTCGAATCCGATTTCCAGTGGAATTCTTGAAGGATATCAGACCTTCGATGCTATCGGTGCAGTTGTAGTTGGAGGCGTAATTATTATATCGATCAGTATCAAAGAAAAGGAGATGGATTTTTCAACCAAAAAGAAAATAATCGCGAGAGCTGGTTGGTTAGCCGGGCTGGGCCTTTTCCTGGTTTATGGTTGCCTGATCCTAACAGGGGCCCTTTTTAACGGAATGTTTTCCGATGATATCAGCCGAACGGCTTTACTGAGCGAGATCAGTAAAACCACTCTGGGGAATTCTGCCAATCTTCTGCTCAGTTTACTGGTGAGCCTGGCCTGTTTTACCACAGCCGTAGGTATTGTTACAGGAACAGCAGACTTTGTAAAATCGCGTTACCCTAAGAAGCGCCATGCATATTTGCTCACCGCTGTATTGGGTTGTTCTCTGGGGATTCTTATGGGTCAGTTCGAGGTCGGATATATCATTGCCGTTGCCTTACCTCCGCTGATGTTTATTTACCCCATAACCATTGTGCTGATCCTACTTAATGTACTCCCTCCGGCTTATACCTCGTCCTTGATCTATAAAGCGGTAGTCCTTACCACAATTATTTTCAGTATTCCGGATTTCCTGGGAACCCTAGGGCTGGAATTAAGCTGGGTGGCCTGGATCCCCTTAAGCGGATTTAAAATGGGTTGGGTAATCCCCGCTCTTGCAGTATACCTATTCTTGTTGATCAGGAAGGGAAGAAAGTCCCCATCTTCGTTGACCTGACTTACGAAGTCTGCGCAGTGGGTCTGTCAATTGGCATTCATCAAGGTCTCTATTTCCTCCACCTCTATCGGGATATTCTTCATGAGGTTCAGCGGTGCCCCGGATTCCTGGATCACCACATCATCCTCGAGCCGTATTCCCATTTTCTCATCAGGAATATATATCCCCGGCTCTACAGTAAAGACCATATTGGCCTTCATTGGGGTTTTAAGTGCGCCATAATCGTGAGTGTCTAACCCAATATGATGGCTGGTGCCATGCATAAAATATTTTTTATATGCCGGCCAGTTGGGGTCTTCATTCTTTACATCGGCCTTATCGAGCAGGCCAAGTCCCAATAATTCGGAAGTCATGATATTCCCCACTTCCTTGTGATATTCCTCCCAATCAGCGCCCGGTACCAGTAATTGGGTTGCCTCGTTCTTTACCCTGAGTATGGCTTCGTATACCTGCTTCTGACGCTTGGTGAACCTCCCGTTGACCGGTATGGTGCGTGTCATATCACTGGAATAATTAGCATATTCTGCCCCCACA
The DNA here is from genome assembly GCA_965212205.1 of Flavobacteriaceae bacterium. Lineage (GTDB taxonomy): Bacteria > Bacteroidota > Bacteroidia > Flavobacteriales > Flavobacteriaceae > JAHEJJ01. The sequence goes on from CBDBUX010000001.1 coordinate 126,037, forward strand.
TCCATCAAGACCAGATCTCCATCTTTACAGGCTTGGTTATTCTCGATATAATGTAGAACATTCGCATTATTTCCCGACGCGATAATCGGGGTATAGGCAAAACCCCTCGACCGGTTCCTGATAAACTCATGCAGGTATTCGGCCTCGAGTTCGTACTCCATGATGCCAGGTTTTAAAAACGATAAGACCCGTCTGAATCCCTTATTGGTAATGTTACAAGCTTTTTGTAATTGATCGATTTCCTCTGGCTCTTTTACACCTCTGATTTCCTGTAGAATGGGATTGCTCTTGGCGTATTGATGGGCCGGAAAATCCTTTTTACATTTTTCGATAAAGCGGGCCTCTCTTGTTTGGGTTTCAGAAGATTGCCGGTAATGTTCATTGGTATTAAAGTATACGGTATCTGCTTCTGTCATCAGGTCAAAAAAGACCTTGTTGAAATCGGACAACCAATACACCATTTCTATTCCTGAGACTTCAGTGGCCTTTTCTTTGGTTAGTTTTTCTCCTTCCCAAATAGCAATATGCTCGTTGGTCTCTCGTACAAATAGTACTTCACGGTGCTTCTCTTTTATCGAAGAAGGAAAAAGCAGAAGAATAGATTCTTCCTGGTCTACTCCTGAGAGGTAAAAAATATCGCGGTGCTGTTGGAACGGCATGGTACTGTCTGCGCTTACAGGGTATATGTCATTCGAATTAAATACCGCAACTGCTCCGGGCTTCATTCGACCCATAAATTTTTGACGATTCTTGACAAATAATCGGGAAGGTATTGGTTCGTATTTCATAATTTTTTAAGAAGGTTTCATCAAAATTAGGGATTCACCCGATCAGATCAAAGATAATAGTCTGGAGGTTTCCTCTTGTCATAGGAATGGTAAATTCATACATTCGTCAGATTAATAATTATTATATGATTTTTAGAACACTACTCCTCTTGCTGGCCCTGGGATCTGCTCAGATCTGGGCCCAATCACTTTCAACATCCGCTCAAAGCATACAGCAATCTTTGATTCAAAAAGAAGAAATGCAGCAGCGGTCGCTTGTTAAAAATATAAGGTTTAAGAATATCGGTCCCACAATAATGAGTGGCAGGGTGGTAGATCTTGATGTCAACCCCGACGATCCCGAAGAATTCTACGTCGCCTATGCATCAGGAGGCTTGTGGTATACCGATAATAACGGGACCAGTTTTGTGCCTGTGATGGATTCCACCCCAACCCAAAACCTGGGTGATATCGCCGTGCACTGGCCAAGCGGGACTATATGGGCCGGGACAGGCGAGAATAATGCCTCACGTTCTTCTTATGCGGGTATCGGCATCTTTAAATCCACAGATAAAGGAAAACATTGGCAAAACATGGGGCTGATCGATTCTCACCATATCGGTCGTATCATAATCAATTCAAAAAATCCGGATGAAGTTGTGATAGGGGTCACCGGACACCTTTATACTCCCAACGAAAAAAGGGGAATATTTAAGACCACTGATGGAGGAGAAAACTGGGAACAAGTACTGTTTATCAACAGTCAAACCGGGGTGATAGATCTTGCCAGCGTGCCGGGTAATTTTAATATTCAGTATGCCACTGCCTGGGAGAAAGATCGCAAGGCGTGGAATTTTAAAGGGAATGGTAAGAATTCGGGCATTTACAAAAGCACCGACGGAGGTGAGAGCTGGCAGCGAATAAGCATAGAGGGAAGTGGTTTTCCAACCGGTGAAGGTGTAGGACGGATTGGTCTATCAGTATTCAACGACCAAATCATTTATGCTGTTCATGATAATCAAAACCGACGGGAAAAGAGTGGCCCGAAAAAGGAAAGTAAGGATAAACTCTCCAAGGAGGATTTTAAAACTATGTCCCTGAGCTCTTTCGATCAATTGAAAGATGATGCATTGGACAACTATTTGAGCGATAAAAACTTCCCAAAAAAATATACGGCTTCGGTGGTCAAGGAAATGGTTCGTGCAGGAACGATTCAGCCCAAAGATCTCAGTGACTATCTCGATAATGCCAATTCTTTGCTTTTCGAATTTCCGGTGATAGGCGCAGAGGTATATCGAAGTGAAGATGGAGGTGAATCATGGGCCAAAATGAACGAAGAGTACATCGATGATCTTTATTATAGCTATGGGTATTATTTCGGGCAGATCAGGGTGGATCCATCAGATAAAGACAAGATCTATATCGCCGGAGTGCCCATTTTGAAATCTGAGAACGGAGGCAAAACATTTCAGGATATTAGCGGGGAAAATGTCCATGCAGACCATCATGCTTTGTGGATCAATCCCAAGGACTCCAGTCACCTGATAAACGGTAATGACGGCGGTGTAAATATTACCTACGATCAGGGTCAGCACTGGGTAAAAAATAATGCCCCGGCCGTAGGTCAGTTTTATGCCATAAATGTGGACTACCAGGAACCCTACAATGTTTATGGCGGGCTTCAGGACAATGGGGTTTGGATGGGACCTCATAATGCAAAGGAAGATGCCCAATGGCATCAGACCGGACATTATCCGTGGAAAATGATCCTTGGAGGAGATGGAATGCAGGTGCAAATAGACCGCACTAACCCACAAATCGTCTATACGGGTTTCCAGTTCGGAAACTATTACCGGATCGATCTAAATGCTGATTCGAGAACAAAAATCCAGCCCAAACACGATCTCGGAACGAAAGCTTTCCGGTTCAACTGGCAAACTCCGATCTTGCTTTCCCCTCATAACCAGGACATCCTTTACCTGGGCAGTAATGTATTGCACCGTTCTATGAACCAGGGTGATACCTGGGAATCGATTTCGGGAGACCTGACCAAGGGGGGCAAAAAAGGCAATGTGGCCTATGGTACGATTACCAGCATTTCTGAGTCTCCGGTCAAATTCGGGCTCATCTATGTTGGAACAGACGACGGACTTTTGCAACGTACCGATAATGCGGGTGCTTCATGGACAACAGTTTCTAATGATCTTCCGGGATCGTTATGGATCTCTGAAGTTCTGGCTTCAGGTCACGATCTCAAACGTGTATACGTGAGTCTGAACGGGTATCGCAATGACGATTTCACCACTTATATTTATAGAAGTGATGACGGAGGAAAAAGTTGGGCCGATATTTCTTCGAATATACCTGACGCTCCGGTAAATGCCCTGGCCGAAGACCCACATTCCGAGGATCTGCTCTTTGCGGCAACCGATAATGGTCTCTATGTGAGTTTTAACGGCGGACAGCAGTGGGAAAGTTTTCAGGCCGGGATTCCTAATGTGGCCATGCACGATCTGGTGATCCAGGATAAAGCAAGACACTTGTTGGTGGGGACTCATGGGCGAAGTATTTATAAGGCCGATATATCAGTCCTCCAAATGATGAATGAAAGTATAAGGAATTCTGCCTTAACAATATTCGACCTGGACTCTATCCAATATTCAGAAGATTGGGGCAATCCTACTACCGCCTGGGCAGAACCTAATACCCCTGGTTTGGATATTAAATTTTTTTCTGGGGAACCCGGGGTTTACAAAGCAGAAATTCGTACGCTTCAGGGAATTGTGGTTAGTAATGCTGAGGTAGAGGCTGTACGTGGTATAAACATTCTTTCATACGATATGGCTTTTTCCAAAAAAGGCAAATCCGACTATCTGAAAAAGTATAAACGAAAGCTTATCACTGCAAAAAATGGTAAAACTTACCTGCCTGCAGGAAAGTACGAGGTTGAGATCAGTGGCAATGGTTCAACGCAAGTGAAGTCATTTGTTATTGAGAACTAGTATGCTTTTCTTGTTAGGCCTAAACCCAAAAAATGATTTTCTATGGAACTCACTTTAACTATACCCGCGCTTTTGTTCCCGGCCATCTCATTAAGCATGCTGGCTTATAATGCGCGTTATTTGGCCATTGCCGCACTGATCAGACAATTGCACAAACAGTATTTAGATACAGGTTCCATAAATCTCGGCCGACAGGTTAAACAACTGCAGAAGAGACTAGCCATTGTAAAGAACATGCAGGCTGTGGCTATCCTGAGTTTTCTTTTTAGTGCCATTACCATGTTCCTGATCTACGTAGGATTTGAATTTTGGGCCAATATGGCCTTTGGTATAAGCCTGCTGGCCCTCATGCTTTCGTTGATCCTCTCTCTTGTAGAAGTACAACTTTCTACCAAAGCTCTCGGGATTCAGTTACACGATATGGGCCAATAAATTATTAGAAATCTCCAATTCCCCCCTCAATGATTTTAAAAATATCCAGATTGTTTCATTGGTGGTTTCGAAGAAATATCAGCCCAACTTTCAAATAGATAAATGATGAAGCGAATACAAAAATCAACTGTTGTTTGAGGAATCCAGAATTCATCTCCCAATATGAAATAGCGCATCACCCTGATTAACCACCGCCTGATGGTTAATACATAAAATGTGCCCGTCGAACGGGGCTTTGATCCGACGCCGGTGCTTGGCATAAGTATCGGTGATCAACCCTAATTCTTGTCCTTTTTGCACCTGGCTGCCATTGACGACCTCCGGGATAAACATCCCGGCCGTAGGTGCCCTCAGCCATTTACGGTCACTGAGATGATAAGACTCATAACGTTCAACATAGGCGGGTTCAATCTTGTTGATCATCCCAAAATACTTAAGTACATTAAGGACTCCCTGCATCCCTTCAAGAATAGCATGATCATCGAAACGCATGCTTTCGCCCGCCTCAAACACTATGGAAGGTTTCCCCATTTTATAAGCCGCTTTTCGAAATGAGCCACTGATCATTCTCGATGGGAATACAAAAGGAGCATTAAATATCTCAGCGAGTTTCCTGCTGTAATCATCCTCCAAGGTAAACCGGGTTTGAGGATAATTGTGTTTCTGAGCGCCACCGGTGTGAAGATCTATACCGTAGTCGATCTGCTTGAGGATTTCCCTGGTGTAGTGATAGGCGATCCGACTGGCCATGGAACCTGTTCTTTTGCCGGGAAAACTACGGTTAACGTCTTTTCCGTCGGGGACATCTCTTGAAAAATGGATAAAGCCAAATATATTCAGGATAGGTACAGCGATAACGGCACCTTTTCTGATATTGAATCGTTTTTGCTGCAACATGCGCCTTACAATTTCAATACCGTTGATCTCATCGCCATGCAGGCCAGCCTGTACTAAAACTGTGGGGCCAGGCTTTTTAGCGTTAAAGACGTAGACCGGTATGTCGATAAGTGTTCCGGTAGGCAGGCGATCAATGCTGATCTTAAGGAGTTTTTTCTCTCCGGGAGAAACGGCTTCCTTACCTATGACGATATCTCTGTTTTCTTCTACGACGTCCATTGCGCTCTACATATTTAATAATTTCCCTCGCGATATTGATCTCGGTAGCAGACTCTATTCCCTTTAGACCAGGTGAGGCATTGACCTCAATAAGTAGTGGTCCCCGTTTAGAACGGATCAGATCTACTCCTGCAACTCCAAGGCCCAAATATTTCACCGCATTGACTGCTATATTTTGCTCAGTAGGTGTGGGGATGATAGCCATGATGTCTGCTCCCCTATGTACATTGGAACGAAATTCCTCCAGGGCACTCGTTCTTTTCATGCTTGCAATTACTTTGTCGCCAACCACAATGATCCGGATATCCTCACCATTGGCTTCCTCTATATATTCCTGCATGAGGATGCTTGTATCCATCTTGTAAAATGTGTCTAATATAGATTTGGCAGATTTCTTGCTTTCGGCCAGAATGACTCCCAATCCCTGAGTTCCTTCCTGAAGTTTGATGATGACGGGAGTGCCGCCAAGAATTTTTATTTGCTCTTCAATATTATCCGGATTGATTGAAAACAGTGTTTCGGGAATGGGAATTCCTTTTCTTGCCATGATCTGCAAGGTTCTGACCTTATTCCTTGCCCGTGTTATTCCCAACGATCTTGCAGTACTGAACACCCCATTCATTTCGAACTGCTTTACAATGGCCGCTCCGTGCCTGGTGACATTAGTCCCGATTCGGGGAATGATTGCATCAAAATCGTCAGTAATACTCTCGTCTCTCAAAAAGATCTGCGGTTTCCCTGAGCCCAGTTTCACAGAGCACTTAGTGTGGTCTATCAGCTCGATGTAATGACCCACCTTTTCGGCCTCTTCTGCAATTCTCTTAGTGGAATACACATTAAGGCTAACCGATAATAGTCCGATATTCATAGCTAATGGTCACGTGGTAAATGAATTACCTAATATCGGCAAAATATTCAAATCAATTTCAGTTCTATTGTAAATTTATAAGCTTACTAATAAGCTACTATTTCGACCTGTTTTTGTTCAATTAATTCTGCAGGAGAGTAGCAGAACCGTTTAATTATTTAATCGGTGCTTTGTTATTGCTTATAATCAATCTAAATACTGAATATTATGAGTCGCGAAGTTTGTTAATATATAGGCTGTAGCTTAAATTAGCACAGCTAAAATTTTTGGAATGAGTGCACTGATAAAATCGTCCATTGCCCGAAAAGTGGTAATGGCACTTTCTGGTCTTTTTTTAGTTCTTTTTCTACTCCTTCACCTTTCCATCAATCTTTCTTCGGTCATCAGCCCGGATACATTTAATCAATGGTCCCACTTTATGGGGTATAATCCTCTTGTACAGTACCTGATGCAACCGATCCTCATCGCAGGGGTTGTGGTTCATTTTGTAATGGGGATCGTACTGGAACTGCAGAACAATCAAGCAAGAGCTGTAAAGTATGCCCAGTATAAAGGGAGCGCGAACGCTTCATGGGTCTCCAGGAACATGATCATCACCGGATTGGTGATCCTCGCTTTCCTGGGATTGCATTTCTACGATTTTTGGATTCATGAAATGGCCTACAAATATATTGAAGCAAATCCCCAAGACCCAACACGATATTATGGGGAAACCGTTGAGAAGTTTGAACCTATCTGGAGGACCGTGATATACGTTGTTTCCTTTGTTTTGCTATCCATGCATTTATGGCACGGCTTCGCTTCCTCCTTCCAAAGTATGGGTCTAAACAATAAGTATACGCCCGGTATCAAAAAATTTACTCAAGCCTACGCCCTTATCGTGCCGTTAGGATTTGTCTTTATCGCCTTATATCATCACCTTAATCCGCTAACACACTAGTTATGGCTGTTCTGGATTCAAAAATACCTTCAGGGCCATTGGCCGAAAAATGGACCAAACACAAGAACGAAATTGATCTTGTTAATCCTGCCAATAAGCGCAATATCGATGTGATTATTGTAGGTACGGGCCTTGCTGGTGGTTCGGCTGCTGCAACTCTTGCAGAATTGGGCTATAACGTTAAAACCTTTTGTTATCAGGATTCTCCCCGAAGGGCACATTCGATCGCAGCACAAGGGGGTATCAATGCCGCCAAAAATTATCAGGGCGATGGAGATAGTGACTACCGCCTGTTCTACGACACCATTAAAGGAGGAGACTATCGCTCCAGGGAAGCCAATGTATACCGGCTGGCAGAAGTTTCAGGAAATATAATAGATCAATGCGTCGCTCAGGGTGTTCCCTTTGCACGTGAATATGGCGGCCTTTTAGACAACCGCTCGTTTGGTGGTGTTTTGGTTTCAAGAACCTTTTATGCCAAAGGGCAAACCGGGCAGCAACTATTGCTCGGTGCTTACGGGGCGATGAACCGGCAGATTCAAAGGGGAAAGATAAAATCGCATACCCGCCACGAAATGTTAGATCTTGTCTTAATAGACGGAAAGGCCCGCGGAATTATAGCACGTGACCTCGTCACCGGAGAGATCCAGAGACATTCCGCACATGCGGTGGTATTAGCCTCTGGAGGCTATGGGAATGTTTTTTACCTTTCCACCATGGCCATGGGCTGTAACGTAACCGCCGCCTGGCGTGCCCACAGGAGGGGTGCTTTTTTCGCCAATCCATGTTTTACTCAAATTCATCCAACCTGTATACCAGTCTCCGGAGACCATCAGTCCAAATTAACTCTTATGTCCGAATCGCTTAGGAATGATGGGCGAATCTGGGTGCCGAAACGGCTGGAAGATGCGAAAGCTATTCAGGAAGGTTCATTAAAACCTACAGAATTAAAAGCCGAAGACCGCGACTATTTCCTTGAAAGACGCTACCCGGCCTTCGGGAATTTAGTGCCAAGGGATGTAGCCTCCCGGGCTGCTAAAGAGCGATGTGATGCTGGCTTTGGAGTTAATAAGACCGGTGAGGCGGTTTACCTCGACTTTGCCTCTGCTATTGAAAGGTATGGCAAGGAGAAAGCGATGACTTCGGGTATTAAGGATCCGGATAAAGAGACCGTAACAAAACTGGGAGAGGAAATCATCGCGGCAAAATATGGCAACCTATTCCAGATGTATGAAAAGATTGTGGATCAGGATCCCTATAAAACCCCGATGATGATCTATCCTGCCGTGCATTATACTATGGGTGGCCTGTGGGTAGATTATAATCTGCAAACTACCATTCCAGGATGCTATGCGGCCGGGGAAGCAAATTTCAGTGATCATGGTGCAAACCGGTTAGGGGCATCAGCATTGATGCAGGGTTTGGCTGATGGCTATTTTGTACTCCCCTATACCATCGGTGATTATCTATCAGACGATATTCAGACCGGCCCGATTTCTACCGATTCTGCAGAATTTGAAGCTGCGGAAAAGGGCATAAAAGAACGTATTGAGAAACTAATGGGCGGAAGTGGAAAACATTCTGTGGATTATTACCATAAAAAATTAGGTAAGATCATGTGGAATAAATGCGGTATGTCTCGCAATGCAGAAGATCTTAATACGGCTATGGACGAAATTGCCACATTGAGAAAAGATTTCTGGGACAATGTAAAAGTTCCCGGCGATATGGTTGGAATGAATACAGAACTGGAGAAAGCCGGACGCGTTGCAGATTTCCTGGAATTAGGAGAACTCTTTGCCAAAGATGCATTACAGAGGAATGAATCCTGTGGCGGACATTTCAGAGAAGAATACCAGACTCCCGAAGGTGAGGCGTTAAGAGATGATGAGAATTTCAAATATGTTGCCGCCTGGGAATATACAGGTGATCCTAAAAATGCCGAATTGCACAAGGAAGAACTTGTGTATGAGAATATTAAAGTTAAAACAAGAAGCTATAAATAAGTTGGCCCGACAGGACTTTCAGAATCTATTAGAAAAAGACAGGATATGAACCTACACTTGAAAATATGGCGTCAGCAGAATGCAAATTCTAAAGGTCAGATGGTAGACTATCCCATCAGCGGGGTGGAATCGGATATGTCTTTCCTTGAAATGCTCGACGTACTAAACGAATCGCTCATTAACAAAGGAGAAGAGCCTATAGCATTTGATCATGACTGTCGAGAAGGTATCTGTGGAACTTGTTCTTTAATGATCAATGGAGAACCCCACGGACCAGATCGTCTGATCACAGCCTGCCAACTACACATGAGGAAATTCAAAGATGGTGACACTATCGTTATTGAACCTTTCAGGGCAAAGGCCTTCCCCGTTATCAAGGACCTGATCATAGACAGAACCGCCTTCGACAGGATACAACAGGCAGGAGGCTATATTTCTGTGAATACTTCAGGAAATACAGTAGACGCCAATGCTATTCCTATCGAAAAACACAAGGCCGACGAAGCCATGGATGCTGCCACCTGCATTGGCTGTGGGGCTTGTGTGGCAGCCTGTAAAAATGCCAGTGCCATGCTGTTTACTTCCGCAAAGGTATCTCAATTTGCTCTTTTACCTCAAGGAAGAGTAGAAGCGACCGAGAGGGTTCAAAATATGGTACGGCAGATGGATTTGGAAGGATTCGGCAATTGCACCAACACTGGCGCCTGCGAAGTTGAATGCCCAAAGGGTATCTCCTTGGATAATATCGCTCGGATGAATCGGGAATACCTGATGGCTACCTCTAAAGGATAACCACAAACTACAAATATATCTAACCGGGTCCTGCCTTAAATGGCAGGGCTTTTTTTGTGACTGCATATTTGCATAGGCGGGTTGCCTGCCAAAATCCCTACTTTTACGATATAATATTTACTATGTCAACATCATCGCTTTCAATACGCCCCAAACTCACCAATTTGCCGGAATCCATATTCACCACTATGAGTATCATGGCCAAAGAATACGGAGCCATCAACTTATCACAGGGCTTTCCTAATTTTGATCCTGACAAAAAATTGCTGGAATTGGCTGCTAAAGCCATGAACAATGGCTATAATCAATATGCCCCTTTGAGCGGTATTTATTCCCTAAGGGAGGTCATCTCAGAAAAAATATATAGCCTTTACTCACGGGAGTATCGCCCTGATTCGGAGATAACGATAACCGCTGGTGCCACTCAGGCTATTTTTACGGCTATAGCCGCATTTGTTTGGCCTGGAGACGAGGTCATTGTACTGAAACCGGCCTATGATTGTTATGAGCCGGCTATCATTGCTCAGGGTGGAAGCCCTGTGCTTGTTCAAATGGATCCGCATGATCATAGGGTGGACTGGAGAGCGTTCGAGAAAGCGATCACCGACAAAACAAGGATGGTAATTATCAATACACCCCATAATCCCAGCGGCAGGGTCTTCGAGACAGAGGATATGCAGATGTTGGAGAAATGCCTCATAAATACAGATATCCTGGTGCTCAGTGATGAAGTATATGAACATATCGTTTTCGATAAGAGCCGACATGAAAGTGCCTCCAGGTTTAATGATCTGGCCTCAAGAAGCCTAATCTGTGCTTCTTTTGGAAAGACTTTTCATGTAACCGGCTGGAAAATGGGTTATTGCGCTGCCCCAGACTACCTGATGAAGGAGTTCCGCAGAATTCATGAATTCAACGTATTCTGTGCCAATCATCCGTTGCAAAGAGCTTTGGCCTCATACCTTAAAAATCCCAATCATTATTTGGATCTAGGGCCATTTTTTCAGCAAAAAAGGGATTTATTTCTCTCCGGCCTGCAGGGATCGAGATTTAAGTTTAAGCCCTCCGAAGGAACCTATTTTCAATTATTGGATTTTTCTGAAATATCAGACGAGGGAGACCTTGCATTTGCCAAACGCCTTACCATAGAAAAGGGCATCGCGAGTATTCCCATTTCTGTGTTCAACAAAGACGGGCAAGACCACCAGTATTTGAGGTTTTGTTTTGCCAAAACCGAGGAGACCTTACTCCAGGCAATAGAAATCCTTGGCAAGATTTAATCTATGGCCTGATAAAGCAATTTTAGAAAGTCGGTCATCTTACCAGGTTCCATCCAACGGGTAATGATTACCAATTGCTTTTGCCTGTCAATGACAATATAGTTCCCGCCAAACCCCTGTGCTGAAAAAAGATTATCAGGCACTCCTTCCCAACGGTCATCTCCAGGGGTATTTAACCACCACATAAATCCGTAATTGACATTGGGCTCAGAAGAAGTAAGCGCTTCGGAGATCCAATCTGCACTGATTATCTCCCTGGCCTTCCAACGGCCATTGTTCATAAATAATAGACCAAATCGAGCCATGTCCTCCGCACTGATAAAGATGCCGGCACCGGAATGACCTCCCCCTGTTACCGATTTCATCTGAAAACCGTCTACCTCTGTCCAGGCATGGTCATAACCAAACCATCTCCAGGTAGTAGATGCACCAATGGGGTCCATTAAATGTTCTTTTAGCACTTTTGGAAGTGGATTGCGCCACACATGGGTGAGTGAATACGCCAGGACATTTACTCGTACATCGTTGTACTCCATAACTGTGCCCGGGCTACGTAGTTTCCTGAATTTCCAGTCGTCCAGACTTCCTTCGCGAGGTGGCCTGTCGGCCCAGTCTTTAATGCCCCACAGCTCTCCAGACCAGTCTGAGTTTTGTTGTAGTAAATGTTTCCAACGGATCTGGCTGTTATGCGGACCCCGAAAAGTTTCATCCCAGATATAATCGGCAAGCAGGTCGTTCGAACTGTTTATCAGTTTCCGATCCACGGCCAAGCCGGCTACGGTAGAAAGGAAGCTCTTGGTGACACTAAAGGTCATGTCGACCCGTCGAATATCACCCCAGCTGCCAATCAGATAACCATTTTTAAGTATCATACCTGCCGGTCCTCCCCGTTTTTTTGTCGGACCCAGTATCTCATGAAATGGTTCGCGAGCGAAACCTTTTAAGATAGCTATTCGCAGATCTCTGGATCCTGAATATTCATTTTCGAGAGCGAATTGCACTGCTCGATCGAGTTGCCCTTTATCAATTTCAAAATCCTTAGGAGCACGTGTTTCCCATTCGGTGTTACGATCCGGAAAATAAATAGATTGGGAATATCCACATAACGAAATTAGGCCGATATTCAGATATAATAACAAGTTTTTGATGGTCATAGCACGCTAATTAAGTGCTACAATTTAGGGATATCCAACCGCATTAACCAATCGGTCTGTTTATCTTTTCCTATATAGAAGGGATGTTCTTTAAATTTTCGAAAACCAAGCCTTTCATAAAATCGAATTGCATCCCTGTTCTTTTCCCAAACACCTAGCCAGAGATAGTTGACCCTTGCATTTCTGGCCAATTCTATGATTTGATCGAGCATCCATTTACCGATTTTCAATCCCTGGTACTCTTTGCGAACATAAATACGTTCCAATTCGAGAGATGCCGGGTCGGCAATATCTGTTTGGGCTTTCGCACTATTAAGTTTGAAATAGGCTACTGGTACTTCATCATTATATACCAGATAATAAGAAACCTCACTAAGCTGCATTTCATTTTCGATCTTTTCATGATCGAAAGCCTTTTCCATATAGGTTTCAAAATCCTTTGGATCATTGAGATGCTTAAAAGCATCTATAAAGGTTGACCTCGAAATCTCCAATAGCACATCGAGATTTCCGGTAGTACATTTCGAAAGTCTAAGATCCAAGTTGATTCTTTTCCCGAAAATTAGTAAAAGATTCTTTCTTTATTGCGGGACTACGGCAGCCAATTGGGCCCTGGTTTTGGATAGTATTATAAAAGTTGCCCGATTTACGAAATAAAAAAAGCAAACCATAAAGTTTGCTTGTATTATTCAATCGGTTTTGTTTGCTTACAGCATGAAAAGTTTCTTAGCTAACATTATGATTCCACTTAAGAATTCATTTCTGTATATCTGCACTTCCTCTTCAACTGGCGTATGGTCTATCTGGGCCTCCATAGCGATTTACGTATTTATAGGTTAAACGGGGTTAAAAACTTAAGAGAAGCAATATAGGATATAATAACGCATCAGTCAATGGTTTGTTGTGAAGATTTAAATTATTGTGGTAAAAAATCAAAAGGGGTGTCGTTCGTCGATAAAAATGAAATCAAATCTCCATTTCGGGAATGTCTCCATGAACGATCAATTGGCCTTCGGTAGCTTCTTTTATCGTTTCAATACTGGTTCCTGGTGCCCTTTCCAATAATCGAAATCCTTCTTCTGTTACTTCGAGAACAGCCAGGTTAGAAACAATCTTCTTTACACAGCCAACACCGGTAAGGGGCAGTGTACAGCGTTTTAATAACTTTGATTTTCCCGCCTTATTGGTATGCATCATGGCTACGATGATATTTTCTGCAGAGGCCACAAGGTCCATCGCTCCTCCCATTCCCTTTACCATTCTGCCAGGGATCTTCCAGTTAGCGATATCGCCATTTTCGGCCACTTCCATGGCTCCGAGAATAGTGAGATCAACATGCTTTCCGCGTATCATCCCAAAGCTGGTAGCGGAATCAAAAAAAGAGGCTCCTGGTAAGGTGGTGATGGTTTGTTTGCCTGCATTGATGATATCGGGATCTTCTTCGCCTTCAAAAGGAAAAGGACCCATACCCAAGACACCGTTTTCACTCTGAAATTCGACACTGATATCGGATCGCACAAAATTGGCGACCAGTGTGGGAATACCTATTCCAAGGTTTACATAATAGCCATCCTTGACTTCCCGGGCTATTCTTTTTGCAATTCCATTTTTGTCTAACATCAATCTCGTTTTCTTACCGTCCTCTGTTCAATTCTTTTCTCGTAGCGGGTGCCCTGAAATATTCTCTGCACAAAAATTCCAGGAATATGAATTTCATTCGGATCCAGACTGCCGGCCGGAAGCAACTCTTCTACTTCGGCAACCGTAATATCCGAAGCCCCGCACATACATGGATTAAAATTCCTTGCGGTGCCTTTAAATACAAGATTTCCCGCTTCATCTCCCTTCCAAGCCTTCACAAAGGAAAAATCTGATTTATATGCATATTCCAATACGTACATCTTGCCATTAAACTCTCTGGTTTCCTTGCCCTCGGCTACCTCAGTGCCATAACCGGCCGGGGTATAAATTGCCGGAAAACCTGCCTGGGCAGCCCTGCATTTCTCGGCGAGAGTTCCCTGTGGGGTTAGTTCTACATCGAGTTCCCCACTGAGCATCTGACGTTCGAACTCGTCGTTCTCTCCTACATAGGAAGAGATCATTTTACGGATTTGATTTTTCTGTAGAAGAAGGCCAAGACCGAAATCATCGACCCCGGCATTGTTGCTGATACAGGTTATGTCTTTTATCCCGAGCTTCACCAACTCGGCAATTGCATTCTCCGGTATCCCGCATAGCCCGAATCCACCAAGCATAAAGGTCATGCCATCCTGCACTCCACTTAGTGCTTCCTGTGCATTGGCCACCGTTTTTTTAATCATATGAGTTAAGATTCTACACCAAAAGAGAGGACTTCTGGAGTGTTGCTACTAATTTACACTATTAGTGTGAATATGAGGGGGTAATAAACGGCTGAATTCTTTCGGATAAAGAGTGGTTAGAAGTCCAGATCGTCCAGGTCGTCTTCTAGGTCTGGCTGGTTTTCTATCTCCTCCAAAATCTTGGTGCAATCCACATTAATCGATAGGTTTTCCGGTTTTTCGAACTCACCTTGAGAAATGTCAAGATCTTCATCGGCATAGTTCTTCTTCATATACAGGCCCCATATTGGCAATGCCATAGATGCTCCCTGACCATAAACAATGCTTCTAAAATGAGTGGCGCGCTCCTCGCCACCAACCCAAACGCCGGTCACCAGGTTAGGAACCATACCCATAAACCAACCATCGCTCTGGTTTTGTGTTGTACCGGTCTTACCGGCAATCGGATTGGTAAAACCATAGGGATATCCCGTAATGATCTCTTTGTATACCCTTTGTTCTTTTAGGCTACTATGGCGCAAACGCATCCCGGATCCGCTTTGGGTAACCCCTTCCATAAGATTTACCATGGCATAGGCCACATCTTTATTGAGGACGTCTTTTGTTTCGGGGACATATTCGTAGAGCACAGCTCCATTCTTATCTTCTATCCGTGTCACCATAACGGGTTTCACATAGACTCCCTGATTGGCAAATGTACCATAGGCGCCCACCATCTCATAGACATTGAAATCTGGGGTCCCCAAGGCTATTGAAGGAACTTCTGGTATTTCTTTGGTTAAGCCCAGTTTTTTAACGATCGATACTACAGGTTTCGGTCCTATGCGATCAATGAGCTGGGCGGTTACGGTATTCACAGAATTGGCCAGCGCATGTTTCAGGGTGTACATATTACCGGAATATTTCCCGTTCGAATTTTTAGGACACCAGGGTTCCGGGTTTCCATGTTTGTTAGCTTCTATGCAGTATTGGCTATCGGGTAATTCATCACAGGGCGATAGGCGTAATTGATCGATCGCAGCAGCGTATACGAAAGGTTTAAATGTAGATCCTGCCTGTCGGGCTCCCTGTATTACATTGTCGTACTGAAAATGTTTGTAATTCACTCCTCCAACCCATGCCTTTACATGACCGGTTTGGGGTTCCATAGACATCATAGATGCCCTGAGGAATGTTTTATAGTACCGGATCGAATCGAGTGGTGTTAAAATGGTATCTTTCTCTTGGATCTCACTTTCCCAGTCAAATACGGTCATCTCTGTTTTCTCATTAAAAGACGCCCGGATCTCATCTTCTGAAGCCCCGGCCCTTTTCATTGCCCTCCAGCGTTCGGAGCTTTTCATAGCCCTTTCCATGATCATATTTATTTCTGATCTTTCGAGTTCCAGAAATGGCGTTGTTGGATTTCTCTGCGGGGTATTCTGAATGAAAAATTCGGCTTGAAGCTGTTTCATGTGCTCCTGGACGGCTTGTTCGGCATTAGCCTGCATCCTCGAATCTATTGTGGTATAAATTTTAAGCCCGTCTAAATAGATATTCCATTTCCCTTCATCTCCATTTTCCTCGATCTTCGGATTCTCTTCAATCCAACTTTTTAAGTATCGCTGAAGGTACATCCTGAAATAAGTCGCGAGTCCTTCCCTATGTGATTCGGGACTGAAATTAATATCCATTTTCAACCCCTGTAAAGAATCTCGCTGAGCTTCTGTAATATAATCGTACTTGGCCATCTGACCCAGAACCGTATTTCTTCGATTTAATACCAATTCACTGCGTCGGATAGGATTATACAGGGAAGAGTTTTTTAGCATACCCACCAGGACGGCCGATTCTTCAGTTTTAAGCGAATTGGGTTCCTTTCCGAAATAGATACGTGCCGCAGATCTGATCCCATCTGCATTATAACCAAAATCGTACTCGTTAAGGTACATCGACATAATCTCTTCCTTGGTGTACTGACGCTCAAGTCTGATCGCAATAACCCATTCCTTAGCCTTTTGTATGATTCTGCCAAATACCCCCCCAGACGGTCTTTTGGTAAACAGGAGTTTAGACAGTTGTTGAGGGATGGTACTGGCCCCGCCTCTTTTCCCTAAAAATATCATGGCCCGCAGGGTACCCCTTGCGTCAATTCCGGAGTGTTCGTAGTAACGTGCATCTTCGGTCGCGACTAGTGCATTGACCAAATTCTGAGGTAGTTCTTCATAAGAGACCCAGGTTCTGTTGTCTTCCAGGTACAGTTTGCCCAGGGTTTCACCATCGGATGAGATAATTTCAGTGGCCAGATTGGTTTGCGGATTTTCAAGGCGTTCAAAAGTGGGCATTTCTCCAAAAACCCCCCATGAAGCCAAAAGGAAAAGTAACAGAACAGTTAGTATGCCTGCTCCGAACAAAATCCAGAATCCTTTTATAAATGGATAAAAGCTACCCTTTTTTGCAGTCGATTTCTTCTTAGCCATTACTCTTCCCGGCGTTCAATTTCAATACCAACGTCGGTTATGCCCTTTAAATTGTTTATTCCCTCTACCTGCCCGTTTTTCCTCATAGCATGAACAAGCTGTATTGTATATACGCCCGGACTTGAAAAAACGATGTTTTCCTTATACCAAAGTTTATTTTCAACCACACTTCCATATCCTTTCCCCAACCATCGGCCATCAGGTAATGCCATTTCGTACTCCAGTGTATCGCGGATGATCTGATCTTTGGGTGTTTGAATATCTGCGATCAGGAACAAGTTGCTGTAGGGAAAAGTGTTATCGTTCCTCACCATGATAAAAATATCGTGTGGTTGGATAGAATCGAGAGAACTCACTTCAAATTTCATTACATCATCCCTGTTCCATGTACCGTTCGTGGTTGCTTTATATTCGGAATATACCAAAGCCTCGTTGCAGCTTATAAAAAGCAATAATACCATTATGAAAGAGTATCTGCTAAGCATTTCGTGACCTGCTTTTTTTCGCAGAACGCTGATTTCTGCCTTTTCTTCTTTTTTTCTTTCGTCTCGGGCGGTCGAACCGGGTCAGGCTGTCCTGCCCAACCACGTTCTCGAATATCAGACTCTCTGATTTTATATTCTCCGATGCGAATTCCTCCAGGCTCATCACTTTCTCTTTGGCCCTATTCGACTTTATGATCTGATGAACCTGTTTTTTGGTAAGTTCGTGCCAGGTAGAAGGGTCGTCCTTATAGGAATACCAAAGTGCCCCCTTGAAAATATCGGCTTTCTGGCAAAAGGCAATCCCTTTTTCGGTTTGGAGCTTAACCTCCTGGGGGGGAAAATCACTGAGGGCTTCCATGTAAAGGTCCAATTCGTAATTCAGGCAACATTTAAGTTTCCCGCATTGGCCGGCAAGCTTTTGTGGATTGAGCGATAATTGCTGATATCGAGCCGATGAGGTACTCACCGATCTAAAGTCGGTTAGCCAGGTAGAGCAGCATAGTTCACGGCCACAGGAACCGATTCCTCCAAGCCGCTGCGCCTCCTGCCGGTATCCGATCTGTCTCATTTCAATCCGGATACCAAATGCCTTGGCCATATCTTTGATCAGCTGCCTGAAATCGATTCGTTCTTCTGCGGTGTAGTAGAATGTAGCTTTAGAGCCATCGCCCTGAAATTCAATATCGGATATCTTCATTTGAAGTCGCAGTAAAATTGCCATCTCGCGCGATCGCTTCTTTACTTCTTCTTCCTTGTCCCTGCATTTTTGCCACTTATCAATATCCTTCTGGGTGGCCTTACGGTATATCTTGGGCAGTTCATCCTCGGGTTTTACTTTCTTCTTTTTCATCTGCACTCTGACCAGTTCGCCGGTCAGGGTTACCATACCCACATCGTGCCCGGATTTAGCCTGGGTAGCCACAATGTCCCCTATGGAAAGTGGAATGTTATCTGTATTTCTGAAAAATTCTTTCCTACTGTTTTTAAAACGCACTTCAATACAGTCGAATGCAGTGGTCCCCTCTGGAAGAGACATATTGGAAAGCCAATCGAAAACGGTGAGCTTATTACAGCCGTCCGAGCCGCAGGTCCCATTGTTCCTGCATCCTTTAGGCTGTTCCCCCGTAGTGGTTGAACAACTGTTACAACCCATATTTTTTATCTTGATTTGGAAAGGATCTGTAGTCCTTAGCCAAAAAAGGTTCGTACTTCGTTTATACCTGTAAAGATATGATAAATTTAAAAGAGAAGTTATGCGCCGTGAACACATATATTACCTGGCTAAAGTAAGAGAGCTCATTTTGTATATTTATCAAAAATAATTTAATATGAAATTTCTTACTTCCTTTTTATTGGTATTACTTGCCCTGCCGTCTGAGGCTCAGAAAATAAAGACCAAAACTGAAAAGACCAGGTACTACAAGGAAATATATCAGATCGACAAAGCCACGAAAATAAAAGAAAAGCCTGGTGTTTTTGTGCTAAACACACATTTTTTGGGAATAAGGCGCGCAGTGCCGGCCAACAAATAATCAGCAATCCAATTTGCCTTTATCCTGCGTCGGATTTAGCCGAATTTGTTTTTTTAAATTTTAATACCTCAGATCTCCCTTTTTTAAAAATCTTATTGCTTACCTCTTTGCCGCGTCTGAGTTTTTTCTGTTCTTCAAATGGTAATGAATTTATCTCATTACACGGATCGCTACAGCAATTATCCATTTTTTCTGCGCAGGATTCGCATTGAATAAAAAGTAAGTGACAGGCTTCATTGGCACAATTTACATGTGTGTCGCAGGCGGCGCCACACTGATGGCACTGCGAAATTATATCGCCTGAAATACGCTCGCCCCTCCTTTGATCGAATACGAAATTCTTGCCCAGGAATTTGTTCTCCAATTCCTGCTGCCTGACCTGCCTGGTATATTCAATGATTCCTCCTTCGAGCTGGAATACCCGTTTAAATCCTTTGTGTTTATAATAGGCACTGGCTTTTTCGCATCGGATACCCCCGGTACAATACATGACAAGGTTCTTTTCTTCCTTAAATTCCGATAACTGCTCTTCGATAATGTCGAGAGAATCCCTAAACGTGTCCACATCTGGGGTAATGGCATTTTGAAAATGTCCGATCTCGCTTTCATAATGATTGCGCATATCGACCAATATGGTATCCGGATCTTCTATAATCGTGTTAAACTGTTCTGCACTCAGGTGAACTCCCCTATTGGTAACATCAAAGCTTTTATCGTTGAGACCATCGGCAACAATCTTCTTTCTCACCTTAACCTTCAGTTTCAAAAAGGATTTATTGTCCTGTTCAATAGCGATATTCAATCGTACACCTTCCAGAAAGCTGATGCTGTCGAGATGGTTCTTGAATTCATTAAAATTTTCTGATGGAACGGATAGTTGTGCATTAATTCCTTCGTGGGCTACATAGATCCGGCCCAGTACATCCAAATTGTTCCAGTGAATAAATAGGTAATCCCTAAAAAGCCGGGGATTTCCAATGTGCGCGTACTTATAGAAAGAAATCGTGAGTCTGTCCTTACCTGCTTTATCGATAAGGGCTTCCCTTTCCTTAGCACTTAAAGTATTGTACAGTTGCATGCTATACCAATGATTAAGTTTTAAGAATAGTCCAGGGCAAAATTAAAGATAAATATCAGGTACACAATGAAAAAGAGCTTTGAAAGACTTCAAAGCTCTTAAACGGCCATACCATGCTTTTCTTTTTCATAGATGCTCTAATGAGGTAATGGCCTTAGCTACAATAGCTGTTATTCCCTTGGATTTAAAGGTGTGGTACGAACACTTTCTATTATGATGCCCTGGAACCAAAAAGGTTGCTCACTGCATTGTTATATCCAAAATGAATGGTAATTTAGCTTTCCCATTAAAAAAACCGCAAATGAGCGAAAAAGAAGC
Organism: Flavobacteriaceae bacterium; assembly: GCA_965212205.1. Taxonomy (GTDB): domain Bacteria; phylum Bacteroidota; class Bacteroidia; order Flavobacteriales; family Flavobacteriaceae; genus JAHEJJ01. The sequence goes on from CBDBUX010000001.1 coordinate 146,587, forward strand.
AAAATTAAAGGCGTTAAAACTCACCCTTGATAAACTTGACAAAACATACGGCAAAGGCGCTGTAATGAAGATGGGTGACCATGTGATAGAAGACATTGAAGTAATTCCCTCCGGTTCTATTGGCCTCGACCTGGCATTAGGTGTAGGCGGCTATCCCAGAGGTCGGGTGGTAGAGATCTATGGCCCTGAATCTTCTGGTAAAACTACACTCACCCTGCACGCTATTGCAGAAGCCCAGAAAAATGGAGGTATTGCTGCATTCATCGATGCGGAGCACGCTTTTGATCGATTCTATGCGGAAAAACTAGGGATTGATATCGACAATCTTATTATATCGCAACCCGACCATGGAGAACAGGCACTGGAAATTGCTGACAACCTGATTCGATCAGGCGCCATTGATATTGTCATTATCGATTCGGTGGCGGCATTGACCCCTAAAAGCGAAATTGAAGGTGAAATGGGAGATTCTAAAATGGGGCTACATGCCCGCCTGATGTCCCAAGCCCTGAGAAAGCTTACGGCTTCTATCAGCAAAACCCGGTCTACGGTAATTTTTATCAATCAGTTACGTGAAAAAATCGGCGTAATGTTCGGTAATCCGGAAACCACCACGGGGGGGAATGCACTGAAATTTTATTCCTCTGTACGTCTCGACATCCGCAGATCTACTCAGATCAAGGACACCGATGGCAGGGTACTGGGTAATAAAACCAGGGTAAAGGTAGTTAAGAATAAAGTAGCTCCGCCATTCAAAACCGCCGAGTTTGATATAATGTACGGGGAAGGGATTTCCAAGATCGGTGAGATTCTCGACCTGGGCGTAGATTATGAAATAATCAAGAAAAGCGGGTCTTGGTTCAGCTATGGCGACACTAAACTAGGGCAGGGCAGGGATGCTGTAAAGGCCCTTTTGGGCGATAACCCCGAACTTCTTGAAGAACTCGAGGCCAAAATAAAGGACGCCATTCAGACGGTCAAAGCATAGTTGAATAAGCTGCTGTATTTTAAAAGTTCGTTTTCTAAGCAACCTTTAGACCTAGTTTTCATCTTTTTGTTAATGATATTGCGTGATGATCATGAAGAAAACGTTCTTACTCATACTCTGCTGTATCGCCATTTCACTTACTTCATGCAGCCTAAATGACGACAGTGTAAAATTTCATTTTGTTCCACTGCAAATTGTAGATGCAGAGTTTCCGGAATCATTCACCCTGAACGAAACTTACAATATCAAGATTACTTATATCGTACCCAACAACTGTATAGCTTTTGAAGGATTCGATATCAGCAATATTGATGTTACCAGCCGGAACATTGTGGCCATAGGCTCTGAACGTGAAGATGAGGTATGTAATCTCGTTGCGGTCGAGGCCGAAGGAACATTAGATTTTATTTGTTTATACGAAAGCACGTACTACTTCAGATTGTGGACTGGAGAAGACGAAAACGGAGTACAGCAGTATATTGAATTGGAGGTTCCTGTTGTTCCATAAACAGTATCCAGGACCATAATATTCTAACCAACATTGAGTAGCATAGAGGAACTCATATCAGGTTGTAAGAAGGGAGACAGGAGGTCCCAGGAACAATTGTATAAAAAATATGCAAGTAAATTGTTCGGTGTCTGCCTGAAATATTCCCGTACCAAGGTAGAAGCAGAAGATAGCCTGCACGACAGTTTTATGACGATCTATGACAAAATTGGCCAATATAAATCCAAAGGGTCGTTCGAGGGTTGGATGAAAAGGATTGCGATCAACACGGTATTGCAGAAATATCGCAAGGAACAACACCTTAAACTGGTGAGTGAAAACCTTATGGAAGAAATCGATCGAGAGGAGGTATTCAGCGAAATCAACCTGCAAACGCTCTTGAGATACATTCAGGAGTTGCCTAATAAGTACAGGCTGACCTTTAATATGTATGTCCTGGATGGATATTCACATAAAGAGATCAGTGAAGCCCTGGGAACATCATTGGGGACCTCGAAATCCAATCTGGCAAGAGCGAGAATGATTTTAAGAGGAAAGATCAAAAAACAAAATATCAACATAGCCTAAAACCACGGCATGAACAAAAAAGATATAGACAAACTGTTTCAGGATAAACTGGGCGATTTCCGTGAGATACCCGATGAGAAGGTATGGAAGTCGATCGAGCAGTCTCTGGATCAACGTAAAAAATCGAGACGGATTATACCGATATGGTGGAAATTAGGAGGAGTAGCCGCTGTTCTGGCCATCTCTCTTCTAATATGGAACCCTTTTTCAGGCCCGGAAACTGGCGATTCCACTATCACAGATGTTGAGGCAGCGCCACCTGAAAATCCACAACAGAATCAGGACCAGCCGAAGGTGACTACAGGCCAGGAATCAGAATTCCCTGCAACGGAGAGCATTGTTACAGACATGGATAAAAGCCCGGATACTGAAAACAATGAAAATCCCGATGCTTCGGTTAAAGAAGAAATACAAGTCGTCTCCGGGGATAATTCAAATACCGAACGGCCTACTATTGCCAGAACCAAAGAGGTTGGCAAAACCGAAGAGGTGGTGGTTGAAAATTCAACAACCAGTGATCTCATGGATCCTGCCGGAGAAGGCGAGCAATCGGAAAAAGAAGTTACAGAAGCCCTCCGGGACCCATTGCAGACTGAAGCTGCTCTGGAAAAAAGCAGTGGCTTGGCGGAACGGGAAGAGGAAGCAGGAATTGCAGATAAAAAAGCTGCAGATCTCCCAAATCTAACCGAGATTGCCGAACGAAATGTAGAAGAAGAATCCGAAGAAAAAGCTCAAGAAGAAGCGGGCAAGAAGTCTATTTTCGATGAGATAAATAATGAAGAAGAAGCCCTTGCAGATGTAACAGGTCCCAAATGGTCTGTAGGACCAAGCATCGCGCCGGTCTATTTCAACTCTTTTGGTGATGGTTCGCCTATCCATTCGAATTTTGCTTCTAATTCCAAGACGGGAAATGTTAACCTTAGTTATGGGGTTGCTGTGAGTTATGATGTCTCTAAAAAGCTTAGCCTGCGTTCCGGCTTGCATAAGGTAGATTACGGTTATAATACCAACGATATAACCTTTTCCTCTTCCCTGGTTGCATCGACCAGTTCTGAGATTACCAATATAAATTACAATAGTAATTCCAGGAACCTTGTTGTTGAAAGCAGTGCATCTCGGGGGTCAACTCAGGAATTTGCTGCCAATGATATTGTTGCACAAAGCCCCTCCAGAAATGGCAGGATGATTCAGGAGTTCGGTTATCTGGAAGTCCCTCTCGAGCTTAACTATGCCCTCTTGGATCGAAAGCTTGGTATCAATCTGGTGGGTGGATTCAGTTCGCTTTTTCTGGTTGATAATTCTGTTACTCTGGAATCTTCCGGTTCAACAACTGAAATGGGAGAAGCCAATAATTTAAACGATTTGAATTTTAGCACCAATCTTGGATTGGGGATAAACTATAAATTAAACGATAAGATGAAGGTGCATCTCGAACCGGTATTCAAATATCAGTTGAATATGTTCTCTGAGGTGGAAGGCAATTTTCAACCTTACTCGCTTGGGGTTTATACCGGAATGAGCTTTAAATTTTAAGCAGAGATCAAATGCCTCTGCAACAATGTTGGTTAGATTGGTTATAGCATTAATGCGATAACTATCCGAACACCCCGCATCCACAAAGCGGGGTGTTTTGTATTTGCTGTCCATTTTCCTTTAAACAGTATTTGAAGTTTTGAGCAATTCATTCAGAATCACTTTTCTCACAGATTCCCTTAATTCTGATTTCTGATTTTCCTGTAACTCCTCTGTCTTAAAAAAATGGTGAACCTTTACTTTCAAAGGTCCAGGTCTGCCGGCATAGAATCTAAAAGGGAATCTTCTTTTGTTATCGTAGAAGGTCATCGGGACGACTGGTATGTTGTGTGCAATCGCCATTTTAAAGGCTCCATCCTTAAAGGTATCGAGTATCACACTTTCATCGGGTACACCTGCCTCGGGAAAAATACAGATACTAAGGCCTTTACTAAGTCGCTTCTGAGCCCGCATATAAACCGCTGTCCGGCTCCGGCTGTCTTCCCGGTCGACCATTATACATACGCGTTTATAAAAAAAGCCAAAAACGGGAATTTTAACCAGTTCCTTTTTCCCGACAAATACGAAGGGGTTCCTGCTTGCCCGAAGCATCAACATGATATCGAGCATGCTGGTATGGTTCGCTACCAGCATATAGCTCTGGCCGCGTTTCATTTTTTCCTCCCGGAAGATATAGGGCGGACAGCCCATTCCATACAATATTACATTGGCCCAAATATTTCTGGCCAGCCAGAAGAATTGACGGTATGTCTTTTCTGAAATGGTAAATGCTACCAGCAACGGGAAAAACAAGAATATAGGGAGAGCCACCAGAATATAAAACCAAATTCGATATAAGGTTTGTCCTATTTTAAGGAGAACGGCAGGCATAAATTCAAAAGTAACAATTTTAGTAGGGTTCTGGGATTTCTTTTACTTTTGTCACTCCGACAAATTTTGGTATGAAAAGAATCCTCACCGGAATACAAAGTACAGGGACGCCACATTTGGGAAATATTCTGGGCGCCATTATCCCAGCCATCGATATGGCAAAAAAGAAAGAGACAGAATCATTTCTTTTTATCGCTGATATGCATTCATTGACGCAGATCAAAAATGGTAGCGACTTGCGCGATAATACTTATGCCACAGCAGCTGCCTGGCTTGCTTTTGGACTGGATGCCGAAAAAACGGTTTTTTACAGGCAAAGCGACGTGCCACAGGTTACAGAACTGGCCTGGTATCTAAGCTGTTTCTTTCCGTATCAACGACTTACCCTGGCACATTCTTTTAAGGATAAAGCTAATCGCCTTGAAGATGTAAATGCCGGATTGTTTACCTATCCGATGCTGATGGCCGCTGATATACTTCTATACGACGCACAAGTTGTACCTGTGGGCAAGGATCAGCTGCAACATCTGGAAATGACCAGGGATGTTGCCGCTCGTTTTCATGCGCAAATGGGCGAGACCTTTGTACTTCCCGAAGCTCAGGTACAGGAGGAAACGCAGATCGTGCCAGGGGTAGACGGAGAAAAAATGAGCAAGAGTAAGAACAATACGATCGATATATTTCTACCTGAAAAAAAGTTGCGCAAGCAGATCATGGGTATTGTTACCGATAGTACCCCTCTGAAAGAACCCAAAGATCCGGATTCCGATAATGTCTTTGCCTTGTACCGTCTACTGGCTACAAATGAAGAGATCGGTACCATGCGGAAAAATTATGAGGGCGGCAATTACGGGTACGGCCATGCCAAACAAGAACTATTCGAATTGATCCTCGATCGATTCGGGCCCATGCGGGAAACTTTCAACCATTATATCGAACATCCCGGGGAACTCAATGAAATACTGAAACAAGGTGCCACCAAAGCCCAGTTGGTTGCCGAAGATGTATTGGCCAGAGTTCGCGCGAGACTGGGATATTGATGCTCCTGTTGATACCCGAGCTTTACACGGCCTCGAATACCTTGCCGGGCAGACAACGCACCACTCCCTTCATTTCCATCTCGAGTAAGGCAGAGGATACTTTAAAAATGGGTAAATCACAATTTACCGCAATGCTGTCGAGTTGTTGTTTGCCATCTTCAAGGAGAAATTGATAAATGGTCTTTTCCCGCTCCTTTAATTCCACAAACAGACGTTTTTGGATCGGTCTGCTCTTTACGGGATCTAAATTCCAGTTTAACAAATAAACCAAGTCTGCGGCAGAGGTTAATAAGTGTGCTTTTTGTTGCTTTATTAAGTTATTACAACCTACACTGTAAAGATCAGTTGGCCTGCCTGGTACGGCAAATACATCGCGGTTATAGCCTGCAGCGAGGTCGGCTGTTACCAGACTTCCGCCTTTTTCCGCGGATTCCACTACTACAGTAGCCTGACTCATCCCAGCAATAATCCTGTTTCTTCTCAGAAAATTTTCACGTTCAGGCCTACTACTACTCCAAAATTCCGAAAGAAAGCCCCCATTTTCCATTACCGGTTCCATATAAGGCGCATGTGAACGTGGATAAATTTGATTAAGACCGTGGGCGAGACAACCGATGGTTTGTAATCCGTGCCTGATCGCTGCTCTTTGCACGCAGATATCTACCCCAAGCGCAAAGCCGCTGACAATTATTGGATTTAAAGGAGCAACGTCCTCGATAAAACGCTCACAGAATGACCTTCCTCGTTCTGTCATGTTCCGCGTGCCTACCACCGATATGATTTTTTGCTGCTGAAGTCTTATTCTGCCCTTAGAAAAGAGCAATATCGGTCCGTCGGGGCAATGATTAAGATATTGAGGAAAATCAGTTTCCGTAAAAAGCCACATCCGGATAGCATTGCGCTTTATAAAATTGTATTCTTCCAACGCTGCATCGAGATATCGCGTATCGAACAATCCCTTCAGAGTATACGCTCCAATACCCTCTATCTTGAGCAGTGCTTTCTTTTTATCGCTAAAAACTGCTGATGGACTCCCACAATGGGCGATGAGCTTTTTGGCCGAAATATTCCCAATCTGAGGGATACTTTGCAATCTTAAAGCCGCAATGTATTCATTATTAGACATTTATGACAAACCAGTGCTTTCCCTACAAATTACACAATATTTTATGTTAATAAAAAGTTATATACCATGGTTTGAGGGGCCATTAATTTTTTTGATCTTTGTAAAAATGGGAGCAACCGGGTACATAGAAGAACTTCTGTATCGCTATAACTGCGTGGTTGTACCCGAATTTGGTGCTTTTCTAACCCAGAACAAGCCGGCGTTTATTCATCGGGCGACAAATACCATTTCTCCGCCCACAAAACTTATTTCGTTTAACGGGCAATTATCTTCAAATGACGGGCTGCTGGTTTCATATATGGCTACTGCAGAGAGACTATCTTATGAAGAGATGTTGAAAAATGTACTGGAGGAGGCCAAGCATTGGAAACAGCAATTGCATAAAGGCGAAAGATTGGGATTGGATAATATAGGTGAACTATGGCTTAACCGGGAAGGCAAAATTCAATTTCAACCTGCCAAGAAGGTCAATTATCTCACTTCTTCTTTCGGACTAAGCTCAATAATCACTTCATCTATAACCCGCGAAGTATTAAAGGAGGAAGTAGTGGAATTAGAAGAAAAGATTCCATTCATAATTACTCCGGAGGAAAGAAGTAAAGGATCATACAGAGAAGTTTTAAAGTATGCCGCAATTGTTCTCCTGGCAATTTCATCAGGTATTACGGGCTTTAAGGTATATAACGAGACGATGACTGATCAGCAAATGGTACATCAGCAGGCACAGGAAATCGTGTCGAAAAACATTCAGGAAGCCACCTTCTTTAATTCCAAACCCTTTGAATTACCAGTGCTGTCTATCGATGTCAATAAAAAGGAAGTTAGGGGGCAGCATCATATTATCGCAGGAGCGTTCAGAGTGAGGGAAAATGCTGATAAAAAGGTGCGTCAACTTAGAAATAAAGGTTACGAGGCAGAATATCTTGGGCAAAACAAGTTCGGCTTGCATCAGGTAACCTACGGCAGCTATCAGGATCCCAAAGAAGCACTCAGAAACCTAAAGCAGATTCGGCAGACCGATTCTTCTGATGCGTGGCTGCTCTCGAGAAAGTAAAAAACTCCTTTTTCTTAATCCCTTAAGCCATATCTTTGCGGAAATTTTCAACATGAAAACCAAAAGTCCGCGTGATTCCAGAACTATTATGACCGATATGGTGCTCCCGAGTGAGAGCAACCCCCTGAACAATCTTTTTGGAGGTGAATTACTAGCCCGTATGGACAGGGCCGGGAGCATAGCCGCCCGCAGGCACAGCAGGCGGATCACCGTTACCGCCTCAGTAAACCATGTTGCGTTTAACCGTTCCGTCCCGCTGGGTAGCGTTGTAACAGTAGAAGCGGCCATTTCGAGGGCTTTTAAGACTTCTATGGAGGTCTATATCGATGTCTGGATGGAAGACCGTTTTAGTGGTGAGCGCAGCAAGGCCAACGAAGCTATTTATACATTTGTGGCCGTCGATGATGCTGGAATCCCCACTGTGGTACCCGAATTAGTGCCTGAAACGGAACTGGAAAAAGAGCGTTATGCCGGAGCCTTACGCAGAAAACAACTCAGCCTTGTATTGGCAGGAAAAATGAAGCCTGCCGAAGCCACAGAACTACGTGCGCTTTTTCTGGATAATGAATAATCAAATCTAGAAATCGAAAGTGTCCGGATCAGGACCAAAGCGCTGGCCACGGTCGAGTTGGTCGAGAAAGGCGACATCCTCTGCATATAATTCAAAATCGAAAATATCAGCATTGCTGACGATCCGTTCCTTTTTTGATGATTTTGGAATAGTGACGACTCCTTTCTGCAAATCCCACCGCAATACGATCTGTGCTATACTCTTCTGATACTTTTTGGCCATTTCCTTAAAAATATCCATGGCGAAGATCTTACCCTGCATCATAGGGGACCAGGCTTCATACTGTATGCCATGTTTCTTGCAATAGTCTAGTAGATCTTGTTGTACCAGATATGGGTGGAACTCCATTTGATTCACCATGGGGACAATAGCAGCCGAAGTAAGGAGATCCTCCAGATGGTGCTGCAAAAAGTTACTTACTCCTATAGACCTAATAAGATTCTCATTATATAACCGCTCCAATGCACGCCATGTATCCTTGTACTTGCCTGCCACGGGCCAATGGATTAGGTAAAGGTCCAGATAATCGGTGCCCAAACGAGCCAAACTATCATCAAAAGCCCTTAAGGTACTATCATAACCCTGGTCGGCATTCCAGACTTTGCTTACCAGGAACACCTCCTCACGTGACACAGAAGATTCCCGGATACCCTGGCCCACACCAGTTTCATTGTTATACACAGAGGCCGTATCTACATGTCTGTAACCTTCATCAAGCGCCCATTTGACAGCATTTATTACTTCCTGCCCATCTTCCGAAAGGTAAACACCAAGTCCGAAATAAGGCATTTTTACGCCGTTGTGAAGAGTAAAAGTACCTTTGATATCTGTAATTGCGCTCATAATATTATAGAATTAAAGTCGGTAAATCCATTCTTCCGGATTCAATTTGGTAGCATCCCGATAAAGATAAAACTTTAATTGGGTCAGGCCATTAAACCGATTGGTATATATTTCTCCCAATTCTTCCTTGGCCGAGACTTTATCGCCCTTTTTAACATATAGGTTCGAAAGGTTGTAATAAGTGCTGATATAATTACCATGCTTGATCTGAACGCCTTTATTCCCGCCTGGAACAGCCAGGATGGCAATCACTTCCCCATCGAAAACAGCCCGTGCTTTCGCCCCCTCATCGGTGGCAATAATGACACCATTACTCTGGTGTTTAATCCCTGGGTAAAGCGCATCTTTATATACGCCATAGCCTTGTCTTTTCACACCCCTTTCCACTGGCCAGATGAGTTTTCCCTTATTTTGAGAAAAGTTTCTGGCCACCAGACTCGCTTCGGGGGTCATTACAAAACTGCTGCTGTTCGAAGATCCTCCGGCATCCTTATTCGCCGCAGCGATTGCACTTCTGATTAGTCTTTCGATCTGCCTATCGAGTTTTTTGGTCTCCTCGGTTTTTTTGCGGATCTCAGCGGCGTACTTGCTCTCATTTTGTCTGATCGATTTTAATAGTTCCTTCTGAGATTTGATCTCGCGTAGCATTTGATTCTTTGCCCTCAAATTGTCGGCGATCAAAACATCTTTAGCTTTTTTCTGATCGGTCAGGTCCTGATTTAATTGTGTGAGTTCCGATGTTTTGACAGCGATTTCCTCTCCCTGCATCTTCCTGTACTGAGTGTATTGCTTCATATACTCTAACCGTTTGAGCGCCTGAAAAAAAGTTTCTGATGAGAGCAGGAACATCAATCGGTTCTGTCGAGATTTATTTTGATAAGATTTTCTGATCATCTCAGCATATTCGGTCTTCAACACCTCCAGATCTTCGCGTAATTTGCTGATGTTTCGAATGTTGGTGTTGATCTGGCGGCTCAGTAAGTTTGCCTGCTGATTTGTCACCCTTATTAACTGTTGCCTGACATTGATCTTTTGATCCAATACTTCAAGCTGATCTAAAATTGTGCCTTTTTGTTTTTTTTCTGCAAAAAGCAAGCGGTTTATCTCATTTATTTCTTCCTGGAGACGCTCTCTTTTAGCTTCCAGTTGTTTTTGTTCATTGGTCTGGGCAAGCAAGGAAGAGCTTCCACAGCACAACAGTACGATAAGCAATAGAAGATATGAGGCTCTTATCCGCATTTTATTTTACCAGTATCTCGTCGTATCCCTTAGGGATCCTATAAGGAAAATTGAGCTTTCTGTCGAATTCAATATTTTTATAGGTAATATCTATAAAGGTACGCTGCATCGATTCTATAGCCACGATACCCACTTCGTGTGGCAGAACCCGGTTTCCATGTTTTAGATAATTCTTATAATGAATATCAAGCAATCGTTTTTCCTCGGGTTGTGATAATTGTTGTCTGGCAAGTTTAAAATTTTCAGGTTCTACAAAGAACAGGGTTTTGAGTATTTCCGAACTTTTTTTAGGGGTCAGTTCGTAAAACTTGCCATTGGTCTGGGCATTATATTTTATCTCTTTTAAATCCAATAAGGCTTCTCCCGTAAGCAGGTTCTGGATCTTGTAGAAATCGATATCGAACCCCAGGATCTCGTTGAAATAGGAGTAGTCTCCATCAAAATATTCGTTCTGTAGTTTATTATAAAACGAAACCCTTTCGGGTGTAATATAGGCTTTTATGACCCCAAGCGGAGCGCTTACCCAAATGGCATGGTCCTTTTTCATTCGAAAACTCACTCCTACACTCTGGGTGCTCCTGCCTTCCGAATAATCGATCCTAATTTTGCCACTGATGGTATTGAAATCTAATTTATTCTTATAGTGATTGGCGATAATGGTTTTAACCGGCATGTCTTTTACAAGACCTTCTCCAGATAAAGTTTTAGACGATTTACAGCCAAATATCAGAAATACCAGCAACGAAAGCATAGATGCCTTTGCCTTTAGCCGGCCAATATGTGCATTGGAATCAAGAGCCATTTTTAATTTTGCTAAGATACATATTTGCCTTAGTAGCATTTCCTAAAGCCTTGTAAACGTCGGCCAATTCTTTGTAAATTTCATCAGCAAGTGCCGTGTCTTCGAGCAGGAAATCGAGTGAGGTTTCCAGTACTTTCACGGCCTCCTTTTTATTATTGTTCAAGGCCAGGGCTCTGCCCATCATCAAATAAAAATACGGCTGAGATGGAAACATTTCAAGTGCTTCGGCTGCAGCTGATTCAAGGCCCGAATAATCTTTCGCCGCTAATAAGGTTTCGAACCGATTTTTATAAGCCTCTAAAGGATCATCTTCCTCCACACTTTCTTCTTCGCGGAGGTTTTTGGCTAACTTTTTCGAAGCTAAATCAATCGAATCCTTGATCTTGGCCGTGAGGTTGTTGGTAAAGCTGGAAATCCCCATAGTTTTAAGGATTTTTAGGGCTTCCTTATAATTTCTTCGCTTGTAGTAGATCAAAGCAAGGTTCTGCTTTAAGATCTCATTCTGAAAAGGAATTCTGGTACTCAGATCGGTAAACGTTCGTCCTTGTTGTTGCAGTGCCTCTGCTAAGGTGCTGGCGTACCAATAATTTTCAGGCTGACTCTTTAGTGCATCGATGCTGTATTCCAGGGCAGAGACCCAGTCTCTTTGGCTAAGATAAACTTTGGCCAATTCATGATCGATGGTGCTGATACCCGGTTCTATTTGTTTACATTCGAGAAGCAAGTTCGCTGCCCTGTCGTAATTCTCGATCCCTTTTTGCTTAAGTGCCTCAAAAAAGCGTTCTTGAAATTCATCGGTGTATTCCTCCAGGTATAGCTCAGCACTTTCCTCTTCCTGGGGATATACCCTAGTTAAACTTAAACATACCAATGTCAGGAATACTATCTTGCCAACATTCATCTTCATTGTCCCTTCATCTATTTGATTACCATGTGCATTGAATCGGTGAACTAACGTGTCCCTGTACTTCCGAATCCACCCGCACCTCTTGCGGTTTCACTGAGTTCCTCTGCCTCTGTCCAGCTAATCCTCTCGTGTTTTGCCACCACTAATTGGGCAATGCGTTCTCCATCTTCCAGGGTAAAGGATTCCTTCGACAAATTCACAAGAATTACGCCAATCTCACCTCTATAGTCGGCATCTATCGTTCCGGGTGTATTTAGGACCGATAAACCATGCTTTGCCGCCAAGCCACTTCGGGGTCTTACCTGAGCTTCATAACCTATCGGGAGCTCTATAAATAATCCTGTTTTAACCAATGACCTTTCTAAAGGTTGTAACGTTATCGGAGAACTTATATTGGCCCTCAGGTCCATTCCGGCAGAGGAAGCGGTTTTGTATTCAGGTAGTTTGTGGTTTGATCTGTTGATGATCTTGACATCTATACTCGACATATCAATTTGATTTGCGTGTAAAATTAAGGATAATCCTCCTCAAAATTTCTCTCTCCATCCTATAAACCAAAGTTAAAAATACCAGGAGGAGTAACGAGCCAGCGATAAGATTCCGGTCGAAAACGTAAAAGGATAGCGCAGAAAAAAGAACGGAAACCGAGGAATAAAAAATGATCTTTCGCATGTTATATGGGATCCGGTAATATTTTCTGCCATAGAAAAAAGACAGGAGCATCATCGTGGAGTAAGCGGCCAAAGTGGCAAGGGCAGAGGCATAATAACCAATTTTAGGAATGAGTAAATAATTGATCACAATGGTAATCAAAGCTCCAACTAATGAGAAATAAGCCCCATAACGGGTTCTATCGGTCACCTTATACCAGACCGAAAGATTATGATATATCCCTAAACAGAAACTGGCGAGCAATATTATCGGAACGATAGGAAGTGCTTCCCAGTAGGCTTTTTCAATAATCAATTTTAATACATCTGCAAAAACAACCACTACCAAAAGAATCACACTGCCCAGAACCACAAAATAGTCTGTAATCAAGGCGTATGCTTTTTTGGGGTTTTCGGTAGAAGCATGACTAAAAAAGAAAGGTTCGATTCCCAGGCGAAATGCTGTTGCGAAAAAGGTCATAAAAAGCGCGAGCTTGTAGCAGGCCGAATATTTGCCAAGTTCGCTTTTGGCGATATTTTCGGGCAGGAGCTCGGCCAGCAATATCCGGTCGAAGACCTCATTAATGGTGTATGCGATCCCTGCTACCATTACAGGCAGACCATAGCCGAGCATTTGACGCCATATTCTGCGATCGAAAATATACCGCGCACGGAAATAGGTACCGCTCATAATGATGAGAGTAACGGCACTTGCTATCAAATTGGATATCAATATATATGATATTTCAAAATCGGGAATATAGATTGCATTCAGCAGTCCATTTGGGTTGGTGTCGGCCAGTTTCGGAAGAAGAAGCAGGAAAAACAGATTCAACGAAAGGTTCAGGGCCACATTGAGAATTTTGATTATCGCATATTTAAGTGGCTTTTCAGCAGCTCTTAGCCATGCAAAAGGGATAATCATCAGAGCATCGAGTGCTAAAATAAGGATGACATACTGTACGAAACGATATTCAATATTAAGTGCCTCGGCCAATGGTTCCCGAAAAATGGATGCGAACAAAACAAAAAATCCGGTACTTGCCAAAATGGAAATCAATGAAGTAGAGATCACTCGATCTTTGTCCGATTCCCGGTTAATAAACCTAAAAAAAGCGGTCTCCATCCCATAGGCCAGAAATACGTTAAAAATGGCAAACCATGTGAAAATCAAGGTGACTTCGCCATAAGAGCCCGGTGGCATTACACGGGTATAAAGCGGTACCAGGATAAAAGAAAGCATACGGGGCAAGACGGTAGCCAGGCCGTAAATAAATGTATGTTTAAAGAGTTTTTTGAATAAGCTCAACCGGTTGCACATTAGGTAGGGCCTAAAAGTAGCTATTTATGGCCTCTGAACAAAGTTAGTTAAACCGCAGATATCATGTTATACCTCATTAATTTGAGAGTCTAAATATTCGCAGAACATTATATTGTTTGTCGAGACTATAAAAAAAGCCTCCGGTGGAGGCTTTTAATATTTTAAAAACAGAATTTCGTTTTTTTAATTATTAAGGGCTTCAGCACCACCAACAATTTCGAGAATTTCATTAGTAATCGCCGCCTGACGTGCCTTGTTGTATGTAAGGGTGAGTTCGTCTATAAGCTCAGATGCGTTATCTGTGGCTTTGTGCATGGCGGTCATCCGTGCTCCATGTTCACTCGCATAGGAATCTCGAACCGCCTTATAGAGCTGTGTTTTTAGTGATTTGGGAATCAGGTGTACAACGATCTCTTCAGATGAAGGTTCAAAAATGTAATCAGCCGATGACTCTTTCTCTTCTGCTGATGGTAGAATAGGAAGGAATTGTTCCTTCATTATGATTTGTGTAGCAGCATTTTTAAACCTGTTGTAGACCAGAAGGATCTTATCATATTCTCCTTCTGAAAAATAGTTCATGAGGTTATCCGCAATCTGCGCAACGTTCTGAAAGTTAAGATCATCAAATACCGGGCTATGGTCTTCGACAATCGAAAATTTCTTTTCAAGCAAATCATGCGCCTTTTTACCAATCGTGATCAAATCGACCTGTTGCCCCGGATATTCGTCTTCGATCATCGCGCTGCACTCCTTTATAATGTTCGAGTTAAATGCACCACATAGTCCCCGGTTGGAAGTGATCGCTACGATCAGAACCTTGTTAACGGATCGTTGATCAGCATAATCACTTATGCCATCCGACTCGAGATTAGAGCTGAGGCCCTGGAGTAATTCTGTGAGCTTATTTGCATACGGACGCATTGCTGTAATAGCATCCTGAGCTTTTTTAAGCTTCGCAGCAGATACCATTTTCATGGCACTGGTGATCTTCATGGTTGATGAAACCGATGAAATCCTGTTTCTAATTTCTTTTAAATTAGCCATGTACTGCTGAGCTGATTAGCGTTCTGTTAATCTTTGTACTTATCGGCCAGGTCCTTGCAGACCTGCGTCAAAGTATCGGTGACCTTATCAGTGAGTTTCCCTTGCTTTAGGGCATCCATAACATCGCGGTGTTTTACCTTAAGAAACTCAAGAAAATCTCTTTCAAATTCCTTTACCTTATCCACTGGAACATTTTTTAACAGGTTCTTAGATCCTGCAAAGATGATCGCCACCTGTTCCTCTACGGTAAAGGGATCGGCCTGAGCCTGTTTAAGTATTTCCACATTCCGTCTACCTTTCTCGATCACATTAAGCGTTGCAGCATCAAGGTCTGAACCGAATTTGGCAAATGCTTCCAATTCGCGGAATTGTGCTTGATCGAGTTTTAAAGTACCGGCTACCTTTTTCATCGATTTGATCTGGGCCGAACCTCCCACACGACTTACGGATATACCTACGTTGATCGCTGGTCTGACACCCTGGTTGAATAAATCCTGTTCCAGGAAAATCTGACCATCAGTAATCGAGATCACATTGGTAGGGATATAGGCAGAAACGTCACCAGCCTGAGTCTCGATTATGGGCAGGGCTGTTAACGATCCTCCACCTTTTACTTTTGACTTGAGGAAATCGGGTAAGTCGTTCATCTTTTCAGCTACACTATCATCATCAATAACCTTGGCAGCACGCTCCAAAAGACGACTATGAAGGTAGAAAACGTCTCCGGGATAAGCCTCACGCCCGGGTGGTCGTCTCAGCAAGAGAGAAACCTCCCTGTAAGCCACAGCCTGTTTTGAAAGATCATCGTAAATGATCAGTGCCGGACGGCCGGTATCTCTAAAGTACTCGCCTATGGCAGCCCCGGCAAAGGGGGCGTAAACCTGCATTGGTGCTGGGTCCGAAGCGTTTGCTGCGATAATTGTAGTATACGCAAGTGCTCCTTTATCTTCGAGTGTTTTGGCAATCCCTGCCACTGTAGACGCCTTTTGTCCGATGGCCACATAGATGCAATATACCGGTTCACCCGCGTCATAAAATTCTTTTTGATTTATAATGGTATCGATACAAACAGTAGTTTTACCGGTCTGGCGATCTCCAATCACTAATTCTCGCTGACCTCTGCCTATTGGGATCATGGCATCTACTGCTTTGATACCGGTTTGTAGTGGTTCACTTACCGGCTGACGATAGATCACACCCGGAGCCTTTCGTTCAAGGGGCATGTCGTGAAGCTCACCGTTCACAGGTCCTTTTCCGTCTATTGGGGTGCCCAGGGTATTCAAAACCCGGCCTACAACTCCTTCGCCTACCTTAATAGAAGCGATCCTTTGGGTTCGTTTTACCGTGTCACCCTCTTTGATCTCTTTTGAGGGAGCCAATAATACCACACCAACATTATCTTCTTCCAGGTTAAGTACAATACCCTCAAGACCTCCTTCAAATTCAAGAAGCTCTCCATATTGTGCATTTGAAAGCCCGTAAACACGTGCAATACCATCACCTACCTGAAGTACGGTGCCTATTTCATCTAAGGATGCTGTCGCATCATATCCTGATAGTTGTTCTTTTAAGATTGCTGAAACCTCAGCGGCTTTAACTCCTGCCATAATCTAATGTATCTCGCTGCCCTTTCGGGTATGTTAGCTATTTGTAAATTCTCTTTTCAAATTGTTCAACTGATTGGCGATACTCGCATTGAATTGCATGTCTCCGATTCGAAGAATGAATCCGCCAATTATATTTTCATCAATAGTATTTTCCAGTGCTACTTTGTTTCCTGTTAAGCCTTCCACACGTTTCAGGAGTTGCTTTTCCAGATCGGAGGTCAAGGGAACTGCCGTAGTGATCTGCGCTATTTTTTCACCTTTTAACAGGTCGTTTAAATAGATGTACTTCCTGGCTACCTCCCCGAGGTAGGGGATCCGCTTGTTATCTACCAGCAGAATCAAGAGGTTTTGTGTGATCTTATCAGCCTGCTGGAAAACTTTTAGAAGTACATTCTTCTTCTGATCGCCGGTGAGAACCGGACTAGACAACACGTCTTGTAGTTCGGCACTTCCCTCCAGTGTATCCAGGATCGTACGCATGTCGCCTTCCACAACTTTGGAGGCATTAGTCTCCAATGCGTGTTCCAGGGTCGCTTTTGCGTATCGTATCGCTGCTCTTGATTCGTTCATTGATCCCTTAATCTAATTTGATATCATTCAACATATTATCGACCATCTTGAGTTGTTTTTCTTTGTTGGCCAATTGTTCTTTGATGATCTTTTCTGCGATTTCCACAGATAGCTCCGCTACTTGATTTTTTATGTCGCTTACCGCAGCTTTCTTTTCACTCTCAATAGTTGCCTGAGCCTGCTTGATTAATTTGTCGCCCTCCAGCTGAGCTTGCTCCTTGGCGTCGGTAACAATTTTCTCTTTGATCTCGCGCGCCTCCTTCATCATCAACTCCCGCTCTGCCCTGGCTTCTTTTAAAAGCTTTTCGCTGTCTGCGGTGACATTCTGCATTTCTTTTTTGGCATCTTCTGCCGCAGCCAGGGCATTCTTAATTCCCTCTTCACGATCATTAACCGCATTGAGAATCGGCTTCCAGGCATAACGCCAGAGCAAAAACACCAGTGCGATGAAAAGTAAAGTCTGCCAGAAAAATAGCCCTATCGAGAAATCTTCTATAAGTTTTTCCATAATGTTTTTTAATCTTAACTATTAACCATAAACATTTACAAACAGCCGTAACCAACCGTTACGGCTGTTTGAATAATGATCTTAGCTTTCTGTAGTTGCAAACAACGCAGCAAAACCGATACCTTCAATCAGGGCCGCAACGATCAACATCGCAGTCTGAATCTTTCCATAGGCTTCAGGTTGTCTTGCAATGGCTTCCATAGCCTGGCCACCGATTCTTCCGATACCCACACCAACACCGATTACAATCAGTCCTGCACCTACAATTCTTGGAATTGTCATAGTTATATAATTATTAATTAAACATTCAACTTAATGGGCCTCTGCGTGTTCGTGCTCTTCAGAGGCAAAACCGAAATATAACGCCGAGAGCATGGTAAAAATATAAGCCTGTAACACGGCTACCAGAATCTCAATTATTGAAATGGCAAATGCCAGTCCAAAGGATAGCGAACTTCCGATCCAATTTTTAAAAATAAACATGAGACCGATCAGGCTCATGATCACAATATGACCTGCCTGCATGTTGGCATACAAACGGATCAATAGCGAGAAGGGCTTGATAAACAGCCCCAGTACTTCTATAGGAACCAGGATAATATACAGAGGGATCTTGGCGATCCAGGGCATAGAATCCCCAAGTGGATCGAACAGATGCTTCCAGTAATCGGATGTCCCGGTAAAATTTGTCAGTAAAAAAGTTAATATGGCCAAAGCGGTTGTGATGGCGATATTACCCGTCACATTCACCCCGAGAGGTGTCATCCCGAACATATTCAAAAACCAGATGAAAAAGAAAATCGTTAGCAAAAACGGCATGTATTTCTTATATCGCTTTTCACCGATTGTGGCAATGGCAATATCATCGCGTATATAGAGAATGATAGGTTCGAAAAAACGGCCGGCACCCTTGGCAATACCATGATTTTTTGAATACGATTTCGCCAACCCCCTAAAAAGCAGGAACATTAGAAACCCCGTGATCAAAATCATGACGACACTTTTGGTAATAGAGAAATCCAGGGGTTTTACATTGGTCGGGTGATGTGCTTCATCGTAATGGATGGTACCTTCACTATCGGTTTTATAGATCTTCCCGTGATAAACATTGTAATGATTCCCGCTTACTGAAGCTACAGATTCTCCATGGTGTAGTTTCGAGGAGGAAAAAATCACCAGGCCATTATCCCATAGGATAACGGGCAATGGAAAGCCTACATGATGAGTTATATTTTGATCGTCTGTATAAGAAAACAACGAAAAATCGTGTGAATCTTTTAAGTGATGATCAATGTATTCGCCGATCTCGGTTTTGAGATCTTTTTTCTCTGGTTCAGCGGAATTTTCGACCATGTTAGCAGTGGCCGTTTGGCCCAGGCTAAACATAATTATTGAAAGAAATATGCTTAAGAAAGAGATACGCACATCGTCCATGATACGGGCTTCAAAAATCGGTGCAAATGTAAACTATTCTGCCAAAAAGAAAAAAGCATTTAGCCTTTTATTTTCGAGCTTTTTTCAGCAATTGGGCATGGCTGCTTAGCGCTCTGTTCCAAGCAGCTTAACCAAGGCGAAAGTCTCAACACCCAACGATGCGAAATAGGGTATAAAAAAGAGGAAGAATTCGACCCTTGTAAGATCTCCATCTTGTTTAAACAGAGGATCAAAAACAAGAAAATAAATCAGAAATTTAAATGCGCTGCCCACAAGGAAAACAAAGCCCAGATACTGGCTCTTGTCTTTAGCCAAACGCAGCAAAACCAAAAATATAGCCAGAGCCATAAAGAAATTTACCAGGTAACAGAATACGATGGTCCGCAGGTCGATCGTAAATTCATTGGCGTATAAATATGCCCAATGCAAGCTTCCCAAAAGGGCCAGCACGAGAAACAAGCGGAGCGCGAAAATCAGGATTCTCTTATTCAAGAGTTTAGTTTATTGGTTTGCTTAATGACCAGGTACATCGAAATGGCTACAGATAATAAGGTAAGCACTACGGTATAGGTTGTGCCAGATTCTGCATAATTCTCATCAAGCCACTGGCCTGCTCTGGCTCCCAAAAAAATGACAACGCCCATTTGTATTGCAATTCCAGTAAGGTGCAACCAATAGTTGGGTTTTTTCTTTTTTTCTGTCATTCAAATTCGGATGGATGGTACAAAACTATCAAAAAATAAAAGTGCCACGATGATCGTGACACTTCAATTCAATTCGGGTAGTGTTCCCTTTATGTGTTTTTCAAGCCAAAGGAACCTGTATCGTTGAGTTCTTACATCTTTCTAGGAAGCTTTCGCCGGCTCACCAGATTTACTCGACCCTGAACTCACTGAAGATTTATATCCTTGAGTGGATCCGCTTGAAGAGGCTGCTGATGTACTGGAAGATGATGACGAAGCAGCAGTGCTACTGCTAAGACCGCCTTTGCCTTTCATGGTACAAGAAGCATTAAATGTAGCTCCGGGTTCTACAGCCAGTTTATTGACAGATACATTGCCTTCGATCACAGCCGAAGCTTTAAGAGAAAGCAATTCGGAAACATTTAGTTCGCCATTGAAGCTCCCTTCGATATCCGCGTTAACACATTGTACCTTTCCGTGTATATATCCATCCTTGCCAATGACCACCTTGCCGGAGGTTTTAACATTGCCATCTAATTTACCGTCTATCCTGAAGTCTGCTTCAGAAATAATATCACCCTTAATTTTGGTGTTCTTTTCGATTCTGTTGGGCTGTCCGCCGAGTTCGCTCATAGTTCTAGGTTTTTTGTTATCCGAAAACATTCTGTTTATGGTTTTGGGGTTAATACCTGGTCCTTGTATTCCTCTAAGTTTTTATGGACCTGAATGATTTTATAGTTAGAGGATAAAATTACAAAATTCTCAAGATCAATTCGGTAGTCCTTGTTTACTTTTAACAGTTCTACATAGCCGAGGGCAAAATCTTTAGACCTAAAGCCATGCGCTACAACAAATTCATCTTCTAAATTATAAATGTCTTTTGAGATCACATTTTTATATCCCAAATCGACAATAGACTCCTGCAGGCGCTTTTTCAGCTCTTCGGCTTTTTCGTCTTCTTGTCTTTTAAAAGGAAAAACCACCTTCCAATTTCCGGTACCAATGGCCCCGGTTTCCTGTGAAAATTCCTTGGGCTCTAATTTTGGGAGTTGCTCTTCGATCATTTGTTCTGCCTTTTTTCCTTCAGGATTGTTGGGGTAATTCAAGGCCACATAGTTCAAAGCTTCCTTAAATTGAGCGTAACCCTGTAACCTCCCAATGGCATTGGCTTTGAGCATCTCAAACTTGGGTACAATGGGTTCGCCGGTGAATTGGTTGATATTCTCTTCGGCCCTGGTGATGACGGTCAAAAATTGCTGGTCTTCAAATAATTTAAAGAGCTCCGCATACTTACGCTCCGGACTATTCTCTATGCCGGCGATCACTGCCTGCGGATTTAATAGTATTTCGGCGTAGCGCGACTCAGGATGATTTTGAATGATATTATCTTTCATCTGATCTGCTAAAGCGCTGTTGGACTCTTCATAAATTTTATAGAGGTTATATTTTGATGGTAGAATCAGTCGTTCTTCAGGGTCCGATTTTAGCACATCTTCCAGTTTCCCGGCAGCAAGAAGGTTTTCTTTGAATTTCTCCTTATAGATAAGCCCCAGTTGATAATTGGCAAAGTTCCTTTCCTTACCAAGACTATCAATGACGGCCGGGTCTGTCGGGATTTTTTCGAGATAGTAATCCAGTGAATATTTCTCCTCTTCAGATGCCGGGCCTTCATCATCCTCGCCTGTGGCAATAAGATCGTCTGAATCCTCTGCAGGCAGACTACGGTTTTTATTTGCCCAGCGCCAATCGTCTTCGAGTACACGGTCTCCCCATCGATTCCTGAAATCGTTCTTCCCATAGCCCAGGCTGGCAATATTATAAAAGTAGAATTTCCCTTTGTTCTGTTGACCCCCTTTGGTTTCGGCAAAGGCCGCAAAACCGGCAGTAGTCCTTTTTTCTTCTGCCGCCGCCGCCTCTTCAGCCTTTTTCTTCAGGTTTGCGATATAAAGATCAAAATAAGCAACTCGTTCGGGCTCGGTCATATTATACAGCATCATAATGCTATCTGCATGTTGAACGATGTCTTCGTATTTTATTACATCTTCAAGATTGTCTAATTTCTTCTTAACTGTCCGAAACTTCTTGGTATTCTCATTGAGATTGGTCAGTACACTGTCATAATAAGCCCCGGCTGTTTTATACTCATTTTCATCGAAAAAATGTTCTCCGAGGTATTCGTAATTCAATGCATTTAACTGTCGAATATTGCGTGTGGCCCTCAGGGATTTATTGTAGTAGGCAAGGGCAAGACTGTCTGATCCATTACTTTCATGAAAATATCCGATCTCATGAAAAATCTTATCCAGGAAAGGGCGATTCTCTCGGTTCTCCTCCAGATCGGTGAGATACTCCAGAATATCTGCCATATTCTCCGGCGTCACTTTAGTGTTACGCACCTTTTGAAGATGCGCGTTTATCATATACACCCTGGGCGACTTACGATTTAGTTCGATGATCTTATCGAATACAAAATTGGCACTGTCACGGTATCCTAATTGATTATATAACTGCCCTATTATAAAATAGTAACGCCCTTTTTCAGCGTTATTTTTTGTATAGGCGGAGGCCACTTTGAGATGCTGCAACGCTGTTTCAGGTTCCTTTATATTGATATTAGCCTGTGCCATCATTGCATGAGCATCTGCATAATCCTGTGCCTTTAATTGCTCGTAGCGCAACAGGTTTTTCAGGTTTTTGATGGCCAGCTCTTCGTTCTGCAATCGTATGTTGGTCTTCTCCCTCCAAATAGATGCTTCATCGAGTTTATCGCTCTTCGGATACTTTCTAAGGATATAATTGAAAGCTTCAATAGCAGGAATATATCGCTCATCGAAATAGCGGGCCTTGCCGAGTAAAAGAAAAGCTTCATCTGTTTGAGGATTCCTCTCTTCACCCTTGATCTCCATCCCATGTTTCTGGATAGCCTTTGTAGCCTTTTCTTCGGCGATAACAAAATTTGGATTATTGTCTTCGGAATCCAGTCTCACTTCGCCGGATACTTCCAGACGCTCTACCGGCAAAATTTCCCAATAATTGTCCTGATATGTCGCATTGAGTTGTTCCCTCCCCTCTTCAAAGGCGATATTGCCGTTGTATAGCACATTATACTTGGTCGTAAGCGCGTGCCAGTTACGGTTAACAAAGGCGTCTTTCTTGGTTGAACATGCGAATAAGAGTGTGCCCCCAAGAACACCAATTGCGATTCGTTTGATTTGAAGCTTCAAAATATCGGTATTCTTATCTAATCAAAACTAAAAAAGAAAGCGTTTAGTATGCCGCTACACCGCAAATTTGCTGTAAATATTCCCGTTCACAAAAAATTGTTTGTATGTGGAAGACGAAATAAAGGTCTCGGGTAATAATTATTACTCTAGCCCGCAAAAAATATTTCCAGTTCTTTCAGGGTTTCTTTCGAGGTCTTTATGTCGCGTACCATTTCTCCTTTTTCTAAAACAACAATGCGTTCGCACACCTCTGTAACATGGATCAGGTCGTGGCTCGATATAATGACGGTACGCTCCCTGTCTTCGGCAAGGTCGCGGATTATAGTTTTCAGCCTGATCTGGGTGGTGGGATCGAGATTTGCAAAAGGCTCATCAAGGATAATTACTTCGGGCTCCCCGATAAAAGCCGCCACAATACCCACCTTCTTTTGGTTTCCCTTCGAAAGGTCTCTCAGATACTTTTTTTGCCCGAGTACTTCCTGGTTAAAAAAAGCACCAAATCTGAGAAGGAGTGCATCAACATCGGCCTTATTCAGACCTCTGAGCTCCCCGACAAAATAGAAATATTCTTCCGGAGTAAGATATCCAATCAAAAAGGACTCGTCGATAAAGGCAGAGGTAATCGGTTTCCAGGCTTCGCTCTTATTGACCTGGATCCCGTTATTGAAAATCAGGCCACTACTGGGTTGGATCAGGTCGAGAATAAGACTGAAAAAAGTGGTTTTCCCAGCGCCATTGTTGCCTACTAATCCAAAACTCTCCCCCTTTGGTATTTCCAGGCTTTCGATGTTCAATACGGTCTTGTCTCCATATCGCTTACTTAAACTCTTCGCTTGTATCATTCCCAGTGGTAGTTATATTATTCAGTTATTTTGCTGATACGCCTTTAGCGTTTTATACTTCTCTTTCTTGTATACCGATTCTATTTTCCTGAAAACGGCATTTTTAAAGGCAAATCCCAGGAGCCCGGCAATGGTAACCAATGCATATCCTGCGACAGGACCAATCCAGAAATGACCCAGGCCGTAGATCAGCATAGGTAACAGGATTTTGGGAAGGATCAATAAGAGTGTTTTAATATTAAATGCCTGCTTATCGCCCAATACGTTTTTGTTTGAGCTCAGGTCTATAGGTGTTTTTATATAGGCCCCTCCCCATAGCACCAAATGAGAATTAACCCCCATATTGTAGATAGCCCCTACCAGTACCGCCATGTATGCCTCCCATCCGAAGTAGAGATAAAACAACGATAAAACCGCACTCAGCGCGGTAGCAAAAATGACCAGGTACCATTTAGAAAGGATATATTCCCGATATCTTATATTCTGACTCATGATCAGTGGATAATAGGCACTGTCCCAACTGGGTACAAACTGCCCGAAACTGAAGAGAAAACCCCCGGAAACAAAAATTCCGGCAAATATATTCCAGGCCGGATGCTCATATGATTCGATGGCTTCCGGAAAAAATATCAGGCCGTAAAACAAAAAAAGTCCGCTCATGATTACCGTAGTACGCGATCTTTTGTTTCGTTTAATGAGCTTGATATCGTTTTTAAGGAAGCTGCCCAAATTTCCCAGGCGGTTAAGCCATTCGAAGTCTTCTGTTCTGGCTACTTCCCGTTTTATCTGCAGACCGCCATCGAGGTACATCCTTTTCTTGAAATAGCGGGCCGCACTCCAGATAAGGAATGCCAATACCAACCACGCCGCGATAGCCGACAGCGGAAGGGTATAGAACATATTAAAAACCTCTGCCGAATACAGCGTGATATCGAACCAGCCGTAATACTGCGACAGGCCGAAAATTGCAAGGAGCCCTAAAAGTGAATAGAAAAGCTGGTCTTTGTTATTAGCTAATATGTTGATGAAATTATTGGAATAGAATAAAGCCATAAGCGCCAGGTGCCACCCGATCAGGCCATAGAAAGAATAGCCTTCTTTCCATAGCACAATGGTAAAGGGAAGAAAAAAGAAGGCATGTGCCCAATTGAAGAAAGAAGTGACTGTTTTGGCCAGAGAGAAGCTTACAATTTGGTTTTTCCTAAAGGGTAAATACAACATCGGTCTGATATTCATTACCGGCATTCGCTGCAGCATATATCGGATGTATAAGTCGCCCGCCAGATAATAGATCATATAACGGTTCACCCATTGGAGTGGATCGCTGATACCCGCATCTCTGATAAAATAAAATGAACCTACTCCGAGTGCCAGAAAAACCGCAACAAAATAAAGCGCGCCAAAGATCATCAAGATCCTGAACGCAAGATTGGTCTTATATGACGCTGCCCTGAAGAAGGATTTCCATTGAAGCCTGATAAAATGTTTGAACATCTGCTGAGAATTCCCTTCTAAGTTAGTATTGGGCAATCTGTAAATGTTACAAAACTTGGTTAAAATTTAGTTAGCAAGTGTATTCTAAAGAGCCTGTATTTTTTAGATTTGCACAAATTTTCCGAACCATGATTGAGTTTCATCCTTTGAAAGTGTCAAAACTCGACCGCTTAACCCCCAATTCGGTGGCGATCACATTTGAAGTTCCCCAGCAACTGAAACCAGTATTTGCGTTTAAGGCCGGCCAGTACATCACCATCAAACATGTATTTGAGGGTAAGGAGGTAAGGCGCGCCTATTCGGTATCCTCGAGTCCGGGGAGTGATAATCTTACCATCGGGATAAAAAAGGTCCCGGATGGCTTGTTTTCAGTCTATGCTAATACCGAGGTTAAAGTAGGCCATGTTATGGAGGTAATGCCGCCAGAGGGTAGATTTGTTTATGAGCCAGGTTCGAAAGCTGATCACATTATTGCGTATGCTGCCGGTAGTGGCATTACTCCGATTATGAGCATTGTTAAATCTGCTCTGGAATCTCATCCTGAGAACACGGTCGTTCTTTTGTATGGAAATCAAAACAAAGAAGAAACCATGTTCTTAAGCGAAATTGAACAATGGTCAAGAGAATATACCGATAGGTTTTTTGTTCAATGGATTTATAGCAGGGCCCGGTATGATGATTCGCTTTTCGGCAGAATTGAAGCATCGACAGTTAATTTTATCACTCGCAATAAGTTTAAAAACCGCAGCTTTGATGCACATTACATCTGTGGACCGGAATCGATGATCAAAATCGTAAACGATTGCCTTATCGAAAAGGATGTGCCGTCGGATTGTATATTCACCGAACTTTTCAGCAGTTCTGAAACGCCAGTTGAGACCAAAGAGACTGGAGATGGTTCTACAGAAATCAGTGTTACCCTAGACGATGAGGTATTTACCTTCAATATGGAAAAGAGGGAACTGGTACTCGATGCTGTTCTAGACCAGGACATCGACGCTCCTTATTCTTGTCAGGGTGGTGTTTGCAGTACCTGTATTGCTAAAATTACGGAGGGAATGGCTACCATGGAACAAAACCAGATCCTGACCGATGCTGAGGTAGAAGACGGGCTTATCTTAACTTGCCAGGCCCACCCGACCACCAATGTGCTAAAAATTGACTACGACGATGTCTGATATGTACTTCCTGAACTAGGATACGATGGACTGCTTTTATGGTCGTTAGCATTGATCTTGGTAACGCCATATCTTCTTTTAGAACCGGGGGCACTAAAAATGTACCCGGGTGCGCTGATTATTGGAGAGTTTTAGCCTTTCTTAGAAGCTTTTTGTACAAATCATAATTCTTTTTCCCCGACCAATCGGTCGGCCTGAACCATAAATCCAGTTTTAAACCAAGATCTTGAGGTCCTGGTCGGTAAAATCAGATGGCTTATCGCAAAAAACTCAGTTCGGGAAATGCTAATTAAGACTACAGACAAACCTCCTGGTCTGTTCGGACAATTTGTCTTGTTTATTAACTTTTGTCACTTTTTGTAATGAAAAAAAAGCCATCCCGACCAATAAACCAGGCCCTATTTATTGTATGTTTACGGGTTAGATATGAAAATGAATTCGGAAGGTTATTCCAACACCGCTATCCTTATTTTCGCCAATTCTCCAGAGGAGGAATCCAGGCGTAAATCTCTTGTGAGCGGCACTGAATTATTCAGGGATATTTTGTCCAGAACATCGACTGTGGTAAAAAAATCTGGCCTCCCTTATTTTCATATCGATGAGCATCAACAAAGAGGGGCTGATTTCGGAAATCGTTTTTTGAATGCGATGGAAGATGTTTTTGAAAAAGGATACGAATACGTAATTGCCATCGGTGCCGATACTCCAAAAATCTCATCTCGTCAAATATTAGCTGCGGCCGATAAATTACACCAAGAGCAGATCGTTATTGGCCCAAGTAACGATGGTGGTTTTTATCTGATCGGACTTCACAAATCTCAGTTTCATAGACAGGAAATGATTCAATTGCCCTGGCAAAAATCGGATCTAAGGGCCCATCTGGTCAATAATTTAATCTCTAAAGGCCTGAAGATCTATACTTTAAGGGTGTTGTCTGACATCGACAAGGCAGCAGACCTTTATAAGATGGCATTAGGATATAAAAATATACCATATAGTATTTTTAAATATCTGGCTTTGTTTGCCAGACGTGAGTATATAACAGAGAACACCATAGATAAACACTTCGAATCAACTTTCCTTCAGTCCCATTATAATAAGGGATCTCCTGTAAACGGGCTTTTTAGCATTTAGCGAAACCATTTTATCCAAAAAAAGAGATTTACACCGTTCTTGTCGCTTTTAGCTGACATCAGAATTCAAAAATTACATCTAACTCACAATAAGAATAATCATGGCAAATACATATTATGATCCGGCCGATCTTAGAAAATTTGGCAATATCACGGAATGGAGCGAAGAGCTCGGCACAAAGTTTTTCGACTACTACGGTAAAGTTTTCGAAGAAGGTGCGCTCTCGGCCAGGGAGAAGTCTCTCATCGCCCTTGCGGTATCTCATGTGGTGAAATGCCCTTATTGCATTGATGCCTATACCAAAGATGGTTTACAGAAGGGTATTACCAAGGAGGAAATGATGGAGGCAGTACATGCTGCTGCGGCCATTGAAAGTGGCGCCAGTTTGGTTCACGGCGTACAAATGATGAATAAGTACAATAAATTAAGTATGTAAGTGGGGCATATTATCCGCTTATTATGAATACCGAATGAATAATTAAAAGAATATGGCAACAAAGTCGCTCAAAGCAAGGCATAAAGCGCTTGCCAATACTTCCAAACAACTGGAAATCCTCGAATCCGGGATTTTTGAAGATGGGGAACTCCCCTATTTCAGGGATAAGATCGCCAATATGGGCCATTACCCCTTAAGACCCAAAAGACTCGAAATACTGCAGATCAACGTGGGATATATGTGTAATCAGGTATGTGAACACTGCCATGTAGACGCTGGGCCAGACCGGAAGGAGATCATGACCCGCGAGACTATGGAACTCTGCCTGGATGTAATCAGGAATACAGGGGCCCATACACTCGACCTTACGGGGGGTGCCCCTGAAATGAACCCGAATTTTCGCTGGTTTGTAGAAGAGGCAGCCAAGGTGGGAATTAAAGACTTTATCGTTCGATCGAACCTTACGATCATCAGGGCTAATAAAAAATACCACGATCTGCCAGAATTTTTTAAAAAACACAATGTTCATGTGGTTTCTTCAATGCCCCACTATACTCGTGGCAAAACCGACAAACAAAGGGGAGAGGGCGTTTTTGATAAATCGATAGAAGCGCTGCAGGCACTAAATAGTGTTGGCTATGGCGTGGAAGACAGTTCATTAAGGCTCGATCTGGTATATAACCCTTCCGGGGCCTTCCTTCCTGCAGACCAGGAAGCGATGGAACGAGATTTTAAAAAAGCACTAATGGAAGATTTTGGTATTTCATTTCACAACCTGTTTGCCATTACCAACTTGCCCATTTCCCGTTTTCTGGATTACCTCATCGCTTCGGAAAACTATGAAGACTATATGTATGCCCTGGTGGAAGCCTTTAATCCTGCAGCAGTGGAAAACGTGATGTGTACCAATACCATTTCTATAAGCTGGGATGGCTGGTTATACGATTGCGATTTTAATCAAATGCTCGATCTAAAGGTAGCAAGCCGGGTAAAACACCTCAGGGATTATAATGAAGATATATTGGCCGACAGGAATATTATTATCTCACAACATTGTTACGGTTGTACTGCCGGGGCAGGGAGCAGTTGCCAGGGATCTGTGGCTTAAATCGTTTAAAATTACCTCTCCCAAGCACATATTTTCATAGCATTTTGCAGTTCATCGATATTTTTTACCGACCAAGTGGTCGGTGAGGTTATGCCTTTTCATAGCTATTGGTCGATGAAATGACCTCTTGTCGATTTTATATTGACGTACGTCCTCGTATCTCCAAAAAAAATGCAATTCGCGGGTTCTTAATTATAGACGAACTGGTCTGTTAGACCTAAAACCCAAATCTCATGGATAAGAATCTAAAACGAATGGCGACCATGCATCGAATGCAGGTAAAAGGGCTGGAATTATTCTACCAAAATGGTTATTATAATACCAGTGTAGATGATATATTAAAGTCGCTGTCTTTATCAAAAGGTGCTTTTTACCACCACTTCCAATCTAAAGAGGATTTTTTCATCAGTATTGTACAAAATTTGATCGTTCAGAAGGTATATGCGATGTTGATCGAACCCATAGAAAAATGTGACAACCCATTTAGGGCCCTAGAGTCTTGTTTCGACAACGCCTTGGAAACAGCCCAGCATAACGAAATGGACTACGGATTTATATTGAGCAATTTTATGACCGAATTTAACCGGCGTAACCCGGAAATCTCCAATTATCTCCGTGATATATATAAGGTATGGGAAGTAAACCTTGTCACTACACTGCAAAGAGCAAAGACCGATGGTTATCTCGAAAGGCATGTAGATAGTGAAGCCGTAGCCACCTACCTGATCTCTTCTTATATCGGTATACGTACACTTATGGTCGAAGGAAATTGCAGAGCCCTGCGCTACCGCTTTATGCAACAACTAAAAACCTATTTTAAAACCATTGAGAGCAGTACCCTGGTATCTTAATTACTTCAATCTTTCACAACAGACTCTACCTTGGCGACTATTTGTTCGGGCTCGATGGTGCCTATGGCATTATCATAACCCTTAGGATACTTTTTTCCATAGACCGATGTGGGCAATAAGGGAAAGTTCTCCCTGTCGGGTAGCAAGGAATAGGCCGGGTTCTGGCCGAATGGGGTAAAACCTGCATAAGGATGTGTTACTCCCCAAATGGTAATTGCCGGTACGCCATACATCGCTGCCAGATGGCCGTTTCCACTGTCCATGGAAACCATGAGATCCAGGTTTGAAATCACGGCCAGTTCCTCCTCAAAAGTATAAGCCCCAGCCATATTTATCGCATTGGAATACCTCTCGGCAAGTCCTTTGAGCAGGGCTACTTCATATTCTCCGGCTCCAAAAAGTAATATTTTATACTTATTGGTATTATTTAGTTTCGAAATAACTTGTTCCATCTTTTCCAAGGGATACATTTTGGAACTGAACGCGGCAAAGGGCGCTATACCAACCCATTTGGTGGTGCTCCGCATCAAATCCGGATTCCCTTGAAAGGAAAGGGGCGAACGCAGTTTCGGTTTTGAATGTTCGAGCTTGAGTTCGTATCCCAATTTTCTAAAAACATCCGCATAGCGTTCAAAGGTAGATTTTAAAGGGCTGAATTGCTTATTGCGCCCTCTTGTTAAGGCTCTTTTTTCTCTCCGTCCTTTATCGATTTGTACAAAGGGGATTTTGCTTAATAAAAAGTACTTTTTAAGGATTTTAGTCCGCAGTACATTATGCAAATCGGCCACGGCATCAAATTCCATTCCGGCTAGGTGGGAGTATAACCGGCCTAATCCTGCAATTCCTTTATGCTTTCCTTTCAGATCTGCTCCTACCACAGCTATATTTTCCAGATCGTTAAATATTGGTTTGAAAAAAGGGCGGGTAAGAATGGTGATGCGGGTTTGGGGAAATTGCTGGATAAAAGCTGTAAGCACAGGTACGATCATGGCTACATCCCCCAGTGCCGAAAAACGAATAACCAGAATATGATCAGGCTTATTTTTGACCACGAAGGACAGGATTTAATTCCTCGTCGTTGTACATTTTCATCTGTTTGTAGACCTTCATATATTTCCGGCCCGCCTCAATGTCGCCCAGTAGTTGGTCAATGGCTGTGGAAAGGTCTTTTCTCTGTTCGAGCAGAACATTTAGTTTCTCCTCACAATTTTGGCGATGGGATTCAGCGGCGTCGGTTCGTTGGGCCTCTTCCCGCATATGATAGATCTTTAAGGCGAGTATCGACAGCCTGTCGATAGCCCAGGCAGGACTTTCTGTATTAATGGTAGCGTTCGCCAAAACCGAAACGGATTGATATTTTTGAAGGAAATAACTATCGATATACTCTACAAGATCTGTTCTGTCCTGGTTGCTTGCATCGATCTTTCTTTTCAAAACCAGTGCGGCATCCGGATTTATCTCGGGATCTCTGATGAGGTCTTCATAATGCCATTGTACGGTGTCGATCCAACCTTTGCGATAAAGCAGATGCTTGATCTCCCCTGCAGGATATGGATTGTCGAATGGCTGATCTACCCGATCTTCTTTATGGTAGGTGTTGATACATTGCTCAAAAATATCGAAGGCAAACTCACTGAACATGCTGACGTAATTTGACATAAAGATACCCTTTATTTGGCAATCCATTCTCCGATGAATACAACAAATGGTATCACCACGGAGAGAATCAGGGTGAGTTCTTTATTGTTGGCTTTCTTAATCACCTCCACGTATTTGGTAAACAGGATCGAAGCCGGAAAAAAGGTGATCATGACAGGTGAGATGGTTTCCTGAGATTTTAAAATGGTAACTACCATGCCTACAAAAAATGCAATGGTGATAATCCGCATGGTCACGATTTTACCCATCCCAAGTTTGCCGAGTTTTATAAAAGATACAATCATGGCAACGACAACCAAAATAAGGTATAGCAGGATTTTTACACTTCCCTGTATACTGTACAGAATATTGGAATTTGCTGCGATCTTGAATTGGTAATGCTCCAGTATAAAACTGGTATCTCCATATAGGCTCAGGCCGGTATAGAGGATGATGGCAGTGCAGATGAGACATAAGACAGGTACCAACCAATTCCTTATGTTTTTGGGTTCATAAAAATAGATGCAGATATAAACCAGGATAACAAATAGAAGTACCCAATCGTAAAATAGGCTGGCAATTGCTATCCAAAATGTGGCATCGAAAAGTTTTAGTTTGATGTCTTTTAACGATTTTAAACTTATGAGTCTCCTAAGGGCTAGCAGAAGAAAATAACTGCTCAGAATGGCATTGTTATCTACCAATACATCGGGAAAGACTACAATAAGCAAAGTATAATAGAAAATGGTGAAGTCGTTCGTTCCAGAAATCTGGTTTCGTTTCACTATAAAATTGACCACCATAATGCTGAACAGGAGTATGGCCAATACCAATAGTTGTACAATAAGATCTTGCGCGGATTCGGCGGCAAACAAGCGGTCAAAGCTCAATGCTCCATAGAAAAGCAGCAGAAAACCAAGAATGATGATGTAATTTATGGGCTTAGACTGTCCAAAAATGCTGGATATCATTTTGGTTTTTTATATTTTTGCCATGTAAAGATAATTAAGATGAGAGCATTTTTTGAAGGCATTGAAGATTTATTCGTCAACGGACTCTTTTGGCCTTATGACGTTTTCAGATTTATGGAAAACTGGTGGACCTCAAATTCGGTAAACTGGGTCTTTGCGATCATGGGCACTGTAGCATTCTTGTACTGGATGCGGCAGCTAAAAAAGTTCGACGATAATGGTGAAGAAGACAAGAGCATCACTTCTCACAGTTATCTGTAATTCCCCGCTATAAGTTTCTAAAATCTTTGGTTCTGCTTCATTATAGATCGAAGCCGATGTCCTTTCGATAGTTCATGCCATCGAATTTGACCCTGGAAAGGTTCTTATAGGATGTATTAAGCGCCTGACTCATATCTCCACCCAGTGAAGTAAAGGCCATTACCCGCCCACCATTGGTAACAATATCATTATTAGACAATCTGGTTCCGGCATGAAAGACCACAGAGTCTACTACATTTTCAAGACCGTGAATAGGTTTCCCTTTTTCATATGAGCCCGGATAACCCCCCGACACTGCCATCACGGTACATGCAAAACGATCATCTATTTCGAGCTTTTCCTCTGTCAGCTTACCTGTAGCAAGGTTTTGGAAAAGCCTTAGCAAATCACTCTTAATACGAGGTAAAACCACCTCGGTCTCAGGATCTCCAAAACGGACATTGTATTCTATCACGTAAGGATCGGTGTCTACCTTTATCAGCCCGATAAAAATAATCCCCTGATACGAGATCCCGTCTTTTTTCAAGCCTTCAATGGTAGGTTGTACAATCCTGTTTCTGATCTTATCTTCGAATGCTTCATCTACAAAAGGCACTGGTGATATGGCCCCCATTCCTCCGGTATTAAGGCCCGTATCACCTTCGCCTATCCTTTTATAATCTTTTGCAAAGGGTAAAATTTTATAGTCGTCGCCGTCTGTAAGTACAAAACAGCTGAGTTCGATCCCGGAGAGGAATTCTTCCACAACCACGGTGGTACTAGCTTGCCCAAACTTGGCGTCGAGCAGCATTGCGCTTAATTCTTCTTTAGCTTCTTGTAAATCGTGAATAATCAGGACGCCTTTCCCTGCTGCAAGCCCGTCTGCCTTAAGCACATAAGGAGGCTTTTGTGTTTCCAGGTAGGCCTTACCCTCTTCCAGTGTTTTAACTGTAAAACTCTTATGCGCCGCCGTTGGAATCTGATGCCGGTTCATAAAATCCTTGGCGAAATCTTTGCTCCCCTCTAATTTGGCAGCCTCTTTTTGCGGACCAATGACATGGATTGCTGCGAGATCCGGATCGTCCAGAAAAAAATCGTGAATACCGTTTACCAATGGATCTTCCGGGCCAACGATCACCATATCTATTTTCTCTTCCAGAACCAGCTGCTTTACGGCCTGAAAATCACCAGGATTAATATCAGAATTTTTGCCCAGTGATGCTGTACCGGCATTGCCTGGGGCAATAACGAGTTTATGGAGCGATGGGCTTTGCTTTAATTTCCAGCAGAGGGCATGTTCGCGACCA
This sequence comes from Flavobacteriaceae bacterium, assembly GCA_965212205.1. Taxonomy (GTDB): domain Bacteria; phylum Bacteroidota; class Bacteroidia; order Flavobacteriales; family Flavobacteriaceae; genus JAHEJJ01. Next base: position 180,875 of record CBDBUX010000001.1, read on the forward strand.
CCGGAACCCAGAACGAGTATATTCACAAAACGGAGTTTGGGCAAAAATAAATGAAGGAATTTAAATATGAAGGCTCTGAGAGAGATTAAATAATCTCTTCGCCTCTTAATTCGATTTTAACTACCGCTTATTCCGCTTCGAAAAGTCGCGGTGTTCCGTTTTTTCGAGTTCCTCTTTGGAGAGTCTTTTAAAATAGTCGTAGGTTGTTCTCATCCCTTCTTCCCGGCCCACACGAGGCTCCCAACCAAGGATTTCTTTGGCCTTGGTAATGTCGGGCTGGCGTTGCAAAGGATCATCTTTGGGCAGGGGTTTGTAAACGATCTTCTGGTCGGTCTCTGTGAGTTTTATGATCTCTTCAGCAAAGTCCTTGATGGTGATCTCATGGGGATTGCCGATGTTTACCGGCAAGGTATAGTCGCTCATCAGCAGCCTGTAGATCCCTTCAATCTGATCGTCAACATAGCAGAACGATCGTGTTTGCATGCCGTCCCCAAAGACGGTAAGGTCTTCACCTCTTAATGCCTGCCCCATAAATGCCGGGATTACTCGCCCATCGTTAAGTCGCATTCTTGGTCCATAGGTATTAAAAATCCTCACAATCCGGGTATCCAGCCCGTGGAATCTATGGTAGGCCATCGTAATGGACTCCTGGAATCGTTTGGCCTCATCGTAGACCCCTCTGGGCCCAATGGTATTCACATTGCCGTAATATTCTTCGGTTTGCGGATGTACCAATGGATCTCCATAGACCTCTGATGTGGAGGCGATAAGGATCCTGGCCTGCTTGTCTTTAGCCAGACCGAGGAGGTTATGTGTGCCCAGCGCACCTACTTTGAGCGTCTGTATAGGTATTTTTAGATAATCGATAGGGCTGGCCGGGGAGGCGAAATGCAGGATATAATCGAGTTTACCGGGGACATGAACAAATTTGGTCACATCGTGGTGGTAGAATTCAAAGTTTTCCAACTTAAACAGGTGCTCAATGTTTTTTAAATCGCCGGTGATAAGATTATCCATCGCGATCACATGGTGACCTTCTTTTATAAACTTGTCGCAAAGATGGGAACCTAAAAATCCCGCTGCGCCTGTGATCAATACTCTTTTCACGTATCCTTTATTAATGGTTATTGTTATCTCCCGATGGATTCGTAATGAAATCCTTCGGCTTTTATTTCTTCCAGGTCGTATAAGTTCCGCCCATCGAATATAACATCCTCCTTGAGGAGCTCTTTCATCACCTGAAAGTTCGGATTTCTGAAAACCCCCCATTCGGTGCATATTACCAATGCATCGGCGTCTTCAAGAGCCCCATACATCCCTGGCGCAAACGAAATACGGTCGCCCAGTTTTTTCTGTACATTGTTCATCGCTTCCGGGTCGAAGGCCGTAATCTTTGCCCCGAGTTTTAAAAGCTCTTCTATAACATCCAGGGCAGGAGCTTCCCTGATGTCATCGGTCTCAGGCTTAAATGCAAGCCCCCAGATACCGATCTTTTTCCCTTTCAGATCTCCCTTAAAATAATTTTTGATCTTAGGAATCAATATTACTTTCTGCTTTTTATTCACCTGGATCACCGAATCGAGTATTTTAAAGTGGTAGTCCGCATCTTTTCCCGATTTATGGAGTGCTTTTACATCCTTTGGAAAACAAGACCCGCCATAGCCAATTCCCGGGAACAGGAACCGTTTCCCGATCCTCGAATCCGTACCCATACCGATACGCACCTTATCAACATCGGCGCCTACCAATTCACAAAAATTTGCGATCTCGTTCATGAAGGTGATCTTGGTGGCAAGGAAAGAATTAGCGGCATATTTAGTGAGCTCAGCAGATTTTTCATCCATTATGATCACCGGATTACCAGAACGCACAAATGGCTTATAAAGGCGTTGCATGGCCATCACAGCGCGTTCAGAACTTGCGCCAACCACAATCCTTTCAGGTTTTAAAAAGTCGTCTACTGCGAAGCCTTCCCTCAGAAATTCGGGATTAGAGACTACGTCGAATTCACATGTAGCATTTTTAGCAATTGCAGCTTCAACTTTTTCAGAGGTGCCTACCGGAACCGTACTTTTATCCACTATGACCTTATACTTGTCGATCAGCTTTCCGATCTCTTCTGCAACACCCAGCACATATTTAAGATCGGCCGAACCATCTTCATCTTCGGGAGTGGGTAATGCCAGAAAGATAATATCTCCATGTTCCAAACCATGTTGTAAGGATGTAGAGAATCGAAGCCGTTTGGCCTTGATATTTCTTTCAAACAATACGTCGAGGTGGGGTTCATAAATAGGCACTACTCCATTCTGCATCTTTTGGACCTTAGACTCATCGATGTCTACACAGACAACTTCATTCCCTGTTTCAGCTAAGCAAGTTCCTGTTACCAGACCCACATATCCTGTCCCAATTACCGATACTTTCATAATTACAAATAGAGTTAATTTTCAGGCTATTACTAAATCGTGGCGTAAAAATAGTGCGGGCTTCCAATTAGACCAACAAATCCTGCTAAAAACGTATTAAACAGGTTAAAAGTCGACTTTTAGTAGTTGCAGACTCAAAATAAGTTAAGCTCTTTGGATCTTTTATGGTGTAGCAATACTAATAGGCCTTTTCTTCTCCCGAAAAAGCGTTGAGAATTGTTTGAACGATGATTTTAATATCGAGGAAAAACGACCAGTTCTCCACATAAAAAATATCAAATTTTATACGATTTTGAATATCGCTATGCCTTTCTATCTCACCTCTGTATCCTCGAACCTGGGCTAATCCAGTAATACCCGGTTTAACGAAATGGCGCAACATGTACTTATCGACCGTATTCGCATATTCGTCTGTATGGCTTAACATATGTGGTCTGGGGCCTACTACAGACATATGTCCGAATAATACATTGTAGAACTGAGGCAATTCATCGATACTGGTGCTCCTTATAAACCTGCCAACTTTGGTAACACGGACATCATTCTTGCCAGCCTGGCTAACATCGGCTGTGGGATTGATGGCCATGGATCTGAATTTATAGCATGAAAATTTTCTATTGTCAAATCCTGTTCTTTCCTGGATAAAGAAGACGGGGCCTCGAGATTCTAGCGCGATGATAATTGCCAATACAGGGGCGAGCCATATCAGGAGACCAAAGATCACCACTAAAGAAAAGGCGATATCAAATGTTCTTTTTATAAAAGCATTAATCGGATCGTGCAGCGGTATTTCTCTTAAGGAGAGGATTGGAAGATAATCGTAGTATTCGAATTTGAGTTTTTTCGCATAAATATTCTTATTATCCGGCAGGAATTTCAATGTCCTTAAATTGTTGTCGGCGAAATTTATAAACTCGATCAATTCGGTATTACCCAACTCAGAAACTGCGCAGTAGATTTCATCGATCTTGTTTTCCACAATAAACAGAAAACACTCGTGCAGATCAAAATCTTCTTCATTAGGGCAGAATTGTTTTACAAAATGATAGCCATATTCCGTTCTTTTATTGAACATTTTGATCAGCTGCTCCGTTTTTCTGTTTTTCCCGATAATCACCACATGCCGGATATTTCCCTTTCCCTTCTCCCAAAATCGCTGCATTATAACGTAGGTGAAGAATTTCAAAAAGAATACAACTCCAAAAACTGAAAGGAAGAAATAGCCCAGCGCCAGCCTACTGATATTTGGCTGTTTAAAAAAACCGATAAAGGCATAGAGCACAAGAAAGTACACTACGAATTGTGTAAAAAGCAATTTGAGTATATGGGTTACCTTGGTATATCTATAGACACCATAAAATCCGGTTTTGAAAGCGATTATGGTCCAACAGAGAGAGATATAACTATGAAAAAGAACCGGATACTCGAACTGAATAGGCAGGAAAAAGGCCAGTAAATTTATGCAAAGCAAGTCTAGCCCATAAAGAATGGGATTGGTATAACCTGAATATCCATATTGTGTAAAAAGCATTTATCAACACAAATTTACTGATACTTAGCTGAAATCTTCCGGTGCAATTTTTCGCCAATGTTTTAATGATTCCTCGAACGGATATTTAAAGTTGAAATCATTCTCAATTAAATACGCTGGTTTAATATTGGTAGGAAAGCCCGCCTTCCTCACCCGAACGGGATGAATATCGGAAGTCTTACCCATCAGGCTCGTCGCCATTTGTATAAATCTCGCTAGTATTACCAGCAACGGAACCGGAATTTTTGGCACCCCTCCTTTATAGCCAAATTCTTGTTGGACAATTTTTGTCATCCTCTCCAGGGGCACCAAAGGATTTTCTGCATAGTTGTATAATATAAAATGCTCCGATCTATCCATTGTAAAAAGCATACTGTCGACCAGACCATATACATACCCATAAGCTTTAATAACATTGCCTTTATCGGGCAGAATAAATCTTCTCTTTTTTAAAGATTTTATCATCCGGTAGACATTTCCGGGATCATGAGGGCCATAGATTACACTAGGGCGAACAATTACAAGTTTCCTTGAACTATCTTCAGCCAGCCAGGTACGATGAATTTGCTCTGCCAGCGCTTTTGAAATACCATAGGCGGTTTCGGGATAGAGATTAGACCCCTCGTCGCGTTGGTCAAGAGACTTGCCATAGGGCGCAATACTGCTGGTGAAAAACATATTTTGAATACCGGTTTGCCGGGCAAAATCGGATACATGCGTTGCTCCGGGAAGATTAGTATCAAAATATTCATGATAGGCATGGCCTGGTTCTCTATGCACCGCTGCAAAATTAAAGATCCAGGAGTTTTCCAGATCCGTGTCGCCGAGTGCTTCAATTATTATTGGCTTTCGAACATCACCTTTCAAATAGACCAGATGCTCGGATTCCAGGTTTAAAAAATTGCCAGGAGGATTAAGGTCGTAAATATATATTTTGTCGAATAGGGTTTGATCGATGAAACGTTTGGTCAAAAAAGAACCTATATAACCGGATCCACCGAATATAATAGCTACCCTCATTATAAATAGATTAAAGAAATCCTGCCCAAAAATAGACTTTTTTTGGGTTATAGAGTTTATTTCAGTTCCGCTGCAATGGGTAAAACACCGCAGGATAATTTAACTTTCCGGCAACAATGTTTCATTCCGGTATAAATGGTATAAATTTACCCGGAAAAGCGAGATTAATACAGTTTCTTTTCGTGTCGAAATGGAAAATAAGAACAAAATCAGGATATTTCGGATGATAAACACAAGGAAGCGGGTTTCCAATTATGGAAGTTTATTCGGGATATTTTTAGGATGAAAATAAAAGGAAATTCCTTGATCATCAATTTTAGTGGGTATACGATTGTTAATCTGCTTAACTCTCTTACCCCTATAATTATCCTGCCTATTTTGACGAACAATATCAGCTCTGATAATATCGGTATCATCGATTTGTTCACCACCACCACAATTTTCCTCATCCCTATTATCGGACTATGTTTTATTCAGTCGATTACCAAGCTGTATTTCAGCATGGAGGATACGGCCAAGTATTTATCGGTTCTGTCGACCAGCGTTCTTATCATAGGATTATCAACCCTGCTCATTGGCTATACGGTTTTATATCTAACCCCATTGATCGAACTAAGCAGCGAGATGCGCATGTTGGCTATGCTTATTCTTTTCTATGTGTTCATGACCTTGATCGTAGAGGGTTTTCTGCTTCTAAAAAGAAACGAGGAGAACCTGAGACAGTTTGCAGGAATAAGGTTGATGAAATCTGTATTGGATATTTTATCTACAGTTTTATTACTGTACTATTTCGACGATTACCGCGTAAGGGTATTTGGTATTATATTATCCACATTCATAACCTCGCTGATCGTGCTCTATTTTGTGCTGAAAGATCCTCAGATTCGACTGGAGCTTGATAAAGAAATACTAAGAAAAATATTTATATACTCCTCCCCTCTTATTCTACATACCCTGTTTCTAAATATTATCAACTACTCGGACCGCTATTTTGTGACCTCGTACTTAGATACTTATAAGCTCGGCCAGTATTCTGTTATCTATCAGATTTGTATGGTTATGAGTTTGTTGATCAACTCATTTAATATGGCCTGGAGTCCTTATTTTATGAAAAATATGGTAAAGGATGAAGCAGGATTTATGACGGTATATAACCGCGTACTCTGGTTCTATTTTATTGCTCTCCTGGCTTTTGGCATCTTGTTGTTCCTCGCCATACCCTTTGTGTATGAATATATTATTGGAAACGAATTCGAGGTTTCGGCCTACATCTACGCCACCTTAATCACCGCATATATATTTAACGGGCTGTATCGGTTTAAGGTAAATCTGCTGTTTTTTAAGGAACGGACTTTCCTGATCGCCAAAATGTCGTTTGTGTGTGCCTCCATAAATCTGGTTATGAACTATTTCTTAATCAAAGAATTTGGGCTATTAGGAGCTGCTCTGGCTACCCTTGCTTCATACATGGCATTTTATCTTCTATTGGAGCTGGTGCTTAAGGTCAATCAAGCAAAACTCTTTTCAGGGGGTAGTGAGAAGTGACGCCAATGAACATATGAACTCTTAATTGAGACCAAAAGCAATTGACAGATAATATTGATAACATCATGTTTATTCTTTATAAATTGCATAAGTATAGAGACGGCGTAAGTGAATGGGTTACACCTTTCGGGGTGACAGACATCCAATAAATTTTCGCAAAATCCTGATTCTTAGCAGCAGAATGGTTTATATCCTTTTACTTATCTATTTGCTCAATCTGATTTATATCAAAAAAAAAGGGCTTTTTGGAAGCGCCTTTATAATGCATTTCTTTTTTATCTCGCTCATCTTTATAGGTCCAACAGTATACTATGAGCTTGGCGGTTTGAGTTACTCAAACAGTTTTGAAGAGGAAGATCTAGTGGTCTTTGAGAAATACGCCATTTTTGTTTTTAGTGCTACCCTGGTCTACCTTTTTTTTTATGCGCATATCAAGCGTGGCCTGGGTAATCGATTCTTTGCAGGCTATAGGAGCAGGAATACTAAACTTACATTTCTTTATTTTGCCTTTTGGTACGCCATAGTACTAATGTATTTGCTGGTTTATTTAAGAGAGCTGCCAGTAGTGCAATTTTTATTTACCGGCACCCTCCCCACCCGTCTCGACCAATCTGAAAAGGTCCAATTATTTTACACATTTTCCTCATTCTTTATGATTTTTATCCCCTCCGGATATTTCTTCTTTATCGGGTTCTTAAAATCGAATCTCGCCAAATTAGCGCTTCTTATACTGGTGGCTTTAATATTGATCTCGGGGGGTCATAAAGGTTTGGTCACCTATTTTATCATATTTGCCCTATTTTTCTCCGGATATAAGTTCAATCTGAAACAGTCTGTTGTTGCCGGTTTCGCACTTTTGACCCTCTTGTCGATTTATACGGTGACCAAGGGAAGGAAGTTTAACACCGAGACATTCTTGTATCTATTAGAATCTCCGCCGAGAAGATTTTTTGTAACCCAGGGGTCGGGTTTTATAGCCCGTATTTCTATGGCGCGCAGGGATCTTTATCAGGGCGACGTCCTTGAGTACCAACTCATCAAAAAGCAAACCTTTCAACATATCTATCCAGGTGTAAGAGATACCGGTGCGGCGCCAACTATGTTTATGGGAGACCTTCATGTGCGCTTTGGCCCGTTCATAACAGCACTTGCTTATATTTTATTCCTGATAATCATCTTCCCGTTGGTCAAGGGAACTGATAATATGAAGTCCCGAAGATTATATCTGTGGTGGAATCTGTTCATTCTTTTTTATTTGACCGGTACCGCTGAAATTTCATGGCCTAGTTTTTTGAGGATGCTCCTGGCAGTTGGGAACTTTTCGATCCTTCTGCTTTTTCCTTTCCTAACACTCAAAACCAGATATGAATCTTCTGAGTAAACTACACCGGCCGATACTTGCACTATTCGCGTTTTCTTTCTTTTTCAAAGAAAACATCAATAGTTTCTTTTTCATATTATTTCTTGTGTTAACCCTATATACGCTCTGGTCTGCCAAAGACATTGAAGCGCTTAAAAAATCAATGTATGGCGCCATTCCCTTGTTGATCTACTTCATATTAGCCTTCCTGGGATTACTGATAAATAAGGACTCCAATACGGGTTATTTTTTACGCCTTATTCCTTTGGTTACGGCCACTTTTCTGATTTATTACTTTTCAAATGATCGTCTTGAGTTAAAACATTTCCTTTTACCATTTATCTTAGGCAATATTGTTTTTCTATTCTTTCTAGACTTCCTGGCCGTATGGGACATGGTAGATGCTCAATCGCTTTATGTAGTACATGAAGGCCGAGAGTATTACCGCTTTCTTTATGTTCGTCTAACCGCCGATTATTTCAATCACATCTATCTGAGTACTTATTGCGTGTTCTCCATAGTGGTAATATTGCAATTTGCACTTGTCAAAAAACCGTATCTCAAGGCCATTGCAATTGTGTACTTGCTCTTGCATATAGGACTTCTGGGATCCAGGTCGGTAGTAATCGCAATTATGGTAGGCGGATTTGTTTATTTGCTTTTCTTAGCGCTACAAAGGAGGGCTTATCTAAAATACTTCCTGCTTCTTTTTACCGTATATGCCTTTGGATTTGGAATTGTATTTTTAAATAAAGACTCGCTTCTTTTTAATCGTTATTCCCAGGCATTTGAATGGTTCGAAAAACGCGAAGTAATCCTTGAGCGCAATTACTCGGTGAACAATCGGGCGAAATTATATATCATAGGTCTTTCCATGTTCCACGACCAAGAACGATATGGAATAAACGGGACTGGTATTGCACCTCAGGCGATACAAGAGCAATACGAAAATTCATTCGCGCAAGATTTCGAATTCAAAACTATCACCTATAACACCCATAATCAGTTCATCAATAACTTTATCGATTGGGGTATACTCGGTCTGCTCCTAACAATATATATAATATATTTGCCTGTCAAACGAGCTTATAGCAGAGAGCTTAACTGGATTGCCTTCTTCTGGGTAACCTTTGGAATAGTTTTGTTAATGGAAAATGTCTTGATTCGTCACCGGGGGATTGTTTTTTTTATCATTGCCTTCACAATGCTTTTCCACTATAAAAAGCCGCTACAAAATGACTGATTTCTCGACAGGGTTAGTCTCTGTAATTGTTCCAAATTACAACGGCAAACTCTTCCTTGAACGCTGTATTGAATCTGTCCTGGCCCAGTCTTATACCAACTGGGAATTGATTATTTGTGATGATTGTTCTACCGACAATAGCATAGAGCTTATCAGCCAATATGCAGATTCAAGAATAAAAGAACCTATCAGGTTAGAGGCTAATCAAGGCGCAGCGGTGGCCAGAAATCTTTGTATTGAGCGTGCAAAGGGCGAATATATATCCTTCCTCGACAATGATGATTACTGGCTTCCTGAAAAATTAGAACGCCAAATCGACTTCATGAAAAAGGAGGGCCATCTGTTTACCTATACCGATTATTTCCTGTTTAAAAATGACAGGAAAAAACGTATCAGTTCGAAGCGTTATGTTAAGTATCCCACTCTCTTGCGCAATAATTACATACTTACCTCAACTGTGATTTACAATGCGAAGCAGCTGGGCAAAATCTATATGGCGAATATCAGGAAAAGGCAAGACTGGAGTCTGTTTATAAATATTATACGGAAGTCCGGGGTGGCATACAATTTACCTGTTCCCTTGGCAGCCTACAGGAGACACTCAGATTCACTCTCGAGCAATAAGCTCGATCTTCTGGGCTATAATTTCAATTTTTATCATCAGGTCCTGGGGTTTTCCAAACTCAAAAGTGCGGTTTATATGATCCAGTTCTTATTTTTCTACTTCATCAAGAAATTCAAGGAGGCGCTCTGATTCGACCATGTTCGAGAAAACGGAATGTATCGATGATCTGATTTCTGATTCATCGAACTTAACTGGCAGAATTTTGTTCAGCAAAACGGACAACTCTTCACTTGAATTAACCACAAAGTTAAATGGGTTGCTGTTCAACATTTGGCCCAAAAATCGGGTATAATACCCCTGCAGGTCCACTGAGATATTCGGAGTCCCTAATGCCAGAGCTTCCATAGCGCAGGTAGAATAGACGGTGATGTGAAGGTCCGAATATTTTAGTAATTCATATGTGTTGATGTCGTTTGCTACTATTAAATTATTTCTCTCATCAAATTCGATGGATTCCAGATTAAATCGGGGTTTAAAAACAAAACATGTATTTGGGAATTGTTCCGCGGTACTCAGGAGAATTTTTAAAAGTTCCCGGTCGGTAACTTCCAATTGCCCGGTTATACAAATGGTATGTTTGTATTCTCCTTTTATCTTTTTCAGTTCTGGTGAAATCGGCATCTCCTCTCTAACCCTGTCCAGAAAAAAATAGCCGTAGTTCAATACATGTTCCTGAGTCACAATATGACCCTTCACCACAATTTCACTCGAAAAGGGCCCATAACTAAAAAAGTAATCGGGCATCAATTCGCGGCCATAATCCTTTTTGAAGTTGTATGCCCGATGACCCGGTGAGATTAGTCCATGTTGAAACTCGATCACCGGAATATTATTTTTTTTTGCCGCCAGGATTAACTCAAAATTGGAATAATAACAAACCACAAAGATCTGCTCAGGTTTATATCTCCTGATCAGGAAATCGTAGATTTTGCTTCCTGCCCATATCCGGTGAAAAATTCCGTTCAATTTGCTCAGGTCTTTGTCTAAAAAGTTCTCCAGGGCATCGAGCTTTTCTATATCAGGAGATTTTGTGAACTTTTGCACCAGGAACTGAGCAAGAAATATCCATGACATCCCCATATAGTACTCCCCCGGCTGTAAGTTTGATGCTTTAGTTCTACCCTTAGGTAAGGGATTTTCGAATAATACATAGCTTTGGCCGTAGTTGAGAAATCCGCTCACAACCCTATCAAATGAATTCTCTTTTATGCGGTATCTGCGTTCCGAATTGGTAAAGACCCAATTCCCGGACTTTTTACATTTTCCGATGGAAAACAAATCTCTGAACAGGTTCGAGAGCAGGATCCTGATCGACCGGTATCCTGCTTCTTTAATCACAGGAGTATCCTTGTCCAATCCTATCAGATAACTTTTCAGGAAAGGCCATACGCAGATGCCGTCTACCCGCAGAGATTCTACTTCAAACTTAGACTCTATCTCGTCAAATGCTTTCAAATTCATGAATGTTTCATGGAGTCTTTCCGATCAAATACAGAAAATTACCCGTCTATCATACATTGTGCAATACGCCAATCCATAGGGGTGTCCAGGTCCATTGACGATAATTCATCCATTTCGTACTTCACAATTCTTTTAAATTCCAAAAGGCTTTCCCTTTTTAAGGAATCCGGGTTTATCAGATAAATGGCTCCGTTATATTCCCAAACCTTCGGGCAGTCTTGTCGTCGGGTAAAATCGCCCTGTTTTGATTTTTCCAAATAACCATCATCATTTTCCTCAAAGAGCACATAATACGGGTTAGACTTGGTCTCTTTTACGGAGACTACCATATCTAATCGATCAGAATAAAGTTCAAGGGCCTCCCTGATATTCTGGGCTGTTCTGAATGGAGAAGTTACCTGGAGTAAAACAACAATGTCGGGTTTGTAAAAATTAGTTTCATAAAAATCCAGGGTGTGTAAAAGCACGTCATAGGTGGTTGCTGTATCTGTAGCGAGCTTATCGGGCCTCAGGAATGGCACATTCAGGCCGGTGGTTTCCACCAGTTCCTTGATTTCCGGTGAATCTGTAGACACACAGATCTCTTCCTTAGGGAATACTTCAAGTGCGGCCTCAAGCGTATAAAATATACAAGGCTTACCTCCTAGATCCTTAATATTCTTGCCGGGAATCCCCTTGGATCCCCCTCTGGCGGGAATAATAACAAGTGGGCGCATATGCAGTTCCTGTTTTTTAATTAAGACAGCTCGTATTTCATCATGATATCCACCAGTTCTTCGAACTGAACTTTAGCTTCCCATTTAAGTTTTTGTTTAGCTTTGGAGGCATCACCGATCAGAAGATCAACTTCGGTTGGCCTAAAATAGTAGGGGTCTATCGTGATAAGTACTTTTCCGGTCTTGGGGTCGAATCCTTCTTCGTCGACACCTTCGCCACGCCATTGAATATCCACGTCGATATACTTAAAAGCCAATTCTACAAATTCCCTGACGGTATGGGTTTGCCCGGTGGCGATAACAAAATCCTCGGGTTCCTCTTGTTGCAACATCAACCACATGGCCTCCACATAATCTTTCGCATAACCCCAGTCTCTCTTGGCGTCCAGATTTCCTAATCGCATCTTCGATAACTCCCCTTTTTTGATTTTAGAAACAGACTCCGTTATTTTTTTTGTGACAAAGCTATTGCCTCTGCGTGGGCTTTCATGATTAAACAGGATACCATTGCAAGCATAAATATTATAGGCCTCCCGATAATTTATCGTTAGCCAATAGGAGTAAATCTTAGCAACACCATAGGGGCTCCTGGGATAAAAAGGTGTGCTTTCGGTCTGAGGGATCTCCTGCACCTTTCCAAATAGTTCACTGGTAGAGGCCTGGTAGTACTTTGTTTTATTCTCCAGACCAAGAAGCCGGATGGCCTCCAAAATCCTGAGACTCCCTACAGCATCAGCATTCGCCGTGTATTCCGGAATATCAAAAGAAACCCTAACATGGCTTTGTGCCGCCAGATTATATACCTCATCGGGTTGTAACTCTTTGAGTAAACGGGTGATGTTCGATGAATCGGTCATGTCTCCGTAGTGTACATGAAAATCCAGGTCCTGGCTATCGATTCCTTTATAAAGATGATCGATCCTTAACTTTTGCTCCAGGCTGGAACGCCTAACCATTCCATGGACCTCGTAGCCCTTCTCCAGTAAAAATTCGGCCAGATAACTCCCGTCTTGCCCTGTTACTCCTGTAATAAATGCTTTCTTTTTCAAAGTGTCTATAAGTTGTTTGCGATTATTGCTATGATTCTATTCTGATCGTTTTCGGTTAAGGCCGGGTAGCTTGGTAGATTAAGTCCCAATGCTGATATTTCTTTGCTCACCGGACAGTCTTGTACCTCATTATAAAATGGAAGCTCATCGATGGGTGTAAAAAATGGTCTTGTTTCTATTTCATTTTCTTCCAGTACGTTTACGATGCGTTCCTTACTTGCAATCGAATCGAAAACCAGTGCGGTCATCCAATGTGATGCTACCGCACCCTCTGGAACTCCCTGAAATTGAACATAATCTCCCAAGCCATCTTCGTAGCGTTTTTGAAGCTTGGATTTCAATCCGAGGATCTCATCGATCTTGTTCAGTTGTCCGACGCCAATGGCTGCCTGGATATTAGTCATCCTATAGTTATAGCCAAGAATGTCGTGATAGTAGCGGACAGTTTCGGAATTCCCCTGATTTTTTAATTTTCTGATCTTGGCAGCGATCTCTTTGTGCGGTGTTAAAACCATACCACCCTCTCCCGTTGTTATGGTTTTGTTCCCAAAAAATGAAAAAGTAGATACATCTCCTAATGTCCCCGACATTTGATCCTTGTAGAGTGCTCCAAATGATTCGGCCGCATCTTCTACCAAAAAAAGATTATGCTTTACAGCCAGTTCTTTCAATCTTTTGAAATCTGCCGGAACACCATAGATATTGGTGTAGAGAATTGCCTTGGTTTTATCAGTGATTTTTTCTTCAATCTTATCGGGGTCCAAATTCCAGGTATTTGGATCTATATCCACAAAAACCGGTATTGCTCCGTTATAAAGTATCGCATTTGTGGAGGCTACATAGGTGAAATTTGTTGTGATAACCTCATCGCCAGGGCCTATATCCAGAGCAGTCATAGCCAGATGAAGGGCCACCGTACCGTTAAAAACGGCAATAGCATTCGACGCGCCGGTATAAGCCTGGATTTTTTCCTCAAATATCTGGATATACTTCCCCTGGCTTGAGATCCAGGTCGATTCCATACAGTCGGCCACAAGACTGGCTTCTTCCTGGCCAATATATGGGGTATAAATAGGTATTCTTTGATTAGCCATGTGCCTGTAACATCTTCAATTGAGTTATGATCTCATCTAAATTCTGGTTCTTAACTTCCAGGACGTGGATACAATCGGAAAATTCCACCATCCATGGTAAAAACCAGTAGTGATCGGAAATAGGGGAATTGCTGTCGGTTGCTCCATCATTGTCGCTGTGATGAATATACTTTACATGATCCTTTATGAGCATTACCGCTTCATCTAAATCGAATTCCAATGCCTGCGAAGATACTTTTAAATGTGCAGTATCTAAAAGTAGTCCGAAATTATTTGCGCTGAAGCTATCGGCCAATTTCATCATTTCTGCCGGACGTGAACAAAATAGTATTTCCTGACCGTCTTCTCTTAAGTTAAAGCGTGCGGTTACATTATTTTCGATCAAAAATGAAATTCCAAGTTTTTCAGCTTCTTTTAGAACCATTTCAACAGAATCGAGAAAAATTGACCAATTTAAAGTACGGTCTACCTCAGCATTGATGTCGAGTTGCTTGCCCAATTGCTCCGGATCTGGGTCTATGCAAAAGCCCGCATGAGCCGAAAAATAGGGTGCTCCACAAGCTTTACTAATACGCAGGCCCTGAAGGCAGTGTTGTACAGACTTTTCTCTGATTTGGGTATCACGACTCGCCAAATTAATCACAAAGGGAACCTGGGGTGCTGGAAAGTAATTATGAGCCAGTCTGTTGATGTCTGCGTCCAGGAAATATTCAACCATATCTTCCTGGTAGGGAAAGCTGGAGCTAAACTCTATGGTAAAGCCTTGGTCTTGAGCAATTTGCACTACTTCTTCCCGGGATGTTTTGCCAAAGGCCAATGTGCTAACAGCCAGATTCATAATTCCTTTTGATATATGGTATGTTTCTGATTTTTCGATATAACGCGGAACCCAAACCGCTGGTATAATCCGGCGGCCTTTTCATTGTTCAGATCCACAGATAAGGTGATGTTATTCAGCCTTAGTTCCTTGCCCTTATCGATCAAGACCTGCATAATTTTCTTGGCATATCCTTTTCCCTGAAACTCTTGCTTCACCACAATCCCCAGCCATACCCGATCTGCTTCTTTGTCGAGATGTCCATAGGCAACCGACTCCCCTTCAGCTTCCAAAAGACAGGTAAAAAGGTGTGCTCTGATAGCTTCGATTGACCTGTTCTTAAAATACCTGAAGGACAATTGTTCATTATCGAGACCCGCCAAAAATGCAATGAGCAAATCCTGGTTCTTTTCGTTGATCTCAACTGTACTGAATTCTACTCCCATTCGATCATACTTTCCTTAAGAGGAATATCGGCTTGTATATCCAACAGGGCTTTTTTACCAATCAGGTCCGATTTACGTTTCGGACTTATTCCGGTGGCCGGTCGCTTAAAGGCCAGATTATCTTCTGTAATTGAATCGCCTTGTTTCAAGGGGTTCTTGAGCACTATACTCCTTCTCATCCCTTCGGTATTGAGAACTTCTTTAGCAGTGGGTGATTTAACCGGACTTCCCAGGGCTTCCTCCGTTTTGCGAATACCTTCTATAAGTTCTTTGAACTGTTGAGGATTCAGTGAAGCTTTATGATCCGGCCCAGGTAAACTACGGTCTAAGGTGAAGTGCTTTTCTATCACTTTAGCCCCAAGGGCCACCGCAGCATAACATGCATAATTTTCTTCTATATGATCTGAATATCCATGAATGATGTTAAGTGATTCTCCCATGGTTACCATAGCCAAAATATTGGCATCCCGATTTTCGGATGGGTAATTCGTTGTACACTGAAGTACCACGATCTTTTCATTCCCAACCGCCCGTATGGTCATTACTGCATCATATACTTCGGCAAGCGTTGCCATGCCCGTTGAGATTATTATTGGTTTGCCAAAACCTGCGACATGGGCAAGAAAGGAATGCTCAACAATTTGACCAGATGCAATCTTAAATGCTGCCACGCCAAGTTGTTCAAGAAAATCCGCATCTTCTTCGTTGTAGGGTGTTGACAAAAACAGGATGTCTTCTTCCTGGCAGACTTTTAGGATTTCTCCATAATCTTCAGTTGAAAGTTCGAGCTTTTTGAGCATTTCAAACTGACTCTCGGAGGGATCGGTTACTTGTAACTGATACTGGGCTTTAGGTGCCTTTTTTGTTATTACACTTTCCGCTTTAAAGGTTTGAAACTTGACACAGTCTGCGCCTATTTCCCTCGCCTTTCTTACCAAGTCAAGGGCCATTTCCAGACTGCCGTTATGATTAACACCTGCTTCCGCAATTATAAAACTTGGACTATTATCATCAATAGTAATATTTCCGATTTGCAAAGATTGCATAATTGTATTTGAGTCTAGGTTAATTGTTTAAAGGGGTTCCAAACAAGGGTCGCGCATATTTTAAAATGATCGGTTTATGCTGTTTTTCTTTTTCACCACCAAATTTAAGGCAAAGATAGCTGTATTCGCTTAATGTTAATAGTTGATAGGTTTATGAAATGATCTGTAGTTTTTGATAAATCTGAATCTTCTCTGACGAAGATTCAATTCCTTAGTTCAATGAATTTTTTATCGATTCCAAATCGCGCTTAAGGCTTTCTTTCCAATCGGGAATTTCTATATCGAATATGGCTTCTGCTTTAGATACAGATAATGCTGAGTTTTCCGGTCTGGCCGCCCTATCGCTGCGCCTGGCAGAATTAATGGCTTGTATTGGTGTTTTAGAATCGAGAAGTCTCTTTATTTCAAGAGCAAAGTCGTATCGCGAGGTCTTTCCTTTATTGCAATAATGATACAGGCCGAAAGGCGGTTTCGATTTTACGATCATCAAAATGAAATTTACAAGATCTGCTGCGTTTGTAGGACAGCCATGTTGATCATTAACGACTTCTAATTGGTCTCGCTCAACCAATGATCTAATAATGGCCTTGACAAAATTATTTCCATGCTGGGAATACAGCCAGGAAGTCCTGATGATGTACGATGCTTTACAGGCTGTTTCAACTCTTTTTTCCCCTTCCAATTTAGACCTACCATATTCATTCAACGGTGATGGGTTATCCGCTTCGGTATAAAGGCCGGCTAAGCCGCCGTCAAAAACAAAATCCGTAGAAATATGGATAAGAATTACACCATGCCTGTTGCAGCATTCCGCTAAAAAACTCACCCCTTCCGAATTTACCTTATGTGCAATTCCGGGATGTTTCTCTGCAGAGTCTACCTGAGAATAGGCCGCGCAATTAATACAATAATCGTATTTCCCTTTTTTGAATACTTCATCCAGGGATTCCGGATCGGTAATATCGAGTTTTTCTTTGTTGAAAAAATTCAACGTACAACCTTCTATATCTCCAGACGCCCTCTGCAAAGCCTGCCCCAACTGTCCGGAAGCTCCAGTGACTATAAGACTGGTCATAACGTAAGTTGATTGAAGTATGGTAATATTTTATCTTTTTCGGAAAGAATTAACCGGCTGTCTGGAAAATTCCAATCGATGTTTAAAACCGGATCATCGTAACGTATTCCCCTTTCAGAGGATTTTTCATAATAATTGTCGCATTTATAAACAAAAACAGTATGATCGCTGAGCGAAAGGAACCCATGGGCCATACCCCTGGGAATAAATAATGCCAACCTATTTGCTGCAGATAGTACCGTTTTGTAATGTTGGCCAAAAGTGGGGCTATTACGCCTTAGATCGACCACAACATCCAGGACTTCTCCTTCGACCACACGAACCAGTTTTGCCTGGCTATGATCCCCTTCCTGAAAATGGAGCCCTCTTAGAACCCCCTTTTTAGAGATCGAATGATTGTCCTGAACAAAATGAACAGGTTGCCCTACAGCTTCATTTAGCTTCTTTTGATTATAGGATTCAAAAAACACCCCCCTGTGATCTTCAAACACAGCCGGTTCAATAGTAAAGCATCCCGTTAGATTGGTTTCTTCGAGCCCCATAGGCCATTTTCCCTTTTTGTTTTCAGATTAAACTTAAAAGATATTCTCCGTATCCACTTTTTACCAAAGGCCTGGCCAGCGCTTCCAATTGCGTTTTAGAAATAAACCCCTCTGAATAAGCCACTTCTTCTATGGCACCAATCTTCAGTCCCTGTCGTTCTTCTATAACTTCGACAAATTGTGAGGCTTGCATAAGTGAACTAAAAGTACCCGTATCTAACCAGGCCGTACCTCGGTCGAGTATGCTTACTCTTAGCTTTCCCTTTTCCAAATAAGCCTTGTTTATATCGGTTATCTCCAGCTCTCCTCTCTTGCTGGGCCGAATCTGCTTTGCGATTTCAATAACTTCGTTATCATAAAAATATATTCCTGGGATCGCATAGTTAGATTTTGGTTCCTGTGGCTTTTCTTCGATAGAAATGGCATTCCCACTATTGTCGAATTCTACCACACCATATCTTTCAGGATCGTTGATATGATAGCCAAAGATGACGCCCCCATCAGGATCGGTATTTTGTTTTAAGTTTTCGGATAATCCGGAGCCATAGAAAATATTATCTCCCAGGATAAGGGCTACTTTATCTTGCCCGATGAATTCCTCTCCTATAAGAAAGGCCTCTGCCAAACCATTAGGGTTAGACTGAATGGCATAACTAAAACGACATCCTAATTGCGTTCCATCGCCCAGCAGGTCCTTAAACCGATCGGAATCTTCAGGTTTGGTAATAAATAAAATATCTCTGATGCCGGCGCCCATCAATGTTGCAAGCGGATAATAAACCATCGGTTTGTCGTATACGGGCATAAGTTGCTTGCTCACCGCGAGGGTGATCGGAAACAGTCTCGTGCCGGAACCTCCGGCCAGTACAATTCCTTTCATATTATTCTAGTCGCCGTATTTATCGATATACCAGGCCACAGTCTTTTCCAGGCCATGTTCAAAATCCGTTTCACTCTTCCAATCCAGTTCATTTTCGATTTTTGATGCCTTTATGGCATATCTGAAATCATGCCCAGGCCTGTCTTCCACAAATCTTATAAGATCTGCATAGTTTCCGCTTGTACGAGCTTTGATTTTGTCTAGTATCTCACAGATCTTTTGAGCAATGTACAAATTACTGAATTCATTATCGCCCCCCACCAAATAGGTCTCGCCAGATTGTCCCATCCAAAAGACTTTATCGATTGCCCTGCAATGGTCTTGTACAAAAAGCCAATCCCGGATATTTTCCCCTTTTCCATATATGGGAATATCCTGTTCTTTTAATGCAGTTCGGATTATGGTTGGAATTAGCTTTTCGTCGTGTTGTTTGGGACCATAGTTGTTCGAGCAGTTACTGGTCACCGTATTCAATCCATAAGTTTTATGGTAGCTCCTAACAAGGAAGTCGGCTGCAGCTTTGGAAGCACTGTACGGACTATTAGGGGCATATGCCGTTTTTTCTGTAAAATATCCTGTACTACCCAGGCTCCCGTAAACCTCATCAGTAGAAATATGATGGAAACGAGGTTGTGGAGAGGACCCCTTTGTGGCATTCCAAAAATCCCGGGCGGTTTCAAGGAGTGCAAATGTACCTTCAATGTTTGTTTTGATGAATTCCGCCGGACTGTCAATGGAGTTGTCCACATGAGACTCCGCAGCGAAATGTATAACACCCCAAATTTGATGTTCAACAAAGATCTCCTTTAGCAATTTGCGGTCGCAAATATCACCATGCACAAAGGTGTAGCGGTTATGATCCTCAATTTCCTGAAGATTGGTCAGGGTTCCGGCATAGGTGAGCTTATCTAAATTTACTACTTTGTATTGAGGGTTGACTTCAAGAAAATATGGGACAAAATTTCCGCCGATAAAACCTGCACCCCCTGTGATAAGTATGGATCGCTTACGGTCTGTTGATGTCATTGCATGCCCAATTCTTGTGCCCTTCGATTAAAGTATTTTAAGAGGTCGATAATAAATAATATAGTAAGCAATACGAGGGGGATAAGCACCGGGCTTTTGCCAAAAAATGATTTTTGAACTTCCTGGCTTTGTCCAAAACTTATAACCCGTATCGCCTCTTTATGGTTCTGTATCTCTACTTTTTGATTTTCGATATCCTTAATCAGGATATTTTTTAGGTTTAACATGCCTGTAATATCTAATGACTCTTCTGCGTCTAAAACAATACGATTTTCGGAAGAAATATTTCCCTGAGTAAGTTTCTGTGAGTAATTAGATACCAATTCGTCTATTTGTCTCACCAAATTCTCATCCGTAACAATCCTCTGTCTGGCATTCTCTACATAAATATTGGCTAATTCTTTATAGTAGTCATTGGAGTTAATATATTCCATCAGTCTCCTGGCATAGATATTACCGACTTCTGAGTTTTTATAGTAAAAACTTATTCTCTGAGTCCATGAACTTTTTGTAGACACTTCGTTTTTAACCGCATCAAGGATATAGGAATCATTCTTAAACTTCTCTAGTGCCTGAAGGTATTGAATATCCTCTTTAGTGTTTTTGATGTTTTGTTTATCAATAGGTGAGACGGTGACCTCAAATCCTTCCATATTTTCCACATCAATTCCCATTGGTTGAAAAAATGACGCATTTTTGGCCTTTATGTTGGCGTTGATCTCTTCAATCACGTCATACAGATAATCTCTACTGTCCAGATTAGGTTTAACAATTACCTCGGTTTTGAGTTTTTTACTCACAATGGTATTCAAACCAATCCCGATAACTAAGCCTGCTACTGCGGCGATGCCAAATTTGATTATGTTCTTCTTGAAGTAAACAAATGTTTTCAGAATCAGCTCAAAAATGTTGTTAAGCCCTCTCTTGATGAACAAAACAAATTCATTCAGGTCTAATTCGTCGGATTGTGAATTATTATTTGGGTTAGAATTGTCCATTAGTGTGTATTAAAAATTTGTTTTAAGATTTTATCTGTGATCAAATAAGTCGGTTTCACCCCGGTGGTTCCTAATCCTCCCGACGCCAAAGTACTGCCTGTTTCCAATGGGTTATCCGAGGCGTAGTAGGCGTAACGGACTTTCACATCGGGGCGGATACTCTTCCTGATCTTCGATGCTGCCTGTATGGCCTTCTGATAATGCACTCCCTCCATCTCCAGGCCTATCGCCTTCCAGGTAGATTCGTGAAAGAATCGAAGTACGTCTTTATTTTGAAGCGATGTTCCCAACACGGTCACCATTGTGCCTTCCTGTACCAGAAGCCCGTTGTCTTTAAAATCGGTGGCGGAAAATTGATTGTCGATCGGATAATTATCGGCGGTTCCCTCAAATATATGTGCGGTAGGTATCATGAGATCGCCCTTACCTCCTTCCAGAATACCCGCTTTACCCATGATGGAAATTGAAGCCACATCGAGGAAAACAGCGGCCTCGTTTTCAACCCGATAAGGTTTAAGCAATTCGTCAATGGTCTCATAAGCCTGTTCTCCAAAGGCGTAATCCATCACAAAGATAACAGGTTTTTTGTCTTCCGGCAGGTCCTCAGGTAAGCTATAACAACAGCTATCATTACCCAATCTGGCCATGTCGAAAATCTGGACATCGATATTGGTCCCCGATACGTCATTTATCTCCATCATTCCATTCTTCTTGGCCAGTCTGATCACTTTCTTTCTGAGTGCTTCATTTTTTTGAAGACTCAGCGCCTGATAGATCTTAAGCTTGTCCCCTTCAGGAAACTCCTTTTTTAGGGCATTGCGGGCAAAGAGGGAGTTGACTACCGAATGCATATTCGCGCTGATGATATGGATAGGCCTGCTCAGAAGCTGTTTTCCGTGCATGAGCTCTTTAATCGTATTCGCCCAAATCTCGCCATGAATATGATGCCCGAGGCGTTCCCGAAGGAGGGCGCTGAAGGTAATGATCCGTTTCTCACCTCCGGTGGCTTCGTCGATCGATAGTTTTCCCATCCAGTAAATCACCTTTAAGAACCTGTCCGGATCTTTTTTGGTTGCCAGTTTATCGTAAGCCTCTAATGCCTCAACATAGGTTCTCCCGAGAAAATTGGCCGTATAAATCAGGGCGTTTTCCTTATCGGCCTGGGTAAAGTCGTTCTTTTGTATTGCCTCCTCCAGTTTTTTCCAATCGCGAATTGTTGCCGAACTTTCTTCAATGAACACTTTATCGCATATTTTCTGCGCCTCTATATAGAGAAAGGTGAGGTGGGTTAAAATGTCGTATATATCCGATCTGCCCCTGGTAATTTCCACATTCATCTGCTCCTTATCTATCCGGTAGCAGTTCCGACGTCTTTTTGGCGGAATGATCGGTTTTAAATGAGAATGTGAATACCCTTCTTCGGATGTTAGATTGATGTAGCGGCACTGTTCGATCCCTTCCGGTAAGCGTTCCAGGACATAAATCAATCCGTTTAATTCCGATTTTTCTTCGGCGATAGATCCATAGATCTCGGGTTGTAGCAGAAATAAAGCGTTTTTCAAGGCATCGCCCGAAACGCCATTCGGTTTATAAAACCCACGGTTAAATAGATGTCGCATTGTGACATAGAGTCTTTCAATCGCATCCGTAGATTCCCTTGCTCTTGTGGTATTATTGAATGATTTCATCCGGAGCAAAATTACATTTATTATTTGTGAAATAAAGACGGATATGGAATTGTAAGTCCTCTACGGCATTACAAATCCTTTAAAAGAGGTAGCTGAAGTAGTTTGTCTGCGATCTTCCGGTCGTTCGAAAGGCGCTGAACCTTATTTTGCCCGCCTAATCTTCCTATTGATTTCATATAGGATTGAAATCCTCCGGCTACCATGGGTCGTACTTTTAAGGGCTGAAGAATTTTTCCATCGATCAGGTCGAAATAATATGAGTTTTGCTCCTGAAGTGTCTTGTCGAGAACTGAAATAAACAAAGGCATATCGGTAGGTGGCTTTTCAAACTCAACAAACCATTCGTGATAAGGCAGCTCATCGCGCTTCGGATTAATCAGGGGCGCAACGGTGAATTCATTTACCACCGCATCGGTTGCTGCTATGGCTTGTTCCATGGCTACTTCCACTTCTTTTGCGATCACATGTTCGCCAAATGCGGAAATAAAATGCTTTATCCTCCCGGTTACCACAACCTTATAGGGTTTTATGGATGTAAAGGCGATGGTGTCGCCCAGGTTATAGGCCCACAATCCGGCATTGGTTGAGATGATCATCACGTAGTTAACACCCACTTCGACATCCTTGATGGTAAGCCTGTCTGGATGTTCATCATGAAATTTATCGGCCTTTATGAATTCGTAAAAAATGCCGGCATCGAGCAACAACAGCATACTTTTATCCTGCTGTGAATTTTGATAGGCAAAGAAACCTTCGCTGGCAGGAAACAGCTCTATACTGTCTACTTTTCTGCCGATCATTTGCTCGAATTTAGCCCGATAGGGTTCATAATTAACACCCCCGTAAATAAAGAGGTTGAAGTTTTTAAACAATGTGCCGACCTTTTCACCTTTATAGGTGATAAGACGTTCAAAATACATCTGAACCCATGAGGGAATACCCGCAATCAACGTCATGTTCTCCCCTACGGTCTCTTCCACAATCTTGTCGACCTTGGTTTCCCAGTCATCAATACAATTGGTTTCCCAGCTGGGAAGCCGGTTCTTCTGAAGATAGTTTGGCACATAATGAGCCGATATCCCAGATAGTCGGCCTAAGTTTATCCCGTTTTTCTCGTGTAGTTCCGGACTCCCCTGTAGAAAGATCCATTTCCCGTTTACAAAATCTGTCTGGCCTGTTTCCTTTATATAGTTAAGTATGGCATTTCGCGAGGCTTTTACCTGTTCCTTGATCGACAGGTTGGTGATGGGAATATACTTTGCCCCGGATGTGGTTCCGGAAGTTTTGGCAAAATATACGGGTTTGCCTGGCCAGAGAATATCCGCCTGACCTTCGATCACTTTCTCTACATAGGGTTTTAATCCTTCATAATCCCGTACCGGTACCCGGGCGACAAAGTCTTTATGATCTTGTATCTGATCGAATCCGTGATCTTTACCGAAAGACGTAGCGCTTGCTTTGGCGATCAGGCTTTCGAATACATTTTTCTGAGTTTTTACAGGATTACTGATCCATTTGGCAGCTTTCCGGTCCTCATTCCAGGCAAATATTCGGGCAGCAAAAGACTTTAGGGACATTCCTGATCAGTTAAAATCGATATAATCTTCCGGGTTAACAGCAGCTCCACTACTCCAGAGTTCGAAATGAAGATGGGGTCCGGTGGTAAACTCTCCGGTATTACCCACAGAAGCTATAACTTCTCCGGCCCGCACAATGTCGCCCTGCGATTTGTTAAGCGACCCATTGTGCTTATAAACCGAAATGAGATTGTTTTCGTGTTTTATAATTATGACGTATCCGGTTTCTGCCGTCCATTCAGAAAAGATAACAGTCCCACGGGCCACCGACTTCACCGGCATATCCTTTGGTGCCACAATGTCTACAGCATAGTGCTTCTTATCTGCATTGTAGGATTCTGAGATCGTACCGTCCAAAGGAGAAAACAGGATTATGCTACCCGTCTCCGAATTGCGCTCAAAGAGGTTATACTTGTCTTCCAGTGCCACCTGCGCTCTAAGGAGTGAATCTTCCCTTATCGGGGTGAGATCTACGGTAGTGGGGTCTATCTTGAACTGTTCGAAAATAGAGTCACGGTTAGCACTATTGTTCTCAATATCACCTTTGAGAACCATGCGTACATTATTTAAATACTTATTGGTATAATCTAGGACAGTTACCAATGAGTCTGTTTTATAGGTCAATTCAGTGGCTTGCCGCTTAAGTTTGGTAGAAGAATAGCCTGGAATATATTCCCGAAGCGGGGTGAAAGCGATCAAGAGAGTTGTTAGACCAATAAGGATGATAATAAACAGCGAACCGGTTACAAAAACATTCAACCGGCTTAATTTAAATGAGATCTTTTCTTCAAAGGTACTTTCGTTCAGTATTACCAAACGGTACTTATGGAGTAACTTCCTTTTTATCTCTTTTCTCTTTTTCCCTTTCTTTGCCATACTGCTCAAAGATACGCTTCGGACTCCAAAAGAAAGCCGGACTCTGTTAAAATAAGCCCTTCTGAAGCGCAAAGTATTGCAATATATACGATTAGAATATATTTTAAAGTTTTTACAATTAAAAATAAAGTAGACCGTTAGAATTTACATCGATCTTATTTGTTTTTTAGTATCTTTGTAATCCATTCAAATCCAATAATATGGTATCATTATTTACCTTTTTAGCAATAGGGCCCTGGCAAATCGCCATCATTGTTGCAGTTGTCCTGCTTCTTTTTGGCGGAAAAAAAATTCCCGAATTAATGAGGGGTTTAGGTAGTGGAATTAAGGAGTTTAAGGACGCTTCCAAAGAAGATGAAAAGTTGGAAGAAAATAAAGAACCTTAAAATTTTCTTCCTTTTTAGATAACAAGCATCCATTTGGGTGCTTTTTTTAGCCCATATTTCATTATACTTTTCGGTATATTTTGATTTTTCCTACAAATATGTCTCTCAAAGTTCTGATTATCAGTTCTCACTGAAGCTAAAAGATGCTTAAACCACAGAACAAGGGAGTACACGACATATTTCGGGTCTTTCACAACAAAAACTAATTCCAGAGTATTTTAAGGCATAATTTCGTCGTTAAAAGTTAGATTTTAAACGGCCAGATGCATAACCAAATTTGATTAACCCCACCATTCGGTTCATGGATTCTGCACAATTAAGAACCAGATCAACGCATGAATAATGCCATAAAATACGCACTTTCGCTCCTCTTTTTAATGGGCGGTATCAGTGTACATTGCAGCGAAATCAAGGTAGAAGACCTTGCTGTCTTGGGGTATTCTGAATCCAGAGACGCTGGCACGGAGCTGTCCTTGCCCGATAATAAAACCGAGACTACCGAGGCTGAATTCCGCAGCCTGGCCAGGAAATACAAGATCCCTACACGAAAAATCACCAATCTGATAGACGTTAATTCGGGCTATTATATTATCGCCGGGGCTTTCGGCCAGCAGGATAATGCCAGGAAATTTATTCGTGGTCTTTCCGCTACAAGTTTAAAGCCTTTTGTGCTCTATAATCCGGAGAACAAGCTCAACTATGTCAGTCTGGAATATCACAAATCAGGCTTAAAGGCAATAAATTCGTGCCTTGACAGGATTAAACTGGAATATGGCAAGGATGTGTGGATCCTTCAGGTAGAGACCGTTAAACGTAGTTCCATCCAAGCTGTAAAGAAGGAACTAAAGCCCGTTGATGATGATGAAAAATATGAAGATCTCACGAGCACAGCCAGAAAATACAAGATCGGCCTTAGAAAAATAGACCGCCTGGAAGGGGCTCAGAACGGTTTCTATTTGGTGGCCGGTGTTTTCGGAGAAAAACAAAATGCGCTAAAAAAGAAGGCCGCTTTGGCGCGTAAAGGGCTGCCCGCGCAAATTCTCTACCATCCAGAAAAAGGATTGAATTATGTAAGCGCTCAGTATACCGCAGACTGGAAAGATGCCATTAGTGGAGTTCGCTCTCAACTTTCCGGGAAATTTTCAGAAAAACTCTGGATCCTGGGGGTGGAAGACAAGCATATGAAGCGGGAAGAAAAAGTAAGTAGCCGGCATTCATCCAAAGAAGAGGCCAAGATATTTTATGCCCTCGTCAAAGATAAAGGCATACCTACGAGGTCCGATCCAGGTTTTCTGGGACTAGAAAAAGGATACTACATGGTTGCAGGTGTCTTCGGGGACACTAAAAATGCCGGGGAGTACCTAGCAAGAATAAAAAAGAGGCTTCCTCAGGCGAATCTGGTAGTTCACCCGCAGAGCAAGCTAAACTATATCTATCTGGACCATTACAACAGAGGTACAGATGCGATTAAAGACTATCAAAGCAATATGAGCGGGCGCTTTAAAGACGCGCTTTGGATCTTACACATCGAAAGACCCGAGACTAAGAAGGTTGAATCTAAGCAAAGCGAACAGCCAGAACATACGCAGGAAGGATCTAACAGCCTGCAGCACAGAAAACATGCTTTAACAGGCAGAAAGTTTACAGGGTCGCCTATAAGTAATGATAAATTATTGGAAAAGGCCGATCTGTATTTCAACAAGATGTGGTATGCAGAAGCTGCAGAATTGTACGAAATGGTACTCGATGAAAATCCTGAGAACCAAACATTCGATATCATAAGAAAGGCCGGTGATTCCCATTATTTTAACACCAATATGGAACGGGCCTATTACTGGTACGACATCTTGTATTCCAAATACAAATCGGATATGAGGGCAGAAAACCTATTTAAATATGCACATTCCCTCAAAGGCACGGGAAAATACGGCAGGGCGAAAAGGTTAATGCGACTATATAACAAAGCATTAAAAAATGAAGGGGGCAGTAATCGTTACAGACCCCGGCCTGGTGATGCTGCATTAGACAACATTCTAAACACCGAAGAGCAGAACGTGAATATCAACAACATTGCGGTGAATTCGGAATACTCAGACTTCTCGCCAATGTTCTATCAAAACGATAAGATGGTATTCGCCTCAGCCATGGATTCATCTTTTTTTAATACCAGACGGTATAAATGGAATGATCAACCTTTCCTGGACCTCTATGTCGCCAAGCTCAATGAGCAGTCGAACGAAGTAAGAGATGCGGTAAAGTTCTCTAAAAAGATCAATACGAAATATCATGAGGCATCGGTGACATTTTCTCCTGATCAGCAAACCATTTACTTTACCCGTAATAATTATGGGAAAAAGCTGAAGCGCGATAATAAAGGGGTTAACAACCTAAAGATATATATGTCGCGAAAAGAAGGTGACAGCTGGACTGAAGCCGTTGAATTGCCCTTTAACAGCGACGACTATTCCTCCGGACATCCGGCCTTAAGTCCAGATGGTTCAAAGTTGTATTTCGTGTCCGACATGCCCGGCAGTATGGGCAAAACCGACATATTTGTTGTGGATGTTTTGGGCGACGGACGGTTCTCAGAGCCCAGGAATCTTGGGCCCGAGATCAACACCGAACGCAGGGAAATGTTCCCGTTCATCAGTGATGAAAAGCTATATTTTGCCTCCGACGGACACATTGGTCTGGGCGGCTTAGACATCTATGAGGTCGCCATTACCGAAGAGGGTTTTTCGGAAGTTAAGAACATGGGGCAGCCCATTAACAGCAAGCGAGATGATTTCTCCTATATCATCAAAGAAGAAACCCAGAAAGGATTCTTTGCCTCGAACAGGCGGGGTGGTAAAGGAGACGACGACATCTATTCCTTTAAGCGGATATTACCAGAAGAACCTAACGAAAATGCCATTGCAGGGGTAGTTACCGAAGTGATCACCGGAGAGGTAATGCCAAAAGCGCTGGTGGAACTTCTCGATGAGAATAATGTAAAACTCATGGAAGTGGAAACCGATGCGGATGGGAGTTTTGTATTTGAAGAGCTCGACAGCAATACCCGTTACGTGATCAGGACCAAAAAAGATACGTTCTTTGATGATGAACAAATGGTATCTACTGAAGATAACAAGAGAATAGAGGTGGAGGTGAAATTGCAACAACTCGAAGAGCGCATCGTGATTGAGGATGGTATCAGGAAGCTCAAAATCGATATGATCTACTTTGATTTTGACAAGTTCAATATAAGAAAGGATGCGGCCGAGGAGCTCGACAAATTGGTAGAGATCATGAATAGCCATCCTACAATGGTTATCAAGGTTGAATCGCACACCGATTCCAGGGGTAAAAGGGCATATAACCGCTATCTGTCTGATAAAAGAGCTAAATCGACACGCGAATACCTGATCTCGAAAGGAATCGATCCTAAGCGTATTGAAAGC
This sequence comes from Flavobacteriaceae bacterium, assembly GCA_965212205.1. Classification (GTDB taxonomy): domain Bacteria; phylum Bacteroidota; class Bacteroidia; order Flavobacteriales; family Flavobacteriaceae; genus JAHEJJ01. The sequence goes on from CBDBUX010000001.1 coordinate 209,745, forward strand.
GCTATTGGATATGGTGAGGAAAGGCTGCTTAATGAATGTAATGGTACGGTGCGGTGCAGCAGTGCTAAACACCAGCTCAACAGGCGTTCCGAATTTATCATCGTAAGCATGTAAGTTATTTCACGGATTCAAAATATCCTGAAAAGATGGCTTCAATAGCTTTTTCCCCACAGTCAGGGTGTGTTTCACAACAAAGCCGGGTCCTGGAATACGGAATGACCAACAAGCGGAGTTATAGTATAACCAAATACCACAGAAACCAAAATATCCTTAACCATGAAACATTTGCTACTTATCAAGCAAATTTACCTGGAAGCATTTAAAAACTTGGGGTCCATTATTGTAAAAAACTATTTTAAGATATTCTCCTGGTTTTGCTTTTTAAGCTTTGTAATTGTACTCTATGCATTTATTTTCAGAGTACTCACAGGATTTGCATTCGACTAAACACCAACTGACCTAAAAACAGGAAGCGCCTCAATGAGGCGCTTTTTTTTTATCCTATCCTTAATTGTGAATCCCCTTAGGGGGCAGAAGATAGCTGTTGTTCGCTTTTAATAAATTTGGCAGTCCTGAGGATCGCCTCTAACTCGAACATATAATCCCTTTTGCTGGTCGCAGGGGCGAAGGTAAAACCTTCCATAACCAACTTGCGTTCGTTCTCGGCATCATCGATAATATAGGTTACAAATGGCCCGGCCATAGGGTAATTATGGATCTCCCATATCCCCCTGACCTCAATCGCGTTTTTCCCGGCTACCTGGGTGGTGAAAACATAGGGTGCAAATGCCTTTTCTGTAACCATATAAGTGATTTTTCCCGGGATATCAGGTCCTGGTATATACTTCTGGCCGATTGAATCGCGCATCCTGACAATATCGGACACCAGGGTTGAGTCGTTGGTAAAACTCGAAGCTGGCATTTCATAAACAATCAGGTTCATGCTGCCCTTCGGAATTTCACGGTCTATCCATACAAAATTTTCATCTTCCTTGCCCATGGTGTAAACCGAAGGCAAGCGTAATTTTACCCCGAACTTTTCCTCCATCGCCTTTTCCTTGCTCAGCGATCTTAGGAAGCGCTTCTGAGCTTCCTTCACCTCCGTGTCTTTAAAAGATGCAATAATCCGCTTGGCGCCCTTTTCGAGATTTTCTAAGAGTTCCTGCTCGGTTTTACCCTGGATTACCCCAACACGCTGAGGAGTAGCATATACATCTACTTTTACCTGCGCCATATCAGCTGTATCGAGCGCCACAAAAAGAACAGATCGGCGATGCCTGGTGGTGCCTGTAAACACCTGTTTTGGCATATGTTCTATAGTGAACAAAGGTTCCTCCCAATGGAGCCCTAATATAGGTGCGGCAAAATGTTCCCTCACCTTATCTCCGACTTCTCCTTCCCATAGATTATTATCCATGACCACTGCCAGAGTATTAATGGCCCCTATGGAAGCTGGTTTATAAGATTTTTTGTTGCCGCTGTTGCACCCCAGCAACATTAAGGCGGTAATGATAAATATTCCTGCGTTTCTCATTTAATAATCCTTTTTAAGGAGACGGCCTCAAGATAAGTGAAATTGAGATTCGATCAAAGATAGAAAGAGCCAGGAATAGTTCTCGTTAAGTAAACGATAATTTTCGTAGAGTGAAGTGCTTAGCAGTCACAGAGTTTTAATCGGGTACCAGGAACAAGGTTATTACCGCTAATTCCATTCCACTGCCTTAGATTATCGATGGAAATCCCGGGATATTTTCGCGAAATAGTCCAAAGTGAATCTCCTTTCTTAACGGTATGCACCTTTGAATTACTCGCGTTAGCCACGGTCTTTGTACTGGCTTTAGAAGTGGTACTTGCGGAAGAAGAAACCGGCTTCCGCGGGAAAATGGTCAATCGCTGACCTACCCGAAGTCTGTCGCTTCTCAGACCGTTCCATCGCTTAATCTGGCTTACTCCAACACCGTATCGTTCTGCAATTTTCCCCAGGTAATCCCCGCTACGCACCCTGTATCGGATTCGATTTTGAGATGAGACCATCTGAGGTAAGGGCTTCTCTCTTTTTTTAAGGTCTTCACTCACGTAGGCGTAAATGGCCTCCTCATTGGCAACAAACTGACCCATGGCATACTTTGGTAACCTTAGGTAGTAGTTCTTCCCTTTGATATAGGGGATAATATTAAGCTTATAAGAAGGGTTGAGGATCTGGATCTCATCCTGGCTAACCCCAGTTAATTCAGAGATATGTTCAAAGCTGATCAGACTTTTCACCAACACCGTATCGGTTTCGAAATACGGCCTATCAGCATTAACCTTCTTAAGTCCGTGCTCATCGGCATATTCAAATATGTACATTGTGGCCAGGAATGCTGGCAGATATCCGGCTGTTTCTCTCGGCAGGTATCGCCTGATATTCCAGTAGTTTTTATAGCCCCCTGATCTTCGGATAGCCTTGTTGACATTGCCGGGGCCAGAATTGTATGCGGCCAGTGCCAGATCCCAATCTCCAAAAATCTCATAAAGCCTTGAGAGATACTCACAGGCCGCCTTGGTAGCTTTAACCGGGTCCCTGCGTTCATCTACATAACTGCTTACGCTTAGGTCGTACATTTTACCGGTTCCGTACATGAATTGCCAAAGGCCGGTGGCACCAACCCGTGAACGCGCCCTCGGATTAAGAGCTGATTCCACCACCGCCAGATATTTGATCTCTAACGGAATATTATGATTATCGAGTTCTTGCTCGAACATAGGGAAATAAAACTGACTGCTGGTAAGCATTCGCTCCATCAGGTCTCTTTTGCCTAATAAGAACGATTTGATGACACTCTCAAGGGTAGGATTATAGGCAATATTAAATGGTGTTTTAGCATTTAACTCTTCCAAACGCGCCTTGAGTACATCGGAATTAAAACCCTCCAAAGCATTTTCGGCCATAGCAGGGTTTTGGACACCTTGCTGCATTTCCTCAAAAAACTCTGCATTTTTCTGAAGCTCTTTCATCCACATCTGATCATATCGCGCAGCCTCAGGCAGATCTGCCAATAATCTTATGGTATCTCCTTTTATAATCTTAATTGAAGATGCTGATGGAATGGATTGATCTGTAATGGCGGGAGCCATTCCCATCTTGGCCTGCACGGCTAATGAGTCTGGACTGATATTCATCGAAGCTTCACTGTCGGGCAGGGCGGGCGTCTGGTCTATCTCCGGCGCTTCCTGACAATAAATAACACCAGCTCCAAGCAGCAGCGCTGAGCAGAGGAATATATCTTTTATAACGGTCATAAAATAAAATTCAGGCCGTGGGGATTTACGAAAATCGGCTTTTTTTTTGAAACATTAAAATTATTGCCCCGGATAGGGATTGTTTCACAATTGCCGTTGTTTGTAATAACGGGATTAGCCTTCCGATATTGCTGCGATTCCGGGCAGGGTTTTGCCCTCTAGGCTTTCCAGCATCGCCCCTCCTCCGGTAGATACATAACTTACCTTATCCTGGAAGCCAAATTGTTTCACGGCAGATACAGAATCTCCACCACCAACCAGTGAGAAGGCTCCTGATTCTGTGGCCTGGTGAATATAATTTCCAATTTCTATGGTGCCGTTGGCAAATTTCTCCATCTCGAATACTCCTACAGGGCCGTTCCAAAGAATGGTTCTGGAGTTCATGATCACTTCTTTGAATTTCATCAAGGTCTGAGGGCCCACATCGAGTCCCTGCCAACCGTCAGGGATTTCCCGTACATCGACCAGCTGGGTTTGAGCATTGGCCGCAAATTCGTTTGCTGCGAGCACATCGGTAGGTAAATGAACTTCTACTCCTTTTTCCTTAGCTGTTTTCAATATCTCCAGTGCCAAGGTCATCTTGTCGTCTTCACAAATAGAATCTCCAATAACTCCACCTTGCGCCTTGATAAATGTATAGGTCATTCCACCTCCTATGATCAGGTGGTCTATCTTATCAAGAATATTATCGATGATGGTAATTTTTGAAGAAACCTTGGCCCCTCCCAGAATTGCGGTAACGGGCTTCTCACCAGAACGCATTACCTTTTCTATAGCCTTTATTTCCTGTGCAAGGAGATATCCAAAACATTTATTGTCGGAGAAAAATTTAGCAACAATGGTGGTCGAGGCATGAGCCCTGTGAGCGGTGCCAAAGGCATCATTAACATAGATATCGCCCAATTTCGATAACTGGCGCGCAAACTCCTCGTCTCCTTTTTCTTCTTCGGAATGATAGCGAAGATTTTCAAGAAGCAGGATTTCACCGGATTGCAATTCGGCCACAGCGTTTTCAGCTTCCGGGCCCACACAGTCGGTAACAAACTTTACTTCTACTCCGAGCACAGCAGATACCGTTTCACGGATGTGCGAAAGAGACAGTTCTGGTTTCCGTTCACCTTTCGGCCTGCCCAGGTGGCTCATCAAAACTGCCGAACCGCCATCTTCCAGGACTTTTATAATGGTTGGCATTGCTGCGGCTATCCTTGTGGTATCGGTGACTTCAAAACTCTCATTCAAAGGCACGTTGAAATCTACCCGGATCAGTGCTTTTTTATCTTCAAAATTGTAATCATCTAGTGTTTTCATCTCGATCATTTACTTAAGAAGCCCAAATGTAAATATTTATGCCACAACATCACACGGACATCGTACAGAATTCACGGCCGAATCCCCTATATTTGAAAAGATGTTATTTAAAGATATTCTAGGGCTTGTCCATATTAAAAGCCATCTCGTATCGAGCGCTGAAGCTGGCAGGATTCCTCATGCCCATCTTTTTGTTGGACCAGAAGGTTGTGGTACGCTGCCTATGGCGATTGCCTATGCTCAATATATCCTTTGTGGGAATGCCGGGGGCGAGAATAACCAGGGCGACGAAGCTTGTAATCTGAAGTGTGCTTCACTCTCTCATCCGGATTTGCATTTTGCTTTTCCTGTGGCCAATACCTCCAAGGTTAAAAGTCATGCTGTCAGCAATAATTTTATGGAGGAGTGGCGGGGATTTGTAAAAGAGCAGATCTATGGAAATCTATTCGACTGGTACAGGCTGCTCGGTGTGGAGCGAAAGCAGGGGCAGATCGGTGTGGATGAAGCCCATGATATTGTAAAAAAACTTTCGCTTAAGCCCTATGAAGGCGGCTACAAAACCATAATCATTTGGATGGCAGAAACAATGAACATTTCTGCCTCCAATAAGCTGTTAAAGCTCATTGAAGAACCTCCACCGAAAACCGTTATTATTTTGGTGGCAGAGGATGAATCAAGAATCCTCCAGACCATTCGTTCGAGATGTCAGGTATTGCATTTCCCACCCCTGCCTGAACAGGTGATCGCCGATGCACTTGTAGAAAAAGGACTTATCAGGGAAGAAGCTCACAGGCTTGCCCACGAAGCCAACGGTAATTATAATAAGGCGCTGGATCTGATGTATAGCGATTCGGAGGACCTTGTTTTTGAAAAGTGGTTTGTTCAATGGGTGAGAAGCGCGTTTAAAGCAAAGGGAAATAAATCTGCCATTCATGAGCTGATTCTATGGAGTGAGGAAGTCGCAAAAACAGGCCGTGAGACGCAGAAAAAATTCTTGTCGTATTGTCTTTCGGTCATGCGCCAGGCGTTGCTGATCAACTATAATGCTCCGGAACTGGCGTTTATGAAAATTCATGTCGATGGGTTCCAGCTCGAAAAGTTTGCTCCCTTTGTTCATGAAAACAATATCCTCCACATTGTAGAAGAGCTAGAATCTGCCATCTATCATATTGAAAGGAATGGGAATTCTAAGGTAATTCTGACCGACCTCTCGATAAAACTCACCAGGTTATTACACAAAAAAGCAGCTTAGTGTGGTCTTACTTATTGCTGCTATTAACCATCTCAATGATCTCATCGGTGAGATCTTTGGATTCGATCCCATAGAGCACCGAGCCGCCATCACCTCCACCTAAAATAAATGTATAACCCTGTGCCTTGCCGTAGTCCTGGATCTGAAGGCGCACCTTTTGTACCAGACTGTCCATTTCGGCCTGACCCTGTTGTTGAAGGATTTGTTCTTCCTGCTGAAGCTGCTGTCCAATGAACTGACCACGTTGTTGAAGCAGATCAAATTCTTCCTGGGCTTTGCTCTGAGACATGGACTCAGCTTTGGCCTGAATGGCCTGCGCTTCTATTTGAAAAGCTTGCGAAATACTGTCGCGCCTCTTATTGAAGCTGTTAGATTTATCCTGATACTTGGCTTCTATTCCCGCTTTCTCATCATTTTTTTCCATTAACCTGACGGTGTCGACATAGCCGATCTTATCCTGATTACATCCCCAGCTAACAATGAAGACTAATACTAATGCGATTTTTTTCATGCTGTTAAAATTATCCGGCCAAAAATAGCAAAGCTTTTTTAGATGGACGAACGAAAATTGATCAAGATTACAACAGGCTGTTATACCTAGAATTGTGATCAATCTTACTTCCATAGAATTTGTCTATTAAAATTTGGATTATTTATCGATCAGCTCTATTGAAATACAAATCGTATCAGCGCGTCTGTGAGGGGATATTTTAATTTCGATACAGGTGCTGTTGGCCGGGCTGTTTTGCGCTTAAATCGGCTAAAAATCGCTCTGAGGCTTTTTGCGGATGATATACAGTAAGGAGGAGTATTCTCCATTTCTTCTTGCCTTCATATTTGACTTCCAGCCGCGATATGCAGCTTTGAGATATCGATTAGATCCGGTTCGATATTTTTCGGACAACAATGAGATGTAATATGCATCGAAACGCATGGGTTTGATCGTTTCGAGTTTCATATCTAACTTTTCGAGGAGAAGGTGCATTGCCTTTTTAGAAAAATGCCATAGGTGTCTGGGTACATCATAGGCTGCCCAGAATTCACGATAATAATTGGCATCGTAAGAATTGAAATTCGGAACCGCTATAAACAATGTCCCGTTTTCATGAAGTAGGTTCTTAATCTTTCCCAATTCATTTTCCGGATCAGCCAGGTGTTCCAACACGTGCCAGAGTGTAATAATCTGAAATTTCTTGTCAGAGGGTAATTCATTATCCAGCGAAATTCCCTTTTCTGCAGCACTGTTTCTTGCCACTGCATTGGGCTCTACCCCTGCTATTTCGTAACCCTTCTTCTGAGCTGCCTGTAATAGATCGCCGGTACCAGCTCCGAAATCTAAAAGAGACTTCCGATGACCAGTATATTTCTCGATTAGTCGAATTTTCCAGGCCAAGTTGATTTTCTTTGCCGCCCTATAGGCCGTTGCCATCATGCCTGTGGCCTTATCATTGTGTGAAAGATATTCCTCGCTTTGATAATATGAATCCAGATGATCGGGCCTGGGTGCGGTGACCAGCAAGTCTGCTGCTGGTTGGCGCATGAGTGAAAAGCGCTCCCCGCTCACTAAAAAGTCTTTTGTATCCAGGAAATGTTCCATTATAAAGTTGGCCGCTATTAAAAGATTGTTCCACGTGGAACATTGTATTCTATCTTCCGAGATGCACCAGTAAAACGCTTATATCGCTCGGAGAAACCCCACTAATTCTTGAAGCCTGGGATACCGTTACGGGTTTAATTGCTTCGAGTTTTTCGCGAGCCTCGAATGATAGTGATTTCAGGTTTTTATAATTGAATTTTTCTGGGATTTTTATATTCTCCAATCGTTGGAGCTTATCCGCATTATTCTTTTCCTTTTCGATATATCCGGAATATTTTACCTGTATCTCGGCCTGCTCCAATACCTCTTTCCCCAGCTCGTTTTTATCTACATAGTCTGCCACCGAAGCTATGCCAAGCATATGATCCATGGTTACCCCAGGCCTTGAAAAAGCTTTGAACATCTTATCGGATTGTTTTACCCTACTAGATTCGATAGCGTCAAGAATAGGATTGATTTCTTCGGGTGAAACGCTGGTTTTTCTGAAAAATTCAACAAATGAAACAGACTCTCTATCTTTTTTCTCCATTCTTCGCATGCGTTCTTCAGAAGCAAGGCCTAGTTTATAACTCTTGGGCGTGAGCCTGAGGTCTGCATTATCCTGTCTTAATAACGTTCGGTATTCTGCCCGCGAAGTAAACATCCTATAAGGCTCTTCTGTTCCTTTGGTGATTAAATCATCGATGAGTACTCCAATATAGGCCTCATCCCTTTTCAAGATAAAGGGATCTTTTTCCCAAATCTTAAGATGAGCATTGATTCCGGCCATTAGGCCTTGAGAAGCGGCTTCTTCATAGCCTGTAGTTCCATTTATCTGTCCGGCAAAATAGAGTCCTTGCACCAGTTTGGTCTCCAGGGTGTGTTTTAATTGAGTTGGCGGGAAATAATCATATTCAATGGCATATCCCGGTCTGAAAAATTTCACATTTTCGAAACCTTTTACAGAGCGTAATGCTTTAAATTGAACATCCTCCGGAAGAGAAGTCGAAAAGCCGTTTACATACACCTCCACAGTATTCCATCCTTCTGGCTCTACGAAGATCTGATGGCTTTGCTTGTCTGAAAATCTATGAATTTTGTCTTCTATTGAGGGGCAATATCTAGGGCCTATACTTTGAATTCTCCCATTAAACATTGGAGATCTGTCGAATCCTTCCCTAAGAAGATCATGTACTTCAGCACTGGTATGCGTCATATAACAGTCTCGTTGGTGCTCCAGCACCGGAGTTTCCATATACGAAAAACGGCCCGGTATTTTATCGCCGGGCTGAGGGATCATTGCCTCATAATTTAAAGATCTGCCATCGACACGTGGCGGAGTACCTGTTTTCATACGTCCGCTATCGAATCCAAAATCGGTCAATTGTTCGGTAATACCAGTAGCCGCCTTTTCTCCTGCGCGTCCGCCTCCAAATTGTTTTTCGCCAATATGAATAAGTCCATTTAGAAAAGTACCATTCGTTAATACAACAGATTTCGCGCGGACATCTAGCCCCAATGATGTTCTTACTCCTATTACCCTATCACCCTTTACCAATAGCTCTTTTACCATTTCCTGATAAAAATCCACTTTAGGTGTCTGCTCCAGGGCGTTTCTCCATTCCTCCGCAAACCGCATACGGTCGTTCTGTGCCCTTGGACTCCACATGGCTGGTCCTTTAGACATATTAAGCATCTTGAATTGTATAGCTGAAGAATCTGTAATTATTCCACTATACCCCCCCAGAGCGTCAATCTCCCTCACAATCTGGCCTTTTGCAATACCTCCCATGGCCGGATTACAAGACATCTGGCCTATTGTTTGAAGGTTCATCGTAATAAGAAGTGTGTTTGAGCCCAAATTTGCAGCTGCAGCTGCAGCTTCAGCTCCGGCATGTCCTCCTCCAACAACAACTACATCATATTCTTTATCAAACATAGTATACTTAATGTTCCACGTGGAACATTTTCATCTTTTCATTCTCTTTTTCTCTCATCTTCTCAATCTCCCCGGGTTCCTTGTCTGTATACCCTGCCAAATGCAAAATACCATGGCACATCACCCGTGTTAACTCCTCCTCGAAAGGACAACCATAAGATTCAGCGTTCTCCCTGAGTCTGGGTATGGAGATGAATATATCTCCTGAGATAACATCAACTTCACTATAATCGAAAGTGATAATATCCGTTAAGGTATTTTTATTCAGATATTTCTTGTGAAGTCTAAGCAAGTACTCGTCATCGCAAAAAATGAAGGCTATAGTCCCAGGGCTAAATTTTTCTGAAACAATAATATCCCGTATCCAGGTATGATATCTTCTTTCTTCATCTAATTGAAAATCTGTTTCATAAAAGAATTCAATCTTTTGCATTAAAATACTCCTTTACCCTCTGTTGATATATTCTGTGCAAAGGTAGTGCTTGCCTATTTAATATTTCAACATCTTTATTCAAATCCCGGAGTATATCGGGTTTAGTTGTAATGGGGTTGTAAAACCCTTCTTTATTAGACTTGCTTTTTCGTTCTTCCTTTTTCCCCTGGCTCATAGCAGCATTTTCCAGTCTCATCAGTTGATGCTGAATGGCATTGGCTCTGTTGATCGTTTTTTCCGTTATTCCATTTCGCAAGAGATCGTTCTCAAAGTCTTCCATTTGCTGTAACAACTTCTTTGTTAGCTGTTTATCTCTGGTTCGCAACATGTTTTCAAGCTGTTTTTCAAGCATTTCCCGCAGCTGCTGTTGTTCTTTGTAAATCTCATAGAGCTCTTCCATGCTTTCTTCAGTTCCATTGCTGCTACCCTTGCCCTGACTACCTTCTTTTACACCTTCTCCCTGGCCCTTCTCACCATCGCCCTGCTGTCCTTCTTTGCCGGTTCCCGGCTCTCCATCTTTTCCTTCTTTGGACCCTTCTCCGGATTTATCTCCTTCTCCACTATCGGGTTCGCCTTTCGAACCCTGTTTTCCCATACCTTCCATTTTGCCCATACGCTCGCCTAATTCCTGCTGCCCTTTTATTATATCCGGAAGTTGAAAATCCTCACCCTGACCGCCAGAACCTGCACCTGCCGCCATGCTCTGTTGCATATTATCCAAAATATTGGCCAGAAAGTCAGCAAGATTATTTGCAGAAGTAAGAACATATTGCTGATAAGATACTCCCTGGTATATTCTTCCTTCTACTATACTCTCCACAGACTTGTCAATATTGTAATACACCTCGCCGATCTGTTCATTGACAAACTCAGATAATTCTGCACGGCGTAATGAAAGTGAAAAAAGACTATCGTCTACATGCTCGAACAAGTTTCTTAGATCTTGCTGCTCCTTTACGACACTAGAAAAATGCGACATGTCTAAATCCTGTCCCTCGAGTTGATCGAACAAGGCTTCCTGATTAAATGAAAAAGTGATCAGATTGTCCAGAATCTGTCTCAACATTTCCGCATCTTCAGATATCGTAGATCCTCCAGAAGAACCGGCGCTGGATGCCTTGAGTTCCTCACTCATCTGCTTGATCTTTTCCGCTGCAGACTTTTGTTTCTTTCCGGCCCCTGTTTGGCTGTTTTCTGTTTCTTCTTTTTCGGGCTCCTCTTTTTCTTTCTTAAGCTCTTCCACCGCCTCTTTCTGATCGCTTTTCGCCCCTTCCTCCAATGCTTTGTCTATATCAAGCTCCAATGGCTTTTGCAGTTTTTGATTGTCTTTGTTAAGTTCATTTAACTCCTTGGTTAAGGCATCGAATTCCTTAATGAGCTCTTCCTGCGACTCGAGATTAGTACTGTCTTTTTTATCCTGTGAAAGTGATTCCTGCATTTCAGCCATCTTCTCCAGTTCACGCGCCAATTGTGATGCTTTTTCAGTTACATAATACCGTTTGGTCAGTTCCAGGAGTTGTTCCAGGTTTCTTTCACTGTTTTTCTGGCTTTTAGCGAGTTCTTCCAAGCGTTTGGTTAACTCCTCTTTCTCGAGCTTATCTGCAATTTTATTGAGTTCCTCTAACAACTTCTCATTCTTGCGTGCTTCGAGCTCCTGCCTTTCCAGTCGTTCCTGAAGCAATTTGCTAAGCTGTTCATCCTTTTCACCCTGTTCCAGGTTTTCTTTTAGTTGACGACTAAACTTTTGCATCATCTGTTCTTGCCGCTCTTGCTTGTCGAGAAATTCCCTGATCTTATTTTGATCGTTAAAGCTTAGATTGTTCTTTTCCTTTTGATCACGATTTATCTCTTCTAAGGCCTCCTCCTGTTCTTTTAAACCGTCTAGCGATTTATCCAGGTCCTCTAGAATTGATTTTTGAATATTTAGTTGTTTGTTATTTAGTTCGTTCTCGTTGAGTACCCGTGTTCTAAATAATTGGCTTTTCACTTTTTTACCCCCTCTAATCGCATCATTATCCGTAACCTCGAAAAAATACTCGTATTCCTCGCCCTGCTCCAGTTGAAGCCCGCTTGGAAACGTATAATAAAACTGCTTAAAGTTGGTAAATGGCCTGTCTAATAAAATTACCTGACGCTCCTCCTCTTTATCTATGGGGTAACAGATCAGTTTAAGGGAGACCAACTGATAATCATCTGCCGTTTCTCCACTGTAATAACGTAGATTAGGGTTGATAGAATCGATAACCTCCCTGGCTTTAATGGATGGTAGATTGTCTCTTATCACCTTAAACCTGTAATTCAGTTTTTCAAACGCCCGAGCATTTTTGTTGGATGTCGCAAGCTGATACTCCAGGTTATTGTAGACAGTACGCCTCAAAGAAAACAGCTCTTTATTCTTTTCGAATACCTGGGCACTATCGATGGTGATCAATTGGATTTCTTCGGTATTCAGACCGGATATTTCCCAGCTAACCCGGGTTCCCTCGGGAAAAGTGGCATTGCCTGTACTGCTGAGTGTCTCTGAGGCTTTATTCACATAGGATGGATATTTAAGAACAAGTCTAAAGTCTTGTATTACAGGCACTTGTAAAGCCTCAAGCCGATATGTCCTCGATCGGTATCCATTGGCTTCGAAATAAAACTCAGCGTCGCTCAAAGGGGGAGAAAAAGTATGTTGAAAGACGCCATCGCTATTCTGCATTAGAAATGACCGCTGATCGATTACGATCCGTATCTCTTCTGGTTTAATCTTTCCCTCGGTCGCTACTTTAACGGTCACTTCTTCCGTTTCAAGTGCGCTTAAATTACCTGCAATTACCCTAAACTGGAAAGGCGCGGGAGGTTCATAGGCCACATCGTAATTAACCACCCGATCATAGGTGCCCAGGAATGAGTTAAGGTTGCCGCTAATGCCAATGACCAGAAAAAGAACAAGGGGTATAAGCAGGTATTTGGCATACTTCAGGCTTTCTTTAAAGTCGATAGCCTGTCTAAAAGGGATGCGACCCAATTCGGAAGAACGTTGTTCTATACTGGCCAGCAACAATTCAGATTTATTTCTGTCATCCGCTAATTCCAATAGATTAAAGAGCTTATCGCTTACCTGAGTAAAGTGTTTTCCAATAATTCTGGAGGCGTCCTTATCGGTTATCCCCTCTTTGACTCTGAACAAATAGAATATCGGAATTACAATAAAGCGGACTAGCAGGAAAAGTTCTATCAGCAGAAAACTAACCAACAAGGCCAATCGGCCAACAGAATTAAGCCATAGGAAATATTCCACCGAGAGGGTGACCAGGAAAAACAGAACCCCCAGGGCCAGAAAAAGAATTATCCCCTTGATCAAGACCTTGGTATAGTACTTCCTGGTAAACCGAAGTAGCTTGTCTACTATGTGATCATATGCTGTCAACAGTGTGTAATTGTAAAAGCAAGATACCCGATAGTTCAGAGAATTATTTCAAAATATTGTTAAAAGAGGGCCTCTTCGTGCATAATTTTGGATGATCGGGTGCCTTTGGGTTTCGATATCTACCTAGTATCTTTGCGTTCTAATATTTACCAAATGCCAGAAAAAGTGAGGGTTCGTTTTGCCCCTAGCCCAACCGGGCCTCTTCATATCGGGGGTGTTCGTACTGCCTTGTACAATTATCTCTTTGCGCGCAAGCACAAGGGTTCTTTTATTTTAAGAATAGAAGATACCGATCGAAACAGGTTTGTAGAAGGCGCCGAAGAATATATTACCGAAGCGCTTCAATGGTGCGGTATTCCATATGATGAAGGTCCTGGTAATGATACCAAATTTGGACCATACCGACAGAGTGAGCGGGGACATCTTTATGGGAAATATGCAGATCAACTGGTAGATTCCGGCAAAGCTTATTATGCTTTTGATACGCCGGAGGAGCTGCAACAGTATCGCAGTGAACAGGAGGCTCAGGGCAATACTTTTATATATAATTGGCGCAACCGTACGGGCCTCAAAAACTCCTTATCGATTCCGCAGAAGGAAGTAACAGAGCTCATATCTTCTGGTACCCCATTTGTAATCCGTTATAAAATGCCGGAAGATCAGAAAATGCAATTGTCCGATATTGTTAGAGGTCAAATAGAAATTGATACCGCGACCTTAGATGATAAGATCCTGTTTAAAAGCGATGGGATGCCTACGTACCATCTGGCAAACGTAGTTGATGATCACCTTATGGAGATCACTCATGTTATCAGGGGCGAAGAATGGCTGCCCTCACTCGCCCTTCACTATCAACTCTATGAGGCGCTGGGTTGGGAAAAACCAGCATTTGCACATTTGCCGTTGATCCTTAAACCCACTGGGAAAGGTAAACTAAGCAAGCGGGATGGAGAAAAATTAGGATTCCCAATTTTCCCTTTAAGCTGGGAGGAGTCCATCGGATACAGGGAGGCTGGCTATTATCCTGAAGCGGTCGTAAATTTTCTGGCCCTGTTAGGTTGGAACCCCGGCGATGATCAGGAAATATTATCCCTGGAGGAATTAGTCGACTTATTTAGCCTGGATCGTGTTCATAAAGCCGGAGCGCGTTTTGATCCTGATAAAACCAAATGGTATAATCATTATTATTTACAGCAAAGATCTGAATTTGAATTGGTTAGCGATCTTAAAAAACATACAGATCTCGCGTTGAGTGCATTTTCTGATGACTATCTCCAAAAGGTAGTTGGGCTTTTAAAAGAACGAGCTGATTTTGCGCTGGACATATGGACTCAAGGTCACTATTTTTTCTCAGCTCCAGAGGAATACAACGAGAAGGCTGCTAAAAAACAATGGAAGGACGATACGGCAGATCTGATGCGAGAACTGATAGATCATCTCCAGCCTATCGAAGATTATAACGCATCGGTCACTGAAAATGCAGTTAAATCATGGATCGAGCAAAAAGACGTTGGATTTGGCAGAATAATGGCTCCCCTCAGGCTGGCCCTGGTAGGAGATCTTAAAGGCCCGGGGGTGTTCGATATCATGGAGCTTCTTGGAAAGCAAGAGAGCCTGGCCCGGATAGAAAAGGCTATACAGCGATTATCGTAGATTCGATTTACCAGGTATCCGTTCTGTTATAGTATGTAACAAAATTGCAGAATCCCGACCAATAAGATGTCTTGATTCTTTTATAACTAACTTAAATTCTACACGATGAGCGATTTTTTCCTTTTTCCTATTATTTTCTTTTCCCTGATCATTCTGATCTCTTCTTTCTTTGTGGTAAAACAGCAAACCGCTGCTGTAATAGAGCGTTTCGGTAGGTTTCAAAGTATCCGAAATTCAGGGCTCCAGATGAAAATTCCGCTTGTTGACAGAATTTCGGGGCGTTTAAGTCTTAAAATCCAACAATTAGATGTAATTGTTGAGACCAAAACACTCGATGATGTGTTTGTAAAACTCAAGGTTTCAGTGCAATATGTGGTCATCAGAAACAAAGTCTATGAAGCCTTCTATAAACTCGAATATCCACACGACCAGATCACTTCTTATGTTTTCGATGTGGTCCGTGCCGAAGTACCAAAAATGAAATTGGATGATGTCTTTGTAAAAAAAGACGACATTGCCATCGCCGTTAAGACCGAATTACAAGATGCGATGCTCGATTACGGTTATGACATTATCAAAACACTGGTAACGGACATTGATCCCGATGCTCAGGTAAAATCTGCGATGAACCGGATCAATGCTTCGGAGCGAGAAAAGATCGCCGCACAGTTCGAGGGAGATGCAGCGAGGATCCTGATCGTTGAAAAGGCAAAAGCCGAGGCAGAAAGTAAAAGATTACAAGGGCAGGGGATCGCCGATCAGAGAAGAGAGATTGCCCGGGGCCTTGAAGAATCTGTGGAGGTGCTAAATAAAGTGGGCATTAATTCCCAGGAGGCCTCGGCACTCATTGTGGTTACCCAGCATTATGATACCCTGCAGGCTATTGGGGAAGAAACCAATACCAATCTCATATTATTGCCCAATTCACCCCAGGCGGGTAGTGATATGCTCAACAATATGGTAGCCTCCTTTACGGCAAGTAATCAGATAGGAGAGGCGATGAAGCGCCAAAGCCAGAAAGGAAATAAAGATACTGATTAGTATTATTTAAGATTAAGACTTTTTCTGCTCGATCTTTGCCCAGGTGTCTCTGAGCGTTACCGCACGGTTAAATACCAGCTGATTGGAATTACTATCAGGGTCTACGCAGAAATAGCCCAGTCGTTGAAATTGATATCGATCGCCGGGCTGTGCCTCGCCAAGACTGGGTTCTACCTGGCCCGTAAGGATTTCCAGTGAATCTCTGTTTAGAAATTCCATAAAATCCCGGTCTTTATATCCATCCGGGTTTTCATCGGTAAAAAGTCGGTCGTATAGTCGAACTTCAGCTTCCAAGGCATGTGGTACAGAAACCCAGTGCAGCGTACCTTTTACTTTCCGCATACTCTCCTCGGTACCACTACCACTTCTACTTTTTGGATCATAAGTGCAATGGATTTCTGTTACTTGGCCTTTTTCATCTTTTATGCAGCTTTCGGCCTTGATGATATATGCGCTTTTAAGGCGGACCTCCCCGCCGAGTTTAAGCCTGAAAAACTTGCGATTAGCCTCTTCTCTGAAATCATTGGCCTCTATATAAAGCTCCCTTGAAAAAGGCACTTTTCTAACTCCTGCCTCCGGATCCTCCGGATTGTTTTCGGTTTCCAGCCATTCTTCCTCACCTTCCGGATAATTAGTGATCACAATTTTTACAGGCTGCAATACGGCCATTACTCTGGGTGCAATTTTATTCAGGTGCTCTCGTATGTGAAATTCCAATAAAGAAACATCCACGATATTCTCTCGTTTGGCAATGCCGATGGTTTCAGCAAAATTCCTGATCGATTCAGGAGTATATCCTCTTCTGCGGAGTCCGGAGATCGTAGGCATTCTGGGGTCGTCCCAACCAGAGACCACTCCGTCTTCAACCAATTGCAAAAGCTTCCGCTTGCTAACCACGGTATGGCTGAGATTTCTTCTGGCAAACTCGCGCTGTTTAGGTCTTAACCTGGCCGGTTCAACCAAATTGTCAAGAAACCAATCATACAATTCCCTGTGTGGTGCAAATTCGAGCGTGCAAAGCGAATGAGACACCTGTTCTATATAATCGCTCTCCCCATGGGTCCAGTCGTACATCGGATAAATACACCAATCGGTATTTGTTCGATGATGGGCCTTGTGCAATATGCGATACATGATGGGGTCGCGCATCAGCATATTGGGTGAGGTCATATCAATTTTTGCCCTAAGTACATGGGTTCCTTCTTCATAGTCTCCATTTTTCATTCCTTCGAACAGGGCCAGATTTTCTTCAACACCTCGATTTCTATAAGGGCTCTCAGTTCCAGCCTCAGTTGGTGTGCCTTTTTGTATAGCCATATCTTCCGAGGATTGGCTATCTATATAGGCCTTTCCGCTTTTGATCAGTAAAACCGCCCAGTCGTAAAGTTGTTGGAAGTAGTCAGAAGCATAACACTCTGTTTCCCAGGTATATCCGAGCCATTCTACGTCTTTCTTTATGGCATCAACATATTCCTGCTCCTCCTTGGTAGGGTTGGTATCGTCGAAACGTAGATTCACAGGAGCATCATAGCGCAGTCCTAGTCCGAAATTCAGACAAATAGAACTCGCATGTCCTATGTGGAGGTAGCCATTGGGCTCAGGGGGAAAGCGAAACCGCAGTTGATTCCTGGGCATGCCCTTGGCAAGATCCTCTTCAACGATATGCTCAATAAAATTAAGCGATCTGGCGGGGTTACTCATCGTGCATTTTTAGAGGCACAAATGTAGGAAAAATGCAGGTATCGGGCCTTATAAAACAAGCTCACCATGCAATAAATGCGTTTCACAACATATTTAATCAGTACCACAACATTAAATTCCTCGCGCGGTAATTATATGTCATATTTGTTGTTAAGTACTAGGATCAGCGCAAATAGAACCTAGTGATCAATAAAACAATTGCCAAAAAACAGAGCCATACGGTTGATCCGCACCCAAATCTAGTAAACGGTAAAACTGTAGTTCCCCAAAACTACATCTACTTATGAGACCAAAACTATCTTTCTTTCAAAAATTGATTTTTTGTGTTTTCGTGCTGTTGGGAACATACGGAATTCAGGCACAAATTCTCAATGCTCCCGCTCCAGCACCAAATCAGACACCTCCCGTGGGAAGTTCCCCCTGGACACAAGCTTGCGCTTCGGACAGTTTTAACGATTTCTGGGTAAATTTCACCTGGAGTCCTCCCCTGGTTAATCCGGGTAACGAATTCATCTTAGAACTTTCAGATGCCAGTGGCAGCTTTTCAAGCCCTGTTGAACTGGCCCGAGACGCTACTAAGAATACCAACTTTGATTTCTTCTTTCAGTTTGCCATCCCCAACAACACTCGTGGGGAAGGATACAGAATGAGGGTAAGAAGCACCGATCCGGCCATAACCGGGCCCAGTTCTTCACCCTATCCCATGTACTACATCGATGTTAACTCGGCCATTACCATTCGTCCTTCCGGACAAGCCGATTTCGGTGATGGAACTGCAGAGGTCTGTGATGGAAATTCCATCTCTCTCGAAGTATACAATCTGCCAAATGCGGGTACCTATCAATACAATTGGTACCGAAGTGGTACGCCGCTAGCAGACAAAACTTCGTCAATTACCGTGAGTCAGGCGGGTATGTATATAGCCGAGATCGACTATGGTTCTTGTTCTGGTTCCGGAAATACCTTATCAAATATTATAGACGTTACCACCGGCAGCAGCCTTGGTATTGCAATCAATCCGCCGGCTAAGACCGATTTATGTACTGGTGAAACTGTTGATCTGATCGCAAATATCGTAGGTATGGGTCTTACCTATACATGGTTTAAAGACGGGGTTGCCATTACAAGTCCGACTGTTGATGACGATACTTATACAGTAGATGCATCCTCCCCGGGCTTTGAAGGAGACTATCAGGTAGAGATCTTTGGCACCGGTGCTTGTGTAGAGCGTTCGGCTGCCGTGACCATTACCAATGCAGGTAACTTTACGGTTACCCGGGACAATCCTGCTAATGTAGTTGTCTTGCCAGGGCAAACAGAAGTTTTAAGTGTTAGCACCGATGCTTCCTCGCCCAATTTTCAATGGTACAGAGACGGCTCGCCAGTGAGCGGTGCTACCACCAATAGTATTACTGTAGATGAAACTGAAACCGGAAATTATTTTTGCAGGGTTTCTCTGAGCGGTGGGGCATGTGCCTCCACATCCATTGATTCGGATGCCACTACCGTTGTGGTTCCGGCATCATTTGAAGCCATTATCGCATATAATGGTTCCTATGCCGCCTGTGCCAATACCAGCATAGTACTCGAAGTTCAAACAATCAATGCCGTTGATGGCGGTGGTGGTCGTACAGATGTAACCGCCCAAATCGCTTCTAGTTTATCCTATCAGTGGAATTTAGATGGCGGTGCAGTTAGCGGTGCTACCTCATCTTCTATCAGCCTGGCAGATATCAGTGAAAACGGTGACTATACACTCGATGCATCAATAAGTACTTACAATTTTACATCTAATACACTTCCTGTACAACTACTGACCAGTGAGGTGCTCAATATAAGCAGTACCAGCCTGATCAGCTGTAGCAGTTCCGATGATATCGTAATCAGCACTACTACAGATCTAAGTACAGAAACATATGATTGGTACAGAGACGGACAAAACCTCAACGTATCAACTCCAACATTAACAGTGACCAGCCCAGGTACATACCAATTGGTATTACAAAGAAATGGTTGTCCACTGCCTTCTAACGAAGTTGTGATCGCGCCATTAGATCCTTCATTGATCACCTTAGATCCTTCAGATACAGTGATCTTCCCTGAGGGAAGCTCCAGAACAATCACGGCCACTGGTGGTGATAGCTATCGTTGGTTTAACTCAGACAATGTCGAGATCAGCAATTCATCATCGATTACCATATCTGAAGCTGGAGATTTTACACTTATCGCCGCAATAGGAAATTGTGACGTAACAAGGAATGTTACAGCAGAATTCCTTGACACTTTTAGGGTTCCTAATGTGATAACTGTTAACGGTGACGGAATAAACGATCTGTGGATCCTTCCGAATTCATATTCGAATAAGGACGATGTTAATGTGATCATCTATAATGAAAAGGGTGAGCAAGTGCTCAATGTAAATAACTATCAAAATAACTGGCCCCAGTCTTCAACCGCATTCCCAAAACAAAACATGGTCTTCTATTATAAGATCAGGGATGCCGTTACCGTACTGAAGCAGGGAACCATAACCATTATTCGCTAGCCAAACCAAATGACCCGTAAATTAATATCCTTACTGTTTTTCCTCCTGGCGTTTTCCCAAATGAACGCCCAGGAGGAATTGCCTATAATCGCATATGATGTGCCTTCCCAGAATCTGTTAAAATTCAATAGGTTTCTTATTAATCCTACATTTTCAACGGTTCGTGAAGACAAGTCTTATGTAAATCTATTACACAGAAACCAATCGGTATCTTTTGATGATAATAATCAACTGTATTTCCTGAGTTATAGTGGGCGTGTTAACGACAGGACGGGGCTTGGCCTTAGCCTGTATACACAACGCGAAGGGATATTGAGCAACTATGGGGTGCTTGCCAATTATGCCTATGGTATAAAACTAAGCGATAAGAGTAATTTCACTTTTGGTGCGAATCTCTCATATTACAGCAGTGGGATCGACGAAGGAAGGGCCAATCCTATTGAGATCGATCCATTCCTCTCGGACTTCGATGACAGTTCTTTACTTTCATTTCAGCCCGGATTCAATATTTCATATGACAAGTTCGATTTTGGAATGTTCGCGGAAAATCTGTTCGACTATAACCTGAAAACCAGCGAAACGGTAACAGAATTTAAAGAAAAAACCTTTTCAGGACACCTTCAGTACACCCACACCTTCGAAAATCAGACAGGTATCATCGAAGGAGGTCGACTAATGCCACTGGCAAGAGCCCGGGTAGTAGGCGATCAGGAATTCATACTCGGTGGTAACCTTATTTTGGATTTGCCCAAAATCGGTTGGGTACAAGGTGGTTACGATAGTTTCTATGGTGCCTCTGCGGGATTAGGGTTTAACCTTAACCGCAGACTTTCTATTGGATACACCATGGAAAAAGGGCTAAGTAACAATTTCGATAATCTTGGTCTTACACATGAAATCTCATTCGCTTATTCCTTTACTCCCAACCTCACCGAAGACCGTGTGATGCTAGAAGAAGGAGCTGCAGCCCTGGCGCTCAGCGAAGAAGAGCCTGAGGAACTTACCGATGAAGCTATCGCTTCCAAGGACAGGGAAATTGAAGAGCTTAAGCAGAGACTTTCTGAAAACGATGCCATTCTAGCAGAATTGATCTTCAGGCAGGATTCGCTTGAAAACAACCGGGAACGCGATCTGGAACGTCGATTTGAAATGGTCATGAGAATGGTCAGAGCCGAAACCAGAGGGGAGCGACCCGACCTGGAAGAGGAGGCTAAAAAGATGTATTTCATCAATAATGACCAGACTGCCATCGCAGCAAATACCACTGAACCAGATCTTGGCAATATAAGAGAAGGAAGAGAGACGCTTTTCGAAAATACTATTCCCGAAACCAAAAAACCCGAACGAGATTACGCTAAAATAGTAAAAGACAAAACCGATATTGACGCATTTACCAAAGCGGTAAAGCAGAAGAAGGTGAGCGGTCAGAAATTCCGTGACCTGGAAGGCGTAGCCGATGGCTATTATGTGGTTGCCAATGTTTACAAAGGTGAGCATTACATGAACAAGTTCATGAATACCCTGGACGACCAGGGATTTGAATCGGATTATATCGATAACCCTAAAAACGGGATGAAATATGTCTATATCGATCGTTTCGATACCTGGAGTGAAGCGCTGGCTGCTTATAAATCCAAATTCGGAGGATCATACGATGGAGACCTCTGGATCATGAATGTAGAATCGCGATACTCCAATGAAGCCTATGCTGAAAACAGCAGGAAGATCAAAGAAAAGGCTTCCGAATATGACGATACTGTATTACAAAAGAACGTGGTGGTTAGAGACAAAGTCGACACCAACAACAGTCAGGGTCGCAATTTTCAGATCAATGGGGTAGGGAATGGATATTATATCATCGCAAATGTCTTTGCCAATCCAAAAAATGCCAATCGTTTTGTTAAACTATTAAATTCCAGAGGCTTGAACGCCAGCTACTTTATAAATCCGAAAAATAACTATCGGTATGTTTATTTAAAGCGGCATCAGACCTGGACCAACGCACTCATATCTTACTACTCAAACCTTAACGAAACGTATGATGACAAAATGTGGATCATGCGTGTCACACCAAACCAAATAACCTAATGAACCAACGCTTTGCTAAAAAATTACTTTTAGCCTTTGCGATACTTTTTTGCGCCTTAGGCTATAGTCAGCAGTATAACTCCTTTGAGGTCCGCTATCAGGCGAATATCAGAGGAGATCTCACCTTTATTGCCAATAACATTGTTAACCGCGATGGTGGTACAGGTAGCACTGAACCCGAAGATCCCTATAACGCAACGGGAAATTCCTCTACTTACAATGACTGGCTTAACATGCAGTATATCGACGTAGATAGTGACCCCACTACTTTTAGTTCGAGCACAGCTACATTTAATTTTCCTCAAGCCAGTTGTAACCTGATCCGCTACGCCGGACTCTACTGGGCCGCGACTTATCCCAGTGAGCAGGCCGGACAACCGCTGGGGACCAATCGGCAGAACGATTTTAACCAGGTGAGATTAATGGTGCCCGGTGGTGCATACGTGGATATTACAGCCGACGAAATCCTATTCGACGGATTTACCAGCGCAGACCCCTCCGTTCAACAAAATAGCCCCTACGCCTGCTATGCCGACATAACCGCTTTGATCACCGCCATGGCAGATCCCACGGGAGATTATACCATTGCCAATGTCCGTTCTGTGGTGGGATCCTTATCTCCAGGTGGTGGTGCCTCAGGAGGTTGGACCATAATCATCGCATATGAAAATCCAACGCTTACAGGAAAACTCATCACAACCTTTGATGGTTTTGCACGAGTAAGAAGTGCAAATCCAACCGTTGATATCAATTACTCCGGTTTTAATACCATCCCTGTAGGTCCGGTTCGAGCCAACATAGGTGCCGCTGCACTTGAAGGTGATAACCGAATTACCGGAGATAGGATGCGGATCAGAGCCGCCAGCAACCCTGGTTTTACTACGATAAGCAATGCAGTAAACCCTGCCAACAACTTCTTTAATAGTAATATCACCCTTAATGGTGCGATCGTAAATACACGGAACCCCAATAGTATTAATACCCTGGGTTATGATACAGACATGTTCCTGTTGAACAACCCGGCAAATTCTGTTATTCCGAACGGGGAGACCGATGCCACTTTCAGATTTACCTCCAGTGGAGATCAGTATTATCCCTTTTTCAATTCATTTAATGTTGAGATTATTGAACCCAATATTGTCGTTGAGAAAAAGGTAGAAGATATTGCCGGTAACGATATCACAGGACTAGGGGTTAATCTTGGCCAATACCTGGACTATGTTCTTTCCTTTGAAAATATAGGAAATGACGATGCCACAAACTATATCCTTAGGGATGTTCTGCCTATAAACGTAACCCTTATTGAATCTGATATGGTCTTGCCTCCAGGTGTGACCTATGTTTATGATCCTGTGGCTCATGAAGTTACTTTTAGCATCCCGGACAACCTGATAGAACAGGGCGACCCTGTTGCCAGTATCAGAATGCGGGTTCGTGTAGCGGAAAACTGTTTTGATTTTATCGATGCCTGTTCCGACCTTATCCAAAATCAGGCGTACTCTACTTATGAAGGAGTAATCAATAATGCTCAGATCACTGACGACCCCAGTGTCTCCGATTTTGACAACTGTGGATTCATCACTCCTGGTGCGACCAACTTCCTGCTCGATGACCTCGAAAGCTGCGATTACAGCAGAACCGTACAGTTGTGCGGTGACGATGTTCTTTTAGACGCAGGAGATAATTTTGATTCCTACGTCTGGTATACAGACGAAAATATGAACTCTATTATCGATGCGGGTGATACTCTGCTCGATGATGGTGATCCCGATAATGATCCGAGTACCATGTTGGTAAACGATATCGGAATCTATATTGTAGATAAAATTGTAGCCGATCCTTGTAAAGGATTTCAAGAGATCATCACCGTAGAATATTTTGGCACTACCCAGACTAACCCAATCGTTGATCTGATTAACGATACTTCGAATACAGTTGAGGGAGAGGTTGTGATCTGTCCGAACGACGGAGACCTATTGCCACGCATATTTCTTTGCGGCCTGAATGATACTGAACTCATCCAAATCAATATTCCTGATGCGCAGAGCATCGAATGGGAACAATTGGACGAGGCAAGTTGTCCGCCGGCGGTTGCTGATTGTGCAAATAAAGATTCTGGATGTGCCTGGAGTAATGTTGGTAATGGAAATAATTTTATCGCTTCCGATCCTGGTAAATATCGCTTGATTATCAACTACCAGAACGGATGCTTTAGCAGGTTCTATTTCGATATATTTAAAAACCCTCTAGATCCACAGTACAATGTAACCGATATTATTTGTACTTCTCCGGGTAATATTACTGTAACCAATCTGCCTGCAGATTATGAATATCAACTTCTGGATGGTGTTACCGGAAATATCCTTGTTCCTTATGGGCCAAGCCCGAGCTTTACCATCGCGACTAATGGTGCCTATAATATCGAAATAAGGCAACAAGGCGTAGTAGACGGATGTATTTTCCGGCTCGACAATATAGGAGTCCTCGAGCGAGATTTTCAGGTGGTTACCACTACCAGAGATACAGACTGTAATGGGCTCGGAGAGATATCAATATCGGTTCTAAACGTTGAGCCTCAATACTATTACGAGATTTCCCAGGGTGGGGTAACCGTAGATACCTACGGCCCATCTGTGGATAATAATTATACGTTCCAGAATCTGAACGATGGGGTTTATGATGTATTGGTGACCACGGACGATGGATGTAACCACACCGAACAGGTAACGATCAACGATGTAACCGACCTGGCGGTTAATGCAGTGACTACAAAACCTATCGATTGTACCGATGGCATCATTACTGTTACCGGATCTGGTGGTTTTCCAAATCCCGATTATCTCTATGCAATATGGAGCTATAACGGAGTAACTACTTATACGGATATCACCGATATTCCACCATCGGAATTCCAGGTAGAAAACGATTTTAATTTTACCAATGGTGAAGAGGGCGACTATGTATTTGTAGTCGTTGATGCCAATAACTGTTGGGAGTTGTCCAATACAGCCACGATAACTGTAGCGCCATCGATTACTTATACCACCACAGCTGTAGATGAAACTTGTTTGGGAGGTGCGGATGGCTCATTTACTGTTAATGTAACGAACTTTAACGGATACTCGGTAACCTATACGCTCACCTATCCTGATACCTCAACAGCCACCAATACTTCGGGTATATTTACAGGTCTTGGCCAGGGCAACTATAGTCTTACCCTTACCCAAACCAATGGTACGGATACCTGCGATTTTGTTGAAACTTTCACCATAAGTGGTCCTGCCACTGCTGTAACAGGTACTGCTGTACTTATTCAGAATTATACCTGCGTGCAAAACGGGATCATAGAAGCGCAGGGGGTTTCAGGGGGTACTCCGCCTTATGAATACAGTATTGACGGTGTGAATTTTGTTTCGGGAGCCGGCGCGGAAACCTTTACCAACCTGACCGACGGAACATACAATATTAGTATAAGAGATGCCAGCGGATGTGTGTTTGTAACCAATCCGGTTACAATTGATCCTCTTAATCCGCCAACGGATCTCACCTTTACGGCAACTCCGCCCAACTGTCCGGCCCAGACCTCTGATGTTACGGCTACCGTTGTAGACGGGGATGCTCCTTATCTTTTTGAGATCATAGCGCCTGCGCCAATTGCCGCTACTTCAATTACTGGGAATACTGCAGATTTTGATGGTCTGGCTCCGGGTACCTATACGTTTAGGGTTACCGACAATGGCGGTTGCGTCTATGAAGAAGATTTCACGATAAATCCTGTTGTACCCATCGCCGTAGTTGGGCAACTTATCAGCAATGTAAGCTGTTTTGGAGGTTCTGATGGGGAAATACTCTATACCGTTTCAGGCTTTGCCACTTCTTATGACTATGCCGTTACCGGCCCTTCTAGTTTTAATGGCGTTGCCGAAACAAATACTACTATTCCACTTAGCGCATTGCCGGCAGGCACCTATGATATTACAGTAACTGATAACGATACCAATTGTACAGATACAGCCTCGGTAGTCGTTGATCAGCCTGCCGCAGCTTTATCCTTGGGAGTGGTGGAAACTCAGCCTACCTGTACCACCGATGGCAGCGTTATACTAACGGCCACAGACGGATGGGGAAGCTATACTTATTCGCTTACCTACCCGGATCTTGTGACTATAGTTACCAATACTACAGGAAGCTTTACAGGCCTGAATCAAATGGGCACCTATGAAGCCTCTGTAACAGATGCTAACGGCTGTGTGGTAACCACAAATTTTGTGCTGAATTCAGCGGTTCCTCCCGTTCTCGCCATCGTCCCTAACGATGTGTGTTATGATGATGCGACAGGGCTCACGCTTACCGCCAACGTCACTTCAGGAGGAGATGGTAATTTTGAGTACAGGCTCAACGGAGGTCCCTGGGATACCAATAATGTGTTTACAGGTCTTAGTTCCGGAACTTATACTATCGACGTAAGAGACGGGAACGACTGTACAGGAACCGATACCATTACCATAAATCCCGAGCTGACGGTGTCTGCCGTGGCAGCCAATATTACAGCATGTGGGACTACCACCGATGTGACCATTACGGCCGCAGGTGGTGATGGTAATTATGTATACGCCATTGTTGCCGATGGTGTTTCACCAATTCCAGCAGATTTTGGTGCCGCAAATCCGATCACGGTTACCGGTGCCGGAGATTACGATGTTTATGTAAGAGATAATAACGGGAATGTGACATTTTGTGAGGCGATGTATGATATTACCATCATACAGGACGCTCCAATTGTAATTACCCCCTCGGTTACGCCTAATATATGTTTTGGCGATAGCAATGGTTCTATAACGCTGACCGTAACCGACGGTATGGCGCCTTATGAATATAGTATCGACAATGGAACTAACTATCAGACTTCAAACGTCTTTGTAAACCTTCCGGCAGCCACATACCCTGTGCGTGTAAGAGATGCAAACGGATGTGAAGAAACCGCTTCGGTAGTAGTAACAGAGCCCGCACAACTAGTGGCGGAAGCCGTACAAACACAAGCTTATACCTGCGTACAATTCGGTGAAATTACTATAGGTAGCGTTACACCTACATCTGGTGGATCTGGAGACTATCAATATAGTCTGAATGGGGGCGCATGGACGCCTTCAACCACTGGTGGTCATGTCTTTAACAATCTAATCGACGGAACCTATACCATAAGGGTTCGCGATGCCAATGCGGTTTCCTGTGTGATTAGTCTGCCAGATATCATTATCCCTCCGCTGCCAACCGAACCAGTACTTTCTACTACTATAACCTATAATTGTGATGGTTCAGGGAATATTACTGTGCTGCCCAATGACCCGAGCTATACCTATAGCCTAAATGCAGGAGCGCCTCAGGCCTCCAATGTATTCAACAATGTTGCCATTGGTAGCCACACCATTACTGTAGATTACGGAAGTAGTTGTACAGTCGATACTATCGTTCAGGTGGAAGCAGGTAACGCCTTTACATCGAACATCACTGCTTTTAGCAACCTGCTTTGTAACGCAGATGCCAGTGGGTCTATCACTTTTGAGATCGAGAACTTCGATCTTGTCAACGGTTTCGAATATGAGGTTAACGGAGGAGGATTTTCAGTTCCTCAATTCGCTTCTCCGGTAACAGTCAATGGC
Source organism: Flavobacteriaceae bacterium (assembly GCA_965212205.1). Classification (GTDB taxonomy): domain Bacteria; phylum Bacteroidota; class Bacteroidia; order Flavobacteriales; family Flavobacteriaceae; genus JAHEJJ01. The sequence goes on from CBDBUX010000001.1 coordinate 237,635, forward strand.
CTGAGTGCCGGAATGAACACCATTATTGTGAGAGATGTTCTCGATAACAGCTGTTCTATCACCCTAAATCAAAACCTGACAGAGCCTCTTGCTGTGGTTGCCAGCGCCAGTATAACAGAACAGGCAACCTGTACCAATGCAGGGGCCACCATCACGGCAAGTGCCGTTGGGGGAACACCTGCTTATGAATACCAACTGGAAGACGACCTGGGTGGAATCATTACTGCCTATCAGTCTGGAACAGTCTTTACCGGAGTGGCTCCTGGAGATTATATCGTTCGTGTAAGAGACACCAACGGCTGTGAAGATCCGATCGATGCCGTAATTACAGTGAATCCACCAGACACGGTAACTTTTACAACCACACCAACTGCCTGTTATAGCGGAAACAACGACGCCGAAATACAGGTAGATGCAACCGCTGGTAACGGAGGCTATCAATTCAGCATCAACAGCGGGCCCTGGATGATCCCAACACCAACAACGGCTACAACATATACATTTAATAATCTTTCCGCTGGAAATTACACCATTGATGTAAGAGACCAATATGGATGTATTGGTGTCCAACAAAACGTTACCATCAATCCACAATTGCTGGCCAATGCCGTGCTAACAGCAGACCTGACCTGTATTGCTCCGGCTACGATTACAGTAAATGCTACTGGTGGTTCGGGATCTTATTCCTATGAATGGTCTAACGATGGCGGAACTAACTGGTTCTCTACAAATTTTGTCGGTAATGTGTTTAGTATAAACACTGATGGCACCTACGATTTCAGGGTAACCGATACAACCGCTCCAGTGGCGTGCACCGTATTATCTAACTCTATCATAGTTAGCCCCGCCGATACCCCGGTGATCACCACGGTTACACCTACTCATAATCTGTGTAATGGAGATAGTATCGGAACTCTTGATGTAGTCATCGACACCTCTATAGGCAGTCCGCCTTATGTGATCAATGTTGTGGAGACCATTTCTGCAACCAACTATGGAACACAAACCACAGGCTTACCTGCAGGAGATTATGAAGTCACTATTACAGATGATAAAGGATGTGTTTCTTTACCGTTCCCTGTAACCATAACCGAGCCTGCTGCTTTAGCATATAGTATCAACCTGGTGCCGATTACCTGTAATCCGGCTACGGGTACCGATCCTGGATCTATAACTGTTGAAAACCTAACGGGTGGTACTGCGGAATATACGTACTACCTGACAGGAAATAATGGCTATGCTGCCTCTTATCTTACTACAGCCGGAGGTGAGGACCATACCTTTGCCATCCTCGAGTTTGGTATATATGAAGTAGATGTTGTAGATGCCAATGGTTGTTCACTAAGGACTACAAATATCATCGCTTCCCCGCCAAACGACCTGGACATTGATGTTTCTACCGCAACGGCCAATTGCGCTGTAGGTGGAACCGCTATAGTTACGGTTTCTTCTGCTGTAGGAAGTGGTAATTACGAATTTGGTATTCTCGATAGTTATGCCATACCCTATGCTTCGGTCTATCAGCCCGCAGACGGCCCTCCGGGAGACACCTCTACTTTTACAGGCTTAGTCCCTGGTGTAACATACACTTTCGTAGTACACGATCTGACGACGAATTGTTATTATTTTGAAAGTGCTGCCACGCCAATCGATACACCTTCAGCTATGACCATATCACCGGTTGTAGTGGCTAATGTAACCTGTACAGGCGCCATGGATGGCGATGTAAGCTTTGATTTCGACAACTTTGATGTTGGGGCTACCCAGGTCGATTACGAAATTTTTAATGCTCAGTCTAATCTTACCACTGGTTTTACTGGTTCTGCCTTGGTTAACCCTCCTGCCGGACCTGTTACCATAAGTAATTTTGCCACCTTACCCCCAGGGGTGTACTACCTCCTGCTTACGGAAGTGGGTGGTGCGTTCAGTGGTTGTACGGTAGGTTCGCCTAATTTTACAGTTGATGAAGCAACCAATCTGCTCAGTGTTACAGCTGCTTCCCCTACCAATGATAATTGTAACCCAAATGCCGGAGTAATTACTGCTACGGCCCAATTTGGAACGCCTCCTTATGAATATCAGTACCTTATAAATACAGCACCTGCGCCAACTGCAACCTCACCAGGTTGGACAACCGCTACGACCGCGAATGTGGAATCGGGAGATTATATCGTGTATGTAAAAGACGATTATGGATGTATCCAAAGCGACCCCGTTACCGTTATACTCGATCCAAGTCCAGAGATCTCAATCGCTATTGTTGATGAATGTGCTCCTGAAGGTACATTTGAGATGTTGGTGACTCTAGATGTGGCCGGTGTTGCCCCATATCAGCTCAGTGTTAACGGTGGACCATATCAGAACATCGTCTTTAACGGAAGTAATCAGTATACAGTCAGTGGCCTGAGTTCAGGTGCGGGGCAGTCCATTTCTGTCCGCGATGTGAACGGATGTCTGGAAACCGACCCGTTTGATATCATCGCTCCTCTTGAGTTTACGGTGCTGCAAACCGCGCTGTTAGATTGCGAACCAGGAGCTGCCGCGAATGCGGAAATCACTATCGAAGTAACCTCAGGTTCTGGAAATTACGATTTCGAAATTGATGGTCCAGGTCTGGTCGACCAGCCCAGAACGGCTTTGAGTTCCAATCCTTTTACATGGACAGGTGCCAGCGCAGCCGGGCCTTACGATGTGATCATCTATGACAATAATACCTCGCCTCCAAACTGTGCACAGAGTGTAACTATCGATGTGCCTAACGCAGTGCTGCCGGTCTTTACAGAAACCCATATCGATGTAACTTGCAATGGAGGTACAGATGGCAGTATAACACTCACCGAAGTAGACAACGGCTTAAGTCCGCTTGTTTTTACGCTTACACCTATGCCTCCGGGAGTTGTACTGGTAGGAAATACCTTTGAGAATGTACCTGCGGGCACCTACGATGTTCGGGGAACTGGATCAAATGACTGTTTTACGGATATCTTTAGTATTGTAATCGACGAGCCGAATGCCATAGCCGTTCCTGCCCCAATCGTGGTTGAATTTGGCTGTGCTTCCGGCAATAACGTAGATAATGCTTCGATCACTATAGACGATACAGGCATTACCGGTGGAAGTGGAACATATACCATTTACGAATTTATAAACGACCAGGGAACACCCGCTCCGGGAGACGACGTGGTGGTCCAAACCGGGTCTAACACAACTTATATAGAAACGAATCATGCCGGAGGCAGCTATACTATCAATGTATATGATAGCAATGGATGTATTGGTACTACCAATGCTACCATCTTGCCTTACGATGAATTGCTGACAGCTACAGCTGCTATTACCAATCCTATTACCTGTAATCCGGGTATGGATGGAGAGATTACCATTACCGTCACTTCGGTAAATATGGATCCGACAAGATTCGAATACAGTATAGACAATGGTGCAAATTATCAGGTGTCGAATATCTTTTCTGGACTTGCTGCTGGTGCTTACAACTTCCTGATCAGACATATCGATACAGGATGTATCATCACCGCCTCAGAAACTATCTTGGACCCCAATACCTTCACCATTGATGTGGTGATCGTAGACGACGTAGTCTGTTATGGAACTGCCAGCGGACAGGTTACCCTGGAACTGGTTGATGCTACATATGTTGGCCCGTTCGACTGGAATATTTACGATACCAATGGCACTCCATTAAATACAGCTGATGATGTGCTGGTCACCAATGGAACCAGTCCTACAAATGGACCTACTGCTGCAATAAACCTACCGGAAGGTGAATATCTGGCAGAAGTGATCCAAAACAATCATCCTTTCTGCACCAACACAAGCCTGTTCAATATTGCAGGTCCTCCAGCAGCCATTACTGCCAATACTGACGTTATGCCTATCACTTGTATTGGCAATGATGGAAGTATTGAAATTATAGATGTTGTAGGTGGTTGGGGTGGATATACATACTATGTCGGGACTGTTCCTCCAACTGGACCAGGAGACTATGTAGCCGGTCCGTTATTCGATAATCTATCGCCAGGCACCTATGAAGCCTGGGTGATCGATGCCAATGGTTGCGAACAAATGGTTCAGAACAACATTGTGCTGGCCGATCCGGTTCCGATCACGGCAAGCCTCCAGATCAACCAGGAGAATTGTATCAACATAGAAGGTGAAATAGAAGTAATTGGTGTTACCGGCGGACAGGGTAGTAATTATACCTATCAGCTTATCAGGGACGCAGCTCCTTTTGGTGCCCCACAAAACACCACTATTTTCAGTGGACTGGGTGCGGGAGTCTATGAAGTAGTAGTAACCGATCAGTGGTCTTGTACATTTACCACACCACCTGTTGAACTTTATGAAGAAGTGGTACTTGTAGGTAATGTGATTAAGCCTATCGACTGTTCTGTTTCACCCGATGGAGAAATCACTATTACGGCTACAGGAGGTTCCGGTAACTTCGATTATGTTGTTACTTTCCCCGACCTGGTAACTACGGCTATCAATGGTACCGGAGTGTTTACCGGACTAAATCAGCCAGGAACGTACACCTTCGTGGTGAGCGATCTTAATACCACTCCAAATTGTACATATACTATCGCCATGGACCTAGATGCGCCAACTCCGGTGACATTTGATCCACATACTATAGTTGATGTAAGTTGTAACGGACTGAGTGATGGTAGTATCACCGTCAATCTAGTGCCAACAGCTCCCGGTGTAAATGATAACCCTCCATATGTATACAATTTATACAGTGGGGTGGTATTGATTGCAGGTCCTCAGGCCGATCCCACCTTTACCGGTCTTGCGGCGGGCACATACGATGTTGAAGCCGTTTCAGTGAGAGGTTGTTCTTTGAGGGAGACCGTGGTGGTTAATGAGCCTGCCGTTCTTACGGCAACGGCGGTTGCTAGCCCGTTTGCCTGTAATCCTGATAATACCGTCAATACCTCAACAATTACAGTTACTGTTCCGGTGGGTGCGGGAACTGCCCCATATCTCTACAGTATTGACAATATAAACTTCCAGGCCTCGAACACTTTTGATATTGTTGACAACGGAGCTATTCAGAATATTACGGTTTATGTTGCCGACGATAACGGGTGTACAACAACCACCGGAGTTATCATAGACCCAATAAATGTATTTACTGCTGTGGTTTCACAGGATGTTGCGATCAGTTGTGCAGGGCCCGAAGAGGTTACCATCACGGTTACCGACGATGGTAATCCTGCAAACGTATACACTTTCGAACTGTTACCTGTTGGAAATCCTAATGGTTCGCTTACAGCAACGCCAACCAATGTAACGGCAGAATTCGATCTTACGGCTCCCGGGACTTATACCTTCCGTGTTACGGATACGAGTACAGGGTGTTATGTCGATACCGCACCTTATACCATTGTCCCATACGACCTAATCGATGTTGTCGCTACGGCCACAGCTCCGGTAGTCTGTTTTGGAGATACCAATGGTGCGCTTGAAATTAATGTGAGTGGTTATACCGGTCCTTATACTTATGAAATATTTACTGATGCAGGTGTAACTACCGGAATCAGTGGTGCCGGTGATACGGCGACAAATCCGTTTACAATTAGTGGTCTGTCGGGTGGTAATTACTTCGTGCGCGTCACAGAATCTAACAATCCATTATGTGTGGAGGATTCTAACATCATTACCATCGTTTCTCCGGATATGCCACTTATCACAACGGTAAATCCTGTTGCCAATGTGACCTGTACAAACGACCAGGGCGAGATCCTGGTGGATCCAAGTGGTGGGTTTGCGCCTTACGACATAATCCTGACTAATACCACAACTACACAGGTTTATAATGCAGCCGGGGTAACCAGTTTCGTTTTTGGAGGCCTCTCTGCCGGTAATTTCACCATCGACATTACCGACGCCAATGGTTGTATTATAAACGATACGGAAATATTGATTCAGCCTGTTCCAATCACAGCCGATATCACGGCAGTTCCATTGGCATTGCAATGTTTTGGTGATACCAATGCAACCGTGACGGCAATAAATGTTCTGGGCGGTGAAGGAAGTTATCAATATCAATTGAATTACTACGATATAACGGGTACTACCATAGATTTTAGCAGTGGTGCGCAAACCAGTCCGATATTTAACAATGTGGGCGCCGGAATCTATAGTATTACTGTGTCCGACAGCTGGAACTGCGACGTGGAAACTATTCAGGTTACCATTACTGAACCAACTGAGGTAGAAGCAGCTCTAATTCAGCTTACGCCAATGACCTGCGTTAATCAGGCTCAAATAGAGCTTTCTGCCAGTGGTGGTACTGCTCCTTATGAATATAGTACAGATGCTGTTGTGTATCAGCCTATGTCGGGTGGTAACACACACGTATTTAATGTCACAGATGGTGTTTACCAATACTATGTAAGAGATGCTGTTGGTTGTGAGGCCGGAATCTCTAACCAGGTATCAGTAGATCCAATTATACCACTTTCTATCACCCTCGATACCAGCGCGGCTATGATCAACTGTACCGGAGAAGCCACAGCGACGATCGATGCTCAAGCCTTCGGAGGTCTTGGTTCTTACACCTATGAACTCTTTGGCGATGCTGCCCTGACCAATTTATTGGCCGGACCACAAAACGATGGTGAATTTAGCAGTCTTATTGCTGGTAGTTATTGGATAAGAGTGGTGAGTGTAGACTGTATAGAGGTGACCAATGAGATAATTATTACAGAGCCCGTGCCTTTACAGATAGACAGGCAAGAGTTCACCGATGTAACCTGTAATGGTGCAGACGACGGCACTATTAGCGTTGAAGTATCTGGCGGAACAGGTACGATTTATTACGCGATTTCTCCGAATCTCAACAAATTTGATACGGAAAATGTCTTTACAGATCTTGAGCCTGGTGTGTACGATGTGATTGCCCAGGACGAAAATGGATGCTTTATTCCATTCCAGTTCACCATATCAGAGCCAATGACTTTAGATGTCGCATCTGTTTCCACACCGGAAATTTGCTTTGGGTCGGCCGATGGAACTATAGACCTGACCATTTCAGGAGGAACAGCACCTTATAGCACTGCGCTGAATTCAAATAATAGTGCCGATTTTGTACCAAACCAGACATCATTTAGTGCTTTGGCTGCCGGTACCTATGTAATATTTGTACGCGATGCTATGGATTGCGAGACCAACATTATTGTTCAGATTCAACCAGGGGTGAACTTGAATGCCATTGTAGAGCCTGTTTATGTTTGTGATAGTAATCTGCCCGATAACTACCTTAATATTGTTTTGGAAGACCAGACTGTAATCAATTCTGTGATGTATGCCTTGGATTCTACAGATCCTGTAGATCTGCAGCTAGATCCTGACTTTACTAGTATTACTCCGGGAAGTCATTTCCTGACGATTTCTCATGCCAATGGTTGTTTGGAAACTGTCGATTTTGAAATCGATTCCTTCGAACCATTGACGCTGATGTTAGAGCAAAACAACATCAATGAGATAACGGCGGTAGCCGGAGGTGGCCTGCCAGGATATACGTTCTTCTTCAATGATGAAAATAATGGCGCAGATAACACCTACTACATAAGGGAAACCGGTAACTATACTGTGCGTGTAGTCGACCAGAACGGTTGTGAAATGATGGCTGTGATATTTATGGAATTCATCGATATAGAAATACCTAACTATTTTACCCCAGACGGCGATGGTATGAACGAATATTGGAAACCGCAGAATATAGAGCAATGGCCTGAAATACTAATCAAAATATTTGACCGTTATGGTAGGGAGATAGCCCGTGTACCGGTAGATCAATACGGCTGGGATGGCACTTATCAAGGTGCTGAATTACCCACTGGTGATTACTGGTATGTCATTAAACTCCAGGGAGAGGAAGACGACAGAGAATTTATCGGACATTTCACCCTGTACAGATAGAGAACTTAACCTATGAAACCTATGCGCATTAAAGTTTTGATCTGCATATTACTGCTCTACGCCTTTAATACCAAGGCGCAAGAGCTTACGTTGCCCCAGCTATCTCAGTATCTGGCAGACAACCCCTTTGTGATTTCTCCTACCTATGCGGGTATTGGAGATCATATTAAGGTGCGTTTAAACGGGCTTACCCAATGGGTGGGGATTGAAGATGCTCCCGACACCCAGTCTTTAGCCGCGGATGGTAGGATCGGAAATAAATCAGGGGTGGGCTTCCTCCTCTATAACGACAGTAACGGGGAAACTAAGCAACGGGGAGCGCGAATCTCTTTTGCACACCACCTTACGCTCGATAAATACGACGATGAGTTCTTGTCGTTCGGTATTTCATATAATTTCAACCAATTCAGGATCGATATTGAAAATTTCGTGAATCCTGATCCGGGTGTGACCGACGACCGGGCAACTACAAACCATAATTTCGATGTAGGAGTACTGTACCGTAAAGACAAGTTCTTTTTTAGTGCCAATGCCTCGAATCTGCTGGATAAGGACCTTACAAAGTTCAACCCTGTTTCGGAGCCAAATGCGCTGCGGAATTATTATCTGTATACCGGTTACCGGTATTCCAAAAACAAAAACAGTAAACTGGAAATAGAACCATCCGTGTTTTTTCAATGGTTTGAGAGTGATGGCAGATCGGTTACCGACCTGAACGTGAAGTTTCGATTCTATGATTTTGAGGACTATTACTATGCGGGTGTCACTTACCGATTCCTGAATGACCAGATCGGGAGCCCTTTATATGTCGCTCCGATAATAGGGCTCAAGAAAAGTAATTTCTACTTTGGCTATTCATATCAGATCATTCTGAACGAAATTCTAGGCTTTAGTACCGGTACTCATGTGATTACCATTGGTGTTGATCTTTTCCAGGGCTTGAGTAATTGCCGTTGTACCTATTAATGTATTAAAGCGTTTACCGTATGTTTGCAAAAAACATGAACAGGTGAACCAAATAGAATTAAAAGACATCCGTCTCTTTGCTAGTCACGGCTGTTTGAAAGAAGAGAGCATAATTGGAAGTGATTACAGTGTGGATCTTTCGGTTTGGGGCGACCTCTCACTGGCTGCGAACTCGGACAACCTCGCCGATACCATAGACTACGTTCATCTTCATAATATTGTAAAGGAAGAGATGGCGGTTCCATCTAAATTATTGGAACACGTAAGCTCGCGAATCATTAGCCGGGTTTTTGAAGAGGTTGGTGCCGTTCAGGAAATCTGCGTGTCTGTAGCCAAAATCAATCCTCCGATCGGTGGTGATGTAGCCTCCGTAAAGGTCGTTCTTTGTGAAAAGAGGCCTTAAGATTCTTTTTCAAAGCATGAAAATGTAGTACCTTTGCCGATTGATAAGGCATCGTGGCCGAGTGGCTAGGCACAGCTCTGCAAAAGCTTGTACAGCGGTTCGAATCCGCTCGATGCCTCTACCTGAATCCTAACCTTTCGTTGGGATTTTTTTTGTGGCTTGTGCAGCGGTTCTCCCGATAGCTGTCGGGGCGCTCGATGCCTCAAATTTCAATCCTATCTTTCGATAGGATTTTTTGTTGGGCACAATCTATCTGTACATCTCTGGAAAAGGAATGTCTATTCCCTGATCATTTCAATCCCTTTTTCAATATTTAATTTATCCTTTGGCAAAAAACCCTTGGTGATCAGGATGGCACCACAAATAATCAGGACTATAGCCAGTCCTTTTTTTACCCAGCGTATCCTTTCTCTGGTAAGTTTCCTGCGTAGCTGTTTGGCCAGCAGAATCTTTACCATATCTGTCGCCAGATAGGCCAAGAGCATACTGCTAAAAAAAATAATAATGCGATTCGGATCATTGTCCAGGCTGGGACCAACAATGATGATCACGCCCAGCCAAAAGACCAGCACGCCGATATTGATAAAATTAAGTAAGAATCCTTTTACAAAAAGGCTGAGATAACCGCCTTTTCTTGGCTTTATATCCGTCTTGGCCCCTACATACTCCTTGTTGAAAAAAACTGTAGTTCCGTAGACAACTAAAATTACCCCGCCAAAAACATATAAGCCTGGTTGATTGCTCAGGTTTTCCAAAAGTTGAAAACTACTGAAATATGCGATCGAAAGGAAAACAATATCAGCAAAGATTACCCCGAAATCAAAAACCAATCCAGCCCTAAAACCCTTGGTTGCACTGGTTTCCAGAAGAACAAAAAAAACAGGGCCAATCATAAAGCTTAGTAAGAAGCCTAGAGGGATCGCTGCCTGTATGTCATCAATCATGGGAACTTTAAGTATTTACATCCTCAGTACTTTTCCACCAAATACAGTTTTCTCGTCCATTTTAGCCGGATCTCCGTAAACCTGCACCTCTCCTCCCGCTTTTACCGTCGCCTTTACATAGTCTGTGGCATTGATCTCGGCCGTAGAGCCGGCGTTGACATTCACCGTGGTAAATTTAGTCTTGAATTCCTTTCCCTTGTAAGTACCCCCCGTATTTATGGCCACATCCTGATTCTGCGATGAACCAGTAGCCGTAATAATACCGCCCGTGACAGATTTAATTAGAAATTGCTCCACTTTTGCGTCGATGATCACCTCGCCGCCTTCCTGAGCCTTAACTTCTAATACGTCTTGTACTATGGTTTCTTCCGAACTGATCCTGGCGTCTTCATTAACATCGATTACCACCAAGGGGTCTGTATAATACAAATCGATAAAAGTCCTGTATCCACTAAAAATCTTGGTTACCTCCATTCTTAGTTTTAATACGCCTTCATTGTTTACAACTGCTACCTTACTGGTATTAGCACCAGAAATTATGGCCTTATTCCCGTCAGATTTTATGAGATTAACAGACAGTCCATCATAGGCCTTTACCTGAGTAAAAGCGTCCAGGGAAACGGTTATCTCTTCATTTTGGCCATACAGCACCTGGCTGCCAAAAGTCAAAATCAAATAAAACGTCCACTTCGTCATTATGAGGTATTTCTAAGATAATTCGTACAATAATATAACAAAAAAAAGTTCTGTTTATTGGCTTCTACACCTTTCTGATTAAAGTAAAATCTAAATGCCGTTTTATCAGATCTGTATTCTTTACCATAACTATAACCTCTTCCCCGAGTTGATAAGTAGTTTGACTGCGTTCGCCAACCAGGGCATAAATACTATCATCAAAGGTATAATAATCATCCTTTAAGTCCCTTATTCGGATCATTCCTTCACATTTGTTTTCAATGATCTCGACATAGATACCCCATTCGGTAACCCCCGATATGACTCCCTTAAACTCAGTATTTGCATGATCTTGCATATATTTGATCTGCATGTACTTTATCGAGTCCCTTTCGGCGTTTGCAGCCAAATTCTCCATATCCGAAGAATGTTTGCTGGCTTCTTCATAAATCTCGGCATTTGGTGATTTACCATTCTCCAGATAGCGTTGAAGCAATCTGTGTACCATTATATCGGGATAGCGCCTGATCGGAGAAGTAAAATGAGTGTAATACTCAAATGCAAGACCATAATGACCTATGTTATCCGTGGTGTAGATCGCTTTGCTCATACTGCGAATCGCTAAGGTGTCTACCAGGTTCTGTTCCTTTTTACCCTTTACGTCTTCCAGTAATTTATTAAGTGAATCCGTGGTGGTTTTTCTGTTCGTTAGGTTTAATTTATGTCCAAACCGGGATATGATCCCATTTAAAGCCAGGAGTTTCTCTTCATTGGGTTGATCGTGTATTCTATAAATAAAAGTTTTAGCAGGTCTAGACTTGCCGATAAACCGCGCCACTTCACGATTGGCCAGCAACATAAATTCCTCAATGAGCTTGTTTGCATCCTTTGCCTCCTTAAAATATACTCCGGTAGGGTCATTCCCATCATTGAGATGAAATTTAACCTCTACTTTATCAAAGGAAATCGCCCCGGAATTCATGCGTTCTTCCCTCATGATCTTCGCCAGTCTATCGAGCGTTACCACGGCCTGAACTAGCTCCTCGTCTACAGTATATTCACCATCTCGTATAGAAATCTTTGCCGGAATATATCCTTTTTTGGTTTCAATGATATGTTGAGCCTCTTCATAAGCGAAACGCTCATCAGAATTGATCACGGTCCGGCCAAACCATCTATTAACCACTTTCGCCTCATCATTGATTTCAAACACAGCCGAAAATGTATATTTCTCTTCCCTGGGTCTTAAAGAACATGCCTGGTTAGATAATATTTCAGGCAACATGGGTACAACACGGTCTACCAGATAAACCGATGTTGCCCTTTCATAAGCCTCTTCTTCTAAAATGGTATTCTTGCGTACATAATGAGACACGTCTGCAATATGAATGCCTATTTCGTAATGCCCGTTGGTAAGCGTCCTAAAAGAGAGTGCATCGTCGAAATCCTTGGCATCTGCAGGATCTATGGTAAATGTGAGGATATTTCTAAAATCCTTTCGTTTTGCAATTTCCTCAGCTTTGATTTCTGTATCGATCTTTTGAGCGAATTGCTCCACTTCGAAAGGAAATTCATAAGGAAGTCCGTATTCAGCAAGAATGGCATGAATTTCTGTATGATGCTCTCCCGGCATTCCAAGTACCTGCTCTATCTTTCCGAAAGGAGATCCGGCTTCTTCTGGCCATTCCAATAATTTTACCACCACCTTTTCTCCATTTTTTGCACCCCCAAGGTTTTCCCTCGATACAAAAAAGTCGGTGTACATCCTATTATCCGTGGGTCGTACAAATGCAAAGGTTTTATGCGTTTCTAAAATTCCGACAAAACTGTCTTTTTTTCTCTTGATGATATTGACCACCTCCGCCTCCTGTCGCTTAGAATTTCTGCGAGAATATAAATACACATCTACCTCATCGCCATGAAAAGCCTTGTTTAGCTTACCAAAAGGTACTACCGCATCTTTCTTGATATCCTTTATGATAACATAGGCATGGCCTTTAGGCATGAGATCAATAATTCCACGATGTATAGTCTTGCTATTGAGTGCCTTGTATTTTCCTTTACTTTCTTCCAGGATCCTTTTTTTAGCGCTCAGTTGTCCGAGTTTTTTTATCAAAAGATTCCTTCCCTCAGTGTCTCTAATATTCAGTTTAGAGCCAATTTGTCTGTAATTAAAACTCTTCTTGGGCTCTGCTTCCAGTACGGTAAAAATTCCTTTTGTGATTTCATTCTTCCTATGACTTCTCGCACGCTTCTTTCGCTTCGACATTAAAAATATTTTAAGGCGGAAAATTACAAATTATAATCCTTAAGCATTAAGCAACAAAAAAAGGAAGCTTCTTTGCTTATTAACAAATTGACATTGTATACTATTATATCAATTGTTATTTAAATTAAATTTTAGAGGTTATAATAGCTTGTGAATAGCAGGGATAATTTTTTGAAGAGAAATTTGCTTTCAACAGTTTTAGCGTTTTATACACAAATTATGATTTTCAGATCGATCAGACTATCAAAGAATTAAGCAATTTATGAACGACGTTCAACTACAGAAGTCAACAATAATACTTGATAAAATTACCCCTGTTTCTATGTTGATAGTTACAGATATTCGGGTGATAATTTCTAATTAAAAAAAGAAAAGATTTATTTCAATATTCAACTTGTTTTACTAATCAAAATAAAATGGAAATCTGAAAATTTATTTTTTGAAAATTGTTATCATCCTATGAACATTTATCAAAAAACATTGTTCTTTCATTTTCAATAGATTGCGACAATAAGCGAATAAATGATGTTAATAAGTCTTTGCAATTTTAATCCCGCCTCGATTTGTAACTTTGCTTTAGTTAATAAACCACCGGATCATGAAAATTGCTATTGGAAACGACCACGCAGGAACTGAATATAAACTCGCAATAGTAGGATTGCTTAAATCCATGAACATTGAAGTGATTAACCATGGTACTGATGGTTCGGATAGTGTTGACTATCCTGACTTTATTCATCCGGTAGCCGAAGAGGTTGAAAATGGAAATGTCTCGCTGGGTATCATAATTTGTGGCAGTGGCAACGGAGCCAGTATGACTGCAAATAAGCACCAGAGAATACGTGCAGCTCTTTGCTGGAACAGGGAAATTACCGCATTGGCCAGGGAACATAACGACGCTAATATTCTCAGTCTGCCAGCCCGATTTATTTCGCTTGCTCAGGCTCTCGATATGGTAAAGACATTTTTAGAAACAAAATTTGAAGGCGGCAGGCACGAGAGAAGAGTTGAAAAGATACCATGTGTTTGATTTGCCCTATATATGTTTTGATAAGGACTTAATCTTTACCTTAGAGCAGGCAGCAGCCATAATTACATCAATTTGATTTTTAGCCTAACATGGGCCATTCTCATTCACACCATAGTCACGGAAAAGACCTGAAAGGACGTAATTTATTGATCTCAATATTGCTCAATATTTTGATCACTATTGCACAGGTGGTGGGTGGGATCATTTCCGGCAGTCTGGCACTTTTATCAGACGCTCTTCATAATTTCAGCGACGTTCTTTCGCTTCTGATAAGTTACGGTGCAACCTTATTATCACGAAAAGAAGCTTCTACCAATAGAACATTCGGCTATAAAAGGGCCGAGATAATCGCAGCTTTTGTAAATTCTGCAACACTGATCGTTGTCGCCATTATCCTGATCATCGAAGCCGTAAAAAGGATTAATAGCCCCGAGGAGATAGGTTCTAATCTGGTGATAGGATTATCTTTTCTTGGTATTCTTGCTAATGGTTTCAGTGTGTTACTGCTAAAGAATGATGCCCACAGGAATATGAACATGAAATCGGCCTACCTGCACTTGTTAACAGACATGATGGCTTCGGTGGCGGTAATGATAGGTGGCTTGCTGATGAAATTTTTCCAATGGTACTGGGTAGATCCCGTCCTGACAATTTTAATCGCCATTTACCTGATCTATATGGGCTATGATCTATTAAAATCCTCCACCCGTGTTCTCATGTTGTTTACTCCTGATACTTTGGAAGTCCGTCAGATAGTGGATACCATAAATGAATTAGACGGCATAAAGAATGTTCATCATGTTCATATCTGGCAACTCAATGAAGAAGAGCTGCATCTTGAAGCTCATATCGATTTTGAACACGACATCAATTTGTCTGAGTTCGATAGTATATTAGAGATAATAGAAGACCTGGTCCGTAAAAAATATGGCATTAACCATGTAAATATCCAACCCGAATTTGGCAAATGCGACAGCAAGCGTGTAATTGTTCAAGACTGATCTATGACCATCCTGATAAAAACTTTTGATGAACTCACAAAAACCGAGTTATATGATTTGCTCAGCTTAAGGGCTGAAGTCTTTATTGTGGAGCAGGAATGTGCTTATCAGGACCTGGATGGAAAGGATAAGGAAGCATTACATATTTTAGGCAAAAGCGAAGATGAAGTAGTAGCCTATGCCCGTGTTTTTAAACCTGGATTCTATTTCGAAGAAGCAAGTATTGGCAGGATTGTGGTGGCACCAGCCAATAGGACCGAAGGATTAGGCAAAGACATAGTACTGGGAGCAGAAAAAGCCATTATCCAATATTATGGCGCTTGTTCTGTAAAACTCTCTGCGCAATCTTACCTGTTAAGATTTTATAACGACTTAGGTTACCAATCGATAGGGGAGGAGTACCTGGAAGATGGAATCCCACATATCGCCATGATAAAAACCCCATGAACTTTAAGCCTTTTCGGAAGTAAAATATTCTTTTACCGAGGTCTTAACTACTTTTCCCAGCACGTTTCTGGGCAAGTCCTTTACAACATGATATTTTCTCGGCAATTTATATGAAGGGAGTTGTTCCTTAAGCCATGTAGTTAGCGTATCGTAACTCAGGTTTTTCTGATCAACAACCAGGGCCGCGGCTATGATCTCTCCCCATTCTTCATCGGGAAGACCTATCACTGCACAATCTTTGATGCCGGCATAGTTTCTCAGCACCTCTTCGATTTCAAGCGCTGATACCTTATATCCCCCCGATTTTATAATATCGACACTAGTACGGCCTAAAATTTTGTAGGCGCCCCTGTTCAATACTGCCATGTCGCCGGTTTTAAACCACCCATCAAGCGTAAATGCTTCTTTGCTGGCTTGCGGCCTGTTCCAATACTCATCGAACACACTTGGCCCTTTAATAAGGATCTCTCCAGGCTCTCCTTTTGACACCTCTTTCAACTGCTGATCTACAAGCTTTATTTTAACCCCTTCAAAAGGATTACCCACATAGCCAGCCCTTCGCTCTCCTCTGTAAGAGTTGGTAAGCCCCATTCCAATTTCAGTCATGCCATAGCGCTCCAACAATGTTTGCCCGGATATCCGACGCCATTTATCCAGTATGTTTTCGGGCAGGGCTGCAGAACCAGACACCATCAACCTTAATTTAGCAACTCCTGCACTTAATACCTCTTTCTTCTCTTTTGGAGCCGCTTCCCAGTATTTTATCAATTGATAATACATAGTTGGCACCCCCATAAATAAGCTTAAATCACCAGATGCAAGCCTCTTCCAAATTTTTTCCGGATCAAATTTGGGAAGAAATTCGCAACAGGCCCCCACCCATAGTGCACATAACATAACATTGATAATACCATGGACATGGTGCAGCGGGAGCACATTGAGAATTCTATCATCTTTCTCCCACTCCCAGGCACTAACAAGAGTTTTTATCTGCGCCTCAATATGATGAAAACAACTTACAACCCCCTTAGGCTTGCTTGTAGTTCCACTGGTATAAAGGATCATGGCTCTTCTGCTCGGACCGATTTCCGGCAGCATTCCACCTTCAGATTTCATCATGGCGCTTATAGTACGTAATGGAATTTCAGTCTCTCTTGCAAGGGGTTGTAGTAACTCAGCATATGAATCATCCACCAGGATCATTTCGGCCTGCGAGTCCTGTAATACATATTTCATGGCGGCTATTGGATGTGCTGCACAAAGAGGAACAGCAATTCCCCCAGCCCTCCAGATGCCCCACTGAACAGCCACATAATTAAAAGATGGAACAATTAGAAAGCCTATGCGCTTTTCTTTCAATTCCCCGCTGTCCGAAAGGAGGTGGTAAGCAATAGATGCCGATATGTTGAGCAGCGTTTTATACGTATAAGACCGGCCTTCGCTAATAATTGCTATTCTGGAGCTGTGCCGATTTGCCTGTTCAAAGATCTTCACCTGATATCATGATCAAAGTTCAACGGTCTTTCCACTCCTAAATGATTTATCTGCAGCCAATACCACCCTGAGGCTATTAACAGCATCCTGATGATGATCACTGAGATCGAGGTTCTCCCTGATCGATCTAAGAAAATATTGTTGCTCTAACAGACAAAGGCCATCATGATCGGGCTCCTCCTCTGTACTGATAATTTCATCTTTTTTTAGAAAGCCACCATCGGCATTAAGTTCGCTGTAATGGCGAATCAAAGCACCGGTTTTGGTATGCCCCTCCACATCATCAGAGTCGCCTTTGGCACTATCTGCAATAGATACACAGCCTTTAGGGCCTATTACATCCTTGATAAAAAAGGAGGTTTCACTTATCATAGGCCCCCAGCCAGCCTCGTACCACCCCACCGAACCGTCTGCAAAACGAACCTGCAATTGACCGTAATTATACATATCACTATCGATCTCTTCTGCTAGCCTGGCGCCGATGGCACTCACACTTACGGGTTCGGATTGCGTCATCATACACATAATATCTACATAATGCACACCGCAATCAACAATAGGAGACATTGAGTTCATAAGTTGCTTATGGGTATACCATTTATCACCAGAACTTTGCTGATTCAGATTCATACGCATTACCAGAGGTTTACCGAGGTTTCGGGCTATTTTAACAAACTTATCCCATGCCGGGTGAACTCTAAGGATATATCCAACCACGAGTTTTTTGTTCATTTTCTCAGCAAGCTTCACAAGCTGAAGCGATTCTTCAACAGTTAACGCCAGGGGTTTTTCTACAAATACATGACAGTTTGCATTCAAAGCCAACTCTATATAAGGGGCATGAGTATCGGGATAGGTGCTGATCGCGACAGCATCAGGTTGGGTAATCTCCAGTGCTTCTTGGTAATTACTAAATGTGGGGTATCCGCCAAGCATTTCTGAAAGGCGTTCCCTGCTTTCAGGCTTCCTGCTTATCAGCCCGGCGATTTCGAATTCATCCATTTCATGGTAAGCCCTGGCATGGCTGGCACCCATATGGCCACAACCGACAACTAATATTTTAACGGGTTTCATGTTGTGCAGTTTCTTCTTCGCCGAACAGCGATGAGTCTGGTATTAAAAGTACGATTTTAATATTGCTTTAACCCCGGAATAGTATGAACCGCCAAAAAGGTTGAGATGAACCAGAAGATAATACAATTGATAGATCTTTATCCTGTCGTCCATCAGGCCTTCAGAGGGTAAAACCTCTTCATATGCCTGGTAAAAACTATCCTGAAACCCACCAAAAAGGCGCGACATCGCAATATCAATTTCACTATGACCAAAATATGTCGCCGGGTCTATTAAATAGGGCACCCCTTCGGCGCTGATCATATAGTTTCCCGCCCACAGGTCGCCATGCAACAGGCTTGGACCGACCTCCCCAGCGATCTCCCTTAGCGTTTTTTTCATAACCTCCCTAGGGGGTAGCTCTTCTTCGGTGAGCAAAGCTTTCTTTTTAGCCATTTCAAGCTGAGGTTCCAATCGTTCTTCTACATAAAAATCGACCCAGTTTAGATGCTTCCGGTTGCTTTGTGTTAAGCTGCCGATATAATTATCTGAAATCCAGCCAAAATCTTCTGCCCCTACCTTATGCATCGAAGCCAATTGAGCCCCAAAAGTGAACATATCTGAGGTTGACGGTCGCCTGGCCTCTATGTAATCCATAATAAGCACGGCGCCAGTTTCAATTTTAGCACAATAATGAACCTCCGGAGTTTTAATCTTGCCATTGGCCCTGATGGCTTCCAGGCCATCGCGTTCTGAGCGGAACATATCATAGGCCTGCGAATTTTGAAGGTATTTACAGAAAAGGCGATCCGTAGAAGTATGCAGAAGATAAGCCCTGGCAATGTCACCTCCTGAAACCGGCAAGGCTTTTGTTAGCTGTGCCCCTATCAGGCGCTCCAAAGATTCTTGTAATACCGCTTCCATTGAGTAAAATTAATGATACTGCCAGACTAAGCGATAGATAGACAGCCTGTTTGGCCTTATCAATAATTATAAATGATCAATACAGTTCCTCATAGTATTGTTGCGCCATTCTGCGCGAGGTGAATTGTGGTATCACCCCATCAATACCCTTAAATACGATCTCCTGCCAGCGCTCAGGGTTATTATAGTATGTGGGGAGCACCTCATTTTCGATCGCATCGTATAAATTATTGCTGTCTCGTTGGTCTTGCTCCCAGGCCGGCAAAAGAGGATCTACTTCGGGCAATACAAAACAGTTTTGGCCGTGTTTCTGAAACTCTGGGATCCATCCATCGTTTACAGACAGGTTAACCGAGCCATTCATCGCCGCGGTCATACCGCTGGTTCCTGATGCTTCCCGGGTGATACGCGGCGTATTTAGCCAAATATCCGAGCCCAATTTTAATTTTTTAGAGAGCGCCATCTCATAGCCGATCAATACTGCCATATTAGATCGGTGTTTGGTATGGTGCACCAGATGATTGAATTGATCTATAGCATAGAAGTCGGTAGGATAAGGCTTACCAGCCCAAATAACTTGTAGAGGCTTATCGGATAGTGACATAATGGCCTCTAACCGATCCAGATCACGTAACAGTAAATCAGCTCTTTTATATTCTGCAAACCGCCTTGCCCATACAATAGTAAGCACATCCGGATCGAATAGTTTTCCGGTTTGATCTAACACCTCCTGGAACAACGCTGCCTTCAATGCTTTTTTCCTTTTGGTAAAGGATTTGGCATTTCTTTTTTGCCAGGCCTTCTCCAATTCTGGGTCTTGCCAGAATTTCTGATTCTGAGCATTGGTGATAGGTATGATCTGACTGATGCCGCTGTAGTTTTTCCACATTTTCCGGGCCACTTTTGAGTGAAGTTTCGAGACGGCATTTGCCCTTTTCGCCATACGTAATGCCGACACGGTATAACTAATCATGCCGCCATTCACTGTTTCATTTTGAAGTTCTTTCGGACTTAAAGTACGGCCGAAAAAACCGCAATCGTTCAGATGCCTGCCATCGCGTTCGGCATTTCCTGCCATTTCGGGCGTATGCGTGGTAAAAACCAACTGATCTTTGCTAACACCCCTATCACCCAGATAGTAAAAAGCGGGCAAAGCATGACCTTCATTAAGATGATAGATATCAGAACCACCCAGGGCCTCCACAATTTTGGCACCCCCAATACCCAGAACAATATTCTGAGATATCCTGGTGAGTTGATTGTTGTCGTATAAGTGGTTGGTAATCGTCCTGGAAAGATGGTCATTGCCCTCAACATCTGTTGTGAGTAAATATAGAGGCACACTTCCAAAAATCTCGGGTTTTAGCACATAGGCACGAACTTTTACAGCCGGATTATCATATATTTTAACCTCTACCTCAAGGCCGCTGTCTTCCAAAAAGTTATACACCTTCTCAATAAAATTAGTCTGAAGGGTCTGGTCGCGATTACGGCCCTGATCATAATATCCATATTTCCAAAGCATGCCGATACCGATCATGTTCTGTTTCTGCTCAAATGCTGAAAGCATATGAGAACCGGCCAGAAAGCCTAATCCTCCTGAGTAGATCTTAAGCGCCTGGTGTACAGCGAATTCCATACTGAAATATGCCACACGCTTCTTGTACTTGGCATCGGGCTTGTAAGGGTGATACCATGTCCCATATTTGCTTTGCATATGAGGAGATTTTTAAAAAGCGCTAATATATGATAATCACCTATAAAACACACTCATTCCCCTGGGAAATAGAAGTACAGAGGCCATAAATGCCGACCCGGAAATAAGGGAGCTACCAGTCTTAATTTAGAATTTCGTTGTACTGATTGCGGTTAGCCAGTATTGCTCTGGCACTTAGAATCGCCTCATCCTGATCGAGGTAATACTCGTAAAGACCTTCGCGATAGAAATATCTCTTCACGATCTCGTCTTCCAAACCTTTTTGAATCGAACTCTTGTAGTCGTCTAACGCATCTGCCTTGCTCCTGTCTATTTCACTCAGCAGCTTTTGATATTGTTGTATCACATCTTCTCCGAAAAGATACTTGTCTTTTCCAACCATTGCCTCTTTTAAAACTTTTTCGGTGTTGGTCACATATTCGAAATTGCTTTTCGAAACAAAGGCCTTAAACTGTTCAAAATCCTGATCGGTAAAATCAAATGTATTAAGTTCGGTATTGGGGTGATCGTAGTAATACCTTGTAGCATAATCAAATATAGTATTGTTGCTTTTAAGCGCTTTTACAAGAGAATTCGATTTTAGTGTTTCTATTTCAAGATCAGGCAGCACACCGCCCCCATCCTGAACTTTTCTTCCGTTCCTGGTGGTAAATTCTTTGAAATCGGAAGTTCTGACGGCGTTTCCAAGTTCGTCCCGATTCCTGTAATCGAGCGCTTGAATACAGCGGCCGGAAGTGGTATAATAACGGGAAATCGTAACTTTTAACTGTGTGCCATAAGTGAGGCGTAATGGTCTTTGAACCAAACCTTTGCCAAAACTCCTGGCTCCGATGATTACCGCTCTGTCGAGATCCTGCAAACTGCCGGAAACAATCTCACTTGCCGAGGCGCTACTACCATTGATCAACACAGCTAATGGTATTTTAGCATCTTCAGCAGAGTTTTTGGTCTTGTACTCATTGTTGAATTTCTTTACTTTCGATTTGGTCGTAACAATCAACTCACCCTTGGGGACAAATAGATTGGTTACATTAATGGCCTCCGAAAGCAATCCTCCGGGATTCCCTCTTAGATCAAGAATAATTTGCTCCGCGCCCTGGCCTTTAAGATCCTGCAGGGCCTTTTGCGTTTGTTTAGAGGCCTTAGCATTGAATTTGCTCAAAACAATATAGCCGGTTTTGTCATCGGCCATTTTATAGAAAGGCACGGCATCCACTTCAATTGCTTCCCGTTCAATAGTAGTGGTCATGGTTTGTCCCTGTCTCACAAAGGTTACATCAACACTGGTATTTCGCGCACCCTTAAGGAGTTCTGTAGCATCGTCCTTAAAATCTGAAATTAGAATATCTCCAATTTGAATGATCTCATCTCCGGCCTTTAAGCCTGCTTTATCTGCCGGGTATTTCTGATATGGTTCAATGATGAGAAGCTTGTTGTTATACGAACGCACCAACGCACCAATTCCAGAATATTCTCCTGCGTTGTTGATTTTATAAGCCTCCACATCTTGTTCATTAAGGAATTTGGTGTAAGGGTCCAGATCATCCAACATATTCTTGATGGCTGTATCCATCAATTCACCAGGATTCGTCTCGTCCACATAATTCATGTTGAGCTCCTTGAACAGCGTGGTAAATATTTCAATTTGTTTGGCAATCTCGAAAAAATCGTTCTTATAACTACTCCCCACGAAAAGGATCAGAACAGCAACAATTGGTATGATGATTTTTCTACGCAGCATCTTCTCTACTTATGATTTATATACAAGTTTACTAAAAACACCCTGAAGCGAGTTTTCAATTTCGCTATAGTCGGGCAATTCCTTACCAAGGTATAAAATAAGGAACGCAAAGTTTCCCTCTATGTTGTTAAAAATTAGATGTTTGTTCATCCGGTATGCCTCTCTGAGCAGGCGTTTCACGCGGTTACGGTCTGCAGCCTGTTTAAAATTTCGCTTCGGTACGCTGACGGCGGTTTTTACTCTTACTTGCTGATCGTTCTCAGCAGGCAGATAATACAATTTTATAGGGTATTGAGTTATGCTATTTCCCTTTTGAAAAAGCAGCTCAATAGTCTTTCTCGATTTGAGTTTCTCTTGTTTGCTGAATGTGAACGACATCGGCGTCAAATTTAAGCAATCCCAGGGGCTTTGGGCACTATGACATTTATCATATTTATCCCTAAAATAGGATTTTATCTTGCATTCATTTATATTTCCACTGCAATCATTACAATACCAATACTCATGGGTGATTTCAATGTAAAGAAACTTACGGGAGACGGAAATAAAACAGAATACATCTCTCATTTGCTCAGCGATATCGATGCCATGGAATATATGTTGGAGAACGATATGTTCATTAAAACTCCGGTCAGAATCGGAGCCGAACAAGAGTTTTGCCTGGCTGATGAAACCTGGGACCCTTCTAACAAGGCCGTTGAAGTATTAGCTGAGATCGACGATGATCACTTTACATCCGAGCTAACCCTTTACAATCTTGAGATCAACCTCGATCCTGCAGAACTTACCGACAGATGTTTTTCGGAAATGCACAAGCAGTTAAACACGCTTTTAGATAAAGCCCGGGCTGCTGCTGAAAAATTCGGAACTAAGATTATCCTTACCGGCATTTTACCTACTGTAAGCGAAAAATACATGGGCTTGGATTATATGACCCCGATAAGACGATACAGGGTGCTGAACGAGGCGATCAAAGATATCCGAAAAGACGATATTGAACTTCATATCAAGGGGGTCGATGAAGTAAACCTTCATCATAATAATATACTTTACGAAGGCTGTAATACCAGCTTTCAATCGCACCTGCAGATCGATCCTGCCGACTTCGCCAACACCTATAACTGGGCGCAAGCCATAGCCGGGCCAATACTTTCTGTTTGCACCAATTCTCCTCTGTTACTTGGTCAGGAATTATGGGAAGAAACCCGAATCGCGCTTTTCACTCAAAGCGTAGATACAAGGGCCAGCACTTTTATTCTGAATGAAAAGGAATCGAGAGTAAGTTTTGGAAGCGACTGGGTGAAGGGCAGCGTTTCGGACTTTTATAAAGATGCGGTAATTCGATTCCGCAGCCTTCTGACTTCCGATTTTGAAAAAGACAGTATGACCCAGCTGAAAGAAGGTAAAATTCCCAAACTCAGAGCACTCGCACTGCACAATGGAACCATTTATAAATGGAACCGGATCTGTTATGGCATTACAGAGGGAAAACCTCACCTCAGGATTGAAAACCGATATATGCCTTCGGGCCCTACTACTGCAGATGAAATGGCCAATATGATGCTATGGGTTGGGGTGATGACCGGAAGACCCAAGGCATTCGATGAGATCCACACCAAGATGAACTTTAAAGACGCGAAGAGCAATTTCTTTAATGCTGCCCGATATGGCATGGCCGCTCAATTTCACTGGGATGGCCAGTTGCTGAGCAGTCATCAGATCCTGCTCGATCACTTTCTTCCGATGGCCTACCGGGGGCTTTATAGCCTCGGTGTGGCACCCCGCGATGCGGAATACTATCTTTCTATTATTGAAAATCGTATTCGTTCTTCGAACGGTTCGAGATGGATGGTGGAAGCTTACCGTAAACTCAGGACAGAATACAAGGCCCCGGTGGCATTGAGAAAACTCGTGGCTACAATGTACGAACGAAGCAAAAGGAAATATACCGTTGATGCATGGCTACTGCCGAGAGGAGATGAATTCAAAGTGCCGAAAGAAGAGCTCGCCGTTAGAGACCGGATGAATACCAAGATGATAACGGCGATGGAAAACGATAGCGCCGAACTGGTCTTGAAAATGATGCTTTGGAAAAATATACACCATGCGCCTATTCTGGACCATAACCTCGATCTGGCAGGTTTACTTACCTGGACAGATGTACAGAACTACCTTGAAAAACCCGAACAGTTGAAGGAAAATATTAGTTCAATCATGACAAAAGACCTGGTTACTGTGGAGGCCGACATGAAGCTTTCCGAGGCAAAAGCGCTGATGGAGAAAAACAATTTTAACTGCCTGCCTGTTGTTCACGGGAAGAAACTGATCGGGATAATTACGACAAAGGATATTTAATGACGCAAAACCCTGCTGAGACCATAGAAGAGTTAGATACAATACGGATTATCGGGCAGATCAAAGGACATCAAGAGGGCCCGACACTCGTGTTTTTTGGAGGCATCCATGGTAACGAACCTTCAGGGGTCCAGGCCCTGGAGAAAGTGTTTTCCCGGCTCGAGCCCATGCAAGAACAGCTTAAGGGTAATGTAATTGGAATTCGGGGCAATATACCAGCCCTTGCGAAACAACGGAGATTTCTGGAAAACGACCTCAACCGTATCTGGACTCAGCAAGGGATAGATGAGATCAATAAAAAAGATAACGGAGAAAGAACCGTTGAAGAAGTGGAGCTCATTGAACTTCACCGCCTCATTTCTGGGATCATAGATGGAAAATCTGCCCCCTATTATTTTATTGACTATCACACCACTTCTAGTCCCACGCTTCCATTTATCACCATCAACGATGCCCTGATCAACAGGAAATTTGCCCGTTTGTTTCCACTACCCGTAATCCTCGGTCTGGAAGAGTATCTTGAAGGCCCGCTTTTGAGTTATATCAATGAAAAGGGTTATGTGGCGATCGGTTTTGAATCAGGCCAGCATTCTACTCCTGAAGCAACCGAAAACAGCGTCGCTTTTACTTGGCTTGCATTGAAATTTACCGGCGTACTTCCAAATAATTCAGAGGTTGAGAAAGAACAGTATCTGACACAACTGCGGATGTCGGCCAAGGGAGACACCACATTTTACGAGGTAACCCACAGGCATATGATCACCGAGAAAGACGATTTTAATATGCTCCCCGGTTTTAGAAGTTTTGACCCGATTGAAGAAGGAACCAAATTGGCTTCACACAATGGTAAACAGCTTAAAACCGATAAGAATACCATTGTATTCATGCCGCTTTATCAGGAACAGGGTGAAGAAGGATTTTTTCTTATACGCAGGATCCCTAAGTGGATACTAAACCTTTCTGCCGGGATGAGAAAACTTCAGATGGACAGGTTTTTAACCTGGCTCCCGGGTATTTCCTGGGCATCTCCGGCAAGAGATCAATTAATGGTAAACCTGAGGGTTGCGCGGTTTTTGAGCAAGCCCATTTTTCATTTATTTGGATACAGAAGCAGGACCCTGGATAAAACCCACTATTTAATGACTAATCGGGAAAGGGCCGCCAAGAATAATATGTATCGCAATACGCCCTGGTATCGCTAAATCTTAAGAGCTATTCCCCTGAAGACCAGATATTGTTATTCCGGTCTACATCAGCCATTAATTGTGACGGATCTATAACGATAGCCTTTATCTCTTCCAACGGCTTGTCTATGGTAAACTCAAAAGTTGGAAAAGCCCATGGCCAATCGGGTAGTACTGTTCTTTTGATGTCGGGATAAGGATTCGCTTTTTCACCCCTCATAATCCTAAGGGCCGTATAGAAGGTTTCCCTGCTACCGTCTTCATACACCACTAAAATATCTAATGGCATCGGCATTAAACCTTTTCGCTCCATAACAACGACGGTCTTTTCGCCCTCACTTCGTACTGCCCCAACGGCATAATCAATCGTATTGGTTGTTTGAGTCCAATCGACCAGGTACCAGTCGAGTACCAAACCCGACTTTTTCTCTGCCACCCTTTTAATATCATTGGGAACCGGATGTTTAAATTTAAATGTATTGTAGTACTCCCGTACTGATTCCATCAACTTATCCTGCCCGATAACATAACCGAGCTGCGAAAGGAAAATAGACCCTTTGCTATAAGCAGAAATCCCATAGGCAAAATTCAGATCAAATCGATCGGCATGAGTGGTTTGGGGTTGTTCCTTACCCGATCGGACCAGGGCCAGATAACCCTTATATGAGTTCTCAAAAGGGTTTTCCTTTTGCTGATCCATGACCTCATTCATGCAAAGACTTGAAACAAACGAAGTAAAACCTTCATCCATCCAGGCGTGCTTTGCCTCGTTTGTAGCCAACAAATGTTGAAACCATGAGTGAGCCAATTCGTGAACTGTAACCCCTACAAGGCTGGCAAAACTTCGTTCCCCGGTGATCAGCGTACTCATTGGGTATTCCATACCCCCATCTCCGCCCTGTACAACAGAGTATTGCTCGTAGGGATAAGGCCCGATATTCTTGTTAAAGAACTGCATAGCCTCCATGGTTTTGGGTTGCAAATTCTTCCAGTTCTCCAAAAGTTCAGGCTTGTTCTTATAGAAGAAATGTAAGGTAGGACCGCCTTCCATCTTAAGGGTGTCGTGTATATATTCAGGATCGGCACCCCACATAAAATCATGAACCATTGGGGCGATAAAGTGCCAGGTTAGTGTTTTACCTTTGCGCTTTCTGATTTTTGTACCGGACGACTCGTAACCATGTCCGATTTCATCCGGATTTTGCAAATAACCGGTACCACCAATCACATAATCCTTGTCTATGGTGATTTTAACATCAAAGTTCCCCCACTCTCCGTGAAACTCCCTGGCGATATAAGGATCTGCATGCCAACCTTCAAAATCATAAGCCGCCAGCTTTGGGTACCACTGACTCATTGAAAGGGCTATTCCTTCACTATTGTTTCTACCCGATCTGCGGATCTGCACCGGCACCTGCCCTTCGAATTCCATCATCATAGTGGTACTTTCTCCGGGAGCTACGGGATGGTTAAGCGCCACCTCCAAAACAGTTCCTTCTAAATGGTAGACTACCTCTTTTCCATCTTGTTTCAGAGAGCTTGTGTGCAGAAACCCGATCTCATCCTCCGTTAAGATCGATATACGGCTTTGGCCATTGCTGAACATCCGATCGTCGGGATCGGCAACACTTTGCAAGCGATGGTCCATTTCACTGCCCGGCTTAAAAGCATTGAAATACATATGGTAAAAAACCCTGCTCAGCGTATCTGGTGAATTATTGGTGTAGGTAAGTTTCTGTGTACCCTGATAACGGAAGGTTTCAACATCCATGTCGATTTCCATTATATAGTCGACCTTTTGCTGCCAATATCCCTCTTGCGCTGTAAGCAAGGCCGGGGCTAATACAGCAATAAAAAAATAGAATAAAGATTTGAAGCTATTTAACATTGGGCTAGAGATTTAATTTGCCTTTAGATACCTGATCGGCCATAATAAGAGCATTATAGGCATTAGCCATTTTACCCGATTTGGAAACCTGATCAAAATTCTTAGCTTTTTCCACATCTCCATCAAGGACTACGGAAGCCTTGGTGCTCAATCCGGACTTCATGATTATATTTTTAACCTGTGGCGCGGTCAACTTGGGATAATAAGACCTGATCAGTGCAGCAATCCCAGCAACGGCTGGAGCAGCCATAGAAGTTCCACCCTGAAAATCGTACTCGTTATTGTTTAGAGTGGAATAGATCTTTCCGCCAGGAGCAAAAATATCGACATTGATCTTCCCATAATTAGAAAATGAAGACACCATTTCAGAGCCGTATTCTTGTTCCAATGAGCCCACAGTGATAACATTATCGGCCATTTCAGGACCATTTTTTACCTGATCGTTTGGGTAATTGGGATTATTAAGATCGTCCAGGTCGTTCCCGTCGTTACCTGCGGCATGCACGATCAACACATCTTTCGAGGCTGCATATTTTATCGCTTCGTAAACCCACTCGGCATTGGGAGAGTACGATTTTCCGAAACTGCAATTGATGATTCTCGCACCATTATCGACCGCATAGCGAAGCGCAAGTGCAATATCTTTGTCGTATTCATCGCCATTAGGTACTGCCCTAACACTCATGATCTCCACATTGTTGGCAACACCGTTTACCCCCAGCCCATTATTTCGTTCTGCAGCGATGATACCTGCAACATGAGTGCCGTGATTTTCATCTTCTTCCCTGCTGTCAGGATTCCCGTTACCATACCCCATATCCATGATATTGTAGGGATCATCTCCCACCGGCTCTCTACCGTTAAAACCAATATTGTAATGATAGTTCAGCTGTTCGCTAAAATATTCAATACCTCCATTGAGTGTTTCAATAACATCAGGAATGCTCTCTTCGAAAGTATACATCTGTTTCAGGACTGCAATCTGTTGTTGTAACTCCTGATCCTCAGTGGTAATACCCATCACATCTTCCTTATCATAATCATCTTTCCCCAGGTGGTTTTTAACGGCGGCATCGGCACCCTTTACGGCCTGAAGGATTTGCTCATAGCGCTGTTTATTTTGTTGCGCCTCGGCATATTCGGTTTCCTGTTCGGCTTTTGCCTTGGCCTGAAGGGCCGCGTCACCGAGTTTTAATTTAAGGATCCGGGATAATTCCAATTGTTCATTATAGGACTCCCCGAGGAAATTATAACCATGGATATCGTCTACATAACCATTAGCATCATCATCTTTGTTATTTCCCGGCTTTTCACCTTTGTTGGTCCATAACACACCGTCGAGGTCTTCGTGATCAAGATCTATTCCGGAGTCTACAACGGCCACGATCACTTTTTTTCCTTTGCGATTACCGATGATCTCATCGTAAGCTTTGTTGACACTCATTCCAGGAATAGTGTCAGAAACCAGGTCGAGATGACCCCAGTGTTTCTTTTCATGCTCGGTAAGCTCGCCGACCTTTAAGGGAACCGAATCGATATTTTCAACCGGTGTGGATACCAGTACCGTACTACCACAGCCAAACAATAAAAGGGAGGTAAAAACCAAACTGATCGTTGGTTTAAAAGCAGATAATTTCATAGAGTTTATTATTTACAAGTCTTATAAAAATTCATTGTTATCATTGCCATATTGCAGGCCGAAATGTACAAATTTCCTGCCAAAATGGTTTCAGGCAGGGGCATAATCCAGGAATTAGCCAAAAACTTCATCAAACCGAAATTTATTTTTCAATCGCTCGCCTCTTTCTGTACTTTGGAGTGTACAAAGCTCACAATGCGCATCGTGCTCAAAGAACAGGTAATAACCCCCTTCCACGGCATTGTTTAAAAATATTCCCTTTTCCTTCAAACTAAACAGCGGCCTTGTGTCGTACCCCATGATATACGGCAATGGGATATGACCCACAGTAGGTATGAGGTCGGCGGCAAACACCAAAGTTTTATCTTGATACCGAATATGAGGGATCATCTGCTTTTCTGTATGGCCATCCACGAACAGTATTCCAAACCCCAGCTCCGAAGTCTCCAGAAATGAAGTGTTTTTCCGATCTATAAATCGCAATTGTCCACTCTCCTGCATCGGGAGGAGGTTTTCCTTTAAAAATGATGCTTTTTCCCTGGCATTAGGCTCGGTAGCCCATTTCCAATGTGCCTCATTGGTCCAGAAAAGAGCATTTTTAAATGTGGGCTCGTAACCGGTACGATCTGCATTCCATCTGATGTTTCCGCCACAATGGTCGAAGTGCAAATGGGTCATAAAAACGTCGGTAATATCATCGGGATGAAAGCCGAGATTTTTTAAAGACTGCTCCAGGTTATGGTCTCCCCAGCGATAATAGTAACTGAAAAACTTCTCAGATTGTTTATTTCCAAGGCCACTGTCGATAAGTATCAACCGATCCCCGTCTTCGATAAGAAGACATCGGGCAGCAATATCGATCATGTTATGCTCATCGGCCGGATTGGTCCGCTGCCAGAGCGATTTGGGAACGACCCCGAACATGGCGCCACCATCTAACTTAAAATTCCCGGTTTCAACAGGGTAGAGCTTCATTAAGTACTTCTGATTAAAGCAGCTGCAAATTAATCAATGCTGGCTGCATTCTCTCTAAGCAGGGGTGTATTTTAACAAATCATTGACGGTTTACGACCTGCAGAAATCGGGTTGTTTCCCTGAAATTTGGTTTCTGGGCAGGGGCGAACACGAAACCAAAAAAGCAAAGTATTGAGCAGGAAAGATCAATAGTGTCTATAGGCATTGGTGGCCAGCATAACGCGTTAATGCAAATTTGATCTTGGTAATATAGAGAATAGCCGTTTCTCCAATAAAAGGAGTATTTTACGCAAAAATTTGTGATGCTCGAATTAGCCGGACTTATTATCCTGGGGATTATCGCCCAATGGATGGCATGGAGGTTGAAATTGCCTGCCATCCTTCCACTGATCTTGATCGGCTTGATTGTCGGTCCTCTGGCTACACTCTATACCGATGACGGGAGCAAGATCATAGAGCCGGTCTGGAATGGCACAAAAGGACTTTTTCCCGGAGATGGGCTATACTATTTTGTGTCGCTTGCTATTGCCGTGATCCTTTTCGAAGGAGGATTAACCTTAAAACGATCGGAGATTCGCAATGTAGGGCCGGTGATCACGAAACTGATCACCGTAGGGACCCTGGTGACCTTCTTGTTTGGAGGGGTGGCAGCACACTATATCTTCGAGCTAAGCTGGAAAATATCCTTTCTTTTTTCGGCCCTGATCATCGTTACCGGTCCTACGGTAATCACGCCTATTCTCAGGAATATTCCATTGAAAAAAGACGTTTCAGCCGTATTGAAATGGGAAGGGATCCTGATCGATCCCATAGGAGCCCTGGTAGCGGTACTGGTATTTGAATTTATCAGCGTAGGGGAGGGCCAGGCCTATACTGAAACGGCATTGATCGAATTTGGAAAGATCATTCTTTTTGGCTGTACCTTCGGATTCACCTTTGCCCATGCCCTGGCCTTCGTGATCAAGCGAAACCTCGTACCCCATTATCTTCTTAATGTGGTTTCACTCTCTGTTGTACTATTAGTATTTGTAGAGTCTGACCTTTTTGCGCATGAATCAGGATTATTGGCAGTAGTGGTGATGGGCATGGTATTGGGCAACATGAACCTCCCCAACCTCAAAGAGCTGCTGTATTTTAAAGAATCGCTGAGTGTATTGCTTATCTCTATCCTTTTCATACTCCTGGCAGCAAATATCAACATTGAGGATATGGAATTGATCTATAACTGGAAGACAGCCATATTATTCATCATCATCGTATTTGTGATCAGGCCGCTGGCGGTATTTTTAAGTACCCGGGGATCGTCTTTAAAATTCAAGGAAAAATTATTTATAGGCTGGGTGGGTCCACGGGGGATCGTGGCCGCGGGTATCGCATCGCTCTTCGGCTCAAAACTGGTAGACAAGGGCGAGGCCGGAGCAGAGTATATAACGCCATTGGTCTTCATGGTAGTGCTGGGCACTGTTCTCTTAAATGCGACTACCGCGCGTTTTGTGGCAAAATGGGTAGGTGTATTTTTAAAACATTCGGAAGGAATCCTAATCGTTGGCGCCTCCAAAATTTCGAGATTGATAGGAGCCTACCTAAAGAACAATGATAAGCACGTGGTGCTGATCGACAGCAATCCTTCGAATATTGCAAAAGCTAAAAAAATTGGGATCGAAGCCCTGGTGGCGAATATTTATTCCGATACCCTGACCGACAATATTGAGCTTAATGATATGGGCTATCTCCTGGCCATCACAGGCAACGCAGAAATAAACCGGATAGCCACCGAAAAATTCGGACCTCAGTTTGGGGTACACGGCACTTTCAGGGTCCTGAGTCGGGATGAAACGAAGAACGGTAATGGCGAAAAAAATGACAAGCTTTTGTCTACTACAGACGATTTCTCAAAACTTACCGAAATCGCGCTCAATTATCCTGTTATCCGGGAGATCGGGCTGCAAGACACCGCTCATTTCAGGAAGCTGTTGAGACTGGCGTCGGCAGACAAAAACCGGACCCCATTGTTCTTAAAATCTGGCGATGGGAAACTAGATTTGATCTCAATTCTGGATATGGAAGAAGTGAATATCACCGAGAATCAGCATTTGGTATATCTCGGCAAATCTTTCGACCCTGATGAGCTGGCCGATAACCCTCCCGATACTAAATACTAAGTAAGCGATTGAGACGCCTAACCATTAAAAGGCGCTGTTTTATTGATCTCAATTGTAATGTCATCAGGATAAACCTCATAGTTTTCACCAGCCAGTAATTTATAAAAATATACAGCCGATTCCCGCTTGATCTTTCCCTGAAGAAGATCCACATCTACCTCGCCGCCTTCCTGCTGCCAGGTAAAAATAGAATGTTGAACAATCTGAATAATTTTGTGTACAGCCTGAAACTCTGCAATATACGTAGTCATCAGAAGAGTGGATTTTAAGGACGATGAATTTTCAGCCCTAAAATAAAAACTTCAGATAAAATATGGTAAGAAAAATCTGCTAATCGTTCAATTTTAACACCGCCATAAATGCCTGCTGTGGGATTTCAACATTACCTACCTGCCGCATGCGCTTCTTACCCTTCTTCTGTTTTTCCAATAGTTTTCGTTTACGGGTAATATCGCCACCGTAGCATTTTGCGGTAACATCTTTTCTCAGGGCTTTTATGGTTTCCCTGGAAATGATCTTCGCACCGATAGCTGCCTGAATTGGAATATCGAACTGTTGCCTGGGGATAAGCTCTTTAAGCTTTTCACACATCTTTTTTCCGATATGATAGGCATTGTCAAAATGTACCAGCGCAGAAAGCGCATCTACCGGTTGGTTGTTGAGAAGGATATCTACCCGAACCAGTTTTGAAACCCTCATCCCTATAGGGGTATAATCGAAGGAGGCATATCCTTTGGAAACGGTTTTCAGCCTGTCGTAAAAGTCAAAAACAATCTCGGCCAGCGGCATATCGAAATTCAACTCAACTCTTTCGGTGGTCAGATAGGTTTGATTGGTGATCTGCCCGCGTTTATCGATACATAACGACATGACATTACCGACGAAATCAGACTTGGTAATAATTGTTGCTTTGATATAAGGCTCTTCTACCCTGCTGATCGTTGAAGGCTCGGGAAGGTCAGATGGATTGTTGACTATGATCGGCTTCTCGGGATTCTTTGTAGTGTAAGCGTAATAACTCACGTTGGGCACTGTGGTAATAACCGTCATATCGAACTCTCGTTCCAGGCGTTCCTGTACGATCTCCATATGAAGCATTCCCAGAAAGCCGCAGCGGAAACCAAAACCCAAAGCAGCACTGCTTTCGGGTGTAAATACTAGAGAGGCATCGTTCAATTGCAGTTTTTCCATCGAATTCCGGAGTTCCTCAAAGTCTTCTGTATCCACAGGGTAAATGCCGGCAAACACCATGGGTTTTACATCTTCGAACCCGGCTATGGCCACTTCGGCAGGCTTATCTGCATCCGAAATCGTATCCCCTACTTTTACTTCACGGGCATCTTTGATCCCCGTGATAAGATAACCAACATCGCCAACCTCAATTATGGGTTTCGGTACCTGGGTGAGTTTTAATGTACCTACCTCATCGGCAAAATAGGTTTTTCCTGTGGCCATAAATTTTATCTTCTGCCCTTTTCGGATACTGCCATTCAGCACCCTGAAATAGGTTTCGACCCCCCTGAACGAATTATATACCGAATCGAACACAAGGGCTTGCAGGGGTGCATTTTTATCGCCTTCCGGGGCAGGGATCCGTTCGATGATCGCCGCCAGTATCTCTTCGATTCCGATACCGGTCTTTGCGCTGGCCGGGATAACTTCTTCAGGATCACAACCCAGTAGGTCTACAATATCGTCTGTGACTTCTTCAGGATTGGCACTGGGCAGATCTACTTTGTTCAGCACCGGAATGATTTCCAGGTCGTTTTCAAGGGCAAGATAAAGGTTGGAAATGGTCTGCGCCTGTATGTTTTGGGCCGCATCGACCACCAATAAAGCTCCTTCACAGGCTGCGATAGAACGGCTTACTTCATAAGAGAAATCAACGTGTCCTGGGGTATCGATCAGGTTCAGAACATACTCTTCACCCTTATAATTGTATTCCATCTGGATGGCGTGGCTTTTGATGGTAATGCCACGTTCCCGTTCGAGATCCATATTGTCGAGAAGTTGTTCTTTCTTTTCCCGCTCTGTCACCGAACCTGTAAAATCGAGCAGCCTGTCGGCCAGGGTACTTTTACCATGGTCGATATGGGCGATGATACAGAAATTCCTGATATTCTTCATAGCATTTCAAAAAACAGCATGCCTTGCCGATTGGCTTGCAAATATAGTTTATTTCGGCCCAAGGCTCGTTATCTCAGAGCAATAAGTAATCATGTTAGATGCTATTGTTGTAGGCTCTTTCAACCTAATTATGAAGGTAATCCCTAGATATTTTCATAGATTTGGAGACCAACCCTGAATCTGTGAAGCAATTACCACTCTTTTTTTGCCTCCTGATGCCTTTGTTTCTATGGACTCAAACTTTTGAGTTGGCCGGAACGGTTAAGGATAGAAACGGAAAGGCAGTGTCTTTTGCCAATGTGGTATTGCTTATGGTGAAAGATAGCAGCCAGGTTAAGGGTTCCTCTGCAGATGAAAATGGCCGGTTTATCATCTCACAGGTAGAAACAGGATTATACTATCTCCAGGCGCGCTATTTTGGGAACAAGTCCAGACTCATCCCCCTGGATGTTCAGAACGATGTGCGTATCGGCGCACTGTTTATGGAAGAAGATCAGGTATGGCTCGATGAGGTTGTGGTGACGGCCCGGCAGCCAACGGTAGAACGCAAGGCAGACCGGATCGTGTTTAACGTAGAGAATTCGGTGGTGTCTCAGGGCAATTCATGGGATATTTTAAGGAATACCCCAGGGGTGATCAACACACAGGGACAGCTCGAGATCCGGGGTCAGTCGGCCACAATATACCTGAACGACAGAAAAGTACAACTCTCCCAATCCGAGATAAAAAACCTTCTGGAAAGCCTTCCGGGCTCTGCTATATCTTCGGTAGAAGTAATCAATAATCCACCTGCGCGTTACGACGCAGAGGGTGGCCCTGTTCTTAACATCATCACCACAAAAAATATTATTCCTGGTTATAAAGGCAGCGTACAGGCTAATTATACCCAGGCGATTTTTGCAAAATTCGGCCTTGGCACCAGCCATTATTATAAAAGCGATAATTGGAACCTCTTTGGTAATTATACGATCAGCCCCAGAAAAGATTTTAGGGATATTGACAGCGAGATCAACTTTATAAACAACCAGGACGCAGCATTTGCACGCTGGGAAACCCTGCTCGACAGGACCACCAAATCTCAGGCACAGCAGGCCAATCTTATCGCCGACTATGATCTGGACGAAACAAATCGCTTTAACCTCACCACAAACCTCACTTATTCGCCCAATAAAAGCATAGGCAATGTGGTCTATACCGAAATGAGGAACCCAACAGGTATTCTCGACTCTACCCTGAACAGCATCAGCACACTGGGAAACGACTACTTAAACCTGGGGCTCGATCTCAATTATGAAAGAGACCTGAACGAAAAAGGTGGAAGGCTACGGGCCAACATCCACTATACCTTTTACGATGAAACCCAGGATCAGACAGGCTCCAGTGACTATTTTGATCCGAGTGGGGCCTTTATCCGGAATTTTGATTTTTCAACAGATGCAGAACAGCAGATCGATATTATCACAAGTCAGTTAGACTTTAGTTTACCCACTGGTTCTGGCAATCTGGAAACCGGGGCAAAAGTGTCTTTTATCCAATCGGACAATCAGATCGATTATTTCGACGTTAATGGCAACGAACCCCCCTTTGATATTGTACTTTCCGACATTTTTCAATACGAGGAGACCGTACTGGCGGGGTATGCCGGATATTCCAGGAATTGGGAAAAATGGTCATTGAAACTAGGGCTCAGGGGAGAACAGACCAATGTTAATACGCTGTCAGTAACGCTCGACAGTATTGGCAAGCAGAACTATTTTGAATTGTTCCCCAGCCTGTATCTTTTACATAGGGTTCACGAGGATCATAGCATTTCTGTAGACTATAGCCGAAAACTCAGAAGGCCCAATTATCGAGACCTGAACCCTTTCAGGTATTTTTTGAACGAAAATAGTTTCAGGGAAGGAAACCCTAATCTCAGACCCAATTTCAGTCATAATTTCAATTTGAATTATACATTTAAAGACACCTATTTTTTCGATTTCTACTATCGAGATAATGGCAATTATATCAGCAGGCTCACCTTCCAGGATAATGAAAACCAGGTGTTAAGGGAGTCGCGCCAGAATGTCCTTGAAAGTATTTCCTATGGGATCGACCTCACCATGAGCAAGACGCTGCTTCCGCCCTGGTATCTCTATGCATATACTTCCTTTTTCTATGAGGATGAAACCTTTGTAGCCGAGGAAAGCACCGAAGAGTTCTATACCAATGAGGTAAAGGGCGTTTATGTACACCTTGCTAATTACCTGACCCTAAATAAAGACAAAAGCCTTACCGGTGAGCTCGCCTTTACGTATTTCAACCGGTTCCTTTATGGTTCGTATAAACTTGGGGAATCAATTAACCTCAATCTGGGCCTACAAAAGTCTCTTTGGAATAAAAAAGCGGTGATCTCCCTAGTGGCCGAAGACGTGTTGGGCCGTGTAAATCCACGCTATACTTCGCGTTACTATAACCAAGATAACTCCTATCTATCTACACCCGAAACCCAATTCGTCAGACTCGGCTTCACCTTTAATTTCGGGAACTATGGTCTAATAGACAATAAGCGTAACCTTAGTAAAAGTGAACGCCAACGCCTGGAAGAGGAGTAATTTTTATCCATTTGCGAGCTAATTAGTAATTTTGTGGTCCGAAATTCGAATGATATGCCAAAGATCGGATCTATAGACTTACCCGACTTCCCGCTCCTCCTCGCACCGATGGAAGATGTGAGCGATCCGCCGTTCCGTGCCCTTTGCAAGGAGCATGGCGCCGATGTGGTATATACCGAATTTATTTCTTCCGAAGGACTGATACGGGATGCCGCCAAAAGTGTGATGAAGCTCGATATCTATGAGAAAGAGCGTCCGGTAGGGATCCAAATCTTTGGAGCCAATCTCGATTCTATGCTTCGTTCTGTCGAGATCGTTGAAAAGTCCGATCCGGATATAATCGATATCAACTTTGGCTGCCCTGTGAAGAAGGTGGTAAGCAAAGGTGCTGGTGCGGGTATTCTGAAAGATATCGATAAAATGGTATCCCTTACCAAGGCGATGGTAGAACATACAGATCTTCCGGTTACCGTTAAAACACGACTGGGCTGGGATCATAATTCCATTAAAATTGTGGAGGTGGCCGAGCGCTTGCAGGATGTGGGTTGTCAGGCTATTGCTATCCATGGTCGTACACGGGTACAGATGTATAAGGGCAAGGCCGATTGGACCCCTATAGCCGAGGTAAAGAATAATGTACGTATGCATATTCCGGTATTTGGCAACGGTGATATAGACTCACCTGAAGCCGCCAAACGAATGCGCGACGACTATGGACTGGATGGCGCAATGATAGGAAGAGCCAGTATTGGAAACCCGTGGTTTTTCAACCAGGTGAAACATTTTTTAGAAACCGGGAATAAGCTGCCACTCCCTACTATGGCCGAGCGCGTGGAGGCTGCAAGGCGACACCTGCAGATGGCCATCGATTGGAAAGGGGAGAAGTTAGGTGTTTTTGAAACCCGACGGCATTATACCAATTATTTCAGGGGGATTCCTCATTTTAAGGAATACCGGATGAAGATGGTGACCAGCGATGATGCTGCAGATGTCTTTGCTGCTTTCGATGAGGTACAGGAGAAATTTGGAAACCATGTTTTTGCCTGATCAGGCGAGCAACTTTTTTGAGACCCTGCTGCTCGCGATCTTGGAGGCGATCACGCCCAAAACCACAATTGTAGCCAATACGATAAGCAGATTCATCAGCCGGAATTCTACGGGATAGGCTAGCGATGGAGTGATCTTTAACCAGCCAAAAGCCAGTTGCGACCAGATTAGCAGGGAAGCTACCCCTACGCCGATAAGACCCCCCAGGCTGGTGACCATGACCCCCTGGATAAAGTAAATCCGTCTTAGTTCTCTGATGGTGGTACCCAAACTATAGAGCGTTTTGGAATTCTGCTGTTTGTCGAGGATCATCATTATGATCGCCCCAACAACATTAAAGAGCGCAATGATCAACACCAGGGTAAAGATGAGATACGTAGCCAGGTTCTCTGTATTGAGCATTTTATAAAGTGTGCTGTTGAGTTCGCGCCGGTCTTTAAGGACTACTTCCTCGCCGAGGATTTCCTGTAATCTCTGCCGTAAAGCCACTATATCTGCATCGCCAGTCACTTTAAAATTGATGCCTGAGATTTTATCCGGATTCAGGTTAAGGAGGTTTTGGACAAGGTTGATATCGGTAAATACATATTTATGATCCAGGTTTTCTTCTATGGAGTATACCCCAAAAAGCACTACTGGTAATGTATTATATAGACCGGCCGCCTGTATTGATTGTGGGCTCAGGGAACCCTTACCGGGTTTAGGGGCAACAAGCACCAGCGGGTCCTGGAAATTATTGATGGTAAGCCCCAGCAGGTTTGCAACACCGAGACCAACAACACCCTGGCGACCCGATGCTGCCCATTCTCCCCAATAGATGGTACTGTCTACACTGATCGTTTTTTGGTACATAGAGTCTACCCCTTTTACGTAAGCGACGTCGCCTTTTTCCCGGTAACTGAGATAGACCCTTTCCTCTATTTCACGGGAATAAAATGTGATATCCGAAAGTTCCTTCAGCTGTTCTTCCTGCTGCGTATCCAAACTGAAAAATTTCCCGGTCGCGGGAACCGCTTTTAGATCGGGATCAAAGATATTGCTAAACGAGAGGCTAAAAGTTTTAAGTCCGGCGAAACCCGAAAGCACTATGAACAAGGCCGCCGAACCGATTACGATGACCAGAAAGGTTACGAAGTTGATGATATTTACTGCATTCTGGCTGCTTTTAGAACGCACATATCGTTTGGCTATGTAAAATGGGAAATTCAAGACTTCTTCCTTCTTGGCAGCAGCTCCGGATTTTCGATAGGGTCTTCCCCTTCTTCCAGCGATTTTTCGATATTCTCTATATAGTCGAGCGAGTCGTCGAGGAAAAATATCAACTCGGGCATCCTGCGGAATTGGTGGCGGGTGCGTTGTGCCATTTCGTAGCGGATCAGTGGCTGGTTAGACTGTACACCTTCCATAACCTCCTTGGCCTTATCCACAGGGAAGATACTGAGGTAGACCTTAGCAATAGAGAGATCTACAGTAACCGAGACTTTGGTGACAGAGATCAGCGTACCCTGCATACCTCCGTCGGTAGCGGCGCGTTGCAGGATATCGGCCAGGTCTTTTTGAATGACCCCGGCTATTTTTTTCTGACGTTGTGATTCCATCGAGGCAAAAATACGGCAAATATTAGTGATCCTCTAATTTGAGCACATCGATCTGCAGGTTCAAAAGCGTTTCAATTATTGACATAAGTCATATTCTAATTTATCCAATGTCTTACTTTTGTATTGCAAAAAATAAAGGGAATTCATGAGAAAAATAGAACATATAGGCATCGCGGTAAAGGATCTGGAGGCGTCGAATGAATTATTTCGTAAACTTTTTGGAACAGGGCCATACAAGGAAGAAGAAGTGGTCTCAGAAGGGGTAAAGACCTCATTTTTTGAAGCCGGGCCAAATAAGATTGAACTCCTTGAAGGCACCCGGCCAGATAGCCCAATTTCGAAGTATATCGACAAAAAAGGGGAAGGCATCCACCATATCGCCTTCGATGTGGAGGACATCCATGCCGAGATCGCCCGCTTGAAAGAAGAAGGTTTTATCGTCTTAAATGAGAACCCCAAAAAGGGAGCCGACAATAAAATCGTGGCCTTCCTTCACCCTAAAAGCTCCAACGGGGTGCTGGTAGAATTGTGTCAGGATGCAGGGTAGGTAGTTTGCAGTGCTGATCTAAAGGGAAATAGTCAACAATATTCAAATCTCAACTTTCCACGCTTCACTTAAAAAATCTCCCTCACGCTGGAAGGCTCCTTTTCAGTGAGTTTTAATTCCTCTTCGCCGTGATAAATGGTTAAGGCCTCACCTTTTTTGAGCGAATAGGTCACCTTATCCCTCTCGATCTCCACCTCGAGTTGTTTGCCGCGTATCGTTAACGGGAAACGGACCGCCCTGGTCCTTGGAGGGCTTTTTGGATTGAAGGAAATCTTGCCGCCATAGTCGCGCAGACCAGCCAGCCCATAAACGATGGCCATCCATGTACCGCCCATGGAGGCGATATGTGCTCCATCTTTAACATTTCCACCCACATCGGCCAGATCCATCCAGGCGGCATATCTTATGAGCTCCATGGCCCGATCCAGATAGCCGAGTTCGAACGCCAGAATACTATAAACACAAGAAGACAAGGAGGAGTCTCCCGTGGTTAAGGGATCGTAGTAATCGAAATTCCTTTTCTTCTGTTCCCTGGAAAATTCATGGCCTAAAAGAAACATGGCCATGACAATATCTGCTTGCTTAATGACCTGGAAACGGTAGATCACCAGCGGATGGTAATTTAGCAGCAGCGGATAATTCTCAAGTGGGGTGTTTTCGAAATCCCAGACTTCCTTCTTTAGGAATTCATCATCCTGTGGATGGATCCCTTTTTCTTTATCGAAGGGGATATACATTTTGGCAGCAGCGCTTCTCCATTCTTCGATCTCGTCGGGGCCAAGCCCGGTCTCTTTTGCTAAGGCTTCATAGCTTTCCGGTCTTTGTTTTTGAAGTAGCTCGAGGCTCTCTACCGCATAGCGTAAATTTTCACGAGCCATCATATTGGTAAAAGCATTGTTATTCACAATGGCGGTATATTCATCGGGCCCAGTTACGCCATGGATATGAAACTCGTCGTTACCGTTGTGTGAATAGAAACCAAGATCGGCCCAGAAGCGGGCGGTTTCGATCAGCATCTCAGCACCATATTCAAAAAGGAACTCCTCATCGCCTGTTACCTCAACATATTTTCTCAAGGCATACATAATATCAGCATTGATATGATATTGGGCGGTCCCTGCAGCAAAGTAAGCAGAGGCCTCATCGCCTGTAATTGTCCTCCAGGGAAAGAGTGCACCTTTCTGGTTTACTTCTTTGGCTCTTTTTCTCGCTTTATCAAGGAGGCTGTATCGGAAACGCAACAGGTTTTTGGCCACTTTGGGGGAGGTATAGATCAAAAAGGGCATCAGATAGATCTCTGTGTCCCAAAAATAATGCCCTTCATAGGCCCCTCCGGTAAGGCCCCTGGCCCCAATTCCGGTACCTTCCACCCGGGCTGAGGCCTGAAGGATATGGAATAGGTTAAAGCGAAGGCATTGCTGCGTTCGCCTGTCCTTGTACATGGAGGCTTCAATATCGCTACGCGCCCAGAAATTATCCATAAAGCGCTGCTGACCTTCTATTAATTCGTCGAAACCGTCCTGAATTATGGAGTTGAGGGTACGTTCGGTACGTCCGCAAAGCTCTTCAACAGGAGCGCTTCGGGAGCTGTGATATACCATGTATTTTATCAACTTAAAAGGCACTCCTTCCTTTGCTTTTAAGGAATAGACGATTTTGGCGGAATCTTCATAGCACTCGCTTTTATAGGAATAGGTATTCTCGGTTTGAATCTCATGATCCACACCACAGGCCAGCGTCATATTGCTGGTCCGGATCTGGTGTCCTAAAAGCACCCTCTGGTCTTTAACTTGGTTTACCTGAGGCACAAAAACACTGTGATCGAATTTGGGGGATTTTCTGGGATCCTCCTTATCCTCCTTAGGATTAAGCTTCTCAGTAGGGCAGCGCAATTTAGAGGAAACGATGAGTTTGGCCGGGGCATTCAGCACGGTAACTTCGTAGGAAATCGCAGCCACATGCCGGTGTTCCATGGAAACGATT
Organism: Flavobacteriaceae bacterium; assembly: GCA_965212205.1. Classification (GTDB taxonomy): domain Bacteria; phylum Bacteroidota; class Bacteroidia; order Flavobacteriales; family Flavobacteriaceae; genus JAHEJJ01. The sequence goes on from CBDBUX010000001.1 coordinate 280,345, forward strand.
CTGGTAGAGCGGATCGAAACATGTTTGCCGGAAGCGGTTTCCCACAGAATATCCCGATGCAGGGCACCTTCTTTCATATCGAGTACCCGCTTGTAAGATTTTAGGTCTGCGGTAGGAAGGTAAAAAGGCTCGTCGTCCACATAGAGCCTGATTACTTTGCTATCGGTAACATTCAGCATCGTTTGGCCTGTTTTGGCAAAGCCGTAGGCAGATTCCCCATATCGAATAGGCCATTGTTCATGAAATCCATTGATAAAGGTTCCCCTTTGTACTACAGGTGTTCCTTCCTCATGATTACCCCGAAAACCCATATAGCCATTACCGATGGCAAAAACGGTTTCATCCTGAGCGAGATACTGGGGTGAAAACTTTTTTTGAATGAACTTCCAGTCATCCAAAGGATAAATATGCTTGGGCGGAAGTTTAATGTTTTTAGAAATCATCTGGACTGATTACACGCTGCTCAATGCAGAAGTCAAATTTTAAGGGTCAATGAATTACCCGATATTTCAAATCGGCGTAAATACAAGTCTAATATAATTGAAAGAAGAGTAGCTTGCCAAGCAATCATACGTTAATACTTAATAATATATTTATGGGACCTAGATAAATGAGACAGGGAAACAATTAAGAATAGGGAGCTTAGTATTGCGGTAGCGGAAAATAAATGGTAATTTTGCGCCTGCCTTGAGGCAGAATTGTTGATTATTTATTATTAGATCTCAATTAACAATCAATAATCAATAATTTTACATCCCCGGTCCTATAGCTCAGTTGGTTAGAGCACCTGACTCATAATCAGGGGGTCCCTGGTTCGAGCCCAGGTGGGACCACATCAAGCAGAAAAACCCACGCCAGACGGCGTGGGTTTTTGCATTCCCAAAACAAAACCAAGTTTGTTTGGGTTTTGTGTGGGAATGTAAAAAAGCGCCTTGTACCAGCAAAGCGTGGTTTTCTATTTGCAGTAAGGGTGATTCTCTGGTCCATGAGTTATTTGAATTTCAAATAAATAATCAATATTTTATAAAAGAGATTCAATCAACTAAATCAATTTGGTCTATGAAAAACAAAGACAACTTTGATCGCCTAAAGGCGAAATGGCATATAACAGGGTTGCTCCTCATTGTAATTGGAACAAGCTGTTCTATGAGACTGAGTGCGCAGGTGAATCCATCGATTGACGAATTGCATAATTTTTTTAATAACCAGCAGCTACTCATCACCTATCGGGAGGGTGAAGTGTTGTATGGCACCTATTATTTTATTGAGGTACATTATTGCCCCGACGGGTATTATGGTCTATATGGAAATACTGTTAAACGGACGGTATTGGATAATGAACAAAGATCAAACTGGCAGGAATTTGGCAGATGGAAGATCATCAGCCAGAACGATATTAACGGGATCATATATATTCCCACCAATGGCAACCAACAGTTTTATCCCCTCTATAAACTGGCCAATGGAGATCTTTTTATCAGTGAAGGTATAACCGTTGTGAATCAGGGACTGGCCATTTGTCAATGAGTCAAGTAACCCAGCATGGTTGTCATAGCTTTAGCACAGCCAAGCCTGGACCAACAATTTAAACCCTTACCTGGTTGTCCATCCACCATCAATAAGCATTACTTCGCCGGTGATCAGGGAGGCGGCATCCGAGGCCAAAAACACCACTGCACCGGCAACCTCCATAGGTTTGCCGATACGGCCCAGGGGGATCCTGTCTAGTACACTTTGCCTGAAAGCTTTGTCCTTTAACCAGGGCTCAGTACCCGGTGTTTCAATAAAGGTGGGCGCCACCGCATTGACATTTATATTATACTTTGCCCATTCAGAAGCAAGGTTCCGGGTCAGGTGGTTGACACCTGCTTTGGTCATGCAGTAGATCGATTCATCATCCAGGGCGATAAATCCGGCCTGTGAACTCATATTGATAATACGGCCCGATCTCTGTTCGATCATCTGCCTGCCTACAGCCTGTGCGGTAAAGAAATTTCCTTTTAAATTTACATTGATGGTACGGTCAAAGTCCTCTTCGGTCACCTTTTCTGCTGGATTGGCTGGGGCAATGCCAACATTGTTAACAAGGATATCGATCTTGTTAAAAGTTTCCACCACTCGGGCCACAGCGTCGGTGATCTGCTGCAGATCGGAAACATCCATTTGCAATCGGATCACCTTTCTGCCCATAGACTTTATTTTCTGCTCCAGGTCGGTAGCCGTACTAACATCTCTCAGGCCTAAAGCGATGTCTGCGCCTTCATGCGCCAGGGCCAGGGCGCACGCCCTGCCAAGGCCCCGGGCCGCTCCTGTAACCAGCGCCACCTTGCCATTGAGCTTGAAATTCGGGTATTCTTGTTCAGAGTTTTTCATATATAAATTCTTATCGCCGTTAGCAAAGGTATTATCATCCCTGCCGGTAAGATAAAAGTTTTGAAGTCATAATTTACGATTCAAAATATCTACAGAAGAGGCATAATCGAATTAGACCTCTCCATGTTTGATTAAGGGATCATTTTATGTCCATTTCCTAATACCCCCTGCCTGCAGCTCCGTTATACATAAAACCGACGGGTGTTTCCATAGGATACTGGCAGGTAATTCTGGAGTGACGGCCTTTTTTTGCCATTCGGCATAAACCTCCGATTTTCCGGTTCCGGCGACAAGAAACAGGATCTCTTTCGCCTCCAGTATCGATCGGATACCCATAGTGACACCAAATTTTGGAGGTGTTTTCTCTGAACCGATCATCTCGTGCCGCTGAGTTGATGGCGCAAGGGTGGAGACATAACACGTATAGGGAGGCCAGTTTGTGGCCGGCTCAAGAAATCCTAAATGCCCGTTCTTTCCCATGCCCAAAATGAGGAGGTCCAATGGGCCTTCGGTATCCAGTTTGTTCTGCATGGAAGCGGCAGCTTCTTTGGCCTGTACTCTGTTTTTGAGCAGGCCCGATTTCGGGGAAAAGCAATGAATGTTCTCCTCAGCCACACCCCATGGGAACCTTACCTCTTTTTCGATATAGTGCATGGTGCTATGAGCATAGTCAGATAATCCAACCCATTCATCCAATTGGAACAAGGTGAGATCAGCGGTTGGGAGATCCTGGATCTTTCCGATTTGGCGATACATCCCCAGCGGTGAATTTCCGGTTGCGATACCAATCTTTAGGAATGGATTTTTTTGGATTCTTGCCAAAAGCCAGTCGGCCGCTGTTGTGCTTAATTCCTGATAATCTTTACACCGCAGCAACCTCATCAATACCAGGCAATTTCACCCTTATATGGAACACAGCCTTCGTAGTATCCCGGGAGCGGATTATACCGCAATCCTTCGGTGATCCCTGGCTCAGAGGAGAAATACCCCCACTGGGTCAGGCTTTTAAGCTGCTTGAAATAATGAGGATTATCTTCAGTTGTGCCTTGTGCCTCCTTGTCGAGTTGCTCAATTACGGCAACTTTTTTCTCTGCGGATAGTTCCAGGAATCCCTCGCCTAATAATTGGTTTAACCCGAGGATGATGCGATCCTTATCTTCTAATTCGTAACACTCCTCCACAATCAGCGCAAGGAACTCATGGACCATGGCTTCCCTTGCTCCAGGGGAGGTTGGTGTTTTGGGCAATATTATTTCTACTACCTCCGCCAGAAGAGTTTGATATTCCTCATTGAATAAGGAGGGATTGTGATTATTGTCTTTACATCCCTGCACCGCCCATGAAAAGGGTATAAAACTGGCGGCAGACCAGCTGGCCAGCACTCCTAATGCCTTTCTTCGATCTATTCCTTCCATAATAAATATGGTTTTTTAACATCGGTCTTAAAGGGCAGCATGATCTTTTTTCCACTACCTGCCGAGGCATAGGCCGCAAAGATTATTTCCAGGACCGCCTTGCCATCCTCTCCTGTTACCAGAGGTTTGCGATCGTTTTTTACGCAGTCTACAAAATGCGTCATCTCCTGCGGAAATCCATAGTTCCATAGTTCTTCATACATCGTAAAACTCCAGCCTTTGGTATTACCTGCCTTTTCAACGGCGTACCCAATCCCTTTTTCACTATAAGTGAGTATGGAACTGCCCTGAAGAAGATCGGCATAAGCCACCCCTTCGCTTCCATGTATTTCGGCCTTATCGTCCATGCCCCCTTTTTTTGTCCAGCTTTCCTCTGCCACAGCGGTAACCCCATTGCTAAACTCAAGAATAAGCAGGCTGTTGTCGTCCCCCTTAGTTTTATCCTGATGTACAGAGGTTTGCATTTGTGCATAAACGGAAACAACGCTGGCTTCAGGATTTAACCACCTGAAAAACTGTATTGCATGACATCCCATATCCATCATAACACCACCACCTGATCTTTCTACATCATAAAAGTGTGCTGCATGCGGGCCATCGTGTTTTTCAGACTGTTTAAACAAGATCGGTTTTCCCAGAGCGCCCTCATCCAGAAGCGCTTTTAACCGTACATATTTTGGGGCAAAACACAGCTCTTCGGCATACATGAGTTTTACATTGTTCTTCCTGCAGGCCTCGATCATTAGGTCGGCTTCCTCCAGGTTCAGGCACAAGGGCTTTTCTACCACCACATGCTTTTTGGCCTCAGCAATTTTAAGGGTCAGTTCGCAGTGCAAGTGGTTGGGTGCGCCAAGGATCACCATGTCGATCTCGTCCAGCGCCAGAAAAGGTTCCAGTTCGGTAAACCAATTCCGAACCTGGTGTTGTTCTGCAAAACTTTTTACATGTTCCTCGTTGGGAGACATCACCGCCACAAGCTTAGCATCGGCGATCGTCTTTAGTGCTTCCGCATGAATGCTGGCAATAAACTGAGATCCTATGATACCAACCCCTATTTGTTTGCTTTGGATCGCTTTCATATTTTTTGAGCGTTAAATTTTTGGGCAGCATAGGTAGCCGCCCTGGCCGTAAGGGCCATATAGAGCAGCGAAGGACTTTGATTACCGGTACTTGTCATACAGGCGCCATCGGTTACAAATACATTCGGGCATAAATGCATTTGATTATGAGCGTTAAGCATAGAAGTTTTTGGGTCGGAACCCATTCTGCAGCCTCCCATCTCATGTATATCGAGCCCCGGAGCTTGTTTGGAATCGTCCTGTATTATATCAACGCATCCCATGGTCTCCAGCATGGCTTTGCTTTCTTTAAAAAAGTCCTCCACCATCATTTCATCGTTCTCATCGTAGCTTACTTCCGTGACCAGTTGTGGAATCCCCCAGGGGTCTTTTTCGGTTTTAGACAAATAGACCTTGTTGGAAACTTTTGGGATCGTCTCGCCCTGCATGTACATATAGGCCTGCCACTTACCCGGATAACGTAGACTTTCTTTATACGCTGCCCCTATACCCGGACCGTTTTCTGGGGCCTCCTGATTTCTGTGCCGGAATGCACCACTGAAAATGGTATAGCCTCCAACAAAGGGCATGTCGTTCTTATATACATTTCTAAAATTAGCCAGAATGAGTTCGGCGGGATTTCTGCCATAAACATAGGTGTCTTTAAACCCATCAAAGCTACCAGAGGCCCAGCCGCGATAGTTATGAAAACCTATATAATGCCCCAGAATATCATGATCGTTCCCAAGCCCATTGGGGAATCTCTCCGAGGTGGAATTCAATAAGATAAGATTAGAATTCAGGGCCGAGGCGTTTACAAAAATTATACTGGCCTTAAGCGTTTTGCGCTTCCCTGAAACCGTATCGATATACACAATCCCCGATGCCTTTTTTTCGCCCTCATCATAGAGTATTTTTTCAACCACAGCGTCGGAAATAATGCTGAGGTTTCCAGTGCGTTTTGCCGCAGGCAAAGTGCTGGAATTACTGCTGAAATAAGCCCCAAATGGACATCCTCTCATACAAAGGTTCCTCGACTGGCATTTTCCACGCCCCAGTTCCAGATGGTGTTCTTTAGGCTCGGTTAGATGAGCCCATCTACCATGTACCAGGTACCGGTCTGGATATTTGTCGTTTAAAGATTCGGTCATATGGCGCTCCACACAATTCATATCGAATGGTGGCAGAAATTCCCCGTCGGGCATGGCTTCCAAGCCATCTTTATTCCCACATACCCCTATAAAATCTTCTACTACACTATACCATGGTGCTATTTCCGCATAATCTAACGGCCACTGAATACCATATTTATATTTAAATGGGGATTCGAATTCGGACTGGCTCCACCGCTGACATGCCCGGCCCCAGGTTAAGGATTTCCCGCCTACCTGAAACCCGCGGATCCAGTCGAAAGGCTGTTTTTGTACATAAGGCTGGTCCTTGTCCTTGATGAAAAAATGGGCGGTATCTTCGCCGAAACCGGCCGATTTGGTGATCAGCGGGTTTTCATCTCTAAAAGCCTTTGGCATCCAACCTCTGTGGGGTAGCTCCCAGGGATGTAAATGTGCGGTGGGGTAATCCTTATTGTGCTCCACATTTCTTCCCCGTTCCACCACGCAGGTTTTCAGGCCTTGTTCACACAAAACCTTAGCCGCCCATCCACCGGAAATTCCGGAGCCAATTACAATAGCGTCGTAGCTTGTGTTCATGTCAAAGTAATTCGATCACTTAAATATACTCAATAGATAGGTTACTTTGATACATGAGCGATCGGATAAGAGCATATTATGGTTATCCTCTTTATTGATCTTTAAGTCCATGAATGTTGAACAACTTTTTGGCATTGTTCAGGCGCATCTATTACGCCAGTTGATTACCGTTTGAAATACCCGCTAGCCTCAACGAATTCCTCAGCATTTGGCATCTGTAAAATGGTCTCAAGAGCCTGCGATTTGTCTGTGGCCTGGTCATAAAATTGCCTGCATATCTTATAGCCCACGACATACCCCAAAAGTTTCGGGTACTCTTTCTGACCGATAGATTCCCAGAGCCAGAAATCCGTTTTTTGAATTTCCAGGTCTTCCAGAAATTGCTTTTTAAGTCGCTGTTCGTCTTTTTCCAGGTATTTCAGACCTTCTGTCTGGGTAATATCGCCAAGGACCAGTGAGGTGACAAATTCTGCACCGCCTTCCCTGAGACAAAGCCCAAGCATATTATCTGGAGTGGAATAAAGCTGAACATATTTTTGTCCTCCCATGGCCATCGCTTGTTGAAAATGTGAAAGTTCATGGACCATGATTTTGCGCAGCCTTTCCTTATTATCGACCACGCGGGTAACCGTGATCAATTGCCCTGCCTGAGAAGCCTGGCCTATGCCCCGATTAGCCCCTACCAGCAAGTAGGTAGGAGGATACATAGCTTCGGGCCTAACTTTATCGAATGCTATCATAAGCCCCTGGAATGTTTCTTTCACCTCAGAAATATTGGCGAGGAATTCCGGGAGAAGGGCATATCGCCCGGGATTGGCAACCATAGCATCCCGCATTAGTTCAGGGCTAAGCTGATGACGGTTGATGTATTCTTTCAGTCCGGCTGAACCGCGATCGAAATAATAGGTTTTTAACACCGCCAGGGTATCGGAATTTTTGTCAAGCTTCTTATATGTCTCCACGAAATGCCTGAGATCATCATATACCAGTTTAGCCTCCAGGGGCGCACGGGGGTAATTGGGTTGCGCAACGGATTTAAAAGTCAGGAATACTAGCATACCGGCAAGAAAAAGGGCTGCTTTATTTACGGAGTGTTTAGATTTCATTTCTGCTATGGAATTGGTCAGGGTTATACAAACAAAGAGTAGATCTCATCAGAATTGTTACAGTGGTAAACACAAGCACAAAACAGCTTTTTACTATCTTGGCAGGAATCTAACCCCAACCTTTTTAACAGCTACCCATGAGACTATCACATACCCTGGCCCTCTTCTTTTTTGTTATCACTGGCGGTGTTGCGCAAGACGGAAAGGATGCCACTTCAGACACCTTTGATATGCTGCTAGACCTTTTTACCGATTGGCGCCAGTTTGAAGAACCACCCCTTAATGACGGGGCCCCGGATTATAGTCTCGCCACCCGGGAAAGGAGGCATCCGGAATTCAAAGCTCTGCAGGGACGCTTGCAAGCCATAGATACTACAGGTTGGACGGTACAGGAGAAGGTCGATTGGACCATCGTCTGGGCAGAGATGAACGGATATGACTTTAACCACCGCATCCTCCAGCCCTGGGTACGGGATCCTGCTTTTTATAAGTCCCTCTGGATGGCACGAAGCGATGTTCCTGCCCACGAAGGACCCACCCACCACCGCACCACAGAACTCTGGACATATAGTTTCCCATTGGCCCAAGCCGAACGTGTACGGCTGCTTTCAGATCTGGTAGTCATCCCGGCACTGAACGAACATGCCAAAGAAAACCTCACCGGAAATGCAAGGGAACTATGGATCGCCGGGATCCGCGACATTGAAAACCAGGGGAGCAACCTGGAATCTATACTCACCTTACCCGGGGTGGCTGAGGATGCTGAGCTCAAAGAAGCCGTGCAAAAAGCTATAGCTTCCACCAAAGACCTGGCAAGCTGGCTGCTAGCCCAGGCACCGTCTAAAAATGGTCCGTCCGGGATCGGGAAAGAAAACTACACTTGGTACCTGCAGAACGTCCACCTGGTGCCGCTCAGCTGGGAAGACGAGGTGATACTCCTGAAACGGGAACTGGCGCGTGCCTGGGCCTCCCTGAAACTGGAAGAACACCGTAACCGTGAGCTACCTCCGTTGAAGGCCGCGGACTCACCTGAGGCATATGACGCTCTGGCCAAAACTTCGGCCAAAAGCCTGATAAATTTTCTGGAACAAGACGATATCGTTACGGTAAAAGAATATTTCGAGCCTGCCCTAAAAGCGCATCTCGGTGCCTTCGTGACGGAGGAAACACGGAATTTTTTCTGGATCACCGCCCATTACGACCCCAGACCGCTCTATTCTCATTTTTATCACTGGTTCGAGCTGGCCCGGATGGATATCGAACCCCATTCTTCACCCATCCGCCGAGGACCACTGCTCTACAATATCTTCGACTCGCGTAATGAGGGTACTGCCACTGCAGTGGAGGAGGTCTTTATGCAAGCCGGACTCTATGATGATAATCCCCGTGTCCGTGAAATCGTCTATATCCTGATCGCACAACGCGCGGCCCGTGGCCTGGGGTCACTTTATGCCCATGCCAACGAAATGACCATGGAAGAGGCCGGCGGAATTCATTCAGAATACACCCCCAGAGGATGGATGAAGACCGAAAAAGAACTCCTGCAATTCGAACAACACCTCTATATGAGGCAGCCTGGCTATGGAACAAGTTATATAACCGGAAAATACCTGCTGGAACAGGCAATGATGGAATACAGCCGACTGAAAGAGCAGGAGGGAAACCCCTTCGAACTCAGGGATTTTCTGGACAGCCTGAATTCTATTGGGAATATTCCAATATCGCTCGGTCAATGGGAGATGACAGGCGTTCGCTTATACCTTCCGGATGCTGCTAAATAGCTGTTATTTCTTTTCTTTAAGCGAAAGGTTAATAACAATGGCCATCAGGAGCCAGATAATAAAGGTTTCTCCATGGGTCATTTCGTAGGTAGACCCTGCAGCTTTGGCCGACAACAACACGATGTAGACTACCACAGGAGATAATAAAAGGCTGATCAGGAGATAGAAAAGTGATTTTTTATAATCCATGATGGTTGGTTTTAATACCTAATACTAGCTTTTTTTTGTTAAACTGAAAAATATCAGAAGTAGAAAAATACTAAATGGGATCTTCCGTTGGGGTGAGAGAGAAGGGGAAACAACCTTCTGGTTTCAGCGTGAGTTGTTCTCAAAGAAAAACCCATGGCAACTATACCATGGGCTTTTCTATTATAATTTTCAGGTGATGGCTATTCTATTTCCACTACCTGGAGATCGAATATCAGGTCTTGTCCGGCCAGCGGATGGTTGGCATCTACCACAATATGATCTTCTTTTACCTCGGCTATACGGAGTTGTGTTTCCGAACCGTCCTGGCCCTGGGCTACCAGACCCATCCCCACTTCCGGGGTGATAGATTCTGGTATATCTGCCTTCGGGATAGATTGAAATAATTCCTGGCGCACGTCGCCATAAGCATCTTCCTTAAGGATAGTGATGGTTTTCTTTTCGTTAATTCCCATATCTATCAGGCCATTTTCGAAACCTGGGATAAGCCCTCCTTGTCCGAGGGTTACTTTTAGCGGCTCCCTGCCTTCTGTACTGTCGAACACCTGACCGTCTTTCAATTTACCTGTGTAATGCACCTGGACGGTGTCATCTGCTTTTACTTTACTCATTCTGATGTTGTATCTGTGTGATTATCAAATTAAATGACGGCAAAACTAGGCATTCCTTTATGGATAGACGAATAATTACCATGAAATACGGGATGAAGTATAATGGATCCACCTCTATGCACAATCGGGTTATAGCACTTCCCGGCAGTTACCTCACCCCCATCAAATACCCCTGAAGATGAGGTAGTTCGATGACCAAATTTAATTTAATTTCTTAAAAACCTCACTTTTATAGTATCTTTAGCTGCTGTAGAGGCGCAGGCACTATATGTTATTTTAAACACGCCATTGATTATAATAATACAAACTACCCACTAGTTCGTGTCGCGTTACTTTCTCATTTTGAAGCCTTGAAACCTTGGGAATTCCGGGCTGCACTCAATTTGCTAAAGGATCTATTAAAAACAAGTTGAGTATAAAATGTCCCGAATTTATTTATGAGAAAGTACCCCATTAGTGTAGAGATGCTTATCGAGCAGGTCTCGGAATACAACATCATACAAATTGCCGCCATCCCCATGATCCTTCTGGTTGTGCTGGAGTGGATCATCACTATTGTAAAAAAGAAAGACTACTACGACGGACTCGATACCATCTCCGCCACGGTTATCGGCCTGGTCAATGTTGGTCTTTCCGCACTCTTGAAAGTTGGCACATTTGGTCTTATCCTCTTTTTTTACAACCTGGTACCATGGAGTATACCCAAGACCTGGTGGGCCTATGTTCTCTGCCTCGTCAGTATAGATTTTGCCCGTTACTGGGCACACCGGATCGCACACGTAAACCGCTTCTGGTGGGCCACCCACGTAACCCATCATAATTCTGAAAAATACAACTGGTCTGTCTCTTTCAGGCTGGGATGGACACAGCATATCAAAATAATCTTCTTTATCCCGGTAGCCCTGATGGGTTTCGATCCGGTGATCTTCTTTATCTGCCATCAGATCGAGGTACTTTACCAGTTCTGGATCCACACCGAATATATAAGGAAGCTTCCGGCACCTATCGAATACATTTTCACCACCCCATCGCATCATCGCGTACACCATAGCAGGAATGAAAAATATATCGATAAGAACTTCGGATCGACCCTGATCATCTGGGATAGAATGTTCGGCACCTTTATACCGGAGACTGAACAGGCAGACTATGGTATCACCAAGCCTGTGAATTCGTATAATCCCATCACATTAAATTTTCATGAATGGAAAGACCTGATCCGTGATGTGGCTAAAAGCAAGTCTTTAAAGGAAGCCCGCGCCATGGCCTTTACAAGCCCTTCCAAGCTCGAGGCGGTAAAATCCAAATTTAGTGAGCAACAAAAGGAAGAACTGGCTACCGAGCGCAGTAGCTGATCTCATTTCTCTTTGGTATTTACCCAGATCTGGAAAACTACCTCGATCTCTTAGAAGCCATTCTATACAGATTTGTTATTTTTGATAGGTAGCGCTAAAGCCACCCATTATGAAAAAACGCACATTTATTAAAACCAGCAGCCTTGGAGCCCTGGGCCTGATGCTTGTTCCTTCCATTTTAAAATCGAACCATCCTCAACAGAAATTGCGAACTGCCCATATCGGGGTGGGAAATATGGGGGGTGAAGATCTAAAAGCCATCTCCTCCCATCCTGAGGTAGAAGTGGTGGCGCTTTGCGATGTGGATGCCAACCTCCTAAGTGCCGCTCAAGCACTGCACCCTGGAGCCAAAATGTATTCCGATTACCGGGTGATGCTCCGTGAGCTGAATGATGGGATCGATGCCGTAATCGTATCAACGCCAGACCATAGCCATGCTCCGGCCGCACTGATGGCAATGAAGATGGATAAGGCCGTTTACTGCCAAAAGCCACTTACCCACTATGTAAGCGAAGCCCGTGAGATGAAAAAAGTGGCCGAAGAAAAGAATCTGATCACCCAGATGGGCATCCAGGTACATTCGTTTTACGATTATAAACTGGCTACACTACTCATTCAATCGGGCATCATAGGAAAAGTACATACGGTTCGGGCATGGTCGCCAAAAAACTGGGGTTATGATGGGCCTGAACCGGAAGGAAAAGATACCGTTCCTGACCATCTCGACTGGAACCTCTGGCTGGGAACTGCCCTGGAGCGACCCTATAAAGAAGGAGCCTACCATCCTGGCAACTGGCGGAAACTTATGGACTATGGCTGTGGCACTTTAGGTGATATGGGAGTACATATCTTCGACACACCCTATAATGCGCTCGAGCTCGATGTACCTATGACCATCACCACCGAATGCCGCCCTCCCAACGGTTTTGGCTATCCTGAAAATAATGTAGTCACCTACGAATTCCCTGGCACAGCATATACTGCCGAGACACTAAAATGGGTATGGTACGACGGACCTGCAGCTCCGGCTATGCACAAAGATTTTGGCCTGCCGAATATGGAAAGACTGCCCGAACAGGGAGCGGTTTTTATAGGTGAAAAGGGACGGTTATTACTGCCGCATTTTATGGAACTCCCCAGGCTGATCGTAGACGGGGAATATCGTGAAATGGATATTGAATCCTTTAAACTGGGCCCGCCGGTACGCGATTATGAAAGCGAAGGGAAAAAACACTATCACCAGTTTGTGGATGCCTGTCTGGGCAAGGCCGAGTGTTCGGCACCGTTCTCATATTCAGCACGACTCACCGAAACTATTTTGCTGGGGACAATTGCCGGCCGTTTTCCCGGCCGAACCCTGCACTGGGATGCGAAAAAAGCGGCTTTTGCAGAAGAAGAAGCAAACAAGTTCCTCTCCGGTTCTAACCGGGAGTTTTAGTCGCTTAGGAGCAGGTATAAAAAAACCGCCTTTCTGCAGAAAGACGGTTCTTAAAAATTATTCCCAAACTATGGGTTCATAGTATCTGAACAAAATTCCAGAGAAACGGCAAGGCGTTCAAAGGTCTTATTGAAATGCCCTCCTTCAAAGGTATAGTAGGTATAATCTACATCGTAAGCATCAAGCTTTTGTATCAGGAATGGATATGCAGGTCCGAGGCCTACCTCGTCATATGATCCGAGGTCCAGGTAAATCCCGTCCAGAGATTTAAAATTCACTATATAAGTATCCAGCATGTTGAACACATCATTGGCATACCATTTCATGATTACTTCTGGAACAGGGTTCCCTGTAGGGTAATCAAGAGGAAGGTCGACATAAAAAGGCGGATTATTGAGATTGGGCGACCAGGCTGCACTCATGGCATAAGCTGCGCTGGTAAGGAATTTCTGAGGATCAGGGCCTATAAAGCCGTCAGGGTTCTCCTCCAGGATCTGGGGTCCTGCTGCAAATACGGCATCGAGCAACAAGAGTCCGCTATGGCTGGCTACGGTACTGAATACATCGGGATGTAAAAGCCCAAATTTAAATGCGGCATATCCTCCTTGTGAATGCCCTACCACGGCACGACCAGATGGGTCTGCAATGGTGTTGTAATTGGAGTCCATATACGACACTAGATCTTCGACAATAAAATCCTCAAAATCTCCATTCAATTCGGAGTTGGTGTAAAAGCTAAAGCCATAACCGGCTTCGCTGTTCGCATTGGGCATCACGATGATCATAGGCTCCATCTTCCCGTCTTCAATTAGATGATCTACCCATTTCCTAAAACCTTCGGCAGGAAAATCGGGATATTCCTGGAATGGCCACAATTCACCAGGTCGTACCCAGGGATCCCATGTATCCTTATCGATATAGGTTTTTTCTGAAAAGGGAAGGCCATGCAGCAGGTAGACTACCGGATAAGATCGATCCCCGTTCTTTTTGTAGCCGGGAGGCGTATAAACCTGCATCTTGCGTACAAAATGGTTGCCGAAAAAATTATCGGTTAGGGCGTCGCTGATAAAAGCGCGGTTCTGCAGCTTACTTTTATGGAGGGTTGTTTTACCCTCTACCGCAGTCAGGGATGAGTCGTAAAGGGCATCTGTTTCATCCCTTTCACAGCTCCACGATGCAATGAGCAACGCGAGCACAACAAAAGCAAATCGGATTGATTTCATGGTAAATGATTTTTAAGTTAAACATATATGATGGGTACTGATGCTACCCACCGCTTGAATGGCGGGAGCCTGAATACCGCAAACTTTTCTATGGATAAGGTAAGAGGGATATTACAAAGTGAAATGGCGCTGCGTGCCAAAAACATAACGCTGTGTCCCGGCAGGAATATCTACTGGTTTAGCCTACTTTTTCCTTACTGGGAGGATAACCAAAACGATCCGCAAAGGCCCGACTAAAATGTGCCGGATGTTTAAAACCGGTATCATAAGCCACTTCGGAAACGTTCAAATCTGAATTGGCCAGTAATTGTCGGGCTTTTTCCAGGCGCAACGCGATAATGAATTGGTTGACGGTCATATCTGAAAGTGCCGAAAATTTTCGGTATAGTTGAGAACGACTCATGGCCAGGGCATCGCAAAGTTGCGTAATGCCAAATTCCTCATCACTCAGATGGGATTCAAGCAGTTCTCTGACTTGGTGCATAAAAGCATCTTCGCGTTGGTGAACCCCACCATGTGTTTCTTCCCGTCTCACCTTCCTACCGGCAAGTGCCACATAACGCTGCTGTAACCCTTTACGCAAATCGATCAGTTTATCTATCCTTACAAATAATTCCCTTTTGTTAAAAGGTTTTGAAAGATAGGCATCGGCCCCTGAGCTGAGTCCCTCTATCCGCGAATCAAAGTCGGCCCGTGCAGTGAGCAGCACAATAGGGATATGGCTGGTACGCAGGTCTGCCTTGAGCTTCCTGCTAAAGTCAAGACCATTTAGACCCGGCATCATAACATCGCTGATGATCAGGTCGGGGATCGATTTAATCGCTTTTTGGAAACCCTCGGCTCCATTAGAGGCTGTATCGATAGAGTAGTCTTTCTCAAGCAGCGAACGCAAGTAGCGAATCACATCGGCATTATCATCAACCAATAAAAGTTTCATATGGGGAGCAGTGATGCGGTAATTTTCATCCCGGGAGGTCTTTCTATATGCTACTTTTGGCGGGATATTTTCTGTTTGGCCGATTGGGGGTAGGGAAACGGGTTTAGCCTGCATGTTTATTGGAAGATCAACCTTAAAAACCGAACCTTTCCCAAGCGTACTGCTCACAGAGATATTACCTCCCATCAACCGAACCAGTTCCCGTGTCAGAGCCAATCCAAGACCGGTTCCCTCTGTATGATTGACGAGATGGTTCCTGGCCTGAAAATAACGATTGAATACCATATCCTGCTCGTTCTCTGGGATCCCAACCCCGGTATCGGCAACCCTTAGGCGGATGAATGGAGCGGATTCTTTTTCCATTCGGTTCAGACTTACAGCAACCGATCCACCCTTTGGGGTAAACTTAAGGGCATTGGATATAAGATTAGATAGAATGTCCCGTATTTTATCTGGATCCAAATCCATATAGATCTCTTCCGGTTTTGCAGAGAAACTCAGTTCGATTTCGTTAAGATCGGCCATGGAGTGGAAAGATTCAACCAAATAACGCATATAGAGCACCATGTCTTCGTGTACCAGGTGCAGGGGCATAGACCGATCTTCCAGTTTGGAAAGGTCCAATAACCTGTTGGTAAGGGAAATAAGGTTCTGGCTATTGCGTTTGATCATTTCATGGCCCGATAGAAGCCAACGGTCCGGGTCCGATTTCATTTGATCGGCCATACCACTAATAATGCTCAATGGAGTCCTGAATTCATGGGCGATATGGGTATAAAACCGGGTTTTGAGGTCATCAAGGGTTTTGATTCGTTTGCTTTCCGCCTCCCTGGCCTGCTTCCACCGATCGATAAAATAGTACAGGGTAAAGAAAATGGAGATATTGCCAATCATGAACCCCAGGAAGTATCTATAGAAAAGGTAGGGTTCTTCACCAACCGGGTTCATCAAAGTGGCCAGGATCATAAGCAGTATGTACGACAGAAAGATCAGCAATGCCCTTTTCTTGTCGGGCAGGATCAAGGCATATACCGGCCCAATCAACCCTACAAATACAGGGGTTGCTCCGTTCATCATACCACCCATCAGGTATACCTTCACGGAGGTCAGGATCACGATGGCAATTTGTGTAAAAAGGGCAAATCGAGCGATATTCCTCCGGTGGAAATGGAAGACCAGCAGTGGAATGAGCAGGCACAACAGGAAGAGGATATTGGAATAAAAAACGGGCTTGCCGAGTTTGTTCCCTATGAGGATAATACTACCCAGAAGGACTGGTACCGACGCGATGCTAACCAACAACCAAAGTTGTTTTTGTACAACCGTATCCCGTGTGTCGCCCGATACCCTTACATAGGATTCGAGCCTGGTATTGATCAACTGGTAAAATGCCGGCGGTCTGCTCATGGCCTCAATGAATACATAAAGGCTCAAGTTACCATATGAATCAAAATTACCGAATGATCTGGATCAGCCTGGTAATGGCAACAGATAAATACTGTTTGTTAATTAAAACACAGTCTAAAAGGCGCGAAAGGCGAAATTCTGCCGTGCTGTATTGGCTATTTCTCGAGCACAACATTAGCCACAACGGTGACCAATTCTTCAGGGGTAGCCGGATCGCCATCCAGATCGAACAAAAAGTCATCCGAGATCGTCGCATACCAGGTGCTTTCGGTAATCGAGTTGATTGTGATTACGATCGTATCTGGGCCCTCAAACAAGGTCAGTGTCATTTCATCGTCACTCAGTTCCCAGGTTCCACTGTCCGACCCACCCTCAAACTCGGATACATAAGTATTGTCATCATTGATGGTGAGCATACCGGTTAACTCAGGTAGTAAACTCTCTTTCAGCATTTCCACCTGTGCCGCTGCATCTTCAGGACTAAGGCCCAGCACGTCTATTAGATAATCCTCAAGGGTCTGCGATCCTACATAGGCATTGATGTTTATTTCTGTGGTCGTCCAGGTTCCGATGAGCAATTCTGCAGTACCCGGATCCATGTCGCAGCTTCCTTCAATACCAGGGTTCTTGTCCGGGTCGGTATCATCACAATCCGTCGCGCTACAGCTATTATCGATATCAAAATATCCATCACCATCCAGGTCTACGGCATCACCATGCCCCTGATGGCCCCCTAACGCATTGATACTAACGTTGATGATCCGCCCATTATGGCAAATATCAACCTTCGATTTTTTTCCTTCGTCATCTCCACTGGAACCGGATAGCTCAAGTTCGTCTTCGAATGCCGATTTGTCGTTTTCACAAGAATGCAGTGCAAGGAAAAGCGCCGCCAGGAAAATGGGAATGATCCCAAGAAATTTTGAATTTTTCATAATAGTGGGGTATTATCGGGCTTAATATAGCACTAAATAGTTATACCCTAGTCCTTTAACTAATTAATATCGATGAAATTACACCCTATTATCTTGGGGATGAGTATTCCGACAGTTAAGCGCAAGTAGGATTTGAGGCAGACTACCTATTTCTTCTTCTTCTTCTTTTGATTAATCCCCAAAGCGAACTGTACCCCCTTACCGGGTACGATCCGCATGATTCCGTCCATGGTGCTGGCCCAGATGAAATTAAACGGACCCCGGTACTGGTTACGCACCGAATGGTAGGAGGCGGTCAGGTATTTTTTTTCTCCCGGAATATTGTTTGTCCGGATGGCCGTATTCGCAACCGCAGACAGAATAACGAGCTTCTTTTCTTTTTGCCCTTTGTTTTCTTTTAATACGGTGGCTTTCAGGTTGCGGTAATCCATCACCAGGCTATTTTGCGATGAGGCCTTTGTGGCTTCCATATGGAGATCGATCCTCGAAAGCGATCCCGATTGGATTTCAACTCCTCCCATGGCCTTGGTTGTCTGACTAAGAGAACTCATATCCATCGGCCCGATATGCGCGCTTATGACGAAGGATTCCCTGTCGTAGGGTACTTGTAATTTGATTTTCATATCGGCTGCGTCCTGAAGTCGGGCGGTGAGTTCGGCCGTAAAATGTTTGTACTCATCCTGCAACTCAGGAAAAGTGGTCATGCCTGTTATGTTGCCATTGATGTCATTAATTTTAATAGTTCCCGCCTGGGTCTTACCCTCGCCCAGTTCGGCATAGCTCACATCTACATCCTTTAATTGAATGGTATCGAGCCTCAGCGATATGGGGATAGCATCGACCATTCCTTTAAACATTGGCTTTATTGAATCGCGTGGTCGAGGCATGTTCTTATCCCGATGATCCTTGAAGTCCAGGCCATCGATCACTAATTTATGAGCAATGATATCCAGGTTGGTATAAAAGTTACTAGAAGATTCTAGCTTATGGATAGTGAGTTCATCAAGGCTTATCTCCATCAGGTCGGTCTGGAACCCAAGCTTTTTGCTGACCTTCTTCCAGTCGGTGTTGTAGTGCATGGAGAGATCTTTAAGTACTACTTCCTGATCTTTGAGGTTATAGTTTAGCCTTCCAAGGCCAACCCGTGTGTAGTCATTAGGGCTAAACCAAGCACTATCGATCACTACATTTAGCGCCCCGAGTTCAAAAGGGATAAGATGCTTCCAGCGTAAGGAGTCTGTAATGATCTCGTTGGCAAAAACGCTGAGGTTCTTTACCTGTCCTTTAATTTCATCCTTTTCGGGCTCCTTCAAAACCACAGAGCCCTCTTCTATTCGGAAACTCTTCAGATCGGCCCGTGACAAGATATCACCAAACAAGGTCTGCATCCCTTTTCCACTGGTCCTTTTTGTGGTGTCGGAGCTTAATGTCACCTCAAAAGCAGGCCGTTCAAAGCTGATCTCATCTATTTTCAGCTTTTTGTTGAAAGCAAGGTCGCGCCACACCAGTCCTTTGAGCTGGGCACTTTTAACCACCCCATTGATGACTGTTCCTTTCGTTACATTGATGGGCAGAATGCGGACCTCTTTTAAGGTTACTCCCTTAAAAAAACTTTGAAGGTCGAGATCTTCGTAGGTGATATCATAGGCGCGGTTGGGATTTTGGTTGATCGTGCTTTGAATCGTACTTTCCACCCACCATTCTGCGCCTTTAAATAGTCCGAGTAAGACCCCTAAGAAAACCAGGAGGGTAATAAGAATTTTTTTCACCAGGGGCTGTTTGATATGCATGACTAATAATACATTATTTTTTCCTCTTTTGACCATACTTTTTTCACTTCGTACTTATTTTGGAACCATCAATAGACTCCCTATTTTAATTTTTTATCGCGGCAAAAAGCAATGATATATACTTCACCGGGCAGAATCGTCTGGGCTTTCTTCCTCCTCAATGGGTTTTTTTAGTTATTTTACCTTCCGAATGGGAATATTCTATAACTAGCATTGCCTTTGAAAAATCGAATTCTGAATACTGCTTCGATCTGCCTGTCAGGAAAGATTCAACTTGGCATCTTGTTGATTATATCACTTGTTCCTATAGGCCTCCTAGCTCAGGGAGATCCGATAGAATCGGCGCAGGACACCATCGATCTGGATAAACCCCAGGCTATCCCTGTGATCAATGTAGTATCGGTAATGGAAGGTGTTCTCCAGGAAGTTGACGACGCTAAGAACCAGATTCGACCGAGAAAAAGCCTGGCAAGCATCGATTCTCTTTACCCGGTATACGAGCAACTCATTGAGGAACGACAAGCTTATGCGCGTAATCTCCTTGAAGCCAACCCATCTCGTCAGGAGGTAGATAATATGATCCTAAAGTGGCGTGGGTATCGCAGCTATATTCGCAGCTGGCTCACCTCGATCAACAGCTACCTCAACCGTAACAGTATCCTAGATGAGCAAATCAACACACGAAAGGAAGTCTGGGATCTTACCCATGAGAATGCTGTTCAAAAAGAAGCCCCGCCACGTATTCTTGAAAATATTGAAAAAATAAGAGGCGAAATCTCGGAAGTCCGGAATGAGATTGGATTGCAAAATACACATTTCCTACAGCTCGAATCGCAGATCAATGACCAGATCACCCTGGTAAACGATGTTATAGGTGATTTGGAGGTTATGCGCGAGTCCGAAATTTTTAACCTGTTCTATCTGAGGGGGAAACCGCTTTGGAAGGCACAAGAGCCCGGTGAAGGTCCTTTTAAAGATACGTCTTACAGGGTGGAGACGGTTACCGAGAATATTGCCGCCATAAAAGAATTACTGCGCTCCTCAGAAAACAAGCTTTATTTATATGTATTGCTAGTCCTGATCTTTACAGGGCTGGTGCTGCTGGTTCGCAGGGCCTATATGAGGGTCGAATATCAGCCCATTACGAGGAGTATAGGATATGCTCGTGATATGGTTATTAAAAAGCCCTATTTGGTCATTTTCTTTGCTTCGGTACTGGTGTTACAGATTCTATTTGCCGAAGCACCTAAACTTTTAGGGGATATTAGCCTCCTGCTGATCTTAATTTCGGCCGCATTGATCATCGGACCCTTCGTGCATAAAAAATTCAGATTTGTACCCTATTGGATCATTCTGATGGTGATTATCCACAGCCTCAGATACTACATAGGAATATCCGCTTTACAATTCCGGTTGTATATGCTCTTCGAGACTTTCCTGATGATGGGCTTGTTGGTCTATTTTGTATACCCATATAATCTGACCCGGCAAATTCCTTTTGGAGGAATCAGCCGGCTGTTGCTCAGGCTAACGCCGGTCTTATTTGTCATAATTTTAGTTTCGATTATCGCCAACCTTCTCGGATATACCAATCTGGCGGTTTTTGCTTCTAAAATCGCTTCCCAGGGCACCGATATGAGCCTTTCCATCTCTGCACTTCTATTGGTCGCCGATGGGCTGATCATTGGCCTTATTCACCATCGTTTCAGCAGGAAACCAATGGCCGACACCACGCCAAGAAGCACTTTGGAACTCAAGGTGAACCGTATGATTCGACTGGTGGTAGGTTTGTTGTGGATTTACTATTTCCTGGTCCTTGTAGACCTCTATCGCCCTATTTATGAGGCAACCGATGAGTTTCTCTCGGTTCCGTATAAGGTAGGATCAATAACATTTACGCTGGGAATGCTGGTGACTTTTGTAGGAATCTTAGCCATATCATTTGCGATTACCAGCCTAATCTCATTCCTTCTAGATGGCAAAGAGGTTCGAATGAGTTTTATAAGCCTCCCTAAGGGAATTCCAAGCGCGATCTCACTTGTAGTCCGTTATTTTATACTCGCTGTTGGGTTTGTATTGGCGCTATCATCGCTGGGAATAGACCTGAGTAAGTTTAACCTGATGGCCGGAGCCCTGGGCCTGGGTATTGGTTTTGGACTACAGACCGTAGTGTCGAACTTTATCTCGGGCATTATATTGGTTTTTGAAAGGCCCATTTTACCGGGAGATGTTGTGGAGGTGAATAATTTGCTGGGCACGGTGAATAAAATTGGCGTCCGCGCATCCCGGATCAGCACCTTTGACGGCTCTGAAGTTGTAGTGCCCAATAATAACCTGATCTCCAACGACCTCATCAACTGGACCTTATCGAACAATACCCGCAGGCTTGAAATACTGGTGGGTACCAGCTATAAAGACGATCCGAACCTTGTACTGCAAGCCATGCAGGAGGTTACCTCCAATCATCCATTGGTGCTTAAATATCCGGCGCCAATACCACTCTTCCTGGAATTCGGTGAGAGCTCTTTGAATTTTCGGCTGCTTTTCTGGATCAATATTCAAAATGTGCTAAGCGCTCGTAGTGAGGTGTCCATCGCCCTCTATAATCGGTTTAAAGAATTGGGCATTAAGATACCTTATCCCCAGCGCGTAGTGCACTTGCCGGAAGACAGCCCCGATAATATTCATGCTCAAGACGAATAGAAACTTTGTTCATCACGCGGGCATACAACAAGCCTGACTCTGACCGGCTTTGCACCTTGCTATAAGGCCCGTCACTACCGAAAATTCATTAATTTTATAACTTCCACCTTAGCCACGGTTAAGGTGAAATCAAACCAAAGTTAGTTGAAGAGAAAAGTATCATTTCTGGGAAAGATGGCGTTGAGGAAAAGGCTTTTCAAGATCGCGGCCGGAATATTCTTGCTTTTATTGCTCAGCTACGCGGCCACGGTGTATTATTTCAGTTCACAGAAGAATAAAATAGCCGCTATGGTAGTGCAGGTCCTGGACGATCAGTACAGCGGCGATATACAGTTCGATAATATTTCGCTGGACGATTGGGTTGGCTTTAGCGCTCCTTCACTTGCCATAGAAAACCTGGTGATCACCGACACGGCTACTAACAATCATCTCCGCCTTCGTGCCGAGGCTCTCGAGTTAAACCTTTCTATTAAAGACTTGCT
Source organism: Flavobacteriaceae bacterium (assembly GCA_965212205.1). Classification (GTDB taxonomy): domain Bacteria; phylum Bacteroidota; class Bacteroidia; order Flavobacteriales; family Flavobacteriaceae; genus JAHEJJ01. The sequence continues at coordinate 302,875 of CBDBUX010000001.1, forward strand.
AAAAGGCTTGATCCAGATAAAGTCGGCCACGCTGAGGGATGGGGAGATCCTAATGGATAATTATACTCCACTGACCCGTGAGGAGACGCTGGAATTGCCTCCCATACTCGATTCTCTCGAGGTAAATAAAAAGCTGGCCAATAAACTCCTGGAAAAAAACACACGCCTCGACCTTGTGAACCTGAATTTGCGTATTCGTCATCATGTTAAAAATAAACTCTTTGAGATCTATATCGATGAGATCAGCTCAGAGATCGAATTCGAGAGAGAAACTATCAATACAAATACCAGTCTCGATATAAATATAAAAACCCTCGGCTTCAACCTGGAAAAAGGGCAATTTATCAATGGGGTGCAGGCCACCGGCACTTTGTTTTCTGAATTTGATCTGGGTGATCGGCAATTAAGCATCGCAGCTTTCAACCTGGAACTCGATGAACAGGAGTTTAAAACAAAGGCTGAGATCAACTTTAAAGGGGTCGGTACTTTTGATATCATCCTTGAAAACGAAAAAACGCAGTTTTTACCAACGATCGGTCTTTTAACAGCGCCTATTCAGGAGAAATTGGCGGTCATACACATCGATGAGCCCATCTATACACAAACCAAATTGAACGGGACCTTTGTATATAAAGGCAACCCTAAGGTCGATGTCAGCTTTAGAACCGAGGGAAATTCGGGAGTCTTCAATGATGATAAAAAGCTGGCAGACTTATCGTTCTCCGGTAGGTTTATTAACAGGATCTATGATGATGAACGAGCAGATCAGGAGAATAAGAAAAATCTCAGGATCGAATTACCAGAACTAAAGGGGAAATACAAGGATATCGGGTTTATGCTCTCAGATGTTGAGTTGTTGAGCAGCCCGGATGATGAAAACGTTTTGAAAGCCAAAATCAGTGCCCAAGGATCGCCTGAAGACCTCAACAACTTTCGCGATAATCAACACTGGAGTTTTCAGGGAGGCCACTTCGAGCTGGCTACTGAGATCAGCGGACCGGGTACGGATATGGCCAGCATTGTATCGGCTTCCAGCGGCCATTTCACACTTCGCAATACCAGGCTTATAAATAATGATAACAAGGTAGAACTACCGGTCTCTGGCCTATTGCTATCCTTGAATAAAAATGCGGTTGTCCTGGAGGAATTAAATATACCATTAAATAAGCAAGACCGTATTGTTCTCGGTGCAGATTTTAAAAATTTTTCAGCCCTTTTTGACCCTGAGTCTGAGCAAAAATTGCATTCTAAATTCCGTATTGATTCTAATAATCTGGTTTGGGAAGATTTTATTCGATTATTCGATATCGTTCAACCCAATCAGGAGCGCAAAAAACCCGAACTGGTGCTCCAGGACGCTATTAAGGACATCTACCAAAAATATGACCCATCGATCGATATCTCTATGGGGGCTTTTCATTTCGGACCCTTTGATTTAGATAATTTTAAAACGGCCATTCATTTTGAAAATGAAAATTCCCTCAAATTGGAAAAGACCTCTTTTGGCCTTAAGGGTGGTCAAATGAATTTGCAGGGCGATTTAAACCTGGAAAACCCGGACAAGGTTTCTCTTACCGCCGATCTCAAAGGCAATGCGGATGTAGAGATACTCAACGATGTCTTTGATGAGGACCAGCTGATCCTCAAAGGAGGGGAGTTTTGGGTAGAGGCCAATATCAATGGAGACCTACTTCGAATGGATCACATACTAAGGGGTTCCTATACTGCTTTAAGGGTGAATGACACCAGGATCACCTACATCCCAGAGGATATAAAATTCCCGGTAAAAACCCTTGAGCTTGTACTAAACCGGGATCATGCAGAACTTAAGGCACTTACGCTTCGCCTGGGAAAGGAAGATGAAGTGACCTTTTCGGGGGAAATAGAAAACCTTTCCACGCTTATGTTCAGAAATGTTAATCTGCCTGTGAGTTCGGAATTGAATATCAGTTCAGAGCGTGTTGTATGGGAAGACTATATCAACATATTTGGGGAAGACCAGGGCCCGGATACTACAACTAAACCCAGAGATTTGGAGGAGATAATTGCCGCCGAACGCAAATTCAAAGCCAGTCTCAGAGAGATTTACAGCTCTCTTAATCCCAGAATCACCGCCAATATCGGAGAATTCAGATATAAGGATATGGACGGCTTCCACCAGTTTCATACCGGGATCTCGTTAAAAGACAAGAACACATTACGACTGGAAGAGACCAGTTTCCTTTATGATCAGGAGACCGAAGTGAATATGTCGGCCGAAATTGATATTGCTGATAAACGGGATACCTATGTGGAATTTTCACTTCAGGCTTCAGGAAACCCCGAGGAGTTGAATGCTGTTTTTAACAACGACACCTTCTTTTTCAGTGAGGGTAAATTTGATGTTGAGGCTGAGGTAAGAGGAGATATTGGTGCACTTGATTCGTTGATCGCCCATTCGAGTACGGAATTAAGTGTGAGAAATACATTTATACTACATAAGCCCAGCCAGGCACGGATTCCATTGAATGAATTAGATGTTACACTTAATGATAATACCGCAAAACTGAAATCGTTTGTCCTCGAGTTGGATGCCGGAGACCGTGTTACCTTAACGGGTGAGGTGGGGCATATCTCGGATCTGATTTTCGATGTACCTCCGGAAGAATCAAAGGCATATTCGGAAGTCTACATTTACTCAGAGAAACTCATTTTCGAGGATTTCCAAAACTTATTCTCGATCGCTCAACAGGATAGTACTGCTATGAGCAGGGCTGAGGAAAAGCCTGAAACAGCCATCAAGCCCACCATACGGGATGTATACAATAAATTCAGGCCCAGCATGACGGCAGTCATCGATGAATTTGAACTCAATGGTTTAATCGTAAGTGACCTTAAGACCGGGTTTTATTTCGAAGATCAGAACAAGCTCTACCTCGAAGAAAGTGGCTTTGATTTTTATAATGGCAGTGTGAGTCTCGACGCTCATCTCGATATCTCTGAAGCGGGCAAGACTTTCTTTTCCTTTGGTTTTGATACTGAAAAAATAGACCTTGAGAAACTGCTCAAAGCATTCGATTATTTTGATATAGAACCTCTTCGCTCTGCGACAAAGATCGGAGGGATTGTTAGTCTAGATACTGCGATAGAAGGAGAGGTATACGATGAAGGTGAAATAGTGCCGGGTAGTCTGAGAGGAAGTATAAAATTCGATCTGGAAGAAGCACAGGTGGCAGGCTTTGAACCCATGATCAAATCGGGGAGTAAAATATTCAAAAAGGAACGACTTGAAGATATCCGGTTTCAAACGATCAGAAATACCCTGGTCCTGGCGGATAATACCCTTGAGATTCCACTGATGGAGATCCAGTCTTCGGCATTTGAACTATTTGTCACCGGACACCTGGGTTTTGCTGATGTACCAACGAACATATGGATAGGTTTCCCGTTGGCTAACCTTAAAAAGCGCGATGTAAAGAACGTACCTGATAAAAAAGGATATATCGCCTCAGGAAAAAAAGTTTATGTAGAAGCTAAAAGCGATGAAAAAAAGGGTATGAAATATGTGCTTCACCTCACTCCTAAAAAGTACTATAAGGAGCGGGATATGCTCGATGTATACCGCAGTGAAATCAGGGAAGACCGCCTTAACATCCGGAAATTCAAAAGAGAAACCAAAAAGGCCGAACGCAACGCTAAAAAAGCAAAGTCACCTCAGAACTAATACTGGCTTATTCAGATGTCTCATCCGATGAGGTCACCAGACCATCACATTGAATGAAATCCCTGCTGTGATCGAATTAAATTTTTGATCTAAGGCCTCTTCTACATAAATAGGGTTATCGTTGGCATCTATTTCATCGATGAAACGTAAAGTGGAATTCAGATCAGTTGCATTGTAATCGATGAAGGCACTAAGGGCCAGACGCTCGTCGATCAGCCAGCGATAATATAGCCCGGTACTCCAGGCGAATTTGATTACAGGTCTTATTTCAGCATATGCGATTTCATCGGATTCGGAAGGTTCCTCAGAACCTATAGGTTTTAGGAGAACATCCGTATCTGCGATGCTCGCCCATCCGGCAAGGGCCTTAGCTCCGAACATAGATTTATTCCAGGAGATCTGGAAGTGAGGCCCGAAGACATTTTTGCTGTTACCCATTGGCTGGAAATTGATGTCAAATCCTTCATTCCGAAACTCATCAATAACAGCCTGATCTAATTTGATCGGGAATGATTGGAAACCGAATTCACCACCAATACCCACGTGCTTGGAGAAGAACCATGCCCCATCTACGGCAACGGTGAATCCGTCGCGTGCTGAAATCCCGGAATCATCTTCTATGAACTCAGAGGTTAGCCCTGCATATCCGAATTTAACCCCGAGGTAAGAAGGCCGGTCGCGATTGGGATCTTGCTTTACAATATCGATCTCATTGATGCCTTTATCTTTAAACCATTTTCCATTGGCCCAATAGGCAAATTCCGTGAGGGAAATCCCCAAACCTGCCCCAACGAAAACATCGGAGATCCAGTGGCGGTCGTTGAGCTGCCTAAAAATGCCTGTAAAGGTGGCCAGTATATAGGCACCCACAGAATAGTAGATACTGCGATCTCCATATTCCTTGTGGAAGATATGTGCTCCCATAAAGGCCGTCGCTGTATGTCCTGAGGGAAAGGCGTTATTGGCAGAGCCATCTGGCCTGGTTTCTCCAATACCATATTTAAGACCCTGAATAACGATCAGACTCGCTGCCGCACCCGTGGCCATGGTTGCTGCCTTTCGATAAAATTTATGTTTGCTTTTTACCCCAAGCGGGTCTAATGCCAATGCGGCTGCCCATGGGATATACTGTGTATAATCGTCAATATCATTCGAAAAGCCCGGTAGGTACCTGTTGATCCCTTCCTTTATATCCACCCTGTTTAAAAATCCACTGTCTTTATAGGTATAGAGCCCTACACCAATCAACACTCCTGAGGCGATCAACGCGCGGCCAGTATCGGTCCTGGACCACTTGGTTTTTACGGTATCCTGATAAATTACCGGGTACATCAAAGGATCTGAAGGCAGCTTATCGGCATCGGAATATAATCGATCTACCACCAGTGGATTTACAGGTTGATAATCGAAACCAAGAGATTCGAGCGATTCATGTTGTACGATATAGTCACCGGAATATTGCGCTATAAGATTGTTCAGGAATAAACAGAAAAAGAGAACGAGCGTGACCTTAATGTTGTTTTTCATAACATGTAGAATTTAATTGCAAACCCAACCCATATATATAATATGGAAGCTGAGATTGATTAAACAATGATAATGATCTGGATTTTACAAACTCGGTTCTAGACAGGTCGCCGCTGAGTTAATCCTTTGAATAATGGCTAGAAAATTCTTGATTTTTGGCCAATTCAACATAAATATAAAACATAATTTAGTATGTACAACAAGAATTTAATCAAAGTAACTAGTTATGTATTTGATAAAATGAGAGGATGGGAAAGGAGGAAATGTATTCTGAACAAAAGCGACATCATCGCAGTACGCTACTTGAGATTATTCCTGTTAGCAGGTGTGTTAACCATGGGGTTTGGTGAAAAGGGCCTTGCCCAAATATCAAAATGGTCGCTCGAGCTGCAGGGAGGCGTACCTTATAATATCCCTATGCCTCTGACTATAAAACAAGAGAATGAACCAGGTATACGCCTCAATGCCAGGTTTCGGTCTGAGCCTTTTGTATCCCCGGGCTATTATAATTTGAGAATAGGACGTTGGAAAAATGGCAAGTCATGGGAATTTGAGTTTGTACACCACAAACTTTTTCTCGATAATAAACCTCCGGAGATTCAGGAATACTCGATCTCCCACGGTTATAATATCGTCGTGGTGAACAGGGCGCTGGAGAAAAACATTAAAAATTTTCCCTTCGTGCTAAGGCTGGGTGCAGGAGTGGTATTGGCACACCCGGAAATCACGGTCAGGGGTCAGACCCTGGCACAAGATGAGGGGCTATTCGGATGGGGCTATTATATTTCCGGACCAGTGCTTAATATCGCTGTGGCAAAACGCTTCTACATCGTGGAGCAGTGGTTTGTGAATACCGAATTGAAGTTTAATCCTTCCTATGCCAGAGTCCCTGTTGCTGGCGGTCATGCGATCTTCTGGAATATGCCCATTACTTTCGCTTTTGGAATGGGCATAGACCTCTTCAAAAATGATAACTCAGGTAATCCCGGCCGGAATTAATAAGGAGGTAAGGGGGTAATTTGTATCTTAAACCACTGCTATAATTTTGATCATGAAAAATAACATCCTCACCCTGCCGGTTCTTCTAATGATGACGGTTTCCCTGTTCGGACAGGCCGATAAAACCCCCAAAACTGATTTTGGCAAAATGTATTTACCGGTATGGCTAACCGCTGTTGAGCACTGCCTCGAGGTAGCCCGGGCGATGCCGGAATCCCAGTATGCATATAAACCTGCTGAGGTGAGCAAGACCTTTGCAGAACAGATGGTCCATATTGGTTATACGGTAGAGTTGCTGACCAGGCGCTACGTGCAGGGAATGGAGGTAAAACCCAATGCTCCCGTTGCTTCTCAGATGACCAAGGCCGAGATCATCGACTTGCTGCAAGGCGGCTTTGACTATGTGACCGAAGTGATCTATTCTATAGACCAGGCAAAATTGGATGAGAGCTGTGTTATGTATCATAGCGGGAATACCGTGAGCAGGGCTTTTGCTTTTTTCTATGTCCAGGACCATATGAATAACCATAGGGCCAAGGCTAACCTGTATATCAGGATGAATGATATTGCACCCCCTGAATATACCTGGTAAGTGTCGCAGGCGTTCAATCTTTGATGATCATTCCCGGACAGACTCACCATTCAGAACTTGTTATTGCCAATTGAAAATTCTGCCCTATCTTTAAGATTCCCCCTTCTTTTATATAATACTCTGATAGACATGGATAGTTTTTTTATAAAGGTTAATCCTTGCGGCCAGCCATTTCTCTTATTGGCATTGTTGGTCGTTTTGTGCAGTCCTGAATTGATTAAAGCCCAGGATGATGTTTTATTTTGGACCGACTATCATGGCTTCCATGACCGCGAAGCAGCTTTTTCTGAGCTCTCTTTTGATACAGGGGAAACCGCGTTAATAAAGTCACCTAGTCCTGAAAGTTTTTACCCCTTGCTATTAGCTACTTTTGAAGGCCGCCCACGTCTGGGGATGTTCAATAACTATAAAGTAGACATACCGCAATTAAGGGCAGAGGTAAATGATACACGGAGACAGCGCCAGGCAGTTGTTGAAGAGTTTACCCATAATATAGGATGTTATCTAAGCCTCTTATGTCTGCAGTTTATCCCTGATGAATTTACGGCTGAAAAATTGATGGTTTATAACAGTGAAGGATTTGGTTCTACCGACAAGTACCACACCTTTAGCGAGCAGGTTGACGGGAAGCTTAATTACATGGTGGTTCCCCGGTTTCATATCGAAGGAATGGCCGCCGGGATGCTTACCAAGGAACGCTACAGGGAATATTATTGCCCCGGCGAAGAGAGCTGTTTCGAAGGCTACCGACAGAGACAAGGAAGGGTCTGGGCCGGACCCCAGGCCAACGAGTTTAAAAAAAGGGGGGCGTATAAGAAATTTGTCGATGTCGAAGTACCTAAACTATTGGAATGGTCAAAAGGTTTAAGCCGTGAAGTTGCCATGGTCAACAGGGTGTTGCTTCCTACCTATGATTTCCAGAAACAGGGTTTTGAGGTGGTTATTGCCCCGCTAAAAAGCAGCTCGGGAGGCAGTTCACAGGACCTGCAGTTCTGGCCCAGGGATCCGGAAACATCCGGATTTGATTTTAACAGAGGTTTTATGAAAAACCTGCTCCTGGCTATACCCCCGGAAAAGGCCGAAAGCATTAAGAATAGATTAAAAACAGAATACCACCAGAATTATAATCCAATACTTTATTCCGTAATGATCGCCGAGATTTATAGCATGGGCCCGAAAAGAAGAGGGGGCTCCCATACCGCTTTCGGAGGGAATATCGGATTCCTGTACGATTATAAGGATACTACGATCCGATTCTACCTCGATCCTGCGCTGAAGGAGTTGGTATACGAAACTAAATTATAGCAGCTATGAAAATTGGATTTAAGACTATTTTGACTCTTGGCCTTAGTTTAATGCTTAGTCTTTCGATCTGTTCGCAGCAGTATACCGAAAGCGCCTTGGGGTTCGATCCCGGGGAATTTGATCTCGTACCGTCTCCATATCCCGATGATCTGAGGCCATTATATATACCTCGTTTCAGAGGTCTTATACGCCTCGGCACACCTAATTCTTACGGACTGGCTGCTAAGCCCATTCCACAGAATGTATACCGGTCTCAAAAAGAAAGACGTGATCTTTTGACGAAAAAGAAACAAAGTATCCTCAGGCTTTTTGAGTTGTTGGAGATAAAACACCGCAGCACGGATATTAAAGTAGACGAAATTGCAAAGGAGTTTGTGCCTACCATCGGAGCCAAGGCTGCACTTGATGACCCCATCAGAACAACCATGTATTGGTCGGGGCAATTCAAAGAGCTGGCCCCAAAGATTTTAACACCCCAAGCCTTATCTAAATACTGGTGTGCAGAGGGAGAAAATTGTATTCCAGAAACTGGGGGCGCTTATGTTCCCGTGAAAAAAGGCAGACCTACATGGGGAGGCCGCGGGAGTGACGAATTTGCAAGACTACGGGCCTGGCAGGCGTATGTAAAAACCGAAGTTCCAAAAATGAAAACCTGGGCGAAACAGATCGATGTTAAAGAAGCTTATATTGTCGGGACTACTTATATCACCGAATACGATTTTAACCACGAGGGGTTTATTCTCAGGGTAGATGCGGTAGAAACTAAGGCATTGAAGAGCAGCTTGCTTCGGTATACCAAAATACGTGAAGAGGACAGTTTCTTTGCCCGAACCCGGATCGATGGAAGGCATCTGGCCGGTAAACTGATAAAAATGAGCCCGGAAAAAGCCGAGAAACTTGTAGAGACCATGGCAGCACATGATCCAAGAAACAGACAATTGTACTATGTATACAAGGCCAGTATAGGTGTTGGCGAGCCTGAGGGCCCTCAGGGTAGTTTTGGTCCGGCAGTAACTCAGCTGGTCCAGGAACCTATCTCTAATATTATCGAGTTCTTTTTAGACGAGGAACTGACACTTAAGCTTTTTGAGGCCGACTTTACAAAATAATCAAATGCGCATGTCTCTTAAATTAATCTTTCCATTATGGGCTTTGAGTCATCTTCTCACTTTTGGCCAGTCCGATGGTTTTACAGAACAGGATCTGGGATTCTCGCCAGGGGAGATCCGAATTATGGAATCGCCCGATTCGGAAAATATTGAGCCTTTTGCTGTTGCCACTTTCAGGGGTTTGTTGCGTCTTGGGTATCCCCGGGTCTATTATTCGAAAACAATGGATCGTACCGAGTATACCAACACGGGCTTAGCTCGTAAAAACCTTGAATTTAGGCTGCGCGAAGGCCTTAAGCAATATTTTGGGCTGGTCTCTATGGAAACCGCAAAAAGCACGATTGATCTCGATAAGATCAGAAAGGCTTTTAAACCCGGAACCGCATTGGAAGACAATAACGCCCAGTATGCCAAATCAATAGATTCCTATTGGGCGATCGTACTGAAACAAATGGGGGCTTATTCTTTAAAACCTGAAGCATTTTCGAGGTTTTTTTGTGCGGAACAAAAACCTTGCCTGCCAGGTCATATGCCAAAATCTTCAGGCGCCTACCAACAGAAACTACGTCAGGCGATATGGGGAGGTCGTTCTGGTGAATTTGCAGAAATGAGAGCCTTTAATGACTTTATGGATACCTATGCCGATAAATTTGTTCAGTGGTCTGCGGGTCAGGGAGCGCAGGAGGTCTTTTTCGTTGGGAAAACATCATTGGCGGAATATGATTTTAATGCAGGGGGTTTTGTATTGAAGCAGGTAAAAGCACAATCGGGAGGTCCTGTGACTATTGAATATAAATCTCCGGCAGAAGAGTCCTTATTCAAAGCAAACTATAAACCCGAAGGGCAGTCTTATGGAACAGGCATTCTTGTGCCTATGAGTCCTGAAAAAGCAGAGGCTTTACTAAACAGGCTACAATCTTATGGACGCTCTCGCCAACTTTTTTATGTTTATAGAGCACGGATTATACCACAATTATCAGGGACAGATAAGGCTAATTATAAATTCCACATGATGGTCCGTTTTACACAGGAGCCCGTTTCAAGGACCATAGAATTTTTTAGAGATGATGCGCTTACAGACAAACTCTTTGAGATCACCAATTGAATGCTTACATCTTAGATATCCTAATGAAGTTTGAACACATACAGAACTAAACGATCTGTTTTTGGTTCTTCCCTACTTGAAAAACTCCCAAATCCCGATTACGAAGCCCAGCGCGATCATCACCAGGATGATCTCAAGGCCTACATTAAGGATTAAAAGAAGGGTGTTTAAGACAGGATGATTTTTCGAATCTAATTTCATAGCGAGTAGTTTAAATGAGACTTTTGGGATAGTCTTAAAATACTAAAAAGCGTTGTGTAGGTATCGATATTTGTTGTGAAACCCTCAATATTTGTGGTTTGGGCGATCATATTGTGCAGTTCAGCGATGAAATTCGATAAACGGCAATAACATTCTGCTAAATGCACTCTACAATTCCCTTTTAAGAACATAGCGGGATAGGGGAAATCTAGCTCCAGATAATGTGGCAAAAACCCCTGCGTTCCCGCATTAATTCGTTAAGATTCAATTTCAATTTTGTTTTCTACTATATCCTTTATCGGCAGCACCATCTTGCCCGATTTGGTCTTGAGGGTGACAAAGATCCCCTCGATTGCCTCCACTGTTCCTTCGATTTTTTTTGTTTTGATAACATCGCCAATGGCAAAAGTTTTTCTGGCATAAAAGGTTCTCAACAGATCGGCCACCACCTCCCGGGATCCCAATCCGAGACCTATGGCAAAAGCTAAAAGGAAGGCTCCGATAATCAATGTGAAATTACTGGTAATGATGGTCGTATCGATCCCTGCCTGGTTAAGTGAGGTAACTAGGACAAATACTAAAATAATATAGTATACGATTGTACTTACAATCTTAGATCCGCCTATACCCATAGATTCAAAGACACTGACAAGGGCCTTTTTGATCAGTTTTGCAGCAAACATACCGATCATAAATATGACCAGTGCGCTCAGCAAGACTGGTAAGTACCTGAGGAGGTTGGCGATTTCTTCCGAAATAACGGTAAGGCCCATGACATCGGCCGCCACGATAATAAAAGTAAGCCAGAGGACACCTTTAACAAAACCTAAAATTACTTTGATGATATCTACTTTGATCTTGCCGCTTTCACCAAATAATTGGGCATCGTTTACCCGATCGGATAGCCTGTCTACCCGGGCAAGTCTCATAAGTTTTCTCAGGATTATCGTGGTGATCTTGATGATCAGCCAGGCTAGTAGCAGAACTATAATTGCACCGATTATTCCGGGCAGCGCGGAAGCGATATCAAGGATGATCGTTCTGAGAGAATCCGTTGCTATTTTTCCTATTGTTTCCATAATATTCCAGGGATTATGATTAGATTATTTTTTTGGTTGAGTTTTAAATAAACCGCTAATGAGCGATGGGTAGTTAGCACCAAAGAGCGATGCCAGATCCATAAGTAATTTGGCGGCAGCTATGTCGTTCATCACCTTCTGCCTTAATTGAGGCGGCACCTCTCTGATATTTCTCTCCAGTTCTTTAAATGGGTTTTGTTCTTTTTGGGCCATGATTAAAGGGAATTATAGGTTTCCAGAATACGGGCTTTTGCCCTTTTTAATCTCATTTTAACGGCACTTTCACCGATTTCCAGCAAATCGCACAATTCTTTTACCGGGATATCGTCCTGATATTTCAGGAGGAGGAGTGTTCTGTCTTGAGGATCGATGAGGTTAAGCGCTTGTTTAAGTTTTTGCGAACGCATTTCAAATAACTCTTTGTCGTCTATCTCATTCGCCATTCTAAATTCCTCTTCGTCTATTGGGCTGGATTGATCCTTCATTTTTCTCGCCTTGTTTCGGCTAACATAGTTGACACAGAAATTATAAGTCAGACTATAGACCCAGCTCGAAAATTTTGATTTTCCTTTAAAACTTCCAAGTTTTACAAACAGGGTGAGAAAAACATCTTGTGTAAGATCTAACGCCTCTTCTTCACTCTTTGCAAAACCATTACACTTACTATAAATCCTATTAGCATAACGGTCATAGATAAGCCCGAACAACAGGGTATTTTCATTTTCTACTATATGCCTCACAATTTCCTCATCCGACAATTTTCGATATTCGTTGTCTGGGCCTAAATTCGATTTAAATCGATCACCAACGAGTATGAGGATGAGTCTTTTTAGAAAATTCATAGAGATGAAAGCAGTCAGGTATTGTTTTCCTAGGCGTTAACAATTTATAAAAACTATGGTAAAAGGGCTTCTTCAGATAAGCAATATCTTTTAGAAACCCTTTACAACAACCTAATCGGAGGAACTCAACTAATTTCAAACCACATAGCATAACCTTTGCTATACCTCCTGTCTTGCCTCATCATCTATCGGATTAAGGTTGTTCCCATAGATTTCAGTTCATGTTTGGCATTTTTTCAATTCTTACTTTTAATAAGGCCCTGATAAATCAGGGCCTTAACATCAACCAACCAATCAAAAAACGAGATTAATCTCGTATTTTCACTCTTCGGGCATGGACTACCTTTGAGTATTTCTTGCCGACGGTAACGCAGCTATGGAATAATATCGTTACGGTCTGGTCTGGCGGTCGAAAACGGATTAAATAATGGTTAGTGCTTGCATAGCTCAATCCGTGTTTCAATCAATCCCTATATGTTTATTGTGCATTTCCTGCACTTCGTTTTGTTCGATAATGGTCTCGCGAACCGAGGCGACCTCTATATTTTCCTTTATAAACGAAATCAGAAGTATGACTGAAATCACAAAAGCCCCTATACTTATTCCCAGAAAAATCTCAACATAAAATTCACTCATCGTCTTGTAGATTTGGAACCACATTTCGTGTTCTTTAACTATTAAGACACAGAATTTTTTTGCAGGTCACTTTTTTTAGTAAAAAAAATTACAAGCCGATATAATTAAATAGCCAAATGCTATAGGAAGAAGCTAGAAAGGCCAATTTTATGGGTAGGACAAGAGCTGTAGAACAATCTTAAATTAAATAACGCCACCTAAAGCTTTTCAGGTTTGATCGCCAGGGTTTTCAATAATTTAGCTTTGGCAGAAAAAGATTTGTTCTCTATCTCATTTTGTTTCAGTTCAGCATCGATTAGTAAGTTTTCCCTGGTATTGATCAAAATGAGGGAACTTTCTCCAAAACAGAATTTACGTTCTTCACCGCCTAAGGCCCCCGCAGGGTTAATAGTTTAACCAGTATAATCCAGGAATCCCTTAGTTGTGTACCCTGAATTGTATTGATGCTCTCCTCAATGATTCTTTTTCCTAAAGCTGAGGCCTCAGGATTTATGTCAAAAATTTTGTGGTTTACGGCTATTTTAATAGATTGAAGAAGACGAACCGTAGTTTTACGTGCAAAAATTGGATTAACACTAATTTTGAAAGAGGATAAAGCTTGCTTATCTATGAAGTTGATTGTTGTTATACTGGGTTTCTTTTTATCGGTCCATGCTGCGGAAGCACAGCAGATTTTTCGTATGGAAATCGATGAGAATCAGCAGATGGAAACACTCCATGGAGCGCCTGGTTTGCAGATCGATCTTCCGGTTCGTCAAGCAACGGTTATCTTAGGAGGGCAGTTCGATAAGGAAGGCCTGGGGCAGCATGTGATATATAATGGCGGTAGATTACTCATCGACAATATGGTCATTGGCCCCGGAGGACAACGATATGTAACATTGAGAAGAGAAGATGGCAGGAATTTCTACGATATGTTTCCCCTGCTAAAGGCTAAATTGATTCCGATAGTCGAATTAAAACCCGATTCGGATAAATCTGAACAATAACAATTCAGGAACCATTTAATTACAGATATGAGACCTTATTTAATCATTTTTCTAGTATTATTTTCGCTACAGTGGACGCAGGCGCAACAAGATTCCAAGAATGCTGAAACCGGGGAAATCCTGATTATTGGCTCTTACGACGGTATGGATTATGATCATCTTCATTTTCCCAAACTCAATTTCATTTTGAAAAGGGGAGGGATTGGAAACTGGTCGAACCTCCGGGGAACTAAAGTAGTAGTCAAAGAGAAATATCAAAATAGCTCTGGCGAGACTTTTGCGATATTGGAACCGGCAGACGGCAGACGTTTTTTCAAGGTCTTCTCCTCAGTTACTGCTTCATATGAACAGGCGCTGGCAAACGGGGAATTGAAAAGGCTCTAGAATTAAAAAGTATATTAGTTAGTAAGAGTTTATTGTGTTGTTCTCTCACACCAACCTATAGGGTGAATTCTTTTAAGGAATATACCTGGGTTGGTGTGTTTATTTTTGCCTGATCGATCAATGATCTTCAAGCTGAGTTCATGGTCCCCAAATAATAAACAACCCATTAATTATTGCTGCATTTTTAAATGATAGTCTGTAGAATGTTTGCCGGAGCCGTAGAAGAGAAAGAAAATACAAACCACCAGAGTAATCAACCCAAGAATAAGATTAGTGCTGTTCATTTCACCTAAGAAATTAGTGAGTATGGCCCCTGCTAAAAGAGGGAATTGAATTACGACAGCCCACCGGGTCAACAGACCAATAATAATAAAGAAACCCCCTGCAAAGTGAGCGAAGGGTATATAATGTAAAATCAGCCAGCTGGCCGGCCAATTTTTAAAAGGTTCCATCACGATGGCCATCTCTACCGGATCAGACATAAATTCTACTCCTTTTATTATCAGAAATACACCTAAGGCCACCCGCAATAAATCAAGCGGAATATAGGTGTGGGCATTCGCCCATTTGTTCCAGGTCTTGATTCTTCCCATGATTAAACATTTTGAATTACTATAACATTTATAAGACACTCATAATTAAGGATATAATAATTTAATGCTTTTTTGGATTAAACCGGATTCAACCGGTAAGTTATCGGCATCCTTCGGACAGAAAAAACATTACTTCATCCTTAGACGTTATGATAAATTGCATTTATGGAATATTATCGCCAGGCTCTACTTTGATCCAAAGAGCCACAGAAATCATATTAATCAACTCAATAATTATGAAGAATTTCATTCTATTTTTTGCAGTATTAACACTCCTTGCCAGTTGCCAGGAGAAAGCAGCTCCGGTTGAGAAAGAAGAGGTAGCTGAAGTTGATCCTAATCTCGAAAATTTTCACAAGAATGTAGAGACTACAAAAGCCTTTCTCAAGGCGTTTTGTGAAAAGGATACTACGAAGATGTTTTCTTATGTCAGCGAAGACTTTATCTGGTCGCCACCTAGTGTAGGACAGGATAGCCTTCCGAGAGCCACCTGGGAAGAAGCTATGAAAGGCTTTATGGCGGCCTATAATGATATTGAATTCACCAACGGTCTTTACTATGCAGGTCTGGGAGAGGATCAAAAACCTAACGGAGATGTACGCGTCTATGGTTTATGGAAATCAAAGATGGCAGAATCGGGTGATGAGCAGCGTCTAAAATGGTATTCGGTGCTGTTTTTCAACGAGGAAGGAAAAGCCGTCCACTCGGCAGAATGGTACGATACAGCAGACTTAACAAGGCCTTATACGGGCGAATAAATGTATTGGAAGTCGATTAAACCCTGGTTTTAACCGGGGTTTATTTATCAATTGCCATAGTAATTTGCATCGACATCATTCAAAATACTAATTAGCCGCTAGCGCTCAATGGAATCCACATCGATCCCAGCCTCGAGTAAAATATTGAATATGAGACGATATTCGTCTTTGCTGAACTCTCCGTCGGCATTGGCCATTTCATTCAACAAGACGGCAAGCGCCTGTTTTTTCTTATTGTTCATGCCCTTGAGGATCATCATACATTCCTTGGCGGTGATGGCCCTGGCCTCTTCCACCAATGCCCGGTCGAATTTAAGAATGGTCATTAATTGGGAAAGGAATTCCACCTCTTCCTGCTTAACCCGCCCATCTACTAAAATCACTTCGTCCACAGCTTTAACGATGGCCAGTTTCTCTGCTAAATTAAAATCCATATGTCCATTTTTTAGAGGTATACAAGGTAAAGAAAATTCTTCAAGCTACCTTATGAATATCGTAAGCGTTAAAGGAGGATTCATAACCCACTCGAATCCTTTGAATTACAATGTATAATTATAGAATACTATGTGTTTTAATAGCGATAAAAGGACAAAAATGATGAAAATAACCTGATAACAAATTCAATATGACTGAACCCAAAGGCCTTTTAGGTCCTGTTTCTACCACAGAGCGCATCCGTTCACTCGATGTATTAAGAGGCGTAGCTCTCCTCGGAATTTTATTGATGAATATCACCGGATTCGGACTTGTCTTTATGGCCTATGTGGACCCCACAGTGCAGGGCGGTGATGAGGGCTACAATCTCCTGGTATGGCTTATAAACAATTTGTTTTTCGAGGGCACCATGAGAGCTTTGTTTTCAATGCTATTTGGTGTGGGTATGGTGCTGATGACTTCCCGTATGATCGGTCGCGGGGGCGGTATCGAGGTGGCCGATATCTATTATAGGCGTACCATCTGGCTTTTGATCTTTGGGCTTATCCATGGCTATTTGATCTTGTGGACAGGCGATATTCTTTTTGCCTATGGCCTTTGGGGCTTATTTCTTTTCCCTTTTAGAAATACAAACCCAAGAAAACTCATCATCGCAGTCGCTGTGTTAACGCTCATTGGTGTTGGTTTGCAATATGGCAAGTATAGTGAACTGGGGAAGTACAAAATGCAATATGAAGCTGCCCAGGCTTATAATGAAAGCCAGGATTTACCCAAAGAAGTCAGAGAAGGGAAAGAGGCATGGGAAGGTATAGCGGCAGAACTTAAACCTGATAAAGAAAAGATCACCGAAGACACCGAGAGTATGCATAAAGGATACTTCGATCTGGTTTTATTCCTTGCGCCGGTAAACCGGATGATGCAGACAACGTTTAATTACGATTATAATCCCTGGGATGTCCTGGCCATGATGCTTTTGGGGATGGCGCTTTTTAAGATGGGAGTGATTACAGCAGAGCTGAAAACCAGGTCGTACCTATTAATGATCCTGATCGGATATGGTATTGGAATCCCCATTAATTACTACGAATCCAACATCTTATTGGAAAACGAATTCTCAATACTTTCATTTTACCAGTCGGGTCTTACCTATCCCTTTGGCAGAATAGCGATGTCTTTCGGTCATATCGGGCTGGTGATGATCTTTTGTAAGCTGAACATTCTTGGTTTTCTGAGAAACGCACTGGCTGCAGTTGGGAGAATGGCGCTTACAAATTATATTATGCACTCGGTAATTTGTGCCTTTGTTTTCACCGGAATAGGCTTCTCACTTTTTGGAAAACTACAACGCTACGAACTTTACTATGTGGTATTGGCCATCTGGGTTTTTCAACTGATCGCAAGTCCTATATGGTTGAAATACTTCCGATTTGGCCCCCTGGAATGGTTATGGAGAAGTCTTACCTATAAAAAGACCCAAGCTTTCAGGCGAAAATAAACTCCAGTTTAACCAATAATCTGCAAATTGTAAGGGCGCTTTTATCGGGGTGCGACCATCATCGCATGTTGGTTCGTAATAATCTAGAAATCAATATGATTAAAAGGCTGTATTTTTTCTTATATTTAGTTTTTACGATTGAAAAAATAACGAAAAACCATACAGCCAAGATGTCGCAAACTAAATCTGATCAAATCACCGCTGATCAATCCAGGGAAGATGCCCTGTCTAAATCTAAGATTGAGGTCATAAAAAACCTGATTTTCGGGGAAAATATTCAAGCATATGACGAGGAATTCGAGACCCTTAAAAAGAATATACTGGATAAAAAGAAAGCGCTCGAAGTACTTATAGAAGAAGTACGAACCGATCTGCACAAATCCGTTGACGATATATCTGTCGATGTACATCTGAGAATTACAGAATTAGAAGAAAAACTCGAAAGCAAAATCGAAACCCTGGAGGAAGAAACCCTAGACAAGGAATTGCTGGGAACACTTTTTGTACAAATCGGCGAGAGAATCCTCGGCAAATAGGCCTAATCATATACTAGAGCGATGAGGGAAGAGGACAAACTGGATATCATTAGAGATATCCTTCTGACGGATGACAAGTCTCTGCAGGAAGATATGGCAAAAAGGATTGAATTGCTTGAGCATCTTCTTAACGATGAGAAAGAACTGGCAAACAAGGTCGACCCCCTGATCAAGTATCAACTCCGGGAATTTACCAAAAGAATACCGCGTACACTGGGCCCCACCATCACCGCTACTTTAAAGCAGGAAATCAAGAACCATAAAGATGAAGTTGTGGATGCGTTATATCCCGTTCTTGGTAAGATGGTGAAGAAGTACGTAGCCCAGGAGATGAAGCTATTATCCGAAAAGATCGATAATCAACTCAGTTTCATCAAGCGCTGGAAAAGAAGGCTTAGATCCTGGTTTACCGGGGTAAAGGAGGAAGAATTGATTTTAAGGAACCTCTCTGCAGCCAAAATCGAGCAGGTCTTACTTATCGAAAGAGATACGGGAATTTTAAAAGCCAGTTATTCAAAAACGAGCAGTATAGACAAGGAGATGATATCCGGCATGTTAACGGCCATTAAAAGTTTTGTAGAAGACGCTTATTACAAGAAAAACCAGAACCTTGAGCTTATCGAATATGAGTCTTATAATATTCATCTGCAAAGCTTTGTCACGCATTATGTGGCAGTGGTAATCTCGGGGAATTATATTATGCAATCAAAAAATAAGTTACAGGATCTCATCTTCAATTTTTATTACAACTTCATGGCAATGAATCTCGACCTTGTTTTTAATTCTGAAAGTTCGGAAAAGAAGGTGAAAATGATAGACCGGGAACTACTGGAGAAAGAATTGGAACAAAATTTTGGTAATGCACAACTCTAAAAAAGTTGTACTGTTGGGTCATTTCGGAGTTGGCAAAACCTCTCTCATCCGCAGATTTGTTGAAAATAGCTTCTCGGACAAATACAAGGTTACCATTGGGGTTCATATAAGCAAAAAAGTAGTAAGACTAGATGATAATCAATCCATAAGCCTTATCATTTGGGATTTGGAAGGAACAGATGAACTGGCAAGTATAAGAGACTCACTATTGTTGGGTACTCATGGCATTATCTATGTTTTTGACCTAAGCAGACCATCGACCTTTGCGGATCTGGATAGGGACATTGAACTCATTAAAGACCGCTTGTCCGGAACGCCGATGATTACTGTGGGCAATAAAAAAGATTTAATCGACCAAGAAACATTGGAAAGCCTGTATCAGCAACACTCCTTATCCTTTGATTTTTTGACAAGCGCTAAAACCGGCAATACAGTTCCCGACGCTTTTCAAAACCTGGCCAACGCTTTAGTATAGATGTTTTCGGAACTTAAAGACCAATATATACGTGGCAGAATTCAATGTATTCTTGTCAATACCGAGGGGATAGTCATCCAGAGCGATCAAATTTTATTCCCGGTGGCTACCGGTAAACCTATAACAGAAGTACACCCATTTTTTGAAACCATCAAATTTACAGGAGAGATCCCGGCACAGGATTTGACGATTCCCTGTGTTCATTTTCAATGGGATAACAGGTATTTGATAGCGGATATTAGCATACAGGAACAACCTAACGGTTTGTTGATTTTTATACATGATCTTACGGAACACTATACGGAATATCAGAAAGTTGCACAGCTACGAAACGAATCTATTGTAAAAGCCGAACGCGCAGCAATAAAAAACCTGGAATTCGAAGAACGCGAAAAGTTTAAGAATACCTTTATTCAGAATTTTAGCCATGAACTTCGAAATCCACTCACCAGTATCATTGCCATGTCAGAAGTTCTTGGCAACACCGAACTGTCTGATGAACAAAAAATTATACTAGAGTTTTTACGGGATTCTAATTATCATTTAAAATCATTGTTGGAAGATATTCTAAGCTTAAGCCTGATTTCCACAGGACAACTCAAGCTCGAAAACAAAGTTTTTAATCTTTCCAGAATGCTCCAGTTACTCGCCTTTTCATTTGGTACCAAAGCCAAAAAAAAAGGAATAAATTTTGAACTTACAGCGGATCCAGAACTCCCTGAATTGGTAGAAGGTGACCGTACCAGGCTGTATCAAGTTCTAAGCAACTTATTGGAAAACGCTCTGAAATATACTGATTCAGGCAAATTTGCATTAGAGGTGCATTGCAATCAAAAGAGGGCTCATAGGGCTAGTTTGAGTTTCCGTGTATCAGATACGGGCCCCGGAATACCCGAAGAGGAAATTCCGTTGATTTTTGAAAGCTTTAAGCGGTTAAATGAATCAAAGTCAGGAACCGGATTAGGATTATCTATAGTAAGTGGTTTGCTAAAAATGATGGGAAGCCAGATCAAAGTAGATTCCTTACCTGATAACGGAAGCATTTTTTCTTTTGATTTAGTATTGAGCTATCCGGGACAATTGAAAAGTAAGTTTCTTACAGATAAAAACAACGGATCTGCAATAGCTTCTAAAGGCACAGGAACTAAGGCTTACAGACTACTTTATGTAGAGGATGATGAGCGACTACAGCTCGCGGTATTTAAATGGTTGCTGGACGTCGGAGAATTCCAAATCGACCTGTTAGACGATGGTTCAAAGGTGATCGACCAATTGATGTCTCAGCATTATGACCTGTTGCTGCTCGATGTTCATCTTCCAAATGTAAGCGGCGATCATCTTACCAGACTTATACGGGAACTTCCCTTAGGAAATCTTAGCAAGATTCCTATAATCGGCATTACGGCCTTTGCCTATAAAGATGATATTGAAAGACTACTGAAAGCAGGTATGAATAAAGTTTTACCTAAGCCTTTTGATCAGAAGGTCCTTTATGATACTATCAAGCAATTGGTAAAGTGATCTAACCGAGTCATAAAGTAAGAAAATACTTCAAATGTTGCATTTTATCGATAATATATAACCTTTTATCGATATTTAGAACAATGACCTTCATTCTTTCCTGTGCTCTCATTTCGGTTTTTAGTTTTATATCCATTCAAATTAAAAGCGGCTGAGCCCTTCTATTTTGAGTGAAATGCAACAACCGATAATCTTAAATACATATGGAATTACCGGCCCTCGCAGAGGTGCTTTTCATTATCAGCGCGATCATCTTTTTGTTCACCGTGATACTGATACTGAAATCTGGGATCCTCTGGGAAAAACATGAGGATCAATTGAAAAAAAAGGATCGGAGCAGCAAGGACAAAAAAAGTTCTGAAACACAATTTAAAGGGGCCAATCAGATTTCATCAAATGATAAAGAGAAAGATATATTGAACGGCAATGACTGATTTAAAATCGATATAACCAAATATTAACTATGCTAACACTAACCATTTTTTAAGTGCGGATTGGCAGAATGTCAATGCACGCGAGCCAAGTAATTCATTGGGTTAGTTAATTTTTTTTGGTTTTAGGGCCTCGTTAATCGGGGCCCTTTTTTCAACCACCTTTAAAATGAGATCACTATGTATGAATTTAAAAGACGGCACAGGTCTTTTCTGGCTTGGTATAATTATTTGCAGAAGTATGTAAAATCCCGAGACAGAACGATGTTTCGCACTACTAAATATAAACCAAGCCATGAGAACTATTCTAATGATGTCGTTATTGATCCTTTTTCAAGTAATGGACGGAGAAAAAGGGCAGATACTTTGGGCTGTACTTAAATCCGAAGATAACTCGCAGATTTCCAAAGTCGGGGCTCTTACCGCTCCAGGGATAGCTAACTATACTGACACGCTGTTGGTCCACTACCCAATTACTGAGGAATACCCAAAACCAAAAACGCTCATAACGCCTTACCTTAATAATTCATTGGCAGGTTTTAAGGAAGCCCTCGCTTTTCGTGAATCGGGTGGAGATTACCGTACTGTTAACAGCTTGGGCTATGTAGGAAAGTATCAATTTGGAGTAAGCACCCTGGAAGTTCTGGGGATACGAAAAGTTGAGCGGTTTTTACAGGACCCTGCATTGCAGGAAAAGATCTTTCTTGCCTATCTGGCAAGGAATAAGTGGCTCCTGAGAAAGGAGATCCTTGCCTACAATAGTCATAAGATCAACGGACTGCAGGTAAGCGAATCAGGGATGCTTGCTGCTGCGCATTTGGCAGGAGCTGGTAATGTTAAGAAATATCTCAGATCCGCTGGGCGTTCAGATGTCGTCGATGCCTACGGAACTAAGTTGTCTCATTATTTAAAAGAGTTTTCGGGGTTCGACCTCTCAGAAATACCGGCTATAAGAATTCCTGAGCTCTAACGTTCTTCACATATCATCTGAAAAGAATTAGGATGGCCCCCAGGCCGGTGAGTATCAGGATGAGTTTCCTGTAGAATTTTTCGCGGATCACGCTAACCAGTCTGACACCTGCAAAAAGTCCAAGAAAAAGCGCCGGAAGGAGTTTTAAATTTACCAGAAGGGTCTCAGGGCGTACTGTTTCCCAGACAAAAATATGAAACGGTATTTTTACCATATTGGTTATAAAAAATAGCCAGGCTGCTGTCCCGATAAACTCTTTTTTAGGCAAGCGCATGGCCAGGAAATAAATATTGGAGAAGGCACCGGCCAAATTGCCCAGCATGGTCGCAATACCAGCAGTAATACCCATGAAGCCGGCAAAAGCCCAATGACGGGGAACCAGCTTTGACTTTCTCAGATCCCACCAGTACATAATCACAACACTGATTAAAATGATGGTAACCATCCAGAATTTGAAAGTTGCCTCCGGAAGATCTTTACCCAAAAACACTCCGATCAGAATTCCAGCCACCATCCAGGGGGCGAATCTTAGTATATACTGCCAGCGTGCATGCCTGTTATAATAAAGCACGGCAAATATATCACCTACAATTAGCATGGGAACAATTAAACCGGTAGACTCCCGGGCTCCAAAGGCAAGGGCCATTAAAGTAACCGTAACGATAGCGATACCTTTGATCCCCGCTTTTGAAACTCCTAAAACAAAGGATGCAGTGAAGGCAAAAATCCAGGAGGTGAGTGAAATTTCCAATGCCTTAAGTTCACCCGGCGGTTAATGCCCAGGGCAATCAAAGGTATCTTAAAAAAATATATCTTTACGCAACAACCAACACCAAACTATGGAACTCACCACGCTGGACTATTCCCTCATAATTGGGTTTTTCACTATTGTATTGATCATCGGGATCGTCGTATCCAAAAGAGCCGGAAAAAATACTACCGAGTTTTTTCTTTCAGGCAGGAATATGCCCTGGTGGTTGTTGGGGTTCTCCATGGTGGCCACCACCTTTTCTACCGATACCCCTAACCTGGTTACCGATATTGTACGAACCAATGGCGTATCCGGGAATTGGGTCTGGTGGGCCTTTTTACTTACCGGATTACTCACGGTTTTTGTATATGCCAAACTTTGGCGACGTTCCGATGTCGCTACAGACATGGAGTTCTATGACCTGCGGTATGGCGGGAAACCAGCTCATTTCCTGAGAGGGTTCCGATCTGTATACCTTGGGATTGTATTCAATGTTATGGCCATGGCTGCCGTTACGCTGGCGGCGATTAAAATAGGGCAGGTTATGCTTGGCCTTAGCCCTATTGAGACGGTTCTGATAGGGGGTGTTATCACAGTTATTTTTAGTGCGGTGGGAGGATTCCGTGGTGTGGTTTATACAGATTTTGTGTTGTTTTTTGTGGCCATAATCGGAGCTGTGGGAGCCGCATATTACCTAGTTAATCTTCCGGAAGTAGGCGGTATAAAAGCACTGATCAGTCATGAAAATGTGATGGGCAAGCTTTCGATCTTACCCGATTTCTCGGATACCGAAGCGCTGATCGCCATTCTGATTATTCCTTTGGCTGTGCAATGGTGGAGTGCCTGGTATCCCGGAGGGGAACCCGGAGGCGGAGGTTATATCGCTCAAAGGATGTTGGCCGCCAAAGATGAGAACCACGCGATAGGCGCGACCTTCTTTTTTAATATTATGCACTACGCTCTGAGGCCCTGGCCCTGGATTCTTGTGGCATTGGCTTCATTAGTTGTTTTCCCGGATGTAGCGAGTATACAAGAAGCTTTTCCCAATGTAGAGGAGGGAAAACTGGGTCATGACCTGGCCTATTCTGCCATGCTTACGAAACTGCCCAGCGGATTGCTGGGAATTGTGCTGGCCTCTTTAGGTGCTGCATATATGTCTACCATTTCCACCCATTTAAACTGGGGCTCGTCGTACGTGGTAAACGATTTTTACCGGCAATTGGTTCACAAAAAAGCCAATGAGAAGGAATTGGTACTTGTAGGCCGGATAACCACTGTTGTACTGATGATCGCCAGTGCTATTTTTGCTTTGTATTTAACCAATGCGAAGCAATTGTTCGACATCATTATAATGTTTGGCGCAGGTACTGGCTTGATATTTATCCTCCGGTGGTTTTGGTGGCGAATCAATGCCTGGAGTGAAATAGTCGCAATGTTCTCTTCTGGTATCATATCACTTCTTTTTTGGAGATATGAGCAGGTACTATTCCTCGATGAAGCCGCCATATTTCCTCTGTGGAGCCGTTTTCCACTGGTAGTGCTCATCACTTCAGTCCTCTGGATTTCCGTAACTTTTCTGACCCCTGCCGAAAAGACATCAACACTCATTAGGTTTTATAAAAAGACACAACCAGGCGGACCGGGTTGGAGAAAAATTATAGACGAAGCTGCCGGCCAGGGTGTTGAACTTACCAAGGGGGAAGGAAAATGGACAGTGCCTTCGGGAATTCTCGCAATGTTGCTTGGCTGCGTTTTTGTTTATAGTTGCATGTTTGCCACAGGAAACTGGATTTATGGTAATTATGGATTGGCATCCGGACTAACCCTTGTTGTTGTTGTATCCGCTTTTCTATTAAAGCGTGTATGGGACCAGATTAAAGGCGATCTGCTTTAAGTATTCATTATATGAAGGAAAGAATTATTTCAGTAGATATTTTCCGGGGACTGACCATCGTGCTGATGATACTGGTCAATACGCCGGGTACCTGGGAACATGTGTATGCGCCTTTGCTGCATTCCACCTGGCATGGATATACTCCAACAGATCTGGTCTTTCCCTTTTTTCTGTTTATAGTAGGAACCTCGATCGTTTTTGCATACAGGAATAAGAAACCGGGAAAGGCTACCTATAAAAAAATTACTGTCCGCACCTTAAAACTCCTGGGGCTTGGTTTGTTTTTAGGAGCGTTCACAATTCACTTTCCATTCTTTGAGAGTTTCGATAACATTAGATTCCCTGGCGTACTTCAGCGCATCGGGCTGGTCTTCTTTTTTGCTGCCATATTGTTCCTGAATTTCAATTGGCGGGTGTTGTTGGGCATTTGCATAGCAATTCTTCTGGGCTATTGGATCTGGCTTGGATTTATACCTATCCATGGCGAGGCGCCCACCTTTGATCGGGCACCTAATAATTGGGCAAACTTTGTAGATCTGAAACTCCTGGGAACACATATGTATAAAGAAGACTATGATCCTGAAGGAATTCTGAGCACGATGCCTTCCATAGCGACCAGCCTCCTCGGGATTTTTACTGGATTAATTCTGGTCTCTGCACGGCAAAAGAAAGAAAGGTTGCTTATCGGCCTGGGCATTATCCTGGTAATCCTTGGATATTTGTGGGATATGGTCTTCCCGATTAATAAACCGATCTGGACGAGCAGCTATGTATTGGTTACTGCCGGCTGGGCTAATATTTGTTTAGCAGGAATCTATTACTTAACCGATGTTAAGGGGATTAAATTTGGCAGTGTATTCCGATATGCCGGGGCAAACGCCATCACTGTTTATTTTCTGTCGAGCTGGATCTCCAAGATATTCTATCAGGTAACGGTATCTCCCGGCACTTCCCTGCATCAATGGTTGTTCGAAAACATTTTTGTGATGGATATGCTACCGCTTAAATTTTCGTCACTGCTCTACGGACTTTGTGTGATCGCATTTTACCTATTACTGGCCTATGTAATGTACAGGAGGAAGATATTTATTAAAGTCTAGCAGGCTGTTTTAGGCCCTTCAACTTCTCAATTCCAGGAGTCGCGAAACATACTTGCCAATCACATCAAATTCCAGATTTACAACCGTGCCGATTTCATATTGCCCAAACCTGGTATGTTCATAGGTATACGGAATTATAGCCACACTGAAGAAATCCGGACCCGAGTCTACCACCGTAAGACTTACACCATCTACGGTGATCGATCCTTTTTCGACCGTTACCCCTCCCGGAACGGGTTGATATTTAAAATGGAAATACCAACTACCATCCTGTTCATCGATTTGGGTGCAGTTGGCCGTGTTGTCTACATGGCCCTGAACCATATGACCGTCTAGTCGCGAACCAAGTACCATTGCTCTTTCCAGATTAACAGCATCTCCTGTTTTCAGGCCGCCTAAGTTGCTTTTTTGAAGGGTTTCTTCAACAGCGGTAACCGTATACGACATGCCATCTATAGTCACCACAGTAAGACAAACGCCGTTATGAGCCACGCTCTGGTCGATTTTTAATTCAGGGCTGATATCCGACTCAATTTTTATATGCAGGTTCCCCCCTTCTTTTTCCAGTCCTGTTACAATACCTAAAGTTTCAATTATTCCCGTAAACATGGTTTGTGTAAAATAAGTAGTTTTGCCGTGTAAATGTAGAAATAAAGACGCGTTCGTCATGGGTGAGGAGAAAAAAATAAAGTTGGGTATTTCCATCGGAGACATCAACGGTATAGGATGCGAAGTGGTCTTAAAAACATTTAAGGATCAAAGGATGCTTGAGTTTTGCACTCCCGTTCTTTTTGCGTCCAATAAAATCGTTGCACAACAAAAACAAGACCTGGGAATCGGCCCGAATTATCATGGGATACCGTCGGCTGCCCATAGTTCGGACAATAAATTTAATGTTGTTGGTGCCTGGAAGGAGACAGCAGAAATCAGATACGGACAGCCTACAAAACAGGCGGGGTCACTGGCGATCAGATCCTTGAAAGCAGCTGTTAAAGCGCTGAAGCAAGGAGAGATCGATGTCCTTGTTACCGCGCCTATCAATAAATCAAATATACAGTCAGACGAGTTTAACTTTCCGGGTCATACAGATTATCTGGCACGTGAACTCGACGGTGACAGCCTGATGTTTATGGTAACCCCTGAGCTGAAAATCGGACTGCTGACAGATCATCTTGCGGTTAAAGATGTACCCGATTCCATAGATGGCGAACTTATTGCCAGAAAAGTAGGTATTATCGATAAATCCCTAAAAATGGATTTCGGGATACGACGCCCGAAAATTGCGTTGTTGGGAATAAATCCGCATAGCGGAGACAACGGGGTAATAGGAAAGGAAGACGACGAGGTACTCAGGCCGGCTATAGAGGCATTGTCCAACAAAGGACTTTTGGTATTCGGACCCTATGCTGCTGACAGCTTCTTTGGGTCGGGGACGCACCAGCAGTTCGATGCGGTATTGGCAGCCTATCACGACCAGGGTCTTATTCCATTTAAAACGCTATCCTTTGGAAAGGGAGTCAATTTCACCGCGGGCCTTAGTCATGTCCGAACTTCCCCGGACCATGGTACGGCATATGAAATTGCCGGGAAAGGAGTAGCCGATGAGAGCTCTTTTAAAGAAGCTGTTTTTACCGCCATCGACATTTTCAGGAATAGAGAGCAGTATAATGAACTCACGCGAGAACCGCTCAAGAAGCAGAAGCCAAAAAAGTAATCGCTTTACAACCCGGGATTTACCCGCCCGCACCTGGGGAATTATTTGAGAATATAATTGAGTATTTCTAAAAAAAAAGTATCTTTGCACGCCTTAAACTCGTGTACCGGATGATGAAGAAACAGGAATTTACTATTCCTTTTGCGGGCTTGAAACCGGGAAGACATGAATTTAGGTATAATATAGATAATACGTTCTTCGGGGCTTTTGAATATGCCGAATTTAATGATGCTTCAATCAGCTTGACAGTCTTGCTGGAAAGATTACCGACCATGCTGGAGTTCGAAATGTCGGCTTTAGGAACGGTGAATCTTGACTGCGACCTGACAAGCGAACCCTTTGATCAGGAAATTGAAGCCTCGTTAGAACTGGTTGTTAAGTTTGGAGATTTTTTTAATGATGAGGACGATGAGATCCTGATCATACCTCATGGAGAACATCAGGTTAATATTGCACAGTATGTCTATGAAATGCTGGTTTTAGCAGTTCCTCCAAAAAGGGTACATCCCGGAGTACTCGACGGGTCTATGCAATCGGATGTTTTGAAAAAGCTCGAAGAACTAAAGCCGCAAAAGGCAAAAAGAAATAAAGAAGAAACAGATCCCAGATGGGATGCTCTAAAAGATTTAAAAACGGATAATTAAATTTCATCATGGCACATCCTAAGAGAAAGATTTCCAAATCGAGACGTGACAAGAGAAGAACTCACTACAAAGCAACGGCTCCTACACTGTCTAAAGACCCATCAACCGGAGAATTGCACCTCTACCACAGAGCTCATTGGCATGAAGGGAAACTATATTATCGTGGCCAGGTTCTGATCGATTCAACAGAAGAGGTAACCGACTAATTACAATATTATAAAATGAAGACTCCCGCTTTTACATGGCGGGAGTTTTTTTATGGCTTGATCCTTTGTCCTAAAAAAACGTTTTGAAGACAATTATTGACGAAAAATCACTATTTTTCACCACTTTTTGGATGTTTTTCAGGATTCTGGACCAAAAATCGGCAAAAGTATGAGCAAACTAACAGCAGCCATAACAGCTGTGGGTGCCTATGTTCCGGACTACCGGTTGACCAATAAAATATTGGAAACCATGGTAGACACCACTGATGAGTGGATTACTACACGAACCGGCATTAAGGAAAGGAGAATTCTTAAAGACAAGGATAAAGGGACTTCCTATTTGGCGGTAAAAGCTGCAGAAGATCTGATCAAA
Source organism: Flavobacteriaceae bacterium (assembly GCA_965212205.1). Taxonomy (GTDB): domain Bacteria; phylum Bacteroidota; class Bacteroidia; order Flavobacteriales; family Flavobacteriaceae; genus JAHEJJ01. Next base: position 332,115 of record CBDBUX010000001.1, read on the forward strand.
AAGAAAAATCTCGACCCGAAAGAAATAGAATTAGTACTGGTGGGCACAGCCACACCCGATATGCCAGTAGCCTCTACGGCAGTCTTTGTGGCTTCGCAGATAGGAGCCACCAATGCTTTCGCATATGACCTGCAGGCCGCCTGTTCCAATTTCCTTTATGGCATGTCTACAGCAGCACGTTATATCGAATCTGGAAGATATAAAAAGGTCTTGCTCATCGGAGCCGATAAGATGTCGTCTATTTTAGATTATGAAGACAGGACCACCTGCATTATATTCGGGGATGGTGCCGGCGCAGTTCTTTTTGAACCCAGCACGGATGGATTGGGACTTATCGACGAGTATCTTCGTTCCGATGGAAATGGCCGCGAGTTTCTCAAAATTGAAGCCGGGGGGTCTCTTTTGCCAGCATCTGAGGAGACTGTACGCCAGAAGCAACACTATGTATTTCAGGATGGGAAATCGGTTTTTAAATTTGCGGTTTCCAATATGGCCGATGTGGCCGCTAAAATCATGGAACGAAATGGGCTCGATCACGATGATGTTCACTGGCTTGTACCGCATCAGGCAAATAAGAGGATTATCGATGCCACCGCGAACAGGATGGGCTTGGATTCGGATAAGGTCATGATGAATATCCATCGATATGGCAATACCACTTCAGCTACATTACCCTTGTTACTGGCCGATTATGAGCAACAATTAAAAAAAGGAGATAACCTGATTTTTGCAGCCTTTGGGGGAGGATTTACCTGGGGCTCAATCTATTTGAAATGGGCTTATAACCCTTAAAAAATCAAACAAACAAAACAATTAATTATGGATATTAAGGAGATTCAAAGCTTGATAAAATTCGTAGCCAAGTCTGGTGCGAGTGAAGTTAAACTGGAAACCCCGGACCTTAAGATCACCATCCGGACAGGTCCTCCAGAGGGTGCTTCCGAAACTACTCTGGTACAACAGATCCCTGTTGCGGCAGCGCCGGTATCGATGCCTGCACCTGCAGCGACAACACCGGAAGCTGCACCTCCTGCACCAGCTGCAGACGGACCCAGTGAGGAGGAATCAAAATACATTACGATTAAATCTCCTATTATAGGCACATTTTACAGAAAGCCTTCTCCCGACAAACCACCTTTCGTGGAAGTGGGCGATGTAATTGCACAGGGAGATGTCCTTTGTGTAATTGAAGCGATGAAGCTCTTTAATGATATCGAATCTGAAGTATCCGGAAAAATAGTTAAGATTCTTGTCGAGGATTCTTCGCCTGTAGAATTCGATCAACCACTTTATCTGATCGACCCGTCTTAAGCAAATGTGTAGCTAACATTGAGCCTTTCCACTTCTTAATTAAACAGTAAAGGCCGGTTAAATGTAAAACGATATGTTTAAAAAAATACTTATTGCGAACAGGGGCGAAATCGCTTTGCGTATTATCAGGACCTGCAAGGAGATGGGCATTAAGACCGTTGCGGTCTATTCAAAAGCAGACGAAGAGAGCCTTCATGTTAGATTTGCTGATGAAGCGGTCTGCATAGGTCCGGCACCGAGCTCCGAATCATATCTTAAAATTCCCAATATCATAGCCGCTGCTGAAATAACCAATGCAGATGCCATACATCCAGGCTACGGATTTCTTTCTGAGAATTCTAAGTTTTCAAGGATTTGTGCAGAACACGAAATAAAATTCATCGGTGCCTCGGGGGAGAATATCGATAAGATGGGCGATAAAGCTACAGCTAAAGCTACTATGAAAAAGGCTGGCGTACCTACTATTCCCGGATCAGAAGGTATACTAAAAGATGTAGCAGAGGCCAAGAAAGTGGCTAAAAAACTGGGATACCCTGTTATGATTAAGGCTACAGCTGGCGGCGGAGGAAAGGGAATGCGGGCAGTTTGGAAAGAGGAAGATATTGAAAAGGCCTATGAGAGCGCTGTTGTAGAAGCTGTGGCGTCTTTCGGGAATGGGGGAATGTACATGGAAAAACTACTCGAGGAACCCCGGCATATCGAGATCCAGATAATAGGGGATCAATACGGAGACGCCTGTCATCTGTCTGAACGCGATTGTTCTATTCAAAGAAGGCACCAGAAACTTACCGAAGAAACACCTTCACCATTCATGACCGACAAGCTGCGTGATGCTATGGGGGAGGCAGCAATAAAGGCCGCAGAATATATCAAGTACGAAGGTGCAGGGACAGTTGAGTTCCTGGTGGATAAACACCGCGAGTTCTATTTTATGGAAATGAATACACGAATCCAGGTGGAACATCCGATCACCGAGCAGGTAGTAGACTATGACCTGATACGAGAGCAGATCCTTGTGGCGCAAGGGGTGCCGATTTCGGGCAAGAACTACGCGCCTAAACTGCATTCTATAGAATGCCGCATAAATGCAGAAGACCCATATCACGATTTCAGACCCTCACCAGGCAGAATCACTACTCTTCATACGCCGGGAGGACATGGGATCAGATTAGACACACACGTGTATAGCGGTTATGTAATCCCACCAAATTACGATTCGATGATCGCCAAGCTGATCACCTCTGCCCAGACCAGGGAAGAAGCGATCAATAAGATGAAGCGAGCCCTTGATGAATTCGTGATCGAAGGCGTTGCAACCACTATACCATTCCACCGACAGTTGATGGACCACCCGGATTATCTCGCTGGGAATTATACAACCAAATTCATGGAGGATTTTGAGATAGCCCCCCTTGAAGAATAATATTTTAACTCCGATCTATTCGGAGTTTTTTATACCCTATGAATCTCAGTTATTGGGAATATAAAAGCTGGCTCTCCAATGTAGACTATACAATAGTGGGTAGCGGGATCGTAGGGTTAAACTGTGCACTATCGCTGCGTGAAAAGCACCCAAATGCTAAAATACTTGTGCTGGAGCAAGGAATATTACCACAGGGTGCCAGCACAAAGAATGCAGGTTTTGCATGTTATGGCAGCATGTCGGAAATATTATCTGACCTTAAAAATCATGATGAGCAGGAAGTTTTTGAACTCGTGAAGATGAGATTCGAAGGTATCGCCCTTCTCAGGAACATGCTCGGCGATAAAGCTTTAGGCTATCAGCAACTTGGCGGATATGAACTTTTTACAAAATCCAAAACAGACCAATACGAATATTGTTTAGAGAAACGCACTGATGTTAACGCCTTACTGCGTCCTGTCTTTGGACAAGAAGCTTTTGTTATAAAAGAGAATTCTTTTGGCTTCGGAAATATCAATGAATATTTATTGTTGAACAATCTTGAAGGTCAAATCGATACCGGCAAAATGATGAAAGCACTGCTGGAGAAGGCCGTTAGAAACGGCATTACTGTGCTGAACTCCGTATCCCTGAAAAAGTTTGAAGCATTATCCGATGGAGTAGATTTACAAACCAACCATTTCGATTTTAAAACAAATAAGCTCTTTATTGCAACCAACGGTTTTGCTTCGATAATCCTGGATGCAGATATCAAACCTGCAAGAGCCCAGGTGTTGATCACCAAATCTATCCCGGATTTGAAAATCTCGGGAAGCTTCCATATCGATGAAGGGTATTATTATTTTAGAAATATTGAAAACCGACTCCTCTTCGGAGGAGGCCGGGACCTCGATCTTGAAGGGGAGACAACTTCAGAATTCGGGCTTACCGATACAGTCCAGAACAAATTGGAATTATTATTACGGGAAATAATTTTGCCGAAGCAGAGTTTTGAGATCGAAAGAAGATGGAGTGGAATAATGGGAGTAGGCTCGCAAAAGCGACCTATTCTTAAACAATTGCATGATCATGTTTTTTGCGGGATAAGACTCGGAGGAATGGGTATTGCGATTGGCAGCTTCGTTGGAAAGTCCCTGGCCGGACTTCAAGAGCGATAGGCTCAGCTATTAATACCTTTACCGATAGAATGTATAAGTATCGAAGCAGTAATTGTTTATCTTCCAGATTATATTAAAAGCTATTCACAACAGTTTTCGTCTAAGCCAAAGCTAATTAGCCTATAAAGACCAGACCATGGAAATTCTATTTTTGATACTGGCCGTTGTGATGATCATCGTGCTGACCACGCATCTTAAGATTCATCCCTTTCTGGCGCTGTTCGTTGTTTCTATACTCTATGGCCTTGTGGTAGGGATGCCCTATCAGGAGATCATTCTATCCATTAATAATGGATTTGGGAATACCCTGGGTAAGATTGGGCTGATCATATTCCTGGGGGTAATTATTGGGGCATTCCTTGAAAATACAGGAGGAGCATACAGTATTGCAGAAAAGGTCCTCAAATTTATCGGCAGCAAACGAGTTCCTTCGGCTATGGGGATCATTGGGTATATTGTGTCTATCCCTGTTTTTGCCGATAGTGGATTTTTACTGCTACACCCGCTTAACAAAAGTCTGTCGAAAAAGGCAAAAACCTCTCTTGCGGCTTCAGCAGTTGCTTTAGGACTTGGTTTGCTCGCTTCACATACACTTGTACCTCCCACTCCTGGTCCAATTGCCGCAGCAGGGATCCTCGATGCCGATCTTGGACTCGTTATCGCCCTGGGGATACCCATCAGTTTGATTGCCCTTGCAGCCGGAATTGTTTTTGCCCGGAAATATGCCGGCCGTACTTATATAAATCCGGATCTCAGTGAGACATTTAAAGAAACAAAAGCCAGTGATGCTGCAGACAGACCAGGTTCCTTGCGCTCTTCAATCCCTATCCTGGCCCCTATTTTTCTCATCGTGCTTAAATCTGTATTGAATTCAGACCGTATCGGATGGGATCACCCAATTCTAGAGATCATTCAATTTTTGGGAGAGCCGGTAATCGCTTTATTGATAGGCGTTTTTCTTTGCTTGCTTCTTCCCAGGAAACTCGATAAAGATATGTTATCTGCCACAGGCTGGGTGGGAAAGGCGGTCAAGGATGCAGCCTCCATTGTGCTGATCACCGGGGCGGGGGGAATTTTTGGGGCGATTCTCCAAAATTCCGGTATTGCCGAGGTATTGGGTACAACACTTACCGATTATAATTTAGGCATATTCCTTCCATTTCTACTGGCTGCAGCCTTGAAGACCGCACAAGGATCTTCTACGGTTGCTTTGATCACCGCCGCTTCGATCATCCTTCCGATGATGCCCTCACTAGGTTTTGAAACCGATCTGGATAAAGCACTTGTTGTGGTGGCCTTAGGCGCTGGTTCTTCGGTAGTTTCACATGCCAATGACAGTTTCTTCTGGGTAGTTACCCAGTTAAGCGGAATGGATGTCAAGACAGGCTATCGCCTTTTTAGCATTGGAACTCTGGTACTAGGATCTACGGCGGCTGTCTCAGTGTTTTTGGTCAGCTTAATTTGGTCATAAACCTCAGTCAAGACCGGGCTTTTTTCTACGGAGTTTCTTCTCGGCCTGACGCTGCTTCGATTGCAGCCGACGCTCCTTTGACTTCCTGGGGGTTTTAGATTTTTTGCGCTTAAGGGGTATTTCGAGCTTGCTTTGAAGTAATTCAAGTAGTCGTTTTTGCGCAATTTCCCGATTTTTAGTCTGACTGCGAGTATCAGCGGCCTGTACGATCAAAGTATTGTTTTTGGTGAGTCGGGAACCCAAGTTTTGGAGCAACCGTTCTTTTTCATTATCAGACAAAGCCCTGCTCTCCAACAGATCGAATATGAGGATCACTTTGGTGGAAACTTTATTGACGTGTTGACCGCCCGCTCCGCTGCTGCGGACGGCTTTAAATACAACTTCATTTAGAATTTGACCGGGATTCAAGGATAAGAGATTTAATGGATCATCCGTTGATTGATTGTCTCAATAGCGATATTCAAGAATATATTTTTTCCGAGATCGTAAGACCTTGAGGAGTGGAAATAGATTACATCGTTTCCCGCAAGAGACTTGATCAGATAATGGCTCCCCATATAGTAAGAAGTCTGGACTACCACTGGCAGGCCCGAGGTATCAGAAATACGGAATTCGTGCGCATAAACAATGATCCTTCGGGTGGTGTTTGCATAGGTTTTTAACACATTTATCGGGATCAGGTTGGCTTCGCCAAAGAGCGAGGCAATATAGAGTTCTCTGGGGTTCTTATAAAGTGAAAGGATCGGCCCATCGGCGATAAGCCGCTTATCCTTTAGAACGATAACCCTATCTGCAAAAGGTAATACATCGTGATAGTCGTGGGTAGCGGTTAACCATGTAATGCCCTCATTTTTAAGGTAGTCAAACAGATTTCTGCGTAAACTGTTCTTTCTAAAATTGTCGATATGGCTGAAAGGCTCATCTAACAGCAGGAGTTCTGGTTTTTGAGCGAGTACTCTGGCCAGGGCTACACGTTGTTGCTGACCTCCGCTGAGGTGTTTTACTTTAATGTCTGCAAATGCGTGCAATTCGGTCAGTTCGAGTAGTTCTTTGGTCCTTTTGTCCTGTTCATCAGGATAGAATACCGACAAATATTGCCCGATATTTTCTTTAACGGTGGTGAAAGGCATCAGATCAAAGTCTTGTGACAGGTATTTCATAAAGGGTTCGCCGGGCACCAGGTTATATAGTGGGCCTTTGGCTTCATTCCCTTTCCAGAAGATCTTGCCTGATTCGAGCGGCAGGAGGCCATAGATGATTTTCAGCAAGGTACTTTTACCACAACCACTTTCGCCCATTACGGCCACATGTTCCCCGGGCCGGATCTCAAAATCGACAGCATCCAAAACAAAAGCTTCATCGTATGAAAATGATATATTCTTGACTTGTAACATGGATTGCCTTGTTAGATAGTGCTTCTGGCATTATCAAACGGAAAGATATAGAAATTATTGGAGCATGTTCGATGGCAAAGAGGAAGGAAAAAGAACCTTGTATTTATATCAACCGCTCTGCCATCAGATATTCAGCGATCTGTATGGCGTTAGTGGCAGCCCCTTTACGAAGATTGTCGGCAACAATCCATAAATTAAGGGTGTTGGGTTGGGTCTCATCGCGGCGAATGCGCCCAACGAATACCTCATCTTTTTCATGGGCAAAGACAGGCATTGGATAGGTATTGGTATCCGGATTGTCCTGAACAACCACACCGGGGGTATGATGTAGCAGCTGTCGTACCTCATTTAGGTCAAAATCGTTTTCAAACTCTACATTTACCGATTCTGAATGCCCACCTGAGGTCGGTATCCTAACAGCGGTTGCGGTGATTGAAAAGGTTCTGTCGTCGAGGATTTTCTGAGGTTCCCGGGCAAGTTTCATTTCTTCCTTGGTGTATCCGTTATCCATAAATACATCGCAATGCGGCAATGCATTTCTGTTGATCGGATAAGGATAAGCCATATCACCCTGAACACCCGCCATTTCATTTTCCAACTGTTTTACTGCCTTTACCCCTGTACCCGAAACGGATTGGTAGGTAGAAACAACCACTCTTTTCATTTTGTATTTATGATGAAGTGGTGCCAGGACCATGACAAGCTGGATTGTGGAACAATTCGGATTGGCAATGATCTTGTCTGAATCGGATAGTTCCCGGGCATTGATCTCTGGTACCACCAATTTCTTTGTGGGGTCCATACGCCAAGCCGAGCTGTTGTCGATCACTGTGGTACCTGCCGCGGCAAATTTGGGAGCCCATTGAAGTGAAGTATCCCCACCGGCGGAAAAAATCGCCAGGTCAGGACGCTGATCAACGGCTTGCTCCATACTTATAACCGAATATTCCTTGCCTTCGAATTCCATTTTCCGGCCAACCGACCTTTGGGAGGCCACCAACAGCAATTCATCTATTGGGAAGCTTCTCTCGGAGAGAAGACGTAACATCACCTCCCCGACCATACCTGTTGCTCCCACCACTGCTACTTTCATAATCCAGAATTAATAGAACAAAGGTACCTCCTAGCCACTTAAGGCACAAGCATTTTGAGATAATAAAGAGAAATATAACAAAATGTTATATATAACACCAGGCTAAAAAAGAACCGCTAAATGGCTGGTAGGCCATTCAACGGTTTTTGAGTTTGGTTGTGTAGCGGTTTCCTCCAATGAGATAGGAGGGTGTTTTCTATTGCTTTTTCAGCAAGTCCCTGATCTCAGCGAGCAGGTCTTCCTGACTTGGTCCTGCTGGAGCTTCTGGTTCGGCCGGCTTCTTGGTTTTGTTATACGCTTTTACAAGCAAAAACATGACAAAACCAACAATAATCAGGTTTACAATGGTGTTGATCCATGCGCCATATCGAATTGCATTTTCGGCTACATAACCGGCTTCTCCTTCAGTCCCTGTGGTTGCAGTGAGTACGTATTTCAAATTCGCAAAATCGATTCCTCCTGCAAATTCACCTACAACTGGCATTACGATGTCATTGACAAATCCATTGATCACAAGACCAATCGCGCCTGCCATGATCACAGCAACGGCAAAGTCAATTACATTGCCGGTCATAATAAAATTCTTGAATTCTTTTAGCATAATGTTAGTGTTTAATTAGTGATTATCTAAAATTCGGCATTGAAGATACTAAAAATTACAAATCTTAACAAAATGTTAAACATTATTGGATCTGTCTCTTTACCCTTTGAGAGATGCCTGTAATTAGTTCGTAGGAAATAGTGCCCGCTCTGCCGGCCTGTTCCTCGGCCGAGAGTTGCTTTCCGAAAATAATCACCTCATCGCCTTCCTGACAAGGGATCCCGGTGACGTCGATCATCATCATGTCCATACATACATTCCCTATAATTGGGGCTTTTTTTTCATTTACCAGTACATACCCCGCCTCTTTGCCGTACTGTCGCCCAATACCATCTGCGTGCCCAACGGGTAGAGTGGCCGTGATCCGATAGTCACCTGAAGCAAATGCACGATTATAACCCACACTTTCATTGGGTTCTATCTTATGGATTTGTGAGATTACCGTTTTTAGTGTGGCGACTGGTTTTAGCAATACATCGATCTGTGGGTCATTGGCATAACCATACAAGCCAATACCGCAACGCACCATTTCGAATTGGGCTTCAGGGTAATTCATAAGCCCGGAAGTATTCAGCATATGCCCAAATGGCGTTCCCGGAAGACGGGCTTTTACTTCGGTGAAGATCTCTTTAAAACGCCCGATCTGCCGCTCGCTAAACGCCCGTTCTGCAGGATCTTCGGAGGCAGCCAGATGGGAGAACACCGAAACGATTTTGATTTCATCCCGGCTCTTAAGCTGTTCAGCTATATGATCCACATCATTTTCACAAAACCCAAGTCGATTTAATCCGGTGTTAAATTTCAGGTGGATGGGATAGTTTTTTTGTTTATTCTGAGAAGCGATTTCCATAAACGCTCCGAGGATTCTGGGCGAATAAATACTGGGCTCCAAACACTTTTCAATGATCTGCTTAAAATTTATGGGCTGGGGATGCAACACTATTATCGGTGTCTTAATTGCTGCTTCACGAAGTAAAACCCCTTCCTTTGTATAGGCTACGGCAAAATAATCGACACCCAGAGCTTCTAATTTTTTTGCGACGATCACCGAGTCGCTCCCATAGGCATAGGCTTTAACTACAGCCAATAATTTGGTCTGCCCACTTATCCTGGATCTAATGAAGTTGTAATTATGCTCGAGCGCCTGTAGATCTATTTCGAGCACCGTTTCGTTGGCCTTAGGCATTGGAATCCTTTTTTGAATTCACAACCTCTGCCGCCTCAACTTTCATTTTAAATACTTTTTCCTTCAACATGGCTTTATAATATGCCGCACGGCTCAGGGGCTCATATTCTTCTGTCTCGCCCAAAAATACAAGATTGTCATTGTTAGATTTCCTAAAACTATAATTGGCCAGATTACCGGTACGTGTGCAGATCGCATGAACTTTGGTGACGTATTCGGCTGTGGCCATCAGTGCGGGCATCGGTCCGAAAGGATTGCCCTTAAAATCCATATCTAAGCCGGCAACCACCACCCTAATTCCGCTATTGGCCAGGTCATTGCATACTGTAACGATCTCATCGTCAAAGAATTGAGCCTCATCGATACCAACAACATGACAATTATCTGCGAGTAAACGGATATGAGCCGCCGAAGGCACCGGAGTAGAACGAATTGTATTTTCATCGTGGGAAACCACGTGATCATGGTCGTAGCGGGTATCGATAATGGGTTTAAAAATCTCAACATTCTGCCTGGCAAACTGTGCTCTTTTTAACCTTCTTATCAACTCTTCCGTTTTACCCGAAAACATCGATCCGCAAATGACTTCAATCCAACCGAATTGCTCCTTATGATTAACAGTATTTTCGAGAAACATTTTGTAATTTTAAACGAAATATAGGCCTTTGGTCTTTCACGACTGAATCGCCTGATAAAATTAGCAATAAAGATACACCTTTACCTAATAGGCTAAATAAAAAGAGATGAAGCGAAAATTGAAGGAGGAGCTGGTAAAATTGTGCACTGAAATAATAACTTCTAACGAGACTACGGAAATTTCCAATTTATATACTTCGGCAAAAGAATTATACGAAAAGCTTGCTGTATTGAAGTATATAGAGGAGAAGTTAAGCGATATTGAAATCGACGTTTCTAAAAATGTGCTTGCTGCCAAGTTCGAAATGATGGCCAATGCGGTGATCAATGAGAATAGAACAGTACCGGAAAATAGTCCGCACGACGAAGATATTATCACACCTGGCATCGATACAATTAAACATATGGTATCCGAAATGCCAACGAGCGAGGAAGTAGAAAAGATCTTTGCCGAGTTTGTTGCGAAAAAGGATCTTATTAAAAGCGATAAAGATTGGTTGGCACCAGATTCCGAACAGGAGGATCCCAAGGACGTAAGAACCAAATCGCTGAATGATATTCTTACTGAGAAGGAACTGAGTTTTGGATTAAACGACCGCCTAGCCTTTGTGAAGCATTTGTTCAACGGGAATACAGGCCATTTTGATAAAGCTATCACTCAGCTGAATGCTATAGACACCGAAGAGCGTTCACTGGCATTTATTGAGAATCTTGTTAAACCTGAGTTTGATAACTGGACGGGTAAGGAAGAATACGAAAAGCGATTTACGGATATAATTCGGAGGCGGTTCTCCTGAGAATCGCAGTTCTATTGCACTTTCCATAAATAACCACCAATAGCCATGGATATAAAAAAGTTACTCTACTGGATATGCACAGGTGTGCTAACAGCTATAATGCTGTTTTCAGTTTACAATTACTTCTTTCACCACGATGCGGTGGCATCTTTTTTTGAGAATTATCATTACCCAACATACCTGGTATACCCATTGGCAATTGCAAAATTACTGGGACTGGCGGCAATCTGGGGAAATTTTTCCTCATTTTTAAAAGAGTGGGCCTATGCGGGCTTCTTTTTTAATACTGCTTTAGCTGTTGTGGCCCACGTCCATGCACAGGACGGCGAGTATCACTTTGCCCTGGTAGCGTTGCTCTGCGTAATTATATCCTATTTTACAGGCAAACAAATCAGGCCATAGCCTTCATGCATGGGAAAGCTTTATATTGTTCCTACTCCAATCGGAAATTTGCAGGACATCACCTTAAGGGCTATCAGTGTTTTGAAAGAGGCAGACCTTATTCTTGCTGAAGACACCCGTACCAGTACTAAACTTTTGCGACACTTCGAAATAGCCACGCCTTTGATGTCTCATCATATGCATAATGAGCATAAAACCCTGGCTACACTTGTTCAAAAGCTGAAATCGGGTGCCACCCTGGCTCTTATAAGCGATGCCGGAACACCCGCTATATCCGATCCGGGTTTTCTGCTCTGCAGAGGTTGTATCGAAAATGGGATTGAATTGGAGTGTCTTCCGGGAGCAACCGCACTGATCCCTGCACTGGTCTGCAGTGGCCTTCCTTCAGATCGTTTTGTGTTCGAAGGGTTCTTACCTCTTAAAAAGGGCCGCCAAACGCGATTAAAACAGTTGGCTGAAGAAAAAAGGACCATAGTGCTTTACGAATCTCCACACAAGCTGTTAAAAACCCTGTCTCAGCTAGCCGAATACTTTGGTCAGGAGAGATCGATCTCAATTTCAAGGGAACTTACAAAAATTCACGAGGAGACCTTAAGAGGGAGTCTTTCAGAAATGGAAGAACATTTTAGGAACCACGCTCCGAAAGGAGAATTTGTTTTGGTAATTTCAGGCAAGAAACAATGAAGACTTTACTTGCGGAAATCAAAAAATGCAGAAATTGTGAACAGTACTTGTCCAACGGTCCACGGCCGGTGGTTACGGCACATCCCCAATCTAAAATTACTATCATTGGCCAGGCCCCGGGTCTGAAAGTACACCAGTCCGGGATTCCATGGGACGATGCCAGCGGGAAACAATTGAGGAAATGGCTGGGTGTCAGTGATGAACAATTTTATGATGATCGTTTGATCGCGTTGGTGCCTATGGGCTTTTGTTATCCCGGGAAAGGCAAGAGCGGAGATCTTCCACCCAGGCCCGAATGTGCTCCACTATGGCATGATGAACTGCTGAATAAAATGCCTGAACTAAAATTGACCTTACTTATCGGGACATATGCACAGAGATACTATCTGGGCGATGCAGCCGGTAAAAATCTGACCGCTACCGTCGAGGCTTATAATGAATATCTACCCCAATACTTTCCATTGCCTCATCCCTCACCGAGGAACAGGTTCTGGTTGAGCAAGAATCCATGGTTCGAGATCGAAGTACTTCCTGAACTTAAACGACAAATAGAGCGCCTTTTGGGTAGATGATAACTGTGTTGGCCCCTTACTGATGCTTCCCTCTTTCCCAACCGTGTTTTCTCAGATATTTTTCACCGCTTTCTACAGCTCCCCCTTCGATGGTAGTTCCCATAGAATCATTCCAACGGTTGAGATAGCCAAACAGAGAAATAACACCTAACATTTCCACAATTTCACCTTCACTCCAATAAGCGTACAGGCGTTCTTTTATAGATTCATCAACAGCATTTGGAACCTGGGAAGCCGCCAGTGAAAAATCGAGTGCGGCTCGTTCGGCTTCCGAAAATGAAGGGTGGGTACGATATTCCCAAATATTGTCGAGTTGCTCTTGCTCGGCTCCATATCGTTCGGCAGCCCTGATCGCATGAGCCTGGCAGTAACGACATCCCGTGCTGTTGCTGCTCACCCATGCGATCATGCGTTTCAGTGCGGAAGTCACGCTACCTTCATTGGCCATTACCGCCTTATTGAGGTTGATAAAGGCCTTCGATATCGCGGGGCGATGTTGCATTGTAAGCACCGAATTAGGACAAAATCCAAGTGTCTCGTTAAAAAACTCTGCAAGCTGTTTGGTTTCGGAATCATGATTGGGATCGAGGGGTGAAACTAGTGGCATAGGTGCTGTTTTTAATCGTATTTTTGAACTTTACAAGAAACAAAAAATAATGGCGAATACAAATCATATCAGTACCAAATGGTTGGGGGAGATGGCATTTGAAAGCAACAACCCTTCAGGTATTTCTCTTAAGATCGATGCCGGACCAGAGAGTGGGGGCGACGGTAGCGGTTACCGGCCTAAAGCCCTGATGTTATCATCGCTTGCGGGATGTTCAGGACTCGATGTCGCTTCGATGATTAGAAAAATGAAGCTGGAGGTTGAAGACTTCAGTATCGAAATTATAGGTCATCTGACAGAAGAATATCCCCAATATTACAACAAGGTCCTGATAGAGTATCATTTTCATGGGAAGACACTGAATGAGTCTAAATTACAAAGAGCGGTAGACCTTTCTGTTGATAAGTACTGTGGTGTTACCGAAATGTTCAGAAGGTTTGCTGAACTGAAGATTACGACTATTTTTCACCATGGTTAGATCTTAGATAGGAGTGGGGTCGCTGTGCTCACTGCATGCGAGATGCAGACCGGCACCCTAATTTGGAAGGAATAATATTATACGCATGCGATGGACGCTTAAAGCACAAGCTGAAAAAGAGAATATCGAATACCTGGCCAATACCTTGGGTGTTAGCCCAATGGTAGCCAGTATTTTGCTGCAACGAAACATCTGCACTTTTGAGGAGGCGAAATCATTTTTCAGACCTCAGCTCAGTGATCTGCACGATCCTTTCTCTATGAGCGGGATGTCTGAAGCTGTAAACAGGATATTCGGGGCCGTTGAAAACGAAGAAAATATCCTGGTATATGGGGATTATGATGTTGACGGGACCACAGCAGTATCCTTGCTTTCATCATATCTCCTGGAGAAATATCCAAATGTTGCGACCTACATTCCCGATCGATATAAAGAAGGATATGGAGTTTCCTTTCAGGGGATCGATTATGCTAATGATAATGATATTACCCTGATCATCGCTCTTGATTGTGGGATAAAGGCAATTGAACAGGTTGCCTACGCCAAGGAAAAGGGAATCGACTTTATTATCTGTGATCACCACCTGCCTGGCCCTGAACTACCAGACGCCGCTGCGATACTAGACCCGAAGATCGATGGCGATCGATATCCGTTTAAGGAATTATGTGGATGCGGTATAGGCTTTAAACTCATCCAGGCCTTAGGAACCAAATTGGGGGAAAGTACTGAGGATCTTCTTCCCTATTTAGACCTGGTAGCCGTAGCGATAGGAGCTGATATTGTACCTATAATTGGAGAAAATCGGGTATTGGCATATTTTGGATTACAGGTTATCAACACCAATCCCAGGCCTGGAATAGAAGCGATTATGAGAGCGGCAGAGCGTCAAGACATGAGTATTACCGATGTGGTATTTATCATTGCGCCCAGGATCAATGCAGCCGGCCGGATAAAGCACGGCCTGCATGCCGTTGAATTACTTACGGAATCCGAAATTGAGAAGGCCGACAAGTTTGCCTCTGCCATTGAAGTGTTCAATACCGAAAGGAAAGGATTAGATAAACAAATTACCGAAGAAGCGCTTAGCCAGATCATTGAAAACAAGGAAGAAAACAGTCATACCTCTGTGGTTTATAAGGAAAGCTGGCACAAGGGGGTGATCGGTATTGTTGCCTCAAGGCTTATTGAAACCTATTACCGACCTACGCTGGTTTTTACAAAAAATGGTGACAAGCTAACGGCCTCGGCAAGGTCTGTAAAAGGATTTGATGTCTATTCTGCCCTTGAAAACTGTGCAGATAGGCTGGTCCAGTTCGGGGGCCATAAATATGCAGCGGGTCTTACCATGCTCGAAACCGAATACGAACAATTTAAGCAACGATTTGAGGAAGTCGTACAGAAAACTATTAAACCGGAGGCTCTGACACCCGAAATTTTGGTTGATGCCAAAATAAGTTTTTCGGAGATCAGTCCGAAATTACTGAGGATATTGAAGCAATTTGCACCCTTTGGTCCGGGAAATCGGGCACCGGTTTTTATGGCTTCCAGAGTATTCGACACCGGTTATGCCCGGCGGGTAGGTGCAGACGGGAAACACTTAAAATTGCAAATTACCCAGGATGGTAAAAAGGTCTTTGGGGCCATCGGATTTAATCTGGGAGAGAAACTCGAAAGGATTGGTGGGAAAAGAAGTTTCGATGCGGTTTTCACGATAGAGGAAAATCATTGGAATGGTAAAACCAGCATTCAATTGAAAATCAAAGATCTTCGCTAGCCCTGAATGCTTCTATTTTCAATTTATCGCCATCAAAAACCGCATAGGTGAAGTAAGTGATCCAATCGCCAAGATTTACATATTTGGCGTTGGTGCTTAAATCGATCTCCAGAGGGAGATGTCGGTGACCAAAAACAAAATAATCGAAGTGTTGGTCTTCCAGTTTTCGCTTGGCGTATTGAACCAGCCATTCTTTATCTTCCCCGAGGAATTTAATATCCTCTGCCCCGGAGATCAATCGGTTTTTTACCGAAAAATACTGGGCGAGGCGCACGCCCAAATCAGGGTGTAACCAACGGAAACACCATTGTGCAAAGCGGTTAGTGAAGAGCTTTTTCATACGCTTATAGCCCTTGTCTCCAGGCCCGAGACCGTCTCCGTGACCGATAAAAAAAAGAGTAGAATTGATGTTGAATTGTTGAGGACGATGAAATACAGGGATTTGAAGTTCCTCCTCAAAATAGCCGTTCATCCAGAGATCATGATTCCCGACAAAATAGTATACCGGAATACCCGAATCCCTTATCTCAGCTAGTTTCCCGAGGGTCCGGGTAAACCCTTTCGGAACCACGGTTTTGTATTCGAACCAAAAATCAAACAGGTCGCCCAGAAGAAATATAGCTGCAGCATCGTCTTTTACGGTGTCGAGCCAGGAAACAAATTTCTTTTCACGGGGAAGGCTATCTTCCCGGCTAGGAGCTCCTAAGTGGTTGTCGCTGGCAAAATAAATTTTCTTGCCTTCAGAAATGGTAATCTCTCGCATGCCGCTGTAAAGATAAGGAAAGACCTTCTAGTTATCGGAAGAGAACCATTCCGCATAGGCCGTCTCCGTTTCTCTGAGTCTTAGGGAATGGAGCTTTATATTCTCGGGAAGTTTAGCGGATATCTTTTGGGCAAAATCGATCACCATATTTTCACTGGTAGGTTGATAATCTGCCAGGATAACCTTATGACCCCTGTTTTCCAGTTCTACGGCCAGTTCTAGATGAGGTGTATTCTTATTGAAAACTGTGGCATGATCAAAGGGATCAACCACTTCTTTGTTGACTATTTTTTTCAAATCCCCAAAATCGATCACCATACCCAGTTTTATGGCGCCTGGTTTATCTATCGGCTTCCCGATAACCGTTACGGCTAATTTATAACTATGCCCGTGTACATTCCTGCATTTCCCGTCGTAGCCGTAAAGGGCATGCCCGGTTTCGAATGAAAATTCCTTGGTGATCCTGATGGTCTTCATGAAACTGAATTTATTCGGCAAAGGTAGGAATTATCAAAAATGCCACTGTTACTTACAGTTGCTTCTTTTTAAGAAATAACCGAAGATTTTTTTATTAGCCCGGAGCGCAGCTTAAGGCCAAATAAAGGCCTGATTAATTTCCACCTGCGGATGCCGAATTCGTAGATCAGCCAACTGCCTATAAAAGTCCCTGCGGTTAACAGGATGAACTTTGAGAATATATTCCAGGGGAGATCGATTAAATAATAGGCGATGATTATGGTAATGGTCTGATGTAAAATATAAAAGGGGTATACCGCCTCATTGGCATAGCTGAGTATAAAACTGGGACGGTTGAGGTGTTTAGACGCATAGGCGAACATTGTAATAATCCAGGACCAGATATTGAAAACTTTCAGGAAAGCCTCCGTAAAATGACGGTAGATAGAATCTTCGAAAATCATGATCAGGGCTAACCAAAGCGAAAACCCTATGATGCCGCAGAACAGATATTTCTTACGATGCGCTTCCACATTCTGCCAGAATTCCTTTTGAGCGCTGATCAGCAGAAATCCAAAGAAGAAAAAGAGAATAAAATATAGAATCGCAAACCAGTCGCCGATAAGAGCATGCGTCACCGGGAAGAAAGGCTCTACAAATGCCTCTGTGAGGTAAAGCGGCAGAATGAAAGCGAATATCCCCCAGGGCTGAAGCAGTAATTTTTTCACCTTTTTGGTCAAAGCATTGGCAGGACGCTTCCTCAGATAGAGAAATATAGGGGCCAGTATGATGGAAAACAAAAGAAGGTATGGCAGAAACCATAAGTGATGCCAACTCATATTGCCTTCGGGATAGATCCCGATGAAGGCTAGAGTAGGCCAGAAATCAAAGTATCCCCCCGAAAACTGCCCATTCGCTATTCGTTCAATATAGACCTGAGGCGGGACGATCAACAACATTCCAATGGCCAGGGGAATAAACAACCTGATAACCCTTTCTGCCAGAAACTGTTTTCCCCTCCGTTTTCCCAGTGCATAAAATGTGCCCATTCCTGAGATGACAAAAAGTATTGGGAGCCTCCATTGATTGATGAACAGCATGGGGAATATAAGCTCATCGGATATTTGATTGTTTTTGATGTGCCAACCCCAGGGCACAAAGAACATGCCCACATGGTATAAGATCAAAAGGGCAAATACGAATACGCGCAACCAGTCCAGATCATGACGTCTCATAATGTTGTCTTTTTTGGTAAATGTAAGGACTGCTTACATGGAAAATGCGTTGTTGTTATCACTGTCATGGATTTGGGATCAATAACAAAGGTCAGGAACTGCGCTGAAGGTGTTGTTCAAATGAGGGGATCATATTTCTGGAGACCGACACCGGATCAGGACATTGTTTTAATTGCAATTTATACCCCTGGGCATTTCCCGAAATGTTTTGGATATATCGGGTATTGACAAGAAACGATCGATGGGTTTTAACAATATAGGGGACTTTCCGTAATTGTCGCTCCAGGTCTTTCAAAGGAATTCTGACCAGGTTGCGTACGATGTCGCTTTGTTCTTCCATATAGATTTCGACATAATTACCTTCCGATTTGGCATAGATGAGATCGGAAGTATTCAAATAGAAATCGTCGCTTTTCTGATTGGTCTGGATGAATACCGGACCGATAGGCTCAAATTCTTCCCGAAGCAATGACAACAAGCCGGCCTGCTTCTGATTGATGTAATACAAGCGACTAAAATTCAGAGGGACCAGGATAAGTACGAATAAGATCCCCACCATGAAGGTATTCCGTACCTCTTCAAAAAAATATTTCCAGGACCAGTTGTTCGGATTATCGTATATCACATCCCTAATAAGGAACTGACCTATACCAATGCAAAGGAACAGGAGAAGCAGAAAAATAACCTCATTGGAGATCTTCCACTGTTCTGTTTTTTGATGTATAAACGAAAATGCAGCACAAAGAAGCAGGAAGATCAACCCGGCGGTTAAGGTGTGCATCAATGAAATACCAAAATAAGGCATCTTGTGCTCTGATAGGTTTACATTGAATGGTTTAAAGAAAAAATTAAACCCAAACGACATTATAAAGAGCAGCAGGAATATCACCAAAAGAGATTTTCCCCTGTAATAATAGGGATAGGGTTGTTTTAAGAATGGCGTTTTTTTTAAAGAACCGGCCATTACGCAAAATCAACTTTTAATTCGAGCAAGGATCTCTTTAGTTTCGTCTAAAAGAGACAATCTACCAGACATTTCTGCACGTGAGAGAAGAAGCTGATCCCAGTGATCTGTACCTTCCCATAATACTTTTTTCATCGCCTGAAGGGCATCAGGACTGAGCCTTCCGAATTCTGCCAGATATAAATCTAGTTCCTTATCCATTTCTTTTATCGAATCGAAAACCTTAGAATACAAACCTTTTTCTTTGGCCCAGTAAGCATTTTTCCATTCCGTGGGGGCCAGCGCTAATTCTGCCAGACCCGCTTTCCCAATTTTTCGCTCTACCGCAGGTGCTATTACCAGAGGTGCGATCCCGATGCTTAATTCGGACAGTCTTATCGATGCTGCTTCGGTGGCAAAAACATAGTCGCATGCAGCAATTAAGCCTACACCTCCTCCAACTGCTTTTCCTTGCACCCTGCCAATAATCGGTTTTTTACATTTTCGCATAGAATTGATTACATAGGCAAACCCACTGAAAAAGGCTTTGCCCTGATCAAGGTCCGATATGGCTATCAATTCATCAAATGATGCACCTGCACAAAATGCCCGTTTCCCTTCAGACTGGATTACAATAGCGCGAATGCTTTCGTCTTCCGATAGCTTATCGATTTCTTTAAAGAGTCGCTCCAGGAGTTCGGACACAAAAGAATTACTGGCCGGGTGGCCAAATTCTATCACAGCAATACCCCTTTCCTTGCGGGTATAGAGGCTTCCGTTTGTTCTAGAGGTTCCCATATTGAAGAGTTTGCCCAAATTTAAACCTTTTGCAAAAGGGGGCGAAATTTTCGTCTGAACTTCCATACCGGGGCTGCACTGCGAATGGCCATCCATACCGTTAGGGCAATCCAGATTCCCTGGAGGCCAAACCCAAGATAAAGGCTTAGATAGAGCGTCGGGATGAATCCTAAAAATGTCGCCACCAACAAAACGTTTCTAAGGTATTTCATTTCACCCAGGCCTTTAAAAATACCGTCAAAAACAAAAGCGATTGTATTCATGGGTTGTGCCAGAATAACGATAAAGAAGATGCTGTAGAAAGTTTGCAGAACGATGGTCTCGTTAGAGAACAATGTTCCCAGCGGACGGTAGAATACAAGGCCCAACAGCATTAGCAATAGACTAACCATGAGGCCGTAACCAACTATCTGTTTGGCCAGGGACCAAAGGCCATCGTAGTCTTTGGCACCGATCAGCCTACCCGACATACTATTCCCTGCTGCACTATAGCCATCCACAAAGAAAGCCGCAAATAGCCAAAGATTTATGGCAATTGTATGAGCTCCGATAAATTGATCTCCCAGCGCAGTAGCTTCGCGCACAGCCAGAATCAGCGCCACATTAAGGGCTACGGTACGCACAAAAAGATCAAGGCTCATTTTAATCAGCCTACCCATCTCAGGATGTATTGGAAAGCGGAGCTTCAGAGGGATTTCTGTTTTGCGAATGAGCAGTACAATCGCCATTAGCGCCATAACAGCCTGTGAAATAAGACTGGCCCATGCTGCTCCTTCAAGATACATGGGAGCAATCAAATCTTTAATCCCGTAAACCAGTGCAAAATCGAGTAGAATATTAAGAAGGGCTCCGGTTGTTGCAATGACCATGGGCCAAAATGTATTTTGCAACCCTCTGAAAATACCCATTACCGCAAATGTAAATAGAGTAAGAGGGAACCCCCATACTCTTATTGTATAATAGTCAACAGAATATTCCAGTATTTTCCCTGAGGCATTTAGAAGCCCGAAAATATCTTCCATGATAAAGATTGTCCCAAACAGCACAACAAGACTCAGGAGTATATTGAAAAAGATTGCCTGAGCAGGTAAAGTTTTTACCGCTTCTAATTGTCCGGCTCCAAGATATTGGGAGATGATGGTCGAGATTGCACTTCGGGTTTGTCCCAGGATCCAAATAAGCATGGATAAAAAGGCGCCTACAATACCAACTGCAGCCAGAGATTCCAATCCATCAACAGGTATATTTCCAACAATTGCTGTGTCGGTGATCGACAAGATCGGTTCTGCTATTCCGGCAATGGTAGCCGGTATTGCCAACGTATTAATTGTTTTAAAATTTATCTCAGGTTTCACAAAAGAAATGGAGTATTAAAGGATCAGCTCGTAACAATGGAAAGGATAATCACTCTGTTTGGGAAAGTAAATATCTCCAAGCTTTTTATAACCTCTGTGTTCATAAAATCTTTGGTTGCGGTAATTCTTACCAAAAGTGTCGAGTCTTATCGACAAATACTGTTTTTCTCTTGCCCGATTTTCGGCGAAGTCCATCATTTTTTGAGCATAACCATGTCCTTGAAAATCCGGATGTACCGCCAATCGGTGTATATAAAGATTATTGCCAGTCTGGGTCAGCCATTGAACTGAAAAATACTCCTTATCGATTCGTGTTGTAATTGCGATGATGCCGATTATTCTTCCTTCAACTTCAGATATAAATAAATCATTTCTTGAGATGTCTTCTATAAAAGCCTGCTTAGAGGGGTAATGTTCATTCCATTGAAAGATTCCAGCTTCAATCATATGTTGAGCACAAGCATTGGTGAGCTCCAAAATTTCAGGGATTTCCTCTATCTTTGCCCGTCTGATCATGTGTAATCATCGAATTAATCTGTAAATTTAGACTAATTAATCAGTAAACCTTATGAAGAACATTTTAGTACCGATAGGAAGTTCTCCGAATTCACATGAAACTTTGCAGTATGCCGTTGATTTTGCCGCCGAATTTTCAGCTAAGGTTTATGCAATGGAGGTATTCAGCGCAACAGTTGGTGCCGGAAATCTTTCAAATATTTCAAGCAAGGTTCAGCAAATAAGCGAAGAACGACTTAAAGAAGTTATCGATAAGGTCGAATTGAAGGATGTCAAAATCAATATAGCTACTTACAAAGGAGAACTGGTCGATGGACTAAAGGAGATAAACCAGGCGCTGGGAATAGATCTGATCATAATTGCCGCGCGCTGCAACGACGCCCAACAAGAATTATTTCTAGGGCACACCACGGGAAAGATTATTAAACAAACCGAGATACCAACTCTTGTGGTTCCCAGAGGAACCCGCTTTGCTCCTTTTAAAAATATACTAACGGCATTCAGGTCGGGCAAACTGGATAAAGCAGAAATTCTCAACCCGTTAAAATCGATACAAAACAAATTTGCCGCCAGTGTTAATTTATTATTGGTAAAAACACCTGGTTATACCCAAGAGGATCTCGAGATTAATCCTGAACTTAAATCCCTGAGTTCGGGAATGGTCACCACCGAACACGCTAAAACTTATCTTGGGGTATTGGAGCAGTTTCAATCTCATCACCCAGATATGCTTTGTGTTTTCCGAAGGAAAAGAGGCTTTTTTAAATCTCTGTGGGAGAAAAATACCATTCTCAAATCGGAGTTCTCTTCCAGGGTGCCGGTATTGATCCTCAGTGCTAAAATAAGCGAGGAAGTATAAAAAATTCAGCAGGGATTTTGTTCCTATTCCAAAAAGTTTTTTCTTTGCGGTCCTTGCAATTATGGGGGATTAGCTCAGCTGGCTAGAGCGCTTGCATGGCATGCAAGAGGTCACCGGTTCGACTCCGGTATTCTCCACCTACGCCCTCCGAAGCCCCGATAACCATTGAGGCTAAGGAGGGTTTTTAATTTTTTGCAAGTATTTAAAATATTCTAACTTAAGGTTATATTAGGTGCTAATAGTTTTTATCTTAAGCAAAAGGAGATAACATGACTGATATTACTAACAAAGTTGTCTATATAACTGGAGGGTCGAAGGGAATCGGACTGGGGATTGCACAAGCACTACTAAATGCCGGAATGAGGGTCGCAATCAGCGGCAGATCTGAGGAATCTTTGAGAGAAGCTTCAGTAATACTTGGAGGAGGCGAGGACCTGCTTACCATCGTTTCCGACGTGACCAAACCTCAGGATGAGCAGCAAGCCATAGCGGAAATACTGGAAAGCTGGAATCAGATCGATGTGGTTATCGCCAATGCAGGGGTAGGACATTTTGCGGCGGTAGATGAGATGTCTTTAGAGGAATGGGATCAGATGATCGATACCAATCTTAATGGGGTTTTCTATACTTTAAAGGCAGCTGTCGATACTTTAAAGGAATCGAAAGGCTACTTCATTTCCATTGCAAGCCTCGCCGGAACTAATTTTTTTGCCAATGGAGCAGGTTATAATGCAACGAAGTTCGGGTTGGTTGGATTCACTCAAGCGGCTATGCTCGATTTGCGCAAATATGATATTAAGGTTACTACCATTATGCCGGGTTCGGTCGCTACGTATTTTAACCGAAACACCCCCTCTGAAAAAGACAATTGGAAAATACAGCCCGAAGATATCGGACAAATGGTGCTGGATCTATTAAAAATGCCAGCACGAACTTTACCGAGTAAAATAGAAGTTCGGCCCAGCAGGCCCGACCTCAAATAGCCTATTCTCCCTCTTCAATAAAAGGTTTAGAAGGATCACAGATTTCTTTTACTAGTCTAAAGAGTTCTTTTTCAAAGGATTGAAGCCGATCATCGTCGATTCCGGGATGTCGTTTTCGGGAGCCTTTTCTCTCCAGAAGAGCGAAATCAAGATATCCCTGACTAAGATTCTTTAAAGAAATTACTCCCGCATTGAGCACGGAGTTGTTTTCTGAGTGGGTATACATATAGGCATAAGACAGCACCTGGAAAACTTTGCTATAGCGCGAATCGTGCAATAGATCTTCCCAGGTAGAAAGGCTCATATCGGCCTGATTAACCCTGCCAGTTTTGTAGTCGACAATTCTCAATTTTCCATCTACTTCATCGATCCGGTCAAGGGTACCCTTCAGAAAAACTGGAAAAGAAATACCAGGGATACTTAGAGGTAGTTTTATTTTCTTCTCCAACTCAAGGATTTTGATGTTTTTTCTGCTGCAAACGTCTATTTCGTACCTGATAAAATTCTCCACGGTCCGGACCAAGACTTGAAAAACGATTAAATTCTTTCCATGGCGGATGGACGACTCGGCATAAAACTCAGTGAAAAAAGAAAGCACCACGCTTTTTATTTCCGGTATTGTAGATTGTAGCGTCTTTGGAAGGAGCGGTTGTCCTACAAAGGGTTTTAGGAGAGCTTCTAATGAGTTGTGTATTATCGTTCCAAAAGAATTGGGCGCAATAGTTTCATCCACAATAATCGGTTCCTCTATCCCAAGCAGGGCCCTTTTATAGAATTCGAGAGGGTCTCTTATATATTGGATCAAAGAGGTAGGCGAGAAGCCACGCCCGGCCAATTCCTGAATCGCGGTTAAGGTCTCTTGGCTTTTGTAGATCTCTTTAGGCTTAGGCAGGTGGGTAGGGAGTTCCATTGTGGCTAAGCTTTCTTTTACAAAAGGGGCGGTATTCTTATCGGTAATCAATTGATGGATAAGTCGGCTTTTTTCCCCTCCGAGCAGCACATCGGGTTCTGTATTATATAGAACATAAACTTTCTTTGCCCGTTGTAATAATCGATAAAAATGATAGGTGTAAACAGCATCTTTTTCCTTATATGTCGGGAGGCCTAATTCTCTTTTAACATCATAGGGAATAAAGGAATTCCCTTGTTTTCCGGCCGGCAGGATCCCTTCATTCACAGAACCGATAATAACGGTATGGAAATCGAGAACCCGGCTTTCCAGCATCCCCATTATTTGTAACCCTTCGAGTGGTTCTCCTTCAAAATCGATTGTCTGCTGAGTCATCAATTCATAGTATAGACCTTGAAGTGCATGAATATTATCGATATAGGGGAACTCCTGATGCATCTCTTCCAATTGTTTGAAAACAGAATTAAACCCGAAAAGTTGCTCAACCTCCAACCCTCTGTGATTGTTCTTTTCGAGCGCTCTCTTCAATTGGCCAACGATATAAAAACAAGCGGTTAAGAACTTATCTACCTGCAGGTTTGAAGGATCGAAAAGAATCTGATAAGTATCAGGCAAATAGCCCTTTAGAAAATGATCGGTAATATAGATCATATTCATTTTTCTCACCTCAGAACGCATCTTCGAAAACTCTTCTTTATCAGATTGGGGTAGTAACATTTGCACATAGGGAAGAGAAAGGAAACCAATGATCTTTTTATAGTGCCATTTACCTTGATAGGGCTGAAGGAACAAATCAAAAAACTGATCAAATATGCCGGTCAGCGCCGAATTTTTTAAGGGATACCCCATGGTTATATTGGCACTTTCGAGTTGAGAAGGGAGGGAGTTTAATAGAGGATTTAATAAAGACTCATCGGAGAGCACCAATGCGGTCTTGTTGAGCGCCCGGGAGTCTTGTTCTATGGTGTTTTCCAGGATCTGGCCAATGTACTTCACCTGGGATACATTTTTTGGTACTCCGATAATCTCGATAGTTTTTGAGGCAAGAAAGTTTTCACTTAGACCTTTTAAATCTTTGTTTTGAAAATAATTCCAGTTCTTTTGGTGATTACGGATAAAAAAACCGGCGTCGTGATATGGCTCGTTTAGAAAGTAGCGATCGAGATCCCAGTAAATATCCGAGGTAGTTTTCTGCAGGATAGCGTGAATTATTCTTGATTCTGCTTCATTGAGTGCATTAAAGCCAAGAAATACATGATTTAAATGGCCTGAAGACTCCAGATATTCATCGAGTTGCTCATATGCTTTACGGTACACAAGGCCCTGATGACCCATATTTTTTTCTAGTAAAAACCCTGTATATTGCTGATATAGGGGTTCTAGTTGTACCCAAAATTTGATATAGTCTTCAATTAAAGGGGTCTTTTCTTTTTTAACATACCAATGATTTACCTCTGTAATATCGGCGAGGTAGGAGAAGATCTTGGTATGGGGAACAAGGTATCTATCGATTTCATCAAAGTCTGCTAACAGGACCCTTGCCCATTTGTTGAATTCGTAAAACGATTCTTTATCTGCTCCGGCGATATTCAAATGTGCCTTGTACAAACTGAAAAGCTGCTCGGGAAGCGTGGCATAAGTCAGGCCAGACATCTCTTCTATAAACTGTTCAATGCTATAAATTTTAGGCGCAAAAATATTGACTTTGGCCCGGTGCGATATACTGTTTCTAAGATAAGTACCCGCACGTCTGCTGGGGAGCACAAATATAGTGTTCTCGAGATCCTGTACTCCGTCCCAAACGTCGGACAAAACCTGGTCTATAAACGACTGATGCATTTCTAAAAATAAAAAAAGCTCCGCATTTGCGGAGCTTTCTTAATTAGTTATCTGAAAGATATGGAATCTATTCCTTGAATCAAGTTGATCTCCACCCTTCTGTTAGTTCTTCTTCCTTCTCTGGTATTGTTAGAGGCAATCGGCCTGTCTTCACCGTAACCTGCAGATACCAATCTGTCGGAAGCAATTCCGTTCTCGATCAGGTAGTTTCTTACTGAGCTCCTGCTCTTTCCTCAGATAGAGTGACTGGTTCAACTTGGCGCTACCTACGCTATCGGTATGACCTTCGATGTTGAATCTTGCATACGCATACTCATTAAGAATCTGCAATGCAATGTTATTCAGTAGCACCTGCAGATGATGATTCCTTGATGGTAGATTTACCTGTGTCGAACAAGATTGTCTTGGCGTATTCGTTCAGGGACTTTCTAACTGACCTTCGGTAATCTTCAGGACAACCTTGGTGCCGCTACTGTTCCTGGTACATCTGGACAAAGATCATCTTTGTCTGGTACACCATCACCGTCTTTATCTGGCCATGGGCATCCGTTATTCTCAGCAGGACCTGCAACATCTGGACATTCATCATCAGGATCGGCTACACCGTCACCATCAGTATCAGGACATCCGTTGAATTCAGCTAAGCCAGGTACATCTGCACACTTATCATCGATATCTGGGATACCATCACCATCAGAGTCTGGACATCCGTTGAATTCTTTTGGACCAGCTTCATTAGGACATCTGTCTTCTCTGTCTTCTATGCCGTCACCGTCAGAATCAGGACATCCGTTGAATACTTCAAGACCTGGAACTTCAGGACAAGCATCATCTTTGTCGTAGATGCCATCACCGTCTGTATCTGTACCACCAAAGCGGATATTAAGACCAAAAAGGTGTTGGAAATGTTTTACACCATAATCTTCAAATGCGTGCTTATATCCAAACTGGGCGTTAAAACCAACATTTTCGGAGAACCACCAGGTGGCACCAAGAGCTCCATTGAGCGTACCGGCACCAATTTCGTCTACCCAGGTATAACCACCGCCCACTTCTAAATAAGGCTCAATTTTGGTGTTTTTTAGGATGTTGTACTTAACAGAACCATCAATAGCATAGTAAGATAGATTGTCAACGCTAAGATCTCCTAATTTTGTTATCCTGTTTAAAGATCCTCTAGCACCAAATGTGAAGTTATCTCCAATGTATCGTGATACGCTAACGTATGATATGGAAGGAACAACATTCCAGTGATCATTTACATTAAAGAACTCAGAACCGAATGATCCGGTTGGATAATTAGCGCTGTTGTCATTGGTAGGATATACGTCAATCGCGTTAATACCGAAACCAATCATCCAAGGATTGTCTTCGTTCTGCGCTTGTACGTTGTTAAACCCTAAAACAAGTAGGCCAACAACTATTAATCTACTAAGCTGTTTCATGTTCAAAATTTTAAGTTTAAGTGTTTATCAGTCGCAAATGTAAGTTGTTAAATATTATTAACAAAATCAAATTCCTATTTTTTTAACGCATTTTAAGACTTTAAAAAAGGCCCTTAAATAATATTTAAGTCCTTGCCGACCTCAATAAATGCTTCGATGGCGCGATTCAGATGTTCTTTTCTGTGCGCTGCGGATAATTGAACTCTTATCCTCGCTTTACTTTTGGGTACCACAGGATAAAAGAAACCAATCACATAAATGCCTTTTTTGAGCAGTGCATCTGCCATTTTTTGAGATAGTTTGGCATCGTAAAGCATTACCGGGACAATTGCCGATTCTCCCTCTATTATATCGAATCCGGCTTCTTTCATACCTTTTTTAAAGTACCTCGTGTTCTCCATTAATTTATCCCTTAGGCTATTGTCGTTGGCAAGAAGATCGAAAACCTTGATGGAGGCCCCTACTATAGCCGGAGCGAGAGAGTTGGAAAATAGATAAGGTCTTGATCGTTGCCTGAGCATTTCGATGATTTCCTTTTTCCCCGTGGTATAACCTCCCATAGCACCACCCATTGCCTTGCCTAATGTGCCGGTAATTATATCGATTCGGCCCAGGACGCCTTTTTCTTCCGGCGTACCGATTCCACTATTTCCGATAAATCCTGTGGCATGGCATTCATCGACCATCACCATTGCATCGTAACGATCTGCCAGATCGCATATCTTGTCGAGTGGCGCCATTAGCCCGTCCATTGAAAACACCCCATCGGTCACTATGATCTTAAATCGAGCACCATCCTTATTTGCCTGCTGCAGCTGTTGTTCCAGGTCTTCCATATCGGCATTGGCATAGCGGTACCGCTTAGCCTTACAAAGTCTTACACCGTCGATGATCGAAGCATGGTTCAATGCATCCGAAATAATAGCATCCTCGGCCGTGAGTAAGGGTTCGAATACGCCTCCGTTGGCGTCGAATGCCGCGGCATATAATATGGTGTCTTCTGTTCCGTAGAAATTGGCAATTTTTTGTTCGAGTTCCTTATGAATGTCCTGTGTGCCACAGATGAATCGGACCGAAGACATTCCAAAACCCCTATGGTCCATGGCAGATTTTGCTGCTTTGATCACCTCCGGGTGTGAAGATAGGCCGAGATAATTATTGGCACAGAAATTAATTACTTCCTCTCCTGTGGAAATTTTTATCACGGCGTCCTGAGGTGAAGTGATGATCCTTTCCTCCTTAAATAGCCCTGCTTCTTTGATGGCACCTAGTTCCTGTTGTAGATGTTCCTTGATTTTACCGTACATAATTATTGAATGTATTCTATGTTTATCGTATCGTTAATATATACTATTATGCTCTGAGAGAGCTCATAGCCCATTTTTTTGAGTGCTTTCCCGTACGAGAGCAACTGCTCTCTGTGTTCTGCAGACCTGGCACCGGTCTTATAATCTACTATGGTAACCCGCCTATCCTGAAAAGTAAGCCGGTCTGGGCGCAAAATTAATCCATTTTCTGTAATGATTTCCCGCTCGTTCATTACCATTACTCCTTCCTGAAATAAAGGTTTTAATTCAGGATGTTGTACCAGTCTGAACAGCAGTTCCCGAAACTCTTCGATCTCTTCTGCCTTAATAGTCCCAGTCTTCTCAAGATCCAGTAAGGAAGCCTCTATATCTTCCTCATACTCTATTAGGCTCATAATATAATGGATCAGCGTACCTCTTTCTCGCGGATCGGTGTCCGTCTCATCCCAAAGAGCGCTTTTGATTACCATTTTTGGTGCGATGGCTTCCTTAATCGAGTTCATATAGGGAATTATCTCCTGTAAAAGTGTGTCCTGATCTTTTTGCCTCTGCCCAAGATTACCGAAACTATACAACATTTGATTATCTGCCCAACGCCCGGTCTCCATTAAGAAATACCTGAATACTGCTGAATAAAGATTTTTTTTGTGCTCACCCTTGCTATTGATATCCCTTTCCGAAAGAATAAACAGACCATCTATGGCGCGGGTTAGGGCAACATAGAGCACGTTAAAGGCGTCGAATTCCAATTTCTGATGGTCTTCTGTATATAGTTCTTCAGGCGCTGCTCCATATTGTTGCAGCTGCTTCTTCTTGCTCAGCAAAACTTCATTAAAACCACCATAGTCCATAGAATCTACAGCGAACCAGAGCTTAGGGTCCTGTTCCTCATAAATATTAGAGTTGGCATAGGGATAGATCACGATTGGGAATTCTAGTCCTTTAGACTTATGGATCGTCATGATCTTAATAGCATTGATATTTTCGGGCGCTGTAATGCTCAATTTTTCCTTTTTCTTTTCCCAGTGGTCTAAAAAAGCTTTGATTCCCGGGACCTGCATTTGTTCTACAAGCAATACCTCATCCATCAGGTAAGTGACAAAAGAATTTGAATGTCCGACCAGTCCGAATTGGGTTATCGCCTCTTCAAGCCCGTCGTAGATCGATAAATAATTCAATCGCTGAATATCGAATTCCCAGTTTTCCAAAAGCCATTGGTCCAGGTTAGCCAGCGCCTTCGATATATTCCCATGGTAATTGGTGTCTTTCGGTATGAGATAGTCGGCGATGAGATACCTTGATTCCTGATCATCTGGCTGATCCATATATTGTAAAAGCCCGATGAGAAAGATCACTTCCGGACTGCTTTTAAGAAGCAATGTTTCTGACGAAACAATCGGAATACCGGCGTTTATCAATCCTTGTGATACAAGGACCCCATGTTTCTTTTTGCGTATTAGAATACACATGTCCTGGTATAAATAACCCTTTTCGAGGGCCGCCTGTATAGCTTTAAGAATTCGTTCCAGATAAGCCGGGTCTCGTGATTCTTTATCGCAATCGATGAATTCTATCTGTACCAACCCGCCTGTACGAGCGTTGATTTCCTGATGTGTTTCCTTTGAAAAAAGTTGTTGATAGGCAGAACTTTGCACCAGGGAGCTGGTGACCTTAAAAAATTCATTGTTGAAATTAATAATTTGCTCAGCACTCCTGAAATTCCTGGTCAATGTATGAAGCGATGGTTTTATTGAAAATGGGTTTTGTATTCCACCTATCAGACTTAAAAATTGTTCAGGCCTTCCTCCTCTCCATCGGTAGATGGCTTGTTTGGCATCGCCAACTATAAGTAATGAACCCGGCTCACCATTGGTATCCAAACTCTCCAATGCATTGCCGACAAGCGGTATTAAATTACGCCACTGCATCTCAGAAGTGTCCTGGAATTCGTCTATAAAATAATGCCGGTACTTTTCACCGAGTCGTTCATATATAAATGGTGCAGGTTGATCGGCAATAATATCCGATATCAGTGTATTGAAAGAGCTGATGGGAAGAAGCTCTTTCTGACCTTCAATGGCCTTTAATTCTGATTGAATTGATTGCAACACCGTCAAAGGGACGAGGTTTTGAAGTATGTTGATCAAAAATGCCCGATGAAAAAGCATCTGCCTGATCTCTAAATAAAGATTTAAAATGGCTTCTACAGTCTGGGCCGGTATGGGCGAGACATTTAGTTTGACGATTTTACCTTCTCTTAATTGCTTTTCTAAGGTGTTTGCATAAAGGCTGGAGGCATCAAAGTTCCCCTCCATTATTTTCTTAAAGTGAACAGGCAGGGTTTTGCGGGGAAAATCCTCTTCCTTTTTTCCAGAATCGGTGATCAGCCCCAACGCTTTGCCCGACTTTTCCATCGCCTTCGTTTCTATGGAAGAGACCTTTTTAATAATACTTTGTTTTAAGGCCGTAAAATCCTGGATATGCTTGTCTTCTATATTTTTCAGATGAGGGAGGTCGTTTTCACTAAATAACATCCTACCTATTTTTTGGAGATCTCCTGCTATGTTCCAGTGTTTGTCCTCATCGGTTTTATCGAGAGCAAAATCAACGAGAACGGAAGTAAGTTCGATGTCCTCTCCCGATTTGGAAAGGAGGTTGTCTATCGCTTCCTCCAAAAGAATGTCCGTATCAAGGACTACCTCAAAAGACTGAGAAAGTTTAAGATCTTTTGCAAAACTACGTATTACCCTATGCGTAAATTTGTCGATCGTGGAAACATCAAAATAGGCATAATTATGCAGGATCCTCTTCAGCACCTGATCAGATCTCCTTTGCAGTGCAGACCAGTCCATGCCGAGTTCTTTTTGGAGGGTCTGTGCCATGTCTCCGGGAATGGCGCCGTCCTTGATATTGCTCATCTCAAAGAGGTTGCTCAATATCCTCTCCTTCATTTCGTTGACGGCCTTATTGGTAAAAGTTACCGCCAGTACCTGACCGAATCCCGGGGATTGTTCCGACGCGAGAACAATTTTTAAATACTCTTTTACGAGG
Source organism: Flavobacteriaceae bacterium (assembly GCA_965212205.1). Taxonomy (GTDB): domain Bacteria; phylum Bacteroidota; class Bacteroidia; order Flavobacteriales; family Flavobacteriaceae; genus JAHEJJ01. The sequence goes on from CBDBUX010000001.1 coordinate 364,161, forward strand.
GTGAATGTTTTGCCAGAACCGGCCGAAGCATTGTATATTTTAAAACGGCTTCCCGCCACAGATATTTTTTTAGCAAAATACGGATTCCTTGATGGTTCTTAACAATTTATATGGACAATATTTGTGTTAAAAGCGCTACTTTTGAGATTCATAGAATCAATAACTAAAACCACTAAATAATGGCTTTTGAATTACCTGATCTTCCATATGCATATGACGCATTGGAACCGCATATCGATGCCAGAACTATGGAGATCCACCATACGAAGCATCATAATGGCTATACTACAAAACTCAATGGAGCGATTGAAGGCACTTCACTTGCAAACACATCCATAGAAGACATTCTAAAGAATCTCGACATGAGCAATACCGCTGTCCGAAATAACGGTGGTGGTTTTTATAATCATTGCTTATTCTGGGAAGTCATGTCTGCTGGAGGAGGAGGAGAACCCGGAGGGGAAATAGGAGCCGCAATATCAGAATCATTTGGTTCATTCGACGCTTTCCGGGAGGAGTTCAGCAAGGCTGCAGCTACCAGATTTGGTTCTGGGTGGGCCTGGCTATGTGTTCATCCAGGGGGTAAACTGGAAATTTGCTCAACTGCTAATCAAGACAATCCAATTATGCCGAATACAGGTTGTGGTGGCTTTCCCATCCTGGGATTAGATGTTTGGGAACATGCTTACTACTTGAATTATCAAAACAGACGCCCTGATTACATCGGTTCGTTTTTCAAAATCATCAATTGGCAAAAAGTAGGAGAATTATACCTGGCAAACAAGTAGGGCTTGTAAGACATTATCAATCATAATACTATGAAACCGCATTATTTAATGCGGTTTTTTTTATATATAGAAAAGGGTGGAGAAGCCCCCACCCTTTTCGTCCCAAATCTTACCATAAACTTAACCTACTTATGCTATGGCAATACTAAATTACTGGTATTGTGAGAAATAACAAAGAATTTTTAAGAAATTTTAGGCTTTGTGAACCCCTCAGATTGTAGGGATTGAGGAGATTTTCCAGGAAGCGAGACATAATCAATTGATAGTCAGTAATAAAAAAGGCAGAGAGATCTCTGCCTTTTTTCCCCAAATCTTACCATGAACTTAACCTACTTATGCTATGGTCTTCCAAAAATATGTGAATGCTTCCGGTAACTAAAAGGTTTTGGATAAAAGTCCTTTTATTCGGATGAAATGCTATGTTCGAAGGAAAATACTGTAATCCGAGAACGAATTCGCTCTTAAGACAACAGATAAAACACATCTAATTAAGCTGTGTACTTCAAAATTGTATAAAAAAAAAACAATTCTCCGGAGGGCTGAGAATTTACTTCTGTAGTGTACTTTACGAAGAGGAAATATTGGAGGACAGAAAATAAAAAAGGTGGAGTAGCCTCCACCTTTTTTGCCCCAAATCTTACCATGAACTTAACCTACTTATGCTATGGCAAGTCTAAAGTAAATGGGTTTGGAGGGACCATACCATAAACCCGGTAAAATGCACATATTATCGATGAAATACATAAAATAGTGTATTTCATCGATTTTTTGATTAATAAGCCCTTTCGTTTTTTCCTTCGAAAAAGTTGATAAATGCTCGGTTTACAACCTTATTCCCACCATTGGTCGGGTAGTCGCCAGTAAAGTACCAATCACCCAGGTTACCAGGACAAGCCTTATGAAGATTTTCGATGGTTTGATATATGATCTTAACCTCTGCCCGGATGTTCGTTGGGCTCAATAATTCTGAAATTTTATCCGATATTTCCTGGGGGCTAAAAGGAGCATAAAATTCCTTGACATGATTTTTTACCTTCTTATTCTCAGATTCTAGTTCAGAGACACACTTATTATATATTTTTTCTACCAGATCCAGGCTGTTTCTTTCACGGTGTAATTCAAGGGCGGCTTTGAAAGCAACAAAATCTTCTAACTTAGCCATATCTATACCATAGCAATCGGGGTATCTGATTTGAGGAGCCGAAGAAACCACTATGATCTTCTTCGGTGATAACCGATCCAGAATCCTCAGAATACTTTTACGAAGCGTGGTTCCTCTTACGATGCTGTCGTCTATAATAACCAGGTTATCCTCCGGATTCACCGAGCCATATGAAATATCATAAACGTGGGCTACCAGATCGTCACGGCTGCTATCCTGAGTGATAAATGTCCTCAGTTTTGCGTCTTTTATAGCCACCTTTTCGATCCGTGGTCTGACCCCTAGAATATCATGGACCCGATCTTTATTGAGGTCCGTTCCAAGCGCCAGGATTTGCTCTGCTTTTAGTTTATTCAGGAAGTTTTGAGCTTCCCGTACCATGCCCAGAAATGAAATTTCCGCAGTATTAGGGATATATGAGAAAACGGAATTTTTTATATCATTTTTAATCGCCTCCAGGATCTGGGGGAACAGGAGTCGCCCAAGTTCTTTCCGTTCCCGATAGATTTCTTTATCGCTTCCCCTGGAAAAATAGATCCGTTCAAATGAACAAGCTTTCCGCTCGGTCGGTTTTAGAATTTCAGATATATCGACCTGACCATTTTTCTTGACTATAATGGCATGTCCCGGATCTAATTCAGAGACATCCTCATATTCGACATTGAAGACGGTCTGAATAGCTGGGCGTTCCGAGGCTACTACCACCACTTCTTCGTCCTGATAGAAGTATGTAGGTCTGATGCCCGCCGGGTCTCTTAAGACAAAAGCATCTCCATGACCTAAAAGGCCGGCCATGGCATAGCCACCATCCCAATTTTTTGCTGCTTTTCTAAGTATTCTACTTACTTTAAGACGGTCGGCAATCAGGGGGGAGGCATCCATTTTCGAATATCCTTCTTTTTTGATCTGCTTGTACAACTTTGCGACTGCGTCGTCAAGAAAGTGACCGATTTTTTCCATTACCGTAATTGTATCGGCCATTTCCTTAGGATGTTGTCCCAGTTGAACCAGATTGTCGAAAAGCTCTCCGGTATTGGTCATATTAAAATTACCGGCTACGATCAGATTCCGATGCATCCAATTGTTTTGCCGTAGAAAAGGGTGTACGTTTTCAATGCTGTTCTTCCCGAAGGTACCGTAGCGAACATGTCCCAGCAAGACTTCTGCTACATAGGGAATTCGTTTTTTTTGTTGCTCAAGATTATCTTTAATCTCCGGATGGTTGTCGAATTCTGTATTGATCCTGGCATTGATCTTGTCAAATATATCCTGGATGGGTTGAGGCTCTACAGATCGAACACGACTCATATAACGCTCACCGGGCTGCATATCTAATTTTATACTGGCAAAGCCAGCACCGTCTTGTCCTCTGTTATGCTGCTTTTCCATCATCAGATACATCTTATTTACCCCGTAGAATGCCGTGCCGTACTTTTCAACATAATACTCCAGGGGTTTCAGTAACCTGATCAGAGAGATTCCACATTCGTGTTTGATGCTATCGCTCATGCCTCACTTAATTAAAAAAGCCCCGCAAAACCAGGGCATCATTGTAATTCAATATCAAATTGTGTCAATTCCCTGAATTGACCAAGTCTTTTATCTACTTCACTTTTTTTAAGGCTTTCAATCCTGCGGGTTCCGAACTCCTCTACACAAAAAGAGGCTAAATTAGAGCCGTGGATTACAGCATTGCGAAGATTATTAAAAGAAACATTTTTAGATTCAGCAAGATAGCCTACAAATCCTCCTGCAAAAGTATCTCCTGCACCCGTGGGGTCAAAAACCTCCTCGAGGGGCAAGGCCGGTGCAAAGAATATATGATCATCATGAAATAGTAGGGCACCGTGTTCCCCCTTTTTTATCACTACATATTTGGGGCCCATCCTGAGTATTTCGGATGCTGCCCTAACCAAAGAATATTCTTTGGTAAGTTGTCGTGCTTCTTCATCATTAATGGTCAATACATCAATTCTTGCTATTACTTCTATAAGCTCATCCCAACTATTATTCATCCAATAGTTCATCGTATCCATAACGATCAGCTTCGGGCGTTCTGTCATTTGGTCAATTACAGATTTCTGAATATTCGGATGAAGGTTTCCAAGCATAACCACATCGGCATCCTTGAATTGCGCTGGAACCACCGGCTTAAAATCGGCCAGTACATTGAGCTCTGTACTAAGGGTATCCCTGCTGTTAAGGTCGTTATGATATTTCCCGCTCCAGAAAAATGTTTTTCCGCCCTTAACCACTTCAATTCCGGAAACGTCGATATTCTTGGCCGTTAAAAGATCAATATATTCCTGAGGGAAATCATCTCCTACTACAGACACCACTGCAGATTTGGCTTTAAACTGGGATGCAGCAAGTGCGATAAAGGTTGCAGCGCCACCTAAAATCTTGTCCGTTTTGCCAAAAGGGGTTTCAATAGCGTCGAAGGCAACTGTGCCAACGATAAGAAGTTTACCCATCTAGTTTTTAGTTTGATGCAAATATACGTTTTTGAACCAGCCAAAAATCTAATTGGGAGATAATTTCCAATTCCTATTTCCGGCCAAAATCTGCAGGGATTTCACCCCAGGCCTTTGTCTCCCATTTTACGATAGGTGTGCTGTAAGAATTTTTTTTCAACCAATCAAGGGCTCTCTCAATCAGTGTAAATAGCACGGCGTTTTTTTCGTTCTTCTGAAGCTTAGTGTTACATGATTTTTTACGCACCCAACTCATTGCAGTCCTGGAATCGGTGTAAATGATCCGGTCGCTGCCACGTTTTTTTAAGTAGGCCAGGGCATGCACGATAGCAAGGAATTCTCCTATGTTGTTGGTCCCTTCTTTAAAAGGGCCTTGCTTAAAAAGGGGTTTGGCCGTTTTGGTATCCACACCACGATATTCCATAATACCCGGATTCCCACTAGACGCGGCATCTACTGCAATGGAATGATAATTCGGCTCACCAATCCGGATCAAATCAGCTGCGGAGAGTTCATTTTGTCCTTTCTTCTTGCCTTTGTATTCGGCATAATTAGAGTTAAAAGCGGTCATAGCATCTTCGCGTGATTCGAAGGATTTGTACTGCGCTTGTTTATAGCCTGTAATTTGTTCCTTACAAGCTTCCCAACTCTCGTAAATACCAGGACGCTTGCCTTTCCAGACAACGTAATATTTTTTTTTCTTAGCCATTTGAATCTTTGAGCAGTTGTGCTATGACCTTTGGATAGTGTTCATATTCGAGCTGATGCACTTTTTGCGCTATAGCATCCACGGTGTCCGATTCTTCAAGTGCCACCCTCGCCTGGAAAATAATATTTCCTTCATCGTAGTTCTCATTGACATAATGAATGGTGATGCCCGATTCTGAATCGTTATTTTCTTTAACTTTTTCGTGCACTCGCCTTCCATACATCCCTTTACCTCCATATTTTGGAAGTAGAGCCGGGTGAATATTAATAATTTTCCCTTCGAATTCCTTCACAATATTTTCGGGGACCTTCCAAAGAAATCCGGCCAGAACAATCAGATGAGGATCGATACCCTTAAGCAGGTTTAAAACGACATCTGAACGACTGTATGCATTTCGATTAAAAAATAAGGCGCTGATATTTAATTTGTTACATCGATCGATCACGGGTGCATTCCGCTTGTTGGTAAGCACTGCAACTATAGAAATGGTCTTGTGTTGCTGAAAATACCTGACGATGTTCTCCACATTACTCCCCGAACCCGATGCCAATAATACGATCCGTTTCATAAATTTAAAAGATGATATGAATCTTAAGGCTCCGCAAAACATATGTTACGAAGTCTATTATGTATATGTCAGAAAATGAGATAATTGATTGCCTGATATGCATTATAATGTACCCTTACTAAAAAATATGGGGCTAATGTAGCATACTTGACCCTAAAATTCTTAAATTAAGCCACATTTTAAACCCAAAAGCTGTTGGGAAACCAATAGTTTTATATTTTTGCCATCGATTTAAAAATTAAAACCAAAATAATTATGTCAGACATTGCATCAAGAGTTAAGGCCATCATCGTTGATAAATTAGGTGTAGACGAGAATGAAGTTGTTGCAGATGCCAGTTTTACCAACGACCTCGGCGCAGATTCTTTGGATACTGTTGAACTAATCATGGAATTTGAGAAGGAATTTGATATTCAAATCCCTGACGATCAGGCAGAAAATATTGCAACAGTAGGCCAGGCTATAAGTTATATAGAAGAGGCCAAGTAATTTTATGCTTCTTGATAAAGAATTGATAATTATCCATGTGGCGATCACGGCACATGGATAATTTTTTTTATTTTACTTTTGGGTAAGACAGTAATCAAAAAAGTGATTCCATGCAATTAAAGCGAGTAGTGGTAACGGGCCTGGGAGCCCTAACACCTATAGGAAATACTGTTGAAGAATACTGGGAAGGTCTAAAGAAGGGGGTGAGTGGCTCTGCACCTATTACCTACTATGACACCGAAAAATTTAAGACAAAATTTGCCTGCGAATTAAAGGGTTACGACCCACAAAACTTTTTCGACAGGAAGGAGGCACGGAAACTCGATAAGTTTTCTCAGTATGCCATGGTATCTTCCGATGAGGCCATTAAAAATTCGGGTCTTGATCTCGATAAGATCGATAAGTTCCGGGTTGGTGTCATCTGGGGAGCTGGTATCGGCGGCCTCGAGACTTTTCAGAATGAGGTGATGAACTTTGCTGCGGGAGATGGGACCCCTAGATTTAATCCATTTTTTATACCGAAAATGATCGCGGATATCGCACCGGGAAATATATCCATCAAATATGGATTTATGGGACCCAACTATACTACGGTGAGTGCTTGTGCTTCTTCGGCTAATTCTATGATCGATGCGTTGAATTATATCCGTTTAGGATATTGCGATGTGATCGTCTCCGGAGGTAGTGAAGCGGCGGTTACCATAGCGGGAATGGGTGGATTTAACGCCATGCACGCGCTCTCGACCAGGAACGACAGTCCAAAAACCGCCTCAAGGCCATTCGATGCTACCAGAGACGGATTTGTTCTCGGTGAAGGCGCTGGATCCTTGATTCTAGAAGAATATGAGCATGCCAAGGCGCGTGGTGCTAAAATCTATGCTGAGGTGTTAGGGGGCGGACTTTCAAGTGATGCCTACCACATGACAGCACCCCACCCCGATGGAATAGGTGTCGTCCAGGTTATGAAAAATTGCCTGCGAGATGCCGGTCTGGGACCCGAAGATGTAGATGCGATTAATACCCATGGCACTTCAACACCACTTGGAGATGTAGCTGAATTAAAAGCTATACGAGAAGTTTTTGGTGAGCATGCACACAAGATTAATATCAATTCTACCAAATCCATGACGGGGCATTTATTAGGTGCGGCAGGTGCAATTGAAGCCATTGCTTCAATTCTCGCAATGGAGCACAGTTTGGTGCCACCCACTATTAATCACTCTACGGTAGATGAGAATATCGACCCCAGGCTGAACCTTACCTTAAATAAGGCCCAGGAACGGGAGGTTAACGTTGCTATGAGTAATACCTTTGGATTTGGAGGACATAATGCCTGTGTCCTGTTCAGGAAAATAAGTTAGACACCGAGATGAATTTCCCCAACAATATATTTAATTCCCATTCCAAAAAGGATGGGGATTTTTTTTTGGGAATCACCAGAATTCTTGGATTTAAACCAAGAAAGCTGAGCATTTATAAGAAAGCTTTTCTCCATCGCTCACTCAATAAAAAGGACAAGCATGGTAATCCCTTGAATTATGAAAGGCTCGAATTTTTAGGCGATGCCATGCTGGGTACTATTATTTCCAAACACCTATATAATGAGGTGCCGGCAGGAGACGAAGGATATCTCACAAAGATGCGTTCAAAGATTGTAAGCCGGAAGCATCTTAATGAACTTGGCAAAGACCTGGATCTTATCAGCTATGTGGAAAGCCGTATTCCCAAGACCCATTTTGGTGATAATATACACGGGAATGTATTTGAAGCCCTTGTTGGGGCTATCTATCTGGATCGGGGATACAAATACTGCGAAAAATTCATCAATGAAAGAGTGATCGAACCATACGTTGATATCGAACAGCTGGAAGGAAAAGTAATCAGTTATAAAAGTCTGGTGATCGAATGGTGCCAGAAACAAAAGAAAGAATTTAATTATAAGGTCTATGAAGATACCGGAAATGACCCCCTGAAACATTTTGCGGTAAAACTCTCGATCGGAGACAGGGTGATGGCCAAGGCCAGGGCCACTTCTAAGAAAAAGGCCGAGGAAAAAGCTTCCAAAAGAGCGTTTTTTGCCCTGCAGAGCAAAATGGAGAATCCTTCACCCCAACTCTAACGATTTCGTTACTGATCCCATTGCAACACCTGACGCAATTATAGGCTTATTTCCTATTTAGTCATATCTTTACGCGCGAACAATGAGTTCGGCGAATACATACAGAATCAGCGAAGATCTTTGTGTAGAAGAATATGTGTTGATTGCACTACATTCGAGCTTGGAAGATCATGCTATGGTTTATTCACTAAATCAACGATTGAATTTATTGTTGAGAAGGTCTGGAGAAGACCTTGAAATAGAAGGGCAGGGATGTTTTCCAGTCTTCGAGTGGAAGGATAAGATCAATGATCGCTTCTGGACATTGTTCACCAATAACAGTATTAAAGTTGAGGAACTCAATCGTGTGGACCTATTTCAGAACGAACTTTCTCAAACAGTACACCATTTGGTGCCCGAGTACAGGGAAGTGGACTATTTCCTGAAAATTGAGCAGGGTGATGAATCTCTGGAAGATGAGGTGATCCGTGCGATTCTCTCGGTACCGAATATCATTACGGCCTATATGGTCGATGCAGAACGACTAAAATCTAAACACAACTTAATTTATTAAGTGAATGCAGGGGATTAAAAAGACGAAGATTGTTGCAACACTGGGACCGGCAACCAGTAAGAAAAAAGTCATCGAGGAGATGATCAATGCAGGGGTCGATGTGTTTCGCATCAACTTTTCACATGCCGACTACCAGGATGTTAGCGAGCGTGTGGCCATGATCCGGCAGATCGATAAGGAACTAGGGACCTTCACCGCGATCCTGGCCGACCTTCAAGGCCCCAAGCTTCGCGTAGGCGTCATGTCGGGAGAAGTAATTGTTGCCCCTGGAGATGAGATCACTTTTGAAACAGGAGAACCCTTTGAAGGGAATTCGCAACGGGTGTATATGAATTACAGCGAGTTTCCAAAAGATGTGAATCCGGGTGAAAAAATATTGCTCGACGACGGGAAACTTATTTTTGAGGTAATATCTTCAAATAATGAGAACGAAGTAAAAGCAAAAGTACTGCAGGGAGGCCCTCTTAAATCCAAAAAAGGCGTCAATTTACCCAATACTAATATATCCCTGCCCGCACTTACGGAAAAGGACATTGATGACGCGAAGTTTGCTATTTCACAGGATGTTGACTGGATCGCACTTTCCTTTGTCCGCTACAGCCAGGACTTGATTGATCTACAGAATATTATCCGGGAGCATTCGGAACACAAAATTCCAATCATAGCTAAAATAGAGAAACCCGAAGCGGTTAAGAATATCGATAAAATTGTTTCATATTGCGACGGAATAATGGTGGCCAGAGGCGACCTTGGTGTAGAGGTGCCGGCACAGGAAGTGCCCTTAATACAGAAAAGGCTGGTACTTAGGGCAAAAAGAGCGCGGGTTCCGGTCATCATCGCTACTCAGATGATGGAAACGATGATCACAAGTCTCACACCTACACGTGCCGAGGTAAATGATGTGGCAAATTCTGTAATGGATGGCGCCGATGCGGTAATGCTCTCGGGCGAAACTTCTGTAGGGAACTATCCGGTAGAAGTAATAGAAAAAATGGCGAGTATTCTTCATAGTGTTGAAAGCTCCGAATTGATCACCGTACCCCAGGAACCACCACATATACGTACTAAAAGATACATCACAAAATCGGTTTGTTACCACGCAGCGATTATGGCCAATGAAATTAAAGCAAAGGCCATTTCCACCCTTACCAATAGTGGATATACAGCCTTTCAGATTTCTGCCTGGAGACCAAGGGCCCATATCCTGGTCTTTACTTCGAATAAAAGAATTTTAACCCAATTGAATTTACTATGGGGGGTGAAGGCCTTCTATTACGATAAGTTTGTCTCCACCGATGAGACCATTGAAGATGTAAATGCCATCGCTTGTAAAAAAGGTTTTCTCGATGTAGGCGATATGCTGATAAGCCTTGCCGCTATGCCCATCAAATCTAAAGGGATGGTAAATACACTGAGGGTTACAGAAATAGAGACATGTAGTTTCTAAGCGTCTGATATCCTTTATAACTTAATATCTTAGTCACTTTAGGCCAGCCAGAGCTTTAGTTGTAAGAACGACTCCCTTTTTCGTACCAATTAAGAAAGAAGACCCAAGGATCTGATGAGATACGAGTATTTCGACCGGAAACAAGGAGCGTTATTTGGGATGACCGATAATATCCATGACGATGAAAAGCGTTTCTCTATCGCAGAATGGACCATTATGTTTCTGTGGAATAGAAATGATAAGCCTGTTCAGATCCAAATAGATGATCAACAGATAGTGTTGCCGCCCAATCATTTGATCACCACTACCTATTTATACAGGGTAGTTTTCCTTGAAGATCAACTACCAATCACTGCCTTTACATTTAACAGGGAGTTTTACTGTATTTCGGATCACGATAGTGAAGTTTCATGCAATGGTATCCTGTTTTTTGGTGCCCAGGACCTTCCCTTGATAAGAATTCCCACAAAGTCTGAAAATAAATTTGAATTGCTATATCAGGTTTTTGAAGAGGAATTCCGGAATCCTGATCATATCCAGGGCGAAATGCTCCAAATGCTGCTTAAAAGACTTATTATTCTTACCACCCGGCTGGCAAAAGAACAGCTGATAGTCAATGAGCTCGATAATGATCAGATCGAAATCATCCGAAAATTTAATTTCCTTGTTGATTTGAATTTTAAGGATAAACACAAGGTTAGTGATTATGCTAAAATGCTTTTTAAGAGTCCTAAAACACTTTCAAATCTCTTTGCGATCTATAATCAAAAGACACCACAACAGGTAATTCACGAACGCCTTGCTCTGGAAGCGAAAAGACTACTTCAATACTCCGACAAACAGAACCAGGAAATCGCCTTTGAACTGGGATTTAACGACGCAGCTTATTTCAGTCGCTTTTTTAGGAAAATGACCGAACTTACTCCCTCGGGTTTCCGTCAATCCGTCAATATTCATACTTAAAGGGAAAATTGTACAAGCACTCGGGAAATTCTTCCTAACACATGCTTCTTTGGGGATTGCATCTTTGCCTTGAATTTAAAAAACAACGGCATGAAGACTAAATCTCTTTTCAACCTCATTAGAATTTTTACTCACAGACAGCCTTTAAGTCTCAAAAAGGTGGATCCGGCACAGCATTGTGAGGAAAATCATCACCACGATTTCTATTGCGATGCCGAACGACCACAAATAAGTAATTCAAATAATTAATAACAAGGATCGGCTGTTTGCCCGGTTCATAAAACAAAAACAGTATGAATATTTTCAAAGTACCTGTAAGAGAAGAAGTAAGCAGTAATAACCAGGCGATTTTCGACCAGTTGGAAAAGGCTGTCGGTTTTGTTCCTAACCTATTTGCCACCTATGCCTATTCTGAAAATGCCTTGAGCAATTACCTCACACTTCAAAACGCAAAATCATCTTTAAGAGCAAAAGAAAAAGAAGTGATTAATCTGGCGGTAAGCGAAGTGAACAGTTGCGTTTATTGTTTGTCTGCCCATACGGCCATTGGCAAGATGAACGGTTTCACAGACGAACAAATATTGGAACTCAGAGCAGGATATGCTTCTTTCGATATGCGATTAGACGCATTGGCTAAGCTCGCCAGAAACCTGACTGAAAACAGAGGTAGTGCAGAGCAGGCGGTATTGGACAACTTCTTTAAAAATGGTTGGACCAAGGAAAACCTTATCGATGTTATCGTGGTGGTAGGGGATAAAACTATATCGAACTACTTGCATAAAACCACTCAGGTACCTATTGATTTTCCTGTAGCGGAACCACTGGAACAAGTGGAGGTTTAGAATTTCCATTTATTGAAATTGAAACCCTCTGGCAGTTTAACCTGCCAGAGGGTTTTGTGTTTATAGTTTTGAACCGAGGAGTTATCAGATTAAAGAATTGTGGTATCTTGTTCAATCATCTTAGAAAAATCAATTCAATTAAAACAAAAATGAAACTGAAACATACTCTGATTGTGGCAATTTGCGGCCTGCTGTTCGTATTGCCAACAAATGCACAGGAAACCATTAAGTCAATTATCAAGAATGGCGAATTTCGCGTAGGACTAACGGGTAATCAGCCACCTTATCATATGAAAAATCGTGCAGGTGAACTTATGGGTTACGAGATCGATATAGCCAGTTCAATAGCGAACGGCATGGGCGTAAAACTGAGCGTACAGGAAATGCCTTTTTCTGATTTGCTTCCAGCATTAAAGGCCGGGAAGATCGATGCTGTAATGTCGGGTATGGCGGTTACCGCTACCCGAAGTACCGAATTCCTGTTTGCCGGTCCTTATACGGTATCTGGTAAGTCGATTCTCGCTAAATCTTCCATGATCGAAAAGCTTAAAGGTAGCGAAGCGGCCAATAGTTCGGAGTATCGTATCAGCTGTCTGAAGGGTTCTACCAGTGAAGCATTTGTTAAAACCAATATGCCAAAAGCACAAATAAAAGGGGTAAGCAATTACGATGAGGCTATCGCTATGGTGGTCAATGACGAGGCAGATGCCATGGTTGCTGACTATCCAATTTGTGTAATCACGGTAATGCGAAATGAAGGGAAAGACCTTGTGACCCTCGATGGACCATTGAATATTGAACCTATAGGGATGGCCCTGCCTGCTGACGACTTTCACTTCCATAATCTGGTAGAAAACTATATCAAGGCACTCGAACTCTCCGGACTTCTAAAAGCTCTTGATGATAAATGGATGAAAGACGGAGCCTGGCTGGTAAACCTTAAGTAAGTTTAGAACAGAGTGCCAGAACGCTCCTGCCCGGACAATTCAAAAATCGAATTTTAACTGGATGGTGACCTCCTGTTGTTCTTCCTTTTGAACTTTGTCGGTATTCAGATTGGAAAGTGTAATGCCGAGCAGGCGGACAGAATCTTCCAGCGATTCCTGCAAGAGTAATTCTCTGGCATTTTCCAGAATCAGATCTTTATCAGAGATATAATGGGGTATGGTCTTACTCCGGGTCTGCAAGCTAAAATCACTGTATTTAATTTTTAAGGTGACCGTTTTACCCGCGATCCCTGATTTATTTAGACGCGATTCCAATTCCTGGGCAATAAAGCGCAGCTTATCGATCATAAAGATCTCACTGCTCAGATTTTCACTAAATGTACGTTCGGCCCCAACCGACTTAGGGGTACGATGTGGCTTAACTTCACTGTTGTGGAAACCGCGCACGACATGGTAAAAATAACGTCCGCTTTTACCAAATTGCGCATCCAGATATTCCAATGAACGCGATTTCAGATCCTTCCCGGTAAAAATACCCAGCTTGTACATCTTTTCGGCTGTGACCTTGCCAATACCATAGAATTTCCTGATATCAAGATCTTCCAGGAAATCCAGGACATCTTCGGGGTTCACGGTTTTTTGTCCGTTAGGCTTATTGATGTCGCTCGCGACCTTGGCAACAAATTTGTTGACTGAAATCCCAGCAGATGCTGAAAGGTTCAGCTCATCAAATATCCTTCGTCTTATCTCATTTGCGATTAGGGTAGCCGAAGGATTGCCCTTCTTGTTCTCTGTGACATCGAGATATGCTTCATCGAGCGAAAGAGGCTCCACCAGATCGGTATAATCCAAAAAAATTTCCCGGATCTGTTTAGAAATTTCCTTGTAGCGATCGAAGCGTGGTTTCACAAAAATGAGGTCCGGGCATTGTAGTCTGGCCAGAACGCCGCTCATGGCACTGCGAACCCCATATTCTCTGGCTTCGTAGCTGGCTGCAGAGACCACGCCTCTTTTTGAGCCACCTCCCACAGCCACAGGTTTACCCCTAAGTTCCGGATTGTCTAATTGTTCTACGGATGCATAGAATGCGTCCATATCAACATGGATAATTTTTCGAATAGGGAATTGCGGGGTCATAATCAAAATTACGGTATATTTAAGAGCCATCATAAACTTCATGATATGATATCGGGCATGGAAATCGAACGTAAATTCTTGGTGATATCTGAAGATTATAAGAAGGCGGCCTATGCTAAAAATCGAATAAGACAAGGCTTCTTAAGTACAGATCCCGAGCGGACGGTCCGTATACGCCTGAAAGAAGACAAAGGCTATCTGACCATAAAGGGAAGGACAGATGAAGGGGGCACCAGCCGGATGGAATGGGAATATCCCATCGAAATTGAAGACGCCCAGGGCTTATTGAATTTGTGTAGTGAAACATTAGTGGAGAAAACCAGATTTTTGGTAAGATCGGGCGAGCATGTCTTTGAAGTTGATGAATTTTTTGGCCTTAACAACGGACTTGTTATCGCTGAAGTAGAGTTGAACTCTCCGGAAGAGGAATTTGAACCACCTGCCTGGCTGGGAAAAGAGGTCACAGGTGATCCGAAATATTACAACGCCCAATTGAGCATAACACCTTATTTAAAATGGAAATAGCTAGAAGCGGCATTTTAGGATTGTTACTCCTCGGTTTACTTTCTTGCCGTGGGGAGAATAAGACCTTAATACCTCATGAATCCGTACCCGAACCAAAGCCTAGTACGGCTGAAATAAAACAAAAATTGGAGTATCAGGGATATCAGATATTCGACTATATCGATGAAAAAACAGGGGATACGGTGCTTATGCAACAATATTTTATGGCTTTTCTAAAAAGCGGGCCTAACAAATCCCAATCCAAAGAAGAAGCCGATAGCCTTCAGGGGCTTCACCTGGCGCATTTGTCAAGAATGTACGAATTAGGATATGCAGACATATCAGGACCTTTTGGAGATGATGGAGAAATCCGTGGGATTACCATATATAATACCCCAACACAGGAGATGGCAGATTCTTTAGCCCAGCTCGACCCACTCGTACAACTCGGGATATTAGATATTGAGATTCATCCCTGGTGGGCTGCGAAAGGATTCCCACTCAGGTAGGTCAATTTATTTAATTGAAATAGGGGTGATTTAAAAAGCGCTTTTGAATTGATCTAAAAATCGAAGATCATTTTCACTGAACATCCTGATATCTGAGATCTGATAGAGCAATAAGGCGATTCTGTCGATACCCAAACCAAATGCAAATCCCGAATATTCATTGGAATCGATACCGCAATTGTCCAAAACATTAGGATCGACCATTCCACAGCCCATGATTTCCAACCAGCCAGTACCTTTAGTCATCCGGTAATCCGTTTCCGTCTCCAACCCCCAGTATACATCTACCTCTGCGCTGGGCTCTGTAAACGGGAAATAGGAGGGGCGTAATCTGATTTTCGACTTGCCGAACATTTCGGTGGTAAAAAATTGAAGGGTTTGTTTCAAATCTGCAAAGGAGACGTCCCGGTCTACGTATAATCCTTCAACCTGGTGAAAAAAACAGTGAGATCTGGCCGAAATCGCCTCATTGCGATATACCCGACCAGGAGAAATAGTACGGATTGGGGGTTTATTATTATCCATGTAGCGAACCTGTACCGATGAGGTATGCGTACGTAATAATATATCGGGATCGGTCTGTATAAAGAAGGTATCCTGCATATCTCTAGCAGGATGGTATTCAGGGAGATTAAGAGCGGTGAAATTATGCCAGTCGTCTTCAATTTCAGGTCCTTCGGATACATTAAAACCGATACGGGAAAATATGTCGATAATCCTGTTCTTTACAATAGAAATGGGATGACGGGCACCGAGCGCCATAGGCTCTGCAGGTCTGGTGAGGTCACCAAAACGCATTTCACCACCTTTGTTTTCGTCTAAAGAGGAAACAAGGGTATTAACCTTTTCAGTCGCCCTGGTCTTAAGAAGATTGATGGTCTGTCCGAATTCTTTTTTCTGATCGTTCGGAATACTCTTGAATTCGGCAAAAAATTTATTGAGCAACCCTTTTTTGCCTAGATACTTTATTCGAAAAGCTTCTACCTCTTTAGGATCATGGGTAGTAAATTCTTCTACATCAGTGATATGCTTCTTGAGTTGATCGATCATTTGAGCTTCTGTTGCTTAAATATCCGGCGGGTCCAATTAAAGAACAAACCGAGGGCAAATTTAAAATATTTACCCCTGTATGGCACTATATGTCATCTTAATTGCCGGTGAGTTGTTTGTCTTCTTCGTAATGTTTACTCCGCAACCATTTGACACAATCTTTGAAATTTGTAAAAATATGCTCCCTAGGGATAAGATCGGGAATGATGTCAATGCGTTCCATCATATACATTGGCTGATCAAGAATACCGGTAAGCAAGACCATGATCTTCTTTTTCTGCAAAGCCTGTAAAACATCTTCCATAGCATATAATCCGCTTTGATCCATATACTGCATCCTGCCCAGCCGGATAATTACCGCTCTGGCCGATTCGGGTATCTGCTGTGCAAGGGCCTGAAAATCACTTGTAGTTCCAAAGAACAACGGCCCTTTTATGTGCTTTATAAACACTTCCTGCTTTAAGGAACTGGGAAAGGAGGCTTCATCTGACCATGCCTTTTCCTTTTTTAGCGTTTTAACATCGGATCTGATGGCTGTAAGATCACCAATTTTTTTCATGAACATGATCGAGGCAATTACCAGTCCGATTCCCACTGCATAAACAAGGTTCCAAAAAGTAGAGAGGATCAGCACTACGATCATTACCAGCACTTCAGAGCTGAGTTTTAACGGCCCTAGTCGAATGTCTTTTGGAAGGCTCGGGATAGCCCTGAGTCCCTTGTAGTCCATAACGGCTATACCAACTGTAATCAGAATACCTGCCAATACCGCTGCAGGAATCTGCGATGCCACGGGTCCCATGGCCAGCAGGATGATCAGAAGGAGAAGTCCGGCGATCATTCCGGAAAGTTTGGTTTTCCCACCTGAATTGATATTTACTACGGTTCGAATAGTAGCTCCGGCCCCAGGGATCCCACCGAATACGGCCGCGATACTATTTCCTATTCCCTGTCCTACCAATTCTTTATTTGGTTTATGCTTGGTTTTGGTCATATTATCTGCCACGACCGAGGTTAGCAAGGAATCAATGGCGCCAAGTAAAGCTAAGGTGAGTGCCGTAAATATAAATGGGCTGATGCTATTCAGGGAAAAAGCCGTGAATATTTCCAGGTTGGGCAAAGGAAATCCTTCAGGGATCTTCTCAATCGGCCTGTAATCCAGACCAAAGCCGTAAGCCACCCCTGAAACCACGATCAGGGCAACTAAAGTGCTGGGAACGGCATTGGTAATCCTCTTGAATCCATAGATGATCACAATGGTTGATAGCGCCAGGATGAGCTCCAGCCAGTTTATATTATTTAGAGCCCTTGGGATCACTTTGAAAGCTCCGATAACACCAGAGGCTTCCTTGGCCGCCAGCGTCTTTGCTTCCTCAGCGATTGTCTCTTCCGTTATTTCTGATGATCGTTTGATGGTCTCCTCGAAATCCTCCAGAACCAAAATTCCCTCTCCTGCTTCTTCCTTGAGGATGTTCTCCAGGATGAGTTCTTCAGCATCTGGTTTAAAAGGGCTTACCCACTCCTTATCTTCCTTGGGATAATATCCCAATGCTGGCATGATTTGAGTGACAATAATAATCACCCCGATAGCAGTCATAAAGCCAGATACTACCGGATAAGGGATATAACGGATATACCTGCCAATACCCAGGAGTCCCAGACCGATCTGCATAAGTCCGGCCAGCAGGAAAACCGTAAGTATCGCGGGTAATGCTTTTTCAACACTGCCGTCGTAGACGGCTATAATACCGGCTATGATTACCATACTTACCGCGGTCATGGGCGCTGTAGGTCCTGAAATCTGGGTGTTTGTTCCCCCGAATAAAGCGGCGAAGAAACTAATGAATATGGCACCGTAGAGCCCGGCACTGGGTCCAAGGCCAGAACTTACACCAAAAGCCAGTGCTAATGGCAGTGCTACAATACCCGCTGTGATACCACCAAACAGATCGCCTCTAAGATTACTGAAGAAATTAGACATGGAATTAATTTTGAAATCGTTGGAAAATATAATGAATTATTGATATAAAAAACCAGGGTTGTCCTAAACCCCGATTTTCTGCCTAGAAATTATTTACCGAATCAATCGAAAAAACGAACTTTTCCGTCGTGTATATCATACATTCCTCCTATGATCTTGATCTCTCCGGCATCCTCCATTTCTTTCAGTACCGGACTCATATGCCGGATGTTTTCGATGGTCAAACCGACATTCTTTACGGCCACTTCATCTACAAATTCAGCATTCTTTGAATTCCTCAATCCTGGATCTGTGGGTTCCGTTACCGCTTCTACAGCAGGTTGGATCTTGTTCAGGAGTACCGTAAGATTTCCTAGTTGTGCCCCATCACAGGCCCCTTTTACAGCTCCACAACTGGTGTGCCCCAGAACCACTATTAGCTTTGTTCCCGCCAGCTTACAGGCAAATTCCATACTGCCTAACAGATCTTCATTGACAATGTTGCCCGCAACACGAGCACTAAAAATATCTCCAACACCCTGATCAAAAATCAGTTCTGCGGAAACCCTGGAGTCGATACAACTCAAAATGGTAGCAAACGGATACTGTCCTGTGGCGGTATCGGCCACTTGGTCTAGAAGGTCCCGGTCTGCATGCTGATTTTTAACAAATCTTAGATTCCCTTCCTTAAGGATCTCAATCGCATCTAAAGGAGAAATTGCGGCCTGGGTTTGTTTTGTATGTGCTTTCATAATGTACGTTCTATTAAAAATTTACTTGGTTTTTAGTCGATGCCTGAGCGAACAATGTCGTCTTAGGCACCAGTAATCAAATTACATTCGGGAGTCAATTTAATATCTATTTTTCAAATTTCGTCCATTTCTCAATAAACTTCCGGCATACCACTTTGCAGTAAGCAGGGAATCGACTGTATTTTTTAAAAAAAGATCCTCTACCCTAATTTATGGAGTCGCTCAAAAATCCTTTAGTAATTTGATTTCATCCTGGTGAACCCATCCAATCTTGCCATCGGCGAGTTCTATTTTTTTATAATCCTCAAGGCCATCGAGCACTTTTACTTTGGTTCCTTCATGAAGTAGAAAAACTTCAGTACTCCTATTGTTAGGCTCAGACTTCACAAGGCACTCATCTGCAAATACTATGGCAGGCTGATTAGCGTTATAATTGCTTTTTTGCACAAAAGCGAAAACAATGCAAATGCACGACAAGATCACTGAAGTCATACTGCTTACAAATGCGATTCTTTTCTGGGAGGATAGCCGCAGAAAGAAGTACGCCAGATAGCCCAGAACGAACAAGATCATAAAAACAACCGCCGTATAGGCCCATTGATCAAATGTCAGCTGCCCGATGATACTATTATAGATTCTAGCAAGTCCGGATTCAGGTAAGGGTTCAATGGCATCGATAGTCATCTGTTGGGCATAGGTCAGGTTATTTTCTATTTCCGAATCGCCAGGGGAGAGCAGCAACGCTTTTTCATAATAGTATATGCTAGGCGCAATCTGGTTGGTCTTATAGTAACAGTTTCCAAGGTTGTAGTAGAGCGAAGCCGAATGCTCACCATTTTCCAGGATCTGGAGATAGTGTTCAATCGCACTTTCATAATTACCATCATTATACGCGGTAGTTGCCTCTTCGAAAAGTTCAGGATTCTGAGCTGAAACAGATAGACAGCCAAGTAGGAGTAATAAAAAAGTTAATTTTTTCATCCTCATAGCCTTTTATCGATTGCCGAGATCACTTCGCTCGCCTTTTTGTAGTCTTGTTGCATCTGTACTTCAGAAAATGGGCTATAACGTGCCATCTCACAATTCTGTAGCAATGCGATAAAATCTTCAATCGTATTCTCCTGGATCTCTCTCTCGTTCAGAAGAGCTGATATTTTTTCTTTGCTGAATTCGGAAGTTTCAATTTTTAGTTTCGCTTTTAGATAGTTGTGCAGGGCTTTCTCCAGAGCGATGTAAAAATCTTCCTTATTACCAAGCTCCCGCTTGGCGGTAGACAGGTATTTTCTAGCCAGTTTATTGGCACGCTTAATCTTATTTCCAATTACATCACTTGCTATTGCCTCTCTTTTCTTGCCAAGAAGTATTACCAGAGGGATCAATAACAAAGGTGAGATCAGCAAGGCATAAAACCGTGGGCTGGTGAAAAAATACTGCTGGCCGATAGCGGTCAGATTATGTTCCAGTTTGATAAAATTGAATTGCATCCCGGAACTTACTACAGACTGTTTGTTAGAATTAACCCCGGGAGTTGAAGTTATACCGCTGGCCGATGGCCCATCTAAAACACCTATCACAATCTCCTCGGATGTGAGGGTTTGATAGGTCTCCGTTCTGGGATTGAAGTAGCTGAAAGAAATACTAGGGATGGGATACTTCCCCCTGTAAGAAGGGACCACAGTATAATTGTTACTTACTTTTCCCTGCATACCCGATAGGGAAGTACGGACATCTACATTGAATTCCGGATCATAAACCTCGAGTGATGAGGGCAAGTTTGGTTCTGGCAATTGGAAAAGTTTTAAGTTTCCCTTTCCTTTAACTTCCACAATGGCCTGAAGGGATTCAGAGGCCTTGAGCTCAGTTTTACTTGCGCTGACGTAGAAGTCGAATTCACCAACAGCTCCACTGAAGTCGGCCGGCCGACCATTTGTAGGCAGTGATTTTACCTTTATGGTCCGTTTACCGGCTGATACTGTTTTATTGGTTTGAGTATAAATTCGGCCGCCGAAAAAGTCTCTCCGGTTGGTGGGGACATCGAGGGTGACATCGAGAGACAGGGGTTCGATTTCTAATTGACCGGCTTTTTGCGGGTATAGCACTACCTTTTTAAGGATCACATATCGGTATGCCTGACCTTTATAAGTCCCATTCTGAACGTTGTATTTGCTAAACTGAATATCCTGACTCCAGAAGTTGTTATACTTCGGATTATCGAGTGGCCTGAAATTAGATACATTAATACTGGGACTTACATAGAGTTTGTAGACCACACTTATAGCTTCATTCAGATAGGGAGTGGTTTTAGACACCTCAGCTACAAGATGTAGATTTTCGTCTGCGATATCGTCGACCGTCATCTGATCACTGGGCTTATCCACTGCAGCGGTAACCTCAACGGTTTTTGCTAATGACTTATAGGTTTTCCCATCTATGACAATGGTAGCCTGTTTAATGCGGAACTTTCCTCTGGCCACCGGCGCAAGGGTATAGGAATAGGTCTTGGAATAGCTTCTAACTCCATTGATCCAGGAGGAGCTGATAGACTGCGAAGGACCCATAACCACACGAAAACCTTCGAAGTCAGGAGGAGCAAAGTTATCCCCATCTTTATTCATGGTGAAATCTACCCTGAGCCTTTCGTTAATACCCAGCTTAGACTTGCTGAGTTTGGCTTCAAATGTAACACCTTCTTTTTCTTGTGCACTCACCTGGGCATTAAAAAGAAAACAGCCGCTAACCAACATCAGGCAATATGTGATCCAACGCTTTTTCACCAGTCTTTCTCCGTCTTTTTCTTAACGCCTTTTACTTTTTTGGCCTCCATTTTTTCCTGTACTTTTTTCTCCTCGTTCTCCATGGCCTCTAAAAGATTTTCTATTTGCTGAGGTGAAAGTTGATTGGGCCGGGGCTTTTGATCTTTGGGTTCTTTCCCATCGCTGGGTTGGCGGTCTTTTTCTTTTTCTTCTTCTCCATCTCCCTTTTTATTCTGGTCTTTCTGTTGATCTTCATCCTCACCTTCTTCTCCCTTGTCCTGAGGGTTATCCTGCTCCTGTTCACCTTGATTCTGATCCTCTTTCTGGTCCTGGTCTTGTTTGTCGTTATCTTTATCGTCTTCGTTTTGTTGCTGATTCTGCTGATCTTTTTTCAGCAATTCTTTGGCCAGGGCAAGGTTGTAGCGCGTTTCTTCGTCCTCAGGATTATTTCTAAGGGCTTCTTTATACGCCTCCACGGCCTTGGCGTATTCCTTATTTTTCATGAACACATTACCCATATTATGGTAGGCCTTGTGTTTCGAAGGTTTTTCCGAGGCCAATTCACCGGCTTCCTTGAACCTGCCAAATGCCTCATTGTAACTTTCATTGGTATAATAGGCATTACCCAAGTTGTAAGGTGCCGCTGTGTTGGCTTTACTTTTAGAAATAGCCTTTCTGTAATCGACCTCCGCATCAACAAATTTATTGTCGGTAAGGTCCTGATTTGCCTCCCAGGTATGATTTTGAGAAGCCAACAGGGCATCTTTGTCTACCTCCGGCTCCTCCTGGGCCCAAAGGGAGCTCGGGGAAAACGCCACCCCAAGTACTAAAACGAGCGATATTATTCTAGACTTCATCTTCATTGAACAGGTTTAACTTTCTCAACCATCTGGTTTTACGGTCCAAAATAAAAACATCTAAAAATAGGAAGAATAAGCCTGCCCCCAAAAACCATTGGAACTGGTCTTTGAATTCGGCGAACTGTTTGGCTTCGAATTCTTTCTTATCCATCTGATCTAATTCTTCCTTGATCATTTCCACGGCCTCCTCGGTATTATCTCCATTGATATAGATCCCGTTGCCTTCATCAGCGATCTCTACGAGTATTTCCTCATTGAGTTTTGTGATCACTACTTCCCCTTTATTGTCTTTCTTCAAACGTTCCACCACACCGTTCCTTTTGATGGGTATGGGACCTCCTTTGGCCTTTCCTACCCCGATCGTGAAGACCCGAACTCCTTCTTCAACCGCAATTTCTACTGCGTCTGCGGCTTTTCCTCCCGAATGGTCTTCCCCATCGGAAACGATAAAGAGGACTCTGTTGGTCTGCTCTTCGTCGTTATAATATGTTGAGGCGAGTTCTATGGCAGCATCAATGGCCGTTCCTTGCGATGATAACATATCGGTATTCATGCTTTGAAGGAACATTTTGGCAGCGCCATAATCTGTGGTAATAGGTAGCTGCGGATAGGCCTGTCCGGCATAGGCGATTATCCCAATACGATCGCTTGCCAGTTGATTGATTACTTCAGATACCAGTCGCTTGGCTTTTTCCAACCGATTGGGTGCGATATCTTCGGCAAGCATACTCCTTGATACATCAACTGCGAATACAATATCTACGCCCTGCCTTTTAACGGTTTCCAATTTGGTCCCGATTTTGGGGTTAACAAGACCAATCACAAGGCAGCTGAGACCCAGTATCAGCATTAAAAGTTTTATCGGCCCTTTAAATGAAGATCTGCCAGGGGTAAGACGTTTTAGCAATCCGGGCTCGGCAAACCTTTTCTGAGTGCTTTTCTTCCATACCTGTAACAACAGAAAAAGTACGATCATCACCGGAATAATGAAGAGAAGATAGAAATATATTTTTTCGTCGAGTTGAATCATTGCCTTATATAAAACTTCTAAAAATGGTGTGTCTTAAGAACCACTCTAATAGAATAAAAAACCCTGCCAATAGCACCCATGGGCGGAATTTCTCATCGTACTTATAATATTTAAATTCTTCGATCTCAGTCTTTTCAAACTGGTTGATTTCGGAATAGATCTCCTCCAGTTTTTCATTGTCTGTGGCTCTGAAATATTCCCCTCCGGTGAGCTTTGAGATCTCTTTGAGAAGGACTTCATCGATCTCTACCTGGCGCATTCCATATCTAAAAGAGCCATCTGCATTGTACGCGATTGGAGACAGCGCATTACCGTTAGTTCCAAGCCCGATAGTGTAGGTTTTAATATCGTATTCGATTGCCAGATCGGCCGCGGTAAGGGGTTCGATAAACCCTGAATTATTAACCCCATCTGTGAGCAGTATGATGACCTTGCTTTTGGCCTTACTTTCTTTAAGGCGGTTAACAGAGGTTGCCAAACCCATTCCGATTGCAGTTCCGTCTTCCAGGGAACCATAGCTAATCTCTCGAAGAGCCCCAAGAACAATACTCTTATCACTGGTTATGGGAGTTTTGGTATAACTCTCCCCGGCATAAGCCACCAGTCCAATCCGGTCATTTGGTCTTTGTTTGATAAAATCGGCCGCTACGCCTTTTAAAGCAGACAAGCGATTGGGCTTCAGGTCTCTGGCGAGCATGCTCGAAGAGACATCTATGGCCATTACAATATCGATGCCTTTTGTAGTTTTAGTCCGGGAAGAAATGTCTTCGGTTTGAGGCCTGGCCATGGCAGTAATAATTGCCGTAAGCGCAATTAATCTTAGAGCAAAAAGAATGGGCTTAAGCTTTGGAAGCAGGCTACCGGAGGTAAACCCTGATGTGCTCGAAATTTTTAGTGAGGCGGTTTCTTCGTTGCGCTTAAGAACATACCATAGCACCGCTACCGGAAGCAGTAGAAGCAACCAGAAAAATTGTGGATTTGCAAATTCTACACCTGTAAACATCTATGTCTGTGTTTTTACGTCGAACGTACTCAAAATCCGACCTACAATTTCTTCCGCATAGGGATCCTCATCGGCCCAGGATAACAGTAGTTGCTGTTGAAAGCCCTTACCTCCGAACATCAATACCATATACTGTCCCTTGATCCTGTCATTTCCGCCCGGCTCTTTAAATGTTCCGCTACCATAGATTTTAAGACCTTTGACTCCGCTTACTGTTGTAAACTCTTCCTGTTTGGTTATGATATTGCGAGCGCCGCTGTTTTCTAGTTCTACAAGTACTTGTTCCAGGCTTTGTTCATAATCGGGTTCCACTGCCTCCATTAAAGTCTTTGACGTGGCTCCCACCCTAAACAGGCCATCCTTATTTTCGTATGCAAAGTGATATAGCTCTTTTAGTTTTTCGGTATTCTGTATCTGTGAAGGTGAGCTTTCCCTGATCAGCACCTCAGGTGTTTCGATAAGGATTGGCGGGTATCCGTAAGTACTTCTAACCCATTCTCCCTCCAATAATTTTTTGGACGGGTCTCGTGTAATCGTGTCCCATACATATTTGGGGCCATAGTAGGCTGTAAACCCGACGGTAGTTGCCAGCAGAACTCCTACCACCGCGGCCGCCAGAGTGATTATATTCTTCTTCCTACGTTTCCGCGCGATTTCCTCCAGGTACTCTTCTTGCTGCATCAGCTCCTCTTCGCTGGGTTCAGGAAGCGCTTCTTTGGTCTTAATGACAATCTGTTCCACAGCCTGCCGATCGTTTTCAGCTTTGGAAGTCGGAGGTTTGGATCGGGCAAATTTCACAAGGTCTGCCGTTTGTAAGATCATCTGAAATTGCCTGATAGTATCCTTGGTAAGTTTTAATTCACCTGCATCTTTAAGCATTTCCAGTTTGTCGATCAATTGATTGGTGGTGCTTTCCAGGGCCGAAATATTGGCATCCTCTTCCAGATAAGATCGCACAATATCGGTAAGCTCGGAATAGTATTTCTTGTATTCGTCCTGTATCAGATATTTGGAATTCTCTAGTTTTCTCAATTCTAATAAAGCACGGTCGTAGGCAGGAAGTAAGGCCTCCTGCTCTTCCTCAGTCAGTTTCTTTTTCTTAATGAAGAGGAAATAAACCAGGAGTCCAATAATGATGGCGAACAAAAGTACCCATAACAATATCTTCCAGACCCCAGCATAATTACGCTCTACCTCGATCAGTGGCTTTATGTCGTACATCGGTTGGGTGAGCGTGTCGACCGGAACTGTACCAACATCGACGAGAATAGAATCTGTCAAAAACCCCTTACCATCTATTTCAATTCGTTGAGGAGGAATCGTATACTGACCCGAATCGAACTGTGTCAGGGCATAAGATTTTTGAAGCAGCATGCGGTTATCGCGCCGCGTCGAATCGGTTAGAAATGCTTCTACCGTTTCCATTGGGGAAAAGGTCTGGCCCTCTGGAAATATGACCACAGATGAGGAATCGGCATTTACGGTGATCTTATACAGGATCTGTTCGCCGATCCTTATCTGTGTGGTATCGATCTCCGAATCAACCACAGTTTGTGCCTGAACCCATACAAGTGAAAAACAGAAAATGAAATAAGGCAACACCTTCTTCATGCCTAAACAGGCAACGAATCTCCTAGCGTGTATGGAAACTTCCTTTTTCATCCCCTTCTCTTAAAATAACCCAGCAGCTTCTTTACATAACTTTCGTCTACACGGCAGTCTAGGGTGCCGCAGCCCGACTTTGCGAATATATCTTTAAAATAATCTATTCTTTCCTTATAGAATTTCTCGTAAGACTGCCTCACTTTTAGAGACTGTGTATTTACAAGTTGCAGTCGGCCGGTCTCCGAATCCTGCATCTGGACCATCCCCAGATTAGGGATGCTTTCTTCGCGGCGATCATAAACACGTATACCTGTTAGATCGTGTTTATTTCCTGTAATCTTTAAAGTCCGTTCGTAGTCTTCGGAGATAAAATCGGAAAGCACAAAAACAATAGCCCTTTTTTTGATCACATTAGAAAGAAATTTCAATGCCTTTCCAATGTCTGTTTTTTTGCTCGATGGGCTAAATTCAAGTAATTCCCTGATTATTCTCAGGACATGACTCTTTCCTTTCTTAGGCGGGATAAAAAGTTCCACCTCATCGGAGAATAGTACAAGGCCTGCCTTATCGTTGTTCTGTAACGCTGAAAACGCCAGGGTGGCCGAGATTTCAGTGATAATCTCCTTTTTGAAGCTATTGAGCGTCCCAAAATGTTCGGAGCCACTCACGTCGACAAGCAGCATCATGGTGAGTTCGCGTTCTTCTTCAAAAACTTTTACAAAAGGCTCGTTATAACGGGCGGTGACATTCCAATCGATCGATCGCACATCGTCTCCGAACTGATACTGACGCACTTCACTAAATGTCATCCCCCTTCCTTTGAAGGTAGAATGATATTCCCCACCGAAAATATGATCGGAAAGACGGCGGGTCTTAATCTCAATCTTGCGTACTTTCTTTAATAATTCCTTGGTATCCATCGGGTTCAAGGTTTCGGGTTTAAGGTATTCAGCTGGCCGGTAACCTAGTGTAGAACCATTGAAGGGTTAAGGTACTTCAATCTGGTTGACAATTCGATTGATAATTTCTTCTGAGGTAACATTCTCTGCCTCTGCTTCATAGGTAATGCCAATGCGATGCCTGAGGACATCGTGAACTACTGCCCTGACGTCTTCCGGCACTACATATCCTCTTCTCTTGATAAAGGCGAAGCATTTGGCAGCATTGGCCAGATTGATACTTCCCCTGGGAGAAGCTCCAAAACTGATAAGCGGTTTCAGGTCTGCGAGTTCATATTTTTCAGGATAACGCGTGGCGAATACAATATCGAGTATATAACTTTCAATTTTTTCATCCATATAGACCTCCCGCACAGCTTCCTGTGCACTTAAGATCTGTTGAAGCGTTACTACTGGGTTAACCGCCTCATGCGCTCCTTTTAAATTCTGTCGTATGATCAATTGCTCCTCGTTCATTTTTGGATAATCGATTACCGTTTTAAGCATAAACCGGTCTACCTGCGCTTCTGGTAAAGGATAAGTTCCTTCCTGTTCAACCGGGTTTTGGGTTGCCATTACCAGAAAGGGCGCATCGAGGGCGAAGGTCTCATCTCCTATAGTAACCTGGCGTTCCTGCATGGCTTCCAATAAAGCCGATTGCACTTTAGCCGGTGCTCTGTTAATCTCATCGGCCAGAACAAAATTGGCAAATATGGGGCCGCGCTTTATAGAGAAATCATTCTCTTTCATATTGTAGATCATTGTACCTATAACATCGGCAGGCAGAAGATCAGGGGTAAATTGTATCCTGCTAAAACTTCCTTTAACAGCACTGGAAAGTGTATTGATCGCCAGTGTTTTAGCAAGGCCAGGCACACCTTCGAGCAGTATATGGCCCTGACCAAGCAAACCGATCAAAAGGCGTTCTACCATGTGTTTCTGCCCAACGATAGCCTTGTTCATTTCCAATATGAGCAAATCGATAAAAGCGCTTTCCTGGGCAATTTTCTCGTTCACAGCGCTGATATCCACAGTAGTATTTTCCTCCATAAAGTCTATATTTCAGTGTATATCAATTAGTTGGTTTTTAGTAAGCCGCAAATTGAAAATTTATTTAATCATGTGCTGTTAATGATTGGTTAAAAAATGTGGCGAAGCCCAAGTTTTATGAAGTATTTAAGGGATTTGTCGTATATTTTTGCCCGAGGGTAATTCCGAAATCCATCTGAGGGAAAAGCCGATATTTTATTCTTTATTTGACAGGAAGGACTGAAGGCTTTCATTTAGACCTGATGAAACACATAATCCATGAAAAGCAGCAATAATTATTCGCGGATAATTGCAGGAGCAATGACCTGGGGCAACTGGGGTAAAAAGATGTCATCCCCTGAAATGGCAGATTTTATTAATCACTGTAAAGACCATGGACTTACAAGTTTCGACCATGCCGATATTTATGGTGGCTATGGCACTGAAGCAGAATTCGGAAAAGCGCTGACGATCTCAGGGGTAAAGCGCGATTCTATTCAATTGATCAGCAAATGTGGAATACAATATATCTGTGAGGCCCGCGATAATCGGGTAAAACACTATAATTACTCCAAGGATTATGTTCTCTGGTCGGCAGAAGAGTCACTTAAGAAACTCCAAACAGACTACCTGGACCTGTTCCTTCTCCACCGTCCCAGCCCGCTGATGGAGCCTGAAGTTATTGCAGAAGCTATAAACGAGCTTCTTCAATCCGGAAAGATTAAGCAATTTGGGGTGTCTAATTTTTCGCCCTCTCAGATTGCAATGATAGAAACCGAAATACCGGTGAGCGCTAACCAGGTTGAATTTTCTCTGACCAGTGACGGGGTGATGTTCGACGGCACACTCGATGACTGTTTAAAAAATAATCGAAAAGCGATGGCCTGGAGTCCGCTTGGAGGGTATTTTAGAGGTGAAAACGACCAGAACAGCAGGATTGAAGCTGTGATGGCCGAGCTTCAGCCAAAATATAATGTCAACGCAAGTCAGTTGTTACTGGCATGGATCTTAAAACATCCGGCCAGGGTCCATCCTGTTGTGGGCACAACAGACCCTGGCCGGATAATAGACTCAATACAAGCCGCTGAAATTGAACTGGAATTGGAAGACTGGTTTTTATTACATACAGCATCGATGGGCACTAAGGTACCCTGACAAATGAACTTATCAGGATGAAGGAAATAGCATTGATTACCGGAGCAACAAGCGGCATTGGCCGTGAAATTGCCCGTCGATTTGCAGACGAGGGAATTTCAGTAATCCTGTGTGGGCGCCGGCAGGAACGTTTAGAAGCACTTAAAGCCGAACTATCACCGAGAACAAAAACACATATTCTTAATTTTGATGTCCGTGACAGAGATGCTGTGCATCGGGCCATAAACTCCATACCACAGGCCTTAGCTGATGTTTCAATTCTGATCAATAATGCAGGCAATGCACACGGATTGGATCCTATTGACAAGGGTAATCCGGACGATTGGGATGCTATGATCGACATAAATGTAAAGGGTCTTCTTTATGTTTCACGGGAAATAGTATCCGGGATGGTGGAGAGATCTCGAGGGCATATTATCAATATTGGCTCTACCGCAGGAAAGGAAGTATATCCTATGGGAAATGTGTATTGTGCGAGTAAGCATGCTGTTGATGCCCTGAATCAGGCAATGCGGATCGATTTGAACGAACACGGGATACGGGTGGGATCTGTGAATCCTGGGCTGGTGGAAACAGAATTCAGCGATGTTCGCTTTAAGGGAGACCAACCAAGAGCCGAGTCGGTCTACGCAGGTTACAAGCCTTTAAAGCCTGAGGATATTGCAGATATCGTCTATTTTGTGATTTCCCGTTCAGCCCATGTAAATATAGCCGACCTGGTGGTAATGCCAACCGCCCAGGCGAGCAGTACTATAGTGAAGAAAGACTTATGATCAACAAAAGACTCCTCATCAAAAACCTATTGGCCCACAATGATGAGAATAGTTTCTATGATAAGAAGCG
The DNA here is from genome assembly GCA_965212205.1 of Flavobacteriaceae bacterium. Taxonomy (GTDB): domain Bacteria; phylum Bacteroidota; class Bacteroidia; order Flavobacteriales; family Flavobacteriaceae; genus JAHEJJ01. The sequence continues at coordinate 394,350 of CBDBUX010000001.1, forward strand.
GTCTATAAGCATCGGCCATAAGGAGGGGAAGGGGAAATTCCTAAAACATGTATGTGCCCTGGCAAACAGTAACCCCAAAAACAATGGTTATATCGTGATCGGGGTAGAGGATGAAGACAATAAGATCACCGGGGTAGATTTCTTTGACGACAGTAAGATCCAAAACCTGGTTAATGCATATCTCGACCATCCTCCTTTGATTTCTTATGAAAACATTCCCTTTCCTCACCTTCCTGAGGGAAAGGTAGTTGGACTGGTAACCATAACATCGAGTTCCAAGGTTTGCTCTTTGAGAAAAAATATCTGGAAGTATTACGGAGGTACGGTTTTTTTCAGAGAGGGGAGTATTAGCTTGCCTAAGGCTTATGACATAGAGTTAAAGGATATTAACTCAGAAACAGTCAGCAACATAGAACAACATGCCAGAAATAACATCGAACTTACGCTCGATGGGGTTATCGATTTTCTGAATTACCGGCACAAGGATCTCAGCAGTGATTACAAAGTTTTTAAAGAACAATTTGTGGTCTGCTGGGCGGGGAAGAAAAAGAAAGTGAATAATAAAACATATTATTCTCGTGTAGATATCGAGTTGATCAACGAACAGGTAAAACTTTTTTATTCGGCCCTGGACGAAATATCGGTAGAGATAGATGAACATTCGTTTTCCATAATGGAATACGTACAATTAGGCCTGGGAAACGATCAGAATTACTACCCGCTGGAGATGCTTGTAATTACCTTTACGGATAATGGCACCTATCAGATCCAATCTAAACTGGTCTTTGAACCCCCCAAATACGAAAAGAAAACACTATATCACATTTTTAATGCCAATAATAGTCTGTTGCAAAAGCTGGAAAAGAACATCCCCCTAAAACCGAGGGAACGGCAAGACCTTGCCCATCTGCCGGCTACTTATCTGATCTGCTACCTCAATGGTTTTGAAGAAGCCAAAGACCAACTTGATCTCGGAAGAAGCCTGCTTAAGAAATACGACAATACGGTTTATGAATCCTTGAAGGAATCCTTGAGAATTCTTAGAAAAGTAAAGTACAACTAAAAGGATTCGAGCCAGAATATTTCGTATGGCTTTAAGGTAAATAATCCGCTGGTAAGTTTCCGCTTTTTGCCGCTTATGAGATCGCTGAAAGTGGCATTCTGAATATATCCCAGAGAGGTGATCCAACCCGAATCTAAGACCTGGTCGTTCTCATCAAAATTACATAAGACCAGAATCCCCCCTTTATTTCCCCCTGAACGTTCAAATACCAGCACATGGCTGTTGTTCGGCTCATGAAGGATCGGCAAATGGTGATCTGCCAATACCCGATGTGCCTTACGAGTCAGGATCAGATGCCGAAGCCGATTAAATACCTTGTGCGGAATTGTACCTTCCTGCCGAATAGATCTGGTGGCCGTCCAATCGTGCACGGGTCTGTTCAACCAACGGCTATCGTCCTTTTTATCCTCGTCGTTCAGGTAGGAATAGTCGTTGAGCATACCAATTTCGTCTCCGGCATAGAGCATTGGGATTCCGCCATATGAAAGGATTATCCCATGTAACATCACCAGCTTATCAACGGCCTGATCTACTAGTTTTTCATTTTTGGTTTTCAACCCCTTTTCCAAACCTAAAAGCGAGGCGGCACTGCCGGTAATTCTACCATCTCCTGTCCTGGGATTGTGCATAAACACTTGCCCTACCGAGGGCGACCACTCGAGCTTTTGTGTAAAATATCTCAACAGAAATTTTCTATGCTCCTTGGCCTCCCAACCCACTTCATAAATATATTTATCATCGAATCCCAAGCCGATATCATCATGGCAGCGGATGTAATTGAGCCAGGCCCCTTCAGGGGGTTTTGAAGGTAAATTCTTTAAGTTCTTATAGAGCAGGAGGGTTTTCTTAGTAGCGATAGAATTCCACATCAGGGCCATCAATGTAGCATTGTAGGCCAGTTCGCATTCATTACCCCTAAACATACCCCTGCCGAAGAATTTAATGATATTTGCAGGAGCGACTATGGCCTCTGCCAGTAGAATCACCCCCGGGGCAATTACCTGCAGACATAGGCGGAAAAGGCTGATCAACATATGTGCCTCCGGAAGGTTTTGGGATATGGTTCCTATCTTTTTCCAGAGGAAAGCAAGCGCGTCGAATCGTACAATATCTACACCCATATTGGCCAGGTCAACAAGTTTTCCGAGCATCTCCATAAATACTTCGGGGTTGGAATAATTTAGGTCCCATTGGTAGTTGTTGAAAACGGTCATGACCCATTGATTCATCTCCTCGTTATAGGTAAAATTTCCCGGAGCAGATTCCGGAAACACCTCTGGCATCGTTTTTTCGAAGGCATCAGGAATTTCTCTGTCCGGATAGATGTAATAGTACTTCTGGTATTTCTTATTGCCTGATGCGGCTTTTTTGGCCCAGGGAAACTCATCAGAAGTATGGTTCACCACAAAATCGAGCATGATATACATCTTCTTTTTGTGCATGGTCGTGATAAGACGCAAAAGGTTGGCCTTTGTCCCATATCGCGGATCTACGCTGGTATAGCTGTTCACTGCATATCCTCCGTCGTTCTGTCCTTTGGGTCTTGTGGTAACCGGCATCAGATGCACCAGCTTTACACCCAGCTCCTCTAAATAGGGCAGCTTTTCCTCGAGGCCCTTAATATCTTTATTAAAACGATCTACATAAAGCTGCATCCCAACCAGCCGTTGATCCTGATACCATTTCACATCGGCCATTCTCTGCAGGTCGAGCAAACGAAGATGACCTGGTCTTTTCTCAAAAAACCTGGAAAGGAGTTGTTGTAGTTTTTTAAAATCTTTTAGATGCCTCTCTTGCGGATATAGCTCGAAAAAAAGATGCTGAATCAGCGATATATTGCTGTTCAGACGGAGATCAAAAATCTTTTGTTGGTTTGCTTTCTCCGGAAATTGAAGATCTTCCGTGGCCAGGAAACTATGAAAAGTTGCCTGATTCATATCAAAGGCTAAGTTGCTGTTGATCGGGGAGCGATTCTATAGCTCCATAATTGGTAGTGGTCCAGGCACCGGCCCGATTGGCAACAGCGACCATTTCCATTAATTTATCATCATTTTTCAGAATATCGTGTGCGTGATCTAGCGTTGCTATTTGTTGCAGCAAACACCCGATAAAAGCATCGCCCGCACCTGTAGTATCTACCGCTTTTACCTTTATACTTTCTACCGTTTTTTGAGTCCGGGAAGTACTCACAAAGGTGCCTTCTCGCCCTAAGGTCACAGCAATTATATGAACACCCATGGCATGCAGATCGCTGCAGGCGGTGTACATATCATCACGGGAGGTAAGCAATTGGGCTTCTTCGAGACTGAACTTACACAAGTGTGCTTTTTCGACAAAGGGCCTGCATTTTTTGATGAAGACCTCTGTTTTGCCTCTCCATAGATCACCTCTGTAATTTGGATCAAAACTTATAAATGAATTTTGTGTCAGCGTATCGAAATAATAATGACTGTAGGCATTTTCAAGATTTCCACCCAGCAAGGCCGTCGCGGCGCCAAAATGAACAATACTGTCCTTGAAATCATGTTTAATGGAAGACTGGTATTTTAGTTCCTTGTCTGCACCCCGGCTAAAGACAAAATCGCGTTCGCCATCTTCGGCCAGCGAGACAAAAGCAAGAGTCGTAAAAATATCTGATCGTTGGGCCAGGGAGACATCTACTCCGTGGCTGCTAAGAGTATTGAGCAAATAACTGCCAAAAGGGTCTTTACCAACACAGCCGATAAATGCGCTGTTACCACCCAGTTTCGAAATAGCACAGGCCACGTTAGCCGGAGCACCACCGGCTTTTTTTGTAAATTCTACAGCTTTAGAAAGATCGCTACCCTGATTTTCGGCTACAAAATCGATCAAAAGTTCGCCTATACAATAGACTTTTTTCATACCTACGGCAATAGAATTTCCAAAGTAAACAGAAATCTGGTACCAGACCAAAATTTTAATCTTCTTTGTGGTACACTTCCGGATGATTATTTCGAATTTTGTTTTATGAGGAAGTTGGTAGTAGGTGATATTCATGCAGGGCTTCGAGGCCTGATACAGGTTATGGAACGTGCAGCTGTTAACGAGCAGGACGAGCTGATCTTTTTGGGGGACTATGTAGATGGATGGAGTGAGGCGGTAGGAACTGTAAATTTCCTTATCGAATTGAACAGCACCAATAAATGTCGGTTCCTCAAGGGGAATCACGACGAATTGTGCGAAGCCTGGCTGCGCAAAGAAAAAAGCAATCCTCTCTGGTTGAAGCATGGTGGTCAGAGCAGCATCGATTCTTATAATCGGCATGGTTCGGACATCAGAAAGATCCACCTTGATTTTTTCGACCGTCTGGAGAATTATTATCTGGATGATCATCAACGACTTTTCGTATCCATGCTGGCTTTACCAATCTGCATGGGGTTGCGTCTGAATATTATACCAAACCCTATTATTGGGATCGTACGCTCTGGGAACTGGCACTAGCCCTGGATCCTGATCTGGCACCTACCGATTTGCGGTATCCGAAAAGACTCAGCCATTATCGGGAAATATATATTGGCCATACCCCGGTTACCAGGATCGGTAAATCGAAACCCCATCGGGCGGCAAATGTTTGGAATATAGATACAGGCGCGGCCTTCGAAGGTCCTTTATCTATTATCGATATCGACAGTAAGGAGATATGGCAAAGCGATCCGGTATATATGCTTTACCCCGGCGAAAAAGGCAGAAACTGAATTTTATGATGGTATTAAGCATCGAAGATGGATTAAATGTCGTTATTTGTGGATGATGACTACACCTCATAAAAATATTCGCCTTGAAGTCATGAAAGCCATAGAACCAAAGGTTCATGGTTTTATGGATTCTTTTTTAGTACCGATTGAAGAACTATGGCAACCCTCAGATTTTCTGCCCGACTCCCAGGCCGATGGTTTTATGGATGAAGTGGAAAAAATAAGGGAAGAAGCCAAAGAATTGAGTTATGATTTTTGGGTTACGCTGGTTGCCGACACCATTACGGAAGAGGCCTTACCGACCTACGAATCCTGGTTGATGGATGTGGAAGGTATCAATCAGCAGGAAAATGGAGCATGGTCGAAATGGGTGCGGGCGTGGACAGCCGAAGAAAACCGTCATGGAGACGTCTTGAATAAGTACCTCTATCTCTCGGGCCGAGTTAATATGAGAGAAGTAGAAATATCTACTCAGCATTTAATAAACGACGGTTTTGATATTGGAACAGACAGAGACCCGTATAAGAATTTTGTCTATACCAGTTTTCAGGAATTGGCCACCAATGTTTCTCATAAAAGGGTAGGCCAACTGGCAAAAAAACAAGGAAATAGCTTGCTCAGCAAGATGTGTCAGATCATCGCAGGCGATGAGATGCGTCATCATCTGGCATACCGTGAATTTGTTAAAACCATCTTCGGGCAGGATCCAAGCGGGATGATCCTCGCTTTTGCCGATATGATGAAGCGTAAAATTGTGATGCCCGCTCATTTGCTAAGAGAATCGGGAGAAATAGCCGGTGTGGCCTTCGAAAATTTTGCCAATTGCGCACAACGTCTGGGGGTGTATACCTCGGAAGATTATATCGATATTCTGGGCAAACTCAACTCCTACTGGGATATTGCCTCATTAAGAAGTCTTAGTGATGAAGCCGAAAAAGCAAGGGATTATATTATGAAACTACCGGAAAGACTTCAGCGTATCGCAGACCGGATGCGGATTCCTGAAGATCAATACCGCTTTAAGTGGGTAGAAGCGAACGGGATGTTGTAATAGAATATCTAGAGCTTGCCGTGTTTATGTTCCTCCTGCCATCTATGTAATTCTTTCCACTTGTTTTCATAGCACATCTTGGCTTGCATAGGCCAAGAAGCCGGATCATGTACCCTGTACTTCTCACCACCCGCATCGAGGACCTCATGACATTTCGCTACCGAAGTCTGGGAAAGCGCTTTCCAGGTCTTGATATTATAATTGTGAAAAAGCCCTTCAATTTTCGGACCGATGCCTTCAACGATCTTGAGATCATCTTGTTTAACGAACCTGCCCAGAATTGATTTTGCGGTTTTAGCATCAAATCGTTCGAGCTGCCGGTCTGGTTTTTCTTGTGCATTGCTAAGATTCTGGCGACAAAGATCCAGATCGGATTGCAACTGGTTGTTGGTCGCTTCTAACTCTTCAACCAAAGTTTCAAGATCCCCGGACTTCCCCATGGATCGGCCAATAAAGAACCCTACGATTCCAAAGATCAATCCAACAACAATCATGATAACCCAATAACCCAATTCAATACTCGCTAAGTCCATCTGAAATATATTTTTAATCGGTTTGCAGCTATTTTGGTAAAAATTTTGATTCAATCACCTTGATAAGTGTGATAAATGTCCTATTACAATGTATTAAAAAATCTGAAAAATCACTTCAAAAAATCGGCAGAGAATAGATTTTTAGCTGTAAAAGTGGAGTGTTTAAGTGATTTAAGACATGGACATACGTCAATAGTGAAGATTTTTCTACCATATATACAGAATTTAATACCATCCATAAGTTTTCATGTGCCAGACATGTACTTTATACTGATATTTGTTTCAAAGAGTGGGATAAAACCCTATTTCTCCCGACGACGTTTCGGCATTGAAATAGGGTTTTCAAAATCCCTTAAGCTAAGGCAGTGTTTGAATTAGTTTAGTTTGGTTAGTTTGGAAGGATCCGCCGTTGTTTCATGTTCTATGATGGCGGATTTTTTGTGCTTTCCCATTTATACAATTCCTGAACCTGTTTGTGTTGGTATTAAGCCATTTGTACAATTCAACTTTTGAGATTGCAGAACATATCCTAGTTTTAATATCATAATCCGATAAAAAGATGTTGAAATTGAAAACCAGGATCTTAAAATTTGCAAATTTTGGTTGTATGATCGTCCTCCTGGGATTGCAAACCCTGCTACAGGGTCGTTGGTCTATACCGGAAACAGTGCCGGTTGAAAACTCAAAAAATAACTCTAAGAATCCCTGAAATTTTTAGGACGAACATACCGCTGCCGATCCTTTGAGCCAGTTGCGCCAATAGCGCGATGAAGGAGCTAAAGGATCGGCAGTTGTATTATATTGCTCATAAGGACGAGCGCACGCTGCCTGTACTAAAGATCAAATTTAATACCCTGTGCCAGTGGCAGGTCTTCGGTATAATTAATAGTATTGGTTTGTCTTCGCATATAAACCTTCCAGGCATCAGAACCAGATTCTCTTCCGCCGCCGGTTTCTTTTTCACCTCCAAATGCACCCCCGATTTCTGCACCTGAGGTACCGATATTGACGTTAGCAATTCCACAATCACTTCCCGAGGCCGCAAGAAATTTTTCAGCTTCGCGCAAATTGCTGGTCATAATGGCTGAGGAGAGCCCTTGTACAACATCGTTTTGTATGGCGATCGCATTGTTCACATCTCCTTTGTATTTTAAAAGATATAGCACAGGCGCAAAGGTTTCGTGCTGTACAATTTCCATACTGTTTACCGCTTCAACTATAGCAGGTTTTACATAACACCCACTTTCGTATCCATCTCCCGTGAGCGTACCACCTTCGATAAGCAGTGTACCCCCCTGATCCACAGCAGCCTTTAAGGCCTTCTGGTACTGGGCCACAGCTTCTTTATCGATCAGCGGGCCAATATGATTGTTTTCGTCCAGGGGATTACCTATCCGCAATTGTTGATAAGCATCAACAATGGCATCTTTGACTCGATCGTAAACAGATTCATGGATAATAAGTCTTCTTGTAGAGGTACAGCGCTGACCGGCGGTCCCGACTGCCCCAAAAACAGCACCGATAACCGTCATTTTGATGTCGGCATCAGGGGTTACGATGATGGCGTTATTTCCACCCAGCTCGAGAAGAGACTTTCCTAAACGGCTTGCCACTGCCTGGGCAACAATTTTGCCCATCCTGATAGATCCTGTTGCAGACACAAGTGGGATGCGCTGGTCATGAGACATGAATTCACCCACGCGGTAGTCTCCGTTGATCAGGCAGGAGATCCCTTCAGGCATTTGATTGGCTGCAAAAACTTCTGCTGCTATATTCTGACAGGCGATTCCGCAAAGCGGAGTTTTTTCCGAGGGTTTCCAAACACAGACATCACCGCATACCCAAGCGAGTGCTGTATTCCATGCCCAAACGGCTACAGGAAAATTAAAAGCCGATATTATGCCTACTACCCCCAGAGGGTGGTACTGTTCATACATGCGGTGACCGGGTCGTTCCGAATGCATGGTAAGACCGTGAAGCTGGCGCGACAGGCCAACTGCAAAATCACAGATGTCTATCATTTCCTGGACCTCTCCAAGACCTTCCTGGTAAGATTTACCCATCTCATATGAAACCAGCTTACCCAAAGGCTCTTTGAGTTCTCGGAGTTTTTCTCCGAACTGTCTTACTATTTCGCCTCTTTGTGGCGCCGGTACGGTCCGCCATATTTTAAAAGCCTCGGTTGCAGCGCCCATCACCTTCTCGTAATCTTCTTTTGAACTGCTTTTAACATTGGCAATTAATGAGCCATCTACGGGCGAATATGAACTGATAATTTCTCCTGAGGAGAAGAATTCCCTGCCTGTAGAGGAGCCTTCATTTACCGTTTGAATACCCAATTGTTCGAGGGCATTCTCAATACCAAAATCTAGTGCAACTTCTGCCATTTTATTACTTTTTTATCCGATTGTTAAGACCGCCCAAAGTTACAAATAATAGTCCGCTTCAGCCTTGTCGGAATGCGCTTTATTGAAAGCGGATAAGAAGAATTAAAAGAAGAGCGAGCAAAGCAGGAAGCCCTTGAACGAAGAAGATCTTTATATGAGCGGTAAGTGCGCCAAATACCCCGGCTAAAAGGACACACCAGAGAAAGAAAATCGAAACATATGTTTGCCATTCCGGATCCGATATAAAAAAGCTCCAAATCAAGCCTGCGGCCAAAAAGCCGTTATATAATCCTTGGTTGGCCGCTAATGATTTGGTAGGCTCAAAGAGTTCTGCCGGAAATTGTTTGAAAATCTTGGGCCCTTTGGTGGTCCAGGCGAACATTTCGAACCACAAGAAGTAAAGATGTAGCAGAGCTACCAGACCGATAAGAATTTGTACAACGATTTCCATGAATTATTAATTTTTACTTATAAATCGGTCATCGACCTCCATAATAACACCACAATTCTCACAGGTTCTCAATTCTTGCGAACCATAAAAATATTCGAAGTGATCCAAAAAATCTTTTTCGATATCATGAAGGGTGAAGTAGGCTTCGTAGAGTTTATGGTTACAGTTGTCGCAATACCAGATCAGTCCGTCGTCTACCTCCATCTCTTCTCTTTTTCGCTCTACTACCAGTCCGATGGAGCCTTCATGTCGCACAGGGGAATGGGGTACTTTTGCCGGGTGCAGATACATGTCGCCGGGACCAAGTTGAAGCGTTTTTTTCTGACCTTCATCCTGTATATGTATTTGGATGGTCCCCTCGAGTTGATAAAAGAGTTCCTCGGTCTCATTATAGTGATAATCTTTCCGCGCGTTCGGTCCGGCCACGATCATTACGATATAATCACCTGCTTCCTGATAAAGATTTTTGTTTCCCACAGGAGGTTTAAGCTGATCTCGGTTTTCGTCTATCCAGCGTTTGAGATTAAAGGGTGGTCTTATCGGCATATATGTAATTTAATAACCTTGATCCCTGGCCTGAAGCCACGAAATTTATTAAAGGACAACAAGCGCTGGTCTGGCCTTGGTCCCTCTTCAAAATTAAAAAAAGAATTGATTCTAAAGGAATTTACCTATAGAAGAGTTGTGTGTAGAAAATAGTCCCTTCTCCGTCTTTTTTAGCACTCACCGCCGTGTGGGTAAAATCGCCCTCAAGTGTCTTACGGTGATCCGTGCTTTGCAGCCATCCTTCTAATGCCGCTGCGGCGCTGGCATAGTCTTTTGCAATATTTTCGGCCACTATCTTAGCATCGGTTACCGATGATATATCGGAGGCCCGGGAACTGAAATTATCATGGCTCAAGCTTCCCTGGGCGATCATATAGTCGTTATGAGTACTGGCATATTGATAGGCAACCTCGCTGTATTGAAGTGGTGCAAGGCCCAATGACTCCCTGTGAGCATTTACAATGCCCAGGAGTTCATCTTCTATAGCTTTGACTTTGACGGCCGAGTTAATTTCCGGCGGAACAACAGGATCGTTGTTAGTGCATGCCACAAACAATAGAAGAAACACTCCTCTTCCCAGAAGCGATCTCATTTTCATATAGTGTTCTCTTTACTTGCAGGAGGGGAAGAATGGGGTGTCTTCAATTCAGCTGCAAGTAGTGGGAAGTAATGTATGTATTCTCCTTTAATTCCTCCCAGAAAAAATATAAAAGGACAATTTTATCGATGAACTGCACTCCGGGAACGGTATGATTCTATCGTTGAAAGGAAATGGGACTCATTACTAAAAATACATTATTCCTCGGATCCAAAACCCTGACGGTTCAATACCTTGCCAAATACAAAGCCTCCGATGTCCTTGAGCGGGGTATAGAGAATAGATGATCCGATAGTTTCGGGTTTTACTATATTGGCAGAGCTGTTCATCTTGTCGAAATAGATCAGCAGTGCTCCTACAATTACGGCTGTTTTCAGTGCACCAAAGACACCTCCAGCGATCTTATTGAGTATCCCGAGTAAAGTAAAATCGGTGACTTTAGACAGGAATTTACCTATCAGATGAATAAGTATTACGATAATAACAAAGGTAGCGATGAAGGCGATCAAGGCGATGTATTGCTCTCCCCAATCCAGATATTCAGCTAGGTATTCGCCTGTGATATACGAAAAGTGTATTGCGCCAAACAAGCCTGCGATAAGGGCTACCAGTGATGCGATCTCAACAAAGAATCCATTTTTTAAACCTTTGTAGAGGCCGTATGCCAGTAACATTGCGAGAATGATATCCAGAAATCCCATCTATGGCGTGTTCTATACAAAGATAGAATTTTGATTTGTACCTTTGAATTTCACTTTCGGAATTGCCGAAAGTCTTCTAATTATTAAGTATCAATTGGCAAGGGACGAATTGTTAAAGGCGAACTGGAAAGAGCTTGTTGAAAGACTGTCTGAACTCTTTTCGGATGGTGATCCTTTAGAGCTCGATGCTATTATCTACCTGGTAGGCGTTCAGGAATTAGGTCAGTATCACCGAAGCTTTAAAAAGGATGAAAAATTAAACCTGATGCATATTGCGATATGCCGGTTGTTGGAACCCTACGGATATTACAGATTTGAGTATTTTGATGAGGAAGGATGGCCACATTATGCCGTAGAGGAAGAGTTACCGCCGCTAAAGGCAGGAGAACAGACGATTCTGATGAAAGAGGCGGTCGTAAATTATTTTAAGGAAAAGAAATATCTGGATTAAAGTGAAGATGAAACCACCATATTACGCTGTAATTTTTACCAATTTGAGAACCGATAAGGACCCGGACTATGCTGTTACCGCTCTGCAGATGGAGGAACTGGCTAAAACACAACAGGGGTATCTTGGTTTTGAAAGCGCGCGGGACGAGCTCGGCATTTCAATAAGCTACTGGAGAAGTTTGGAGGATATCGCACGATGGAAATCGCATACAGAGCATTTAGCTGCCCAGCAAAAAGGTATTGCAACCTGGTACAAGTGGTATAGGGTGCGCATCTGCAGGGTAGAACGCGAATATGAATTCTTAAAAGAGGGAGAGAATAGCTAAGATATTTCGCCTGCTTTCACCTTATCAATATTCGGATCAAAAAGTTTCTGTTTTACGATATCGATTGCGCTAAAAAGATGCTTTGTATTGGAAATACGAACGACTATCTTTGATCGCCTTACTCCCTGATTAGTATGGGTCGAGAACAACCTGACATCTAACGGTAATTGGAATGGAAAAGAATATCGAGTTCTCATGCCTTGATCGAGAACGACAAATTGCAGAATTGGTGAAATCCGATCTCGACCTGATTGTTATCGGTGGCGGAATTACAGGAGCAGGGATAGTCTTGGATGCTGCCTCTCGTGGGTTGAACGTCGCCTTGTTGGAAAAGGGAGATTTTGCATCGGGTACCAGCAGTAAATCAACAAAATTGATCCATGGTGGCCTGCGCTATCTTAAACAGTTCGATTTCTGGCTGGTTAAAGAAGTGGGGTCGGAAAGGGCAATCGTACATAAACTTGCCCCACATCTGGTATTGCCTGAAAAAATGTTGTTACCTCTGATCGAAGGGGGTTCCTACGGAAAATGGCTCACCTCCATCGGACTCAAGGTATACGATATTCTGGCCCAGGTTGGCGATGACGATAAACGTCAGATGCTCGAAAAAAAAGAAGCACTGGCTCTGGAACCCATGCTCCCTAAAAAGATCCTTAAAGGGGCAGGGTATTATGCCGAATACCGTACAGACGATGCTAGGCTCACTATTGAGAATATAAAAACCAGCCTGCGATACGGAGCGGCGGCATTCAATTATACAGAGGTTACAGATTTTATATATGAGGATGAACGTGTGGCAGGGGTGTGCGTAAAAGACAGTTTGGTCGGCAAGGAGTTTGAGCTTCGTTCAAAATATGTGATCAGCGCCACAGGACCCTGGGTAGACGATTTAAGAACGGTAAACAATTCCAAGAAAGGCAAGAGATTACATCTCACCAAAGGAGTTCACCTGGTTTTTCCACATAAAAAACTTCCGGTTAAACAATCGGTCTATTTCGACGTCCCGGACGGGCGGATGATCTTTGCTATTCCAAGAGGAAAAGTTACTTATGTGGGCACCACCGATACGAACTACGACAACGATAAAGACCAGGTTACCACCGATATCGCCGATGCTATCTACCTTATTTCGGCGGTGAATCACATGTTTCCTTCTATCGAATTGGAACTGGAGGATATCGAGTCGTCATGGGCAGGGCTCAGGCCACTTATTCATGAAGAGGGAAAATCGACCTCCGAATTGTCGCGTAAGGACGAGATTTTTACCTCCGACTCCGGTTTGATCAGCATGGCAGGAGGGAAACTTACGGGTTACCGCAAAATGGCCGAGCGAGTAGTGAACCGAATAGCTACGATGTTGAAAGAAGAGGAGGGTCGCGAGATAGGAGAATCAATAACAGCCGAGATTCCGCTTTGTGGCAGCAAGTTTAAGAAGTTCAAACACGTAGAAAAATATATTCAGGAAATACAGGAACGAATAGAAAGCTTAGGCCTTGACGCCTATAATGCGTGGTTCCTGGTCACCACATATGGAATTCAAACCGAAATCATTCTGGAGAAGTTTACAAGCATAGAAGGTGATGATCCTCTGATTCGTATGGCAAAAGCAGAATTGCATTTTGGGATTGAATATGAATTGGTTACCAGCCCGATGGATTTCTTTATCCGTAGAACAGGAAGGCTCTATTTCGACATCGACAGTATCCGTTCTTTGATGGATCCGATCTTGGAAGAATTTGAAAAGATCCTTGATCCGGGGAAAAGCAAGATCAATTCATGGCGTGAAGAACTACAACGCGAACTTGACAAGCATTCACATTTTTCGGTAGAAAGGATATAATTAGAGCGAACACTTAGTCCAATTTTTCTGTAAGCTCCCTGAACGCCTTCCTGGCATTTCTGCTCTTGTAGAGTATTTCATAAACCGTATCGATAATAGGGGTCTTTACTTTTTTGGAAAAGGTCGCCTTGAGCTCATAAGCACTCTTGGTGGCATAGTACCCCTCCGCAACCATATTCATTTCCATCATTGCGCTTTTCACACGATATCCTTTACCGATCATATTGCCAAACATCCTGTTCCTGCTAAAAGTAGAGTAACCTGTGACCAAAAGGTCTCCCAGGTACGCAGAATTATTGATATTTCGCTTCATTTTATGAACTCTGGCTATAAATCGCTTCATCTCCCGAATGGCATTACTCATCAATACACTTTGAAAATTATCACCGTACCCAAGCCCATGTGCAATACCAGCGGCAAGGGCATAGATATTTTTCAACATAGCGGCATATTCAGTGCCGATTATGTCGTCCGAGATCTTTGCTTTTACATAGTCACTTTTTAGTGCCTCAGCAACCCGCGAGGCCTTAGACTCATCCCTGCAGGCTATAGTGAGATACGAAAGTCGTTCAAGGGCAATCTCCTCGGCATGGCACGGACCAGTAATCACACCGATATTTTCGAATGGCACATCATATTCATCGTGGAAATGCTCCCCGACGATAAGTCCTGTTTCAGGAACAATTCCCTTAATGGCTGAAAAAATGATCTTGTTGTGAAAATTCACTTTCAGCTTCTGTAATTCGCTTTCCAGAAAAGCAGAAGGGATGGCAAAAACCAATATTTCAGCTCGGCTTACGGCTTTATTAATATCATCGGTTAACAAGAGCTTATCTACATCGAATTCTACCGATGAGAGATAGTTGGGGTTGTGAGCATGAGCCTTAATGTGTTCTATGGCTTGTGAATTGCGCATGTACCACGCAATCTTATTCTCACTGTTACTCAGCATTTTCACTATGGCAGTTGCCCAGCTTCCACCACCCAGTACTGCAAATGTTGTTTTTTCCAAAAGATGGATTTATGGGCTAAATGTAATTAATTTTCTACTTCCACTAAGGAAAATGACCTGAAGCCTGGCCTTGGAATCGAATGCATTTCAGTGAGGTCGCATAAGAATTTTGGTTCATTGCAGATGATCAAATGGAAATGACCTCAAAAACCGATGAAATACCGTAAAATTTAACACTCCTTATGATTTTCAAGACAATCTCAGACGATTTATCTACGTTATCATAGCGGGTTGAGATAGTCCAAACAACAGTTCTTCAAAGCATAGAAAAAGAATGAACTGACTTAGAGGACTATTGATATTTTGGTTGGTTATTTAGTTAGAAAAACCCTGGTGATCTTCCTCTGAGAAATCAGAGATTTCGAGATCGCAGGGTTTTTTTCATGGTTTAGACAGAAAATCTGAGGTTGAATGGGTATTGGACATCCTTTTTCTGAACCGACTGGGATTTTCGCCAGCTACCCTTTTAAAGGTACGGTTGAAGTAAGAAAGGCTTTCAAAACCGCATTCATAACATGCTTCACTGATATTCATCCCGGATAACAATAAGCGCTTCGCCTGACTGATCCTGTATTGATTCAGGAATGCGATAAATGTATTCCCTGTAGCTTTCTTGAAATATCTGCAAAATGCCGACTTATCCATATGGCATAATGAAGCTACCTCGGCAACCCGGATTTTGATTCTGTAGTTACTATCTACATAAGAATAGACTTTCCTCAGTCGTTGTTGTTGCTTTTCGTTATACCTGTTGATATAAGCTTCATCGTGTAACAATTCGAACTCCTGACTGGCTGCCAGGATCTGGAAGATATGCAGAACTTCAAGAAATTGAGGGAAGGGATCCAGTAGATGAAGCTGTTTCAAGCGATGCCCGACTTCTTTTTTAGTTTTTCCTGTAAATGCAATTCCCTGTTGTGATCTTCCAAAAAGCCTTTGGATCTGTTGTAGTTCAGGAATATTATGCATGATCGTAGTTTTGAAATTCGGACTCAGATGCAGCACTTCCTTATTATAATCAGATTTTATTCCATAATCGAAATTAAGATGTGGAATATTTGACCCGATAAGGACTAAGTCGTTTTCTCTGTACGCAGAAATATGGTCTCCTACATGCCTTGTTCCATTTGCACCTTCGATGAATACCAGTTCATATTCCGGATGAAAATGCCAATAAAACAAATCGTTTAGCCTGGGATTGTGCAAAATCCTAAATGAACTTTTTGCATCCGGAGCGATATGTTCTAACTGAATTTTCATTATGAAATTTAACTAAATTGTCATTTACATTCACAAATATGAGTAAAAATGTCAATATAGTATAAATAATTATCAATATCACGGTGGTAGCTGGCTATAAATCCTTCTAGATTTGAATTATCGGATTTAAAATTTATTGCAGACATGGAAAAAGCAAACACAAAATTAGAAATGGCCAATAAGGCGCATGAAGAAATACCAGGTAACCCTTCTACGGCAACAAGCAGCAAGATATACCTTAGGGATCAGGCAGCTGCTTCGAGTTTAAGAGTATTGAGTGAAGAAGATTGGAAATTCTGGAAACACAACGGATATATAGTGATCAAGAATGCGGTTCCCAGGGAACAGACAAAGGCCACCGCTGATTTCCTTTGGGAGTTCGATGAAAAAGATCCCGAAAATCCGGACACATGGTATGCCCCACCAAGAGCAGATATGGAAATGAAAGAACTCATTGGAACAGGGATGGTAGAGGTATACAATAACCAGCATCTTTGGAACAACCGGCAATGGCCAAAAGTTTACGATGCTTTTGTCGATATCTGGGGAACGGAAAAATTATGGGTCACCATAGACCGGGCTAACCTTAATTTCCCTCAGCGGCCGGGATACGAAAAGAAGGGATTTATACATTGGGATTATGATCCTGAAACCAAACCCCAAAATGTACAAGGGGTATTGGCACTGGCCGATCAGACCGATGAGGACATGGGTGGATTTCAATGCATTCCGTGGCTTTATAGAAATTACGATAGTTGGAAACAGAGCCAACCCGAAGACCGCGATCATTTTCAACCCGATATCAGTGGCTTGGAGGATAAGATTGTTAAGGTGAAAATGGAAGCAGGAGACCTGTTGATCTTTAACAGCACACAACCCCACGGCATTCGTCCAAATCGGTCAGGAGATAAGGTAAGGATAGCACAATATATATCTATGATGCCCGCAGAAGAAGATAATGACGCTATGCGGGAATGGCGGATCCATTCCTGGAACGACCGGATTGCACCTGAAGGATATGCTTTTCCCGGGGATCCACGTAAATGGGAGCAAAACAAATACGATCGTGCAGAGCTTTCTGAGTTGGGTGAGAAATTGCTGGGGCTGAGAAGCTGGTAAGTTTGTATCTTATCCCGGCAAACCATAGATCGCCAGTTCCATATGCTCGAAAACCTCGCTTTGGTGGATGTAATTATCATCCTGTTTTACTTTGCGATTATTCTTTGGATTGCCCGTTGGGCATCTCGCGACAAATCGAAATCCGGTGCGGCTGCAGATTATTTCCTGGCCGGTAAAGACCAAGGATGGCTGGTAGTAGGTGCCTCACTTTTCGCTTCCAATATAGGTTCTGAGATCATCCTTGGGGTATCAGGAGCAGGAGCCCGTGGTGATATGCCTATGGCGAATTTTGAGATTCTGGCTGCGCTCATTCTTATTCTTCTGGGATGGGTTTTTGTTCCCTTTTACATACGCACGGGGGTCTATACAATGCCTGAATTCCTCGAAAAACGTTATTCCCGTGCCTGCCGGACCTATCTTTCCGTAGTTTCAATCCTTGCGTATGTCATTACCAAGATTTCACTGATTATTTTTGCCGGAGCACTGGTTTTTGAAACAATGGGGATCCCATTCTGGACCGGCGCGATCATAACGGTAATAGCAACAGGATTCTATACTGTGCTTGGCGGCTTAAGAGCGGTTATCTATACCGACATGGTACAGGCTTTTATATTGTTGCTGGGAACTCTGGCGGTAACCTGGTTTGGGTTGCATCAACTTGGTGGATGGCAGGGAATGATCAGCACGCTTGACCTGGCAGCACAATTACCGGAGAATCCACCTACAGAACGTTTTTTCAATTTATGGAGGCCGATATCCGACGCGGATTATCCCTGGACGGGGATGCTTTTCGGAGCCCCGATTCTAGGGGTTTGGTATTGGTGTACAGATCAATATATCGTTCAGCGTACACTTTCTGCTAAGGATGTAAGCAATGCCCGGAAGGGGGCATTATTTGCGGGATACCTGAAACTCTTGCCGGTCTTTATATTTTTTATCCCTGGGGTCATTGCCTATGCATTATTACAGCAAGGAACCATAGATTTTTCACTCGATAATGCAGACCAGGCACTTCCTACCCTGATAACAAGTTTCCTCCCAATAGGGATCAAAGGACTTGCGATTGCCGGTTTACTGGCAGCCTTGATGAGTTCACTTTCCTCGGCATTTAATTCGAGTTCTACACTACTCACCATTGATTTTTATAAGCATTATCGTCCCGACGCATCAGACAAAAGCCTTGTACGTTTCGGACAGCTGGCGACGATTGTACTTGTCATTATCAGCCTGGGATGGATTCCCTTTATGCGCGCGCTTATGGGCGGAGGGATCTTCCATTATCTTCAAAGTGTTCAGGCCTATATAAGTCCGCCTATCGCTGCAGTCTTCCTTTTTGGTCTGTTGTATAAATGGATTAATGCCAAAGGAGCTATTGTGGCACTCTGGAGTGGTTTTGCTTTGGGCATATTCAGATTGGTAACGGAATTTTTGAGTAAGGAAGGAATTTTAGTAGTGGCCGACAACACATTGCTGGCCTTACTGTTGAGTATAAATTTCCTGCATTATGCCCTTATCCTATTTATATTCTCTTCGGTGATTTTAATGGTGGTGAGCAAAACAGGTGTCCCTCAGCCAGCTTCGATCTTAAAGCAGGTTACCTTTCAAAAAAGGGATAAGGCTTTATCGTTTCGCTGGTCTACCGATGTTGTATTGACCATTATTTTAGTCGCTCTGGTAATTGTCTTATGGTCTATTTTCAGCTCATGGGGTATCGCCTAAGGACAATATTTCTATTATTAGGCACCCAGTTTAACAATTAGGTCTATTTTTGCGCCCTTATAATTATAAGGGTTTGAAAAAATATCTAAATCTTTTCGATTTTTCGCAGGAAGTTAACTATAAGACTGAAATTCTATCAGGACTTACGGTGGCTCTTGCGTTGGTGCCCGAAGCCATCGCCTTTGCTTTGATTGCTGGCTTGTCTCCGTTAACTGGCCTTTACGCGGCTTTTGTAATGGGGCTGGTTACCTCCATTTTGGGTGGGAGACCTGGAATGATCTCTGGGGCTACCGGCGCTGTAGCTGTAGTAATCGTTTCCCTGGCGGCAGATTATGGAGTAGAATATGTTTTTGCTGCTGTAGTTTTTGCGGGGATTATGCAGATGGCAGCAGGATTATTACGACTGGGTAAACTCATGCGACTGGTACCTCACCCTGTCATTTTTGGTTTTGTCAACGGTCTGGCGATCATCATATTCCTATCACAGATAGATCAGTTTAAATCAGCAGATGGGACTTGGCTTTCTGGGAGTTCATTATATGTCTTTTCAGGCCTGGTTTTGCTCACCATTGTGGTCATTTGGGGTTTGCCCAGGATCAGTAAAGCGGTACCGTCGTCTTTGGTGGCCATTCTGGCGGTTTTTGGGTTGGTCCTGGCATTTGATATTGATACACGGACTATCGGTGATATAGCCTCTATTCAGGGAGCTTTCCCTCCTTTTCATATTCCAAACATCCCGCTGGAGTTCGAAACTTTGAAAATAATTTTTCCTTACGCGGCTATTGTAGCTGGGGTAGGTTTAATAGAAAGTTTACTGACATTGAATATTGTTGATGAGATCACGGAAACCCGAGGTCGGGGAAATAAAGAAGCGGTTGCACAGGGTACGGCGAATATCCTTTCAGGATTATTTTCAGGAATGGGGGGCTGTGCAATGATCGGACAAAGCCTTATCAATACTTCTAATGGTGCCAGGGCACGACTCTCGGGGATCGTTGCGGCGCTAATGCTTCTGGCTTTTATTATGTTTGGAGCGGGCCTGATTGAAAGAGTACCCATGGCCGCATTGACCGGCTTAATGATCATGGTGGCACTTGGCACCTTCGAATGGGCAAGCTTACGCACTTTTAGGAGAATGCCCAAATCCGACGTATTGGTCATGATACTGGTAACACTGGTAACCGTATTCCTGCACAATCTCGCCCTGGCAGTCCTTGTAGGTGTGATAATTTCGGCCCTGGTCTTTGCCTGGGATAATGCAAAAAGGATTCGGGCTAGAAAATATGTAGATGAGCAGGGGATCAAACATTACGAGATATACGGCCCATTGTTCTTTGGGTCGGTGACCTTGTTTAATCAAAAGTTCGATATCCTGGGCGACCCTGATGAGGTGGTGATAGATTTTAAGGAGAGTCGTGTGGTCGATATGTCGGCCATCGAGGCCTTAAACAGGATTACGAGCAGGTATCACAAAGTGGGTAAAAAGGTGCATCTGAGACATCTTAGTGAAGATTGCAGAAAGTTACTGGCCGATGCAGATGCCATCATTGATGTAAACGTTCTGGAAGATCCTACGTATAAACTTGTAGTGGATAATGTTTAAACTATTTCAAGGGCAGCCCTTTTAGTTTATTATCGATCAACGGGATCTCCAGTCCTAAGATAAACCGCCATCTTTCAAAGCCGATCGCTGTAGTTAATGATAGAGGGTCATTGTCTTCGCCGTCTGGTATATCGGGCGCTTCGGTTATTTGATTTGAAGACCGGGAGTAAGTGGTTCCCAATGTGATATTTCCCCATTTAAAGCTAAAATCCGGACCCAGACCATAATGCCAGAAATCACCAAACAGATTGATATTGGTATCAGTTTGGTTAACAACATCAAAAAGATTTGGGTTGTTCAAAGCTGCGGAAAAATCTGATGAGAAACTTACAAGTACACGAATGGATGGAGATATATATATATCGGCACCTGCACCAAAATTGAATACCGTCTGAAACTCTTCATTAAAAGATTCTTGCTTCAGGCCTAGTTCGTCGGGAATTTCAGGAAGCGCGATTCTCTGGTATTCAGAAACACCGAAAGCATAATCGGCACTGAGGTGCAATTTGCTTTTCCCTATAGGGAATCCCAGACCATAGGAAATACTTGTGGCAGTCTTTCTCCTGCTATCCAGGTCATCGAGTTCTATCACCCTAAAAAAGTCTTCGGATGAGCCTAAGCCGCTTAAGAATTCTTCAGAATTAAGGTTTGCCCTTTTCTTGAATGCCAGAAAAGGAAGTGCAAAATTGAACCCCATAGATACTTTTTCTAGTTGCCATGCAGCTCCTAACCTAAGGAACAAACCATAGGTTTTCTGTGTAAAATCGGTCCTGCTAAAATAGCTCACAACATCACCTTGCTCTTGTTCAGCGCTGATGATTATGGTACCTAAGCCATTTAGCTCATAAATACTTCCAAAAAGGGAAGCTCCGATAGAAAAGTTATCCGTTAACATATGTGCCCAGGTAACACCATACCATTCATCTCTGAGCCTGTTTCTAAAAAATATTTCGGTAAAACTCTGTGAAACATTATTTAACGTGCCGATAGGTAATCCTATTTGCACACCTGAATTATAATTCAGATTGATATCAGAGCGGTGGCGCGATATAAATGAGTAGGCAAACCTATGATTAGGCAGGAATTTTATCTTAAATGTCCCAGAAATAATACTTGGTATACCATTGAAATTAGATTCGTTCAAATCTATATCAGTTTCAAAAATATCTTTGAGATCGTAATTTATAAGTTGAAATGCTTTACCGGCAATAACTATGGAGGGCTCTTCTATAAATGCAAGACGGGCAGGGTTATAATAGGTGAGCCCCAAATCCTCGGCACTACCGGTAACATTACCATTGAGCAGTACCGATTGGTTCCCATAACTCTCATATCTGTAATTACCCTCCTGAGCAATGATGCTCATGGAAAACAATAAAAAGAAAATTAGAACTCGATAGTATTCGGGTTTCATATTTTCTGGTTTGGCTGGGCGGGAATATAGAATAAGTTGAGGTCTTAATCTCGAATTTAATCGGGGATATTATATCTCAGGTTAATAATTTGAATGCCTGAGTCCAACGATTATCTCTGAATCCGATGGTACAATACAACATACATAAGGCTTCAATCCCCCTGGCAGAAGTTGCTAAACCGAAATCTTCCGTTTCCCAACCAAACTGATCTAATATTTCCGCGACCTCCTTCTTGGCTTTTTCATTATTTCCACAAATAAACATGGTTGGTCTGCTCTCGAAATCCGGGTTCACCATGCGTAGGTAGCTGACACTATTGAAAGCTTTGACAAAATGGGCATCGGGGAAAGCAGCCTGGAGAATTTCCATCAGCGATTCATTTTGCTGTGTAAAAAAACGAAGTACGCCATCTTCAGGTGGGGCTTCTTCAATGGGGTTGGTCGCATCGATTATGGTCTTACCAGCAAACTGTTTTGCCCCTGCGAGGTCCAATACGGCTTCTACAGCAGTACCCTTGCAGGCAAGGACTACAATATCTCCGAAATCCGCAGCTTCCCTAAAACTGCCTGTATGCGCATGTTCCCCTTCCGCGGTAGCCCATTCGATAAGCTTGCCGACATTGCGTGTTCCGATCATTACCTGGTAGCCGTGTTTAATAAAACCACTGCCAAGGGTCTGTCCTACAATACCTGATCCAAGAATGCCTATTTTTTTCATGACTTTATTGCTGATTAATTATTTCCCACATCACACTTTTAACTTCCGTCTTTCCAAAAATGTAATTTACGAATGAAAACCTAAACTTTTGGATTTTCTATCCTTCAAAAGAGAAATCCCGATAAATTTCCCAGTAGGCACCATTGTGTTTAAGGAGGGACAAATTTGATGCCTGAAAAGATGCCTCAAACGTTCTGTATTGAAATTTCGGCCAGGCATCCTCAAAGGCTCCTTCACTGAGATCACGAGTGGCGATGGTCATATGAGGATGAACCTTTGTGGTAAGTTCTTTAGAAGTGAAATTAAGATTCTCGTTGAGTTGGAAACTAAGTTTCTTATGTAATTGCAGAATAGATTCATGGCCTGCGACCCTGATAAAAATTACCCTGGAAGGAAAGCAATCAAATCCTTTTAGGGCCACCTGAAATGGAGAATGATTTACGGCTATTCTTTGCAGGATTTGTATGATGCCTGCTTCCTCTTCCAAATGTCTCCTGAAGGGCATTTGCAAGGTGATATGGGCAGGTGATTTCAGCGCGTGGGCGGCCCCGAACCGGTCGCGCATTTCTTCTTTGAGTATTTTTACCCTTGTCCTGAGCTCCTCACCAGGAACTATGGCGATAAAGTATAATGCGTTGGTTTGACGACTATTCGATTCGATAGAATTGAGTATTACTTCCTTCTTCAGACTATAAATTAATCAACAATAATCAATTCCCATCATTCATTTCGCTTAGCATTTTTATCACCAGGCCTATTTGCCCGAGATGATAGATATCGTGCTGAAGGATTCCATATATGGCAAATGAATAGGGAAAATCGCCTGCAAACTCCGGATCGTGATAATGCGATTCAAGAAAGTCATCATTCTTAAGTTTTAGTATTTCCAAGAGGCTCGCTACACTCGACTGATATTCTGAAATGATAGTTTCCCATCCTTTTTCCTTTAACTTTTCCAAATCCTGCCAGTCGTCTTCGCTGGCTTCAGTAAGTTCTCCCTTGCCTGTCTGAATTTTGAGAATGGCGTCCCTGCGCCAGGCAGTGCCATGGGCAAGTAACTCTGCGACGGCATGAATATTGGGATGAGGGTGCTTAAATCGATGTTCTTTAGCTAAATCCTGAAGTTTTACCTTATAACTCTGACCGAACCAATTGTGACCAAAATGAATGCTCTGTAATTGACCGGTAATATTTGTAATTAGTGTTTTCATAAGATGATAATATTGCGTTTTATTCAGTAAGACATGATCAGAAGCGTACGTCCAAATTAAAACCGACCCCGAGACTGTTGAGCTTTTTAAATGGAGCCTGGCTCGACTCTTTGTATAGTGTACTATTGCTAAAAAGCCCGAGGGGAAAATAAATCGCTTCTCCTTCCTCCGTAATTCCCTTGATATCTACCCATTCGAGTGACACAAACACATCATCGGCCAAAACGATCGAATAGGGTTTTAGGTCTACCATAATTTCACCTGTCTGTTTTGGATTGATAGGAATCAGGATTTGCTGCCTCATAAGATTCGACCCGGGCTTGCCGGAAATGACCTCATAAAAATTCA
The DNA here is from genome assembly GCA_965212205.1 of Flavobacteriaceae bacterium. GTDB lineage: Bacteria > Bacteroidota > Bacteroidia > Flavobacteriales > Flavobacteriaceae > JAHEJJ01. Next base: position 418,416 of record CBDBUX010000001.1, read on the forward strand.
GTCGGAACACGGCTTGGGCACTAAGACGGTTATAGGAAATATAAAATCGAAATGTATCTACCAAAACGGGCTGACGTATATTGATCCGCACCCCCATTTCGGCACCTAACTGATCATGTGAAAAACCTGTTCCCAAAAACTTCGACTTTGTTTTATTGCCCAACACCTTTCTTTTAAAGGCTTTGGCTGAGAGTACTACTTCATCTAACTGATCAACATGTTCTGCCAGTCCGATATTGAGTTGGGGCTCACGAGTTTTTATGTTGTTAATTGTAGCTTCGTATGGCTTAAACCCTATCATGGATATTCTTAGTGTATCAGATTGCAGGTAATCGGGAAGGTTTAATTCAAACACTCCATTTTCATCGGTAACCGTTCCCAAACCCTGGTTTAATATTCCAACATTGACATATTGAAGAGGCTCTTTAGAATCTCTGTCGAAGACCAGTCCTTTGATTGTAATGAGGCTTGAATTTTCCTGGGAAACCATAATATCGAAAGGTTGGTCGGTAGTGCTTTCCAGATCCAATAGTTCCTGCCATTGATCGGTAAATCCGGATTTACCCTTTAATGTTTGTTCAAAAAAAACTAATGTGGCCTCACTCATCTGGCTATAGACCATCATAGAATTCTCAGAAGATTCAAGAATGTAGGGTATACAAGTAAAGTCGGAATGTGCACTATTTTTAAATCTCAAATAATATTTTTCCGATTTTAACTTTTTAAAATAGTGAAACTCTGAAGTTGGTATATACTCATCTATCTTATCACCACTTTCAAAGTAGAGGTAACTAAAATCCTCAGAATTCATTTTAAGCAAGCCCGAGTCGTGAATATCTTTGATGTACTCATCATTTTCGAAACCGCTTGCTACCCCATAATAGTGGTTCGTATCAGTTTCACCAAAATAATGAGTTTCTGTACCGTCAAAAGATACCATCGATTTTATATCGGGAAGGCGATTTGCCAATACAGCGGCTGACATACCGCCCCAACTGCAGCCGAGAATTCCAATTCTGCTTTGATCTAGCGGAAACATATTGGTCTTTCTCAAATAATCTATGGCAAATTCTGCATCATATACCTGTTCGAGCATATCTGCTTTATGGTTGGTCATATTTCCCGGATAGCGGCCTACGGACCAAATGGAAACGACGACAAATCCTCTCTTCGCAAGATTTTCGAGTACTTTGTAGTTTTCGAATCCCATACCATTAAAACCTGCCATATAGATCACCAATGGGAATTTTTCCTTAGATGGGATTGCGCCCTTATGACTATTGGTTTTGATGTGAAATAATTTTCCAGGATCCATCCCAAGACCGAGTTCCGCAACGAACAGTGCAGCCATTTCTTCTGAGACCCCGGTGAAATCCGTGGTATCATCATAGCGTACCGCACGGTGTTCGAACAGTTTAAATAGATCTTCGAATAATAAGGGCTCCAACCTGCCCTTTTCGGCAGGGTACCAAATATCTAAATCTACCGGCCGGAAATGCAAATCACTGTTAATTTCTGAACCAGGTTTGTAGACCCTGCTCGAATCTTTAAGAACCAGGTTGGTAAACCCTGCCTGGTGAGATTGTGAATAGCCAGAACCCCATAAAACGAATAAAATCAAATAAAGCACAAGATATTTCGCCACTTCCGGTATGTCACATTTTACTGCAAGGTAAAGGACACTTTATTGCAATCAAAGATTGGGACTACAACAAATGTGAAATTATTGCTTCCAGATTGTGATAAAAATTCTTTGTCTTGTCTTATGTGTTTTCAGCCACATTGATCTCACTCGATGGCCCATCGAGGTGTGCTACATCCATTCCTTCCAGGGCAGCAAGTCTCAATGGTTCTACGGCATCATTGATAGATTGAGCACCAAAATCGAGTCCGGCAATAGTGCGCAGTGGTCTCTGACCCGGCGGAAGATTTATCAACGACTCAAATGTCTTGACAACGACCATAGGATCGGTCGGGGCATTCTCATCTTCAAATAATGCCATGACATTGTTGCCAAAGCCTTCATTGAATTCGGTTACATGGCTGTAGGCCTCGGTCACTTCATCGCTGGAAGCTTGCACCATATTCCCGAAGAAATTCGTCGAAAACGGACCGGGCTCTACCAGCACCACATCTACACCATGAGGCGAGAGTTCGTAACGCATGGATTCGCTCATACCTTCGAGGCCCCATTTACTGGCATGGTATACACCAAATCCTGGGAAAGCAAATCTTCCGGCAATTGAACTTACCATAATAATCAACCCTGATTTTTTCGCTCGCATTCCTGGCAAAACAGCTTTAGACAAACGTAGCACCCCTACAATATTAAGGTCGAGTTGATCCAGGCATTGTTGTGCGGAGAATGCCTCAACGGCTCCACCCCAACCACCGCCGGCATTGTTAATAAGCACATCGATATCAGCAAGCCGTTCTGAAGACGCGCCGACACTTTCTTCTGAAGTGACATCTATATCCAGGACATCGAGCTTGTAACCATGAGAGCTTCCAAACTCTATTAGTTCTGCAGCCACCCCTGCATTCTTGCCAGTGGTATTACGCATGCTGGCAATAACATGATGCCCTTTTTCGGCCAGGTATTTAGCCGCGTCATAGCCGAAGCCAGAGCTGCAGCCGGTAATCAGAATTTTTTTCATTTTACGAAGTTTTAAAAGTTTGATTTTAACTAAGAAGTACGGTTAAATTCTGTGCTGGGGAGAACCTATTAAAGATAGGTATAATTTGGGAATGAATTTAGGCTAACAATGGCAATTGCCTGGAAAATATGATTCATTTAACTCAATAAACACCTATCAGGGAAATCAATTTCATAATGGCCCGCAATGCCATTGCGGGGAAAAGAGTTAGATTGATAGTGGGGAGGTGCGGTATTTACCCCCAAACGACATCGAGGTTTTAGAAAATTATATTAATTGCTGCACTAGACCTTGGCATAAAGCTTCGGGTATGGATTGACTGACGGTAAAATGCGAAATGCGATCTTACAACGTTCTTAAATATTCGGCAATCGCCCTGGCTTCCTCTTGTGTAAGGTTCTGGTTAAGCATTATCGCATTGTTGTACTCCTTGAGCATGGCTTTTGCTATAGGATCTTCTTTGAGCATGCCATCGGGATTCAGGATCATATTCATCACCCATTCCGGGCTGCGACGCTCATAGACACCTTGCATGGCCGGACCTATCATTCGTTGATCTACCATATGACAGGCTACACATATGGTTTTAAACTTTGTCTCACCCTGGGCAGCCAATTCTGTATCGACTTCATCCCCAAAATCAACCGAGGTAACAGGTCCTATACCTTTATTGTTGAGATCAATAGGTATACCTTCAGAAACCTCTTTGGGCGCTACTTCTTTTTTGGCGCGATTGATCTCAAAACCGCCTTCTTTTTTCTCTTCTTTTTTCTCGCCACAACCTATGATAAGAAAGGTTATGGACAGGAGGGTGATCCAATTTTTCATACTCGATTATTTTTTGAAATACTAATATACCAATTCACCTTTCTTTATTCGTGCTCGGAAATAAATTTTGTTGCAAGCCTCTCGGTATAACTGGTATTCCCCGTTTCGTAAAAACCGACATGTCCTCCATATAAAGGCATGTCTAAATAAAGAGAAGGATTATGAAGAGCTTCCTTAACCGGATAACAACTATTTCCCAGAAAGCTGTCGTCTTTGGCATTCACTAAAAGTGTGGGGATATGGATATGAGATAAAAACTGTTTCGAACTGCATTGCTCATAGTAGTCCATTGCATCATTAAAGCCATGTGCCCTGCTTGTATATATGTCATCAAAATCTTTAAGAGTTTTGACCGCCTTTATTTCCTTTATGCTGATTTGTTCAGGAAATTTTTCATTTTTAAGCCATAGCTTATTCACAAGATGGTTGATAAACCGCTTTGAGTAAAGGATATTCCGGGTTTTCTGCAACTGCAAAAGCGAATTGTGGAGGTCGCAAGGTACAGAGACCGCGACGACGGCTTTTAATTGTTTTGGAATTGGCCTTCCTTCACCAAGGTATTTCAGGACCATGTTACCTCCAAGACTAAAGCCTTTTATATAGATGGAGGCATAAGAATCCAGCCCGATAATATGGTTCATCACCGCCTCTAAATCTTCGGTAGCTCCACTGTGATACGACCGGAATAAAAGATTGGTTTCCCCGCTGCAACCTCTGAAATTTACCGCACAGGCATCATAACCCAGGAGGTTGAATATTTTCGCACTGCCTGTCATATATGGGCGTTGACCATGACCTTCAAGTCCATGTAGCAGGATCACTAGTTTTCCACTACCTGTGTCGGCGTAGCTCCAGTCCAGATCAAGGAAATCACCGTCGGGTAAAACTATCCGTTTCCGAATTTGTTCCAACCCATTTACACGCCGAATAAGCCCGGCATAGATGGTAGCGATATGACCATTTTTGAAAAAGAAAGGTGGAGAATATTTGGATTCCTGAACAGGCACGGGAGTTAATTAGTGGTTTTAAATTGAAAATTAATTGTTGATGGTGATAAATCAGATTACTAAAACTTTCAATTATCCTTTATTAATTTTCCATTAATAAAGGATATTATCTTTCGGTTGAACCGGTTCAGGCAGATCTTTTTCATCGAGCATATCCCTAAGATCTATTTCAATGGTACGGCAAAGAGCGGTCATTGGCACATCGTTAATACGGCCTTCAAAAGGATCCTCACTATTGTCGCCAACCTTTTCCATCGTGATAAAGATCCAGGAGATCAGTACAGAGAATGGGATCATTAAAAAGACATACAAGTTTGTGGGATCTTCGGTTGAAATTACAGCATCATCTTCGAATACATCCAATAGTCCGAAAGGCAAAAGCAGGATAAAAATCCAGGTGAAAACCCTTGAGAAATAACCATACTGCCTGGGAAATGGTGTATTTTTAATGCGCTCGGCCTTGCCCTGCAGATTATAGAATTCTTCGAGTACCGACTGAAGCTGGTCTTCCTGGAAACCGTCGAGGATTCCTTTTTCTTTTAATAAAGTGATATCCTGTGCCTGATTTTTTACCAGATGGGTAGCCGGATTCACTCTTTTTTTAAGGTCTATGAATTCGCGTTTACCGACATAGTTGTAGGCCTCATTGCAGGAGGGGTTCCTTTCCCCGTGCCTGTCGAACATTCGCTCCACAGAAGAATTTTCTTTAAGTGACCAGGATCTAGGTTGTCTTAATTGTACTCGTAAAGCATTGATCCAGCCGATGTGCCTGTGGATCATTTGTGTATGCCATGTCTGGTCATTTTCAGCGTTACCAGTCCGCACAAAGCTGATAACCTGAATCGCCCAGGTACGGCTATAATTAACGATGCCACCCCATATTTTTCGCCCTTCCCAAAAGCGATCATAACTCTGAGCGTTCTTAAAACCGATATAAAAAGCAACCGCAATACCGATGACACTGATCGGCTGAAATGGGATATCGATTGATCTAAACCCGAGAAAGTAGAAGGCACAACATATTACGGCAGCATAAAAGGTAAAAAAGATCAGGTTTTTCCAGGAATATCGGAGTATGATTCCCCAGCTAAGGTTTCTTTTGATAAACATGGCAACTCTTTTTTATAGGGATTTATTTCGGATAGGTTTCCAATAATGCAGACTGCTCATTTACGGCTATTCTGAATTCATCGCTCAGTTGATCAATCAGTTCCTGAATACTCAGCACATTGTCTATTGTTGTCACCCCCTGACCGGCAGACCAAATCGTTTTCCAAGCCTTGGCCTCGGTGTCTAATTCTGAGCCGAAGTCGATTTTGTGATCTTTTTTGAGATCTTCTTCAGTGATACCCGCCTGTTTTAAGCTTTGTGATAAAAAATTGGCATGTACACCTGAGATTGCGGCGGTATAGGTTACATCGCTCGCGCCTGCATCCATGATCATCTGCCTGTAGTCTTCAGGAGCTTTGCTTTCCGATGTGTTGATAAACCGTGTACCCATATAGGCCAGATCTGCCCCCATTTGCATGGCAGAGGCAACATCCCGACCCGTACTGATACATCCAGAGAGAATAATGGTTTTAGTAAAAAACTTTTTGATTTCTGCTACCAATGACATCGGGTTGATCGTCCCGGCATGGCCTCCGGCACCGGCTGAAACAAGAATTAGTCCGTCTACACCTGCAGCAGCAGCTTTTTCTGCATGCCTTTTCTTGATCACATCGTGAAAAACCAATCCGTTATAACTGTGCACCGCATCGACAAGCTCAGAAACTGCTCCTAAAGATGTAATAATAATAGGAACCTGATGCTTGATACAAAGTTTCAGGTCGGCTTCAAGCCTTGGATTTGTCGGATGCACAATAAGGTTAACCCCAAAAGGCGCGGGTTTTTTTCCGGTCGACTGTTGATAGTCCGAAAGTGCTGTCTTTATTTGAATCAACCATTCTTCAAATCCTTCACTCGTTCTTTGATTCAGCGCAGGAAAGGTACCGACAATTCCATTTTTGCATGCCTCGATCACAAGTTCAGGGCCTGAGATCAGAAACATCGGTGCGGCTATAATCGGCAATTTCAATTCTTTAATAAAGTCTGGTTTTTGGTCCATGCTTAAAATTTTGCGATCCTAAAAATAGGGATAAAAATCAAGCTGAATAAGGCTCCTTTTACAAATAGATGTTATTTTTGAAATTCTTATGCACGCATAATAAATTTAAATTACATAGACTATGTATTTAAAAGAGTTTCAAATCCGATGGAATGATCTGGATGCGAACAGGCACCTTGCCAATTCCGCCTATGTTAACTATATGAGTCATACCAGAATGTCTCGCCTGATCGACCTGGGCTTTGACCATCAATGGATGGCACAACATCAGATCGGACCGGTTGTTTTCTATGAACACATCTATTACTTTAAGGAAGTACTACCCGGCCCTCCGATTCGAGTTTCATTTGAAATTAAAGGGCTGAGTGAAGACGGTATGTTTTTCGAATTCCAGCACAATTTTTATGATCATAAAGGCAGGAATATTGCTCATTGCGAATTGATGGGCGGATGGATCGATCTAAAAACAAGAAAATTAACTGCCTTGGATCCTGAATGGCATAGAAATCTAGATATGGCAGAAAAATCAGAAGATTTCAAAATCCTGACCAAGGAAGATACCAGAAAATTTGCAAGGAAACCTATCGATCTGGAATCCTCTGCCGGCTAACCAGGTATACACCCAGTAAGACCAGGAATCCGGCACCAACCTTAAGAAATGTAAGCTGATCTTTGCCGGTTAGAACCGCGAACAGAATACCGATTACCGGTTGTAGGTAAATAAATGAACTCACGGTACTGGCTTTTAATTGAGTGAGCGCAAAAACGTTGAATAAATAGGCACAAAAAGTGGTTCCCACTACTACAAATGCCATGGTTAAAACCGCTTCCAAAGGCAAATCCAGCCATTGTACTTCAAGAAATTCTGGTAATGCAACAGGAATATTGATGATGACACCTACCAGGAATAACCATTTCATCAGGGTGATAACATGATATTTGGCGACCAGTTTTTTTGCCAGGATAAGATATAGTGCAAATGATGTGGCATTTACCAAAAACAAAATATTTCCCATTTTAATGTTCGGGGCGTCGGCCCTAATCTCATGGCCATATAATACCAGGATCATAGCCCCTATCAATCCCAGTACAATGCCAACACCCCGGTGAAAACGAACTTTTTCCTGGATCAGGAATATAGATAGCAGAACTACGATAATCGGTGTAGTGGTCACCAGTACCGCGCTATTTATTGGAGTAGAGAGTTGAAGCCCTTTAAAGAATGCCAGCATATTGATGACCATTCCGAAAATAGCGCATAACAGGAACCGACCCCAATCCGATCGCTCCACTTTTTCCTTAGGACCTAAAAAGGAAATACCCCAGAAAAGAATACAGGCACCTATAACCCTGAGCATTATAAAGCCAAAGGGTTTGATATAGTCTGGCATTACCCCCTTGGCAATAGTATGGTTAAGACCGTATATCGTGGTAGCTCCAAGAGCAGATAATATGGCGAGATTACGTTTTTTCAAGCATGTAGTGTTTCTTTTGCTACGGCTACTACCTTGGCACTATTCCCGATATAAATCTTCTCACCAAAGATCATAACAGGCCGTTTTAAGAAGGTATAATGCTCCAAAATTAAAGCTCTAAAATGCTCTTCTGAGAGATGCTGTTTGTTAAGTCCCCTTTCCCGGTAAAGTCTGGCTCGTTTGCTAAAAAGCGCTTCATAACTTCCAGCCATTTGCCTCATTTCTTCAAGTTGGGCGGTTGTCAATGGGTGGGTCTTAATATCAATAAGAACCGTATCTCCAATAGGTGCCAGTTCTTTTAAAATCCTTTTACAACTATCGCAGCTACTCAGATAGTAAATCTTGTCCATAAGGCAATTGAAATTATTGGGTTAAAAGTAAGTCATTTTTAAGGGCAATCAACTATTTTAGTGGGCCAAAGCCACTAATACCCTTTTAGAAATCACCTTGACCAATCTATTCGACATTACAAAACAGAACAGGAAGCTATTGCGGTCCCTTCTGAAATATATTCCTGAGAATTTGCTCTTCGAAATCCCATCGGGATTCCGCAATTCGATCTGGTGGAATCTCGCTCATATTATAGCTACACAGCAGATCCTGTTATACAGGTTTAGCGGCTTACCAGCCCGGGTCGATGATAATTGGATCAACTCCTATATGACGGGGACTCTGCCTACAGGAATTCCCGAAAAAAGGGAGATCGATTTCTTGCAGAATAGTCTTGTTGAAACCGCTTTTTGGGCAGAGGAAGACTATGAAAGTGGAATTTTTGAAAGTTACAAAGAGTACACCACCAGTACAAAAGTTACACTGACTTCTGTAGAAGACGCCATCCATTTCAACAACTACCATGAGGGATTGCATCTGGGAGTAGTTCTTTCGCAGATAAAAGTATTGGGAATAAAGCTGGGCTAGGTTATATTTTCAGCTTTAAAAACCTTGTTAGCTCGGCATATGGAAGCAGGAGTTCTATGGTGCCGTCGGCGTAGGATGCTACTTCATAGGGATTGTAGAGAAGTTTCAATCCGTTTTCCGAGAAACCGATATTTTCAGGCAGGTAAAACTCATTTCCTTCAAACATAAAACCGGTACTGTTTATAGGTTGATCGGGCGGAATATTTTGTTGGACCCGAAATTGAGTCTCGGCAAAATCGACGAATTTTTTATGATTATCAAAGAGCTCAAAATTGTCGAATTCCTGCCCCGATTTCTTTTTGAAATTAAGAAAACGGGTGGCTCCATAACCATGAGCACCCCCCGTAAAGATGTAAGAAGTAAGCCCAATGGAGAGCAGATCTTTGTTTTCAAAAGATACCCGGGCCTCAATATTAGCCTCCCATGGGACGGTCTCATCGGGAAATTCATGTTGTAGCTTTTCGAAGCCTTTGCGGAAAGATGCAACCGCTTCTGGTATATCTTCGGGCTGTTGATCTTCTTCAAAAGCCAGCAGACTGATCACCTCCTCCTTGAGGGTATTGTTAACGGTTTCACTAATTTTTCTCTTGTCGAGCGCAACAGGGACTTTAACTAATATTTCAGGACATGCTGAGCAGTTTTCACTCTGGTAGAGGCGTTCTTCGAAGACCAGTTTTTCTTCCTTGCCGCATCCGGCAGAAAGAAGAAATAATAAGAATAGATAAAAGAAATTTTTCATGATCGGGCTTTGGGTATTGCAAATCTATCAATTCGTTGCTTACTCCAAAAGATAACAATACATTTGCGCAAAGAACTGATCTATGGGCAAAGACGGATTGCATTTCAACAGCAAAACTATTCACGGAGGCCAGGAACCCGATAAAGCATATGGAGCAGTCATGCCCCCGATTTATCAGACCTCAACATATGCCCAGACGACCCCAGGCGGACATAAAGGCTATGAGTATTCCCGTAGTGGAAACCCCACGCGAACCGCTTTGGAAAGATCATTGGCAAGTATAGAAAATGGTAAGCACGGACTTGCCTTTGCCAGTGGCCTGGCAGCCATCGATGCCGTGATCAAATTGCTCGAACCGGGAGACGAGGTGGTTTCCACAAACGATCTTTATGGTGGGAGTTACCGCTTGTTCAGACAGGTTTTTGAGAAATATGGTATCCGGTTCCATTTTGTGGGGATGCAAAATCTTCAGGAGGTAGAATCGTTGATAAATAAAAATACCAAGCTCCTCTGGATTGAAACACCTACCAACCCTATGATGAATGTCATCGATATCAGGGCGGCAGCCGAAATGGCTAAAAAACATGATCTTCTTTTAGCCGTGGATAACACATTCGCTACACCTTATCTTCAAAGACCTCTGGATTTAGGGGCTGATATAATAATGCATTCTGCTACCAAATATCTTGGCGGACACAGCGATTTGGTGGTTGGTGCTCTTGTAGTAAACGATGATGCGCTGGCAGCGAAACTCTATTTCCTCCAGAATGCCAGCGGGGGAGTTTGTGGTCCTATGGATAGTTTTCTTTTGCTTCGCGGGATTAAAACCCTCCATGTTCGTATGCAGCGTCATTGTGAGAACTGCAAGGCTATTGCAGAGTACCTCCAAGCTCATCCAGGGATCGAGAAGGTCTTTTGGCCGGGATTCCCTACTCACCCAAATCATGATATAGCTAACCAGCAGATGAGCGATTATGGCGGAATGCTTTCTTTTATACCCAAAGGAGGAAGTTTCGATGATGCCGTTAAGATCGTAGAACGCCTACGGGTTTTCACCCTGGCCGAATCTTTAGGCGGTGTGGAAAGTCTGGCAGGACATCCGGCCAGTATGACTCATGCCAGCATACCGAAAGAAGAGCGCGAAAAGAGCGGTGTGGTGGATAGTCTGGTTCGGCTGAGCGTCGGGATCGAAGATGTAAGAGACTTAATTACAGATCTCGAACAGGCACTTTTATAGTCCCTTCTAACATTAATATAATTGATCCATCCGGTTCTCCAGATGCGGATACTTCTGTTGATATATCGTCATGTCAGAAAAAATTATCAAATATTAAAAAAAAGGCCTCTCAAATTATTAAAAAGATATATTTTTACCCTCAAATTTGCAATTCAATAATACCTAAGTTAATGAGTAGTTCAATGGAAGAAATCATCAAAGCATTTATGGACGAGGTGACAACCCGTAACGGGCATGAGCCGGAATTCATTCAAGCCGTACAGGAAGTTGCTGAAACGGTAATTCCTTACATCGCAAAGCACGATATTTATTACGGAAAGAATATCCTTCTGAGAATGGTAGAGCCCGAAAGGTTGTTGTCGTTCCGTGTTTCATGGATCGATGACAAAGGAGAGATCCACGTGAACCGAGGATACCGGATACAAATGAATTCGGCTATTGGACCCTATAAAGGGGGATTGCGTTTTCACCCGACGGTAAACGCAAGTATTCTAAAATTTCTCGCCTTTGAGCAGGTATTTAAAAACAGTCTAACCACACTTCCCATGGGAGGTGGTAAAGGAGGTTCCGATTTTGACCCTAAGGACAAGTCCGATGACGAAGTAATGCGATTCTGCCATGCGTTTATGTCTGAACTCTGTAAGCATATAGGACCAAATACCGATGTTCCGGCAGGCGATATTGGAGTGGGCTCAAGGGAGATCGGATATCTTTTCGGGATGTATAAGAAAATTCGGAACGAATTTACAGGGGTATTGACCGGAAAAGGGCTTTCATGGGGTGGTTCCAGAATACGCCCGGAGGCCACCGGTTATGGCACTGTGTATTTTGCCCAGAGTATGCTTAATACAAAGAACCAGGATATTAAAGGTAAAACGGTAGTAGTTTCAGGCTCCGGGAACGTGGCGCAATATGCCGCTGAAAAAGTCATTCAACTCGGAGGTAAGGTCGTGACACTTTCCGATTCAGGCGGATATATTTTGATAAGGATGGGATCGACACGGATAAACTCGACTATGTTATGGACCTCAAGAACAATAGAAGAGGTAGGATTTCTGATTATGCCAAAGAATACAAATCAGCGGAATATCATGCAGGGGAGACCCCCTGGGGTGTTGAGTGCGATATCGCTCTGCCTTGCGCAACCCAAAATGAACTCGATGGGGAAGATGCCCAAAAACTGATTAAAAATGGATGTACTTGTGTAGCCGAAGGCGCAAATATGCCATCTACCCCTGAAGCAATACATGCATTTCAGGAGGCTAGGATCTTATTTGCACCGGGGAAAGCTTCCAACGCGGGTGGCGTTGCCACATCAGGACTGGAAATGTCGCAGAATTCCCTAAGGATCAGTTGGACACGTGAAGAGGTCGATGAGAGACTAAAAGGAATTATGGAAGACATCCACGAATCTTGTATTGAGTATGGAATGGAAGACGATGGATATTGCAATTATGTCAGAGGAGCCAATATCGCAGGATTCGTAAAAGTGGCCGATGCCATGCTGGCCCAGGGCGTTATTTAGTCAAGCAGTTTACGTTTAGGATCGCAGAAACTGAGGTTTGGTTGATTGGTGCTAACTTTGTCTCAGCAAACGTAAATATTGAAGCCTTCGCATGCAAGTCACCACTAAAGCCATTGTCCTGTCTTCTATTAAATATGGGGATTCGAGTCTGATCGTCAGGGCATATACAGAAGTAGCCGGCTTGCAGTCATATTTGCTTAAAGGGGTATTGAGTTCGAGGAAATCGAAGATTAAAGCGGCTTACTTTCAACCACTGACCCAACTCGAGATTGTAGCCAGTCATAAAGGCAAAGGAACTCTGGAGCATATTCGCGAAGTACGGGTAAATTACCATTATCGGAGTATTTATAGCGATATGGCCAAAAATGCCATCGCCATTTTCCTTGCCGAAATACTGCTGAAAAGTATCGGAGAAGAAGAAGAGGACGCCGGCTTATTTCAATTTCTCGAAGCGTCGCTCCAGTGGCTCGACACCCATGATCAGATCTCGAATTTTCACCTTTATTTCATGATTCGGTTTAGCAGGTTTTTAGGCTTCTATCCAGATACTTCACATACCGATACTATGTATTTCGATTTACAGGATGGACGGTTTGTGAATACACCCGGACTAAACCCTTTAATGAAAGGAACTATGCTTTTTCATTTTAAGAAGTTTTTGGGCATAAATTTTGATGCAATTCATAGAGTCAAAATGACTAATAAAGAAAGGCAAGAACTACTGCAAAACCTTGTTATGTATTTTGAATTACATTTGCACGGATTTCAAAAACCCCGCTCTCTTGCCATACTGAATGAGGTATTCAACTGACATATTCGGACTGGTACTGATCTGCTTCGTATTATCTATTGGCTCGATCCGGGCACAGGTAATCAGGGTGATGGACGTGGATTCGCGCGAACCCATCGGAAATGTAGTGGTATACAACAGCAGCCAGAACAAAACCGTACTCTCGGATATCGACGGAAGTTGCGACCTCGGTATTTTCTCAAATAATGAGAGAATCACTTTTAGACATATCAGTTACGAAACCTATAGGACCACCAAAGTACAGTTGCGTAAAAGGGGTTACAGGATTTATATGACGATAAGGCCCGAGCAACTCGACGAAGTGGTTATGTCTATATCCAAATGGGAACAACAGAAAAAAGATATTCCGCAGAAGATCGTCTCGATCAACTCCAGAAGCATAGCCTTTGGAACCCCCCAAACTTCAGCAGATCTGCTGGCGAACAGCGGGCAGGTATTTGTACAAAAAAGCCAGTTGGGGGGAGGAAGCCCAATGATCAGGGGATTTGCAACGAATCGGGTACTCCTCTCAGTAGACGGTGTAAGGATGAACAACGCTATTTTCAGGGGGGGAAATATTCAGAATGTAATCTCGATCGACCCGTTCAATATCAACAATTCTGAAGTAATATTCGGGCCAGGTTCGGTGATTTATGGTAGCGATGCCATTGGAGGTGTCATGAATTTTATTACTACTAGACCGCAATTTGCAGAACGGGATAGCCTGAATTTTATGGCTCATGCCAATTATCGATTTGCCACTGCAAATACCGAAAGTACTGTTCATGCAGATTTTAATATCGGAAAAAAACGCTGGGCTTTTCTCACCAGTGTTACCTACAACTCCTTCGACGATCTAAAAATGGGTAGCAAGGGCCCCGATACCTACCTGCGTAACAGTTTCGTAAGAAGAATAGACGGCACAGATGTTTTGGTTACAAATGATAATCCACAACTCCAGGTACCTACTGGATACAGCCAGATCAATATCATGCAGAAAGTCTCTCACAAAATAAAAAACCGATGGAATATCGATCTGGGACTTCATTATTCAGAGACTTCAGACTACCCCAGGTACGACCGCCTGATACGACCCGATGAGAGTGGAGAAGGACTTCGATCGGCCGAATGGTTCTATGGTCCGCAAAAATGGTTTCTGGCTAATGCACAACTCGAACATATTGGCCGAGGCAAGTTTTACGACCGCCTTAGAATAACTACGGCCTATCAACGCTTTGCAGAAAGCCGTGTAGATCGAATCTTTCAAGACCCCAATCGTTTTACCACTAAGGAGAATGTAGACGCCCTGTCGCTCAACCTGGATTTTGAGAATAAAAAAATGGGTGATCTAAGGCTATATTACGGGCTGGAATATATTTTTAATAAAGTGGGTTCCAACGGATCGCAGCAAAATATTGATAGTGGCTCAACCGCCGATGCTCCTTCCCGTTACCCAGATGGTTCTACCTGGCAATCAGCCGCAGCCTATCTCAGTGCAGAATATAAGACCAAACCTAATTTTACACTTCTATCCGGTTTGAGATATAATCATATTTGGCTTGCTGCCGATTTCGATACTAGCTTCTATCCCTTCCCGTTTACCAGCACTCAGAGCAATAATGGGGCGCTTACCGGGAGTATTGGATTTAGCTGGTTTCCAAAGGCTAGTGTGCAGATCACAGTGAATGGATCGAGCGGTTTCCGATCACCAAATATCGATGATATTGGAAAAGTATTTGATTCGGAACCAGGATCTGTGGTGGTTCCAAACCCTGATCTCAAACCTGAATATGCTTACAATGCAGAACTGGGTGTCCGTAAAAATTTTAAAGACAAGCTGGTTCTTAAAGGAGCTGCCTACTATACTTATCTGGATAATGCACTGGTGCGAAGAGATTTTACCTTTAACGGACAGAGCCAGGTAATTTACAATGGTGAACTCTCCGATGTTCAGGCGATCCAGAATGCTGCCAGGGCGTATGTTTATGGTCTCGAACTGGGCCTCGAAACTTTTATAACCGAAAATTGGTCATTGAGGGCCAATTATACCCTTACCGATGGCATCGAAGAAGACGATTCTGGTGTGGACCTGCCTGTAAGGCATGTGGCACCAGCGTTCGGGGATTTTCATATCCTTTGGAAAAATCAAAGGATCCAGACAGACCTTTTCCTAAACTTCAATGGTGAGATACCCTTCGAAGACCTCGCCCTGTCTGAGCGGAACAAACCCTTTTTATATGATACCGATGAAAATGGAAACCCTTTTTCACCTTCATGGTACACACTAAACTTTCGTTCTCAATATCAGATAAGCAAAAATCTCAAAGTAAACTTCAATATTGAGAATATTACAGATCAGCGATACAGACCTTATTCTTCAGGTATTGCTGGACCAGGGATTAACTTCATTTTAGGTTTGGGGATCAGCTTGTAATGTATCAGGATCGACACTAGCCCCAGATAGTTGGCGACCTTCCTGTACTACTTCCATTCTCACTTCAGAAAAGCACCGTGTTTTCAATAGAAATCATTAATTTTGCAGCCTTAAATTGTCCCAGCCAACGGTTGATATGAAGTTTAAAGAGTACAAAAATCTGGACCTGCCAGGAATTGCTGATGAGATCCTTCAATTCTGGAAAGAGGCAAACATCTTTGAAAAAAGTGTTACCTCCAGGGAGGGCAAAGATTCCTATGTCTTTTATGAAGGTCCTCCATCGGCCAATGGAGCTCCGGGCATTCACCATGTGATGTCTCGTACCATCAAGGATATCTTTCCCCGTTATAAAACCATGAAAGGCTTTCAGGTAAAAAGAAAGGCCGGGTGGGATACCCATGGTTTGCCCGTAGAGCTTGGTGTGGAGAAGGAACTAGGGATCACCAAAGAAGACATCGGGACAAAGATCAGCATCGAAGACTATAATGAGGCCTGTAAGAAAGCGGTCATGCGCTATACAGATGCCTGGAATACCATGACAGAGAAAATGGGTTATTGGGTAGATATGGACGATCCATATATTACCTATAAGCCCAAATACATGGAAACCGTATGGTGGCTTTTGAAACAGATCTATGACAAAGATCTTTTATATAAAGGCTATACGATCCAGCCCTATTCACCCAAGGCAGGCACAGGCCTGAGTTCCCATGAGTTAAATATGCCGGGAACCTATCAGGACATAACCGATACAACGGCAACTGCACAATTTAAGGCGATCCCGGATAGTTTGCCACAGCGATTGAAATCGATCGATGGAGAGCTGTTTTTTCTGGCCTGGACAACCACCCCGTGGACATTGCCTTCAAACACCGCCCTGACCGTTGGCGCTAAGATCGATTATGCGATCGTCAGGACATATAATCAATATACCTTCCAACCCATTACAGTGATCCTTGCTAAAAACCTGATAAAGCTCCAGTTTACCGGCAAGTTTGAAGAAGTAAGCGAGGCCAGCGCTCTCTCGAATTATAAGGAGAGCGATAAAAAAATACCATATCTGATCCTGGACACCGTTAAAGGGGTCGATTTGATCGGGATCAGGTATGAACAATTGCTCGATTATGCCAAACCCTACCAGAATCCTCAAAATGCCTTCAGGGTAATTTCAGGGGATTTTGTGACAACCGAAGATGGTACGGGGATTGTGCATACCGCACCCACTTTCGGAGCAGACGATATGCAAGTGGCGCAAAAGGCCGATCCGCAGGTCCCTCCATTATTAGTCCTGGACGAAGATGAAAATCCCGTTCCGCTGGTTGACCTGCAAGGGAAATTCAGACCGGAAATGGGCCCGCTGGCAGGCAAGTATGTGAAAAATGAATATTATGAAGAGGGGATGGCGCCCGAACGCTCTGTCGATGTTGAGATTGCTATAAAACTTAAGGAGGAGAACAAAGCCTTCAAAGTTGAAAAATATCTTCACAGTTATCCTAATTGCTGGCGTACCGATAAACCTATTCTTTACTACCCGCTGGATTCCTGGTTTATCAAGGTTACGGAAAAAAGGGATAGAATGTTTCAGCTCAACCAAACCATCAACTGGAAGCCAAAGGCTACTGGTGAAGGACGGTTTGGGAACTGGCTGGCCAATGCGAACGACTGGAACCTTTCCCGATCGCGTTTCTGGGGTATTCCACTCCCGATATGGAGAACTGCCGATGGCAAGGAGGCAAGGATCATAGGTTCGGTGGAAGAACTCAAAACCGAAATGTCGAAATCGGTAGCAGCCGGTTTTATGGAGCAGGATATATTTGCTGATTTCGTAATTGGTGATATGAGCGATGAGAATTACGAAAAAATTGATCTGCACAAAAATGTTGTAGACAAAATTATTCTGGTTTCGGACAGCGGCGAACCCATGCACAGAGAAACCGACCTGATCGACGTTTGGTTCGACAGCGGTGCGATGCCTTATGCGCAATGGCACTACCCATTTGAAAATGCAGATTTTATCGATAAAAATTTAACCTTCCCAGCCGATTTTATCGCTGAAGGAGTAGACCAGACCCGCGGATGGTTTTATACATTACACGCTATAGCTGCCATGGTCTTCGATTCGGTAGCCTACCGCAATGTGGTTTCGAACGGACTTGTGCTCGACAAGGAAGGGAAAAAGATGTCGAAAAGATTGGGTAACGCGGCCAACCCAATAGAAACTGTGTCCGAACATGGCCCAGATGCCACACGCTGGTACCTTATTTCGAATGCGAACCCGTGGGATAATCTCAAATTCGATATCGATGGTATCGTTGAGGTAAAACGTAAATTCTTCGGGACCTTATATAATACATATAACTTCTTTGCCCTTTATGCAAATATCGACCGGTTCAACTATTCGGAACAGGAAATACCACTTTACGAGAGGCCGGAAATTGACCAGTGGATCCTTTCAGAACTCAATTCTCTTATCGGTGCGGTAGACCTTGCCTATGATGAATATGAACCCACCCGAGCTACTAGAGCGATCGCATACTTCGTACAAGAAAATTTAAGCAATTGGTATGTTCGTCTTAGCAGAAGAAGGTTTTGGAAAGGTAGTTACGAACATGATAAAATTTCTGCCTATCAGACATTATATACCTGTCTTGAGATCGTTGCTAAACTCTCGGCCCCGGTGGCTCCGTTTTTTATGGAAATGTTGTATAGAAATCTTTCACAAACCACCAAAAGAGAGGATTGTGAGAGTGTACATCTTGCAGAATTCCCCTTGGCAGATGCCGGGATGATCAACAAAGAACTGGAACACAAGATGCAAAAGGCACAATCGATCTCGTCTTTGGTTCTCTCCATTCGCCAAAAAGAGAAAATCAAAGTAAGACAACCATTGCAGAAGATCATGATCCCGGTCTTAAATGCATCGGATAAAAAAGAGATACAGGCCGTTGCAGAACTGATAAAATCTGAGGTAAATGTTAAGGAAATTGAATTGCTGGACGATGCGTCAGGAATTCTCGTTAAGCGGATTAAGCCCAATTTCAAGGTGCTGGGCCCAAGATTCGGGAAGGAAATGAAGCAAATTGCCCGGGCTATAGCTGGTCTGGACCAGGAGCACATTCAAAAAATTGAGCAGGACGGGAAAATTTCACTTGACATAGAAAATAAAAGTATTATATTACAGTTAGAGGATGTAGAGATCAGCTCTCAGGATATCGAGGGTTGGTTGGTAGCCAGTTCGGGCTCTCTTACCGTAGCTTTAGATGTTACGATTGATGAAGATCTGAGGCAGGAAGGAATAGCCAGGGAACTGGTAAATCGGATACAGAACCTTAGGAAAGAATCCGGGCTTGATGTCACCGATAAAATCGACATCAAGATCTTAAAAGATGGTTTGGTTGAAAAAGCGGTTGAAAGCAATAGGCGTTATATCATGAATGAAACCCTGACAGCTGAATTGGATTTTGAAGAAAAAATGGATGAAGGTACGACTGTGATATTCGATGAAGTAAATACAAAATTGTTTATTCAAAAACACTAAAGTCATGGCAAAAGATTTGAAAGTGCGCTACTCCGACAAGGAATTGGAAGGATTTAGAGTGCTTATTGAAGAAAAAATTGACAAAGCACAGAGCCATTTGGACCTACTGAGAAGCTCCTACATGAATGATGGGAACAATGGAACCGACGATACTGCTCCTACCTTTAAAGCCTTTGAAGAAGGCTCTGAAACCATGAGCAAAGAAGCGAATACCCAGCTGGCCATACGGCAGGAAAAGTTTATACGAGACCTTAAAAATGCCCTTTTACGTATCGAAAATAAAACCTATGGCATTTGCAGGGTAACGGGAAAACTTATCAATAAAGACCGTTTAAAACTGGTGCCCCACGCTACATTGAGCATAGAAGCGAAAAATATGCAGAAATAGGCTGCCGTTAGCAGTCCTTCCCTGGCCATACTTCTGGCTGTTTCTTTAAGAGGCTAATCAAGATGGGATTTCAAAATCGATCCAGATTTTACGGATTGATTCTTGAATAGATATTGTCTTGGCTTAGCATACTATTTTAACGAGATGACAGGGTAGCAAATCATTCAAACTAACTACAGGAATCACCAGGGCCATAAATATTCATGTGGTTTCAAAAAGCCATATCAACCCGCAGTTTTCTTTAAGTGAGCTTCAATAATTATACCTATTTTAGCCCCACTGTTTAGCATCATGCCATGAACATAAAAAAGTCCCTCCTCTTAGTTTTAGTCGTTTTGCTTATCGACCAGCTGAGCAAAATCTATATAAAGACCCATTTTCAACTGGGGGAGTCTGTGGAGGTCTTTAGCTGGTTTAAAATCCTGTTTATTGAAAATGAAGGTGCCGCCTGGGGGACTAAATTGAGCGATATTCTTCCGGTTTCAGACTCCCTGGGGAAACTCATTCTAACGGTTTTCAGGTTGTTTGCCATCGGAGGCATAGGCTACTGGTTGTTCGATATCATCAGAAAGAATGGCACTTTTACCCTTACCATTGCCGTTTCACTGATTTTTGCCGGAGCCCTGGGTAATATTGTAGATTCTGTATTCTACGGGATCCTGTTCGATGACAGTTATAATCAGGTGGCTTCATTTATGCCCGAGGAAACCTATGGCAATCTTTTTTATGGCAAGGTGGTAGATATGCTTTACTTCCCGATTATCGATGCTACCTGGCCAGAATGGATGCCTTTTGTTGGGGGTAATAACTTTAGATTTTTTGAACCGGTTTTCAATATAGCCGATACGGCGATCAGCACAGGGGTTGGGATCCTGGTCTTTTTCAACAAGAAGGCTTTTGGTCAGAAGACGGCTCAGAATTCGTAGATCTTCTCTGGGGTAATACAATAATCCATTGAAATATCTTGTGCTCCGGTATCACGGATCTCTTCAATAGCCTCAAAAAAACACAGCCCTACTTTCAGTACATCATCACGGCAGTTTTGAAGGAATCGATCGTAAAATCCCTTCCCGTATCCTACACGATGTCCTTTTTGATCGAAGGCCAGCATAGGTACGAAAACCAGGTCTAATTTTTCGTGCGGAATCAGCTGGCCGGAAACGGGCTCCGGGATACCCCATCGATTTTTTTTAAGCGGGATATCGGCCGCAAGAAGAATATGCTCTAACAAGACTTCGTCCTTTATCTTCGGCACAACAATTTTCTTCTGCCTGCTCCTCAAACAATCTATAATAGGGCGAGTATCTACCTCATTCTTTTCAACGATAGGAAGGAAAACATGATAGAATTCAAAGTCCCATAACGGGAGTTGAAAAAGGAAATCACAAATAGACTTACTGGAAGAAAAGACCTCTTCCGAAGTAAGTTGTTTGCGTAATTCTATAAAGTTTAACCGAATCTCTTTTTTTAACATCGCGATCGATTAAACGAGTTGTGGGGGAACTATTTATTTAAAATTAATCCTTGGCGGCAACCGCAAAGTAAATCTTAAAAAATAGCATCAAAAGTAGGTACATCCCAATAGTAATAAGATAGTTGTCCATGTAATGCTAGTCTTTTTATTTCTCTAAATGTAAATAAAAGTTCACCACATTTCCTATTAAGTGCACCATTTTATCGATGAAATGCATAAAATTTACCAGTTTTTTAACAATGGAGCCACATTCGGGATTGGCTGTATCATTTTTCCTACCCAGATTGGGCAACTAAAAAATGGCGAACTATGCCAAATTCGATCCCGGATATCTAGGTTGATTTTTTACATTGGCATTCTATCAGGACAGCCCGGAGATGGTTGTGAAGTTGATCATAATTTAACGAAGCATCGGCCTGAAAACCAAAATTACCTTTTACCTTTATCTCTGTATGGTGGTGTTTAGAGAAACACGGGCCGTACATTCTTGATATCCATGCAGGAATTACCCTTAAAAATACAGTTAAGTACACTTCCGAATGAACCCGGGGTCTATCAGTTTTATGACAAATCTGATCAGATCCTCTATGTAGGGAAGGCCAAAAACCTCAAAAAAAGGGTTGCATCCTATTTTACCAAAAATCACGATAGTGGCAAAACTAGATTACTGGTCAGGAAGATATCATCTGTTAAGCATATTGTGGTACCTACCGAATCCGATGCGCTGTTGCTCGAAAACAATCTGATCAAAAAACATAAACCGCGCTATAACGTTTTACTGCGCGATGACAAATCCTACCCATGGATTTGTATTAAGAATGAAAGGTTCCCCAGAGTTTTTGCCACGAGAAAACTGATCAGAGACGGGTCTGAATATTATGGGCCTTATACGAGGATGAAAACGGTAAAAACATTGCTCGATCTCATCAGGGACGTATATCCGCTTCGAACCTGCAATTATGATCTTTCTGCTGATAAGATCGAGGCGGGAAAATATAAGCTATGCCTCGAATTTCATTTGGGGAATTGCCTGGGCCCGTGTGAAGGCCTGCAAACCGCAGACGACTACAACAAACAGATCGATGATATCCGTCAGATTCTCAAGGGGAATTTCAAATCTTCTATTCAATATTTTAAAAAGCAGATGAAGATTCTGGCATCTGAAATGCATTTTGAGGAGGCTCAGCGGATCAAGGAAAAGATTGAAGTGCTCGAGATGTACCAGGCTAAATCGACCGTAGTTAATCCGAGAATCAGCAACGTAGATGTATTTACCATCGTTTCCGATGAGGCCTATGCCTACGTCAATTTCATGCAACTTTCACATGGTGCCATAATAAGGTCGCACACAATGGAGATCAAGAAAAAACTGGATGAGGACAACCAGGACCTTCTGCAACTGGCCATCATAGAATTACGCCAGCGTTTCAACTCCGAATCCAAAACCGTATACCTGCCTTTTCCACTTAGCTTACCCGCAGATTTAAAGGTTGTTCTTCCCAAACTAGGTGATAAGAAAAAACTTCTTGATCTTTCCCAACGCAACGCCAAATTTTTCAGACAGGAGCGTTTTAAACAGGTCAAAATAGCCGACCCAGACCGCCATACTAATCGACTTATGGCACAGATGAAGAACGATCTCCGACTCAGTACCGAACCCAGGCATATAGAATGCTTCGATAATTCGAACATCCAGGGAACGAACCCGGTGGCGGCATGTGTGGTATTTAAAAATGGCAAACCTGTAAAAAAGGAATACCGGCTATTTAATATCCGAACGGTGACCGGCCCAGACGATTATGCCTCTATGGAGGAGGTGGTTTTCAGACGCTATAAGCGTTTATTGAATGAAGGAGAGTCCCTGCCCCAACTCATAGTGATTGACGGCGGTAAGGGACAGCTTTCTTCGGCCCTAAAAAGCCTGGATATTTTGGGTTTACGTGGTAAAATCGCAATTATTGGTATCGCCAAGAGACTAGAAGAAATCTATTTCCCCCAAGATCCGATTCCGATATACCTGGACAAGAAATCGGAGACCTTAAAGATCATTCAACAATTGAGAAATGAAGCACATCGGTTCGGGATCAACTTTCACAGAAATAAAAGAAGTAAAGCCGCGATTAATACAGAACTTGAAACGATCGAGGGTATAGGAGAAAAAACCGCCAGGGATCTATTAAAACACTTTAAATCTGTTAAGCGAGTCAAAGAAGCCTCACTAGAAGATCTAAGCGATAAGGTAGGTTTGTCTCGCGCACGAAAGATCTTCGAAAATTTTCATGGATGAAGTTGACGATGAATACATATCGATTGATCCTTCTACTCCTGGGCAGTCTATGGACT
Source organism: Flavobacteriaceae bacterium (assembly GCA_965212205.1). Taxonomy (GTDB): domain Bacteria; phylum Bacteroidota; class Bacteroidia; order Flavobacteriales; family Flavobacteriaceae; genus JAHEJJ01. The sequence continues at coordinate 441,876 of CBDBUX010000001.1, forward strand.
TATATGGCCGTTGCACAAACTGAAGATACAGACAGTAATCCCAAAATCGGGCTTGTTCTAAGCGGAGGTGGGGCAAAGGGCATGGCTCATATCGGGGCATTGAAAGTAATAGAAGAGGCAGGAGTGAAGATCGATTTTATAGGAGGGACCAGTATGGGGGCCATTGTTGGAGGCCTGTATGCATCGGGTTATTCAGCTGCCGAACTGGATTCGATTTTTCGTTCCACCAATTTTAACCAGATCATTCAGGATAATTTTCCTAGGGGGAACAAGACTTTTTACGACAAAGAGGATGACGAACGTTACGCCTTAAGCCTCCCTTTCGACAATTTTAAGATTACTTTTCCCAAAGGCATTTCAAGTGGTCAGAATATCTATAATGAACTGGTAAAACTGCTTTACCATGTGAGAAATGTAGAAGATTTTAACGATTTACCGATCCCATTCTTTTGTATGGCTACAGACGTGGTACAAGGGACGGAGGTGTTGCTGAATAAAGGATACCTGCCCGAGGCTGTATTGGCAAGCGGAGCATTTCCCTCGCTTTTTGAACCCGAAGAACTCAATGGCCAGACCTTAATAGATGGTGGGGTTTTGAATAATTATCCGGTCGATGAGATCCGGGCATTTGGTGCAGATATTGTCATTGGAGTAGATGTGCAACATAGCCTTAGAGATAAAGAAGCCCTAAAATCTGCCTCAGACATCTTACTGCAGATCAATAATTACCGTACTGTAGGTGCGATGAAAGAGAAAGCCGGGAATACAGACATCTATATCAAACCCGATATGGAAAACTACACCGTTATAGATTTCGATAAGATCGATACTATACTCAGCCTGGGTGAAATTGCAGCAAGGGAAAAATGGCTGGAACTTAAGAGCCTTTCTGCTAAAGACGCCAGGCAAGATCGACCAAAAGTCGGAGCAGAGGACACCGTAATGATTAGCGGATTGGTAGTTGAAGGAAACCAGAACTACTCCAGGGGCTATGTAAAAGGGAAACTGCGATTCGACCCGGACGACAAGATCACATTCGAAAAATTAAAACAAGGCATTAATAATTTGGCCGCTACAGGGAATTTTATCAGTGTGCGTTATGAGCTGACCTCCGAAGGTGAAGGCGATAAGCTCAGGGTGGTCCTCAGGGAAAACCCAAATAAGACCCTGCTAAGGTTGGGTGTTCATTACGATGATCTGTACAAAACAGCTGCGCTCATCAATGTAACCAGAAAGAAACTGCTGGTACAAGACGATGTCGCCTCTTTCGATTTTATGTTGGGGGATAATATCCGCTATAATTTTCAATACTATGTTGATAAGGGGTCGTACTGGAGTTATGGCATAAATTCCCGACTCGATGAATTTAAACAGGAGATAGACGTTGAGGTTTTCCGGTCTAACTTCAACATACAAACCGGGCCTGCGGTTAATGAGATAAATCTCGATGTTGCCGATGTCACCAATCAGATCTATCTTCAAACAGCCTTACGCGAAGAATTTGCACTGCGACTGGGCATTGAACACAAGTTCATTTCTTATAGCACGAGAACATTAAGCGAGATTACCGATCCGCCTGCCATACCGGAAAATTCTTCGGACGACCGAACCTATTTTGAAAAAAGCCACTATTTCAGCACTTATGGGTCGTTAGTACTCGACACCTACAACGATCGTTACTTTCCCACCAAAGGATTGTACTTCAATGGGGATTTTCACCTTTATCTGTTTTCTTCAGATTTTAATGAGAATTTTAAGGAGTTTTCAGTGGCAAAGGCTCGTATGGGGGTGGCTTTCCCATTGTTCGAAAATTTGTCGTTTAACCTGGAGACCGAAGGAGGGTTTAAACTCGGACAATCCGAAGTTACCACCTTTGATTTTGTTCTCGGGGGCTATGGGAACGACCTTATCAACAACTTTGTGCCTTTCCTGGGGTACGATTTTCTTGCGCTTCCAGGGAATAGTTATGTAAAAGCCCATGGGCGTTTCGACCTGGAGTTTGTGCCAAAGAACCACTTCATCTTCGCCGTAAATGTCGCCAATGTTGAAGACGATCTGTTTAGGACCGGAGAATGGTTTACAGCACCTGATTTTACCGGATATGCTGTTGGTTATGGCTGGGAATCGTTTATTGGCCCTGTCCAGGTGGTGTATTCATGGACTCCTGAACTTAATGATGGAAATTTCTATTTCAGCATCGGATACTGGTTCTGATAAGAAGGATTGGTCAGGATTCCTTTTAATACTATATCAGTCTGCAAAATCTCCTCAATTTTTCCGATATTTGTTACCATATAAACTAAGCATGTTAAAGCTTCGAAACGATATTTCAGCCCACCTCAGGGCGATGTGGTAAGTCATTAAATTCGCTTGAACCGAAGCAGAATTTATTAGAGTTTTCATTTTGTACACCATTGAAATAAAATAATCATGTCCACAGTAGATAATACATCTTTAAAATTACCCAAGGAAAATGAACAGGCAGCAGATTTTTTACCGCTCCTTGGAACAGATCACGTAGAGTTATATGTAGGGAACGCCAAACAAGCGGCATACTATTATATGTCGGCCTGGGGATTTCAACCTCTGGCCTATGCCGGGCTTGAAACAGGATTAAAAGACAAAGTGTCTTATGTGTTGCAACAAGATAAGATACGCCTGGTACTGACCTCACCCTTAAAACCGGGAGGCGACATTAACCGACACATCAATTCACATGGCGATGGTGTAAAGGCCATAGCGCTATGGGTCGATAATGCGGCTAAGAGTTATGAAGAAACTACCAAAAGAGGTGCCGAGAGTTATCTGAAACCCACAACCCTAAAAGATGAGCACGGCGAAGTTGTGCTTTCAGGTATTCATACTTATGGCGAAACTGTCCATATTTTTATTGAAAGGAGCAAATATTCAGGACCATTTATGCCCGGCTACACAGAATGGGACCCCTACTACAGGGCAGAGTCTGTGGGCCTCAAATATATAGATCATATGGTAGGGAATGTAGGTTGGAATGAAATGAATAAATGGTGCGAATTCTATGCCAATGTCATGGGATTTGCCCAGTTGATTTCCTTTGATGACAAAGATATCTCCACCGAATATACCGCCCTTATGAGTAAGGTTATGAGCAATGGCAACGGAAGGATAAAGTTTCCTATCAATGAACCAGCCGACGGCCGGAAAAAGTCACAGATCGAGGAATATATAGAATTTTATAATGGGGCAGGTGTGCAACATATCGCTGTGGCAACAGATAATATTATCGAAACGGTGACCTCACTCAGGGAACGTGGCGTAGAATTCCTCACTGTCCCTGCTATATACTATGAAGATGTGCTGGACAGAGTAGGAGAGATCGATGAAGATCTCGCTCCTTTGAAAGAATTGGGCATCCTTATAGATCGGGACGATGAGGGATATCTGCTACAGATCTTTACCAAGCCTATCCTGGACAGGCCCACAATGTTCATAGAGATCATTCAACGTAAAGGAGCCAAATCTTTTGGCAAAGGGAATTTTAAGGCCCTTTTCGAATCGATAGAAAGAGAGCAGGCGTCCAGAGGTACTTTGTAGCCCAGTATTCTTAAGGATTTGTAAATTTTTGACCACTTCGTATAAAGTAATGTTAATTGTCTAGTTAAAGAACGTTAAAAGCTTTTAGCAGAGTCCTGGCTTATACTATTTTTACATCACATAAGGGGTGGTTCCCTTATTACTTTAAGTATTGGTTTTTCATAATTTAAAGTTTGGTTGGTTATTTAGGAAAAGCCCTGACAATTGGTCGGGGCTTTTTTTGTACAATACTTTGGAACAAAATTTGTTTAAGTAATGTTAATCATCTATTAAGTAATGGTTATGAAGCCATTAGAAGCTGAATAATTGATACTTTTGAATATTAATCGTCATGAAAAGAAGCCTTATCATTCTTCTGATGCTTTTCGGTGTTCTGCTGAACGCCCAGGACACTTCTGATATTGTCTATACCGATTCATCTCAGGTAGAGAAGGATTCCGGCACTCACGAAAAGAAAAAGAAGATCCCCACCGCATTTAAACCAGGGGAATGGTTAAAATTTCGCATACACTACGGTATCCTTAATGCGAGTTATGCCACGCTGCATCTCACCAGGGATAAGATCGATCAAAAACCTGTTTACCATGTGGTGGGCAGAGGAAAAACCACCGGCTTTGCCAGTATTTTTTTCAAAGTTGATGACCGCTATGAAAGTTTTTTCGATGTCCATGACGGAAAGCCGTATCGATTTATTCGTAAGATAGATGAAGGAGGCTATACCAGAGATACCGAGATCAATTTTGATCATAATCAAGATATCGCAGTTCTGGATGATAAGAAAACTAATAAAAAGTTTAAATTTACGGTCGAAGACAGCATTCAGGACCTTATTTCTGCATTCTATTATCTGAGAAATAATTTTGAGGCAAAAGATCTTGTACAGGATGAGGACATTGAATTAGAGATGTTGTTCGATGATGACGGCATTTTTAAATTCAAATTAAAATACCTGGGCAAAGAAGTGCTTAAAACTAAATATGGCAAAGTTGAATGCCTAAAATTCAGGCCTTTTGTACAATCTGGCAGGGTATTTAAAGAAAAGGAAAGCCTCACGCTTTGGGTATCTAACGACCTTAACAAAATTCCAATCAGGATCAAAGCTGACCTCGCAATAGGTGCCATCAAAGCAGATTTGGACGGATATAATGGTCTAAAGAATCAGTTCAAGATTATAATGGACTAAGACCGTAATGGAAGAAAAGGAGCGCATTGATTCCCAAATCGAAAAACTAAAAGAGAAGTACAAAGATTCAGGTCAAGACCTCAGCTCCTACCTCGACGGACTACTCTACCAACGCTATCTCACTTATTGGGACTATATCCACCTCGACACCTTGCTAAGCCTCCAGGTTCCACGAACCTATTACCCTGATGAAGAGATATTTATCATGTATCATCAGATTACTGAGCTCTATTTTAAGCTTATACTGCATGAGCAAAAACAGGTAGTAGACGACAAATCGCAGAATGTAAAGTTTATTCAGGAAAAAGTAGAACGGATCAATAATTACTACAAAGCATTGATCTCCTCTTTCAGTATTATGGTGCGCGGGATGGAGCCCGAGCAATTCCTTAAGTACAGGATGGCCTTGTTACCCTCCAGTGGTTTTCAATCCGCACAATATCGGATGATCGAAATCTATGCCACACCACTCGAGAATTTGGTCGATCCGGAAGTACGATCAGAGCACTCTGAAAAGGATAGCATTGAGGCGCTTTATGAACAGATATATTGGAAGCGAGGGGTTCTGGATAAAAAGACCGGTGAAAAAACACTGACTTTAAAACAATTCGAATATCGATACACGCCTAGATTCATCAGGATTGCTAAGGCGATTGAAGGGAAGACCATGTTCCATAAATTACAGGAGTTGGTTGGGAAAAATAAACATAATAAAGCCCTTACCGAAGCGTTTAAAACAATGGATGTCAATGCGAACGTAAATTGGCCCCTGGTCCACCTGGGGTCTGCGTACCGATATCTCGACAGGGAAAACACCACTATAGAAGCTACCGGAGGTACCAATTGGAAGGAATATTTACCCCCAAGCTTCCAGAAAGTTGTGTTTTTTCCCAACTTATATACAAAACAAGAGTTAAATAATTGGGGGAAACAATGGGTTGACCATATCTTTAATCCCAAGAAAAGCCAAGTAGAGTAATGCAAAAAATCTGGGGCACAATTTTTGCAGTTTTTCTTTTAGGTGCTTGCACCGAGAAACAAGAGAAAACAGCCGACAAACCGATCGTAGCCAATATCTCCAAACCCAATCCCGAGATCAGGGAATATGGGTTTAAACTAAGTGATTTTAATGTTATCAAAGACACCGTGGAATATGGTGATAGCTTTGGTGAGATTATGCAGGACCAGGCGGTAGACTACAACAAGGTCCTGAAAATCATTAACGACTATAAGGAAGTATTTGATGTTAGGAAAATTCAGGTGGGGAAACCCTATCTATTGCTGAAATCAAATGACAGTCTTGGCGATCTCGAGGTATTTGTATATCAGAATGATTTGATCAACTATACCGTTGTCGATTTTCGTGATTCCGTAGCCGCCTACAAGGCCAGGAAAGAGATTAAATATATTACCCGCGAAGCATCAGGCGTTATAGAAACTTCCCTGTCCGAAGCTATTTTAGACCAGGGCATCGATTATAATATCACCAATAACCTCAGCGAAATATATGCATGGACCATAGACTTTTTCAGGTTGCAAAAGGGCGATAAATTCAAGGTTATCTATAAAGAGCGCTATATAAACGATACCATATACGCCGGAGCAGAGCCTATAGAAGCGGCTTATTTTGAACATAGCGGAACTCCGCTCTATGCCTTTGCTTACGAATCGGACTCACTCAAGAATATCGTCGACTATTACGACGATCAGGCTAATAACCTGAGAAGAACCTTTCTTAGAGCACCGGTTAAATTCAGCAGGATCTCATCGCGCTATAACCTGAAAAGAAGGATCCGTTATTACGGTTACAAGGTAAGACCTCACCGCGGCACAGATTATGCTGCTCCGCTGGGAACACCTATCATGGCGACTGCCGATGGAATGGTTACGGAGTCTACCCGTCGTGGAGGGAACGGCAAGTATGTAAAGATCAGGCATAACGCAACCTATAGCACCCAGTACCTTCATATGAAAAAGCAGAAGGTCAGGCGTGGAGAATATGTTAAACAGGGCGATGTTATCGGATGGATCGGGATGACAGGTAATACAGGTGGCCCTCATGTTTGCTACCGATTTTGGCGAAACGGCAGACAGGTTGATCCATTAAAAGAAAAATTACCCGCGGCCGACCCACTACCTGAACCCCTCAGGCCCGATTATTACTCATATATTGGCCCTATCAAAGATCAACTCGATTGTATCGAATTTGAACAACCCGTAATAAAAGAAGACCTGATAACACTCAACCCTTAGCATGCCCTTAGAGAACACTAATCCCTTGCTGGCCGAGTCATGGAAAAAACTGGAGCAGCACCTGGAAGACACCCGGAATCTTCATCTGAAAGACCTTTTTAAGCAAAACCCAAACCGGGCTGAAGACCTAAGTTTGAGTTGGAATGATTTTCTGGTCGACTATTCCAAGAACCGAATTACTTCAGAGACCATTTCACTTCTTGTTGAGTTGGCAAAAGAAACAGGGCTCGAAGATGGGATCAAAAGGTATTTTGGGGGCGATCATATCAATGAGACAGAAGGCAGAGCGGTACTGCATACCGCCTTAAGAGCAGGAGAATCTGAGGATATAAAAGTGGACGGCCAAAATGTGGTCCCAGAGGTATACCAGGTAAAAAAACAGATCGAAGAATTTTCCCGGCAAGTGATCTCAGGAGATAAAAAAGGGTATACAGCTAAGGCGTTCACCGATGTGGTAAATATCGGTATTGGAGGCTCAGACCTCGGTCCGGCGATGGTAACGGAAGCTTTGGCTTATTATGGGAATCACCTTCGAATGCATTTCGTTAGCAATGTAGATGGAGACCACGTACATGAAATATTAAGAAGGTTGGATCCTGAAACTACATTATTTATTGTTGTTTCCAAGACATTTACGACACAGGAAACGCTGAGCAATGCCCTGACCATTAAAAAATGGTTTCTGGAATCGGCCTCCGAAAAGGATATTGCAACTCATTTTGCCGCAGTGTCTACAAATCTGGAGAAGATCGATGAATTTGGGATCTCACGAGACAATATTTTCCCCATGTGGGATTGGGTAGGCGGCCGTTTTTCACTCTGGAGTGCCGTAGGATTATCGATCGCCCTGGCCACGGGCTATGAAAATTTTGAGGCTTTGCTCAAAGGCGCCCGCTCCATGGATAAACATTTTAAGAACACCCCCCTTGAAGAAAATATTCCGGTGATCCTGGCTTTGCTTAGCATATGGTATAACAATTTCTATGGTGCCGAGACCGAAGCGATTATTCCCTATTCCCAGTACCTGAGCCGTTTTTCAGCCTATCTGCAACAAGGTATCATGGAAAGCAATGGCAAAAGTGTAGATCGGAGTGGTAAACGCGTGAGCTATGAAACAGGAACCATTATCTGGGGCGAACCGGGAACGAATTCCCAGCACGCCTTTTTTCAACTGATTCACCAGGGGACCAAAATGATCCCTGCAGATTTTATCGGGTTCAAAAATTCGCTGCATGGTGATACGGATCACCACCATAAGCTAATGGCCAATTTCTTTGCACAAACAGAAGCTTTGATGAATGGTAAAACCTCTCAGGAAGTGGAAGTGGAATTAAAAAGCAAAGGATTGAATTCCGATGATGTCAGCCAGCTGAAACCTTTTAAAATATTTGAAGGAAATAAACCTACCAATACCATCCTTATCGACCGCTTAACACCCGAATCTCTCGGCGCATTGATCGCCATGTACGAACACAAAATCTTCGTTCAGGGGCTGGTCTGGAATATCTTTAGTTTCGATCAGTGGGGCGTTGAACTTGGAAAACAATTGGCCGCCGACGTGCTGCAGGATATTACCGGCGATCAAATAGGGAGTCATGATCCTTCCACAAGCCGTTTGATTGTTCATTTCAAGAGCTAATTAGCCACATTATCAGGCAGTTATAAGTTGATAACTTTCCCTTTGGAATACCCTCCTTTTTTGCAAATTTTATGTTAAATTTAATGATCTGATTTAACGATGCCTTAATGTGCTTAGAAGCAAAAAAAGGCACATTTGTAAGGAAAATTAGAATAACTATATAACACTTTGAATTATGAGAAAATTATGCCTGGCTATCGTTGCTGTGCTTTCGGCGACAATGGCATTTTCACAGGGTGTTACCACAGCCTCGATTGGAGGTAAGGTGACAGACAACAATGGGGAACCACTCATTGGCGCAACAATTTTAGCAGTACATGTACCATCGAATACCACCTATGGTGCTGTTTCTGATTTTGATGGTTTCTACCGATTGCGAGGAATGCGTACCGGAGGACCTTACAAGATTACTTTTTCGTACACAGGTTTCGCCGAAGATGCCCGGGAGGGGATTTATCTGAGTCTGGGACAGACTACCCGGATGAGTTCCACGCTTTCCGAATCGGTAACCGCTTTAGATGAGGTTGTCGTCGCCGCACAGGGAACCGGCGTATTTGGTTCGAATAAAACAGGCGCCAATACCAATGTCTCCCAAAGGGACATAGAAACACTTCCAGCAGCGTCCCGATCTATTGCCGATTTTGTGCGTCTCACGCCTCAGGCTCAGCTGACCGAAGGAAATGATGGATTTTCAATTTCTCTAGGGGGCCAGAATAACCGTTATAACGCTATCTATATCGATGGTGCTGTTAATAACGACGTATTCGGCTTAGCAGGTTCGGGAACCAATGGCGGACAAACCGGGGTTAACCCCTTTTCAGTAGATGCGATTGAAACATTCCAGGTGAACCTTGCCCCTTTCGATGTAAGGCAGTCTGGTTTCGCCGGGGGTTCCATTAATGCCGTTACACGTTCGGGTTCTAACCGCTTCGAGGGCTCCGCTTACTATTTTATAAGGAACCAGGGGCTGGTAGGGAAAACACCGCCAGACCTCGTAGGACCTGGAGAGAATCGAGAGAAACTCGACGACTTTACGGCTAAGACCTACGGATTCCGCCTGGGCGGACCGATCGTTAAAGATAAGGTCTTCTTCTTTGTGAATTATGAAAGGCAAAACGATGAGATCCCACAACCGTTTAATTTTTCGAACTATACCGGCAGGTCAAGCGAGGGAGATCTTGCTAACCTCTCTAGCTTCCTCCAAAGTACGTACGGATACAATCCTGGAACTTTTGACCAGAGTGTTCGTACGCTGGAGGCCGATAAGATCACAGCTAAGATCGACTGGAACATCAACGAGGATCATAAACTCTCATTCCGTCATGGTTATGTAAAGGCCGAAAATCTTGAAGCCAGGAATTCCACGGCCACCGATATCGGTTTTATCAATGGTTCAGAATTCTTTGAATCGGTTTCCAACTCCTCTGCATTGGAATTAAACTCGAATTTCGGGAATAAATATTCGAATAACTTTATCCTGACTTACACCCGGGTACGGGACGACCGTGATCCATCGGGAGATCCCTTTCCAACTGTAGGCATACAGGACGATGCCGGAGATATCGAATTCGGGTCAGAACCCTTTTCCACAGCCAACCTCCTGAATCAGGATATTTTTGTGATCACCAATAACTTCCAGATCTATTCCGGGGCACATGCCATCACGGTAGGAACCAACCTTGAATGGTCTAAGACCAAAAACCTCTTCTTTGCATTTAACTATGGCGACTATACCTTCGAGGATCAATTTGATGGTACAGGGGCATTAACCTCCACAGGCCTTAATCAATTCCTTACCATGCAGGATGCCGATGTATACCAGCACGGTTATTCCCTGGTAGGAAGTACAGCAGTAGGTGATGAATCTGACGGTGCAGCAGAATTCGGCCTCTTCCAGGCTGGTCTCTACGTCCAGGACGAATGGCAAATTACCGATAACTTAAAAGGTACTTTCGGTCTAAGGATCGATGTTCCTTTCTGGGAAGACGGATCCGTAAACGACGATTTCAATACACGTACTATCCCACTTCTTGAAGCTGAAGGTAAAAACCTGCAGGGAGCCAGGGTAGGACAGGCAATCGACGCCCAGATCCACTGGGCACCCCGCCTTGGATTTAATTGGGACGTAGACGGCAAAGGCGAGACCCAAGTACGCGGAGGGATAGGTATCTTTACTTCACGTGTTCCACTGGTTTGGCCCGGGGCTACATATAACAACAATGGTATCACCGGTGGCTTTATGTTCGAATTCGGACAGCCTTTTGAATCCGATGTCAATAACCAGTTTAAAGATCCACTACCGGGTACAGGTGGGGTTGGAGGAAACATAGATGTTTTTGCCAAAGATTTTAAACTACCTCAGGTGACTAAATTTAATATTGGGATAGATCAAAAATTGCCATGGTGGAATCTGATAGCCACGGCAGACTTCCTCTATACCGACGTAATCCAGGACGTCTATTATGAAAACCTCAACTTAAGAGGACCGGTGGGTACATTAAACGGTGCCGATAACAGACCTTACTACGACAGAAGAGATGAGATCGACGACACCTATGGACGTATTATCCTGGGATCGAACACCAAAGATGGAGATGCGACTAACTTTACCCTGGCCTTGAGAAAACCTTATGAAAATGGATTCTCTGGGCAGGTAGCCTATACCTATGGTAAGTCGAACAAGATCTTCGATGGTACTTCTTCTCAGAACAGCTCGCAATGGAGAAACCAGGAGAGCGTAAACGGTAAGAACTCGAATCTGCCGGTAACGCAATCCGATTTCTCACTTGGAAACAGGATAAACGCCAATGTTTCTTATGCCATTGAGTACGGTGGTGAATTTGGCGGCAAGACCACCCTTGGATTGTTCTACGAGGCCCTCGAAGGACAAACCTACAGTTTTATCTACCAGGAAGGACGAGACCTCCTGAACGATGATTCGAGGGACAACGCGCTGATCTATGTACCGCGAAACGCTGGTGAGATCAACCTGGTAGACCTTACCGATAGTGGAGGAAATGTATTGGCAACACCAGCTCAGCAATGGGCAGCTCTCGACGCATTTATCGAAAGCAGCGACTACCTAAAAGACAGAAGAGGCCAGTATGCCGAACGAAATGGCGCCAGAGCACCATGGAGCAGTATCCTGGATTTAAAAGTGTTGCAAGACGTCTATTTTAAAAGTGGCGACAGCAGGCATACGCTTCAACTATCGCTCGACATTTTCAACTTTTCCAATTTACTCAACAAGAATTGGGGTAAGCGGTATTTTGTATCGGGCAGAGCAGCAGAGCCTATCAGGACAGTGGCCGATGCACCGGACCCTGCCTTTACCTTCGATCCCACTTTAACACTTGAGGATTTCGAGCAGATCAACGATCTTGGCTTTACATCGTCCAGATGGCAGATCCAGCTTGGGGTACGTTATATATTTAACTAAAGCATACCTATTGTGGTAATTATAAACCCCGGCCCTGTGCCGGGGTTTTCATTTTAAAATTCCTTACATTTAGCTTCATAAATTCAAGCTTATGGAAATCCTGCAAAACGTTCATTCATATCTGGCCTATATTGTACTGGCCGTCCTTTTTCTGGCGGTGATCAATGCCCTTAGAGGCCTTGCCGGCAATAGAATATTTGATCTTCATAAAGATTTTAGGATAAGCCTGTTTGCGCTGATCCTTTCCCATATCCAACTTCTGCTAGGCCTTGTTCTTTTCTTTGTGTCGGCCAATGGTCTCAAAGCCATTCAGGCGCTCGGGATGGGCGGGCTTAATGCGGAAGCCAGATTGCTGGCATTGGAGCACCCGGCGATCAATATCGTGGCCATAATCCTGATCACCATTGGTTGGTCGCGCCATAAAAAACAAGGCGAAGACCGAAAGAAGTTCCGTGCTATCGCACTTTTCTACGGACTGGGGCTCATTTTTATCCTTAGCCGGATCCCTTGGGGCCAATGGTTCAACTGATTTGAATTTAAGGGTTAGTTGAGTTTCTTTATGAGCCATATATATACAGGGAAATGATCGCTATATCCTCCCTGATATTTGCCGGCGGCATAAGTTCGGAATGGATAGCCCTTATATCTTCCTCTTGAATCGATCAGAAATTTGGGTCTGTAAACCCCTGCTTGCCAGAAGTAATAGCTTCCTTCAGAATTTTTGGTAAGATTCCTTGTAATGATGATCTGGTCGAATAAACTCCATTTGTCACGGTAAGCCAATGATCCAATTCCTTTTCTGAACAGTTTTGCCATCGGGTTAAAGAGTGTTGCGGAGCTGATAGAATCTTTAGTGCCAACAGCTTTTAAAACGTGCTTTATGCTAGCATCAACAGGATTATCATTAAAATCTCCCATCACTATAATTCTTGGATCTTCTGTTTGACTTTTTATAGAATCCAAAATTATTTTGGTGAGTTTAGCAGCTGCAATACGGTATGGTTTCGATCGCGCCTCCCCACCCCGTCTGGAAGGCCAGTGATTAACAATAATATGATATTCTTCCCCTTCTAGTTGACCGGATACAACCAATTGATTACGGGTGTATTCAATTTCCTGTTTTTCATTAAATAACCATAAGCGATGTTGTTGGAATGCTATTGGAATAAATGCAGAGCGTTTGTATATAAGAGCTACATCCATCCCTCTTTCATCTGGCGAATCTCCATGTATAATTCCATATTGAAAATCAAGAAGGCGTGGATGATGAATGAGATCGTTAAGGACGGTATGGTTTTCAACTTCACATAACCCCAGTATGTCTGGGCCTTTAAATGCATCATACTGGCCAAAGCTGCTGATGACCCTGGCAAGCCGGTCTAGTTTTATTTTATAGCGCTTGGAATTCCAATTATCCTTCCCCTGAGCTGTCCTTGGATCATCAAAAGTATTTGGATCATTAATAGTGTCAAAGAGGTTTTCCACATTATAGAAGAATACCGACCTCACCGCATATTTAGGGGGTTGGGCACTGAGATTAGCCCATCCAAAATATAAAAGGATAAAGAGAGATCTGAATTTTAACAAGATTCATTTTAGCTTCAAATGTACAGTTCAAGTCCGCAAGGAATCTGCAGTCCGCAACTCTATTTTACACAGAAATTGAAACAATAAAAATGGAGGTTGAGGAGTACACCCTGTTTAACTTTCTATACAAGTCCTGTTTGGGGATAAGTGTTTTTGGTTAATTATTTAATGATATGAGATATTCCTGGATGCCAAGGCTCATGCTTATTGGTTTTATGCTATTTATCGGTTTTTCCGGGATTGGGCAAACAACAATGATCAAAGGTGAAATCTTTGAAAGGATCAGCCAAAAACCAGTGGCAGGAGTTAGACTGTCATTTGAAAACAGCAACTTTGATACCCGTTCAGATGGGGATGGAAAATTTGCTATTAAATATTTTGGTCGCTTAAAGGATGTTATGATTGTTGAGCGATCACCATATGTGATTCAGCGGTTACCTATAGAAACTACCGAATTGCAGGTAGATTTGGGAAGAATCTTCCTGGAATTAGACAGGGAAACGATACAGGACAACGGTCAGTTGATATTGGCGGAGGAAAGTCTGAGCAACTTAGTGGATGGCGAACAGAATTTGGGCTATTTGGCTGCGAATAGAGATCTTTTGATCAAAAGGGCGGCGTTTGATTTTGGTCAGGTGTTTTTTAAAATAAGAGGTTACGATTCCCGAAACGGCCTGGTCCTTATAAATGGTATACCCATGAATCGAATGTTAAGAGGCAGACCGCAATGGAGCAATTGGGGTGGACTCAATGATGTAACGCGAAACCAACGGCATATGTATGGTCTTCAGGCCAATCCCTGGCATTTTGGCGATGTACTGGGCGTTCTTAATATCGATACCCGACCTGGAGGTTTACGACCTGGTTTACGCTTTTCGAGTTCCTTGTCTAACCGTTCCTATTCTACCAGGCTCATGACTACATATACCAGCGTGGCTCCGGAAGACAATGGCTTTTGTTTTACTGTTTCGGCATCTCATCGCCGGGCTGAAAGCGCCTATTTTAATGGAACACCCTATAAGTCTATAGCATTTTTTGGCGCTTTTGAATACCAATTTAACAACGAGAATGGGATATATTTTACTGGTATATATTCATCAAATAGCCGAGGCTCAAAAGCAGCGATCACCCAGGAATTGATCGATCTCGGCGGTCGCAGGTACAACCCATTTTGGGGAACTCAGAATACCCGAATTCGCAATTCCAGAATAAAGAGGATAGAGGAACCCATTTGCATGATGAATTTTTACCATAGAAGTACCAAGCTAAATATAGCAGCAGGTGTCTCCTATCAATGGGGGATTCAAGCCAATAGTAGGCTTGGATATTACAATGCACCAAATCCGAACCCCGATTACTATCGGAATTTGCCAAGTTATTATATTAATAGTCCTATTGGTGCAGACTTGATGGGTGCCAGAATTACGCAAGAAGCGTTTAATAGCAGACCTCAGTTAGATTGGTCGAATCTTTATCGGGTCAATCAGTCCTCATCTAATGGAGGAAAAGCATCATATATATTGTATGAGGACACCTCAGAGGGTGAAAGTTGGCGTGGGCAATTTCAGTTCAACTGGGGAATAGGATCTTCCTGCGAACTCGATCTTGGCTTTAATATTACGAATTTCAGAAGGGCCTATTACGCCAGAATAATTGATCTGCTGGGAGCGGATTTTCATGAAGATATCGATCCGTTCTCCAACACCTTGAACCGGGTTGGTGAAGACCCTCAGCGAATTAACGGTGATTTATTAGGATATCACTACCGAATAAATTCTCAGCATATCGATGGATTTGCCCAGTGTCGTTTTAGCTATGCAAAATGGAACGGTTTTATCTCTGGAAAGTACTATATCAGAGCATATAATAGAGAAGGGTTATTTCGAAATGGAAGATATCCGGATAACTCTTTGGGTTTGGGTAACCCGGTAGAGTTTGAAGGTTTTGGTCTGAAAGGCGGGATGTCTTATGAGTTGTCAAAGCGCCATCGTTTCGAGAGTCATGCATATTATGCCTTCAGGCCTCAGGCATTAGCCAATGTATTTATCAATCCGCGCGAGAACAATAATATAGTTGATAAGATCAGAGATGAACTGGTATATAGTGCCGATTTCAGTTATCGCCTCGATCTTCCCAGCTTGTCAGGACGATTCTCGGGATACTACACCCGGTTCAGGCGAACTACCGATATCAATTTTTTCTATGTTGACTCGGGGGTAGGCTCTGATTTTGTTCAGCAGGTGGTTTCCGATGTAGATAAACTCCATTTAGGACTGGAATGTGGGATTTCGTTTATGCCCACCTCATCGGTTACCATAAGTGCAGCGGTTTCTATTTCCAGGTTTATATATGCCAATAACCCTTCTGTTAGCATTAATTTTGATACTGCAGGCCCTGAGGAAGACCTCATCAATATTGAAGGCGAGGAGAATCTTGGCATTGCCAACATAAAATATTTAAAGCTGGCCCGGGGACCGGCTCATGCTTTTTCGCTTGGGGTGGATTATAGAGATCCCAAATTTTGGTGGACCGGAATCAGCTTGAACAGATTGGCAGAAAACTACATCGGAATATCTCCAATAACCAGAACGACGAGCTTTAGATTAGATCCCGAATCGGGCGATTCTTTTCCAAATGCTACAGAAGAGAACATAAATAAAATACTCGACCAAAATTCACTTCCTGAAGTCTACCTTTTTAATCTTAGCTGTGGTAAATCCTGGATTTGGGGCAAAAAGTATATATCACTCTTTTTAAGCATCTCAAATTTGCTGGATTCGGAGTTTAAGTCTGGTGGTTTTGAACAAAGCAGAAATGGGAATTACGGACAACTCTATCGAGATCAGCTTAGCGGTAGCCCTTCTTTTGGACCCAAATACTGGTTAGGAAATGGCCGGACTTATTTTTTAAACTTTTCTGTCAATTTTTAAGACCCATTCAATTATTGTGAACTTCACGACATCATTAGCATCGGTACTTTTTCTTTTTACTTATTCCTGTGGTTTACAGACAGATTTTCATCCTCCTGATCAATCTTGTAACGATAGCCTGATGGCCAATATTGATTTCGAAGAGCTAAAAGAACTAATGGGCGACGAGCGGGTTATTGAAATAAATAAAGATCTAAGAATTGAAGGCTATGTTATTTCATCGGACCGGGCAGGAAATTTTTTTCGTTCACTTCATCTTCAGGAAAAAATTACAAAGCCGACCCAGGGTTTGCAACTTGAAATTGATCTTACCGATTTACATTTGCTTTTTCCAATAGGAGCCAAAGTATTGATTAAACTTAAAGGGCTCTATTTAGGTAGGAGCAAAGGGGTTTACAAAATAGGCAATGCGATCAATAATTTTGGCACATTGGGAATCAGCAGGCTGCCCGGGCTGGCCGTTCGGAACCATATTTCTTATATCTGTGGCGATAACCAACCTATCGAGCCAAAAAGAGTAACGATTGAAACTTTAGATGAAAGCCTGATCAATACCCTGGTTGAATTAGAAAATCTTGAATTTGCAACAGAGGAAATAGGGGCGCCATTTGCCATTCAAAAAGTAGAAACATATCGCACACTTTATGATTGTTCAAAGCGTGCCCTGGGCATGCGCAATAGTGGTTATTCTGATTTTCAGGACGATTCTTTGCCTGAGGGAAATGGGAGGATCAAAGGTTTACTACATAAAGAAGGCAAGGACTTTGTTCTTATGATCAGAGACACAAACGATATAGACTTTGCAGATAAAAGATGTTCCGATTCTGAGGATTTGATTTCGTCTTCCCAGGTTTTCATTTCAGAAATAGCAGATCCGGAAAATGATACGGCTGCCAGATTTGTGGAATTATACAATAGCAGTCCTGAAGCTATCTCTTTAAACGGTTGGGCGTTACGTCGCTATACCAATGGAAATTCGGAGATTGGGTCAAGTATACTTTTTACAGATCAGGTAATTGAATCAAATAATACGTTTCTCATAGCCGCTGATTCATCTGGTTTTGAGCGTATCTATGGATTTGAGCCCGATTTTGTGGCCGGTTCCAACTCCCCTGCTGATTCTAACGGGGATGACAACCTTGAGTTGGTCGATCCATTTAACAAGATTATTGACAGATTTGGCATACCAGGGGAAGATGGATCCGGGACAAACCACGAATTTGAAGATGGCGGTGCTTTCCGGCACCGGGAAATTACAATGGGACGAGCAGAGTATCAATTCGAAGAATGGCTCATTTATAATGATTCTGGAGATTCGGGTACCATCGGGCAAGCCTTGCTGGCACCACAGGACTTTAGTCCCGGCCAGCGGTAGTATTCATCTAAGCTTCCGCCGCGATGATCTTTTCCAGGTCTTCGGCGGTAACCGGCTTTAAGATATAATCACGTATTTGCTCGTAGTCATTTATTTTCAACAGATCCTGCGGATCTACAGAAGAACTGATGATGTACACCCGGGTTTGGCCAGGAGCTTTGGATTCGATCTGCAGGTATGCATCGAGAAATTCCCAGCCCGTCATCATAGGCATATTGAGATCGAGGAAGATAATTCCCGGGAGTTCCAGTTTGTTATCTAGCCGTTCTTTTAGTTCCTCAAGCGCATCTTGTCCGTTTTCGTATACCAGCAATTCATCGCAAAAAGAAGTCTCCTGGATCAGCCTTTTTGCCCCATAAATAAAGATATGGTCATCATCTATTATACAAACACCCCCCTTTACCTTCATGACTAATTGGATTTTGATTCTGAAATTTCGAAGCGAAGATGAAATGTGGTACCGCTGCCTACTTCGCTTTCCACCTCAATAGTGCCGTTCATGGCCTCGATCTGGTTTTTTGTGATAAACAGCCCGATACCCTTGGCGTCTTTATGCCGGTGAAAGGTTTTATACATCCCAAAGATTTTGTCGCCAAACCGCTCTAAATTTATCCCTAGTCCGTTATCGGTAAAACTCAACCACAGATAACCACCTTCGATACGGGCATTAATATTTATTTCCAGGTCCTTGTCTGGTTGGCAATATTTTATACTGTTGGTGAACAGATTAAGCAATATACTGTCGAGGTAGGCAGGAATTGCATTAATATTTACCTCAGATGGGATGTCAAGAGAACAGCTGGTATTTTTTTCCTCCAGCAACAGCCTGAGGTTTTTTTGAACGGCTTTAAGTGCATTACACAGATTTACAGGCTTGATCTTTTCTGAAGCACCGGTTTTAACCTGTACCACGTCGTTGAGATGTTTTACCGTCTCATTAAGGCTTTCAGAGGCTTCATCGAGCATTTCTACCAGTTTTATCTTCTCCTCTTCCTGCTTCTCCTTGTAGAGAAACCCTGTAAGCATCGATAAATTGCTCGCATGTGACCTCAGGTTATGCGATACAATATGGGCGAAATTCATCAGGCTTTTATTTTGTTCACTTGTGATATCCAGGAGCTTTTTTAGTTTATCCTCGGCCTGCCTGATCTCGGTAATATCCCAATTGGTGCCTATCATTCGAAGGGCCTCCCCCGATCCGTTTCGTTGTGTCTTAGCAAAGGCTCTTATAAAACGGATCTCACCATTGGGCCAGACCACCCTGAACTCGGTGTCGAATTCCTTCTCACCTGAAATGGCCATTTGGATCCTGTTTTTACCTTCTTCCTGATCTTCGGGATGTACAGCTGTTTCCCAGGCTTCATATACCCCGGAAAAATCTTCTTTTCGGATTCCATAAAGGTGATACATATTATCGTCCCATACCAGAATATTATCCACAACATTATAATCCCATACTCCAACATTGGCTGCATTGGTAGCAAGAGCCAACCGCTCCGAAATCTCCTTGTACTTTAATTCAATTCTTTTTTTCTCATCGATATCCTGAAAGGTGCCAGTGAGTCGGATGCATTTACCATCCACGATTTCTGCTTCGCCTTTGGCACGTACCCAGACTTCGCTCCCTTTGGCTGTAATAATTCTGAGTTCCGTATCATAGGATTTGCCTTCACTTATGGCTTCGCTGACAAGAGCAGTGATCATTTCCCGGTCTTCTCCTGCCTTATAGAAATTGATACCTTCTTCCAGGCAGGGGATGTAACCCGATTCCACTTCGTGGATCTCCCGGGTGACGTCGGTCCAGAATACTTTGTTGTGGATCAGGTCTACTTCCCATCCACCAACTCGGGCCACGTACATAGACTTTTCTAATAACTCCTCATTTCGTTTTAACTCACTGATATCTTCACGTACAAGGGTGAAGCCCAGGTGGTCGCTGTTATTATCTGTCAGTGAATAGACCTTCCATTTATACCACTTTACCCCTTTCTGGGGGCTGGAAATCCTTACAAATTTTATATGGAGTTGCTGGTCTACAAAATGGTCCGAGCCTGTATACCGGAGTTCTTCTGGAAAATCTGGAAAAACCTCGTAGAAGAGCTTTCCCTGAATATCCACATCTTTCAGCATAGATTCTTTAAGGAATGTTTGAGAGCATTCTATTATTCGCATATCCTGGTCGAGGACAGCCATGCATGCCGGAGAATTTTTTAGATCATGATTGATTTCTATAGTTTTCAAGCCGCTGTATGTTTTAGGTCTAAATTGAAAATCAATATACTAACGTAAGAAAATACATAAAAAGTATACGGAAATAAGTGACCATCAAAATGTCGGGCCCCAAATGACATCCCTTTAAGTATGGTCAAATGGTCTGCTGCGATAACTTTTTGAAGCTCTGTGTAGTAGCAGACGAATAATCTTTTGGATTTTAATACTTTTAGAGTCTATGGAAAATCATTTGAAAATCGCCCTGGTGCAATCTAGCCTGGTGTGGGAAGATCCCGAGGCGAACCTGCGTCGATTCGAAGATACACTTCAGAATGTTCAGGAGCCAGATCTTATAGTATTACCAGAGATGTTTACCACAGGATTTACCATGGAACCCGATAAAATTGATCCTTTAAAATTATCCAATACCCATTCCTGGATGGGTACTATGGCACAAAAGCACAACTGTGCCATTACCGGCAGTACCATCGCTTTTGAAGACGGAAAATTTTTTAACCGTTTGTATTTTGTAGATCATCAAGGGAACTATTGGCAATACGATAAGCGACATACTTTTACACTTGCAGGCGAAGATCGGGTCTATACCCAGGGAAGGAGCCGTACTATAATCCCGTTTAAAGGTTTTAGGATCTGTCCTATGATTTGTTATGATCTGCGTTTCCCGGTATGGTCGCGCAATACCGAGGATTTCGATATGTTGTTGTATGTGGCTAATTGGCCATCGACCAGGGTAAACGCATGGGACACGCTTTTAAAGGCCAGGGCCATCGAGAATATGGTTTACTGTGTTGGAGTGAACCGGATCGGAACAGATGAAAACGGTCTTTCCTATACCGGTCATTCTGCTGTTTACGACAGCTTAGGAAATTGCCTTGTTTATTCTGAAAAGGAAGAAATAGTATACGCAGAGTTGCATAAAGATCACCTCAGTACCACCCGGGATAAATTGAAATTTTTACAAGACAGGGACTCGTTCAGCCTCCGATCGTAAAAGTTTGTTCGAGCTCCCAATTGGCCCTTACCTCTATGCTCTGAGGGTAGTATATCACTTTTTCGGGCTGTCTTTTTTCGAGATAACTTCCTGTATCCCAAATCTGATTGGCATTGCTGTCGAAGATCAGACGAATCAAGTAATTCCCGGGTTCTATATTATTGAACTCGAATAAGCGCGGACCTTCTGCAATGATCTCCCTTTTTGCTTCGCCCTTATCGTCGGTCAGCTGAAGGATTATCGGATAGCTAACCACACCTTCCAGATTAAGCCTTAAATTTCCGTAGTCGGCATAACTTTCTGTAGACAGGCGATATTGAATTGTATCGTTGGTCTGCTCGAAAAAATCGGTAATAAAACCAGGTAATACCGACATGAAATAGGAGGAATTGGGCTCCTTTTCAAAATTGATATCTATTCTGTTTTCTTCCGATTTCAATTGGGCACTAAATCCTACGTTTACCGAATCCTGATCAATAATATTAACCGATGAGGTATCTATCGCCGTAATGGGGATGTTTGCCCGAAGGTAAAACTGATCGTCAAAATTGATCTTGCTTCTATGACTGCTGCTGATCACCAGTGAATCGGACGCTAATTTCCTGGTTTTAACCGTAAAGGTATCGATCTCGCCATAGGCCATATTACGAACCTCAAATACCAGTGAATCTACCTCAAAGGGGGTAAACCAGTAATTAAGTGTATCCTTGTCCAATTCCTGGGATATGGTGGTTTTAATGGTATCCGGGATCTGAGATAAGGGTGTAATCTGCATAGAATCTGGTCTTCCCCTGTATCCAAAAATGATCTTATTTGCGGCGGCATAAGACGGATTGGTGGCACTAAAATTGGGGATCTCCTGAAAGAGTGTTAAACTAAAAACAGAGTCGGTGGGAATATTTATAGGTTCTTCCAGAAATGCGATCTTATCGGTATCCTGATTAAAAAGATTGTTTTTGTTCTGATCTTTAATGGCGATCAGTGCATATCGCCCTTCTTTTATATTGCGTAATTGAAAAACAGTGAGACTGTCGAGTGTATTGGTGATATAATTCGGCAGCTTTTTGAAAACTGTCGAATCGGTAAATGCAGTGTCTATTTCATAGAGCATCACACTGATAAATTCATCCGCATCCTTATTAAAAGCATCACTGACAATACCCCCTACAAAAAGCGAGTCGATATAATCTCCTGTAGAGAAGACATAGGTTAAAAATGGTGTGGGATTACTTTCGTTGTTATCCACAATACTCTCTCCGAAATTTAGTGTATAGGTGGTGCTGTCCAGAAGGGTATCTTTCAAAACAACTTCAACGTACTTTGCTGTACCTCCCTGCGGACTTACCTCGGGTTGATATTTCAATGGCGGAGATACTATGAGTTGATTTTGTATATCGTTCAGCCTTATCAACTCATTAAAATACAACCTGATTTTCTTTGCCTCGAAATTTATACTCATACTGTCGGGTTCCGATTTAATCAGTACTGGCGGAATTTCATCTTTGGGTCCGCCAGATGGTGTTCCCCTCCGGGCGCACTGAACAAATGCTGCAAGGAGCAATGCAAAGAAGCATAATGCAAAAATTCGTGAAAGAATGGCCATTACCCGTTATTATGAAACAAATAAACAACTAATTTAAAGAACCATAAAATTATGGTACAACAGCCATGGTGGCAACATAGATTTTTACATTTGGAGCCTCGTGGAGGGCTTGTGCACAGGCCTCAATGGTAGATCCTGTAGTGATTACGTCATCGACCAAAAGAACAGATTTGCCAATGATCAGAGCAGGATCGCTCAGGACATATAATTCTGGTGTTTGACGCCACCTCAGGATTCTACTTTTTTGGGTTTGTGTTTTGGTATTGGCAGTTTTCAACAAAATCTCTGAATTATAGGCAGATTCAAGGTGCTCTGCCAGTTTTTGAGCAAAAAGCGTTACTTGATTATATCCCCTCTTTTTTTGCTTGATGGGGTGCAATGGAACCGGTATTACCAGGTCTATTGGATCTGAAAATCCATTTTGAACCAATAATTGCCCGTACCAATCTCCCAAAAATGCCCCTATTTGCGGTTGATTTCTGTATTTCAGCTGATGTATCAGATTTTGTACGATACCATTTTCGGTATAAAACAGGAAAGAAGAGGCTTTTTTAATGTCGGTTCGACCATAAAATATACGATCAACTGCACTTTCTTCGTTAAAACTGTACTCGGTAAGTGGCAATTGGTCCCGACAAAAGGTACACAAGATCTGCTCTCCTCGATATAATCGTACATTACATCCAAAACACAGCATGGGGAACAGGATCGAGTTTAGGTCATTTACTATATTTGATAATTTGGTATATAACAAAATCTTGACGATAAATCCTTCTTATAACTTAGCCTCATTGCATGGATAATCAAGATAATAAATTCAATTATAAAATCATCCTGGCAGCGCTTGTAGCGGTGATCATAGGCATTCTTATTGCCTTTTATTACAGCTATGCACAATCTGAGGCTCAGATAAGCTACCTTGAGGAAGAAAAGTCCTTGCTGGTAAAGGATCTTACCCTGATGAAAACAGAGGTCGACAGGCTTGCTGCGCTCAACGAAGTAAATGAGATCGAATTGCAGGACTCCAGATTCCGGATCCAGGAATTGCTCGACTCGGTAGGGCGGCTCAATTTTACGGTCATCAAACTCACAGAGTACCGTAAGGAACTCAGAATCCTCGAAGCGAGTTATGACAGCCTCAAACTCAAAAACAACTTCCTGAAATATAACAATATGTTGCTCTCCGACAAGTACGAGGAGACCAGAAAACAGATCGAAGAACTTCGTGGAAAAAGTAGCTCATTGGCTGAGGTGGAAGCGGAACTGAGGCGAAAAAATCAGGAACTCAATCAGGAACTCAGCAGAAAAAATTACCTGAAATTGGAAAACGCCGAAGGCAATGGCTTTCGTTATAGAGGTGGCAGACCTATTAAAACCAACAAGGCCTCTACAATTGTAAATTTACGCGGATGTGTAACGATCATTGGCGATGCTGATGTAAGTGCAAGGGAAAAAGTAATTTATTTTCAGTTCCTTGGGCCTAATATGGGCATTATTGAAGATAACGCTAACACTATATCTGTAAGTGGAAATGTCTACAGCAAAAGAGTTCAATTCGATTACGTAGGGGAAGAAGTGGCTGTTTGCGACAAAATCACCATACCAGAAGGTTCACTTGAGCCTGGCACTTACACCTTAAATGTATTCGAAGACCAAAGGCTTCTTACTACCACAGAATTTCAGCTTAAATAATTGAGGCACATTTAGCCTAATATTCTATTTTTGCCGAATGGCAAAGCAAGAAGAGGTATTTAAAAAGGTGATTTCGCATGCTAAGGAATACGGCTATGTATTTCAGTCAAGTGAAATCTACGATGGCCTGAGTGCGGTGTACGACTATGGCCAGAATGGAGCTGAATTAAAGAAGAACATTAGAGAGTATTGGTGGCAGGCCATGGTGCAGATGCATGAGAATATCGTGGGGCTAGACTCAGCCATTTTTATGCACCCTACCACCTGGAAAGCTTCCGGCCATATAGATGCCTTTAACGACCCCCTGATAGATAATAAGGATTCCAAAAAGAGATACCGGGCCGATGTTCTGGTTGAAGACTATGTAGCAAAGATTGAAGCCAAGATCGATAAAGAAGTACTAAAAGCGGCAAAACGATTCGGTGAATCTTTCGATAAAGAACAATTCCTGACCACCAATCCGCGTGTTCTCGGTTATCATGAAAAAGCAGATACGATCATCAAAAGGCTTACCAAGTCCCTGGAGGATGAAGATCTTGTTGATGTAAGAGCTCTTATTGAAGAGCTCGGCATAGTTTGCCCTCTTTCCGGGTCTAAAAACTGGACGGATGTCAAGCAATTCAACCTGATGTTTGGCACGCAGCTCGGGGCTTCTGCCGAGAGTGCAATGGACCTTTACCTAAGACCGGAAACAGCCCAGGGTATTTTTGTAAATTTCCTAAACGTACAGAAGACCGGCCGATTGAAAATTCCTTTTGGGATCGCACAGGTTGGGAAGGCATTTAGAAATGAAATTGTTGCCCGACAGTTCATTTTCAGGATGAGGGAATTTGAACAGATGGAGATGCAATTCTTTATTCAGCCGGGCAGCCAGAAAGAATGGTACGAGCACTGGAAGGAGAATCGGATGAAGTGGCATCTTTCTCTGGGGCTGGGCGATGAGAATTACCGATTTCACGATCATGATAAGCTGGCCCATTACGCCGATGCCGCAGCTGATATTGAATTCAGATTTCCATTTGGGTTTAAGGAATTGGAAGGCATACATTCACGAACAGATTTTGATCTGGCAAATCATCAGAAATATTCCGGAAAGAAGCTTCAATATTTCGATACCGAACGCAACGAATCGTATGTGCCCTATGTTGTGGAAACCTCCATCGGGCTCGATAGAATGTTCCTTGCTGTTTTTTCCAAGTCGCTTGTAGAAGAGGAATTGGATAACGGTAGTACCAGGACATTATTAAAGCTTCCGGCAATATTGGCACCTACGAAAGCCGCCGTATTACCATTGGTTAAAAAGGACGGTCTGCCCGAGATAGCACATCGTATTATTGAAGATCTCAAATGGGACTACAATGTGGTCTATGATGAAAAAGATGCGGTTGGGCGGAGATACAGACGTCAGGACGCCGTGGGGACCCCATTTTGTATTACAGTGGATCATCAGACGATAGAAGATCAAACCGTAACACTGCGGTACCGCGACTCAATGGAACAGAAAAGGCTGCCGATAGGTGAAATACGCCAGACCCTATCTTCCGAACTCGATATTCGCAACTGGCTTCAAAAGATCGAATAGTTTAGAAGATATATCTCAGGCGCAGTCCACCATAATAATTCCGATTTGGACCTGGATAAAAATAACGCGGTTCTGAGCCACCAAAACCTACGGCATTGATCAGGACAGATTGGGCGTAGACTTCATTGAAGATATTGTTGATGCCCAGATCTATACCTAAGGAAAATCTCCGGGAGAATTCCCGTGTATAGCCCAATCTGGTATTGAGAATACCAAATGCTTCGCTGTACAGGTTATTGGCATCGGTAAGTGGAATTGCACCTACATACTGGTAGGTAGTATTCCAGTAAAAAATACGACCTTTTTCGAGCCGTATACCCGCATTGACACGATGCCTGGGAACCCCTGTCAACTCATTACCCGAAAAGTCGTCATCCCCATCTACAAAATCTATAAAACTATGATCACTGAGGGTATAACTGATAAAAGGAGATAGTTTAAAATCACCACCGAGATACCACGAATAATTCATGTCGAGCTCTAACCCCTGATGTCTTGTTTCTCCTGCATTTCGACCTATGAACTGATCTTCTCCTACCCTGTCTGCAACCAATAGGTCATTGATATTCATGCGAAAAATCGCCAGATTTAACCATAGTCGGGCTTTTAGAAGACTCCATTTTGTGCCGATCTCATAGTTAAATCCCTTCTCCTGTTCAATATCCGGATTG
This sequence comes from Flavobacteriaceae bacterium, assembly GCA_965212205.1. Classification (GTDB taxonomy): domain Bacteria; phylum Bacteroidota; class Bacteroidia; order Flavobacteriales; family Flavobacteriaceae; genus JAHEJJ01. Next base: position 468,626 of record CBDBUX010000001.1, read on the forward strand.
ATAAGCCCATCCGGGGTTAAGGTTTCTTCCAGGTTTGGATTGGAGAAGCCTCGGCTAATATTACCATATACCAAAGCATTTGTGCTGAACCGGTATTCAAGATCGAGATTCGGCAACCAGATCAGGTCAAAATTTCTGGAGGCATTTCTATTATCGACGCCGGTATTGAAGAGATCGCGATAATCGTAATGCGTTTTATTGATGTTCAGGCCCAACTGAGCCTTAAACTTGTCATTAAAAGGAACGGCAAGAGAGGCAAAAGCAAAAAATTGCCTTCTGAACTCGCGGTTGTCGCTCAGTTGATCGCCCTGCAGGCTCCCGTTTCCGTTGTTTTCCTCATATAGATTTTCGTAGGTCGACCAATTATAATCATCCCTATAAAACTCGGCCCCGATAAGGAATGACGCCTTGCTTTCGGCCAGGCTAAAGTCGCCGTTGAATAGTGAGCGAAAACCATATCCATTCGTAAATTCATCCAGAATATTGAATGGCCGTGGTTCGTAATGATCCAGGTAAGTGTAAAAGACACTGGTGGTATTTTGTAGGTTTTTCAGGACTTCCGTATTATACGAAATACCCGCAAGCGTATATTTGTTGGCTTCAAATCCTTGAGCTTGTGCCCAGGTAAAGGCGGCTTGAGTAGGGTCTTCATCAAAAGCGGTCTGACTTAAGGAACTTGGGATCTGGGCTGTATAATCGATATAATTCAGCAGGAAATTAACCGAACTCTTTTTACCGGTCTTAAAGGAAGTATCTAAAAGCAGACCATCTCTTTCAAAACTGTTGTTTTCCCGATAACCATCTGTTTGAATGAAGTTGTAATGGAGCCCTATTTGAAAGCCAGCATCACGATGTACAAAAGAAAGGTTATCCTTGATTGTATTATATGAACCAACGGTAAAGTTGTTATAAAGTCCGGTAGGTTCATTTTCAGGATTTTTAGACCCGAGAGAGATGGCTCCTCCAAGATTAGCACCATAGGCTGTGCCTTTTGGTCCCTTAATCACTTCGATGGTACTTAAATTCTCGAGGTCGAATGCCTCGAGGGTAGAAAATCCGGCACCGTTTGTAACCGGAATGTCGTTATAGTAAAGCCTTAATTTATCTGTCCCGAAGGGAGTCCGAGCACCTACCCCTCTTATGGTAATCCGATTGGTGTTCAAAGCACCGGAGAGCACATAAACACCAGAAATCTGATTGATAGAACCTTGGAGATCTACCGGGCTAAAATTTTGGAATGCTTTTTCCCTGATAATAGAAGATGGAGTGATTCCCAGTGTTACATTTTTCTGTGGGGGTGTGTACAGGATCACTTCTTCAAGTACTGTAACGGAATCTTGAGGAGTTTCCTGAGCAGAAAGCCCGCTAACTAAAAAAAGGGCAATACCAGAGAGGAATCCGAATCTCATGAAAAATTAATTGGGCCAAAAGTAAGGATTAAAACCTAAAGCCAATAGAAGCACCGAACCTGTACATAAAGCTGTCCTGAAAGACTTCCGGATTGATATTTCTTCCAAATCCACCATTGATCTCGAAGCTGAATTTCTGAGACCGCGTGGCCCATTTCCCGCCCAGACCTAGTCCAAGTGCAAAGGTATTATAATCCTGATCCCCTGGATTTATCAAGGGTACTCCCTGATCTCTGCCAGTATAATACAAGCCAAACGCCTCTGCAAAAAAACCTTCGGCATATCCGTAGCCGAAATATGCCCTGAAGTTGGGCCCAATTCCAAAGTCACCATTATAATCACTTTCATCATTGTCGAAATAAATGGTCGCACCAATACTCATATCATCGGTAATATACCGTTCATAGGATCCCTCAAGAGTAGTGGTAGCGAGGAATAATCCCATATTGAATTTCACCTCGTTCCTGATCATCCTATCAGGATAGGCCTGTGCGATCAATCCTGCAGAGGACAATAAGAGAATGATGATGGTGAGCTGCTTCATAACCACGATTTTATATATATATAAGGACATATTCAATTTGCGTTCCAAACTAGAATTACAACGCCAAAAATCTTCTTCAATTTCCTCATATTGGTTATTTTTGAGTCAAATTTTACCTATTGAAAATTGCATCCTATAATGTTAATGGCATCCGTGCAGCCACCAGAAAAGGTTTTACCGAATGGTTACAATCTGCATCTCCCGATGTAATATGCCTGCAGGAAATCAAAGCTACGAAAGATCAAATAGATTCTGGCCTGTATGAAAAGTGTGGATATCCTTACCAGTATTGGTTCAGCGCTCAGAAGAAAGGCTATAGCGGTGTGGCGATCCTGGCCAAAGAGAAACCAGACAAAGTAGTCTATGGTACAGGAATGTCCCATATGGATAATGAAGGGAGAAATATTAGGGCAGATTTTAACGGTGTTTCGGTGATGAGCCTCTATGTCCCATCTGGCTCCAACATGGACCGGCTGAGTTTTAAATTAGGCTATATGGACGATCTGCAACAATATGTTGATCAACTTAGACAGGAAAAACCCGAATTAGTGCTTTGTGGCGATTATAACATCTGTCATCAGGCGATCGATATTCACGATCCGGTACGCAATAAGAACGTCTCGGGTTTTCTGCCTGTAGAACGTGAATGGATGAGCAATTTTCTCCAATCCGGGTTTACAGACAGTTTCCGGCATATGAATAAAAACCCACATCAATATACCTGGTGGAGTTATCGGGCAAATTCGAGGGCCAGAAACAAAGGATGGCGGTTAGACTATGCGATGGTGAGCGATGCTTTGAAAGAAAGAATCTCGAGGTCTGTTATCCTCTCGGAAGCTGCCCATAGTGATCATTGTCCGATCTTAATCGAACTAAAATAGATCCAAATTCACTTTTCTGAAAATACTTTGAATGCTTACTTTTGCACGTTCAATACTTAATGACCATCGATGCGCTATACCCGATTACCCCATACCGATATTGAAGTAAGTAAGATATGCCTTGGTACAATGACCTGGGGGAAACAGAACACCAAAGAAGAAGGCCACCAGCAGATGGACTATGCCTTAGACAGGGGGATCAATTTCTTCGACACTGCCGAATTATATCCGATACCAGCTGAAGCAGAACGATATGCTCATACGGAGATAATCATAGGAGAATGGTTTAAGAATACAGGGAATAGGGATAAAGTTATCCTGGCCTCAAAAATTGCCGGAAAAGCAGCTTTCACGAAATTCATTCGCACAACAGGCTTTAAGCGGGAATCTATTTCCGAGGCAGTTGAGGGAAGCTTAAAGAGACTGCAAACCGATTATATAGATCTATACCAGCTGCATTGGCCGGAGCGAACCACCAATTTTTTTGGCCAGCGTGGATATCAGCCCTCAATAAGCGACCACTGGCAAGATAATATCCACCAGGTTTTGGAGACTCTGGGGGATTTGGTAAAAGAAGGCAAGATCCGCCAGGTAGGACTTTCCAATGAAACCCCCTGGGGAACGATGCGATATCTGGAAGAAAGTAAGGTCCATGCTGATCTGCCCAGAATGATTACCATCCAAAATCCCTATAGCCTGCTGAACCGATTATTTGAAGTGGGACTATCTGAGATCTCCATGAGGGAAAATATTGGTTTACTGGCATATTCCCCATTAGGATTCGGTGTATTAAGCGGCAAGTACCTGGGGGGTCAAAAACCGAAAAATGCGCGGCTGACCCTTTTTGAAAATTACAATCGATACATTGGTAAAACGGCCGCGAAAGCGACACAAAAATATGCAGATCTTGCTCAGGAACACGAGCTTTCTCTTGCCCAGATGGCGTTATCGTTTGTTACCTCAAGACCGTTCCTTACCAGCAACATTATAGGGGCGACCACCATGGATCAGCTCCGCGAGAATATCGGAAGTATCGATGTGAATTTGAGTGATGAGGTGTTAAGGGGTATTGAAAAGATCCACGACAGAATCCCTAATCCCGCTCCCTAAAAATACTCTCACTTAAGTAAACAAAGCTTTGGTGATATCTTCAATACGGGAGAGCCTGATTATTTTGATTTTGACTTTTTTAACGGAGACCTGATTACTATTGGCAATAAATATGGTATGAAATCCTAATTTGTCTGCCTCCAGAATTCGTTGATCTATTCTTTGAACAGCACGTATCTCACCTGCCAGGCCGATTTCGGCCGCAAAACAGGCACGCCTATCCACGGGTATATCTGTGCCACTAGAAAGAATTGCAGCGACTACCGCAAGATCTATAGCAGGATCATCTACCCTTATCCCTCCTGTGATATTGAGAAAAACATCTTTGGCTGCCAGCTTGAACCCCGCTCTTTTTTCCAGTACTGCGAGCAGCATATTTAGCCTTTTGGCATTATAGCCTGTAGTGGATCGTTGAGGAGTCCCATATACTGCGGTACTAACCAGGGCCTGGATATCGATCATCAGCGGGCGGGCACCTTCTAAGGTAGCAGCAATGGCCGTCCCGCTGAGGTCTTCCCCCTCTTTTGAAATCAAAACCTCGGATGGGTTGCGCACCTCTTTTAGGCCATCACCTAACATTTCGTAAATCCCCAATTCTGAAGTAGACCCAAACCTGTTCTTGAGAGACCTGAGAATTCTGAACATATAATTATGGTCCCCTTCGAATTGTAAAACAGTATCTACCATATGCTCCAGAATCTTCGGGCCTGCAATATTTCCATCTTTTGTGATATGACCGATGAGCATTACCGGGGTATGGGTTTCTTTGGCAAAGCGGATGAGTTCCGATGTGCATTGTCGAACTTGTGAGATGCTTCCTGCCGGGGATTCGATGATGTCGGAATGAAGCGTCTGTATAGAATCGATTACCAGCAGTTGAGGATTCACGCTCGAAACCTGGTCAAAAATACGGTGGGTATTGGTCTCGGTAAGAACGAAACATTGATCGCTACTGGTCTTTAACCGGTCGGCACGCATCTTTATCTGACGCTGGCTCTCTTCTCCTGATACGTATAAGGTTTTGAAGGGCAATTTCATGGCAATTTGCAAGATCAGCGTACTTTTGCCTATGCCAGGTTCTCCGCCCAAAAGAACGACGGATCCGGGGACCAGCCCACCACCAAGCACTCTGTTTATCTCATTATCATGAAGATCTACCCTGATTTCCTCATCGGTTTGGATGGCTTTTAAAGGAAGCGGCGTTGTCTTTTTGTTGGTGATCCCATCATGCTTTTTCCAGGCTACGTCATTTTCTTTTTGAATCACTTCTTCAACGACCGTGTTCCAGGCTTTACATGCTCCGCATTGCCCAACCCATTTAGCGTATTGAGTACCGCAATTTTGACAGAAATAAGCAGATTTAACTTTAGCCATATCGGAGGATTCACGATGGCTAAAGATATTGTTGTTAGCTATAAATTCAAAAGAAAAAGATATACAGTATGCTGCTGTAGATCTTGCTTAAGAAACTCCGGAAAGTTTAAAAGCCAAAGTCTGCTTTAAGGGCATCCATTTTCTCGAGGGCCATTTCTTTGGTTAGAAAATCGATTTCCTCCATGCCAAATGCTTTTTCGAAGGTCCTTAATGCTTTTTTTGGTTCGCCGAGTTCTTCATAATATTCGCCCTCGAAGTAGAAACCAAGCATCGTGGTGGGAAACTCTTCTTTACATAAATCTGATAGCGGCTTAAGAGATTGGTAATCATCCTTCTTCCTGCATCCTGCATAAATGGCCATGATATCGTTAAGCTCAACTTGTTTTTTAAAGCCGAAGAGATTTTCAATGGTGCTATATTTATCGGCCAGGTAATCGAAAACAGGTTCATCTGAAGCAAGTATTTCTTGTTTGTACTCCTTCGGACTAATCGGTTTAAATATCTGAAATGTACGATCCCAAGCTTTGCCCAGGCCATAAGTTACAATAGAAACCTCATTGGCTTCCTCATATTCGTCGTAATAGTATTGCAACGACTCTTTTTCTAGAGTTTTAATGCCTTTGTCCAGGGCTCTTACTTGCTCCAGTTCTTCGCTTTTCTCCCCTTCAACAATTAAATGATAGAATATTTTTTGATCCAGTTCGCTCAGTCTTGCCGGAACACGATTCTCCATTTCGGGGGCAAGAAGTGGTGAGATGCTAATAAAGGCGTTAAAAATTGATCTGTCTTTGAAGAGATAAAAATTGCCAAAGTTGGCTGTAATGTCGTAACCCACAAATATCTTGAACGGTGCCGTATTAAAAGAGGTTTCCAAATAAGGAATGATCTCCATTCCCAGGAATTCATAGAATTTTTTCCCTTTGTCTGTAGGTAAACCCGTGTCTCCTTCAAATCCGCAGTCTTCCCAACGGAGTTCGTCTTCACTTTGGTCTATACCCACAACAATGGTCTCGGGCATACCCTGGAAATCGCTATAGAATTTAGAGGTGGCTACCACCTGGTCGAACAGATATTCCGCGTCCAGGACCACTACAAGCGGGTACTTTTTTTCAGGGGTATAATCTTCCGGAAAATAGTATTTAACGTTCCGCCTTTCCTGGAGTTTGAACGATTCGAAAATTTCATGTTTTACCTGCGCAACAGAGCTATAACATACGATCAGGGTAATGAAAATACTAAGGAAGGTTTTCATGGAATTGGATTTATGGACACTTAACCTTTAAGGGTTTCTGTTCCATAACGGCAATATGAGAAAAGATATTGCACCAAAAACCACTACCATTAGTGTTTGCGAGATCCACATTATCCAGCCAAATGCATCTCCGGAAACCGGGCTGACACCAAATATCTCAAGAGATTTACTCACTGCAATAGGATACAGACCAATACCACCATTAGTGGTGGTTATGGCAAAGGCGCCTGCGATGAAGGCAACCAGCAGCTCTCCCAGGCCAAGGGCAGCTGTCTCTGATACTGTATATTTTACCGCCCAGAACATGGCTACATAAGCCCCCCAAATAAAAAAAGTATGAAGGATGAATGATAATTTTCTCTTCATATGAAAGACACTTAGTAACCCATCGAGTAGCCCTTTTACAAACCCCTTTACTTTCATGGCTAATTTCGAATTGGATCGCTTTAGCACCATAAGGAACAAGCCGAGTCCGAAAATACCCGCAACTGCGATAAGCAGAGTGCCGGTAAGGCCGATGCCTTTATCATCCAGGAACTCCATAATTATATCGGTTTGCGCGATGAGAGCAATAGCAATAATCAGCATAAGCATTAAAAGGTCTACTATCCGCTCGGTCACAATCGTACCAAATCCTTTTTCAAAGGGGACATCTTCATAGGTAGCTAACGCTGTGGCCCTTAAAATCTCACCAGATCTTGGGATGCCCAGGTTGGTAAGGTAGGCCATCAGAATAATAAGCACATTGTTTCTTATTTTTGGCTTATATCCCAGGGGTTCAAGGAGATAGTTCCAGCGGATGGCCCTTGACACATGGCTCAACATCCCGATGAAAATAGAAATGCCCACCCAGAAAAAATCGGCTTCCCTGATATATCGCAAGATCTGTTTCCTGTCTTCCTCTGAAGTGATCACATAAGAATACCACACCAAAAAAACTCCCAATGCAATCGGGAGTGTAAGTTTCAGGATTCTAACCAGATCTCTGTTCAAAACTAGTTTAAAAGATTATTTTCCTCATTGGGGAATACCAGAGCAGGATTAAAGGTTTTTGCTTCTTCCAGCTCCATAGTGGCGTAGGAGATAATGATCAGTACATCGCCGGTATTTACCTTTCGTGCAGCGGCGCCGTTTAGGGTTAATTCTCCGCTTCCCCTCGGCCCCGGAATAACATAGGTTTCCAGACGTTCTCCGTTATTGTTGTTCACAATTTGCACCTTTTCACCCTGGATTATATTGGCGGCATCCATCAGATCCTCATCGATGGTTATGCTGCCTATATAGTTCAGGTCCGCACCTGTGACCTTTATACGGTGTATTTTAGACTTTACTACTTGAACCAACATGCGACAAAATTAATTAATTCAGGGCAACGTTATCGATCAGTCTTATTCCTTCTGCATATACGGCGATAAAAGCCCTATACGTTTTACCCTTTGTTTTTCTTGATACCGGTTTTAAATTCAGTTCGTCAGCAATCACAAAATATTCAAGATCCAGATCGGGGTGATCGGCAAACTTATTTTCAACCCATTGCACTATGGAAGTAGCACTTTTCGTGCCAAATTGGTCTTTGGCAGTTTTGAGCGATGTGTAGATAAATGATGCCTCCTTTCTGAGCCTTTTTGTCAGGCGTTCGTTCCTGGAACTAAGAGCAAGACCCGACGACTCCCTGATAATCGGGCAACCGACTACCTCTACAGGGATTTTACGTTGTTTTACCAGGCTTTTAATGATAAGTAATTGTTGGTAATCCTTTTCCCCAAAATAGGCTCTATCGGGCATTACGATGCTCAGAAGTTTTTCGACCACAGTTGCCACCCCTTGAAAATGCCCCGATCTGAAAAGACCTTCCATCCTTTGGTCTAATCCCTTAAACTCGTATTGCCCCAACACCAATCCATCAGAATACATCTCCTTTACATCAGGGGTAAATACAATGATATCAGGGGAAATTCCGGACAATAAAGCTAAGTCCGTTTCTAAATCCCTGGGATACTTCTTCAGGTCTTGAGAATCGTTAAATTGTGTTGGATTCACAAAAATACTCACTACTACTGTTCCATTTTCGGCCACGGCTCTCCTGACAATTTCTAGATGGCCCTGGTGCAATGCACCCATTGTAGGAACAAGTCCGACAAACTTACCCGCCGATTTTTTTTCCTGAATTTCAGACCTGACAGTATCGATTGTATTTAATACTCGCATTTTTAAATAGAAAAAGGGGTGCAAACTTACTATAATTACGGCTATTCTTCATAATTTTTGTAATTTTGCAGCTACGTTTATGCTAGACGCAAAACCCAGAGTTTATGAATGGTAAAAAGATATTGTTTGTATCTTCCGAATTAGTGCCCTACCTACCCGAGAACGAAGTCTCCTTAATGTCATACGAAGCCCCCAGAATGGTCAACAGCAATGGAGGCCAAATACGGATTTTTATGCCCCGTTATGGCAATATCAATGAACGACGGCATCAGCTTCACGAAGTGATACGTTTATCTGGGATGAACCTGGTTATCAACGATATGGACATGCCGCTGATCATTAAAGTGGCTTCTATTCCCCGTGAGAGGATTCAGGTTTACTTTATCGATAATGAAGAATATTTTAAACGAAAAGCCACATTTGCTGATGAGAACGGGAATTTGTTCCCTGATAATGATGAACGTGCGATCTTTTTTGCCAAGGGAGTGGTGGAAACCGTTAAAAAACTCAATTGGGCACCCGATATCATCCATATCCACGGTTGGATGGCTTCCCTGGTACCACTCTATCTCAAGCATTTTTACGCAGATGAACCACTTTTTGCCGATAGTAAGGTCGTCACTTCTATATATGGTGGAGGATTCGAAGGAGAGCTCGACAGTGGTATGAAGAAAAAGGTGGAATTCGATGGAATCTCGGAAGATGCCATCAAACATTTAGAAAAACCCAGCTATAATAATTTGTTAAAAGTGGCTGTAGATTTTTCGGATGCCATTATTTTAGCCGCTGAAAATATTCCAACGGAATTAAAAGATTACATAACCAACCTTGAAAAACCAGTGTTACCGTACGTTTCTATTCAAGAATTTGAGGAGGCGTATTCTAATTTTTATAACACAGAAGTTTTAAATTAGCCTCAATGATTTACAAATTGATGAAAAGTACCGCCGCAATGGCTGTATTGGTTGGTATGATGTTAATGATGTCGTGCCAGGAAGATGGAACCACACTAGGGATTGGGCTCATAGATGAAGCCCCTTTGCGTACCGACATTCAGGAATTTGACGTTTTTGCCTTTAACAAAGGTGTTAAGGCAGTTCAAACAAACAAACTACCCATATATCAACTAGGGAACTATGTAGACTCGCTCTACGGCCGAACTGAGGCCAGTATTACCACCCAGGTAGGACTGGCAGGAGGAGTGGGCAATCCAAATTTTGGCGTATTCTCCCAGGATACTGAGGATTCGGCTGATAGTGATGGAGACGAACTTACAATTCCGGAGAACGAAAGAATAATAGATGTTTATCTATACATTCCTTTCCTGCAAAACCCTGCAGGCGACCGAGATGGCGATGGGGTACCAGACGAGATCGACTTGGATCCAGATGATCCGAATAGTGATTCGGACAATGATGGTGTTTCGGATAACCAGGAAAGGCTTAATGGAACAGATCCGTTGAACCCAGATACCGATGGGGATGGAATCAACGACGACGAGGATGATGACACGTTGGCTAATGTTTTTCCTAAAACAGTGGATGTTGATAGTATTTATGGTGACAGGACAGCATCTTTTAATCTCAAAGTAGAACGATCAACATTCTTTTTACGCGATCTTGATCCCAATGCTGGATTCCTGGAAAATCAGGAATACTATTCCACGGCGGTATTTGCTCCTGATTTTGTAGGGGAGGTTTTATTCGAAAATGACGTGGAAATTTCGACTGAAGAGATATTGATTTTTAAAGAAGACGATCCCGAAACTGAAGACGTGGATGAATCATTGGAGATCGATCAACGATTACAACCGGGCATTCGAGTGGCACTGGATAATGACTTTTTTCAGCAAAATATTCTGGATAATGAAGGCAAGTCTCAACTGTTAAGTCAGGCTAACTTCTCCGATTTCTTCAGGGGAATCCATTTATCGATTTCAGATGATGTATTGATACTGTTAGATCTTACCCAGGGAAATATCAGGATCAATTACGAATACGATGGCTTGGACGATGGTACAGCGGTTACCAGAGAGAACAATTATGTTCTTACACTTTTAACCGGTGGCGGGACTCAGCCTATACTGGGTAACGCAGTAAACACCTTGATCAACGATGCCTTGCCACCAGAGATTTCCGGTGCGCTGGATACAAATGAAAATGCCTCAAGCATCTATCTTAAAGGGGGATCTGGCACATTCGCTGAAATTCAATTATTTGAACCCAATAATGGTGAGAGTATCATCAATGAGATCAAAGAAAATAACTGGATCATCAATGAGGCTAATATTATTTTTTATGTGGACAGGGCTGCCCTGGATGCCGCAGGGATAACTCAGGAACCACCCCGTCTCTACTTGTATAATGCGGACACCAATACCGCCCTTTATGACATTACCCAGGGGAATGAACCAACACTCGTTGGCCGTATCGATTCAAACTACGGCGGTAGTCTCGAAACCGAGAGTGATAAAGGAATAAAGTATAAGGTGAAAATCACCAATTACATCAACGATATTATAGTACGGGACTCTGCTAATGCCAACCTTGGCCTGGTGGTAACCGCCGACATCACTAATCCTTTCGCCTTCGAGGCTATGTTCGATGATACCGAAGAAAAAGGCTTTCCGGTGGCTAGCTCCATAACACCCCTCAGTACGGTATTGGTGGGTAGTAATGTGCCCGATACTGATGATCGGAAAATGAAACTCCAGATTTTTTACACAGAGACCCAATAGTAATTCATACAATATCTTATACCACTCACAGAGTTTTATCGTTATTTAGACCAGAAAGATAACCGAAAAAGCCGCAGATCATATAAATTTGCTGTGATTAGCGGAAATTATAACGATTATGTGTGGAATAGTAGGTTATATAGGCCATCGTGAAGCGTACCCAATTATTATTAAGGGGCTCCAACGCCTGGAATATCGCGGTTACGATAGTGCTGGCATTGCACTCTACGACGGAACAGACATCAATTTGGCCAAAACCAAAGGCAAGGTTGAAGATCTGAAGTCACTGAGTGAGACCAGTATTTCCCTCAACGGTTCACTAGGGATAGGACATACACGATGGGCAACTCACGGAATTCCAAACAATGTGAATTCGCATCCCCATTATTCTAATTCCGGAAATCTGGTGATCATCCATAATGGTATTATCGAAAACTATGAATCGATCAAAAAGGAATTGACCAAAAGAGGATATTCCTTTGAATCCGATACCGATACCGAAGTATTGATAAACCTTATTGAAGAGGTTAAAAAAAAGGAAGATGTGAAGTTGGGGAAGGCCGTCCAGATTGCACTAAACCAGGTTGTAGGGGCCTACGCCATTGCGGTTTTTGACAGACAAAAACCCGACGAGATCGTCGTAGCTAAACTGGGAAGCCCCCTGGCCATCGGTATTGGTGAAAACGAATTCTTTGTGGCATCAGATGCTTCTCCTTTTATTGAATTCACCAATAACGCGGTTTATCTCGAAGACGAAGAAATGGCGATTATTCGCCTGGGTAAGGAAATTAAGCTAAGAAAAATCAAGGACGATGCCATAGCCTATCCATTGGTTCAGGAACTTCAGCTAAATCTTGAAGAAATAGAGAAGGGCGGATACGATCATTTTATGCTCAAGGAAATCTACGAGCAGCCGAGAGCGATTAAGGACACCTTTAGGGGCCGATTGAGAGTTGCCCGGGGAATTGTTAAGATGGCAGGGGTCGATCAGAATATCGAAAAGTTTATGAATGCCAAGCGTATTATCATTGTGGCTTGCGGTACTTCATGGCATGCCGGCTTAGTGGCTGAGTACATTTTCGAAAATTTTGCCCGTATTCCGGTAGAGGTCGAATACGCTTCGGAATTCCGTTACCGCAACCCGGTTATTACCCATAATGATATTGTAATTGCGATTTCACAATCTGGTGAGACCGCCGATACCCTGGCGGCCATAAAACTGGCCAAAGAGCGCGATGCCTTTGTATTTGGTGTTTGTAATGTAGTAGGCTCTACCATTGCACGGGAAGCTCATGCAGGCGCCTACACCCATGCAGGTCCGGAAATCGGAGTAGCATCAACCAAAGCCTTTACGACTCAAATCACAGTATTAACATTGCTCGCATTGAAGTTGGCTAAACAAAAGGGCGAATTGTCAGACTCTAAATTCCATGAATTGCTAACTGAGATGGAAAACATACCGGCCAAAGTAGAACAGGCATTGGAGTCTAATCCATTGATCGAAATCATAGCAGACGCTTATAAAGATTCCGATAACTGCCTTTACCTGGGGCGGGGATACAATTTCCCTGTTGCCCTGGAAGGTGCCCTAAAACTTAAGGAGATCAGTTATATCCATGCCGAAGGATATCCTGCGGCTGAAATGAAGCATGGGCCCATTGCGCTTATCGATGAGCAGATGCCGGTAATTGTGATCGCCACAAACAACGGACACTACGAAAAAGTAGTGAGCAATATTCAGGAAATAAAATCGAGAAATGGTCGGATCATTGCTGTAGTCACAGAGGGCGATCAGCAAGTCAGGGAACTCGCAGATCATGTGGTGGAAGTCCCGGATACCATTGAAAGTCTGTCTCCTTTAGTAACTACCATTCCGCTGCAACTACTTTCCTATCATATAGCGGTCATGCGCGATTGCAATGTGGATCAGCCCAGAAACCTGGCCAAATCGGTCACGGTAGAATAATATACTCCAAACAGCAAATTCAGGGCGGATAAGAAATTATCTGCCCTTATTGTTTTTTGAGGGTTTCATAGTGATACGGCCGGTTCCTTGTGTCCTTTTTATTATGCATGCATAATTTCTTTGATTTTTCAAATTCAATCTAAAAAAATCTGTATCTTGTCCGTTAAACAAACATAACTAAGAACTGTAATGAGAACACGCATTCTATGGGCTATGCTCCTTATTGGGGTCATGGCTTATTCCCAAACTACAATCAGTGGAAGAGTGGTAGATGCAGAAACCGGCGAACCACTGATCGGTGCTACTATTTTAGTGGAAGGCACAACCACAGGAGCGGTCACAGATTTCGATGGAAAGTACGTTTTAAACGTAACCCAGCAACCACCCTTCAACATAACTGTTTCCTATACAGGGTACAGTACCCGAAACGTTGAGGTAAGCTCCTTGAGTGATGATTTGGTAATCCGGCTCGATTATACTGCGACCAATCTCGATGAAGTGGTGATCGGTGCTTCGAGAACACCTGAACGTATCTTTGAATCCCCTGTTTCTGTTGAAAGATTTGGACTTCGGGAAATTAAAAATACTTCGGCTGAATCCTTTTATGGCGGATTACAAAATCTTAAAGGTGTTGATATCAACACCAATAGTTTAACTTTTCAATCTATAAATACAAGGGGGTTTGCAACCTTTGCCAATAATAGATTCCTTCAGCTGGTCGATGGTATGGATAACTCTGCCCCCGGTCTGAACTTTGTACTGGGGAATCTGGTAGGGATGTCCGAATTAGAAGTACAAAGTGTAGAGATACTACCCGGTGCTTCCTCGGCTCTCTATGGGGCGGGTGCATTTAATGGAATCCTTTTTATGCGAAGTAAAAATCCTTTTGATTTTCAGGGGATCAGCGCCTATGCCAAAGTGGGGCTAACATCACAAGAGGCAGGTGGCGATAATGAATACTACGATGTTGGGTTAAGAATTTCCCATGCCTTTAGCGATAAATTTGCCGTAAAGGCCAATGTTTCTTTCTTGAAAGGAGAGGACTGGCATGCCAACGATGAACAGGATCTGTTGAACCCGGGTAGAACCAGGGAAGATCCGGCCTATGATGGTCTTAATATTTATGGTGATGAAGTGAGTACCTTACTCAATTTTGATGCTGCTGCAGGCCTCCCTTCTGGAACTGTCGGTTCGGCAGTGGTATCCCGGACAGGGTATGCCGAAGGGAATCTCGTAGACTATGATGCAGAGAGCCTTAAAACAGACTTTTCGTTACATTACAGGCCATGGGCCAACGATTTTGAGATCATTTACAACGGACGTATCGGAACCGGTAATACCATTTATCAAGGAGCAAACCGATATTCAGTCAAGAATTTTTCACTGCAACAACACAAGATTGAAGTAAGAAATAATAATTTCTTCGTTCGCGGTTATATAGTTTCAGAAGATGCCGGAGATTCCTATGACACCAGATTTACGGCTATCAATGTTAACCGCCGCTGGAAAGACGACACACAATGGTTTACCGAATACGCCGAAACCTATATTGGGGCTCGACTAGGGGTTGGTACCGGCATAATGTTACCCGAAGATCAGGCCCATGCACTGGCCAGACAAGTAGCAGATACAGGTAGGTTCCTGCCGGGCACCGCGGAGTTCAATCAGGCATTTAACGAGGTTACCGCCGATGGAGACCTAACTACGGGATCCAGATTTATAGACGAAACCAAATTTCGTCATGTAGACGCGAACTATAACTTCAGCCATCTTATGAGCGATATTTTTGACCTGCAGGTAGGTGGATCTTACCGTGAATATGAACTGAATTCGAGCGGAACTATTTTTACCGATGTTGATGGCCCGATTTCCTATAATGAGTACGGAGCCTATATGCAAATACAAAAGAAGTTCTTAGACGATCATTTCAAATTTACGGGTTCATTACGATACGATAAGAATGAGTTTTTCGACGGATTCGTTTCTCCTCGGGGATCCATCCTATACGAGTTTGGAGCACGACGAAACCAAAATGTGAGGTTCTCTGCCCAACAAGGATTCCGTAATCCTACAACTCAGGATCTGTTTATTGGGCTAAATGCAGGCCGCGCTATATTGGTGGGCTCCGCACCTTCAAACCTCGACAGGGATGTACGAGTATTCCCGGTAAGTGCTTCAGGGCAAACCATTATAGGGACCGATCAAGTAACTATAGTAGGCAGGGCGGCATATGAAAATGCTTTTTCCCTTAGTTCGGTGAACGAAGGAAATCCTCAGGCCGTAAATACTTCTTTAGTACAACCCGAAGAAATCACGGCATTTGAAGCCGGATACAGGGCGCAGTTTGGGCGAGTTGCGATCGATATCAGCGGGTATTACAACAAATACAAGAACTTTATCTCCAATACCACAGTGCTGGTTCCTTTCTATGGTGAGGCCGGAGATAATGCCGCCTCGTTGCTGGCGTTACAAAACGGAGATTTTTTCCCTTACCAAACATATACTAATTCTACAGCAGATATAGAATCGTATGGTATTGTAGCCGGGGTAGATGCTAAAATATTTGGAAATTTCAATATCGGTGCTAGTTATACATATGCAGATCTGGATTTTAACCAGGCCGCATTTCCGGATTTCCGAACCAATTTTAATACGCCAAATCATAAGGTTAAGGCTTCATTCGGAAATACCGCATTGTTCGAAAACTTTGGTTTCCAGGTGAATTATCGCTGGAGCGACAGCTACTTCTGGCAGGCTACCTTTGGAGATGGCTTTATCGATGCCTATACCGTATTGGATGCACAGATCAACTATTCCCTTCCAAGTTGGAAATCAATAGTCAAAGCAGGGGGATCAAATATTTTAGGGAACGAATATTTCTCGGCAATAGGTACCGGAGCTGTGGGATCCGTGTTCTACGTTTCCTGGACATATAACCCTTAATCACAGTAAGATCAAGATCAAAAAGCGCCAGACTACCGGCGCTTTTTTTTATACAAAAAACCCTTTCTTTGGGTTCTTATTTCAAACGGAATACCATATCTTTGCAGCCTGAAAAAACCAACGTTTTGGTACTGAAAAAACGTTTGGAATCATTGCTGAAACCCTTAATACCGAAAAACTTCAATAATGGCAAAGATCACAGGTAAAGTTGCACAGATAATAGGACCGGTTATCGATGTAGAATTCAAGTCCGGAACCGAACTCCCTCAGATTTACGATTCTCTTGATATTCATCGGGAAGATGGTTCTATACTAGTACTGGAAGTACAGGCCCATATAGGTGAAAATACGGTGCGTACGGTCTCTATGGATTCTACCGACGGACTTAGTCGGGGTACCGAAGTACTGGCTACCGGAAATGCCATTCAAATGCCGGTAGGTGAGGATATTTTTGGTCGGCTGTTTAATGTGGTTGGAGATGCGATAGATGGTCTTGGTAATTTGCCTAAGGAAGGAAAAGACGGACTACCGATTCACCGCGAGGCGCCAAAGTTTGAAGAATTGTCAACTTCTACCGAAGTGCTTTTCACCGGTATTAAAGTTATCGATCTTATTGAACCTTATGCCAAAGGGGGTAAGATTGGATTATTTGGAGGAGCAGGAGTAGGTAAGACGGTTCTGATCCAGGAGTTGATCAACAACATTGCAAAAGGCCACGGTGGTCTGTCTGTTTTCGCCGGTGTTGGTGAACGTACGCGGGAAGGGAACGATCTGTTGAGAGAAATGCTCGAATCTGGAATTATAAAATATGGCGATGATTTCCTTCATTCTATGGAGGAAGGCGGCTGGGATCTGAGTAAGGTCGATAAGAAAGTAATGAAGGAGTCTAAAGCCACCTTCGTATTCGGACAGATGAATGAACCTCCTGGAGCAAGGGCACGAGTGGCTCTTTCGGGCTTAACCATTGCAGAGTACTTCCGGGATGGTGCCGGAGAAGGCCAGGGAAAAGATGTACTTTTCTTTATCGATAACATCTTCCGATTTACCCAGGCAGGATCTGAGGTTTCCGCCCTTTTGGGTCGTATGCCTTCAGCTGTGGGGTATCAGCCTACACTGGCTACGGAGATGGGTACGATGCAAGAACGGATCACCTCAACTAAAAGAGGATCTATTACCTCAGTTCAGGCCGTCTATGTACCTGCGGATGACTTAACAGACCCCGCACCGGCTACTACCTTTGCTCACCTCGATGCGACTACCGTTCTTTCGAGAAAAATTGCTGAGTTGGGGATCTATCCCGCAGTGGATCCGCTAGATTCTACCTCACGGATCCTCACCCCTGAAATTCTTGGGAACGAGCATTATGATTGTGCCCAAAGAGTGATCGAATTACTACAACGATATAAAGAGTTACAGGATATCATTGCTATTCTCGGTATGGAAGAATTATCGGAAGAGGACAAACTCGCCGTAGGCCGCGCCAGGAGAGTTCAGCGATTCCTAAGCCAACCCTTCCATGTCGCAGAACAATTTACCGGGATACCTGGAGTATTCGTAGATATTAAAGACACTATCAAAGGCTTTAATATGATTATGGATGGTGAATTGGATAAGCTGCCCGAATCGGCTTTTAACCTTAAGGGAGGAATAGAAGAAGCTATCGAGGCAGGTGAAAAAATGCTGGCAGATTCAGAGTAAATCTCTGGAAAAGAACCGGCGGTTTGAAAATTCAATTTTAGTAATATGTTTCTAGAAATAGTATCCCCGGAAGCCACACTTTTTTCAGGCGATGTCGATTCGGTGACGGTCCCCGGAATCAATGGCGAATTTCAAATGCTTTCGAACCACGCACCTATAGTTTCACTCCTTCAGGAAGGGGAAGTCAAGATTGAAGGCAATATCGTACTCGAAGAGGAATACGCCGATAGATTTACAAACGATTCTAAAGGAAAAACTATTCTCGCCATCAATAGTGGAACGGTTGAGATGAAGGACAATAAAGTGATTGTTCTGGCCGATTGATGCCAACCCCTGTGTACTGCAGAGCTTATAACTTCCATTGAATAAGGTGCCATATACGCCCGGCAGATTCATAGATCAGCAAGTCCTTGAAACCAATGGCGTAATGGGCGTTAAGGGATCTGATGTTCTCCTGATCAACCTCTGTGATGATCATTTCATAATTGCCCTTTAACTCCGACCTCATAAAACTGTACAGACCTCTGAACACTCCTTTTTTCCTATACGGCTTATCTATACATATTTGTCCCATAATCATATAGGTGCTATTTTTTTGGATGAGTTTTCCAACTCTGCTGAACATCGGCCTCAGGATTTCGATCTCATCTGCAAAAACCGGATGCATACATAGCGCATATCCAATTAGTTCATCATCCTTTTTCGCTATGATATGCGGGCATTTTTCATGCATCCTGCTAAGTATATCTACTGTGTGATGTACTGTTAAGAAGCCTTCGGTATCAGACTCTTCAGGGTCAACACGAGATTTTAGGTTTCTAAGCTGGAGATCTAATATCTTTTGCATTTGATCAGCAGAGACCGATCTTTCATAAAGGACATCCATATTTATGGTGATGCTGATAGTCAACTTCAAGATAATATATATAAAGGATATACTACTTTTGCCCCATGCGATCACTACCAGAGAAACTCTTAAAGAAAATGAACCAAAGGGATACCGAGCATGCACTCAGGAAATTGGTAGTTCGAGACGACCATATCGATTTTACCTCAAATGATTATCTGGGTTTTGCCAGAAGCCCGCGTTTAAATGAGAATATCCACAACCATCTTAAATCGGATAATCACATTTTAAATGGTGCGACCGGATCCAGGCTGCTTTCGGGGAATCATTCCCTTAATGAGGAAGTAGAAAGTTATCTGTCTGAATTCTATCATTGCGAGTCCGCTTTGATCTTCAATTCCGGATTTATGGCCAACCTGGGAGTTTTAGCCTCCATACCTCAGCGAAACGACCTGGTCATTTACGATGAGTATGTACATGCCAGTATCCGCGATGGCCTGGCATTGGGATTGGCAAAAAGCATGAAGTTCAAACATAACGATCTGCTCGATTTGGAGAAAGTAATCCAAAGAGCCAGGAAAACATGGAATCAGCATTTGGATTGTATCTATATCGTTACCGAATCTGTATTTTCCATGGACGGGGATTCACCAGACCTGAAGTCATTGGCAGAATTAAGCCGTGTTGAAAACTGCAGGTTAATAATAGATGAAGCACATGCTGTGGGAATATTTGGCCGGCAGGGCAGAGGACTAATCGAAGAACAGGACCTAAACGATCATGTATTTGCCCGAATCGTAACATTTGGAAAAGCCCTGGGGTGCCATGGGGCTGCAGTACTTGGCAATTCAGACATTATAGACTATCTGGTAAACTTTGCCCGCAGTTTTATCTATACCACGGCACTTCCGCCTCATGCCTTGTCCTCCATTTTTATGGCCCATAATCTCCTGGAATCGGAGTTGGGTATTGCTGCCAGGGATAAATTGTTGCAAAACATCTGCAGGTTTAAGGATATCGTGGTAGAAAACGACCTTGAAAATCGATTTATCCCCAGTAATTCAGCGATACAATCGTGTGTAATTCCGGGCAATACAAAGGTCAAAAATATTTCAGAAAAATTTATTGGCCAAGGCTACGATCTAAGGCCCATTCTTGCACCCACTGTAGCCCGGGATAGTGAAAGACTGAGATTTTGCCTTCATTCGTATAATACAGAAACCGAAATAAAGCATGCCTTAAACATTTTATCAGATAGCCTTTTAGATATATGAAGCAAGAATTTTATACTCTGGGTGCATTCGAATATGTAGCCGATGCGCAAGTGATCAAAGCTAAACTCGAATCGGAAGGGATCCCCGTTTTCCTTAAAGATGAGCATACATTAAATACAGATCCCCTTATCAGTTCTGCCATAGGCGGGGTAAAACTGCAGGTGTATACTGCAGACAAGGAGAAGGCTGCTGCAATCTATAATAAAATTAGGTCGTACGCGGTCGATGCGCATGGCCAGCACGTGGTTTGTCCGAATTGTAAGGTGGCCAGATCTGAAGTATACTACAGTAGAAAAGGGTTGATTTATAAACTATTTCCCTTCCTCGAGCCAAAAAAATATCGCTGTTTAAATTGTGAAATGATCACAAGACCTCAAAGGAAATGAAAAGGATCTTTATCACTGGAATATCCACAGAAGTAGGAAAGACCATCGCTGCTTCGATTGTCGTGGAGGCACTGGAAGCTGATTACTGGAAACCTGTGCAGGCAGGAGACCTAGAATCCGGTGATCCAAGGAAGGTTGCTTCACTGATCAGTAATCCCCGGAGTGTTGTACACCCCTGCAGTTATGAACTCAGATTACCAATGAGCCCTCATGCCGCGGCCGAACTCGATGGAGTCCGGATAGATACTCATAAAATTATAGAACCCTTTACTTCTAACCACCTTGTCATTGAAGGGGCAGGCGGACTTTTGGTGCCGCTTAATGAAAAGGATACTATATTAGACCTTATCCAGCCCGGGTACAAGGTGATCCTGGTCTCGCGCCATTATCTGGGGAGTATTAATCATACTTTACTAAGCCTGCAGGCTTTAGAACAAAGGGGATTAGAGGTGTTTATTCTTTTCAGTGGTGATGAACATCGGACTACAGAAGAGATCATTTCTCAAAAGACCAATATACCCGTGCTGGGGCGTATTGATGAAGAAGAAAGCTTTGATAAGGAGAAGATTCGGTATTATGCCAGAAGGTTTAAGGAGAATATGAAATCACTCTAAACTGATGTAAATATCGGCCTTATCAACCCGATCCAGGAGTCTGTATTCCGCACTCAGGATAGAATCAAAATAGACATTCACCTGCTCTTGCTTCTTATCGAAAACATTCCGGTTTGTTCTGGTGATTATAATTTTGGGACTAACCTCTTCCATAATAAATTCTACTTCCTCCAGCGCTGTTGTCCTATCTGGGTTATAAAATGGAAACATTTCAGATTTGCAAATATTGCTGGGATGGGTAGCTGTTTTTGTCGGCGGATATTTATCCATGACCCAATATCCGATATGGTAACCCAGAAAAAGAGTTTTTTCATTATCCAGGCCTTTTTCAGTTAAATAGGCCGGAACAGTAAATCCTTCACCATTATAGAAAGTACCCTTTTGATTTTTGTTTTTCAGGATATTGATATATTCCAGATAAGATTCCACAGGTAGCAATAGCACGACCCCGAATATCCATGGGATCGCTTTTTTACCGATTCTGCCAAGATTTTTGGCTAATACCAAGGCGACCACTATCAGTAAAGGCGGATAAAGCTGAATGAGATAATGACTGTTTATTCTTCCCCCCTTTAAAAAAGAAAACAACAACCCTATGATAGTGACTACCAAAACGGCATTTTCTACTTTTTTCAGAGGCAGACGACCGGATCGCCACCCCCATAGAACAAACAGTAGGATCGGCAGACAAAGACCGACCAATGCCAGAGCAGAGGTGCGTCCTGCTTCTGTATAGGCAAGCGGGGCCAATATAACCGAATCCCACCACAGCTGGGTTTTTCCGGTCAGATAATAGGGTAGTAAAGTAAGGAGTACGATGGCCAGGGCTGAAATGGAGAGCAAGCACATTTTGGTAAGAGATACAACTATCCCTTCATCTTTATAATATCGGAATAGTAGATATATTCCGAGTAAAAGTATAGGGAAGGCGATGCTTATTTTAACCATTAGTGCAATCCCAAGAGTTATGCCAGCAAGACCAATCCGGTATTTATTCCGACTGATAAGGAGTAAGTAAAGCGCTGCCATAAAAAATGTCATTAGGATATGTTCAGACATTACACCCTGGATACTGCCAAACATACTTTGTAAAATAACACATCCGATACCGCCGAAAAGAGCTGCTTGACGGTTGCTCAGTTTCAAGGTGATCTTATAGGTGAAGAAAGCCGTGAGGGCCACCAAAAGTGCACCGATAAGCCTGATCGCCAGGAAGCTTTTGCCGAATAAATAAATGCTGGAAGCAAAGAAGAGAAACGTGAGTGGGGGTTTAATATCCCATAAAAAGGTATATGGAAGAAACCCATCGACCCATGCTTGCCCCATCAATATAAATGTGCTTTCATCACGATCGATATAATCTCTGAAAAAGAATGGCAATCGGATAAAAATACTCAGCAAGGTAAGAAGCAATAAGACACGGCGTTCAGTGAAGACGCGAAAAGCCTTGTCTGCAGCTATTTTATTATCTTCTTGTGGGACTGACAAATCCTGTTTATTTCCCATCTTTGCAAGATAAAAAAACAATATTCCATAAAATAAAACTTAGTTGAATAAACTTTCGGAAAGAGATCAAAGATATTTGTGGCACCCACTTACCCAGCACAAAACACATCCCGGCATGCTGGGAATTACTTCAGCTAGTGGAGTCTACCTCCAATCCGAAGAAGGCCGGAGGTATATCGATGCGATTGCCTCTTGGTACACCTCAATGTATGGACATTGTAACCAGTACATCACAGATCGGGTCCATGATCAGATGCGGCAACTAGATCAGGTTGTGTTCAGCGGTTTTACACATCGGCCAGCCGTGGAACTGGCCGAAGCACTTATAGAACTACTGCCCTCAAATCAGCAAAAATTTTTCTTTTCAGATAATGGGTCTACCTCGGTAGAGGTGGCAATTAAAATAGCGCTTCAATACTATTTTAATAAAGGTGAAAAAAGGAATGTTTTGTTAGCATTGGAGGAGGGATTCCACGGGGATACCTTTGGAGCCATGTCGGTTTCTGGCCTCTCTGTCTACAATGGCGCTTTTGAGGATTTCTTTATCAAAGTGATTCGACTCCCCAGACCTACTCAAGAGAATATCGGAGATGTTTTGAATAAAGCAGCTGTATTGCTCGAGGAAAATGCTGTCGCAGGCTTTATATACGAACCCCTGGTTCAGGGAGCGGCCGGTATGAAGTTTATCGCAGCTGATCTTATGGATCCATTGCTCGAGTTGATGAAAAAATCTGGCGTGATAACCATAGCCGATGAGGTAATGACCGGGTTCGGGAAAACAGGTACTCATTTCGCGTCGGATCAGATGAAACATAAACCAGATTTAATATGTCTGTCCAAGGCATTGACAGCCGGACTTTTGCCTATGGGCTTAACCAGTTGTACCCAAGAAATTTTCGATGCTTTTTATAGTGAAGAGATCTCTAAAGGATTTTTCCATGGTCATACCTATACGGCCAACCCACTTGCGTGTACCGCAGCTTCAGCGGCCCTCGAATTGCTGTTATCCGATGAAATCCAAGCCAGTATTGGGCGTATCATTAAAATGCACAAAGATTTTGACACCCGGATGAAGCAACACCCAAAAGTAGGTAATAGCCGATATATGGGGGTTATCTATGCACTCGACCTGGCCGTCTCCATGGAGCGTTATGGAAAGCTGCGCGATACGCTTTATGAGAAGTTCATGGAAAAAGGTGTGTTTTTGAGACCTCTGGGCAATACTATCTACATTTTACCACCCTATATAATATCTAATGATCAATTGAACAAGGTCTATCGTAGTATCGAAGAGGTGATCGATTCATTATAGAGATTATTCAATGGCGATTCCTAGCCCTTTTTGTATGCGATCGATGGATCAGGTAAAGATCGTACCACAGCCTGAAAAAGTAACTCAATTTTACTTTAGAAGCACCTCGGTCGACCCATCTTTTCACCGGCACTTCTTCCATACGTCGTATGGCTTCTTCGCTGCCATAATGATTCAATAAACGGCTAAATAACTCCACATCAAACAACCACTTAGAAATAAAAGCTTCTTTGAAAAGCAGGGGGCTTAAGTTCGATCTGAATACTTTACAACCGCACTGAGTATCATAAACCTTTAAATCCAAAATGTTGGAGATTGCCGTGGCCAATATCCTCCCGATCAGAAACCTGGAAAAGCGTCTGTCCACTACAGACCCGACTTTTAAGATCCGGGAGGCGAATACAAAATCTTTTTCTCGTAGATAGTCCAGATATGAATAACATTCTTCCAATGAAGTGGCCAGGTCTGCATCCAAATAGGCAATGGCATGTGCGATTTCTTTTTCGAAACAATGCATAACACCTTTCTGCACGCTGGCCGCCTTACCGGAGTTTTTGAGATTGCTCAGTAAGATGATCTGTTGGGGAAATTCTTCAAACAGTTTATTGAACAAGTTCTCTGTTTGATCGGTTGACGCATCATTCACAAGGCATAAACAGGCGTCTGGATAGTTCTCTAAAAAGCTTTTGAACTCCTTCGAAGGAAATCTGTCGTATTCATTATAGGCAGGAACTACAATAGCGATTTTTGCCTTATTCATTTCTTAGCGTATTGGCGTGCTGCCTAAAGTACAAATTTACAGGTTCTGGTTGCTCCAGGTCATAAAATTATTAGCTGCATATTAAAAAAGTTTAGATTTGTGCCGTGGGTTCAGAAAAGGGTTTATGCGTTTCGATTACCGCTATTGATTCTGTTTCGGCATTAGGGACTGGCGACGCCTGTTGGCCATCTTTCCGCAACAAATCTCATTTGCTCCATCGATCCAGAATATCCGGGAAAGCGATTTGGTCTGGAAGTATCCCGGAGAAGCTTAACGATGAAATACAGTGCTTACATGCCGAGAATCCAAACTATAGTAAACTCGACAAGAGTGTCCTTCAGGCCATCTGGATTTGCAGACGGCTTGTAGATCGGGCAGGATGGAAGGCCGAAGATAGTTTTGGTATAAACATCGGTTCGTCTAGAGGGGCGACTGCCCTTTTTGAGAAGTATCATAAGGAATTCCTGGATAATTCAAGCGCTTCAAGTCTTGCTTCGCCTACAACGACCTTAGGGAATATTGCCTCATGGGTTGCACACGACCTGGGTACCGCGGGGCCAGAACTTTCTCATTCAATCACCTGTTCCACTTCCTTACATGCATTGCTGAACGGAATTGCATGGTTAAAGGCCGGGCTTTCGGCTAAATTTTTAGTGGGTGGAAGCGAATCACCGCTTACCCCATTTACTTTTGCACAAATGCAGGCCTTAAAAATCTATAGCAGATATGAAGACCCATACCCCTGTAAAGCCCTGGATCTGTCTAAGCTTAATAACAGCATGGTTTTGGGTGAAGGAGCGGCCGTAGCATGTTTGGAGAAAGGTAAGAGTGAGAATGCCTTGGCCCTGGTTACGGGAATTGGCTATGCTACAGAAAAACTTGAGCATCCGGCATCCTTCTCCGCTCATGGGGAATGTCTTCAAAGATCCATGGCTATGGCCTGTAAAGAGATCGATTTGGAAGAAGTTGATATTGTAGTTATGCATGCTCCCGGGACTAAAAAAGGAGATCAATCTGAGTACAAAGCGATAGAAGATCTTTTTGGATCTCGCCTTCCTGCCCTAACCACCAACAAATGGAAGATCGGCCATACGCTGGGGAGTTCGGGAATGATAAATATCCAAATGGCGGTATTGATGTTACAGCATCAGGTGTTTATAGACATACCATATCTAAAGTATAATCAGACCCCGGGAAAGATCGAATATATATTGGTAAATGCCGTTGGATTTGGAGGAAATGCCGTTAGTGTGCTTCTAAAAAAGTGCTGACTTTCCTTGAGATCATAGTAAATATCCATCTATATAAATCTGCATTAATAATTGTTGATAATTCGGATTAAGGGTTAATTTTGAATTTGTAATTTTAGTTACTATGACCGAGACTAGAAATAATTGGTCCAGAGAAGAGATACTGGAGATCTACCAACAGCCTTTGATGGATTTACTATACAAAGCCGCTAATATTCATCGTAAGAATCATGATCCGAATACGGTACAGGTATCTACTCTGATATCCATAAAAACAGGAGGTTGCCCTGAGGATTGCGGATATTGCCCGCAGGCAGCGCGCTATCATACCGATATTGAAGGAAATGATCTGATGTCTGTACAGCAGGTTAAAGCTCAGGCATTGAGGGCCAAAGCCGGGGGTAGTTCTAGAGTATGCATGGGAGCGGCATGGCGGAATGTCAAAGACGGACCCGAATTTGAAAGTGTATTGGAAATGGTCAGGTCTATCAACAAGCTCGATATGGAAGTATGTTGTACCCTGGGCATGTTAACCGAGAATCAGGCCAAGCGCCTTGCCGAGGCTGGCCTATATGCCTATAATCACAATCTTGATACATCTGAGGACTATTATAAGGATGTTATCTCCACCCGGTCTTTTGAGGATAGGTTAACCACAATAGACAACGTTAGAAAAAGCAATGTTACGGTATGTAGTGGCGGGATCATCGGTATGGGCGAAAACCTTGAGGACAGGGCAGGTATGCTTGTGGCATTGTCCACATTAAATCCTCAACCCGAATCTGTGCCGATCAATGCGCTGGTTGCGGTAGAAGGTACTCCGATGGAGGACATGAAACCTGTATCTATTTGGGATATGGTTCGGATGGTGGCCACTACGAGGATTGTGATGCCGCATACGCAGGTGCGCCTTTCAGCTGGTCGAACACAGATGAGTCGAGAAGGACAGGCCCTTTGCTTTTTTGCTGGTGCTAATTCGATTTTCGCCGGTGATAAACTACTCACAACACCCAACCCCGATATGGATGAAGATATGGAGATGTTCCGGGAATTGGGTCTTAATCCTCAAAAGGCCTTTGCAAAAGCGCCACAACCATCCAGCGTTGAGGCTGAAGATTCGGTACTGCTATCTAATGGGGAAAAGCCCAGATGGTCCAGACCCGGACATAAGATTGAGCGTAATGAATCTTTAAAGTCCAAGGGGACATCTGTTACCGAAAGCCTAGATTAATCTTCCATTTTAAAGAGTTTTATATCTTTACCCTCTTTTAAAATCTCACGGTTTTGAATTTAAAGGAAGTTCCAAGACTGTCTACGATCAGTGCAGATGCTTTTCTGAGCGGTTATTTCAAACCTCAAACTCCTGTTGTGATTGAAGGGGCTACCAGCACATGGCCTGCCTTCACCAAATGGGATTTTGATTATATGAAACAAGTTGCAGGCGAGAAGATTGTTCCGCTTTATGACGACCGACCGGTAGATCATAAAGAAGGCTTTAACGAACCTCACGCCAGGATGAAAATGTCGGACTATATCGAACTGTTGCAGCAAGAGCCCACCAAGTATCGTATTTTCCTTTGGAATATTTTAAAAGAAATTCCTGAGCTCCGGGAAGATTTCAAATACCCGGACTTTGGCCTTAAATTGATGAAAGGATTGCCTATGCTCTTTTTTGGAGGTTCGGATTCATCAACATTCATGCACTACGATATTGATTTGGCCAATATTTTCCACTTCCATTTTGAAGGAGAAAAAGAATGTGTACTGTTTCCACAGTCACAAAACAAGCATATGTATAAAATACCTCATTCCCTGATTTCCCATGAAGGGATCGATTTCTCCAAACCGGATTATGAAAAGTGGCCGGCATTGAGATATCTGGATGGGTACAGGGCGCAATTGAAACATGGGGAAATGATTTATATCCCAGAGGGATACTGGCATTATATGCGATACCTTACTCCTGGTTTTTCTATGAGCCTGAGGGCAATCGCCAGAAATCCTGCTAACCTGGGCAAAGCCATTTATAATATTGCCTTTATGCGCTATTTCGATATGATAATGCGGAAATTAAGAGGCCGTCGCTGGATCGACTGGAAAAATGAGCAGGCCATATCCCGTACCCATCGGTTCCTTCCCGAATCATAGTGCAACAAATCGAATTTCCTTATTCGGACAATTTAAAAGTAACCCATATACATTTTTACTATTGGATTTATCATTATGTTTATGGCTTAAATCATTTGCCGCTTCATGCAGTTAGTTCCTGTATCTTCCAAAAAGGACCAAAAGAAATTTACCAGGTTTCCCGTTAAGCTTTACAAGGATGCGGCACATTGGATCAGACCGATCGACAAGGATATTGAAGATGTCTTTGATCCGGGAAAAAATAAGAGTTTTCGTAGCGGAGAGTGTCAAAGGTGGCTGTTGAAGTCGAATAGTGAAGTGATCGGCAGAATTGCAGCCTTTATTATCAAAAAAGAGACAGACGGGGGTACAGAACTTTCACCTGGCATTGGTTTCTTCGAATGTGTTGATGATCAGCAGGCTGCGAATATGCTTTTAGATTGTGGAAAAAAATGGCTGGAAGAACGCGGTGCAACTTACATGGATGGGCCGATTAACTTCGGACGTCGAGACAGATGGTGGGGGCTGCTTACCAAAGGCTTCGAACTGGAACCAAACTATCAGTGTAATTATAACTTACCTTATTATCAGGAACTTTTTAAGAATTACGGTTTCAAGACTTATTTTGAGCAATATACTTTTGTCAGGGTCATTAAAGATCCTGTTCATCCGCGTCTGGTATACAAGTCCGAAATGGTAGCCAAGGACCCTGACTATACACTGACACATTTTAAAATGAAAGATTTTGACCGGTTTGCCAGCGATATTATCGAGGTGTATAACAAGGCCTGGGTGAACCACGAAGGAGTATCCACCATTTCCCTTGAACAGGGTAAGGCCATTATGAAACGGCTTAAATCCGTGATGGTGGAGGAGTTTATATGGCTGGCTTATTACAGAGAGAACCCGGCCGCTATTTTTGTGAATATTCCCGAAGTAAATCAAGTTCTTAAATATGTCAACGGAAAATTAAACCTACTTGGCAAACTGAAATATCTTTGGTATAAGTCGAGAATAAAACATCGCAAAGTACTGGGAATAATTTTCGGAGTAACTCCTGAACATCAGGGCAAAGGAGTCGACGGGGCGATTATTGTCGCTTTTGCAGATGAAGCCAGCAGGAATCATCCGCAATATGAGACCATCGAGATGCACGGGATTGGTGATTTTAATCGAAAAATGATATTAGTGGTAAAACAGGTAGGCGGGGATATACGAAAGGTACATACCACTTATAGGTATCTTTTCGATCGAACACAGGCTTTTGAGCGTATGAAGGCTATCTGAAAAGCCCGATCTCTACACCAATTCCTTGCTTTTATCTTTTTTAGCCGGGGGCATGGTTCCGAAAACATGATCCCACAGCGTATTGGATACACCAAACGCCTTATCCGGATAGCGGTAATGGTGGAGGCTGTGGTGTTGCCAGATATTTTTGAATCTTTTTGGCGGACGCATCACGTGTGTGGCCCTGTGAACAAAAGAATACATCAGGTACCCGCTAAAAAATCCGGGAAAAAATCCGAAAGTAAGATCAGAAATCCCCATCAGCCAGAAAATGCCATAGAATACTACAAAAAGTACAGAGGCCATGATCAGACCAGGCACCGGAGGCATTAATAATCGTTCTTCGTCTCTTGGATACTGGTGGTGCGACCCGTGCATGATGAAATGGAAACGCTGAGACCACTTTGCTTCAGTTACCCAGTGAAAAACAAAACGGTGCAACATGTACTCCGCAAAAGTCCAGACGAATACTCCAATTATAAAAAGACCGGCTACGGTAAGGGGCGAAAGACCAATTATTTTTATCGCTAGGGCGATCAAGGCTATAATAGTGATCCCGTAAACAATAATATTCTGTATCGGATTAGTCTTGGTAAGACTCTCTAGAAAAGGATTCTTAAAAATCTGTGCCTTTCCGTGCTGAAACTCTGTTGTCACTTTCGGTTTCATAACAAAAGATTATCTAATTAGAAATGCAAATTTACAAAATACTTCACTAAAATCAACTGAGCCATTACAATACAAAGAGTTTTCAAGCAATTTATGTAGCATTAGATTTTCGCTTTGCCACCAGACAACTCGAAGGTTTTATCGTAAACCAATTGATGTTCCCACCCCCGATACAGGAGATAATCTACTAGTTTTCTTTTCCTTTTTTGAGGATTAGCTTCCGAAGCAAGTGCTAACCATCGCTTTTCAGCCAGTTGGTGGAATACCGCCAAATAATTCTCCGGCTCGATTTCTTCCAATGCCTTATTTATATTAAAACGGCTGATCTCTCTTTTTACCAATTCTCTTTTTATTCTGTTCCTACCCCATTGCTTATTATTGAACTTTCCTCTGGCGAACTCTTTAGAGAAACGGGTTTCATTTAAGAAATCGTGTTCAATAAGATCAACTATTATCCGATCGATGGCCTGTGGGATCATATTCATGGACCTTAACTTTTTGGTTACTTCCTGATGACATCTTTCCTGATATGCACAGTAATGCTCCAGTGCTTTTGCAGCCTCCTTGAGTGTATAGGATTTATACTTTAAACTCATTTAAAAAATGTAGTAATATTTTTTGAGAACAACTAAGGGAGCATAAAAAAAGCGACTCCGTTGCTGAAGTCGCTTCTATTATTTAATTGCTTTACCGTGTTTATCTTTAAAACGGTATTCCAGATATCTGTACGCGTCCCTGGGTTGGACCTTAATCCATTTCTTATGTTCCATAAACCATTTGGAACGGATAGAAGGGAATCCTTTTGTAAGGTATGCAGCGATAAAAGGGTGTGCATTCAAAACAATACCCTTGTCTTTATGCGGTCCCTTGAATATTTTTTCAAGCTCTACAGTCATTTGTTCGATAAGCACGATTGGAGCTTCAACCTCATTAGCTTTTCCGCTCGGATCTTCCTCGGTAGTCTTAATGTTGACCTCCGGTCTAACCCTTTGTCTGGTAATCTGTACCAGTCCAAATTTGCTGGGGGGAAGAATCTTGTGCTTGGCACGGTCGTCTTTCATTTCTTCTCTGAGGTGGTCGAAGAGTTTTCTCCTGTGCTCGGCACGAATCATATCGATAAAATCTACCACAATAATACCTCCCATATCGCGCAGGCGCAGTTGCCTTGCGATTTCAGAGGCGGCCAGCAGATTTACTTCTAATGCTGTGTCTTCTTGATTTTTAGCCTTATTTGAGCGGTTACCGCTGTTGACGTCGATAACGTGCAACGCTTCGGTATGCTCAATAACCAAATAAGCGCCCTTGCTCATTGAAGCCGTTCGGCCGAACGAGGTCTTTATTTGTCTTTCGATCCCGAATTTCTCAAAAATAGGGACCTTGGAGCTATACTTTTTTACAATGGATTCCTTGTCAGGGGCGATTTCGTGTACATAATCCTTGATCTGGTTATAAAGTGTCTCATCGTCCACATAAATACCTGTGAATGTTTCATTGAATACATCTCTTAATATCGAAGATGCTCTGTTCAATTCTACAAGTACCTTGGACGGTGTAGGCGCTTTATACAATTTTTTACACATTGCCGACCATTTGATCAGCAAGTTTTGCAGATCTTTATCTAACTCTGCTACTTTTTTGCCTTCCGCAACTGTTCTGATAATTACGCCAAAGCCCTTTGGTTTAATGCTTTTGACCAGGCGTTTTAGCCTGTCTTTTTCTTCCTTGCTCCCTATCTTTTGCGATACGGAAACACGATCAGAAAATGGCACCATTACCAGGTAACGTCCGGCAATGGAAAGCTCTGAACTTATACGGGGTCCTTTGGTAGAAATAGGTTCTTTTACAATTTGCACCAAAAGAGACTGATTCGCTTTGATTACATCTTTAATGCTACCATGCTTGTCAATATCTTTTTCAAAAGGAAAATTTTTCAAGGTGTAATCCCTGAGTTTTCCAGTGCTTACTCTTTTGATGAACTTTAACATGCTCGATAATTGCGGTCCGAGATCGTGGTAATGTAAAAAGGCATCCTTTTCATAACCAACATTTACGAACGCCGCATTGAGCCCTGTTACGGGTTTCCGGACTTTGGCGATCAGAATATCGCCAACGTTAAAATTATTATCGTTTTCATCCCGGTGAAGTTCAATGAGTTTCCCTTCTTTCAATAAGGCAAAATCGACGGCGTTAGAATCAGATCTTACGATTAATTCTCTATTCACCTGATTCAATTTTGATCCGCCTGAGGCGGATAGATTAAACATTTGTTGTTACAGGTTGTATAAACCCGCCGAAATCCTGTTAGGAATTTCTATTTCAATGAACGTATAAAACGAAA
Source organism: Flavobacteriaceae bacterium (assembly GCA_965212205.1). Lineage (GTDB taxonomy): Bacteria > Bacteroidota > Bacteroidia > Flavobacteriales > Flavobacteriaceae > JAHEJJ01. Next base: position 501,118 of record CBDBUX010000001.1, read on the forward strand.
AAGTAGTTATGGCAACTACTTTTTCTTATGACGGTTAGCTCTCCTCCTCTTTTTTCGTTTATGGGTAGCTACCTTATGTCTTTTTCTTTTTTTACCACTTGGCATATGGTCTTTATTTTCTTTTCAATAATAGATTTAGTCAACTCGTACGTTGCTCTTTACCCCTTCCACAAAAACCTTAGCCGGTTTAAATGCAGGAATATTATGAGCTGGAATCTTTATCGTCGTATTTTTCGATATGTTCCTTCCGGTTTTTTCTGCTCTTTTCTTAATAATAAAGCTGCCAAAGCCTCTCAAGTAGACGTTGTCTCCATTTTCAAGCGAAGATTTAACTTCTTCCATAAAGGACTCAACCGTGGCTTGTACATCACCTTTTTCAATTCCCAGTTTTTCTGAGATTCTAGATACGATATCCGCTTTCGTCATGTTTTAAATTTAGTTTACTGTAAGTTTTTCAGGCTTGCAAATATATAAATTTAATTTATTCCAAAGCCTTAAACGACTAATTTTAAGTATATAAACTCTTAGTTTTGTCGCTTATTATTTCTAAGATGGATTTTTCTAAAAAAATACTTAGCTGGTATAAGAAAAACAGGCGCGATCTTCCATGGCGTGCTACCAAAGATCCATATAAGATCTGGTTGTCGGAGATCATCCTGCAACAAACCAGGGTTGCTCAGGGAACTCCCTATTACAATAAGTTCATACAACACTACCCTACGGTGGAAGCTCTTGCAGCAGCTGGTGAAGACCAGGTGCTCAAATTATGGCAGGGACTGGGTTATTATACCCGCGCCAGAAATTTACATGCTACGGCAAAAGTTGTCGTACACAAGTACGATGGGAAATTTCCACAGGATTATGAAGGCCTAATTAAGCTAAAAGGGATTGGAGACTATACCGCCAGCGCCATAGCCTCTATTTGTTTTGATGAACCGGAGCCGGTGGTAGATGGTAATGTTCTTAGAGTATTGGCACGTTATTTTGGAATAACTACTCCGATCAATGGTCCGGGCGCTGCAAGCTATTTTAAAAAGCTGGCAAAGGAAGTAATGGAGGAGGATATCATAAGGGACTATAATCAGGGAATTATGGAATTTGGTGCAATTCAATGCAAACCAAAGAACCCTGATTGCCCGAGTTGCCCGTTGCAGGAGAGTTGTATGGCATTAGCACAGGGCAAAGTATCAGTATTACCCCTTAAGATCAAGAAAGGACCGATTAGAAAACGTTATTTTAATTATCTGGTCGGAATAGATGCGAATAACAATACGCGTCTTGTACAACGGTCAAAGAATGATATCTGGAAACGACTCTACGAGTTTCCGTTGTTTGAATCGGAGTCTGAACTGGAGCGAACACAAATATTCGCGTTGTGTAAAGACCTCCTGGAAGTGAACGATATTGGAGAGGTCTATGAGAATAGTACCAAAGCAGTGATTCATAAATTATCGCATCAGCAACTCCACACTAAGTTCTGGATTGTCAAAACCAATGATCATTTTAAGTCGGGAATCCCGGTAAATCAACTCGATGAGTATCCGGTACCCGTGCCGATTTCAGACTTTATTAAAACATTTAAAAATTCGTACTTTTGAACCAATAATAAAATTATGAGCGGAACACTGAATAAAGTAATGCTGATTGGGCATCTGGGCGATGAGGTTAAATTGCATTATTTCGAAGGTGGCAACTGTATTGGACGTTTTCCAATGGCCACTAATGAGACCTATACCAACAGGCAAACAGGAGAAAAAGTGACCAATACCGAATGGCACAATATTGTGGTTCGGAATAAGGCTGCAGAAATTTGTGAAAAATACCTCCATAAAGGAGATAAGCTCTATGTGGAAGGCCGACTTAAAACCAGGCAATGGCAAGGCGAAGATGGCAATATGCGCTACACTACTGAAGTACATGTTCAGGAGTTCACATTTTTATCTACCCGGCAAGACGAAGCTACTGGAGCCACACCGCAGACGGTGAAGTCTTCAGCACCACGTCCTGTTGAAAAGAGCCCTCAGGAGGTTCAACCCACCAATGAACCAGAACAGGAAGACGACCTACCCTTCTAAAGCGATTACCTAAAACATATAACTATTGGACCCTGACCCCCTTAGTTTACTGTCTGGTTTAGCAATGGTAGAAGGTGCCCTGGCACTAAAATTTATTATTCTGGTAGTGCTACTCCTCTGTTCGGCTTTGATATCGGGCGCCGAAGTTGCCTTTTTTGGGCTGTCGCAAACCGAACTAAACACTATAGACGAGGAAAAGACAGCCAAGGGTAAAATTGTTGTGGGTCTTTTGGGTAAGCCAAAGAAACTACTGGCCACTATATTGGTAGCTAATAATGCTATCAATATCGGAATTGTGCTCCTGTTTAATTCTATCGGTGATACAATTTTCTCCTCAATAAATTATCAATTATTCGGTTTGGTTTCGGTGCGTTTTCTCCTGGAAGTGGTAGTGGCAACATTCCTTATTTTGATGTTTGGAGAAATTCTGCCCAAAATCTACGCCAATCGAAATAGTCGGCAATTTGCTCACTTTATGGCATATCCGTTAAAAGTTCTGGATGTTCTATTCACGCCGCTTAGCGGCCCGATGAATGCCCTGGCCCGTGTGATGTATAGAAGACTGGGGCGACAGAAATCCAATCTGAGTGTAGACCATCTTTCACAGGCCCTTGAACTTACCTCGGAAGGAGATACCACAAAAGAAGAACAAAAAATTCTTGAAGGCATTGTGTCTTTTGGAAATACAGACACAAAACAGGTGATGAGACCCCGGATCGATATTTTTGCACTCAGTGAAGAAATGAAATTTTTCGAGGTACTTGAGGAGATCAAAAAGAACGGATATTCGAGGATACCGGTATTTACCGAGAATCTGGATAATGTTCTCGGGGTATTGTATGTTAAAGATCTGTTACCTCATATAGAAAGGAAAACCTTTAATTGGATGTCCCTGATCAGGGAGCCGTATTTTGTACCGGAAAATAAAAAGCTCGACGATCTTCTTATGGAATTCCAGGAGAAGAAGAATCACCTGGCCATAGTGGTAGACGAATATGGCGGAACGTCGGGTATAGTAACTCTTGAGGATATCATTGAGGAGATCGTTGGCGATATTAGTGACGAATTCGACGATGAAGACCTGATCTATTCCAAGCTCGATGACTATAACTATGTATTCGAAGGTAAAACCACGCTTAAAGATTTCTACCGGGTGGTTAAAATTGAAAGCGAAACGGAATTTGAAGAACAAAAAGGCGAATCAGAGACAATTGCTGGATTTGTTCTGGAGATCGCGGGGAGTTTTCCTAAAAGAGGTGAAAAAGTGCTTTTCAATAATTTTGAATTCCTTGTTGAAAGTCTTGACAAAAAACGACTTAAACAGATTAAAGTTACGCTACCACATGCGACTTGATTATATTTTACCGTTGCTGGCTTTCACGCTGATTATTTCATCCTGCAAGGAAGAGGCCCTGCCTAAACCCAAGGCTATGCTTCGCCTTGAATATGAGACAGGTGATGCCCGGCAATATGTTAGCAAATCATACAAGTTTCAGGTCAATAAAAGGGCGGTAATAGAAAAAGAAACCGAACATTCAGTCACCCTGAATTATCCAAATATGAGAGGCTCGGTATTTATTACCTATAAGCCGGTAAAAGGTAATCTGGATCAGCTCCTCAGCGATGCACAAAAGCTTTCTTATGAACATGTGGTTAAGGCCGATAATATCATTGAACAGCCATATATAGATGAAGCAGAACGTGTCTTTGGAATGTACTACGAAGTAAAGGGAGATGCCGCTTCACAAGCGCAGTTCTACCTTACCGACAGCCTGCAACACTTTTTGACCGGATCGCTGTATTTTTATGCCAAACCCAACTACGATTCCATTTATCCCGCTGCGGTTTACCTGCAAAAAGATATACGGAAAATCATGGAGACACTTAAATGGAATAAAGAATAAAGAAGAGATAATTTACTAATAACATCACGATTTTGGAATCATCGATCAACAAGGAATGGTATAGTAAGGAAGCCCTGATAGAATGCCATAAGTTGATCGAGCCCTATATTCATAATACCCCGGTCTTATCATCCAGATTGATCGACGAGATGGTAGGTGCAAAAATTCACTTCAAATGCGAGAATTTTCAGAGAATGGGGGCCTATAAAATGAGAGGTGCTACCCATGCTATTCTTAGACTTTCTCCAGATCAAAGGGCAAAAGGCGTTGTTACCCATTCGTCAGGAAATTTCGCCCAGGCTTTGGCCCTGGCAGCCCAGACACTTGGCGTAACTGCATACATTGTGATGCCCTCCGATGCTCCTTTGGTAAAGAAGTCTGCCGTAGCAGATTATGGAGGTAAAATCGTAGAATGTGAGCCTAATCTTGAAGCCAGAGAAGCTGCTGCTGCAAAGGTAGCTTCACAAACCGGGGCCAGTTTTCTTCATCCCTCAAATGATAAGGATGTCATATTAGGGCAGGGCACCGCGTGTATGGAATTTCTGAAAGTGAAGCCCGACCTCGATTATATTTTTGTACCTGTTGGCGGTGGCGGACTTATTGCGGGTACTGCTCTGGCGACTAATTTTTTTAGCAGGCATACAAAAGTTATAGGGGCAGAACCCTTCGAAGTAGACGACGCTTACCGTTCTTTTCATAGCGGCCGAATAGAGACAAATAAGACAACAAATACTATTGCCGACGGGCTCAAGACCGTTTTGGGCGACAGGACCCTTCCGATCATTCTTCGACTTGTAGATAGGATTATCAGAGTCGAGGAAAAAGAAATAATTTCTGCAATGAGACTTATTTGGGAACGTATGAAGATTGTGGTAGAACCCTCAAGTGCAGTGGCACTTGCAGCCCTCATCAGGTCATCAAAAGAATTCCAGAATGCAACAGTAGGGGTAATACTCAGTGGCGGTAATGTAGATCTGAGCAAGTTGCCTTTTTGATGATTAGATTCTCATTCTGAACCTTCAAGAATTTTTTCCGCATTCTCAATACTAGTGTTGATCTGTATCTTTAAGGCTTTTACCTTTTCTTCCTCTTCGTTCAGCCACTCCTTTTTTTCAGCGGTAAGCGCCTTGCCATTCAGGATCTCATCCGAATCGAATCGGTCACCAAATCCCTGCATCCAATCCATCATAGCCTTATGAGCATCCTGCAGATCGGTCATGGCATTCCCATACTTCATACCAAGTTCCGTTGAATCTGCTTTTGGTTTTAGCTCAGCAACCAGTTTGCCGATGGTGCTCATCTTAGGCATTACCTCGTCGTGAATGGCCATTACTTGCTCCATTTTTTTGCTATCCTCCGATGTGTCAACTGATTTCTTCTGTTCCTTACACGCGTAAATAATGAAGGCAACTAAGATTCCGGAAATGAATAATCTATATTTCATAGGTTCGCTTATTTAGGAATCAAAATTAAGCATATGAGGCCATATTTCTGGTCAAAACACATGACTTTTGCATCAAATTTCTTCAACAATTTTCTCAATTGCGTTTAGCTGTATCATTCCAATTGTCGGAATGCTTTGGAGATTGCTCAAAGGTGAGACCATAAGCATTCTATATCTAATGGCTGAAGGGGCGATATTACCCCAGGTATAGTTTCTTAATAGCCCAGAGGTTAGAACAAAGTCGGTAATTGAACTTGAGGAATTTAAATTCGGCGAGTTTTCACTAATTTCAAGGATCGCATTCCCGGACTGTAACAAAACGATATTTTTGGACTCTTTGGTGTATTGGGAACTAAAAACTATAACAGGATGAATACTATACTCAAATCAGTTTTGTTTAGCGCTACAACCATTTTTTTTCTCACCAGCGTTTCAGCTCAGCAGAAAGAAGTGAAGGTGGCTTCTTTTGATAATGTCATCATAAGTCCTCATATAGAGGCTACTTTTATTGAGGGAGACAGGGAAATAGTTAGTATTGATGATGCGGATGTCGACCTGGAGAAATTAAATATTAAGGTAGATGGAAATACTCTTAAAATTTATCTCGATGGCGCAAAGACATATACCAAATCCAAAAAAGTTAAATACGACGATTCTAAAGAGAGGCACGATTTATACTCAGGCACACAGGTTAGCCTAACGATAACCTACAAGCATCTCAAAAATCTTTCTGTAAGGGGAGAGGAGGATTTCAGACTTGAAAGTCCTATTGATCAAAGTTCACTTGCACTGAGTCTATATGGAGAATCCGATGTCAGAATAAAATCTGCTGTTGTAGAGGATTTGAAAGTAGTAATCTACGGTGAGAGTTATTTAAAGATCGATGCCGGCAAATCTTACTATCAAAAATACAAGGCTTACGGTGAAAGTGAGGTAAATACGCTGGGGATGAACAATAAGACTGCAAAAATAACAGCTTTTGGTGAGAGCGAATTCAGGGTCAGTGTATCCGATCGCTTAAAAGTTACTTCCTATGGAGAAGCTGAGATAAACTATAAAGGCGACCCTTCGATAGACAAAGGTGTGGTGTTGGGTGAAAATTCTATTCGAAAGATCTAGCTCTAATTAAATAATATTGAAGACCCTGGGGAAGATCAGTAACTGTCTGTACCAGGGTCTTTGTTTGTTATTCAAATTCTGCGTCTGGTATTTCTCCATTTATCGTCGCCTCCAGCAACTTGCTCTCGAGGACTTCGGTCCCTAAGGTTCCAATAGTCCGGGTAGGGAATTTGATTCCCTCAAATTCCTGGTAATCCGCAAAATTAACTTCCTGAATTTGACTCTGTCCGTTCATTTCAACAGTTGTGATTTCCTTTACCTTAAGACCTGTTTCTACATCATAGAAATAAGATGCCCGGACAACTTCCCCGGGAATGTCGATTCTGTATGAATCCCTTCCCTCGATGACCTCAATACCCGCTAATTTAGCCTCTCCAGATTGTGCTATACCCAACTCAGGCAGAATTCCCATGGCATATGCCAGATCTTTTTCCATTTCAGGTGGCAGTGCTACCTTGTTACTGCCTTGTTTCATAAAGAAACCTTCTCCATTGGCAATGACGCCCATCATCGGATTGTTATTCATATATGTGGTCTGTGCGTACTTACCATTGGTTCTTTTTTCTTCTGTTTTTACCGTGGTACCCATCGCAGAACCTTCATATATCAATATAAGGGTGTTCATCGCCATAACTTGCTCTTTCCCGCCAATAGCCTCCAGATAGTCGTCGATCACTTTCTGTACATCCACTCCCTCTGGCAAGTTTTTGGAATAATTCGGTTTGTCAATCTTATTGGCATGGGTATCGAAATAAAAGACCGGTATATTCCTGCCCTTGTGAGGAATATTTTCCAGGCTTTCACTTACTTCAGAACCCTTACCCGTAACAACGATCCGCGCATTATTAAGACTGAAATATTTCTGTGCAGCATTTTGGACATCTTCAACGGTCACGGCATTAAGCCGCTCCAGGTAAGTAGTGTAGAAATCCGACGGTAAATCTTCGGTTTCGATATTAAGAGCGTAGCGTGCAATATTTTCTGGTTTTTCCAGCGCCAGCACAAAACTTCCTACATATTTGGCCTTGGTATTCCGAAGTTCTTCCTCTGTTACCGATTCTTTTACGATTAGTTCAATTTCATTGATGATCTCTACAACCGCACTGTCGGTAACCGCATTCCGAACACTGGCTGAGGCCGAGAAAAGGGCCGGGCCATATTTATCATTACCAACCCTGGAATAAGACCCATAGGTAAAGCCTTTGTCTTCCCTAAGATTTTTATAAAGACGCCCCAGTGCCCCTCCTCCAAGGATCCTGTTTGCCAGTAAGGCTGCCAGGTAATCCGAATCTTTCATCTTCAATTCGATAAGGTTTTGCATGCTGATCTCAGACTGCACGGCATTGGGCATATCAATAAAATTGATTTGGGTGTATTGAGTGTTAAGAGGGTCGGAATAGTTCAGAATTAAAGGCGAGGATTTAGTCCAAGCCAGGAAATGCTTTGTAACCAATTCCTTGGTATTCTCAAATTCTACGTCACCGATCACCACCAAATAAGCATTTGTGGGCACGAAATAATCGATATAAAATATCTTAATGTCCTCAAGGGAGACATTCCCAACCGATTCCTCTGTCAAAAACTCACCATAGGGATGATCTGCACCATAGGCCAAAGCATTTTCCAAACGGTTGTGGATGGCAGAGACATCTTTCTCCTGCCCTTTTATGGCGGTAAGCAGTTTTGCTTTTTCCTTATCGAATTCCACCTGTGTAAAATTGGGATTGCTGGCTGCATCGGCCATAAGCTCAAGAATCCGGGGAAAATATTTAGATAACGAATTGGCAGAGGCGCTTTGAGAGCCAAAACTAATACGAGCTCCCAGGTAGTCAATTTCTTCGTTATAATCGTCCTTTGAGATCGAGGTCGACCCATTCCCGAGCAGGCTTCCCATCAGCGATGCAACACCGGCCTTGTCTCCTTCACCAATAGGAGGATTGTCGATCACTAACTGTATCGATACCCGGGGTAGTTTGTTGTTTTCCACCACCAACACCGTTAATCCATTTGCCATCTGAAAGGATTTGGGCACATCCAGATTGATTTTAGGAGCCGGGCCTGCGCTCGGGACTTTAGTACGGTCTATCTGGGCAGATAAGTGAAGGCCAGTTAGTATTACGATGAGTGTTATTATAATTCTTTTCATGTCATTCTAATTTGCAGTGGCTGATTCTGGTAAATATTCGAGCTCTATTCTTTGATTTGGATTCAGATATTTTTTCGATACCTCTAAAATTTCCTCTCGTGTGATAGAGCGGTAAATCTCAATTTCATTGTTAATAAGGCTGGTATCCCCGTAAAGCAGAAAATAATTGGTTAAGGAACTAGCAATTCCTGCCAGACTGCTGTTTGCGTTAACAAAACGGTTTTCAAATTTATTTTGAAGCTTTTCATAATCGCGTTCAGAAATCATTTCAGTCTGCAATTTTAATATCTCCTGATCGATCTGGCCTACAAGACTTTCCAGGGAATTCTCTCCTACAGGGAGCCCTCCCACCACATAAGCCCCATAATCTTCCTGGCTCGCATTAAAGGCAAAGACCTGAAGCGCAGTTTTTTGTTCATCGACCATTTTTTTATACAGTTTGGAGCTTTTACCGTCGCTCAGATAGGTAGATATCATATCGAGTACATAGGCATCTCGCTCATTTTGAGATGGGGTTCGGTACCCTAACAAAATGGCGGGGATCTGAATATTAGGATCGTGGAATTGAACCTTAACCGGACCTTGAATCGGTGCCTCCTTATACGTCATTCTCTCAATATCCGCACCGCGTTCAATAGGACCAAAATATGCTTTGATGAGTTCTTTTGTACGATTGCTATCAATATCACCCGCTACCACAAGCACGGCGTTATTGGGCACATAGAATTTCTCATTAAAGGCTTTAAAATCATCCAGAGTGGCACTTGCCAGATGTTCCATAGAGCCTATTGTGGTCCAACGGTAAGGATGTTCCTTGAAAAGATTCTTGAACATTTGTTCCTGCCATCGGCCGTAAGGGGCATTGTCTATCCGTAATCGGCGCTCTTCCTGGACTACCTCGCTTTGCACGTCCACACCAATTTGGTTGATAACCGGATGCATAAGACGTTCAGCTTCCATCCAAAGTCCCACTTCCATGCTATTTGAAGGCAAGGTAACATAGTAGAGGGTTCGGTCCTGATTGGTCGTGGCATTATCACTCCCTCCGTTTGAACTCACGATTTTATCCCATTCTCCTCTGGCAATATTTTTGCTTCCTTCGAAAAGGAGGTGTTCAAAAAAGTGGGCAAATCCTGTTTTGTTAGGATCTTCATTCTTCGCACCCACATGATAAGCCACCGAAATATTTACTACTGGCGCACTGTTATCCTTGTGGAGAATTACATGTAAGCCATTATCCAGGTCGTATTCTTCAAAGACTACTTCCTGTGCCAAAGTGCCAAAATGGAATGCTAAGAGCAATGAAAATATAAGGGCTGATTTACTTTTTTTCATTCGTTCGGTATTATAAATGTTTTCTAAGGTATTTGTTCTGAAATCAGATGCTGCAAGATCATAAATTTTTCCCAGCTGCTGTAGGTTAAAGCATATTCTTTAACAAGAATTTATGGGATAATAAGTCATTATTATTAACTTTAATGGAACCTCAAAAATATTCTTGTCTATGATGCGTTTTGCCCTTCCAATACGTTTTGGGATAGCCACCAGCGGTTGTCTTATAGCCTATTTCCTGATTTTATCGCTCTTTGGCCTGCACACGAACGTTTTTTTTAGTCTTTTCAATGGGGTGATCACCGGTTTCGGGATCTATGAAGCCATAAAATACTTCAGATTGGCCGAGGGCGATGCCTTTGATTATGGGCGAGGGTTCAAAACAGGTCTTGTTACCGGGTTTATAGCAACCATCATCTTTACCATTTTTTTTGCACTGTATTCCACGGAGATCAATCAAGATTTTTTAGCTTCGCTCTCCAGTACCTGGTTTAAGGATTTAAGGAATTTTGAAGCCATTTTGTTCTTTACAGTGGCCATTATGGGTTTTGCCACCACTTTGGTGCTTACACTCTCCTTTATGCAACTTTTTAAAAGCTCAAATAACCCTAAATAGAATAAGGCTCAAAAAGCCGCGTCTTAATCTTGCAGATTCGTTTTTAAGCAGTATATTTGCACCCGCCTTTAGCAAAGGCCAAAGAAACATTTATTAATAAATTCAAGCTATGTACGCAATTGTAGAGATAGCAGGGCAGCAATTTAAAGTTGCAAAAGACCAGAAAGTGTATGTACACCGCTTGCAGGAAGATGAAGGCAAAAAAGTTAGTTTTCACAATGTTCTCCTGCTCGAAGATGGTAAAAACATCACCGTTGGCGCCCCGGCTATAGACGGAGCCGCTGTTGAGGCCAAAGTCGTAAAACATTTAAAAGGCGATAAGGTAATCGTCTTTAAGAAAAAAAGACGAAAAGGATACCAAAAGAAAAATGGTCACAGACAATATCTGACCGAATTAATGATCGAAGGTATCGTTGCTAAAGGTGCCAAGAAAAAAACTGCGGCAAAACCTAAGGAAGCTACTCCAAAAGCAGCCAGTACTGCAAAAAAGGCCAGCGCACCAAAAAAGGCTGCTACCACGGCTAAAAAATCAGCACCAAAAAAGGCCGCTGCTAAACCCGCAACAGACCTCGCTGGAAAAACAGTAGCTGAATTGAAGGAAATGGCAAAAGCTAAAGGTATCACCGGACTCTCATCGATGAAGAAGGCTGATTTGATCAAAGCATTGAGTAAGTAAGAAAAATAAAATCAATACATCATGGCACATAAGAAAGGTGTAGGTAGTTCTAAAAACGGTAGAGAATCCGAATCGAAACGACTCGGGGTAAAAATATATGGTGGGCAGGCTGCCTTGGCCGGAAATATTATCGTAAGGCAAAGAGGCACAAAGCACAATCCTGGCGATAATGTTTATGCCGGGAAAGACCACAGTTTGCACGCCAAGGTCGATGGAATAGTGCGATTTGAAAAGAAGGCGAGTGGTAAATCTTATGTTTACATCGATCCTTTCAACGCATAAAATCAGAATAATATAATTTGCAAACCCCGGTTTTCCGGGGTTTTTTTATGGCTTGGAGATAGTAGTAGACGTGAAGCCCAACAACTCATATCAAGGCTTCTGCAACTTCTTTCCAATTGTTTACTCTCTCGAAATCATCAGAATGAACATTGTGCGGTGAGGTAAAAAGAATAGACCTTCCATTAAATTTCCTGAGATTATAACTGCGATCGTCGATCAGGATGTCTCCCTTTAATATATGCTTGTCTCCGCATAGAATCCTGTTCTTCCAATTTATAAATGGAAAAAATTCATCGAGCCAATCCGATTTCTCCTTTAGCGAATTTGGATATTGCATCGCAGCAGAGGCGATATAAAGATCGTAGCGCTTTACAAGTTGTTCCATGATTTGCCGACTGCCAGCAATCGGGTTCAGCATACTAAAAAAGCCTTCTCGGGTAGCATGCATTCTAACACTTTCCTGCCTTTCAGCCGGAACACATTGCCATACTTCCTTGCCATAACATTGCGCTATTGTGAGTTGTTCATCAAAATCACGATTATAAATATCAATGTGTGCCATATAGGTGTCGGCGATCACCTCATCCATGTCCACAAATAGTGTCATATCCCCAAATAATTATTGTTCAAAGATAACCCGATTCTAAACACCAACCCCCGGGTAAATAGCCCGGGGGTTGAATTTGTTAAGATCATAGTTATTTAATATCGGTAATAGTCTGGTTTAAAAGGTCCTTTAACTTTTACACCGATATACTTGGCCTGATCCTCGTTAAGTTCGGTTAATTCTGCACCAAGCCGTCCCAGATGAAGCCTTGCCACTTTCTCATCCAGGTGTTTTGGTAACATATAGACCTTATTCTCATACTGATCGCTGTTGTTCCAGAGTTCTATCTGAGCCAGTGTCTGATTGGTAAAGGAATTGCTCATCACAAAACTTGGATGGCCTGTGGCGCAGCCGAGGTTTACCAAACGACCCTCTGCCAGAATAATAATATCCTTTCCATCGATGGTATACTTGTCTACCTGCGGTTTAATCTCGTCTTTGGTATGGCCATACTGTTCGTTCAGCCAGGCCATATCGATTTCGTTATCGAAGTGACCAATATTACAAACGATAACCTTATCGCGCATAGCTTTAAAATGATCTTCACGCAGAATATCTTTATTTCCAGTTGCCGTGATCACCACATCGGCCTCCCCGATCACATTCTCAATTCGTTTCACTTCGTAGCCATCCATACAGGCCTGAAGTGCACAGATGGGATCTATTTCAGTAACGGTAACGATGGCCCCTGTACCTCTGAAAGAAGCCGCTGTACCTTTACCAACATCACCATAACCGGCTACAACTACTTTTTTACCGGCGAGCATGGTATCGGTTGCCCGTCGTACCGCATCTACAGCGCTTTCTTTACAGCCGTATTTATTGTCGAACTTAGACTTGGTTACCGAATCGTTTACATTGATAGCCGGCATTGGAAGCACTCCGTTCTTAAAACGTTCGTAAAGACGATGAACACCAGTGGTGGTTTCTTCAGAAAGTCCTCTGATTCCAGAGGTGAGTTCGGGATATTGATCTAATACCATATTGGTCAGGTCGCCCCCGTCGTCCAGAATCATATTTAATGGTTCGCGCCCCTCTCCAAAGAAAAGCGTCTGTTCTATACACCAGTCGAACTCTTCTTCATTCATCCCTTTCCAGGCGTAGACTGGAATTCCGGCAGCAGCGATGGCTGCGGCTGCATGGTCTTGTGTCGAGAATATATTACAGGAACTCCAGGTTACTTCGGCCCCCAGTGCCTTTAGGGTCTCGATAAGAACTGCTGTCTGTATTGTCATATGCAGACATCCTGCGATCCGGGCACCTTTTAATGGCTGGCTTTCACGATACTCTTCTCGTAATGCCATTAGACCGGGCATTTCAGCCTCTGCCAATTCTATTTCTTTTCGTCCCCAGTCTGCCAGGGAAATATCTTTAACTTTAAAAGGTACGTAAGGAATCGTCTTGGTACGCATAACTTTTATATTTTTACATTCGTTGCCTTGAATACCACTGTAATCAGTGTTTTGCAAAGGTAAAAGATAACCTAAATATTCCCATGCCTCTTTATAAAACTATTCACATTTCGGGCGATATCGTGGTGCATATATGGAAAATCACCGAAACGGAGGAGGAGTTGAGCCGTGGAATCAGCCTGACAGATAAGTGTAGCATACGCGTAAGGGGAATGCGGTCCAAATTGCACAGAAAGGGTTTTTTGAGTATCAGGCATCTTATGCAACAAGAAGGATACCAGGATAAGGATTTGTACTACGATGAAATAGGAAAACCGCATTTGCACGATGGAAATCATATCTCCATAACGCATTCATATATATTTACCGGGATAATAATAAGCCGTCAACAGCGTGTGGGAATCGATATCGAAAAACAAAGGGAAAAAATTATCCGGATTGCCCGGAAATTTACCACTTTAGATACCAGCAAGGAAAGAGATACACAAGAACAACTCATTAAAAAGCTGACCAAATTATGGGGTGCAAAAGAATCTCTATACAAGATCTGTGCACTGCAGGGACTCAGTTTTTATAAAAATATTTTTATCGACCCTGAGTTTGACCAAAAGGACTGGTTTTTGGGCGAGATTGAATTCGATGATTTTTACGCAACATTTCAAATCTCACACCTCGAATTTGAAGGTTTTAGTTGTGTATATGCTTTAAAAGATTGATGGCCTATGGAAATTTCTGTGGAACTTACACTAAGTCCGTTACAGGACGATTACGAGCAGCATGTTATCCGTTTTATAAAGCGCCTAAGGGCATCGGGATTGATGGTTATGGAAAACCCGCTCAGTACACAGGTATTTGGAGGAATATGAGCTGGTGATGAATACGCTTCAAATGGCAATCAAGGAAAACCTTGAAGTAATGAATCAGGGTCTGTGCTATATAAAAGTGGTCAAGACGAATAGAAGCGATTATGAGCCTCATTTTTGATTGGTTTTTCAACCAGTATGATGGTGTCCCGTCGTATCTAGTGGTTTTGGAGTTGATCGCAGTGATCTTCGGTTTTTTGAGTGTCTGGTATGCCAAAAGGGAGAATATTCTAGTGTTCCCAACGGGGATCATTTCAACGGCAATATTCGTCTATATCCTATGGGTATTTGGGCTATTGGGAGATATGCTGATCAATGCCTATTATTTTTCCATGAGCATTTATGGCTGGTATGTATGGACCCGAAAAGTAGATGCAACCCATTTTATACCCATATCCAGGATGAATGCCAGGGAAAAAGCCTATTCAATACTGCTATTTCTGCTCACCGTGCTATTTGTGACCGCTGTGTACATTTGGTTTGAAAAGTTCGACACCTGGACCGCCTATGTGGATACACTTACTACAGCGATATTTTTTGTGGGGATGTGGCTTATGGCCAAAAAGAAATTGGAAAACTGGACCTTTTGGATTATTGGAGATATAATTTCTATACCCTTGTATTTGTTTAAAGGACTTATTTTTACCTCGTTCCAATATTTACTCTTTACCCTAATTGCAATCTTTGGATATCTTGCATGGAAGAAAAACTTAAACAAAAGCCCGCAGACCTTGTTAAAATAGTCATATTTGGTCCTGAATCTACGGGTAAGACGACCCTGGCAAAACAGCTAGCCAAGCACTATAATACAGAATGGGTTCCCGAATATGCTCGTGAATACTTGCAAGAGAAATGGGACAGGGTACAAAAAACCTGTGAGCCCCATGATCTCCTGCCGATAGCCGAAGGGCAGATGCGGCTCGAAAATCTGCTCTCGGAAAAGGCCGATAATATTTTGATCTGCGACACCGACCTCCTGGAGACCAAGGTGTATTCAGAGGCATATTATGTGGGGTCTTGTGATCCATTACTGGAAAAGTATGCACTCGAAAATAAATACGACCTGTACTTATTAACCGATATTGATATCCCATGGGAAAAAGACGATCTTCGTGATAAGCCCGACGAGAGGGAACGAATGTTCGCCTATTTTAAGTCGGCACTTGAAGAAAATCAACGGGATTTTGTTATCTTAAGTGGTGACAAATCCGCCCGACTAAAGACAGCTATTTTACACATCGATAAGCTCTTGAACATATGACGAATTTTTCTGATAGAGATCTCAAACAATTATTCTCCAAAGGGATCAGTGAAGAAAAAGTATTAGATCAAATACGAATTTTTGAAGAAGGAATACCCTTTATAAAGCTAGACCGTCCGGCGGTAGCAGGCGATGGCATACTAAAGTTCACCAAGGCCCAGAAAACCAAGCTTGTAAAACTTTATGATGCCAATAGGGACCGCCATAAACTACTTAAATTTGTACCTGCTTCGGGTGCAGCATCGAGGATGTTTAAATCTCTTTTCGGATTTCTGGATTCCTTTGACCCTGGCAAAGAAGATCTTGCCTCTTTCCTTGCAGGAAGGACCGATAAGGACATTGAGCAGTTTTACAAGGATATAAAAGACTTCCCTTTTTATCCTGAAGTACAGAAACGGATTAAAAACATCAAAGGAACCAAAGACAAGAAATTACTTGCTTTTATTCATGAGATGCTGGATCCCGACAAATTAAAATTCGACTTTTATCCGAAAGGATTGCTGCCATTTCACAGGTATAGTGAACATGTGGTAACCGCTTTCGAGGAACATCTTAAAGAAGGCGCGCTTTATGGAAGTTCCGATAATATTGCCCGCTTGCACTTCACGGTATCGGAACAACACGAAACAATGTTCCATGACCACTACCAGGAGATTAAAGGACGACTTACCAGGAATACCAATACAGAATATCTTGTAAACTTTTCTCAACAGAAACCCTCAACGGATACCCTTGCGGTAACTGAAGAAAATCTACCATTTAGGGAAAACGACGGAAGCCTCCTTTTCAGGCCAGGAGGGCATGGGGCGTTAATAGAAAATCTCAATGATCAGGACGCCGATATAATCTTCATTAAGAATATCGACAATGTTGTGGTGGATCGCTATGCAGAAGAAATCGCGTTTAACAAGGAAGTGCTGGCAGGATTGCTTATTCAAATTCAGAAAAAGGCGCACCGATATGCCAGAATGCTCCATACCGAAGATTTACTGGCCGAGCAACTCAAGGAGATCCATGAATTTCTGTTCCACGAACTCAATGTGCGTTTTTCAGATAATTATAATTCTTTTAGCATTGCCGAGCAGATCGAGATCCTTAGAGATAAAATCAGCAGACCGATCAGGGTCTGTGGTATGGTCAAGAATCAGGGAGAACCGGGAGGTGGCCCATTCTGGATCGTCGACCCCCAGAGACATGTCTCCCTCCAAATCGTAGAATCGGCCCAGGTAGATGGAAACGATCCTGAACAATCCGATAAGTTTAAAAACTCCACACATTTTAACCCGGTGGATATTGTTTGTGGTGTAAGGAATTACCGAGGGGAGAAATATAATCTTCTCAATTTTGTAGATCATAGGCAGGGGTTCATTTCAGAAAAAACCAAAGACGGAAAGGCGCTGAAGGCACTCGAATTACCCGGACTTTGGAATGGGGCCATGTCGTACTGGAATTCGATATTTGTGGAGGTCCCGTTGATTACATTTAACCCTGTTAAATCGGTTAATGACCTGTTGAGACCACAACACCAACCAGAGGGCCAATCCTGACACAAAATCTCAGGTAGAAAGCTTCCTTTTAAAAACCTTCTTAAGCAAGGCTATGAATTCTCGGATTCCTGTCTTACTTTTGTCCTGTCTCAAAGGGGTGCTTTTTTATATAAAAACGAATTCTTTATTCGTCTTCAAGGTAAAAAGGCTGAGATTAAACCCATTGAACCTGGGCGGGTAATGCCGCCGAGGGATGCCGGAAGAAGGGTTTTAGAACCACTTATTCGGCACGAGATGAAGAGCCAGACTCCTATTAAACAGCGCTGGCAGCATCTTTCCCTTGGGTAGTGGACCAACGTTTTATTGCACTTAATATAAAAGAATAATCACCCCTTTTATTCGTAAAAAAATACGAATGAAAAAAGTTTTCTTTATACTCTTCGCGGGCTTTAGCGTCATGATCGCCCGATCACAAGAAGTACCTGCCGACAGTCTGAAGGGAAAAGAAATCGTACTCGATGAAGTACTGGTATCGGCTCTTAGGGTAACCAAGGAAATACCGATGACCTTTAGCGATCTTACCAAAGAGGAAATTCGCCCTAGGAATCTTGGCCAGGATATTCCGATCCTGATGAACTTTCTTCCCGGAGTGGTCACCACTTCCGACGCAGGGGCCGGGATAGGATATACCGGGATTCGGGTAAGGGGTAGCGATGCCACCCGCGTGAATGTGACAATAAATGGGATTCCCTATAACGATTCGGAGTCTCAGGGTACATTTTGGGTGAATATGCCCGATTTTGCCTCCTCTACCGAAAACATTCAATTACAAAGAGGTGTTGGCACTTCTACCAATGGGGCCGGGGCATTTGGCGCTAGTCTGAATCTATTGACCGACGGGGTGTCCAGGGATGCATACGGCCAAATTTCTTCGTCTTTCGGCAGCTTTAATACTTTTAGGGCGAATGTAAAATTCAGTACAGGATTACTGAGTGAAAAGTTTGAACTCGGAGGGCGGCTTTCCAGAATTATTTCCGATGGATACATAGACAGGGCCTCTTCAGAACTTGAATCTTATTTTCTCCAAGCGGCTTATGCCACAGAAAAAACCCTTGTAAAAGCGTTGCTTTTTGGCGGTCATGAAATCACCTATCAGTCATGGTTTGGGATCGATGCAGAAACACTCCAAAGAGACCGAACCTTTAATCCTGCGGGAATGTATACAGATGAAAATGGTGAGACCAGGTTTTACGACAATGAGGTCGATAATTATAAACAGGACCATTTTCAACTCCACTGGAGCCAGGTTTTAACAGAACGCTGGAAGGCCAACCTCGCTTTTCACTATACTTATGGCAGAGGGTTTTTTGAACAATACCGGGAAGATGATGATTTTGCAACCTATGGTATAACACCATTTGAAGTAGAAGGAGAACTTGTTACCAGTACAGATCTGATCAGGCGGAGGTGGCTCGACAATGATTTTTATGGTACGGTATTTTCCGCCCAGTATGCTTCAGATCAATGGGATTTTGTTCTTGGCGGGGGCTGGAACAATTATCTGGGTGATCATTTTGGCGAGGTAATTTGGGCCCGTTTTGCCGGAAACGGACAAATTAGAGATCGATACTATGAAGATGATTCACAAAAAACCGATTTCAATGTATACACAAAGGCGAGCTACGTATTTAATAAGAAATTGCGTGTTTTTGCCGATCTGCAATACCGGACCGTTAGCTATACTGCTAATGGTGAGGAAACCGGTTTGGTAGATGACACCTTTAATTTTTTTAACCCCAAGGCGGGGATAACATATAATTTGAATCCTGTAAACAGCCTTTATTTTTCCTATGCCGTGGCCCAGCGAGAACCCAACCGGAATGACTATGAAAATGGAAATCCCAAACCGGAAAAACTGAACGATTTTGAATTGGGATGGAGAGTTAACAGCCCGAAGAGTAGTATAAACACAAACCTCTATTATATGAGGTATAAAGATCAATTGGTACTTACTGGAGAGCTGAACGATGTGGGGGCACCAATAAGAGCTAATGTAGGCGATAGCTACAGACTGGGGCTGGAGATCGACGGACGATTTTCCTTTGGCAGTAAATTTATATGGCAGCCCAACCTGGCGCTGAGTGTTAATCGGAATTTAGACTTTCTTTTCCAGCGAGATGGGGTATTACAAGACCTGGGAAATACAAATATCGCCTATTCTCCGGGGATTGTAGTTGGCAATATCTTGACCTACATACCAACTGAGTCATTGCAGATTTCGCTTTTGACCAAATATGTTGGGGAGCAGTATATGGGCAATATCGATTCGGAGAACTCAAAACTGGAAGCTTATTCACAAACCGATCTCAATATCCAATATCGGATTAACACCCAAGGCTGGCTAAAGGGTATTATACTTTCGGGCCTGGTAAATAATATATTCGATGCCAAATATGTTTCCAATGGTTACTTCTTTACATTTGATGATGATTTTTCAAATCCAGGTACTATTACCACTGTTGAGGGAGCAGGATATTACCCCCAGGCGGGGATTAATTTCCTGTTGGGTGCAACTATAGAGTTTTAGTTCTTAAATTAGTCCGACAACCAGGAGTTATTTATAAAATGGAGGACTTTCAGCGACAAGATCACTGCAATTTTACCGACGATCAACTATTGCTGGCATTAGAACAGGCAACGCTTAACCCAAAAGTATTTACACACGAAGCCCATTTGAGATGGGGCTGGCTATTAATTGAAAGAAACGGCAGGGAACAAGCCGTTATACGCGCCTGTCGAATATTAAAAAAATATACCAATGCCTTGGGTGTGCCTGAGAAATACAATGAAACAGTAACCGTAGCGGCCATAAACGCGATCGATCATTTTCGTTCCAAAACCGGAACAACGAATTTTCGTGATTTTATAAAAGAAAATACCAGGCTTGTCACCTCTTTTAAAGAATTAATGGCCGCCCACTACAACGATGATATTTTTAACTCGGCTGAGGCCCGGCAAAAGTATCAGAATCCTGATATTCTTCCGTTTAATTAGTTGCTTATTATTACAGAACTCCCGCTCTTTACCGCCCGGTACTCGAGCATATCATAATAGCGTTCGCCATCATCAGGGCGGTTGAGTTGCTGACCCGTCAGCAGATTATATTCAAAATCTTCACAATCACACGTAGCTACCTGGCCACTCGAATCCATTGTGGAGCAAGGACTCGGAGCATGATTGGGACAACTGGCCTCGAAGGCCCTGTAAAGATCAAAGCCCGTATTGACTACATAAACACCTCTAATACCAATTCCCTGAGATTGAACTAAAACGGCATTGCCAATATTGGTTAAAGGACTGTACAGCGGCAAGTTGAGGTTAACCTCAAAATTGAAATTTATATCTGCCAGAAAAGGATTCCTATTGCCTTCATCATCGGAACAAGACAGCGTTATTAGGATTAAAATTAAGGTGATAAATCGTATCGGGGATCTCATGATATTGAAGAAATTCTGGACAAATTTGAGTAAAATTTATGTATATTTGCGTTAAATCCTCTTTAAAAAAGGGGATTTTGCTATTAGTACCACTCCAACAGAACGCTATTTTTCCTAAATTATTTAGAGTAAATGAGTTACGATCATTTAAGCGTTGTGTTGTACAGGACAACGTATCGGACATTAGACGGATGATCGAGCCGTTTCCTACAAAAATTTTAAAGTATGAAGTTATGAGTAATATTTCTTATTACACGGAGGAGGGATTACAGAAATTAAAAGATGAACTCAATCATCTCCGTGACGTTGAACGGCCAAATGCATCCCAGGCTATTGCAGACGCAAGGGATAAAGGCGATTTATCTGAAAATGCCGAATACGATGCTGCCAAGGAAGCGCAGGGCCTGTTGGAACTTAAAATATCTAAGCTTGAAGAAATAGTGGCCAATGCCCGCCTGATAGACGAGTCACAATTAGATACTGATAAGGTATTGGTGCTTTCTACAGTAAAACTTAAGAATCAGCAAAATGGGATGGAAATGACCTATACCCTGGTTTCCGAAAGCGAGGCAGACCTTAAGGCAGGCAAAATCTCAGTCACCTCACCTATAGGGAAGGGTCTTCTGGGTAAAGAAGTTGGGGATGTAGCAGAAATCGAAGTACCCAATGGCAAACTCAAATTTGATATACTAGAAATCAGTCGCGATTAATTATAACTAACCAACCATAGACCATGCCCAGCTTGTTTACAAGGATTATCAATGGAGAGATTCCCTGTTATAAAATCGCAGAGGACGATGATTATTTTGCCTTTCTCGATATCAATCCGAATTCAAAAGGTCATACGCTTTGTATACCAAAAAAGGAAGTGGACAAGATTTTCGATCTGGATGAGGATAAGTACATGGGGTTGATGGCTTTCTCAAGAAAAATTGCCAGAGCCATAGAGGCTGCCATACCTTGCAATCGGGTCGGGTTGACGGTAATAGGCCTCGAAGTCCCACATGTTCACGTACATCTTATTCCCCTTCATTCTATGGCAAATGCCACTTTTCAGCATAAAGAAACCCTTACAGAAGAGGAGTTTGAATCAATAGCAGCAAGAATTCGCTCTAAAATTGGATAATTCCCTCCATAAAAAGGTAGGCCCCACCGGCAATTAAGGCGATAAGCAATAAAATGAGCACGTAGAAGAATACTGTGAACCTTGTTTTTGAAGCTTCAGGTTCTACAGTTTTGCGATAATATTCAAATATTCGTTCAATATCTTCGGTCCACTTTACCGGATAAATGATAGAGTGGCATTTATTGCAGCTGATTTGATGTTCCACCACCGGAGTGACCCTATGATAGAACCTGCTATACAAATGCTTCTGGAAGAAACTCAGGGTCATATCCTGGTTAAAACATTCCGGACAATTGTTTGTAATAACAGACTCCTTGATAATTTCAAGCTTTTCTTTGGCCATAGCTAGTTTTTTACCTTAAGTGATATTTGCATGATAGTGCCTTCCTTGGTGGAGGATAATACTTTGATCTTACCCTGGTGGTACTCTTCTACAATACGCTTCACCAAAGATAGCCCTAAACCCCATCCTCTTTTTTTGGAAGTGAATCCCGGATTGAAAATAGTGCTGAAATCTCCTTTTGGTATCCCTTGCCCTGTATCTGAGACTAAAATATTGACAAATTTACCCATAGTGAGTATCTCAATGGAAATATTGCCTTTACCCTTCATAGCATCGATTCCGTTCTTAACCAGGTTCTCTATGGTCCAGTGATATAATGAACGGTTTAACATCACGGTCATTTTGCTTACCTCAGACCGAAAAGAAAAGTGGATGAGCTTAGAACTTCTCAGTTTGAGATAATCGAATGCATTCCTTGATTCTTCAACGATATCTAGAGGTGTGAGAATAGGAAGTGATCCGATTTTGGAAAATCGCTCGGTGATGGTCTCGAGTCGATTGATATCTTTTTCAATCTCACGGGTAATGTCCTGGTTTATTTTTTCAGCCTTTAACAACTCATTCCAACCCAAAAGAGAGGTAAGGGGGGTGCCAATTTGATGGGCTGTTTCTTTTGCCATGCCTGCCCAAAGTTTATTCTGCTCGGAAGCTTTATTTGTTTTAAAAAAGAAAAAGATCACTGCACCAAAAAGAAAAATAATCAACAACAGGGCGATCGGATAATATTTTAGCTTATTTAGAACCTCGGAATTTCCGTAATATAAAGTTGCGAGGTGTTCTCCTTTGTCTTCCATAACGATGGGCCGGTTCTCGCTTCTGAACTGTTTCATTTTCTTTTGAAGATATACAGTGTCTTCTGCCAGTTCATCGGGAATATTATTGGTTTTCATAGAACCATCCCGGTTTACCAAAATCATAGGAGTGGAGGCATTGTTCTGAAAAACTTTCAAAGGAAGATTCCCCGGATCAGCATCAGCAGGTAAAGAGAGAAACTCTGATTGTGCCGTTGCCCATATCTCCATCTTATACCTTTCTTCTTCCTTAAATTTTCTGAAAAAGCTATTGGTATTCCAAAGGATAAGGCTCACGATTACAAACGACGCGATCAGTAAAACAATGTTCGAAGTTTTCTTCTTTGGATTAAAGTTCATCCGGTATTCGCTTGATGTTAAAGATAACTCAATTTGAGGTATAATGTTGCATTTAGCATCGCTTGAAATGCAGTATTTGGCCTCCATTTTATGTACCTTTATGCCCTATGAATAAAGTTGTTTCCATCGATCCTAAAGAGATACCCACTGCTCGTTTACATGGATATTTACTGGGAGGCGTAGGGCCCAGGCCCATTGCTTTTGCCAGTACTGTGGATAAGCAGGGGAGGCCTAATCTTTCGCCTTTCAGTTTTTTTAATGTGTTCAGTGCTAACCCACCCATTATGATCTTTTCCCCCGCCAGGCGGGTCCGCAATAATACGATCAAACACACCCTGGAGAATGTGCTCGAAACCAGAGAAGTGGTTATCAATGTTGTAAATTATCAAATAGTGCAACAAATGTCATTGGCGAGCACAGAATATGAAAAGGGGGAAAATGAATTTGTAAAAGCCGGCCTTACCATGGTTAAATCGGATCTGGTAAGCCCCCCCAGGGTAGGGGAATCTCCGGTGCAATTCGAATGCAAGGTAACTAAAGTAGAACCTCTGGGAGAGGAAGGTGGTGCGGGAAATCTTATTTTTTCAGAGGTATTGAGAATACATATAGACCGTTCTATCCTCGATAAAGATGGAATTATCGATCAATATAAAACAGACCAGGTAGCCCGAATGGGGGGGAATTGGTATACCCGGGCCCGGGAAGGTATGTTTGAGGTGCCTAAACCCTTGTCGTCTCTTGGCATAGGTATAGATCGTATCCCCGAATCTATTCGTTTTAGCAAAGTACTAACCGGGAATGACCTCGGGATGCTCGGCAATATTGAAAAAATTCCTGATGAAGACTCAGTTAATGCCTTTTTGAACGAACATGTGGAAATACGTGCTATAGTCAGTTCAGATGATAGCGCAAGGATTCATAGAAAAGCCCAGGACTATCTGGCCTCTAAAGACATTGTTTCTGCATGGAAAGTACTTTTGGCCGCCGAAACTTTGTGAAATCTCCATGAAAAGAATTCAATTATTCGAGTTTGAAGATTTCAAGTGGTTCCCAAAACCCTTAAGAAGGGCAATGACAAATCTGATCATTGTTTTGCACAGGATGGTTGGAACCAAAGAGGTGATCGCTGGCTTACTAGGCCCCCTGATCAGAGATGGCCACCAAACCCGGATCGTTGATCTGGGTTCCGGATCAGGCGGCATTATGCCCGATGTACTGGAATATCTTACATCGGAATACAATACAAATAATTGCGAATTAGTTCTCACCGACCTCTATCCTAATGATAAGCTCGTTCAGCAGTTTAAAAATTCGGGTGGTCAAAACATCAGCTATCACGAAAAACCCGTAGATGCGACCGATCTGAGCCTGGCTCCGGAAGGGCTGAAAACAATGATCAATTGTTTTCATCATATGGAACCACAAAAAGCCGGGAAGATTTTGAGGTCTGCCCAGGAAATGAAGCAACCTATTTTGATATATGAAATGGGAGAGAACAATATTCCACTTTTATTATGGTGGCTGTTGTTGCCCTTGTCGTTGTGTGTTCTTATTATCATGGCCTGGTTTATGACATTTTGGGTAAGACCGCTCGGCTGGCAACAAATTGTTTTTACATACTTTATCCCGATCATACCACTTTGTTATGCATGGGACGGACAGGCTTCACTTCCCCGTATGTATACCATGGCAGACCTGGATATTCTAATTAAGGAACTGCCCGAAACAGACTATGAATGGAGCAAGGGAAGCGCGTTTAAAAAAAATGGAAAGAAATTAGGGACCTACTTAATGGGACTCCCTTCTAATTAGTTATATTAACCCCATAAAAATTGATATAGTAATGGAAATACAGGGTACGATTAAATTGATAGATGAAACCAAAACCTATGGCAACAATGGTTTTAGAAAGAGAGAGTTGGTTTTGACGACCGAGGAACAATACCCACAGCATCTTCTTATAGAATTTGTACAAGACAAAACAGATCTTTTACAAAATTTCAATGTCGGACAAAAAGTAAAAGTAAGTATCAATCTCAGAGGCCGTGAATGGAACAGCCCTCAGGGAGAAACCAAATATTTCAATTCTATTCAAGGATGGCGGATTGAAGCTCTAGAACAGTCTGAAGGTTCCGAAGCACCACCTGTACCTCCTATGGAAGCATTTGAGCCGGCAGAGGAGCTTAAGGAGGAAGACTACGACGATCTTCCTTTCTGATCGTTCAACTCAAAGCGAGGATCTACCAATCCCTTTTTTGATTATTGTGGCATAAGTAAGGCAAGAATCAAACGATGAGGCAGTGAAGCTAACAAGATTCATAGAAACCCTTTTTAGGAGGTACCTGCCCTCACCCTTTACCATTGCCATATTACTTACTGTTTTAACAGTGTTGCTGGCATTGGCATTCGCCGACCTTCCGGAGAACGACAATCGGTTTGTATCTATTCTTGGTTTTTGGGAAGAAGGAATATGGAACACCGGCCTTTTGGTATTTGCCTACCAGATGATGCTTATTCTGGTTCTTGGCCATGTATTGGTACTGAGCAAACCTATGGCAAAGCTCATTCACCGGCTAAGTCATTATGTAAGCAGTACGGCTAACGCTGCGGTCATTGTAGCCTCGACAACAATGCTCGTTTCATTTTTTAATTGGGGCCTGGGACTTATTTTTGGAGCATTGCTGGCCAGGAAAGTCGCTGAATATGCGCAAGCACGAAATATTCCATTGAACTACCCGCTTATTGGCGCAGCTGGTTACAGCGGGCTCATGGTCTGGCATGGCGGAATAAGTGGTTCAGCACCAATTAAAGTATCGGAGCAGGGACATCTCAAAGAGCTTATGGCTTCTTTTGGAAGCCCTGAATTGTTGTCTAGCCTCCCGGAATATCTCCCATCATCAGAAACCGTTTTTAGCAGTTGGAACCTACTCATCTTTGCAACCGTAGTACTCTTGATTTCCCTATTGGCCTACCGCCTGGGGAAGACCGTTGAGCCCACTAAACTGGAGCTCACAACCTTCAAATTCAAAGATCATGAAGATGAAGTGCCCAGGGGAGCAGAAAAATTAGATCGCTCTGTGTTTTTGTCTACCGCTGTGGGGATTCTTATTCTATTGGTTTTCGGGATGCGCTATTCATCGATGATCACCAGTCTGAATATTACCCCAAATATGTTGAATCTTTTTATGCTGGGACTCGCCCTTATTCTTCATGGGAATTTCAGAGACTTTTTACTGGCCGTAGAAGAAGCGATCGGCGATACTTCCGGAATTCTCATCCAGTTTCCATTGTATTTCGGGATTATGGGGATTATGGGTAACAGTGGTATGATAAGTGGGATTTCAGATTTTTTCATTTCAATTTCCAATGAGACCACCATGCCCATATTCACATTTCTGAGTGGAGGACTGGTCAATATTTTTGTACCTAGTGGTGGTGGACAGTGGGCTGTACAGGGGCCTTTGGTTTTAGAATCGGCTCTCCGGCTAAATGTTCCTTTGCCTAAAGCTATAATGGCACTGGCCTATGGCGACCAGATTACCAATATGCTGCAACCCTTTTGGGCGTTGCCACTTCTGGGGATCACCAAATTGAAGGCTAAGGAAATTCTGCCCTATACACTCATATTTATGATTGCTGGCACTTTGGTGTATATTACGGGGCTACTGCTGGTCTAGGTAGGTTTTTGTATTTTTAGAGTAGATATCAGGCAGTTGGAAAAGCAGAAAAATAATATCACATTCCTCACCGACAAATTAGAATTCCCACCGGTAGATCGGGCCAGCGCAGAGGGCTTGTTAGCTGTTGGGGGTGACCTTTCATCAGATCGACTGCTTCTCGCTTATTCCAGAGGTATCTTTCCATGGTTTAATGAAGACTCCCTTATACTCTGGTGGTCTCCAGACCCCAGGATGATCCTTTTTCCCAATAAGGTCAAAATTTCACGGAGTATGCGCAAGGTGATGAAAAAAGGCCATTTTAGCCTTAGCCGGAACCGTTGTTTTGAACGGGTGCTGGAAGAATGTGCTCAGATTCGCCGGAAAGACCAGGAAGGTACCTGGATTACCGAAGCGATGAAAAAGGCATATATCGAATTACATCGAAAAGGTTTTGCTATTTCCTATGAAGTTTGGCAGGATGGAGATTTGGTTGGGGGGATGTACGGGGTGGATCTCGGTCATGTCTTTTGTGGGGAGAGTATGTTCAGCAAAGCGGACAACGCTTCTAAATATGCTCTCATTCTGGCAGCCCGGGAGCTAGAGGAACAGAATTACAGACTTATCGATTGTCAATTACATACAAAACATCTTGAGAGCCTTGGAGCTGAGGAAATTTCACGAAACCGGTATATTCAAATCCTGACAACACCAGGTTGATAAACTATTCCTGTGATAGTGTTTGGGTAGAACATTTCGTAATATGGGAATGATCAGTAAAGAACATGGTCGTAATTGGCAGGCAGCGATTCTTTTATTTTGAGAAAATGACCCTCTGCATCAAAAAGGACTTCATAGTCTTTAAAACCTTTGCTCTTCCTGCCCGAAATTGTCAATTCATAGTGTAAAGAGGATATCAACAGATTCTGAAAGGCATTTTTCAGGGTCACCGCCACCGGCTCTCCTTGTTTTATGGGATACTGTTGTTGAATTTTCCTTATTCGGTATTTGTTAAATGTAGAATCGAGAAACTGGGTAATCTGCTGCAAAATATCATTTGGGATATCCACTGCTGTGATAAGGATTTCTATACCTTGTACCTCACCTTTTTGATTAAAGGAAGCACCATATCGAAGTCGATCTACCTTAAACCGGGCTGTATACCTAATTTCTGAGCTGTCGGTTTCACGGTAAAATTTAATCTTTCTGTAGTCCGTGATATTTATGTCGATAAAACGATGGGCTGCTCCGGGAAATTGATTTTTCTTGATCCGATGCTCCCTTTCATATTTTTGCTGACCGTTAGAAACCACCATAACCAGGAGTAATAGTGGTATTAATATCTTTCTAGACTTCTTCATACCTGAAACAACTGATTTCATGATCATTAACCATACCCGTAGCCTGCATATGCGCATAAACCACAGTGCTGCCTACAAATTTAAAACCTCTTTTTTTTAAGTCCTTGCTGATGGTATCGGAAAGTTCGGTTTTAGAAGGTCCCTGTTGATAGTTCTCGATGGAATTCCTTATGGGGGTGCCATCTACGAATGCCCATATATAGTTGCTAAAACTTTCGCATTCCTCCTGAACCTTTAAAAATGCCTGCGCATTGCTTATGGTGGCCAGGATTTTTAGTCGATTTCTGATAATGCCAGCGTCCTGGAGAAGTTCATCTATTTTTGGCTGCTGGTACTTGGCAATCTTATGATAATCAAAATTATCAAAGGCATTTCTGAAATTTTCTCGTTTCCTTAAAATCGTGATCCAACTCAAACCGGCCTGAAAGGTTTCCAGGATCAGGAATTCGAAAAGTGTATCATCGTCCTTTACGGGCACACCCCATTCCTCATCGTGATAGGCTTCATAGAGTGGATCGCCTAAACACCAGCCGCATTTTTGAATTTCCATAGGACCCAAAATTGATCTCCATAAAGATATGTAAGTTTTTAACAAACACTCAGACCAAGGAGGGACTTGAAAATGCCATATGAATTCAAATCAAATAATGGATAGAACTGATATAGCCGGACTGATCGATGAAAAATTTCGCGTGGGTATGACCTATCAGGAATTTAAGGAACTCAATGATCACTTGGTGGCCAATGGAAGAACAACCGGTCATCAGCAAACAGCAGCTCTGATCCAATACACCGTACTTAATAGCAGAAGGATGAAACGTTGGGACAAGACGTTTCACATTCCCAGGGCTACAGCCGACATGATCAAGACAATAGATCGTCCTATAAATTGGTTGGTACTCACAGAAAGCTGGTGTGGTGATGCTGCTCCAACATTGCCTGTGATGAACAAGATCGCAGCATTGAATCCAAACATCCAACTGAAAGTATTACTTCGGGACGAGCATCTCGATTTGATGGAGCGATTTAGAACAGATGGCGCCTTATCTATTCCGAAACTAATCAGCATGGATCAGAAAACTGGTGATATTTTGGGAGAATGGGGCCCCAGGCCTGCCGAGGCTGGGCAAATGGCCAGTGAGTATAAGGATAAGTTCGGGGCACTCAGTCCTGAATTCAGGGAGGATCTTCAGCGTTGGTATAACTTAGACAAAGGGGTCAGCACCCTTGAGGAAGTCGTGGCATTACTTCCCCTGAAATAAGTAGGTAATGGTACCTATTTGGGAGTTTTTATCAGAACTATCGAATCGTGCCCGGTAGGCATAAGTGATCGCATTTTCGACCAGGCACCAATCGTCTGTATTAGAACTATTATTGTTATAGTCTGCGTCTACTACATTGCCCAAAGCATCCACAGTAATATTGATGACTACGGTCCCTCCGTTAATACACGTATAAATTGGGGGTGGAAGTTCATAGCTGTTTCGGTTTACAAGTGAGTAAGACACAGAAGTTCGTTTCTCGGACAATGCGGTGGTATATTCTTTTTTCTTGGCATCCTTTTCGCCCAATTTCTGCTTTCTCTCTTCCCTGAGTTTGGCGAGTTCTTTCAGGCTGGCTTCATATCCCGATTCATCGCCAAGGAAATCCCGGTCCGATTCCTGCTCCGCCATCAACTCTTCTAGTGATTTTAGGGGTTCTGGGTTGCCAATACTGGGTTTCGCAGTCTCATTACTGGCCATATGACTTTTTATAGGATCGGCCTTCGCCAGGTCTTGTAGCCGTTCTTCTTCCTGTTCCAGCAATTCAAGGATATCCTCATCGGCCAAGCTCATCTCTATGATGTACTCTTCCTTAGTCTCCGATCCCAGATGAATATTATACAATAGCAGTATGATAATTGCAAGGGAGAAGATGGTAATAATAGCCGAGAGCTGCTTCCTGTTTAAATCCATACTTAATTAACCACTTTTACATCCAAATATTATACTAAGCTACTGAATCTAAAGGAAATGAGAATTGTTGCTATTCATTCTCCGTCCGATTTGAGCTTTTCACCGAATTTCTTAGGATGTAGTGCATTATTTACGTTGAAATCACCTATTCTGGTTCTTCTGAGGGACGATAAATAGGCCCCACAACCCAATTTCTGACCAAAATCATGGGCCAGTGACCGAATATAAGTTCCTTTACCACAACGGATCCGGACACTTACTTCAGGTATTTTTACAGAAAGGATCTCAAACTGAAATATTTCAACTTCACGGGCCTTAATTTCGACACTCTTACCCGACCTTGCATATTCATAAAGCCGTTTGCCGTCTTTTCTAATAGCAGAAAACACTGGTGGGACCTGGCTGATTTTACCGGTGAACTGCTGTGCCAAGGCTTCGATTTTTTCTTCGTCTAAACCCTCAGTTGAGAAGCGATGGTCTATCGGGGTTTCCATATCGTAAGACGGGGTGGTTGCCCCAAGGGTAAAAATGCCTTCGTACTCTTTGGGGGCCGATTGAATCTCGGCGATCTTTTTGGTGGCTTTCCCGGTGCAAATTACCAGAAGGCCACTGGCTAAAGGGTCTAGGGTACCGGCATGTCCAACTTTTATCTTTCGCAGCCCGAAGCGTCTTTTTATAGCCCATTTAATCGAATTAACAGCATCGAACGATGTCCATTCCAGGGGCTTGTCGATCAGTAAGATCTCTCCCTTCAAAAAATCATCCTCGCTTTTTAATTCGATATTCATCACAGTAATTACCTCCAGTATGCATAGCCAATTGCGAGCAGGCCTACCAGCAGGCAGTAGATTGCGAAATAGGTAAGCTTGCTTTGCCTCACTAGCCTTATCATCCATGTACAGGCTGCCAATCCGGCTATAAAAGCAGCTATAAATCCGGCAGACATGGCCACAAATCCTTCGGCCTGAAAATTTATATCCCCGCCGATGAAGTCTTTTGAGATTTTACCAAGAATAAGCGGTACCACCATTAAGAACGAAAAACGGGCTGCCTTGTTTTTATCGACCCCTAATAATACAGAGGTCGAGATGGTAGCCCCACTCCTTGATATTCCTGGTAGAATGGCTATGGCCTGCGCGATTCCAATAATAAAAGCACTCTGGTACGAGACCTGTTTTTCGGTATCTTTTGCCCTGTCAGCAAAGTACAAAAGCAAGGCGGTAACGATCAGCATGAATCCTACCAACTGGATCCTGCCTCCAAAAAGAAGCTCAAGTGAGTCTTCGAAGAACAGTCCTACCAAGGCAGCAGGTATCATGGAGATCAGGATTTTTAGGGAAAAACGGGTCTGTTCGTTCCACTTGAATTGAAATAATCCGCTGATGATTTCCCAAACATCTTTTCTGAAAACTACGATAGTACTCAGGGCGGTCGCAAAATGTAGTACCACGGTAAACAAAAGGCTTTCTTCGGGTATGGACTGGTCGCCCAGTATAGCTTTGCCCAACTCCAGATGCCCGCTGGAGGAGACCGGCAGAAATTCTGTCAGACCCTGAACGATCCCGAGGATAATGGCATCTAAGACTTCCAATTAACTCTTTTTCTTCTTATGGGGATTAAGCAAGATGGCATAAACTTCAATACCCAGGCCAAGCAATACCAGGGTAGGTGCTAACCTGATCCTTCGAAAACTATAAATATCGGGGTTAAAAACGTTAGGATCATCGCTTCCGCCACCGCTCATCAGTATAAATCCCAGTGCGATTAAAAAGAGCCCGATGAACATAAAGAGATAATTCCGCTTTTGGAATATGAATTCTGATTGGGGCTTTTTACCCGCTTGTTGTTTCTTACCCATGCGACAAATTTAGTAATATAAATCGTCTGTCCTAAGGTTGAGAAAACGTTGGGTGGCAAAATAGGTGCTGATCAGCGAGATCAGAATGCCGAGTACCAGAACACCCACAAAGAGCGAAACCAGAGAAACCGGATCCTGTAAAAGGTTGAGTTCTGGAAAATTTCTGTCGAGATAGTACAAAACCAAGCCTAGGGTAATCAGGGCGAGAATGGCTCCAAGCATTCCCAGTTTAATATTGGTCCAGATAAACGGCCGGCGTATAAATTTTTTGGTGGCCCCGACCATTTGCATGGTTTTGATTATAAACCGTTTTGAATAAATGGATAATCTAATGGAGCTGTTGATCAGCAATACGGCAATAATGGTGAAAACAGCACTGGCGACCAGGATCCAGAAACTGATGTTTTTCACATTTTCAGTGAGCAAGGCGATCAGCGGCCGGTCGTAGCTCACCTCTTCCACATAAGTTTTAGCCATTATATCGGCGGCGATCTCCTCTATCTGATCGGTGGTAACAAAATTGGCATTGAGCTGTACGTCTATAGAGTTCTTAAGAGGATTGTAGCCCAGGAATTCGATAAAATTTTCCCCGATCTCTTCGCTGTGTTGCTCCGCAGCCTCCTCCTTTGAAACATACATTGCA
Organism: Flavobacteriaceae bacterium; assembly: GCA_965212205.1. GTDB lineage: Bacteria > Bacteroidota > Bacteroidia > Flavobacteriales > Flavobacteriaceae > JAHEJJ01. The sequence continues at coordinate 533,932 of CBDBUX010000001.1, forward strand.
GATTTGGTATATTCTGCCATTACAAGGCTTTTCTGAAGCTGATCTACTTCCACCTGCTTTGCGCTATCTTTTAAGAAAACCGAGATAGTGATCTGTTCTTTAAAGTGGTCTGCAAGTTTTTTGGTATTCATTACAAGAAGGCCAAGGATGCCCAGCAAAAAAAGGACAAGGCCAATGCTGAGCACCACCGAAAAATAGGAGGAAATTAATTTCCGCTTTTGATAGCGTTCAAAAGACTTGCTCATAGGGGCTATTGAATGTGTAAAAATAGGAAAGTAAATCGAATAAACTTATTTTTGCGCTTTACCGAGATCAAACAGCGAATATGAGCTATAAATTCAGGGAAATCGAAGCCAAATGGCAACGTTATTGGGCAGAAAACCAAGTCTTCAGGGCAGATAATGTGTCGGACAGAAAAAAATATTATGTCCTGGATATGTTTCCCTACCCGTCGGGGGCAGGTCTGCATGTAGGGCACCCACTGGGCTATATCGCAAGCGATATTTATGCTCGTTACAAACGGCATAAGGGTTTTAATGTGTTGCACCCAATGGGTTACGATTCTTTCGGACTACCAGCAGAGCAGTATGCCATACAAACCGGTCAGCACCCTTCAATTACTACCGAGGTAAATATAGATCGTTATAGAGACCAATTGGACAAACTTGGATTTTCCTATGACTGGAGCCGAGAAGTACGCACCTCAGATCCGGGTTATTATAAATGGACACAATGGGTTTTTATACAATTATTCAACTCCTGGTATAATAACAAAACAGACAAGGCAGAACCCATCGATACCTTGATCGCGGCATTGGAAGCAGGCGGCAATGAACAGATAGATGCCGCTTGCGATGAAGATTTGCCATCATTTTCAGCTGAAGATTGGAATGGTTATAGCAAAAAGCAAAAACAGGAAGTACTCCTGAAATACAGGCTTACCTACCTGGCCGATACGGAGGTAAATTGGTGTCCTGCTTTGGGCACCGTTCTTGCCAACGATGAGATTGTGAATGGTGTTTCTGAAAGGGGCGGCCATCCCGTGGTACGCAAGAAGATGACCCAATGGAGTATGCGTATCACAGCCTATGCGCAGCGGTTATTAGAAGGCCTGGATCGAATAGACTGGCCGCAACCCCTTAAAGATGCGCAAACCAATTGGATTGGGAGGTCTGAAGGGGCTTCCGTGGTATTTTATACCAAATCAGGAGAGCATAACAAAACACAGTATCCCATTGAGGTCTTTACAACAAGGCCTGATACGATCTTCGGAGCGAGTTTTATGACACTGGCGCCCGAACATGAACTGGTCTCTAAGATTACATCTCCCAAACAGCAGAAAGAGGTAGAGGCTTATATAGAATACACATCAAAACGATCTGAACGCGACCGGCTTTCCGACGTTAAAACCATAACCGGCGTTTTTACCGGTGCATATGCCATCCATCCATTTACCGGTGAAGATATTCCTATCTGGATCGGGGACTATGTCTTGGCCGGATATGGAACAGGAGCCGTGATGTCTGTACCCTGTGGCGACCAGCGCGACTATGAATTCGCCAGTCATTTTGGAATCCCGATCCCCAATATATTTGAAGGCGTGGATATTTCAGAGGAGGCCTTTGCCGACAAAGCTAATACGGTAATGGCAAACTCTGATTTCATCAGTGGTATGAAATACGATGATGCCTGCCGCGCTGTAATCGATGCCCTGGAGGAAAAAGGACAGGGTCGTGGAAAAATCAATTACCGACTTAGAGATGCTGTTTTTAGTCGGCAGCGATATTGGGGCGAACCATTTCCGGTCTATTACGTGGATGGCATGCCTCAAATGATCGCAGAGGAAAACCTCCCGCTACACCTGCCGGAAGTTGAAAAATACCTCCCAACAGAGACCGGCGACCCGCCCTTAGGTAATGCTACGGTCTGGGGCTGGGATACTAAATCGGACAATGTGGTTTCTAACGACCGGATAGATCATAAAGCGGTATTTCCACTCGAACTTAATACCATGCCGGGATGGGCGGGAAGTTCACAGTATTTCAATCGATATATGGATCCGGCTAATGACACAGCTATTTTTTCTAAGGAGGCTATAGATTACTGGCAGGATGTAGATCTGTACATAGGAGGGATGGAGCATGCAACAGGCCATTTGCTGTATTCGCGCTTTTGGCAAAAGTTCATGTACGACAGGGGATGGGTGCCCAAGGATGAATACGCCAAAAAACTGATCAATCAGGGGATGATCCTGGGTACAAGCGCATTTGTTTACCGCGAAGAAGGGAAAGGAACGATAGTTTCAAAAGGCATGATCGGTGATAAAAAGGTGAGTCCGATTCATTGTGATGTTTCTCTTGTAAATGCCTCGGACGAACTCGATATCAAAGCATTTAAGACCACACGACCGGAATTCTCTGAGGCTGAATTCATCCTGGAAGATGGAAAATATATCGTAGGCCGGGAAGTGGAAAAAATGTCAAAATCTAAATATAATGTCGTTAACCCGGATGCGATTTGTGAGGAATACGGAGCCGATTCATTACGCCTGTATGAGATGTTTCTCGGTCCGCTGGAGCAAGCCAAACCATGGAATACGGCCGGCATTAGTGGCGTATATGGATTTTTAAAGAAGCTATGGAAACTCTACCATGGCGGTTCGGAAGGTGTCTTTATGATCAGCGATGAACCTGCTTCCGCGGAGTCGCAAAAAACACTGCACAGAACTATTAAAAAAGCAGAAGAAGATATCGATCAGTTTTCATTTAATACAAGTGTTTCTACATTTATGATCTGTGTAAATGAGCTTTCTACTCAAAAATGTAATCAAAGAGATGTATTGGAACCCCTGGCTATATTGATCAGCCCATATGCGCCTCATATTGCTGAAGAACTATGGCAACTTCTTGGGAATGCTTCTTCTATAGCCACAGCACCTTTCCCTGAGTTCAAAGAAGATTTTTTGGTTGAGAGCAGCAAAGCCTACCCCATATCCTTTAATGGCAAAATGCGATTTACACTCGAATTACCATTAGATATGGGCAAAGAGGAGATCGAAAAAGCGGTAATGGCACATGAAAGAACTCAGAAACAACTTCAGGGCAGAACACCTAAAAAGGTAATTGTGGTACCGGGGAAAATCGTAAATATCGTGGGTTAGAACTTAATTGGAGGAGTTGCAATTACTAATGAACATTAATCTAATTGAAGTTCCGGGCTTGCCTGTAACGTTATGTGCAAAAGCATTGCTCGTACCATAGGGGCATAGGGCATGGGTTCACCGCCATCCTGACATTCCGGATGATCTTTCATAAACCGTGTTTGCACTAGAATATGTACATTTTGTCAGATTATTCATGGATTGGTCTTATGGCCAGATTATTGATGCTTTAAAAAGTGTATTTTTAATGATGAAAAATTGAAGTATTATGATGAGCTATTATATTTTGATTGGTGGCATTGCTCTGGTAAGCTGGATTGTCAGCAGCAGACTAAAGAGCAAGTTTAATCACTATTCGAAAGTACATCTGCGAAATGGTATGAGTGGCGCAGAGATTGCAGAAAAAATGTTGGCCGACCACGGTATTCGCGATGTGAAAGTGGTCTCTACGGCCGGAATGCTAACAGATCATTACAACCCAAAAAATAAAACGGTAAATCTTAGCGAAGGGGTCTATCATCAGCGAAACGCCGCTGCAGCTGCAGTTGCGGCCCACGAATGTGGGCATGCCGTACAACATGCCCAGGCCTATCAATGGCTGACCATGAGGTCTAAACTGGTACCCGTGGTGAGTGTTACCTCAGGTATGTCTATGTGGATAGTATTTGGAGGATTACTCCTGGGCGCCGCTGCTGGCGTAGGGCTTGGTTTCTATATTGCCGTAGCCGGCCTGATCATGATGGGCTTGGCAACGGTCTTTAGCTTTGTCACCCTTCCTGTAGAGTACGATGCCAGTAACAGGGCGCTGGCCTGGTTAAAAAATAAGAATATCGTTACCCGAGAAGAGTACAAAGGCTCTCAGGACGCATTAAAATGGGCAGCCAGGACCTATTTGGTGGCTGCTATTGGCGCATTGGCCACCCTGTTTTATTGGGGGTTACAGGTTTTTGGCGGACGCGATTAGCATTCTACCGAGCGAGGGTCTATGGTAAATTAAATAGAGATCTGACGATCGATCTGCTGATTGAGCGATATAAAGGTCTCGGTTCTCGAAACTCCTTCGATCTGTTGGATGTGCTTATTGAGTACGTTCATCAGGTGTTCGTTATCCCGGCACAATACCTTGATAAGAATCGACCAATTCCCTGTGGTATAATGGCATTCGAGTACTTCCGGTATTCGCTCCAGCTCTTTAACCGCCCTGGGATTACTCATGGCCTTATCCAGGAAGATCCCGATATAAGCAAGGGTACGATATCCCAGCGCCTTAGGATTAATGGTAAATTTTGAACCGGATATCAGGCCGGAACGTTCGAGTTTCCTCAACCGCTGATGTACCGCTGCACCCGAAATTCCAATACTTCGGGCGATTTCAAGAATGGGTCGACGGGCATCGGCCATAAGTGACCTTAGTATTTTTTTGTCTATCCCATCAATTTTTACAATGCTGTTATCAGATTTCATATAGTAGAAGCAATTTGGAACAAAAATACCAATTTTGCTTACAACTGTTAGCTTGCAACAGAGTCGGGATTGTATCCCAGGTAGGGAACTCTGTATTCATGGAAGATTATGCCATAATCGACGAGTTGTTTCAGGATAGGCGTATAGACTTCCTCCCGTATTGGGATCTGTACCCCGGGCGTGGTGATCTTTCCGTTGAGGATCTGTAATGCAGCCATAGCCACAGGTAGGCCCACGGTCTTGGCCATAGCAGTATGTGTCCTGTTCTCACCAATCACAACCATATTCGAATCGATTTGGTATTTTTTGCCCTTTAGTTCATAGCCAAATTTATGATACATCACGATCATATCTTTGTCGTCATTGGCTATGGTCCAGCTATCTTCAAGTATCTTTTGCAGCATCTGTGCCGGACTAGCATTTTTTATCAGAATGGTTTTCTGTGGATTGAAAAGGTCTAGTTCCATCAGTTTTAACCACATGATATCATCCTGGTCTATTTTGAGGTAGTGACGCAGTTTAAGTTCAACGGAATCGGTGGGGGAATAGGGTAAAAAGAGATTCGTAAAGTCGCGATAAGACATCCCGTAGGAATTCTCGACGGTATAGGAATCATCGGTCATACCTAGCTGAACGAACATATTCCAGGCTTTGGAAAAACCTACACGTCGCATCGTTCCCCGATAGAGCGTTAGAGCATCATCTAAACCATATGCTTCTCGATAGTTCAGGGAATCCCGGTTGGCATAGGCTTCGAAAGTTCCAAAACCTTCAATCTCCATAAACTCTGTACGGCGAAAAAGCTTTTGGTAAGGAATGTATTTATATGTGCCTTCCTGAATGAATTTGGCTGTGCCTCCCTGGCCTGCTAATACCACATTCCTTGGATTCCACGTAATTTTGTAATTCCAGAGGTTGTCATCGCTCTCAGGGGCTACAAGGCCTCCTGTAAAGGACTCGAATAGTAACATTTTGCCACCTTTGGCCCGGATACGATTGATGACCTGCATAGCGCTCATATGATCGATCCCCGGATCCAGCCCGATTTCATTCATAAATACAAGTCCGTTTGCTTTGACTTTTTTATCCAGAGCCCGTATCTCATCGCTGATATAAGAAGCGGTTACCAAATTTTTCTTAAACGAAATGCAATCCTCAGCCACTTTAATATGAAACCTGGCCGGCAGCATGGATATGACGATGTCTGCTTTTTTAATAGCAGCCCTCCTTTCTTTGTCCGCCATTACATCGAGAGCTAAAACACTGCAAGAAGCATGTGACCGGACCCGGTACGGCACCGTATCTACATTCAGATCAGCGACGGTTATATGCAACTGCTGATCATCTGCATGCTGAAGAAAATAATCGAGTAAATAGGCAGTCGATTTACCTGCCCCTACGATGAGCACATTCCGCCCCATGACTTTTTACTAATTTTACTTAATAACGGGGCCTAAGGTATCAAATTGTTATATTTCTAAAAATTGAGGGGCAATAAGTTATGAACAAAACAATATTCTTAACCGGAATAGCCTTTGGGGTATTGGCTATAATTCTTGGTGCATTTGGAGCCCATGGACTGGAAGAAAGCCTGGGTATTAGTGCCCAGAATAGCTTCGAAACGGCGGTTCGATATCAAATGTATCATGCGCTGTTTTTAATGATACTCGCGCGTGTCGATACTATGCCGGGAATAAGGGTTAGGCCTGTTTTTAGGCTTACAGTTTTAGGGGTCATCGCTTTTTCATTTTCTATTTATTTGTTGTCTACAAGCGAGCTTACCGGACTGAATATGAAATATTTAGGATTATTGACACCTTTTGGCGGTATATTGCTGATTTTGGCCTGGATAATATTAGGATATCGTGTTTATAAGTATTTGAACTAATCCACATAGAAAATATGGGGTATACTTTTTCTTTTTCCTAGCTTTGTAGGCATCAAAAAATTTCCTTTTTATGGCGTCTTACAACCTGATTACGAAAACGATTTCGTTAATCGACTACGGAATCAACCATAATCGTATCCATTACCAACTTTCACCAGAAGAATTACATCAGATAACACTTGAAAAAAGCCTCGGAAAAGAGGCAAGTTCAGGAGCTTTGGCCGTGAATACCGGAGAGTTTACCGGCAGATCGCCTCTGGATAGATTTATCGTCAAGGACGACATCACTACTAACAAAATATGGTGGGGTGAAATCAATAAACCATTTGAAGCTGCCAAATTTGATGAGCTCCAGCAAAAAATGATCAACTACCTCAACGAAAAGGAACTCTATGTGCGGGATTGTTATGCCTGTGCAGACCCCGATTATCGGATGAATATAAGGGTGATCAATGAATATCCATGGTCTAACTTATTTGTTTACAATATGTTTCTCAGACCCCGGGAGGAAGAACTGATGGATTTTGAACCTGAATGGACAGTCATAAATGCTCCGGGCTTTTATGCCGATGCTTCTGCAGACGGTACCCGACAGCATAACTTTGCTATTCTGAATTTTACCAAACGGGTAGCCCTTGTAGGGGGTACAGGTTATACTGGTGAGATTAAAAAGGGGATATTCTCGGCCTTGAATTTTATATTACCAGTGTACAAGGATGTTCTGCCTATGCATTGTTCGGCCAATGTCGGGGAAGAAGGTGATACAGCAATATTTTTCGGCCTTTCAGGAACCGGAAAAACCACGCTTTCAACAGATCCTTTGCGCAGACTTATAGGCGATGATGAGCATGGCTGGACCAGTAGAAATACGGTTTTTAACTTTGAAGGTGGATGCTATGCCAAAGTGATCAATCTCTCTTCGGAAAGTGAGCCCGATATTTTTAAGGCGATCAAAAAAGGAGCTATTCTGGAGAATGTTGTAATGGACGACAACGGTTTGGTCGACTATATGGACAGTACGATAACCCAAAATACCAGGGTGAGCTACCCTATTGATCATATCGACAATATTCTTGAACCGGCCATGGCCAAAAGCCCAAAGAATATTTTCTTTCTTACCGCTGATGCTTTTGGTGTTCTTCCCCCGATATCTAAACTTACACCCAGCCAGGCGGCATATCATTTTATTTCGGGTTATACGGCCAAGGTAGCAGGAACCGAAGAAGGTGTAATAGAACCCATTCCTTCTTTCTCTGCTTGTTTCGGAGCGCCATTTATGCCCTTACATCCCACGAAATATGCCGAAATGCTCAGTAAGAAAATGATCAGTTCGGGAGCCAATGTTTGGTTGATCAATACCGGGTGGACCGGTGGTCCATACGGAGTGGGTAAAAGGATGCCCTTAAAATATACACGAGCAATGATCCACGCAGCCCTCAGTGGAACCTTAGGCTTATACAGCTATGACACCTATCATATACATTCCGTGTTTGGGGTGGCCCAACCCAGAGAATGTCCCGGAGTACCCACAGGAATACTGAGTCCGAGGGCAACCTGGAACGACGATGAAGCCTATTACACCACGGCCTTTAAACTTACTAATGCTTTTCGTGAGAATTTTAAGAAGTACGAAGCCTTTGCTAATGAAGAAATAAGAAGAGGTGGTCCGCAGCGATATGCATTCTAAAAAAAAAAGCCTCCGATAAGAGGCTTTTTTTAATATATGATGTTCTTATCTTTTGTTTACGCTGGTGATATATTTCTGTAATGCCATTGTCATGGAAGGGGTCTCAGGTGTTGGTGCCTGAATATCGATGCGCAGACCGGCATCCGTAGCTGCTTTTACGGTCGAATTGCCAAATACCGCTATACGTGTGTTGTTTTGTTCGAAATCGGGAAAATTCTTCAAAAGTGATTCTATGCCCGAGGGACTGAAAAACACTAAAACATCGTAATAAACATCTCGTAAATCCGAAAGGTCGCTTATTACAGTCTTGTAGAAAATACCCCTGGTCCATTCTACAGAAAGATCATTTAAAGTATCGGGAACAGTCGATTTTAAGGTATCCGACGATGGAAGTAGAAATGTTTCGTCTTTATACTTCTTGAAAAGATGGATCAGGTCCGAAAAATTTCGTTTGCCAACATAGATCTTTCGTTTTCTATATACCACATATTTCTGAAGATAGTAGGCCACGGCCTCACTCTGGCAAAAATACTTCATGGTATCGGGAACTTTGAACCTCATTTCTTCCGCAATCCTGAAAAAGTGGTCCACAGAATTCCTACTGGTTAAAATGATAGCGGTATAGTGGTTCAGGTCTATCTTTTGCTGCCTGACGCTTTTGGCATCTACACCCTCCACATGAATAAATGGCCTGAAATCGACCTTGACCTTTTCTTTTTCGATTAGTCTTAAGTACGGAGAGTTTTCCATTTTCGGTTCTGGTTGCGATACCAAAATCGTCTTTACCTTCATATACTTCAGAATTTAAGATAGGTTGCTATCAAAATTAAGGGTGCAATTTCGAGAGCGCAAAGGTACAAAATAAAATAGAAAAAGTAAGAAGAGATCAACTTTTGATGATATTTCAGAGTTGTGACAAACCCGATGCTGTTTATCAATAATATTAAGAAAAGACTTAAATAAACTATAGCTTCTGATCCCTTAAAAATGTAAGTAAGAGAAATATTCGATAATAACATTACCATACCGCTATAATTCAGGTAGGTATGTTTCTTATATACAAAATCTGCAATGGTCTTTATATTGTTAAAGACAAATCCATTGGCGAGTTGCAGAACTGCTTTTATGAATATAAAAAGGATCAGTAAACCCAGGATGAGCCCGTATTCCAATACCCCGGAGGTAGATTGATGTCCTACGAGAATATCATAGATCAAATAGATATAAAGGGCGGTATTGAGCAGTTGAAATCCGGTGAACATAATATGAAATCCATGTAACATTTTATCTTTTTTGCTATACAGGGCGATATATTTGTTGTTAAATGGCAGAATGATAAAATTGAGGAACCTGCTTTGAAATAGCTGCTTGGCGATCACCATCAGAAGTATACTTAAAATGATTACGATAGTAATCCAGTCTGACTGTTGAATGATTCTCAATTCTGCTTCCATCAGTTCTCGATCTTTATATTATTCCCATTAAGCCCGTAGGGAAGCTTTTTTGAAGATAACGCGAGCTTAAAATATGTTGGAACCAAGCTATCTGTATGCGGCAATTCAAATATCATGGGTATAGAATCACCGGTTTTAAGCAACGCTATTCCCTCTCCTGCAATCCTGACGTTCAAAGCCATCGTATCTTTTACCTGTCCATATTCATTGAGATATGCCAGGCCAAATTTAAGTTTCGATAATTCGATTTCTGTAGCAGTGGGATTGTACAGATAAAAACGTCGCTCTGGCAAAATATCTATGGCCGTCTTGTTGTCGTACAGGCAACGCAATTTTCTGAATGATTCGAAATCTGGTATTGTTATGCCATACCAAAATGAACCGGGAGAAGTCTCTATCTCAAAATCACGTTCATCCAAAAACCTGGAAACATAAAATACGGCGGTCTGCTGTAATTTTTCCTCGGAACGGTCAATGCTGTACTGATTATGCCTGTATTTAATACTGTTGAGTGCGTAAGCGAACTTTCCCGAATAGAATTGATACATAGAAGCCAGTCTATAAGAATCTTCGAATACCACCGACTTTTCTCCGGCCCGCTCGCTAAGTTTTTGTACCCAGGCCCTATTCCCGTGACTTTCGTAATGGATAGGAAACAAAGGTGCATAGGCCAGACCTACACGTAGAAATAGCAAAATCACACCGGTCGCTATGCCCATGCGTACTAGCCACCGCCTGGTATTTTTGTCGATGAGCATCGTTCTGAAGGCAATTATGAGCATTGGGATGCATATAACAATGAGCCACTGTGTTTGAATTCGTCGGTTAAAACTGGAAACAAAGAAGAACAGGATAAATCCATAGGACAGAAATAGCAAGGCCTTGGTAAACAAGTCCTTAGACCGGGCTCTAAAGAGTGAACGATAGAACCAAGGGAAGCTTAGTCCGAATAGAATGATTAGGTTGATAAAAAACCCAAGTGTAAAATCACCAAATTCATAAGCTCGGTTTGGTCGCTCATACATATGATACCGGAGCGATACAAAATCGTACTCATAGAGCCATAAAAGATGCGGGCTGTAAAAGGCCAGCGAAGCCACCACGGCGATCCATGCATATTTATTTCCAGCTAGTTTTATATTAGAAAAGAATACAAACAGGATAATCAACAAGGCGTGATATTTGCTGTACATCATTAATGCCATGCTTAGCCCAAGTAAGAGTCCTATTACCACACCGGGGCGGTCTAAAAACCTCTTATACAACCATAAGAAGAGCGTTAAAAAAAAGAGCAGAGGCGTGTCGGGAAGCATAAAAAATCCATAAGCATTTAAGAGAGTGACCGAAAAAACGAGAATAAAAAATTCGGGGATGTATTCTTTCTTTTTTGGATGCTCAACCAAATCCCACAACAAAAAATAATTGGCCACAGACATCAAACAACTAATTAATCTGACACCCAGTTCACCTTCTGAAAAAAGACCTCCCATCTTTATAAGAAGGGCTACCATTGGTGGATGATCAAAATACCCCCATGCCAATTCATTGGAATAATACCAGTAATATGCCTCGTCGTATATGAGGGCTGTAAAATATGCCTGAAAAAGATTGAGAAGGAGGATTAGGCCCGCGAGTAAATAGAAAATTCTTGGTTGTCTGAATATCATTCCTGATGATAAATACACATCAAAATTACAAATATTACCCATTAACAGTTGGTCATCGGATATTATAAATTCATTTTATGGTGCAGACCGGTCATGCTAAAGTCGTATTTTTGACAAAAATTTTTTTATGTCAGACAGCCTGGTCATAATTCCCACTTACAATGAGCTGGAGAATATTGAAGCTATCATCACGGCTGTTATAAAGCTCAAAAAGCAATTTGACATATTGGTGGTTGATGATAATTCTCCGGATGGTACTCAGAAGGTAGTCCGGTCTATGATAGACCGCCATAAAGGTCGCTTATTTCTTGAAGTAAGGAAAGATAAAGCTGGCCTTGGCACCGCCTATATCCATGGATTTAAATGGGCGCTCGAACGCGAATATGAATTTATCTTCGAAATGGATGCCGACTTCTCCCACAGACCGGCCGATTTGCTGAGATTACATCGTGCTTGTCTAAATGGAGCCGACGTAGCCATCGGGTCGCGCTATAAACGCGGGGTCAATGTGGTGAATTGGCCACTGTATCGTGTACTGCTCTCCTATGGGGCTTCTTTTTATGTAAAGTTGATCACCGGAATGAGGATCCATGACCCTACGGCAGGATTTGTTTGTTATCGCCGCCGGGTTTTGGAGGAGATCAAACTGGACGCTGTTAAATTCATAGGATATGCGTTTCAAATCGAAATGAAATTCAGGGCTTACCTCAAGAAATTTAAAATTGAAGAGATCTCGATCATATTTGTAGATCGTGAGAAGGGGAAATCGAAGATGAATACATCGATCGTCCGGGAGGCAATTTTTGGCGTCATCAGTTTGAAGTTCAGAAGTATTTTTAAAAAGGGAGATTTCTAGCGATGGGAACAAAGTTGATAAAGAATGCTAAACTCGTAAACGAGAATCAAATCATCGAGACAGATATCCTGATCGAAGGAGAAAGGATTGCCAGGATCGATGTCGATATCAGCTCTTCGAATGCTGAGGTATATGAGATGAAAGGTTCTTTTGTCATTCCGGGAATTATAGATGATCAGGTCCATTTTCGAGAACCCGGGCTTACCCATAAGGCCGATTTGGCCTCCGAAAGCAGGGCGGCGCTTGCAGGTGGAATCACCTCATTTATGGAACAACCCAATACCGTACCTCAGACAACATCTATTGAACGACTCGAAGAGAAATTTGAAATGGGCCGGAAGGCTTCATTTGCTAATTACTCTTTCCTTTTGGGCGGCACCAACGACAATCTGGAGGAAATTAAGCGGCTCGATAAAAAGGCATGTTCAGGAATAAAATTATTCCTGGGTTCTTCGACCGGGAATATGCTGGTGGACAACGAAGAGGTGATCGAACGCATTTTTCGCAATACGGAATTGGTGATATCGGCACATTGTGAAGATGAATCGACCATCAAAAGGAATTTGGAAACCTACAAAGCAAAATATGGAGATAACATCCCGATTAAGTATCACCCTTTGATCCGGAGTGCTGAAGCTTGCTATTTGTCTTCTTCCAGGGCGATTGAACTGGCAAAAAAAACAGGAGCCAGGCTTCATGTGTTTCATCTCTCTACAGAAAAGGAGACCCATTTATTTACAAACGAGATCCCACTGAAGCAGAAAAAGATCACAGGAGAAGTTTGCCTTCATCACCTCTGGTTTAGCGATCTGGACTATGACGAGAAGGGCACCCTGATCAAATGGAACCCGGCGGTAAAATTAGAAAGCGATCGTGACGGCTTATGGGAAGCCCTCCTCGATGATCGCATCGATATAATAGCCACAGATCATGCTCCCCATACGCTGGAAGAAAAAATGCAACCCTATACCAAGGCACCTTCGGGAGGTCCTTTGGTACAACACGCACTACCGGCAATACTGGAAAAGTATTTAGACGGGATGATTAGTATAGAGAAAATAGTGACCAAAATGTGCCATAATCCTGCCATATTATTCGACGTTGAAAACAGGGGGTTTGTGCGCGAGGGTTATTTTGCAGACCTGGTTGCTTTGACTGTCGGAGATCCCTGGCGCGTAGACCGCGATAATGTTCTTTATAAATGTGGCTGGTCGCCATTTGAGAATACAATGTTCAGATCTCGGGTAACCCACACTTTTATAAATGGACATCTCGGCTATGAACAGGGCAAGCTCTCGGACCGGAAAAATTCGATGCGATTGACATTTAACCGATAATGATGAAAATTGTTTTAGTAGTACTATTGGCAACAGCCTTTTTCGGATGTAGTGAAAAGGTGATCGAACCACCTGAGAACCTGATTCCGGTAGATCAGATGACCGAGATATATTACGACCTGGCCATTATTAATGCGGCTAAGAAAATTAACCGTGGCCATTTAGATAATTACAACTTTGAAACCATGCCCTATATCTATAATAAATATGGGATCGACAGTATACAATTTGTCAGAAGCGATATTTATTATGCTTCAATTCCTTTGAAGTATGAGGCGATGTATAAAACAATCGAAGAAAGGCTGGAAGAGGAAAAAAGTGTTTTTGATGCCTCAAAAGAAAGACAGAGCGACAGCTTGCGCAAGGTAGCCAATGAGCAACGTGAGAACTTGAGAAAGAAAATGAACAAACCTAGGGAGCAGGATTCGATTCCCTAAACTTTTTCGCCGAAAATTCTATGCTCTTGAGCAATGGGCTATACTCGAAATTCAACGCAGTGCGGGCCTTTTCGGTATCATAGTAGTTTCTCTTCATCAACGATGCCACCTGGGCCTTGGTAAGTTTTCTTTTGCTGCCGCTAATAGAACTGCGCAACCAATCCAGGCGCCAGAATAGTTTTAACATCTCCTTCGGGATCTTTTTAGTAGGCGCCTTGCACCCGAGTGCCAAAGCAATGGTTGAAAGAACCTCCTGATAGCTAAGATTGATTTCTACCGCAATAAATTGTTCATTTTCAATTTCAGATTCCATAAGTTGAACCATCATTCGAATTACATCACCAACGGCAACAAAGCCAGTGCCGCCTGGTGGGTAATACCTGGAGCCTTTTGCTGCAGCTCTGAACAGCATGCCACTGCCACTATTCCAGTTTCCCGGTCCGATGATCACCCCAGGATTTACAATAACTGCCGGTACACCTTCTTGGGTTCCCCGCCAGATTTCCATTTCCGCCAGATGCTTGGTAAGGCTGTAGGGATTGCTATGGTTAGAATTCCATTCGGTTTCCTCATCGATGGCCGAGTCATCGGGGGTCTTACCTAAGGCTGCAATCGAACTTACATAACAGAGTTTTAGAACTTTGTGGGAGATACAAAGGTTTACCACATTTGCAGTACCGATTTCATTGGCGAGAACAAGTGCCTTAAAATCTCCGGGATCAAAAGAGATCAAGGCTGCGCAGTGATAGACATGGGTTACACCCGAAAAGGCCTTCTCCAGAGCCGGGATATCGTTTAGGGTAGCTTCAAACCAGTTGATTTGATCGAAATAAGCGTCGGCATCTTCGGTATAAAACCCAAATAGTTTACGAACGCCGTCCAGTTTGGTAAAATCGCGATAAATCGCCCTTACGGCTAATCCCCTCGACACCAACTGATAGAGAAGATGGGAACCAACCAGCCCTGTTCCTCCGGTTACTAAGATCATAATCCAAAAGTACTCAATTAGGTGGGATAAACTGTTCCTGATAATCGTGCTTCAATCCTTTATTTTATATTTGCAGCAATTATTGTAAAGCGAGCGAACATGGTCTCAAATTTTGTTGAAGAACTGAAGTGGCGCGGCATGTTACACGATATAATGCCAGGGGTTGAGGAGCATTTGTCAGGGGACATGCAGTCGGCCTACGTGGGGATAGATCCTACGGCAGATTCACTGCATATCGGTCATTTAGTGGGTGTTATGATGTTAAGGCATTTTCAGCTAGCAGGGCATCGCCCTATCGCTTTGATCGGTGGTGCTACAGGTATGATAGGTGATCCTTCCGGAAGATCATCTGAGCGCAACCTGCTCGATGAAACTACGCTTCGACTGAATCAGGCTGCCATTCGGGAACAACTTTCGCGGTTTTTAGATTTTGACAGCGAAGCAGATAACGCTGCCCTTCTTGTAAACAATTACGATTGGATGAAAGACTATTCATTCCTGGATTTTATCAGGGATGTGGGCAAACATATTACAGTGAACTATATGATGGCCAAAGACTCTGTAAAAAAAAGAGTTTCCTCTGATGCCAGCGAAGGTATGTCCTTTACAGAATTTACCTATCAATTGGTTCAAGGTTTCGACTTCCTTCATTTGTTCAGACATTTTCAATGCAGTTTACAAATGGGCGGGAGCGATCAATGGGGAAATATCACCACCGGTACAGAACTGATACGGCGAATAGACAGTGGTAAAGGTTTTGCACTTACCTGTCCGCTGATCACTAAGGCCGATGGCACCAAGTTTGGTAAAACCGCCGATGGGAATATCTGGCTTGACGCGCACCGGACCACTCCATATAAGTTCTATCAGTACTGGCTGAACACCTCAGATGAAGATGCTGAGAAGTATATAAAAATATTTACATTTCTTTCGCGTGAAGAAATCGAATCGCTGGTTGAAAAGCACAATGAGGCACCCCACCTTAGAACACTTCAAAAAGAATTGGCCAGGGAGCTTACCACCATGGTGCATTCAGAGGAAGATTATCAGCGTGTTCTAAAGGCCAGCGATATACTTTTTGGGAAGTCGACCTCAGAAGCGATTAAAAGTCTGGATTCCGATACTTTCTTCGAGGTCTTTGAAGGTGTACCACAGGCACAGATTTCCAGGAAAGAGCTGGCAGACGGAATGGATATGATAGCAGCCCTGGCGGCAAAAACAGGATTTCTAGGTTCTAACGGCGAGGCCAGAAGGGAGCTCAAACAGCATTCTATCTCTGTGAATAAAGAGAAAGTTAGTGAAGACCGCCTGATTACTGAGGAAGACCTGATCAATAATCAGTATATACTGTTACAAAGGGGCAAAAAGAATTATTATATTATGATTGTGGAGGATTGATAATTTTCGGCAAACTGCTGCAAACCACTACATGATAAAATGGCCGAAAGCTTCGGTCTGAAACGATCCGAGATGCAAGAATTAAACTTCGATATTATTACCACCTTAGTTATGGTGTCGGTGCTTTTTCTGATCATCGTTATTCGGTATTTTATTTTTTCTGGTGCCTACTACTACACAACCTTTGTTCTTTTAAGGAAGCGATTACTTTCCCGGATCCTGGATACCAAACCTGTTAGTCCTAAACAGATCCGCACCGAGATATCCTATTCTGTTTTAAGCGCCGTGATCTTCGCAGTTTTTGGTATTGGCACCTACTGGTTATGGTATAAAGGATTTACAGCGGTCTACGAAGACCTGGGTTTATATCCACTATGGTATATTCCGCTGAGTGTTTTTATTGTGCTTTTTATACAGGACACCTATTATTATTGGGTGCATCGCTGGATGCATATACCAAAGGTTTATCGATATTTTCACAAGGTGCATCATAACAGTGTACAAACCTCGGTCTGGACATCTTTCTCTTTCCACCCATTGGAGACCCTCTTACAGGCGGTTATTATCCCTTTGATTATTTTATGGTTGCCCTTGCACGTGTATGCCTTACTTGCCATTTTGATCATCATGACGATTTCCGCAACTATAAATCATGCCGGCGTGGAAATATATCCAAAAGGCAAATACGGTAACTGGGTTGGAAATCTGATTATCGGGGCAACTCATCATGATGTACATCATCGGAAATTTCTATATAATTATGGCCTGTATTTTACCTTTTGGGATCGCCTGATGGGAACAGAACGAGAACCTTCCGGTAAAGGCAAAATACCTGCTTCCTGAGGTTGCTGAGAGATCTTCAGGGCAGTGTTAAGAGGAGGCAATTAAGGTTTTGCAGATGACTTATACCAGCATTAGATTACAACCTCGCACATCTGAATGATCGAATCTCCCCAATACTTCAAAACCACCACCAGGGTGAAGTTTGCCCAAATCCTGGGTAGCGATAAAAGAACAGGAATATAGATTTGCCAGATCAATGATGTTGATACCACCTGTATCGCCCTCCGAGAGAAATCCTGCTGGATCTTCGGTGTCTCTTATCAATATCCGCATCCAATTTGGGGAATGAAATATTCCGGATCTCAGGGCATATGCCTGAGACAGCAATTCTGTCATGCCATATTCCGAATGAATATAGTCCAGATCCCAATTGTTCTTGAGATGTTCGTGCAATTCGGAACGTATCATCTCTTTACGACGCCCCTTCATACCGCCGGTTTCCATGACTATGGTATTGGTAAGCCTCATAGGATAACGACTAGCCAAATCGTACAGGGCAAATGAAACACCGAAGAGAAGAACCGGTTTATCTTCCTTATCAAGTTTTTCGAGTGTGCGTGCAAGAAGCTCATAATCGTTGAGGTAAAAACCACTCTTAGGATGTCCGGTTTGTTTAATGAGCTCCTGAACCATATAGATTAATGAGGAGTCTTGTCGTTCCATATACGAAGGTAGCAGGGCTAGCAGGCAGTAATCGTCAACAGGGCCATAGAATTTCTGAAAACTGCCTAGAAAACTTCTGCGATAAACCTGCGGATCGACAACATGATGTGTACTTACCTGGCTTCCAGTAGTGCCACTGCTTTTAAAGCATAGCTCATGGATACTCGTCTTTGTTTTGATCTGCTTATTCCTGAACAATTCAACGGGAAGAAATGGGATGTCTTCTAATCGATTCACCACGTCCGGATTTTTCCCAACATATTCGCAAAACTCCTTATATACAGGCGACTCATTAAATTGATATACAAAGACTTCGAGGCATTTAGACTGGAATTCCTCTTCTGTACTGATCTCGAAAATCTGCTTGATCTCCATTAGAGCCCAAATTTAGGAAATAAAAAAAGCCCCGAAAGGGCCTTAACTATCAATACGATCTGAACTTCTATTTTACAACCAATTTTCGGGTCATCGATTTGTTATTCTCATCGACTTGAAGAAAATACACCCCGGGAACAAGTCTGGATATATTCAATTGATTGGCAGAAATTCTATCTCGAAGCACAACCTTTCCGAAAATATCATATACAGTAATATCCTTACCCGAGTTATGTCCGGTAGTAACATATACCACGTCCTGGAAAGCAGGATTGGGATAGAGATCGAACTCCATCGAATCCTTGGTGGCATTTGCGGTGGGTTGGTTAGGTTTTTCCTGTCCACTTAGAACCAGGGAGAAGCCCATAAATAGGATCAAGTAGAGGTATTTCATGTAAATTGATTTGGGATCAACACAGTAAATATACCCTCAAATCACCGGGAGACACAAATATTGTTGTCAATATTCAAATTTTGTAGGTAAAAAGACATACTTGTTCAGTTGGTCGATGAATTATGCACTTAATCGATGGAAAAATGAGAAAATCTGGACATATTTAGTGAATGCCCGGCAGAAAAAAGCTATTTAATGATCAATTTGCGAGTGGCTACCTTATTGGCTTCGAAGACTCTGAGGACATAAACACCGGTATCGAGATCGGAAAGGTTGAGTTCTTTTCCTAAAATGGTGGTTTCCATGATCGGGCTGCCAAAAACATCAAAAATCATTATTTTTTTAGGCGCATTGTCCTCTGTGGTGATGTATACCGTACCCTGCGTAACAGGATTAGGATATAGTGAAAATCCCTCAATACCCCCTTCGGTATTCAGCTTGGACTGACTGTATCCGGTGGCAATTACAAAAAAGAAGATTATGGGGTAAAAGTGCTTCATTCAATATCTAACTGCATTAGTTCTAAACAAATATAGAAATTTTAGGCGCTTCAATCAGCGGACAACTACGTTAAAATCTGCATTTTCGTTAAAATGCAGCTTAGCTTTAACAACTTGGATAGTCCCCGACCGTCTTTCCATGTTCACAAGTCGGCTTTTTAGATAAATCACCCAATGCTTCCCTGAAGCGATTCTTGTCAATTTCTGTACGATATAATATACCGAAAAAATGTTACTATATTGTTATGAAATCAATTTTAGCACTACCATTTCTTGCCAATAATATTATATTTGTTAGCATGGGAAGAGAGCGGAAGTGGCCTGAATTGCAGGTTTTTAAGCCGCTTCGATTTTCAACGGATTTCTCGGGGAAAAGACCCGGCAACCATTAAGTTATTAAAGCTAAAATATTGGTCGAAAACTTTTCCGCCAAAACTGCATAATGAAAAAGAGCGAGATTAAAATTCTTTTGGTCGATGATGAACCAGATATCCTGGAGATCCTTAAGTACAATTTGTCCTCTCAGGGGTACCAGATTTTTACAGCTAAAAACGGTATGGAAGGGGTAGAGAAGGCCAAGAAGAAAAAACCACATCTGATAATCCTCGATGTAATGATGCCAGAAATGGACGGCATGGAGGCCTGCGAGATTATCCGTAAAACCAAAGGATTGGAAAATACCATTATCGCCTTTTTAACCGCAAGAGCCGAAGACTATTCGCAGGTCGCAGGATTCGATGCAGGAGCCGATGATTATATCACCAAGCCCATTAAACCTAAAGTTTTGGTGAGTAAGATAAAAGCATTACTCAGGAGAATGAAGGAAGATGCAACTCCGGCCGAGGAAGTGGTTAAAGTTGGGAATATTATTATCAATCGCGAAGAATACAAAGTAATAAATAAGGGCGATGAAATCTTCCTGCCACGTAAGGAATTTGAACTACTGGCCCTGCTGGCTTCAAAACCGGATAAGGTTTTTAAAAGAGAAGTGATTCTCGATAAAGTTTGGGGCCAGGAAGTGGTTGTAGGCGGTCGGACGATCGATGTACATATCAGAAAACTTCGCGAAAAGATCGGAGACGATCATTTTAAAACTGTCAAGGGCGTGGGGTATAAGTTCGTACTGTAATGGCCACCAGGTTAAAAAAGTCTTATAAGTTTGCATTACGCTCCTCTTTATTAATCAGTGCGATCCTCTCTGTTTTTTTGGGCGCTTTTTTGTGGTATAGCAAGCAGATTGCAGAATATGGCCCTCTGCTGGTGGTGATAATACTTCTGATATTTGCCATCTCCTTTCTTGTGATCCAGATTCGAGTTGAAAAATACATATATCGCAGAATGAAAAGGATCTATGACGATGTATCCTTGCTCGAATCAACCGATTTTCCTTTGGGGCCTGTTACCACAGATATGAAGACGCTGACCGCAGAGATCGAGAGGTTTGCCAAAGACAAAAAAATCGAAATCGACACATTAAAGATCCGGGAAGCCTATAGAAAGGATTTCTTGGGCAATGTGGCTCACGAATTAAAGACCCCACTTTTTACGGTACAGGGCTATATTCTGACCCTGCTTGATGGTGCCCTGGAAGATAAAACCGTCAGGCGAAAGTACCTCCAACGTGCCAAAAAAGGAGTGGAGCGGCTTATCTATATTGTTAAAGATCTTGACCTCATCACTAAACTTGAAATCGGGGATCTTCACCTGGATTATAGCGAATTTGACATTATTGAGCTCGTTCAGGCAGTTTTTGATTTGCTTGAAATAAAAGCGTCAAAAAAAGGAGTTAGCCTCACTTTCGATATGGCCTACAACTCCCCTATCATGGTGAATGCCGATAGAGAAAAGATCCAGCAAGTGATCTCGAACCTAATTGTGAATTCAATTAAATACGGTCATGCTGATGGCACAACGGAAGTAAGTGTCGAAAATCTTATAAAGAATAAAGTCATTATCAGGATCACAGATAATGGCGAAGGCATCCCAAAGGAGCATATTCCAAGAATTTTTGAACGTTTTTATAGGGTCGATAAAAGCGGTAGCAGGAAAGAAGGTGGCTCGGGCCTGGGGCTTTCCATCGTAAAACATATTATAGAGGCCCATGAGGAAAAAATTTATGTAGAAAGTGTGCCTGGGGTTGGTTCGGAGTTCTCGTTTACACTCGAAAGGGCTGGGAATTGAGACGGGGGAGAAGAAAAGATTTATTTAGTTTTGCCATTAGGAAGAAAAGAGCAGCGTTGTGGGAAGCAAAAACAAATTGCGCAGATTTCGCGAAAATGAATCTTTTGAAAATGTAATCGAGCCCGGAAGGGACCAGGTTTTAAAGGGACAAGCAGACCTTTGTGGTAACTGGCAAGAACGATTTGGTAATGAAAACCCGATCGTACTCGAATTGGGATGTGGGAAAGGCGAATATACACTTGGGCTTGCCGAGCGAAATCCGGATAAGAATTACATCGGAATTGATATCAAAGGTGCAAGGCTTTGGAGAGGAGCAAAGACGGCAATTGAAAACGGTATGAGGAATGTATTATTCCTCAGAACCCAGATAGAACTCCTTGACCGGGTTTTCGCAGAAAATGAAATCGATGAAATATGGATTACCTTTCCCGATCCGCAGATCAAGTACAAAAGAACCAAACACAGAATGACCAACACTGAATTTTTAAAGATGTACCATCATATTATGTCAGATCAGGGTGTGGTTCACCTTAAAACAGATAGTGAATTCCTTCATGGTTATACCATAGGGTTGCTTCAGGGTCTTGGACATGAAATCCAGTATGCCAATCACGACGTATACCGGAACGAGGGTAGCCCCGATGAAGTCCTGAAAATTCAGACCTTTTATGAAACCCGTTATTTGGAAATCGGTAAGCCCATTACCTATTTAAGATTTAGGCTCAATTAATCGATGACACATTTGATAATTTTATTTTTTGCCACTTATTCTGCTGCTTTTATGGCAACAGTACCTCCCGGGCTACTGAATATGAACGCGGCTAAAACAAGTGTTGATAAAGGGAAACTCAATGGGATAATATTCAGTCTGGGTGTAGCTGTGATAATAATGACACAGGCCTATATCGCAGTACTGATCTCAAAATTTCTCTATCGAAATCCGGAGGTAATCGACCTTCTGCTTAAAATCGCTCTTTTGGTTTTTGCTTTCTTCGCTGTATTTTTCTTTATATCTGCCAAGAAGAATAAGGTTAAAAATATCAGGATGGTGAAGGTGAGTAAGAAGAACAGCTTTTTCAAGGGAATGCTTTTAGCTTCACTTAATCTGCTAACCATACCTTACTATGCCGGCCTCAATGCCATGTGGAATGCAAGCGGATGGATTAAATTTGAGATTTGGGATATTTTGACCTTTGTTTTTGCCGCAGGCTGTGGTTCGTTTACCGTACTATATCTGTATACCATTTATTTCAATAAGCTCGAGGCCAGGACCGATCGGTTTTCCAAGAATTCGAACTATATCTTAAGCCTCTTGATGCTTGTTCTCCTTACCATCACCATTATTCGTATATTTTATAATTAATTAGGATGAAGGATCAGGGTTTTTTTGAGAAAGTTTACGAGGTAGCCCGGCAGATTCCTTATGGCAGGGTTACTTCTTATGGTGCTATTGCCCGGTATTTGGGTACCGGCCGAAGTGCCAGAATGGTCGGATGGGCTATGAACGGTTCGATCAAGAACGGAGATGTCCCCGCACACAGGGTTGTTAACCGTAAAGGCCTCCTCAGTGGGAAACACCATTTTGGCGGAACTAGCCTCATGCAACAACTGCTCGAGAATGAGGGCATTGAAGTAGTAGACGATCAGGTAGTAGATTTTCAAAAGCACTTCTGGGACCCTTCGGCCGAATTGAATCCTTATCTCTGATAAATTCATCACTACAAAGTTTCACTCACTATTCGAATGCACTATGTTCCCATAGTACATTTCAATTAGGCTTCGAATCTATTTCGGCTGTAAAACCTTATCTTTGAATACTAATTTTATTTGGTTGAATTTCTCATTATGAAACTGGCAAAGACCGACATAATAAAAGCCCTGGAAACGATAACCGTACCCGGTGAGGGACAAAATATGGTTGAAAGCGGCGCCGTGAATAATATTCAGGTATTTGGTGATGAGGTCGTTATAGATATCACGATCAATAATCCCAGTCTTCAGGCACGGAAGAAGACAGAGGTAGAGATCCTGAAGACCATCCACCAAAAAGTATATGAGAAAGCGAAAATTACGATCAATGTAAAAGTAGAGGCAGCCGCCAAACCCAAGGTCAATGAGATCAAAGGGAAACCCATACCAGGAATCCAGAATATCATCGCCGTGGCATCTGGTAAAGGCGGGGTCGGAAAATCTACAATCACGGCCAATCTGGCGGTGACCCTGGCCAAAATGGGCTTCAAGGTAGGGCTCCTGGATGCGGACATTTACGGGCCGTCCATGCCATTGATGTTCGACCTTACTCATGAAAAACCTCTTGCAACCAACATCGATGGGAGGTCTAAGATGAGGCCCGTTGAAAACTACGGTGTAAAAGTATTATCAATAGGATTTTTTACGGAACCTAATCAGGCGGTTATCTGGCGAGGTCCGATGGCAGCCAAAGCTTTAAATCAGCTCATCTTCGATGCACACTGGGCAGATCTGGATTTCATGCTTGTCGATCTACCTCCGGGCACAGGTGATATACATTTGAGCATAATGCAGGCCATGCCTGTTACAGGAGCAGTGGTGGTGAGTACACCCCAGGAGGTGGCCCTTTCCGATGCACGTAAAGGTGTTGCCATGTTCCAGCAGGAATCGATCAATGTACCGGTTCTTGGGATCGTTGAAAACATGGCTTATTTCACCCCTGATGAATTGCCGGATAAAAAATACTATATTTTTGGTAGGGAAGGCGCAAAAAACCTCGCGGAAAGCCTGGAGGTGCCTTTTCTGGGCGAGATCCCATTGGTTCAAAGCATTCGCGAAGCCGGCGATGTAGGCAGACCTGCTGCGATGCAAACCGCAACCGTAGTAGAAACAGCCTTTGATAGTCTCACCAAAAAAGTGGTGGAAGAGCTGGTAAGACGCAACGACAATTTACCGCCAACAGAAGCTATAAAGATTACCACTATGGCGGGATGTGCTGCGGTAAAAAAATGAAGATATGAAACCGGAAGAATTAAGAACGAATATTGAAAAAGCGCTGGATGAGATTCGACCTTTCCTGCAAAGCGACGGGGGCGATATTTCACTGATCTCCATCGATGATAATAGTGTGAAAGTGCGGTTGGAAGGTAATTGTGTTGGCTGTTCGGTAAATCAAATGACGTTAAAAAGCGGTGTAGAAATGACCATCAAAAAACATGCTCCACAGATTGAAAAGGTCATCAATATTGACTAATTACCAGAATTTAGAATCCATACACATTAAACAGTAAACGATTTTCCTACCCTTTCTGTTTATATCCTTGCCTGATAAGTGAAGAGATGATAATAACGTCCCTTGGCCTCGATTAGTTGATCGTGATTACCCTGCTCGGCAATTCTGCCGTTCTCAATCACTAAAATCTGATCGGCTTTTCTGATGGTGCTCAGACGGTGAGCAATTACAAAAGTGGTTCGTCCCTTGGTGAGTTCGGCAAGGCTCTTTTGTATCAAAGCCTCACTTTCGGTATCCAGGTTCGAGGTCGCCTCGTCCAATATCAGGATTTTAGGATCGGCGAGTACAGCTCTGGCGATAGCGATCCGCTGCCGTTGCCCGCCAGAGAGTTTAATGCCCCGCTCACCGATGAGTGTATCCAAATCGTCTTCAAAACGATCGGTGAATTCATCCACATAGGCCGTCTGTACCGCTCTCTTTAATTCCGATTCGGAAGCTTCGGGTCGTGGGAATAGTATGTTTTCACGAATAGTTCCTTCAAAGAGAAAATCATCCTGCAATACCACCCCGAGGTGCTGCCTGAAACTGTTCAATTCTATCTTCGACAGATCCTTGCCATCTATACTGATTATGCCTTTTTGAGGCGTAAGGAAGCTGGCGGCTAATCCTGCTATAGTACTCTTGCCCGAGCCCGAGCTTCCAACAAGGGCTACAACACTGCCAGCGGGGACATCGAAGCTTACATCGTGCAACACCTCTTTGTCTTCCTCGTAGGCGAATGAGACATTGGAGAACTCCATAACCCCATCTATGCTTTCAAGAACAATATCCCTGTTTTTCACATTGGCTTCCGCCACAAAATTCATCAGCTCTTCAGTGCGGTCAAGGCCGGCAAGTGCTTCTGTCAATTGACTGCCGATATTGCTCATCTGTACGATGGGGGCGATCATTAAACCCAAGAGGAAGGTAAAAGTTAGAAATTGACCCACCGTTAGCTCATCCATCATGATCTTATATCCTCCGATACCCATTATCCCTGTTGTAGCAACCCCCAGGAGGAAGGTAGACGAACTGGTCATGAAGGCCGTTGCGGTAAGACTTCTTTTCACATTTTGATATAGTTTATTGACACCTTTTTCGAAGACGCCATGCTCCTGTACTTCGGCATTAAACCCTTTGATGACACGTATACCGCCTAAGGTTTCTGTTAATCTTCCGGTTACTTCGGCATTTATTTTTCCCCGATTTCTGAAAATGGGACCGTATGATCTTAAAGGCCTTCAATGCAATTACTGCAAAAATGGCCAGGGGAATAAGCACAAACAGGGTCATACTCGGGCTGATGTCTATCAATAAGATGAATGAAACTATTGCTGTAACACTTCCACCTACAAGTTGAACAAGACCGGTACCGATCAGGTTCCGTACCCCTTCCACATCGGTCATGATACGCGACACCAAGTTCGCCTGATTTGGTGTTGTCGAAAAAGCGAATAGGCAGGGAAAGGACTTGCTTTTGTACCTGGGCTCGCAATTCCGAGATCATAAACTGTGCCTGTACGCTAAGGATCCGCGTTAGCAGGAAGGAGGTCACAGACTGAACCAATATAGCCAGGATAACCAGCAATACCAGAATTTTAAGAAATTCCATATCCTTATTAGGAATGATATCGTCCATCAGGTATTTGAGAGACAACGGCGCCACAAAACTCGCTCCTTTGCTGATAATAATCAGAAGCAAGCCTATTAAGACGAGGTTTCTTCTTGGCCAGATAATGGTTTTAAACGCCTTGTAAATACTTGTTTTTTTGTCTGACATAAAAAGGGATACTATCGGTAAGCCCTGCAATTTAGTTCAAATATCCGGGGTGGGAATTCATGCAGCGTAAGGGCTGACAATTTTTGTGTTAAAATTAGCATTTAAGCCACCTTACGCTTAATTTAAACCCGGTGTTATAACCGTCTTTTCGAAATTTTACTTTGATATGAAGAATTTAATTTTGATTTTTCTCCTGATCCTGACAGGATGCAAAACCGATAGCATCTCTACCGATATTGATCGATGGGAGCGGCACGCGCAGAATACCACTATCATTCGCGATCATTATGGAGTTCCACATATCTATGGTAAAACCGATGCTGATGCTGTATTTGGTATGCTTTATGCTCAATGTGAGGACGATTTTAATCGGGTGGAACGAAATTACATCTGGGCGATAGGCCGCCTCGCAGAGGTGGAAGGGGAGACGGCGCTCTACAGCGATTTAAGAGCTCAGTTGTTCATGACTGAAGAGGAAGCTGTTGAAGAGTATAACAGGAGTCCTGAATGGCTGAAGAAATTATGCAGAGCCTTTGCCGATGGCATCAATTATTATCTTCACACGCATCCGGAAGTGAAACCCCGGCTACTGACCAGATTTGAACCCTGGATGCCAATGTATTTTAGCGAAGGGTCTATAGGAGGAGATATCGAAAGGATCAGTACAGACAATATCAGATCGCTTTTACCAGGAAGATATCCGAAATGGGGTTTCTGCCCATGCAGAAATGCCTAAAACCGAAGCTGAACCGCAGGGATCAAATGGGATTGCCCTTGGAGGAAAGCTCACGGCTTCTGGCAACGCGATGTTGCTAATCAATCCACATACGTCATTTTATTTCAGGGGAGAAGTACATGTGGTGAGCGAGGAAGGGCTTAATGCCTATGGGGCGGTTACCTGGGGCCAGTTTTTTATCTATCAGGGGTTTAATGAAAAAACCGGCTGGATGCATACTTCGTCATATACAGACGTGCTCGACGAAATACATAGAAACCATTTGAGGAGAGAGATGATCTCCTTTATTACCAGTATGGTGAAGAGTGGAGGAAGGTTGGAACCGGGGAGGTAGTTCTGGCATATAAAGATGGCAATAGCATTAGGGAAAAGACCTTTCCGGTCTTCCGCACACATCATGGACCAATAACACATAAAATTGGAGACAAAGCTGGTGGCCACTGCAATGATGTGGGAACCCTCGAAGGCGTTGAGCCAGTCTTACCTGCGCACAAAACAAAACGGTTACCAGGGGTTTAGGGGAAATGATGGATATCAGGACCAACTCCTCAAACAACACGGTTTATGCCGACGCAGAGGGGAATATCGCCTATTTTCATGGGAATTTTATTCCGGTACGCGATACGCTCTACGATTTTTACAAAACCTGTTGATGGGCGTGATCCGAATACGGATTGGAAAGGGCTACATCGGGTAGATGAGAATATTCTTGTCTTAAATCCTCCGAATGGCTGGATCCAAAACTGTAATTCGACCCCTTTTACTGCGGCAGCCGAATATAGCCCAAAAAGGGAAAACTATCCCCGATATATGTCAAGAGATCAGGAAAATTTCAGGGGCGTACATGCCATTGGCTTACTAAACGACATAAAAGAATTTACTTTAGATAGCCTGGTAAAACTCGCTTATGACCCCTACCTGCCGGCGTTTAGAGCCTTGATCCCCGGTCTTATCAATGCCTATGACCAAGCCGCCGCTCCACCAAAGGAGCTTCTTGAGCCTATCAGGGCATTGCGCCAATGGGACTTTAAGACCTCGGAAGAATCTGTTGGGATGAGCTTGGCACAATTCTATGGAACACATTATTTGCAAAAAGGTTCAAGACCGAAACCCATGAGTCAAATGGAGCTGTTGACCTTTTTTGGAAACCAATCCCCGGAGGAAGAAAGATTGGCAATATTTATGGAGGCCCTAACTCAGCTAAAGACCGACTTTGGCAACTGGAATATTCCCTGGGGAGAGATCAACCGGTATCAAAGGATCAACGGTGATATAATTCAATCCTTTAATGACGATTTACCCAGCATTCCTATCGGATATGCTTCGGGAAGGTGGGGCGCCCTGGCGGCCTATGGTGCACGTTATCATAACAACACCAAAAAGATTTATGGCACACGTGGCAACAGCTTTGTCGCTGTTGTGGAGTTTGGACCTGAATTGAAGGCTTTATCAATACTGGCGGGCGGACAAAGCGGTGACCCGGAATCTTCTCATTTTGATGACCAGTCGGAATGGTATGCGAATGGGGAATTCAAAAAAGTATTCTACTATAAGGAAGAGGTATTAAAAAATGCAAAAAGCCGGTATCAGCCCGGCCATGTTAGAGATTAACTGGAACTATTCTTGTACCACTATCAGAGAAGCCTTAGAACCGGTAGACAGCAACCATTTGTTGGAATAGATCAACTTTCCCTTATCGTCATAAACGTCTACCTGGGCAGTATTGGGCCCTGAAGATCCTTGATTGAGGGCTTCAAAATCGAGTCTGTTAAAGCCTTTGTCGAGATTAAGATTAATCCCCTTGAAGCTGCCGGTAAGTAATATATTTGCGTCTACCACAAAGCCGTTGGCAGAGACTTTTACGCGGTCACCATCCACATATTCATGGTCCCGGCAAACAACACCGATAAACTTCGATTTCGTCTTCACGTCTCCAAGGTACATGTCCCCGAAATGCTTATTGGAATTCGCTTTCGATCGCTCACCGACTTTGGTATCCAGTTTTAAATCGTGGCCTGCCTGCTTTAGCTCCCCATCAGGTAGCATTTTAACCACCCGCTCAGTTTCCTTGAAATCGCTATCGAGTTCTTTCTTGTAAACCGAAGGAATTTTCAGGCTGGTATTGCTTTCGGGATTATTCTTTATATCGAGCTTATTACTGGCCTCAATATTTAGTTGTTGCGATTGCGGAAGGTCTGTTTGAGCCCGAACTCCAACAGTAATAATAGACAGTAAACCGAGTAAGATAATCCGTTTCATAGCGGTCTTAATGGACAATAAAAGTAGCAAATACCTTGCCACAGCTAATTAAAATGCTGTTAAATTCGATGAAAGCATCGGCAAAATACGCCAGATCTATCAAATATACAGGCATTCTTTGCCTCAATTAAGTGTTTTTAAGCCTGGTCTTCCAATACTGAGGAGCGGTTTCTTCCGAACGTTGGTGCCAGTAATCCGGAGTTACTTTGCGTCCGTCAAAAGATTTTAGGCGCCGTTGGTATACCCATATTGTAGGATTGAAGACCATATCGGTAACGGCCACCGTATACAGTTGAGGATCTTCCTCTGAAACCCTTTTATCTTCCTGTATTAGCACCTCAAACCCATTGTGTTCCAAAAGTCGCTTAAGGAATTCTGCCCTGTCCTCAACCACTTTTTTTTCGACAAAGGTGACCCGAGTGTCGTCTAAGCTCCCGAAAAGATGTTTTCCTGCTAATCCCATATTATCAATTCATAAGATTCATACTCAGTTCGTAAATATAATCGAAGACCGGGCTGTAGATCCCAAGAACGGCAATACCAGCTACTGTGATAACCAGTCCCAGCCTCATATAGAGCTTGCTTTGGAAAAATGGTATCGGGTTTTCACTTTTCCTAAGAAACATTGCCCTGATCACAAGAAGATAATAATATAATGAGATCGTAACGTTTACCACGGCCAGAAAAACCAGCCAGTAGAAGCCTTTGCTCGCGGCTGCGGTGAAGAGGAAAAACTTGCCAAAAAAACCAGCCACAGGAGGAATTCCCGCTAGTGAGAATAAAGCCAGCATCATAACCAGGCTCAAATTAGGATTGGTTCTGTACAGCCCTTCGTAATCAGCCATATTCTCTTTCCCAGTCTCACCAGAGATAGCCTGGACCACGCCAAAGGCAGCCAAATTGGAGAAAATATAGATGAGAATAAAATAAACCACCGTTGCCAATCCCATGCTTGTACCCGAGATAATTCCCAGGAGAATAAAGCCGGCTTGTGCAATTGAGGAGAAAGCCAGAAATCGCTTCATATTTTGTTGCCGCAATGCAAAGAGGTTCCCTATGAACATGGTTACCACTGCCAAGACATAAACCACATTTTCCCAGACTCCAATAAGCGATTTCATAACAGTAAACAGCAATATGGTAAGAATAAAAACCGCTGATCCTTTAGATATGACGGAGAGATATGAGGCGATACTGATGGGAGCGCCTTCATAAACATCGGCCGTCCAAAAATGAAAAGGAACCAAAGATATCTTAAAAGCCAGTCCGGAAAAGAAAAGTATAATCCCCATCAATAGAAGATGATTACTATGCAATAAATCGACCAATTCGGCAAAATAGATGGAACCAGAACTCGCATAAATCATGGAGATTCCAAAAAGCGAAATGCCCGATGCCAGTGCGGAGGAGAGGATGAGTTTTATACCTGCCTCACTGGAAGTTCTTTTTGTGACTTCGTAGGCTGCAAGTGCGGCTACAGGAAGAGTGGAGAGCTCCAGACCGAGGTAGAACATTAGGAAATCCCCGGAAGAGATCATAAAATACATGCCGATGAGCGAAGCGAAAAGGAGTATGAAGAATTCTGAAGCTTTCTGCTCGGCTATTAACCTTGATTTTATCCAGTCGGCCGATTGTAACAGCAAAATCAGGACGCCGATATTTAATATGTTTTTGACCAAATGGATCAGGCCATGTGTTTGGAACATACCACCAAAGAGTTGATTTTCCTCCAGAGGTAAGAAACCAACGATGGTATGGATCCCGAAAAGGAATATTCCCAAATCAATAATACTCGCCTTTTTCTTCGATGGCAGTGCAATTTCCGCTACGAGGATCGCCAGTATGATCAATAACAATACAACCTCATGTCTCAAGATCAAAAAATTACTCCAGGTCATAGTTTATCAATTATATTTTTTATCACATTACTCCCTGGATAAAGGGATGTAAGCTCTTATAGATTAAATCGCTCAACCACAATGGGGCAACTCCAATCCCGATGATAGGTAATAACAACAACAAAATACCGATTCGTTCGTACCAACTTACTCCGGGAATTTTCAAATAGGCTTCTTCCTTAACGGGCCCCATAAGCATCAGTCCAACAACACGGAGTATATATACCGCGGTCACCACTATGGCCGAAACCGAAATTACGGTTGCAACTCTGTAGTAGATATTCTCGTGCTCAAAGGCACCGACAAAAATGTTCATCTCGGCTACAAATCCACTAAATCCGGGGAGCCCTAATGAGGCCAGACCTGCAATAACGTAGGTTGCAGAGATCATAGGAATGACCTTGAGCAACCCGCCCATTTTTCGTACATCGCGTGTATGTGTTCTTTCATAAATCATCCCGATCAATGCAAAGAACAGGGCTGTCATAAAACCGTGGGAAAGCGACTGGATGATGGCCCCGTTCCAGGCCGTTTTATTGAACATCAAAAGGGCGAATAAGACCAGTCCCAAATGACTCACAGAAGAGTAAGCGTTTATATATTTCAGATCGGTTTGCCTTACCGCGGCAAATGCACCGTAGATTACTCCAATCGCGGAAAGGATGATGAAAATCCAAGACCATTCAATGGCACCTTCGGGCAGCACATAGAGCGCTACTCTGAATACTCCATAACCTCCCAATTTCATAAGAACTCCGGCATGAAGCATAGAGACTGCTGTAGGTGCAGAAGCATGTCCGTCTGGCGACCAGGTATGAAAGGGAAACAGGGCGCCGATTACCGCGAATCCAATAAAGGTAAGCGGGAAAAATATTTTTTGCGCTTCGGCAGGGATATTCGCGGCTGCCAACTCAAGAATATTAAAAGTAAATCCGTTTCCGGTTGTATCGGAATTGAAGTAGATCCCCAGGATGCCCACCAATAGTACGGCAGACGCTGCCATAAGCATCAGGGTTAGTTTCATCGCAGAGAACTCTCTTTTGCCTGATCCCCAGATTCCTATAAGAAGGTACATGGGGATGACCGCGAGCTCGAAGAATACGAACATCGCAAAGAGATCAAGGCTGATAAAGAAACCATAAACACCGGTAGCCAGGACGATGAGTGATATAAAGAATTCCTTTGGAAGGTCGTTGATCTTCCAGGAAATAAACACCCCGGCCATCACAACGATACTGGTTAATACGATCATGGTCACCGTGATCCCATCGGCGCCAAGGCTGTAATGAATATTGAAGGGTTCGAACCAGACCAGGTCTCTGGTAAATAACATAATTGAATCGTCTATCGCCCTCTCCTTTAGATAGGCAAATATCAGATTTATACTCATAGCGAACTGCACAATGCTACCCATGAGGGCAACGAGCCTTGCCTGGCCCAGATCTCTGGTGAAGACCAACAGCATAATGGTAATGGCAGGAACGATCAAAAAGAGTGATAATATATCCATAGGGTTGGTTTATTCGGTCAGGTAGTAAACAAAGAAGATTACGATCACTAATACACCGGCCACAAAGGCCATTGCATAGTCCTGTACTTTACCCGATTGCATTCCTTTTATTTTTTCAGATGTCCTTACGGTACTATTTCCGATTCCCACCATCGTACCATCGACCACCTGACGATCGAATTTAGCCGCAGGTTCTGCAACTCTTTTGAAGAGTATTTTTTTGGTGACAAAAAGATAGATCTCGTCGATATAGAATTTATGGTAGGACCAGGTATATAGTTTCCCTAAAGAATCGGCCATTTTCTGTGGCAGATCGGATTCTTTCCGGTAAAAAAGCCAGGCCAGCCCGATACCTGCGATTCCTGTGGTTACCGCCGCTATGGCCAGAGGTACATTGATATGAGGCTCGAGGACCATATGATCTGCACTGATGAATTGTCCGAAGGGGATAAAGCCGGCCAAAGCGCTGAAAATGGCCAGAATGATCAGGGGTATGGTCATAGAGGCAGGCGATTCATGAGGTGTAGATGCGTATTCGGGGTCTTTTTGCCAAAATATACCGAAGTAGATCCGGAACATGTAAAAGGCGGTCAACCCGGCAACAAGCAAGGCGACGATATAAAGCAGGGTATCTTTTTCATAAACAGCGACCAGTATTTCGTCCTTACTCCAGAAGCCGGCCAGAGGAGGGATTCCTGCAATGGCCAGGGCAGCTATGAGAAAGGTTATATGCGTGATAGGCATATACTTTCTTAGTCCGCCCATATCCTTTAAGTAATTGCTGTGTACCGCGTGGATGACCGATCCGGCGCAGAGGAATAACAAGGCCTTGAACATAGCATGGGTAAATAGATGAAACATCGATGCCATATAACCCAGTCCGGCTTCTCCCTCATAACCGGAAACACCAAGGGCAAGCATCATATAGGCGAGTTGCGACATGGTGGAATACGCCAGGACACGCTTGATATCGTTCTGGGTAATTGCAATAATGGCGGCAAAAAGTGCTGAAAATGCACCTACAAAAGCTACCACCTGCAAAATGATTCCTTCTTCAACAAAATAATACATCGGGAAGAGGCGAGCCACCAGATAAACACCGGCCACAACCATGGTGGCGGCATGTATCAATGCCGAAACAGGTGTAGGACCTTCCATGGCATCGGGCAACCAGATATGAAGCGGAAACATGGCCGATTTACCAGCACCACCAATAAATATAAGCAGGAGACCCCAACTGAGAACAGATAAACCGAAAAAGGAAGACGCTGCCCAGCTAAGAATAGGACTACCCTCCGGATTGTTCAGCAACTCGAAATCGTAGGTGCCTGTATAAAAGCCAACGATGAGAATACCGATCAGGAATCCAAGATCGGCAAAACGTGTAACTATAAATGCTTTTTTCGCAGCCGCAACCGCCGTAGGTTTGGTATAATAAAAACCTATCAGCAAGTAGGATGAGACGCCCACCAGTTCCCAGAAGATATAGATCTGAAATAAATTTGTGGCCAGAACCAGACCATACATGGAGAAGGTAAACAAGGAAAGAAAAGCAAAGAATTTAGTATAACCAGGATCTCCTTTCATATAACCCCGGCTATAAAGGTGCACCATCAGAGATACAATGGATACCACCAGTA
This sequence comes from Flavobacteriaceae bacterium, assembly GCA_965212205.1. GTDB lineage: Bacteria > Bacteroidota > Bacteroidia > Flavobacteriales > Flavobacteriaceae > JAHEJJ01. Next base: position 568,288 of record CBDBUX010000001.1, read on the forward strand.
ACATCATGATCGAGATGGGATCGAGAAGTACGCCCATATCGATCCTGAGGGTCTCGGTAAAATTCATCCAGACGGTTTTGTGGACCAAGGTTTGATAAACCGCTCCGTCTTTGCCGTACAAGAAGAAGTATTCGTAGGCCGCTTTGATGGAGAATAGGGTCGAGATCAAGAGGCCAAGGACACCGATAACTCCGGAAACGGCTGGTTTGATGCGATTGTAAAAGATACCCAGGACGAGGAAAACCGCCAGGGGAACAAAGGGAATGATGAGAATCTCGGTGTAATTCATAGGTCTTTACATTCAGTATTTCATGATTTCCACATCTTTTACTTCTACAGAACTTATCTGTCGGTATAAATTGATGACAATAGCTACGGCAAGAGCCGTTTCTGCTGCTGCCACCGCAATGATAAATATGGAGAACACCGCGCCCTGGAGCACATCAGGATACAGGTACTTATTGATCACCACAAAATTTACCACTGAGGCATTCAATAGCAACTCGATGGAGATCAGGATAGAGATCAGGTTTTTTCTTGTGATGAATCCATAGACCCCTATAAAAAATAAGATAGATGTAACGGTCAGTATTTCATAAAGGCTTACATCTTGTATCATGTTGGTTTGTTATTATTATCCATAAGTTTGGTTCCTTTAGCTATTACGATCGCCCCGATCATCGCAGCGAGCAGCAGGATACTGATCACCTCGAAAGGCAAGATAAAACCGCCATCCCCGTAACTCAATAATCGTTCACCGATGGCCTCGGTGGTAATGCTTTGATTGTTTTCCACCATCTTGAATTCAAAACTATGGATGGTATAGATAAACACACCCATACCTACAAGACAAAGCACAGCAGTAGTGATTCTTTTGGCAATGGAGGCCATTTCTAGCCTCATTTCAATATGATGAACAAGCAAGACAGAAAAAATGATCAGCACGATGATCCCACCGGCATAAACGGTTAGTTGAATAGCGGCGAGCAGATTGTAATCGATAAGGAAAAAGATACCCGCTATACTAATTAGTACAAAGGCTAAATAAATTACCGAACGAAGCATTTTTCGGCTACTGACCGAGGCTACGGCAAAAGCGATGATTACGAATGCTAAGACGTAAAAAATAGTTCTTTCCATAGGCTAGTCTTCAACCCCGGCTTTTAGTTTAGATCCAGGCCTGTTTAAAACACGGGTGAGTTGGGTTCTGTCGTAGACCGAATTTTCAAAGTTTTGACCCCATTTGATCGCATCTGTGGGACAAACATCGATACATAGACCACACATGGTACAAAGGCTCAGATGGTAAACAAACTTGTCTATTTTCTTTTTTTTCTTTCCGCTGTACTCGTCTATTCCCCTGTCCCAAATAATCTCTATCGACCCATTGGGGCATGCTATTTCGCACTTTTGGCAGCCGGTACAAGTATGTTCGTTGTTCTGGTCGTGGGGCATGATTACTTCTCCCCGGAAACGCTCAAACATTTTCAGACTTTCCCTGTTGTCGGGATACTGTTGGGTTATGGCACCTTTGCGCGCGTTCAGAAAGTACTTTCCTGTTACGCTCATCCCTTTCAACAGGGTTATAATGCCATTGTATATTTCCGAAAAATAACTCATCGGCCTAGAATTTTATAGTTAAATTAAGCCACACCATCACCGCCATAATTACAATGTTCATCAGGTTCATCGGCAGCAGGTATTTCCATTCGAGCGTTAACAGCTGATCGATCCGCAAACGCGGGAAGGTCCATCTGAACCACATCATCAGGAAAATCAGAATCAGGGTTTTAAGCATGAACCAGAATACACCCAGCCATGGTATGCTCTCAGTAATGCCAAAGGGTGAAAGCCAGGCCCCGAAGAAAACCGTTGTTGCGATTGCACAAATAATGAACATATTGATAAATTCGGCCAGGAAGAAATAGGCGAATTTCATTCCGGAATATTCGGTATGGAAACCCGCTCCCAACTCCGATTCAGCTTCCACCATATCGAATGGCGCACGGTTGGTTTCTGCCGTACCCGAGATCATAAAGATCATAAAGGCTATCAATGCAGGAATATGTCCCTGAACGATGAGCCAACCACTTTTCTGCACTTCTACTATCCCAGACAACTGTAAGGTCCCGGTGAGTAATACCATAGTAAGTAGCGAAAGTCCTACCGAGAGTTCATAACTGATGGTTTGTACCCCGCTTCGCATCGCCCCTATAAGCGCATATTTATTGTTGCTGCCCCAGCCACCCAACAGGATCCCTATCACGCCTACAGAAGAAACAGCAATCAGAAAGAACAAACCGATGTTGATGTCGAAGGCCTGAAATTCTTTCGTAAACGGAAAGACACTGAGCGCCATCAGCGAGGATATGATCACAAAATAAGGAGCCAGATTATAAAGGAAAGTATCCGCTCTGCTGGTTCCTGTCAGTTCTTTAGAAAGCAGTTTAAGCGCATCGGCCATGGTTTGAAGCAGTCCCTGAAAACCTACCCTGTTAGGACCCAAACGCTGTTGAAACCAAGCCGCTATCCTTCTTTCAAGAAGCACCAGAAACAGACCTGCCACAGAAAAAATACCGAGGTAAACCAGGGCGATCAGGACCATTTCAGTAAGTGATGCAGCCCATTGTGGCATCACATCATATAACCAGTCGTGAATATTACTGGTAATGCTCAAGGCTGTACTCATATTCGGGTTAATTATCACTTATTTTTAATTTCTTACCTCCAACTTCCGACTTCCCTCACTCATCATCTATACCTCATTATCTATTTTCCATTACCTGTCGATATCCGGGATAACCAGATCAAGCGTTGCCATAGTGGCAACCAGATCACCAATTTTTCCTCCTACTGCAATATGATTCAGTAAGGAAAGGTTAGAGAAGCCCGGGGATCTGAATTTGAGCCTGTAAGGGCTTTTAGTTCCTGTGCTAATAATATAGACTCCCAGTTCACCTCTGGCCGTCTCAACTTTTTGATAATATTCCCCTTTAGGAAGTTTTATTACCGCTTTAGTTGGGATTCTGAATTCGCCTTCCGGAATATTGTCGATAAGCTGTTCAACGATCGATAATGACTCCCACATCTCCTCTATACGCACCGAATAACGCGCAAATGTATCGCCCTCTGTACGCAAGGGCTCTTTAAAATCGACCTGATTGAGGGCACTGTAAGGATGGTATTTTCTTACGTCGCATGAATAGCCTGAACCCCGGGCTACCGGCCCGGAAGCTCCAAAAGATATGGCATCTTCCCTGCTGAGAACACCAACTCCCTTGGTGCGTTTCTGAAATATTACATTTTCAGTAAGCAGTCTGTCGTACTCGGGTATTTTAGTCTTGAAATGGGCGATAAATTTTTTGACTCGCGGAACAAAGTTGGGATGTATATCGAACATCAGTCCACCAGGCACGTTGTAGTTCATAGTTAACCTGGCGCCACAGGTCTCTTCAAAAATATCGTTAAGCATCTCCCTGTCCCGGAAGCCATAGAAAAATGTGGTAAGAGCACCTACATCCATTCCCATGACACCCCACCAGAGGCAGTGCGAGGAAATACGGGTTAGTTCCCCTATAATGGTGCGTATTACCTTAACGCGTTCGGGCACCTCCATTTCCAGTGCCTTTTCGACACACAGACAGACAGCTTCGTTATTGATGTTGGCCGACAGGTAGTCCATTCGGTCTGTAAGATGAACAATTTGCTGATAGCTATCCCTTTCGCACATCTTTTCGATCGACCTGTGAATATATCCCAAATCCGGCTCAACCCGCTTAATGATCTCTCCATCGATCGTGAGCAATAGCCGAAGTACCCCATGGGTAGCCGGATGCTGTGGTCCCATGTTGATGAAATATTCTTCTGACTTAAAATTGCTTTTGACCGTCGTGCTTTCCATGTAGTCTATTTGATGATCATATTTATTTCATCCACATAATCCTTTCTCAGCGGATATCCTTCCCACTCTTCAGTGAGGAATAATCGTTTCAAATTCGGATGATTATTGAAGGTGATACCGAAAAAGTCGAACGCTTCCCTTTCGTGAAATTCTGCGGTATACCAGATAGAACTTACCGAATCTAATCTGGGTTGAACCCTATCCTCGGTTTGAACCCTCACCACAATCCTGTGGCGAAATTCTGTAGATTCGAGATGATAGATCACCCCCAGGGCTTCGCCCCAATCTACTCCGGATAAACAATAGAGGTAATCGAACTGGCTTTGTTCATCTTCTTTTAATCGACTCATCAATTCGAATAATTGATCCGGGGGGGTCTCGATATTTAGAAATTCGGAACCTTCTTCCCAGAATTCAAGACCCGGAAACCAGCTACTGATCAATTCCTGCAATGCATCGTTCTTCATCATTTTTCGTATATACCTTCATCGAATCCTTCGATTGGATTCTGCTTATTTTTTCTATTTTCCTGTCGAATTTTATCCTGGAGCATAAGCATTCCTTCGAGCAAAGCCTCAGGTCGTGGAGGACAGCCGGGAACATAGACATCAACAGGAATCACATGATCTGCTCCTTTAACTACCGAATAGGTATTGTAAAAGAAAGGGCCGCCTGATATGGCACATGCGCCCATGGCAATTACATAGCGAGGCTCTGCCATCTGATCGTAAAGTCTTCTTAAAACCGGAGCCATTTTATTGACGATGGTTCCGGCAATAATGATCAAATCTGCCTGACGCGGTGAAGGTCTGGCTACTTCGAACCCAAATCTGGAATAGTCGTGTCGTGAGGCACCTGTCTGCATCATCTCAATGGCACAACAACTGGTTCCGAAATAAAGCGACCAAAGCGAATTTGCCCTACCCCAATTGATGATTTTATCGAGATTGGTGACCACGATATTAGCACCGTTACCCGCGGGGATAACCTTGCCAGGAAAGTCTTCAGGTATTTTGTTCTGTTCTTCTACTCCCATTGTAATGCTCCTTTTTTCCATGCATAAAGTAAGCCCAGTCCCAAAATAATGAGGAATATCAATACCTCAATAAAAGCTACAAATCCTATACCCTCATAGACCACTGCCCAGGGCACAAGGAAGGCAACTTCCACGTCGAAAATCAGGAAAAGGATAGCAAAAAGATAATATCCCACCTTAAATTGGACCCATGTGGGGCCTATGGTCGTCATACCACTCTCGTAAGGTTCCCTTTTTTGCGGATTGTCTGATTTATGGGAAACCAGGTTGGATAAAAAATTTGCTCCGGCGACAAGTACGATACCAGCAATTAAGAATACAATTATGGCTTCTGAACCCATTAGTGCTTTGGTTAATTAATTAACATCGTAGGTCTCGCCGGAAAAGAACAAGTCGTCCGTTTTAGCAAAACTGGAATCGGCTTTTACCTGTGCTGTAACCTCCTGCACTCTTTCTTCGAATGTGACGTCCGGACAACTCCTAATGATTCCGGTCACAAGCGGATAATCCGATCTTACGAGCATTTGATGCAGTGTGGGATCTCTACTTTCCGCATCATGCACGAGCAGGTCTTCCTGGGTAATACCATTCTCTCCAATGGTTACCACCTCTAGCTTTAAGCCATTTAAAACAAGGCCTTTATCGCGCTCTTTGCCGAAGATCATCGGTTTACCGTGCTCTACAAACAACTGTTTATCCTCTCTTACGTTTTTATCGGTGTATTTTGCGAATGCGCCGTCGTTAAAAATCGGGCAATTCTGCAAAACCTCTATCAGGGAGGTACCCTTAAATTTTGCGGCATCTACAAAAACTTGTGTCATCTCCTTTGGTGTATTACCCCCCACTCTGGCAAAGAACCTTGCTTGAGCTCCAATAGCCAGTTCTCCAGGTAAAAAGGGAGGTTGAGTATTGCCATAGGGTGAGGATTTAGTACGTTGCCCAACGGTTGAAGTAGGGGAGAATTGTCCTTTGGTGAGCCCGTAGATCTCATTGTTGAACAGTACAATGTTGAGATCCAGGTTTCTGCGCAACACATGTATAAAGTGATTTCCTCCGATAGCCATTGCGTCGCCGTCTCCGGTGATTATCCAGACCTGCAGATCGGGGTTGGCCAGTTTTACACCTGAGGCGATAGCCGGAGCTCGTCCATGGATGCTATGCATTCCGTAGGTGTCCATATAATATGGAAATCTCGAAGAACAACCGATCCCGGAAATAAAGACCACTTCTTCCTTTTTAACACCCATTTCGGGTAATGCTTTCTGCATAGCCCTCAAGATAACATAGTCATCACAACCGGGGCACCAGCGAACTTCCTGATCGCTTGAAAAATCTTTGAATGTATACTGTTTCGCTGTTGTTTCCATGCCTTAGAGAAATTGTTTGAATTGTTCAACTAATTCACTATTCCCAAATGGTAATCCCTGAACCTTGTTGAATTGTGCGTATCGATACCCTGCGAGTCTCGATTTTAAAACCGTAACAAATTGCCCGGAATTAAGTTCACAAACCAGGATATTTTCAAATTTGTCGAATACCTCATTTGTATTTGATGGGAGAGGATTGATATAGTTAAAATGTGCCAGGCCAATATTCTTATGCCCTTCAGAATTCATTTGTTTCACTGCCGAATAGAGAGATCCATAAGTACCACCCCACCCAACAACCAGAAGTTTACCTTCGGAACAGAATTCCGGTTTGATTTCCGGAATGTACTTTTGAACCCGGGCCACTTTTTCAGCTCTTATGTCGGTCATATACTGATGGTTCTCGGGAACATAAGATACATTACCGCTTATCCTGTCTTTTTCAAGGCCTCCGACCCTATGCTCAAGACCAGCAGTTCCTGGTACCGCCCAGTCTCTTGCCAATGTTGCCTCATCCCTGTCGTAGGGATGCCAACTGTCTGGAGCATTCTCCAGCTTGCGGGGCACAATATCTGGCATTTCTGCGGTAGACTGAATCTTCCAGGGTGCAGAACCATTGGCGATATAACCGTCGGAAAGAAGTAATACTGGTGTCATATGTTCTAAAGCCAGTTTAGAGGCTTCATATGCGAAGTTGAAACAATTGGAAGGGGTGCTCGCCGCGATTACGATGATCGGGCTTTCGCCATTCCTCCCATAAAGTGCTTGTAATAGATCGGATTGTTCTGTTTTTGTGGGAAGGCCGGTAGAGGGTCCGCCTCTTTGGACATTTACGACGACCAATGGAAGTTCGAGCATCATTGCCAACCCGAGCGCTTCACCTTTGAGTGCCAGACCGGGTCCTGAAGTAGTGGTTATGGCCAGATCTCCGGCAAATGCCGCTCCGATGGCAGCACTTATTCCGGCAATTTCATCTTCGGCCTGCAGTGCCTTAACGCCAAAATGTTTGTGTTTGGCCAGCTCGTGCAGGATATCCGAAGCAGGGGTTATAGGATAGGAACCTAAAAACAACTCCAAACCGGATTTTTCTGCAGCAGCAAGGAAACCCCATGCCACTGCTGTGTTTCCCATAATAATCCGGTAGGTGCCGGCAGCCATTTTAGCCGGGGCAACAGTATAAGAATTTGGGATTAGCTCCAGGGTTTCGGCAAAATAATATCCGGCATTCAATACCTTGGTATTTGCCTCTATAATCGCTGGTTTTAACTTGAATTTTTTGTTGAAGAACTCGATGGTATATTCCGTGGATCGATCATACATCCAGTAGACCATACCCAAAGCAAACATATTCTTACTCCGAACGATACTTTTATTGTCTAATCCCTGTACATCTTTTAGGGCTTCCTTGGTCAGCGATGTCATTTTTACCTCGATCACCTGGAAATTCTCGAGACTTCCATCTTCCAATGGATTGGCTTCGTATTGGGCCTTTTCTAAATTTTTTCTTGAAAATGCATCGATGTCTACAATAATAGTATGGCCGGGTTTTACCGCATGCAGATTGGTTTTAAGACCCGCCGGATTCATGGCGACAAGCAAATCCACGTTATCGCCGGGCGTACTGATCTCCACACTCCCAATATGCACCTGAAATCCGGAGACCCCATAAAGACTACCCTGAGGGGCTCTGATCTCGGCTGGATAATTTGGAAAGGTGGCCACGTCATTACCGAACATGGCCGAAGTATCTGAAAATTGTGTACCCGTAAGTTGCATGCCGTCTCCGGAATCACCGACAAATCGTACAACTACTGCCTCCAATACTTCCTGTTGAGGGCTTTCTTTAGCTGTAATCATAGGCTATGGGGTTTAATGATTTTTATTTAAATTTATCAAAAATAAAGCAGACCCGATTAAAGGAGTCAAATATAATTGCCCCTTTGTCACCGATTTATGACATTTATCATTGATCGCAGTTAATTAGAATTATAATTTCACCCTCTATTTAAAATATAATTATGGCTATTATTATCACAGACGAATGTATCAATTGTGACGCATGCATTTCAGAATGCCCAAACAATGCCATCTATGAACCAGATCAGGAATGGGCGTATTCCGATGAGACTGCCCTAAGTGGTACAACAACTACTCCTGATGGCCGGGACGTGGATGCCGATGAAGAAAATGAGCCTATTTCCGACGAATTCTACTATATAGTACCAGATAAATGTACCGAATGTAAAGGCTTCCATGAAGAACCACAGTGTGCGGCCGTATGCCCTGTAGATTGCTGCGTTCCCGATGAGGATCATGTTGAATCAGAGGATGTACTTCTGGCTAAAAAGGAATGGATGCACGGCGAATAAAACTTCGGCGTATATTTTTCTGAAGTTGAATAATAAACCTGCCGGATACAGGATTTTATCCCACGGAGTCGCCCTGTGCACTATGTACAGGGCGATTCTATTTTTCTAAACCCTCCCACCCCTGACGTACTTCCACCATAGCGTCTGGCTTTATCTGCTGCTCACAACTGACAAATATCATATTCTGAGCGGCCTGAGCCCATTACTTTTATGCACGTTCTCAGGTATAGTTATACCTCAGGCCGATAGACACTGATCAGCAGTATTTACAAGAACTCCTCGTAATTAAAGAATCATGAAAAGGGACTTTCCAAAACTCATCTGCGATGCGAATGAAGCCGTCGCGCGTATCGCTCACAAAACAAATGAAGTATGTGCTATCTACCCAATTACCCCCGCTTCTCCAATGGGGGAACATGTAGATGTATTCAGCTCCGATGGCGAAAAGAACATCTGGGGCAATGTTCCTCGGATTGTTGAAATGCAAAGTGAGGGAGGCGCTGCTGGTGCTGTCCACGGCTCGCTTCAGGCCGGGGCACTCACCACTACGTTTACAGCCTCTCAGGGCTTGTTACTGATGGTACCTAATATGTACAAGATGGCTGGGGAATTGCTCCCAGGCGTTATTCATGTTGCAGCGCGCACAGTGGCTACTCATGCATTATCTATTTTCGGAGACCACTCCGACGTAATGGCGACAAGGCAGACTGGTTTTTCCATGTTATTCGGTGGCTCGGTGCAGGAGGCTATGGACTTTGCCTTAATCTCCCAGGTAGCCGCCCTGAAATCTAGGGTTCCCTTCCTTAATGTATTTGATGGTTTTAGAACCTCGCATGAGATCTCTAAGATCGATACTATTCCCGATGAGGTGATCGAAGCCATGATGCCCGAGAAAGAGATCATGGAGCATAAGAACCGATCACTGGATCCGGATCAGCCTGTGGTAAGAGGGACATCACAAAACCCAGACGTATTTTTCCAGGCCCGTGAAGCGGCCAATACCTATTACGATGAGGTACCGCAGATCGTGGAAGACGTCATGGCAGATTTTTATAAACATACCGGACGACGGTATAGTCTTTTTTACTATCTCGGCCATCCCCAGGCAGAACGCGTAATCGTCATCATGGGTTCCGGTCAGGGTGCAGTACGCGAAGCTGTTGAGGCTATGCTCGACAATGACGAGAAAGTAGGAGTATTATTCGTCAGACTTTATCGTCCGTTTTCTGTAAAACACTTTATAGATAGCTTACCCGACACTGTAAAGAAAATAGCTGTTCTCGACCGCACAAAAGAACCGGGCAGTACCGGAGAACCACTCTATCTCGATGTGGTGGCAGCACTTGCCGAAAGTAAACGTTCTATCCCGGTAGTTGGAGGTCGATATGGGCTTTCTTCCAAAGAATTTACACCGCAAATGGTTAAAGGAGTATTCGACGAATTGAATAAAACTGAACCCAAAAACCATTTTACCGTCGGGATAAAAGATGATGTTACCCATACGAGTCTTTCTCTCGATCCGGACTTTAGTGTTAATACCCATACGATCAACTGCATGTTCTACGGATTAGGATCCGACGGGACGGTGGGGGCAAATAAAAACTCTATCAAGATTATCGGCGAAACCACAGATAACTACGTGCAGGGTTATTTTGTATACGATTCTAAAAAAGCAGGAGCACAGACCATATCACACCTGCGTTTCGGCCCTGATCCGATCTACTCGTCGTACCTCATAGATAGTGCTGATTTTATTGCCTGTCATCAGTTCAATTTCATCGAGAAATACGATGTGATCAGCAATTTGAAATCTGGAGGAACCTTCCTGTTAAATGCGCCTTATGATAAGGACGAGGTATGGAATAAGATACCCCGGCAACTACAAGAAGATATTATTGAAAAAAAGGCTAAGTTTTATGTGGTTGATGCCACCAAAGTAGCCCATGATGCCAATTTAGGTAAGCGTACCAATACCGTACTTCAGACCTGTTTCTTCGCAATTTCAGGAGTCTTACCGAGAGAAGAGGCCATTCAAAAGATTAAAGATGCCATCGTTAAGTCGTATTCTCACAAAGGCGATAAGATCGTTCAGATGAACTTTAACGCCGTAGACAAGGCACTGGAAAATCTTTATGAGGTTGAATATCCGGAAACGGTTACCAGCAATATCCCATTGCAACCCGTGATGACCAACGCGCGGGACGGCTTTGTAAGCGAAGTGCTTCAAAAGATCTTAGGTGGATTAGGGGATGAATTACCTGTTAGTGCATTTCCCGTTGACGGCACCTTCCCAATGGGGACCACACAATACGAAAAGAGAGGTATTGCCAATTTCATCCCGGTCTGGGACGATGAAGTCTTATGTACACAGTGCAATAAATGTGTTGCGATTTGCCCCCATGCTGCTATTCGGGCCAAGGTGATACCCAATGATATGCTCTCCGAAGCTCCTGAATCATTAAAAGCGGTTCCGGCAAAAGGCAGACCTTTTAACAAGGAAGAGGAATCGTATATCCTGCAGGTTTCACCTGAGGATTGTACCGGATGTGACCTTTGCGTTGCGGTATGCCCGGCAGAGAGCAAAGAGATAGAAGACTTTAAGGCAATCAATATGCGACGAAAAATGGATGTTGATGCCGATGAAAACGTCAACTGGGACTATTTTATTCAGCTCCCGGATTACGACAGAACTGCCTTACAGATCACTAACCTGAAAGGTTCTCAGTTTCTCGAACCGCTCTTCGAATTCTCAGGAGCCTGTTCCGGATGCGGTGAGACACCCTATATAAAAATGCTTACACAATTATATGGCGACAGTATAATGATCGCGAATGCTACGGGTTGTTCTTCTATCTATGGAGGCAATTTGCCCACTACGCCTTATAAGACCAATAAAGATGGCAGAGGCCCGGCATGGGCTAACTCACTTTTCGAGGACAATGCAGAATTCGGATTTGGAATGAAACTCGCCCTGAGCAAGAAACAGGAAATTGCAGTTAGTCTGCTCAGGTCATTACAATCCCTGGTTGGATCTGAGCTCGTGGAAGCATTACTGGAGAATCCTGAAGAAACGGAGGCAGATCGAAGTGAGAAATTTGCTCAGATTGAAGAACTAAAAACGGTTTTAAGCAAATATAAAGACAATGCCGATGCGGCAAAGCTTATTCAACTCGCCGATTACCTGAGGAGGAAGTCGGTATGGATCTTGGGGGGTGATGGATGGGCATACGACATCGGTTATGGCGGTCTCGACCATGTAATGGCATCTGGTGAGGATATCAATATTATGGTTCTTGATACCGAGGTATACTCCAATACCGGTGGGCAGACCTCTAAGGCTACACCACTTGGAGCAAGCGCGAAATTTTCGGTATCAGGTAAAAGAACCGGTAAGAAAAACTTAGCACTTCAGGCGATATCCTATGGGAATGTTTATGTGGCACAGGTGGCCATGGGAGCTAAGGATATGCAAACGCTAAGGGCGATTGAGGAAGCGGAAGCTTATCCGGGCCCTTCCTTGATCGTGGCCTACTCACATTGTGGCGAGCACGGTTATGATCTTAAAGAAGGTGCAGATCACCAGGCACGCGCGGTTGAAACCGGATACTGGCCATTGTTCCGATTCGATCCCTCTAAACCAAAAGGGAAGAAATTCAAATTGGATTCCAAGCAGCCTACCAGACCCTTAAGCGATTTTATGTACAAGGAAACCCGGTTTACCAGGGTTGTTAAAGACAATAAGACCCTTGGCGAAGAATTATTGAAACAAGCCCAGGAAGAAGTGGATACCAAATGGGAGCGATTAGAGCTCTTCCGGACGATGTAAAGTTATGAACCTTTAATGCCGAAATCATGGAACAAAAAGCTCAGGAGTTGTACCAGGACGCGGTACAGAAATTAAAGGAGGCCAACGATGAACTCTGTCGGCCCGAAGAAGACGTTGTATCCTTTATGGTGTGTAAAAATTCCCAGGTCGCCATCGAACATTTCCTAAAGGGATACCTGATGCAGAACGGGATCGAACCTTCAATAGATGCCACCATTGATGTGCTTTATGAACAATGTAAAGGCATAAATGAGCATTTTAACAGAATAGATCTGGCAGGATTTGATTGCCAGGCCCATTCATTGGAATCTCGGTATTGTAGTGGCACCGAGAAAGTTAGTCGATGCTTTGATATTGCAGACAGCCTGGATAGTTTTTTGAGAAAAGAAAGGATCATTAGTTAGGACATCAGAATTAAACAATCCGATAATTGAATTGGTTGCTTCGGACATTCTAGACCCGTATTCGTCCTTGATCAATTGTCTATTTGTCAGCTAATTGGTATTTTTTTTATTCTAACCTATATAATACAATAAGGATGAAAAAATTACTATTACTCATTGCCATCTTGTGGATAGGCAATACGGCAATTGCACAGGAGGCAGAAACTCTTTATTTGCTTTTCGAATTTATGCACGTGGATAACGAGCAGGAAGCTGCTTATGGAGAGACCGAATCATTTTGGGAAAAAATCCACGAACAACGGGTTAAAAATGGTGACGCCCTCGGCTGGGATCTGTGGAGAATATTGCCAGGTGGAGAAAACCAGGGAAGTCAATATATGACGGTAAGTCTATATAATGACCCGGTAAAAATGATGGATGGGGGAGATTTTAACAAGGCCCTTACCGGAGCCTACCCGGAAATGTCGGAAGCGGATCGCACCAAAAAAATGATGCACACATCAAAAAGCAGAGATCTGACCCATAGGGTTTATCTACAACAGATCGCAACCACAACACCCGAGTACGAAATGCCCGTCGGCATGGTAGCCCGTTTAAATTTTATGAAAGTGGAGCCAGGACAATCTTCGGCATTTGAAAAGGCAGAAGTTGAGGTCTTCCAACCCTTGCATCAGCAATCGGTATCCGACGGAAGGCTGGCAAGTTGGGGATTATTGAGAAATATGCTTGGTTATGGCAGTGATTCTTATGCAACACATATGACTGTAGACATGTATTCAAGCTATGATCAAATGTTTAACTCAGGGGGTATTGTTGAAAATCCAACGGATGCTCAAATGAAAGCCATGAACGATGCAATGGCCACAAGAGATCTGAGATCGGTACGGATCATTCAATTAATCCGTAAGGTGAGGCCTTAAGCCAAATACCAAAAATTAAATCTAAACCAATAAAATCCTCCAGACCTGGAGGATTTTATTTTGACCAGGTATTTCTAAGAAAGCGCAGGAAATTCTCCGACGAAATGTTTTGAATATCTTGTGAGGTATACCCTCTTCCCGACAATATACTATCCAGTTTTTGAAGGTCGGATATAGTGTCGATATCTGAAGGGCTTTGCTCTTTACCAAAACCACCATCGAGATCAGTGCCGATCCCGGCATGCAGACTATTCCCTGAAAGCTGACAGATATGATCGATGTGATTGACCATGTGCTCAAGGGTAAGTCCTTCGCCTTTTGGGGTGGATTTCCCTTTTATCCAGCCCGGGATCATCATCCAGGCATCTAAAGCAACACCTATCACCGCATCCCTGTTGAGGAGCTCTTTAATCTGTTCGTCCGAGAATTGACGATTATGGTCAACAAGGGCACGACAATTACTATGACTGGCCCATAGCGGGCCGTTGTAATTATCCAGGGTCTCCCAGAAACTATCATCGCAGAGATGAGTTACATCGAGGATTATTTTCAGTCGTTCTATTTCTTTTAATAATTCCCTTCCTTTATCGCCAATTCCACCACTGGCATTTGTGCCCTGAGCATACGTACCCGGACCGTAATGAGCAGGTCCAATTGCACGTAACCCATTATTATATGCTTTCTCAAGCCAGGCTGGGGAGATCAGCGAATCGGCACCTTCAAGTGTAAGGATATATCCGATTGGCTTCCTGGTTTTAGTATCGTTTTGCCAAAGCAACAGATGTTTTTCAAGTCCTTCTTTGTCATTTATTTGGATCATTTCTCCTTCGGCCTCCATAGCCCGGTACCAGGCTAATTGCCCCTGGGTTTGGGCCCAGGCCTGTTCCGGTGAATTCCATCCAGGCAATGGATTTTCATCCTTTACGTAGCGCGCGATTTGCGTAGCGGCACATAGCCCTATTTGTCCCTGTCGCATGGCATCCAGAGAGACGGTGTTAAGGCCACGGCCAGGTTTGTCATTAAGTCCTTCCTCTTTTTTACGAATCTCAGAAACCGGCAATCTGAGATCTCGGTTCCATTCCATGGCGTTCATAGCCAGGTCGAGATGCGCATCAAAAACAAACATATGTTTTGGTTAAATAGTGATTTTGTAATTTCTTGCTGCCACTTCCCAGGTGCCGGTGATTTCACCCCCGGCTATCACCATGAGTTTTGGATACTTGGCTACCGTTGGGCAGATATGCATCGGGATAGCGAAAATGGGGTCCCCAATAGCATTGGAAGAAGTATCGGCACATCGCACTACCAGATGCTCTTCACTCTGACTTACTTGTTCGCAATGCTCAAGACCGAGAAGTTTTACCCTCGGGAAATCCATTTCCGGGGCAATTGCCTTATGACCAAGGTCGAGACATAAGAGATTTTTTTTGGGTTTACTGATAATCCGACAGAATAATATTGCTGCCTGGTGAAATTTCAGATCATCGAATAAACTGTCGTACCGCTCATCCCATAGCAGCGTTGTACCAGGGCTGGCTTCCACACCTTCGCGCTTTGCGTGAATAGGAAAAGTAGGAGTTCCGCCAGCAATCAATACAGGGACATCCATTTGTTGATTCTCGATCTCGGTTTTTAACGATAATACTTTGTCGAAGGCCTTATCACAAGCTTGTTTTCGCTCATGGAGATCAGGATGTCGGATATGACCATCATAGTTATGCAGGCCATTGACTTCCAACCCCGGTGCGTCCCAAATAGCCTGGTAAACCCTGATTGCCTTTTCTCCGGGTTCGATCCCTGTTCTGTCCATTCCAGTGTTGAGGTCCAGAAAAATCGGGATGACGATATCATTGGTATCGGCCATGGCGGAAAGTTCGGCCACCACAGATTCACAATCTACCAAAGTAGAAAATCGAGTTGCAGGGAAAGATCGGATTAATTGTCCAAATCTCGAGATATTGGCCCCAACCGGTTGCAGGGCGAGCAGCACATCCGGTGCACCACACATCGCTAATAACTCGGCTTCAGCTATAGTGGCGCATTTGAACTTCTCGATACCCAGTTCGATTTGCATCCGTATTATCTCGGCAGTCTTATGAGTTTTTATGTGTGGCCTCAATCGCTTCGGGTTGCCTGTCATTTCTATCATAAGAAGGACATTCTTTCTGATCCTGTCTGGATAAACAAGCAGCGACGGACTTGCTAATTCATCGGTGTTGCGAAGGGCATACCAAGTCTGACTGGCATCTTTCATCGGCGAAGTTTAAAAATAGCTTCAATTTCCACGGCGACATGACCCGGCAAGATCATTCCCACCGCACTTCGGGCGCCAACACCACAGTCCATACCGAAGACATCTGCCATGAGTTCACTAAAACCATTGATAACAAGTGGATGCTGATCAAATTCAAGTGTAGAATTTACCATTCCAAGCGTTTTTACCAGTCGTTCTATACGATCTATATCTCCAAAGTGTTCTGTGATGGTGGCCAGCATGGTTAGCCCTACCTGTTCGGCTGCCAGTTTTCCCTGGCTGAGGTCCATATCTTCACCTACACGACCGGTAATATAAGTTCCATCGTTTTTCATCGGCCCCTGACCCGATATATAGAGGTAGCCATCTATTTCCAAAACCGGTTTATAGAGACCGGCTGGCGGTGGGGCAGGAGGGAGTACAAGCCCCAGGGCTTTGATCCGTTCTGAAGTTGAGTTGCTCATAATGGTAAAGTTAAATGAAAAGACTTAATATCAGCACTCCGATGAGCCCCATAGTCCCCACAGTTGTTTCCATTACCGTCCATGTTCTGAGGGTGTCTTTTACCGAGAGATTAAAATATTCCTTAAAAAGCCAAAACCCGCTGTCGTTAACATGGGAAAGCATCAGACTACCAGATCCAATGGCGAGGACCATTAGTTCCGGACTGACACCGGTATTGGAGACCAGTGGTAGAACAATTCCGGCCGCGGTGAGTCCGGCAACTGTAGCCGATCCTACACAAACCCTGATTACGGTTGCGATAAGCCAGGCGAGTACCAATGGAGAAACCGAGGACCCCTGCAACATATCGGCGATATACTCGCTTACCCCGCTGTCTACCAATACCTGTTTGAGGGCACCTGCCCCAGCGATTATCAGGAGCACCATGGTGATGCCCTTAATGGACTCAGATACTGTCTGCATTACCTCAGTCATCGTTCTACCTCGTGCAAGCCCCAGAGTATAAATTGCGACCAGTACCGAGATGAGCATGGCGATCACAGGATTTCCCAGGAATAAAAAGATGTTTTTTAACGGAAAAGGACCCGGGACCAGAAGTTCTATCAAGGTGGCCATCGCGATAAGCAGTATCGGTAAAAGGGCGGTGAAAATACTGATTCCCATGGAAGGCATTTCATGATCTTCCAATACCCGTGGATTGACAAATTCCTTAAGCGGTGTTGCCTTTATATTTTTCAGGGTACGGCCAAAGAGCGGTCCGCCAACAATGATGGCAGGTATAGCCACAATAAGTCCATATAACAAGGTCTTACCCAGATCTGCTTCAAACATCACTGTAATGGCAGTTGGGGCAGGATGAGGTGGGAGATAACCATGTGTAACTGATAGCGAGGCAAGCATCGGAATGCCAACATATAATAAAGGAAGTCTGGTAGCGGCGGCTACCGTAAATACCAAGGGCACCAAGATGACAAAGCCAACGGAGTAGAACATTGGTATACCCACAATAAACCCCGTTAGTACCACAGCCCATTGGATGTTTTTTCGTCCGAATTTTTCGACCAGCTTCGAGGTAATCCTCTGTGCAGCACCGCTATCGGCCACAAGTTTGCCGAGCATAGCACCTAATCCCAGGATAAGGATAAGAAAGCCGAGTGTATTCCCGATTCCGTTTTGTATTGAGCTCACCACCTCTTCGAGGTTCATCCCTTCCGCAATCCCGACCAACAGAGAAACTATAATAAAAGTAATGAAGGCATTGAGTTTAAATCTTGCGATGAGCAGGAAAAGCAAAAGGATTCCGAGAATAACGATCAGTAGAGGCATCGGTTATGGGTTGGCAAAAAGTTATAAAGCCCTAAATATAGCATTTTGACTATGAATTGATTCTATCTATTAATATCTTGTGGAGATAACTTATTTTCTGATGGATAAAAGGACCTTTTTAAAACAATTGGGCAGTGCTGCCGTATTGACACCATTTCTCCCTTATAATTTAAGCGCAAAACCGGAAGAAAAGGAAGCCTATCCACCCCCGGATACCGAAGACTTCTGGCTGCGTATACGGCGCGATTATTCCTTGAAACCAGATTATATTAACCTTGAGAACGGATACTACTGCATCACGCCCAGGCCAACACTTGAGAAATTTTTTGGGCATATTGAAGAAGTAAACCTGCATGGATCATATTATATGAGAACGGTCCAGTGGGAGAATAAAAAAAAGATCGCCCATAGATTGGCCGATTGGCTGGGTTGCGGAAGCGATGAGTTGATTATCACTCGCAATACCACAGAATCATTAGATATGATCATCTCAGGTTTTCCATGGAAAGCTGGCGATGAGGCGATTTACGCAAGGCAGGACTACGGTTCTATGATCGATCAATTTGAAATGATCAGCCAACGATATGGGGTGGTGAATAAGGTGATCTCTGTACCCAATCACCCAGAGTCTGATGATGAAATAGTAGCACTTTACGAGCAGGAGATCACCTCCAAAACCAGATTGATCATGTTGTGTCATATGATCAATATCACGGGTCAGATATTGCCTGTGAAAAAGATATCTGAAATGGCACATCGCTACGGGGTTGAAGTAATGGTCGATGGGGCACATTGCGTAGGGCACATTAACGTAGATATCACCGAACTGGGTTGTGATTATTATGCCTCGAGCTTACACAAATGGTTAAGTGTACCCCTGGGGGCAGGTATTCTATATGTTTCGAGAAATAATATCCCGAGAATCTGGCCCTTGCTGGCAGAACACAAACGGGATGAGGGGGATATCAGCAGGCTCAATCATACGGGAACACACCCGGTCTATACCGATCTGGCCATAGCTGATGCTTTAGACTATTTGGAGATGATCGGAATGGAACGAAAGGAAGAGCGCCTGAGGTATTTGCAACGTTACTGGAGTGAACCACTGAGAGAAGTCGCCAGATTGCAGATCAATACACCCCAAGAAATGGCGCGAAGTTGCGGAATTGGAAATATAGGGGTGGAGCATATCGAACCGGCAACATTGGCCAAAATCCTTCTGGAGGAACATAAAATCTTCACCGTAGCTATCGATAATGCCAACGTTCAAGGTTGCAGAATCACCCCTAATGTCTACACCACCACCGCCGAACTTGACCGATTTATAGCAACGATGAAGTCCCTGGCAGTTCGGTAATTTTTAAAGCTATACCGGCATAATCAGTAGTTGGAAGGGATAAAAAATACTCGTACTTTTAGCCTTAGAGACGGCTTAATTTAGAGGCCAAAATAACTGATATTCTATCTAAAATCAAACGATATGTCTGGATCTAAAAGCAAATGGGAATTAAGGCATAGTATGGCCTTGTTGCGCGTATTTATTGGCTGGCATTTCCTCTATGAAGGGGTGATCAAGATCTATAACCCTGATTGGACTTCTTTAGGTTACCTGGCCACTGCTCAGGGCCCTTTAAAACCCTTGTTTATTTGGATCAGTCAGGAACCCATGATCGATTGGGTAGACTCACTCAACTGGATGGCGCTGATGTTTGTCGGGATAACACTACTTCTTGGTGTTTTTGAAAAAAAGGGTGCGCTGGTGGGTGCAATTCTGCTTGCACTTTATTATCTCGCACATCCATCCTTCCCATGGTTACAACAGATGAATGTTGAAGGCAGTTACTGGTTCGTAAATAAGAATCTTATTGAAATGGCAGCTTGCCTGGTACTTTATAAACTTCCTACAGGCGAAACTTTTGGCCTCGGAGTGGTATTCAAAAAACGAAAGGAAGCTCAAACGCAATAGAATTGAGTTGCTCACTGATCTTAAAAAAATACGCTAATCTATATTAAATCCTGAAAATATGAAATGGACTAGAAGAGACGTTCTAAAAGGCCTTGGAGGCATACCAATATTAGGTGCCGTTTGGTGGGCTGGTGCGTCGAATGCCGTCTCAAAAAGAAGAAAAAGGTCTGAAATACTCCAGCAATTAAATATTCAACCCTCTTTGCCACCTACAGTACCTGAAATAGGAGGAGATCCGATTCGTGTTGGCATAATTGGCTTTGGTATTCGGGGGGAACAACTATGCCGCGCACTGGGATTTGCAACTAAGGAATGGAAAGAAGCGATGAAGCTTGCTGCTCAGGAAGATCCCAAGCATACTGCACTTAAAGATTTCATGAATCAGGATAAACTCAATGTAAGGCTCGCAGGGGTGTGCGATATCTTCGATGTGAGAGCGGAAAAAGCCCTCAATTCGTTCAATACCGATGACAATAAGATGAAGCGTTACAGAACCCATCAGGAAATGATACACAGCGGCGAAATAGATGCTGTGGTGATCGCTACTCCTGATCACTGGCATGCTCCGATGGCGATCGATGCACTCGAAAACGGTATCAATGTCTATTTGGAAAAACCTATGACGCATACGGTTGAGGAAACCTACAGGCTTAAAGAAGCGGCTTTGAATTCCAAAGCCGTATTTCAGGTGGGCCATCAGCACAGGCAAACCATGAGTTTCAGAACGGCACAGGATATTATAAGTAAAGGGGTAATAGGACATGTCTCATTGATCCAGACCAATACAAATCGAAACGATGATAACGGTGCCTGGAATTATGAAATACATGAAAAAGCGAGTCCGCAGACCATAGACTGGGATATGTTTCTGGGCTCTGCCCCTAAGATTCCCTTTAACAAAAACCACTTTTTCCGCTGGCGTAAATGGTGGGCCTATGGCAGTGGTTTGTCGGGGGATTTGTTGACCCATGACTACGACCGCTTAAATTGTGTACTAAAAATGGGAATCCCTGATTCTGTTATGGCCTCAGGGGGTATCTATACCCATAACGATGGCAGAAACGTTCCTGATGTTCTTCAGGCTAATATGGAGTTTACCAATTTTAGTACGGGTAGCAGTCAGGTGGAAGGTAAAGAAAAAGGCATGTCGTTCGTCTATAGCGCCACTTTGGGTAATGGTTTCAACAGGCCAACTATTTTAATGGGTCATGATGGCACCATGGAATTAGGCAACCGTCTAACCATCTGGCCCGACGGGCTGTCTACAAAATATGCCGAGATGCTCGAAGGTGAAAAAATGAGCCCGAGGACACCGATTTATCAATACGATCCTGGAGCCAACACTCCAGACGCAGTCTCATCGGCCACCTCACAATATTTTGCCGATAAAGGTTTAATGTGGACATATATCAATGGGAAGCGGGTAGATTCTACTTTCCTTCATATGAGGGAATGGTTGAGTGTTATTCGAAACGGGGGTAATGTTAGTTGTGGGATTCAGGAAGGTTTCGAAGAAGCTATCGCAGCCCATATGGCCGGATTGTCCTGGAAATTGGGCAAGCGAATCGATTGGGATGCCAAAATCGACAGGATTAAACCTATCGAGGGAATCGATTTTGATCGGGTATTATTATCCGATCCATTTGCAAAAATCGAAGCGCTTGAACCTGATATCAGCACTCAGGTCTGAACCGTTCAATAATACTAAGAAATGAACCCTGTAGCCTCTTTACAGGGTTTTTTGTTAAATAACTGAATATCAAAAACTGACAAATGTCATAGGACAAACTTGGTACTATGGGTAATTTCATATTTATAAAATCCTAGTATCATGCAAGTCAAAAAAAACCCTCAAGCAGATTTAAATAAGAACAGTGGTCTGTACTTCGTTATAGGGCTTGCGATTGTATTATTTGTTACATGGAGGGCCCTTGAATATAAGACCTATCCCAAAGATGAATCTTTGGTAGACATGATTGAAGCTGTTGATGAGCTTAAAGAAGACATCCCGATCACGGAACAGATCCGTACTACGCCTCCGCCACCACCACCAGCAGCACCTGAGCTGATCGAAGTGGTGGAAGACACAGAGGAGATCGAGGAAACCATTATCGAGAGTACCGAAACCAGTCAGGATGCCATTGTTGATGACGTGCTAGACGTTGACGACGTGGAAGCTGCGGAAGATGAAGAAGAGATCATCGTTCCCTTTGCGGTTATTGAAAATGTACCGATTTTCCCTGGTTGTGAAAATGCTGCCAGTAATGATGAGCGCAAGGCCTGTTTCCAGAGGATGGTGCAGGAACACGTAAGAAGGCAATTCACCTATCCACCTGCCGCTCTTGAATTAGGAATTACCGGCCGTGTCTTTGTCCAGTTTTATATCAATACCAAAGGCCAGGTTGAAAGTATCAGGACCAGGGGCCCGGATAAACTTCTGGAAAAAGAATCACACCGTATTATCGCCTCCTTACCCGATATGATCCCCGGTAAGCAAAGAGGACAAGCGGTAAAAGTACCTTATAGTATACCTATTAACTTCATTATTCAATAGACATAAAAAGATTATTGAGGAATTGATCCGTAGGCAAACACAGGATATTGGCAGGTTTCTGTGGGCGACTGCGGATCAATCGTTTTCCAGTTGATAGTCGTAGATATTCTGCGGACCTTCGAGCAAGACCCTTACAATTTGCAGCGTACCATCTTCCCGGGTGGCAATTTGCCATTTAATCAGTGAAATTGTTCCAGATTCTATCTCAATCCCTGTAATGCTCCTGGGGTGTACACAACTGCCATCATTAAAAAAAGGAATATCTCCTGGTTCAGGAAAACGGGGCCTGTGTGTATGGCCGGCTACGGTCATCAGCAGATCATTGTTAAGGATCCAGCGTTTGATCCTTTTTTCGACTTTGATGAGTTCTTTGTGATTCCTGGCCGGACTCGTTGGGTCGGCAATGCCCCATACCTGTAGGGGCTTCCATAATACCCTCACTAAAAACCTTTGAAAACGCCACCCGTGATAGTTCATAAAATCGGCCTGGTGCCCATGAGTCAGAAATATCTCCTGCCCGGTGACTTTATGTTTCAACCTTATGGCTTCATGAAATTTGAGATTTTCGAATAAAATAGCTTCACGTTCGTTTTTAGGATCGAAATATGTTTTGAGGTGTTTTTGAACGTAATCAGGATTTTTATATACCATATCATGATTTCCAAAGATCAGATGCAAGCGGTTATCTTCGTGAAATTGCTTCATGAGCATATACACATTTTTGTGGGCCTCGAACAAAGGTTCAAAGCTTAGATGCTCCCATAATTCATCACCATCACCTAGTTCGCAGTAATGGAAACCATTGATAAAATAATGGCGCAGCGCATGGTAATAGATATTCCTGTTGTTCGCGAATTCATCGGCAAAGCTGTTGTCGCCTCTGTGACAATCGCTAAAAAGTATGAATTTTGAACTATCATCGAAGGGGATCCGTTTTGCATTTTTATAGGCCCGGGAAAGTCTTTTTTGGGAAGACATGCTTCAATTTTTCATAAATATCCAAAAAAAAGCAGCGAAAATGGAAATAAAACCCTTTCTACTTCGTCTATGATAAAGAAGACCGGTTTTTGCCTTATGAGGGCTTTAACATTAGCTTATCGCAATGTTTTGTAATTTTACTTAGTAGATCCGACTAAACCATATGATGAAAATCAAGGACAAAGAGATGCCGATGCAGGCATATATCAGCTTCGACAAACTACTGAGGCAGTACGATGCTATGGCTGATAGCGATGATCCAGTATTGGCTGCACGGGCCAAAGAGGTGCTTGAGGCTCAGTCACCATTTCCTTTCTTAAGGGAAGGATTTGACGATGTTAAACTTCTCGAGAAGCACAAGGATATAATCAAGATCATTCTCAGGGACACTTTTGCGGAAGTTCTTACGAAGAACGAGATCAAGGCAGCCTCATTGCCATATTTCGATATTGTTTTCAATAAATCGAAAAGATTCGAAAAAATACTTGAAGATGCCGGTCCTGATTTTAATCCATCTATCAGGAATCAGAAAGAGGGTATAGATTATATCATGGCCTGTACAGTAATTCTCAGCTACTATTATGGATTTCACCTGGACTTCAGTCGGCCTTATTTTTACGATATACCAAATGCTAATGGGGTAATGCAGCACTACCGGATACTCTACAACGCAGACTTTATGGAGATCCTCCCAACAGATCAAACTCCTGAATTGACACAGGATGATCTGGATGAATTACTGGAAAACCCACAGGATTTGAAACTCTGGCAAAAGAAAATACCGCCAAACAGTTTTGTTTCCAAAGGGTTTGTGATTTCGAATATGTTCGATGTCACCGCAGAACAGTCGATTTCTGAGATCAAATCTGAACTTATTGCCAGCGACAAACGAGGCAGTGATAGTTTTATGGAGGACCTGCAGGAAACCTTTAGGTCGTTCTTCAGAATTAAAGACCTCAGAGTCGGGTTTTCTACCTATAACCAAAAAGCCGACAAATTCGAGAGGGTTCAGGGGAAAGGGATCGATAGTTTTATACTCAATAATGTTGATGATGCTAACTGTGAACGGGCATTATGTCCTGGTTCTTACGACAAGCTACTCAATGCCAAAACATATTTCACGGTGGCAGATATTGAGAAGTATTATAAGATTTCCGAGGGGCAACCTCCATATAAAGGATTGCATGAACAAGGCCTAAAAAGTGCCATTTTTGCACCAATTGCACATGAAGAGCAATTACTCGGTATCCTCGAAATAGTGTCCACAAAAAAGAATGCGCTGAATGGGGTTAATGCCACCAAGCTCGATGATGTAATGCCTTATATTGTTTCAGCAGTAGTCCGCTCTAAAATTGAAGAGGAAAACCTGATCGATGCGATTATCCAGAATGAATGTACTTCTGTGCACTCTTCTGTATATTGGCGGTTTCAGGAAGAAGCCAAAAAGTTCATTATTGCCGAACTGGAGGGGAATCAACCTTCTTTTGAGGAAATTGTATTTACAGAGGTATATCCACTATATGGTCAGGTCGATATCAAGCAGTCTTCAAATGCCCGAAACCTTGCCATCCAGCGCGATCTGATGATCCAGTTGAGCAATATCAGTAAGGTGATAAAATCCGCCTTGAAAAAGGAAGGATTACCGATATATGAAGAAATATTATTCCGTCTTGAGAATTGGGCAGATAGCATTAAGGACACCCTATATTCGAGTAGCGAACAAAATATATTTGATTTTATACAAGAAGAAATCAATCCGATTCTGGAGCATATCAAACAGATCGATAGGGTATTGGCCAGGAAAGTTGAGGCCTATGAGGAGACGATTGATAAAGAAACACAGACATATTACGACCATAGAAGGAATTACGATCAGAGTGTGATGGAGATCAATCAGAGATTGGTGACTGTGCTAGACAGGCGTCAGGAAGAGGCACAGCAAATGTTCCCTCATTATTTTGAACGATTTAAGACCGACGGGATTGAACACAATATGTATATCGGAGCATCGATAGCCCGAGACAAAGGCTACAACCCACTTTATCTGAACAATCTCCGTCTATGGGAACTTCAGGTGATGTGTGAAATGGAAAATACCTACTACAATATCAAACCCGAGTTGCCTATTCAACTCGATGTAGCCTCCCTGATCCTGGTATATAGCACGGCCCTATCTATCAGATTCCGAATGGATGAAAAACAATTCGATGTAGACGGTACTTACAACGCCCGCTATGAGATCATTAAAAAACGAATAGATAAGTCATATGTAAAAGGAACCCGTGAGCGACTTACACAAAAAGGCAAGCTTTCCATAGTCTATTCACAGAAAAAGGATGAACAGGAATACCTGAGATATATATCTTTTCTCAAGTCCAAAGGCTACTTTACCAACAATATTGAAATACTAGAACTTGAAGGCCTTCAGGGAGTTACAGGGCTCAAAGCGATCCGAGCTGAGATCCTTTATAAAAAAGGAAAGGAATCTGAAAAGACGTATACCTATGAGGATCTGATGGAAGAATTAAAAACCTAGGCCTACCAGATTTTCCATTACCCTATCCGAACCATAAAGCGTAAAAGAAAGCCAAAAGGCAAAGACTGATACTACTATTCCAATGATAAATATGGTATAGGTCCAGCGCAGAATTTTGTACTTTCTGTTCAATACCAATCCAAGGAAATAAAGATCCTTTGTTAGTGAAGAATAGACATAATCCTTGTCTTTGAGCAATTCCTTGATCGCCCACTCATATTCCTCCAGCTTCATCTGGTGGAAGTTTCCGAAAAATAACAGGTTCACACGTTTCTGATCCACGTCATCCTTACTGAACTCACCCCGGGTTACGTTTGGCCTTGTGGCCACAACCGCAAGTACCATAGTACATACCGTAAAAAGCAGGAAAATGCTCGTGGGCAAGATCAAATAGAAATTGGTAGGGTTATCGAGTTTAGGAACCAGATTAGCCAGCACCACAGACAGTATAATGGCATTGACCGATAGGAGTATATTCGACTTAGTATCTGCAATATCACTCAATGTCAGGTGATTTCTCAAGGTTACCCGAAAAAGCGTCTGTATACCCCGATCAGGACTTTCGCTTTTAAATCTAGCCTTGAGCGATTCTTTTTGTGCAATTTTTTTCATCGATTTACGCTCCTTACGAATCAATTCTATGTTCTTGTCTTTACCTTCCGTCCAATTCTCTATGGCATAGCTTGTATTGTATTGGTGTTCCCGCTTCAGCATTTTGAGATTGGCATCTAACCACTCCTTGTTCGAGTAATCTGCGATTCCCAGTAATTTGAGTTCTTCGCGTAACTGTTCACAGGTCTCCAGATATGATTTTTTCGCAAAATGTGAGGCGTCGGCGTCGCGAATAATCTCTTCGAGCAGACCGTCGGGCTCGTGATACCTTTTTGTAGCCAGAATCACCTGTTCCACTCTCTTGATATCTTCGTCTGGGTAACCCTGAGCGGTAAGAAACTCATTCGCTATACCGGTACTACTTTGCTCATGCTCGTCTGTGCCGAGGGTATAACCCGTGTCGTGCAGCCAGGCCGACAATAATAGTATTTCATTGTCTTTGTCATTCAGATCATGTGCCGCGATCAATTCCCTGGTACTCTTTACCACTCTTTGAGTATGCTTCAAATTATGGTAACGGTAGTCCGGGGAAAGCTTTTCAGAGAGAAGTTCTGTAGTGAACTCCTGTGTTTTTTCCACTATTCCGGTCATCGGTCTGTTTTAAGAGTGACAAATTACAAAATTTTAAGATTGGTTTTCGTTCCAAATTCTTGGGCGTATTTTGACTACATTTATCACTCTCAGCCACCGACACTCTAATTTTTTATAAATTGGACGTGCCTATAAGAAGACAACTTCTGCGCACTAATAGGTTTTATAATGATCCGAAACTTAATTACGAGACTGGAACCTGTAAAATATAGCTTATTGCTGATAAGCTGTTTTCTGTTATTGCTCTCAATTCCAATTCCTGATGAGTCTTTTGGCTATGTACTTGTCTACAAAATACTAACCATATTTACTATTCTGGCAGGTTTGGTGGTGGTTGGAAACCGAAAACATCTTGGCAGCAGAATTAGTCAAGTCTTAGGGGTTACGATAATAATATTCCAGATAATAGATCTTTTTATCACAGTAACCAATTTTGAAAGTATCCTGGGTATCTCGTTTGTGATTTTTTTTACTTCTATGTCTTTAAGGGTTTATAAAGATATTTATGCCGCCAGGGAGATTAACTGGGAAATCCTGGCAGCCGTTTTTTGTGGCTTTATCTTTTTAGGGTTCCTCAGTTCCTTTCTATTTGTCGCTATCGAAGGACTTGTCCCCGGATCATTTTCCGGTCTGGATCAACAGTATTCTGAGTTCCACAACTTTGTTTATTTCAGTTTTATCTCTTTACTAACAATCGGTTATGGCGATATTGTCCCGTTGACTCCAATAACAAAATCCTTGATTGTAATACTGGGACTGATCGGTAATTTTTACACTGTGATGGTTACTGCGATTGTAATTGGAAAATTCCTCCTGAACTATAAACCGGGTTCTGAAAATTAGATCTCAGCCGATCCCGATCCCATCTTTATAATAATAGTCCAAAATGGCCGATTTTCATTAACTTTTAAGTAAATTCGGTAATCCCACACATTCTTAGACGACTAAATCAACTGCCAATGATTTTCAAACCAAAATTTGGGCTTTTGGGCACACTTATATTCCTTCTGGGAAGTTCTTGTGCTACCTATAAAGCCCAGTACAAAGACACTAACAGACAATCTTCATTGCCCGATAATGAACTCGCGCATAGCTTCTATTTAATAGGGGATGCCGGGGCTTCCGAATTAGGCACTAAATCTATGGCGCTTACCGCCCTGGAAAAAGGGTTGAAAACAGCACCAGAGAAAAGCACTGTACTCTTTTTGGGAGATAATATTTACCAACGAGGTCTGGTGGCCGAGGATCATCCTAATTATGAACTGGCACGACATCAAATCGACGCCCAAACCAGCGTGGTAAAGGATTTCAGAGGGCGCAGTATTTTTATACCCGGAAATCACGATTGGTACAGTGGGCTGGATGGCCTTAAACGGCAGGAGCGCTATGTGGAGAGTATTTTGGGTAAGGATAGTTTTCTGCCGGAGAACGGTTGTCCGTTGGAGAAGGTGGAAATAGGGGATGATATCGTACTACTGATCGTAGATTCGGAATGGTATATTACCAAATGGGATAAGCATCCGAAGATTAACGATGATTGTGAATTCAGGACCAGGGCCAGATTCTTCGAGGAATTCGAAAGTGAGATTAAAAAAGCAAGGGGAAAAACAACAATTATTGCCATTCATCACCCTATGTTTACCAACGGCCCGCATGGAGGGCAATATTCCTTCGGGTCTCATATGGTACCGCTTCCCGGTCTTGGTACTTTAAAGAATATGCTCCTTAAAACCGGCGGGGCTTCACCTGCAGATCTGCAGCATAACCGATATGATGAACTCAAGAGCAGGATGGTTACCCTCTCTCAGGAGAACGACAAGGTGATATTTGTTTCTGGTCATGAGCATAGTTTGCAGTACCTGATCGAAGAAAATTTACATCAAATTGTAAGTGGTTCCGGTTCCAAGACCACCGCCACCCGAAATGTATATGGTGGTCAGTTTTCATATGGGAGTCCGGGCTATGCACGCTTAGATGTCTTTACCGACGGATCGTCCTATCTCAGGTTTTATTCTGCCCGGGATGATAAAGTGGTATTTGAAAGCCCTGTGCTTGAAAAGGATCTATTAACAAGCACATCATTTGAAGATAATTTTCCTTCTACCACCAAGGCATCGATTTATACGCCCGCCGAAACAGACAAATCGAACTTTTACAAATGGCTATGGGGAGAACGTTACCGAGATTTATTTAGTCGTGAAATCGAGGTTCCGCTGGTTAATCTTGACACCTTACATGGAGGTTTGAAACCTGTCCGTAAAGGAGGAGGTCATCAGTCGATATCACTCCGATTGGAAAATTCAAAAGGACAGGAATATATAATGAGGGCCCTGAGAAAAGATGCAGAGCTTTATATTCAGTCGGTGGCCTTTAAAGAACAATATATAAGGGGAGAATTCGAGGGTACTAAAACGGCTTCACTTGTAGGAGATGTCTTTACGGGATCCCATCCCTACACGCCATATATTATAGGCGATCTGTCCGACGCCGTTGGGGTATTTCACCTTAATCCCAAGCTGTACTATGTGCCAAAACAGAATGCATTGGGCCAGTTCAATAATGAATTTGGTAATACCCTTTATATGATCGAGGAACGGGCTGGTGATAATCACGGAGATAAGGCCAGTTTCGGGTTTTCCGATGAGTTGATCAGCACATACGACCTCTTTAATAAATTACGCAAGGATGAAGAGAATCAACTCGATGAAGAAGCTTATGTAAAGGCAAGAATATTCGATATGTTGATCGGAGACTGGGATCGTCATCAGGATCAATGGCGCTGGGTCGAATTTAAAAAGGACGGCAAGACAATTTATAAGCCAATGCCCAGAGATCGAGATCAGGCTTTTTCTATTATGAATGATGGATTTATGCTGCGCACCGCTACGGCACTGGCCCAGCCTACACGATTGCTCAATGCCTACGATGTGGATATAAAGGATATTCGTTATAGCAACTTCAATCCGTATATCGTAGATGTTTCCCTGATACAAGAATCGGGAAAAGAGATCTGGCTGGAACAGGCCCGATATGTTGCTTCCCAACTTACAGATGAAGTTATCGATGATGCTTTTTCGGGTCTTCCTCCCGAAGTTCAGGACGCTTCCATGGAAGAAATTAAGCGGAAACTAAAAGGGAGAAGAGCTAACCTGATAAAAATAGTAGAAGCCTATTATAAAGTGTTGAACAAGTATACTGTAATTACTGGAACAGATAAAGACGACTGGTTTGATATCGAGAGGATGCCCAATGGGGAAACCAAGGTTACTGCTTATCGAATAAAGGATGGCAAAAAAGCAGACCTCATTCATCAAAGAACTTATCAGCGCGAGGATACCAAGGAGATCTGGGTGTACGGCCTGGATGATGATGACTACTTCCATGTAACAGGCTCTGGAGACCGTTTGATAAAAGTCAGGTTGGTTGGTGGTATGAACAACGACAGCTACCAGGTTGAAAATGGAAATAAAATCCATATTTATGATTTCAAGACCAAACCAAATACTTTCGTTACTCAAAAAGGGCAAAAGCATCTGAGAAACGATTATGAAACCAATGTCTATGATTATAAAAAACCGGCCTATAATAGCAATATATTATTGCCTTTAATAGGTTTTAACCCCGATGATGGCTTACGTATCGGCATTTTAGACACTTATACTATAAATGGCTTTGAACGTAATCCGTTTACGGCGAGTCATAGATTTGGAGGTTCGGTATACACGGCTACAGGCGGCCTCGATTTTGGATATGTCGGGGAATTCGCCAATGTAGTTGGCAAATGGAATCTCGCCATCCGGGCAAAATTCACGACACCAAATTTTGCCATTAATTTCTTCGGATTTGGAAATTCCACACCTAATCTGCAATCAGATGACCCGGATAATTTCAACCTGGATTATAACAGGGTTAAGATTGGCACCTTCGGGGGTTATGCCGGACTGGTATGGAAAGGGGAGAACGGGGGTCGATTCGACATCGGCCTGGATTATGAGACTTTTGAAGTGGAGGAGACAACGGGGCGCTTTATAGAGGATTTTATCGCCACCTTCCCTCTGGATTTGGATAGCAAGTTTGTGAGTTCTAAGGCCAGATATACCTATAAGCGTTTCGATACGCCAGCCTTTCCAACTTTGGGACTTCTGTTTTCACTTGAAGGCGGCTATACATTCAACCTGGAAAACTCCAATGCCTTTTCCTATATGATCCCTGAGTTGAGGTTTTATCATAAGGTGGTCCCCAGTGGAAGGCTGGTTTTCCGGACAACTTCGAAGGCCCATCTGAACTTTGGTGATGACTTCGAGTTTTACCAGGCTGCTAATATTGGAGGTAATGATGGATTAAGAGGCTATAGGAATCAGCGTTTTGCCGGCAAGAATTCCTTCTATCAAAGTTCCGACCTGCTTTTCAATTTCAGACGTGTGAAAACCTCTATCCTGCCGGTAGAGGTAGGACTGTTTGGAGGGTTCGATGTAGGCAGGGTGTGGATCGATAATAGCCGGGTATTAGACCCAACATTTAACGGGGAAAGCTGGAACACCTCGATAGGGGGAGGATTTTTTGTCAATGCCTCAGATTTGCTCAGTGCCAACCTGGGCTTATTCAACTCCGATGACGGTCCGAGATTTTATTTGGGATTCCAACTCGGCCTGTAAAATAAATAAAATTGACAACTATTATCTTCCTATTCAAATAAGAAGATGTATATAATTTTTTAGTAGCTTACAGCTCTAATTTTTCACTTATCAAAAAGACTATGCTAAAACAAATAACAGTTCTGGTTTTACTTTTACTTTTCTTCACGACCACTTCATGCTCCAGTGTAAAAGTCCTGGATGCCTGGAGGGGAGAACCTGAGAGTATTGAGAAATTTAAGGGTAAAAATGTCCTGGTCTTTACCAGAACAGCCGATAATAGTGCGCGCATCGCTTTCGAAGAAGCCATCGCCAACCAATTAAGGACCGATGGAATAAAGTGTACCGAAAGCTTTAAAAAATTCCCAAAAATACATATGGAAAGGGAAATGACGCCGGAACGCGAAAAGATGATTAGCAGTATTCTCGAAAGTGAAAAGTACAACGGGATCGTGGTCACTACGGTAAAAGATATGGAGCAGACCACGCGTACCGAGAATACCGGGGTTTATGTGGGAGCCTCTTATGGCATGGGATATCCGGGGTACTATGGAGGCTTCTATAATTATTACCGTACACCTTATGCCTACGGACCCTATTACAATTCCTTCGGGGGTTATATCCCGACAGGGACAACAACCAGAACTTCAACCACTTATGTTTTGGAAACCGTAGGTTATAATCTGGATGAACCGGAGGAAAACCAGTTGGTTTTCGTGGTCACTACAAGCCTGGACGATCCATCGGATGCTTATAAAACAGCACAGAAGTATATAGATAAAATCTCTCAAGCCTACGATCAATAAATGAGTTCACAAAAGACACCTGTCACAGCCATACTTAGGATTGTACTTTTATTATTAGTATTATCATGGTGTTTTTATATTGTTGAACCCTTTATTATTATTCTGGTTTGGGCAATCATTATCGCGGTAGCTCTCTACCCTATTTACAAAAAACTTATACTTTTTTTTGGTCAAAAGAAACAAAAGGCTGTAACCCTCCTTTTTACGTTGGTCGCAATAGCGATTATTGTGGTTCCCAGCTACTATCTCGTATCCTCACTGGTTAAGACTACCAAGGTCACCGCTGAAAAAATAAGGACGAATACCCTAAATATTCCGGCACCCAAGGAATCTGTGCGCGACTGGCCATTTATAGGCGACGAGTTATATACAGAATGGAAAGGAGCAGCAGATAATCTGGAAAGTTATATTCAGCAGCACCAGGATATTTTGCTCGATGCCGGAGAAAAAGTACTTGGTGGGGTTACGGGATTTCTCTCGGCCCTGGTCATTTTCGTTTTTGCCTTACTTGTATCGATTGTCTTTATGTACAAAGCAGATCTTGGTTATGGTGCGGCCAAGAAACTCTTTACCAAACTACTTGGTACTGCAGGCGACGAACTTGTCGATATGTCACGTGATACGATAAGAAGTGTGGTCAAAGGGATTCTTGTTGTTGCTATCATACAGGCATTGCTGGCACTGTTGGGATTTGAGGTGATCGGCCTTCCCGGAGCGGGCTTATGGGCCCTCGCTGCTTTACTGGCAGGAATTGTACAATTGCCCATGCTGTTGGTAATGATCCCGGCAATCATTGTAGGGTTCACTATAGCCGATACTACCTATGCCATCATTTTTGCTGTTTATTGTGTTTTGGTTTCATTTTCCGACACTTTCTTAAAACCGCTGCTTTTAGGTAAGGGATTAAAAACCCCTATGGTCGTTATCCTGGTCGGCGCGATCGGAGGACTTATCCTTCACGGTATTGTGGGGCTTTTTGTTGGCCCGGTAGTACTTGCTGTAGTGTATCAATTGTATTTGTATTGGGTAAATTCTGCTGAAGAGGCATAGGGATTCTTATTTTAACATGCCTTTGTTTTCGTAGCTAGTATTTTTTCTCTAATTTTCTCTATGCTATTGTTTTAACTATCCCACAAAACAAACAAATAGCACAAAAACAATCTTTATTCAATTATCATTTAACCTGAGAAGAAACATAATTTGGTTATGTTAGCAAGTTATGCCTCTCAGCGATTTCAGCAATTTATATTTATTTAGTAACCATAAAAACAACTATATGAAAAAGATTATTTTTTTCCTGGTGGGAATCACTTTTTGTATTTCCACATTCAGCCAGCAAAAGCCCAACATTCTTGTGATTTGGGGAGATGATATTGGCTGGGGAAATATCAGCGCATACAACCACGGTATGATGGGTTACCAAACTCCAAATATTGACCGTATAGCCAAAGAAGGGGCGTTATTTACTGACTGGTATGCCCAGCAATCGTGTACGGCCGGGAGAGCGGCTTTTATTTTAGGACAGCACCCCTTCAGAACCGGTTTGTTAACAATAGGCATGCCCGGTTCTGAACAAGGAATTCAGGACAGTCAGCCAACTATTGCTGAATTGCTTAAACCTCAGGGTTATGTTTCAGGTCAATTTGGGAAAAATCATTTGGGAGATCAAGACATACACCTGCCAACTAACCATGGCTTCGATGAGTTTTTTGGTAATCTTTATCATTTAAATGCAGAGGAAGAACCCGAGACTTATTATTATCCCAAAGATGCGGCATTTCATAAGGAATTCGGGCCACGAGGAGTAATCCGGTCTACGGCAGACGGCAGTATTGAGGATACAGGTCCCTTGACAAGAAAGCGTATGGAAAGGGCGGACGAAGAATTCACGGGTGCCGCCATAGCATTTATCGAAAAAGCACATAGTGAAGGAAAACCATTTTTTGTATGGCTAAGCGCCACACGTATGCATGTCTGGACACACCTAAAACCCGAAAGTGAAGGCGTAACAGGGATTGGATTGTACCCCGATGGAATGGTAGAACACGATAAGGCTATCGGACAAGTTCTTGACAAATTAGAAGAATTGGGGATCATTGATAATACCATTATCATGTATTCCACTGATAACGGTGCTGAAAAATTTACCTGGCCCGATGGTGGGACCACTCCATTTGCAGGTGAGAAAGGAACTACCTGGGAGGGCGGTTTTCGTGTGCCCTGTGCTGTTCGTTGGCCAGGCGTAATTAAACCTGGTACCGTATCAAACGACATCCATTCGCATGAAGATATGTTACCTACTTTGCTGGCTGCGGCCGGAGTGTCGGACATCAAAGAAAGACTGTTAAAAGGACATTCTGCTAATGGTAAGAATTTTAAAGTGCATCTGGATGGGTATAATCTGATGCCATTATGGAAGGGAGAGGTAGATGAAAACCCCAGAAAGGAAATATTTTATTTTGATGCAGGAGGCAACCTGAACGCTGTTCGTTACAACGATTGGAAATTGCACTTTGCCATTATGGAAGGGGCTATAAATGAAGCTTATCGAAAAACACCCTCATGGCCTATCGCAATTAATTTAAGAGCAGATCCCTTTGAAGTATCCTGGAAATCAGGCATGTATATCCGTTGGTTTGCAGACAATATGTGGACCTTTGTTCCGGCACAACGGATTATAGGTCAGTTCTTGAAAACTTTTGCGGAATACCCACCGGTCCAAGGTTCTTCGCTCGGTATCGACAAGGTAGTGCAGCAGTTAGGATCTCACCCCCAGGGACAGTGATGCAATTAGCATTGTTTATCTGGATAGAAGGCTGCCAGTTGCCCTCTGGATAAGGTATTCAATACGCTTCAGGACACCGGCGGATCCAATTTAAACATTTTATAACCTGGGATTTAACTTATATCCCGGGTTATAAGTTATACCCGGTCTATTATTAATCAGTATTTACAGTTTTGAAATGAAAGGAATTTTTGTACTTATCACCTTATCCACGATTTGCCTCGGATCATTATATGCACAGGATCAACAGAGTGCAGAAACCGGCGGACCTTCTGCCGAAGAACTTGCCAAATCCAATAATCCTCTGGCGGATCTGATGGCATTCAATGTGCATTATTATTTCAGACCATCCCTGAATAAAACAGAAGGCGGTTCTGCGCATACCACCTGGTTCCGCTTTGCCATGCCTACTGGCCCTGTACTTTGGCGTCTTTCTGTACCCCTTGAAAGTCGTGCTGTAGTAAACCAGAATGTTAATTTTAGTCAGTCCGGCCTGGGGGATTTAGATATTTTTGCCGCTTATCTTATTAAGCAAGAGGCGAGTTTCACCTTTGGTATAGGTCCTTCAGCGACCTTTAATACGGCTTCAGATGAAACGCTCGGCACAGGTAAAAACACTTTGGGTGTTGCCGCTGTAGCCTTTGCCGTGCCCAGCCCTCAGATTCAGGTTGGAGGACTGGTTATCTGGAGAACCGACATAGGGGGAGATCAGGCTCGTGACGGAGTAAATCTCCTGGCCGTACAGCCCTTTTACTTTTTCCAATTGGGGAAAGGACTATATATTAGGGGGGCTCCTATTATACCGTTTAATCTCGAAAGTGGAAACTATCATGTTCCTCTTGGCCTGGGACTTGGAAAAGTCCTTAAAATCGAAGACGTAGTGTTGAATTTCTTTATTGAACCACAACCGAGCATTCTTTCCCGCGGGACCGGCGAACCTAATTTTCAGGTTTTTGGGGGGCTAAATATGCAATTCTAAATAAACGTCGAAAAAAAATTAATCATGAATACTACACCAACCGATAAAACGAGATTGAAAAAGGCAACTAAATCTATTATGACCATGGGTGGTCTGATCCTGCTCCTGGGTATTCTGGCTTTGATTTATCCCAACGGGTTTGGAAAATTTACCACCATCATTATCGGATTATTGATTATTACAGGCGGATTTCTGCGCCTGTTATTTGCCATTGCAGCTCCTTCCGTAGGCTCCATGATCCTCCGTTATCTATTTGCTATCTTAATGATCATTGCCGGGGTGGCCATGATCTCAAATGCAGCTATGGGATTGGAGGCGTTGACCTTGCTCATGGCTATATACTTCATTATCGATGGGGTAGCCGAAATTTTCTACGCCTATTCGTTGCGAAAACTTGGCCGTGGTAAATTCCTTTTTATCGGCGGGATCGCATCGCTGGTTCTCGGAATACTAGTGTATTCTAAATGGCCCGAATCCAGCCGGTATGCTATAGGTCTTTTGCTGGGTATAAAATTCCTGTTCGACGGATTTTCCCTGACCACGATGGGATATTTGTTAAAAAAATCCATAAATCTTTTCCAGCAAGACCATCCTAAATAAATCGATCTTAAAATGTATAGAATTTTTCATAAGGTAAGTATCATAGTTCCCTTGATACTGTTAATATATGGTTGCAGGCAGGAGAGCGTATCGAAGCCCGATCTCGTTACTCCCGAAAATAGTGTGAGTCCAGATCCTTTACCATCCTGGAACGAAGGCGATACCAAAAATGCTATTATCGATTTTGTAAATCGGGTTACAGTAGACGGGAGCCCCGATTTTGTTCCGGTAGCGAACAGGATCGCCACATTTGACAACGACGGGAACCTCTGGTCGGAACAACCGCTCTATTTCCAGTTGTCTTTTGCGCTCGACCGTGTAAAGGAGCTGGCTTCAGATCATCCCGAGTGGAAGCAAAAGCAGCCCTTCAAAGGAGTGTTGGAGGAAGATATGAATGCTGTATTAGCATCAGGGACACACGGACTACTCGAAATTGTCATGGCCAGTCATGCCGGTATGAGCTCCCTGGAATTCGACAGAATTGTTAAAAACTGGCTGGCCACCTCCCGGCATCCCAGGTTTAATCGTCCCTATACAGAGCTTGTCTATCAACCTATGCTCGAACTATTGGATTTTCTTCGGGACAATGAATTTAAAGTCTTTATCGTATCTGGTGGAGGCGTAGAATTTATGAGATCCTGGGTGCCCGAGGTATATCGGATACCTTCAGACCGGATCGTTGGGAGCAGTATAAAAACCGAATTTTCATATGAGAACGGGGATGCCCGAATCCTTCGCTTGCCAGAGATCGATTTTATAGATGACAAGGCAGGAAAACCCGTGGGGATCCATAAGTTTATTGGGAAAAAGCCCATTTTTGCTTCCGGCAATTCAGATGGGGATCTTCAAATGCTGCAGTACACGGCCTCGAATAGCTTGCCAAGTTTTATGCTTTACCTGCACCACACAGATGCGGATAGGGAATGGGCTTATGATCGAAAATCTCATATAGGTAAACTGGACAAAGGACTGAATGAGGCCGCAGATCGTGGCTGGACAGTGATCGATATGAAAAGAGATTGGAAATTAATCTATCCCTTTGAATTACACTAAAGGCCAACTTTTACTCTTTTGGTAGCAAGGCGAATATTATGCTACTGGCAAACCGAGCGGATTATGTACTTTTAACCTAGGACCTTTATTATGTGGATCTATATCTCTATAATTGCCGAAGCCTTGCTGACCCTTACAGCATTGTATATGGTGATTAGGGATGGGACTAAACCCATACGTATATGGGCATGGATCCTGTTGATCGTTTTCTTACCAATAATTGGTGCGATCGCCTTCTTTTCACTTGGAATGAACCTGCGCAAAGAAAAACTTTTTGATCTGAAAAGGGAAATCGATTACGACCAGTTCGAAAAGTTTATCGCACACTATTCAGCCATCGCCGAAGAAAAGGTGATTACAAGGGCCGACATTACTACCAAATACATTCACTTGATCAGGTTGCTGACCAGGGTGAACAGTTCTCTGATATCTTTTAATAATAAGGTGCGTATTCTTCACGACGGGCCGGAAACTTTCGAGGCGATTTTTCAAGCATGTGAAGAGGCAAAGGAATATATCCACCTGCAATACTATATTTTTATCAAAGGGGAACTGGCAGATCGTTTTATTGAGATCTTTGAAAAGAAGATCAAAGAAGGAGTAGTTGTACGCATTATTTATGATGCTGTTGGGAGTTTTGAGGCCAAACAAAGCCACCTTCGCAGGTTAAGGGATATAGGAGCTCATGTGCTACCTTTTATGCCCGTCCGGTTCGGACGACTAGCACGACTTAATTATAGAAATCATCGAAAAATTCTGGTTGTCGATGGTCATGTAGGCTTTACCGGCGGGATTAATGTGGATGATAAGTATATCAAAGACGACCCGGTTCTGGGGCATTGGACCGATACACATCTCCGTATCGAAGGGATGAGTGTTAACTTCCTTCACTTCGTTTTTCTGTCCGACTGGCTTTTTGTTGCCAAGGAAAACCTCATAAAAGCCGCAATGCTACGAAAGTTCGACACTGTCGGAACCACCGCGGTACAGATTGTTTCGAGCGGACCAGATACCGACTATCCCAATATCCTCCAGCAATATCTCTATATCCTTTATCAGGCCAAAGAATATGTGTATATCGTAAATCCTTACCTGGTGCCCGATGCCACCTTATCGCTCGCATTGAAAACAGTGGCGCTTAGTGGAATAGATGTGCGGATCATACTCCCTGAAAAATCTGAATCGGCCATGATCCATTGGACCGTGCGATCATTTTTGGGAAGGTTCCTGGAGGCAGGGGTTAAGATCTACCTCTATCAGGCAGGATTTATCC
Source organism: Flavobacteriaceae bacterium (assembly GCA_965212205.1). Taxonomy (GTDB): domain Bacteria; phylum Bacteroidota; class Bacteroidia; order Flavobacteriales; family Flavobacteriaceae; genus JAHEJJ01. The sequence goes on from CBDBUX010000001.1 coordinate 607,523, forward strand.
ATTCTAAAGTGATCATTTCAGATGACTCGGTCTGCTCTATTGGCACGGCCAATCTCGATGTTCGAAGTTTTGAACAAAACTTTGAGGTGAATGCATTGATATATGATGAAAAGGTAACACTCGAAATGAAAAATCAAATGGTCCAATTTCTCGCATCGAGCAGAGTTCTTACTGTAGAGGAGCACAGGTCCAGACCCGCTTCGGATCGAATTAAAGAAAAACTAGCACGATTGTCCAGTCCGCTGATGTAATCTACGTTACAGAAGGATTGGAATTTAACAGGGTACGCATAGATATTCTGTCTATTAGGCGTATTTTTATTCTCCATTTATTATCCAAAAGTTTGCGTGTATGAAATTTAGTATCCTGGGAACAGTCGTCCTGATCGCGTTATTGTTCGGTTGTAATTCGAAAGAAACTACAAAAAAAACCGCTGAATCAGGAGAAGACTCTAAAGACTGTTGCCCTCCTTCGGGGGGCCGGGCTGCCCTTCTTACGGCGTCTGCTCCCCTTGATGATCAGGGTGTACCCAAAGGGATGGTTAAGATACCTGAAGGAACCTATATGATGGGTGCTGAAGGCAAACTCGCACTTCCACGTGAATATCCAAAACATCCGGTGCATGTAAATGCATTTTATATTGATACGCATGAAGTTACCAATGCCGAATTTCAAAAATTTGTTGAGGAAACCGGGTATAAGACTATCGCAGAACGGCCCATCGACTGGGAGGAATTAAAAAAATTGCTTCCTCCGGGCACAGCAAAGCCTCCGGACGAAAATTTACAGCCGGGTTCCATGGTCTTCACTCCCAGGCCTGGGATAAAAGATCTTACCAATTTCTACCAATGGTGGGATTATATACACGGTGCGAACTGGCTACACCCTGAAGGACCGGATAGCAATATAGAAGGAAAAGACGACCACCCTGTAGTTCATATATCGGTTGCCGATGCGAAAGCATACGCGAAATGGGCTGGAAAAAGGTTGCCAACTGAAGCCGAATGGGAATGGGCAGCCCGCGGCGGACTCAAAGACAAGACCTACCCGTGGGGAGACAAAGATGTTAACGAGGCGCCATACGAATGCAATTCCTGGCAGGGTACCTTTCCAAATACAAATACTGCGGCAGATGGATTTGAAAAGAGGGCCCCGGTAGGGAGTTTTGCTCCCAACGGATATGGGCTATTCGATATGGGAGGAAATGTATGGGAGATTACCACAGACCTTTTTGATGTGAATTATTATAAAACCTTATCGACAGAAGAAATACTGGATAATCCCAAAGGTTCCACCAGAAGTTTAAACCCTCATGCACCCTATGGGGAACACACGGTCATAAAAGGAGGATCCTTTTTATGCAACGATAGTTATTGTGCCAGTTACAGGGTATCGGCCCGCATGCCTTTGGAAAAAGACAGTGGGATGAACCATGTAGGATTCAGGTTGGTTAAGGACGTTGAATAAAAAAACCCTTTTAAACACATTAAAAGGGCTTGATCAATTTTCAATAATATCTGCTTTATTCTACAGGAACAAAGCTGAAATGCTGCCCGCCTAGTGAAGCTTCGGCCATAATGCCTCCCTTAACACGTGTAAATACAGCAACACCTTCGTCGTATGCTACATCAAAAGAAGCTCCGGGTACAATGGCCACCGCTGAGGTTTGGGCACTGAATTTCAGATTCCCGTTTTTAAACTTATCAAACGCTTCCTTGTTCTGAAAGAAAATTACCTCGCTATACTGCTGTCCACCGGCTTGTAAACCAAAAGAGCCTTGCTTTATTTTGGACCTTCCAACCGGAGTCCCATTCTGGAATACCACTCCTTCACCACCTGCACCACCAATCACAAAAGCCGCCTTGGTGATTTTTGGGTATATGGCCCATGCATAAGCCTGATCTTTAAAAGTTTTTAGCTTTGGGGCATCGGCGATCATGGTAGCCAATGCTTCACGAGAATCTTTTTCCAATTCGGGTTTCCACCCCTGGCTGTACGACACGCTTATCAATAAAAAGCTAATAGCGAAAAGAAAAAGGTGCATTTTTTTAAACACAAGTGTTTTCATTATCTGTTATTTTAGGTTTTAGAATACTATAATAAATAGGCTGTTCATTTCCTATCGGCACAAACCGAACAGGCAGATAAAGATAGTAAATCTACAAGATTTTTCTCTAGAGATTCTAACAATCTCAATGTCGCCAACGATCAGGATTTGTCGAGCGTTTTGGCTATGGATTTAGCGTAACTTTTGGCCGTAGCTACTGCATTTTCCGGATTTTCGATCGAAGCCCTAAAAAGTCCTACCATTTGCTCATCTTCAGCCAAATCGAGATTAAAGGCAACCGAATCGAGCACATATACCTTGGAGGTGATGGTGAATTCATCGGTTTGTTCAACCTCTACGTCCTCAGTGGAGTAGGCCAGAGGATGATAAAAATAAGTATAGAATCCCCAACCGAGATAAGTTGGCCGATCGATATAACCATAGTTTACAGATGCTTCATAGCCGCCTTCAACTGCCCGATCTGGTCTCTTCCTGTACATCTTTAAGAACGGTGAGTACCACAGCGTCATAGCCATTGTCGTCCAGTATTTTTTTGATTTCCCCTTTTTCTTTATCAGAGTATTTTTTTTCAGGGTTGTAATCCGGGAATTTCATAAAACTGGCTGTAGCTTTCATACCTGCTTCGTTCAGGGTTTTTGTAATCTCCCTTTCAAACGCCTTTCTTACTTCCAGATCGGATGTCCGGGCTACCACAAGTATATTTTTACCCTCCACACTTTCACGGTCGTCTGCGCTCCAATTGTACAATACCTTAAAGCTCTTACAACTACCCAATATGAGTAGCAATGAGAGGGTTCCTAAAACCTTGAATGTATTCATAGTAATTTTGAGTTTATAATTTGGTGAATTTTCCCTGACCTATTTTTCCATTTCTGAGGATGGTCATACTGATGTCGGCTCCACTATTCGTCCTCGCAATTTTTTGTCGTATTTCGAAAATTGAGTTCAGGTCGGTAACCTTGATACCTGCCATTTCTAATATTATATCACCCCCAAGCAATAGATCGTCCCCATCAATGGTAGCCGGAATATATCCACCTTGCAGTCCCAGCTGACTGGCAGCTCCCTTGGAAGAAAGGGTTAATACCAGCAGACCTGATTCCTGAGGAACATTAAGTGCTGCCGCCAGACTGCCGTTCACCATCATGGATTCCATGCCGGCCCAAATGGTAGTGTCCTCCATCAGAAGTTTTTGGGCGACATTGGAGGACATCGCAAAGCCGATACCTTCAAACCCACCAGAATTGGTATAGATCCTGCTGGCAATCCCGATTACCTCTCCCTTCATATTGAACATCGGTCCGCCCGAATTCCCGGGGTTGATCGAGGCATCGGTTTGCAGAAATTCGATCTTAATAAAATTGTTCATCAGGTTTTCAGGCGAGAAACGTCCGCTTAGTATTCCCCTGGATAAAGACTGCTTAAACCCATGAGGGGCTCCCAATACAAATACATCCTCACCGATGTCTACTTTATCAGAGTCACCGATGGGCGCCACTTTCTTGTTTTTGATTTCGAAGTCACCTGCGATCTGCACCAGTGCTACATCGGCTTCCACATTAGAGCCCAGAACATTCCCCTGATAGACATCGCCATCGATAAATTCAATTTGTACTTCCTCGGCCGACTGCACCACATGGGCGGCGGTCCAGATAAGGCCATCATCAGAGATCAATACTCCGGAACCCTGTGAAGCCTGGGCTACCAATTCTACCTGGTTACCGCTTTTTTCCGGTGCTACACTTATGATGTCGATAACTACTACGGAAGAATTTACCTGTTTGTAGAGATCGGCTAATTTTTGACTATTCACATTTGAGAATGCGAATAGTATGGTCAGAAGGATAAGTTTTTTCATATGATTTTTTATACCAGGCGAAATCTAGTTCGAAATGCTTTGAGCGTTTAATTCAGCAGCCAGTTCAGCAGAATATTTTTCGATTACTTTCATCAGGTCAGTGGGATTTTTCAATTTAAAACGACCTACCCACTGAAGATTGTCCCCTTGTTCTATTGTAAGGTCGTAAAGACAACTTTCAACGGTATATTCTATCCCCGTTTCTACGCGATCCGGCTCCCAGTAAGTTGCAGGATAAGCGCTGTAATACCGCCCGAAACGACCATATCGAACGGGTACGTACGCCGTTCTGGCACTGCCTGGTACTACATCGGAGTATTCCTGGGTATCGATCAGATTGGTGACCACAATACCATCAAATCCCTGGGCCACCAAAGACATTCTTAGAGCATCGAGTTCTTTTTCTGTCAGTTCCTTGTCAAAACTTTCGGTTTTAATGATCTCGATTGACGATTCTGCTTTAATCCCCAATGCGGCAAGGTCCTTTACTAATTGCTGCTCTCCTTTGACCCTTGCTGTCAAATCCTTTGATCTGGAGACTATTAACAGCTTATCATAGTTTTTCATTATGCTACTCACATTGGTGGATTGCTGTAAATAGGTTGAAGCGCAACTGGTAAAAAACGCTAAGCAGAAGTAAAAAGGTAGGAAATATTTTTTCATCGTAAACTGGATATCTATCACTAATTTAAAAGGAGCCGTAAATTAAGATAAATCCTGCAGTTGCCAAAAAAAGTAAAGTCAATTCTCGACTTAAAAAAATCCTTGATAACAGATGGAAATTTGCGACTAATCTATGAATTTAAATCTGGCAAGGCTCTATTTACATTAAATCTGGCCCTGCGAAAACACGTATCTTTGAACTCTTTAAAAAACAACCACAACTGAACGACTGCCTTTTGGGTTACATTTGGATGAAAAGAGCATTTTTTATCTTCCTATTGTTACAAACGGGTCTTTTATACGCCCAACGGTCCCCTACTGATTTTAAAAGGGTACTCACCATACATACAGACAATGATGCCTTCGTGGCCTGGGAAAACCGGGATCGGTATTATACTTATGGTCTTGGAGGATCCCTTTCTTTTAAGGCGAAGAATTTGTTGGGCCTGCAGGACTGGTTCTCGCAAAGAGAGCACTACTTCTTTAGAGCAGGCCTCCGGATTGAAGGCTATACACCAACCAATAAGGTGGTGAGTGAGGAACAGCTGCAGGGCGACAGCCTGGTTGTTTTCGACCGTCCATTTGCCGGACTGTTATATGGGACGCTGGAGTCGACATTTACCTTTAAGCGATCTTTTTTTACCGCTGGGGTCTTAGTCGGTATTATGGGGCCATCCTCCGGCGCTGGCAGGCTTCAACGTTGGATCCATGACAATGTAACCCAGGATGGGGTATTTGATGCCTGGCGTTTTCAATTACCGGATCAGCTAATATTTAATTTATCGGGTAAATATCTCTATGATTTTACACCGGCAAACACATGGTTCGATGTGTATGGTGAGGCCGAAGGAAGATTAGGCAACCTATATATAGATGCCAGCCCGAGACTCGGGTTCAGGATTGGACGATTTAATCCGGTTCAAAAAAGTGTTGCCCTTGGAAATGGAATACTTTCCAACACTTCAGATTGGGAGCTCTATCTTCATTCGAGGTTTTCTGCCACCCTGGCCCTTTTCAATGGGACAGCACAGGGTCGTTTGTTTGGCCCGACATTCGAATATGCACTCGAGGACATCAATCCATTTTACCTGGCCATGTCACATGGGATCTATATAGCGTATAAAAGGGTGGTATTTGGCTATGACCTTGATTTCCGTTACGGGGAAGTCGTTGAACGGCAAAGACATATCTATGGCCGTTTCGAATTCAAATACCGTTTCTAATCCTCAGGTCAGTTCAGAGCCGGATAGTCTATATGATCTTCCCAGATCAATGCTGCAGCACCGCAAATGGCTGCTGTTTTCCCCTTCATACCCGAATGCAAGAGCTTTACTTTTCCCTTATAGACTTCCAGGAGGTAATTTTCAAAGTATTTTTTAAGGGGTTCGGTAATCCATTTGCCACTTCCTAACAAGCCACCCATCAGGAAAAAAGCTTCAGGTTGGGTAAAGGCCGTAAAATTGGCAAGCGCCTGCCCGAATATCTTGGCGGTATAATCAAAAGCCTTTAGTGCGATGGGATCGCCTTCCTCCGCTGCCTGAGTAATATCTTCGCCATGCAGATCCTTATAGGCGATTGAACGGAAACGACTTTCATCCATATACTTGCTGAGCATGTAAAAAATAGTTCTCTTAAGTCCGGTAGCCGACACATAAGCCTCGAGCCCTCCTCGTACACCGAGCCCGGTGAGTCTGCCATCCCCAAGGGTCATGTCGATATGGCCAAGTTCACCCGCGAAACCGTCGTAGCCATCGATCAATTGGCCATTGGCTACAATTCCAGCACCAAAGCCGGTTCCCAGGGTAACCACGATAAAATCCTGCATCCCTTTTGCATTGCCAAATAGCATCTCACCAAGAGCAGCCACACTGGCATCGTTCATCAATTTCATAGGTACTGAAATTCGTTCACCAAGTTTGGCTAATAAAGGAACACTGCCCTCCCACACCAAATTCGAGGCGTTTTCGATAGTCCCATGTCTGCTCGATGCATTTGGTGCTCCAATTCCAATTCCCAGGACATTCAGATCTTCCGGATATTCATTTACAAGCGACTTTATCGTATGGTACAGTTTATCTAAATATTCATCAAAATCGGGATATTCACGAGTACGAAACCAGGTGTCTTTGAGGCAATCACCTTCTTTAGTCACTAGTCCTACTTTGGTCTTGGTACCACCTATGTCTATGCCAGCTACTATGTCCATATCAATCTATCGGTTTCGTGCCATTAATTCAAGGCCTAAATTATTACTTTATTTAGCGTGATATTCAGAAATCTTGGATATAAAAATCAAAATCCTTTTAGATAATTAATTGAACTTATAACCAAAGCCCGTATTTACAACATAGTCAAAAGATTCGCCCACAGTAGCCGGTTGATTATCGTAGTTAATGGTTAGCCCGGCACTGACATAAAAATCTTTGATGATTTTGTATTTGAACTTAAAATTATAGTCAATCCTAAAACGGTCTTTCTCCGTAAGACTGGGTAAAGCCCTGATGCCTGTCAGCAAATCGATTTTTTCAAAATCGAACATATTAAGTCCTACAGAAACAAAAACTTCAGAAGTTTCACGATTCTCGGATTCGTTAACAAATCGCTCGATATTGTAGTTAAAACCGGCAGCAACTCCAAGGTACATCTTATTGGTATTCACCAGAAATTTACCGTATCCCAGACTGGGGCTGATCCTGGCATCTAGTGCCTGGGCGGTGTTTTGAAGAAAGGCTACTTCTGCAATTATATAATAATTATTGCCCAGGAGCCTCAGGCCTTCTAGCTGTGCGTCGGTACGACTGGTTTCCGCTACACTGTCCTGGGCAGAGACAAGAATATCGAGGTTACCGTCAAGTAGCCAGCGTATTCCAGTATACGATATGCGTGCAGATGTATTGAATTGTCTGTTGTTATTGGCTTTGGTAATATTGGCTCCTATATCTATCGCACCCCTGAACCTGCTCCAAAAATTGTCATCCACTTCCTGGAGCGAAGTAATTTGATTTATCGATACGAGGATCACATTACCGTCGTTTTCGGTAATGCTGATCTTCCCTTCATCAGATGTACGCACATATCCGAAATAGTTTCTGGCCTGTGTAAGTGTAACAATGCATTTACGCTCGATGATCAACTCTTTTACCCTGTTGAATTTAACGGTAAAATCTTTTTTGCTGTACCGCGTTTTAATGGTCAGTACGCCGGCGGCAAGATCCTTAACCTCTCCCACCATCACATCTCCGTTTTTGTACCGCAGTGTATCTCTTTGACCATGAGTGAGCAAACCAACAAGAAGCAACAGTAATAGAAGTCCGAATTTTATATTGGAAGTGACAGCCACAGCCTGTTTATTGAATCGCTACAAGATAGCAAAAGGGGGGCAATTATCCTCCTCACTGAGAATGACAAAACATCGGAAAAAACAATTATACCATGAGTCCTTGCGGTATTATCATTGTTTCATTGCCGGAGAAACAAACTTATCAACCATAATAAACCAAGAAGATACACCAGATATATCTTCCGGCTTAGGGCAATGCTGAGACATAGGGCAATGATCGTAAGTCGGGGAATCACCAAGGTTTCGAGCTTATCCAGACCCGGTATCAGATGGCTTCCAATGTATAAAGCCATCAGGGTGAAGACCACCGGCATTCGTTTTCTGAAGTAGCCCTCGGTATTCTTTATATCAATCTCCGGGGTCAGTGCATGTACCATCAGTAGGAAAAGTATAGGTTGCAACAGGAATAACCAGTAGTGGAAATAGTTTACCTGGGAGATTTCATTTGCAAAAGACAGGAATAGATATACGTTCCATATAGCGATTTCAGTAAATACTACCGTGGTAACCACATAAGGCCAGTACAGGGACTTCTTTTCGAAGAAACGTCTCCACTGGCTGAAAAGTTCTGCCAAAGCAATCCCGTAGAGGAGCATCGGGATAAAGGATAGAAATTCTGCGGCATTCATATTTTGATTCTATATTGAAGTTGTAACCTTACTTATTCCCGATTGTTGCTCAATCATTAAACTTCCATCCGAAACCACTGTTGATAATATAGTCAAACTCATTACCCACCACAGCCGGCTGATTATCATAGTTCAGATTAAACCCTAGTTTTATATAAAGGTTCAGCGGCAGATCATATTTCAGCGTGAGATCATAGTCCACCCTGTACCTTTTTTTCTCCGTCAAACTTGGATATAATCGCACACCGGTTATCAAATCGATATTTTTAAAATTATACATATTAAAACTGGTATCGAAAAAGAGTTCAGCAGAGGTTTTGTTTTGTGTATCATCTACAAAGTCTTCAATATTAAGTGTAAAACCTGCTGAAACCGCAAGGTAGAGTTTATTGGTGCTGATAGGTAATCTACCAACCCCCAGGCTCGGACTGGTCCGGCCGTCCAGGGCCTGTTCCGTATTTCTCAAAAACGCAACTGATCCGCTGATAAACCAGTTCTTCTGCAGGATCCGTTGAAAGTTAATTTTTGCGTCGATCCGTTTGGTTTCCTCAACATCATCCCGGGTTGAACTCAGTAGATTTACCGAGGCCTGAGAAAGGTATTTCTGCCCGTTATAATCCAGTACGGCCTCCCCTGTAACCTGTGCATTGTTATTGGCCTTGGTGAGGTTATACCCCAGATCGAACCGGCCTTTAAAACGTTTCCAAAAATTGTCTTCTACTTCCTGTAAGCCAAAGATTTGGTTAAGAGGTACATTTTCGACTCCGTAGTTGGATGTCGTGATCTCAGCCAGGCGTTTATCGATGGTCCGGATTTTACCGTAACGTCTTCGCCCACCAGTAAGTAGCATAAGGCAATTCCTCTGGATGATCATTTCGTGGACCTTGTTGAATTCAATTTTGAAATCCTCGTCGCTGTAAACGGTTTCTATGGCGAGTATTCCCCTGTCGAGGATCTTTACTTCCCCTATGATCATATTCCCGTTTGATAGCACAAGTGTATCCCTCTGGGCTGTCGCCAAAGTAACCTGAAGTAATGCAAAGGCAAGAAAGATAAAATTATAATTCCTCAAGATGCCACTCTTTGTTCGCCATGCAATATACAGAAACCTTTAGTGTTTATGTGGAGATGTACAATTGTCATAAAAGGAATCCGTATACCCTTTCTATCATCCAGTAGCTGGCTATGATACCGCAGAAATAGGCGGCTGATCGCTCCAGGACGCTATTCGATATTTTATATGTATTCAAGGTGTTTATTGATATTACCCTACTAAGCAGTAGCCAGAGCAAAAGTACGCCGAGGATAAAAATGATTTGCCCCAATTCTACGCCGACATTGAAAAAAAGCAGGCTGGTGATAATTTCCACCTGGGGCAAACCGATATCAGAGAGCACGGCTGCAAAACCAAATCCGTGAAGCAGTCCGAAGGTAGAGGATACTGCTATGGGGTAGCGGTAGGTTAGTGAATCTTTCCTTTGTAGGGCGATTTCCACTGCCAGAAAAACAACACTAAGGGCAATTACAGCCTCAACCGGTGGTATTGGGAGTTGAAAGACGTTCAGTGCGGAAAGTGCAAGTGTGATCGAATGGGCAAGTGTGAAACCTGTGATGGTAATCAAGAGTTTTCGGCCAATTCCGGCAACGAGCATCAGACATATTAAAAATAAAAGATGATCCCAGCCTTCAAGGATATGTTGAATACCAAGTATCGTATATTGTTTAGCTACACTTGCCCAACTTTCTTCTTCCGGAACCGTCCATATTAACTCATCCGGACCAAGAAGTTTGTTGAACTTTTGACCGTTGAGCAGTACAATTTTAATGATGCAGGATACAGAAGGATTCATCACCGGGTAACGAATGCGGATATCTGATCCGTTGAGGCTTGTGCTGGAAGAGAATCGCTGTTTTTTTATAAAACCCTGAGCAGTTCTATGAAGACTTCCAGAATCGAATGCTTTAAAAGATTCTGAGAGGGTAATTTCCGGAAAATTGAAATCTGGGATGGTGGAGGGTACTTTGTACTGTAGCTGATAGATCCCAGATTCTACTTCTGTGATTTCAATGAACAGAGGTCGGGATTCGTGAGCTAATATAAATTGAGTGCAAATTATACTCACCAGAAAGGACAAGAAATATTTTGCAACTCTCAGGCAGACGGTAGACGGTGGGCGGTAAACGGGGTTATTATTGAAAGTTTTGAATGCTATCATGCTTTGTTCTGTTTTCTAGCAGCAATTAGATTCTTAAGTGATGCGCGTAATTTTTCTGAAATGTCTTCCAACTCATCAAATCTTTGTTTGTTTATATAGCCAATCCTAAAGGCAATATTCAATTGCGTTATTACCTCGGCTGTGGAGCCCTTGGCGATATTGAAATAATATATACTTTCTTTATTTGTTGATCGTTCATCACCTTCAGCTATATTAGAGGATATTGAGACTACAGCCCTTTGCAGTTGGCTTTTGAGACCAAAATCATTAGCAAATAATCCAGTATTGGTCACATCATATATTTTCTTGGCCAGATCAATTGAGTCTTGCCACACTCTTAATTCTCGAAATCGTCCCATATTGGCAGCAAAAATATATACCAAGGCTGAAATAATTTCGCACCGTCCACCGTCCACCGTCCACCGTCTACCGTCTCCCGTCCACCTCTAATTCAATGATCACATTATATTGATCAATAATCTCTTGTACGGCTTTATCATTTTGCGCATTTACAAAGTCTCGTTGTGCATCGTAAGTAACCCTCTTAATCACTTCTTCCAATTCCGGAATCCTGCCTTCCACAATTTTGGTGACCATTACAAGGTGATATCCATATTCTGATCGCAAAGGCCCTATCCATTGGGTGTTTGATGGTGAGGCCTCAAAAACAGCCTTGGTCATATCAGGTCCAAAATGTGCCTCCACCATAGATTTGTTGCGTTCTACATAATTCGTATGATACAAAAACCGGTCGCCACGACGGAGCGCCTCATCGAATCCAATCTTGTTTTTGTTGATATAGATCGCCTCAGCCTCGGCCTTCACTTTGGCCTCTTCTGGCCCCCAATTTTCAAAACCGAAGAAAATATGGGTAAATGTTACATAGGGTGGCAGGTAATAATTCATTTTGTTCTGTTCATAATAGGTACTGATTTCTTCTTTGGAAAGATCTGCACCTACCTCTGCGATGCCCTGGGAGATAAACTCCACTTTTTGGATCATCCTTCTTTTGATTATAAAATCTTCCTTATCCAGCCCCATGGCTTTGGCTTCACGGTAAAGGACTTCTTCCTGTATATAATTCTGTATCAGTTGTTCTAATTCCTCCTTAGGCATATCTGCCATTTTTTGCTCAAATACCTCCTTATTAAACGCCTTTGATTGATATTGAAAGTAATTCATCAGAGCTTGTTTGTCTACCACAACTGTTTTAGAATCGAGTGCCTCGTCCTTATTAAAAAAATTGAAAAGCAGAAAAAAGACAAAGCCCACCAGCAAGAAGTGCACTAAAGGTTGTTTAATGATAGATTTCATTGGTATTTATTTTCTCCCAAGGAGGTTGATAATGTATCCTACGGTACAAAAGGCGAAAGAAACAAGGCTGATGGGAGGCAGTCCGCCGTGCCATTCAGAAGGTGCTCATCCATCCTTTATAGCCCATAAAGAAAATATGAAGAATGCCAAATAGCAAGGCGACGAGCATAAACCCCCTGGAGGTTATAAACCCGATGAATGCTTTATCTTCTCTAAGATGTGTCTGAAAACTGAGGTTATAGGCCCAGAGGAACACAAAACCGAGAACTCCAGCCAACATACTTAATCCTGCCAAAAGGGTGAGGGTACCATTCGCTTCGAAAAAATTATGGTAAACCGCCGGCTTGAATAATAAAAAACTGATCAGGGCATGGATCAGCACCAATAAAAACCCCGTCATGCCCAACGCGCGTCTCGAATTGAGCCAACCATCCGATACCTTGACACCAAGATTATGTAGAGGGCCTATACTAAAATTAAAGGTTAGCAAGATGAAAGCCGACAGACTAATTCCTTTGTTCAGGACGTAAAATGGGAAATCTTTCCAGGGCACAGGACCCATAATGTGGTAGCGAATTACGGCATAGCATAATGACAAAAGACAAGTGGCAGCAATAATACTACCTGCAGAATTTTTCGCCCTTTCATTTTCCATTTTCCAAAGCTAGTAAATCGCAATGTATTTACAAGCCGTCAATCCATACCCCTCTCGTGTACCCCATCTACAGTCTACCGTGCACCGTCCACAAACTTTCATCGCTTTGATGCTCTGTGATA
>CBDBUX010000002.1:0-75003 GCA_965212205.1 Flavobacteriaceae bacterium
AGCGTTGTGATCTGGAGGGCATTCCGTGTGGCATTCTTTCCGCGCTCTTCGGCCACCCGGCCCTGGTTTATTGAATCTTGCACCGACCCGACGATCAATCTGGCTTCCAGAGATTCGATCAATTTGTCTCTAAAGGCGATAGTTTCTGGAAAATTATGCCCGGTATCTATATGCATCAGTGCAAATGGTATTTTGCTAGGGAAAAAGGCCTTTTTGGCGAGGTGTGTCACAACAATTGAATCTTTTCCCCCGCTAAACAGGATTACCGGGTTTTGGAATTGGGCCCATACCTCTCTCAGAACAAAGATGGCTTCGGCTTCCAGTTCTTCTAAATAGTTTAAATAATACTTACTCATTATTACGAATTCTTATTTTATCCTTTGCAGATATAAAAGTTATATTCTTCCCCATTCTCTCACCCTTTTTCTTTTATCTAGCCCGAAATTTATGCGATACCAACTTCGTTCGTGGAGGTAATACAAGATCATTTTTGTGATCACCTCAGCCACACCGATCTGCAGGCCGGTTAGTGGATTTCCTGTTATTATCCAGGAGAGCAACATGGTATCCATAGTACCGATCATTCTCCAGGTGACCGTTTTTGATAAATGCCGTTTTGTACTATTCCTCATTCCTAAATTAAACCAGAACCTTTCGTGCATGTAGTACAGGATCATTTTACTGATGACCTCAACTAATCCGATCTTTAATCCTGTAAAAGGATTGCCGGTGATGATCCAGGAAAGGATCACCGTGTCGGCGGTGCCCACAATTCTCCAGGTGACCGTTTTGGCGAGATGCCTTCTGTGAGAAAGATTGCTCATGGGTATTTAATTAACATAGTAAATCTATAGGGTAAAGATATTAAAAGGAGTAGTGCGCCCTCCAGGTGTACTGAAGTATTGTGAAATTCCTATTTCCTGGGCTGTTTGAATTGGAATTATTCAAACAATAAGCCTGATTTTTATTAAATAACCTAGTAAATCTATATAGTTAACAGAATTATATAGAACAAAATGGGAGACAAATCCTTGGTAAAAACCGAATTATTGCCATAATTCTTAATATGAAGATGAAGGAGACGGTTAATCGTGAAGGATTCTTTTACCGTCCTCTATTTTATGACACAGACAATTATTGGGTTTAAACCATCCTTTTCGGTGGAGTAGGTCTTTTATATGTTCGACCAGGGCGATGGTATATTTTTCCGATCGGCTATAGCCAAAATTATTAATGCTGATCGAGGTATCGAGTGATTCGACATAGTGCCACCATTTTTTTGGCAAGAATAAAACATCGCCAGGTTCAAGAATAACATGGCTGAATTCTACCTCGCTGAACCTCGGAAATTTCTTCTCATTATAATCATTGAGATCGACCTGGCTACCAATGGCTCCCGGAATGTATTTTTTACTGGGATACATCCTTTTATTATAACGCCGGGAGGCTATGATAAATAGTTTCCTGCCCTGAATCTGCGCATACATATTGTTTACATTATCGGCATGTAAACCCGAGATGGTACCCATGGGGCCAATCCAGGCTAATTTCAGATTCAGGCTGGTAAAAGAGGCATAAAGTGAAAAGTCTGTATCTTTTTTCAATTCAGGAAAATAATTGAAAATATTCATAGCGGCCAGGTAGGTTTTCTGATCCCTGTTTTCTTCTTTCCGCAGATCGTTGATAAATGCCTGAAAATCTCCGGATTTGAACTTTTGGGTACCCTGTATATATTCACCGTTTAATACATTAACCGCTGATTTACTTTCCAGCGATGCAAAATAATCGAGATCCCATTTCTTACAGGCAGCCCATTCTTGGGCATATCCCCTGATGACGAGCGGTTTTAATCGGTCTAAATACTTTTGCTTAAAAACGGATTTGTCTATAGAGTTGACTTGCTCTATTGGGGAACTTTTCCTTATAATCTCATCGACAATATTCATCTGCAATAAGGCTGTTTATGATTTGCTAATAATGGCAATTGCCCGATCCGGGGCAATTTCCAGGTGTTGATAATGCTCTTTGCCTTCGATACGGTAGTTATTTTCATCGATCTGCCAGATCGTTATATCCTTTTCCCGCTCCTGGGTTGAATATAAGAAATTGTTGAGTTGTTTCTTGAACATCAGGCAAGAATCACTTTCCATTGGCAAACTCTTCAATTGCTCTATGTGTCGAGGTTTTCCTTTTACGAATTTGTGTATGGAAGACAATTCCAACCCATCCCGCACGGATTTTCGTGATGAAAGTAATGTATTGAGTCGTTGAGGGATCTCATTTATTCCTATAGACTTTAGTAGCTCCTTAGACCATATCCGTATGATCTCCGCATAAGCAAAGAGGCGGGATGTCATGCCGGAATCTGGATAAAGTATATGGTGTTCGAATCGATATATATAGTTGCTCCACCTTCTTTTGTAATCTGTACCACCCACACCCATATCATAGAGTATATATCCGTGGCTCAAACACCATTCTAACTGCTTAAAGATCTCTACATGTCCCAGGCCGAATTTTGAATAGTCCATATCGAATGACGAAACAGAGCTGAATAACATTTTACCAAGATGATAGTTAAGAGATATCTCGATGGGCTTGTCGCCGTGATAAATTACAAATAGGGATGCCTCTCTTTTTGTTATCTGCTCAAAGGTCTGCGACACGATTTGATTCCAGTAAGGCAGTTCTTTATGTCGTTCACCTTTGGTATCGAAGCGGGTTACGATCATATCGTAAAGGCTCTTCATCAGAAATTCATAATGTTCCCGCTCAATTGCTCCGAAGTGCAACTCATATCTGATCTCAAAGCAATGTTCAAGCCTTTTAATATACCTAAGTATCGCACGCCTGGCTGAAGAGTTGAACTGATTGGAAAGATAGTCCTGGGCAGACTCACAAGTGTCTAGTTTAATAGCATAACCCCAATTATTCTGTTTTACTATTCTCCTGATATGTTTGCCATTATCGAATTTGTATTTGAAATAGTCTGGTACTAGTCTTAGCGAGAGAACAGAGAAATCGTCCTGATAGGCTTCAAAATCATGGGGTAATAATGGTGGCTGGCCCTGTTCGTATTTCAGTTCTACCAGATATCCCGGCCATTGCCGGTCTCTGTGCAACAACAGAAATAATCCTTGTTTGCATTTATGAATCTGGCCCATTTTAATTTTTTTGTTCTATTTCCCCTTCCCGGACAACCCGATAGATACGGTCCTCTTTCTCAACGTAAAGTTGCCCTGGCTTATTTTCCTGGATATAAGGCTTTATTTCACTTTTCGTAAATCGGTTCCTATGCAGAAGTGTTATATACATGGCTAGTTTAGGGCTGTGTTCGGCAGCGGAAAAGTCCAGCAGAGTCATTGATGTCTTATCGATATTATTGGCGGGGATTAGAACGGGGCTGAATAATTGTGAGCCTGAAGGTTGCCGGCCACCATTCTGCCAAGAGTAGAGTTGTTTCCGAAGGAAGCCATAGAGTCTGTGCAGGCCGAAAAATTTTAATACTTCAATGGTTCGATAGCGCAGATGTAAAAAGATGATTTTGAGGAATGCTCTTATGGATCTTAAAACCGATCCCTGAAATCCGATCCATATCTCCAGGTATGTATAGTTTTGGTTTACCCATCTGCGTTTGTGGAAATAATCGCCCCGGCCCAAATCGATCCGCTCAAACCCCTGCTCAAATGCCCATTCTATATGTTTCAACATATTAATGTGGCCCAACTCAAATGACGTATAATCCTTGTCATAAGAGCTGTTAAACAACAACAAAGTCTTACCCATTACAAGATTCATCGAGATACTTATGGCTCGTGCTCCGTCATATATTACGTATAAATTAGCCTTGCGTTGTTGCAGCAAGGGAAAGAGCACTTCTCGGTAGTACTTCATAAGCGGGAGTTCGTAATTCGTTTCCCGTTTCAGCACGAATCGCTCTTCGAGCATATATTCCAGCCTTAACATCAATTCATCGCATTCAGCTGACGATAAATCGGAACCCTGATAGACTTTATATTCAGGTTCTATACAATGCTCAAATCGTCTCATAACCGCTCTGAAATGCGATCTTTTCTTTGCATTAAGGATTTGTTTTAGATAGTCGTTATGATTTTCAAATAGGTTGAGATCGATCGAGAAACCCCTGTATAAAGGCGCTTTAAGCTGATTAAGACTAGTGGCTTCCTGATGGATATTCAGCTCAAGGTAGTCGGGAAAATCATATATACTCAACAATTGTGTCCCGGACTGTTCTGAAGCCTGTTTCCCGGACTGCGGAAATTCGATTACTTTTTCGCCATTTGCCTTTGAAGATACTGAGGTACGGAAGGCAGATGTGAAATGCTGACCCATAAAAAGATCGAGCAGAAAACTGAATCGCCTGGATTTTTTGGGGTGCTTCATGCTATAGCTGACTTCATAGAAGTATTATATACTGTCGTGAATTTAGAGAATATCATCCTTTATTCATGATAAGAATTCTGCTAGATTTTTTTCCTTTAACCAGAAATCTGTCTGGTTGTGATTTAATAGTAAAAACTCCTATATCTTCTGGCCTTTCCTGATGGCGGTACAAATAGTCGTATACCGGTCGGAGTAAGGCGCGATACCCCGGATCCTCAAAAACACGGATCTCCTGGTGGGCGGTAAGCTCGTTTGCCGGTGTTGTCCAAAGGTATTTCTTCGCGTTACTTCCGAACCGCAAAGCATATATGAATTTTTTAAACTTTTTTAATCCATTGTACAAACCAAATTGTTTGCTTAGCTCCAAACTTCTATATCTAAAGTGCAATTTGGCCAACAGTAGTGCCTTCCGGGCGAGTTGTGGCATATTTCCCGGCCGGTAGATCAGATGGTCGTAGTTATGATACCGATGCGTAATCCAGTTCTTTTTGTAATCGGCATAACCTTTGAGAAGATCATAGCGCTTAAAACGATTTAGCATACACCATTCTATGTTTTTGAGCATGTCGATCGTACCGATATGAAAGGCCGAATAATCAATATCGTAACCGCTGATAATATAAAAGGCCAGGTCTTGGTAGAACATATTGATCCGAATACTGATGGGCTGTTTATTATGATAGATAACAAACAGGCTGGCTTTTTTCTCTTTGATGAGATCATAAACGATTTCTTCCATTTCATGCAGATGAGGAATCTCATAATTAACCTCTTTCTTTTCAGCAAACCTGCGTGTGAGAAACCCTTCTAAAAACTGAAAAAGACGATGGTATTCTTCCCGTTCAATGGCACCGTAATAGACGGAGTAATGAATATCCAGGCACAACTCCAGGCGTCTTTGATATTTCCTCAATCCAGAGCGCCTATTAGGGCTAATTTGGCGTTCCAGGTAATCGTCAAAGCTTTCAAAATTGGCGAGTTCAACAAAATATCCTTCAAGTGTCCTGATTTTGGACACGCTAAGATTGTTGTCCTGATTGGTGTATTGAAGTTTAAAGAAAGCCGGTACGTCGTTAACCAGGGTCATTGGGTGATCTGCCTTCTTCAGTGTACCGATATCCACGGCCTCATTTTGGTCGCGAAGAAAGAGTTCAAAACCGAAAGGAAATTCCAATCGGCCTGCAAGCAAATCCTTAAGAAAAACAATGCGTAACATATCGCTTACGATTTCGCAATTTGATCGGGTACTGAAATCACCCTGCTTTGTTTTATACCTTCCAGTAAAAAAAGATGAGGAAATTCCTCAGACCGAAATACCTTTAAATCGCGCATGGCCTGTTGGGAGCTGTAAAGAAAGTCGAATGCTGGCCTTCTTATGTATTCGAATGTTTCACTATCGATATCCAACGGATTGTTGATTGAAAACAAAGACCTGTCAACGCCATCCTGGATCATATATTTACCACCGGTGGCCTCAGATGAATATTTTTGCTTTTGGTAAATACGATTTAATCTATGGTATAATCGATCGACCTTAAAAATCTTCAGAATTTTGATTGTTTTATAAAACAGTCGTATTCTACACGCTAGTACGCCTGCCCTATAGCGCGATTTGAAACTATTTGAGTTATATATGATCTGCCTTTGAAAGAAGTAACTCGAATCTACAAGGCGTTTTTTATAATCGTAATGACCTTTGAGCATATCAAATAATTCTAAATCCTGATCGAAGGCCCATCTCATTTGAATTTTAAAATCGATAAAGCCTGGATAAAATTTTGAATAATCGATATCATAACCTCTGATAAAGGCGTACATAAGCCTGCCCTGTATTAAATTGACAGCAATATTAATAGGTTTTTTCCTGTCATAAATAACAAATAAAACGGCTTGTTTTTTCTGGAGTAAAGGATAGGTCATTTCATAATAGGTTTTCCATCTGAAAAGGTCATGGTGATATGATCCTTTCTCCGCAAATCGCTTTGTGATAAAGGTATGAAGCTGGTCAAATATTGCATCATATTCATCCCTTGAAATAGTACCATAATATTCCCGGTACTCTATATCGAAAGCATTTTCTAATCGCCTTTGATAGGATCGCAACCTGGAGCGCCTTTTGGAAGAGAATCTGGCCGCCATGTATTGCTCCAGACCCGAATATTTGGTAAGATCGATGCAACTCCCTTTAAAGGTATTGATTAAAAGCATTTTCCAACCTTTGTCGTTGGCTATAGGCTCCGCTTTAAGATAGCCCAGAAAATCAGTTATATGGTAGCAATTATGGGGAAGAACTAAGGGGCCATCTTTTTTTTCATTCTCTCCTGACTGAAAAACGATATTTCCACTCCAGGAATTGGTCAAAGTCTTATAGTAAGGGGCCAATTCCCGGGATTCGAGAAAGATATCAAGAAAGTCGACTTTAACTGTACTATTTGACGTTTTGCTCTTCAATATTAATGGTTAGGGTTTGTTTGAGTGAAATTTAGCACGTTAAAAGCTTTTTATCCTTTCCCGGGATCAGAAAGTTTTAACATCCTTCTCTTATAAAACAATTTATCGATCTGAATCCTTCCTCCTATAATGTTTTTATCCCTTAGATATTGTCTGATATTCAGACCAGACACAAGCATAGCAACCCTGATCTGCTCTATTAATGAGCGCTTATTATAGAATATTGCATGATTAAATTGGTATTGGAGGTTACACCATTTTAGCTTAAAAGGGGTTTCACCTATAGAAAGATCGTAAAATGAGATCTTATTTTCAAAGCACCAGTGGATATTTTTAAGCATCAGCACATCACCGAGATTGTACTTTGCATAGTCGAGATCATAGGCTTGTATATGGCTTAAGACCAAATCTTTAAGATGATAATTTAAAGTAACGGCTATGGGCTTTTTGCCGTCATAAATGACACAGAGCGAGGCTTCTTTGCGCAAGACTTTTTGATGGAGGGACTGCATTAACTGTTTCCAATCCCTGAGATAACGATTATACGTCTTTTTTTGAAGAAAGCGTTTTTTAAGCATGGCGTGCATTTCGAGTAGAACCATTTTGAAATGACTGTGATCTATGCCGTCAAAATAAAACCGGTAGGAAATATCACCTTCTCTTTCGAGTTTCCTGATCTTGGAAAACAAGTTCTTCCTATTTCTCTTACTCAATTGCCGGGATAAATACTCCTCCGTATTCTTACAACCGCTCAGTGAGACCCCGAAACCGGGGTACTGTTTTACAAGCCTAGACTTATGACCTTCAATATTTTTAATTTCATAGGGCAGGTAGTCCGGGATATCTCTGATGAGCAATGGTGTTTTTACTTGTTTTATCGAAGAGGGAATTTGCAGGACAGTGTTATTGTCTGTTAACAACATTGAGGGTAAACTAAGTATCGGGCTTAGTTTCCGGTTTATGAACAGCTCGAAAATGAATCGTTCATCGTTCATGAGGAACAGAGTACTTTATTAATCTCCTATTGGGTAAAATGCCCGATTATCAATCGATTTACAGTGAATTTAGGCAAATCCCTGTTACAAATCTTCATTGCAGGTTTTCTTATCGTTTAAAGTGCTGTAAAACAAGCTGTTTGATCATAACTGCTTACAAGAGAGTGTTGATCACAACCCGTACATAGAACTAATTTAATCTAAGGTAAAATCTCATTTTTTGCCAGAGGATGTCTAAACTTAGCTCCCTTAAAAAACTCTTCAGCCTGAAGTATAAACTTAGTGAAAAGGCCGAGAATCTTGCTATTAAAGAGCTTCGATCGTAGAATATATGGTATTCAAATGGGTATCGGTTGTTGCTCCATCTGCTTTTATATTCGAAGTGGCCCTTGGAAAAATCCAATACAGAATATCCGTTCTGAATACACCAATCGATTTGTTTTATCGTACATATTGTTCCCGGTCTGTATCGGGCATAAGTGATATCGAAAACGCGCATGACATCGATAACCATTTTATCGCTCATGTATACCAAAACGATGGCGATTGGTTTTTGGTTGGCTTCAACCACGATTAGCTGTGCTTTTTCTTCCTTGATCAGGGCGATAGAGACCTCTTTGTGAAAGGCCCATTCCTTAGGATGGATATTATTGTTCGACTTTTTTTTATCGGCAAACCGCTTGTGCAGCAAACCGAGAAAAACCTCAAAAAGTTTTTCCAATTGGTCGTCGGAGGTTTCACGACCATAGAATTTATATTCCACGGTGAAGTCGGACTCCAAGTTTTTTAAATACTTCCTGAATTTGGTTCTGCTGGAAGCACTGATTACTTCAGTCATATAGTGATTTTGATCCCTGATTTGATCGAAGGAACAGAAATATCCTAAATATTGTGGTATACGATAAAAGCCCAAATTTCCACCGAATTTAACAGGCTTTTCATTAAACCTATTGGGGAAATCACAAATCAGAATTGCCTGGCCCTTTATAGAATGACTTTCAGATTTGTTGATCGAATATACAATACCCTTGGTAAAGGTTTTGCCAACATTGAAATAAAAAGGCAGAAAACGATGTTTAAGGAAGGAAACATCGGGAATCAGGCCAAAAGAGGCCATCTTCCGACCCGACTGATAATGTTTGAGCCAGATAGACTTATAGGTTTCCGTTAAGAATGGATTCGAATTCATAAATTTCAGCCCTGATCTGCTATATCATCATGCTCATTCACCGGTTGGTTTTGATTCCAGTAAAGATTTGATATCCTGGCTTAGAATACGACTAAAACGGTTGGCACTTTCAGATTCCATATGGGAACCGTCATAAAAAAGATAGTCTTCTTGCGATGAATTATAATCCAGGTATGCGACCCCTTGATTTTTAGCTATATCCACTATGGTTCCTTTGAGATCTGGCCAGAATTCGTGCTCTATTGCGAGTATATCCTCGTGAGCAGGTAAAAATACAATGAATACTTGACCTCGTGTTTTTAAATAGCTGATAATTTTCCTGAAACTATCTATACGGTATTCTGCTATGGCTTCATTTTTTGCAATTCTTGCATACTCCCGTTCATTAAAGGATTTATAGTATTTCATGTTTTCTTTGGTTATACTAAAACTCGGGGTTTCAAGTACAATCTCATTCCAGCCATTGGTATGCGCTATTTGATTTTCGAAAGGATGTGGAAACAGGGCATTATAAAGTGGTTGCTCATAACAGTTAATGATATAGTTGTAGTTGGGATAGGTGGTGAAGTTTTTGATTTTACCCATCGTCATCTTTTTGTCCATATCCAGGATATCTTCAGCAGTCATATTTTTAGGTGCCGAAAAATTACCGGGGGTAGCCGATAAAATAAAGATACCAGGCTTGTCTTGGTTTATTAATTTCTTTTGGATCCCCTCCAGGTAGATATCCCCATAAGGCGATTGGTATTTAAATAAAGCAAAATTTATAATCGGCAGTTTAATATTATTGCTACCAAGTGTTTTTTCCAACACAGAGGGGTTAATATCCTCACCTGCTCTTGAAATGCCCAGGATCAGGCTGCCTGCTTCCTGTGTGAATTTCGGATAGTATGGATCAACATACCGATGCGATAGCCTGTCGACCAGGAAATAATAGCTTGCTGCGAATACTAATAGAAGTCCTAATATTTTAGAAATAAACCGCCACATAGACTATTAAAATTGAAAATATATAAATGCATTTTGTCGGTTTACCGCTAATAGCACGAATAGTATTGCAAATGCAATATAAAGAGTCCATCTGAACATCATAGCTCTTCCTGTAACCAATTGATGAATATTGTCATTACCATAGCGAAAGTGAATAGCCTGAACCAATAAGATCAACACAAAACTTATAAACAGTTCCACGTAGTTCTGCATGATGTTTACTCTCAGACTGGTAATATGGACCATATTACCATAATAAGACCAAGCTTCGCTTAGGGATGGAGATCTGAATAAGACCAAACTGAGCGCTAAAGAGCCCATAACAACAAAATTACCGCCAAGATCGACTATCGTTTTTGGAATGCGCAGTGCTGAAAACAGTCTTTTTCTCAACCTCATCGTAACTCTTTCAAAGAACAGGAAGAATCCATTGATTACCCCCCATAAGACAAAGGTCCAATTGGCCCCATGCCACAGACCTACAACAAAGAAAACGATCAGTAATGCAATGGCGCCTTTAAGATGTGCATTTTTCACCAAGGGTGCGTAGAGATAATCTCTTAACCAATTCATAAATGAGATGTGCCATCGGGCCCAGAATTGGGAAAATGAATTGACATACAGCGGCCGATTGAAATTTTGCATCAGGTTTATTCCAAAGACCTTAGCCGCTCCAATGGCAATTGCCGTGTATCCGGCAAAATCGAAATATAATTGAAACCCGAAAAATAACGCACTTATCCAAAGCGGCAGTCCGTGATAGAGTTCCGGATCGCTATAAGCGATGTCGACATACATTCCCAGGCGATCTGCTACTACCACTTTTAAGAAAAAGCCCCAGGCCATATAGATTAGCCCCTTTTTAATATCCGGAATATGTGGTTTTAGCTTTGCTTTTAGCTGAGGTAACAGCCTGTGTGCCCTCTCGATGGGTCCAGCCACCAATTGAGGAAAGAAGGCTACATAAAGCGCAAATTTACCGAAATGTCGTTCAGGACTTATCTTACCTCTATAAACATCGATCGTATAACTCAGCGTTTGAAAAGTATAGAATGAAATTCCAACAGGTAAAATGATCCTGTCGACCGTATATGAACCATATTGCTCTCTGTCTGCAAGAGTTATCCCAAAAAAATTGAGCAGTTGCTCCAGTGAAGCGGTAAAAAAGCCCAGGTATTTGAAAGTGATAAGAATCCCGATATTGACTACGATACTAAGGGCTAATATCCACTTCTTATGGCGTACGTTCGGAGATGACATCCGTAAACCGCAAAAATAATCTACACTAGTTGAAATCAGTAAAAGGATAACGAGTTCTGGCTCATGAGCCATGTAGAAATAATAGCTGCCAAGTAATAACCACAGCCATCTGTATTTATGGGGTATCAGGAAATACCCGACAACCACAATAGGGAAGAAGTAGATAAATTCAAAAGAATTAAATATCATAATCCATTATAGGAGCGGGTATCCATCAATAGCTTAACAAACTTATACATTCAACGGGATATGGGGGATATTTTTAGTTTAACGGTCTAATTCATAGACTTTAAACCCGTCCTCAAATATCTTTCAACTATTAATGCTTCAAATATATGGATCAAAATTATGCGTCTTTTGTTAAATTTTAATCCTAAATACAGGTAATGGGGGAGGAGGAAGAGTTTTTCCCACCGGTCAAAGAGCCTATTTGGGATATGGCGAGACGTCTAGAGAAATGAAAGTTTTGGGAAAAGCGGGCTATCGTGAAATCACAAATAGCTTTTCATACTGAATACCTGCAGATATATTGGTCATTTCCAACACAAATATTCCTGAAGCCAGGCTATCATCGAGTTGAATTTCGTATGAATTATTAGCCACAGTAATCTGATCCTGCAACAGGAGCTGACCTGTATAGGTGTAAAGCGACATAAAATATTCCCCATCCACTATTCTGGAAACGGTTAAATCGCTACCGCTTTGTAAGGGAACTGGAGAAAGTACTATGTCTTCTTCTTCTTGTGAATTGCCATCTATTATGGTTCCAATCGCGATATCATCGGCCAGTCGTACGATTGTATTGGCAGGATCGAGAAGCCGAATACTAAAAGTTTCATCTTCTTCCACAACCTCATCGCTAAGCACTGTAACAACGATCTGACCACTTGTTTCTCCGGCGCGGATCAGCACCGAATTTACATCTAAATTATAGTCCTCTGCACTGGCGCTTTCATTTACGACCTCATAATAGAGTAATAAGTCTTCGGGTAGTTCACGACTTAATAAAACTTCAAAAAAGATACTACCACCTTCCTGGGCTTCTCCATCCGAAATCGTTACTTCCACAGGCTCTTCACTTTCCGAATCATTATCAATGATACTAGCGGTTCCCTGGGGGTCCTGAATATTAACATTATTAGTCGCATTACTTAGAAATACCGAGAAAGTTTCTGTAGCTTCAACTTCGGTGTCATCAAGGCTGACAATGATAATGGTTTGAGTTTCCCCGGCAACACCGGCGAAAGTCAGTGAACCATTAACTCCAAGGAAGTCAAGACCTTCAACTGCTGATACATCACTGGTAGTGTAATTAACTGTAAATCCGCCGCTTACAGAAGCATCAAGCGTTACGGTGAATACGACGTTTTCACCTTCATTAATTTGAATATCATCAATAGTGATATTAGCAGAAGCAGGATTTGAATCATTATCCGATATAGTTACTACAGCCTGATTGTCCGATATATTTACACCATTAGTGGCTCCACTCAGGTTAACGAAAAACGATTCTGTGTTTTCCACAACACTATCGTCGTTTGTAACAATGGTAATCGACTGTGTCTCTCCTGAAGTTCCATTAAAATTCAGTGTACCGGAATTTGCCACAAAATCTATAGCTGAGGTAGCGCTGCTACCCAATGTACTATAATCCACACTAAATCCTCCACTTACGGAGTTTGTCAATGTAACATTTAAAACGGCGCTATTGCCTTCAGTCACAACTGTATCACTAATCGCAATACTGGCACTATCGTTATCGGTAATCGAAACCACGCCTTGTGGATCTGCGATCCCAACGCCATTGGTGGCATTACTTAGGTCTATATAAAAGGTTTCATTACTTTCAAGTACCAGATCATCAATGGTTTGGATACTTATCGTCTGAGACTCACCTGCTGTACCCGTAAAATTGAGGGTTCCTGAATTGGGCGTAAAGTCAGAGCCCTGGGTAGCCGAATTACCCGCAGTGCTGAAGTCTACACTGAATCCTCCGGAAATTGTATTATCCAGTGTCACGCTTAATATGGCTGTGCCACCTTCCTCTATGGTAGTGTTATTGATCGTTATACTGGCGTTATCGTTATCTGTAATAGCACCGATGCCTTGTCCATCTGCGATGGTAACCCCATTCGTGGCATTGGTAAGGTTCACGAAGAACGATTCTGTGCCCTCCACAAGGGCATCTTCGAGTGTAGTCACTGAAATGGTCTGAGTTTCCCCGGCATTTCCTGCAAAATTTAATGTCCCAGAAGATGTTGTATAGTCCGATCCGGCAGTTGCTGTATTCCCTGCCGTACTGAAGTCGACACTAAATCCACCGCCAACCGCAGAACTCAAACTTACGTCGAGAACTAAGATCCCGCCTTCCTCTATGGAGCTATCACTAACAAATATATTTGCAGAATCATCGTCGACAAGAGTAATTACGGCCTGGCTATCGGCAATGCCAATACCATTTGTTGCATTACTCAGGTTTATAAAAAACGATTCTGTACCTTCTATAGCGGCGTCATTTATGGTATTAACATTAATGGTTCGAGTTTCACCTGCATTACCGATAAAATTTAAAACACCGGAAGTTGCGCTAAAATCTACGCCTTGAATGGCGGTATTTCCCGCACTGTTGAAATCCACACTGAAACCTCCGTCTACCGCATTGTCTACAGAAACCGTCAAAACTGCTGTACTACCTTCAGTAACAGTAGTATTGTTAATAGAAATATTGGCATTATCATTATCGGTAATCGTGGCTAAGCCCTGTCCGTCTGAAATACTCACCCCATTACTGGCATTGCTTAGATTCACAAAAAACGTTTCATCAGCTTCAACTATGCTGTCGTCTGTGGTATTTACGGTGATCGATTGTGTCTCGCCTGCCGTACCGACAAAGTTGATTGTACCCGAATTAGCTGTAAAATCTGTACCCTGAATGGCGGTATTTCCGGAGCTATCAAAATCGAGGCTAAAGCCATTGCTTACCGCATTGTCTAGGGTAACCACCAAAACTGCACTATTACCTTCACTGACACTTACGTCGCTGATTGAAACACTGGCGCTATCGTTGTCGGTAATGCTGCCCAGTCCCTGGGCATCGGAAAAGCCTACTCCATCTGTTGCATTGCTAAGGTCAACATAAAAAGTTTCTGTACCTTCAAGGATGGCATCATCGGTTGTAATGACTGTTATTGTTTGGGTTTCACCAGCAGTACCAGTAAAATTTAGCGTGCCAGAGACCCCGGTAAAATCGAACCCGGAAGAAGCGGTGTTACTCGCCGAACCGTAGTCGACGCTAAAACCTCCGCTTACTGCATTATCAAGAGTAACGGTAAATACAATGCTATTCCCTTCGGTGGCATTCGCATTGTTGATAGACAAGTCTGCTGTATCATCATCATTGATTGTACCCACTCCCTGGCCATCTAAAATAGTCACAGTAGCAGATGTGGTAATGTTGATAGCGAATTGTTCAATGGATTCTAATACAGCATCATCTATAGTACTGATTGTAATCGTTTGAGTCTCACCAGCGTTACCGGTAAAAGATACAAATCCCGAATCGGAAGTGTAGTCTTCCCCGCTTAGTGCAGAAATATTTTCAGTGGAATAATCGACCGTAAACGCAGGGCTAATATTGTTATCGAGAGTGATGGTAAAGACTGCATTACCGCCTTCGGTGACCGTTACATCATCTATAGAAAGGTTCGCACCTGAATCGTTATCTGTTATTGTAGCAACACCTTGATTATCAGCAATTTGAACATCGCCATCGAATACATCCAATAGATTCAGGAAAAATTCTTCATCACTTTCATTTAAAGCGTCGTCTGTAGTGGTTATTGTAATGATTTGAATTTCACCAACCGTACCAGAAAAATTTAACGTGCCCGAATCAGAATCATAATCTGAACCTGCAATTGCCGTATTATTTTCTGTGGCATAATTCACACTAAATCCGCCGCTTACTTCATTATCGAGTGTTACACTGAAATTTGCATTATTTCCTTCTTCAATACTTATATCATCTATGGTAATACTGGCCGAATCATCATCATCTATGGTAGCCTCACCTTGTGGATCGGCAATATTGACTATCGCTCCCTGAATATTACTCAAATCGAGATAAAAGCTTTCCTGTGGCTCCACAATGGCATCCTCGAGCGTATTTACAGAAATGGTCTGCGTCTCATTGGCAGTACCATTAAAATTGAGAACACCTGAAGTATCTTCATAGTCGATATCAGACAATGCCGTATTTTCTGAAGTGGCGTAATCTACACTAAAGCCGCCACTCACCGCGTTATCAAGTGTAACGGTGAATACAACTTGTCCGCCTTCAGTAGTATTTACATCATCTATGGAAATATTGGCAATGTCATTGTCTGATATAGTTGCAGTTCCCTGTCCATCCAGGATATCCACTGATGCTCCAACCACATTAGACAGTATTACAAAAAATTCTTCTGTTACTTCGATTATGCTGTCATCGGTGGTCGGTACTGTTATGGTACGTGTCTCACCTGCGGTACCGGTAAAATTTAATGTTCCATTGATCTGATCATAATCTTCGCCCTCAATAGCCGTATCATCCTGTGTTGTAAAATCTACGCTGAATCCGCCGGATACTGCGGTATTAAGGGTGACGGTAAATACCGCATCTTCCCCTTCGTTTATCCCGGTATCATCGATTTCGATATTTGGTTGAGCGGCACCCTGAACCTCAAGCAGTACGATCCAATCCTCTGAGGTTTGTGAAGGCGGATTTCCAAGGTTTGCCGGCGTCCCATTGGAAGTAACACTTGTAACCGAGCCATTTTGCAAAGCTCCACCGCTTCTTGGGTTATACCATTTTACGTCGTATGAATCTCCGGTATTACCGATATCCAATGTACCACTACTTGAGCCCGTATCTACATAAACGGCATAAATCTCACCGATTTTGGCAAAACAATAGTTATCATTATCCGAATTTAATCCGTCGTTACTAGACATTTGCCAATAGGGAAGGTATGACGTGAAAAAGTCAAGGGCGTGCCTTGCATCGTCCCATTTTATATCCCGACTTCGGAAATCTTCTGCGACCATGTCTGTTTCTCCGGTATTACTACCAAAGTAATATTCCACACCATGGCCACCAGCCATTAATGTACCCCATAAAACGTTTTTACGGACAGCGTCTCTGTTATCTGCTGCACTTCCTTTATTGCCGCCATATGAAGCATCTGATGTTACCCCGGTGGAAGCCGAGCCTTGTTCATCTGAAGCTACTATCCAGGGTTTCCCAGCGGTTTCTGAATCCTCCACCCAACCGAGGATCTGATCGTGAATATTGGTGATTTGTGTTTGTAGCGATACTCCCGAGAGTTCCGAATTGGATCCAATTAGCGGATTGAACAGGTTGTTTTGAGCAGATGTACCTACGGAGTTATGTATTACGATAGGATGCCTGTAGGGATCCGTGTTATAGAAATAATCGATCATATCCAGGCGTTGCTGGGTAGTCTGGGTATTCTCTTCACCCAAATTCCAATTCAGTGCCAAATGATAACCAAAACGGGCGATCAATTCCCGATAGTACAACTTTCTGGAAGTACCCAGGTTACCACCGTCGAGCAATTGATCATTTTCAGTCTCCTGTGTTTTAAAATGAAGAAACAACCCTACTTTGTCGGCATGGCTGAATATCAAATCCCATTGGGCCAATTTAGAAACATCATATTTTCTTCGGTTATTGGCTTCACCACTGCCATCGAGACTCGAATGTGCTGTTGCGGCCCAAGGCCATACATTCCGGCCATCACCAATTACATTCATCGTTAGAAAAGAAAAGGCATTCATTCCCTTTTCCGACAAATAGTTAAGTGCTCCTACAAGTTCCCTTCCTTTGGTGCCCTGCCAGGTATTGTCGCCGGAATTATAATCAGCATTATGAGGCGACCATGATTTTATAGGTCTGCTGGCGGTACTGGTGTTGTCAAAATCATCATACGCCAGTAAAGTTTCCGGGGAGTCGGCACCTGCCTTTACAAAATATTCACCAGTCTCAGCAAATTTTAAATAACGTTCGTTGGTATACTGAAGTCTTCCTTTTCCTCTAAAATCTCTACCCGACTTATTTGAAGATATAATATTAAATGTACCTCCCTGGCCATTAATAAATCCTGCTGAACCATTAGTAGGAGAGGCAGGGTAGGTGACAGCAACATTGGATCCTTCGCGGAAAGAAGCGGAATAGGACCATGTCCCGGTTTCATCGGGCGTAAACCTTACATGCCATTTGTTACCACTATTTGCACTGGTTTCCGCTGCATTACCATCTGCTGCGAAATATCCGGGCACTAAATAGGTATTGCCGCTGGGAGCGGTAAAGGTAACATTGAGTCTTCGGTCTAAAAACGGATTAGGAGTACCTGTTTCAGTATAGGTTCCGTCGTCGGTGAATTCGATGGTAACTGCATGCCATTTTCTAAGTTCTCCACTAACGGTCTGAGCAAAGGAACTACAGGTAAAAATTATGCAGGCAAAAGCAATAAAGTAGGTTTTTATCATAGTTGCCGGGGTGATGTAACAAGTGATAGTATAAATATGTATACGTACCTAAAACGTATTTTGGATGTTATGCTTATTAAACTAAACGCCTAATATAGCCAAATATTTTGAGCTCCCGATGAAGTGTAATGCCGGGAGCTCAATATATTCCGAAGATGCCGTGTTATTTATTTTAGAATAAACTAATTTTTTACCACAAGTTTTTCTTGCCTGACCTGGCCATTTTTAGATACACAAGTAACTATATAGAGTCCATCTTCAAGATCGAAAATAGGCAGTTGCTCAGGATCAGTGTTGTTTACGTTATACCTTTTGATCAATCGGCCATCCATAGCATGCAGATATACCTCTTTCAGGCCATCGGTAGGATGATTGAAGTCTACACTGAAATGGTTCCTTGCAGGATTAGGACGAATGCCGAATTGAATAATCGCACTATTGCTTTCAGGGATTATTAATTGCCCATTTTCGGCAGTTTCGGCCTGATTGCCCACATTGCCTTTAGTATTAGCCGGCTCTTCTCTGGATCCCGAACCGGCACCAGCGCCCAGAATTTCGATTCCATTGAGCAGCGGATTTTCCACCTCATGACCAAAGGAGACATTCAGCACACCATCGACGACTGTAACCGAATAGCTTAGCATGGCTGCAGTTTGATGGCCAAATGTCGCCGACAGATCAAGGTTGTCTTCAACAATAATGCCTTCGAGCAGGATGTCAAATATCCTTGAACCGGGTTGGCTGGTTCCCGCATAGCTATTTCCCATATAAATATTCACAGTGTAATCGCCATTGGCAAGCGGTACGGTGAATTCCATTTCCTGACCCGAGGAACGATCATATCGTTCCCGGCTAAAGAGACCGCTAAAGGTAGATTGGTCTATATAGGCAGGTATGGAACTATGTCTGTTGGCATATTGGAAACTGGCATTACCGTTATTCCCCGTATTTACACTATAGGAAGTACCAGAATAGCTGCCACTTGACGGATTGGACTCCCAATCAGGACCTCCGTCGGTCGCCGTAATATCAGAGGCGCCACCAACGCTGATACGTACCAATGGAACCTGGTTGGAAGGATCTGTGAGGTTTGCTGTTAAATTAACACTGATAGGGCTATTGCCGCCATCATGAATTACTTCCAATGTTGCTGTTTTAATCCCTTCCACGCCATCAGGGGCAAAGCTTATTGGGATTAATTGTGAATTCTGCGCGTCGATACTCAAAGGAAGGCTTTCATTATGGGTAAACATAGCCGCATTGGTTCCTGTAATATTGATCGCACTGATATTGATGATTTCCCCGACGGACCCCTGATTAAAGGCATCGAGGTTGAGATTGGCAACCGCACTATTGATGTCCATTGTGCCAAAATCTAGTGGGTCTGGGTTAAGAGCCAGATCCGGTGGTAGGTCTGGGCTCACATCAATTTGTAAAGAATCTACATCCGAAAGCCCTTCTATATCAAATACTGTAAGTACAACATCGTAGTTGCCAGGGATGGTATATGTATGACTTGGATCTGCCACTGTCGATGAATTTCCATCGCCGAAGTCCCAGCTAAAAGATGTTACTGCCGAATCGTCACTAGAGGTACTTCCCGTAAAGTTAATGTCAAGCGGGGCTTCACCGCTTAACGGAGAGGCAATCGCAATGGCTACCGGCGGTTGATTACCAGACGAAGGACTAACGTCGAGATCGATTACCATGGATCCGGAGTTTTCATAATTAATGGTAAGTTGAGCCGTCTGATTTACAAGACTTCCTGTGTGGGTTATTGAAACAGCATGCTGAGTATCGCTAAAGATCATACCGTAGATCAATTCACCTGAATCGAGATTGAATTCAGAAGCATCAGGCCCTGAAATCTGCATGGATGTCACGATGATTCCCGTATTTCCGCCGGTTGCATCAATGGTGAAATTCTTGGTTTCTCCTATAGTGAAATCCAGAGATCCCGGCGCACTAAGAGTACTTCCAACGCTGGGTGAGCCAACAGGTGCATCATCGCCATAGAATTCCATATTCTTTTGATTACCACCACCTCTGTTGGGAGAACCGGCCGTTACAAAAATTCCGGGTCCTGAAACTATTCCTTGAGTTCCGTGTCGTGCATGAACCAGATCGGCTCCGGTTGCCCAACTTTGAGTTGTTGGATCATATATCTCCGTTACCGATAATGCACTAGTGGAATCAGGAATTTCACCACCCGCAATCAGTAGTTTATTTTCAAAATTGGCCACAACCGCTGCTGCCCTGGGTGTTGGAAGGTTTTCAGCGCTAGGCAACGTACTCCATGAAGATGTCGCAAAATCGTAAACATCTACCTCTGCGATCACCGGACCGAATACTCCACCTGGTCCACCAGATAACCTGCCCGAGGCTGCATATAGTTTATCATTGACTACCGCAGCATGAAAATGATCCCTTGCCCTGGGAGCATCAGATAAAACTGTCCAAATGCCAGTAGCAGGATCATATTCATCGAACCAGGATACATATCCTCCGGAATGACCGATCGTATTACCACCTAGAATATAGAATTTGTCGTTATAGGCCACCAAACCGGTAGAACCTCTTTTTCTGCCGGCGGGAATTTCGGGTCCTTGCACCCATTCATCTGTAGCCGGGTTATAGGACCATATGAAATCTTCAGGTGTTTCAGTTGGGAAATTATTATCCTTAAAGGCGCCAATTACCCAGATTAGGCCTTGGAATTCAAGGGCCTGGAAGTGATTAAACGCTACCGGTGCAGAATTCACCAGCGTATTCCACGTATCGGTTGTATAGTCATATATATTGAGGGTAGACGGACTTTCTCTACCGCCGAATAAATAGAATTTATCTCCTGCCTGGACAAATGAGCATTCGTGGCGTGCAGTATAAGTCTCATCTTCATTTTTATCAACCCAGCTTAATCCGGTAATTGCGGTGACGGTCCAGCTAATAACAGTAGAATCGTCTGTTGAGCCTGGTTTGCTTGCGGTTATGGTTACTGAGTGAATACCATCCCCTGCCGGGCCGCCCGTTAACGCTGAGGGATCTATACTGCCGATGATCTGACCATTGGTGGGTTCAATATCCAATCCGGCTGGTTGGCCACTGATACTATAAGTAACATTCTCATTAGGATCACCACCACTGGCCGATATTACAAGACTGCTACTTTCACCCACTTCATTAAACTGATCGGTTATAGGATCGAGGACTAAAGGTGGAAAGTCGGTCAGAACCGCTGTCAATGAAATAGTGGAGGGGCTATTGTCTCCATCATGGATCACTTCGAGTGTAGCAGTTTTACTTCCCACAATGCCATCGGGTGTGAAAGTTATTGATATGAGTTCGGAACTCTGCCCATCTACGGCAAGTGGTAATCCTGTACTATGGCTGAACATAGCGGCATCAGTGCCGCTAAAGTTGATCGCTGTAATATTAATTGGCTGTCCAGGGGTGTCCTGGTTAAAGGCATCAACATCCAGAGCTGCTGCGCTGCTGTTGATGAACTGAGAACCAAAATCAAGGGGATCCGGACTAAGCGTGAGATTCGCTGGCAAATCAGGAGATACCGTTACAACAAGGGAATCAACGTCACTAAGACCTTCCCCGTCGAATACGGTCAGTACAACATCGAAGATGCCTTCGGTATTAAAGGTGTGTGAAGGATCGGCCTGGGTAGAAGAATTTCCATCTCCAAAATCCCAGCTATATGATGTAATTCCGCTATCATCTGTTGAAGTACTTCCGGTAAAATCGATGTCGAGAGGTACTTCTCCGGTTAGAAAGTTTGCCGTCGCTATGGCCACAGGTGGCTGGTTCACATTAACTCCGCCAATGATCTCAATAGCATTGACAAGTGGATTTTCAACTTCATGACCGAAGGAGATATTCAAAGTGCCATCGTTTATACTCACCAGATGGGAAATCATACCTCCAACCTGATGTCCGAAAGTAGCCGAAAGGTCCAGGTTATCTTCAACCAGCTGTCCTTCCAGTAAGATATCAAAAATCCGATCACCGGGCTGGCTGGTGCCTGCATAGCTGTTACCCATGAAAAGGTTAACAATATAATCGCCATCTGGTAACGGGATACTGAATTCCATTTCCGGAGCGCCAGAACGATCGTATCTTTCCCGTGCAAATATAGCTCCGAAAGTAGCCGAATCTATATAGGCAGGGATGGAGCTATCCCGGTTGGCATATTGAAAAGTACTGGAAAAATTGATTCCGGTATTGACGGAATAGGCTGTGCCTGAATATGCCCCGTTAGATGGATTGGATTCCCAGTCGGGGCCACCATCGGTTGCACTCACAGTTGTGTTTCCACCTGCGCTGATACGTACTACCGGACCCTGGGTTGGAGGATCGGTCAGAACTGCGGTCAACGGAACACTTGAAGGGCTGTTGCCACCATCGTGCACCAGCTCCAAGGTAGCTGTTTTGGAACCCGCTATTCCATTAGGACTAAAGGTAACAGTGATCAATTCTGAGAGTTGTCCATCAATGGTTAATGGCAGCGTAGCTCCATGACTGAATAATGGAGCATGGGTTCCAGTAATATTAATATCAGTAATCGTTATGATTTCACCTGTAATACCCTCATTCAAGGCCTGAACATCCTGGTTTATAGGATTACTATCGGTCTCAGCACTGCCAAAATCGAGTGGATCGGGTGTCAGAGCCAGCGTGGGAGGGAGATCAGGTGTAATATCTAACAGTAGTGAGTCTACATCGGAGAGTCCTTCTGCATCAAAAACCGTGAGTACCGCATCGAAGGTACCGGCGGTTGCATATATATGGTTTGGATCGGCCTCTGTTGAGGTATTGCCATCCCCGAAGTCCCAACTATAAGACGTAACAGCAGAATCGTCGGTAGAGTTACTGCCGGTAAAACTTACATCGAGAGGCGCTTCTCCGCTGAGTGGCGTTGCAGAGGCCACGGCGACAGGGGGCAGGTTGGTAGCCGGATCATCGACAACAATGCTCAGTGAATCAACGTCACTTAGACCTTCGATATCAAATACCGTAAGTACAGCATTAAATGTACCCTCCAAGGTATAGGTATGAGCAGGGTCTGCTTCAGTTGAAGAATTGCCATCCCCGAAATTCCAACTATAGCCTGTAACGGCAGCATCGTCGGTAGATTGACTACCTACAAAGTTGACCAGCAAAGGGATATCCCCACTGGTTACATCGGACTGGGCCACAGCGACAGGGGCTTGATTCTGAGAAGGTGCTATTCCCAGGATTTCAATAGCATTGACCAGAGGATTTTGTACGACATGACCAAAAGAAATATTGAGTGTGCCATCGGAAACCGTCGCAGCATAAGAGATCATTCCGGCAACCTGATGTCCAAATCTGCTGACCAGGTCTAGATCATTTTCAACCAGAATACCTTCGATGGAGATGTCAAATATTCGCTCCCCGACTTCAGAGCTACCACCCCAGCTGTTACCCATATAAAGATTAACCGTATAATCTCCATTGGCCAGTGGGATACTGAAGTCCATTTCTGGGCTCGCTCCCGGATCGTAACGTTCTCTTCCAAAAATCCCACTAAAAGTCTGTGTGTCTATATAAGCCGGAATGGAGCTGTCTCTATTGGCATAAGAAAAGCTCCCATTGTAATTATTACCGGTATTAACCGAATAAAAAGTTCCAGTATAACTTCCATTGTTGGGGTTCGATTCCCAATCTGGGCCACCATCTGATGCTGTGACTGTACTATTGCTTCCCGCACTAATTCGCACCAATGGCTCGGGTAGATCGGTCAGTACGGCGGTTAAAGGAACATTCAAAGGACTATTTACACCGGTGTGTACTATTTCCAAAGTGGCGGTTTTGATGCCCGTTACTGCGTTTGGAGTAAATGAGACTGGTATAAGTTTATCCGTCCCGACACCAACGTTCAGAGGCAATGCCAAACTGGATTGAAAAAGCGAGGCATCGGGTCCGCTGAATGAGATGGCGGTAATGTCGATACCGCCTTGTGCAGGACCACCCAAATTAGTTACCTCCAGATTTAGCTGAGAAACACCACTATTGATCTGTGAACTTCCAAAATCGAGAATTGAAGGATTATTTGCCAATGAGCTCGGTTGGTCTTCCGTAACATTAATAAAATCCCATGTGGCGATATAGGGGAAACCAGAAGTTCCTGAGGTGCTAATAATACCTACTGCCAGACCCTGATTGTCATTGGGATCCAGAAAACTGGTCGGCAATACAACAGGACTACCAAGACTAAAAACATCCTCTCCGTCGTTCAGTGAATAGTAAGGTTGTACCGAATTTGTTTGAGGATCAACACTTAGGTATATATCAACTCCACCGGCCTGGAGCAGACCAGGTGTATCATACTTCGTACTGTTTGCCACACCATTCTCCTCTAAAAGGACCTCAAATCCGTATGTAGTGTCGCCGCTATTCACGCCATCCATGATAACAACCTTCAGGTAATTATCCTGGTCTCCGTTACCTATGAATATCCCATAGGACTGTGAGTTTAAGGGCGGACTGCCGTTGAAGGGTGTCTCAATTTTAGAGTGAACCGTAAAAGCAGGAGATGAAGAATTCACATTTACTCCAAATTGAAAAGCATTTTCCTGAGAATTCTGTCCTTGTAAAGCATCACCAGATGGTACTGCGTCGATGGTGGCCTTTCCTCCAGCGCCTCCAAATGATAAATTTACCTCATCGTATTGGTTCAGGTAGTCGGTAATACCACTGGGATCTAACATGAGCCCTGTAAAACCTAAACCAAAGAAACCGGTACCAGGATCATTATTCCAAAAAGGATAATGCACCGGAAGATTTAGAGAATTCCCATTGCTGTTGTCGATAGCGAAGGCATCCTGGAGATCCGGAATGCCATCATTATCATCATCTGTATCGGTCAGGTCGGAAATAAAATCACCATCATTGTCATTGGGGCTGCTACCTCCGGAACAATGGTTAGTCCCATTGGCGATTTCATCAGCATTAGTAAATCCGTCTCCGTCGTAATCTGCTTGTGGATCGTATTCAGGATCACCCGGATTATAACAACTTAAAAAATCTCCAGGTTCGAATATCGTGATATTATCTGCGCCATAAGTGGCGGCCCAAATAGTGCCTGGAAAGGGATCACTGTCTCCCATAGCGATAACATCTAAGGGTACACTCCCAAAACCATTAAGGAAACTATTATTCTTTGAAGCAAGTCCTGTGCCCGTACCATCGATGATGTACCGATTAATATTTCCGTTAAATGAAGCAGCCAGGATATCACCCTGCATCGCTCCTCCGAAGTTGGAGGCAGTGTATTCGCACATACCATTTGTTGAGGAATTAACAACATCCAGAATATTGACTTTAGAACTTGAGGTATTTCCCGACAGGTATTCACCTTGTCTGGGATCATCCGGAAAATCTAAAATATCGAAAGTTGTATTGAAATAACCAGAAACACCGGCTATTAAACTGGCCCATGTATAGGCACCAGATTCTACCCAGGCACTACCGTTATATTCATAATTATAAACATCGGCTCTGGAAGGAAAGGCCCTGATCGGAGCCGGATGACCGGCGTAGTACGTATTATTTGGATCACTGGTGGTTCCTACATAATGAAGGGCATCTCCAATGCTGGTTCCATTTTCTATATTGAATTCGTTAGTGACATAATCCCCAGCTGCCTGATCATAAGTAGTGGTATGATGCGTGCCTTTTAACTGATCTGCACTGTCGTAGATCAGTGGAGCACCGCCCCATCCACCATTCGGGCCGTTATCCTGGCTGAAAATTCTTCCATCGGCGGTTACCACAAGATCATAAGCGTTTCGATATCCGGGCGAAAAAATCTGTAAGGGCCCACCTGTTTCCGGAAATGCCTGGTTTAAACCATTGTTACCCCCGAAAGGATCTCCAAGATCAATCGTCGAATTATACATGGGGTGAGATGGACCATAAGGGAAATTTGGATGGGTATTGGTAATGTCCAGCCGTTCAGGATCATTAAGTGTCGGAAGATCATAAATATAATCGATGCCGCTTCTGGTATCGGTATAGGGACCACCGTTGGCAGTTTCCATTTGCTCGAGCTGTGTTAGATCTATCACGAGTAATGCCCCTGAAAGATATGTTTCAGAAGTCCCTGCAAAATTGTTGCTTGGGGCCCCCTGATTGGTGTTTCCCCCTTGTTGGATCAAAAGATAATCGTTGTTGTTGAGATTATATATACTCAAACCGTTGGTCGAATGATTTTCCTCACAAC
Organism: Flavobacteriaceae bacterium; assembly: GCA_965212205.1. Taxonomy (GTDB): domain Bacteria; phylum Bacteroidota; class Bacteroidia; order Flavobacteriales; family Flavobacteriaceae; genus JAHEJJ01. The sequence goes on from CBDBUX010000002.1 coordinate 26,093, forward strand.
GCGGCAGACCTCTTACCAGATCTACCCGATCCCACGTGCTACCATTCCAGGTAAGTCGGGTGAGAAGTCCCGAATTAGTGTCGAGATTGGCATCATTGCCCGCACCGCCACCACCGCCGATCCTGGAATCCGAAGAAGTGACATAAAGTACTGGGTTAGCAGCCGTTCCTACTGCCAATATCCCGGTAACCTGTCTTGCATTGGTAGGATTAGACGTGCCATCATCATTATGATTAGGGGTGTTGTTTTTTATTTCGTTTATCGCATTGGCACTAATGATAGTATACGTACCACTGCCTGCAGGAGCTCCATCTCTCTGAACTTCATATTCCCATATGGTCCCGTTCTGTTGAGCGACATATAGTTTCTGATTAGGTCCAAAGTCCAGAGATGTAGGGTTATTAAGACTTTCTCCAACGAGGCCGCTGCTTCCGAAATTTATCGTTTGACCGATTAGTGCGTGGGATAAAAAGAGCGCAAGCGTCAATAAGACCAGGTTTGTTTTTCTTAAGAACATTGTGTTGCGTAATTTTTGAGGAATGGTTAAGTATTTTTTATTATTACATCATAAATTCAAACCATATTTCTTACCCAAGAAGAAATATTAACTATCCAAAAAAGAGTTGGGGGGGAATTAAGCGCGCTAAAGGTCTTAATAAAATCTTAAGAAACTCTGTAATGTCGCTAAGATACGCCTTTAATCGATGAAATGCACACCTGATTTTTAGCGATTTTTTTGCTCTGGCATACGCGGTAAATAGATGCCGGACCAGCAGAGAATAAGATCGGTCAACTGCAAAACCAAAAGCTGAATAAGCTGTATGAAAAAAACTTCATTGTGTATCGGTTTTTATGCACGAACGATACTTCTAAGGAGTCTTAAAATCTAATCTAAACGTAATAATTTATAATAAAAGTTGCCATAAATTGTCTAAATAGAACAAGTATCGAGTAAAGAGAACCTTTCAAAGGTCAATATTTAAAAAATCCCAAAAAAGACCTACTTTCGGCCTTTGATTTTTGAAACATCAGGTACAGCCGCCTATCAAAACTTTTTTTTATGGTCATACTGGGATTAAACTATTATTTTCACGATTCCACCGCCTGTTTGGTCGTTGATGGTAAATTGATTGCAGCGATTGAAGAAGAACGACTTAACCGCGATAAACACACCAGGGTTTTTCCCAATCTTGCCATTGCACGTTGCTTGAAAATAGCCGGTCTCGAATATAGCGATATCGATTATATAGCTGTTTCGATAAAGCCAACTCATAATCTGGGAAAGAAACTCCAACATTGCTTTACCCATCTTAAAAGCTTTAAACCTTTTGTAAATCATGAGTTTGTTCATGCGTATAATCGCCAGAAAAGCTTTTGGAACTGGTATAAATATCATTGGAGTTCGAAAAAAAGTGGACCTAAAGTCCATTTTATTCCACATCACTATAGTCATGCACCAGGCTCGTTTTATGTATCGCCCTATAAGGAAGCTGCGCTATTGGGAATCGATGGAGCGGGGGAGTGGGCTACTACCTGGATGGGTTATGGAAAGGGAAATATTATCAAATGTCTGGGTGAGAGTTTTTTCCCGTATTCATTGGGATCGTTCTACGAAGCGATCACTCAGTATTGTGGTTTTAGGACCAGTTATGACGAGGGTAAAACAATGGGCTTAGCACCTATGGGAGATCCTTCGGTGTATAAGGAAGAGATCGGAAAAATGGTACGCGTAGACCAGAAGGGCCAGTTGCATTTCGACCTGAGTTATTTCAACTTCCAGAATATGAGCTGGAAACGATTATCCGAGAAGTTTTATAACAAATTTGGGCCTGGTCGCAAACATGGCGAACCTTTTGAGCAAAGACATAAAGATATGGCCGCGGCCTTTCAACAGGTATTGGAAGACAGGGTACTTGAAATTTGCGACATCCTTTATGAGAAAACCAAGATGGATTACCTTGTGATCTCGGGTGGTGTTAGCTTGAACAGCGTAATGAACGGAAGAATTGTACGGGAAAGCAAATTCAAAGATGTATATGTAATGCCTGCAGCCGGTGACAATGGCACCGCCCTAGGCGCAGCATATTATCTTTACAACGGTATTTTGAAGCATGAGAGGAATTTTGTCCATCTAGATCCCTATATAGGCACCGAATATTCCAATGAAGAGATCGAAAAGGTCTTAAAAGGATCTAAACTCACCTATAGCCATCATGATAATATTTGTGAAACAGCGGCGGTCTTGCTCGAACAGGGCAATATCATTGGCTGGTTCCAGGGTAAAATGGAAATTGGACCAAGAGCGTTGGGTAGCCGAAGTATTTTGGCAAATCCAGCTTTACCCTATATGAAAGATAAGATTAATTCGGAGGTTAAGTTCAGGGAAGCTTACAGACCTTTTGCTCCTTCTGCTATACTCGAAGCCAAGGACGAATTTTTCGATTTGGAGGTGGAAGCCCCTTTTATGCTAAAAGTCTGCAATGTCTTGCAGGAAAAACAACAGGTCATCCCTGCGGTAACCCATGTAGATGGTAGTGCCCGTCTTCAAACCGTAAACAAAGAATTACACCCAAGATATTACGAAGTAATCGAGAAATTGGGGGCAAAAACAGGTGTTCCGGTAGTGCTGAACACAAGTTTTAATATTCAGGGGGAGCCCGTGGTGGAATCTCCGAAAGATGCGGTTCGCTGCTTTTATTCTACTGGGCTAGATGCCCTGGTTATTGGTAATTTTGTCTTAAAGAAGGAAAAAATGGCATAGATGCTCTTTAATTCGCTCGAATTCTTTGTTTTTATGATTCTTGTGTTCTCGGTGTATTGGTCGGTCAATACGTTGAATCTGAGACTCCAGAATGCTTTTTTACTTCTTTCGAGCTATATTTTTTATGGATGGTGGGATTACCGTTTTCTTAGCCTGATATTTTTATCGACCCTGGTAGACTTTTGGGTCGGGAATAAAATCTATCAATCGGATAAGCCAAAGTCCAGAAATTACTTTCTCACCCTTAGTATTCTCTTCAATGTTGGCCTGCTCGGCTTTTTCAAGTATTATAATTTTTTTATCGACTCCATGGTAGAAGCTATGGCGATCTTTGGTTATGATGGCGGAGATCTCTGGACCCTGAATATTATTCTACCTGTTGGTATTTCTTTTTACACATTTCAGACCATGTCTTATTCTCTGGACATATATTATAAAAAAGTAGAACCAACCAGGGATTTTGTGGGCTTTGCCACCTTTGTGGGGTTTTTCCCCCAGTTGGTCGCGGGTCCTATTGAAAGGGCCTCCAATCTGTTACCCCAAATATTGAAGAAGCGCCAATTCGATTATAAACAGTCTGTTGAAGGTTTGGGACTTATCCTTTGGGGTCTCTTTAAAAAGGTTGCTATTGCCGATTCTTTAGCACCGATCGTTGATGATATTTTTTCGAATTATCATATCCATTCTTCCGCTACCCTGGCAATGGGCGCAATCTTCTTCGGTTTCCAGATCTATGGCGATTTTTCGGGCTATTCCGATATCGCCATCGGTACCGCCAAACTCCTGGGTATCGAATTAAGATCGAATTTTAAATTTCCGTACTTCTCAAGAAACATTGCAGAATTCTGGAGAAGGTGGCATATTTCCTTATCAACATGGTTCAGGGATTATATGTATATACCTCTGGGCGGTTCCAGAGTGGGTAAGGTCAAGGTGATTCGCAATGTGTTGCTCATTTTCCTGGTAAGCGGTTTCTGGCATGGGGCCAATTGGACATTCATACTCTGGGGGCTATTCCATGCCATACTTTTTATACCCATTTTTTTAGGAGGAACACATCGCAAGTACCTGCATACCATTTCCGTATATTTTAAAGGCGGATTTCTGCTTGAGATCATGAAAATGCTGATCACATTTATATCGGTTACCCTTGGATGGATCCTGTTCAGAAGCGAGAATCTTTCAAGTGCATTTTTGTATTACGAGAGAATGCTTACCGATTTTACCCTGGGAACCTATCAGCATCCTATGCATTACAGGATGTCAGATTATTTTATCCTGCTCGGCATTTTTATACTCTATGAATACCGAATAAGAAAAGATGAGAGGAATCCCTTCAAGACCGAAAGTAAGTTGCTTCGATTCGTTCTTTATGCGCTAACAGCATTAGGTTTACTGCTGTTCTTTGACCAAAAGGTAGATCGTTCTTTCATTTACTTTCAATTTTAGCAAGATGATGAAGCATTTCTTATATAAAATAGCGCTATACGGTATACTGATATTAATCTTCCTAGAGGTAATTGTTAGGGTCTTCCATCTGTACAAGGACACCCCTGTGCGTTTTATCGATGAACATGACGTGGAAAAATGGGTGCCCGTTCAAAGCGGATTCTCAGTAACCGGAAATCGGAAGCAAAATTATTCTGAATACCGTATAAACAAAAGCGGATATAATTCCTATAGAGAATTTGATCCTCAAAACGATGACTTTGTGGTGGCTCTGGTGGGGGATTCTTTTATTGAAGGATTTCATCAGCCCTATTACAACTCCATCGGCAAGAAAATGGAAAATTTCAGGCCTGGCATCGCAGTATATGAATACGGTTATGCGGGTTATGACCTGGCCAACCAGCTTCATATGATTGCCGCTTACCGAGAGCAATTCGAGGAAATCGAAAAGGTTGTTATCTACCTGAAATACCCAGACGATCTCGGAAGGGACCAATACGAGGTGAGCGGAGTTAGAGTCAGGCTAAATAAGGGGATATATCCCATTCTAAAGCAGAGCAAGCTATTGGTTTATACGCAGGAATATTGGACTCACCGGAATCATCCGCAGAAAAGTAAGTCGTTTTATGAACATCTTCTTTCGCGTTTCGGACAACGCCTCAATGGAAAAAGACCCGAAAGAGCTAAAAACGAATAACGACCAACTGCTTCAAAATTTTATAGGGCTATGTGAAACATATGGGTATGATAAAAGCAAATACAGCCTATTGCTCGATAGTCGGGAGTGCCCTACTGGCTTTCTCCGATATTTAAGGGAAAATCACTTTAGCTATATCGATTATGGCCAGATGCTTGCCAGAGCTGATAAGCCGGTTATTTTGGGCTATGATTGGCATTGGAACGATTATGGTCGTCACTTGATCGCCCAACAAATCGTGGAAGAGCTGCTATGGGGCTTCCGGGAGAATTAGAATAACATTGAAATCGACTATAACCTGTAGGCTGGGAAAAATTTCTTGCCTTTCGAGAGGTCTATTTTTTGAGATAGTTCATTATAAGTTTTGGGATTTACAATGTACTTCCATAGATAGAATGGCTTGTAGTCTGAAGAGAAGAGTTTTTTGAATCGAAATAGATTGTCTCTTGAACCCCCGATTCCGCCACCCAGATTAAAATATTGGGCACCGGCTTCAAATGCGTCAATTCGCATCTGGTCTATGAGCAATTTAGTTGGGGAGAGATGTTGAAAATTATCGCGTGAGCCAGAAAGGTGATATTGTGCCATTTGTGCGTGACGTAATAGAATACCACCACCAATTACCTGACCGCTGGCCCGCTCTTCGATCAGGTAGTAATCTGCCTTGAATTGAAGAGCATCTTTTAACGACTGAAAGTATTTATCGGGAAAATAATAGGACTTGTCGGCGTTAACACGGTCCATGTTCTGGTAATATAATTCTTTAAACTCCTGTACATCGCGGGTGCTGTTTACCTTGTATATATTGCATTCACGACGGGCCTTGTTAATATGGGTTTTTAATCGATTGTTGTATTTATCGTGCTGGTTCTTGAGTGATGTCTGTAAATTGACATATACTACCTGGCCTGCTTGTTCCAGGTTTCCTAGCTTTTCCAAAAGTTGTAATTGTTTTGGTAAAAAGGGGTGCAATCGACTAAAAACGCTAACGATTTTGTTTTCGAGCAGCAGTCTCTCGAGATCAGCACTGAATCCGGATAGTATTTTTTGGTCTAGATTCTGACAAGTATACGCCGGTCCGGCATATCCATATACAGAGGTGGCATCCTTATATGGCGTTCCCTCGATATGGCGAACGAGCAGGGGTAGGGCAATAACAGTGCCCTCCTGTTCGTAGACGAAAAGATGAGGCTCTTCTTGCGGCCTTCGTGAGAGCTGATGATACTCGAAGCTGTGATAGCAATCGCGGCTAACACATTTCTGTATCACTCTGTCCCAGAGCGCTTTATCCTTAATAATTTTCACCATACTTTGAACAAAATATCCCTGGTTATCAGCCGGGAGAATCCCATTTCATGACACTTACACTAATTGTCCAAATTTGCATAAACCTTAAATCGCCCTGCTTTAAACCATTACTATATGGAGCAGTAGGGATTTAGGAAACTATTCTTTGTAAAAAGTACAGTTAAACTTCAATTTTTGGTTCATAGCAATTCGTAATTGTATTCTGGTTTATAACATCAGCTATATTATTCAATATAAGAATCTGTATTTTGGGAAATACTGTTTTTGAACAGTTTCATATTCTACAGAAACTTCTTTAAGTTGGATGGTATTAAGTTGATTGTTGACTTCCTCCAGTACAATCTTCCTGCCGGTATAATACATCACATCCTGATCTCTGGGGAAAAGCGATTTTTTATGCTTATAAAGCCCATCCTCGTCGTGCCGGCCACCACCTAAGATATAATTGGCAATTCCATTGGCAGTTGACCACCGGATTATCTCAACTCTTAGAAAATCGTTTGGTCTACAAGGGAAAAATGCTTCCCTGGTACCCCCCAGGAACGCATAGAGCTTATTATCGTGAAAAATCAATAATTCCGTTGAGGCCTTTTGACCGTCCTTTGTGGTAAAAGCGAGTACAAATTTGCCAGGCAGGCTGAAAATCAGGTCTCTGAAAAAATCTATTTCATAGAAATATTTGGTCGCTGCTTTATTGCGATCCATGGTTTCGATATAAATTTCATGAAAATCACTGATCTGTTTCTCGGAAATTTCACTTCCCCGATATATTTCAAATTTCAGATTGTGTTCCTCGGCCTTCCGATAATTATTTCGAACTTTTGATAAAAATCCATCCCAATTTTTCTCTACTTCTGGAAAGATGGTCCCGACCACGTTTTTCAGAGTCAACTCAATTCTTCCGGAATAGTAGCGGTGATTGCCATTAAGGCTGAACCGTATGAATTCGGTCACCACCTTATTATCCAGATACCATTTGTCTACAAGATCCCAGAAAGCGAAGATGTGTATATTATCAAGACCTTCAATAAATAGTGGACCACTATAGCCATAGGGCGATATAACATCGTAATATACCTCACCATCTACCCTGTTGGGTACTTTTCTCAGGATCATGGGCATCAGGGCTAGGGTTTCACTTCCATGGCGGAGCTCAAAAGCGATTGGACGATCGTTCTCATTTAAATGATGAGACAAATAAGCCATGGAGGCATAGGGATACGAGTCCCAATATTTCGCCAGGTTTTGGGCGTAGAGTTCCTGGTCTTCAGGATTGCTCAAATCCCTAACCAACAACTCCAATTCACTTAATTCCTTATCAAAGCAATAAGAATTACACAGGATTTCACCTAAAATTCCCGATAACCATATAATTCGCCCACAGTGCTCCACATGCCATACTGGTCTTTTCCGGATAACGTTACCCGCCAGAAGTGGACCTATAATATGCAGGTTTTTGTCTGCCTCAAAGTAATCGTTTACATCAAAACCAATATTGGACTCGTTAGGAAAAACGTATTCTTTTTTTACAATATTCCGGATCAGTTCGGGGACTTGTTCAGAGCTGAGGTTCATACTACCCGTACAATTGATCACGACATCGACCGGCTCGGATAATCTTTTGACTTGTTCGGTTTCAATGTCCTTATATTCAAGATAATAGTGCCCGTCACCGGCATTTTTCATGCCCGAAAACTTACCAGCTCTATGATCAAACCGCCCCGTTTCCTTGAGACCTTTTATAGTATTTGTATAATGCAAGCCTGCACAGCGCTGAAACCTACCGATTTCATTTCCGTAATAGCATGCAAAATTCTTTAGTTCCTGATCACTTAGATTACCTAGCAATTCCCCAAAGGCTTTAGAAATAATATTAACCGTGGAAAATGCTCCCAGATCTAATTTATCTGCAATTTTCAGATCTTTAAATGCGGCATCAGAAATATCGCTTGCTTTTAATTTTGCCTTTTGCTTTAAGGCATGCAGGTTGGCTGGGCGAAACAATTTTTGCTTTTCTACGGCAATCTCCGAATCGGGCAGTACGCCGTATGTAGAAACAAACGTATATTTCTCGACCCTACTGGCAATTTGCTCAACATCATTCAATTTATACAACACCTCCAGGGCACTGGCGTTAGCACCAATGATGGCAACATTTATCTTTTCGTCGCCTTTTTTGTCTAAAAAGCCTTTAATTTCGCCAAGGGTATTCTCCAGGGAATTGCGATAAATATCGTTGATAAACACCAGCTCATCTTGATGCACAATCTGCCTTTCATTCCACAGGTAGCGCATGGGAAGAGAACCGATGGACAAGATTACTTTTTTGGTCTCAAGAATATTGCCGTCTGCCAGTTCAATCGTCCAGTTGTCATCGTTCTTCTGAAGGTCTATCGCATCTCCTTGCCGGAAATCGACTTGCAGGGGTAGTACTTTGCTAACCTCCTCAATCTTTTTATTTACTTTTTGATCGATATAATGGCCAAAGAAAAATCGGGGGATAAATAGGTCTTCCCATTGGTTTGCCTTGATTTCCTTTTTGTGCACTTTTAGCCAATTTTCAGATAGTTTACCGCCGGAAGCGGCAAACTCTGCAAGTAAACTTTCTTTATTTGCATTCAACCACTCTATAAATGGCGATAATTCGGGCTCTGGCAAGAAGTTTCTAAGACTGGTGATCAGCAGTACCGATGAACCCGATCTTTCACCATAAGGAAGTCCCTTATTAAACTCATTCCATTTATCTAGAACTATAATCTGTATCGGTTTGGAATTCCTCGCTTTTTCAAGGTTTCCAAGTAAATTCAATAGGGTGAAGGACGTTGATATGCCCGAACCGATAAATACAATGTCTGAATGACCTGTGAAAGGATTAGATTTCATTTTCGCTTTTTATCTTAACTATTTTACCCGGATTACCCACCACTGTGGCAAAATCCGGTACGTCTTTGAGAACTACAGCTCCTGCGCCGATAGTGCACCATTTGCCTATCTTTACTTTAGGGATCACTACAGCACCTACACCGACATGACTACCGGTACCCACTTCCACATGACCGCACAAGGCAGCTTTAGGAGAGATATGGGCAAAGTCGCCAATAATGTTGTCGTGATCCACACTTGCAGATGTATTGATAATGACATGCATGCCGACCGTGGTATTGGGTTGAACGATGGCGCCTGCAAATACAACTGTTCCTGGCCCGATACTCGAATTATCAGCGATCCATGCGCTTGGATGAATCGCATTTTCAAACTCAGAATTGAGGAAATCCGCAATTTCAGCTCGTTCGCGGTTATTGCCGATAGCAATGATAACCGGATCACCTTCATGTGGGAATTCTAAAACGTTTTCCCGTACTCCTGAATTGACTTTGTTATAGGAACGATGAACACCCTCTGGCTTGTCGTCAAAAGTTTTGGTTACACAATGGCCAGAGGTTTCCAATACATGTTTGATAACCTGAGAATGGCCGCCAGCACCGTAAATTCGTATATTTTTTTTAGCTTTCATGGTTAGGGATTACCGAGTGTTAAGTTCAATGAAAAGGAGAGGAACCATATCTCAATTCCCCGTCCAAACAGGCATAATGGTTTCTTCTCCCTGATTCACACCTTCCTTCCTGAACACTTTTAAAACCGTTCTAAAAATTATAACGGCATCAAGTGTGAAGGAAACATGGGCCACATACCAAGTATCAAATTTAAATTTTTCGTTCCAGCTGAGTGCATTTCTTCCATTTATTTGTGCCCATCCGGTGATGCCCGGCCTTACAGCATGCCTTTTTCTTTGTTCTTCGTTATATAAGGGCAAGTATTCGATTAGCAAGGGTCTTGGTCCTACCAGGCTCATATCTCCTGTAAATACATTTACCAATTGAAGCAATTCATCCAATGAATATTTCCTGATGAACGATCCCACCTTAGTAATCCTTTTGGGACTGTGAACATCGATATCAGATTCGGGCTTGAGATCTCGCATGGTCTTAAACTTTATGATGTTAAAAAGTTTACCATTTCTGCCTGGTCTTTTCTGAATGAAAAAGGGTTTGCCATTATTTACGAACAGAAGAATAATAATCAGCCCAAGCAATAGGGGTGAAAGAAAGCACAAGGCCAGGAGAGCCATGAAGAAATCCAGGACCCTTTTTATGATTCTTGCATAGAATGGAGAATACGAGTACGACATAGCTGATTCCTGATACTAATGTGATCTTACGCCATAACTAATATTAATTGTTAACAAAACCACTCAGTTAATCAAAAATTTAAACGAAGATACATTTTCAACGAATCAATCGGTATAACAAATAGTCAACAAGCAACATTTTTTAGTCCAATAACACTACTCCTTAACGATTTATCCTAGCTTTCCAGAAAGAGAGACATTGATATGAAACTGATAATGCTTTATTCAAATAAAGCCTCCAGATATTGGTGTGGATGGTGTTTTTGGAGTACCAGATCGAAAGTGTTTAGTATTATTTTCCTGCACTCCTTCATGAATTTCTCATCCATGCTTTGGTAATCATCTACTTCCTCAATAGGAATGGAGACCTGACATAAAATAATGCCCTCATCTATTTCTTCATCGATAATATGAGTAGTAATGCCTGTAACCTTAACTCCATAAGCCATAGCGTCTTGAATAGCCGATTGGGTATTCTTAAAAGAGGGCAGGAGCGAAGGATGGATATTGAGGATCCGATTCGGAAAACTCATTAACAGCGGTTCTCTTATACGATACTTATAGCCAAGCATAAATACATAATCGATTCCAAGATCCAGTAAATTTGCAGCCAATTTTGCCTGATAGATCTCCGGAGACTCAAAAGACTTTGGGCTATCATCAAAAATTTTTATTCCTAGAGATTTGATCCGGTCGGTCACATCGGAAGACTGGCCAATAGTAACGGCACAAGCAAATTCAATAGAACTGGGTTTTTCAGACAACAGAATATTCAGACAGGTATTCACACTTCTGCCCCATCCGCTGAAAAATATGGCAAATTTTATACTAGGCCGATCAGACATTGATATCCAGCCGATTAGTTGGCTTTGGCCATGAATATACTAATTATCTGGAATACAAGGATCTACACCTCGCTAAACGGCAATATTTACTGATGAATGTAATATTTGGACCTAACTGCGGTTAGCGTATGGGATCCCGATTTGCCGCCCCAGATTCTCGGCGTTCAATGTCGAGCGGAGGGTAAATCAGCTGTGGGTTTGCCACTACATCTTTCCTGCTTAAGACATTTACAACGGTTTGCCATAAAATCTGAAGGTCGAGTTTAAGCCCATATTGGTTTGCATAGTGGGCATCCAAAGCCAGTTTTTTGTCCCAGCTGAGCAAGTTTCTACCCTTAACCTGAGCCAAACCTGTAATACCAGGGCGTACGGAGTGTCGGATACGTTCCTTTTCGGTATAATAAGGCAGGTATTTTATAAGGAGTGGCCTGGGACCCACCAGGCTCATATTACCTAGCAGAACATTGATCAGTTGAGGAATTTCATCTATAGAGGTTTTACGCACCAATACACCAACTTTAGTGATACGATCTTCATCGGCAAGCAACTCGCCCGTGTCATTGACCGCATCTGTCATGGTCTTAAATTTATAGAGTCTAAAAGACACTTCATGCCGGCCAGGGCGTTCCTGAACGAACAACGGATTTCCCTTGTTGGCAATGAGTAATACCAGGTATGTTGCGATAAAGACAGGTGATAACAAGAGCAGTGCCAAGATCGCCAAAGTGAGATCCAAAAACCTCTTCCCAAACCCCTTATACATCGATAAGTCTTTTGTATTCTTTTAACAACTCACTCCAAATAAACGCCTGTTCATACCGATTGCTGATCATAGAACGGTAATTATGTTTATTGCTGTTCAAATCATCTTTATTTTGAAGAACCCAATTCATAGCCCGGGTTAGCTCGGTTGTGCTTTTAGGTGGAATAATGATCCCATTTTGTCCATCGATGACGATTTCGTTACAGCCATTAATATCTGTGACGATGCTAAAAAGCCCCATAGCTCCGGCTTGCATTACCACATTAGGGAATCCTTCGCGGTAACTTGGAAACACAAGTGTGTTTGCCATGGCAAAGAAGGGTCTGACATCTGATTGCCAACCTACAGCTGCAATATGCCTGTGGTTGTGAATCAAATGCTCCGTAGTTGTTTCGAGCGGATCCAAATCTCGTTCATAAGTTCCCACCATGAGTAATTTGATATTGTTATGCTGCCGACTGAGTTCATCGAACGCAGCTACCAGTTCATGGATACCTTTATCTTTTACAAAGCGTCCGACATAGATAAAGACAAAATCCTGATCCGAGATCTCCATTTTCTGCTTTAGTTTATCGATGTCACTTTTTATATAGTGTTGCGCATCGAAATGATGGGTATCTATGCCATTAGAACTTCCATTTCCAATAACAAATAAATTTTCTTCGTCGGTAAAACCATTTTTAAGGATTACTTCCTTTAGACTAAGTGAATTTGGATAAATCCTGGTTGCACAGGCATAAGTGAATTTTTCCACAAGGTTAAGAAGGCGTCGTTTCATTCCTTCTGCTTCAAGCAACGGAAGTCCGGCGATAGTATGCAACCTGTGTGGCACCCTGGCCAAAAACGCCGCCAGCATACCAACAGTACCAGCCTTGGGGGTATGGGTATGAACTATAAGCGGTTTCTCTTTCAACATTATCCGATACAAACGCCAGACTGCCAAAAGATCTTTGAGCGGTGTAATCTTACGGGTCATCTCTACTTCCAAAACCCTGATGCCCTCCTGTTGGCCAACTTCCTCTAACTTGCCGTGGCCGGAAGAAGATATTCCAACCACTTCGAAATACGCGCTCATGAATCTGTGCTGCCCTTTAAGCAGGCCTCCCAGGGAAACGGGTACTGTGGTTATCCGTAAAAGTTTTGGCTTCATATGGTGGTTGAGATTACCTTTTATAGCAACATCATGCTTGTCGCTTTGGGAACTTAAGTGCAGGCAAATTTATACTTCTTTCTCTTAAAGGCTAAAAATAATCGTAGATCTTCTTATATGTGGGGATTAATTACACCTATATCTCAGGCAATATGCTGGGGTGACAGGACTATTCCCTCAAGTACCGTTTAGTGCGCCACAATCTCTTTTTCGTCGTGTACGGTCATATATGGTACCAGCGATCATGAAAACTGCATAGATGATCGTATCCTATCCGAATAATTAACTTTCGCTTTTGAAGATTTGCAACCTTTGGTTCTGTACTCAAAACCTTACAGCAGGAATTCGAAATTCATGCAGTTATAAATAGCGTTAAAATTTCCTTAAAACAGGTGTAAAATTAGGATCCGTCCGTTAAAAGATGCAGTTCATCGATTATTTTGTTAAATTTTTCCCATAATCGATCCAAAAGGGTCTTTACAGACGTAATAAATGGTGTATTTCATCGAAAAAAATGTGTGGTTTATCGTTTTTTTAAATATCATTTCTATTTTAGCTCATGAATCTTATGCCCCCCACCCCAAAAAACCTACTTATGAAACCGTATCTTTTAATGCTTTTTGCATTTTTCTTTTTTTTATTATCCTGCTCAGCTGATGAGGAATTATTCGCTGAAGCTTTAGCTGAGAACGCAGCGGAACAATCTGCGAATGAAGAGGATGAAAATGAAAATTCCGATGAAGAAGAGGAAACTGAGGAAAGCGGAGACACCGGACCTGTTGGACCGATTGATGAATTGGAAATCAATTCTACTCCTTGCGAGTTTTCTCTGGATACCCTGGAAGCCGATGCCACTCTTGAATTAGATTGTCAAATTGATCTTCAGGGTGCTATGGTAGTTTTACCTCGAGGCATTACCCTAATATTTAATGGCGGTGAAATCATCAACGGCGGGTTGTTTATGAACGATGGGAAAATCGACGGCAGGTTGTTAAATCATTCATTGGAAGTTGACGGCACGTCTGAATTGATCGATAAGACTTTTTTATTCTATCCGGATCGTTGGAATATCACCATGGGTGAAACCACGGACCAAAAATCTTTAGACAACAGAGATAATTTAAGAATGGCCATGGATCAGGTACATCAACTTAAAGGAGATGTATTCGAAATCGGTTCTATGGATGCCTATTTCAATGTCCAGATCTATTTGGCCAATCCGATCTATCAGGCTCAGGAGTCTATCCTTTTACCGCCCGATAATTTTCATTTAAAGATGAGTGAGGATACCTATATGAAGGTACAGCCAAACGGTTCACCAGCGTATAACCTCATGACGGTTTTTGAAGGAACTAATGTGAAAATTTCCGGAGGACACCTTATCGGGGACCGATGGGAACACGATTATTCACCTGTGAATGATACTGAAGGAAGACCTAGAAATAGTCATGGTTGGGGTCATATTCTAAAAATACAGGGAGGCAAAGACATCCTGATCGATAATGTATATATCGCTAATTCTACTGGAGACGGTTTTGGCGTTCACGGGAGCTCAATCAGGAACCCCGATGGCAGTCCTGGTAATTCTGTTATTTCCGAAAATGTACGTATGACAAACTCTGTTGTGGAAAATGCACGGCGAAACGGTATGAGTATTTTAGATGGGAATGGAATAATTATCGAAAACACACGAATCATCAATACCGGGCAAGGTGATAATAACCCTGAGGGAGTATACAATTCCAATGGAACCTGGCCTAAATATGGTATTAGCTTCGAAGCCTATCGCGAACGTACCGAAACCGGCGAACTATTGGAATATAACAGAATCGAAAATGTTACGCTTCGTGGGAATACATTTACCGGCAATGAAGCGGGAGATATAGTACTCTATACCTGTTCCAATATCACAATCGATGATAACTTCTTCGATAGTAAGATTGGGAATATCGCCGCCAATAGTGTCATTATAAGTAATAACACATTTAAGGCCAGAATTGAAAGTGATGGAGAACCTTATAACTATGCCTTAAATCTTCAGTCGAATATCAGTGAATGGGACGGTGAATTCACTTATAACTATGATATATTCGGCAATACCATTGAAGGTTATGGAAACGCAATGATATTAGGTGGTAAGGATTATAAAGTTCATGACAACTATTTTGTTAACAACAAAAACGGCTTAGGTTTTGAGAATATCGATGGAGGAGAATTCTATGGTAATGAATTCTATTCGGAAGTACCCTATAGTATCGCCTATTTCTCAAGAGGTGGAGATCTGATAAACGTTAGTGTAAGAAACGAAGATATCCGGGTCGAATATCGTCCTATTAATTTAAGAAATATAAATGCGACGAGTCAGCCTCTATTGTTCGAAACCAGTGAAATGATCTCTATATCTGAGAAGGCCAATTTTATTGAAAATTCAAATAATATTACCATTACCAATAATATTATCAATACAGATTTTACGGTTAATGGCTCACAGAACATTGTGATCAGCAATAATCAGGATCCCGACTAAAGAGAGGATTCGATTATTGATAAATTATTAAGGCCCGCTATATGCGGGCTTTTTTAGGGCTGAAATTCACGGATCACCGCCTTAAACTTCCCATTAGCGCTTAATGGAATCTCGTTCAACTTATTGATTTGCACCGTGCTGGCAGATCCGAATGATTCTTTAACCTTTGATACCAGGAAAGAGGCGTCATCTTCATCAAAGTCGTTTGTCGGCTCGATATTGATCTCAAAAGAAATATTGCTTTTCTGTATGATTTGCCCTTTCCTGATATGGCTTGCATATTTAAATATCTTGTAGGCAGACATCCCGATGTACGATCCGTTATTTGCAATTAGTAAATCGTCTTCCCGGCCAATTATTTTGGCTACAACAGGCATATTGCATCCGCAATCGCATTCAATATCTGTTTCGGGTAGTAATACCGAATCCTGTATATCGTACCTTATCAAAGGCGTTTTAAAGTTTCTAAAACTTGTCACAACCAATTTGGCTATAGAACCGGGTAGGGCAGGTTCATAATTGTCATTGAGCAATTCAAAGTAGCCAGAATCTAGGTTCAAATGTAAATTCGAGGCCGAACATTCTGTAATAAAAGGACTTCCTTCACTAGAGGCGTATTGATTATATACTTTGCAATCGAAAGCTTTTTCTATACTCAGTCTTTGCTCATCATAAAGAGTTTCCGAAGTGGTGGCGATCGCTCTTGGTTTGAATTTTAGTTTTACACCATTTCTATTTATAAACTCGGCGAGGGCAAATAATGCAGACGGATAACCATCGAGTAGTTCGGGCTTAAATCTTTGAAGTTTATCCAGGTACAATGGAATATTGACTTCTGTCAAATGATAGGTAGACATGTACAATTGTTTTTCAAAAATGTTGTACAGCCAGAATGGTGGTGCGGTTTGTGAAACCGGGATGACCAGATTTCCAGAAAAACGAACGGTTTTAGGATGGATGTTTCGAAATCCCAGAACGGCATGAAATCGTTTCCAAAGGGCGAAACTAAGATTGATCGATTCTCTATCCAAATAATTGATAGTAGGTGATCCTGAGGTCCCGCTGGTGTGTCCTACGGCATCGGTCTTACGTTCGGGATTTGTATTGATAATCTGATCTACCATCAATTTTCTATCCTCTTTAGACAGTATCGGGAAGCTTTTTAAAACCTCAATCGGTTTGGTCGTGAGGTCTTCTTTGTTCCAACCCAGTGTATCAAAGCGTGCTTTATAAAATGGAGAATATTCAATGCATTCTGTCAGCAGTGAAGACAGTTCCCTCTTCTGAAGGGCTTCTAATGCTGTTTTACCGAGAGACCATTGTGATTTGTATCGTTCAAAATAACTGTAAAACTCCTTATTAAAACGTTGCCTGAGGTTTAAAAATGCTTTTATGTTAAGCAAAACCTTTTTAATGATCAATGGAGATTTTTCATAGATTTTAGAAGCATCCATTCTATTGTATATTTTACTGACACAATTTTTCCTGCAAAGAGGTCATGGTCTCGGATTGAAATCCAAATTGATAATTCAATTTTTGAAAATGTTCAAAAATATTTCTCAGATTAGATAGATTTTGATCGAGCTGACTCCCAAAATTATGGGGATGCCACCAAAGATGGTATAATTGATTATGCTTGGCAGCCGTTGTCATAGCTTTTGTAATCCTGCTTATTTTGAAAGGCTCAATAAAGGATAATTTTGAATTATAGGGCCTTAGAAATCTGGAAGATGGAATATTGACGCAGTTTTTTGATTCAGAGACTAATTCATTATAGGAAAAAGTGTGCGGTCCAAAAACATCTATATAACTATCCAATAGTCTCAATCCTTTGTTAATTACATTCGGGACATTGGTCGTAGGGCTATACACAAAGGTTTTTTCAGTTCCCCTATATGATGAAATCCCATGATTTGCACAGACCTCCACATATTCTGGTATAACCTGGTTCCTGGGAAAAACAATACTTTTGATTTCAATACCGCGTTTGGCGGCCAATTCTTTGGCTGCGATAATATCGGCCTCGAACTCTCCTAAGGTCTGCCCCTCTGCCTGGCAATAATAATGACAAAAAGTATGTGTTCCGATCTCATGGATCTTATCATTAGCAATTTTTTTGATCATAGACAGCGAAAAGTGATAGGGATCTTCCTCCTCATTCTCTCCTATAGCTTCGAGCAATCTGTACGGACTGAGATTTTCATCGGCATAAGAAGGCAGATGACCAGGCAATGAACCGGCCAGTTCGGTCTTGGAACGGGCAAACAAAAAGCCGACGGTGGCAAAGGTCAACCTAATATCAAATTCCTGACTTAGGTCCAGGATCGCATCAATCGCATTCCGGGTACCATCCAGATTATTTTGGTATTGGTCTACCGATTTTACATCAAAGATTCCCCAATGTAATTCAAAATCAAGAGAAATAACAAAACTACCCTGGCGCATAGGTTTTATTTTACTTTATGCCGTTGACTATTCTTTGATATACATACTGGAAAATGGTAGGATGATAATACAACTTGCTGGGCAAGCCGGTATCTACCACTTTTACAGCATTTTCCTTAACCTGGCAAACAACTTCTCGGATACAATCCAGTCCGGCAATTACCTGAATCAAGGGATAGGTGGCGTAATTATCTCTATTATTAGGACGAATGCGTTGTTGCGATATTACGCCGCCTGTATCTATTCCGGGATCTATATAATGCATAGTAACGCCAAAATTTTCCTCGTCTTTATTCACTAAAGCCCAGTATCCACCATGTACACCACGATATTTAGGAGTAATGCCGACATGCATATTGAATAGAGGGGGTGAAAGCCTTTCTATTATTTTCTTCTGTATTAACCGGGTACCACATACAACGATTAAATCGGGTGCCAGATTATTCACACGATCAATAATTTTCGGGTCGTTGATAGACTCGGGTTTAAAAGTTTCCTGGCAATTGGTGATCGCATCGAGATCGAAATTCTTAAGCAGGTCTTTTTTTCTTGATTTGCTTTCCCAGCTTAATAATGGTGTCATGAAGAACATAAAAACCAATTGCAGAAAAACCTTGACTATACCGAGCCTCTTGATCCTTCTCTTGATCATTTTAGATTTCGAGGTAGGACTGTCCAATACCACTAAAGGTACGGTATAGTTCTCTTTAAGGAAATTATATACTATGTTGCCATTTATTCCATTGCTCGTGAACAGGACAACCTTTGTGTTTTTTATATCAGACATAGCACTTTATAATTATTCGGGGAATAGAATAACATAATTTATAATAAAATATCCCAGCGCCCCTAAAGTGGAATAATATAGCTTCTTATTGGGATAAGAGTTCTTTATAGTATTAAATATCAGCAGAGGTATTGCAATCCAACTATATAAGCCAACCCTATCTGAAAAGGGAATATTGAAATTCAGGAAAAATATCACTGAAGTAATAATATAATATCTGATCAGGAATATATCGACCTTATTGGTTAGGTTGCTAAACTTTAGAAAAACAATTAAGAAAAAAGTATTATACAAAACGAAATCGAATCTGAAGCCAATCCTATAGGTAGTGTCGCCGCTAAAAACCAATCGTTTGAAATCTTCGCTATTGATCTCCTGTAAAAATGGAATTTGATGAAATCCAAAGCCAATCATCGCCAAACCAATACCCACAAAATAGGCGGCAATAAAATATTTTAATGGAAGTTTCTTTGTGGTATGTACCAGCAACATAGCAACTATGGGCAGCAAAGACGTACCATGAAATAAATAGGCAATAATAAAAAATAGGGCTGTTTCTCTATAACGCTCTTTTAGGAGATAATGTAAGGCTAGCAGGAGAAAAACAATTGATAATCCATTACGTACAATATTTACCTCGAGTTGATAAAATGAAAAGGCGCTGGCAAATGTAAGAAACAAGATCAAGCTACTCCCGTCCCTGCCATAATCTGAAAATCGTCTGACAAATAGATAAAGGACTCCATTAAATATTATGGCCAGTGCAAGTGTAAAAACAGTAAAATCTCTAAAAGGGAAGGTAAGATACATTACGACTTCGAACAGAAGATCGGTCTGGAAGTAGGAGAAAAATTCCCAAAACCCCGGAATATTGATTCCATTTAAAAAATAAAAATGGTAATAGTTTAGTGTATCGGTTCCTAAACGCATATCTCTGGTTCCTGCGTAAAAAATCATTACAAGAACATAAGCGATCAATAGATTTCTGTCCTGTCTGAGAAAAGACCTGGAGCCTTCCGTTTTGCTTCTCAGAATGAGAGAACCAAAAACGAGGAAAGAAGCCAAAACGGCCTTGAAAAAGAAGGAATAGTCCTGACCATCGAAAAAATCAAAAAAATAAGTCATAGTGTTTTCAGACTTGTTTTAAGTTGTTTCCCGTAGACTGCACTATTTTATTTAAAACAGCATCATAAGAGATCATCTTAGTTTCATCCAGAGATTTAGATCGTCTTTTTACCAGGAAATCTGTGTTTCCAAAGAGACTAAGAATGAAGTATATCAATAGTTTTAATAGTTTGTTTAATAATAGTTTAAAAAAACGAAAAATCCCTAAATTCTTACGATTCTTCCAATAAATAGTAATTCCGTGACGGGTCGATACAAAATATTTCTTCAATGAAGGAGTACTGGCTTCACGGTAGTAGAGTAGTGGGGTCGACAGCTTTTTAAAAACACTATTTTTGACTGTACGCAACCATAGGTCATAATCCTGTGCTCGCATAAGTTCCGTGTCGTATTGATGTTTCTTAAACCAGTTGCTTTTACCACTTATAGTAGGGTGAACACTCCAACCCCCTTTAACAATGTCATTTAGTGTATAGTCCGACTTTATCTCATCACTGCGAATGCCGATAATTCTATTTTTGTTGTCTATTGAAATCAGGGCCGACCCTACCAGATCTACTTCCGGATTAGCTACCAAATACTCGAGCTGAGTGCTTATCCGATCGGGATGCATCATATCATCCGCATCCATCCTGGCATAGAATTCTCCTTGAATATGAGCACTCAATTCGTTAAGTCGAGTTGGAAGACCCTTGTTTATTCCGTCACTCATTACAGTGATCCGGCTGTCATACCGGGCATACTCCTGGGCGATTTTCAAAGAATCATCACTGCTTCCATCATCGATCAAAATCAACTCCCAATTCGTATAGCGCTGTAAAATAACAGATTCTATGGCATAAGGCAGGTACTTTTCAGCATTGTAAAAAGGGATTCCAACAGAGACCAGAGGAGTTCCGTTATCAGTCATTTTAATTTTCCTTAAAAGCAGTAGCGTATAGTTCTTGTAATTTTTTCACACTATCAGCAGCATCAAAGTTCCGCGCCTGCATCTTCTTTTTGATCTCCGGCCAGTCTTTTCGTTTGGCTTTAAATGCAGTATTCAGGGCGTTTTGCCAAACATTATGGCTGGCTTTCAGATCAACAAACGAAATCAGCTCTAGGCCCATGTCCACTTCTTCAGAAATGTTGGTCGAAATAACACACGGGATACCGCAGGCCTGCGCTTCAACCAGTACCACAGGGAATCCTTCAAGATTGGAGGGCATAAAAAAGACATCGGAGCTATGTAATATTTTTGGAATCTCGGAACTAATCCCATAAAACGTAAAATAGGGCTCCAGGCCTTTTGTCCGGATCATTTCTTTAAGCTTGGTTTCGAGCGGACCTGTGCCTAATAAGACAAAATGCACATTCTCGCCAAGATTGCGCAGGTACTCTGCAAATTCGACGGTGAATTCAAAATTCTTCTGAAAAGTAAACCGGCCAATTTGCGTAATTATTTTTGTCTCCGGATCGATATTTAATTCTTCCCTGAGCTTATTGGAAAATTCTGCTTGCTCCTGAAATTTGGAAATATCGATCGAATTTGGAAAAACCACCACCCGGCCTGGGGGTACCGACGGATATAAATATGCTCCGGCTGCCTCGCCACAGGCCATATATACATTGGCACACCACTTTATCAACCGGCGCGTGATAAACCGGTAAACCGAAGGAACGATCGCCTTGCTCCCTCTGGATATGTGGGAATGCGAAACCCGTAATTTTTTCTTCCTAAAATATGCGAGTACTAAGAAAATTGCCCCGTTTAAGTTTATATGCGAATGCACTATCTGATGGCTCGGCAGGGATTTAAGCAGTGCATTGAATTTGGCATAGCGATTTAAAATTCGCGAAACTCTATTCGTCGAATTGGGAGGAATGCGATAGATTTTACCTCCTAATTCTAAAATCTCCTCATCATAATCACATTGCATATCTGTGAAGTAGAGAAAGTCGAATTGAAAACTTTCCCTATCCAGATTTCTGTAAAGATTCATCAGAAGTGTTTCAGCCCCGGCCCGTTGCATGCCCCCGACAATATGCAATATTCTAATCATATTCGATTCGTTTTGGAAATCCCGCTTAAGCTTATCCAATCGCCCATGATCCGATCATAGGGATCAGGGGCATAATGCAATAGCCCGCTCCCGGGATGGTAGGTTATTTCACCAAAATATATGGTCTCATTATTATGATAAAAATCGATTCGTGCAAAAGGATAATGAGCACTTAGTTTCTCCGCCAGTGCAGCCATTTCGGATAACTTACTCGGTTTTGGAATCTCGAAATCGTTGTCATTAGGATAGTCGTCATATTTTAACGGAATTTTATTCCAATCGAGATCAAAAAACAACACATAATGAATATTATTACGCTTAATACTAACATGGATGGCTTTTGGTTTACCATTGGCACAATAGAACTTGTAATCTAAGGGAACATTCCCTGTTTCATCCATCAAGAGCTCTTCGATTATTATCCTTGGCGGGATGTTTTTGTATTGCCATTCCCGCGACTGATAATAGTAGTTTTGTTTTAAAAGATTACCAAATTTAATACGCTCCTTTCTCCAATTGATCTTCGATTTATCCTTAACAATGGTATAAGCAGCACTATTGTGATTGCACTTAACAATGAAGGGATAATCGGGTAGATTTTCTGGTTTTAGCTTATTTTGGTGGTTAAATACCATGGGTTGAGGGATGAGATATTCTTTCCCAATCGTTTCCTCTATATAATCCCTAACCGCAACTTTATCGGCACATTTGGTTTGAAGGTCGAGCCTGTGGTATAGTTTTAACCACTGTAGTTTTTCCTGATAGGTCTTCGGGTTTTCCCAGTCGAGCTCCCTTTTAAATTTCTTCCTAAATGCCTGCTCAACAAATTGTTTATCTCCTACTAATCGATAATTGGCTTTCATATACCAACGGAACATCCAGCTGAGGACTACAGATTTGTCAATTTTCTTTTTATTTAATAACGATCCCATGCTAGTTTCGATTGGTAATTAAGCTGTATAATCTATACATTTTTGAGTACATACTATGATAAATACCAAGGTTTAGTGACATTAGCTTATAATGCCAATTTTCCTTTTCGCTAAGGTCGCCGAATGCTCTGGTTTCTGAAAGCAATTCATAAGCTATTTCAGGCAATCTGATACCCGCCCTGGCAGCCATTTTTATTGTACCGGTATAAGAATGAACGATAACTTTTCTGAGCGATCGACCAAAAGGGGTATTCGCTTGATCTGTTTGCAACATCGATGATAATCCTTTGAGGATATTTAAACGATCGTCTATATTTTTAATTCTGATGTTATTTGCTATACTGCCGGCCCTGATCAGATAATAATAACAACTACTCGGCAGGGTCATACATGTATTTGCCTTCAACAAAGCACGAGGAGTAAATTCAAGATCTTCATATAAAATACCTTCCAAAAATTCCAGCATGTTATCGATCAGGAATTCTCTTCGATAGACAAATTTCCAAATATAAAATTGATTGGATAAGTGATTTTCGAAGAATTCTTCACCGCTTACCGGCTTTTCCAGGCTTTTGGGAATTACAGAATTCACCGACTCTTCTCCCAAAACAATATCGTGTCCCAGCCATAGCAAATCTGCATTGTGTTTTTGGATCATATCGCCGATCTCAACCAGGCAATTTTCGCGAATCCAGTCGTCGGAATCCACGAACCAGACATATTGCCCGCTTGCATTTTTTAAACCCGTATTTCTGGCGCCACTCAGCCCTTTGTTTTCCTGGCTGATGATTTTAAATGATTCAAATTCGCTTTGCAATTTTTCGCATATTTCGAGACTGCGATCCTTGGTACCATCATTAATGGCGATAACCTCATATTGGTGTTCCGGTAAGGATTGGGCAAAACAACTCCTTACACAACGCTCCACATAATCCTCGACGTTGTAGACCGGTATCACAATAGACAACAAGGGATTCATAGAATACTCTTTATATGGGTTAAAGGATCCGTATAATGCGGATTTAGATCGTTGCCGGTATAATTGAATTCACCGGCCTGAACTTTTTCTAGCCATTCCAGGATTGACGGTTCATCGAAATCTTCGATCAACTTTATGTTTTCTCGGTGTTTGATCCACTCGTATGAAGATTTAATTTTATGGTTATTATTTAGAAATACCAGCGCTGGTGTATTGGTAATGTAGCTAAAAATCATTCCATGCAAACGATCGGTAATAACGATTTCCGAACTGCCAAAATTCCTCCAAATCGATAGTAGTTCCTTTGTTCTTTTCAATAGTGGCATGCGGCTCCCCCCGATATGAGTGTCTCTGTACTGTATATTCCGAAATGTATTTTGAACAATTTTTGTTAGCTCTTTTTCTTCGATCGGCGTCAGTTTTTTTTCCTTGTCATCTCTAAGACAGATCAAGGCGCCATCTCTGGGTAGTTTTTTCTCATCGGTATTAAGGCTAAGGACAATATCAGGAACCAAAAAAGCTTTGTTCTTTGGGAAATTTGCCTGAAAAAAATTAAAAGTTTTTTCCTCCCTGGCTAATAAAACCAAACGAGGATGTTGAGAATATACCCGGATAGCTTTCCCCAGGGCCCTTCTGCCTTTTACCGTATTTTGGAAATCAGCGGTTTGAGGAAAAGAAATAATAATATTCTTAGGAAAGTATGCTATTACCAATTGCCTGAAATGTTCAATCATGGGATATAGGTCTCCCATATTTCCACCTCCTATAGTGGTCACCAGGTCATCTTGGGTAATGGTTTTCTTAACGCCGGCAATACCCTCAAGTGTGCAGCTAATCGGAATTTCTATGACCCTGTAATCCGGAAATTTTTTTTGGAGAAATTTATGCTGCGCATAGGTTATTGCCACATCGCCCAGATTCCCATAATCTGCCGCCATAAAGAGAAAAATTCGCCTGGTATCTTTTTGGCCGCTATTCCACTTAAGTGAAGATGTTGATAATCCGTAACGCCAAATTTGAAACCATGCTTTCCATTTAAAGGGGATAAATTTTTTGATCATTGTCCAAAAAGTTTATGAATAAGTACAATGGCGCCAAACAACCTATATTGAAATAACCTGGCAATAACTGATTTTTTAGAGGGTAAAAGTCTGCTGGATTGATACATGGGAAAGCAACGCGCGTACACATCACGGGTACGGAATTCCTTTAGTTTTTGAGATTTTAGGCCGGTTTCAGAATGTTTCTCATTTACTATTAAAAGGAATAAACTGTGCTCAACATAATACCGGGCAACGTCTGTGAAAACTCCCCGGTCGTTGATCTCATATTTTTGTAGTGTTTCCATTTTTTTGTCGAACTGCAGCTGTACCTCTTCGATCAAATTGGGTTTATAACGGCGTTGAGACAGAGATTGAGGATGGTAGACATAAAAGTACAATGGATCATCGATGGCGTAGATACCTTGAGCATTGAGGTAGCACTCTAAATTGAATATGGAATCAGCTGAAACCCCTAAATCTAATTCGTGAAGAATATGATGCTGATCTAATAGGGATTTTCTAAAAAGGTTGGTCCATGTAAACCAAAGAAATCTGCTCTTTTTAGGTGCATCCTGTTTAAGTAAGTCGATAAAATCTTGCCTGGACAGAACACGATTTTTTGGAAATAACGTATCCCTTTTAGATAGTTGCTCACCTTTTTTATAATAATACCCGAAATTAACAACGTCTACTTGTTCTTCTTCTGCAATATTAACCACGATTTTTAGTAGATCTGATTCGATAAAATCATCGCTGTCGAAAATACAAATGAACTCTCCTTTAGCTTTGGTATAGCCTAGATTAACGGCCGAAGATTTGCCCCCATTCTCTTTTTTGATATAATGAAATCTGGGATCGCCCGATGCAAAATCTCTGCAGATGCATTCCGAGTGGTCCTTCGATCCGTCATCGACCATCAGCACCTCAAAATCGACAAAACTCTGATCTTTGATAGAACCAAGACACTGCCGTAGCATTTCTGCTGTATTATAGATCGGTAATATGATTGATACTTTTGGATTCATAATCAATTGGTCTTATTAGAATAAAAATAAGGGGGATTAAATATCAAAAACTTCATTAAATCCTCAGAGGCGATGTTCCGCTTTAACAAGACGTCAAATTTCTTAAAAAAAGACGGGTATTTAATTAAAATCCAATAAACTACGCGTTTATTCGTCGTACTGAAATAAGTAGTCTTCATCGGAATACTCTTTTTAATACCGTTGCTGTACAGGCCTGGATTATTTAATTTTTAATTTACTCAGGCCAGGTACCTTTTTAATAATAGATAAGAGGAGGGACTTCTCATAAGTGGTTATTATGAATTTGTAAAAAACAACTGCATAACAAAGCGAGTAGACAGTTCCGGTGGCAAAAAACACCCATAAATTTCGTTGGGGCAGAGAGGAGCTTAAAAAATGGAATACAATAATAACAAAAGCCGCGGACATAAAGAGCGGAGATATTTCCCGATAATAGCGCCACATATTCAGATCTGCATGTTTGTGGTAGAATGGGGTCATGATCACTCGTTCAGATAACATAAATAGAATGGTGGTAAGGATCATTGCCAGCGTACCAAAATACTTTGCCGTGAAAAAACTACAAATTGTACCGATTATTGTCACAATCAACATCACTCTCCCGCGATAGGCCAGTAAATTCTTGGCCTCTAATACATTGTTGGCAAAACCCTGACTTAAGATCGGGGTTAAGCCGATCATGATCAGAAAGGCATAGGTATAAGCTGCGTTATATTCATCGCCCACCCAATAAAAGACAAAATCCCTGCCTACGGTAATGAACCCGCCCAGGACAAAAAGAAGTACGATCAGAATTATCCTGGAGACTTTTATAAACATATCTGTCAGATCCTTACGGGAGCTTCCCTGAACCGTCATCTGGATCGCTCTGGGAAGAAAGACCGATGCGATGGCATTTGAAAAAGAGCCGTAGTAATTTCCTAGTGTTATCCCTACAGCATAGATGGCGATTATTGTAGTAGAATAAAAGAGTCCCAGGATTAATTGTCCAAATTGCCATCTCAACTGATGTACCAGCGCAAAGACGAATAACCAGATCGAGAAAGCCAGGATCTGAAAAAATAACTTTTTCTGGTAATGGTGCATCTTGATCCGAACCTTTAGGATTCGAAAAGCAATCCAGGCATTAACCCCGATGATGAGCAAATTCAGAACGGTATCTAAGATCACAAGGCTCACAGAATCGCCACCATACATCAACAAAGCAATCACCAAAGCACTTCTTACAATATATCTGATGATAATGACAACCTTTGGCAAGATAAATTGCTCATAACCATAACAAATACCAACAAATGCACCACCGGGTAAAGAAAGTGCGAGATTGAAGATGAGAATAGCCATCATGATTTTGGCTTTACCCATTTGAACCGGACTTAGTGTTTCCCCGTACAGTCCGTCTAGGTTAACATAAACAAAGGCTCCGATTACAATAACCAGAAGTGAAATACAGCCATACATGATAAAGCTGTGGGCGAGGAAATTCTCTTCACCAAGCTTGTCATTTTGTGCTTTATACTTAGCTACAAACCGGATTACAGTATTATTCAGACCAAAATCGAGCACACTTAGATATCCCACCAGTGCGCCCATCATCGTATAGAGGCCATATTCGGAACTTCCGAGACTTCGTATAATAAAAGGCGTAATAAGCAGACCAATTATATTCTTGAGAAATATACTAGCAAATGAAAGAGCCGCGCCGCCTTTTAGCTGACTTATCTTCATTAAAGTCTGTTTACGAGAGGATCTTTCAAGACGCCTTTGACATCGTAGATTATGCCATTTTCAGTTAACATTTCACCAAGATTTAATTCTTCAAATTTCTTGTGTGCAACAGCAAGAACTATTGAATCGAATTTACCTTGAGGACATTTAGTAACTGTATCCAAACCATATTCATGGCTCACTTCTTGGGGGTTTGCCCAGGGGTCGTAAATGGTCAGATCCATGCCGAAGTCCTGCAAATTAAAGATTACATCCACGGCCTTGGTATTCCTTACATCAGGGCAGTTCTCCTTAAATGTTACGCCCAGCACAAGCACCCTGGCACCTTTAATACGGATATCATTCTGTACCATCAGCTTTACCACCTGGGAAGCAACATAAGGCCCCATGCTGTCATTTAAGCGTCTTCCCGCAAGAATTATTTCCGGATGATAGCCAAATTCCTGCGCTCTTTGGGCCAGGTAATATGGATCAACCCCAATACAATGACCACCAACCAGACCGGGTTTAAATGGTAAAAAATTCCATTTTGTTCCTGCCGCCTCTAATACCGAATGGGTGTCTATTTCCATTAGATTAAAGATTTTGGCCAACTCATTAACGAAGGCAATATTGATATCGCGCTGTGCATTTTCAATTACTTTGGCTGCTTCTGCAACCTTTATTGTTGGAGCCAAATGGGTGCCTGCAACTATTACTGAAGCATAGAGCGCATCTACAAGCCTACCAACTTCAGGCGTTGAACCCGAAGTAACTTTAAGTATTTTCTCTACAGTATGTAGTTTGTCTCCGGGATTGATACGTTCCGGTGAATAACCTGCGTAGAAATCAGAATTAAATTTTAGTCCGCTTGTCCGCTCGAGCACCGGAATACACTCCTCTTCGGTTACTCCGGGATAAACTGTAGATTCATAGATAACAAGATCGCCCTTTTTTAATACTCCCCCAATCGATTCACTCGATTTATACAAAGGTGTGAGATCAGGGCGGTTGTTTTTATCCACAGGAGTTGGTACAGTAATAATGTAGACATTGCATTGGGCAATATCCTCTATCTTATCTGTACAGTAAAGTCCCGGTGCATCAGGAATTTGGGTTGTGGTCACTGCCTTCAGATCTGCATCGGCAACCTCCAGGGTAGAATCGATTCCCTCCTGGAGTTCAGCAACCCTTTTACCGTTAATATCAAAGCCGATGACCGGAAATTGAGTTGCGAATAATCGCGCCAGGGGCAGGCCAACATAGCCCAACCCAATAACTGCAATTCTGGCATCCTTAAGTTGTTCGGTCGAGTTCACAGGTAAATAATTTGTTTAGAGAATTAGAAATTTATTGAAGGTTCGTCCAGTACCATGATATAGCCTGTTGCAAACCTTGATCAATATTATATTGGGGGTCATATCCTAGGAGTTTTCTTCCCTTGTCAATGGATGCGAGTGAGTGGGGTACATCTCCCGCTCTTTCCGGTCCATGTTCGATGGGGATATCATTTATCTTGGGATCGAAATTACTCAAATACTTCTTTAGTAAGCCGGTAAGTTCCAATAAGTTGGTCCTTTCCCCATATGCCACGTTATAAACCTGATTGATAGCGTCAGGATTTGTTACGGTTAAAGCACGTATATTCATTTCCACGACATTATCGATATAGGTGAAATCTCTTGAGTAGGAACCATCCCCATTAATCACGGGCGACTGATGTTTCATCAATCGCATAACAAATTTAGGAATTACGGCTGCATAGGCTCCAGCCGGATCCTGTCTGCGGCCAAAAACATTAAAATAGCGAAGTCCGATGGTGTTAAGCCCGTAGGCTTTCGCAAAAATATCTGCATATAATTCGTTCACATATTTGGTAATGGCATAGGGGGAAAGGGGTTTTCCGATTTTATCCTCGACCTTGGGAAGTTCCTTGGAGTCGCCATAAGTAGAAGAGCTTGCCGCATAGATAAATCTATCGACCTGGCAATCACGCGAAGCCACCAACATATTCAAAAATCCGCTGACATTTACCTCGTTCGAAGTGATAGGGTCGTTAAGAGATCGGGGTACCGAGCCCAACGCAGCCTGATGCAGCACATAATCGACACCTTCACACGCATTCATACAGTCTTCTAAATTACGGATATCACCTTCTATAAAAGAAAATTTGGCCTGATTGTGAAAGGAGTGTAAGTTTTCTTTTTTACCCGTAGCAAAATTATCAAGGCACCTTACACGGTTTCCGTTGTGTAATAAGTATTCAATTAGATTAGAACCGATAAAACCGGCACCACCAGTAACCAAAATAGTTTTATCAGCAGACAGCCCAAAATCACCTATTTCCATTTCTTTAAATTTCTCTGGTACAAAGATGAATAAAACTTAAGGAAAGTGGAGGTTTTTTATATCAATGCAAGCCTATCCTCGATAAAAGAACGATTTATGGTCAGGAACCGATATTATAATACATCTTATACCAGGAAATAAACCTTTCTATTCCTTCTTTAATAGAAGTAGAAGGTTGGTATCCATAATCCCGAATAAGGCCATCTACATTGGCCCAGGTACGAGCCACATCACCTGGTTGCATAGGTAATAGTTCCTTCTTTGCCTTTTTCTTTAATTCAACTTCAATGGCCTCGATAAAATCCATGAGTTGAACCGCGTTATTGTTGCCGATATTGTATAGGTTGTAAGGCACCTCCGGGTGGTCTGGATTATTCTTTGGCTCATTCACAAGAATCAGGCGAACACCCTCCACAATATCATCGATATATGTAAAATCTCTTTTCATTTCCCCTTCGTTAAAGACCTTAATCGGGCGATCATTCACTATAGCATCGGTGAAGAGGAACATCGCCATATCGGGCCGGCCCCATGGCCCATAGACGGTAAAGAAACGCAAGCCGGTGCTGGGAATCCCGTAGAGATGACTATAGGTATAGGCCATCAGCTCATTGCTCTTCTTTGTGGCGGCATAAAGACTTATCGGATGGTCAACATTATCTGTGGTTTCAAAAGGTATTTTCTGATTCATTCCATACACACTCGAGCTGCTGGCAAAAACTAAATGTTCGATTTTAAAATTTCTGCAACACTCCAAAAGATTTAAAAACCCTACAATATTACTGTCTATATAGGCTTCCGGATTTTCCAAACTATACCGTACCCCGGCCTGGGCGGCAAGATTGCATACAATATCGAATTGCTGTTCTTCGAATAATGCTGGCAGATGTAATCGATCTTCCAAATCTATTCGTATGAAATGAAAATGGTTATCGGCCCGCTTGCTTCGGACAAGGGTATCGAACTTTAACGCCTCTTCTTTATCGATACCCAGTTGTTCCAGACGGGCAGTTTTCAAGCCGATATCGTAGTAATCATTGATATTATCTAATCCTACGACATGGTGCCCGTCCTTTAACAAGGACTCGCAAAGGTGATATCCAATAAACCCGGCAGCCCCGGTTACTAAAATCTTTTTCATTCGCCGATGGTATAATAAATAAACCCGATATCCTCCATCTTCCTGCGGTCTAATAATCTTCTACCATCGAATATAAAGGCCGGTTTGAGCATATTATCAAAAATTGTTTTCCAATCGAGTTCCTGAAACTCTGTCCACTCGGTCAATATCGCAATGGCATGGGCATCTTTGGCATCTTCAGCAGGATTTTGGCTTATCGAAATATAATTTCTGTTCTCCTCAGGAGTCCTGGTATTGAGATCATCAATGTCCTGATAAATCTTTTTGGCCTTCACCTGAGGATCATAGACCGTAATTTCTGCTCTTTCATCAACTAATGCATCAGCGACATATATCGCGGCTGATTCTCTGGTATCATTGGTGTTCTTTTTAAACGCCCAACCGAAGATCATTATTTTTTTTCCTGATACGGTATTGTATAGCGTAGAGATGATCTTTTCTGAAAATCTTCTTTTTTGATAATCATTTATCAGGATTACCTGTTCCCAGTATTCGGCTACTTCCACCAGGCCAAAACTTCTGGCGATATAAACGAGGTTTAGAATATCTTTCTGGAAGCAAGAACCGCCAAATCCTACTGAGGCATTTAAGAATTTTGGACCAATTCTACTATCGTAACCTACTGCCTTAGCTACTTCTTCGACGTTCGCATTAGTTTTTTCACAGAGGGCTGAAATTGAATTTATAGATGAAACTCTTTGCGCCAAAAATGCATTAGAGACTAGCTTTGACAACTCAGACGACCAGAGATTTGTATGAATAATGTTCTCTTTAGCCACCCATTGTTCATAAATTGCGCTAAGGCATTGCAGGGCTTTAATACCCTCAGGGGTTTCTTCACCACCTATCAAAACCCTGTCGGGATCCAAAAGATCATCTATAGCGGTCCCTTCGGCCAGGAATTCAGGGTTCGATAGAATGTCATAACGCACCCCACTGCCGGTATGATCCAGAATGCTTTTAAGCGCTTCGGCTGTTCTCACCGGTAGTGTCGACTTTTCAACCACAATTTTATCGCTGGTGGCCACTCTGGCTATATTACGGGCACATAATTCGATATACTTCAAATCGGCCGCTTGTCCTTTGCCTTTACCATAAGTTTTTGTGGGGGTGTTGACCGAAATAAAGATCATTTCAGAACGGTCTATGGCTTCATCCACTTCGGTGGAAAAATGCAGATTCTTGCCTCTTACTTTCTTTACGATCTCTTTTAATCCTGGCTCGTAAATTGGCAATTTGTCTAGATTTTTGTCGTTCCACTGAGCGATTCTATCTGCGTTAATATCGACTACAGTTACATTGATACCGGGACATTTGTAGGCAATTACGGCCATAGTTGGTCCACCAACATAACCGGCTCCAATACAACAAATATTTTTTATTTCAGACATTCTTTTTGATGTTTTCAGACCATTTTTTTAAATGTTCGTCCAAACTTATAATTTATTCTAAACCGAAATAGAATTTTTTTAACTAATAATGAGAATTAGCTCGATTAAAACCCTATTCGCCAAATTTCCAATAAGGGCCTTAAAAGCCTTATTTTATTGAGATTAGAACAAAAATGATAATCCCTTTAAGGTTAAAAACCTTGCAAAGATCAGGAAATATCGCCATTGTGCACGCCAATAGTGGGTAAACAGTCATTTTTCCGGGTTAAAACATATTTTACTGTTTTTTCACGAAAATGCCCCCTTAATTTATAATCCGGATATCGGATTAATCAATTTCTTAATCGAATTAAAAGGGCATTAATTGTTTTTAAAGTCCTACAATGTTTACTTTTACAGATTGAATAACCTTTACCATTTTGATAACAAGCACCAAAATTTGGCTGTCTTCTCCCCATATGGGCGGAAAGGAGCAGGAATATGTAAAGCAGGCTTTCGAAACGAATTGGATTGCGCCTTTGGGGCCGAATGTCGAATCGTTTGAAAAGGCCATAGCTGCTTATATCAAAGAGGGGGTTCATGTTGCCGCCTTAAGTTCTGGCACTGGAGCCATACATCTCGCCCTTGAACTTCTCGATGTTGGCCACGGCGATGAGGTGCTCTGCCAGAGTTTTACTTTCTCAGCATCGGCGAATCCTATCATGTACCTCGGGGCAACTCCTGTTTTTGTAGATAGTGAAAAAGAAAGTTGGAATATCAGTCCGGCTCTTTTGGAGAAGGCTATATTAAGCAGAATGGCTAACGGAAAGAAACCAAAAGCCATTATTGCGGTACACCTCTATGGTATGCCATACAAAGCAGATGAGATTACGGAAATCTCGCAACGTTTTGGAATACCGGTGATCGAAGATAGCGCAGAAGCACTTGGAAGTATTTATAAGGGACATAAGTGCGGAAGCCTTGGAGAAATTTCCATATTATCGTTCAACGGAAATAAAATAATCACCACCTCTGGTGGTGGTGCATTGGTTTCCAAAAATAAACACTACCGGGATAAAGCGATATTCCTGTCCACTCAAGCCAGGGATGATGCACCACACTATCAACATTCTCATGTGGGGTACAACTATCGAATGAGCAATGTTTTGGCAGGTATAGGCAGGGGACAAATGGAAGTTTTGGATGATCGGGTAGCTGCGCGAAGAAGTAATTACGAATTTTATAAAGAACACTTACAAGAATATCGGGGACTCAGTTTAATTGAGGAGCCCGAAGGCTTTTTTTCCAATCGATGGCTCAGCTGTGTGCTGACACCTTCCTACGAAATAAGGGAGAAGGTCCGATTGGCACTTCTGGAGGAGGATATTGAATCTAGGCCCCTCTGGAAACCCCTTCATTTACAACCTATTTTTTCTAACCATTTACATTTTACGGATGGTACGGCCGAGGAATTATTCCAAAAAGGCCTTTGCCTGCCCAGTGGATCAAATCTGACCTCTGAGGATCTGACACGAATTGTCCGTATTATTAAAAAGACTTTGCTATGATTCAAAAGTACTTTTCCTATCAAGCACAACGATATGCATCAAAGTGGCTGGTTCTGGCAATAGACCTGATCACCTTTGGTTTAGCGTTTGTCCTGTCTTATTTCATCAGATTTAACCTTACTTTAAACTTCGATGTTGACAGACTGATCCTTCAATTACCTTTAGTGATCACCATCGGGCTATTCGCCTTTTTATTAACAGGCTCTTATAAAGGTGTGGTCAGACATACCGGGGTGAGGGATGTATACAATATTTTTAATGCGATATGCCTCTCCAGTATTATCACGATATTTTTTGTGATCGTTAATCGCCAATATCGCCTGCTCGATAATTTTACTATTCCGCTATCGATCATTATTATTCATAGTTTGATAGGTTTTGTTGCTATGACCGCTTCACGGTACTTGTTTAAAACCATCTATCATAACCTTATCAGCAACCTTGAAATACGCAAGAATATATTGATTTATGGTGCTGGCGAATCTGGAATCATCACTTATAATACCATAAGTTCTCACTCTAAGAGCAATGTAAAGGTTATCGGTTATATCGACAATA
The DNA here is from genome assembly GCA_965212205.1 of Flavobacteriaceae bacterium. GTDB lineage: Bacteria > Bacteroidota > Bacteroidia > Flavobacteriales > Flavobacteriaceae > JAHEJJ01. The sequence goes on from CBDBUX010000002.1 coordinate 60,874, forward strand.
ACCCACAGAAATTAGGGAAACAGATCAACGGTGTTAAAGTCTACAAGAAGGAACAAATAACCAGACATTTCATTCAAAAAAGGAATATTGTTGAGGTCATTGTATCGATTCAAAACATCGATCCCAAAAAACTTGGAAAAATAGTTGACAATTTGATGGAGTATCCCATCAAGGTGAAGATTGTTCCACCGGTCGAACAATGGATCAATGGTGAACTTCAGCTTTCTCAAATTAAAAATGTTCAGATCGAAGACCTACTCGATCGCGCACCAATCAAGATCAAGAATTCTAAGATACAAAGTGAATTAAAAAATAAGGTCATCGTCGTTACCGGAGCGGCGGGTTCGATTGGCAGTGAAATATCACGCCAGATCTGTAATTACGATTACAAATCCCTGATAATGATCGACCAGGCCGAATCGGCTTTATACGATCTGCAACAGGAATTGCGGCAAGCCGGGCATCACAATTTCATCCCAATTGTTGGAGATATTCGTGATAAGAACCGTATGAATACGCTTTTTGAGGAGTACCGCCCGGATCTTGTTTTTCACGCGGCAGCCTACAAACATGTGCCTTTGATGGAGTATAATTCCTATGAGGCGATCAAAGTTAATATTGCGGGTACCAAGGTAATCGCCGACCTCTCGTCACTTTATAATGTAGATAAATTTGTTTTTATCTCCACTGATAAGGCGGTTAATCCTACCAATGTGATGGGCGCTAGCAAGCGGATCGCTGAGATGTATATCGGTTGTATGCAACAGGAAGGAAAAACAAAATTTATCACTACCCGATTTGGCAATGTCCTGGGTTCAAACGGTTCGGTAATCCCATTGTTTAAAAAACAGATTGAAAACGGAGGGCCGCTTACGGTGACCCATAAGGATGTCACTAGATTTTTTATGACCATCGCCGAAGCGTCTCAATTAGTGCTCGAAGCAGGAGCCATGGGCGAAGGAGGGGAGATATTTATTTTCGATATGGGCGAATCGGTCAGGATATTCGACCTTGCTAAGAACATGATTCGCTTATCTGGCCTAAAATTTCCGGAAGATGTCGATATAAAGATAACCGGATTAAGGCCGGGTGAAAAACTCTATGAAGAACTACTAGCCACTGGCGAGAATACACTTCCCACCTATCATAAGAAGATCATGATTAGCAAAGTAAGGGAGCTCGATTATCAGGAAGTCCGGTCGAGAATCGATCAGCTATGTGTCAATAATATGTTCTTCAAGGCCGACACCGTAAAGCTCATGAAGAAAATTGTTCCAGAATACATCTCTCATAATTCTAAATTCTGTAATTTAGACGACAGCAAAGAATCGGATGATAGCAACTTAGAAGAACTAAAAACACTTCAAAAAACTTAATGTTTTTCTTGAGAAACAGCAGAATTTTATCACATATGCTTCAATTTAGATCAGGTTATCTTTCGGTATTTGTCTTCACCTTATCATTATTACTATCATTTTCATGTGCTTCGCGACAAGATGTGGTTTACTTTCAGGATACGCTAGAATATGAGGTGGAAACGGATATCAACAATAAAAGTCAGACTAGATTCAAAATCGATGATTTAATCAGTATATATGTCTCTACGTTGAACCCCGAAGCGAGTACCCCATTTAATCTTTTTAGGGGCACATCTGAAGGAGGCCTAAGTCCTGAGCCTGTTGATTATCTTGTCGATAAAAATGGAGAAATTGAGTTTCCTGTCATTGGTAAGATAAAAGCCGCAGGGCTTACTCCAGAGGAACTTAGGCTATTTTTGATAAATGAATTATCTGACTATCTGAAAGACCCGATCATCAATATCAGACTCAGAAATTTTACAGTGACCATTTTAGGGGAAGTGAACAGGCCCGGGACATATCCGGTACCTAGTGAACAAATTACAATATTGGAAGCTTTAGGATTGGCAGGAGACATGACCATACAAGGAATCAGGAACAACATACTTGTTATCAGAGATTTAGACGGCACCAAGGTTTATGAGAGAGTTGACTTAACCAGCAAAGATGCGTTTCGCTCACCTGGTTATTTTCTGAATCAGAATGATGTGGTTTATGTGGAACCTAATAAAACAGCGATAAAAAGTTCCAGTGTTGGCAGTAACACGGCATTGATATTTTCAGTTATCTCACTGCTTATCACTACGACTGTTGTAATTGTTACAAGAAGTTAGATTTTGGTGCTAATACTACAATGAAAACAGAGACATCCCCGAAAGCCGAAATTGAGATCAAAAGTGTTATCAGTCCCTATCTGGCCAAATGGCCGTGGTTTGTAATTACGATACTCTTTTTTGCCATCCTGGCCTTTCTCTATATTCGCTATACCGTGCCGGAGTATGTGGCCGAAGCTAAAATTCAGATCAATAGCGAGTCTAGTTCAGCCTCACAGATGGCTCTTTTTCAGGATTTAGAAGTTTTCTCTCCCGATATGAGCAACGTGCTGGATGAAATTGAGGTCATCAAATCCAGATCTAATTTTTATCAGGTAATTGAGGACTTAAGACTCAATGTTTCTATTTACTTACAGGGCAGTATTCTGGATTCCGAGATTTATTCCAACAGACCCCTGAATATAAGCTTTATAGAACCGGACTCTTCCTTGAATACTTCCTCAACTCAGTTTTATATCACCCTGCCCGCCATTCCTAATGGACCAAATTTTTATTTTTCTGAAGGAAATGAGGATATCAAAAAAACTTATTCCTTTGGCAGTAAAATTGAAACTACAATTGGAGATATCGTGATCACTCCAAATATCGATTACATATCCAAATACCCTGAAAAAAACCTAAAGATTGCTGTACATAATAAAGATGCCCTGGTTCAAAATTATCAACAGAAAATTATCATTTATCCCAGCGACCAGGGTTCTAACATAATCGTTCTCGCCCTGCGCGATTCTAAACCAAAAAAAGCAAAGGATATTTTAAATAGGCTGATCCATTTTTATAATTACAATGATCTTGAAAGCAAGCGGTTAATTGCAGAAAAAACATCACAATTTATAAATAACCGAATAAATGATATTTCGGTCAATCTCTCTTCGGTCGATCAGACCGCAGAAGAATTTAAATCCGGGAGGGGGCTCACGGATATAGAATCAGAATCAAACATAAATCTTTCTGTTGTCGCTTCCAATCGGCAAGAAATTCAGAATATACAGACGCAACTAAGCATTGCCACGGCCATGCGTGAATATGTGGACGATGAAGTGGTCTATGATGTCTTGCCTTCCAATATTGGACTTTCGGATCCTTCAATAGCTGGCACCACAGCAAAATATAATGAGCTGGTCCTGGAGCGTAAAAGGCTTTTGGAAAGCTCAAATGAAAGCAACCCAATTATCGTAAATCTTGATCAGCAGCTTAATGGACTTAAGAGAAACCTGCAATCGAGTTTAGGCAGTATGGCCAACAATCTTAATCTGCAGCTCACCAGTTTAAGCAGGCAAAGAGCCCAAATCAACTCTAGAATATATTCTGCTCCCAGCGATGAAAGAACACTCAGGGATATAACCCGGAAGCAACAAACCACCGAGTCTCTTTATCTCTACCTTCTGGAGAAAAGGGAAGAGTCTCAAATTGCCTATGCTTCTGCTGCCCCAAAATCTCAGATTATCGAAAATGCCTATCAGAAATATCCATATCCTGTGACTCCGGAATTTCTTAAGGCTTATCTCATAGCACTGATTCTGGGCTTGATCCTTCCCTTTGTAACCATTTATATCCGAGAATTGCTCGATACGAAAATCCACAATAAGATGGATCTCGAACAGCTGTCTGAAGATACGCCGGTAATTGGTGAGCTCCCAAAACTCAGCCGCAGTGAAACCAAGTTAATCCGTTTTGAGGATCGCACCGTTTTGGCAGAAGCTTTGCGTATTCTTAGAACTAATTTAGACTATCTCCTGCAGTCAAAGAGGACGCTTCATAATAAGGGGAATGTTATTTTTGTCACCTCAAGTGTTCCAGGTGAAGGAAAGACCTTTATTTCTTCTAATCTGGCGATGGTCTATGCCAGTACAAAGAAGAAGGTATTACTAGTGGGTGCAGACATCAGAAATCCCAGAATATATAGTTTCTTCTCCGGAAAAAATGTTGATAAATTAGGAAGAAACATCAAAAACGATGTCAAGGGACTTACAGAATTTCTTACAGATCCAAGTCTGAAAGTAAAGGATATAATCAGTACCATGCTCGCCCATACCTCAGAGGTCGATGTGATCTACTCCGGTAAGATCCCACCAAATCCGGCAGAATTGTTGATGAGCGATAGGATGGAGAAACTATTTGAAGAAGTCTCCGAAAAATATGACTATATCGTTGTGGATACGGCTCCTACACTGGTTGTAACCGATACACTTCTGATCAGCAAATATGCACACCAGATAATCTATGTGACCAAGGCAGGCATGACGGAGAAAAAAGTTATCAGTTATCCCGTAAGGTTAAGAAGGGAAGGAAAACTTAGAAATCTTTCTTTTGTGGTAAACAATGTTGGGGAAGCCAACCTTGGATATGGGGGTAATTATGGTTATGGTTATGGTCGTTCAAAGAAAAAAAGAAGGTGGTCGTTTAGCTGATCAGTAAAAAATCCGAGTAGTCTGTTCCAATATGGGCAATAGTTGCTTCCAGGTACGCCGTTCAATTTGAATCTCCTTTATTCTTTTTAACTGCCTAATATTATGAGCATCAGAGGCGATAAATTCCACTAAATTCCTTTCCAGGAGCTTATGTGCATTCTTTTGCACAGTTTTTCCGTAATAAGTACTTAATGACAGCATATTCAACTGAAACAATACCCCCATTTCTTTATAACGCCGGTATTGACTGGTGTCTTTATGAAGAAACGTATAGCGTTCCGGATGGGCCAGGATAGGGGTGAATGAATTAAAAGCAGCTTGTTTAATGGCCGTTTCGAAGTTGAGTGGTGGTTGCAGATACGACATTTCAACAAGGATATATTGATTCCGTATCGGAAGTATTTCGCCCTGATCGAGCACTGTTTCAAAATGATGATCGATCATGTATTCAGCCGAAGCTTCAATAGCGAAATCAAGCATTCCCTCTCTGGTTAATTCTCCTCTTAAAAGATCCAGGGACCCCCTGATGGTTTCCGGATTATTGTCATAATAATCTGGCATGATATGGGGAGTTGCGATAAAGCTTTTAATTCCTAGCTCGTTAAAACCCTTTAAGAGTTGTACAGACTCCTCCACAGTTTTTGGGCCGTCATCTATTCCCGGAAGAATATGATTATGGATGTCGACAAAATTTTTTAAATAGTCGACCAGAAAGTATTTCTTGTTAAAAAGACTTATCATGTAATGCGAGCCTGTCCGCGCAAAAATAGCACTTCTCGCATAATAAAGTTCTTTTAAAAGAACACGATTTGAGTACTTAGTTCAGAATTATGAATTCCTTAATTCTGCCTGCGCTGCGGCTACCCTGGCTATAGGTACCCTGAACGGCGAACAACTCACATAATTCATACCCGAAAGATGACAAAATTCAACCGAATTGGGTTCGCCACCATGTTCTCCACAGATACCCACTTTTAAGTCGGGCTTGGTATCTCTACCACCCGCTGTCGCTATTTTAATAAGTTCGCCTACTCCCTCGCGGTCTAATACCTCAAAAGGATCTTCCGTTAGTATGCCTTTTTCAAGATAGACTTTTAAAAATTTACCTGCATCGTCCCTGGAATAACCATAGGCCATTTGAGTGAGGTCGTTGGTACCGAATGAAAAGAAATCTGCGCGTTCTGCGATCTTATGTGCGACCATAGCTGCACGAGGCACTTCAATCATGGTGCCGATCTGATATTCAATCCGGTCATTTCTCTTATTAAAGATCTTTTCAGCGGTCGATTTGATGATCTTCTCTTGTTCAACATATTCGTTATAGGTACCCACTAAAGGAATCATGATCTCAGGTTTTGCCGCAATACCTTTTTCTTTAAGGTTTAGGGCTGCTTCGATGATCGCTGTTGTCTGCATTTCTGTGATCTCAGGATAGGTATTTCCCAATCTGCAACCTCTATGCCCGAGCATCGGGTTGAATTCCTGCAGGTCGGCAACCTTACTCTTAACGGCAGCCAAGGAAATATGCAGGTCTTCGGCTAATTCCTTCTGTGTCGCCAGCTGGTGAGGTACAAATTCGTGAAGAGGTGGATCGAGTAGCCTGATGGTTACAGGTAGTCCCTGCATGGCTTCAAAAATCGATTCAAAATCGCTTCGCTGCATAGGAAGCAGCTCTTTAAGTGCAAATTTTCTTCCTTTTACCGTATCGGCCAGGATCATTTCCCTCATAGCCTTTATACGATCTACTTCAAAGAACATATGTTCGGTTCGGGCCAGGCCAATCCCTTCGGCTCCAAAATTACGAGCCACCCGTGCATCCTTAGGCGTATCGGCATTAGTTCTGACCTCCATCTTTGCATATTTGTTAGCCAGTTTCATTATCTCAGCAAATTCCCCACTCAGTTCAGGTTGCATAGTGGGTACTTTCCCTTCAATGATATTACCAGTGGTACCATTAATAGATATCCAGTCCCCTTCGTGGAACTCGCGTTCATCGACTCTCATAACCCGATTCTTATAATCGATCTTTAGGGCACCTGCTCCTGATACACAACATTTGCCCATACCTCGTGCCACTACTGCAGCGTGGGATGTCATACCCCCGCGGGCGGTCAGAATTCCTTTGGCCAGATTCATTCCCTCCAGATCCTCCGGGGAGGTTTCCATACGAGTTAGTATGGTGTTTTTGAACTTATCGGCTTCATCGGCAAAAAAGATGATCTGACCAGTGGCAGCCCCTGGGGAAGCAGGCAGCCCCTGGGCTACGATATCATCATCGTCCAATCTGGAAGGATCAAAAACCGGGTGTAGTAGTTCATCGAGCTTATTGGGTTCGATTCTTAAAAGTGCTTCTTTTTCATCGATGACACCTTCTTTGAGCAGGTCAATGGCTATTTTAACCATGGAGGCCCCTGTGCGTTTTCCATTACGGGTCTGCAAGATCCAAAGTTTACCTTGCTGTATGGTAAATTCCATGTCCTGCATATCCCGGTAGTGGCTCTCAAGTCTTTCCTGATAGGTGTAGAGTTCCTTATAAATATCAGGCATAATCTCTTCGAGAGCAGGATAGTCCTTCTTCCTGACATCTTCCTCTACTTGTGCCAGTTCACCCCATCTTACCGCACCTTTTCTTGTAATCTGCTGTGGTGTTCTAACCCCGGCTACCACATCTTCTCCCTGGGCGTTGATCAGGTATTCTCCGTTGAATACATTTTCACCTGTGGCAGCATCTCTTGTAAAACATACACCGGTACCGGAGTTGTCTCCCATATTCCCATAGACCATGGCCTGTACGTTTACAGCTGTGCCCCAATCGGCGGGATATCCATGCATTCGCCTGTAGTATACAGCCCTATCGCCATTCCAACTATTAAATACGGCCATTACCGAGCCCCACAATTGTTCCCAAGGATCTGTTGGGAAATTCAGGCCGGTTCGTTTGTGTATAACATCCTTAAAATCATATACCAGATCCTGAAGATCCTGCACCGTAAAATCGGTGTCGAGTTCTATATGTCTTTTCTCTTTTAGGTTTTCAATAATTTCCTCGAACGGATCGATATCTTCTTTGCTTTTGGGTTTCATTCCCATGACCACTCCACCATACATCTGTATAAAACGGCGATATGAATCCCATGCAAATCGATCATTTTTCGTCTTTTTGGCCAGCCCGAGTACTGCTTCATCATTTAGTCCAAGGTTCAGGACAGTGTCCATCATTCCGGGCATAGAAACTCTGGCACCCGATCGAACAGAAATCAAAAGAGGGTTTTCTGCGTCGTTAAACGTTGCCCCCATGATTTCTTCGATTTGTTGAATAGCCAGGCCAACCTCTTCCTTTAGCAATTCAACGGTAGCCTCTTTCCCAAGCTTATTATATTCAGTACACACTTCCGTGGTAATGGTAAAGCCCGGAGGGACGGGAATTCCTATTGCACTCATTTCGGCAAGGTTGGCACCTTTTCCACCTAATAAGTTCTTCATTTCGCTATTTCCGTCGGCCTGTTTGTTGCCAAATTTATATACTCGGGTTCTGATTTCTTCGGCGGTCTCCATGATCATAGTTTTATTTTGATTTAATAGATGCAATTATGCCCCGAAATTACAGGCTTTAGATACCGATTTACATGACATATGTCATATTCATTAGAATAGACTATCCAGAGTAACCTTAGTGACATAATATTTCACCGGATATTCGGGCTGTGACAAATTGGTAAAATTCTGGTATTCTATAATAAGCTGACCTTTATCATATTTTCAACAAACCGACCGGAATATATTTGTTCGCGTGAAAAGTGTTGCAGTTCTCTTTGTGACGTTCCTAATGCTGCTAAGGCCGCTTTGGCCACTTGCAGAGTATATTTCGAATTATGACTATATCGTTAATGTACTTTGCGAAAACCGGGATGAACCTCAATTGAATTGTAATGGTAGGTGCTACCTGGCCAGGAAGTTGGCCGGAGAATCCGAGCAAAATCAGAAAAATCCTTTTGGTGAAAAAACAACCACCGATATCCCTCAGATTTTAATTTCTCAGTTCGATACCGATTTGAAAACCGAATCTTTTTCTTTCCCAAAAAAGAAGGCAGGTATTTGGCATGTGGTATCTCTGTGCCCTCACGAATTTGTTTTTAAAATAATCCATCCACCTGAAGCTGCTTAGTCTTTTTTTCTGTCTGGCAACCATCTCCTGTCTAAGGAGATAGTTCCGAAACTTCCCTCGCAGAGGATTGTTAATCAATTAAAATTTACATTATGAAAAATAGACGCACAGGGCTATTAGCTGCTCTGCTGATCATCATCTTTTCGCTTTCACTATGGGCTCAAGAGACGGATCATATTAAATTACTCGATAAAGAAAACGCCCTTCCTATAGTCGGGGCAACCTTTAGCTATGGGGATCAGAATGGTACTTCCGATGAAAAAGGAAATATCAGTTTCCAATTCCAGGAAGGTCTCTTTATGGAATTTTCCCATATCAGTTACGGTAAATGGACATGGACTGAAAAGGAGGTTGAAAGCTTTCTTGCACGGAAGGTCTTTTATAGACAGGCCATTGCTGTAAATCTATATCCAGTAACGGTCATCGCACTCAGACCCGATGTTGTTCCTGGTGAGAAAGTTACCCTGGAATATCAAGAGCAGCTGGCGCACGATGGAGCCGCTGTATTAAATCAAAACCCGGCTCTGAATAGTATCCGGAAAGGGGGAAATTATGGTTTCGATCCGGTTTTTAGAGGATTCAAATATGACCAGTTGAATATTGTTCTTAATGGTGCCCAAAGCGCTACCGCGGCTTGCCCGAACCGAATGGATCCGCCCACCAGTCAGATGGCGCCAAATATGCTCGATCGCATCGAAGTACTCAAAGGACCGCATGCCCTTCGCTATGGAACCGGCTTTGGGGCTACCATTAATTTTGTTCCTTCCAAATTACGGCTTACAGAGCAGCAAGATATTTACGGCAGATTCTCCAGCGGCTATGAAGGCAATGGTTCTGTATTTAGAAATGAGGCAAAGCTCGGGTTTACAGGTGAAAAGCACGATGTGGCCTTATTTGGCTCCTGGTCTCAGGGAAACGATTATACCACCGGTGACGGGCAAATTGTTGCGGCCGATTTTACCCGGGGAAGTTTTGGGACCAATATGGGATTTTTATTTTCGGATGATAATCAACTGCGTCTTTCGGTAATCTATAATTTGGCAAGGGATGCCGATTTTCCGGCCTTACCCATGGATTTAAGGAACGATGACACCTGGCTTTTCAATGCTCGACACGACATTACTTTCGATCGGAAGAATCTGAGTTCCTGGAATACTACCCTCTTCGCGTCTTTTGTTGACCATTTGATGGACAATTTGCTGAAACCACTCGACCCCAGAATGCTCAATGCCCAGACCAATGCCAATACCAATAATTTTGGAGGAAGGACCGAAGGCATATGGAATTTTGGAACAGCTAACCTTTTTGCGGGTGCTGATTTCAGAAGAGAAGGAGCGAAGGGTATACGGGAAAGGGAGTTTCTGATGGGACCAAATGCCGGCCAGACTATAATAGATAATCCATGGCAGGATAGTTATATAGCAAAGAGCAGTATGTTTGGGGAATATCACTTTAAACCCAAGGCCTATCAGTTCGTGATTTCCACCAGGTTGGAATTGAACACTGCAGATATCAATGATCCTACCGATGAATTTGTTCAGGCAAATGGAGAATCCGCTGTAACCCAGTTTAACCCCAGTATTAGTCTTGGTGCGATCAAAAATATGGGAGAAGAAGTGACCATGGGGCTCTGGCTCGCCCGCGCGCAACGTAGTGCAGGCCTTACCGAACGCTATATTAATTTTTTCCCTGTAGGTCAGGATCCTTATGAACTTTTAGGAAATCCTCAGTTGAACCCTGAAGTAAATAACCAATTGGATATCACTCTTCGATGGAATAAAACGAATACCAGCTTAAATTTAGACGTATTTGCCGGATATCTTCAGGATTATATATCATCGGTTATCGACCCAGACTTGAGTCCACGCCTGCCCATGAGTCCGGGCGTAAGGCGATATATCAATATTGAAGATGCATTCAAAACTGGCTTCGAATTTAGCTGGACACAACAGCTTTTGACAGATCTCCAACACCAATTGGGTATCGCCTACACCTATGCCCAGGATTTAGAGCGTGATGAACCCTTGCCGGAAATCGCCCCACTTGATTTCAGATATGTGCTCAGCGGAAATTACATCGATGGCAGATTACGGCCCGAATTGATGTTCAGGCATGTTCTGCAACAAAATCGTGTTTCGGCTGAATATGGGGAGACTACCACACCTTCCTTTAGCTTGTTAGATGTAAAAGTCGCTTTTCAACTCAGCGAGTCGGCCAGCATAACGGCCGGGGTAAATAACCTGTTCGATGAAAACTATTATGAACACCTAAACAGATCCGTAAGGGGAAATAATCTTCCCATTTTTGCTCCGGGACGAAATGCATTTGCTTCGGTCAATTTTGTTTTTTGAAGAATCTAGTACAGAGACATCGTTTTTTTAAACAGGAGATCCGGAACACTGGATTTCCTGTTTTTTTTGTAAATGTCTAACCATACCATAAATAACAAATGATCAACGTCATTATGCTGTAAACGAGCTACTTATACTTTTGCACTTTAAATCGAAACTGAGGGAAAACAGGCTATGGAAAGGCTCGACTATATGCATATAGCAACTATCGAACCTAATCCTAGCATGGTTAACGAATATTGCTTACAAGAGGTTCCCGCCTGATTTTGAATGACTGATAGATGCGAACCAAAGAAAGAAGATCATCTATGGTTAATGTTTACTTTTCCGATACAGAAATTCGCAAAAATATTGCCCAGAAGATCATCTGTAGTGATTTCACCGGTGATTTCTCCAAGATGATGTAAGGCCTGCCTGATGTCGATGGCGAGGAGATCGCCCGAAAGACCGTTATTTAATCCTTCCCGTACCTGCTCAATTTCTTTAAGTGCTTTTTGCAGGGCCGCATAATGCCTGGAATTACTTACCACCGTACCGTTGTTCTGTAAAAAGCCCTTATCGATAAATTCCAATAATTTATGCTGTAACTCGTCGATACCGTCACCGGTTTTGGCAGAGATGACCACAGAATTAAGGTCTTTTTCGCTGGCCAGGCCATTATGAATCTGGTTTAATTGATGAACATCTAACTCATCCGATTTGTTGAGTACCAGCATCAGGGATTTATCCGGATAATCTTCGGCCAGTTCTCTAAATCTGCTATGGACCAGGGCATCTTTATAGAGATAATCTGTGGCCTGCACCAGTAGTATAACCACAGATGCTTTGGAGATCTTTTCATAGGTTCGTTTTATCCCGATCGATTCCACAACATCTTCGGTAGGTCGTAGTCCTGCCGTATCAATAAACCGGAAACTCACGCCCCCGATGATCATTTCATCTTCGATGCTATCTCGGGTAGTACCCGCGATTTCAGATACAATCGCTCTGTCTTCCTTGAGCAAAGCATTGAGTAGTGTCGATTTACCAACGTTGGGTTCTCCCACGATGGCGGTAGGGATACCATTCTTGAGGACATTTCCAAGTGCAAAAAGAATTGATCAATTGCCGAAGCACATTGCTGATCTTAGAGATCAGTTCATCGAAACTTTTCCTATCGGCAAATTCCACATCTTCTTCTGCAAAATCGAGTTCCAGCTCAATCAGTGAAGCAAAATGGAGCAATTCATCCCTGAGGTGTTTGATATCCCTGCTGAATCCGCCCCTCATCTGTTGCATAGCTACTTTATGAGATGCGGCACTTTCACTGACGATAAGGTCGGCCACGGCTTCAGCCTGACTCAAATCGAGTTTGCCATTTAAAAAAGCTCTAAGGGTAAATTCTCCCGGTTCGGCCATATTACATCCCTTCGAGAGGAAGAATTGAAGGATCTCACGTTGAATATAGATAGAGCCATGGCAGGATATTTCTACCACATCCTCCCCGGTATACGAATGCGGTCCTTTAAATAGTGTAACCAACACCTGGTCCAGGATGCGTTCACCATCTATGAGATAACCCAGGTGAACCGTGTGGCTCGTTTGTTCATCAAGGCGATGGCCCGAGGCCATTCTAAAACTAGCAGATACCATCTTTATCGCCTGCGGTCCGGATATGCGTAAAACGGCAATCGCACCCATTCCCTGGGCCGTAGCAAGTGCGATGATGGTGTCTTTACGTGTCATAGGCCGAACATTCCTGCAAAAATAGCCATTATTCCATGATCTTAGGTGATTTCAACGCTAAGGCAATCCGGGGTGTAACAAAATCGAAATATGTGCTACTAATTAAGTACATCATAAATCAATCAAAAAATGGAAGTTATAAATCAATCATCATTACGCGAAGACCGCTCTTTGCTGGTCATCACCCATCTTAGCCAATTACTTCATTATGTGACCGGAGTAGGAGGATTTATCGTCCCGCTGATCCTTTGGTTAAGCACGAAGAATAGTGTGGAGGGTATGAATGAACATGGCAAAGCCATCATAAATCTACAGTTGAGTCTGCTGCTCTATATTATCATAAGCATTCCGGCTATTTTATTGCTGGGCCTTGGAATTCTGACGCTTATCGGTGTAGGTATCCTGGGTTTTGTGCTCCCAATTGTGAATGCCGTACGCGCCGGTAATGGCGAATCACCCAGCTATTTTCTGACAATTCCGTTTATTTCGTAGGAGCTTAGCGTATTTTTCGGCCAATCGTGCTGTGAGTAAGTTAAAGGGCGATCATATTGGCAAGTATTGTTAACTTGCAGTAGATCTATATCGAATACGATGTCCCCAGCATGAAATTAAGTGTACTTATCCCGATGTATAATGCATCGAGCTATATTGAACGCTGTTTAAATAGTCTGTACCACCAGGATTTAGAGGAGGAGGAGTTTGAAGTGATTATTATCGATGATGGCTCTACAGACGATAGCATTAATCTGGTGGAAATGTTTAGGGAATCCCATGCGAATATCCATTTATATAGGGAGAAGAATATTGGTGCCTACGCCACTAGAAACAAACTGTTACAGCATGCCAAAGGTGCTTATATTTATTGTTTGGATGCCGATGATTATTTAGCCTATAACAGTCTTCGTAAAATACTCGATTTTGCCGTCGACACTAAACTAGAGCTCATTTGCTTCGATACAGAAGTAACTACTTCTAAAGATCTATTTCTAGTAAAGGAAGTTATCCCTGATCATTTCAAGCTAATTGTGAAAAACGGGCCCGATTTTATCAGGCAAAATCCCGATCACCGGATGGAGATATGGTGGTATTTGATCCGAAAAGATTATCTCAAACAGCTCGGGTTATCATTCGATGATAATCAATATAACGCGGATGTAATCTTTACGATTAAATTACTGTTGAATGCTACCCGATTAGCATATGTTCCTTACTCAATACATCGTTATTACCAGTCACCAGATTCTATAATGCGAAGTAATAATCCTTTTAAACAGAAGCGATTATTGG
>CBDBUX010000003.1:0-63912 GCA_965212205.1 Flavobacteriaceae bacterium
ACTATCAATAATTAATTTTTCAAGTTCATTTTCAGAGAAATTTGTGTTTTCATTATTTTGCCCGAGCTTTGGAGCGAAACCGAAGTTTTATAAGAGCATGAAGATCGTTTTATTAGGGTATATGGGTAGCGGTAAATCGACCGTAGGCAGGCAATTAGCCCAAAAACTTTGTTTGCCTTTCCTGGATCTCGACAGCTATATCGAAAGAAAAGACCGGTATGTCTGTCCCCGATATTTTTAAGGATAAAGGGGAGATTTTCTTCCGCTCTAAAGAACACGAATACCTTAAAGAATTGCTGGAACATCCAGATGATGCGGTTATCGCCCTGGGTGGCGGGACTCCCTGCTACAGCAACAACATGGAATTAATCCTCGACCATACCCAAAACGTGTTCTACCTCAGGCTGGATATTGCCTCCCTGGCCCAAAGATTGCTATCGGAAAAAGATCAAAGACCGCTGATCATGCACCTGCCCGATCTGGAGCTGCCGGAATTCATCGGGAAACACCTTTTCGAAAGAAGTCCGTTCTATAACCAGGCACCCCATATTCTCCAGGCCGATAAAATGGATGAGCAGATGCTCCTGGCTGCTATAGAATCTAAATTAGTTTAGATAAACCGCATCCTGCTTGGATTTAAAGACCACTTCTACATGTTCCTGTAAAGAAGTAGAAAGCGAAATCCCCTTAAAATCTGCCTTAACCGGATATTTCTTGTGATTCCGATTTACCAGAACAGCCGTCTTTAATCGTTTTAAAGGGGTTTTTAGAAAGTGCTGCACCCCATAGACCAAGGTCGTACCCGAATTTAAAACATCGTCTACCAGGACTACTGATTCTCCGGTATAGTCCGCCTCGGGTATCGAGGTGCTGATACCACTCTTCAAAGGATTCTTTTTGTCCATCAGCATTTTGCAGAGTACGATTTCGGCCGAGGTGATCTCCTGTAGTACAGACTGTAATTTCTTAGCAAATTTAAGTCCGCCACCATCTATACCCGCAATGATGATTTTTTGCTCATCAACATTCGACTCGTAGATCTGATAGGCAATACGTCGGATCTTGTGCTGGATCTGCGTGTGGTTTAAGATGATGTTCTGAGTGGTAGTGTTCATATTACTTTTCAAATATAAAAAACAGTTCATTACCCTGCCTGGGGTCAATAGAATTATAGGCCCTTTCAAGGGTCAGGATCCGGAACATCGGTTGAAATAAATCCAGGTATTCTGCCTTGCTTCCCCCAAAGGGAGGGCCATTTTCCGTTAGTGGAAAATCGAAGAATACCCCGGCGAGTTTCCCCCCATCCTTAAGCAACCCATGCATTTTTGCTGCATAGGATGCCCTTAATTCGGGTAATAGAGCACAGAAAAAGGTTTGTTCCAGTACCAGGTCAAACCCGTTTAACCCGAGCTCAAAAAAATCTTTTTGCACCAGCTGATCTTTTGGAAAACCCGGACATTTGGCCCGTATTTGCTCCAGAGGTTTCCGCGCAATATCTATAACAAAAACATTCTTAAATCCCTTTTCAAAAAGATAGATTGCTTCATAGCCATAGCCGGCTCCGGGTACAAGTATTCTGGCTTCTTTATGGCTCAATTGGTCGATGTAGGCCTGCAGGGGTGTAGAGACCATCCCGATGTCCCATCCTAGATTATCCCTGGTATAGCGTTCTTCCCAATACTCTTTATTCAGACTCATCGATATATCCTTCAATATCCCGCCTATCCTTTTTGGTAGGTCTGCCGCCACCTTTTTTTCGGTAATAATCCTTGGAATATTTTAACAGCTCGTTATGTTCAAAAGCTTCTTTGGGCGTACAGTCTTCCACATATATGGAGACCCATTTTGCCCCGATCCGGCTCTCAGGTATATCCCTTACCTTTAGTTCATAGTTTATCTGGTTCTTTCTCAATACAATACGATCTGTAGGAATCACCTCCCGGGAGGGTTTAACCTGCTGCCCGTTAATGCTAACCTGACCCTTCTTGCAGGCCGTGGTAGCTATGTTACGGGTTTTATAGTATCGTACACACCATAAGTATTTATCGATCCGCATAGAGCGTCAAAACTTTGTTAAGATCACTGCAAAAATAGGGGAAAATCGTATCTTGCGCCCTTAAAAATCAATTATATGAAGCTGATACGATGGGCGATACCGGGAGCCGCATTTTTAATGATGCTTTCCTGTGGCAGTGATGACAGCATAGATGTTGAGGTGGTGCCGCCAAGAGCACTTAGTGAGGTAGCTGCCGAAGACGACGCCGAGATCAGGGAATATCTGCAAACGCATTTTTACAACTACGAGGATTTTGAAAATCCTCCTATGGGTTTCGACTATAAAATTGTTATTGATACCATAGCTGGCGATAATTCGGGTAAAACCCCATTGATCAACCAGGTGCAGTCGGCCCAGATATCGGTAAGCAATGATGAATTTGATCTGAGCGAAGAGGAAACCTTTTTGCATACCTATTATTATCTTATCGCCAGAGAGGGCATTAACGAGAGTCCGACCATAGCCGATTCTGTTCTGGTGCGATATAAAGGTTCGCTTTTAAGTGGTTTTGATTTCGATGGATCCTTTGTTAATCCTGTTTGGTTCGATCTGGCCCAAATTCAGGGACCGGGAGCCGGAGCCAGAGGATTTACCGAAGCCTTGCCTAATTTCAAAAGAGGCGGTGCTGTGATAGACAATGGCGACGGTACAGTAACCGTTGAAGGTTTTGGTGTAGGGGCGATGTTCCTGCCATCGGGACTAGGATTTTACAACATCATCCAAGCCGAGATTCCGGCCTATAGCCCTTTAGTGTTTACCGTAGATCTGTTTACTTTAGAAGAAACCGATCATGATGGAGACGGCATTCCTTCTATTTTGGAAGACGTGAATGGCGATGGATATTTATATAACGATAATACCGATCTGGAGCAGGAGCGAGAAACCAATTCACTTGCCCGTTTCTCAGATTTTCTAGATGGTGATGATGATGCAGACGGTACGCCTACACGCGACGAAATTGAAATAGACGAGGAGGGAAATGTGAGTTTTCCAGATGGCGATGGTGATGGCATCCCGGATTACCGTGATCGCGATAATTCTTAAGACCCCTATAGAAAAAATTAAAGCCCTGGTTCAACCAGGGCTTTTTTTATTTGATCTTAAATGAAAGGCTTAAAATAACCTGGTCTGACCGAGTATCTACCCGGCTTTCCGGCAGACTGATAATATTGGTATTGATAAAGCTGGCCTCATTGCTGCTGAGCCCTCTTTCATATCGCAGGTCTACGCCTAAGGGTCCGAGGTTTACACCCAGGCCGATATGCAAGCCTACCGTAAAATCACTTTCGATATCGCTTAGGGTAACACCGCCAAATTTTCCGTTGATTATATATTGGAAATCCGGACCGGCAAAAATATGTAAAGGACCGATAAGTTCGATACCTACCAGGGCCGGGACGTCTAACTTGCTAATGCTTAGATCTCCGTCTGAATACTCAGATTTGGTCCAGGTATACATGAATTCTGGCCTGAAATAAATGTTGTTCCCAAATTTGTAGAATATCCCAAGATGGTATCCCACATTGCGGTCGGGATTTTCAACTACAGCTTGGGCAGAGGCGAGATAGTCTCCATTACCATTGTAATTGAGACCTCCTTTAAAACCAAATCCCGAAGTTGCTTGTGCGATGGCGGCGGTACTGATAAAAGTAAAGGCCACCCATAGAAGTGTTTTTTTCATAAGTGTTCGTTTTTGGCCGACCCTCAAGGGACTAACAAACGAACCCCTTTTAAGCCTTCCTCTTTATAACCTCTAGAACGGCCTGCTCAATCGCTTTATTGTTCAAACCGTATTTTTCCATCAGTTGTGCCGGAGTACCGCTTTCCCCGAATGTATCCTTGGTCGCGATAAACTCCTGAGGGGTAGGATGATGCAGCGCCAGTGTACGTGCAATGCTTTCGCCTAATCCGCCATAATAGTTGTGTTCCTCGGCCGAGACCAGGCAACCTGTTTTTTTCACCGAGCTGATGATCGCTGCAGAATCGAGGGGTTTAATCGTATGTATATCGATCACTTCTGCCGAAACACCCTGGGTTTCAAGGTTTTCAGCGGCCACTAAGGCCTCCCATACCAAATGGCCGGTTGCCACAATGGTGACATCGCTCCCTTCCTGGAGCATTAACGCTTTACCAATTTCGAATTTCTGGTTTTCGGGCGTGAAATTAGGAACTTTAGGACGTCCAAAGCGGAGATAAACCGGGCCTTCGTGATCGGCAATAGCTATTGTTGCTGCTTTGGTCTGATTAAAATCACAGGGATTGATTACGGTCATTCCGGGTAACATTTTCATCAGGCCAATATCTTCCAATATCTGGTGGGTAGCCCCATCCTCTCCAAGGGTAAGCCCTGCGTGAGAGGCACAGATCTTAACATTCTTGCCAGAATAGGCAATAGACTGCCGTATCTGGTCGTAGACCCTCCCGGTCGAAAAATTGGCGAAAGTACCGGTAAAAGGGATATAACCCCCAAGGGTTAATCCTGCCGCGATACCCATCATATTGGCCTCCGCAATTCCTACCTGGAAAAAGCGTTCCGGATTTTCATCGATGAACTCCTGTATTTTTAGCGATCCTACAAGGTCTGCGCATAGGGCTACTACCTTGGGATTACGTCTTCCGAGTTCTGTCATTCCCGCCCCGAAGCCGCTTCGGGTATCTTTAGATCCTTGATCAGTATATTTTTTCATCAGCTAGCTAAGGTTAGTAGTCACCAAGTGTTTCAGGATTCTGTGCCAGGGCAGTGGCCAGTTGTTCATCGCTGGGGGCCTTGCCATGCCATGCATGGGTATGCATCATAAAATCTACCCCGTTGCCCATTTCCGTGGTCATCACAATACACACAGGCTTGCCCTTGCCGGTACGCGTCTTCGCTTCCTGCAAACCAGCGATGACCTGGTTCAGGTCGTTGCCGTTTTCGATATGCATCACATCCCATCCAAAGGCTTCAAATTTAGCCCCGACATCTCCCAGTGGCATCACATCCTTTGTGGAGCCATCGATCTGCTGGCCATTCCGGTCGATGGTAGCGATAAGGTTATCGACACCTTTTCCGGCGGCGAACATTATCGCCTCCCAGTTTTGCCCTTCCTGAAGTTCTCCGTCGCCATGCAGACTATAGATCAGATGAGGGTCTTTGTTTAATTTTTTAGCCAGGGCAGCACCAACGGCTACAGACATACCCTGTCCGAGAGATCCGGCCGCGATACGTACACCGGGTAATCCTTCATGTGTGGCAGGATGGCCCTGGAGCCGTGAATTGATCAGTCTGAAAGTGCTGAGTTCCTCAACAGGGAAATACCCCCTTCTCGACAGGACACTATAAAATACAGGTGAGATATGCCCGTTCGATAAGATGAATATATCTTCCCCTATACCGTCCATATCGAAACCCTCTTTGAGTTCCATGATTTCATTATAAAGGGCCACAAAAAATTCTGTGCATCCGAGCGAACCCCCGGGGTGCCCCGAATTTACCTTGTGGACCATTCTCAGGATATCGCGTCTTACCTGTACCACCAGATCCTGTAATTCATGACGTGTTGCCATTGTTGTTGCCGTAATAATTTCCGCCAAATGTAGGGGCTAGTTTTTGGTTGTACAACACGAGTTATTACATTTTATTAACGGTTCTGCACCCTTAACTTTATTTTTTTGTTAAGTCTTATTTGGACAGCAGTTGCCTATATTTGCCACGAATTGCCCAGGTGAAATTTCAGCTCGAACATAAGGACAAGGCCAGTAAGGCAAGGGCCGCCCGAATTACAACGGATCACGGTACGATACGGACACCTATATTTATGCCGGTGGGTACCATGGCTACGGTTAAAGGGGTCCATCAACGCGAGCTTCGCGATGATATCGCCCCGGACATCATCCTCGGAAATACATACCATCTCTATCTCAGACCAAAAACCTCAATCCTTAAAGGGGCAGGAGGTCTTCATAAATTTATGGGCTGGGAAAACAATATTCTAACCGATAGTGGAGGATATCAGGTATATTCTCTGGCGGCCAACCGAAAGATCAGGGAAGAAGGCGTTAAGTTCAAATCCCATATAGATGGATCCCTTCATATGTTCACTCCGGAAAACGTGATGGAGATACAACGGGAAATCGGAGCCGACATTATCATGGCTTTCGACGAATGCCCACCATATCCCTGCGATTATGACTACGCCAGAAAGTCTATGGACCTTACTCATCGCTGGCTGGAACGCTGTATTAGCCACCTGGCAGAGCAGCCCGAACACTACGATCATTCCCAGGCATTTTTCCCAATCGTGCAGGGCTCTACCTATAAAGACCTGAGGCGGGCATCGGCAGAATATATAGCCGGAGTAAATGCGGTGGGAAATGCGATAGGCGGATTGTCTGTGGGGGAACCCGCAGAGGAAATGTACGCAATGGCCGAAGAGGTATGTGATATTCTCCCTGAAGACAAGCCCCGTTATCTGATGGGAGTGGGAACACCGATCAATATACTGGAGAATATCGCGCTGGGAATCGACATGTTCGACTGTGTGATGCCAACACGGAATGGGCGTAATGGTATGTTGTTTACCGCAGAAGGCACCATCAATATAAAGAACAAGAAATGGGAAGCCGATTTTTCGCCGATTGATGAAATGGGACTTACCTTTGTCGACAAAGAATATAGTAAGGCCTATCTGAGACACTTGTTCGTAGCAAATGAATACCTCGGCAAACAGATAGCCACCATCCATAACCTGGGATTCTATATGTGGCTGGTTCGGGAGGCCAGAGACCGCATTATATCAGGAGATTTTACGGATTGGAAGAATAAAATGGTAAAACAAATGGATAAACGCCTATAGCAATGGGGATTTTGGACACCTACATACTTAAAAGGTACCTGGTTACTTTCGGCATGATGCTCCTGCTCTTCGTTCCTATAGGAATAATGCTTAACCTGGCGGAGCAGATCGGCAAGATGATCGATAATGAAGCCCCGCTTGGTGAAATAATAGTCTATTATGTGAATTTCACGATCTATATCGGCAGTTTATTATTCCCGATTTTCCTCTTTCTCTCGATCATCTTTTTTACCTCCAAACTTGCTATGAGGACAGAGATCGTAGCAATTCTGAGTTCAGGGGTATCTTTCGCCAGGTTTCTCAGGCCTTATTGGGTAGGGGCTTCGATCATTGCCGTGATGATGTTCTTTATGGGCATGTTCATCGTTCCCAATGCCAGCAAGGGCTATAACGAGTTTAAATATAAATACCTAAAAAAAGGTAAAAAAGACCGGGTAACCAGTAATATTTTCAATCAGCTTAACAATAACGATTTTATCTACGTTAGCAGTTTCGACCCGGCGCGTCAGATTGGGTACAACTTTACCTTTGAGCACTTTAACCAGGAAAACAAGCTGGATTATAAGATCACAGCGGCCAATATTCGCTGGGTATCCAAAGACAGTGTATACAGGCTCACTTCGTATGCCAAGAGGAAGGTTCGCGAGGATAATGAATTTATAGAGACCAAACGAAGGCTCGATACGCTATTTGCTTTCGATATAGGAGACCTCACCCCTGTATCTTATATCGCGGAAACCAAAAATCTCTTCGAACTCAACGAATTTATCGAAGTTCAGAAAAGAAAGGGGGCCTCTAATATCAATAGCTATATTATGGTGAAATACAGGCGATGGGCACTTCCGGTGGCCGCATTTATCCTGACCGTAATAGGCGTAGCGGTTTCATCGGTTAAAAGAAGAGGGGGTATGGGAGTAAACCTTGCCTTTGGTATTGCCGTAGCCTTTGTATATATTTTCTTCGACAAGGTATTTGGCACCCTGGCAGAGCAATCAGGATTTCCCCCCATACTGGCGGTGATCATCCCCAATGTCGCTTTTGGGATCTTTGGAATCTATATGCTCAATAAAGCCAAACGCTGATTAAACAGGCCTCTCGGAAATTGTCTGAAATTTCTTATTCTGAAATAGGCCCCACCTCATCCTGAGGTATAACAATAAATTATATATTTGTCTGCTGAGACTAACCCAATTGAGTCATGGAGTATTTAGATTTTGAACTTCCCATTAAGGAATTAGAGGAGCAGCTCGAGAAATGCCAGGTGATAGGAGAGGAGAGCGATGTTGATGTTACTGAAACCTGCAAGCAGATCGAAAAAAAGCTAAACGAAACAAGAAAGGATATCTATAAGAATCTGACCGCCTGGCAACGTGTTCAGCTCTCAAGGCATCCTAACCGGCCCTATACGCTCGATTATATCCGTGCGATTTGTGGAGATAGTTTTTTAGAACTCCATGGCGACCGTACGGTAAAAGATGATAAGGCGATGATCGGAGGACTTGGAAAGATCGGAGACCAGAGTTTTATGTTTATCGGCCAGCAAAAAGGATATAATACCAAGACCAGACAATACAGGAATTTTGGGATGGCCAACCCAGAGGGTTACCGAAAAGCCCTCAGATTGATGAAGTCTGCGGAAAAATTCGGAATCCCGGTGATCAGCCTCATCGATACTCCCGGGGCCTACCCGGGCATCGAGGCAGAACAAAGAGGGCAGGGCGAAGCTATTGCCAGAAATATATTGGAAATGACCCGGCTGAAGGTACCGATTATCGTAGTGATTATCGGGGAAGGAGCCTCGGGTGGAGCACTTGGAATAGGTGTTGGCGATGTGGTTCTTATGTTGGAGAACACCTGGTATTCGGTTATATCTCCTGAGTCGTGCTCTTCTATTCTCTGGAGAAGCTGGGAATATAAAGAGCAGGCAGCAGAAGCCTTAAAACTAACCGCTTCCGATATGAAAAGACTTAAACTGATCGATGAGATCGTAAAGGAACCCATAGGAGGAGCACATAGCAATCGCGAAAAGACATTCGATATTGTCAAAAACAAGATTTTCAAACATCATGAGGAACTGAAAAAGTTATCCCCAAAGGATCTTGTGGAAAAGAGAATGGATAAGTATGGCAATATGGGGGTCTTCAACGGCTAAGCGGCTGTGAATCAGCTTTACTGAGATCCGGGAAATTGTTTTCCCGGTTTTTTTTTGTTATCAACACAAATTCGTAACTTATTAACAGGGAAATTGTTAATGAACGGTGGATATCAGAAAGCGCACTGGAATGTTAACTTATAGTTAATTGTATACTTTAGCAGTCATGGAAAAATCGAGCCCGGTAGTGGGACATAAAATCAGCAAAGCGGCTATCATTAATCTGGAGAAGGGGAAGATACCGCCACAAGCCGTTGATTTAGAGGAAGTTGTGCTCGGAGCCATGATGATCGACAAAAAGGGTGTTGATGAGGTAATCGATATTCTACATCCGGAAGTCTTTTATAAAGATGCGCATCGTTATATATATGAGGCGGTCTTTAAACTCTTCGAAAGTTCGGAACCCGTTGATTTATTAACCGTTTCGGCCCAATTAAAGAAGGATGAACGCCTCGAGGCGGCTGGAGGTGATTTTTACCTGATCAGCCTTACCCAAAAGGTCGCATCTTCGGCGCATATTGAGTTCCACGCCAGGATCATCCTGCAAAAATATATACAAAGGAGTTTGATCAAAATTTCGAGCGAAATCATCGAAGAAGCATACGACGATGGTACAGATGTTTTTGATCTTCTCGACAATGCGGAGTCCAAATTATACGAAGTTACTCAGGGTAATCTTAAGCGATCTGCAGAAACCGCACAGAACCTGGTGATCCAGGCCAAAAAGAAAATTGAAGAGATCGCCAACAAAGAAGGTCTTAGTGGGATCCCTTCAGGTTTTGAAAAAGTAGATAGGCTAACCTCCGGATGGCAACCGAGCGATCTGGTGATTATCGCGGCACGGCCGGGTATGGGTAAAACCGCGCTTACCTTGTCTATGGCCAGGAATATGGCAGTAAATTCCAATATTCCCGTAGCCTTTTTTTCCCTGGAAATGTCTAGCGTACAATTGATTACACGTCTTATTTCTGCCGAAACCGGCCTGTCTTCCGAAAAACTCAGGACCGGTAGGCTGGAGAAACATGAATGGGAACAACTCAATGTTAAGGTAAAGACACTCGAAAAAGCACCATTATTTATAGATGACACCCCATCGCTGTCGATTTTCGACCTGCGTGCCAAGGCAAGGCGGCTGGCGTCTCAGCATAAGATCAGGGTTATCGTACTAGATTACCTCCAGTTGATGACGGCAGGGGGGACTCAGAAAGGGGGCAATCGCGAACAGGAGATCTCTACCATCTCAAGGAATCTAAAAGCGCTGGCCAAAGAATTGAACGTGCCCGTGATAGCGCTCTCCCAGTTATCAAGAGCCGTGGAAACACGTGGCGGCAGCAAACGACCCATCCTTTCCGACCTCAGGGAATCGGGAGCTATTGAACAGGATGCCGATATCGTCTCCTTTATATATCGCCCCGAATACTATAAAATAGACGAATGGGACGATGAGGAAAGAACCCCAACACAGGGGCAGGCCGAGTTTATTGTCGCGAAACACCGTAATGGCGGATTAGATAATATAAGGTTAAAGTTCATTGCTCAGCTTGGTAAATTTGATAATTTAGATGACTTTGATTCTCCATTTGAGTTTCAATCCAAGATGAATGCCGATGAGGACAATCCGTTCCTGACTAAGAACCTGCCCGGCCCTGATGATGCCTTTGGCAGTTCGATGAACGATGATCCTGATCTTGACCAGGATGATAATGACGTGCCATTTTAATAGACTTTTTCCCGGATTTCCCATATTCACCTTCAACAAACAATTCCTTGTATGCTGTTTGGCCTTGTTGGCCGGAACGGTTTCCTATGCCTCTGCCATCTTGATCCCCATGGATGCCGAGAGTCAGGATAATCATCTTAAAGCCTATGGAATCACCTATTGGGTGCTCACCAAAGGTCAGAAAGTACAGTGGTTACTCAACTATAGAGGTGGTTCGTTTCTCCTGCCCGACGGAGAGGTGATCCGTAAAGAATGTCAGATCCGCGGGGTTTCCTTTGAAACAATTTCAGATCAACAAGCTGAAGAAATATTAGACGGAATTGGAAGTCCGTCTCAAAACCAGGAAGCGGTGATTTTGGAAAAAGCACCCAGGATTGCCGTGTATTCGCCTAAGGATAATCAGCCCTGGGACGATGCGGTAACTCTGGTACTTACCTATGCCGAGATTCCTTATGTAACGGTATACGATGAGGAGGTTTTGGGCGATAAGTTGGCTTTATACGACTGGCTCCACCTTCATCATGAAGATTTTACCGGCCAGTATGGTAAATTCTATGGGGCCTATAGAGCGGCTCCCTGGTATATTGAAGGTAAAAAGAATGCCGAAGCGCTGGCGACCAGATTAGGATATAGTAAGGTTTCTGAACAGAAGAGAGACGTAGCCTTAAAGATCAGGAATTATGTCATTGGGGGCGGGTTTATGTTCGCCATGTGTTCGGCCACGGATAGTTTCGATATCGCACTCGCGGCCAACGGGGTGGATATCTGCGAACCTATGTTCGACGGGGACCCCTCCGATGCCAATTACCAAAGTAAATTAGATTTCGGAAAAACCTTTGCCTTTACCAATTTTACCCTGGAGCGGAATCCGCTGCGCTATGAATTTTCTTCCATCGACATGACCAATAAACGCAGCAATGTTCCAAGAGAATCAGATTATTTTACTTTAATGGATTTTTCAGCCAAGTGGGATCCGGTTCCCACCATGCTCTGTCAGAATCACACTTCACTTGTTAAAGGGTTTATGGGGCAAACTACCGCTTTTACCAGGGCACAGGTAAAATCGACGGTTATGGTACTGGGCGAAAATAAGATCAACGCCGAAGCCCGGTATATTCACGGGATTAAAGGTAGGGGCTTCTTCACTTTTTATGGCGGTCACGACCCCGAAGACTATCAGCATAGGGTAGGGGATCCTAAAACGGAATTGGAACTGCACCCGAATTCACCGGGATATCGCCTGATTCTGAATAATGTACTTTTCCCGGCAGCCAGAAAGAAAAAACAAAAGACCTAAGACTTGGAACGAAGCAGGGTTTCGAGCACCCGTTCCACGCCTCTTTCATCGTTGCTTGCTGTTGTATAACGAGCGGCCGCTAAGACATTGTGATGTGCATTAGCCATGGCAAAACTGTACTCTGCTCTGGCCATCATCTCCAGGTCATTATTGTAGTCGCCAAAAACCAGTGTTTCATCCTTGCTTATATTTAGTTCCCGCTGCATAATCTGGAGTGCATGACCCTTATTGGCATCCGGATGCGACAGATCTACCCAAAACTCACCCGATACCTTTACTTTTAGTTCTCCCTCAAGATGCTTCACATAGGGGTATATATGTTGTTCGGAACCCAGATGATGATATACGGCAATTTTCATTACTTCGCCATCAAAAGCATCCAGATCCTCCAGGAAATTAAATTGAGTATAGTATTCCTTAAGGTGGTCCAGAAAAGGTTTTGAACTGGGCATTAAATAGGCGGAATCTTTGGCACATAGCACGGTCTGCGCCGCATCAATACTGAGTAGTTCTTTCAGGATCAGTTCTTTATGTCCGGGTTTTAACGGGTTACTCACCAACTCTTTGCCCTGATGAACGGTAAAACCTCCGTTTTCAGCAATAATGATGATCTCCTTGTCTATCGGCGAGAGCTTTTGGGCAATACTGTCGAATTGTCGGCCACTGGCTGCAGCAAAAAGCACATTCTTCTTCCTGAGTTGATGGTACAGGTCGAAGAATTCATTGCTCACTTCGTGCTTTGAGTTGAGCAGCGTACCATCCATATCGGCCACGACTAGTTTAATGCCAGATAGATCCATACTTGGTGATTTAAGAGCACAAAGGTATTTTTTCTATATAAATTATCGGGTCCAGAGGGAAAGTTTTACATTTACTCTGTATGAAGCTTTTTCAAAAACAGATACAATTAGCGCCAAGGAAAAGGGGTTTTCACCTCATTACCGAAGAATTGGTACAGCATTTTCCAGAATTCAGGCAGATTAAATCCGGACTTCTCCATGTCCTTATTCAGCATACTTCTGCCAGCCTGACGATAAATGAGAATGCAGACCCGTCTGTACGGCAGGATTTTGAAAGTCATATCAATAAAATGGTGCCTGAAAATGCCCCCTACTATGTTCATACCCTCGAAGGACCAGACGATATGCCGGCACATATCAAGGCCTCACTGATGGGTGCATCGGTACAGATCCCTATTACTGATGGCCAGATGAATCTTGGTATCTGGCAGGGTATATATCTTTGTGAGCACAGAGACCGTGCCTCTGGCAGAAAACTGGTATTAACGGCCTGGGGTATTTAGTTTTGGTTACTGCTCGAAAGGCATAAAAAAACCCTGAATGAAGATCCAGGGTTTTTTCAAACAATTTTTCTAAGTTATTTCACCTTATCCACCACAGCTTTAAATGCTTCCGGATGATTCATGGCCAGATCGGCCAAAACCTTTCGGTTGAGCTGAATATCCTTGGCTTTAACCGCACCCATAAACTGGGAATAAGACATTCCATGCTGCCTTGCAGCTGCATTGATACGGGTGATCCAAAGTGAACGGAAATTTCTCTTTTTGTTTTTGCGGTCCCGGTAGGCGTAAAGCATTGCTTTTTCTACCGCGTTCTTGGCCACGGTCCAGACGTTTTTCCTACGCCCGTAATACCCTTTGGCCTGCTTCATGATTTTTTTTCTTCTTGCTCTGGAAGCAACAGAGTTTACTGATCTTGGCATTTGTTTTTAGATTTTTGTAGCCGGCGCCTATAATTAGGACTTTGTTGCGACACTCCCAAGGGGGTCATTTAAAGCCGGACTCCATGGTTAATACTAATTACCTCAAGAATAATTACTTTAATCGTAATTGCTCTTTGATACCTGGCTCATCGGCTTTATCTACCAACGTAGCATGGGTTAACTTAAGCTTTCGCTTTTTAGACTTCTTTGTCAGAATGTGACTCTTAAAAGCGTGCTTTCTCTTGATCTTTCCGGTGCCCGTGAGTTTGAACCTTTTCTTGGCACTGGATTTTGTCTTCATTTTAGGCATTTTGCTCCTAATTAATTAATATTTATTATTTCAGGGTTTCCCCCGACTTTTTTGAACCCGGGACTACTTCTTAGTTTTAGGAGCGATGAACATTGTCATACGTTTCCCCTCTAATCTTGGCATTTGTTCAACTTTGCCGTAATCCTCCAATTCCTGGGCGAGTCTTAATAATAAAATCTCACCCTTATCTTTATACACTATCGAACGTCCTTTAAAGAATACATAGGCTTTCAATTTCGCCCCGTCTTTCAGAAACTTTTCGGCGTGCTTCTTTTTAAACTCATAATCGTGGTCGTCTGTGTTCGGACCAAACCTAATTTCCTTTACGATCACCTTCGTTGCTTTGGCCTTCATGGCCTTCTCTCTCTTCTTCTGCTCGTAAAGAAACTTTTTATAATCTATAATCTTACAAACCGGCGGATCTGCATTGGGAGAAATCTCCACCAGATCCAGCCCTAAATCGTTGGCCTTCTCAATAGCTTCAGCGATGGGATATACCCCCATTTCAACATTGTCGCCGACCAGGCGAACTTTGGGTACCGTAATCTTTTCGTTGATTTTATGAGGGTTCTTGTTTTCCCTCCGGGGTTGGGGCCTAAATCTTCTTCTTATTGCTATGGCTACTTTATTTTAATTAAACTTCAACTGTCAAAACGACTTTAAGGTACTACTTATTTCTTTTTCGACCAAGTCTGCAAAGGCCTCCACAGAGATCGAACCTAAATCTTCTCCCCCGTGTTTGCGCACTGCAACAGTACCTGCTTCCTCTTCTTTTTCCCCTACGACAAGCATAAAGGGAATCTTTTGGACTTCCGCTTCCCGGATCTTTTTCCCGACAGTTTCATTCCTCTTATCAACGAGGGCGCGAATTTCGTGATTTTCCAGGGAATTTAAAACTTTTTCAGCATATTTTTCATACTTCTCGCTAACCGGTAAAACCATCGCCTGATCGGGGGTTAGCCAGAGTGGAAAATTACCACCGGTATGCTCGAGCAGTATTGCCATGAATCGTTCCAGACTACCAAATGGTGCTCTGTGGATCATCACAGGCTGGTGCAGTTCATTGTCTTTGCCCTTGTAGGAGAGTCCGAATCGTGCTGGTAAATTATAATCCACCTGGATGGTACCCAGCTGCCACTTCCGTCCGAGTGCATCCCTGACCATAAAATCGAGCTTAGGGCCATAAAAGGCGGCTTCGCCCTTTTCTATGTTATAATTAATACCTTTTTCCTCTGCCGCGTTGATAATTGCCTGTTCGGCTTTTTCCCATGTTTCAGGGTCTCCCAGATATTTATCCGGGTCTTCCGGATCCCGGATCGAAACCTGTGTGATAAAATCCTCAAAACCCAAGGATCCCAGCACATAAAGAGATAGGTCGATCACGTTTTTAAATTCATCGTTGAGCTGTTCGGGCATACAGAAGATATGCGCATCGTCCTGGGTGAAACCCCGTACCCTGGTTAGTCCGTGTAATTCTCCACTTTGTTCGTAACGGTAAACCGTGCCAAATTCTGCATAGCGTTTGGGAAGGTCCCTATAACTCAGTGGTTTTGCTTTAAATATTTCTATGTGATGTGGGCAGTTCATCGGTTTTAGCAAGAATTCTTCCTCGTCTTTGGGTGTATGTATGGGCTGAAAACTATCCTTGCCATATTTTTCGTAATGCCCTGAGGTAACATATAATTCCTTTTGCCCGATATGAGGAGAGACCACCATTTCATATCCGGCCTTTTTCTGAGCTTTTTTCAGGAATTGCTCCAGACGTTCGCGAAGTGCAGCTCCCTTAGGCAACCACAGCGGCAATCCCTGGCCAACCATGGTAGAGAAGGTGAATAGTTCCATTTCCTTCCCTAGTTTCCGGTGATCACGTTTTTTAGCCTCTTCTAAAAGCGCGAGGTATTCGGTAAGTTCTTTTTGTTTTGGGAATGAGATTCCGTATACCCTGGTTAGCTGTTTTTTTGTTTCGTCACCCCTCCAGTAAGCACCTGCCACATTGAGAATTTTTATGGCCTTGATAATACCCGTATTGGGAATATGACCGCCTCGGCAGAGATCGGTAAAACTATCATGGTCGCAAAAAGTGATGGTTCCATCTTCGAGCGCTTCTATAAGTTCAATCTTGTATTGATTAGCCTGATCCCCATAATAAGCCAGCGCATCGGCCTTGGTTACAGATCTCATTTTAAAAGCGTGTTTCCCCCGGGCGATTTCCAGAGCTCTTTTCTCGATAGCAGCAAAATCCTTATCCGAGACTACATGATCTCCAAAATCCACATCGTAATAAAAACCGTTCTCGATTGCCGGGCCAATGGTGAGTTTTATCCCGGGATAGAGTTCTTCTAACGCTTGAGCCACCACATGGGAAGAGGAATGCCAGAAAGCTTTTTTACCCTCGTCGTTTCTCCATGTATACAGCACCAAAGATCCACTTTCATTAAGAGGCGTAACAGTTTCTACGGTCTCGCCATTAAAACTTGCTGAAATTACATTTCTGGCCAGCCCTTCGCTAATACTCATCGCTACCTCCATAGGTGTTGTGCCAGCAGGATATTCCTTAATGGCGCCATCGGGTAATTTGATCTCTACGTTTCCCAAAAGATTTGCTTTAAGTCCGCAAAGATAACACCTTGGACCTATGCGGGCAATAGCCTTTGGCGGTAATTATCAATCCGTAAGCTACATCGGTTGGAAGTTTTAGGCCTTTGAAATATTATTCCGCGTTTTTAGACTTTTTACCAAAAAGGGCATCCAGAAAGACTTTGATGCTGTAAAAGCCCAGGCCAATGGCGGTAATGGCCAGTAGTAAACCCACGATCAATACCGGGATGTAGAAGGCATGGTCCTGGTTTTTAAAGGCCTGAAATAACACCACAGGGGCAAGGAACATGGTAAATACCGTATACCCCAGAAATTTTAGGCCTTTAATTAGCAGATTCTTGTCGGTTGCCATAGATGTCTACGATTATTCAGGAGTATCAAAAATAGGGATTATCGACTATATTTAAATATTGAAAAGATCGGACCTGGTGATGAAAGGACTTTTGGTAAGTTAATGTTTGGAAACCATACCTTTTCAGACAAGGATGTTGGATTACGCACCATAAATGGTTCTTAGCTGGTTAAAAGAAAAAAAGATGAATTATCTGTTGATTCCAGATAAGTTTAAGGGTTCGCTGAACGCCAAGCAGGTGATCGACGCAATTAGCCGAGGTATCCGAAAAGCAGACCCAGAAGCTGTATTGCACAGTGCGGTGCTATCAGATGGTGGTGATGGATTTCTCGAATCCATCAGTCATTATGGCCAATACCAAAAGGTGGTATGTGAGGCTCGTGATCCGCTTGGAAAAAAATTACGGACTTCTTATCTCTACGATGATCTAACCGATTCGGCCTATATAGAAATGGCACAGACCGCCGGTTTGGTTTTGCTAAAAGAGACAGATCGGAGCCCGATGCTTACGAACACTTTTGGGACTGGGATGCAGATCAGGCATGCCCTCGAAAAAGGCGCCAGGAATCTCTTCATCGGTTTGGGGGGAAGCGCCACCAATGATGCGGGGATGGGAATAGCGGCTGCACTGGGGTATAACTTTCTCAATGACGATGATCAAATTTTGGAGCCTATTGGCCAAAATCTTTCCAGAATCGCCAGGATTCAAAAGCCCGGGGATGAATCATTATTTGCAAAAGCCAAAATATACGCCATCAACGATGTGAATAATCCACTTTATGGTCCCCAAGGTGCAGCTTATGTATATGCCGCACAAAAGGGAGCTTCAGACAAAGACATTCAACTGCTCGATAAGGGATTGAAAGATTTAGACATGCTCGTAATTAAGGAGATGGGAAAAAGCTATGCAAGTATTCCAGGCGCCGGAGCTGCCGGAGGTACGGCCTATGGTCTGATGAGTTTTCTCGGGGCTCGTTTTTTGGGCGGAACCCAATTCGTTCTAAATGTGGCAGGGGTGAATGAGATTTTGTCACAACATCCCATCGACTATATTATTACCGGGGAGGGGAAAATAGACGATCAGACCCTGAGCGGGAAACTTATCCATGGGGTGATTGAAATGGGAAGAGTTCACCAGATTCCGGTTATAGCGGTGTGTGGAATCGTGGATACTGAAAAGGACAAATTATTGCAGGGAGGGCTGAGTGCGGTGATTGAGGTTAGCGATTCCGCCCACCCTTTACGCTACAATATGGAAAATGCCGCTAGATTGACGGAACAGTCTATCTGCCAATTTTTACAACAAAAGATAAAGAAAGAGTAGTTCTATAAATATTATTCGACCGTGATTGATGCCCGATACTCTTGTACGATGGCAAAATAACCCAGGGCAAATTCGTCTGGGTTTTCTACATTGTCTAGCACATTAATATTATCCAGATTGGTGATGTCGAATACATTTCCACGAGCCGTAGCTACCGGTGTTTGAAACGGACCTTGCTGGCCTTCGGTTTGTTCAATCAGCAAATCCATATAGTTGTAAAAGTTCTGATCTGCCCCAAGGATACTAACCTCCAATACCGTACCGGGCTCGAATATCTGATCATAGAAGTACGAAAAGGCAAACTGCTGCCCCTGGAAGAACTGGTCTTCGGTAGTCAGGAATTCTCCAAAACCGAAGTCGAAAACATAAAAATCATCGCGGTCCGGGTTATCGGTAAAGGTTACGATAAGTTCGGTTTCATCATCACCAAACAGCGTACCGTCGCCTATCTCCAGATTGTCGATGGGGACTGTTGGTACATAGCGGGTTTGAGCCGCATAACGTTTTCCCTGATGCGGTATAATCATCGTGTACTCTATATCGAAGGCCGTCTGTTCCACACGGATACGCTGATCCCCGTCGAAAGTTGGGTCGGGCATATATATCCCGGATCCGGGCGGTTGTTCGGAAAGGCTCGAGACTCCCGAACCGATGACGTTACCATCCTCATCGAAGGCCTCCTGGATGATAGAAATATTATCATCGGCACTGGTGATGGGAATTTGATCAAAAAACCCGCTGGTAAGGGTTAAACTTACCACTACAGGTATAAACTCCTCATCGATATCTACTCTCATCAGGGCGTTAACTACCAACCTGGGTTCTTCTTCGGGAACATCAACATCTATGACATCTTCACACCCAAAACTCAGCATAATTATAGTTAAGCATAACGATGGTAAATTCTTCATATTCATTTTTTTCATAGCCCGCCTTTTCATTCTCGTATTGTCACTGTCTGCCTGTATTCCTGCACAACGGCAAAATAGCCCAGTGGGAAAAGATCGGGCCTGTTAACGTTGTCTACCACCTGGTTGTTATCCAGGTCTGTAATATCAAAAATATTTCCCCTTACAGTGGCCACGGGTGTTTGGAATACGCCTTGAGCTGCTTCACTTTGTTCGATGACCAGGTCCATATAATTATAAAAATTCTGATCGGCACCCATTAAGGTAATCTCAATTTCAGTGCCCGGTTCAAATCGACGATCATAGAAATAGGAGAACTGAAACAACTGATCCTGGTAGAATTCATCGTTTGTTACCAGATATTCATTAAACGCAAAATCAAAAATGTAATTATTGTTTTCATTGGGCTGATCTGCAAAAAGCACGATGATCTCGGTATCATCTTCCCCGAAGAAGGTTGCATTACCTTGTTGAGCGCTAATAATAGGAACTGAGGAGACATAGCGGGTCTCGGCAAAATAACGCCTGCCCTGATGCGAAATCAGGAGGTTAAATACCGTTTCCTCTGCAAAGGTTACTACTGTGGGAATCCTTTGATCGTCAAAAAAGTCGGGATCAGGTTCATAGATGCCGGTCCCGGGTGCAATTTCAGCCAACGTAGAAGATCCCGAAAATGAGACCACCCCATCTTCGATTTCCTGATAGCTTATCAGGATATTCTCGAGATCGGTAACGGGTATTTCTTCAAAGAAGTTGTTGGTCAGCGAAACTTTTATCCTGACAGGCAGAAAAGGTTCAGAAACATCTACCCGGATCAATCCCTCCACGATAAGTCTGGGCGATTCCGATGGAGTTTCAACATCGATAACCTCTTCACATGAAATGAAGACAAGCATGGATAAGATCAGGTATGTAAGGACGGTTAACCGCATCTAAAAACTGAAATTAAAGGTCACAGAGGGTACTATTCCAAAAATCGATGTTTTGATCGCTTCGTTCGCCCCTGTTTCATCGTTCTGCCTGAAATTAATCGAGGCTGCATTCATCCGGTTATATATATTGTAAACACTAAATACCCATTCCGATTTCCAGCTGGTATCAGGATTCTTTTTCCTGGGTGTAAGTGTTGCTGCTATATCCAGGCGGTGGTAATCTGGTAGTCGTTCTTTGTTCCTCAAACCATAGAAGGGTACCACCAAGCCTTCGAATTCGAACTGCCCTACAGGATAATTGGTAGGCTGCCCCGTCTGATAGATAAAGTTCGAATTAAAACGCCACTTTTTATTGAGTTCAAAACTTCCATAAAGTGCAATGTCGTGTGTTTTATCGTAAGGCGTACTATACCATTCACCGAAGTTGATTCCAGTTTCCAGGTTACTACGTCCATTGTCTACCACGGGAGGCCTTCCCGGTGTACGCTGTTCTGATCGGGAGAGGGTGTAGGCAAGCCATCCTCTGAACCTTCCTTCGTTCTTGCGGAACAATACCTCAAAACCATAGGCCCTTGCTTCCCCGTTCAGGATAACCTGCTCAATGGCATTATTTGCAATAAGGTTGGCGCCATCTATATAATCTATCCGGTTTTCTATGTCTTTAAAAAAGACCTCTGTTTCGAGGCTAAAGGCACCTTCTTTTATATTGCGAAAATAGCCCAGCGCATATTGGTTGAGCAACTGGGGGTCTACCCAGGGTCCGCTTGGAGTCCAAACATCCAAAGGGGTAGGGGAGCTGGTATTCGACAACAGATGCAGGTATTGCGCCATTCGATTATAGCTCGCCTTGATCGAGTTATCATCATTTAACGCATAAGCCACCGAAACACGAGGTTCGAAATTGAAAAAGTCTTTTAGTGTAGATCCCCGACCCGGGTTGATGGTATCGATAGGCGTAGCTTCCTGATAGACCAGCTGAAACGGATCAAAAATAACGGGTTGATCGTTTTCGTAGACATAGAGTTCGTCTTGCCCCAATCGGGCAAAATGACTCACTCTAAGGCCATATCCCAGACTAAGGTTGTCTGTTATTTTATGCTCCACATCTACATAGGCCGCTGCTTCATTTGCATATTTTTTGGTAAGCTGGTCTTCAAGAATTCCAGAATCGGGATTATTGGGTTCGATCTTCCCCGGATTAAATATGTAGTAGATATTATTTATGCCGTAATTCATCTGTAAATTATCGCCCAGATAATGTTTCAGATCGTACTTTACATTAAAATTCTGAATGCCTGAATTCCACCTAAACCCTACAAAATCCAATTCCAGTCCATAGTAATAATCCGAATAGATCAGAGATAGATTGGAGAACAGCTTATTGGAAAACAAATGATTCCAGCGGAAATTAACAAAGGCGTTCCCGTAAATATTTACGAATTGTTCGTTGATACTGAATTTATCCCGCCCAAAGTATCCCGAGAGATATATATTGTTGTTATCGTTAATCTTATAATTCAACTTGGTGTTGAGGTCGTAGAAGCTGGCCGAATTATCGATATCGATTATGGGCAGAAACAACTGTGCATAAGAGGCGCGTCCGCCGATGAGAAATGAAGCTTTATCTTTAACAATAGGACCTTCCGCGAGGAGCCGGCTTGCCACGGCGCCAATACCCCCGCTCATTTTAAATTCTTTACTATTGCCTTCTTTTTGATAGATTTCGAGCACCGAGGAAACCCTGCCGCCATACCGGGCGGGTATACCGCCTTTATAGAGTTTAACATCTTTAATGGCATCGGGGTTGAATACTGAGAAAAACCCAAAGAGATGCGATGAATTAAAGATGATGGCTTCGTCGAGCAGAATTAAATTCTGGTCTGCTGCACCCCCTCTAACATTGAAGCCCGAAGAGGCTTCACCGGCACTGGTTACCCCGGGAAGCAAGACAAGAGATTTTACCACATCGGCCTCGCCAAGTACCACCGGTATATCCTTAATCGTCTGGACCGAGAGGGTATTTACACTCATTTGTGGCTTTCGGATATCGATCTTTTTCGTCTGATCGGTCACCACAACCTCTTCCAGTTGTTCGGCTTCCTCCGACATTTGAAAGTTTATTTTAAGGTTTTGATTCAAACTGATCGTTTGGACGATATCCTGAAATCCCAATGAAGTAAGCCGAATTTCATACTCTCCCTCGGGCAGTGTGATAGAGTAAAATCCATATTCATTGGTGGTTACGCCTGTGCGAAGTTCCGGGATAATTAAGGTAACCCCAATCAGATTTTCGTTACTGGAACCATCGGTTATAGTGCCGCTTAAGGTGTAACGTTGTTGTGCTTGTATCTGGGAAAAGAAGAAAATGAGTATTGGCACAAACAAATGCCTGGCTGGTCTGCTCATTCAGCGTAGTTTATTTAAATATAGATAAACGGTGAATGAAATGGTTGCCTGCATTTGAAAAATAACATGGAATTAACAATGAAATTCCTGCCTGCAAAGCCATTTAAAGCATTTCCAGAATCTTGTTAAGCGTACTACTGGGTCTCATGGCGTTTGAAACCAGATCCTGATCGGGTTTGTAATAGCCGCCAATGCTTTGTGGAGTTCCCTGGGCTTCTAATAACTCTGTAAGGATATCTTCCTTCTGCTGTTCAAAGGAGCGGGCAATTTTGGTAAATATTTCCTTT
This sequence comes from Flavobacteriaceae bacterium, assembly GCA_965212205.1. Lineage (GTDB taxonomy): Bacteria > Bacteroidota > Bacteroidia > Flavobacteriales > Flavobacteriaceae > JAHEJJ01. The sequence continues at coordinate 22,900 of CBDBUX010000003.1, forward strand.
AGATCAATATCCTTGTCCTGATTAGAAAGCGCTTTTGCCCAATAATAGCCGAGATAAAAATGACTACCCCTGGTGTCTAGCTCACCGACTTTACGTGAGGGAGAACGGTTATTATCGAGAAACTCTTCTGTGGCTTCGTCTAAGGTTTCGGATAGCACTACAGCTTTTTGGTTGCTGTATTTATCGCCATAAAACTCTAGCGATACCCCCAGGGCCAGGAATTCTCCAAGCGAATCCCATCTGAGGTGTCCTTCCTCTAAAAACTGCTCAACGTGTTTAGGGGCCGATCCGCCAGCTCCGGTTTCAAATAGCCCGCCTCCATTCATCAGTGGAACAATGGAAAGCATCTTGGCACTGGTACCCACCTCCAGGATAGGAAAGAGGTCGGTTAAATAGTCTCTCAAGACATTTCCGGAAACGGAAATTGTATCCTTCCCTTCTTTGATCCTTTCCAGGGTATGTTTTGTGGCGGCAACAGGAGCCAGTATTCTTAAGTCTAGTCCGTTTGTATCGGCCTTGGCGAGATAGGTTTTTACTTTTTTGATCAGTTCCGCATCGTGTGCACGTTGTTCATCGAGCCAAAAAACAGCAGGAGTCTGGGACATTCGGGCTCGTTTAACAGCCAGTTTTACCCAATCCCTGATAGGGGCATCTTTTACCTGGCACATCCTCCAGATATCGCCGGCCTGCACCTGGTGCTCCATAATTACGCTGTCGTCCTTGCTGTCTACCACCCTTACCTTTCCATCAGCCGGGATCTCAAAGGTTTTATCGTGCGAACCATATTCTTCAGCTTTCTGGGCCATAAGCCCCACATTGGGGACTGTGCCCATCGTAGAGGGATCAAAGGCACCATGTTCTTTACAAAAATCGATCGTGGCCTGGTAGATTCCGGCATAGCTACTATCCGGGATCACGGCCTTGGTATCCTGGAGTTTGCCGCTTGCATTCCACATTTGCCCGCTGCTGCGGATCATTGCCGGCATTGAGGCATCGATGATAACATCGCTGGGAACGTGAAGGTTGGTGATGCCTTTATCCGAGTTTACCATCGCCAGATCAGGTCCGTCGGTCAGGGCTTTCTTAACATCATTTTCGATGCACATCCGTTTCCCTTTGGGCAGCTTTTTAATATCTTCCAGAAGGTTCTCAAGACCTTCTCTGGAACTGATGCCCAATTCTTCAAAAGTATCGCTATATTTCTCAAAGACCTCTGTGAAATATGTTTCGAGTACATGGCCAAAAATAATGGGATCGGACACCTTCATCATGGTTGCTTTCAGGTGGATCGAAAATAATACACCGGCCTCTTTTGCCTCTCGAATCTGGTTTTTGAGGAATTCCAATAAGGCATTTTTGCTCATTACGGTGGCATCGACAATTTCACCTTCCAGCACACCGATCTTGTCTTTTAAGATTTCAACCCCATCCGATTTTACCAGTTCGATCCTCAGATCGGTACCCTGATCCAAAGTGATGGATTGTTCGTTCGATTTAAAGTCGCCCTGATCCATGGTTGCCACATGGGTTTGTGAGGCTGAAGACCAGGCACCCATACTATGCGGGTGCTTTTTCGCATAGTTCTTTATAGGTTTAGGAGCCCTCCGGTCTGAGTTTCCTTCCCTCAAGACAGGATTTACCGCACTACCTTTAATTTTGTCATATCTGAGTTTGATCTGTTGCTGATCTGCTGTATCGGGTTCATCCGGGTAATCGGGCAGGGCAAAACCTTTATACTGTAATTCTTTGATCGCCTCTTTCAATTGTGGAATGGAGGCGCTTATATTGGGTAGTTTGATGATGTTGGCATCCGGGTTTTTTGCGAGTTCTCCCAATTCTGCCAGGTCGTCGGGTACCCGTTCGTTTTCTTTGAGAAATTCGGGAAATGAGGCCATGATCCTTCCGGCCAGTGAAATGTCTTTTATATCTACTTCTATACCTGCGGTCTTGGTATAAGCTTTAATTATGGGGAGAAATGACTGTGTGGCCAAAGCCGGGGCCTCATCGGTTTTGGTATAGACTATGTTCGGCATAAAATTGAAAGATTTACCTTTAAGAGGAGCAAATATACAATTTTAGGAATGCCAAATTAGCAGGGTTCTGTGAAACTTTTAACCCGAATTTTGGGTAGGAAATAAATCAAAAACAAAAGCCATATCATTGTAACGGGTACACTGATATGGCTTTCTAGAAACAGTTTGCAAACTTTTTGTGCTGTACCGGAGTACATCACCGCAACCATTGATTGCATTTGCTCACTGATTCAACGTTTGAAATTTCTTTCGCCTCAATCCTAAAATCAAGCTACTACTCAAAACTTCTTCTTGTCGTTTTTGTGCATTTAGTTTAAACATAAAACCGAAGTTTTATACTTAGATCAAAGTTACTCACATAGTGTCCAAAAAGCGACAGCCTTTTTTCTTCTAGCTCACCTTTTATTTCACTCCGGTAACGAATTACCTTTGTTTCCTATCGGGTTAAACAACAATATAAAGAACGTCAACTCTACAATGGCCATACAGATCTGCCCTAGACAGGCTTACCCTTAAAACCATGAATCGAATATAGGATATTTGTACCCTGGATGCAAATTTTGTAACCTAAAATAAATCAACAGGTTATGAACGTCAGTTATGAACAATTGTTCATAAATATGAACTTTATTGAGGGTACGCCATTTAAATCAAGGCAAAAAAAAGATCGGTTGTTTCGACCGATCTTTTTCTATTAAATATTTTTAAATTATGGTGCCGAAGCTCCACCATCTACTCCGCTGCGTTTTAGCTGCCGTTGGATCTTTTTGATGGCTGATTCTATCGATTTCTCCGGTTCGATGATATTATATTCACCCCAAAAATCCGGATCGGAAAATCCTATGGCCTCGTCGCTCATGATAATGGTCGATTTAATACGCTCTTTATTCTTGGGAAAATTATCTTCGGTATTCTTTTTCCAATCCGTCACAGCCATCTCAGCCGTCATGCTATAGACAGAATTAAACAACCTGCGGTCCCAGTCGACCTTAAACTCCAACAAGACATTGCTATAACCATAATACCATCTACCGTCTTTTTCACGATAATCTACCCTGTAAGCCACTTCATTGGGAAACACCTGTGCATTTCTGGGTTTTTTCCTGACAAACATTTTACTGGCCTTATATTTATCCGTGATATTCAGGGCATAGATGGCACTGGTCAGTATTTTCTTGTCGGCATCGATAAAGAGTTTGCCTTTATAAAGTGGTTCTGTAACCTCCGGGCGCTGCTCGAAATTCACGACATAGATCAACTTGTCGTTGATACGTGTAGAACGATCGAAGGTAAAACGATAGTCCGAGATACGATCACTGCTGAATATATATTCCGGATACTTCATAATATCCACGAATAAGGCATTAAAAGGCCCTCCCTGTAATTTTAATGCAACCGTATCGAGCTTGCTGTAATCGGTGCTTTTACGCGCTTTGAACATCTTTACGGCATCGCGTTTAGCCGAGGTATATGGTGTTTTATAAATATTGACTACGGCTTCAGATAGCGAGACATTCCTTCTTCTCTTCTTGATGGTTTCTCGATAGAAAGCAGTCATCAGTGTAGCGTCGTTGAAATAGTTCTCGCCTTTGCGATCCAGGGTTTCCCGTACCAATCTAACGGCACTCTTTGGGATCATAACATTCACTTCTGCCAGCTGGGTAACCGAGACATCGAGCTCAATTTTATTCTTCTTCGACCTCATTTGCTGCAAGGGAATGATCTTTGTCTTATATCCCAAAAACGAAACCAACACATTTCCATCCGAGGTGTTCTCCGGTACTTTTAATAGAAATTTTCCTTCTGTATTGGTAACCGTACTGATATTGGTTCCTTCGAGTGCAATATTGGCAAAGACCAACGGCTTGTTAGTCTGACTATCGATAACTTCACCTTTGTATTGAACAAAGGACATTTCTTGTTGCGGATTGTCCTGGAAGGCATGCAGGTCTCCTATTGGCATTGAAACCAGTGCAAGCAACCAGATCAATGCGACAATACCATATTTATTGGCGATTGGTGTTACTCTTCCTTTCATTGTCATAGTTTTTTTGTGATGGTTCTTCAAAATTAAGCACTAACTCCTTCTAAGTTAATGATTCTCATCATAATATCGTGTTAAGATTTACCAAAATCGAAGGGGGTGGAAATCGATCTAATGAGGTCTTTGTCGCTGACTACCAATAAATTGGTCCTTGTCCGAGGTATTTATCAGCTATAGGAGCATAATACTCCTTGACTTCCTCTAAATCGTACAGCGTTTCGCTTTTGGTGTAGAGGTCGTATCGGTTAAAATCTTTGATCCATTCTAAATATTTCTCATCCTTTTCACACAGGAAATGCCGATAACTTCCACCACTGTGCCAGGGATAAAACGAATGATACCTGATCATGGCCATACCGGCCTCAGGTATACGATTCGATTTATGATGTTTTAAAACCTGATACAGGTATTCATCATGCCCCCAGGCTAGGTGTAGAGCATCGAGCCCACAATTTTTAGTATATATACCCAATTCACTGCCGTAGACGGGATGGCTCATATCCGGGTTGAGCGCATTGAATTCGGGATAAACACAACTCTCGGGAAGTGCACAGCCGACTACAAAAACATCGCCCACCATACCCCATTGCTCCTTTTGGCTTGTGCCGTCCTTATCACTGCCCCATAAGAACATCACCTTACCCAGATCATGAATCAATCCCACCAATTGCATCCAATCTGGTCTTTGGTCTTCCCGGATGGCCTCGGCACTTTGGATTAAATGCTGGACATTGGGAAGATCCAGATCGGGATCGCTTACATCTATCAGTTCGTTGAGATGTTCCATGGCCTTCCATAAGTTCAGGGGGCGGTCGAATCTAAGATATTTCTCCTGCATTTCCCGGACATAATCCAGGGTTTGACGGGTACGCATTTTCCGATAATGTTCACGTACCGAAACCTTTACATCGGGAGCATCATAATTTCTAAAAGACTTCTCCATAGCTATATATTTCCTAGTAAAAGGTACAAAATAATCGTGACAGCCACCAGAAATGCACCGAACCCACGAGCGTATTTCCAGGGTTTCAGATCGAGGATCCCGGCATCTTGCATTACATATTTTTTGGTATCAGATCGTAAAATCGAAGCCAGGTGCATGACCAGGATATTTAAGAGGAACTCGATGCCCCACAGATGAACAAAGTGAATATCAAGGGCTAAAACATAATAGGTGAGCACATAAAAGAACAGTCCAAAAAAGAGTCCGGCCTTGGCTCCGAAGGCATTTACTTTTGGAAAAAGAAATCCGGCTAAGATCACTGAGGCCATGGGAATAAAGAAGATACCATTGAGTTGTTGGAGAAGCTGGTAGAGTCCTTCCGGAGCATTGGCAACAAAAGGTGCAATGGTTATCGCAAAGAATGCCAGCAGAGCTGAACTTATTTTTCCGATACGAACCAATCGCCTTTCCGGAGCACTATTATTGATGTATCGCTTATAGATACCCAGACTGAAGATGGTGGCGGCACTGTTCAGTGCGCTGTTGAAAGTCGTGAGGATGGCCCCCATCATCACAGCTACAAAAAAGCCGGTAAGCCATGCGGGGAGCAGCATTTTTACCAGTTGGGGATACACCAGATCAGGTTGTTCGTAGAACTGGTCACCAAAATAATAGAAGCCGATAATCCCGGGAAATACGATGACCAGGGGCACCAAAATTTTTAGTAAACCTGTAAACAATAATCCTTTTTGGGCTTCTTTAAGACTAACTGCCCCGAGTACCCTTTGAATGATCGACTGGTGCATGGCCCAGAAATAGATCTGATTGATCATAAGACCGGTAAACAGCACTTCGAAAGGCAGGATGGCATTTCTGGCACCATCTCCAATCCCTGATTCCCGGCTTACCACATTGAATTTTTCGGGGCTGTTTTCGAATATTTTGAGTGTACCCTCGAGCAGGTTACCTTTCCCAATAGACCAGACAGCTATCAACGGCACCAGGAGGCCTGCAATCAATAATCCAAAGCCGTTGATCGTATCGGTATAGGCCACCATTTTAAGTCCGCCGAATATAGCATAGACTGCACCGATAGTACCCACTACCCAGATGGTGACCCAAATGCCTTCTTCCTGATTTATTCCGAGGAGGGATGAGATCTCAAAAATGGCCTCTATATTCAATGCTCCGGTATATAATACAATAGGCAAGAGCGTGGCGACAAATGAAATGATCAACAAAAGTGCAATCAGTGTCCTTGTAAGGCCATCGAATCTGGCTTCGAGGAATTGTGGAATAGTGGTAAGGCCCATTTTGAGGTAACGGGGAGCAAAATACAAGGCGGCAATAACCAGGGCGATTGCAGAAGTGACTTCCCAGGCGATGATAATAGCCCCGTTTTTATAGGCAGACCCATTCATGCCCACAAGGTGTTCAGTCGATATATTGGTCAGCAAAAGAGAACCTGCGATCACAACACCGGTAAGGGATCTCCCTCCGAGGAAATATCCATCCTGCGTTTGTAATTTATCTTTCCTGAGTTTCCAGGTAGCAAAGCCAGCTACGAAGAGGGTAAACAAAAGAAAGGTAAAGAAGGTCATAGGGATAAAAATACATAACCGGTCGCAATAAATATGCCCCGGCCTTATAAAAGACCGGGGCATAATTCTTAGAACTTAAGGATTCGTGTATTCCTATTCTTCAGGAAAACCTTCATCTTCCATGATCTCTACCATTTGCTTCACATGTCTCTCTGTATGACCTGCCATAAAGAGTACCATCTGATAAGCGTCGATTGTACCAAAAGGCATTTCCTTAAAATGGTTACGGAAGTCGTCTTCCGTAGATTTTAAGTAATCGATATGTTCGGATCTTTTAGCGGTTAAGGCATCCAATGTTGCCTGATAGCTGCCAAATTTACCGGAAGGTTCAAAAGCTTCTGAGGTCTTAACCTTTTTCTCTCTGCTGCTGATCATGGCGTAGATCTGGTCGTCTTCCATAGTTGCCGCTGCTCGCAAAGCTTCATCCGGAGCCGCTGCCAGAGTTGCTTTTAGCAAATCTGCAAATGCATGTTCGGAAATCGTAAGATGTTCTACACATTCGGCAATCGACCATGATTCCGGAGTGCTTTTATAGGCCAATTGATCTTCACTCAGACCATCGAGTGTTTTGATCATAAACTCATGCGTACTGCTGAGCTTGTTAACAGCTTTTTCCCGCTCCTCGTCGGTAAGCTTTTCAGCGGTGAGGCCAAAGCTCAAAAGGAGTAGTGCCACAAAGGGTGCGATTAATTTTTTCATTTTATTGATTTTTAGGTTAATGGATTATGTGCAGAAACCTTTTTCAAAGTGATGGTATCCGCCAAAATATATACGCTGATTACAAGCCTTAAGGACCACAGGTGTATGTTAATATTGCCTCGGCCCTTCTAAAAGAAAGATCAAACGCGCTAAGAGCCATACTTGCCGGGATGCTTTGTTATTCCCTTTTTTTGCCCTGAAAGACACTCACATTAGAGTCGAAGGGATTACCACTAGCCCGGCGCAATGCCACTACCTGGCCACAATGCCATACCGCATCCTCAATCGGCCCGTTAATCTGGTTCCAAAATGGATATTCCCGTGCACCCGATTGATTGATGAAAATAACTTTGTGCTCTTCAAGATTGTTGGTCTTTAAAAAGATCTCACTTGCCTGTTTAATGTTTTTGAGGGTCAAAGCGCGCTTTGCCTGAAATGAGAGGTTGGTGTCCTGAGAACCTGTCCGGTCGTTCGGTTTTTTAACCGCCGAATTGTAGATAACCCTCGAAAGGTTATATATATGATCTACGGTTTCAGCGATCGTCCTGTTGGTATCAGAAGGTTTGTATTCCAGATCTTCTGTTCTTAACCCCTGGGTAGCCCAATAATAACGAAAACCAAGGCCATCGAGCATTCTCGATACCACACTTCCAGCGGTATAAGTGTCCGGGTAGTCAGGTATTTCTTTATAGGGAATAGGTTCTTCATTGGCTTCCTGAGAATTGCCAATCTGAATCAGTATTAACGCCAGGAATGTAGCTGCTATTTTCATAGGTATCTGTTTATTTTTGGTGAAATGTATCTGAGACGAATTTTAAAACCTCTGGAAGCGATTCGCGCCAATAGGTCCAGTTATGCGCACCCTCACGAACACGATATTCGTGCGGGATGTTTTTTTTCTTCATTGCGATATGGATCAGACTGTTCCCTTCATACAGGAAATCATCGTCTCCACAATCGATGAACCAACGTACCGATTTGACCTTGTTAACTGGCAGAGAATCGAGAAGTGAAATCGCATGGTGACGGTGATAGTATTCGAGCAGTTCGTCCTCCGGTTTTTGCCTTTGCTCAGGGGAGATTCTGCTTTTGAAATCGGCAAAGGTAGGTTCGCCCACATAGGCGCTCAGTGGGCAGGAAGAGGAAAACATTTCTGGATGGTGCAGCGCATACATAAAGGAGCCTCCACCTCCCATAGACAAACCTGCTACTGCTCTGTATCGCTTTTGGCTTTTGATGCGGTACTTCTTTTCTACATGGGGAATAAATTCCTGGAAGAAATGATCTTCATAATTCCAATCGTCCTGGTTGAAGAATCCAAGTTTTCCGGTCTGGGCATCCGGCATAATAATGATCATTGGAGTGGCGATGCCCTGTTCAATGGCCTTATCAGTTATGTGCAACACTTCGCCAAACTGCACCCACCCAGTATGATCGTCACCCGAGCCGTGGAGAAGGTATAATACGGGGTAACTTCGCTGCGAGGAGTCATAATCCGGCGGAAGGTATACCGCATAATTACGTGTACTCCTGAGTATCGTACTTTCCATGACCATATTATCAAAAACCCTGCCTTGTTGAGCCATAGCATTCACGGTTAACAGTAGTAAAGATAATTTTAGAATTCTCATCGAGGCAATGTTTAACAGACTTGCAGACCAGGAACACGGGACTTGGTCTGCTTCATATTTAAATTGAACCGAAAAGATACGTATTCGAGGTCTATAATTCTCAAAAAAATTATATGAGAAGACGTTAAAAATTCTACCCCCGTGAAATGGTCTTATCCGGATCGACTCATTGCAGAAGATGAGCGCGCGAGCGGTATTGATCGATATCGCTACGTATAAATATGGTCTTGACTTTTTAGAAAACCCATTCGTGCTTCAATCCCAGCGTTATACTGACGGGCTCTTACCAACCAGATTACTTTAATATCTTTTTAATTCGGTCTGATAATCGCAAACTCAATGCCGATAGGGTGAGGGTCGGATTCGCCGCTCCGGCGGTGGAGAAGCAACCAGATCCTGCGATATGCAGATTTGCAATTCCGTGTACCCGGCAGTGCTTATCTACCACGCCGTTCTTTGGATCTTCACTCATACGTGTTGTTCCCATATGATGCCATCCGCCACCCATAGTATCTGGTATTTCAGTACTTCTCTCTACCTGTAAAAATGGATCCAAACGAAGTCTTCCAATGCCATTTACACCTGCCTGCTTTCCGATAATGGAATATAGTTTATAAATACTGTTCCGGTCCAGTTCCGTAAGTTCCCAATGCAGCACCGCCCTGGGCACACCGAGGGCATCTTTTTTATCGGATAGTGTTATTCTCGAATTTGGATTGGGGGCCTGTTCCATCCGTGTATAGAGTTCATAAGCCCTGTGATGGCCCTCTTCTGTCTCAGCATTGTTAAACCGCCGAGAATTTCTAAAATTCTTTACGAAATTATCATAGGCCAGCCTGGGGTCTTCATTTTCCCAGAGATCGATAAGCGCTTTCTGTTCCCTGGCCACCGGGAGGTAGGTTAGCGAGGCCGTACCGTTAAGCATGGCATATTTTTGTTGCACCTTTTCGGTTATTGCGATCTCTGCCCGTGGTATTCGCTGGGTCGACCGATATCCGTATAGCGTAGTATCGAAAGGCTTAGAGAGCCATATTTCGGCCGATTTGATCTCCATATGTTCCATAAAATACCGTCCCACCTGGTCGTGATTATTTCCCAGGCCAGGATTACGGCCATTTTTCGATGCGAGCAACATCCTGGCATTTTGAATGGCACCACAGGCAAGTACATAATGCCTTGCCTTCACCTGATGAGTTTTTCCTTCATGGTTCTGTATATGGACCTGACGGATACTGGAAGACGATTCATCGGTATCGATAGATGTGCAGTTTGCATAGGTATATAAATGAATGTTTTCAGCTTTTTCTATACTCTTTCTATAACGCTTTCCAAAGCGAGTAGGCGGACTAAACTGCCACATCTTAGCCCATATAACCTCGGGATTAAAAGGGAGTGGTTCCATACCCGGATGCTGATTACGCCAATATTCGAGCTCATACTCATATGGCCCCAGTTCAAGGTATCGATGCGCTTTTTTGTAAAAGGGATCCAGGTCTTCAAAATCTATGGGCCATCCGCTGTGAGGCACCCATGAACGCTTTTTGAAATCGATCGGATCATAAGGGGCGCAAAGTCCGCCCCAATGTCCTGAAGTTCCTCCAAAATAATGTAATCTTGAAGAGCGAATCGGGAAATAACGCTGCCCTGTATTTTCACCGGAATACAGGTCCTGAACCCTGGCGTCATATTCAAAGCCTCCCCCTTCGAGCAGTATAACTTTATAGGGGGTGTCGATCAGGTCTAAAGCCATGGTGATACCGGCAATACCAGCCCCGACAATGCAAATATCACCCTGTATAAGCGTATTCTGTTCGATCTGTCTTGCATCGATATGCATTTGATAAAATTTATTCGGATGAAAATGAAAGCAGTGCACATTGGCGTGCTTCGGTACGACTCAACAACCAGCCATCGATCAAAATCGTTTGATCTGTCCTGAAATCATCAGATATCAACGCCCTCAAATACTTCTTTTGTTCCTCAGTATTTCCTGAAAAGTTTTTAGACAATAGTTCGATGAGGGTATCCCTATTATTCTCGCCTGACATTTCTCGGTATTTTGATCCTAGTGAAACCAGTTTCTCCCTACTGCAAATATTTGCCAGTTCTTCGGGCTGCCAGGTAGTAGTATCCGACGTCTTTTGTACACATGCCAATACAAGGTCCGACATTCCGATTAAGACAATGCCCTTGCCAAGCGTCTGTGTAAAAATCCTTCTCTTCATTTTTATTCCGCTATCAATCCTGATATGGTTCGTTCACCAGTCTCTTTGATATCCACCAATAGTTTCCCGCAGGGTCTATAATCCCCGCCTGCCGATCCTGATATTGCATATCAGCTGGTCCGAAAACGTCTTTCGCCCCATAGTCCAGAGCGTTTGTGTAGACTTCATCCACATTATCTACGAAGAGATAAAATGATGAACGCATGCCATCGAATGCATCCCTGGCCTGGCTGATCATAATACAACTATCACCAATTTTCATCAGGCAATTGGCTATTTCTCCACTCGGACGTATTGTACTGCGATTAAGTTCTTCAGCAGAAAAAGCATCTTTTAAAAATTGAATAAGCACCTTTGGATTTTTAGCAAACAAATAGGGATTAACTGAACTGAAACCCTCCGGTCTGTACGTATCGTAATTGGCAGGCATATTATCGGGCTTTAGCTATAAAGTTAGGACTATATGTCTTAATAAAGAAGTAATTGCGGCAAGGAATGAAGCCCACACCTCAGGGCTCGTCAAATCAATTTCATAACTTGATATTTATATCAAACCTGACGCGATTATTGGTTTCCCTAAAAGCTCCAAGTGGAATTATCTGTTCGACAAAAAACCACCGCGATTGCACATCGATATTTTTTGTGATCGCGTAAGCGACCAAGAATTCGAAACCCTTGTAATTGGTAAGTCTACCATCGGGGGATCCCTGGGAGGAATAATCCCATCTGGCCCAATCGTTTTGTGCTAGAAAGTCTACTGCGGCATATCTTTCCTGATAGTTATAACTGGTCCTGAAAAACCAATTACCCCGCTGATCCAAATCCCCGATACGCATGCTTATTGTAAGGCCTTTTTTCTGATCGACAAAGGCAGTGGGTATGGAATCGTTTTGGCTGAGGTTTTCCAGATTCTGATAGTAATCTACTTCGAGGGTCAATTCATTCTTTGGAATCAGATTCAATCTGCTACCAACATGAACAATGGAATAATCGAGGCGGTAGGTCTCATTTCCATCAGGAATATTAGGCATTTGCTTGAAATAAAAGAATCCGGGAAAGATAAAAAGTCGCTCCTGACCCCAACCCGAGAGGAGTTGAATACCCTGAATATAACTGTCTTTTGAGAAGCTGCGACCGTTTGTAGCAAAAATAAAATGGCTGGCATTGAGCCTTAACTTTTGTAATAATCCAGATTTTATAGGTAGGTCGAAGCCAGCCGCGACTCCTTCAGGAAAAACGTTGTCACTCCAGAAGAGCTCGTTTTGTTTTTCAAAAGGAAAGTCATTCTTGCCCAACCAGCCAGAAAAGCCCTGATAGGCAAAACCTGCAAAGGCCCGTTCAAAGGAAACCGGGATACCGCTAAATTCATCTCCAAGCGTGATCTGTGGATCTTGTTGTTTTTTTGGATCTCCGGTCCTTAGTCGCAATCCCACTTTAATCCAGTTGTAAGGACGATAAACAAGCCCTGCCCTGGCGCGGTATCTAAGCCGACTTCGATCTTCCAGATAATTACCATCAGGTGAACGCACTCGCCAATCTTGTTCTACCCTGAACCGGAAGTCGCCCTCGAACTCTATCTTCTGCTGCAGACTATCGCCCTGGGCAGCTAAGATTAATGGTAGCAGCAATACCCCTATTAAAAAAAAGGAAGCACATGCCGAAATTGGCCGTTGATGGTCTGGAGTTTTACTCCAAAACATGAATATTCTTTTCCTCACAGACCGATTTCAATTCGTTTGGCCATATCGATACTGTGACTTCGCCCAGGTGTGCGGTTCTCAACAAATACATATAGGTACGCGCCTGTCCTATACCACCACCTATGCTGAGTGGAATCTCATCGTTGAGTATGGCCTGATGATAAGGGAGTTCGAGGAATTCTTTCTGCCCGGAGAGTTCCAGCTGGGCAATCAGGCTTTCTTTGGTTACCCTAACGCCCATTGAAGTCAGTTCGTGTCGTCTTTTGGTCACGGGATTATATACCAGGATATCACCATTTAAGCCGTGGTACTGCTCTCCGTTCTTTATTATGGTAGGTGTGATCCAGTCGTCGTAGTCGGCGGCACGCATTTCGTGCGGATAGCCATCTTTCAGAACAGATCCGATGCCTATGATGAATACGGCGGGATATTTTTCCAGAAGCTTGTTTTCCCTTTCCTTTCGGGGTAGATCTGGGAACATATCCAGGATTTCCTCGGCATGTATAAAAGTAAGTTCTTCTGGAAAATCTGGATATCGGGGATCTGCCAACTCTGGAAATTCTTGTCGGGCCATTATTCCTGCACCACGGATGACAGCCCATATCTTTCTAACAGTATCCTTTAGGTATTCGAGATTTCTGTCGCTCGCCGGGATACGTTTTTCCCAATCCCATTGGTCTACATAAGAAGAATGATCATGGTCGAGAAAATAGTCCTTCCGTATCGCGCGCATATCCGTATTAATACCCTGGCCTTCTTCGCACTCAAATTGTGCCAATGCCATTCTTTTCCATTTGGTGGCTGCCTGGACTACCTGGGCCTCTATTCGCTTGTCCAACCCCAGTCCGGCTGGAAATTCTACCGGAGTCCTCGAACCATCTCTATCGAGATAATCGTTGACCCCGCTATTTTTACTGACGATCAGAGGTACCTGAACCATTTGGAGGTTTAGTGCCTCTGCCAGGCCTTTTTCAATATATTCCTTCACCATATAAAGTGCTTTCATCCTTTTTAAAGGAGGTAGAAGCGCATGGTAGTTTTCAGGTAAGACCCTGCTTACCTCTTCGTAAGTACTTATCCCGGGACCTGCCAGATCTAATCGTTTATCTCTCATAGTGTGATGGTTTAAAATTTAGACGGTCTTACACCCATGGAAAAACCACATAAAATTAATTAATCCGGTTGCTGGAAAAGGTGATAAATCTCATGTTCTGTGTTTCTTATACAGGGATTATCACGGAATAATAAAGATGGGTCAGATAAGCTCAGACATGCCCTTAGTGTCTAGATTATTTAGCAAATCAGCAGTGTTGAGTACCAGAGCGAATTCGTCCTTAAGGCTTGCCAGGGATATAGAATGGACAAGTTGTGCTTCATAATAACTACCATCCAAACCTGTTTTCGAATAGGTAGCGGTGGCGTCGGCAATAAGTGTGGTTTTATAACCGAGGTCGGCCGAAGACCTAACAGTGGCAGATACGCAGTGATCTGTGGTAAGTCCTACAATAATAACAGCTGTAATGCCTTGGCTTTTTAATTCTTCATCTAGGGCGGTTCCCACGAAGGCACTGTTGGTGCTTTTGTTGATCACCATTTCGCCTTCTGTGGGAGCTACCTCGGCCTTAATGGCCTGGCCTGGTTTCCCGGGAAATAATGGCGACTCCGGGTTGGTGGAAGCGTGCTGAACATGGAATATTGGCCATTCTTTGGAACGGAAATAGTTGAGTATTATCCCACAATTAGACTCGGCCATAGGATTATTGCGGCTGCCACCCCAATATTCAGATTGGTTCAAACCTTCTTGGATGTCTATCAGGAGTAAGGCGATCATCGGCTATTCTATTTTATAAATTATCGGATTAAAGGCCTTGGATGCTAGCATCACCTTGTCGCCCACTTCAATGCCCTGCATTTCAGTGGGCTGTGCTACTACTTTGATCAGTTGAGAGTGCACTAAAACCGAAACAATATATACAATGTCTTGTTTTTCAATAAGTTGCACTTCTCCAACAAATCTAAATTTACCACTGATCTGGCTGTTTACGAAAACTTTTTCGGGCGATCCCTGTCGTACGATCCGTCCCTGGTCAATAACAAGGACAAGATCGGATAACCTTGTGATCTCACTGATATCATGACTCACCATAATTGTGGTCAGGTTAAATTCACGGTGGATCCGGTATAAATAATCTTGAAGTTTTAACCTGAATTTGTAATCTAATGCGGCCAGGGGCTCATCGAGTAGCAAGATCTCTGGCTGCTGGGCCAGTGCTCTGGCCAGTGCTACGCGTTGTTGTTGCCCTCCGGAAAGCGTCTGAGGCTTGCGATTGGCAAGCATGTTCAGCTCCATAAGCCCGAGTAGCTCATCGATTGAAATTCCACTTGCTGCATCATGCCCATATTCCAGGTTTTTTCTAACACTCATATGAGGGAAGAGGGCATAGTCTTGAAATACGTACCCAATCTGTCTTTTCTGAGGGCGAAGGTTAATTTTTCTGGAAGCATCGTACCAGGCTACCTTGTTCACTATAAGACTGCCTTTATCGGGTTTGAGCAAACCAGCAAGCATTCGAAGGGTTGAGGTTTTTCCGGCACCAGAAGGGCCGTAGAGGGTTACAAAACTCCCCTTGGGCACTTCTGTTTGCACATGAAGCGCCATACTACCGTTGGCAGTCCCAAGTTTTTTATGGAGATCGAGAGAGATCATTTCCAAAACTGTTTAAGGTATCCTCCATTAATAAGATAGACCAATAAAAGGATAGCAAAAGTAATTGCAAAGAGTACCATCGAATAAAAATTTGCGGAAGCATAATTCAAGGCTTCTACTTCGTCGTAGATCGCAATTGAGGCTACCTTGGTTTTACCAGGTATATTACCTCCTATCATCAAAATCACGCCAAATTCACCTACCGTGTGGGCAAAGGCAAGAACGATTCCCGTAAGCAATGAAGTCTTCATATTGGGTAATTGTACCTTCCAAAGCGTTGTCCACCTCGATTTCCCCATTACATATGAAGCCTCATTAAGACTGGCAGGTAAGCCCGACAAGCCTGCCTGAATGGGATGTACCATAAACGGCAGGCTGTAGATCACCGATGCCAGCACCAGACCACCAAAGGAGAATACGAGCTGGATTCCAAACCACTTGTCGATAAAACTTCCAAAAGCGTTGCCGGGACTGAAAGCGAGTAAAAAGTAAAACCCGAGTACTGTAGGCGGTAAGACCAAAGGCATGCTCACCAGTGTTGATATTAGAGGCTTTAGTTTGGATCTGGAGTGTGCCAGCCAATAGGATAGTGGCAGAGAAACAATCAACAGGACCACGGTGGTTACCAGGGCCAGCTTGAAGGTGAGGTATAATGGCTGTAGATCGGTCATTCTGAAAGCATTATTTCATTCTGTTTGATCATTACAACAACAGACTCCCCGATCCCTAGCTCCATATCGATTTTCGATTCAATAGGGATGATGCCGATAACCAAACCTACCGCTGTATTCACAGCCACCTGACAAAGAAGTTTGCCTTCTTTAATATCCTGGATGGTTCCAAGGATCCTGTTTTGCAGGCTAATAGGATAACCATTGGCCTTGCCTATAATTACTTCGGTCTCTTTAAAAATCACAGCGCGTTTCATCCCGATACGAAGGTAAGAGGCCGTAGAAGGTGTTTCAATCACCAAGCATTTCAACTTTGTATCGGTTCCCAGAGAAATTATGACCTGTGAAAGCCCGTTATCTTCAACTATTCCAATAATTTCACCTTCCAACCTATTCATACTTCGAATATCCGAAATCTTGGAGGATCTTCGCAGCTTCAACAGACAAAAGATAGGCGTAGAATTTTTCCGCTGCTTTGTTACGTTCTCCTTTTCGATTGATCAATACCACGCCCTGGGCTATAGGGTCGTACTCTTCTTGTGGGATAAGCACCCATTTACCAATTTTATTCAGCTGATTCTTTTTAACGGTAGAAAGGGCTGTAAATCCAGCGTCGACGGCTCTGGTACTCATAAATTGATTGGTTTGAGAAATACTTTCGCCATATACCAGCTTGTGATCAAGGCTATCGAGCCACTGCCTGTTTTTTAAAAATTGAATAGCAGCTACCCCGTAAGGGGCAGTCCGCGGATTCGCCAAGGCAATCTTGCGAACCGAAGGATCGAGGATCAACTCGATCTTTGGTTCTATGGAGGGCTCTGTGTTTAGGAGAACCAAATGCCCATAAGCATAAATTTCGGGCTCTTTAACTGCCATGCCCTGGGTATAAATATATTCCGGGTATTTCATGTTGGCGGCCAGAAATATATCGAAAGGTGCGCCTTCTACGATCTGAGCTGTAAGTTTTCCCGAAGAAGCGATGATCAGATCACATTCCAATCCGGTTTTCTCTGTAAAGCGAGTTGTGATCTCACGTATCGCATACTGGTTGTTGGCCGCCGCTGCAATGGTTATCTTTGGTGTTTCTTGCTTCCCACAACCCGATACCATAATCCCGATTAAAAACAACCATGCAATCGGGTTAGTAAACAAAGCAGTATTAAAGGAAGATCTTCTCATCAGGCACTTTAATATTCCTAGCTGATTTTTATTTTCATGTTTTTATTCCAGGGTGAATGCCAGATATTGATCGCCCGGAGCGGTTCCCATTTTCCCACCCCCGCAGGCTATAACGACATACTGCTGCCCGTCTACTTCATAGGTAGCCGGAGTAGCATAACCTCCAGCCGGAAGATTGGTTTCCCATAGCTGTTCCCCAGTGATCATATTGAAAGCCCTGAATTTTTCATCTTTTGCAGCTGCAATAAATAGTACACCTCCTGATGTAATTACCGGACCACCATAATTCTCCGTACCACTGACCGGATAACGGGGGTCCTCCAGGAATGATTCATGACCCAGTGGAACACTCCACTTATATTCTCCTGTATTAAGGTCGATGGCATTCAGGGTACCCCATGGGGGCTTCATCACCGGATAACCACGATTATCCTTAAATCTACCAAAACCTACAATGGCATAAGGCAAACCACCGGAGGTTTCGGTTCTGTGATCCTCTTCCGTTTCCAGATCACTTAAAAACCTTGAGATATCGAGAACCTCTTTCTCAGAAAGATTAGGCATGCCAGGCATATTGCCTTTGCCATTTGTAATGTTATTTGAAATTTCATCGACATTTAGCCGTGATTTGATAGTCTGTAATTCAGGAATGTCTCCCAGACCTTGAAGTTGCCCCCCATGGCATCTTGTGCAATGGATCTGGGTCAGCCTTTCTCCTGTTCCTAGACTTTTGCCGTCTTCGCCCACTATTTTTGCCATCCTGACAATCCAGGCCATTTCATTTGAATTCACATACATGATACCCGTTCGCGGATCAACAGCAGCTCCACCCCATTCGGCACCTCCATCAGCTCCGGGATAAAGAATAACCCCTTTTGTATCGATAGGGATAAACTGTCCCTTGGAAGTAATCTGTCTAAATTTTTCCCTTACCGTTGGGGGATCAATATTTTGACTCTTATCGATAAAATCATCTACAAAAGCCGGCTCATCTGGTGCATACAGATCCTCTTCAAAAAGAATTTGTCTGGCAAATGGTTTGGGTTTCAGGGGAAGAGGTTGGGTAGGGGAGGTAGTATCACCCTCGAGGGGCGTTCCGGGATAGGGTTTTTCCTCGATGGGAAATAAGGGTTCACCATTGATTCGGTTAAATAAAAACACATGGCCGCTTTTAGTGATCTGGGCTACCGCCGGGATTAGCTCGCCTTTCCTCCGGATCATCAATAGATTAGGAGGAGCAGGCAGGTCCCGGTCCCATACGTCGTGATGAACCATTTGAAAGTGCCAGAGGCGCTCTCCGTTTTCTGCATTCAAGGCGATCAGGCAATTGGCAAAAAGATTATCCCCAATTCTGTCGCCTCCATACCAATCGAAAGCGGCTGATCCTGTTGGGATATATACAATACCACGCTCTTTATCGAGCGCCATTCCGGCCCAGTTGTTAGCTCCACCGGTGGTTTTGTACGCTTCTTCAGGCCAGGTTTCATAGCCATATTCTCCGGGTTGTGGGATTGTATGAAAAGTCCATTCCAGTTCTCCTGAAATCAGGTTATAAGACCTTATATGTCCGGGTGCCGCGCCGGGCGACTCAGAGGTCCTGCAGCCGATAATATAGCTATTCTTGTATATAACGCCAGGGGTGGTTACCACAATAGGTATTTTATCGGGATCCCTGCCCAAGTTCTTCCTCAAATCAATGCTGCCTGCCTGCCCGAAACTTGTTATCAATAAGCCGGTTTCTGCGTCTATGGCGTAGAGGGAGTACCCAGAGGTATAGAGCAATCTCTTTTTATGTTTTTCCATCCCCTGCCAATACATCAAGCCACGACTGAGCCCCAGACCTGTTTGATCTGCAGTAGGGGGAACAAAATTCCATAATTCTTCCCCGGTGCTTGCCTTTACAGCAAAAAGACCGTTAGATGCATTTATCCCATAAAGGATATCCTGGACGATGAGTGGATTGGTCTGAATCTGCGTGTTTCTTTCTTCTGATAGTCCGCCGCTTTTATAAACCCATTTTAGTGTCAATCGATGCACATTGCTACTATCGATCTGGTTAAGCGTTGAGAAGTGGGTCCTTTCAGGATCGCCCAAATAATGGCTCCAATTTCTATAATCGACACTCTCCAGGGTTCTACGGTAAAGTTTGTCTTTTGCTGACTCGGTGGTACAAGCTCCAAAAATCAGTAATGCTACGATCGCTAAAATCGAATATTTTATGCTTTTCCACTTTGCTGATGAGATTTGCAAATTCAATGAGGTTTTGCTGTAGCTGATGACCATTGAGATCAATACCAGGAGTCCAGTAATTCTCAGATATTTATTCATTGAACAGAATCATTATTTGGCAAAATACCACTTTGTACAGTTTGTTTGTCATTGATTTATTAGAAAAATTCCTATCCCTTTCAGTAAAAACATAATAATGACAAATGCTGTGATCGATAGCACTAAAAGATAATGCGGCGGCCCTATTTGTTTTGGACTATCGACTTCAATTCCAGTCATAATTTTTTCGCCATCGCCATAAAATCGAAGTGCTCCCTGCCAATGCTGAATTTGTGTTCTCCAATCTCTATAAATCCGTTTTTCAGGTAAAATCTTACTGCCCTGTCATTTGCCTTGTAAACCGAAAGCCAGATATCTTCATAGCCAGCTGCCTTAGCTTTATCGAGAAGATTCGTCTGTAGAGCTAGTCCGATTTTTAGTGAAAGAAAGTCTTTGAGTACATATATTTTTTGCAGTTGACATACCTGTTCCTTTTCCAAAAAAGGAGTTGGGGATTGAAGTTTGAGTTTAGCATAGCCTACAGGCAGCTCATCGGCTAAAGCCAGCCAATAAACATTCTGCTCTTTTTGCAGGCTTTTCCTGATCTTCTGTACGGAGAAGGTTCTGTTGTAATACTCCTGAAGATCACTGTGATCCCGGAATAGATGTCCGAATGATTCGGTGAATGTCATCCTGCCCAGCAGGGCAATAAATGCTGCATCCTCCATGGTTGCATAACGAATTAGGATTTCAGGAGTATGGTCCATGGCATATGGTTTTATACACTCATCGGTACTTCCATGAGTAAAATTCTACTTTTGGAAGTAGAATTTACGCTGATTTCATCAACATCCCAAATGCCGAATCCATCTCTTGGATTTAGTTTTTCACCTTCAATTTCAACCTCTCCTTCAAGTAAAAAGACATACGCACCATTGTTTTTGCCTTTCAGCTTGTATTCAACCGATTTTCCCTTATCGAAATTGCCCAAGTGAAACCAGGCATTTTGATGGATCCATACGCCCTGGTCCTCTGCATTAGGCGAAAGTACCTGGCAGAATTCATTTTCTTTTGCAATATCGCGTACAGAGAGCTGGTCGTAACGGGGCTCTACATTTTTTTTATTAGGAAAGATCCATATCTGAAGGAATTTTACCTCCTTGTCGGTGTTTTTATTGTATTCACTATGGGAAATTCCTGTACCAGCACTCATTGCCTGTATGTCACCTTCCCGAATCACGGTTGTATTGCCCATACTATCTTTATGTTCAAGGTCTCCTTCCAATGGAATCGATATAATTTCCATATTATCATGTCTATGGGTACTAAAACCTCTTCCAGGAGCTACCAGGTCATCGTTCAAAACGCGGAGTACACCAAAATGCATTCTTTCAGGATTATAATAGGAGGCAAAACTAAAACTATGATGAGATCTGAGCCAGCCGTGGTCGGCATGACCTCTGGTATCTGCTTTGTGTACTACTGTATTCATTGATGAATTTTCATTATTTCGCAATTGAATGCTCAGTCGTTCAGATCGAGAATCTTATCAACATCAAAATCAGCTTTACCAATTGGCTGGCCATTAAATGATTCACTGTCCCAGTCCTGGGCAATTTTCCATCGCCCATCGATCATTTTTAAAACCACATGAAAGCGCCCGTAACTGACCCTTTCTGCCTTTCCTTCTTCCTCATAGACGACCCGGTAAAAACCAACTTCGTAGCCTATATTTTGCCTATAATTTCTTTTTTCTAAAATAAAATCGATCTTAACTTTTCTGTTGTCTTCTCGCTCATAGTATTTTCGTATAGCGTCCTTATATTCTTTTCCCAGTTGAATACCGCGGTCGTGAGCGCGCAAAATATCATCTGTATGCAATGAATTGAAGGTTTTCCAGTCCCTGGCTTCATAAGATTCTTTAAACGGTTTCCATATAGTTTCATTGATTTCTAACTCAATTAAATCATCATTCCGTTCTTCTTGGGCATAAAATTGATGGAAGACAAGAATAAGAAGTAGTGCAGAATATCGGCGCATAATGAACAATGAATTTAGAATTTATCTGACTTAATATTACCTGGCGTTTCTTTATTATTTTCTTTAGTTGATATTTCAATGTGCTGAGTAATTATGGTGAACTAAATGCCTGCCTTGTGGCAGCGTTTGCTTCCCATAATCTACCAGGGCGGTTTTCCAGGGTATATAATACTCATTTTTTCATGGATTATTTGTTACTCATAAAGGTTATCAACATCCTCTGTGCAGAGTTCCACCATCAGCTTTGCCAGTTTTAAACATACTGCATCAAAATACGTTTTTCCTTTCTCTGCGGTAGCAGCTTTTGGATTACCAACTCCTGTATCCTCGGTGATCTTAGACCAGGGACGTTCTGTCCAGGCCCAACCTTCATTAAATGCAGAGATCTTATTCTTCTTTTCTTTTCCCTCTCCCCATTCTTCTTTTGGCAGCACCAGATCGGGCCTTAAATGCAGGATCAGGCTGGTCTCCAGTTCTCCGGCATGATCGCCCGGTTCATCAAAATAATCGTTCTTTTCTTTAGCCTGGTACCATTCAGTAACACAAAGGAACATTTCGGGGAAATCCAGTCCGAGCTCCCTGACCATCGACTTCCAGTTATTTCCACCATGACTATTGAGTATCATCAGCTTTTTTATACCCTGGCGGTTTAGTACGGCAATGATATCCGTTAAAACCAATTTCTGAGTACTGGGCCGCATATTCATATCGAGATAAATATCGGTCTGACCTGTGTTCACACCATAGGGAATTGTTGGTAAGACAACCAACTTAGCTCCTTTTTCCCAGGCGATGCGGGCCGCCTCTGCGGCGAAAGCACTGCCTTCCATATTATCGGTTCCATATGGCAGATGATAATTGTGAGCTTCAGTGGCACCCCAGGGAAGGACTGCCAATTCGAAATGGGAATCTTTGATGTTTTTCCAATTATTATCGGATAGGATATAGGGCCGGTTCATAGTTGTGGTTCGTTTATTTCAGAGCTAAAAAGTAAGACTTTTTGATCTAATAGAACTAGAGAATTAATTTGAGCAATGGAGGTGCCAGTAAGACATAAAACAAAGCAGTATACAATCCGGGAAAATAGGCATTTGTGTAGAACGCCAGGCCTATATGGGCTATGGAGTTGAAAACAACACCTACTAAGATGAAGAACAATGGAATAATCGCCAGTTCCTTGATCCTCTTGTACAGGACTATTCCTCCCAATAAAAAGAAGGAATAAGCAGACATATTAAAAACCAGCCAATAGTCTTCAGGGTAAGGATCCTGGCCAAACAGGCCGGGTAGTGCTGTCACCAGTGAAGTCAGATATTCTTCTGTAAAATGTAACATTTGAATGCTGAGGGCCAGTAAATACAAAGGGAGTATTCGATCGGGCGATGGCATTTTCCGGTATGCTTTCCTGAGATAGATCAAAAAGGCTATTATGATCGCGGGAATAAATAGCCAGACCGTGCTGATGATATAACCAACCCAGCCAAAAACACCTATAGCCAACAGACTTACAATAAGGGGTATGCTAATCGTTCTATCCATTTGCGCGCTCCTATACCCGTTATAAACCCCCAGATCTGTTATCGTTCTCGGGATCTTCCTATAAAATACGAAATTACGAGCTACGGGGGAGGTAGAAATGGATAAAAGTTGAAACAAAAAGGCCACTTAACAAGTGGCCTTTTGATTATTTTCCTTCAAGAAATTCCTCGTAGGATTTTAGTGTCATGGATTCGGCTTCCCGAATTTTCTTTTTGAGTTTACCAAAATCTGACTTGGCCTTTTCATAGCGGGCGTTGATAATTCTTAGATTTTCCATATCTGCCGCGGAAGGTTTGTCATAGCTACCGGCTACTTTACCATAGAGCTTGGCCATTTTCTCCCTCAGCTGGGGATCTGCCGCACCCACATAATTATCTCCGGTGGTGATCACCAGGCTTTCTCTCAACTCGTTTAACTTCCCGAGTAATTTGGTATTCCCTTCGGCTTCGGCCTTAGCGATAAATTCATCTACTTCATAAACAAAATATGCAAGTTCTTGTGTCATATTGTACAACTGATCCGTTGTATTGTTTTTGAGGATACGATCTTCTGCAGAGACAGGGGATGCCCTGTCGTAAACCAATTCGAATTCGTGCTCATAGGTTTCCTTTCCTTTCGTCATAATTGCCTTGTATCGGCCTGCAGGGACAGTTGGTGAAGTAAATCCGCCAAAAGTTAATGTTTTCCCCTTGGCTACTTTGGGTTGCTTCCGTTTAAAGTTCCAGTTCACAATATTGATCCCCTTGGCTTTACCCGGACTTAATTCAGCAACTTTTTGTCCATTCATAGTATGAATTTCCAAAGTCATTTTTCCAAAAGTATGTCGTTTGTTTAAGAAATATTTCAGCTGGAGATCTTTGGTTTTGTTACGTCCGACAAACTCTGTCTGATTACCAAAACCACCTGTAAAATTGGTCTCTTCGTTGATTACGGTTGGTGTATTGGCGAAAAAATGAACCTTCTTACCCAGCATCTCCTGATCGATCATGCGCAAGGGTGAAAGATCGTCAATGATAATCACTCCACGGCCATGAGTCCCCATTACCAGGTCACTTGTAGCTTTCTGCATTTCCAGATGGTGAATGGCGACCGCCGGCATGTTTTTAGTAAACTTGCTCCATTGGTTTCCACCATTGGAAGTGATATAAAGCCCGAACTCAGTACCGAGGAACAGCAGATCCGGATTCACAAAATCTTCCTGGATACTCCTGGCAAATCCATGGATCTCATCGGTGGCAATATTTGCCCAGCTGGCTCCGAAATCTGTAGTCTTATACACATATGTATTCTGGTCTCCTGAAGTATGACCATCAAAAACAGCATAAGCGGTTCCCTTGTCATGTGAACTGGCCTCGATATGATAACACCATGTATTGGCAGGTAAGCCCTGGATATTTTGAACCGTATTGGTCCATTTTTTACCACCATCTTTTGTAACCTGGACATTTCCGTCGTCTGTGCCTACCCAAATGATATTTTCATCGAGTGCAGATTCCATAATGGTGAATATGGTGGTATGGTTTTCCGCTCCGGAATTATCCTTCGACAGTCCGCCTGAATCTATCTGATTTTGTTTAGCAGGATCATTGGTGGTCAGGTCTGGAGAGATGATCTCCCAACTATCGCCCATATCCTCAGATTTATGCAAATACTGGCTACCCATGTAAAAGCGATCAGCATTGTGTGTGCTGGTGGCCATTGGTGCGTTCCAGTTAAATCGAAGTTTTTCAATGCCTTCCGAGGGTTGAGGTTGAATGGTTTTTACAAGATTCCTCTCGGTATCTATACGCCATACATTCTCTGCTCCCTGCATTTCTGAATATACAACCGGTTTGGTGGGGTGTTTCAATACCCTAAAACCATCACCTTGCCCTGCAGAATGCCAATCTCGAGCTTCTACTCCACCTGGTGAAGAAGAAGGACCATACCATGATCCGTTGTCCTGAAGCCCGCCATAGACATTATATGGTTCGGCATCATCCACACTAACATGATAGAATTGCGACAATGGAAGATCGTCGACAAAGTCTAGCGTGGTACCCCCATCATGACTGCGGTATACCCCGCCATCTGTCCCCACATACATAACGTCTGAGTCCTTGATGCCAAAAACAATGTCATGGATATCGGGATGCATCCTTCCGAGGTTTTTAAAGGTTTTACCTCCATCACGGGATATGGAACCAAATAGGCCTGCTTTTACCACTACGTTTTCGTCCCGAGGGTCAACATTAATCCTTGAAAAGTAGAAAGGACGAACGGTGATCCCAAAGTCATTGTTAAGCTGTTCCCAAGACTCTCCGGCATTATCGCTGCGATAGAGTCCTTTTCGCTCGTCCTCTTCGGCTTCTATCACGGTATATAATACATTGGTATTGGAAGGGGCAACCGCTATTGCGAGTCGTCCTAAAGATCCCTCTGGGAAACCGTTGTGAATTTTATTCCAGGTCTTTCCTCCGTCGGAAGACTTGTATAGTGCACTGTTTTCTCCACCCGATTCGAACGACCAGGCAGTACGTCTGAATTCCCACATCGATGCATATAATACCAGAGGATTTCCAGGGTCCATGGCCAGATCGGCACAGCCTGTCTTGGCATCGATATAGAGTAGTTTCTCCCAGGTGGTACCACCGTCAGAGGATTTATATATGCCGCGTTCATCGCTGTCGCTCCACAGGGCTCCTAATACGCCGACATAGATTTCATCTGAATTCTGTGGATTTACAATAACATTAGAGATTCGCTCAGAGTTATCAAATCCGATCTTGTTCCAACTGGCTCCTCCATCTACAGACTTAAACAGACCATCTCCTACCGAAACGCTGTTACGAGGCCAGGTTTCTCCTGTACCCACATAAATGGTATTATCCGGATCATTGGGATCGAGTGCAATGCTGCCAATAGACTGACAGTAGTCTTCAAAGATGGGATTAAAGGTGGCGCCAGCGTCTGTTGATTTCCAGACACCACCACCTGCAGCACCGGCATATATTATCCTGCTATTAGATGGATGAACCGTGAGATCGTTAATACGCCCACTCATTAGAGCTGGCCCAATGTGCCTGGCTTTCATGTCGCCGAAGTAATCTCCGACATCAATAGTTTCATTTTGCTGTGCCATCAGGGCAAGGGGTAGTAGTAACCCGACAATGGCCGTGGATATACCAAATTTTTTCATATGGTTCTGAATTGAGCTAAAAAAGGCCTTTATCGCTAAAGGCCCTAAAGGATTAAATGATTATTCTTTTGTTTCCTCTGATGCCATTTCTTCGGGAAATGCAAAGGCTTCATCGACAACCTCGGGGTTTAGTTCGATGCTTTCGATAATTATGGGCTGAGACTGTCCGTCTTTTACCCCCTGCGTCATGGAAAATGGAAAATAGAGTCCATCAACTTCCTGATAGTCACTCATTGTGACTTCTTGCGTCATTCCTTTCATCTGGCCGGTCTTTACTTCGGATTGCATCGCGATCGGGACAAAATTCTCGGTTTCAAAAAAGTAAAAACTGATATCTTCCTCCTGATTCCCATCCACTGTAACCGGCTCTTTAATCAACTTGATCTTAAAGGTTTCCGTACCGTCTATGGTTTCCTTGCCAAGGAGTTCGGCGGTATATCCCTTGTCTTTGTAGTCTACGAATGAATCGGGGAAGTCATTGGTATTGAGTTTAAAATTTTCGGTTGTTTCGGCATCGCTTTTCTCTGCTTTCATCGTCATGAAGTTTGTGCTCCATAGTACTTCACCATCGTATACGCCCTGCTTGATCTCCTGTCCCTGGAAGCTGATTACCGTCATTTGACGCCCGTCTTTCAACTGGGTTATTTCAAGCGGGATCTCCATGCCTTGCTGAGTTACCTTGGCTTTCATTTTAATGCCCTGCAGGTTTTTCAGATTTTCCAGACCACCAATATTTTCATAGTAATTCGAGAGGATCTCATCTACCGTCTGCGCCTGGGTCGGAATGGCTACGATCAGTAGTAATACAGAAAAAAATGTTTTGATTGCATTCATAGGATTTCTTTTTTAGTGTTAAGGATACAGCCCGTTAGTATATTTTGGCCTGAAAATGTTACAAATATTTAAAAAAAAATATAAACAACTGCATCGCGGTCGAAGGTCGGTATTCTGATAACTTTTGTAATTTTAGCCTAAAGACCAACTATGCCAGAAAAGGACCTCTGTAAAAACTGTGAGAAATCATTCGACTCCTCCTTTGATTACTGCCCGTATTGCGGGCAGGAGGCAACAGATAATCTCACTTTTGGTGTGCTCTTTAGCAATACTATTGAAAACTATTTTTCGATCGATGCCAGGTTTTTCAGGAGTTTTATTCCATTAATGCTGAAACCGGGCATTCTGGCCAGGCGATTTGTGGATGGGAAAAGGCTTCAATATCTTCATCCGGCACAGTTTTACCTATTTATCTCTGTACTTTTCTTTTTTATTTTCTCCTTTAGTGTTCGCAAAGCTGATAAAGAGGTGAACAAGGCCCTCGAAAAAGGTTTCGAAACGGAGATCAATCTGGATTCTATACCCTCTGTCAAAGACTCTCTGGGCATCGAACAAGCGCGTAAGGCACTGAAGGATAATCAGAAATATACCCGATTTAGCGATGAGGAGATGGAGAGGCTAGATTCGATTATTGTGGCAAGTCCTGATCAAAATCTATCCTTTGGTTTCTCTAAGGAAAAGCTCGATTCATTGATCGGAGCAGGGGCACCCGTAAACGAAAAACTTAAGGCCATGGGCCTTAAAGAAGATGCCGGTGCATTTAATAAAAGGCTTTATTCGCAGCTCTTAAAACTTTATGAGCAACGTGGCGGAGGATTGCTCCAGACCTTGTATGATACTATTCCGATAGCCATGTTCATAATGCTTCCCTTATTTGCGCTCCTATTAAAGTTATTCTATTGGAAGCGGGGTAGTTTTGCCCACCATATGGTATTCTCATTCTACTATTTCACCTTTTTGTTTACCACTTTTTGCGTTCTTTTACTGGTAAACCTTTTGATTGATCTTCCCGGGCCACTTGAATTCCTGATTCTGATGTCGGTGATGCTCTATCTGATGATTGCACTTCGAAATTTCTACCGCAGTGGCTGGATTGGAGCTTTCTTTAAATCGGGTATAATATCCTTTCTCTACATGCTCTTCGTGGTTCCCATGGCAGCCGCTGGCGTTATAACAGTGGCCTTTTTTCTCTACTGAGAAGACAAAGCTCAATTCAGCATAAATAGGGCATTGGCGAAAAATAGCTTTCCGTTTTCCCAGAACCCTCTGAAAAGCGGATTGTCTACAAAGTAAACAACGCGACCTTTACCAAGATCTTCCACCCCAAATACCAGACTGTTAACGAGTCGTTCTGGTGTTTCACTTCCGGAAAATCCTGCAACGGGTGTTGTTCTTTCCCTGATCGCCACAACGTTACCGGTTTTAAGCAAATCGTAACTGCCGTTGCGTCTCTTTAAGGTGTAATATTGGTTTTCATATCCAAATGCCAGGGGATGCGTAGGATCTACCCATGTCTTGAATATCGCCCCCTTAACAGCCTCTTTTAAGCGATCCCGTGCTGTTTGCTGGTAAGGATTCAATTGGGAATGAGTACTGTCTTTTTTGAACTCGCGGGCTTTTATTTTAAAACCTTCCTTACCGGCTACACCTTTAATAGCTCCGCCAACCAGGATCAGTTGCCCCCCTTCCTGAACCCATTTCTTTAATTTGTTAAGGTGTTGTTCTGATATGAATTCCTTATAACCATTTCCATGTGGCAGGATAACGATATCAAAATCTGCTAAAGGGGTAGATTCCAACCGGTCAGATTTCAGAATGGTCAGGGGATATTTCAATTCTTGTTCAAAGAAGTACCAGATCTCTCCAAAATTAGAGGTAGATGCAGGATTGCCCGACAACATCGCCACCCTGGGTTTGTTTATCATCCTTATATGACCCGATCCCAGATCTTTTCCATTGTCTACCCAACCGGTCTGAGTGGGATAGAGTTTTTTATGATATTTCTTCGATACCTCTTTCAGGATATCTATAAAGTTGCTCTGGTTCTCATTATCCTTTCTGGTGATGATCAGGCTGCCCTTTTGATATGCTTTATTATCACTGTTAAAAGCTTCCCGGCTATGGCGTACCCTGATTCCTGCCCGGAGCAATGCGGTCAAAAAACGGGCATCCTCAATACTGTTCCAATCGGTGAAAAAAGCATAAGCATCCGGGCTAATTTCGGGAACTTCGGACTGCTCCAAAACAGGGTTTCTGCTATCTACTTTTGTTTCGCAGGCCAGGGCATCTAGTCCATGTGCATAAGGCAAGGACCAGGCGGTAATATCATAGGTCAGGGAATCGGTAAGTTTGGCATTGGGCTCGAACAATACTTTAACAAGGGTTCCCTTGGGCTGATCTGTATTAATGATCAGGGTTTGGCCGTCGCTCTTGAAAGATTCGGTCTGCTGTGTATGGTAGCGGTATCCTTTAACCGTGGCCCCTGTTCCCCTGCCGTAATTGATTCCGTGCTTATCTAGCCACGAAGAAAGTTTTCTCAATTGATCCTCTCCACCTTTTAAAAGGTAAGACTTGTATCTAAATCGATGGGAACTAAAAAAGCGGACAAATTCCCGATTTAGCCTTTCGTAATGCTTGGAAGCAACTTCTATGGTTGACAATCCAGTAGTGAGATGATGATCGATACGATCTTTTAAGGTGAGTGTGTCTGCATTGCTGGTAATGACCGCCAGGCCCGCTTTGCCACCACCTCCTTGCTCATAGGTCATACCTATGGCGCCATTATATGTTGGATAGGTATCCCCGTAGCTTGGGTAAAACAGGTCGAAGCGCTCTCGGGTGAAATACAACCAACCTTCGGCATCAAAATATTTAGCGTGGTTTTTGCCGATAATTGTCTGAAATTCGCGCTGAAAGTCAGTGATCACCTCATGGAAAGGTTCTGCAGCCGGGGCAAAAAAGTATGGATAATCCACACCTTGTTCGTGAAAATCCACATGTATGTGAGGTAGCCATCGGTTGTATTCCACTATTCTTTGCAGACTTTCTTTTTGTGTTAGCCATGCCCAATCCCGGTTGAGGTCGAACATATAATGATTACTTCGGCCGCTATGCCAGCCTTCGTTATGTTCACGGCTAAGGGGCTCGAGTTGATGAGGGGTGTTCTTAACCTGTTTATACCAGTTAACATATCGCTCACGACCATCTGGGTTGATACAAGGATCCAGAATAACAACGGTATTCTCCAGATATTCCTGGCGGGATGTGAGCAATTCATAAAGCGTCTGCATCGCAGCCTCTGTACTCGAGCTTTCGTTGCCGTGGACATTGTAACTTAACCAGACAATTGCCTTTTCGGATCCGGCACCACCATCGGTGCTTTTGAGGTGTGTCTCGCGAATATTTTCTAGCGAGTGCAGGTTTTCAGTCGAAGAAATATAGAGCAATAAAAGTGGCCGGCCTTCATAGGTCTTGCCATAGTACTTCAGGCTAACAAATTCATTGGCATTCTCCGCTACATGTTCACAGTAATCTACCACCCGGTGATGTGGGGTGAATTTGGAGCCCAATTCATAACCAAGGTATTCCGCAGGAGATTTAAGATTCTGGCATACGGCGGTCAAAGTTGTAATCAGAAGAAATACCGTAATAAATAATCGCATTGTTTCCCTGTTTTTGGCGTAAATTCAAATCTAACCAATATAACTAATTTCCAGGGATAAGTTCGTTGAGTATACGTTTGTCATGGGCCAGTAGCATACCACCAGATCTGGTTTAGACCAAAGTGATCAATTGAAAACATCTTAACGTATTTTTGTGAAGAGATCGCAGAAGTAATCCTATATTTGATCGAATATGATCCGCTCTATGGAGGTCGAGTGTATATCCTATCGAAAAACCGGTTATTTTACCAACCTGATCAACGATTATCTGGATGAAAGTGAACATCTTCGTCCATTCTATCATCGTTTCCCGAAAATAGAATCTTTCGGAGCTCAAATCGAGGAAAAAAAGGAGAATTATCCCGAGGGGTACCGAAATGTACTTCATAAGGCGTTAAGCGCGCAGTACGAAAATGTCTCAACCTCCAAATTCACCAAAGCAAATATTCAGAAACTCAAGAAGCCGGATACTTTTACGGTTGTCACCGGCCACCAGTTGAACCTCTTTACAGGCCCCTTATATTTTCTTTTTAAGATTGTCAGTACCATTAATCTTTGCCGGAAATTAAAAGAATCCTATCCCGAGTATCAGTTTGTCCCTATCTATTGGATGGCCAGTGAAGACCATGATTTTGATGAAATTAATCATTTCAATTTTCGGGGCCAGAAAATAAGTTGGAATCGAAATTCCTCCGGTGCTGTCGGACGACTCGATACCGAGGGATTGGATGGGGTATACAAGGCATTTGAAGGAGTTTTGGAGAATAATAAACATGCTGAGGAAATATTGGGCTTGTTTAAAAGGGCGTATCTCGAACATAATACTCTTACCGATGCCACAAGACATCTGGCCAATGAGCTATTTGGCGAATATGGGCTGGTGGTCATAGACGGAGACGACCCTGAACTAAAGGAACTATTGTCGCCCTACATACAAAAAGACCTGTTTGAGAACACCGCCTTCAAATCGGTGAACGCTACTCTGAAGGAATGGGAAGATGCCGAAGAGAATTTCCATGTTCAGGTGAACCCCAGAGAGATCAATTATTTTTATTTAAAAGACGGGTTGAGAGAACGTATCGTAAGTTCCGGAGCGGGTTTTGCGATAAACAATACTGAGATCCGATTCAGCAAATCCGAATTGTTGGATGAACTTGAGACCCATCCCGAACGATTCTCCCCCAATGTGATCAGCAGGCCATTATACCAGGAGATTATACTGCCAAATCTCTGCTATATTGGCGGTGGTGGTGAAATTGCCTATTGGCTGGAGCTCAAAAGATCTTTTGATACCTGTCAGATTCCTTTTCCCATTTTATTGTTGAGGAATTCGGGCCTTATGATCACCGATAAGCAATATGGTAAATTGGAGAAATTAGATCTGAGTCTGGAAGACATCTTTTTAAAACAAAGTAGCTTTATCAATAAAAAAATAAGGGAGATCTCGAATATAAATATCGATTTTTCACCTCAAAAGGAACATCTTCGACAACAGTTTGTGGATCTTCACCGGCTCGCCGAACAAACCGACAAATCGTTTTCGGGGGCGGTCAGGGCACAGGAGGCGAAACAAATAAAAGGCCTTGAGCGTTTAGAAAAACGACTGCTTAAAGCTCAAAAACGTCAACTTAGGGATCAGGTTATCCGAATGGCCGATCTTCAGAATGAAATGTTTCCTAATCAGTCCTTACAGGAAAGAGCGCTTAATTTTTCTGAATTATATCTTGAATATGGTCGGGAACTGATTCCGA
Source organism: Flavobacteriaceae bacterium (assembly GCA_965212205.1). Classification (GTDB taxonomy): domain Bacteria; phylum Bacteroidota; class Bacteroidia; order Flavobacteriales; family Flavobacteriaceae; genus JAHEJJ01. The sequence continues at coordinate 55,605 of CBDBUX010000003.1, forward strand.
TGCTGTTCGAGGCACTACAACCTTTAAAGCACGAATTCACAGTTATACGTCGATAAACCGACTACGGAAAGAGAGAAAAACAACCAACCAGATGCATAATATAGACATAGACACGGTAGAAATGACACTCGATGTCATGAAATATGCCGTTAGCCGGATCACCAATACACGACCTCCTTTGGGGGCGCCAAAGAAGGAAGAAGAATTAAAGGCGCTGGTAGGTGAAACAGTAACGGGTGAAGGTATTGGTGGTGAGAAAGCGTTTCGCATATTTCGTGATATTTTGGTTAAGGCGACGGTCCCGATTGATCATCCCAGGCACCTTGCTTTTGTGCCGGCCGCGCCCACACGTGCTGCTATATTATTCGACCTGGTGACTTCTGCGGCCAGTATACACGGAGCCTATTGGATGGAAGGTGCGGGTGGCATCTTCTGCGAGAACGTGGCGATAAAATGGTTGATTTCCCTCACCGGCATGCCCGCCGGCGCTTTTGGAGTTTTTACCAGTGGGGGTACTGCTGCTAACCTATCGGCTATGGTCACCGCGCGGGAACATTGGCGAAAGATCAAAGGACGCGATGATCAGAAAGGGATCATCATAACATCGAGCGGGGCCCATTCTTCGATCAAAGCCATGGCCAAAGTGATCGATGTGGACCTAATATTGGTTGATACAGAAGATCTTATGACATCAGAATTGTTGATGCAGAAGATCAAATCGCTGGATCGGGAACAACGCGAGCGGGTATTTGCGGTGGTGGCTACCGGGGGTACTACCAATGCCGGAATCGTAGATGATTTAAATGGGATCGCGGATATTTGCAGGCAGGAAACACTATGGTTCCACGTTGATGCAGCCTACGGAGGAGGCGCGTTGGTAGCCGATTCGGTACGTGAAATGTTCAATGGTATTGAAAAAGCGGATAGTATTACCATAGATCCGCATAAATGGTTGTTCTCGCCATACGACTGTGGTACTGTGCTCTACCGGGATCCGGCTTTGGCGAAAGAAGCACACGAACAGGAGGGATCCTATCTGGAGATTATCAAAGATCCTGGTGCGCATGGATTTAATCCGGCCGACTATCAAATACAGCTAACACGACGATTGCGGGGACTACCCTTATGGTTTTCTTTGGCAACCCATGGTACTGATAAATATAAATGGGCTGTAGAACGGGGGATAACTCTGGCTCTTTTGGCGGGAAAGATAATTAGTCAACGGCCGGAACTCGAATTGGTGAGACCGCCAAGTCTATCGATTGTACTTTTCAGACGGAAAGGCTGGAATGAGGAAGATTATAAGTCCTGGACCTACAAAAATCATCGGGAAGGCCTGGCACTGGTAACTCCAACACGATGGAAGCAGAAGGGCGAGTATGAGACTGTGGTACGTTTTTGTTTTATCAACCCCGATACTACCGAAGAAGATATTACGGTCATCCTGGATTCGATGAAATAGTACTAGGGTACGAGATAACTGCCATCCCAGCTACCACCAGATTTGGAATAATTTACCCTGATATGGTTCGGATCTTTTAATTTGAGATACTCTATTTTGAAGGGTGTGATATTGACCGCACAGAAATAGTTGTTCTCATTGAGGAATTCCAGGGAGTCTGGATCTTCCAACTCGCTGCCAGGGGCAGAAGCAGTGGTATAAGCTTTGCGCTGTGCCTCCTTTACACTCTTCCAGTACGATCTGATGGCATCTTCATCTCTGTCGATCTCTGCCAGACCATCTATTCTAAGCTGTAAAAGCTCTCCCGGATGATAAAAAAGAAGACTTACACGGTTGTTTTCATGTATATGCATAATCTTTTTCGACCGGTAATCGGTAAAAAAGGTTAAAAGCATATCTGCTCCAACATTCCTAAGCACAAGAGTTCTTTGCCGAACCATACCGTCTACACCTACGGTAGCCATGGTAAAATATCGGAAAGGGTGGTCTTTTTCCAAACTTCCTTTTTGTAATTCGGAAATGAGTTCATCAAAGTATTTATCGGTCATTTGGCGGAAGTATATATAGTGTAAAGATAAAAATTTTAAAAATGAGGTAGGGTATTTTAATACTGGATTGTTATAGATATAAATTGCTATGAAAAAGCAAAAAATTTAAGTGTCATAATAAGTTCATGTGTTTAGGTTGGTTTTTGATTAGAAAAGCCCTGTAGTATCGCACTACAGGGCTTTTTCTTTGAACAAACTTAAAACAAAACTAGTTGATAACCCAGGGGCCTTCAAATCGATCGTTTTCAGAGGCAAAAGAGAACCATTCCTGAATTTCACTTCCTTCTTCATTAACAAAAAGATATCGTCCGCTGCTTCCGCCAATGGTAAAGTAAGTGGCCGCACCAACCTTTTCAAAGAGATCTGGTCCATCGTGAGGCTGACTTACAAACCATTTATCGGATGGATATACTGTCCCGGACCAGCTGCCGCTACCGTTTGAGTCGTAGATTTGATAGCCGTCGCCGTCGTGCCCAAAATAGGCCATAGCTGTTGCACCAATCCTAACGCCTGCCCCAATGCCCTGGCTCCCGAGGAAGAAATTTCCGCTATCTCCGAATATTTCATTGACCAGCTGTACCCCACCCGCATTACCAATTGGTGTTACAGGTAGCGTATTGGGAGGATAAGCACCAATCGGCAAGATCTGTACTTTAAATCCATCGCCACTAAATATATAGAGTCTTGATGCGAGGGCGTCGGCAAATTGGATCGCTGCGCCTACATTTTCCAAGGCTAGTGCTCCAAGGGGTGCATCAGGGTCGTCTATGTTGAATATACGGCGGGCGCCATCACTTAGAATCCCCGGGGTGTTTGCATTAAACCATGCGTACTTATCTCCGGCTTTGTTAAAGACGATTACATCACTTGCAGAAAGGTTGGCCATCGCTCCTATACCGTCTTCGAAGAGATCCACAAGGTCGTTGTACAGACCAGGAGGTAATACACCTTTTAACTCACATTCAACAACATCATACTCTGTGGAGATCTTGGTCCCTACAATCTGGTCGGGTCTTTTTACGCTTCTCACTACATAGGACAACGGTAAACCGGCCCTAACATCGGTACTCTCCGCAAGTTTATCGGCTATATCGCTGATATTGGTCTCTCCGGTGAGTTTGAATGTTCCTGCAGCATCTCCTCCATAGGCGATCACTTTAATTTTCAGATCTTTGAGTTCCTGCATGGCATTGACCCCTAATTCGCCTTTCACCTTGTTGCTGAAAGCACCATAAGCCACGTTCAGTTTGGCAGACATTTCCTCACGACTAGAGGTCGATTCAATCAGCATATAAAAAATCCTTCCATAGGTAACCGATGATATAAAAGTGGCAGGATTGTCTTTCTGAATGTATACTCCGAGATCTTCAGGAGTTACACTCTCGTCGAAGATCTCTTCAAGACTGGTGGGCAGATCAAAGCTCATGGTGTAGTACGACTGATTGAGTTTAACCAGGGTACGGTTAAAGCTTTTCTCGGAACTAAACGACATATCTGTGCTCACCTGGGTGGTCCAGGTCTCTACATCGATCCCTAGCTCTACAGCCAGCTGGTTTTCAGATTCCAACTGAATGATATCGAGCTGGAAATTCGCAGGAACTACCTCTCCCGAATTAGCGATGATTGTATTCATGCCATTCTGTATGCTGCTTTTTGTGACCGGACCTTCCGTGGTAAAGCTCGAGTTCAGATTCCCGTTATTTAGGTTATAGGATATTGTACCGCTGGCACGTTTTACCACAATCGGTGAAGGTGTGGCATTGGAAAGCGTTTTACCTTGTAACAGACTCCCCGGATAGATCACATCGGAAGCGGTATCGAATAATGGGAAGTTCCCATTGCCGTCGAGTACACTATAGGTTTTTCGCGTACAGATGAACCGTTTCTCGATCAGGTCGCCATTCTCGTCTTCGTCTTCATAATCTTCATTCTCCGACGGAGCTTCGCTTTTCAGATCCAAGGTTCTGGAATCAGGAAAGGAATCAAAATCATCCCCTCTTGCAATGGCTTCAGCAAAACTGGTTGGAGGTGGTAGTTCTTCTTCAGTTCCTTCGGGGTCTTCACCGCCTGTGGAATCATCTTTACTGCAGGCCAGTACGGTTAAGGCCAGTGAAAGGATTAATAAATACTTAAAAAATCTTTCTGTTGTTTTCATGATATTATTGTTTTGTGGTTGAACTTGCTACTGTTTTGTGTGACCTGTCCGGCGTGAAGTCTGCAGTCTTCCCTAAACCGGACAAGACCACAAAACGGTAGTTGTCAATTGATGACAGAACAAACCTAGAGTGTTGTCTTTAGGTTGGAAAAAAATGAAGGTGGACAAAGGGTGGACACCCCTGAATTAATAGGAGGACAAAAGGTGGACAAATTTATAAATCCCCTTTATTTAAAGGCTTAAGACCATTTCCTGGAGAGACTCCTCCGAACTAATATCTAGCTTTTTACGCAGTCTGTACCTGGCTTTTTTTATCCCTTCGGAAGAAATATTCAGGATGGTGGCGATCTCTTTCGAGGAGAGATTCATTTTGAGCAGTGCCATTAGCCGGAGTTCGTTTTTGGTAATTTCGGGATAGCGGGTTTTTACGGTTTTGCTGAAATCTTTATGTACCTGCTCGAAGTATTGTGTAAAATTTTCCCAGTTTTTGTCGTCTTGTTGGTCGAAGTTGATAGTGCTTATAAGCTCTTTGTATCCATTAGGAGACTCCGATAGTTTGAGCTCGTTCGCCCGTTGTTTGATCGATTCCAGAACTTCATTCTTTTTGGCCAGGTGTAAGGCATGGGTAGTGAGTTCCTTTTTTTTGAATGCCAACTCTGCATCCAGTTTTTCGCGAACCGCCCGATTGCGTTTCATCCTTTGCCTTAGACCATAATAAGTTAAGCCAAAGACGGCACCAAGGGCAAGTATACCCAGCACCAGTAGGATGTTTTGTAAGGTCGAAGCCCTTTGTTTTTCCTCAAGCAAGGCAATCTCATTCTCCTGAAGTGCGATTTGCTGTTCTTTTTTTTCGGTTTCGTACTGGGTTTTTAGTGCTTCAATTTGTTCAGATTTGGCAATATTATAAACCGAATCGTGAGTTATTTGAAAGTTTTTCTGATCTTCCAGAGCCTTTTTGTACTCCTTCATTGCTTCATAGACTCTGGCTCTCTCTAAATAAGCATCCGACAATACATCGAGTGACTCTATAGAATCTGCCAGAATTATGGCCCTGGTATAGTAATCAGCCGCATTGCTGAAGTCTTTTTTTCCATAATAGGCACTGGCGATATCATTCAGTGATATGACCTGATTAGTGATGGAACCATGCTTTTCAGCAATTCGATTGCCCTCAAATAAGTATGAAAGAGCCTTGTCATATTCTTCTTGTTCTATATGAACACCACCCATATTTCCGAGTATTGCCGCGATGAAATCATCTCTGTCGTTTTTACGACTAATCTCAAGTGCAGCATCATAATTTTTAAGAGAAAGCGCCCATTTTTTTTCATCATAATAAACAGCAGCTATTTCCATATAGGCAATAGCCTGCCACATGTCTTCATTTTGGGCGATAAACACCTTGAGTCCCTGCCCGAGCATTTCTAAAGCACCATTGTAATTACCCAGCAACAATTCGGTACGTCCTATCCCAACATCTACAATTGCCTTTTTAACCAATTGTGGAGGTTGAAGGGTGTCTAGTATTCTTGAAGCCTTTACCAATTCCTCGATAGCCAGCTTATATTCTCCCTTATCTAAATATATCGTCGCCCGTCTTTGTAGCGCATCACTGAGCATTAAACCATTATTCTCTTCATTTGCAAGATCCATTGATTCTTGTGAAAGCTCCAATGCGTTTTGAAATTGCCCCTCCAGGTTTTCCAGCCGAACCCATCTGTGGAGGGCATCGAATAATATTTCGGGCTTATCCAATTCTTTATATAGTATGGTAGCTTTTTCAAAATAAAATCGAATAGAATCTAACTGACGTTGCCTGCCGTGGAATTTGCCCAGATTTAATAGGGCGAGTGCCTCACCTTCTTTATAATCAATACTTCGTGCTATCTCCAGACCTTCCCGCAAATAATTAATGGCCTTTGGCAGGTCCTCTCCTCTAAAGAGTATAAAAAGTGAGTCTGCCAATCGGGCTTTCTCAACACTTTCAGACAGTTCGTTAAAATGAACGATTAGATCCTTATGATCTTCAACTTGTTGACTGTGTACGGGAACTAGAGTCAAGATCAGAATCAGGAACAACGATGAGCGAAGTACAGACACAGCGTATTTTTCCAATAAATATAGGGAATTTCGGATGAGAAAATTAATTAGCCTTATACTCTAACCGCATCGTAATCGAAGCTGTTTTCTTTTTGGCGCTGGTATTATAGGCCCCTCCCCAGCTATAGGCTTCGTCCGAATTCTGGCCCGTAATCTGGAAAACACCCATTTTGGCCGAGATAAGCTCCCCGAGACTACCACCTGAGTTTTCTGCTATTTTCTCTGCTCTGATGCGGGCATCTTCGGTTGCCTTCGATATCATTTCAATTTTGAGATCGGCCATTTTAGTATAGTAATATCGGGGCGGGGAGGAGGTGAATTGTACCCCTTTATTGAGCAATTCGGTGATTTCGCGGGCTACCTGTTCGATCTGAGCCACATCGGTAGATTCGATCTGTACACTTTGGGAGAGTTCATACCCCCTAAAAATACTCCCCACATAATTTCCATCTTCATATTTATTGTCGCGCTGCTCCATAGTCTGGACCGAATTGAAAATGATCGAGCTGGCCGAAACACCTTTAGATTTCAGATATTGATCAACTACTTCTTTATCTTTATTCAGTTTTTCAAATGCCGACTGGAGATCCGAATTAAAGGTGACAAAGGTTCCCTCCCATACAATAAGATCCGAAGTGAAGTTTTGAGTACCCAGTCCGGTTACGGAGATGACCTGAGGTGGGTTGGCTCTTTTAACATAGGCATTTCCCAAAAAAACGGAAGCCAGAATGATAGAAAGGCCGAAAATAATCGCGCTGATATGTTTCATGTGTACACGTTAATAAAGATGTAATAAATATACCGAAAAGAAAGTTTTGATAATCGACTGAATTGCTATTTTTGCCCATGCAAAATAACGTCCTCATTCTAGACTTCGGATCTCAGTACACTCAGCTCATCGCAAGGCGGGTTAGGGAACTGAATATTTACTGCGAAATCAAGCCTTATAATAAAATTCCTAAAAACCTAGGAGAATACGGTGCTGTAATACTCTCTGGCTCCCCATATTCGGTTAGAGCTGAAGATGCACCACAACCCGATCTGTCGGCAATAAAAGGTAAAATCCCATTATTGGGCATCTGTTACGGGGCCCAGTATCTGGCCCATTTTTTTGGGGGAAGTGTTGCGCCATCAGATACCCGGGAATACGGTAGGGCTAAATTAACAGCCATCACGGCAGAAGACCCTTTCTTTTATGAGATAGCAGATGGATCTCAGGTCTGGATGAGTCATAGCGATACCATTAAATCATTACCCGAAGATGCCGTTCGTCTTGCCAGTACTACCGATGTACCTATTGCGGCCTACAGGCTAAGTGGTGAGATCACCTACGGGATCCAATTCCATCCCGAGGTTTTTCATACGATCCAGGGAGCTAAGTTGTTAGAGAATTTTCTCGTACATATTTCAGGCTTGCAACAAACCTGGACCCCTGATGCTTTTGTAGATACCACCGTCCAGGAACTCGAAGACAAACTGGGTAATGATAAAGTGATCCTGGGTCTGTCGGGTGGTGTAGATTCTACTGTAGCAGCGGTATTACTCCACAAGGCCATCGGTAGTAACCTTCACTGTATATTTGTCAATAATGGACTGTTGCGGAAGAATGAATTCGATGAAGTATTAGACCAGTATCAACATATGGGGTTGAATGTTAGGGGCGTAGATGCTTCGGCACGTTTTTTGAATGCATTGGCTGGGGAAGATGACCCCGAGAAGAAGCGAAAGATAATCGGGGGAATATTTATCGATGTGTTCGACGACGAGGCGCACAAGGTACAGGATGTTAAATGGCTTGCCCAGGGCACAATTTACCCAGACCGTATCGAATCTGTTTCCGCTTCAGGCGGACCATCGGCGACGATTAAGAGCCATCATAATGTTGGCGGATTGCCAGATTATATGAAACTTAAAATTGTAGAACCCTTACAGATGTTGTTTAAAGATGAGGTAAGGAGAGTAGGGTCTAGCCTTGGAGTGGCCGAAGAAAGGCTTGGCAGGCATCCTTTTCCAGGTCCCGGGCTTGCGATCCGAATCCTTGGG
>CBDBUX010000004.1:0-35270 GCA_965212205.1 Flavobacteriaceae bacterium
GGAAATCAAAGAGTTTATGTTTAATCATTTTACTTTTATGAAATTTCTGCAAACAGCTGTTATAACAACAGGTTTGCATGTGCCAACATTATTGTCCCCTCTAGCTTTCCTAAAGCTAGGAAAGCACCCACAACCACCGATTATGTAATAGCTAAGAATCCTTGTTGATGAGTAAGTTACTTCGTATATTGATGTGAGAAAAAACATATTAATCATGACAATAGTCATGGTGTTTCAATTCAGCTATTCTCACTCGAGGAATTTATTGAAGTATCCATAAAATGGATTATTAATCAGATCTTCTATTGTAAAATCAACTGAATGCTAGTAAACTACCCATAAAATATTGACATTATGATAAATTTAGCCAAAATATTCTTCGACATTTTAACTTCTAAAATGAGCGCCTTATTGATGCTTATAGTGCTCGCACCTGAACTATCTGCACAAAACTACCTGATAGTGATGGAGACGGAATTATAGATCTATATGAGCTATATGGGTACAGTATAAATGGAAGAACAATTGACTTTCATGCTCTGGGGGCTAATCCATTTCGAAAAGATATTTTTATAGAGGCAGATGTTATGGAAGGTATTACCTTACCACCAGGTGGTATCCCAGATGTATTGATGCTTTTGCTCAAGCTCCTGTTTTAAATAAAAACGGTACAACAGGCGTAAATTTATTTGTAGACCGTAGTGGCTCGGTTCCTTTTCATAGTGAAATTGATTTCAGCATTTAAAACAGAAGGCAATCGAATTAATCCTAAAATTGATGTCAATGGTCTTGACAGATAGCAATTTGCTGGCAAGATGATAAGGACAAAAATGGTTACTACCAGATTTATGCCAGAATATTTGATGCTAATGGCGGCCCAATCACTGATGAAATTGTGGTAAATCAAGTTGGCGATGGGCAACAAAAGTTTCCCTGATATTGCAATAAATGAAAATGGAGATTTTGTTGTTACGTGGCAGGACGATAGAGACCAAAATGATTATTATGAAATCTATGGTCGTTTTTTTAATGCCTCAGGAAATCCCCTTACCAATGACCGGAAAATTAATGTGATTAGCCAGAGACAACAACTTAGACCTTCGGTGGGGATTGATGATTTTGGTAATTGGGTTACTGTTTGGATAGATGATCGAGATGGAAATGGATATTATGAGATTTTTTCTCGACGATTTGATCGCAATGGAGTAGCATTTGGTGGAGAAGTAAAAGTGAATCCGGTCAGTGATGGTCAACAAAAGGATATTGAGGTCAGTATGAACGGTGATGGTGTGGCTGTTGTTACCTGGGAAGATGATCGAGATGGTAATGGATATTATGAGATTTATGCGCAGAGAATTAATAATGGGGTCGTACTTGGAGGAGAAATTCACATAAATCAAATAGGAGATGGTCAGCAATTAAATCCTTCTGTATCAATTAATGACTTGGGCAACTTTGTGGTAAGTTGGCAAGATGACAGGGATGGAAATGGGTATTATGAAATTTACGCACGAAGATTTAGTAATGATGGATCAGCAAATGGTAATGAAATTAAGATAAATGAAGAAAGTCAAGGACAACAAAAGAACTCTTCTATTGCTATTAACTCAAGTGGTAGATTCACAGTTGCTTGGGAGGACGATCGCAACAAAAATGACTACTATCAAATTTATGCAAGGACCTTTAATGCTGATGGAAATCCAAGAACTGGAGATGAATTAATCAATACTGATTCAAGGGATCAGCAATTAGCACCTGACAATCGGAATGGATGATAATGGAAATTATACTGTTACTTATCAAGACGATAGAGATGAAAATAATTTATGGACTATTTATTTTAGGATTATAAATCAAGATGGGAATTCAGTAAGTACGGATATTGGAGCTCACGACTTTCCTCGATCATTTTGAAAATTTACGGAATCGGTATTTCACAGCGATTAGAAGGCAACATTTTCATTACTGCATAATAGCTAATAGTAGATTTGATACAGGCTCATCTGGAATAGGAAATATTTTTGGACAGAATTTTATTGTATCCCTAGGTTTGAATCCAACGCGGGCTCGATTTGCCGGAACTTTTATGCATGAACTTGGTCATAACCTAAATTTAAAACATGGTGGGGATGAAAACAAAAATCAAAAACCCAATTATATGAGTGTCATGAATTATCGATATCAATTTAATGGAGTGGATAATAATTGTGATGCAAATTCTTCAATTCGAAGACCTGAAAGTTTAGATTATTCAAAAGGAAGAAAATTTAATCTAAACGAGAATAATCTTGATGAGAATATAGGTATTTGTAATGGAGAATTAGCGATTAATTGGATCAGTAGTGGACAACAAAGGGATGTTGATACGGATGCCTCTGAAAGTGGCAGATTTGCTACAGTATGGGAAGATGATCGAAATAAAAATGGTTATTATGAAATTTATGCTCGCTTTTTTAATACAAATTCATTAGCAATAATGACAGAAGTAAAAGTGAACACCGTAAGTGCTGGAAGACAACGAGATCCAGCTATTGGAATAGCTAATAATGGGAGATGTGTAGTCGTATGGGAGGATGATCGAGATAAAAACGGTTATTATGAAATATTTGCACAAAGACTTCTTAATTCTGGTGAGACAACAGGAAATGAAATCAAAGTTAATGTAGAGTCCAGTGGCAACCAACGCAATCCTGATATTGCTGTGGCAGCTGATGGGACTTTTGTTGTGACTTGGGAAGATGATCAAGATGATAATGGATACTATGAAATATATGCTAGAATGTTTAGCGCAAATGGGACACCCATAACCGGAAATATTCACGTAAACACTGTTTCGAAAGGACAGCAATTAAAACCCAGAATTGAAATATCAGATGCACATCGGTTTGTAGTAGTTTGGGAGGATGATCGAAATAAAAATGGTTATTACGAAATTTATTCTAAAAGATTTAGCAGTACTGGAGCATCAACCGGTGGTGAAATAAAAGTGAATCAAATTAGTACTGGACAACAAAGAAATCCTGATATTGGAATTTCAGCTAACGGTCAATTTGTTATTACATGGGAAGATGATAGGAATAAAAACGGTTATTACGAAATCTATGCAAGAAGATTTAATGCCAATGGAACTGCACTGGGAAATGAATTTAAAGTAAATCAAGTGAGTAGTGGTCAACAAAGATATCCAAGAGTTGTATCAAATAATAGTTTCGAATTTGCTATTTCATGGCAAGATGATAGAGACAAAAATGGTTATTATGAGATATTTGCCAGGCCGTATAATTCTAATGGATCGCCTCGTTCAAATGAACGTAAGATAAATCCATTTTCAGCAGGGCAACAACTTAAACCAGATATTGGTATTGATGCAAATGCGCAACTCTATATTGCTTGGTCAGATGATAGAGATGGAAATGATTTCTATGAGATTTTCGAGGCCATAACAAATTCTGATGGCTCAAGACGGACAGTTCCAATAGATTGGGATGGCGATGGTGTGATTGAAAGAGGAGTTTCATTATCAATAAATACTGGTAATGATGGCGATTCTTTAATAAATACACTTAGAGACTATAATGATTGGAGAAATTTAAGATTAAACTTTTGAAACCGTTTATTAAAAAATAATTATCATGGAATATATAAGCTATCAATCTAAGCTACTCTTTAGTTTATTAGTCATTTTGTTAATAGCTTTTCATAGCTGTGATGAGCCAAAACGAGCACAACTCTCTAATGACATGAATGACACAATACTAAGAAATGATCATGACGAATTAGAGGTAGAAATTTATACAAAAGAGCAACTTGAGTATATTAGGAATTACTTACCACAAGATGTTGAGTTAGATAACGATAATATTATTGAGAAACTACAAGAAGCGTACGCGGATACTAGCACTGTTAGAGGGCGAATCTTGACTGGTAAATTATCGGATAAGAGTTTAACACAAAGAGAAATAAGAAATCTATTATTACAAGAATTAGGTAAAGAAGCATACAAATTAGATCAACGATTATTGATTGATGGCGAGCAGTTTAAAAATGGCTCAATTAATTATGAAGGTCTCCTTGATAGTATTACAGAAACTTCTATTCATATAATGGGAATAAAGGGTAATTCAATAGAATTGGATTTTTCTTATTCACCTGGTATAGTTCTTTCTTATTTCACACCGCACCAAAAAGTTTATGGCAAATTCAAGCAGAATCAAACGCCTACAGGAATTGAATCTTCAAATATTTTATCAGATCAAATTGGAATAATTTATGCCGCAGAAAGTATAGGAAATACAAGTAATTTTAATGATAGCGAGCTTCGAGGGATAAGAGTCAAACAAATAACAGATGATATTGGTGATACTAAGTTCATAAATGAGTGCTATGAAGTATATTTTCCAAAAGTTTCTGTTGCTATCAATGAGACATCCGAGCCACTAATTGTTGAAAGTGGAAAGCAAGTCTTGATTACTACAAATGAAATAACGTATTTAATTAAAATCATTAAGAGTAAGTATATTAAAAGATTATCATGCAAGAGTTCGTTCGAAGAAAGTCCATGGCAATTGGATTATTCAATAAACCGATTAGATGATAAATTATTAATCAAAAAATTGAAAGAAGATAAAGAGGATACAAATCAAAAATTTACTAGGGATGACATTAGACCAATAATGCGAAAAACTCAAGACAATCCACCCAATAAAAAAATAAAAGGGGATAATTAACCTTTTTGAACCAAATGGATCTATGTCATTTCATATATTGACCATTAGTAGATTCAATAAAAATTGATTTTGTTGATTTTTGTCATTTATTGATAACGCTTGTAGTTTTTGCCTTTAATAACTCCTTTTACTTGGGTCTGATTTAGTGCTCCAACTTCTTTTGTTATCTCATCTATGGATCGTCCTAGTTTATGCAATTTCCGGATCATTCTAACTTGGTCACGAGATAATGTTTTTGGTCTTTCAAACAGATATAGTCTTAGAAATTCTCTCTTTGATTTATTACCACTATTAAGATTTACTATTGGGGGATAAAAGTCCAGATAGAGACTTATCCTAATATTTTATTCTTTTTTGCCTTAGACTTACTCTATGAGTCATTATTACAAATTTTAGTTATAAAGTTTTTCCAGATCTGACTTCCTTTTCCGATTAGTCTGTAGACCGTGCTAACAGAACATCCAATTAGGGATGATACTTCTTTAACTGTCAAATACTGTTTAGACTCTATATCTCTAAGTAAAGAATGAATTAAGTATTTGTATATGTAGTGCTTATTCTAATTTTTGTATTTCTATTTCTCTGTTTATAAGCTCTTTTGGCACATTGGTCACCACAATATTTGGTTACGGTTGTTTTTGCAATAAACATTTTGGAGCAATGTTCACATATTTTTTTAATTCGGATATTAGAAACTCATTAAGGATTAATTAGTATTAATAAGTATCATCATTTCTCCTCAGGTTTTGATTTTATCTAATCTAGTAGAGAGGTACAATACGGGTACAGTTTACATCTAACCAAATATCATTGGATAGTAATAAATATAGAAAAGAAAATTTTATAAACAGCTGTTTTGCAGAATGTTGCACTGTTTATTGGTGGTTCAGTTCTTGTTTGTTTGGATAGGTTATTTTCCGATACAGAAATTCGCAAAAATATTGCCCAGAAGATCATCTGTAGTGATTTCACCGGTGATTTCTCCAAGATGATGTAAGGCCTGCCTGATGTCGATGGCTAGGAGATCGCCCGAAAGGCCATTATTTAATCCTTCCCGTACCTGCTCTATTTCTTTAAGTGCTTTTTGCAGGGCCGCATAATGCCTGGAATTACTTACCACCGTATCGTTGTTCTGTAAAAAGCCCTTATCGATAAATCCCAATAATTTATGCTGTAACTCGTCGATACCGTCACCGGTTTTGGCAGAGATGACCACAGAATTAAGGTCTTTTTCGCTGGCCAGGCCATTGTGAATCTGGTTTAATTGATGAACATCTAACTCATCCGATTTGTTGAGTACCAGCATCAGGGATTTATCCGGATAATCTTCGGCCAGTTCTCTAAATCTGCTATGGACCAGGGCATCTTTATAGAGATAATCTGTGGCCTGCACCAGTAGTATAACCACAGATGCTTTGGAGATCTTTTCATAGGTTCGTTTTATCCCGATCGATTCCACAACATCTTCGGTAGGTCGTAGTCCTGCCGTATCAATAAACCGGAAACTCACGCCCCCGATGATCATTTCATCTTCGATGCTGTCTCGGGTAGTACCCGCGATTTCAGATACAATCGCTCTGTCTTCCTTAAGCAAAGCATTGAGTAGCGTCGATTTACCAACGTTGGGTTCTCCCACGATGGCGGTGGGGATACCATTCTTGAGGACATTTCCAAGTGCAAAAGAATCGATCAATTGCCGAAGCACATTGCTGATCTTAGAGATCAGTTCATCGAAACTTTTCCTATCGGCAAATTCCACATCTTCTTCTGCAAAATCGAGTTCCAGCTCAATAAGTGAAGCAAAATGGAGCAACTCATCCCTGAGGTGTTTGATATCCCTGCTGAATCCGCCCCTCATCTGTTGCATAGCTACTTTATGAGATGCGGCACTTTCACTGACGATAAGGTCGGCCACGGCTTCAGCCTGACTCAAATCGAGTTTGCCATTTAAAAAAGCTCTAAGGGTAAATTCTCCCGGTTCGGCCATATTACATCCCTTCGAGAGGAAGAATTGAAGGATCTCACGTTGAATATAGATAGAGCCATGGCAGGATATTTCTACCACATCCTCCCCGGTATACGAATGCGGTCCTTTAAATAGTGTAACCAACACCTGGTCCAGGATGCGTTCACCATCTATGAGATAACCCAGGTGAACCGTGTGGCTCGTTTGTTCATCAAGGCGCTGGCCCGAGGCCATTCTAAAACTAGCAGATACCATCTTTATCGCCTGCGGTCCGGATATGCGTAAAACGGCAATCGCACCCATTCCCTGGGCCGTAGCAAGTGCGATGATGGTGTCTTTACGTGTCATAGGCCGAACATTCCTGCAAAAATAGCCATTATTCCATGATCTTAGGTGATTTCAACGCTAAGGCAATCCGGGGTGTAACAAAATCGAAATATGTGCTACTAATTAAGTACATCATAAATCAATCAAAAAATGGAAGTTATAAATCAATCATCATTACGCGAAGACCGCTCTTTGCTGGTCATCACCCATCTTAGCCAATTACTTCATTATGTGACCGGAGTAGGAGGATTTATCGTCCCGCTGATCCTTTGGTTAAGCACGAAGAATAGTGTGGAGGGTATGAATGAACATGGCAAAGCCATCATAAATCTACAGTTGAGTCTGCTGCTCTATATTATCATAAGCATTCCCGCTATTTTATTGCTGGGCCTTGGAATTCTGACGCTTATCGGTGTAGGTATCCTGGGTTTTGTGCTCCCAATTGTGAATGCCGTACGCGCCGGTAATGGCGAATCACCCAGCTATTTTCTGACAATTCCGTTTATTTCGTAGGAGCTTGGCGTATTTTTCGGCCAATCGTGCTGTGAGTAAGTTAAAGGGCGATCATATTGGCAAGTATTGTTAACTTGCAGTAGATCTATATCGAATACGATGTCCCCAGCATGAAATTAAGTGTACTTATCCCGATGTATAATGCATCGAGCTATATTGATCGCTGTTTAAATAGTCTGTACCACCAGGATTTAGAGGAGGAGGAGTTTGAAGTGATTATTATCGATGATGGCTCTACAGACGATAGCATTAATCTGGTGGAAATGTTTAGGGAATCCCATGCGAATATCCATTTATATAGGGAGAAGAATATTGGTGCCTACGCCACTAGAAACAAACTGTTACAGCATGCCAAAGGTGCTTATATTTATTGTTTGGATGCCGATGATTATTTAGCCTATAACAGTCTTCGTAAAATACTCGATTTTGCCGTCGACACTAAACTAGAGCTCATTTGCTTCGATACAGAAGTAACTACTTCTAAAGATCTATTTCTAGTAAAGGAAGTTATCCCTGATCATTTCAAGCTAATTGTGCAAAACGGGCCCGATTTTATCAGGCAAAATCCCGATCATCGGATGGAGATATGGTGGTATTTGATCCGAAAAGATTATCTCAAACAGCTCGGGTTATCATTCGATGATAATCAATATAACGCGGATGTAATCTTTACGATTAAATTACTGTTGAATGCTACCCGATTAGCATATGTTCCTTACTCAATACATCGTTATTACCAGTCACCAGATTCTATAATGCGAAGTAATAATCCTTTTAAACAGAAGCGATTGTTGGTAGCATTACTTAATATGCTAAAAGATCTTAGGTATTACATTGACGGATTGAAGAGCAATCCGGATGTGGATGCCGAAAATATTAAGAATTTGGAAAATAGGATGAATCGCTTTGCTGCCTTTTATGTTGGAAAATTATTCAGTTGGAAAATCAGTGCCAAGTGTATCAGGGAAAAGATATTAATATTAGAGAAAATGGACCTATACCCCTTAAAGGCTTTTATAGGCGAGGAAAATTCTATAAAATACCGGCTATTTAATGCCCTGATCAATAACCAGCAAACCGTGTATCCTTATGCTCGTATTAAACAGGCCTTTAGATACTTTTTTTGAAGCAGTGAATCGGTTTCCACTCTATTCCTGGTTACTGATGAATAATATTATTTCTTTGGGTTACGATTTCTAATAATTGATGGCGGATCAAAAAAAAGAAGCATCCCTTGGGATGCTTCTGAATTTATTAGTGATCATCAAATTGATCTTAGGATTATTAATCCTTTAGATTAATTACTAATCATCATCCTCATCTTCCTCACCATCAAAATCATCTGAACAAACCACTGCATGAGCAATCACATAGATCTCACCTTCCAGTTCTTCGCCAATGGTGTACTGGCCAGGAGCCACTGTTGGCCTTCCATTTTTTCCAGATGGAACGGGGTCATAGCCTGCATATGAGTGCGTTTCTTCTACTTCGAACTCGTCATCTATATTATAGGTAATATCAACATTACCATCAGAATAATTCACATCTACCGTACCCACTAGTGTGCCTTTTTCAATATCGCACTGGCCGGCTGCGGCATAGATATCATAGCTGTATTCTCCCTCAGAGAGCGGCCCTATAGACCAACCCCATCTGTTAAAGTTATACTCTTCGAGGTCTATAAAACAAGTAGCTCCTTCATCACCACGTGCAAAGGCAGTTTCACACGCAACTTCCTTAACTTCACAGTCGAACTTAAAGTTAAAGTCCATAACCCAAAGCCTTTCACCGCTCTGGATGTCGGTGATCCAACCCCATGTACTCAGGCCGTCAGCTCCAATTTCTGAATCAAAGTTGGCACCATTAGGTCCTACATGAGCACCATAATTTGGTGTATTTTCATCATTTGGATCGGGGCGTTGTGCCAGGCCGAAAGTCCCTTCGCCCAGGCAATCACCACCTGTAGCGGTAAGTGTGCTATTTTCAGCATCGATAACATAATAAGACATGTCTTCAGAACTCGAGGCAATACCAGCACATCCTTCTTTCTTGTGACCACCGCCTTCAGCCCACCATTCGGACCAGGATTTCCGGTCTTTAAGCCTCACATTAACTTCAACTACACATTCGCCCCTGATCACAGAGCCTACGATCGTTGCGGTCCCGTCCTCATTTTCTGTAAAAACCAGGTAATGCTCGTCGGTGGAAGAGAAATAAGCATCCGGATTGTAATAGTCGTTATCGGTCTCAGGCCACCAAAAATTTGAGGCGGGTTGACGGTCATCGTAAGGGCAACGATCTACATTGAGAACGAGGCACTCTTTTAATAAATCTCCCCTAACGGATGCAGTTTTGGTATAATTTTGATCTGCGGCATTTGTGTCCTCGTCAACCGTTTCCGATTCACAGGAAACAAAGACCATGAGAAGGCTAAAAAATAATAATCCTAGTTTTTTCATTTCAAATTTTGTTTAACCTATTGATTTAATGGGTGTTTAAGCTCTTAAAAATATATGGAAAATGCTGCTAAATGCCAAATACACGTTAAAAGGCACAAAGTCCCGTTAACCTGTACCATAGTATCATTTTTGGCTTATAATCAGCAAGTTATGCAGACAGAGAAAAGAATTCAGCTATATACCTGGTATTAAGGTTAAGACTACAAGTCTCAATGTAAAAATCGGACGTTTTTGTCCTGGGCCAGGAGAAATCCGATAAAAAAAACCGGCTCTTCTTTTGCTAATTATTGAGCATTACCGGCATTACCAGCATAGTAACATTTTCGCCTTCATCGAGCCCGTCTGCGGGGGTAAGGATCCCTGCGCGGTTCGGCAGGCTCATCTCCAGGGAGACTTCATCGGCACTAAGGTTAGTCAGCATCTCAACGAGGAAGCGTGAGTTGAAACCGATTTGCATATCTTCACCCTGATAGGAGCAGGTGAGCCTTTCTTCGGCTTTATTGCTGTAATCGATATCCTCTGCGGATATATTCAATTCTGCTCCGGCGATCTTTAACCTGATCTGGTGTGTGGTTTTATTCGAAAAAATCGAGACCCGCTTAACAGAACTGAGAAACTGATTTCGGGAAATGGTAAGTTGGTTGGGATTTTCCTTGGGGATCACCGCATCATAATTGGGGTATTTACCATCGATAAGCCGACAGATCAGTTCAGAATTTTCAAAGTTAAACTTGGCATTACTCTCGTTATATTCGATTTGAACTTCTTCTTCACTCCCGGCAAGTATGCCTTTAAGGAGATTCAGAGGCTTTTTAGGCATGATAAACTCGGCCACCTGTGAAGCTGTGGTATCGGTACGCTGGTATTTTACCAGTTTGTGGGCATCGGTTGCCACAAAGGTGAGGTTCTCAGGAGAAAACTGAAAGAATACCCCACTCATTACTGGTCTCAGGTCATCGTTACCTGCAGCGAAAATGGTCTTGTTGATCGCGGTGGCAAGGATGTCGCCCATTATGGTGGTAGAGCTCGGGTTTGCCAATTCCACAGCCTTGGGAAATTCGGCCCCATCGGCATAAGCCAGTGCATATTTACCATGATTTGAACTGATTTCCACAGTATTATTATCGGCTACAAGGAAAGTCAAAGGTTGTTCAGGAAAGGTTTTGAGGGTATCCAACAGCAGTCTTGCTGGCACAGCTATAATCCCTTCATTGTCCGAGTCCACCTCGAGTACGGAACTCATAGTGGTCTCCAGATCTGAAGCCGAGACGGTAAGTTTATTCTTTTCGAGAACAAACAAAAAATTATCCAGGATCGGGAGCGTATTACTGGCATTAATCACCCCACCCAATACCTGTAATTGCTTTAGTAAATAAGTGCTCGATACTATGAATTTCATTCTTTGCTTTTGATAGTGTTAGTCGTGTCTAATAGATAGTTGAGTCCATGTCAACGAAGTAGTTCAAGAAAACAAATATATTCTATTTGTCCTAGTCTGTCTATAGATTTTTATTAACAGCTATGCACTATATTTTCTGCGCCTGTAGAGATTAAAAATCCATCCCAGGATCAATACCAGAATCACGGGCGCACCAATATTGATAAACTGCCACTTCGTTTTTTGTTCTTCGATTTTTTCCTGATCCAATATTGGTATGACCACCTTTTTGTTCCTAATGTTTATAAGTCCTGTATCATCAAGCAGAAAATTGATGCTATTCACCAGAAATTCTTTGTTCCCATAGAAGTTATTGGTCCATTTATCGTAACCTAATTCCAATGGTCTGCCCTGGCTGAGTTGGTTTTTGGCCAGATCGCCATCGGAGATCACCAGCATTTTGTTAGCCCCCCCTTTTTCTTTAGCACCATTTAACCTAAAGGGTTTAATCCTGTTGTTAAATGCGGAGTTAAAATTTCCTTCCACCAAAACCGCAAGAGGCCTGTTTCCCTCCTCAAAACTATCCTTATCAGGAGGATTACCGATTATATCAAGGCTTATTAAACGAGGTGCTCCTTCAGCCCTGGAAAGAGGCGAACTGCTGTAAAGAATGGTTTTCCTGTAGGCTTCGCCCACCGTATCAATACTGCTTGCGAATTGAAATCGCAAAGCCTCGAGATTTTTATTGATGGGATGATCGTCTTTTGAGAATACCATCGGGTGGTAGTACCATGGCACCGGACTGTATTGTGAATCGGTGGCATCGCCGGTAGCCAATACAATTTGGGTGAAGTACAGATCGCTAACGATATCAGGATTTATGCGTACTCCGAATTTGAAAAAGAAATCATCGAGATTAAGTTGCCGCGGTAGGGCCAGGCCTTTGCCTTCCTCATTAAGCAGGCTATCGAGTTCCATGGCCACCCTGTCGATCAACCATAATGAACGGCCACCATTAACCACGAATTGGTCGAGTATATATTTTTCATTTTCTGTAAAGGCTTCAGTAGGTTTTGCCACCAGCAGGAGGTCAAATGATGTTAGCTGGTTGTATACCTTTTGAGGATCTTCCGGCACCGAATCAAGTGTAATGGCTCCGATGTTGTAATAGTCGCGAAGTGCACCCAGGAGGTCGGCCATATAAACATCTTCGAGTTCTCCGTTGCCTTTTAATACGGCGATCTTTTTCTTTTCTCGCATCTGGAGCTTTGCGAAGGCATCGGCAAAGGCATACTCCAGATTCTGTACAGAATTATTGATGCGCTGCTCAGATGAAGCCCCTAATTTGTTTTTCAGCAGTGGAACTTTAATCGTCTGGTTGCCCTGATTTATCATCGCCCAGGGGATAACAAGTTCCTGACTTATTCGCCCATTCTCTTCAATAGTGACCGATGCTGGTTTAAGACCAATCCTTTGCAGTTGGGCAAGAGTGGCGTCGGCCTGACTCTCATCTTCCAGGGGATCTACAAATTCGAATTTGATATTGTCGTTAATGGTGCCAAATTGCTCGAGGATAAGCTTGGTTTCCACCCTTAGTTTTTCGAATTCAACGGGCAAGTCTCCAGCCAGGAGAACATCAACAATAATAGGGCTTTCGATATCTTCAACTGTATTTTGCGCAGCCTCCGAGAGTGAATATCTCCGGTCTTCGGTTAGGTCTAATCGGGTATAGACAAATGAGGAGATCGCGTTGGCAATTCCAATAATCAGAACAACGGGCAGCCATATGTCGAATATTTTTTTTACCATCACCGCTTACGATTTTTAAGTTGCCCCACAGTCAGGTAGAGAAAAATAAATGAAAGACTAAGAAAGTATACCACATCCCTGGTATCGAGTATACCCCGGGCCATGGTTTCAAACCGTTCTTTAAGGCCTAATTTTTGCAAAAATAGCGCTGTATCAGCAGTATCTGCAAGTGTTGCCAGGCCTTGTGAAAAGTAAAAAAACAAAAAACAGATGATTAAGCCGCCGATAAAGGCAACGATCTGGTTATCAGTAAGAGCAGATGCAAAAAGGCTTATGCTGGTGTAGGTAGCGATCAGAAACAATAGTCCGATGTAAGAACCCAGTGCCTGCCCGAGATCTATGTTCCCGGTAGTACTGCCTAATTCCGATATGCTATAAATGTATAATAGGGTAGGGAGTAAGGCGATGATGGCCAGGGCAAGTGCGGCAAAATATTTCGCTAATACCAGACGCCAAAGTGAAACCGGAGAAATATAGAGCAACTCCAGGGTGCCCGATCTCATTTCTTCAGAAAAACTCTTCATACAAACGGCGGGTATCAGCAAAAGCATGATCCATGGTGCCAGGAGGAAGAAATTGCTCAGATCTGCAAATCCATAATCGAATATGTTAAACGTCCCCTGAAATACCCAAAGGAAAAGTCCGTTGATCACGAGAAAAATTCCAATGATCAAATAGGCGATCGGAGAGGCGAAAAAGGACGTTATTTCTCTTTTAAATATGGCCCACATATGCGATTCAGTTTAAGGAGGCTAGGCTTTCAACGCTCCAGGCTTCCGGCCTGGATTCAAAAAGGAGTTTGGTTTTACCCCAAACATTCCTGAAAAAATCCGATTGTCTGTAGGCCTCCAGATCCTCCTCTGAATTCCAGCGGCTATAGGTAAAAAAAATCCTCGGATCATTTTGGTCTTTATATAATTCCAAAAGCCTGCATCCATCAAAATTGCGGATGGTATTCTTGGTCTTTTCAAAAATCTGCTCAAAACTAGAAATATTTTCTTCCCGAATGGTAAGTTTTACAATACGGATAAGCATTTAAAGAAAATTTATGGTTATGGTATCTCTGTAATCAAGGCCGATCAGTGTGGAGGCACTGCCCACCGTATTCATATCACTCTTATAAATCGCCAATTCAATATAGTCGCCCGAATTGAAAAGTGCCAATAGATCGCCCGGACCTCTTCGCTTGCTTTTGTCCTGACCAAAATCGATAATATCGCTATAGGTGTCATGAATACTATTGATCCTTTTGTTTCTGGCCAGCAGTTCAAATTTCCTGCCATTGCGATATGCTTCAAACAAGCTGCGCTGGATGTTGGTGATCACATTTCCATAGTTATCGATATAAATGACACTACCTACAATGGTCTTGCCATCGTTTGTAATCCTGGGAGAAAACTCTTTGAGTTCCTTTAGATCATTGAATTCTTTACCGACCACTTCGAGCTTACCGCCACGTGCGATATGGCATGCCACGGGGACAAAGACGTCGAGTGCCGGAAAAGAGCCCTGGGCAGGGTTCGGAATGTTGATTTCAACGACTTTTTCTGGTTTTATTTCACTGGTTATCAGGCTAATCACCCCATTATTTGCACTGATAAAATAATGGCCGTCTACCAGGACAGCGATATGTCTGTTTTCGGCCGTAGGTTCAGCATCTACCCCTACGATATGGATGGTACCCTGGGGAAATGCCTTGTATGAATTTTTTAGTATATATGCGCATTCCTGAATGTTGAAAGGGCTGATGGAATGCGAAATATCAACAATTCTAATATCTGATAATTCCTGGTAAACGGTACCTTTGATGGCACCTACAAAATGATCTTTATGGCCAAAATCTGTAGTTAACGTGATGATTGCCATACCATGCTGTTGATATTTTTTTCGATACCCAAACCGATTTATTCTTAAGTTTGCCTTACAAAATTACGCAAAAAAACAGCGATTGGAAATTAATTTAATCTCCCCAATTTATAAAATCTAGTCACTCTTTGAACGAACTCATATTAGAACTCACCGATATTAGCCCAAGAGAGTTTTTCGGGCGACAAAACGAAAACATAGACCTTCTTAAGAAATACTTCCCTAAGCTGAAGATCGTAGCGCGGGGTAGTAAAATTAAGGTATATGGCGATGATCAGTTGCTCGATGAATTTCACCAGCGCTTCGATATGTTAACCGAGCATTTTGGCAAGTATAATAAACTCGATGAGAACATCATCGAACGTATTTTAACCAGCAATGGCAAGGAGGATTTCGAATCCTCTGAAAACAGTAACGGGGTACTGGTTCACGGAGTCAATGGGAGGTTTATCAAGGCACTGACCCCAAATCAACGGAAACTGGTCGACGCTACTGAGAAGAACGACATGGTCTTTGCTATTGGTCCGGCTGGTACAGGTAAGACCTACACCGGGGTAGCCCTGGCCGTCAGGGCATTGAAGAATAAACAGGTGAAACGCATAATTCTTACCAGGCCTGCCGTTGAAGCAGGAGAAAATTTGGGATTCCTGCCAGGAGACCTCAAAGAAAAACTGGATCCTTATATGCAGCCGCTCTATGATGCGCTCAGGGATATGATCCCGAGTGAAAAGTTGGCACAATTGATAGAGACAGGAATCATTCAAATTGCGCCCATGGCATTCATGAGAGGCAGAACACTCGATCATGCCTTTGTGATTCTCGATGAAGCACAGAACACCACCCATGCACAGATGAAGATGTTCCTGACTCGAATGGGTAAAAATGCAAAATTCCTCATCACTGGCGATCCGGGACAGATCGACCTGCCAAGGCGGGTGATTTCCGGACTAAAGGAGGCCCTACTGATCCTGAAAGATGTTCCTGGAATTGAGATGATCTATCTCGACGATAAAGATGTTATACGCCATAAACTGGTGAAAAAAATCATCGATTCTTATAAAAATATAGAGCATCAGAATTAATTCCCGGCAATGGCAACTACCTTAATGCAAACGAATTTTAATTTTCCTGGTCAAACAGGGATTTATAAGGGCAAAGTACGCGAGGTATATCGGCTTAAGGACGATATACTGCTGATGATCGCCACCGACCGTTTGTCTGCTTTTGATGTGGTTATGCCCCGGGGAATCCCCTATAAAGGGCAGATCCTGAACCAGATCGCAACCAAAATGATGAAGGCTACAGAAGATATTGTACCCAACTGGTTGCTAGCGACCCCAGACCCGAATGTCGCTATCGGTTATGCCTGCGAACCGTTTAAAGTAGAGATGGTGATCAGGGCCTACCTCGCCGGTCATGCTGCACGGGAATATAAGTCGGGCAAGCGCCGTATATGTGGAGTGGCTATGCCAGAGGGTATGAGGGAAAACGATCCTTTCCCTGAACCTATAATTACACCAGCCACCAAGGCAGAGAAAGGAGATCACGATGAGGACATCTCCCGCGAAGAAATATTACAACGGGGTCTGGTTAGTGAAGAGGATTATCTGGTACTCGAAAAATATACTCGTGCTCTTTTTCAAAGGGGTACTGAAATTGCTGCTGAGCGTGGACTTATCCTGGTAGATACCAAATATGAGTTCGGGAAGACTTCGGATGGTAAAATTGTATTGATCGACGAGATCCACACCCCGGATTCATCGCGATATTTTTACCAGGATGGTTATGAGGACCGGCAGGAGCGGGGAGAGGCCCAGAAGCAACTGTCGAAGGAGTTCGTGCGCCGGTGGCTAATTTCAAATGGATTTCAGGGACTGGAAGGGCAGCAGGTACCTGAGATGAGCGATGCGTATATCGAAACGGTATCAGAACGATATATTGAGCTCTATGAGAATATCACAGGTGAAGCATTCGTAAGAGCAGATATCAGTGACATTGAAAATCGTATCGAGCAAAACGTGCTGAAATATTTGAATAGGTAAAGCATCGGCCACTATCCATTTAGGGGATTACCCGACTTTAATTTACCATCAGGACCTGATGGCTTTTCAGGAATATAATACCCTTATTCTATACCGCCCACGGGGTAGTGGGGTAATTCCTCGTCAACACTTTTCCTAAGGTCGGGGGAGAAGTAGAAGAAAAGGCGGATGGTATGATTCAAGTCGTACTCAAAACCTGAATACCGCTGCTGATACACCATCATATAACCATAATCTACCGTCCAGTTCTTGTTGAGCCTTTGATTGAATCCGAGAAAAAGCCTGTTCTGATCAAAAGTATTATAAACGATTTCCTTCCCCACATGAAAAAGGATCTCGTTTGAAATTGTAGGACGTGGTGCCTGGGGGTTTTCAAAAAGCTGAAAGGCTCCTGAAAAAAGAAAGCGAAAACGATTCGAATAGCGAATGCGGTCTACTTCACCAGATTCCGGATTCAGGATCTGATGCCATCGCTGCTCGATTCGGATACGTTGCAGAAAAGTGGTCTTGTTGATCCTGGCCCGCCAAAGGATCTGCTGGTAGGTGCGTCGTTCCAGGGCAAATTTCGTGCCTAGCTCAGTGTCTGTTGCAAGCCACAGCCCTGCAAAGCCACCCACCACCGAAAACTGGTCGTTAATCCAGTAGGCCGCACCAAGCCGAAGAAAATAAAAGCTGGGATCCTTGATAAAATTATCTCTTCGCAGGTGGAAATCTGAGATCAGGCCCCATCGTTTCGACAGTCGCCAGCTTCCATTTACACTGGTCCAAAACTGCACGTTTTCATATGTCTGGCGCTCGGGCAATTCCTGGGCCGAGGCCTGTACAAACAGTATTAAAATGATGGGAAGTAGTAATTTTCGCATCCTGATTGATCTGTAGGAATTGCGAAAATACGCTGTTATCAGATTATTTTGCATTTTTCCTTTATCTATATTCCTGCAAGAGCATCGGAACTCGTAAGGTCTTCACACCTTTGGATGCTCAATCAACAAGCAACGTTTTCATTTTCCCGGTAGAATTGCTTCGCAGTCTGCATTGGACTCTTCCCCGGCATTAGAAATTATGCTTGAGCCATGACAGCTGTAATTGATTTTGAAGAGCTCCAAATAGCCATCAGTCCACTTTATACTTTCAGTTTTCAACTAAAAAAGGCCTCCAGAAAGAGGCCTTTTCATCGTAGCGAGAGGGAGACTTGAACTCCCGACCTCAGGGTTATGAATCCTGCGCTCTAACCACCTGAGCTACCTCGCCGTAAGCGGCTGCAAATATAACGGTTAATTTTCAGCCGTTCAAAATCGTCTGCCAAAAATATTATCTGGCAAATATTTTTTTATCATATAGAAATATATATATTGTCTGAAGTTAATGCTATCGTAAATGAGTGATAAAATTAAGTTCGAAATCGAATTTGTAATCCAATCTTCCCCTCAACTGCTTTACCAGTACCTGTCGACCCCTTCAGGGCTTTCCGAATGGTTTGCCGACAACGTGAATTCGAGAGGTGAGGTGTTTAGCTTTATCTGGGACGGTTCGGAAGAACAGGCTAAACTACTTAAGAAAAAGAGTGATGAATTTGTTAGGTTTTGCTGGATAGAGAATGAGGATGACAGTTATTTTGAAATGCGTATTATCGTAGATGAGATTACTAAAGACGTTTCTCTTTTCATCACAGATTTCGCTGAGGAGGACGAAACCGAGGAGGCAAGAATGTTATGGGAAAATCAGGTTTCCGACCTTAAGCAAGTGCTCGGTTCTAAATAAAACAAGAGTTTTACAGTATATTTGACCCCGTTAAATCGGGGTTTTTTATGGTTAATTATAACGGGAAATTGGTGGCGGAAAACAGCCCTTTATTTACGGAGGCCAACCGGGCTTTTCGTTATGGCGACGCCCTCTTTGAAACAATCCGGAGTTTTGGAGAAAAGCTTTTTTTTTGGGAAGATCATTACCTCAGGTTAATGGCTTCGATGCGCATATTACGTATGGAGATCCCGATGAAATTTACCATGGAGTTTCTATCGGAAGAGATCCTACGGGTCTTGGCGGCCAAAGATTCGACATCAAAACCCGCAAGAATCAGACTCTCTGTCTTTAGAAAGGACGGGGGTAAATACAGTCCGAAATCCAATGAAGTTTCATATATCATCAGTTCAGAGGAAATCGACGACCCATTTTTTGTGCTAAACACACAGCCTTATAAGGTTGAGCTCTTCAAAGAACACTTCTTAAATACAGGATTATTATCCACATTGAAAACCAATAACCGTATTGCGAATGTGGTGGGCAGTATATATGCCCAAGAAAGCCAGTTCGATAATTTCATTTTGCTGAATCATCAAAAACAGGTCGTGGAAGGACTCAATGGGAATCTGTTCCTAATTAAAGCAGACAAAGTAATTACACCACCACTGGCCGATGGCTGCATTAATGGGATTGTTCGCAAAAATCTGATCGAGATTTTGACTAAGGATCCCGACTATGAGTTTGAGGAAGCCAGTATCTCACCTTTTGAACTCCAAAAGGCCGATGAGCTCTTGCTTACTAATGCAATTGTGGGAATCCAACCTATAACCCATTACCGGAGGAAGAACTTCAGCACATCTATTGCTCAAAAACTAGTAGCAAAATTAAATGCCAAGGCGAGGATAAGTTAATTCAGGCTTGGGTTTTCAGGTGCGTTCGACCATAAGAGATAGTCTCCGCCAAGTTCGATCATATGCTCCTTCCAGAAAGCCTTGGTAGATTTCTGAATAATATCACTTTCGTATTGGTTGGGCACAACGATCCATGATTTCGACATCAATTCCTGGTCGAGTTGTAAGCTGGCCCACCCCGAATAGCCCAGAAAGAATCTGATGTCTTGCTCGGTGATCACACCCTTATTGATGAGCGCTACCGTAATATCAAAATCACCGCCCCAATATATACCATCGGATATTTCAACACTATTGGTGATCAGATCAGGAACTTTATGAATAAAGTAAAGATTGTCTTGTTCAACAGGGCCACCATTAAACACCTGCAGAGGTACCTCGATCTCCGTGATAAGATCATTAATGCTATAATCCAGTGGTTTGTTGAGTATAAACCCTACCGAACCTTCGTCGTTGTGTTCGGCAAGTAATACTACAGAGCGATTAAAGGACACATCGCCGGTGAGTGTCGGTTCCGCGATCAGTAATTTTCCTTTTTTGGGTTTAACGCTCAGCATAGCTATTTACCTACAATTAAAAATAGAATAATTATTAGAAATTACAAAAAGGTCTATAAATCAAAAAACACCCCCATTAGGGAGGTGTTTTTAATATATTTTCAAACGATGAATTAGTTTACAGCATCGCCCAAATCTGAGCCGGCCTTAAACTTCACCACATTTTTAGCTGGGATATGAATTGTTTGCCCTGTAGAAGGATTTCTTCCTTCCCTTGCATTTCTTCTGGATACAGACCAGGATCCAAAACCTACTAGAGATACTCTGTCACCTTTTTTAAGAGATTTTTCAACATTCCCGAGGAAAGACTCAAGAGACTTCTTAGCTGCTGCTTTTGTGATACCAGCATCGGCGGCCATAGCGTCGATTAATTCTGTTTTGTTCATAATTTAATAAAATTAATTGTTGTTATAAATTTTGTAAAGCTTTAACAAATTTATACGGATTTGCGGGTAACGCAAGTAAAATCAAGGGAAATCGGCATTTTTGTTGATAACTTGAAATCTTTGTTGATAAAGTCGCCCTGTTTTGTTTATTTCTCTCAGGTCAATAACGGTGGGGCTTTAGCTCATATAAGCCTCTTCACTGATTTTTAGCCCGTTCAAGACCTCCCTTGCCATCATCCTGCGCTTTCCTGCAAGTTGTATTTTCTCCAGGGAAATATAACCATCCTGAACAGCTACTTTGATATGTTTCCTATCAGCAAAGATCTTACCGGGCCGTTCGGAGTGATCCCCAGATTGGTACTCAGCTAAAAAGATTTTTACCTCAGTTACCTGATCACCGTTGTAAAGGAGGGTCCATGCTCCCGGATAAGGACTAAGTCCGCGAATATGATTAAATACCTGCTGCCCGCTGCCGCCCCAGGCAATCTTACAATTTTCCTTATAGATCTTTGGCGCTGTTTTGTACCCCTTTTGTTGAGGTTGAATCCGGGTTGTCACTTCTTCCGTCCCAATTTGCACTATGGTTTTCATTATCAATTCCGCACCGAGATCCATCAATCGATCATGTAATTCTCCTGCTGTTTCATTATCCCCTATTGAAGTGCGATCCTGTAGAATAATTTCACCTGTATCGATCTTCTCATTGATGAAAAAAGTAGTGACCCCTGTCTCGCGCTCTCCGTTGATCAAGGCCCAGTTGATGGGCGCCGCGCCCCGGTAATCGGGGAGGAGGGATGCGTGCAGGTTAATAGTACCATATTCAGGTAACTTCCAAATTATTTCCGGCAGCATTCTGAATGCAACCACTATAAACAGGTTGGCGCCGAGGCTTGAAAGTTCTGATAGAAATTCCGGATCCCTGAGTTTAACGGGTTGTAATATGGGTATATCATGAGCAAGTGCATATTTTTTAACCGCCGATTCAGATAGTTTCCGTCCTCTGCCGGCAGGTTTATCCGGTGCGGTTATTACCCCAACTACCTCATATTGAGATTGTACTATTCTGTCTAAAGAGGCCACCGCGAAACCGGGGGTGCCCATAAAAACAATTTTCAATTTTCTCATCAACTTTTCACATATTCATTTTTCGAATTTACGACTATAAGCCGATCTTCCAGCAGGCCTTGCAAAGTAGTTAAAAGCTGGTGTTCATTATAAGAAAGACGATCGATCAATTGTCGTGATGTATAAGCATGCCCTTCCAGTGCAGCCAGAATATTTTTTCTGATGCTCTTATCATCTGAATTGGAGTCATCGGCATTAGCCAGACAAACATCGCAAAGGCCACAGTTTTGAAGTAGTTTCTCACCAAAATATTTTAACAATTGCTTGCTTCGGCATTGTTTTGTGTTCTCGATATAAGAGAACATCTGTTTTAGTTTATCAGATTTCAGGCGTCGTAAGGCTTTTATTTCAGGGGAAAATCTGTAGATAGTTGAGTCGTCCTCACGGGGTACCAGAAAAGTAATTTCCAGGTCGGTATGTCCTGCCTGATAGCGGATAATAGAATCCTTTTCGAGTCGTTCAAGTGCCTTCAAAATCTCAGTTTCGCCTACTGCCGATTTTTTGGCGAGCAGACTTGTGTTGATCTTCGTTTCAAAATCGAAAACACCACCATAGGTCCGCAAGAGGTTTTGTACCAAAACCGCAATGTCACGATTTTTGTTCAGATAAGTCATCAGTGTCTTTTTACCGACAGTAAATTGTAGAAGCGTTCTTCTTTGGAAATTCTGTGATAAGCTAAGTACAGAGTGCTGATCCATGATCCTTAATCCGGAATATACCATTGAAGAGTTTAGCTTATAGGCTTCACAGAATGCGTTAAAGTTAAACTGAAAGGTTTGGTCCTTTCCTTCTCCATAGGAAATCTGGAAAAAATTATTCAACTTTCTATAAAGCAATTTTAGAAAGGCTATATCCGGAATAGTATCGAGGAATTGAGCCTTGGCCTTCTGTTGGTCACTCGGGTCAAATATGAGTGCCGCCTGCGCTACCGATCCATCCCTTCCCGCCCTTCCGGCTTCCTGGAAATAATTTTCGAGGCAATCGGGGATCTGATAATGTACTACCAATTCTACATCCGGATTGTCGATCCCCATCCCAAAGGCATTAGTGGCCACAATTATTTTTAGCTCATTATCCATCCACGCCTTTAATCTCGTAGCCTTATCTTCCCTCGACATTCCGCCGTGATAAAAACTTGCAGGAATTCCTTTTTTGTTCAGGTATGTACTGATTTCCAGGGTGTTCCTGCGCGTGCGTGTATAAACAATACCACTTTTTTGAACTGCTTTACACAAGGAATATAACCTGTTATTTTTGTTTTCATCTGCCAGCACGCTATATGCGATGTTGGGCCTTTGGAAAGAGTCCTGGAACGTCCTAAAATTCTGAAGTCTGAGCTGCCCTGCAATATCCTTAACCACAGCTTTGGTAGCGGTGGCCGTTAGTGCGATTATATTTACGTTCGGTTTCAGATCACGTAAAACCCCGCATTGCAGATATGCGGGCCTGAAATCGTGGCCCCATTGCGAAATACAGTGCGCTTCGTCTATCGCCCATAGGTTTACCGGCATTTCCGCTATGCGCTCTTGTACCATGCTTTGCTGTAAGCGTTCCGGAGAAAGATAAAGGAACTTATATTTACCATAAATGCAGTTATCGAGTTGTTTGATCAACTCATCCTGGCTCAGGCCTGCGGTGAGAGCGATGGCTTTAATATCCCTTTTTTTCAATTGAATCACCTGATCCTGGATAAGAGCAATAAGGGGGGAAACCACCACACAAATTCCCTCTTTAATAAGACCGGGTATCTGATAGCACAAAGATTTCCCACCTGCCGTGGGCATCAGTGTCAATACATCCTGACCCGCCAAGACGGCTTCGATGATCTCGCGTTGAGATCCCCTAAAATCCTGGTGGCCCCAGTGTTTCTTTAAGATGTTTAGAGGTTCCCTGATCACAGAATAGAATTTATCAGATCGGTTATGATCGAGTGTCGTTCCGGCAAAGTTCCGAAAGGCAGAGTAACCGGGTTGTAGTCAAAAGAGGTATAGGTTTTAACCAGTTCCAGATGAATGGCACTGGCTTGCTCAAAACTCTCGAACCGGCCTTCATCGCTCTGGTAAATGCCTTTCCATGGTGGAAGGATTACTACTTTGTCGTAACGGTTATCCTGACAGGCAGCGATAAAGTCCTCTCCGTAATCCTGTTCGAAATAGTTCATATACGCCAGTACATCGGGTAACCCTCTGTCGAAAATCACAACAGGATCGGCGGCCACTGAAGCTCTTCTGAATTGATCCAGACGACCATTGAGAATTCTTTGATTAAACAGATAGGGGTCATCTACAAAAACGAGCGGATTGCTATTAAATGAATCAACATCGCCACCATCGGTCGCTTCTGAGGTAAAGTCCCTTATAATCTCATGATAGCAATAGAAACCGTCTTCCTCCAGAAGTCGTACGAGTGAAGTTTTTCCGGTTCCCGGCCCGCCTGTAATCACAATTCTTTTTGGTGTCAAGACAATCGACTATTTAGTGCAAAAATAAGGATTAGGATGATGCCCGAAAAATTACATTTGAAGCCTTATATTTGCAAAAACAAATGGATGGATACCCATAAATCGGATGAGTTTTACGGCCGCTTGAAAGAAGAGTTGCTCAATTCGAGTAGCTGGCCTTCAGATTACCTGTATAAGTTCATTGTTCCGACTGAGCCGGAAAAAATCGCAGAAATCACCAAGATTTTTGACAATACAGGCGCGGTCATAGAATCTAAGCAATCGCGGAAAGGTAAATACACCAGTTTATCGGTAACGGTAAATATGGAAGATCCGGATGCGGTTATCGAGAAGTATAAGGAAGTGGGTACGGTGAAAGGTGTTATCTCGCTATAAAGTGGTATTTGTCTCATAAATTTGTTAATTTGCGGCGGTAATTCGACTACTTCTAATCGAATTTTAATTTTTAACTACACAGATTTGAATCCAGTAGAAAATTTAGAATACAACACGGAACGCTCGATGTTGATCATTCCCGAATATGGACGACATTTTCAGAAAATGGTCGACTACGCTGTATCTATTGAAGATAGAGAAGAGCGGAACAAGATAGCAAAAGCCATTATCAGTGTGATGGGCAATCTTCAACCTCATCTCAGAGATGTTCCTGATTTCCAGCATAAGCTTTGGGATCAGCTTTTCATCATGTCCGATTTTAAACTCGATGTGGAGTCTCCATTTCCGAAGCCGTTAAAAGAGGTGCTTGAACAACGTCCAGATCCTTTGGAGTACCCTCAAAACCACCCTAAATACCGTTTTTATGGTAATAACATCAAGCGTATGATCGATGTGGCGATAAAATGGGAAAAGGGAGATATGCGCGACGGTTTGGAATATGCGATCGCCAACCATATGAAAAAGTGTTATCTCAACTGGAATAAGGATATGGTTGACGACAAAGCCATATTTGAACATCTGTATGAATTAAGTGATGGTCAGATCGATCTTGCCTCCGATGGAGAGAATCTTACGGATAGCGGCCAGTTCCTAAAAGTTAGAACCGCTAAGTCTAACCGGGGCGGGACGGGAAAAAAAGGACAAAGAAGTTCCAATCGCGGTAAAAAACGCTACTAATCCACTACTCCTCATATGGGTACATTTATCATAGAGGGCGGTCACAGATTACATGGTGAAATCACCCCTCAGGGTGCCAAGAATGAGGCCCTTCAAATCTTGTGCGCTGTATTGCTGACCTCCGAGAAAGTAGAGGTGCACAACATACCCGACATCGTAGATGTCAATAAACTTATCGCATTACTGAAAGACTTTGGGGTGAAAATTGAGCAGCTGGGTAAAGGCAGCTATAGTTTTCAGGCCGATAATATTGATCTGGACTACCTCCAGTCTGATCGCTTTAAAAAAGATGGCGGAGGCCTAAGGGGTTCTATAATGTTAGTAGGCCCGCTATTGGCAAGATTTGGCAGGGGTTATATCCCTAAACCAGGGGGGGATAAAATAGGAAGACGACGTTTAGACACGCATTTTCAGGGCTTTATAAATCTTGGCGCTAAATTTCGATATAACCGTGAAGAACATTTTTACGGGGTCGAGGCCAAAGAATTGAAAGGCACCTATATGCTCCTCGATGAAGCTTCAGTTACCGGTACGGCGAATATCGTTATGGCGGCAGTTTTGGCTAAAGGAACCACCACTATTTATAATGCGGCTTGTGAGCCTTATCTACAACAGTTGTGTAAGATGCTTAACCGTATGGGCGCGAAGATCAGTGGCATCGGTTCTAATTTACTGGTGATCGATGGGGTAGATAAACTCAATGGGACAGAACACCGGATGTTACCCGATATGATCGAAATTGGTAGCTGGATTGGCTTGGCGGCTATGACTAAAAGCGAACTAACGATCAAGGATGTAAGCTGGGACGACCTGGGCCAGATCCCTATAGTATTCGAAAAACTGGGGATTAATATCGAACGTCGTAATGATGATATCTACATTCCGGCGCATTCCGATGGATATAGGATACATAATTATATAGACGGATCCATCCTGACAGTTTCGGATGCCCCATGGCCGGGCTTAACACCCGATCTGTTGAGCATTATCCTCGTGATCTCAACTCAGGCCAGGGGAGAGGTTCTTATCCATCAGAAAATGTTCGAAAGCCGACTTTTCTTTGTCGATAAGCTCATAGATATGGGAGCTAAGATAATTCTTTGCGATCCACATCGGGCAACGGTCATTGGACATGATTTCAAATCGAATCTTAAGGCCACGACGATGGTATCACCCGATATCCGTGCAGGGGTTTCATTGCTGATTGCTGCGCTCTCGGCTAAAGGCACATCTACCATCCATAATATTGAGCAGATCGACCGCGGCTATGAGGATATCGACAACCGTCTCCGTGCTATTGGTGCCCGTATCAAGCGGATCCCATAAACATCGTATCGGCAATCGTATTTCAGGAAATCTTTCAAATAACTTTAAGGAATAGTTAGAGGTTAAGCCTAATTTTTTGTTTTCCCGTTTATTTTTCTACCATCTTGCCGTCTGGGTATAGGGCAAAACGACCTTTTTCCCTTTCATGAACCTGATCGGGATATGGCCAGGGCCACCCTCCAAATCGAGTGAGGCGATAATCTTCCATCGCTTTTTCAATCTCCTGTTTAGAATTCATAACAAATGGGCCATACTGAACCACTGGTTCTGCAATAGGAACCCCCTGAAGCACCAATATATGTGCCTGCTTATCGCCATTTTGAATCAGGGTCTCCGATTGGGCTTCCAGTTCTGCAGCTTGTCCGGATTCGAGTACTTGATCATCGAGTGTTATGGTTTCCCCATCATAAAAATAAAGGCTTCGATTTGCCTTTTTCTCCGTCATGGGTAGTATTAGTTTACCATGAGGTTCTATATGAATATTCCAGATGGCCACATAATGTTCCATTTTGTTTGCCCAGGAATTTGGGGTTGGTGCCGGTGCCTGTTGGTCTTGCCAACGACCAGCAATAACCTTTATCTCAAAATCCTTTTCCCGTATTACAGGAATATCCTCGTGCCATAACATCTTAAAATGCGGGTCCACAAATTTGGCTTCCTGAGGAAGATTCAGCCAAATCTGAA
The DNA here is from genome assembly GCA_965212205.1 of Flavobacteriaceae bacterium. Taxonomy (GTDB): domain Bacteria; phylum Bacteroidota; class Bacteroidia; order Flavobacteriales; family Flavobacteriaceae; genus JAHEJJ01. The sequence goes on from CBDBUX010000004.1 coordinate 27,394, forward strand.
ATAGTTCCAGTGGGTTCGATCCATCCCTTTTAAGCAGAGGAAACATCTCGGAATGCTGAACTCCCCGGCCTGCAGTCATCCATTGAACATCGCCCTGACCGAATCTCCCGGCGGCTCCTAAAGAATCGGAATGATCACAAAAACCCTTGTTCACAATAGTGATGGTTTCAAAACCACGATGAGGATGATAGGGAAATCCCGGAACAGTTTGCCCGTGGTACATCCTCCATCCGTCTTTAAGTGTAAAGTCATTGCCAAGATTTCGGCCTTCCAGGTCAGCATCAGGTCCCATTTGGTCGTTACCCTTTGGGTAATGGTCTAAATGATAAACGCAAAAAAGAAAGGGATCCTGGGTCTGCCAGGGGAAGCCTAGAGGAAATGTTCGAATTACAGACGATGACATATAGAAAGTTAGATTGTTAATCGATCTTATTATAAGAAACAAACGCAATTTTACTGCCGTCGGGAGACCAGGATGGTACGTTGATAGTCCCCTGACCTCCTGTAAATGAGCAAAGTGTTCTAATTTTGTTTGATTTTAAGTCCAATAATCTCAAGGCCACCGATTTCATCGCCGGATGCCGGTCTCCCTGATCTTCCAGATATGACAAAAATACCAGGTGTCGTCCGTCTGGCGAGGGATGTGGAAACCAATTCGAATACCTGTCGTCGGTCAGTTGAACTTTTGCTGTGCCGTCATTATCCATACGCCAGATTTCCATAGTCCCGGTTTGGAAGGAATTATAATAAATATAATTACCATCAGCTGAGTAATCCGGACCATCATCCAGTCCTTTTTCGGTGGTCAGGCGTTTTTCTTCACCTCCTTTAATATTTATAGAATAGATATCGAAGTCTCCACTGCGCCAGGCTGTATAAACAAGATTCTTACCGTCGGGCGACCAGCCATGCCAATACGATGGCCATTTTGGGGTTACCAGTTTTGGCCGACCGCCTTTGAGCGGCATGGTATAAATACGTGAAGTTCCATAATCATTGGGTTGTAAATCATCGTTGTTGCTAATGACAAGCCATTTTCCATCGGCTGATATCCCATGGTCATTATTGCATTGGGCTAGCGGGTCGGTGTCTATTAATGATTTGGTTTTGCCGTCAAGGGAGATAGTATATAAAAGACCTTCCTGATTGACAATAAAAAACTGTCCATTCAAACTCCAGTTTGGCGCTTCAAAATGAGCTTGTTCCGTATAAACAATCATTCGCTTTGAGAATTCCAGGGAATAGACCTCCAGAGTTGAACTAATGCCCGGGTCCTGAGCCGGAACGAAAGCAATAGCAAACGCCATGATGATAAAAGATAGTGATAATCTCATTTTAAAATAAAGGTGCTGTTAAAAGACTTATGATCCAGGTAGCCCCTTATAATTATAATGGGAAGGACCTGGAATTAAAAATTATCAACAGGACATCAGCCTTCAAAACCAATCTTGTTGTGCTGTCCGTCGCAATAAGGTTTGTTCGCTGAGGCGCCACAACGACAAAAGGCGGTTGTACGCTTTTTGGTTTCCTTTTGTCCATCGGCAGCCGTAATCTCCAGTTGTCCGTGTACCAGCAAGGGCCCATTGGCCATAATTTCCACTTTTGTACCTTCACTCATAGTTTCCTTTTTGTTTTCCAAATTGTTCTTAGAATAATATGTAAGTGCAGCTGAAGGGCACCTATCTATTTGCTCCATAAGCGCCTCAACACTTGCCTTTTCCGGCTTTATCCATGGTTTTTCTTTAGGTCGATAGACCTGAGGAAGCGTTTTAACACAAATCTCTGAATGGATGCACTTGCGAGGCTTCCAAACCACGATTAATTCTCCGTTGTCGTATTCTTTTGTCAATTCCGATGTTCCCATGGTATTTTTTTCTTGTAGATGTATAATCGGGTTGAATGGTATTTATACTAATTGCCACTGATCGGTGGAGGTCCATCGATCATGGCTTCATACTGGTGGTTACCTTTTTGTTTGATAAATTCTGTTTTTATATTCTCTACCAGTTTAGGATTTTCAAATAAATCGAGCATGGTCATACTCATCGCTTTAGCAGCATAGACCATCCCTTTATGACCTATACTCATGCCTCCGCAGGCCACCACAGCCCAGGAATGCCAGGGCGTATCTTTTGGGGCCGTGGTAACACTAAGATTGATATTAGGAACATTCCAGCTCACATCACCTACATCCGTGGAACCTCCTCCCGGATCTTCTTTGGTTTTCTCGAGCGGTCTGATCTGGCTATCCATTCCTACCTGAGGTTTACCGGTGATCTCCTGGATTTTTTTAGCAAAAGCCATTTCCTGATCATCATAGGTAATCGGTCCGAGCAATTCCAGGTTTTTTTGCATTACCTCTCCACCGGTTCTATTCACCAGCACTTCATAAATGCCTGAGATAAGCGATATTTTATAGTCAACATTGGCCATAATGGCAGCTCCTTCGGCCATTTCTTTAACCCTTTCGTAGACCGGCATCATTTCACTTCGTTTTGGATCACGCACTCTTACCCAGATTTTTGAATAATCCGGGACCACATTAACAACCTGGCCGCCATCCTGAATATGGTAGTGAATCCTTGTTGAGGGCTTTATATGCTCTCTGTAATAGTTAATACCTGTGGTGTATAACTCCAGGCCATCTGAGGCGCTTCGGCCGTTCCAAGGGTCTGCCGAGGCGTGGGCCGCCTGACCGTAAAATTCGACCTTGAAATCGACCAGTGCCAATGTACTCTGGACGTCAGATTCGGTGGAGGCGCCCGGATGCCAACTGATATTAACATCCACACCATCCCACAGTCCGGCTTCGACCATCCAGATTTTCCCAAAAAATTTCTCTTCGGCCGGGGTGCCAAAGAATTTTACGGTACCCGAGATCTCACCCTTTTCGATCAATTCCTTCACTGCTATTGCAGCTCCGAGACTTGCCGTTCCAAAAAGATTATGACCACATCCGTGTCCGGCTGCACCTATATTTAAAGGTTCTTTTGTAGGTTGGGCCTTTTGTGAAATTCCGGGCAGGGCATCAAATTCTCCCAGGATGCCGATAACCGGATTGCCAGACCCATACGTAGCAACAAATGCCGTTGGCATTCCCGCAACTCCGCGTTCTACCTTAAATCCATTAGCCTCCGCATAATCTGCCAGCAATTTAGAGGATTCGGCCTCCTGGAAGGCCGTTTCGGCATGTGCCCAAATGGCATCGCTTAATTTAATGAGTTCCTGACGGTTTCCGTCTATCGAACTGATCATAGCTTTTTTGTTCCCTTTGAGTTTTTGCGCTGACAAGGGGACACCCAACATGAGGAGTGTAGTAAATAATAGTACTTTTTTCATAGTTAGATTTGCTGATTATTGATTGTATTTTTCTTTATAGTGTTCGTAGGAACCTTTAATAATTCTTTTGAGTACACCTATATCCACTTCGCTCAGACGCTTAATGTAAAGACACGTTTTGCCTTTCCTGTGCTTACCAAGTTTTGCCAGTAGAGGTTTATTTCGCTCTGAGCTTGCCCCCACGTAAAGTGAGAAATCCTGTGTCCTTGGTGAAAATCCAGTTAAAAGCATATCTCCTTCACGCCCCGATTCATAGCGGTAATGGTAGCTGCCATATCCAATAATACTAGGACCCCACATCACAGGATCCTCCCCGGTGATCTGCTTCATAACCTCCATCAGTTGATAGGCGTCTGCCTTTTTGTGAGGATCGGTAATCCCATCGAGGAACTCAGTGACCGATTTTCCGGTAGGGACTGTTTTATTTGCTGTCATCAAAAAACAATAAAGCTAAAAATAAGCATTTCCAAATTGGTTATACAACAAAAAAACCATTACCCCTTCGGAGTAATGGCCTGTTCGTCTTTACGGATGGTTTACATAGTATAGAAGAACTGCTCGTTAACAATTTTGCCATCCCTAACCTCATATACGGCGATTTCGTCCATCTTAACGCGGTTTCCATCTTTAAATGTAGCATCCATTGTCGATTTAGTACTAAAATGGTTGCCAGCAACCAGCGGATCGGACACCTCGCCTCCATGCCATTCTTTTACGTTTGCAAACCAGTCTTCACTTTTTTGAAAGACGGCTTTGATGCCTTCGGTAAGCTCGCCTGGGAAACCTGGCATTTCCCGACTTACAATGTCGTCTCCGTATAACGATTCCAAGGCTTCCATGTGTCTGCCTTCCCTGCATAAGGCCACTAATTTATCGGCTACTTCAGCTGTTGTCATTGCTTAATTGTTTAATGGTTCCAATTAAAGATAGGAATTTCGAAGAGGGGTGCGAATTAATAGTTTGTTAATTCCAATCTAGGCGGTAAGGCCCGCTTTGTAGGTATCCAGGCAACGTTCTCTTGCAAATTTATGCTCCACAATTGGTGCGGGGTATTCCTTTTTCGCGTATTCCGGAACCCAATATGATATATAGTTCCTGTCCTTATCAAATTTGTCTGCCTGGGTAAAGGGGTTAAATATCCTAAAATATGGGGCCGCATCCACACCACATCCGGCAGCCCATTGCCAATTCCCGACATTGCTGCTGAGTTCAAAATCGAGAAGTCTTTCAGCGAAGTAAGCCTCACCCCATCGCCAGTCGATCAACAAATGCTTGCATAGAAAACTGGCGACCAACATCCTTACCCGGTTGTGCATATACCCTGTTTTGTTGAGTTCACGCATTCCTGCATCTACAAGGGGATATCCGGTCTGCCCTTTTTTCCAGGCTTCAAATTCGTTTTCGTCGTTGCGCCATTTGATCCTGTCGTATTGGGGCTTAAACGCAGCATTAACCGTATTTGGAAAATGCCAAAGGATCTGCATAAAGAACTCCCGCCAAATAAGCTCATTCCAATAGGTTTCATTTTTCTGAACTACCGCCTTTCGCATTATCTCCCTAATAGAAACAGTGCCAAACCGAAGATGAGGACCGATCCTTGAAGTACCTTCCTCTTTGCCGGGGTAATTCCGTGTGGCTTCATAGTTTTGCAGTAATGTAGATGAAGTATTGTAAGGTGGAACCGCAATTACAGATTCCTGGAATCCGATGTCCTGCAATGACTGCCAGGACATCTCTTGTGAATGGAAAAAATGTTCTATAAGCCTTTCGCTGGGGTAGGTTATAAGGGCGGTTTCCTTATCAAAGACTGATTTCCATTTGTTCTTGTATGGAGTATAGACCACATAAGGGCCGCCATCGTCCTTTATAACCTCCGCCTGCTCGAATATTACCTGGTCTTTGTAAAGATGGAGAGAGATGTTCTTGGTTTTCCAAAAAATCTGCAATCATCTGATCACGTTCCAGGGCATAGGGTTCGTAATCTTTATTTGCAAATACAGCCCGAACCTCGTATTGAGTGGTGATCTGGTTAAAAATTTCGATAGGTTTTCCAAAATAAGTAGCAATCGTAGTTTTTTTATCCTTTTGGAGGAATTTACACATGGTATCGAGCTGCTGGTAAATGAAACTTACTCTCGGATCCACTTCGGGCAATTCCCTGAGGATTTCAGCATCAAAAATAAAAATTGGCAATACGGGTACTCCGAAAGAACAGCGCCCTGTACAGTCCATGATTGTCGTGGAGTCTTAGGTCGCGTCTAAAACCAGAATAGGACTATACTTTCTTTCAATTCAGTAAATATGTTTAGTGGTCAACGAAGCGATTAACAGCGCTTGTTGTTCCAGGTTTAATGAACTATTGAATTCTCATTTTGTTAATCGACCCGGGAACTGATCCGAATATTTCTTCGAGTTTGCGCGCTCTATATTTGAAGATTTGCTGCAACTGTTTTTTTACAACAAGTGCATGCATAATGCGCCCTAAGAAACCCAGTGGCAGTTTATAGTCGATTAGATCCTCCATGATCACACCTTCATCTTTTGACCTTATAAAATGCTTGTGATGCCAAAGCGAATAGGGTCCAAAACGCTGCTCATCTACAAAGTATTCGCCCTCTTTTACATGAGTGATCTCGGTAACCCAATGCGTAGCTAGCCCCTTAAACGGGTATACCTTATATTGAATTATCTGCCCAGGAAACATAGGCCGGTTGCTGCCTGATAAAATTTTAAAATCCATTTGAGGAGGTGTAATCACGGTTAAGTTGGCAGGGTTTGACAGGAACTCCCAGGCCTGGGCTATGTTTATGGGTAATTCTTGTGCGGCGTGTAGGCGGTAAATTTTCATAGAACAAAACTAAATCTCATATTGTTTAATTAAAAACTATTATTGTTAAACAAATAATAAATCGAACGATGTCCGACCCGATAGTTCGTTATATAGCCCATTAAATTTGTTCCATTTCTGCATATCTATTGTTATTTTTGAAAATACCTCCCCCAACCTCTTTACATCAAAGCAAGAGAGTCCCAGATGATTAGGTCAACGCTTTTATATTTTGTTTTTTGCTTTACAGCCGTAGTTTCTGGTCAGCAAACTGTTATGCTCGAAGGCGCCCTTCCAGCGGTGGTGGGTGAGTCATCGGGATTGATCTACTACAATGGAAGTCTGATCACCCATAACGATTCAGGTAATGCCGCTGAACTGTTCGAAATAGATACCGCAACACTAGAGGTGAATCGGGTGGTTACCATCAGTAATGCTCAAAATATCGACTGGGAAGATATCACCCAGGATGACACTTATATTTATATTGCTGATATTGGGAATACTAATGGCAACAGGACCGATCTTGGCATTTATCGGATCAGGAAATCGGACTATGACAGTTCGGATAGTATTACGGCAGACTGGATTGGTTTTAGCTATTCAGATCAGCAAAGCTTCCTCGCCTCACCAACATCGGATTGGGATGCCGAGGCATTGACAATAATCAGAGGCCAGTTAACTCTATTTACCAAGCGTTGGAAAAGTGGCGGCACAACTGCTTATACGATCCCAAATAGCCCCGGGGAACACTCGGCTTTGAATATTGGCACCTCCATGGTAAACGGGCTGGTAACTGCTGCAACCTATAACCCGGAATCTAATATTTTGTACCTGCTAGGGTATTCTCAATTTTTACAACCGTTTCTTTTTCGATTTGAAGATCCGCCAGGACCTCTATCTTTTGGAGGCACGGGCCAACAGATTAATTTGGATATCGGTTTCGGACAGGCCGAGGGAATTTGTTACGTTGATCACAATACCTACTATATTTCTACCGAGCGTTTCGAAAATTCGAGTCCCCCTGTGGTTCTTGCAGCCAGTTTATTCAAGTTGGAAACCGAAGATGCGCCGGTAGCCCTACCGCCACCCGGAGAAGAAGATCCTATGCCCGACCCTGAACCCGGCGAAGAACCAAAGGGAAATCCCGGGACGGAACAAGACCTGGAGGATGAGCTGATCATTTACCGCGAATTCGGGTCATCCTTACTTAGGTATGTATTAAACACCGAAGATGATGTTTTTGGTATGGCAATCTACGATGTTAAGGGTCGTCGCATACGCTATACACCCGAAAGCAATATGCAGCGAGAGGGGATTGATATCTCTACGCTGGGAAATTCTGTCTACTACCTGACGTTCTACTTGAGAACCAAAATTCTATCCAAGGCATTCGTCTCAAATTAATCGTTGTTCTTCAGCACATATTTAAGTATTTGTTAACAATTGTACACCGGGCTTATTTTTAGCTTTATACCAACTTATTAAACCTATTAACGATGAAAAAATTAACGATTCTTATTTGTGCTGTTCTATTGTCTTTTTCGGGTCACGCACAGCTCGATGTACCGGCGCCAAGTCCGGCTTCAAAACTTAAGCAGACTGTGGGTCTAACGGAAGTTACCGTGAAGTATTCGAGACCTTCAATGCGGGGAAGGACGATTATGGGAAACCTGGTACCTTTTGACAAAATTTGGCGCACTGGTGCTAA
>CBDBUX010000005.1:0-41609 GCA_965212205.1 Flavobacteriaceae bacterium
TCGTGGTCTTCCTTCAGAAGTTCCATACAAGCCGTTCCCTGTCCCAAAATCACATTTCTGTCGTTTGAAGGATGGAGAAAACTGGCTCCGGTCTCCGATGCCACCCTCGCAGCTTCGGCCTTTCTGGCATCCAGATTGGGTTCGCATTCAACAATCTTTCCGCCATAATTAATTACGGCAGACTTCTTAACCTCGGGGGCATCAGATGGCATAACTATATAGGCAATTACTCCAAGTGACTGTGCCGCCAGGGCTAATGCCTGAGCAAAATTTCCAGAGCTATGTGTAACTACTCCCTTTGCCCTTTGATCTGGGGAAAGTTTTAAAATTGCGTGGGTTGCTCCCCTCATTTTATAAGCTCCGGATCTTTGGAAATTCTCACACTTAAAGAAAACTTCTGCCCCAACCAGCTCATTGATCAATCTTGATGATAAGACCGGTGTATTATGAATATAAGAATCGATCAGTACCTGGCATTCTTTCAGGTCTTTTTTATTGTATTCCTCCATGTAGATCGATAGTCCCAAAATTGTGTTGATGTCAATAGATTATCCCCACATTATTTTTCTTCCCATCTGAGGGTTTCCATTATCCGCCGAATGTCTTTTTGTAAATATACAGCTGCAGGGTATATAGAATCGTAATTGGGTTTCGCATAAAAATACAAAGAGCCTGTCACAAAATGCTGCAGACTGTCGGTGAGATAGAATTGGGCCTGTGAAGCAGCATTGCCCTTTACTTCATAATACATTCCAAAAACGCGCTTATCTCCATCAATATAGGGTTGTTCAATAATATTATCGGCCTTCACCACGTGTTCGTATGAAAGTTTTTGTGCATCGTTCAGGAGTTGTTTCAGGTTCCCCTCTACGGGTTTATAGGTCATAAAAATAGACCCTTTCATTTCGGGATAATTTAGGGTAACAGAACTTTCCGTCTCCTTTTCCACCAAGGCTTTTTTGTTGAATTCGAATCTATATGATTCGGTATGGTACTGCTGCATATCACCAGGTTTATATTCCAGTCGCAACATGGCCTTGGGTTTTGGAATTACCTCATCCTTGCAGGAAACAAAGAATGCACTCAGGATGAGTATTGGCAGAATATATTTAAGAGGCATGAGGCAGGGTTACTTTAATTTGTTTAAGGCGTTTTTTATCGAGGCTTTCCACCAGAAATTCATAATTATTAAATACGATTTTCTCTCCTCGTTTAGGGAAACTACCGGCAATTTCCAGAACAAATCCTGCAATGGTCTCCGACTCCCCTTTCTGATCCTCGAATTCTGTTTCGCTATCTACCTTAACTACCCGGTAAAAGTCTTTAAGAGTCGTCTTACCCTCAAATACGTAGTTATAATCATCGAGCTTGGAATACACCAGGTCTTCATCGTCGAACTCATCACTGATATCCCCAACGATCTCCTCGATAATATCCTCCAGTGTTACTATACCCGATGTTCCGCCATATTCGTCAACTACTACAGCGAGGTGATTTTTTTTCTCCTGGAATTCCATAAGAAGATCGTCGAGCTTTTTGTTTTCCGGCACAAAATAAGGTTCTCTGATAAGGGATAACCAATTAAAAGTTTTCCTTTCTATATAAGGTAACAGGTCTTTTACGTATAGAACACCGATAACATTATCGAGATTCTCTGAAAACACAGGAATCCTCGAATATCCATTATTGGTGATCTCCTCCAGCACTTCGGTAAATTTCATTTCTTCACCCAGGGCAAAAATATCGATCCTCGGTCGCATTACCTGTTTGGTATCTGTGTTCCCAAATGAAACGATGCCCTCGAGAATCTTTTGTTCTTCCTTTGTAGTATCGCCTTCGGAGGTAAGCTCCAGGGCTTGTGAAAGATGATCTACACTCAGATTAGATTTTTGTCGTCCTAATCTCTGGTACATCAGACGGGTTAGGGCATTCATCGGGCTGCTCAAAGGAGTAAAAACTACATCGAGTACTTTTAGCGGATATGCCATCAGATGCGCAAACTGCCTGCTATTTCGATTGGCGTAAATCTTAGGAAGGATTTCCCCGAACATCAGTATCAGGAAAGTGGCCACAACTACTTCTAAAAGAAAACGTACCGAAATCAATCCAAATAACTGGTAGTTGATCGAAGAGAAAATACTATCTCCTATTGAATTGAACAAAAGTACAATCCCGATGTTGATAGCATTATTGGTTACCAGGATGGTGGCCAGTAATTTCTTTGGCTGGCTTAAAAGACCAACAACAACCTTGCCCTTAGCCGTCTTTTCATCGGCAATAGTATTAAGTTCGGTTTGGGATAAGCCAAAAAAAGCCACTTCGGCGCCTGAAATCAATGCTGAACCAATCAGAAGCACCACCAGAATAAGAAATTTTAGAGCCAAGGCACTGTTGACCAATGCTAAACCAGCCAGTATACTAAGGGGGTCAGGGTCCAATAGTCAGATGTTTTTGAGTAATCGCTTTAGAAAGGTAGGTCGTCTTCCGGTTCAGGCTCATTAATTGGCTGAACTACCTGAGGCCCTTTCTCAACAGAAGGGTCTGCCGCAGCTTTGGCCGATGCTGGGGAGCCAGCTACAGATCCATCTTGCCGGGTAGACAAAAAGGTGAAATCCTGGACATGAACCTCGGTAGTATAGCGCATATTTCCGTCCTCACCCTGCCATTGCCTGGTTTTAAGTCGGCCCTCAACATAGATCTTATCTCCTTTGTTGAGGTATTTTTCACAAATTTCTGCGGCCTTGTTTCTAACCACAACATTATGCCATTCCGTATTGGTTACTTTTTCGCCAGTTTGCCTGTTAGTGTAGGTCTCATTGGTAGCAATAGGAAACCTGCCAATGCAGTTGCCGCCTTCGAAATAATGCAATTTTACCTCATCGCCCAGATGCCCTATCAGCATCACTTTATTCAGTGTTCCGCTCATAATTATATAATTAGGTCAAAAGTACGAATTTTTAAATGTTTTGATAAAGTCTGCGATGGGTACCGGTACTGCATACGCATCGAGTTGTTCTACAGAAATCCCCCCTTCGAACAGATCAGTGGTCTCAACAACCCAGAATTTTGTGTAAAGTTGCTGATGGGATAGTTTGTGGATCACGGGCTTCGAATTATTTTCGTAGACCGCTTCAATATCATTTACCTGCAACAAGTCTTTACACATGGGTATAATTTGTCCTCGTTCCAGTTCTGATTCGGATTCAAGAAGTGGAAACTCGTAAAGTTGTTTCCAAATATCATTTTTTGAACGTTGTACTAGCCTTGTATTCTTATTCGCATCAATTCCAACCAGATAGTTAAAATAGCGTTTTCGTATACTGCCTTTTCTGATTTTGACGGGAATACCTGATACACTCCCAAGGGCAAATGCCTCGCATCCATTATTTAAAGGACAGTTTTGGCAATTTGGTTTCCTGGGTTTACATTGGATAGCACCAAACTCCATAATTCCCTGATTATAGTCCCTTACATTTTGCTTGTCCATAATTTCCATGGCGAGCTCTTTAAAATACTTTGTCGAGCCCGGGCCATTGATCGGTCTGGTAACTCCAAAATATCTTGCCAGCACCCGGAGAACATTCCCATCTACCACCGGCTCGGGCTTATCAAAACAAATTGAGGCTATGGCACTGGCTGTATAATCCCCTACCCCTTTAAGCTCTATTAAGTCCTTATAATTCTCAGGAAATTTTCCGTTGAGTTCATCGGCCACAAATTTTGCAGTGGCATGTAAGTTTCTGGCTCTAGTGTAATATCCCAACCCCTGCCACAACTTAAGTACCTGATCTTCGCTCGCCGCTGCCAGAGCCTCTACTTTGGGATAGTGCTCAATAAACTTATTATAATACGGAGTGCCCTGGGCAACCCTGGTCTGTTGCAGGATGATTTCCGATAACCAAACCTTGTAGGGGTCTTTAGTGGTTCGCCACGGCAGATCTCGTCTATTTATTTTGTACCAGTCAAGTATTTTTTTAGAAAAATCCACCTTTGAAATAATAAGCGACAAATCTAAGAGTTTATATACTTAAAATTAGTCGTTTAAGACTATGGAATGAATTTAATTTATATATTTGCAAGCCTGAAAAACTTACAGTAAACTAAAATTAAAACATGACGAAAGCGGATATCGTATCTAGAATCTCAGAAAAACTGGGAATTGAAAAAGGTGATGTACAAGCCACGGTTGAATCCTTTATGGAAGAAGTTAAATCTTCACTCGAAAATGGCGACAATGTATACCTAAGAGGCTTTGGCAGCTTTATAATTAAGAAAAGAGCAGAAAAAACAGGAAGGAATATATCGAAGAATACGACGATAAAGATTCCAGCTCATAATATTCCGGCATTTAAACCAGCCAAGGTATTTGTTGAAGGAGTAAAGAGCAACGTACGAGTTGACTAAAACTATTATTGAAAAGAAAAGAAAGACCATATGCCAAGTGGTAAAAAAAGGAAAAGACATAAGGTAGCTACTCATAAACGAAAGAAGAGAAGGAGAGCTAACCGTCATAAGAAAAAGTAGTTACCATAACTACTTTTTCATTTTATACGTTCATTGAAATAGAAATTCCTAACAGGATTTCGGCGGGTTTGTACAACCTGTAACAACAAATGTTTAATCTATCCGCCTAAGGCGGATCAAAATTGAATCAGGTGAATAGAGAATTAATCGTAAGATCTGATTCTAACGCCGTCGATTTTGCCTTATTGAAAGAAGGGAAACTCATTGAACTTCACCGGGATGAAAACGATAATAATTTCAACGTTGGCGATATATTAATTGCCAAAGTCCGGAAACCCGTAACAGGGCTCAATGCGGCTTTCGTAAATGTAGGTTATGAAAAAGATGCCTTTTTACATTACCACGATCTCGGACCGCAGCTATCGAGCATGTTAAAGTTCATTAAGAGAGTTAGCACCGGAAAGCTCAGGGATTATAGCCTGAAAAACTTTCCATTTGAAAAAGATATTGATAAGCACGGTAGCATCAAAGATGTTATTAAAGCCAATCAGTCTCTTTTGGTGCAAATTGTAAAAGAACCTATTTCTACCAAAGGACCCCGTATAAGTTCAGAACTTTCTATTGCGGGGCGTTACCTGGTAATGGTGCCATTTTCAGATCGTGTTTCCGTTTCACAAAAGATCGGGAGCAAAGAAGAAAAAGACAGGTTAAAACGCCTGGTCAAAAGCATTAAACCCAAGGGTTTTGGTGTAATTATCAGAACAGTAGCGGAAGGCAAAAAAGTAGCAGAGTTAGATAAGGATCTGCAAAACTTGCTGATTAAATGGTCGGCAATGTGTAAAAAATTGTATAAAGCGCCTACTCCGTCCAAAGTACTAGTTGAATTGAACAGAGCATCTTCAATTTTAAGAGATGTTTTTAACGAGACATTTACTGGTATTCATGTGGACGATGAGACACTTTATAACCAGATCAAGGATTACGTACACGAAATCGCCCCTGATAAGGAATCCATTGTAAAAATGTATAGCTCCAAGGTCCCGATATTTGAAAAGTTTGGGATCGAAAGACAAATAAAAACCTCTTTTGGCCGTACGGCCTCAATGAGTAAAGGTGCTTATTTGGTTATTGAGCATACCGAAGCGTTGCACGTTATCGACGTCAACAGCGGTAATCGCTCTAATAAAGCTAAAAATCAAGAAGACACAGCCTTAGAAGTTAATCTTTTGGCGGCCTCTGAAATTGCAAGGCAATTACGCCTGCGTGATATGGGAGGTATCATAGTCGTAGATTTTATCGATATGATACGAGCCGAGCACAGGAGAAAACTCTTCAACCACCTCAGAGATGAAATGAAGGACGACCGTGCCAAGCACAAAATTCTTCCTCCCAGCAAATTTGGCCTGGTACAAATCACCAGGCAAAGGGTCAGACCTGAAGTCAATATTAAAACGACTGAAGAAGATCCAAGTGGAAAAGCCAATGAGGTTGAAGCTCCAATAGTACTTATTGAAAAAATGACTGTAGAGCTTGAAAAGATCTTTAAGGGTCCGCATAAAGACAAAAGTTTAGTCTTGAATGCACATCCCTTTATCGCTGCATATATTACAAAAGGATTTCCTTCGATTCGCTCCAAGTGGTTTATGGAGCATAAGAAATGGATCAAGGTTCAGCCCAGGGACGCGTACAGATATCTAGAATACCGTTTTAAAGATAAACACGGTAAAACCATCAAATAAAAAAAAGCGACTTCAATAACGGAGTCGCTTTTTTTATTGTCTTTTTTTGACGATTCGGCTTTTTAAAAAAATATATTAATTACTATCTTAAAACGCTCTTAGTCCCTTAGTTTCATAATATTTCAATAATGGTTTATGAATAATAATGCTCTTTTATGTGGTCTGCTCTCCTTACTGGCTATAAGTTGTTCACAAAAGAAGTCCTTAACAAGCATAGATACAATCCTTCAAGACAGCCCGTCTATTGAAGGCAGAACAGATTACTTAAATTCTCCCTATGTTACAGCAGCTAACCGTGTATACATGGTTGGCCACCAGGATGGTAGTTTTCCTGAAATTGGCTGGCATGTAAAAGGTGAAATGGGTGGTATATGGTTACATCCTATTAAGCTTATGGATGGCTTCGATGCTGAATTGACTTCAGTGGACACTTTTCTCCCATTAAAAGGTGCGCGTTCCTTTGTCAATTATCCCTCTGCAAATGTTCATTATTTTGATTTTGATAATTCAGATGTAAAGGCGGAACGATGGCAATTTGTCCCCGACGAACGGGAAGGGGTCTTTGTTCAATATGTGATCAGGAACATTGGAAGTACGGTACAGGAGCTAAAATTTGAACTTACCGGCCATGCAGATCTGATGCCGGTGTGGCTGGGTGAGCGCACCAATATGGAAAATGGAAATGACCAGGCCGAATGGGACAAAGATCTTAACGCCTGGCGGGTAAGTGATTCCAAGAGTGATTGGCATTTAATTTATGGACTGGATAGGAAAATTTCCGACACTGGTGAACGTCCAAATGAGCTATTAGGAAATGGCATATCTAACACCATAAGCTATAGCTTTAAACTCCCTCCGGGAGAACAGGAAAACATTAATCTGATCATTGCCGGATCTGTAAGTTCGGCGGAAGAAGCAGACAGAACCTATCGGGATCTGCGGCAGAACCACAACACGCTTCTGGAAGAGAAGAAAGAGCGCTTGGCGAATCTGGCAAGCTTTTCCAAACTCAGTATCCCCGATAAGGATTTGGAACAAACCTTTGAATGGCTCAAATACAATTGTGACTGGCTCGTAAGAGAGGTGCCGGGAATAGGCACCGCTATTTCGGCGGGAATACCGGATTATCCCTGGTGGTTTGGTGTAGACAGCGAATATTCTCTAAGAGGATATATGGCTATAGGGCAAACAGATATTGTTCACAAGACAATTCGTCTTCTCGATAGTGTTTCCAACGCCGTTAATGGCAATGGCCGGATCATTCATGAGATGTCTACTAATGGGGCTGTTTTTAATGAAGGTAACATCAATGAAACACCACAGTTCGCTTCACTGATCTGGGAAATTTATTTATGGAACGGACAACGAGAGTTTTTGGCAAAGTATTTCCCGACAATAAAAAAGGGGTTAAAATGGCTTCTGGATGAAAAAGATGCCGATAATAATCTCTTCCCCGACGGCTTCGGTATGATGGAAATTCACGGCCTGGATAGTGAAATGATAGACGTAGCTTCCTATACCCAACGAGCATTTGAAGACGCTGCCCGAATCGCCAGGACCCTTGGAGAAGAGAAACTGGCAACAGAATACCTGAAAATTGCAAGCGCCCTGAAAGAGCAAATCAATAAAGATTTCTGGTCGGAAGATTTTGATTCCTATGCCGATTTCATCGGAACAGATAAACAGGCATTACATTTAATTGAGGACGCTATCGTGAGGGCCGATACGTTAAATAAGCCCTGGGCCATTGAAGAGTTAGAGGAAACCCGAAATAAAATACGACAAAATCCATCGGTAGATGCTCGTCCATTTGTACTTCATCACAACTGGGTGGTGAATACCCCTATGGAAATGCAAATAGCTGAAAATGACAAAGCGATAAAGGCTTTAAATACAGCAGAGCGTTTTGTAAATCCCTTTGGTGTTTTCGTGACCGGTATCGACCGGGATGAATCTGCAGGTTCTAATGATGGATCCTTTCAGGGAAGCAAGGTTTTTTCATATACCGGGGCAGTGATGACCCTTCCCACCGGGGTGCAGGCCATAGCCGAAAATAATTACGGTCGCCCTGAAAAGGCACTAGAGTATCTGAAACGAATGACCCGGACTTTTAGTTATGCACTTCCGGGCAGTATGTATGAAGTATCGCCAGATTATGGAATGATGACCCAGGCGTGGAATATATATAGTTATGCCGTTCCAATAGTCCAGCAATTTTTTGGTATAAAACCCCATGCCGCAAATAAGTTAATCGTGGTTGAACCGTTAATGCCTGAATCATGGAACGAAGCGAGCCTGGAAAATGTAAAGATTGCCGATAACGCGGTTTCTGTTTACTATTCCAACACCCAGTCGTCAACTAAGATCAGAGTAACACAAAATCGGCCAGATTGGACCCTCGAGATCAGGGTTCCCAAATCATCGGGCATTGATGCCCGCATATTGGAAGGGATTACTGAGACCTCGGAAGATGAAGATCAATGGGTTTTCCGGACAGAGAGTGCCCAACTAGAGATTGATATTTTAAGAAAGGAATAGAAACCAGAAATTCACAATTGATTTAATCGGGCCATCAAAATGGATTTAAATCATAAAGCTTTTTCTCTGGAAGAAGCGATAAAAGCAATGGAACATTATTGCGCCTATCAGGAGCGATGCCATCGTGAAGTATCCGATAAACTAAAGTCTATGAATATGATCCCTCAGGCTATTGATACGATCATGGTTCACCTTATAGAACGCGATTTCTTAAATGAAACTCGTTTTGCAATGTCATTTACCAGAGGAAAGTTCCGTACTAAGAAATGGGGTAGAATCAGGATTAAAAGTGAACTGTCAAAAAGGAATATCAGCAATTTCAATATCAAAAAGGGGCTCGAAGAAATAGATTCTCAGGATTATTTTAATGTCTTCCACATATTAGCAGAAAAAAAATGGGCAAGCTTAAGCTCGGAAACTAATATTTTGAAAAAAAAGCGAAAGTTGGCAGATTATCTTTTGTACAGAGGCTGGGAACATCAATTGGTTTATGATAAAACCTTCGAATTGGCCAATAATATAAGGTGGAAACAAGCTTGAGAAAATTCATCTTATTCTCCCTGTAATATAAGAGTTCCGTTGATTTTAGTGAAGTATTTTGTAAATTTGCATTTCAAATTGAAATTCTTTTGTTATGAAACCCAAAGTTACTACCGAGTTTCAACACGGCAAGGCACAGATTTTTAAGAATCCATTTTTGGAAAGCCTTACCAAGACCAATCCTATTCAGAATATAATTGTCTATGGGCTAACTATCATTGGGTTGATCGCACTTGCAATTATAACAATTGGTCTTTCGCCTCTTACTGTAGCCGGACTCTTTGTTTTAGGCGTATTCGTCTGGACATTTGCCGAGTATATGCTGCATCGCTTCGTCTTTCATTGGGTAACTGAGGCAAAGTGGTCTCAACGCTTCCATTTTATCATGCATGGTTCACACCATCAGTATCCCAGAGATGAAGAGCGATTGTTGATGCCTCCGGTTCCAGGCCTGATTATGGCCTCAGCGCTATTCGTCGTTTTTTATGGACTTTTTTGGTTGATGGGTATTTCTGATCTGACCTTTGGATTCTTCCCGGGGTTTTTTAGTGGTTACCTGATGTATTCTTTTGTGCATAGGGCTACACATGTGATGCGCCCCCCAAAAAACTTCAAAAACATCTGGCAACACCACAGTCTTCACCATTACCGCTATCCGGACAAGGCCTTTGGCGTTTCCAATACGCTCTGGGATCGTGTTTTCGGTACTATGCCTCCGGCAAAAAAAGATAAAAGTAAGGAACTGGCATAGAGATCAAGCTTTTCAGATAGACTTCATACGCTCAAAAGGTTCATTGCGGTCGAATAGGTACCTAAAAGTGGTATGGACCTTCTCTATATCGCCTCCAACCTGTTTTACCACCAGGATCATTTTTCTGTTAAAATCACCAATCCCATGCATTTCTATGGTTTCATATTCCGGATGATTCTTATTGGCTTCATCAGCAAAAGCAACAATGATCGCCCCGTCTACCCCTTTGCCCTGGTGTTCAGGAGCCACTCCGAAAATTATTCCCAGTACCTTACGACGTTTGATTCTAGATTTGTACCAAAGAAATTTTAGTTTACCAAGGAAATTCAGTTTTCCATTGACGTGCTTAAGCACCTGATTTACTTCCGGAATATTTACAAAAATTGCAGCCGGCTCATCCTTGTAATAAGCCAACCAGATAAATTCTTCTACCATCACCGATTTAAGTCGTTTCATAATGGCCTTCCCTTGTTCCAGTGAGATAGTAGAAACGCCTTCGTGATTTACCCAGGCTTTATTATAGACCTCGATAATATCTTTCGCAAACCGATCGAACTCGTTCATTTTAAAATGGACCAGCCTGTAGGCCGGATCCTTCGCTACCATTTCTGACTTATAAACCAAACGGGGATGAACAGGTTCTTTAATGACCTTCACAAAAGTGTATTGTTCGAAATATGTTTTGAAACCGTAATTTTCAAATAGTTCCTGATAATATGGGAAGTTGTAATTACACTGATAGTTAGGTTCGAGGTCGAAACCCTTGATAAGTAGTCCCCACCATCTATCGCGACGGCCAAAGTTGATCGGCCCATCCATATAAGTAGCGCCGCGTTCCTCGAGCCATTGCTTCCCGGTATCGAATAGTAAATTGGCCGCTTGCTGATCGTTCATACATTCAAAGAACCCAATCCCGGAATTTAGTTCTATTCCCTGGTCAGACTTTTTTTCCAAAACAAAGGCGGCAATTCTTCCAATAACTTCATTGTTAGATTTCAACAACCACCGCTGACACTCACCAGTTCGAAAACTCTTATTCTTAGCCGGATCAAAGACTTCTTCAATGTCCTTGTCAATAGGTCTGATCCAATTTGCCGCATCCTTGTAGAGTCGAACTGGTAACCTGATGAATTCCTTACGGTCTTTTTTGGAAGATACAGGAACTATCTGCATTTATCGGAAAATAATTTATGCCATAAACATAATGATAAATCCAATAGTAAAAAGGTATATAGGTGACTTTTAAACAGGCCCAATCGGGAAAAGCGATTTATATTATCAAGTATTAGACAGGAATCTGTGAGTACGGGATATAGCCCGTTCATTTTTCCAGTCGATCCAATGCCTGCCTCTTAATTTTCGCATCCCCATATCAAAATAGCGCATAAAGGCTATGTTGTAAATAGCCTTACTTAGGTTAGCCGGGTTTCTAGCTATTGCTCTCAAACTCATAGAAAATCCTGGGGTAAGATATCGCATATAATGCCAGTACCCTTCCGGAATATAAATCATATCCCCATGTTTTAAATTCGCCCTGTAACCTTGCAGATGCTTCAGCGCTGGCCATTTTTCGTAATCCGGATCGGAGAAATCTATGCCCTCATGGGAAATAAGAGAATGGGGTATCTTATACATATATTTATTCTGTGACTGGGAAAAAAGCACACATTCTTTTTCACCTTCAAAATGAAAATGGAAAATATTGGCCAAGTCAATATCGTAGTGCATAAAAGTAGACGAATCCGAACCTCCAAAAAATAGCATCGGCAGACCTTTCATCATTTTTAGCCCAAAGTCGGGATAATCAAAATCATTGCGGAGTTCGGGAATTTCTTTCAGGATATTCCAAAGGAAAATCCTGTACTTGGTGGGTTTGTTTCGCAGCAGCTCAATATAATCTGCCATTTTCAGCAGCGCATGGGGCTCATTGAATCCTTCCTTGTGGTCTACGGGTCGGTCGTCATATAGCGGAACAATCTTGTCACCAGCAACTTCTTTTATATAATCAAAATTCCATTTTGAATAAGCTGGCCATTCCCTGCTAGCCCCTTCAATCACCACGGGCGTTTGAGGTTTAAAATACCCGCTGAGAAATGCATCTGCACTGATCTTAGATAGTCTTGGAACTTCTTTTAGAATCAAAACCGAGAATTTTAAGAGAAGGCAAAGATATAAAACTCTGTAAATAACTTGATTATTCCAGGGATTTGGAGACCGATGAGTCTTTTCCTCTTAGCGCTTCATTACGCTCGATCTTATGGCCAGGTCTGGACCACCTGGGTTTTTCGCGATTAGGCTGTAGTACAGAATCTACTGCGTCTACACTTTGCGGTTGGGGCGATTTGGCAAATGCTTTTTGTGGATTAAGTCCTATTTCCTTAAACATCTGCAAATCTTCATCCATATCGGGATTAGGTGTAGTTAATAGTTTATCCCCGGCAAAGATAGAATTAGCTCCTGCAAAAAAACAAAGTGCCTGCCCTTCACGACTCATCTGGGTTCTCCCGGCAGAGAGGCGTACCTGAGTTAAGGGCATAACAATTCGTGTAGTGGCTACCATTCGTACCATATCCCATATGGAAATTGGTTTCATATCCTCCATAGGGGTCCCTTCCACCGCTACCAATGCATTAATAGGTACCGATTCGGGTTGAGGATTCAGTGTTGACAGGGCTACAAGCATTCCCGCCCTATCTTCGAGGTCTTCACCCATTCCTATGATCCCGCCACTACAAACAGTTACATTGCTTTTTCTCACATTGTCTATTGTAGTTAGTCTGTCTTCAAAAGATCGGGTGGAAATAACATCCTTATAATAGTCTTCGGAGGTATCCAGGTTATGGTTATAGGCATAAAGGCCTGCTTCGGCAAGACGTTTAGCCTGATTTTCGGTCAACATTCCAAGTGTACAGCATACTTCCATGTCTAATTTGTTGATCGTTCTAACCATTTCCAAAACGCTCTCAAATTCAGGACCGTCTTTTACATTTCTCCAGGCAGCGCCCATACAAACCCTGGAACTTCCACTGGCTTTAGCCCTCAAGGCCTGTGCTTTCACCTGTTGTACCGACATCAGATCGTTTCCATCAATATCCGTATGATAGCGTGCTGCCTGAGGGCAATACCCGCAGTCTTCCGGGCAACCCCCGGTCTTTATAGATATCAGTGTAGATACCTGTACCGTATTCGGATCGTGGTTTTCCCGGTGTATACTGGCCGCCTTATACAGCAAATCCATTAATGGTTGATTATAAATCTCCAGGATCTCATCGTGGGTCCAATTATTTCTTGTCTCGGTCATAGTCGTTAAAAATACAAATTCAAAATTAACCGCTTAATCTGAATTAACCAGAAATATCAATTCTAAATTAGGCCTTAATTACCAATACAATACTAAGCCGGAAGCTGGATATAGATCATGATTTTTTTATCACCAAACTCACTGCATTGCCTCCAAATCCAACCGCATTTATCAGTATATTTTCAATCTTTTTCGGGCCTTTCTTTTTAGTGAGAAAGGGCACACCAACAAACTCTTGTTGCTGTAACATAAGCACTGCCATCTGAAGGTTTATCATACCCGAACTGCCTAAGGTATGTCCGATTTTCCATTTATTTGTGGTTAAGGCCGGAATTTGAGCACCAAATATGCTTTCTATAGCCCTGTATTCCGATTGGTCTCCTTTTTTAGTTCCCGGAGCATGCATAACTACAATATCGATTTCTTCCAAATCTATTCCCCGACATGCCATAGCCATAGACTTCTGAAGACATTCTCCCTCGGTGGAAAAAGAAGCCGGATGTGCGAGATTTTCAGTTGCATAACCTATTCCTGTAATCACAGCAAGTGCATTTTCGCTCTCGCCTTTTTCCAAACATGCCATCGCCGCTCCTTCGCCCAATACCATACTATTATTCTGCTTGGTCAGGTCGAGGGCTTTGCATGGATATGCGTCATTATATCTGCTGTATATTTTCAGGGCCTGCATTTGTGCTATAGTAAAAGGAGTCAGTGGTGATTCACTTCCACCCACCAGGAATTTAGAAGAAAGCCCGGCCTCGAGCCATGCGATTCCATTTAACAGGGCATGCAGAGAAGTGGAGCATGTGATGGAATGAGAAAGCTCTGGTCCTGCACTACCCAGGTCTTGCGCAACCCATGAGGATATATTCCCTAAGGTTGTCGTAGGGGAAGCAAGGCTTGAAACTCTGGAATTCTCCAGGAAATCTTTATGATACTTTTCAAACAGTGCCGTCGCTCCTCGAGACGAGCCGATATTTATACCAAATACATTATTAGAATTCCATCCTGCCTGCTCTACCACGCGTCTGCTGATCCATATGGCCTGCAGCACGCTTAAATCGAGCTTAGCGTAGTTGGGATCTTCACGTTTTAGTTCCAGTATTTCGCTCAGAAGTCTTTCCGGTAAATTGCCCGTCCACAGGCTTTCACCCGACAATATTGTCTGGCTGAGGAAATGATCTTTACTCCTAAAAGATGCCCAACAGCTATTACCGGTTCCCAATGAGGAAACAGAATCGATAGCTGTAATAGAAATGCCCAATTTCTTTTTTGAAATCACGGCACAAATCTAAACTTTTAAATGTGCAGCTAATAATTTTTCTACCACCGGAATGGCCAGAACCTGTAAATTTGTACTTTAGGCCGCACGCCAATCCCTTAAAAAATGAATAAGGCTAAAATCGCCATTGTTGTACCTGCCTATAATGAATACGAAAGATTTCCGGTTCAGGAATTCAAAAGCTTTTTAACGAACTATCCGGATGCCTGCCTTTGCCTTGTTGATGATGCTTCTACTGACAATACCAGATCATTGTTTAAAGGACTCCATGAAGAATTCCAGGAACAGATCATTCTACTAAGCAATTCAAAAAACTCAGGAAAGGCAGCCAGTGTACAAAAAGGCGTTATGCATTGCTTTGAAAATGAAATATCATATGCTATCGCTTATTTAGATGCGGACCTGGCCACATCATTGGAAGAATGTTATTCATATCTGGATTATATCCCCGAAAAAGATTTTGTATTTGCTTCACGTATACTAAAAGTTGGATCTGTAGTTGAACGACGGTTTACACGATTCCTGATAGGAAGAATACTGGCCACAGCAATTTCAAATATATTAGACTTAAAAGTATATGATACCCAATGTGGATGTAAGGTGTTTAAACCAGAACTTAGTCCGTTGCTCTTTGAGAAGGCTTTTAATTCGAAGTGGTTATTTGATGTGGAGCTTTTTAGTCGTTTACTAAATCATTACGGGAGCGAAGAGGCCATTAAACGAATGGAAGAAGTTCCTGTTAAAAGGTGGGTAGACCGCGGGGCCTCCAAAGTGAAATTGAGCTACTTTTTCAGGCTTTGGTACGATCTTTTCCTGATCCGTAAATCCCATAAAAAAGGAGGGCTAAATAAGCCCCGTAACTAACTATATTGAAGTGATCACCTCTTCAATGCTGAGATAGACCTTCTTCAGTTGCTCGTCCGTGATTATATAAGGTGGTAAAATGTAAATGGTGTTGCCTAATGGTCTTAAGAACACGCCTTTTTCCATGAATTTTTTATAAATAATATCGCGCAGTTGTCCATAACGCTCCATGGGAACAGCAAGATCCAGGGCATAAATAACGCCTATAGTTCTGCTATCACCAACTTTTGGGTGATTCTTCATCCGGGTATCAAAATCGGAGTGCATCCTTTTAATACGCTGTATAGCTGCTTGTATTTCATCCGATAATAACACATCCAGGGCAGCAGAAGCCGCAGTACATGCTAAAGGATTGGCTGTATAAGTATGCCCGTGGAAGAATCCTTTAGAGATTTCGTCGCTGTAAAATGCTTCAAAAATTTCCTGAGTGGCAGTAGTTAATCCCATAGGTAATAATCCAGCAGTTAACGCCTTGGAAAAGCACATTAAATCTGGATTGTGTTTCATCTGATCCGAGGCAAAATTAGATCCTGTCTTCCCAAAACCAGTCATCACTTCGTCGGCAATGGTTAGTACTCCATAGTCCCTTATTAAATCCAACAGTTGATCCAGATGACCCCCATTAATCAGCTTCATACCAGCCGCACCCTGCACAAGTGGTTCATAAATAAACCCGGCAACAGGATTTTCCTCCAGTAATGCTTTGGCTTGCTGTAAGACATCTTCAATATTCTTGTCGGTTGGCCTGGGCAAGCGGATCACCTTGATGAAGAAGTTCTCAAACGCACCATTGTAGACCGAAAGACCTGATACCGACATAGCCCCGAAGGTATCTCCATGAAAACCTTCATCGAGTGCTAGTAGAACATTTCGTTTTTCTCCTTTGTTGAAATGGTATTGAAGTGCCATTTTTATCGCCACTTCAACTGAAGTTGAACCGTTATCGGAAAAGAAAAATTTTTGTTGATTATCGGGCAGTATTCTTACGAGGGATTCGGCCAATTCAACGGCCGGCTGATGTGTAAACCCACTAAAAACTACCTGATCCAGTTGCCTCATCTGATTTTGAACTTTCTCGATAATATATTCATTGCAGTGACCGTACATACAGGTGTACCAGGAAGCAATTGCATCGATATAACTGTTGCCATCTTCGGACTTAAGATAGACTCCTTTGGCTGAAGCAATCCCCAGCATACCAGCATGAGTCTTATGTTGGGTAAGCGGATGCCACAGGTATCGTTGATCTCTTTCCGAAAGTTTATTCAATGCAGATATATTTTATGGGATTTTGTTTTTTTATCTTGCAAAGATGGGAAATAAACAGGATTTGTCAGTGCCTCTCGAGGATAATAAAACTGGGTCAGAGAGCGCTAATGGGCTCTTTTCGGCGCGGCGCGTATTCTTATTTCTAAGCTTACTGAGTTTTTTTATCCGCTTACCATTCTTTTTTCGCGACTATATAGATCGGGATGAGAGCACCTTTATATTGATGGGTCAGGCCTGGGTGGATGGGTTTCTGCCCTATACAGTTCTATGGGACGTTAAACCACCGCTTACCTTCCTTTTCTTTGCTTCCTGTATTTATCTTTTTGGCAAAAGTTTTATTGCCATAAGGCTTATCGGTGCCCTTCTGGTAGCCCTGACTGCATTTTTTACTTATTCGATCACCTTAAAACTGAGTAATCATAAAGCCGCAATGTTTAGTGGAATAGGGTGTGTTGTTTTACAAAGTATGTTTGGCAGTATCCAGGGCGTAATGTCCGAGCATATCCTTATGACATTTTTTATGGCTGCGCTTTACCTGCTCTTAACCGGTAAAAAAAAGTACGGAATTATTCTATCAGGCCTCTGCCTCGGAATTGCACTAATGGTTAAGATAAGTATTGCCTTTCCAATCCTCCTGCTGGGTACATATCTCTTGTTTCGATATTTTAAAGATGATGGGCTTGTGGTCTCGGTTTCCAAAATGTTCCTGCTCTCTACTTCTGCCTTGATCATCATACTCCTAACTTTACTCCCATATTATTTAACCGGAAAGACAGCGCTATGGTGGGATTCTGTTATTCTGGCACCGCTGGCATATACGGAAGCTGGAAGGACCACTTCTATGGCATTGTTCGCGCTCTGCATGCCGATCCTGATAATGATTTTCTGGGGATGGAGGTCTAATCGACTTCCCTTAAAAGAAATAGGATCGGCAGCGTTGGTGGTTTCCATTGTTGGGCTATTGATCTCTTTTTTAAAGGGGGGGAGAATAAACAGTCACTATCTCATTCAACTATATCCGCCCTTATTGATCATAGTAGCCGTAATCCTGTCTAAAGAACTGGGTAAAATTGGCAGAAATGCAAGGCCCTGGATATTGGTAATATTATTTTTGATGCCTGTGGAAACTTATCTTGAATATGTCAATATCCTGAAAAATAAATTTCAACAGGGAACTTTTTACAATGGCGAAGGTTTTACTGTACCCAAATACCTCAGCGAAAATCAGTTAGATCATGAAGAAACTCTATTTCTGGGCTACCATATTGGTTATTGGGTAATGGACAAGTATCCCCCTGCAAAAACGGCGACCCACCCGAGTAATATATGCAAATCAGAAATGTTTCCTTACTACAATCCTGAGAGAACTACAGCCCTGGAGGAAGTAAAATATATCATGGAAGAAGTGAGTCCGAAAATTATAATCACCAGAACCAACCGCAGTGTTTTTGACAAAAAACAACTAAAGGAGAATATCTATTTTGATTCGATCCTGAATACAGATTACAAATTCCTGGATAGGGTCGATAACGCTGATATATATAGAAGTTTAGAGTGATTTCAACTTTTCCTGTAAACGCGCTGCATAATGGCGAATCTTTTCCTTGTCGAAACTATTTTCTTCAGCAATACGCCCCAGTACCGGCACATTGGATTTTTCCGCAATGATTTTTTCCGTAGACGGTTGTTCATCACCACTGAATAGTATTGATACTTCCAGCCCCTTTTGCTCTAATGCCTGGAGACTGAGTAAAGTATGATTGATACTGCCCAAATAATGTCTGGACACTAGAATTACCTTGTACTCTGGTTGAATAAGGTCTAAAATCGTATCCCGCTTGTTAAGAGGCACCAATAATCCGCCAGCGCCTTCAATAACAAGATGATTCGAGCTAACGGGCTCTTTAATCTGATCAACATCTATCTGAATCCCATCGAGATCTGCGGCCGCATGCGGACTCATCGGAGTGCGAAGTTCATAGCTACAGGGGTGGATTACACTGATTTTATTGCTGATCAAAGAAGTAACTTTTTCAGCGTCTCCGAAATTGAGATCCCCTGCCTGTACGGGTTTCCAATAATCTGCTTTCAGGGCTTCAACAACAATTGAAGAGGCAATGGTCTTACCAACTTCTGTGGATATTCCTGTAATAAAGATCCTTTTCATCTTCTCTATGGTCTTGTGATCATCTGGCAATTAAGGCAGCGATATTTTTTAGGTTCCAGAAATGGAAACAGCTTATACAGCACGCCTTTCCTGCTATAATACACCTCAGATCTTTCAGCCTTGCAATTAGGGCAAACCACTGGTCGGCCATGTACATCCACTGCATAAGATCTAATCTTGTTATAAATTGCGATAGCCTTATCCTTATCAGTGGAGTAGACCTGCAGTCTAACCCCACCTATGGCCGAACTGATAAGCGGATCTGTATTCAAGGTATTTTCATTCCTGAGAAAAACAGGGATCCCTTCCGATTCCAGTTTGGCCTTAATCACCTGCACATCGGCTACATATTCAAAAGCACCAAGCGTATAAAATTCTTGTTTCATATTTTGTTAAGCCTTTCTGACAAAATGTTTACTGCATTTTTTATTTCTGTTTCTGTATTAAATGAATGAAGGCAAAATCTCAGCCTCTCACTATTTTTAACCACGGTTGGAGCAAGTATGGGCCTTATATCAAATCCTTGTTCGACCAGGATCTCTGAAATATTTCTAACATTCGAGTTCCCGGGAATCACACATGATTGTATCGCTGAATTACTGGGAATGAAATGGTTTCCCAGGCCGCATTCCATCACAATTAATTTGAAATAATCTATTCGCTTCATTAATATCTTCCTTGCGGTGGTTCCTGAATCCGAATCCAGATATTTATGAGCCATAAGGATAGCACACAAAGAATGAGGGGAAAGTGCTGTTGTATAGATAAAACTACGTGCAAAATTTACCAAATAGTCCGTTAGCTGTTTCGTGCCAAGAATCGCTGCTCCGTGGCAGCCCATGGCTTTTCCAAAAGTTACAATCCTCGCAAATATACAATCGGATAATTCCCGACCTTCGAGCAAACCTCTTCCACTTGGCCCGAATATTCCAAGTGCATGTGCTTCATCTATGATGAGCCTGCAATTTTCCAGATCGCACAAACTTATCAGCGCCATCAGATCCGGGGAGTCCCCATCCATGGAAAATACCGATTCAGTTATGACATAGATAGAATCTAATTGGTATCCAGAAGTTTTCTTTGCCTTTTGGATCACTTTTTGCAGATCAAGGAGATCGTTATGCTTAAATTTCAGGCTTTTTGCCCTGCTTAGTGAGAGACCGTCACGAATACTGGCATGAGAATATTCATCGTAAATTACCAGGTCGTTACGTTGCGGAAGTGAGGCCAGTATACCCAGGTTCGCTAAATACCCGGAATTAAAAATCAGTGCCGCCTCGCAATCGTAATAATCAGAGAGGTAGTCTTCAATTTCCTCGTTAAAGGAGTGATTCCCCGAAAGTAGCCTGGAACCTGTTGCACCATTGATAAAGTATTGATTGGTTTTCAAATATTTGCCGATATTCATGTACAACTCATGGCTCCTGGCAAAGCCCAGATAATCATTCGAGGTAAAATCAATATGGTCGTCCCTAACCACCAGCTTACGAAGGGCATGTTCGGCTTCCCTCTTGTGCATTTTCCTTATGAGTTTTTCGGGTAACGACTGCATGGGGCAAATGTAATATATCCTTTATATATATTACCTTGAAGTTTAGGATGAACAAGACTCATAATATGGGAATCCATTTTAAAAGATCGACCTCTGTAGTAGAATTAGAAAAGATTTTGGAGCTTCAAGAGTGCAACCTGACTGCGCAGGTTAAAACAGAGGATCTGGAAACCGAAGGATTCCTGACGGTTCATCACACTTTAGACCAGTTGGTGAAGATGCAGAAAAAGTGCCCGCATATTATTGCAATATCGGATGATCGTCTTGCCGGCTATGCACTATGTATGCATCCGGTTTTCGCTGATCAGATCGAAGTCCTGAGGCCAATGTTCAGAAAACTTAAAAAACTCAATCCTGAAAATCGAACTTTTATCGTAATGGGCCAGATCTGTGTGAACAAGTCTTTTAGGAAAAAAGGGGTTTTCAGAGGTCTGTACGATTATATGAGATCGGTGTTAAAAGACGACTATGATATGATCATTACCGAAGTTGATCATCAGAACACCAGATCGTTGAATGCCCATTATGCTATAGGCTTTACAGATCTGCTAGTCTATAAATCCGGCGGCCGCATATGGCACCTTGTACGATGGATACTCTGATCGATTAAAGGAGGTAAATGGAGTCTATTTAGTCTGCCAGTACAATCACCTTATTGTCTTTCATCTCAACAGTACCACTGCTGATAGACAATATGGTTTTGCCTTTGGAATCGCTGGTAAATTTTCCTGCGTATTCTTCTTCCAGAACAATGTCACCTTCAATTTTAACTTCCCCTTCCTGCAATAGTGAAACGATGGGTGCGTGATTGGAGAGCATTTGAAATTCACCATTAAGTCCGGGTACGGTTACCGAGATAACTTCCCCTGCAAATAGGGTGGCTTCGGGTGATACTATTTCTAAAAACATAACTTTAAAATTAATATTGCGAACCGTCTGTTCTCCTCACTAGCGCTATTCAGATTCAGCCAGCATTTTTTCTCCGGCTTCAATTGCTTCACCTATACTACCTTTAAGGTTAAAGGCAGATTCAGGCAAATGGTCTAATTCGCCATCCATGATCATATTAAAGCCTTTGATAGTATCTTTAATATCTACAAAAACGCCTGGTATTCCGGTAAACTGCTCCGCCACATGGAAGGGTTGAGATAGGAATCGTTGAACCCTTCTTGCTCTACCTACGGCCAGTTTATCCTCTTCCGATAATTCTTCCATACCCAGGATAGCTATGATATCCTGTAATTCCTTATATCGTTGCAATAACTCGATAACATTCTGAGCACATGAATAGTGCTCGTTTCCAAGTATCTCAGCAGTGAGGATCCTTGAGGTAGAATCGAGAGGATCTACCGCCGGGTAAATCCCTAGTTCTGCAATTTTCCTTGAGAGTACGGTAGTGGCATCAAGGTGAGCAAATGTTGTTGCAGGTGCAGGATCCGTTAAGTCATCCGCGGGTACATATACCGCCTGTACCGAGGTGATCGATCCTCTTTTAGTAGAGGTAATTCGCTCCTGCATCGTTCCCATTTCAGTGGCAAGCGTGGGCTGATATCCCACGGCGGATGGCATCCGACCCAAAAGTGCTGAAACCTCCGATCCGGCCTGAGTAAAACGGAAAATATTATCTATAAAGAACAGTACATCTTTACCCTGTCCATCTCCAGCTCCATCCCTGAAGTATTCTGCTATAGTTAATCCGGAAAGGGCTACCCTTGCTCTTGCTCCTGGAGGTTCGTTCATCTGACCAAAGACAAATGTTGCCTTCGATTCCTTCATGACCTTTTTATCGACCTTGTTCAGGTCCCAGCCTCCTTCTTCCATGGAATGGAGAAAATCGTCCCCGTATTTGATAATACCCGATTCGAGCATTTCCCTGAGAAGGTCATTCCCTTCCCTTGTCCGTTCTCCAACACCGGCAAAAACTGACAGTCCGCCGTGTCCTTTGGCAATGTTGTTGATCAGTTCCTGGATCAATACCGTCTTACCAACACCGGCACCACCGAATAATCCAATCTTACCTCCTTTGGCATAAGGTTCAATAAGGTCGATCACCTTAATCCCCGTAAAAAGCACTTCTGTTGAAGTAGAAAGTTCTTCAAATTTTGGGGCTTCACGGTGAATAGGAAGACCATTCTTTCCTTCTTTAGGAAGATCACCTAAACCATCTATAGCATCTCCTACCACATTGAAGAGTCGCCCGAAGATATCCTCTCCTACCGGCATTTGAATTGGATTTCCGGTGGCCAGTACTTCTGTCCCACGACTAAGCCCGTCTGTGGAGTCCATAGAAACCGTACGCACCGTATTTTCGCCGATATGGGACTGTACTTCCAGTACCAATGTTGTGCCATCTTCCCGCTGAATATCAAGAGAATCGTATATCTGGGGTAGTTCGCTTCCAGATTGGAATTCCACATCGATAACCGGTCCGATAATCTGAGCAACTTTACCTGTGATCTTTGCCATTATTGAAGTTTTTGGGTATTAAGGATACTGCGATGTTCTTTAACGCTTTATGGTATGAAAACGTTTGTTTTTTCAGGCTGCAAAGATATAGTATTCAAATTGAAATAGGAATGTAAAACAGCTGTTTTTTACATAAAAAAAGCGCCGGCAGGTCCGGCGCTTTATACTATGAAGTTAGATTTTTTTTTAAGGGAGATAGGTCCAGGAGACATAGAACACCGAACCAACGGCTCCGGTACCTATGGCAGAGAAATATTCGTTCCCCAGAATATTAGACCCTCCGGCCTTTACGATAGAGTTCCAGTCAGGTAGTGCATAGTTAATCTGTGCATCCAAAACTGTGTAGGCATCTATGAATCCGTCACCAAAAGTAGCCTGCCAAAAGTAGCTGTCGCTCCAGCGGTAATTCACCTGGAATCCGAAATTCTCAAAAAGTGCTGTATTGCCAAAAGAGGCTTTTACTTTATGTTTTGGTGTATTGAAATTAGTTCTGAAATCGGGGAACGCAGCCTGGTTAAAATCGAGCTCCGCAAATGTATAGCTGGCACCAATATTAAAGTTGCCAAATACTTTGGCATCCACTCCGGCCACCACGCCATAAGAATCTATATCCGCTTCAGAATTGGTATAAGTCTGATAGGGAAAGAAATCACCATTTTGTAATGCCAGCAGTGACGCTGCATTGTCTCCGGCCTCCCCGTAGAAGGGTACCAATACAGTGGTATTGGAAATAAAATTCTTGTATCTATTATAATATCCGCTGATATCGATGGCAATTCGGCCAAACTGAGCTCTGTAGCCCGCCTCATAAGCAGTAATTTCTTCGGGTTGTACCAAAGGAGTATTCACTGCCTGCGGATTCCCCTGATTCACAGAATTGAGGGAAAATGCGTTCTCGTAGGCAGCTCTGCCCACAATGGTAACCTGATCTGTTCCGATAATGGTTTGTCCGGAAGGACTCACCGGGAATACACGTACATCTCTATCCAGGTTGTCTGGCGCCGAACCCACCAATATAGCACGGCCGGCATTTAGCCCGATAAAGAGATCCTGGGTAGTAGGGTTACGAAATCCTTGCTGGGCAGAAACTCTAAAATTCTGATTACGCTGTGCTCCAAATTCATAAAGAAGAGATGCCCTCGGAGAAACGAATCCATCGAAAAATTCATTTTTATCATATCGCAGCGAGCCCGTGAATTTGAAATGATCGTCCATGAACTTTTTTTGGATCTGCATATACGCACCATATTCATTATAGGAAATCGGTCCGTCTACATCCGTAAATATCGTACCGCTGGAATTTAATTCATACTCGCGGTAAGAACCACCTACCTGGAGATCAAATAAATCTTCCAATAGATGACTGAAATTATAGTTGGCGTCAATATGACGAAATTTCGTTTCGTCGATAAATCTGGAACCAGTGGTAAGATCTCCATCTGCTGTTACCTCATTAAAGGCCTGCATAAATGCTGCAGATCCCGGTTGGAATCTGCCCGTATCTGCCACCTGTCTGGCCAGTGCATGGGCCTCATCTTCAGGCAACATTATTCCGGTTCCAACCCCGAGCCGGGCTCCGATATAAGTTTCGGCATATTCGGTAAACCATTGTGTGTCATCTTTCCAACGACGGTTAATATTGATAGCCGTAAACCTGGTGTCATAGGAATCGCCGGCATCTTCGGAAACGATATAGCCTCGCACAAAGAAGTTATTATTCCGAACTTCTATTTTATGCTGCTGAAGTTGAAAATTCTTAACCGAATATCGGTTGGCGCCCTGATAAATTGTATTTCCGGTACCGATACGACCGTTATAAATAATCTCAAAATCATTGGCCCATGGCCTGTAGTGAACCGAAAAATCTGTCTTTAAGCTTTCTGCATCGTAATCTACCAGGCTTTCTTCGGCATAACCTGTTCTGGATACCACGGCAGAGCCAACAGTTCCTGACGGAAGTCCGGCAGCAGCATCAAAATTAAGTAAGGTGCTCACCTCATCGCCGTAGATATTAAGTCCGTCATAAGAAGGATCCTGCCTCGTGAACCCCGGGTTCAGGAGGTCTTGATCGTCGTTTGCGTGCCAGTCCTCCCCTTTTAAGAATGAAACATTGGCTTTTACCGCGAACTTATCGCTAAAGGCATGGGAAATCCGAAGACCTACATCGTAGTACTCGTTATCGCCGCCTGCTTCCTGAGAAGTTAGCCCTACTTTCGCATAAGCGCTGATTCCCTGAAAATCGAATGGGTTTTTACTTCGCATAAACAGAATACCGTTAAAAGCACCTGCCCCATAAAGTGCGGAAGAAGCTCCGGGTAATATCTCCACGCTTTGTACTTCTAATTCCGACATCCCCACCAGGTTCCCCAACACAAAGTTCAGTCCGGGTGCAGAGTTGTCCATCCCGTCTACTAATTGAAGAAATCTGTTATTGGCAAAAGTGGCAAAGCCTCTGGTATTTATCGATTGAAAAGTTAAACTGTTGGTGTTTATATCGACCCCTTTGAGGTTTTGAAGTCCGCCATAAAACGATTCCGCCGAAGTATTCTTTATTTCCCTCAGACCAAATCTCTCTACCGATACCGGAGATTCAAAGATACGTTCAGGTGTTCTGGAAGCACCAATAACTACTTCATCGAGGTTGGTCGCAGTATAGTCCAGCCTAATGACGATCTCATCGGCTACAGAAGTTACTTCAACATTACGGGTACTATAACCCGTATAGGAAACAATGATATCAAAAGGGGGTTCCTGCGATACGTCTAAATCGAACTTTCCATCAAAATCCGTGACCGCTCCCGTGGATGTGCCTTCCACTAAAACAGTTGCACCGATCAGAGGTTCACCGGTTTCTCCATCAACCACTCTACCATTGATCGTTGTTTGGGAATAAGCAAAGACACCAAAAAGCATCAAAGCCCATAGAATGCGTGTTCTCATTACAGTCTTTAGTTAAGTTAGTTTAAAGACCAAGATACAGATTTTTTTAGATTGAATTTGAAAAATCAACAAAATGATGCATGCATAATAAAGAGTGCGCAAGGAAACTATAGCTTTACTGATAAATCCTCAGAAAACAAAAAGGGCAGATACAAAGATATCCGCCCTATTCGTTCTGTTTAAGAAATATTATTCCACAGTGACCGATTTTGCAAGATTCCTTGGCTGATCCACATTACAATCGCGCATGACAGCAATATGATAGGAGAGTAATTGCAAGGGGATTGTAGTCAGTAGCGGAGAAAGGCTTTCTATGGTATCAGGAACTTCTACCACATGATCGGCAAGTTCTCTGACCTGTTTATCACCTTCGGTAACTACCGCTATTATCCGGCCGCTCCGGGATTTAATTTCCTGGATATTACTTACCACTTTTTCATAATGACCATTATTAGTAGCTATCACAATTACAGGCATTTGTTCATCAATCAGTGCAATCGGACCGTGTTTCATTTCAGCTGCCGGATAACCTTCAGCATGGATATAGCTAATTTCCTTAAGCTTTAGCGCCCCTTCCAGAGCAACGGGGAAATTGTATCCTCTTCCAAGGTAAAGACAATTACCAGAGTCTTTATAAGCATCTGCTATAATTTCAATCAAAGGATTAGACTCCAGGGCCTTTTCTACCTTGTCGGGTATATTCTCCATCTCCGTAAGCAACTCGTGGAATCTTGAATCCGAGAATTCCCCTTTCTGCTTGGCTAATTTTAAGGCAAGCAAGGTTAGAACTGTTATTTGGGTAGTGAAAGCCTTGGTTGAAGCAACACCGATTTCCGGTCCTGCATGAGTGTAGGCACCAGCATGGGCTTCACGGGCAATAGAGGATCCAACCACATTACAAACACCAAAAACAAAAGCATCGCGCTCTTTGGCCAGTTTAATAGCAGCGAGGGTATCTGCTGTTTCTCCAGACTGTGAAATGGCAATGACTAAATCATCGTGGGTAATCACCGGATTGCGGTAACGGAACTCGGAGGCGTATTCCACCTCAACAGGGATTCGGGCAAAATTCTCGAAAATGTATTCTGCTACCAAACCGGCATGCCATGAAGTTCCGCATGCCACTATGATAATCCGTTTGGCGTTCATGAATTTTTCGATATTCTGATCTACGCCGGCCATCTTTACTATTCCCTGGGCTACTCTCAAACGCCCCCTAAATGTATCCTTGATCGCCCTTGGTTGCTCGTAGATCTCTTTAAGCATAAAGTGATCGTATCCACCCTTCTCAATTTCCTCGATATTTAGCTGAAGTTCCTGCACCAAAGGATAGGCAATAGCGTCGTCCTGGATCTTTCTCAATTTGATCTCTTTTCCAAGCCGGATAATGGCCATTTCCTCATCCTCGAGGTAAACGGCATTATTGGTGAATTCTATAAATGGGGAAGCATCTGAAGCAATAAAAAATTCATTGTCACCGATGCCTATAGCCAATGGACTTCCCAGTTTGGCTACCACAATTTCGTTGGGTTTTTGTCTGTCGAAAACGGCGATGGCATAGGCGCCTACAACCTGGTTTAGCGCTATTTGAACCGCCTTGCCAAGTAATACCCCTTCTTTGTTCTTAACTTCTTCAATAAGGTTGATCAATACTTCGGTATCCGTGTCAGATTCAAAGCGATATCCCCTTTTAATTAATTCAGTTTTAATCGATTCGTAGTTCTCTATAATACCATTGTGAATGATTACCAGGTCTCCGGAATTGGAATAATGCGGATGAGAATTAACATGGTTAGGGACCCCATGGGTAGCCCACCTGGTATGGCCAATTCCCAATGATCCTTTAATGGAAATACTGGTCTCGCTAAGCGATTTCAGATCTTCAACTTTACCTTTGGTTTTGGCCAAATTGATATCCGTTCCGTCGTAAAGTGCGATCCCTGCACTGTCATAACCACGGTATTCCAGCCGTTGTAAACCCTTAATAATGATTGGATATGCTTCTCGATGTCCAATATAACCTACTATTCCACACATAGTTATTTAAATTTCCGGGTTTTGGCTGCAAATTTAGTTGATCTGCTGCTAAACCGGTTAACTTTCAGTTTAAATAACGGTAAAATTCTGTGAGTGGTATAAAAAGCTGTATGAATTGCTATTGGGTCTCGGTGTAGAAAATTTGAAGTTTTAATTTACGCTCATCCAAATCGGGTACATTACTCCCCACAAGCACTGTGCTCAAAGGGGTCATGGTGTTGGCTACAGGAAGCTCCTTTTCAGTAGTATCATCGAGCATTGCATCTATATTGATCGGATTTCCTATATCTGCTGTCACCGCCAGGCCAAGTGTAGCATTCGCTGAGTCGCGAACGATTATATCGTTGATATAATTGGTGATTTTGACCTTGTATCTAATTCCTTTATCGTTCTCAGTCTCAAGACCTCCACCAAAGTTAGAATCGATACGCCCTATAAGCGATGTCTCATTGCCCTGGGTAATATCATAGAGTGCCGTATTAGAGTCTGCATTGTACAAATAGATACGGGGAGGTTCTACTGAAATACCAGCAGCATCCAACACATCTCTATCTACATAAAAGATGATATTTGCCTCGTTGATGATCCAGTTATTTGCTTTGATCTCATTAATAATACTCTCTCCATTATTGGGTTCAAAAAGTTCAACTTCCGCAAATGTTCCCGAACCTCCTTTAAGATATATACTGGAGGCATTTACATCTATGTCCAGCGCATTGGCAATTTCCGGTGGTAAAGCATCATTATTTAATGTATTAACCGCATTGCCTCCAATCGGTTGATTCCCGCCGCCGGTAAGTAGCGTAAGTATATAATTACCGCTTCTGGTAACTGTACTCCCTTCATCTAAGGCGTCATATTCATAATCAATCCTGATATTGCCCTGTGTCAGATCTAAAAGGAAATATATATCGCTAGACACGGACAGGTGGATTCCGCGGAAGAAGTCGGTAAAATTAGCCTGACTCAACAACTGGGATTTCCCTTCATTATCCAAAATATTTTCCTGAAAGAAGGTATTATCGAGCGCAACTCTGATACCAGGTTGTATTCGCTGCTCTATCTCAAGTGATTCATCGACATCCTCGGTATCAGGGTCGTCTTCTTTAAAGATCAATGTCTCTTCTGTAGAAATTTCTACAGAACCATCAAAAAGCACCTCGGCCACAAATTCAGGAGAAAATTGCGCAGAGGAGTAATATTCCTGATTTTCCAGGAATCCGGCATTCGGGTCGAGATCGCGCAGGAAAAATGTTGAGCGCTCTACTTTTAGGTTAAATGGGACCGTCCTGTCGCCATAAATACTATCCAGATCTCTAGTGACCGGAAATACATTAGTAGCTGTATTATCATCATCTCCATCGAGGATCCCATCCCCATCGGTATCCTCATTTAAAGGATCTGTTCCGTTAAGCCTTTCCTGATTATCCGAAACACCATCACCATCGTAATCACTATTCGGATCATCTGCATCAACGTCAATGTCGTCTGGTACTCCATCCCCATCACGATCGCCTGAAGGATTCTGCAGGAATGGAATATAAAGGAAAACCTCCGTTATTCTCTCATTCTCCTCAGTTGTGTTTTCTTGTCCATCGCTGCCCGAGGAATCTTCGGTATCCTGTGAGAATATCCCAAAGGTTGGGTTTCCAACTCCCCCGGCTAATCCTACCTGTGTGGTAATGCTGGCCTCTGTTCTGCCATAGATCGAATCTACATAAATACCTAACTGATACAGGGGTAATTTATTCGTTTGGACCGACATAATACCTTTGTTATGGGCAAATACATCAAATTCCTGGATATCGGTACGAAATGGGGTTTCATCGATAAGCCCGACACCCAAAGTGGTTCCGTCTTCCTGGCACGACATCATTAGCAATCATACCAACCAATACAGCCAATACAGCAGTATTCTTCATCAATTTGTAAATCATTGAGGCTAGTTTAAAACTTCTGTGTTATAAAAATTAGAATACGCTTCCTCAAATTCTTGAAGGGAAACGTAAGGCAACACTGGTTTTTTAAGGTCGGTTATGTAATCTTTTAATTCCGTTGGAATACTTTCGGCGGCTAAAATAATGGCATCCGAAAAATCTACGGCTACCTTTAACAAATTATTATAGCTTGGTTTATCTAAATGTTCAATGGCATTTTCAGCAATCCCGTCGAAGGTCACTTTTTTCTTCATACCACTATCGAGCTCTCCTTCGAAGCCTTCGGCATAAATAGAGGTTACCACCTTACTATCCGCAAAAAGAGGTTCATCTGCGTAATATTGCTTGAGATAAAGTGGAACCAGAGAGGCCATCCATCCGTGGATGTGAATAATATCCGGAGCCCAATTGAGTTTTTTAACGGTTTCTACCACTCCCTTTGCAAAAAAGATCGCTCGTTCATCATTATCGGGGAACAACTTCCCGTCCTCATCGGCAAATGTGGCTTTGCGTTTAAAATATTCTTCGTTATCGATAAAATATACCTGGATCCTTTCACGTGGAATAGAGGCAACCTTAATAATCAGGGGCATATCCATATCGTTGATAACCAGGTTCATTCCTGATAAACGGATCACCTCATGAAGTTGGTGTCTTCGCTCGTTGATATTGCCATAACGAGGCATAAATATCCGGATCTGGCCGCCATTGCTGTTGACCATTCTTGGAGCTTCATATGACATTAAGGAAACTTCGTTCTCGGGTAGATAGGGTACTAATTCGGAAGATACAAACAATATCTTTTTACCATTCATAAACTATGGGTTTTGCGTCTCGCATAAACGTAGCTGCAAAATTACAAAAATTATGAAGAATAGCCGTAATTATAGTAAGTTTGCACCCCTTTTTCTAATTAAAATGCACGTAATAAATACAATTGATGGAATCAGGTCGGTAATTCGTGAAAGAAAATCGACCGGAGAGCTTATCGGACTGGTTCCCACCATGGGTGCTCTACATCAGGGACATCTTGAAATCGTGAAAAGGGCCGTTGCCGAAAACGGTACTGTAGTGGTTAGTATTTTTGTAAACCCAACTCAATTTAACGACAACAGCGACCTGGAAAAATATCCCCGGGATTTAGCGGGAGACCTGTCTCTGTTATCGGGAATATCGCCAGACATCCTTGTTTTTGTCCCTGAAGTCAGGGAGATATATTCAGATGGTTTGGAATCCGGGCACTACGAATTCGGCGGACTCGACCAAATAATGGAAGGCCGCTTCAGGCCCGGACACTTTCAAGGGGTGGCGACTGTAGTAGAAAAGCTTTTAAAAATTGTAAACCCTCATTTGGCCTACTTTGGAGAAAAGGACTATCAACAACTTCTCATCATAAGTCGTCTAGTTGAACAACAAAATATCCCCGTAGAGATTATAGGCTGTGCTATAGTTAGGGAGGCAACCGGACTTGCCATGAGTTCCAGGAATGAAAGACTGACAAAAAGGCTTAGAAAAGAAGCATCATTTATCTACAAAACACTCAATGCTGCCAAAGTCCAATTTGGCACGAAAAGTGCTGCTTTAGTGGTGAAATGGGTTGAGGCAGCGTTTGCCAATCATCCTGAGCTCGAGCTCGAATATGTTGTAATTGCCGATGAATTAAATTTAAAACCGGCAATAAGAAAAATTGAAGGAAAAAGATACAGGGCTTTTATCGCTGTATATGCCGAAGGAATAAGACTGATCGATAACGTTGCCCTTAATTGATTAATTTTGACACATGTTAATTCAAGTTGTAAAATCTAAAATACACCGAATAAAAGTTACCGGAGCAGATCTGAACTACATTGGCAGTATTACTATCGATGAGGATTTGATGGATGCCGCCAATATTATCAGGGGGGAAAAGGTGCAAATTGTAAACAACAACAACGGTGAACGTCTGGAAACCTATGTTATTCCCGGACCGAGGGGGAGCGGAGAATTAACGCTTAATGGTGCAGCTGCCCGAAAGGTAAATGTGGGCGATGTACTGATTATCATATCTTACGCTATGATGGAAATTGAAGAAGCAAAAACTTTTAACCCTTCGCTGGTCTTCCCAAATGAGCAGAACAATCTTTTAAATTAGTTTTGAACAGAAATCTGGTCAGAATCCTTAAGCTGACACTCCCAATAGCCCTGGGAGTTTTCTTGGTTTGGTATTCCTACGTCATTACCTCTGATGAAGACAGGAAACAGATCCTACGGTATATAAGGGAAGCCGATTTCTTCTGGGTAGGTATTTCTATTTTTATTGGAATGTTGAGTCATGTTTCGCGGGCTATCCGGTGGAATTATCTTTTGGAACCCCTGGGATATAAGCCTAAAATCCGAAACAATGTTTTGATTATTCTTATGGCTTACCTCACCAATCTGGGTATTCCCAGGTCTGGCGAGATCTTGCGAGCTACCGCACTGGCTACCTATGAAGATGTTCCCTTTGAAAAAGGTTTTGGCACCATTGTTACAGAACGGATAGTAGATTTACTGATGCTAATGCTGATTATGCTTATCGCTCTCCTCTCACATACCGAAATAATATTGGGCTTTTTACAAGATAAAGGGATAAGTCTTTCGGGGACTCTTATCATCGCCGTGGTCGGTGTTTTCGGTCTGGGCTTATTACTAATGGTACTCAGGCGCTCCAATTCTAAACTGGCTTTAAAAGTAAAGGGGTTTGTAAAGGGGCTCCTCGACGGTTTGCTCAGTGTGTTTCGTATGAAGCGAAAATTATCGTTCATTCTCCATACTATATTTATATGGGGAGCTTATGTGGCCATGTTCTGGGCCATTAAATATACGGTCACAGAAACAGCCTCACTTGGACTAAGTGAGCTTCTTGTTGCCTTTATTGCAGGTGCTTTTGCTATTACCACAACAAACGGGGGTATTGGTTTATATCCCATTGCTGTGAGTAAATCTCTTGAGATTTTCGGTGTCAATCCGGTTTCCGGTGATGCTTTTGGTTGGATAATGTGGATCTCACAAACACTAATGGTCGTGGTTTTTGGTGCAATATCTTTTCTGATATTGCCGTTATGGAACAGAAAACCTTAGTGGTTCATTGTCCCTAAACCAATATACATGAAAGCCTTATTAAGCATTCTCATTACACTTCTCGTATGCCTGTCATCGCTGGCACAGGTAAAACAGGAAATTTTTGAATCCTTTAAACTCCAGGAAAGACGGGATGTTAAGTACTATTATCCTGAAGACTATACGCCCGAAAAAAAGTATCCCCTGGTGGTCGTCCTCGATGCTGAATACCTGTTCGATCAGGTGGTGGCTATCTCGAAATTTTACAGTGATTTCCAGGGCATGCCACAAGCCATTATTGTTGGTATAGAACAGGGCAAGGACGAACTTCGCTGGGAAGATTGTGGATTTGAAGGAGACACAGGTTTGCCCACGGAAAAAGGAGGGAAGTTTTACGAATTTCTGGGGATGGAAATTATCCCTTATCTCGACACTTCTTTTAATACGGCTCCTTTTAAGATATTTGTAGGGTACGACATAACAGCGAACTTTGGCAACTTCTATTTGTTTAAAGACCGTTCGCTCTTTAATGCTTATATCAGTATATCGCCACTATTGGCCCCTGAAATGGAAAATAGGGTTCCTGCCAGACTGAGTGATCTGGAGCAAAAAATCTTTTACCATATAATTGTTGAAGGCGCTAAAAGCGACGAACTAGATCAAGTCCGGGCCCTGGATAAGGGAATCAAGTCTCTGGAGAAAGAATCGCTGCATTATTTTTACGACGAGTATGAGGAAGCAAATGACGTATCTATTGTTACTTATGGCCTGGGCAAGGCGTGGGATCGCACTTTTGAGATATTTAAGCCGATAAGTCGGGAGGAATACAAGAAAAAAATCCTCACCTCAGATGAGCCTGTTTTCGATTATCTGGCGGAGAAATACAGTACCATTGAGAGTTTATTCGGCTTTAAGAAGCAGGTAGAGCTCAACGATATTATGGCCATTTATGCGGGTTGCAGAAAAAAAGACGACTATCAATCCCTAAAACCTTTATCGGATTTATGTAAAGAAGAGTTTCCCACTACTATGCTGGGCTTTTATTTCGAAGGAGAATATTACGAAGAACTCGGTGAGCCTAAAAAAGCACTTCGAACATTTGAAAAAGCATTCGGAATGGAGGAAATTGACTTTCTTACCAAGGAAATGGCTCTTGAAAAAATAGATGCGCTGAAAGCGGACTTTGGCTTTTAATAAGCTTATTCTGAGCTGATCTCATTTGAGCAGTGGTACTGCTGAGCTTTTTCTTTTGAATTTACTGACAACAACGATATCTTTAGCCATCGTGAAAATATTATATGGCTAAGGTTAAATCTGCTTACTTCTGTCAAAACTGCGGTACACAATATGCCAAATGGGTAGGTCAATGCGGTGCCTGCAAATCCTGGAATACGGTTGTTGAAGAAGTTATTCAAAAAGAAAAGGATGTAGCCTGGCGGAAACGCGATGGGGCCGTTAGTAAAAAAACCAAACCTCTTCCGCTGAGGGAAATCGAGACCGAAAAGGAAATCAGGATAGATCTTCACGACGAGGAGATTAACCGTGTACTAGGAGGCGGATTGGTCCCGGGATCGGTAGTGCTTTTAGGCGGGGAGCCCGGAATTGGTAAAAGCACACTGATCCTTCAGCTTGCATTGAAATTACCATTGAAAACTTTATATGTGTCGGGAGAAGAGAGTCAGCGACAGATTAAGATGCGGGCAGATCGACTCCAATCAGCCGGAGAACAGTGTTTCGTCCTTACCGAAACCAATACTAGCAGCATTTTTGATCAGATTAATAGCGTAAACCCTCAGATTCTGGTAATCGATTCTATTCAGACCCTTCATTCGGATACTATTGAATCTCCTGCCGGAAGCATTTCACAAATACGTCAATGTACCGCCGAACTGATCCGCTTTGCCAAGGAGACCCACGTCCCTGTAATCCTAATTGGTCATATTACTAAAGATGGTAATATTGCCGGGCCTAAGATTCTGGAGCACATGGTAGATACCGTATTACAATTTGAAGGAGATCATAACTATATGTTCAGAATTCTACGGTCTTTAAAAAACCGTTTTGGGTCTACTTCAGAACTTGGAATTTACGAAATGCTCGGGGATGGTCTAAAGGAGGTCCGCAACCCCTCGGAAGTATTAATTTCGAAGGAAGGAGAGGATCTGAGTGGCACCGCCATTGCAGCTACTTTAGAGGGTGCCCGACCCCTGATGATAGAGATCCAGGCATTGGTAAGTACGGCCGTATACGGAACACCTCAACGCTCTACTACCGGTTATAATGCCAAGAGACTTAATATGTTGCTGGCAGTTTTGGAAAAAAGGGCTGGCTTCCGGCTGGCAGCTAAAGACGTCTTCCTCAATATCACAGGAGGTATCAGAGTAGATGATCCTGCTATTGATCTTGCCGTGGTTGCCGCGATTCTCTCCAGTGGTGCAGATATCGCAGTAGACCGAGGTAGTTGTTTTGCAGCCGAAATAGGCCTGGCCGGGGAAATCCGTGCCGTTCAAAGGGTGGATCAGCGAATAATCGAAGCGGATAAATTAGGCTTCCACACTATTTTTATTGCTAAGAGTAATCAGGTTTCGGTTAAAAACACCAAAATTCGCATCATCAGGCTTTCCCGAATTGAAGATATTACCAAGGCTCTCTTTAGCTGATGCCGCAGAATTCTCAGGGTGCAGGATTAGGAATTTTGTCGTGGATTTGTTCAATCGCTTTTATCACTTCTTCATTGAGCTCCACATCTATACTATCAATATTCTCCCGAAGTTGATCCATAGTAGTTGCTCCTATTATGTTACTGGTAAGGAAGGGCCTCGAAGTAACAAAAGATAATGCCATCTGGGTAAGCGAAAGCCCATGATCCTTTGCCAGTTCGGCATATCGCTGCGTGGCCTTCATAGGGGTTTTTCCACTATATCGCTTGTAATTTTCAAAGAGGGTCAACCGCGCATTTTCAGGTTTTTTTCCCCCCAGATACTTCCCGCTTAGAACACCAAATCCTAAAGGGGAATATGCCAGGAGGCCAATATTTTCCCGCATGGAAATTTCAGACATGCCTACTTCAAATAAGCGATTCAGGAGGCTATAAGGATTTTGGATAGTGATCATTCTCGGCAGATCCGAATGGACCTTACTTTCCTCTAAATATCGCATCGTTCCCCAGGGCGTTTCGTTGGAAAGCCCTACCTGGCGAATCTTGCCGTCTTTTACCAAATCCCCGAGTGTTTCCAATACCTGGTGAAAATTGTCCTGCCAGTGATCGCTAATTGAGGGCTGATATCCACGTTGGCCAAAATAATTAGTATTTCGTTCTGGCCAATGCAACTGATAGAGGTCTATATAATCGGTCTGAAGTCTTTTTAGACTTCCCTCAACAGCCTCAATGATCGAATTCCGTCTAAACCCTGTGGTACGGATGAACTTTGTAAAAGGAGCCTTGCCTGCGATTTTAGTCCCAAGGATAATTTTGTCTCTATTCCCTGTATTTTTAAACCATTCGCCAATGATGATCTCTGTATGGGCGTAGCGCTCAGCTTCAGCCGGAATGGGATATAATTCTGCTGTGTCGAAGAAATTGATCCCCTTGTCCATGGCATAGTCCATCTGCTGGTGACCTTCTTCTTTAGTATTTTGCTTCCCCCAGGTCATGGTACCCAGGCAAAGTTTACTCACTTCTATATCGGTATGGGGTAATGTGGTATAACGCATCAAAGTCAGTTTAATATCTGACGTGCAAAAGTAAGCAATCGAATGATTTTCGGAATGGAGATTCCGAATCTATTTTAGTTCAAGCAGAATAGGACAATGATCGCTGTGGGAAGCATCAGAAAGGATAACGGATCTTGAGATCCTTTCTTTTAAACTATTACTCACCATGGCATAATCCAGACGCCACCCTTTGTTTCTTGCCCTGGAATTTGCCCGATAACTCCACCAGGTATAATGATGTGGATTTTTATTCAAATGCCGGAAACTATCTGTAAATCCTGATTGAAGAAAATTAGTC
Source organism: Flavobacteriaceae bacterium (assembly GCA_965212205.1). GTDB lineage: Bacteria > Bacteroidota > Bacteroidia > Flavobacteriales > Flavobacteriaceae > JAHEJJ01. The sequence continues at coordinate 36,938 of CBDBUX010000005.1, forward strand.
ATCCACTCCCGCTCCACAGGCAGAAATCCTGATACGTTTTTGTTGCGCACCGGATCGTGAATATCAATCGCCTCATGACATATATTATAGTCGCCGCAAAGCACCAACTCCGGATGTTCTTCTCTTAGCTGATTTATATATTGCTGCAGATCGTCCATATATCCCAATTTGAATCCCAGCCTGTCCATATTGGAACCGGAAGGTACATAAAGGCTCATCACCGAAACCCCATTAAAATCTGCTCTGATATTCCTGCCTTCATTATCCATATAATCTATCCCCGTACCATAAACCACCTTATCGGGTTTTTGCCGGGCCAGGATAGCCACTCCGCTATACCCTTTTTTTTGGGCACTGAAGTAATATTGGTGGGGATATCCGCACTTTTCGTAGAGGCTAAGATCTATTTGATCTTCCGTAGCTTTAATTTCCTGAAGACAAATTACATCGGGTGATGCAGATTGCAGCCAATCGGAGAAACCTTTTTTAGTGGCCGCACGTATGCCGTTTACGTTGTAAGAAGCGATTTTCAATCGATTATATTTGTTCCAAAAATAGCCATTGCCACCATAATGAAGAAGGATTTTTATGATGGAATTCCAGTTTGGAATACAAATTGAGTATATAATGGTGTGTCTTAAAATTTCGATATGAAAAGATTCATTATCATCCTCATCATTTTATTCTCTGTTAAATTAACTGCCCAGGCTTACCCAGAGAGAGTAGTAAAGAACGAAGTGAAGTTTAATATGGGGTTATTCCTTGCTACCTCCACTCTGGAAGGCTCCTATGAGCGATTTATTACAGATGATATGAGTATTGGTGCAACCCTTTATTACGATAATGACGGCAGCAATTATAACGGTGATTTTGGAATTGGCCCCAACTTTAGGGCATATTTCGGATACGGATATGCCGAAGGTTTTTTTGCGGAGGCCTTTGGCCTCTATTATACCGGTAGGGATGAGGAAATACCTCTTATTAGTCCCGGCGACCAGGAGTATAATACTTTTGCACTAGGACTGGGTATCGGGGGTAAATGGGCAACCAGGTCACAGAAATTTAGCTTCGAGATCAATGGAGGGTTCGGAAGAAATATGAATCCTGAATACTTTCAGGACAGCTTTATGTACCGGCTGGGAGCTTCCCTTGGGTTTAGGTTTTAATCCTTATTTTTAGCCCCAATTTATTTTTATGAAATACGGATTCATAAGTGCTATAGTCCTCTTCATTTGCAGTGGAATCAATGGACAGGAAACGCCTCAGGATTCCGTTACCGTACTAGAAGAAGTGATCTTATATACCCCGGCTCAGAATAAAATAACTCTGGGTATAACACCTTCTTCTATTATCAGGGAAAAGGCCTTCCAAAATTTCAGCCCTGTAGACATTCAGGGTTCTATCAATCAGATTTCAGGGGTTTATGTACTCTCCGGGGCCTTAAACACCAACAGGATCACTATACGTGGTGTGGGTGCCAGGACTCCTTTTGGCACAGATAAACTTCGACTTTATTACAATGATATCCCGGTTACAAATGGCGCCGGTTTTTCAACCCTGGAAGCATTCGACCTTGAGAACTTAAGTACTATCGAAGTGGTTAAAGGACCCAAAGGCACCGCCTACGGTGCCAATCTTGGCGGTGCAATTGCACTCAGGTCTAAGCGTCCGGAAAATGAGCCCACCGGACTTTTTAACAACTTTACCGTTGGTTCCTATAATACGATCAAGGATAACCTTTCTTTTGTACACCGCGAGGAAGGATTTCAATTAGGGGTACATTATAATTTTCTGCAATCAGACGGGTATCGGGAAAACAATAGTATCAACAGAGATGGATTACTCTTAGATACCTCCTTTAAGACAGGCGCCAGGAGTTCGCTTAATTTTCTGCTGAATTATATCGATTATACCGCACAAATCCCAAGTTCACTAAGTCAGACAGCCTTTGATGAAGATCCTACTCAGGCGGCATTTACCTGGGGTCAGGCCCAGGGTTTTGAAGCCAATAAATATACACTTGCGGGTCTTTCATATAAGACAGAAGTGCTTGAAAATCTAAAAAATACTACCAGCATCTTTTATACCTACCTGGATCATTATGAACCCCGTCCCTTCAACATTCTCGATGAATTTACCAACGGATACGGGTTCCGCTCTATATTCAATGGCGACATCTCCATACTGGGAAGAAAGGCCCCTTACCTTGTTGGAGCTGAATATTACAGTGATGAGTATAATTGGTCTACCTACGAGAATCTCTATGAGGAAAACGATGGAAATGGCAGTCTGCAGGGTGATCAGCTCAGCAAAAACCGTGAGTTCCGAAAGCAATTTTTTGTCTTCACCTCGCTGTCGATGCCCATTACAGATAAATTTAAGGCTCAATTAGGTCTTAATATTAATAAAACCCAATACGACTATCGCGATCTATTCAATACCGGTGTGGAGAATACGAGTGCTTCAAGAAGTTTTAATCTTATCTGGTTGCCCAACCTGGATTTGGAGTACCGATTTAAGAATAATGCTCTGGTCTATGGAAATATCAGCCGGGGATTCTCTAACCCCAACCTCGAGGAAACTCTGACCCCAGATGGGCTTATCAACCCCGATATAGAACAGGAAAAGGGTTTTAACTATGAGATCGGCACCAAATGGAGCCTGTTAAAGGCCCGTTTATGGTTTAGTCTTGCCTTATTTCGTATGAATATAGATGACCTCCTGGTGGCCGACAGGGTTGGAGAAGATCAGTTTGTTGGTCGCAATGCCGGGAAAACAAGGCATCAGGGATTGGAACTGGACATGAACTATTCATGGTACCTGGGGCGCGACTTTAAACTCTCTCCATTTATCAGCTATACGCTCAGCGATCATAGCTTTGTAGATTTTGTAGATGGGGATGACGACTATTCGGGAAATGAACTAACCGGGATTCCCAGACACCGTGTCAACGCCGGTATCCGCCTGGAAAAAAACCGGCAGTTTTATTGGAATACTACCTATCAGTATGTTGGCGAGATCCCACTTACAGATGCCAATAGTCTGTACAGTGAAGCTTTTGGCATTGTCAATACCAGATTAGGTTATACCAAAGAATTTTCCACAAGCTTTTCCGTAGGTATTGACTTAGGAGTTAATAATATATTCGATGTGGTCTATGCCAGATCGGTGCTGATCAATGCCGTTGGCTTCGGCGGTTCTGAGCCACGCTATTTCTACCCGGGTCCCAACCGGAATTATTACGGCGGGCTGCGGTTGCGATATATCTTCTAAACTAACCGATTTTCTTTAGCCAGTTACGCATATCCAATTCGGAAGAAAGACTGTGATTCAATTCACTAATAGGAATTCTCTTTTGTTCCATAGAATCGCGGTACCTAAGAGTAGCGGTTCGATCTTCTATCGTCTGATGATCAACAGTTATACAAAATGGTGTGCCAACGGCATCCTGGCGTCTATACCTCCGGCCTACGGCGTCTTTTTCATCATAGACCACATTGAAGTCCCATTTGAGATCCTCCACAATCTTATGGGCAATCTCCGGAAGTCCGTCCTTTTTAACTAAAGGTAAAACGGCGGCTTTAGTGGGGGCTAATACGGCCGGAAGCTTCAATACTGTTCTGGTACTGCCGTTTTCCAATTCCTCTTCCACAAGCGATTTGGAAAAAACGGCCAGGAACATTCTGTCGAGTCCGATGGAAGTTTCCACCACATAAGGCACATACGATTCGTTGCGTTCAGTGTCGAAATACTGGAGTTTTTTTCCGGAATATTTCTGGTGATTGGCAAGATCAAAATCTGTTCGTGAATGTATTCCTTCGAGTTCCTTAAATCCAAAGGGGAATCTGAACTCTATATCTGCAGCAGCATCGGCGTAGTGTGCCAGTTTATCGTGGTCGTGGAAACGGTAATTTTCTTCCCCGAGTCCAAGCGACAAATGCCATTTCATCCGTTGCTCTTTCCAGCGCTCGTACCATTCTTTCTGGCTACCCGGTTGAATGAAAAATTGCATCTCCATCTGTTCAAATTCTCTCATCCGAAATATAAACTGTCGTGCTACGATCTCATTTCGAAAGGCCTTCCCTACCTGGGCGATTCCAAAAGGAATTTTTAATCTCCCGGTCTTTTGCACATTGAGAAAATTCACAAAAATCCCCTGCGCAGTTTCCGGCCTTAGGTAAAGATCCATGGCACTCTCGGCAGAGGCACCAAGCTGAGTACCGAACATGAGATTAAACTGTTTTACATCTGTCCAGTTTTTAGATCCGGAAAGCGGACAGACTATCCCAAGCTCCTCAATCAAAGCTCTTACATCGGCAAGGTTTTCATCTTCCAGAGACCTGGTAAGTCTTTTAATAATCGTTTCAGCTTTTTCCCGATATCCGAGAACCCTTGTATTTGTTGTCAGAAACTGTTCTTTATCGAAAGACTCCCCGAATCGTTTGGCGGCCTTCACCACTTCTTTATCGATCTTGGCTTCGAGCTTAGCAACATGGTCTTCTACCAGTACATCGGCCCGGTATCTCTTTTTGGAATCTTTATTGTCTATCAGGGGGTCATTAAAGGCGTCTACGTGTCCGGAAGCCTTCCAGGTAGTGGGATGCATAAAAATGGCGGAATCCAGCCCAACGATGTTTTCATTCATCTGCACCATCGCCTGCCACCAATATTC
>CBDBUX010000006.1:0-160584 GCA_965212205.1 Flavobacteriaceae bacterium
ATTTAAACTATTTAGAAGAACTGGAAGCCGAAGCCATCTTTGTTCTGAGAGAGGTATGGGCCCAATTCCAAAACCCGGTAATCCTGTTTAGCGGGGGAAAAGATTCAATTGTTGTGACACACCTCGCCAAAAAGGCCTTTTTCCCTAGCAAAATACCATTTGCGCTGATGCATATAGATACCGGCCATAATTTTCCAGAAACTATCGCCTTTAGAGACAAATTGATCGAATCTCTGGAAGCCAGATTGATCGTCGGGTCGGTGCAAGATTCAATAAACCAGGGCCGGGTGGCCGAAGAACGCGGAAAAAATGCCACACGGAATGCCCTCCAGATCACAACGCTGCTCGATGCTATAGAGGAAAATCGGATCGATTGTGCTATCGGAGGAGGACGGCGCGATGAAGAAAAGGCAAGGGCCAAAGAGCGATTTTTTTCACACCGGGACGATTTTGGCCAATGGGATCCGAAGAACCAACGTCCAGAACTCTGGAACCTATTCAATGGCAAGCATTTCGAAGGAGAGCATTTTAGGGTATTTCCCATTAGTAACTGGACAGAGATGGATGTCTGGAATTATATACGCAGGGAAAAAATCGAAATTCCTTCGCTATATATGGCGCATGATCGGGAAGTAGTCTGGCGTAATGACAGCTGGATTCCAACTTCGGATTTTCTAAGATTGAATGAGGATGAACCTATTATTAATAAAAAGGTCCGTTTCCGCACATTAGGCGACATCACGATCACAGGAGGAATTGAATCTGAGGCCGATACATTGGAAAAAATTGTACAGGAAGTAGCAGCCATGCGCCATACCGAGCGAGGCAACCGGAGCGACGACAAACGTTCTGAAACCGCTATGGAAGACAGAAAAAAACAAGGTTATTTTTAATAGGAAGAAATATGTCACTTGAGAGTAATCAATTATTGAGGTTTACAACGGCTGGCAGTGTAGATGACGGGAAAAGTACCCTGATCGGCCGGCTGTTATACGATTCGAAGTCTATTTTTGAGGATCAACTCGAGGCTGTGGAAAACAGCAGCCGAAAAAAAGGTCACAACGGGGTCGACCTTGCGCTTTTCACCGATGGATTAAGAGATGAGCGCGAACAGGGAATCACCATTGATGTTGCCTACCGCTACTTTACCACGCCTAAACGCAAGTTTATTATCGCCGATACCCCAGGCCACATTCAATATACCAGGAATATGGTTACGGGTGCCTCAACAGCCAACGCTGCAATTATACTGATAGATGCGCGGCACGGGGTCATAGAGCAGACCAAGCGACACGCATTTATAGCTTCCCTCTTGCAGATCCCACATGTTATCGTTTGCGTGAATAAGATGGATCTCGTGGACTTCAGCCAGGAAATATTCGATAATATCGTCGGGGAGTTTGAAGAATTTGCTTCCAAAATGCTGATTAAAGATATACGCTATATCCCGTTGAGTGCCTTATTAGGAGATAACGTGGTCAACCGCTCCGTAAATATGGATTGGTACCCCGACGCTCCCCTACTCCACACTCTGGAGACGATGCACATCAGCAGTGATATCAATAAGGTCGACATGCGATTTCCTGTTCAGAGTGTTTTAAGACCTCAACGAGACCAATACAGGGATTATAGGGGTTATGCCGGCAGAATTGCCGGTGGTGTCATCAGAATTGGTGATGAGGTAACCGTTATGCCGTCGGGGTTTAAATCGGCCGTAAAATCCATTCAAGGACCCTCTGGTGAACTTAACGAAGCCTTTGCCCCTATGTCGATCTCAATTACGCTCGATGACGACATTGATATCAGTCGGGGCGACATGATAGTGCGCTCGAACAATACGCCCGGTGCAACACAAGATCTGGAGGTGATGCTATGCTGGCTTCATAACGATACGGCCAAACCCAGGACCAAGTACACCATAAGGCATACAACAAACGACCAAAAGGCCATGATACGGGATATTATATATAAGATCGATATTAATACACTGGGTCGGAATACCGATGACAACAATATCGGTATGAACGATATATGCAAAGTTCGGATCAGGACCACAAAGCCGCTGATGGTAGATCCCTACAGGGTGAATCGCAGTACAGGAAGTATTATCCTTATCGATGAGGCTACCAATGAGACGGTAGCCGCCGGAATGATTGTTTAGCTATACTAACACCGCACTCCAATAGTGGAATATCTGGTGTAATCGGTCTGGGGTTTGAAGCTTACCAGTTAATGATCTTGAATTCCGATCGGCGATTAGCACTATGTTCCGCGGCCGTACATGCTACATGGTCTTTACAATGATTGGTCAGGATCTCTTCGCCATAACCTTTGGCGATTACACGGTTGGGTGATACACCTTTTTTAAGGAGGTAGTCCATAACCCGTTTCGCCCGGCGTTCAGACAACCATTGGTTATAACTTGCCTCACCTCTCGAATCTGCATGAGCATTAACCTCAAATTGAATCTCGACATGTTTTTCCATCAAAAGTGCAAGCTTATCGAGGGTTGTTTTAGAAGCAGAACTAAGATAAGAGGAGTTAAACTCAAAATATACATGGCCCAGGTCGCGGATCTGTCTGATTAATTCTTCCTTTTTTCGTTTCTCAGCATCTTCCCTAGCTTTTGCCGCTGCTATTTCCCTTTCCCTTTCCATTTGCTCTGCCAATAGCAAAGCCTGTTTCTCGGCTTCTTTGGCCGCTGATATTGAATCCTGGAGCCTCTGTGTTTCGCGCTCCATCTCAAGAATCAGCGCCAATTTCTCTTCACCTTTCTTTGTAAGGGCTTTTTCCATCAGGAACTGATATATCAACCCTACTCCATGTTGTACATGGTTAGATGCCTCATTACCAAACGACCATTTACCACTGGAATTGAAATCCAAGGCCCATCGGTCATTAAACCAGGTCCTAAATCCTACGACGGCATTATAGGTGCCCCGGCCCACATCGTTTGCATAGGTATACCCGGCGCCAAGACCGAGATAAGGATCAAAGAATCCGGTTTGTCCAAACAATTTATTCAGATCATAGCTCAATCGGGTATCGATTCCAAAATAGTCCTTGTCCTCAGGATTGATCAACCCATCTACGATATGGCCTTCCTTATAGCGATTATAACTGGCAATTCCATCGAGGCCGATCCCACTCTTAAAATATCTGCCCAGACTTATGCGCGATGGGAACGCCACAGCATTGATATAGTTTTTAACTTTAAGGGGTCTGTTAAAACGCGTCCCGGAGTCGTTCACAAGATTCCAGCCTAAGCCGAACATCCATGAACTTTGAACAATACTATCTTTTGAAGACAATATAGGGGCTTCAGATTCGCTTTCCTGCGCGTACAGCGAAATGAAGACTAGAGAAGTGGCCAGCACCATCGCAACTTTGTACATCAGTATAGATTTGGGATAAAATCTACACTAAAGTAAGACCGTAAAAAACAGCAAAAAAATTTACACTTCGATCGGCCTAAATACTCGTTACATTGCTGCTTAGGCGCAGTACCTTAACGGGGGTTCGATTGAAGTTTTATTTCCTTATCGGTGACCGGCATAATATAGAGGCCAAACGGTCTCACGATCGCCGTGGAACCCTCCTCCTTTGCTTGGCTTTTTTGTTTCTTCCGAACCACCATACCCTGATCCGGATCTTCAGTTACCCAAAGGGATGGCAGACTTTGATTATTGGTCTGACCCGAACAGTATGCGATGACCAGGTTTTGATTAAAATCGACAGAGGGCGGCTTAATACCCGGCTTACGTGTTTTATTGATGATGACAAAAAATTTATCCAGTGCTGCCTGCGATCTCAATACCTGAATCTCTTCGGCTTCGGTACCCCCATAAAGATCACTCATGATCATCGAAAGTTCCCCTGGCTGCGTCGTTTCCGCATTGTCCATATCGGCCTTAGATTTTTGGCTTTTGCAAGCACCCATTATAAGCAATAAAACGGCGATAATGATGGTGTTTCTCATTTTTAGAAGGTATTTTTATAGTTGGCTTTATAAGCTTTTTCATATACAGATTCGTATAGTGGGAGAACGTTTTTGATATCGAACTTATCTGCCACCGCCTTTGCCTGATCTTTAAAAGTCGCAAGCCTCTTTTCGTCGCTTAGAATAAAGAGTGCATTTTTAGTCATATCCTCAACGTCCCTTTCGTTGCTTAGAAAACCTGACACCCCATGGATGTTCACTTCAGGTATCCCACCGGTATTACTGGAAATGACAGGAACCCTATTGATCATTGCCTCCAGCGCCGCCAGACCGAAGCTCTCCGATTTAGATGGCAATAAAAACAAGTCTGAGAAACATAGAATACGGTCAATCTCATTACTATTACCCAGAAAGACCACCCTGTCGCTTATACCGAGGTTTTCACACATTATCTCCGCTTTTTCTTTTTCAGGCCCTTCCCCCACCATGATAAGTTTAGCCGGCATTTCCTTTTGGATACCATTAAAAATGCTGATCACATCGGGTATATGCTTTACCTTACGAAAATTACTGATGTGCGTCACGATCTTTTCATGATCTTCTGCCATCAGAGAACGTTGACAATCCATATACTGAGTACTATACTTAGTTGAATCGATAAAATTGGGTATTACCTCTATCTCCTTGTCAACCTCAAAAAAATCGAGTGTTTTTTCTTTCAGATTCTCCGAGACGCTGGTAACCACGTCAGATTTATTGATACTAAAGGTCACTGCAGGTTTATAAAACGGATGATTGCCCACCAGTGTAATATCAGTTCCGTGCAAAGTGGTGATCATCGGGATAAAAATCCCCTCATCTTCAAGTATTTTTTTAGCCATATATCCGGCATAGGCGTGGGGTATGGCATAATGCACATGCAAGAGTTCAATGCCGTATAATTTGATGGTATCCACCAGCTTACTCGACAAAGCCAGCTCATAGGGCTGGTAATGAAATAATGGGTATTCGGGTACATGTACTTCATGGAAATGGATCTTGTTGCTCAACAATTCCAATCTCACCGGTTGTTTGTAGGTAATAAAATGTACTTCATGACCCCTACTGGCCAGGGCGATGCCCAATTCGGTAGCCACCACTCCGCTACCGCCAAATGTAGGGTAACAAACAATTGCAATTTTCATATCGACCTGGATTTATATGCGAGAACCTTGCACAAAGCTAGTATTATTATTCGGGGCTATTTTATAATAGAATCATAAATCGCCTGTTGAATCCGTGTTCTCAATCCCGACTTAACCAAAAGTCGGTTGGCGGATGACGGGTACGTACGATTCGATAAGAAGACGTATACGATCTCCTCTTCGGGGTCTGCCCATGTATATGTTCCGGTGAAACCGCTATGACCAAAGCTTTTACGGGAAACACAGCCACAGGTAGGTCCTTTATCCTTGAGCTGTGGTTTATCGAATCCCACCCCCCGTCTTACATCCTTATCACAGAAATAACACTTGTTGAATTTTTCTATTGTACGTGGGTTCAAAAACTGCTTTCCGCCGTAACTGCCTCCCTGTAAATACATTTGCATGATCTTCGCCACATCGTTCGCATTGCTGAATAGTCCGGCATGGCCACCTACCCCTCCCTGCATGGCTGCTCCCATATCGTGTACATACCCCTGGACGGTTTGGTAACGGTAATAGTTATCGATTTCAGAGGGGATGATCCTCTCCTTAGGAAAACGCTCAATAGGGTTATAGGTCGTATTGACTGCCCCTAATGGGTTTAACAAATATTGATCGAGCAGCTTGTCCATGGGTTCATCATAGGTTTCTTCGATGTACTTTTTCAGAACATAATAGGCTACATCGCTATAGCGATATCTGTTAGATTTCAAATCTTGCCGGCCAATCCGGTTATAGATTGAATCTGAATAAGCATCCTGAAGGTATAATCCCTCGGTAACCTTGATCGAAAAACCGTCTACCGGTCTCGTGCGATAAAACTCAAAAGAAGGTCTGCGTTCCTTGTTCAATGTAGACAGGTAGAAAGCGATCCAGGAAGGTAGGCGGCCGTAATGACTTAGGGCCTTTAAAACAGTAACATCTTTCAATTTGGTTGTGTCGTAGGCCGGTACGAGATCGGAAAAGGTAGAATTTAAGCCAATTTTTCCTTCCTGTTCCATTTTCATAACCAAAGGCAGGGTAGCAAGAATTTTTGTCAAAGACGCCAGGTCGTATAGCTGGTCTTCATCAACCGACTGTTCTGTGGTATACGTAGGATTGCCAAAACTCTTGTTATAAATAACACGGCCCTTACGGGAAATCAGAATCTGTGCGCCTGGAAACATAAGCGAATCCAGACCTTGATTCATTAGACTATCTACCCGGGCGAGTCTTTCAGAACTCATGCCCACACGCTCTGGCATGCTGTATCCCAGCCTTAGTAGAGACGGGATTTCCAATCCGGTATGAACGGGGAATTCCGGGTGTGCACTCACCGGTAAACGGCCTTTCGAAGAAAAAGCTCCAAATAATAATTGTGCTGTTTTCTCTTGAGCCAGAATACTATTCTGATAGCCTACCACAACGGCATCGACATCTTTGAAATCTGGTATGTCGAGCAGTGCATAAGGCTTTGCAAAAAGCGTCAATATTACATTCGAGGTCCGCTGTCTGGATAATTCGAGTAACCAGAGGAGATCTTTCTGAGAAAATTTATACGGTTTCCAGGGAGAAGAGTTATCCTTGTGAAAACCTACAATGATGAGATTGAATTCACTCAGTTTCCTCCTCAAGGTGCTGATATCTTTTGCCGCCACTTGGGTGACCTTAGCATAACGGTTCAGCATTTGAAAAAAGGGATCCGAATCGGCTTCTCCCATTTTCACATATGCAATTTTCTTATTTTCCAGATTTTTAATTCCCAATAGATCAAATTTATTCTTGACTACCGTGATGGCATGTTCCATGGCATGTTCATCGATTACTTTGTTATCCAGAGAATTAAGGTCTTGATACAGATTATTCAGATCAACCGGGCTATAGTTACTGAGTCCGGCTTTATATTTAAGCGCCAGGATTTTCTTAACAGACCGCGCCAGGCGTTCTTCACTAATAATTCCGCTGTAGTAGGCCTTTGCCAGTGTATTCTTTGCATCGACTATATCTTTTGGCATCAGCAATATGTCGTTACCCGACAGAAAGGCTTTTAATTCGATATTTCCACTGTCATCGTCTCCCCTTACCCCTCTCATATTCAAAGCGTCAGTGATCACCAGTCCCTTGAAATCTAGCTGGTTAATTAGTAGGTCGCGAATTATATTACGAGAAAGTGAGGCGGGTATACTGAGGTTCGGTTCCAGTTCCGGAATACTTAAATGTGCCACCATGACACTATTTACACCCGCTTTTACAAGTTTTCTATAAGGATAAAGCTCAACACTGTCTAATCGACGCCTGTCGTGTTCGATCAATGGAAGTGATTTATGCGAATCGGTCGCAGTGTCTCCATGTCCGGGGAAAATGTTTCGCAGTGGCCAGTATCCCTGCTTTTTGCATTCCCTTCATAAAGGCCAGACCTTTTTGTGCTACGTTTTCAGGATCTTCTCCAAAAGACCGGTTTCCAATTATGGGGTTCTGAGGATTAATATTTACATCTATATCGGGTGCAAAATTGATATGGACCCCCATCCGCCGGGCATGCAGCCCGATCTGGTGTCCAACTTCTGCAATGGTAGCGCTGTCCTGAATAGCTCCCAGTGTTAGGTTCCATGGAAAGGCGTAAGTCGAATCGAGTCGCATAGACAGACCCCATTCGGCATCCATCCCAATAAGCAGGGGTAATTTTGAGGTCGCTTGAAATTCATTGGTTAGGTGAGCCTGACGAACCGGGCCTCCAGTCGAAAAAATTACACCACCTATACCATGTTCGATAATCAGCTTCTTTATTTTATCGGCGGCCTGAGGGCCTTGATCGGACTGCGCGATTATCATAAATAGCTGACCGATCTTTTCCTCCAAAGAGAGTGCCTGATACCGCGTTTCCACCCATTGAAGCTGCTCCAAACTGTCCTGACTGGTATTCGGACCGAATTGTCCATTTACCATCAGTGAAATAAAGAAGAATAAATAGAGAAGTGTTTTTCTCATATATTTATTTCTAATAAGGTACTAACTTAAAACAAAAATAAATATTGCAAACCGTTATGGGGAAAGGATTGATAGGGCATGCCTGTTATAATCGAAACGGGTTTAGATACCTTTATTTCACAAATCTCTTATGCCAGCTTTCCTGCGCCGGAACTTCCCAATGGTCGCGATATTCCCGAATATCGGTAACCAGGTTGTTAAATACGACAGTTTTTGCCGAAATAGCTTTCTCCTTTGCCATTTTTTTAAAGTCTGCCAGAGATTTGTAAGCGATGTAGTCTCCTTGCTTGAAGGTTACATTCATTTTGTCGAGAAGGTCGAGATCAAATTTTTGTTCGAGCGATTGGATAAAATGGACCGAGGCATCTATTGAACAGCCTGAAGCGGCAGTATGGGCCTGATCCAATGCTATAATTATAAATCGGTGATAACGTATTTCATAACCGGCCTTTAAATCCTTCCCATGGGCTGTCCACGCCTCGATAAACCGGCCGAGGGCAGCTTCTATAGATTCTACCTCTTCATCTTTAAATTTTCGATCAGACTGATAGATCCACACTCTTGAGCTTTCTGGCAATTGGTCTATGGGTACTAGCATTATTGATATACTTGGGTTAAAGAGAAATTTATTCTTGTCTTCAATAGATTTTACCGGATAGATAAAAAAATCTTGCTTATAAATCAGCTGCTTCGCTGATCAATTCGGCAAGGTCATAGACTTTTACCGAAGCTTCTTTTTCCTTATTCTTTATACCATCGGTCATCATGGTATTACAAAAAGGACAGGCGGCCGCTATGATCTGAGCATTGGTGTCAAGGGCTTGTTCTGTTCGTTCTATATTAACGTCCTTATCGCCTTTTTCAGGTTCTTTGAACATCTGTGCTCCCCCCGCTCCGCAGCAGAGTCCTCTTTTTTTGCACGATTTCATTTCAACCAGTTCGGCATCTAATTTTATGATCAATTCTCTGGGAGCTTCGAATATTCCATTTGCCCTTCCGAGATAACAAGGATCGTGAAAAGTGATTTTTTTTCCTTTAAAGGTTCCACCTTCGATCGATATCATTCCCTTGTTCAGCAGATCATTTAAAAAATCGGTATGATGCATCAGCTGATAATTCCCACCCAGGCCCGGATATTCGTTTTTTAGGGTATTAAAACAGTGAGGACAGGTGGTGACGATCTTTTTTATGCCATAGCCATTGAGTACCTCAATATTTGTCATCGCCTGCATCGGAAAAAGGAATTCGTTTCCCGCCCGTTTGGCAGGATCGCCGGTACAGCTCTCTTCTGATCCGAGTACGGCAAAACTAACACCCGCTTTTTGAAGAATTCTGACAAAAGCTTTTGTTATTTTTTTAGCCCTATCATCAAAACTTCCGGCACAACCTACCCAAAAAAGTATTTCCGGCTCCTTTCCTTCAGCAAACATGGAGGCCATTGTCCTGACTTTATTTTCTCCGCTCATATCTTGATCGTAGCTTAAATTATGTGCCGGTCTTTATCATTATTTTATACCAGACAGACCGAGGTATATTGCTTACATTTCATCTGCCCAATTCGCCCTGTCCATTTGATTGAAAGGCCAGGGAGCTCCGTTGTTTTCAATATTATTCATCATAACATTGAGTTCCTGTGGAGCCGCCGATTGTTCCATAACAAGGTAACGTCGCATTTCCATAATGATACTCAATGGGTCGATACTGATCGGGCAGGCCTCTACACAAGCATTACATGAGGTACAAGCCCAGAGTTCCTCCCGGGTGATATATTGATCTAAAAGCTGTTTGCCATCGTCCTGAAATGTACCCTTGTTCTTTGTGATGTTCCGACCTACTTCTTCCAATCGGTCGCGGGTATCCATCATGATTTTCCTGGGCGAAAGCATTTTTCCTGTTTGGTTAGCGGGGCATTCACTGGTGCAACGGCCACATTCGGTACAGGTATAGGCATTGAGCAATTGTATCCATTTAAGGTCCATCACATCAGATGCGCCAAACTTTTCTGGAATAACGTCATCCGGCGGTGCGGCATAGGGATCCGCTGCAGGGTCCATCATAAGTTTTACTTCCCTGGTTACCGATTCGAGATTGTTGAATTGTCCTTTTGGATCGAGACTACCATAAAAGGTGTTCGGAAAGGCCAGCAGAATGTGCAGATGCTTTGAATAATACAGATAATTTAGAAAACACAACACCCCAATTATATGCAACCACCAGGCTCCGCGCTCTATCAGCACAAGTGTACCTGTACTCATATCGGCAAACAGACTTGAAAACATTTGGCTAACCGGAAACCATCCTGCTTCAACATATGGTATTATTTCCATTTTCTGCAACTGAAAATCGGCTCCGTTCATGGTCAGAAAAAGAACCATCAATACCAATTCAATATAAAGGATCAGATCAGCATCTTTTTTTGGCCATCCTTTCATCTCAGGTTTAATAAAACGTCTAAGCCGGATGATGTTTCTACGGATCCAGAAGACTACTACGGCGATAATCACCAGCAAGGCCAGGATTTCAAAGAGACCAATCAACAGGTCATAAACTGCACCCATAGGTGCAAAAATTCGATGAGTTCCCAGGATTCCGTCGATAACAATTTCAAGGATCTCGATATTTATGATAATGAAACCAAGATATACCAGGATATGCAGAAGGCCGGCGACAGGCCGCACAACCATTTTTGACTGACCCAACGCTATTCTGGCCATATTACGCCATCGCTGTGATTTATTATCACTTAAATCTGCTTTCTTTCCAATTTTGACATTGCGGACCATTCGTTTGATGTTCCTGCTGAACAATCCGATGGCAGCGATCAGGAGTAGTACAAATAAAATATTGGGAATGTACTGCATTTATTGATCCTCATTGATTTTAGCCGGGTCGGTTTCAGGCACAACATATTCCTTTTGTTTTTTTCCGAAAACCGAAACATTGACATAGCGTTTGGGGTTAAGCCGGAAGTCCTGCAGAAGTAATTCGAGTTCGCCAGAGGCGCGCGCGAGATTTTCGTATAGCTCTTTGTCGTTCATAAGCTTGCCTAGCGAGCCATCCCCTTCATTCATCTTGATAAGAATCGAATTCAGGTTTTTAACCGAGGCATCAAGATTACGGATGGTACCGCCGATGTCTGCCTGTGAGAGTGAATCTGAAATTTGTGCAAAATTGCTGGTCAGCGTACTAATATTGGTAATTGAGCTGTCGAGCGCATGTTTTTTATTTTCGAGCAACACCTTGATCATTGCGGTGCTCTGTTCAAAATTGGCTACCACTTTATTAAGTCCGGCTACCGATTCCCTCAGGTTTTGCTTTGTAGGTTCGTCAAAAACATCGTTGAAATTCATCAATAGCGAATCGGCATTGGTCACTGCTCCTTCGATCTTAAATTGTAAAGGGGTAAGCTTTTGCTGAACCAATTCGGTAAGTCCCGGCCGTATATTGGCCTTTAGCGTATCACCTGATTGGGCTACCGCGGCCCCATCGAATACCGGGACGATCTGGATACCCTTTCCTCCGATAATTCCGGTGTCGTATAATTCTGCCAGACTGTTCTTGGAAAATTCGAAACTGCTGTCTACAGAGAAGGTTACCAGCAAACTGCCCGATCCATCTTTGAACCGTATATCGTTAACCTTGCCTACCGACAAGCCGTTTATGGATACCTGTGTACCGTTCTGCAATCCTCCCACATGTTTATATACCGTGTAAAAAACCTTACTATTATCGAATAGGGGTGTGGATTTAAGAAAACTGAAGCCTAATATAAATAAGAGGATACCGCCAATTACTATAATTCCGGTTTTGAGTTCCCTGCTAAGTTTCAAGAGGATGATTTTTGGGTTCCGAACAAAATTAGAAATATTTTTCAGACATATCCTATTCGGATATGTATTTCATCGCTTCTCTCATCGGGATACGTGAACCCTCCTTATACGCTACGATAAATGAGGTAGTATAGCCCTTGAGGTCTGCATTGGACTTGAGCATTTTTGCTTGTTCGTACGAACTGGTCTGTCCGTACATATAGCGGTACAAATTCTTATAAGGTTCTTTCGTAATAGTGCTCAGGCCATTAAAATTACCAGAGTTCAATGGAATCTCCCTGGAACTGGCTAAAATCTGTACTCTGAACTCGATCCGTACCGATGAGGGTTGCTTCTCTTTCACTTCAACAACAGCCTTTTCCTCCTCCTTATTTTGGTCAGCGGATTTCACTTGGCTGATGGCCTCCTCTGCAGATGTATTTGGCTGCTGATCCACGGCAGATAATTTGTCCTCATCAGCGGTCACTTCTTTCACCTCGGATTCCTGAGGTTTAATTTCTTCAGCCACTGGTGTTCGCTTTTGCTCCTCCTCTAAAACAGCCTGGGTATCGGCTTTTTTTGTATCTGCCGTATTTACGGTCTCAACAGCGGTTTTTGTTTCTTCAGGCTTCATCTCCTCTGTGCCCGACGTGGCAAGTTCTGCTTCTTTACCAGAATCCGGATTTTCTTCTTCCTGGGATTGGGTTACAACGGCTACCGCTGCTACAACCTCTTCGGCCGGTTCGGTTTTTACCTCTGGAACGGAGGTGATAACATTTTCTCCAGTTTCTTCGAATGCAGTGCTTTCGGCCCACAAATTCGACTTATATTGGAGAATGGCCTCTGCTATGGCCTGCCCCATTTGCGTCTGACCCTTCTTGGAGTTTAAAAAAGAGCCCTCATTTTTATTGGTAAGGAAACCGGTCTCTACCAAGACACTGGGCATAAATGTTTGGTGTAGAACGATAAACCCGGCCTGCTTTACTTTCCGGTTTTTTCTTTTGAGTTTATTGGTGAAATTATCCTGCATCATTTTTCCGAGTAAAATACTCTGATCCAGAAATTCTTCCTGCATGATCGTAAGACCGATTATGGATTCGGGTGAGTTTATGTCGTAGGCCGCATATCGCGATTCATAATTATCCTCGAGATAAATCACGGAGTTTTCCTTTTTGGCAATCTCAAAATTTTGTTTGTTGGCATGTAGCCCCAAAACAAAGGTTCCAGCTCCATTGGCGTCCGAGCTATGCGAATCACAGTGTACAGAAACAAACAAATCGGCTTTGGCCTTGTTTGCAATCTCTCCCCTTACATAAAGATCTACAAAGCGATCGTCTTTTCGTGTATATATCACTTCTATATCCGGGTCCGACTCGAGGGCTTTGCCAGCTTCGAGTACAATACCCAACGCGATATTCTTCTCGAGATACCCATTACCCAGATTTCCCGGGTCATGACCCCCATGCCCGGCATCCAGGACCACCACAAACTTTTCCTTGTTCCTAGGTGGAACCGGGTCTGGGGCAAATCCTGTAATCGAGAAAAAAACTAGCGATATTCCTATACAAAATAAGGATCGTACCTTCATCAGATTACAAGTGTTTTCGGTGTTTTGCCAAGGTTAAAATTATTCTAATCCGCACCAAGCAGAACAAAAAATATATGTAAGTTTGACTTGCAAAATCAAGCCCTACCGTTACAAAAATAGGATATATAGCTTTGCAATCAAACAAACATCCACTCCTTTTCCTATTGCTAATCTTTATGGGCAGTCTTTTTCTTTCGGCCCAGGAAGATCTAACCCAACCCTTGCCTATCGATGCTGAACAAGACTCGATACAAGCCCAAGAGGCTATTGTTGTTGCTGTTCGAGACAGTGTGCTGACCGATAGTACCGTCACAGATTCCTTGCCGGGAAGACGCTCATTACTTGACGGAAAAATCAAGTACAAGGCCAAAGACTATGTCCGTATCAACCAAAAAGAACAGAAAATATACCTCTATAATGAAGCAGAAATATATTATCTGGATACCGAACTGAAGGCCGGAGTCATCGTTATGGATTATATCAAAAACGAGGTATATGCCGGTCGGATTAAGGACTCTCTAGGAAATTATACCCAACTTCCGTATTTCAAACAAGGAGAAAATATTGTCATCCCCGATTCTATCCGCTTTAATTATGACACCGAAAAAGCCTTGATTTGGAATTCAAGAACAGAACAACAGGCCGGCCTTGGCCAGCTTGGCAGCGACAATATGAAGGTGTATGCGGAGCTTACCAAGAAGGAGAACGATTCGGTGTATTTTCTCAGTGAGGGTAAACTGACAACTTCAAAGGATACGGTAAATCCTGACTATTATATACGGGTCAGAAAAGCAAAATTTGTTCCGAAGAAAAAGGTCATTGCTGGTTTTAGCAACATATACATTGCGGATGTCCCTACCCCTGTTGCCCTTCCTTTTGCATATTTTCCCTTAACTACCGGAAGAACGGCAGGTATAATGATGCCTACATTTGGCAATGACCCCGATCGTGGATATTTTCTTCAGAACGGAGGTTATTATTTACCCTTTAGCGAATACGCAGACCTTACACTTACCGGAGACCTGTATACGAACGGAAGTTATGGATTTAGAGCGCAGTCGGTTTATGTTAAGCGATATAAATATCGCGGAAATATTAATTTCAGATTCGAAAACCAGATCACGAGCCAGAAGGGTTTCGACGATTTCAGCCGGGGCACCATCTTCAACCTTCAAATGTCGCACAATCAAGACGCCAAAGCCAATCCGAATTCACGGTTTTCGGCCTCTGTCAATATCGGGAGCAGCCAATATTACAGGAACTCGCTGCTGCAACAAAACCTGCCAAATACTCAGATAAACAATCTCTCATCTTCGATCTCATATTCGAAGACGTTTCCAGCATACCCCTCTGTAAATCTTAGTCTTACGGCCAGTCACAACCAGAATACCAATACAGAAGTTGTAGATCTTACCCTTCCTACCCTGCAGGCGAGTATGGAACGGGTGTTTCCCCTGGCCAAAAGGGATGGGATCAAAAAAGGAGCAATACAAAACATCAATTTCCAGTACGATCTGAATGCCAGAAACAGTATACGAACCACGACCGAGGAATTTGGATCCGCAGAAATGTTCGACAATGCCAAAACCGGTGCACGGCATCGCATTCCTATCAGCACGAATTTTAAAGTGGCCAAATTTTTCAGTTTCACCGTCGGGGGTACATATGAAGACGTATGGACGCTCGAGACCTTTAATCAAAGTTTTGATTCGGAAACAGAACAGGTGGTTACCGATACCATCAGAGGATTCGACCGCTATAATCAGTACAATTTATCGGCCAATGTCGGAACAACGCTCTACGGCACCTTTAATTTTGGCGAAGATAAGAAAATACAGGCCATCCGACATATTATGAGACCCTCAATAGGCTATGGGTTTGCTCCTTCTTTTGAACAGTTTTACGACGAATATGTAAACACGGTCACCGGACTGCCTGTTCAGTACAGCCGGTTTCAAAATACAGTATACGGGGCACCCAGGCTTGGACGATCTAATTCGATGAGTTTTTCCCTGGCCAATACGCTTGAAGCAAAAGTGCGGGATAAAGATTCTACTGTAATTGAACCCAAAAAAATACCATTGTTAAGTCAGTTTAACTTGAGTTCGGGCTACAATTTCGAAGCCGATTCACTGCGGTTAAACCCGGTAAGTATAACAGGAGGTACCGCCATTCTTGATCAGAAAATGAATATTAACTTCGGTGCCAGCCTTGATCCTTATGCTCTTGACAATACAAACCGTAGGATTAATACGCTCAATATCAACAATGGGGGAAGCCTTTTCCGATTAACCTCGGCTCGATTGAATATTGGATACCGGATAGACAGCAAGACATTTCAAAGAGACAGGGAAGAGGAAGAAGAAGATATCGATGATCCTTATTCTGGAGGAAATTACATAGCGACCAGCGGGGGGCGAACCGACGATCTCTTCGGCAAAGCCGAAAATCTTAATCGCGGTGCCTTTAATGACCGCGACCCTGCTGATATTGAAAACCCGACTTATGGCACCAAAATACCGTGGAATCTAAGCCTACAGTACGCAATGACCTATTCTAACAGCAACAGACAGAATGAGATCAGCAACAGCTCACTAATGTTTTCGGGTAGTATCGATCTCACTCCGGCCTGGAAGGTAGGTGTTTCCTCAGGTTACGATTTCAAGAATCAGGGGTTTACCGTAACTCAATTTCGATTTGCCAGAGACCTTGGTAGTTTTAATATGACCTTTAACTGGACCCCATTCGGAGAATTTCAACGCTGGAGCTTTTTCATAGGTATCAAGAGCTCAATCCTTCAGGACCTCAAATATGAAGACAGAAGCCAGCCTCCTCCGCGATAAGAATTTTTTAATATCAACAATACGGACATCGACATGAAAAAAATTATTCATACAGATCTTGCCCCCGCACCTATTGGACCTTATAACCAGGCCATTCTGGCAGGAAATACCCTATATATCTCGGGTCAAATCCCGATGGATCCCGAGACACAAGAACTTATCAGTGGGGATATTAAAGCGGAAACCGACAGGGTAATGCAAAACCTTAAAGCCATACTGCAGGCGGCCAATATGAGCTTCGACCAGGTAGTGAAATCCTGCATCTTTGTAAAGGATATGGGCCAGTTCGCTGCAATCAACGAAGCCTATGGTCGGTATTTTAGTGCCGACACCGCCCCTGCTCGCGAAACCGTTGAAGTGGCCAATTTACCCAAGTACGTAAATGTTGAGATCTCGATGATCGCTACACTTCTTTAACAAAAAAAACTCCTTAGTCTGCCGTCATTATAAACAATGGGAGCATCTCGAAATTTTTGTAGTAGGGATGGAGCTTATCCCTATTATAATATTTGTCAACATTGACAAACTTTTTGGTCTCTGTAACCACCTCGATTGGCACGTGGTCGTAACGGCCATTTTTAAGCACAACCATACGGCCATCGATTCCGCCCAAAATAAGGTCGAGCGCAAGGTTACCATAAGCTGTCGGAACCACCGAATCTATAAAGTCCGGGTCGCCACAACGCACCATGTAGCCCAGTTTCTGGTTAATCACATTCACCTTATGCCCCTTGTTAAACTTAGGCGACACATTCTTTAAAGCCAGAGATACCTCGTCTCCAATACCGCCTAATTTGGCATGGCCGAAGGCATCGGTCTCCTGTCCTTCGAACATCATTTCACCTCCTTTTATTGTGGCGCCTTCAGAGACCAAAACAATGGAGTAGTTACTCGGATTGTTATTCCTGTCCTCAGTTAACAATTCCGCTAAAAGGTCTATTTCGAAAGGATGCTCGGGGATCAAACAACGGTGAGCTGCACCGGCAAGGGTAGGCAGCATGGCCGTGAAGCCTGCATACCGACCAAATACCTCAAGTACCAGGAAGCGTTCGTGAGAACCTGCGGCAGTTCTTAGGGCGTTGGTAAGGCTAATGGTTCGGGTTACGCAGGTACTGAAACCAATGCAGTAGTCCGTTCCCGGAACATCGTTATCCATGGTTTTTGGAATCGCCATCACCTTGAGCCCTTTCTTAAAAAGATGGACACCATAACTCAAAGTATCATCCCCTCCAATAGGTATGAGCATATCCACCCCAAGCCAGTCTAGATTTTTCACAACTTCGGGTGTCAGGTCATTGATCTCATCCTTATAGGTATCCTGCAGATGATCTGGCACATCGATCTTAGCAACATGGCTGGCCCTTGTGCGCGAGGTGTGGAGAAAAGTACCGCCGGTTCGTGCAGCTTTGTTCACCGCAGCCTGGGTAAGCTCTAAAAAATTTCTGCTGTTGTCATATTTCTTATCCCGTACGATGTCGATGAGTCCTGCCCACCCCCTTCTAAAGCCAATAACACGATATCCTTCCCGGATGGCTCTGAATGTTACGGCCCTGATGGCCGGGTTAAGGCCAGGTACGTCGCCTCCGCCGGTAAGGATGCCGATGGTACCCTTTATCTTTTTAATGTTTGCCATAATGTCTAATATTTTTTATTGGAATTACTTGAATCGCTCGATGGGTTAAAATAGTAAATAATGTCTAATACTCTTCCCGAACGGGTAAAAAAAATGGCTCTTCTAAAAGGAGAAAATCCCATTACGCCGTATCTTTACATAGAACGTAAATCACATAGACATGTCAGCAAATATTGAGAAAATTTTAGGTAAAGATGCGGAGCATCTTTTAGGTCATCAATGTCGAACCATATCCAAAGATCAGCTTCATCTTCCAGGGTCTGATTATGTCGAAAGAGTGCTCGGGCCAAGCGACAGGAATCCTGTGGTATTGCGTAATATGCAAACCCTCTTTAACCATGGACGGCTTGGGGGTACCGGCTATTTATCAATACTCCCGGTTGATCAGGGAATTGAACATACCGCGGGAGCCTCTTTCGCTCCGAACCCGATATATTTTGATCCTGGTAAGATTGTTGAATTAGCCATAGAAGGTGGTTGTAATGCTGTGGCTTCCACCCTTGGGGTCCTGGGTTCCGTTTCCAGGAAATATGCTCATAAGATCCCTTTCCTGCTAAAATTGAATCACAATGAACTGCTAACCTATCCGAATAAATTCGACCAGATCATGTTCGCCAGTATCGACCAGGCTTTCGAGATGGGTTGTATGGCGGTAGGGGCTACCATCTATTACGGATCTGAGGAAAGCAATCGTCAGATTCAGGAGGTTACCGAGGCTTTTGAATATGCCCATGAATTAGGAATGGTTACCGTACTTTGGGCCTACCTGAGGAATTCGGGCTTTAAGAAGGATGGCAAAGACTACCATGTTTCGGCCGATGTTACCGGCCAGGCGAATCATCTTGCAGCGACCATACAGGCCGATATCGTAAAACAAAAACAGGCCGAAAACAACGGTGGTTTTAAAGCAATAGGCTTTGCAAAGACACACGATAAAGTCTATTCCGAATTGAGTTCAGAGCATCCGATCGATCTGACGCGCTATCAGGTGGCCAACTGTCTGATGGGCAGAGCCGGACTGATAAATTCTGGCGGGGCTTCAGGTGATAACGATCTGGCGCAAGCCGTCCAGACTGCCGTCATCAATAAACGAGCCGGAGGTATGGGCCTCATTTCCGGGCGTAAGGCATTTCAAAAACCTATGAAGGAGGGTGTAACCCTATTGAATTCCATCCAGGATGTTTATCTCGACCAAAAGGTAACGATTGCATAGGTGGGTAGATTTTAGGGTTTTTAATGAGCACTTCGACATTTATAAGGTTTCCTGGTGGAATTCTACCAATCCCTCTATGGGACGTTGACGGATAACACCGGGAATCAGATCGTTTCGCTCTAGCACCTTGGTCAATTCTTCTTTCAGGAAGTAAGCAATGCTACCTACAAAATGGATCGGCACCTTGGTGGCCAATTCAAATTGCATGATATAGTTATTTACAAACTGTTGCAAGCCTTTGTCTACAACGCCTTTACAATAGGGGTGATCTTTATTTTCGATCAGAAATCTTGCGAAAGTAGCCAGGTATGTATTTGGATTTGGCTGTTTGTATAGATTTTCTTTGATATTATCGGCATCCAGATCATACTCCTTGTCAAATTTAATCGCCAATTCCTGGGGCATCTTGTTAAAATAATAATCCCTGATCAGTTTTCGCCCGAAGAAGTTACCGCTTCCATCGTCCATGGGGATATAACCCAGAGAGGTCACTTTTTGAAATAATTGTCTCCCGTCGTAATAACTGCAATTGGAACCTGTTCCCAGAATGCATACTATTCCCTGATGACCTATCTTGGTGGTGGAATAGATGGCCGCAAAAGTATCTTCCTTGATCTCTGCCTTGGCATTCGGAAAGAAATTTTTAAAGATCCTTTTCAGGAATTTCTTCATTCTATCTGTTCCGCATCCGGCACCGTAAAAATAAAGATTGGTAACCTTGCGACTGTTCTTGGAGAGTTCAAAATTATTGGCTAAACGGTCTTCGATAACCTCGCGAGTTAAGACCTCAGGACTTAATCCAAGGGTTTGGGTGATAAAAACCTGTTTCCCATTTTTGTCGAGGGCAATCCAATCTGACTTGGTGGCACCGCTGTCTACAATTAATATCATTGACGAAATATTGATAAAAAAGAAATCCTTAAAATAAGCAAATTTGACTTATCTCAAGGATTCCTGTGTTTGATTAATTACTGATTACAGACCTGAAACATAGTCGGCCAGGTCGACCAGCTTATTAGCATATCCCGCTTCGTTATCGTACCAGGAGATGAGTTTGAAAAACTTCGAGTTTAATTCCATTCCGGCACCTGCATCGAATATGCTGGTCCGTGGGTCGCTAACAAAGTCTTGTGATACTACAGATTCTTCGGTATAACCCAGAATGCCTTTTAAATCTCCTTCTGAGGCTTCTTTAAAAGCCGACTTGATTTCATCGTAGGATGTCTCTTTTTCAAGACGTACGGTGAGGTCTACCGCCGATACATCGGCTGTAGGCACTCTGAATGCCATGCCCGTCAGTTTCCCTTGAAGCTCAGGGATTACCTTGGTTACCGCTTTGGCAGCACCAGTAGAAGCCGGAATAATATTAGTGAGGGAGCTTCTTCCACCACGGTAGTCTTTTTTGGAAGGACCATCCACGGTAAACTGAGTTGCTGTTGTAGCATGTACAGTGGTCATAAGACCTTCTTCGATACCCCAGTTATCGTTAAGTACCTTGGCTAGTGGTGCCAGGCAGTTTGTTGTACAGGAAGCATTCGAAAGAATCGTGTCAGAAGCTTTTATGTCTTTATGGTTAACGCCCATTACGAACATTGGTGCATCTTTAGATGGTGCGGAGATAAGAACTTTTTTCGCACCCCCATCAATATGTGCCTGGGCAGTATCCATGGTGGTGAAAATACCGGTACATTCCAGAACGATATCAGCACCAATTTCATCCCATTTTAAGTTTCTTGGGTCCTTTTCGGCAGTGATTCTTACTTTTTTTCCATTTACCACGAGGTGACCGCCATCTACCTCTACAGATCCATCGAATTTTCCGTGAACCGAATCGTATTTCAATAAGTACGCCAGGTGGTCTACTGCCAGAAGGTCGTTAATCGCGACAACTTCTACATTCTCTCTTTTCGCAGCAGCCCTGAAAGCAAGTCTACCTATTCGCCCGAATCCGTTGATTCCAATTTTTAGTGTTGACATATTTCGTTCTTTTATGTATTAAACAGTAAGGATATCGGAAATTCTGATGAGTTCCTTATCCAATTTGGTTTTTCCTTTGATGGCCTCACTTACAGGTGTAAGCGTAATTTCGTTTTCCTGAACCCCTGTCATTAAATTGCTTTTCCCTTCCAGTAGCGATTCTACGGCCTTTACCCCCATTCTACTGGCCAGAACCCTGTCGGAACAAGTTGGCGCACCTCCCCGTTGCATATGGCCCAGTACACAGACACGGACATCGTATATCGGCAAGTTCTCCTCAACAAACTCCTTGAGTTCATAAATGTTCTTTCCGGTAGTGCGGTCTCCTTCAGCCACAACGACAATACTAGACGATTTGCCCCTTGCCTTACTCCGTTTCAATGAATCGAGTAATCGCTCAAGGCCCAGGTCTTCCTCAGGGATCAAGATCTCTTCTGCCCCTGCTCCGATACCGGAATTAAGGGCAATATGACCTACATCTCTTCCCATTACCTCAACAAAAAATAACCTATGGTGAGAACTGGCCGTATCGCGTATCTTGTCGATCGCCTCTACAACGGTATTTAATGCTGTATCGTAACCCACCGTAACCCGTGTTCCAAAGATATCATTATCGATGGTTCCCGGAATACCGATAAAAGGCACACTATATTCTTCATTGAATTTCAAGGCTCCTGTAAAGCTTCCATCACCACCGATCACCACCAGGGCATTAATCCCATTGGCTTGTAATTGTTCGAAGGCTTTCTTTCGTCCTGCCTTTGTTCTGAATTCCTCGCAGCGGGCCGACTTCAACATGGTACCTCCTTTGTTGATGATATTGTTGACACTTCGTGCGTTCATCGGCATGAAGTCGCCTTCTATCATACCCTGATATCCCCGAAATATTCCTATACAGTCTATTTGCAGATATGCGCATGCCCTGACCACGGAGCGTATGGCGGCGTTCATTCCCGGAGAATCACCTCCCGATGTAAATACCGCTATTTTTTTGATGTTGGATGCCATTGCGTAAATTAGAATTGCAAAATTAGCAAACAAATCCCAATAAATACCGGGTGAAACACTATAATTTGTGTTATTTACAACGATCAAACGTTTTCGTTGGTAACTTAATCCGACAGAGTCTTTTAAGTTGACAAAAAGGATATGCCCTTAGCTATGGATTTTTGCTTTTCGGAGGATTAGATTTGGTATAGAAACGAATAAGGCTATCCTTGCCCATAACAGAATTTGGTCCTTCGCCCGTATTGAGTTCCTGCGGTGCTACTTCCTGCTCTTCTTTCTTCTTAAAAATTATCTTCATCAGCTCTTTAAAGCTATTAAAATCAACCTGGTAGGAGAGGCCGATACCTTGGGTATATCCCTGTTGTTCTGCCAGAAATTGCTGTATTTCATTCTCACGATTAAAGATCTTTGCCCGCAATGTACCCTCTTCGTTTAAAAGCACCTGCACCTCAACATTACCGGCCACCACAGTCTCACTCACACCTCCTACAGGAACACCAAATCGTCCGTTGATCAATACGCGATCACTTATCTGTGTGGAGACCGTAACCCCGATCCTGTTTTCGGTTTGCACATCATTCGGATCCAAATAACCTTGCTCATAGGACAAGCCAAAATCAAATTTATCGTTTTGTCCTGCCAGTACCTGATTGAGAAGACCAGAAGCAGTCTGAATCAGGTTCCCTGTTACGGCTTGTTCGGTAATGCCCGATTCATCGTTTACAAATGTTCCCTGGGCCAATAAGAAAAATGCGTTTCGTTCTTCCACCGTGGGATCTTGCAGTCGATATTCCAATTCTGACTTTACAGTAGAACTGGTCCCGGGGAATTCGATATTCATGTTGATGGAAGGCCGTTCCAGTTCACCTGTAAGCTTTACCACCACATCTGTGGGAATTCGACGGGAATATCCCGCATTGTCTAGCAGGGGTGCGGGATTGGCATTGAGGGAATAGACCGCTTCCATATTGACTTCTGCGCTAAGAGGGTCCCGGTCCCAAACGATGGTACCCCCGGGTTTTACGCTAAACGTTTTGTCGATGATTCCCAGCTTATAGCGGTATTGGCCTGTCACTACCACAAAGTCTCCGAACATATTGAACTTACCATTGGTATTGATCTCAATAAAAATCAAACCGGCACCTGTACCTTTTAAGGAACTGCCGGTCTTCTGATCGATCACGATCTCCACTTCGGCATCTGGAGTAACATCGAGGTCGAACTTCAATTCAAGTCCCTGGTAATCTTTTAATTCCCGCTGGGCTTCAATGGTGACCTGCTCATCTTTTTCAATAAAGTTGATAAAGGAATAATCACCAACGCTCTCCACGTCGCTGATAGGGATCTTAAGCGTAGTCCCCTCTGCCGTAGCCCCTTCAAAGTCGATATTGAGCGCATTGGTAGGGCCATATATGCGGCCTTCACCGTTTACAAAGCCTTCGCCATAGTAAAGTACCTCTTCCTCATACTTGGTATTGAGGATCATGAATCTTTCGTTATTGGTATCTATGTTAAGGTCAAGTGTCCAGTCTCTGAAAAAATTATGCTTAATTGTACCGTTTAGTGTTGCGCGGGTATTGGCTGTTATATCAGTAAGGCCGATATCCTGAAAGTCGAAGGTTTGATCGTAAAGCCTCACGGTGGCCGTAGAGCTGAAATCATAATCAACATTCAGGTAAGGAACACCTATTCCGGAATTATCGAGATTTAAAAGCCCATTGATCTCAGGATTCCGGATATCGCCATTTATTTGCACATTGCCATTAAGAGTACCCCGGATATTGCTAACTACGCCTTCACCCAAGGGGCTGAAGGGCTCAAGATCGAAGTCTCTGAAATTAGCCAGAAAATCTGCCTTGGGAATCTCATCCCGATTATCGACATTGCCAAGCAGGGTAAATTTTTCAAGACCATTATCCATGATCTGTGTGTTTACCACAAAGTCTGTAAGATCCCTGTTGCCAACAATACCGATAGACAGATCTCCCAGTTCAATATCATTAACGCCAAATTGGAATATGTCGAGATTACAGGAAGGCAGGTATACGTTATCTTTTTGAAGGACATTGAGGGTACCCGTGATTTCACCACTTAAATTCAAACTATCAATCGCAGGTGCTATCTTATTTAAAGACACAAGCTTAAAGTCTAATTGAAGATCTTTATAAGTAGAATCGGCCAGTTGTCCGTTAAGACGTATGCGTTCCCTGTTTTCATTGTTCATCACGATCTCCTGGATAGTTATACTATCGAGTGATCGGTTTAAAATAACCTTGTTGAGATCGTTCCTTTCTCTATTCAACAACCAGGTATTGCCTTTAAAACTTACTTCGGAGCGTTTAAGTCCGATTACCGATTTATTGTCCTTGGTAAAGGTGTGATAAAAGTTAAGGTTGTAGATATCGTTGTACTTACTGCCGCCCTTAAATTCCGTCCTGAAGAATAACGTATCTTTCAGCGTGGTATTGATCAGGTTAAAGTCTTTTACGTCGTAGTATACCGTGGAAACATCGTCTACTGAAACAAAGGTGTTGAAAAGAGGGTTTTTATTATCGATCTTAATATCAATATTGTCGAGCTCATTTCCAAAAGCTTTAATATTAGGCGACTTAAAGGTGAGCTTAAAGTCCCCATCATCGGCTATTATATTCCCTTTGATAAAGGTGTTGGCGCCAAATGTTATTTCTGGAAAAAACACCTCAACAATCTTGTTGTAAACTTTAAAGTTGAATGCCAGATTCTGACCGGCCGAAATATCGTATGGCCTATAGTTGGTATAGATACTTCCAATAGAATTCTGGACCAGTCTGCCTAGTTCATCGACCTTAAAATTCCCGCTCATATAACCGGTGATGATATCAGGCGAGTTGATATCGACGGTACGCAGGGAATCGTTTTCAAATTTCGATGTAATGGTGAAGTCTTCAAAAAAATAGGTGTTATTGACATTCTGATAACTGGTATCCGTAAAATTGAGTTCCCCTTCCATATTATCCAGATTGGTGCCACTGACATCCATATCTATTTTTCCTTTGAAAACCGAAATGCTATCGTTGATAAAATTCAATTCTTTTAAATCGGCATAATCTACCTCGGCATTAAAGTTGAAATCATTTTTATCGGCTCCAAAGTCGGCCAGCCCTTTAAAATCGAAACGCAGGTTCTCATCATTACAATTAAGACTTCCGTCGAACAGCTGATCTTTGATGACGCCTGATACCTTTATGTCCTGATAGTTGTAGTCGTTAAAATTGATCGAATACACCTCCCCGATGACTTCGGTATTGAGATTTTGACGTACGAAGCCCTGGCCTTCAACATTTACATCGAGTGTAGCCGTGCCCAGTTTTTCTTCATCGGTAAAATCGCCCAGGTCAAAATCGATCAATGAAACAAATCCTTTATAATTAGCATTATCAATATCGTCGATATCGGTAAGATCCAGGTCGGCATAGCTGCTTCCGATGGGACTGGTGATATTGAGTTTGGCCGCTATAGAATTTGTGGTAATATCGGCATCGCCACGCACGGTGAACTGACCGAGTTTTGCAAAGGCAGAAGGCAGCGATTTCCCAAGAATATTAGGCAATAATGATCGAAGTTGGTTATAACTCGTAGTAATATCCTTGATATCTGCATCGAGAGAAAAAGGACCCGCCTTCCTGAAAAGATTCTTAAAATGAAAATCACCACGAATACCCGTATTGTCCGATGTCAGGAATAGATCTTCTACCTGCATGTCGTTGAGTACTCCATGAATATTTGCAGAGAAGTAGACGTTTTTACCTTTACCAAATTCATCATAAATCTTATTGATCTCGTCCAGGGAGATTTCCGATTCCTGAAAGCTGGCGCTAAGGTTCACTTTGTCAACAAATTCTTTAAGATCCTCCCTTTTGTAATCCATAACTAAATTGCCAAACAGGTTAGATTCGGGTGTTTTGATCTCAAGCGAATCGAAACGCATTTGCTGTTTGGTATATTTAAAGGAAGTGCTGAGTTTTTCCATCGCAATACCAATACGGCTGCTAAATGATAATGCATCTATTCGGGTAGATACCTCCGGGCCGAGGATCAGAAAATCGCTCGCATCTATATCCAGGTCTTTAAGGCTAAGGATCTGATCTTTTTCAGTATTGTTATCGATAATTCTAAACCAGCTATCCTCCAGGGTTATTCCATCAGTAGAAAGGTAAAAAGGTGGTTTATCTGGTGATCTTGGTTTGCCGTCATCTAATTTGGCCACAAATACATCCAGATTGGTCTGATTTTCATCTTTATAGGTTCTAAGTTTAAAATTTAGCCCTGCCATATCCACATCCCCGAACTCCAGCCGCCCATTCATAAGATTACGTACGCTCAGAATGGAGGTGGTAAGCTCTTTGATATAAAATAAGGTATCTTTCTGGTAGTCTTCTACGTAGACATCGCGCAGTGAAGTATCCCAGCTGATAAGCGAAATTCGCAACTTGTCTATGTTGATATTGGTTCCGAACTGACTGTTTAACTCACTGGTAGCGTACTTAGCCAGGCGTGTCTGCACCATGGGCAAAGACAGGATAATAGTGCTGAAAACACAAATCAGCAAAATTGCCAAAAGTGTTCTCACCAGTATTTTTCGAAGTCTTTTGATAGGGCTTATTGTTTATCTTTGTTGCTCAAAATTTATTCCAAACCCCTGTGAATAAAGAGAAAATATATATCCTGGCCATCGAATCGTCCTGCGATGATACCTCTGCAGCCGTATTATGCAATAGTAAAAAGCTCAGCAATGTGGTGGCTTCTCAAAAAATTCACGAAGCTTATGGGGGTATCGTACCTGAATTAGCCTCGCGGGCACACCAACAAAACATCGTCCCTGTGGTCGATCGCGCATTAACCATAGCAAATATCGACAAAAAACAGTTATCCGCCATAGCTTTTACGAGGGGTCCGGGACTTCTGGGTTCGCTTTTAGTAGGTACTTCTTTCGCTAAATCACTTTCACTCGGACTCAACATACCACTAATAGAAGTAAACCATATGCAGGCACACATCCTCGCGCACTTTATCGATGAGCCAAATATGGATAAGCCCAACTTCCCTTTTCTGGCGATGACCATCAGCGGGGGACACACACAGTTGGTATTAGTAAAGGATCACCTCCAGATGGAAATTCTCGGAGAAACATTAGACGATGCCGTAGGCGAAGCCTTCGATAAAAGTGCAAAAATGCTTGGCATGCCCTACCCGGGAGGGCCCCTGATCGATCGTCATGCCCAAAAAGGAAATCCTCTTGCGTTCAAATTTCCAAAACCGAAAGTAGCAGGACTAAATTTCAGTTTCAGCGGCCTGAAAACCAGTATTTTATATTTTCTGCAAAAGGAGACAGCCACGAATGCAGATTTTATAACCGAGAATCTTGACGACCTCTGTGCTTCCATTCAGTATACTATCGTCAATATACTCATGGACAAGCTGAAAGCGGCTGTAAAACAAACCGGAGTCAGACAGGTGGCCATTGGTGGTGGTGTAGCTGCCAATTCGGGGATCCGAAAAGCATTAGAGCAGGCCCAAAAAGATTTGGGATGGATAGCCTACATTCCGAAATTCGAGTATTGCACAGACAATGCGGCCATGATTGGGATTGTTGGTTATTACAAATACAAGAATCGTGAATATTCCGACTACAAAATATCGGCAACCGCACGATATGAAATAGGCTAAGCCCAATATAATTTCTATTGTCTGCGATACTTTTTTAACGTACCTTTTCGCTCCACAAAAACAGCCATGGCGTATAGTACTGAGCTCGAAAAACGCATCAACCAGGCCCTTTCACTGTTTCCCGAAACTATAAGGGAAGAATTTGGTCCGAAGAAAATGTTCGGGGGCATCGCTTATCTTTATCGGGGTAAAATGACGGTCGGAATCGTTAAGAACGACCTCATGGTACGTGTGGTGGCCGAAAAAATGCCTAACATATTAAGTCGGGATGAGGTGCGCCCGATGGACTTTACCAATAGACCTATGAAAGAGTTTATTTACGTATCCCCAAAAGGATTCACAACTGAAGAACAACTAATGTATTGGATAGAATTAGGTCTTGAGCATGCCCAAAGAAAATTAAACCAGCCGTAACAGTATAATCTTATGCAATTATTTTATCAACCAGATCTAACTGCCGATGCCACCGAATGTTTCTTCGGACAAGAGGAAAGTCGGCATATTATTAAGGTGCTGCGAAAAAAGAAAGGCGATGAGCTTTTGGTTACCAATGGAAAAGGAAGGGTATTTACTGGAACTATCAGTGAAGCGTCGCAAAACAGCTGTGAAATCGCGATTATTTCTCATGAAAAGACGGTAAGGCCCATGCACCGTTTGCATCTGGCCGTTGCCCCTACCAAGAATTCGGACCGTTATGAGTGGTTCCTTGAAAAAGCAACTGAAATTGGCATAGATGAGATAACTCCAATTATCTGCGATCATTCCGAACGGAATATTATAAAGAAAGAGCGCCTGCAGAAGGTGATCCTAAGTGCGATGAAGCAATCGCTCAGATCTTATCTTCCCAAGCTTAACGAGGCCGTGACTTTTAGTGATTTTTTGGAACAAGACCTTCCAAAACGACGTTTTATTGCTCATTGCCAGGAAGGTGAAAAAGCAGATTTTAAAAGGCGGTTGGAGCCCGACAAGAAAATATTGGTCCTGGTAGGACCTGAAGGCGATTTTTCCGAGTCTGAAATTGATTTGGCTAAAAGCAAAGGGTTTATTCCTATCTCCCTGGGAGAATATCGTCTGAGAACAGAAACAGCGGCTATACTTGCCTGTACCACCGTTGCCTTTATCAATAGCCGATAGGGAGCCTTTGGTCTAGACCTCCGCCGATGGCAGATGTTGCGCGTTGATGTTTACAATAAAAGTGCTTTTCGTTGAGGCTTAGGCATTTGATCGTGCATGGAACAACAAGCTAAAGATCGATAAATCTATTCATCCTGATTTTGTTACTTTTGAAATCTAATGGTTCGGCCTTTATTACAACTGCATTTTTCGATAATTATCTTATTGATAGTTGGCTCGGCAAGCGCCCAGCAATTAGCGGTGCTGAAATACAAAGGAGGGGGCGACTGGTACTCAAACCCGACAGCCTTACCTAATCTGGTTAGATTTTGTAATTCCCATATCGATACCTCCTTAGACCTTGAAACGGCTACGGTAGAAGTTGGCAGTACAGAAATATTCCAATATCCCTTTGTCCATATGACCGGCCATGGTAATGTTTATTTCAGCGAAGAAGAGGCACAAAATTTGAGAACCTATCTACTCTCCGGGGGGTTTCTGCATGTAGATGACAATTACGGAATGCAGCCCTACCTCATCAAAGAACTAAAAAAAGTTTTCCCGGACGAAGAGCTGGTGGAGCTCGGGGCCGATCACCCCATTTTTAATCAAGCTTATTCGTTTCCAGAAGGTTTGCCAAAGATCCACGAACATGATAATAAGCGGCCTCAGGCGTTTGGAATAACCCATGAAGGAAGGCTTTTACTGTTGTTTACCTTCGAATCTGACCTTGGCGACGGATGGGAAGATCGTGAAGTACATAATGATCCTGATGAAGTACGCGATAGAGCACTAAAAATGGGCGCGAATATCATCGAATATGTCTTTAATCAATAAACAGTGAATTCAAAAACCATAAGTGACGGCATATTAAAGGCGGTGGGGATTATCGCCGGGCTTGGATTTTTAGGATACTTCCTTTATGAAATTCGGTCGGTGATCGCCTATGTTACGATCGCAGCAGCGACTGCCCTTGTGGGGAGGCCATTAGTGATGTTCTTAAGACAGAGACTGAGATTTAATAATACCCTGGCAGTAATTACTACAATGGTCTTGATGGTGGGTATACTTGCTGGCGTCATTTCACTTTTCATACCCTTGATCGCAAAACAGGGGCATAATCTATCACTACTGGATATCGAGGCTCTACAGCAAAACATTGAGAATCTTTATGATCAGATCATCGACTATTTTGGGATCAGTAACGTGGAGATGAGCAAAAGGTTCAGGGAATCAAAGTTACTGGCCAATCTCGATTTTGGTTTTATCCCCGATTTTTTAAATTCTTTTCTTGGAATTTTGGGCACTTTGAGTATAGGTCTTTTTTCTGTTTTATTTATTGCTTTTTTCTTCCTGAAGGATAGTAAAATGCTGGTAAATACTATTTTGATTCTGGTTCCCGACGACAAAGAAGACCGAGTGCTCAAGTCGGCCGGAAAAATGCGGGATCTACTCTCGCGATATTTTCTAGGACTGGTGATGCAAATCTCCATTCTTTTTGTTATCTACACCATCTGGCTGCTGATCTTTGGAATCGAGAATGCGGTGGTTAT
Source organism: Flavobacteriaceae bacterium (assembly GCA_965212205.1). Lineage (GTDB taxonomy): Bacteria > Bacteroidota > Bacteroidia > Flavobacteriales > Flavobacteriaceae > JAHEJJ01. Next base: position 30,535 of record CBDBUX010000006.1, read on the forward strand.
AGCATTTTTATGTGCTTTGCTTAATCTTATTCCTTACTTAGGACCAGTATTCGGCGGAGTCTTGATGATTCTCCTTACGATGACCAGTAATCTAGGCTCGGATTTCAGCACCGTGATCTTGCCTAAAACGATTTATGTATTCATCGGATTTATCTTAGGTCAACTGATCGATAATTTTTTCTCACAGCCTTTTATTTTTTCGAATAGTGTACGCTCACACCCGCTTGAGATTTTTATCATTATCATCATAGGCGGACTGCTCTTCGGCGTCGCTGGAATGATCATTGCCGTACCCGGTTATACCGTAATAAAGGTGCTTTTAAAGGAATTTTTTGCGGAAAATAAGATTGTTCAATCTTTGACAAAAAATTTATAGTTTTACTTTGAATAAAAATATATTAAATACTGGTTTTCAACAGTATATAAGAAATTTTAAGGGAGATGACATTCTGGCAGTGGCCCTTCAAAAGCAAATTTTTCCAGGGATTGAGAACAAGGAAGTTGTACAGCAGCTCGAAGGCTATATAAAGTGTAGTAAGAAACTACCCCTCTGGCACTCTTCACCAGGCATATTCTACCCTCCCAGGCGCGCACTCGAACAGTCGTCTTCCGAATTAACGGCTGCCTACAAATCTAAACTAGTCTCCGGTAAAATCCTGGCAGATATCACAGGTGGATTTGGTGTTGATAGTTTCTTTTTAAGCAAGCGTGTAGATCGTCTTACCTATTGCGAAATGTCTCCTGAGTTGGCGGAGATCGCAACACATAATTTTGGAGTCCTCGGTGCTAAAAATATCCATAGTTTAACTATAGACGGATTTAAATATTTAGAGGGGCTCACAGCACCTGTCGATTGGATCTATATGGATCCGTCACGGCGAGATGTTCATCAGAAAAGGGTTTTCCAGCTGAAGGATTTGGATCCTCCTTTGCCAGCCACGCTGCCTTATCTTTGGCAAAAATCCGAGAACATACTTATTAAAACTTCCCCATTATTAGATATCAGCTCGGGCATAGCAGCACTGGAATCGGTAAAGGAGGTACATATCGTTGCGGTTAAAAACGAGGTTAAAGAACTGTTGTGGGTCCTTGAAAAAGATTTTCAAAAAGAAATCCGGATTAGCGCCGTGAATCTGAGACCAGATAATGAAGAGGTATTTGCATTTCGGTGGCAAGAAGAAAAATCAACCGCTTGTGAATTCGGTTATTTTGGCACATATCTCTACGAACCCAATGCGGCAATAATGAAATCAGGAGCCTTTAAGCTCGTAGCCCAACGATTTAGTTTAAGAAAAGATGCACGAGCACTCGCACCTCTACACCTCCGATACACTAATGGAATTTCCAGGCAGGCGCTTTCGGCTTGAAGAACAATTTAAATACAATCGTACTAACATCAAATGGCTGGGTGTGCACAAAGCAAATATCACCACCCGTAATTTTCCGTATTCGGTAGCAGAACTGAGGAAGAAACACAAGATTACCGCTGGGGGTGATCAAACCTTTTTTTTTACTACAAATCATAAGGATGAACTCGTTGTACTTCGGTGCTTACCAATAGTCGGTAGCCGATAAAAACATCATTATGGACACGGCCATTTAAAGTTTGCAATCTCGTCCCTGGAAGCCGCTCCAAGATTGTAATGCCACCACTCTGTCCTGATCGACCAGAACCCGTGTTTTTCCATCGTCTCTTTAAGGATCTTTCGGTTCTGTAAAATCTCTTTAGGCAAGCTCGTGTTATCATGATATGCCTTATGACCAAAAAAATCAAAATCGGTTCCCATGTCCACAGGGTTTCCATCGAGTCTTACCAGTGTAATATCTACAGCTCCGCCCTTGTTGTGGATAGACCCTTTTACTGGGTTCGCCACATATTGAGGATTAGGGACGATTTTCCACATTTTGTGCTGAACGGAATTCGGACGATAGCAATCGAAAAATTTGATCTTGTATCCTTGATCCTTGAAATCGGCATTCGCCTCGATCAAAGCTTTTGCGGTTTTAACACGGGTATAACATTCTGCGCATTCATACACTTTAGATTTAAGAAAATTATTCTCTGTAGCATATCGCAAATCGTATTCAAATCCATCGCTATAATCGGATAGCCTGATAAATGTAGTGTCCGCTAACGTATTCAGATCGGGAAGCCTCCTCTTTTCAGCCTGTTTCTTTTGGACAATGGTGTCAACTTTCTGTACTGCTTCCGTTGCAGGCAGCATTTCCTTTTTGGGGGTTTCTCGGCACGACAACAGGATTGACAACAATGCTATAAAACCGAATATTCTCATTTATGGCTGGCCTTTCTTTTAATATTTTGATCAATATAACAATTATGATCAAGGACGTGTAATTCCTTAAATACGAATTTTCTATTTACCTTAACAAAAGCTTCAAATTTGATCAGCAATGCTAAATCACTTTTTTAAAGCGGGGATGATCCTGATTACAGGTTTCGGTTTACAAGCTCAGCAACCCTGGTTGCTGGATTTTAAGAAAACCGAGTTAAATCCAATCATGACCGCCGATAGTTCTTTTACTTTTCACTGCCCGATAACCGATAAAGAAGTTGCATGGCAACAGGCAGATGTTTTCAACCCTGCTGCCATCGTAAAAAATGATACTGTTTTTCTTCTTTTCAGGGCAGAGGACAATCCTGCTGCTATATTAGGCGGGCGCACTTCGAGGATTGGCCTGGCGTACAGCCTGGATGGTATCAATTTTAATAAATACCCTAAGCCTGTATTCTACCCCTCAAAGGATGAGTTTCAAAAATGGGACTATCCCGGCGGAGTGGAAGATCCGCGGGTGGTGGAGTTGGAAGATGGCAGCTTTCTGATGCTTTACACCAGCTGGAACAGAGATGTTGCGCGGCTTTCGAGTGCGCACTCAAAGGATCTGAAAGATTGGACAAAATATGGACCGGTTTTCAGGCAAGCACATAAGGGCAGATTCCTCGATATATGGAGTAAATCCGGTTCGGTGATTACGGAATTAAAGGAGGGCCGACTGGTCGCCAAAAAGATCGATGGCAAATACTGGATGTATTGGGGTGAAACCTTTGTGAATCTTGCCTTTTCAGAAGATGGAAAACAATGGATTCCGCTTTTAGATTCAAAAGACGAATTGCTAAAAGTATTTCAACCCACACTTGAAGAATTCGACAGTCACCTGACCGAACCTGGCCCCCCTGCCCTCTTTACCGATAAGGGTATACTCTTGCTGTACAACGGCAAAAACCTCAGTGGCGAAGGTGCAGGTAAACGTGTCCCTGAAGGTACCTATTGTGGCGGTCAGGTATTATTTGATAAAAACGATCCAGCCCGTTATATCAGTCGTTTGGAGGAGCCTTTTATTTGTCCGAGTCTGCCTCATGAGGTCAGCGGCCAGTACAAAGCCGGCACCACTTTTATCGAGGGCCTGGTCTATTTTAAGCAAAAGTGGTTCCTCTATTATGGAACAGCTGATTCTATGGTAGGTCTTGCGGTCAAACAAGAATGAGTAGGAATAAGCAACATTATTGTAGGGTCTTGAGGAATGAGAGGCTTTGGAAAACCTGATCTACCACCGGCGGTGATTCGTCTTCAACAAAAATATATTCCACACCTTGCATCCGAACCGACAATGATTTTATCATAGGCAGCTGATTCTTCAATTATCTGTATGTCGATTTGATTTTCTACTAAACTAAAAACTAAATCGCCGGGCTACTATATTCTTAAATTTAAGCAGTCATAGTCCAATAACGGGTGGCAAATAACCAGTGGATGAACTTCAAGTTACAGGTCTAACAAATCAGCGAAATAAAATGACATTATTAATAATCAATAAAATTAACGAGGTAGATTCTACCATTTTCACATTTATTTATTAATATTATCAAGTATTTAACGATTTTTTTACATTTTACCGAAAACGTTTTCGGAAGAAATCGCTGAAACACAACAACTTAAAGCTAACGTAACACTTAAACAATTATGATTCAGAAATCTACTTGTCGTGCGTTAAAACTAAGACCTGGCAATATTTTTCGGTCTTTATCTGTTTTAAAAGCGCTTGTTATGATCTTTCTGCTTTCCGGAATAACCGCTTGGGCAAATCCGGTAACAGAGATTTCGAAAATCACGATCATTGAAGATCAAACTACTATTACAGGAACTGTAATGGACAACAATGGAATTCCACTGGGAGGAGCCAATGTTGTTGAAAAAGGAACTACAAATGGTACCCAGACCGATTTTGATGGCAATTTTACCATAGAAGCGGCCTCAGACGCGGTTCTGGTGATCAGCTATATCGGTTTCGCTACTCAGGAAGTTTCTGTAGACGGACAGAGCTCTATCAATGTCACTCTGGCCGAAGACTTTAGCCAGCTCAGTGAGGTGGTGGTCACCGGTTATCTTGCACAGACAAGAGGCGACCTTACCGGATCTGTTGCTTCGGTTGATATCTCGGAAGCTACCAAAGCTCCAATCGTAAACGCCGCGGAAGCTCTAGAAGGTAGAGTGAGTGGTGTTACAGTTGTCAATGCTGGTAATCCCGGTGCAGCTCCAAAGATCAATATTCGTGGTTTTGGAACCAGTAATAACACGAACCCACTATATATTATAGATGGAGTACAAACTGACAATGCCAATATCCTTAACAGTATTAATCCGGCCGATATCGAGCAGATCAACGTACTGAAAGATGGTGCTGCAGCAATTTATGGGGCACGGGCCTCCAACGGTGTAGTGATTATCACCACAAAGACTGGAGGATATAACCAGGCAGCGCCAACAATAACGCTGGATATGTACACTGGTTTTTCTAAAGCAGCCAATAAACCTCAGCTCCTGAACGCACAGCAACATGCCGATATGGTCTTTCAGAGTTTAACAAATGATGGCTCACCCATTACACATCCACAATACGACCCTGGAAGCACCGGTACTTTTACAGTACCTTCTGCCCTGGTAGGTTACGTGGACCCGATTACAGGTGAACCAGCGACGGCCAGTGTAAGGCCAGGTGGAACAAATTGGCTAGATGAAGTAACTCAGGATGGGTGGACGAATAATGTATCCCTGGCGGTATCCAATGGTAACGAGACAGGCAAGTATTTCCTCTCGGTTAATTATTTGGATCGTGAAGGTGTATTCCTCAATACCGGATTCGAGCAAGGTACTACCAGGCTGAACTCCGAATTTAAACTGGGAAGAGTCACCATTGGTGAGCATCTCGGTGTGGCATACAACAATACTAAAACAGGAGTATTCGGCGGTAACAGCGATGGAAGCCCGGGTGCTTTTGTACCTGTCAATGAGGCCATGAGAATGAATCCTTTGATTCCAATTCGGGACGACAACGGTAATATTGCAGGTGGGGCTGCAGGTGGACTGGGTAATTCCAGGAGTCCTTACGCCAATTTAACCAGGGCTGCAAATGACTTCAACAGGCGTTTCAGAGTGTTTGGCGATGTCTATTTAAATGCTGAGCTAATGGACGGCCTTAATTTTAAAACTGTTTTTAGTGGTTCTGTGGAAAATTTTGACAGCCGCAGATTCCAGTCTCTAGACCCGGAACATGTTGAGCCGCTGGCAACAAATACGCTGGCTGAACAGAATATCCAGAATTTTAACTGGACCTGGACTAATACCGTGAATTACGTTCGAGTGTTTGGGGATCACAATCTAAATGCCCTCCTCGGTATCGAAGCCGTAGAAGATGGAAGTAAGGGCAAGCAGATCAGCAGGAATGGCTATCTTTTTGAAACTCCAGATTTCTATCTGCTTAATAATGGAAGTGGAACACCCAATGTGGACAATGCTTTCGATGGAGGAACCTCCCTGTTCTCAGTATTCGGTACCGCAACCTATTCATATAGAGGAAAATACTTTGGCACGGTTACCGTCCGAAATGATAAGACATCACGCTTTTTAGGAGATAACCAAAGTCAGACCTTCCCTTCTTTCAGCGGTGGTTGGTTGATCAGTGATGAAAATTGGTTTCCACAAGACGCGGCGGTTAGCCGACTTAAGTTAAAAGCGTCCTGGGGACAGCTGGGGAACCAGAGTTTACCGGTTTCAAATCCTGTGATCAATATTTCACAGTTGAACGAAAGCCTGGCGAACTACTCCTTTAACGGAAGTACGATTTCCACAGGAGCTATTTTGGATCAGGTAGGAAACCCGGACCTTAAATGGGAGACTTCTGAGGCTACAAACCTTGGTGTAGAAATCGGAATGTTCAACAATGAACTTAATATGTCCTTGGAGGTATATAATATAGACACCAAAGATCTTATCACAAGAGACAATGGTGCTATCAGTACCACTGCGATTGATGCCCAACCTCCTTTTGTAAACCTGGGAGACATTCAAAACAGAGGTGTTGATTTCAGTATTGGATATAATCACCAAACCAGTTATGGATTTAACTATGGGATCCAGGCAAATATCTCGCACTATAAGAACGAGGTTAAAAGCCTGATCAGTGAATTCCAGGTGGGTCGAACAGACCTCAGGGGAGGCGCCGTTACACGGACAGAAGTAGGCCGTTCCATCTCAGAATTCTATGGCCGTCAGGTGACAGGCTTCGATTCTAATGGACGATTTACCTATCTAGATGTGAATGGGGATGGAGCCATAGATGATACGAACGACAGAACCTATATCGGATCTCCACATCCTGATTTCACCTATGGCCTTAACTTTAGTGGGGATTATAAAGGAATTGATATTCAGATATTCTTTGCAGGCTCTCAGGGGAATGATGTGTACAACTATGAGAAGATCTTCTCCGACTTTGCCACCTTCCCTAACGGCAACCGTAATGCACGTGTTCTCGATTCATGGACTCCTCAGAACACCAATGCCACATTACCGGCGTTGAGCTTTTCTGTACTTAACGATGAGACACAACCAAATTCTTATTTCGTTGAGGACGCATCCTTTTTCCGATTACGGAATCTACAAATAGGGTATAGTTTCCCGGATGACATTGCAGCGAAGGTCGGAATGGACTTATTGAGACTTTATGTTCAAGGAACTAATTTATTTACCATTTCCGGTTATGATGGATTTGATCCTGAAATAATTTCCAATGACAACCTATCCTTAGGGATCGATTGGCAAACCTTCCCGGTATCGCAAATTTTTACTTTTGGTGCTAATTTTAAATTCTAAAAAAGATGAAAAAGAGATTTATATATTATGCTTGCATGTTCGCCATATTATTGGCTTGCAGCAAAGAATTTACTGAAAAGCCGGCTATTGGTGCACTTAGCGATGACGCCATTCAAAATGCGCAAGGAGTTGAACTCCTGCTTGTTGGAGCCTATTCTGCCCTCGACGGCATTAGAAATAACCAGGGTGCTTCAGACTGGACGGTCAGTGGTGATAACTGGTGGTTCGATGTGATCGCTGATGACGCTCATAAGGGAAGTGAAGATGGTGACCAGCCAGATTTATTCGCTATTGAAATTTATAACTGGAGTACCGCCAACCCATACTTTTTCGGACGTTGGAATGCGCTATTTGCTGGCGTTAACCGGGCTAATGCTGTACTCGACCTGGTGAGTAAAATAGAAGAAGGTGATTTTACCGCACAGATGGCAGAGGCACGATTCCTAAGAGGACATTATAATATGGAACTGGTAAAGATCTATGGTAATGTTCCCTATATTTCTGAGGAGAATTTTGCCAATGTAGAGTTTAATCAGGCCAATCCAGGACCCATCTGGGATCAGATCGAAGCGGATTTTCAATTTGCAATAGACAATTTACCAGGCACTGCCGGAGAGGCCGGAAAGCCAACAACTCTTACAGCACAAGCGTTTAAAGGTAAAGCCCATATGTTCCAGCAAGAATACGATCAGGCTAAAACACTTTTCGACGCTGTAATCGGTTCTGGTGTTTACGCTCTAATTCCAGAATTTGTTGATAATTTCAGGTTGGCTGGGGACAATAGTACTGAATCGGTTTTTGCTATACAGTTCACCACAGATGGAGGGCAGTCTCTTAACGGGAACCGAGGAGGTACCTTGAACTTCCCGAATCCCGGACCATTCGCCTCATGTTGTGGATTCTATCAACCTTCACAGGATCTGGCAAATGCCTATCAGACAGACGGTAGCGGACTCCCACTTCTAGATACCTTTAATCAGACCGATATTGCCAATGATTATAATGTAACCAGTGCAGATCCTTTTACTCCTCATGCGGGTAATTTAGATCCCCGTATCGACTATACTATAGGTAGAAGAGGGATCGATTATAACGGATATGGACTTCATATTGGTAAGGATTGGATTAGGGCTGGTTTTGGAGATATATCCGGGCCCTATCTGCCCAAAAAGAACGTTTATTATGCCGGTGAAGACGGTAATGTAGGTACAGGAGCCTGGGGGCAGCAGCACTCTGGTATTAATTACCATATCATGCGATATGCTGATCTACTGCTCATGAGAGCCGAGATCGCCGTAGAGGAGAATGATCTTCCTACTGCACTTGGTATTGTCAATCAGATCAGGGCCAGGGCAAGAGACGGATCCTATGTCCAAAATGAAGCAGGTACCGCCGATGCCGCCAACTATGTGATCAATGAATATGCCTCTTTCGCAGATCAGGATGAAGCTAGGAAAGCTGTACGTTTCGAGCGGCGCCTGGAATTGGGAATGGAAGGGCATAGACTATTCGACCTTCGCCGATGGGGTGTTGATGAAGCAGTAATAAATGCATACATTCCTAACGAAGCGCGTACCATTACCAATTTTGGAACGAAAGCTGGAACCTATATGTCATTTATGAATCTTTTGCCAATTCCTGTTCTTGCATTAGATTTAAGTGGTGGTGTTTTAGAACAAAACACTGGTTATTAAATATTTTATTGAAAAATAACTCAAACGCGGAATCTCAACAGTAGAGATTCCGCGTTTTTTTGATCCCTTACCAGACCGAATCTTTATCTTTGATATTCTATATTTAGCTTGAATGAAACGATGTTTTTCGCTTTTGTTAGTTTTTGCCAGCCTCATTTCCTGTACGAAAAAGGCAGATGAAAATCTTTTGTTTAAAAAATTGGAGGCCTCTGAAACAGGTATTCATTTCGATAATCGCCTGACCGAAAACGATTCTCTCAATTATTTCACCTATTCATACCTCTATATGGGTGGTGGGATCGCAGCCGGAGACATTAATAATGATGGGTTAACAGACTTGTTCTTTACCGGCAATATGGTGCCCAACAAACTATATCTCAACAAGGGTAATCTCACCTTCGAAGATATAACCAAAAATGCTGGTATTGCCGGAGATGATCGCTGGTATACCGGAGTCACCATGGCCGATGTGAACAACGATGGCCTCCTCGACATTTACTGCTCTGTAGGCGGTAAATTCGCTCCAAAGGAAAATGAGCTCTACATTAACAATGGAGACCTTAGCTTTTCAGAACAAGCTGAGAATTATGGCCTGGCAGATCCGGGCAATAGTGTCCAGGCTACTTTCTTCGACTACGACAAGGACGGAGACCTCGACATGTACCTGGCTAACTATCCACCCACACCTTTTAATGCGCCAAATCAATACTACCAGTTTAAAACCCAATACCCAAAGGAAACAGAGACGGATAAACTCTACCAGAACAACGCAGGCCATTTCAACGATGTTGCCGAAGAAGCTGGACTGCGTACTTTTGGGCTATCACTTAGCGCGACCGTGGGTGATCTCAATGCCGATGGCTGGCCGGATCTTTACATTTCCAATGATTTCAGCACCCCAGATTATCTTTTTATCAATAACCAGGATGGCACTTTTGATGAACAGGTGCGCAGGCTTACAAAGAATACCTCCTTTTATGGAATGGGCGTAGACATTGCTGATTTTAATAACGACACCTGGCTCGACATCATACAGGCCGATATGACCGCAAAAGACAATCGAAGAGCCAAAGCCAATATGGCCAGCATGAATCCGGCCCTTTTCTGGAGTACCGTCAATTCCGGTTTTCATTATCAGTATATGCAGAACAGCCTCCAGCTCAATAATGGTCTCATGCAGGATACCTTACCCGATTTTAGCAATATCTCTCGCCTGGCAGGTGTTTCTTCTACCGATTGGAGCTGGGGACCCCTATTTGCCGATCTCGATAACGACGGCTGGAAAGACATTTATATCTCAAATGGTACCCGTCGAGAGATTAACAACCGGGATTATTTTTTGCAGCGCGAAGCGGAGAATAACCCTATGGACAGCCTCCTGCAAAGGAGCCTTGCCATCCCATCAGAAAAAATAGACAACTTCGTTTATCGTAATAACCACGATCTCACCTTCGAACAGATAAATACTGATTGGGGCCTGGAATTCAAAGGATTTTCCAATGGTTCTGTATATGCCGATCTGGACAACGACGGAGACCTGGAAATCATTATCAACAACATAGACGACCATGCAGTGGTATTTGAGAATAAGGCCTCCCAGCGGGCGAACTATATCGGGATGACCTTCAGAGGGCCCGATAAGAATAAATTCGGACTTGGGGTCAAAGTCTTGCTTAAACAAGGTGATACAAAACAGTTTCAGGAACTTACCCTCAGCAGAGGGTTCCAGTCGTCCGTAGCTCCCGGATTTCATTTTGGGCTTGGTGATGCCGATTTGGTCGACACCATTGAAGTTCAATGGCCCGATGGCAGGATAGAAATACTCAAAGCCGTGGAAGCCAACCAGCAGCTGATCATAGAACATTCTAATTCAATACCTGCGAAAGCTGAGAGCATTGCATCACAGGATTTATTATTCACAACTGTGAGAGATAGTCTAACTATTGTGACCCACCAGCATCAGGAGAATTACTATGACGATTTTGCTAACGAGATTTTACTTCCTCACCAAACCTCAACTTTCGGACCCAATGTGGCCGTAGGCGATCTGAATGGCGATGCACTGGATGATCTGGTAGTTGGAGGGGCAAGCGGTCAGGCCACCGCTGTTTTTTTACAGGATAAACTGGGAGGATTTACCCGTCTGGCTTCAGAGATCTTTGAGTCTGAAAAAGAATACGAAGACCTGGGTATAGAACTCCTCGATGCTAACGGTGATGGCTTTAACGACCTGTACCTCGTAAGTGGTGGTAATGAATTCGAACCCGGATCGGAGCTCCTTCAAGACAGGCTTTATATAAACGATGGTAAAGCTAATTTTACTCGTTTGCTTAATGCCCTGCCTGAAATTAGGACCAGTGGCTCCAGGGCACAAGGCATCGATTACGACAATGATGGTGATGTAGATTTATTGGTTTGTGGACGACTGGTCCCGGGCCACTATCCCATGCCGGCTGATAGCTATCTGCTCGAGAATATCAGTTCCGAAGGAAAAATTGAATTCAAAGATATAACCGATACCAAAGCCCCGGGATTACGTCAATTAGGGTTGGCCACAGATGCCATCTGGACAGATTACGATGGTGATGGTGATGCCGATATCTTCGCGGTAGGTGAATGGATGCCGCTTACAATCTTTGAGAACAATGGTGGAAGCTTTACCGATGTATCTAATAACCTCCTGGCAGAGGATAGTACCGGTTGGTGGTTTAGCATTGCAGAAGGCGATTTTGACCAGGATGGTGATCCCGATTATATCGTAGGCAACCTTGGTATTAACTACAAGTACAAAGCCAATGCAGATGAAACTTTTGATATCTACTACAATGATTTTGATAACTCTGGTACCGGCGACATTGTGCTGAGCTATTTTAACGGTGGTAAGAAGTATCCCTTGAGGGGCAGGGAATGTTCTTCCCAGCAAATGCCAGGTATAAAAAAGAAATTCGGTGATTATGCTTCGTTTTCAACGGCTACGCTTGAGGACGTTTATACCGATGAATATCTCGAAGCCTCGCTTCACTACCGGGTAAAGTCATTTGAGAGTATATATCTAGAGAACAGAGATGGAATCTTAGTCTCTCATTCCCTTCCTATTCTGGCGCAATTTTCATCCATTAATCAGATATTGGTTAAAGACTTCGATGGTGACCAACTGCCCGATGCCGTGGTTGCCGGTAACCTTTACGGATCTGAAGTGGAAACTCCGAGGAATGATGCTGGCATCGGCATGTTTCTAAAAGGAGATGGTAGTGGTAATATGAAGGCCATTCCCAACCGGGTTTCCGGACTCTTTGCGCCAGGAGATGTAAAAGACATGGCCATGATCACCATCGGCAACTCGGACTATATCGTAGTGGCTAAAAACAACGACTTCCTCCAATTTATCGAGCTACGATCGGCTATGGCTAAGGACGATCTAGTTGCCCAAGAGCATCCTCAACAGAAGTAGTTGGTAATTTACAGCTGTTATTCTGGCAGACAAAAATATACGTCTCGTCTTCAAAATACCGATCCTTAAAAAGAGGGAGCTCACTCGGCACGGCACTCGCCACCACCAGTGCATTTGGCAGAGATTGGGTCTGTAATTTTGCAGCAGTTGATAAAGCCTCGCTTCCGACAACCGCGATCTCATAATAAGGGAAGGTCTTGTTTAACAATAAGCTGCCCCACTCGGTATAATTAGATCCATCTTCCACAAAGGCCGGGATCACTACCTCGACTGCTCTTTCTACCGATCTCAGAGCCGTGGTATCGTATAAGATATGACCTAATTTCAACTGATTCTTAAACAGTGTTGCATTGGGTGAAGGCATCACCCCGTCATTGATTTTTACGATTTTGGAAATCAAATCGCTATTGCGTTTATATCGGTAGAGCGGAGAATTTGAATCCCTGAATTCCTTGTTGACTATGTTATTTAGTTTTTTTGCCCAATCGAGATATTCGGGCTTTGCGGTAATCTCATATAACGAAAGTACTGCCGCGGTTAAATAGGTATAGTCGTCCAGGAATCCATCGATCTTCCTGCTATTCTCCTTGTAGGAGTGGATTAAATATTCACCGTCAAAACTTTTCTCTATTAGGAATTCGAAAGATGCCTCGGCGGCAATTAGAAATTTCTCATCACCAAAACTTTTATATGCTTCCGATAAGCCCTGTATTAACAAAGCATTCCATGAGGTGATAATTTTATCATCGAGACCCGGACGGACCCTTTGCTGCCTGGCACGGAGTAACTCGTCCTTCCATGATCCCACCAGGATTTTGAATTCATTAATGTTAAGAGCGTGTTCAGCAGCGAAGTTGAAATCGTTTTCCAGTTTATGCAAAACATAGCGGTCTCCCTCCCATACCTTGTCGGGTTGTATGGCAAAGTATTCCGCAAATAGATCGTAATCCGAGCCCAGTACATCCTGAAGCTCCTGGGTTGTCCAGATATAAAATTTACCTTCCTCGCCTTCACTATCGGCATCAATGGCCGAATAATAACCACCGCCAGGGTTTTTCATCTCCCTTTCCAGGAAGTCAAAGCTTTCATAGACCAGTTCTTTATATTCGGCGCTATTAAACTGCCTAAAGGCCTTGGCATACAAGCCTATGAGCTGGGCATTGTCGTAGAGCATTTTTTCGAAATGTGGCACCTTCCAGTTTGGATCTGTACTATACCTGAAAAACCCTCCTCCTACATGATCATAAATTCCTCCCAGCGCTATCTTATCGAGAGTATTTTTAACATGATCCATCACCTGTGGTTCGCCGGCAAGTGATCCGTAGTCTATCAGGAAGCTATAATTGGAGGGAAGTGCGAATTTTTGTCTGCCCTGATTACCGCCCCACTCTCTGTCCCAATTACCACTCCAGTTTACCAGACCTTCTTTTAGGAGTTCTCGTTTTAACTCAGCTCTGTTATCACCAGGCTGTATCAAATTGACTTCCTGAACACCTGCCGCTACCCTATTGGCATATTCCCTTGCCCTTGCCGGATCATCACGGTACATCTTGCTGATCTCAGTAATAACCTGCTTCCATTGAGCATTGGTATGATAGGTACCCCCATAAAGTGGCTTTCCGTCGGGCAGTGTAATTACATTTAAAGGCCAGCCTCCACTCCCTTTAATCAGCTGAAGAGCCGTCATATATACCTGGTCCACATCTGGGCGTTCCTCTCGGTCTACCTTAATGTTGATGAAATTCTCATTCATCAACGCGGCGATATCCTCATCTTCAAAAGTTTCTTCTTCCATCACATGGCACCAATGACAGGAAGAATACCCGATACTTACCAACACGAGTTTATCCGCAGCCTTGGCTTCTTCCAATGCCTCGGGGCTCCAGGCTCTCCAATTCACAGGATTATGTGCGTGTTGCAGCAGATATGGGCTGGTTTCCTCAATAAGCGCATTAGTGAACTTATGAGACTGTTCTGCCTTTTCAGCCTCCTTGCAGGAAATGATCAGTACGGCAAGACTCAGCAATAACAACCCTTTTTTTAAATCCATTATTCTCAATTGATATCTAAGATGAATCAGAAAGCTAAAGTACAACACATGATCCGATGGTACGATACTCAATACTCATTTTGATGCTTAAAGTCACCGAATCGATATTTAATGGTCTTTTTCAAAGGGATTTGCATACCACCGGTCTCCTCGAGCCATCGATACAGCTCTGTAGACATCGACTTAGCTTCTTCCTGAAAACTTGGGTCTCCGATAAGATTAAATTGTTCGGCAGGATCTTTCTGAAGATCATATAACTCGTTTCGATCCCAGATTCCATGGTACCTGATGTATTTATAACGATCTGTACGCATTCCAAAAACCGTTGGGGTCATCGGGAAGTCGTATTCCCAATAGTATTCGTAGAAGATCGCTTTTCTTGGATTAGTAGTATCTTCCTTCTTTAGAAGCGGGATCATGGAAATACCCCCCATATGATCCGGAAGCTCTATGCCCGCCACATGCAGTATGGTAGGCGCTATATCTATATTTTGAACCATCTGTGTTAATTCCTGCTTACCTTCTGTTAATTCAGGACATCTTAGCAACATCGGAACTTTTACAGATTCCTCATAGAAGTGCCTTTTGTCTATTAAGCCATGCTCTCCCCAGCTAAAACCATTATCTCCCATATAAATGATCAGCGTAGACTCGGCCAGACCCTTTTTTTCCAGATAATCCAATATCTTACCAACACTGTCGTCTACACCCATCAGTGTTTCACAATAATCAACCACAAGTTCCTGTAGTTCCCCATTTCCGTGATACATATAATCTACACCATGCCAGCTTATGCGTTGATCGGCTACCCACTGGGGCCATTTGAGGTCTCTGTATTCTCCGGTTTTAGTTTGATAGTAAGTAGAGGGAAGTTCAATTTTTTGTCCTTTATACATTCCTTTATGCCGTTTGGAAGGCTTAAATGCGGCATGCACGGCTTTATGGGACAGATAAAGGAAAAAAGGTTTCTCTTCACTGCGTTGGTCGAGCCAGTCGATGGCATGATCGGTAAGCAGATCGGTGATATATGTTGAATCCTGGTACTTCTGGTGTTTTCCGTTGATGTTCAGTTCAGGATTGTAATAGACCCCCTGTCCCTTAAAGCTTTCCCAATGATCGAAGCCAGGTCTGGGATCATCGTTGGCATCTCCCATATGCCATTTGCCAAAAAAGGAAGTCTGATAACCTGCCTGTTGTAAATATTGTGGAAAATAGGTCAGATTACCAGGGTCCGGGGCATGATTATCCACAATGGTATGCTGATGGGAATAAAGCCCGGTAAGGATCGAGGCCCTGCTGGGAGAACATAGGGATGTGGTGACAAAGGCATTGGGAAAATATACTCCTTCAGCCGCAAGCCGATCGAGATTAGGGGTCTTTAACCAGGGTACTTTGTTGGTAAAGCCCATATAGTCGTATCGATGATCGTCGGTTAATATGAAGATGACATTGCGTTTTAGACCACCATCCTTCTCCATATTTGATACATCTTCTGCCTGGGCAAAACACCCAATTACCAGTCCTACTAAAAATATGCTGAACAAACTCAATTTCATACCTTATCTTTTTAGGTTTCTTTTGCTACAGTTGTACCTACAGATCTTCCACGCCACCATGTGGCCAGAGACGAACCTGTAATATTCATCATAGGGCCAAAAACCGCGGGGGCTAGACCCATTGTGGCCACCCTGCCCATTTCCAAAGCAATACCAGAAGCCAGTCCGGCATTTTGCATACCTACCTCAAAGGCTACCGTCCTGGCCGACTTTTGATCGAGGCCTACCAGTCGGCTACCCCAATATCCAAAGAAATAGCCTGCAGAATTGTGCAGAATAACGGCCAATACCAAGGTAAGCCCGATAGCAAGAAGTGCGTCCCTCCCTGCTGCGGTGATAATGGTTATAATAATGGCTATCCCAGCCATTGAAACCACTGGCATGGCCTTATCGAGCCAAGGAAATCGACCATGCGCGAAACGGTTAAAAACCAAACCTCCGATAATAGGCAGGATTACGATTTTTATAATACTCCACAGCATAGCCAGAAAGTCGATAGGTACCAGTTCATTGGCGAGAAGCTGCATTAAAAAGGGTGTACATACCGGTGCCAAAAGCGTAGCAACCGCGGTTAAGGTAAGCGACAAAGCCAGATTTGCTTTGGAGATAAAAGCCATAACATTAGATGCCAGACCGCTGGGTGAACTCCCCACCAATATAATACCAGCTGCGATCTCAGGTGGGAAATTAAAAAGATATGCCAGGCCAAAACCTACAAAAGGCATAATAGTAAATTGACAAACGATCCCTACCAGTACCCCTTTTGGCATTTGAATTACCCCCCTGAAATCTTTTAAGCTCATGGCGGTACCCATACCGAACATTATTACCATCAATAGGGGGACAATAAGTTTTTTGAGATCGAAGTTTCCGATCGTGCTAAAATATTCAGGATAATAGAGCGAGGCCGTAACCGCTGCAAATATCCAGACAGTATATGCAAAGCCTCCAAGAACACGGTGTTTCCTAATCGCTATGGCCAATAGAATAAGAAACAAGACCAGCAAAGGACCTGTAGCTACAACCCTTCCCATAAACAGGAGTATCAGGCTTGCTGTTCCTGTTAGAAATGTTGCGACGAAAAGTATCTTATTCCACATATTCAGTTTTTAAGGCTTTGCCGGGAAAGCCAGGTATAAAGTGAATCCGTCTGGTATACCCGATCCCATACATTATGACCAAGTCCGGGGTATTTGGTATAGTTGACATCATATCCCATTTGCCTGAGTTTTTTAACCATAGTTTCTGATTCTGATATTTCTATGACCCGGTCATCTTCGCCATGGAAAACCCAGATGGGCATCTCTTTATCGATCCAGGAAGCATAAGGCAAAGGGGCCATACCGCACACCACCGCCACGGCAGCAAATCTGTCAGGGTACTGCACAGCCATCTCCCAGACAGCAGTACCCCCCCGACTTAGCCCTGTTAGGTAAAGTCTATTCCTGTCGATTCTGTGCTCCTTGAGAACATGTTCCAACAATTGCATTACGGCCCTTGTATTCCAAAATAGCCTTTTATGAGGGTGCTGTGGCGCCAAAATAAGAAATGGAAATTGCTTCCCTTCAAGAATCATCTTGGGAGGCCCTCCTGTCTGTAAATTTTCCAGTGTGCCTCCTGCTTCACCACCACCATGAAGAAATAACAGCAGTGCAAATTCTTTTTCTGTTTCCTGTTTATAATCCTCTGGGAAGTATAAATAGTATTTTAAGGTTTCATGGTTGATGGTCTCCAATTGGCCTTCAAGAAGATCGGGCTGGCCGCTACAGCCGTAAATCACAGAGAACCAAATAGCCAATGTAAAACTCCTGTGAATTCGTGATCGTGCCCTTTTCATTTTTAACTATACTTTATTCCTAACAGAGCGAAGCAGGGAGAGAACATCGGCGATCTCCTCCTGTAGCTCCGCAAATTTGGCCTTTTCGATAAGTTTACGTGAAAAAAGCTGAGACCCCATACCTACACAATTCACTCCGGCATTGAACCAATCGCTCAAATTTTCTGCTGTGGGTTTTACCCCGCCGGTAGGCATGAGTTTCACATCTGGCATTACAGATTTAACAGCACTCGCGAATGATGGTCCCAGAACATTGCCCGGAAAGATCTTCACCAGCATGGCTCCCAGGTTTATCGCGGTGTTAACTTCAGTAATGGTGCCGCATCCGGGCACCCATAGTATTTTTCTTTTATTCATACTGTGGGCGATTTCCGGTACAAGGGCAGGCGAGACTATAAATTGAGCCCCAGCATCCAGAAATTGCCCGGCCATTTCCGGCGTCCAGATCGTCCCGATACCCAGTACAAGGTCTTCTCTGGCAGCTGCAATCGTACTAAGATGCTTAAATACTTCGAGGGCATTGTCTCCACGATTAGTAAATTCAAAAACCCTTATCCCGGCTTCATAGGAGTTGATCAATACCTCGGCGGCTGTATCAGCATCATTATGATTAAAAACAGGTATCAGTCCTGTTTTCTCCATTTTTGAAATAATTTCCGAGGGGGTATACGTTTTCATAGGAAATCCAATGATCATTTTTATTCGTAACAAGGGAGGTCTTTAAAAGGATCTCCTTAAAAATAACTTAACTCGCCTAACCGGAATCCATTACCGGGAAGTTCCAGGAGGCCCGTCGGACTCATCGGGCTCTTAAATTAACAATTTTGAGGCTTTGATTCGTAGAATAAATATCTTTTTCGAAAAGATAATAAAGTGTTTTATCGATCTAAGGGCGCAGAACGTAATCTAAGTGCATTTGCGATGACCGATACGGAACTAAAGCTCATTGCAGCGGCGGCGATCATTGGCGATAAAAGGATACCGAAGATTGGATAGAGTAGACCTGCGGCAATTGGCACTCCTAAAGCATTGTATATCAACGCAAAAAAAAGATTCTGATGTATGTTTTTCATAACGGAATGACTCAAATTATAGGCTTTGATAATTCCCCTTAAATTCCCCTTTACCAGGGTAATGTCTGCGCTTTCAATGGCTATATCGGTGCCCGTTCCCATAGCAATACCAACATTGCTGCTTGCCAGTGCAGGAGCATCATTGATCCCATCGCCAGCCATTGCTACGATTTTACCTTCTTCTCGTAATCGTATCACCTCCTCGAGTTTCTCAGCAGGCATTAGTCCGGCTTTATACTCAGAAATCCCCAGTTGAGCGGCTATAAAACGGGCGGTGAGAGCATTATCGCCCGTTAACATGATAACATCGATCCCTTTTTTGTGAAATGCTGCAATTACTTCTTTGCTGTATACCTTTATGTTGTCTTGATAAACCAGGAAGCCGATAACTTTCTTTCTTAGGGCGATAAAGGTCACGGTTTTTCCGTCACGCCTATAAATATCTGCCTGTTCCTTAAAACCTTCCAATAACCCTTCACATTCGTTGTCGATCAATGACTGATTGCCCAGCAATACCGGCAGATCATTGATTAAACCTGTGACGCCCTGTCCGGCCAGGGCTATGAAATTTTCAACTGCTACACCTTTAATCCCCATTTTATCGGCGTAGTTTACTGTAGCTTCGGCTAAGGGATGTTCACTGTTTTGGTTTAGCGCTGCCGCATAACGAACTAGGTCTTGTTGGGTAGTTCCCTCATCGAGTACCACTACATCGGCCACGCTGGGTTTCCCTTCAGTAAGTGTCCCTGTTTTATCGACCACCAGGGTGGTAATTTTACTCAGCTCCTGAAGAGCAGTAGCATTGCGAAATAAGATACCATTGGTAGCTCCTTTACCGATGCCGACCATAACAGACATAGGAGTTGCCAGACCGAGAGCACAAGGACATGCGATGATCAGCACTGCCAGGGCATTTACCAACCCATAAACGTAGGCGGGAAAAGGACCCCACACAGACCAAACCAGAAAAGTGATCACCGCAATGATCACAACAACGGGCACAAAATATCCTGAAATACGATCGGCGAGACTTTGTATAGGAGCCCTGCTCCTGCTCGCCTCGTTAACCATTTGGATGATATGAGCCAGCAGCGTATCCGAACCCACTTTTTCGGCTTGCATTAGAAATGTGGTATTACCATTTATGGTTCCGCTAATTACGGGGTCGTTCAGTATTTTTTCAAGTGGGATGGGTTCTCCCGAGATCATGGATTCATCAACGCTGGCCTGGCCCTTAGTAATAATTCCATCGACCGGTATTTTCTGGCCTGGTTTAACACGAAGAATATCTCCTTTATGAACACTGCTTAGCGGAATAGTCTCTTCTACTCCATTTTGTACTCGAATGGCCGTTTGCGGTGCGAGGGCAATTAATTCACGAATGGCCGAACTGGTCTTGGTATGTGCCCTTGACTCTAAAACCTGACCCATCAAAACGAGTGTAAGTATTACTGTAGCCGCCTCAAAGTACACATGAACATCGCCAGAATCGGACTTGAACTGGTCCGGGAAGATCCCCGGGAATAGTAGCGCCCCTAGACTAAAACTCCAAGCCACACCGGCGCCCAGCCCAATTAATGTGAACATATTCAGATTCCAAGACCGTATGCTCCTATAAGCCCTTTCAAAAAACATCCAACAGGAATAAAAAACCACAGGAACAGAAAGGAAAAGTTGGATCCAGTTCCAAATTTTTTGTGGAAATAGCCTATATAGAGGATTCTCAGGCACCATCTCGCTCATGGCGATTATAAAAATAGGTACGGTAAAGACCAGTGCCCACCAAAATTTTCTTAGTAGAATTTTATGGCCACTAGCCTCCGAGGAATCCGTACTACTAACAGGAACAAGATCCATCCCGCATACCGGACAATCGCCCGGACGTTTATAGATCTTCTCCCCTTCACATTGCATCGGGCAATAAAACAGTGACCCCTGGTGTGATTCAGACGAAGTTTGCGCAATTCGTGTGGTTTCGGCAGTAACTTCTTTAGGAATATCACTAATGGTGTAGTTGCCTGGTTTATCTTTTAATTGGGCCTGCAAATGCTCCAATGGAATTGAGTACTCCATCTCAATTTCTGCCATGGCCCTGTCTAAGTCTACACTGACCTCCTTTACACCTTTTACTTCAGATAACGATTCCTCGACGTGACTCCTGCAACCCTGGCAGCTCATACCTCCGATATAATAGGTATGCTTCATAAGTATTTTTAGTAGGTCTTAGGTATCCTTAAACTCATATCAGCAGCAGGTTCAAGATGGTCTACATGTCCCGAAAGGGTCCCATCTGTGGTTTTGAAATGCATATGGATAGGAATATTTTCTGAGGTAAAACCACCATTATCGCCGGTGGCATAAACCCCAATAATTTCGACGTATTTATTATTGATGGTGCCCACCCCAAGCTCATTCGATTGGTCGTCAATAGAAGCATCTGAATCTTTAATCGGTTTGGGTAAAATGCGCCAGTCTAACTGTTCCACAATTCCTTCGATCAGAAAAACAAAAGGTGAATCCGTATCCAGCCTCAGTGTCTCATTGTACTCCAAAAAGCCTACAAGGGCCTCAGTATTGGCCACAGATGCAGGTAGGGCAACCTGCCGCCACTCAGGAGTTTGGCAACTCACAAGTAATATGGCCTGGCTATCCAGATTGGTGCTAACCACTACACTATCTCCTTGTAACATGCCATAGTCTGGCATACCATTAAAAATCTGAAACATCCCGGCGAGACTGTCCAATACACCAAAGGCATAGCTGTTTTTTTTACCAATAAGACTGTCAATATCAATTTTAAGATCAAAATTACCGCCCAATGCCTCCTCAGGATGGCCAGAAAAGAAAACTTTCCCCTGTTTATCCTCATTTCTTCCCGTGCGGCATCCTATCAGGAGCGTTAACAGGAGAAAAACAATCCCCATATATACTTTAATATTCACTTTGATAAAGTTACGCAATATGTATAGAGTACTCGAATTCTATCACTATCCTAGTCCGATAAAAAATCGAGCGGGCTTCTCGTCACAAAATTAATGATTTACAAGTGTCCAAGAGATGATAGTGATCAAATGTGCTGAAAACCATTAGCCGAGCCTCACATTATTGGACAGATTTGTACTGATTCCGGAAATAAAAAAAGGGCCAAAAGGCCCTTTTTCATTCGTAATGTTTGTTATTAATGTGTATACTTCCTTACCGTATTCCAGTTGGTTCTTTTACTTCCCTGAAATGATGAGAAAAGAAATGATCCTCTTGAAGTTGTACTTTTATGTGAATGTCTCATGATCTATTTTTGTTTTATGTTGTTGACCAATAGACGTACATCGGGCTTAAACGTTACAGCATTATACCTGAATTAGGTATTTTTTAACAAATCCATCTTAATTTTTAATGGATTATCGACTTGGGAAATTGATATATTTAATCTGTTGAATTACATAGCATGACCCGCGACATCATAGATATCAACGATTTCACCATTCTTGTGGAAGAAGCTGAGGCAGATAACCCTACTATTGATAGCTGCTACTTCGACGAGCCCGTTATCGCCGTGGCATTCTATGGAGCCGGAGATGTGTTGTTAAAAATGAAATATGGCTCAGAGGTCAAAGAGTTCAGGCATACCAAAGGGCTTGCATTATCCTTCTACGCAGATGAGAAGGTACGGTGCGAGCATCATGTATCTGCCTCAAGGCCGTTACAATGTATTGTAATCGCAACTGCCACGCGTAATCTCGACCGATTAAGCAATCAGGAAGGAGAATTATTTGCTGAAATGTTGGAAAAACTCGTTCGCCCGACCGGGCATTTCGAAGAGGGACCTAAGTTTTTTATGAGCCCGGAAATGCAATACATTGTCGAACAGGTTTTTCAGAATACCTATGAAGGTAAAACTAAAATGATGTTTTTCAGGAGTCAAATGACTTCATTGCTTGCGCATTATTTCGGTCAATTATCCGCGCTGAAAGAAAATGGCATCAAAGCCTCAGAGCGGGCGAAACTTTACGAGGCGCAGGAAATACTTACCAATAACCTCGATAGCCCGCCATCACTTCACGAATTGTCGAGGCAAATTGGTCTTAACAGCTTTAAACTGAAGAAAAATTTTAAAGAACTATTTGGAGTTCCCGTTTTCAAGTACCTTCAAAATCAACGCCTTACCAAGGCTTATGAACTGATAAGGAGTGAGGAAGCTACAGTACAGGAAGCGGCCTGGCACGTGGGATACGACAGTCTCAGTTCATTTTCCAATGCCTTCTCAAAGAAATTCGGGTTTCGGCCCAGCCAGCTTCAGCAATAATCCTTTTCGAACAAATCATTATCCTTTTCGAATAAATCGAGCCCTCGCTGCGGCCCTAGTTTTGTCTTATCAATTATAAATAAGCAAGACGATATGAAAACAATCAGAGTACTTCTCACCGGAATATTAATTTGGATCGGCGGACTAACTATTTACAGCCTGTCGTATTTCGTACCCATTCTTGAAAACCCAGACCGGCAAGCCGATATAGCCCTAACTTTTGCTATCCTGCCCTTGGCAGTATTGGGTGCGCATTTTTACTACCAAAAGCATAATGGCCCCAGCGGTTACAAGGTTGGGCTTATCCTGGTGCTGATCGCTATCCTGCTCGATGCATTGATTACAGTGCCATATATCATACCCAATAGAGGAGCTTATAAGGAATTTTTCGTTGCGCCAGGTTTTTGGTTGATCGCCTTGGAATACTATCTGGCGGTAGTGCTATACTGGCAACTGAAAATTAGAATTTCCAATAAAAAGTCGATTAACCCATAAATAATTATACATCTTAAAAATTAAACATCATGACAAGTAGAGTATTAGTAATAGGAGGCACCGGTAAAACTGGCCGGAAAGTTGTAGAACGTTTAACCGCTTTAAATCAGGAAGTAAGGATTGGTTCGAGAAAAGCTGTCCCGGCATTCGACTGGCAAAAACCCGAAGCCTGGGCAGAAGCCCTGAATGAAATAGACAAAGTCTATATCAGCTTTCAACCCGACCTTGCCGTTCCCGGAGCTTTAGAGGCCATCGAAGAATTGGTCAGGCAAGCCAAAATAGCAGGCATCACTAAAATGGTACTGCTGTCGGGAAAAGGAGAACGTGAAGCGGAGCTCTGTGAACAGGTATTAATCCATTCCGGGATAAACTATACTATAGTACGCGCAAGCTGGTTCAATCAGAATTTTAGTGAAAGTTTCTTTCTGGAACCTATCAGGGCAGGACATGTTTCTCTGCCACAAGCGGAAGCAAAGGTTCCCTATGTGGATACAGATGATATCGCTGATGTAGTCGTAGCTGCACTTTTGGAGGAGCAGCATAATGGCCAAATTTATGAACTCACAGGGCCAAGGCTTCTGACTTTCAAAGAAATAATAGATAATATATCCAGAGAAACTGGCAGAAGTATTTATTATTCACCCATTACTATGCAGGCATATAATAAAATGCTCGAAGACGCTGGTTTAGCTGATGATTATATCTGGTTGATCAATTACCTCTTTACAGAGGTTCTCGCAAAGGAAGAGAATTCGGTTATAACCACCGATATTGAAAAAGTCCTGGGCAGGAAAGCCACCGACTTTTCCGATTATGTAGAAAAGACGGCAGCCACGGGCATATGGACTCCCACTGCGTGATGAGGCAGTTATAAAACCAGTCTATTAACATTCTTTTAACTTCCTGTTAGGGCAGTATGATTTAGTTTCGCACTGATGATCAAAATGCCCGACAGGAAGTTTTTCTCACTTTTTTTCCTTGTTCTCTTCCTGGGAATGAAAAGTTTGAGCTATCATCCTCTGGCCCACATGGCCGAGGAAGATCAGTTCAGTTGTGAGCTCTGTGAGGCAGTGGTTATTCAGGAATATACCCCGCTTCAATTTACCCAAGAAGCGGAAGTTATTGACTTACCAGCTTTTTTAGAAACTCCTGTTGTCCTGATTCAAGGAACAGATCCTATTGTTTCTGTTGTAGGTTCATACTACTGTCGCCCACCCCCATCAACCTGATTATTTCTCTGAAGCCAGTGCAAACTCATTAAGGTGGGTTGCCTAAAGTTGAATTCATTGTTTTAATTATGTTGAAAAAGCTAACAGCACTTTTGCTTGTTATTTCCAGTTCCATCCTGTATGGTCAGGAATGCGATTATACCCTCTCGGGCAAAGTCATGGACTTCCACGACAACTCACGTTTATCGGGTGCTCTTATATATATCAGGGGTATTGAAAAAGGAACACGCTCGGACGATAGCGGAAATTATTCATTTGACGGATTGTGCGAAGGCCGATTTGATCTTATTATAAGTCATCCTGCCTGCGAGCCTGTATTCCTATCCATTGAGATAAATGGAGATACGGAAAAAGACCTGATACTGGAACACCATGTGGAAGAATTGGATGAGGTACAGCTTATCGGGGAGACCGTAGCAGACAAAACACGTTCGGCCCAGGAGCAGCATCTCAACTCTGCCGTAATTGAGCGTTATAGCAGCGCCACCCTAGGCGATGCATTAAAAGAAATTGGAGGGGTTACAGGTTTGAGTACAGGAGCAAATATTGTAAAACCGTCTATACACGGACTTAATGGCAGCCGGGTATTGATGCTGAATGATGGGGTGAGAATGCAAGATATGGAGTGGGGAGAAGAACACGCGCCAAATGTTGATATAAATTCGGCAGGATCCATCTCGGTCATAAAAGGTGCATCTGCGCTGCAATATGGCGGCGATGCTATCGGGGGTGTGATTGTGCTGGATCAGACTTTTAAGACCCTACAAGACACCTTATTTGGTAAAACAATAGCTAATGGGATGACCAATGGAAGGGGTGGAAATATCAGTACCGAACTCACCAAAGTCTTTGATAAAGGCTGGTTTGTTAAAGGACAGGCATCCTATAAAAGATTAGGAGATCGGGAGGCACCGGATTATGTGCTTTCTAATACGGGTGTTCAGGAAACCGGTCTGTCGATCAGGTTTGGGAAAAAGAATTTTTCTTGGGGATGGGATGCCTGGTATTCTTATTTTGACACGGATATAGCCATACTCAGAGCATCGCATATAGGTAATATCGATGATTTGATCAGGAGTATAAACAGCGGACAGCCACTGGTGATCGAACCCTTTACGTATGATATCAGGAATCCCAGACAGGAAGTAACCCATCATCTCGGCAAACTCAACGTCTATAAACGTTTTGAAGGGAAAGGAAAGTGGAATCTGCGCTACGATTTCCAAAATAACAGACGTTTCGAATACGATCTCAGGCTCGGGGAAGACCGTAATATACCGGCTATTGACCTTGAACTGCAAACTCACACTATCAATACCGATTTCCTTTTTGACGCCAATCCCCTATTAAAAATCAGAACAGGTCTATTGGGCCGGTATCAGAATAACTTTGCTAATCCCGATACAGGTGTCCGCAGGCTTATCCCGGATTATGACAAATACGATCTGGGTATTTTTGCCATAGGCGAATATCAGTGGAAGGATCAATGGTTGCTCGAAGCCGGACTAAGATATGATCTGAACCGTATTGACGCTCAAAAATTTTACCTCACTTCCCGATGGATCGAACGTGGCTACGATCAGGATTTTTCAGACTTTGTAGTGGAAGATTTCGGGAATCAAATATTGACCAATCCTGTGTTCAATTACCATAATTTTTCTGGAACCGCCGGGATGCAGTATAAGCTCAACGGCACAGTTGATTTTCGTTTCAACTATAGTCTGGCTCAACGGGCTCCGAATCCCTCTGAACTTTTTAGTGACGGTCTCCACCACTCCGCAGCCCGTCTCGAATTAGGAGACTTGAGGATCGGGAGTGAAACTTCACATAAACTGGCAGTCTCTTACAAAAGATCTTTTGATTCCTGGAGTTTCCTCATAGAACCCTACGCCAATTTTATCACAGATTTTATTCTTCTGGAGCCAACAGGCACCGAGTTCACCATTCGCGGAGCCTTTCCGCTTTGGACCTACAGGCAGACTAATGCCCGATTGTTGGGTGCAGACCTGGCAGCCTATGTGAACTGGACACCGGAATGGAAAACCGAACATAAATTTTCGATTGTAAAGGGAAAAGATACCGAGAACAATATCGCACTTATCAATATTCCTGCAGCAAACGTCGCCAACAAGGTTATTTTTAACAAACCCGAATGGAAAAATCTTAGAACTGGCCTGGAGAGCCTCTATGTTTTCAGGCAAAACGAATATCCACCCAATATCACAGTTTTCTCACCAGAACAACAACAGGAGGTACTCCTGGAAATCAACACCCCTCCCGATGCCTACCATTTGCTAAAGTTCTATGCCGATGTAGAGTTTGAATTGGGAAATACAACCAGGCTTGGTGTAGGGATCACAGTAGATAATCTATTGAATACAAGTTACAGAGACTACCTGAATCGTTTGCGATATTTTGCGGACGACCTGGGACGAAATTTTATTTTACAGTTAAATCTTAAATATTAATCTTTAATACTTTTCAGATATGAAACATTTAAAACTTTTGGTTCTCCTTACCGCAGGCTTATTCGCCGTTTCTTGTTCAGACGATGATGAATCACCAGTAATTGTAAATGAGGAAGAAGTGATTACCACTGTTATCATTACCCTTACGCCCCAGGGAGGTGGAACATCTATCAGCCTGCAATCACAAGACCTGGATGGAGATGGGCCAAATGCGCCCGTAGTGACTGTTTCCGGAAATTTAGAGGATTTTACTACCTACGAGGGTAGTATCGAACTCTTGAATGAAACTGAAAACCCAGTCGGAGACATCACCGAAGAAGTTGAAGAAGAGGCAGAGGAACATCAGTTCTTTTATACGGTTACCGGAAGTATTGATAATGTGATCTATAACGACACAGATGGCAATGGGAATCCAGTGGGTTTGGTTTTCCTTCTGACCACAAGGGAACCTGGAGCTGCTACCCTGGCGGTGACCTTGAGGCATGAACCCACCAAACCGAACGACGGTACCCTGGGCAATGCCGGAGGGGAAACCGATGTGGCGCAAACCTTTTCTGTTACGGTAGAGTAAGTCTGCCTGTCATTTCACATCTAAGGCCTGGTTCACGATCTGCACCAGGTCTTCTGCATTGTCGAGCTTTAATCGATTTTTCCTGATATACATTTTTAAGGATTTGGCCTGGTCGGGAAAAAGATCAAGAAAAGCGTTAAGACGGCTGGGCAGTAATTTAAGGTGTGGGGTCTTTTCCCAGAGGTCTGTAATAAAATAAGAAGCCGTGGCTTTCTTAAAGCTTGGGGGTTCAGCATCTTTATAGCCCTCGGCCTTTACTTCTTTGTGATATTTGATGTTTTCCTTTACAAAAAGTTTATAGTCGCCAGACTGGTGGATTAGTTCGAAAAAAGAATTTTCCAGATCTCCCTTATGATTAAAATAGTTCCCTGTATAATATGTTTTGCCTGATCCATCCTTCAGAGCGATTACATAAGTCTCCAAATCACCCAGAAGGACCACCTTGGTACCAGAGACCTTTACCTCCACACTACCGTTATATGCGTTAAAACGAACCAACTGTGTTTCTTTTATTTCATTGATCCGACATGGTAAAAATGCTTCATTGAGATACGGAGAGCCAATGGTTCCATCGTACTGTCCTCTGTGCATATTTACATCGTAGTATACATCACCGAACTGGGTCCTTAATTCCTGTGCAACGCTTCCACAGACAATAAAAAGAGTGAAAATTAGAATTAGAATTTGCCTTAGCTGCTTCATTTCTCAATACGAATTCTATAGCTCGAAATTATGAATATTAGGGTAGAGAACAAGATAAATTATCGTTTGATTCCACTACTAGAATTTCCAATCAATGCCAGATTCTGATTTATGATCCTGCCAACCCCGCCTCAGATTCCCAAGACGATGTCGCTGTTCTTCTGATTGTGCCGACGCTAATCCTCAGGACATGCCAGGAAATATATACAAACCCTTCTATTTGTAACAGATTAGCGATAATCATATTCAAATTCAGAATGGTAGTATCAAATAGTTTTAGAAAATGGTTACAAATATCCGAAGACCTGAATTTACTAAAGACAAATATTAGTCAATTTTTATTACATTTAATTAAAGGTAAATTGATTTAAGATCTGAGTTCGTTAGTTCAATATTTTATTCTTTTAAATACGTCAGAATTCTTCATAAATCAATTGGAATAATTTAAATACTTATTCAGATTATCTCAGTTACCCAGATTCATCCAAACCTGGTATAAAAGATGCTCCGGTTGAGCTCCTTTGTGGCTAGCAGGAATTAATTTTATTAACGAAATTCTTTGTCGAAAGACGTAATAATAATACGATGAAAATATTAGGAAAATATCCAACCATTTGGTTTCTGGCCGTAGGATTCTTAACCAGCAGCTGCTCCCAGAAGTTTACGACCGAGGAACAAGCGGATTATATAAAAGTTACCAATGTAGAGGGCAGCACATTGGGGTATCATCCAGATTCAGGTGTGAAGCTAATAACGGCAGACAGATATGCATTTAAAGATTTGAATAAAAATGGCCAATTGGATGAGTATGAAGATTGGCGGCTGTCGGCAGACCAACGCGCAAAGGACCTCGCTTCTAAAATGACCATCGAACAAATTGCAGGGCTAATGCTCTATTCACAACATCAGTCTGTGCCGGCGAGGCCAAAGGGATATTTTGTGGGAACATACAACGGTAAACCTTTTACCCCGGGAGAAACAGATCCCTCCGAACTGACCGATCAGCAAAAGAAGTTTTTATCGACGGATAATCTTCGACACGTTTTGCTAACCACAGTTCAATCTCCTGAAATTGCCGCACAATGGAATAACAAGTTGCAAGCTTTTTGTGAAGGGACAGGATTAGGCATTCCGGCGAACAATAGTTCAGATCCTCGACATGGAACCACTGCAAAGGCCGAATATGATGCTGCTGCAGGAGGTGAGATCTCAATGTGGCCAAGTTCTTTGGGAATGGCTGCTACTTTTGATCCGGAATTGGTAAAACAATTCGGGGAAATAGCCGCCATTGAGTATCGTGCATTGGGCATTACGACCGCCTTGTCACCGCAAATCGATATTGCAACGGAGCCCAGATGGATGCGTTTTAGCGGTACATTTGGGGAAAGTCCAGAATTGTCGGCAGCGATGGGCAAGGCCTATATTGATGGATTTCAGACCTCGACCGGCAACCATGAAATTTCGAATGGTTGGGGATTTGGCAGCGTCAACGCTATGGTAAAGCATTGGCCTGGGGGAGGCTCAGGGGAAGCAGGCAGGGATGCCCACTATGGTGCTGGGAAGTTCGCTGTGTATCCTGGTAATAACTTCAATACCCATTTAATTCCGTTTACGAAAGGTGCATTTCAGTTGTCAGGTGGAACCGGAATGGCTTCGGCTGTAATGCCGTATTATACTGTTTCATGGAACCAGGATATCAAAAATGGAGAAAATGTCGGTAATGGTTTTAGTGAATACCTGATTACAGATCTGTTAAGGGAAAAATACGGGTATGATGGAGTGGTTTGTACCGATTGGCTCATAACCGCAGATCACAAGGCTCTGGATTTTTTTATAGATGGAAAATCATTTGGTGTTGAACACCTGAGCCTTGCGGAACGACATTATAAAGTACTGAAAGCGGGGGTGGATCAGTTTGGAGGAAACAATGATGCGCAGCCTGTAATTGAGGCTTACCAAATGGGTCTACAGGAATTTGGTGAAGAAAAAATGCGGGCCAGGATGGAGCAATCGGCCGTTCGGCTTTTAAAGAATATATTCAGGGTGGGAGTTTTTGAGAATCCGTATTTGGATCCTGCCGAGACGAAAACAGTAGTGGGCAAACCCGAATTTATGAAAGCAGGTTTTGAAGCACAGCTGAAATCTGTGGTTATGCTGAAAAATTCTGATAAGGTCTTGCCGATCTCCGATAAGAAAACGGTTTACATACCCAAGCGCTTCGTTCCGGCCAGTCGTAATTTCCTGGGCATGGAAACACCTGCATCCACAGATTATCCTGTTAGCATGGAATTGGCGGATAAGTATTTTAAGCTTACCGATAATCCCGAAGAAGCAGACATGGCATTGGTCTTTATTCAAAATCCCACCGCTACTAAGGGATATGATAAGCAGGACGTCGCAAATGGAGGTAATGGCTATATTCCTATTAGTTTACAATTTGGTGATTACACGGCCAAGGAAGCCCGAGAAAATAGTATCGCCGGCGGTGACCCATTAGAAGATTTTATCGATAGGGGCTATAAGAATAAATCGACCAAGACTGCCAATAAAACTGATGCAAAACTGGTGTCGGAAACTAAGAAAAAAATGAAGGGCAAACCCGTATTGGTGTCGGTAACCACTTCAAATCCGATGGTGTTTTCAGAAATCGAAAAAGAAGCATCGGCCATTTTAGTAAATTTTGGTGTTCAGGATCAGGTGTTATTCGACATTATTTCAGGGAAGAGCGAACCTTCGGCACTATTACCCATGCAAATGCCCTCAGATATGGCTACAGTTGAAAAACAGGCAGAAGATGTTCCGTTCGATATGAATAGTTATAAAGACACCGATGGTAATGTATATGATTTTGGCTTTGGAATGAATTGGAATGGAGTCATTGATGATGATAGAGCATCTCGCTTTAATAAATAATCCCGCTAGGGCATCCATTTCATTTTTTAGTGATCCCGATAGGGAACAATACCATATATGCCCAACCATTATTCCTCTGTAGTATTTTATCCTTGATTTAAATGAAATTTCTTACCTTTAAGACAGTGGTCCAGGTGAACTACCTTCCTTCTCTTTTTATTCGACTTATACAAATTTGATCATGTCCCGGTTGACATAAGAGAATTGATCTATGCAAGGCGTTTTATTACGCAGTTTAAAAAAGAGTTTTCGTTATGGAATTAATTACCCAAGTAAGATCAGGAAATTTAGATGGAGCCATCCCTTTTGTGGATGAACTTTTTGATCAGGATCCTTCCCAAGCGGTCGAAGCCTTAAAGAATGTTATTATTCAGCTTGATGAAAATTCGCAAAACGAGAATGAGCAGGTCTTTATCTATTTGCTCGATAGTGCATGGAATTTCTTTTCCTCCCTGCTCAGTATTTCTCTGGAGGCAAATTTTCCAAAAGCCCTGGAACATATACAAAGAGCAAGTTTTGGATTTAATGAATTACAACTTACTGATTATCAGGAATTAAGCAGAGGTATGGAGTCGTATATTTCGGCTATTGTTGATATTAATTCTCTTAACGTCCAATCTGGTCTGGAAAAGCTTAATGAAGCCAAAGATATTTTTCAGGGCCTCGATAAATATGGTGCGTATTTCGCCGATATGATTGCCGCTTTTGAAATGGAATCCTTGTACCTATCTGGCATGCAAGCTATGATTCAGCGAGATTTTACCAATGGTCAGATTTTGGTGAGTAAGGCCGCCAAAGCGGCTGCAGCGCTCGCCAATAATTTTGAAGACACGGCATTGGAATATTATCGCTTTATGGGAATATCCCATTTGTATAAAGCTATTTCTGGTTTTTTAATTCAGAACTCCAAGTTGAATAGCTTTAATTTTGAACACTTTCATTTCCTCGACGAGAATGAGGCAGCCGATGAGGCCAAAAGTGCTATTTCAAACTTTTTTGAAATGATTGATACCGGTGAACTTGCGAAGCAGTTTCTCAACGTTTCCAAGGGTATCGAAATCATTTCTCAGGTTACATTTTATTTGGGACAGACTATGTACGCCATCCTGATCAATAAAATTAGCAACATCGAGCAAGACGTTAAACCCTATTTAAAATTGCTAAAATTTGCGGTAAATTACTTTACCAATGCTGGGGAGAGTGGTGCTATTTATGTTAGGCTATGCAACGAGATGGAAATTCAGCTTAAAAATCTTGATCAGTTCATGAATGTTTATGATATCAATTACAAAAAAGCTCCAAAGGTTGTGGTAAATATAAAATCGTATCAAAAACTAATTGGTGATGGTAAAATTGGTAAAGCGCTGGAACTCCTGTTGTCGAGTACTGAGGACAACGAATCTTTCGAGCAGGTGATTTTGCTAAAAGGTAATTATTCCAGACTGGAACATAACAAACTCAACAATTTGGTAGGAGATGAAAAATATGGTGTCGAATTAACTAAAATAGCCAAAAGAATACTCGATCTGGCCAAAAAGACTTGAACGTGATAATATAAAAAACTCCTCTCCTACTATGCTGTTCTCAAAGGTTTAGGCCTGCGAAATTCTCCTCGTTTTTCTAGATGATGAAGCTGCTCGGAAAATCCATAACACGATTATATGTCCAAGGCAGCGATATAGTGGTTAGAGTCGCTCAACTTCTCTTTTACCAAATCTCGGTACTTGTTAAACTCATGCGGTACTAATTCTGCTCTGTAAAACGCAAACTCCATATTGATATGTTCTTTGTCAAATTTCAGAAACAAAAATCTTGACATATTCTTTTCTGAGCTTAGTATAAAGCCTGTTCCCAGTATAGATAGATTGCCATTAGTAGATTCGGACAGCCCAAGTTGGAAGTTACCCCGATCATAAGACTGGGTATTCTTTTCGAAGGCCATCAGCCGTTTGTCGTCTTCACCCAAAGATTTGATCAATTCTAAAGACTTCATCAATATTTTTATCTGGTTTACGCTTAATATGTCTTGCAGTACAGTGATTATAGCTTTATCCAATTCAAAGGAATTGCTTTTCTCTTTGTATTTTGTAAAGTCTTTATTGCTGATCAACCAACCCAATTTCTCCAATACTTCAAAGTACAGGGTATACCATTGATATATTTCACTATGCTGTGGATAAGCCTTGGTAGCAGCCCTCTGAGCTAATAAGAGAGAGTTTAAAACATCTTCTTGCTGAGCTTCAGAGATATTATGTGAAAAGGTATTCAGGCCCTTAAAATTTAAATAACTAGGCGTCTCGGTGATCGACTCAAATGCGCTATAATCTGCAAAACCTTCTAAGCCTTCAGATTGATTTAGTTCAAGACCTTTTAGATATTCTCTGTTATCATTCATAATCTTTTAATTATATAAATAATCTATCGCATTGTTTTGTAACATATTCATTTGATGATCTGATAATAACTTTAGATACTTTTCCTGGGAATTGAGTAACTCGCCAGCTGGTAAGACCACCCAATAGTCGGTCCCGAAAAGAATTCTTTTAGCTATATCCGGATGGGCATCTAGTTCTGTTTTAAGTTTATCGAACAACTCTTCTTCAACAAGATTAAATGAGAAGTCTGCATACACTTTCCACTTTGGATTTCTCATCATCTCATAAATCTTCTCGATTCTCTTACAATTTCCGGTTTTATGGAACTCCAACCAAAAATCATCGCCCCCAAAATGGCCAAAATTTAATTTAAGGTCTGGATATTTTTCCAATACCGGCTCCCAATGCTCCGGCTCGTTTAAATACCTGGCTCGCTCCTTTCTCGATTCTCCGGGTATTTCAAATTCCTCATATCCATTTTGGGTTTTGATTCGGATACTTTTTTTGAATGTTGAAACCGATTCCCCGCCGCAATGCGTTAAAACCGGAATATTTTTTTCTGCACAAATATTAAAAATCGGGTCAAGTCTGGCATCCGAAGGAATATATCCCAAGGAAGGGTAGCATTTTACACCAAAAAACGGGGCTTCCTCGTCTGTAAATGCTTCCAGAAATAGTGAATACAAATTCGATCCATTTGAATCCACCCTCCGGGGGTCTATGGCCATAAAAGGGATAATTGGTCTTTGTTTAGCAATATCCCTTATATCTTTTAGCTGTTGTTCATAATCGCGTTTTGGCTTAATACCCCAACCCGTTTCCAAATCCATTTGCAAAATACCGGCAACCAAATAGTTATCTTCGAAATCCTTCAAATTAGTTATTGAGAAATCCTGATGATAATAGTCAAGAACTTCCAGCATATTGGCTTTTTTCAACACTTTTAAAGCCTCCTTCAGATTATAGCCAAAAAGTTCATAGGTTTCGTTGAGTTCAATAGTTAATTCGAGTTCTTTTTCAAGTTGTTCCCAGTCTTGTTCACTATCGCTTTTTTGTTGCTCAATTTCATCATATAGACTCTCCTCCTTCTTAGTCATGAATTGCATGTCCTCAATCTCCTCATCTACAGCCTCGATCCCGAAAGATTCCAATGTTACTGTTTTGAGCATCCGTAAAAGGATGTATCCGACATTGAGCGTTTTCTTATCAAAAATATGTGTATGTATATCTACAATACACTTTGGGCTTTCCAAAACCGCTTTAGCCAATAAGGTAATTCGGGATTTTGGATCCTTGTCTAAAAGTGCCCTTGCCTTTTTTAAAAACTCTTCCTCAGTCATACGCAGAAAATTCTATTGACTTAAACAATTATTGTTTTGACTTGATATCTTCCATTACATTTTTTATAAGAATTCCTTCGTTTGCCGCCATTTTCTCTCCCGTTTCTTTGTTGATTGTCATTCCGCCTTCCTCCTCTGTTTTACCTGCATGATGCAAGGCAATCACCTTCCATTCCTGATTAAACACAGGGGAGCCACTTGAACCTTTTTCTGTATCTGTCTTATAAAACACTTTGGAATTATCGATGGCAACAATACTATTCCTGGTCAGGGCAATCTGTTTAGCTTCCCCCAATGGATGTTGAATTATATTCACAAAGTCGCCCAGCTGCGGATCTGAAAACAGATCTAATTCAAGGGTTCCCCAATTTGAAATTGGATTAGCCGGACTGTCTTTAATACGGACATAGGCATAATCGAACTTCGTTATAGGACTAAAAAGCGCTCCTGCTGATTCCAGGAAGAACTCACTTGTTTTTCTTGGCGCCCCAAATAAGTCTTCTTCAAAATCAAGTAATATTTTTGAAGACTCGACATGTTTTATATTGGGAAGTACATGCGCATTGGTCATCATCCAGCCATCATTTAATAACCAACCGGTTCCTTTCTTACCATCGGAGCGTATCACCTGACATACGCTTTTTGAAACCTGAATAGCCTTATGCAGCCAACTTGTAGGAACCAATGTGTTTTTAGGCCCCTGAATCTTTTCTAAAGCTTCCTCTGAGTCTGTTGTGTACAGGGTAGATCTCTTACTCGTGATTTTTTTAATTTCCAGTTCATTATCTACACCATCCAATAACATGAGTAAGCTGTGTTGAATTTGTGAAGTTTCAACTTGCTCTTGCCCAGCTGTGATTAAGCCCATAGTAGCCTTCTCTCTCAATCTGTTATGCCGCCCTGAGATCAAGAGAGCTGAGTTACCAAGATCATTGCTAATCGGTGAAAACTCTGTATTTATGATTTCCAGAGCTTCGGGTATCTTGTTATTAACCAGAAGAAATTTTACATCCTGAATAACCTTTTGTGCTGCCGATTGAGTCATAACAATAAACTTGTTTGATCTATCAAAATATGAAATTGTTTGATCAATTAAGTTATATCGCAAGAATTAATTTATGGAATACTAATCATTATATAATGTCCTTAAGAATGCTATGGTTAGTATGAGAAC
The DNA here is from genome assembly GCA_965212205.1 of Flavobacteriaceae bacterium. Taxonomy (GTDB): domain Bacteria; phylum Bacteroidota; class Bacteroidia; order Flavobacteriales; family Flavobacteriaceae; genus JAHEJJ01. Next base: position 66,935 of record CBDBUX010000006.1, read on the forward strand.
TTTCAGTGGAATCCTAACCGACATATTATGGTTTTCGACTCATATGTAGATGATCTATAGGGGGTTGGGAATCAGAAAAATGACAGCCCTGAAGCAAATACAAGGTCGCCGAGCTGCGCTCTTGGGTTTCTGGAGTATTCATCCCGATAGCTATCGGGGCTCATGATCCTTGGCCCTCCCCTTTCCAAATACAAAACGACTTAGCTTTGCTAAGCTATTTTCATTTCCCTTACACAAAATCAAACAAGTTTGTTTTGCTGCAGGAAATGAAAAACCCGCAATTTCCATTGCGGGTTTTGTGCTTGTAGTGATCGCGACAGGATTCGAACCTGTGACCGTCTGCTTAGAAGGCAGATGCTCTATCCAGCTGAGCTACGCGACCTTTGGTTTTCGCGTGCAAATATACAACTATCAAGCCCATTCGTGCAACGGTTGATTTGTATTTCCTAAAACTGTTGATTCTTTTACCCATATGTGAAAATCTCAAATGGTCTGTAGACTATTTTCATTAAGAAAACGTAAAATTTCTAAGGTTTTTCTAATTCACCTAAACTACCTCCCTCTCAACATACATTATAGAGTAGTACCTGATCGATAAACGCCCCTTTTAATCGATGATCCGCACTCTTTAAAAGTTTGTTAAATCCAGTTGAATAGCTTATTTTCAAAAGCTAATTTCTAATAAAACCACCTCACTATGAAGAATAATTACTCTGTGAGTGGTAGTTTTTCGAGAACACTATTCCGTAAGAATTATCACTTTTTTTCTATTCTATTATTGATGCTTTTTGGGGGTCTGCAGATGTTGCATTCTCAAAAGATGGAGACAAAACCGGGTATCCCGGTTGTATGTCCTGCGAAATTTGAGGACATGAACTCCAGGATGGCCATGAAACAATTGGCCGCAATCAAATCTATTTCTGCACAAAGGAACGCTACTGCAGAATTGATCATCACCTTTGGGCCCGGAGCGGCTGACAATCCTGATGTTCAGGCGGCATTTCAGGCCGCACTCGACATTTGGTCCGAAGAAATTGTATCCAGCGTACCGATCAGGATTTTTGCTGACTTTGCCAACCTCGGTCCCGGGGTATTAGCCTCGGCAGGTCCTACGCTGCTGCTGAGCAATTTTCCGGGTGCGCCTCAAACCGATGTCTTTTATCCGGTAGCCCTGGCCAACTCCCTCGCAGGAGAAGATCTTGCGCCCCAGGAAGAATTTGATCTTGTTGTCAACATCGGCAATGGGATTCCATGGTATTTTGGTACCGACGGAAATACCCCTGCCGGACAATTCGATTTTGTTACCGTTGCCCTCCACGAGGCCTGCCATGGGCTTGGCTTTGTAGACGGAGGTAATGTCAACGGGGCCGGTGTGGGTAGTATCAATGGAGGAGGTAATCCTTTCATATTTGATACCTTCCTTATTGATGGCGAAGGTAATTCTGTACTAGACCTGCCGAATCCTTCGGTAGAACTTGGGAACTTCTTTACCAGCAACGATGTATTTTGCAATAGCCCGTTCGCCATTGCGGCCATAGGCACTCCACCACAAATGTGGGCACCAAATCCATTTCAGCCTGGTTCAAGTATAGCACATTGGGATGAATTTGCTTTCCCTGCAGGCGACCCGAACTCTTTAATGAGTCCGCAGGTCGGTTCTGCCGAATCGAATTTTAATGTGGGAGATATCACCCGTGGCTTCTTTAGAGATATGGGTTGGGTATTGGCCGAACAGCCACCAGTTGCCGTTGCACCTGCCGCTGTTACCGACGAAGTATTTGTCGGGACCATCCTTACCCCTGAGTTCACCCTCACGAACGTCTCGGAAGATCCGGTATCAGTAGCTGCAGCAGCAAGCGCAGGTTCGGTCCTGATCGAATCTTTGGATCCTGCTAACCAGGATATCGCAGCTTCCTCTACCGGTACACTCAACGCAGTGATCAACACTACCGGATTGGCCAAAGGTCTGTATGAGGAAAGTATAGACCTGACCATAAGTGGATTTGAAGAAGTGGTCAGTATTCCGATATCAATACGTGTGCTCGATGGAACTGAAGCACCTATCATTTCGGTAGATCCGGATTCTTTCAACGAAACACTGCAACAACTCCAGGTCGCAACCCGTGATCTGGTCATCAGTAATACAGGTGATGCCGATCTTGATTTTACCATTACTATAAATGATAATGCACAAAACACTTTCGCCAGCCGGGTTGCACAATCAAATGCTTCGATTGCAACTAACGGTTTTACCAGCGAAAATTTTATCGGTTCTCAGGGCAGCGGAATTGCCGACATGATCCGAACTAATTCTGGCTTCGAACGTGTGGTTACGAGTTTATATGCCACAGACTTCGAAGATTTCACTCCAGGTGATATTAATGGCCAGCAGGGATGGTCTTCTCAGTTTGCTAATAACTGGGCAATATCTTCTGCTAATCCTGCGGATGGAGCACAACATCTCAGTGCAGTTTCAGACGGCCAGGGCCCTAATCAGCCCGGTACCGTTCTGGCCTTCTCCCCTACTGTAACTCCAGGAAGCGAACCTTTTATGGTAAGTTCCCTGGATGTAAACCTGCAGGGCAGTGGCGTAAGCTGGGAAATTATCCCTCAGTCTCCTTCTGCCGGTTTTGTGGTTACCAGATTACGGTTTAACGGAGATGGTACCATAGATATTCTGGATGGTAGTGCCGGCGCTTTCGTTCCGGTAAACACAGAAGTACCTGAAGGGTATTTCAATGTCCGTATCGTAATCGACAAGGACGACCTTGGAATGACCGTTTATTTTGATGATGCACTGGTCTTTTCGGGTACCGGATTCACCCCCTTGATGGAACAACTAGTATTGTTATCCGATATGGCAGTAACCGGTTCTACTTTAGACATCGATAATCTTGAAATTACCGATGGTGATCCTGATGGATTCTTCCTTAGTGTGGCGCCGATTTCAGGCACCGTACCTTTTGGATCTTCTGTCACCGCTCAGGTAAAATTTGATGCACGGGCACTCGATCCAGGCTTGTACGAAGCTACAATCAACGTTGCCAGCAACGATACGAATAATCCAACTATCGACATTCCTGTAAGCCTTAACGTGGTAACACCACCGACAATCAGCGTGGATCCTGATAATCTCAGTGCCTCGGTAGACGTTCAGGTAGATGATCCACCTATAGCTGTGGAGACTTTTACCATAAGCAATAGTGGCCAAAGCCCGTTAGATTTTACAACTTCATTAGGGCCAACCAATTTCACCCCACCTTCCAGTGGCGGAGATGCTTTAATGGCTCAAATTGACATGACCAAATACGGTCTGGGCAATTCCAGTGGAGCAGTACTCAAAAAGGCCGGTATTAAAAAACTCAAGGGATTACAAGCCAAAAGCCTGGAAGCGCCGTTAGAGTACAATACCGCTTTTACCGATTCCATTTGGTATGATTCTGGAATTGACTTTCCAGATGATTTCGCCGGACTACAGGGTCCGGCCTGGGCCGCAGCGGTGAAGTTCGACGCAGAAATAGATTTTGCATTGACGGCCGTCCGTAACGCGATGAGGACAGAAACCTTGGGCGAAACTCAGGTTATTCTGGAGATCTACCTCGGTGGCTCCACCCCTGCAGATGGGCTTTTGCTTACGTCTCAATTAATCACACTCAACAGTGCTGATGGTGTTTTCCTGGCTACTGTCCTGGATGAACCACAGAACTTTAGCGCAGGTGATACATTTTGGGTCGTTCACAAATATCCGGAAGGAATTGATTTTGCACAGGGAATTGATGAGACCGCTACAGAAATCAGGCCTGATACCTATTGGTTCAGTTCTGATGGAGGGGAATCTTACACCAATTTACCTGACTTTTTGTTCCTGACCCGAGCATTAAGTGGCGGTACAGATACATATCTAACCCTTGAACCTTCTACAGGAACAGTAGCACCTGGTCAGTCGGTAGAGGTATCGGTTACCTTCGATGCTTCCGAACTGGCGAACGGTACGTTCGAAACAGAAATTCGGGTTAATAGCAATGATCCTTCTACACCCACTGCCACCGTGGCAACTACCTTTAACGTTTCAGGGCAGGAATCTGAAATCGTAGTTTCCGATGAGGTATTATTGTTCAATGATGTATTTGTAGGTGCCGAGAGGACACGCACACTTACGATATCCAATAATGGCCTGGCCGTTATTGATATCAGTAGCATTACTTCAGATAATACCGACTTCGCAGCAGATCCTGCTTCAGGACAGCTTGCGGCCGGTGAAGAATTAGAGGTTATTGTAACCTTTACTCCTTCTACCACTGGCAGTATCAACGGTATCCTGTCTATCAACAGCAATGCCTCCAATTCGGCATTGGTTGAAGTGGTATTAAATGGTGTAGGTGTAGATCCACCTATCGCCGTACTCGATCCTCAGGAAGTTTCAGCCACAGCAGACGCAGGAACTACAGTTGATGCGAGTATTACACTGAGAAACGACGGTAATTCACCGCTGATATTTTCCTTCCCTGACCTGACCGTATCGACGGCTCTGGCCGATCCCGATGCCCAGTTCAGCAAGCCTGAAGTTATCAATTTTGAAAGCTTTAGCATGGAACAGGAAAAAGGGTTTAACGATAATCGTATAGGTGCTCCTATTGAATTCAGTATGGGTACAGATAATGGCTTTGGTTATACCTGGATAGACAGTGATGAGGCAGGCGGACCTATTTACAGCTGGTTAGACATCAGTGGATTTGGCACCGAAATTAATGGTGTTACCGGTGGTGATGGCACAGCTTTGTTAGCCATGCCTTTTGCCATGGAGTACTATGGGACTGTATATAATGAGTTATATATTAATGCCAATGGATGGGTGTCCTTTCAACCGCCCACTACAGGGGTAACTTGGGTGAATCCTCAGATACCTGTAAACGATGGTATTAATAATGTCATTGCCGGTCTGTGGGCAGATCTGGAACCTCAAAATCTAAATGGTTCATTGACGATTGCAGGTAATGCAGACCTCCTGATTATTCAGTGGACCGATGCACCTGAGTTCTTTGGTTCAGATACCGAGACGGTAACTTTCCAGATCGTTCTCTTTGCTGATGGCACAATTGAAGTGTACTACGAGGATGTTGAAACCGCTCCTTTCAGGGATTCATCAACAGTAGGTATTGAAAATGCCGATGGAAGCGATGGCGCACAAGTGGCCTTCAATACACCATATGTGAAGGATAACCTGGTAGTTCGCTTTGTTAAGCCAGATGTGGCCCTAACAGACTTTATCAGCAATGTAGATCCATTGTCGGGGGTTGTACCCGCTGGTGGTTCTAGAGATCTGACGGTTACGCTAGATGCTACTTCACTGAACGACGGCACGTATTTCGATGAATTGACGGTGTCAAGCAATGCGCCCGACAAGGAAATGAGTACGGCCTTGTTCGAGCTGACGGTTATCGGTCAGCCTCAGATCGCTGTAGATCCTGAATCGCTGGTTTTTGAGCCGATTTTTGTAGGCCTCGAAAGCTCGAGTGCGATTTCAATCTCCAATACAGGAACCAAGGCGCTTCAGATTTCTGATATCTCAAATACGAATGGCGATTTCACCATCGAGAATGAGATTCTGCCATTCAGTATTGAACCTGGTCAGACATCCATTGCATTTGTGACTTTCGCTCCTTCTACGGTTGGACCTATTGAAGATGTGATTACCATCTCCAGTGATGATAGTTTTGGCAATGAATCGTTCGAAATACCATTGTCTGGAGTGGGCATTGATCCACCTGTGGTGTCTGTAGACCCAACGGCAATCAATGTTACATTACCTAAGGGTTCCTCAACGACAGAGACGCTTACCATTACCAACAATGGAGGCTCAACGATGAATTATTCTGTTGCACCGCCAACTTTGGTTCCTGAAGGATCTGAAGGTATAAGAGTAGCACCGGCTCCGAGATATGAATATGATAGGATTTGGAGCAAAGAAGCTGCGGATAATCGTGTTGGACCCCCCGTGGCAAATGCCAGTGGCGGACCGGGATCCTTCGGTTACACATGGGCAGACAGCAATAGTGGTGGGGAAGCCTATAACTTTATCGATATTAGTGGAACAGGTACTCAGGCCAACGTTGGATTTGACGGGGATGAAACGGTACCATTACCGTTTAGCTTCCCATTCTATGGAGAGATCCAGAACCAAGTGACTATAGCTGCCAATGGTTTCCTGACCTTTGCAGAGATTGTTGGAATTAACTTTATCAATGATCCAATTCCAGACACGGGTAACCCTGATCTATTTATTGCAGGGATGTGGTCGGATATTGAGCCACCAGATGGAACGGGAGTATTCTATGAAGGTACTTCAGAGTACTTTATTGTTCAATACGAAGAAGTTCCTGGCTTTGGGTTCTTTGGACCCCCACCAGCACCGGTGACTTTCCAGATTATCCTTTTCCCTGATGGTTCCTTTAAAATGCAGTACAAGAATGTTGATTCTGATTTAAGGATAGAGAGTACTGTTGGAATCGAAGGGCCGCTAGGTCTGAGTGGATTGCAGGTGGTATTTAATAATGAATACCTTGAAGATGGCCTGGCCATCAGCTGGACTCCGCCGATCAGTGGAACACTGGAGCCTGGTGAAAGCGTCGGGGTACCGATCGAGATTAGTGCTGAAGATTTGGAAGCAGGGAATTATGAAGGCAATGTAATAGTAAGTACTAATGATCCGATCAATCCGGAAGTTTTGGTACCTGTTACGTTAGAAGTACTTCCCGTTCCTGAAGTACTGAGCTTCACGCTTATTAATGCAGAAACCAATGAGGCGATTGGCCCACTCAATAGTGGTGATGTAATCGACATCAATGATTATCCTTCAAACAGCTTTAATATCGTAGCCAATGTAGGCGAGGCAGCTGTCGGAAGTGTGGTATTCGATTACAATGATCGAGCAGGATTCAGAACAGAGAATGTTGCGCCATATGCTCTTGGAGGGGATTTCAATGGGAACTTTGGATCTCTCGTATTGTCTGTCGGATCTAATACTGTCACGGCAACACCGTATAGCGGTTCTGGAGGTAGTGGAGAAGCAGGTTTTGATCTCACAGTCGATTTTGAGGTCATTGATAGTGGGCTACCCGTAGATGCTATAGCTTTAACATTAGTGAATGCAACTACCAATGGAGCTATTGGTGCGCTAAATGACGGCGACGTAATTAATCTGAGTGATTTTGCTGAGAATGCCTTCAATATTGTTGCTGATGTTGATGTTGCGGGTGTTAAGAGTGTAGTCTTCGATTATAATGGCGTTACGAATTTCCGCACGGAGAATGTTGCACCTTATGCCCTAGGTGGCGATGTGGGTGGTAATTTTAATGCTCTCGCATTCCCATTGGGTATTAATACAGTTACCGCAACAGCTTATGACGCAAGAAGTGGAAATGGAGCAGCTTTAGCTACAACTACTATAACCTTTGAGGTTATAGATATTGTACCTGAATTAGGAAGTGGAGAAGGAAGTGTTTATCCTAACCCGGTTCAGGAAATAGCTAATGTCCAACTCGAAGAAGAGAGCAACGAGCAGGTTGTTCAGGCAACTCTGTTTAGCCTAATGGGCACCATGGTTGTGCCTCCGTTCGAAATGACACTTAGCGAAAGTGGAACCGGTCAGATCGATATGGCCACTATAGCTCAGGGAATCTATATCCTTCGTATAACTGATGAAACCGGCAAAGTTCTGTCGCAAGTAAAAGTGGTTAAGAAATAACACTTTTCAGCTTTATCAGTAGCATTAAAAAGCAGCAAGTTTTACTTGCTGCTTTTTTTATCCTTCAATTAGGATATTTTGTAAAATATCAAAGTTGTGATCTATTTTAAAAGCAAGTATCTTGCATCATCGCTTAGACTTTCCGATGAAATATTTTTTGACCTTACTTGCTTTTTGTTTGATTTTGACATTACAGAATTGTAAAGAGTCCGCTATGAATACCACACAGGGCAACAGCTTTTATGTAGGCACCTATACCGATGGTGAAAGTCAGGGGATCTATCAATTTGAACTGCTGCAGGACGGAAAGCTGCGGGAAGCGGGGCTTAAGGCGATAACTGAGAACCCTTCATTTCTGACTAAAAGCGCAGACGGTGCATTCCTGCTTGCCGTCAACGAGGTGAGTAATGACGATAAAATGGGTTTTGTAACCTCTTTTAAGATCGATAGAGACAGTCTGGTTTTTGTTGATCAAAAACCTTCAGGGGGTGCTCACCCCTGCCATATCACCACGAATGATAAGAATTATTTGGCGATAGCAAACTATACTGGTGGTAATATGGGTCTGTTGAAGCTTCAGAGCAATGGTGAACTTTCCCAACTACTCGACATACAAAAGCACCAGGGAAAAGGAAGTAACGAACGGCAAGATGCTCCTCACGCCCACTCCGGTTGGTTTACCCGCGAAGGCAAATTGATCTCTGTGGATCTCGGTACCAATCAACTATGGTTTTCAGAAATCGACACTGTAACGAATACGTTTGTTGCTTCTACCCCTGCGACTTATACTATGGGAGAAGGTGCGGGACCACGACATCTTGCTATTCATCCAACTCAGGACTGGATATATGTGGTCAACGAACTGACTTCTTCAATATCGCTGCTGAAAAAAGATAAGTCGACCAACCTCTATTCCTCGATTCAAACCATAACCACCCTACCTGAGAATTATGTAGATCCTAATACTTGCGCAGACATCCATGTTTCCGATGATGGAAAGTTTGTCTACGCCTCCAACCGTGGCCATAACAGTATAGCGATTTTTAAAACAGATCCTCAGCGTGGCACGCTCCGCCTGATAGGCCATCAGGCCACAAAAGGGGAATCACCAAGAAATTTTGCTTTATCTCCTGACAACAGATTTCTACTGGTAGCCAATCAGCATTCAGACAATATCGTTTCTTATCAAAGGGACATGGAAACCGGCCTGCTGAGCTTTGTAGATGAAATCCAAGCTCCCAGTCCGGTTTGCTTGTTGTTCTAATCCACATTAGTCAAACAATTTAATAAGAATAAACTTTGTCTTTCAATCACCTTAGGCGATCTTTTCTTCCTTTACCAACCAAGGAGTAGCCCACTTTAATATGGAGCCCAAAAAATAAGTAAAAAAGTTGCTTCGCTCTAATTGAAGAAGTACATTTGCACCCGCCTTTGTCCTCCTATTGTATGGGACAGTTGAAATATTGGTAGGCCAACAACAATGCTGGATTGAAATCCGGACTGTAAAAGCCTTTGGAGAGGTGCCAGAGTGGTAATGGAGCAGATTGCTAATCTGTCAACGTGTAAACGTTGCCCGGGTTCGAATCCCGGTCTCTCCGCAACGGCCTCCTTAGGGATTTAGAATAAAAGGCCAGATCATAAAAGTTTTACGGGGTGTAGCGTAGCCCGGTTATCGCGCCTGCTTTGGGAGCAGGAGGTCGCAGGTTCGAATCCTGCCACCCCGACCGAGAAAAACCAGACAAAAATTGTCTGGTTTTTTTGTTTCAGAGCGTCAAAAGTTCGCTTTTGTTAGCGAAGGGAATAAAAAAGCTAGCAGCGCACAGCGCTGGCTGGTTTTTCTCGAGCAACAATCCCAACTCACCTGTACAAACATTGATTGAGCTTTCTCGAGCAACAATCCCAACTCAGGATCACCGAGTGTAAACGAGGTAATCCTGAAATAACAACCTGGACAAACATTGATTGAGCTTTCTCGAGCAACAATCCCAACTCAGGAGCACCAAGTGTAACGGGGTAATCCTGGTCGAAAGATCCTAATCAATAGCTAAAGTGAAATGTATTTTCAGCCTAAAAAGGTAACTTGAATCTGGGGAGGAGGGTATGTACCCCCGAACAAAAATCAACTCTACATTTTGCCATCTATGGCCACGCTCATACCCTTGCACGTATCCTAGAAATCAAATCGCTTCCCTAGAATAAAACGAAACTGTTCGGTTGCCAAACGGAAATCAAAAGGCCCAAACTCGATATTTCTAAAATTTACCGAACCTAGCAGTCCAACGAAAAAATACTTGTGCTCATATCCCAGGCCTACACGGGTGAGCAATTGCGCCGCAGGCTGTTCTTCTGTTCCTTTTGTTCCATCGAGCTCTTCTATACCCACCTTTTGGTAACCAAAACCCGGTAAAACAGCAAGCCCAAAAATAAATTTATCCTTGATTACAAAATTGTGGGCATAACCAGCCGAGATGCCAATAGCGAGATTAGTGAATTCCTTGATATTGATATTATTACGAATACTATCGGGTAATTCTTCCGGGATAAAACCATTGTCAGTTTTAGACTCATCGTAATTCCCAAATATCCCCAGTAGAAAACTACCGGCACTTTTAAGCTGGATCTCATCACGCACAAATGCAGCCCTGTACGAATAACCATCGGAATTGAACACATAGAATCCCACTACCCCCAATGAGAGCACACGCATATTAGGAAGCTGAGGCTGTACGTTGCCCGACCAATCTATGAAATCCTCCGGATTTTCATTGTAATAGCCCTTGTATACCTGAAAAAAACCGTCCCCTCCTACTTTTCTACCATACATACTCCCCTGAATATCGAGTCGTTGGGTTTTGCCGAACCTGCGCTCGCTTTCTGCCGAAATAGGGGTATTAAAAGCCAACCCCAGACCAAAGCGCTTGTAATTAAATCCAATTCCCAGGTTAGTGGCTCCATTCGGCCGTAGCTTCAGGGCCTTTTCCACCAATTGGTTTTCAATGGTAAGGGAATTCGACTTACTGATGGTATAAACCCGTAAAAGAAACTTATTAGAGAAGTCAAGAATATTAGTGGTATCTGTTTCCTGTCCCCTACTCCACGGACTCTGAAATAGAAACAAGATCAGGAGTATTCTAAAGGGCAATCCTGTCTTTAACCTGTGCATTGTGCATAAAGTTAAAGCGTTTTCCTTAGAATGAGGTGAGTATTATTACTCCTTCCAAAAGGAATCATTTAATGTTCGGTTCGATCAATGGAGCATTTGCAATGTTGATACTCAATTAGTGTTGTAATGATTATTGATTGTTGATTGCTGATGAGCAAATACTCAACTGAACCGCGCAGCTATACTTGCTGCTTCCCCTGAAGAACACTTTTACAATCTACAGAATCCTCGCTACGTTTCGATATCTTCCGACTCCCGTCTTCCAACTTCACACAACTACTCATCCCGGTAGCTATGGGGACACACTTTACTGCTTGCTGGCAAACTTCCCCACGATAATAGCAACCACTACTGCAATATAAAACTGGCCGGTGACGGCCATAATCATAGAGAGCGATTTGGCCACCGGAAGTTGTGGGGTAACATCTCCATAACCCACCGTGGTCAGGGTGATCATGGTGTAGTACACCAAATTGATTTCTTCTCCTTCCCGAACAGGATAAGATCCAGGGAAATTGAGCTCCACAAATCCCACCAGGCTGATATAAAGTATTCCTAACAGAAGATATCCGTTCACCGCATCCAGAATCGTGAAGAGCGACACAGTCTTCTCTTTCATCATTTCATGGATCACCCTGGCCACGATATAGAGTATAAAAAGATTAGTGGTTACCATCGCCAGGTAGTTGAGGTATACCAAATCCGTGGTCCGTGTAGCTATCTCGATCACCACCATCAGTAATCCCAATACCACCAGTCGCCGCGAAATGTTGAAGGCAGCCAGGAATATTATGATGGATATGAGCAGGATGGGCAGCAAATTCCCCTCAAGATGGAGAATTGGCAATACAAAAATGAAAAGAGCCAGGGCCACCAATAGGACCACCGAACTAAGCGATCTGTCTTCCAGGACTGCGAGTATTCGTTCTCTCATGATTTTAGATTCTAAATCTGCTACGCCCAACCAATATAGTGCAAAGAGATATCACTATTTGCTTCCATATTGTTTGCGTTTTTTCAACAACCAGATGAAGACCGGAGGTAGCAGGAACCAGGCCAATGTCCATACCAAAGGCCCTACAAAAGCGAGGCCCACATTAACAACTGCTGTTAAAGGCTCCATTAAATTGCTTTTAGTAACCTGTTTAACATCCTCTTCAGACATTCCTTCACGGATTAGTCCTTTTTTAGATGCATATATCCATGCTGCGATTCCCGTAAAACCCGCCAGTGCGAGACTTGCAGCTTGTAGGGCCGGCGAGGACTGACTTTCCAGACCCGGATCGGCAATCGCAAAATATACAAACAGCACTACCAGGAATAATTGAACCAGTGATAGCATGGCATGTAATCCATTTGTTCTGATAAGATTCTTAAATAAACTGTTGTTCTGGTTCCAGTACAAAAGTGCCAGTCCCCCACCTATAAATATCCTTAATAGCTCTAAACGATTATCTACTAAATGACTGAGCAAACCATAGGGCTTATGTGTCCATTCCATATCCTCAAAATGAGGTAGAAACTTTACGATCAAATGAATAAATAAGAGCGCATAAGCTACGTCTATAAAGCGACTTAGTCTTCTTAAATAAATGGTTTCAGGTTTAATATTGAGCGTATTCATCTCGTTAGTTTTATTGGTTTAGCATTAAAGTACAAATTCAATCAGGAAACGGAGGTCATATACAGTTCCATTGGTAGGCCGGATGACGTTCTTAAAGAACTGGGCCCCCAGGTTAAGTGTGGTATTCTCACCCAGCGGTATCTGGTACTGTGCCCCTCCACCCAATGGAAAGTATACTTTTTCTCCAGCAGCTTTGTTCCAGTATACAGAAACTCCATAAGGCATATAGATCAGGTCGAATCGTTTGACCAGGTTGTACACCACGAAGGGTTTAATCATCAGCATATTCACAGCTTTGCGATCGGCTTCTCCTGCAAATGACCACACTTGTAGAGCAATTGCCCCGGCAAACCAACGCCCGCTCTCAAATTCATAATCGAAACTGGGCCCAGCAGACCATTTGCCACTACCAAGTGTTTTATCGCTTGCCGTGGGTAGCATTGCAGAAAATCCAAGTGCTAAATGGTGCTTGCCGTGATGGGCTCCCCTCCTGGTAAACCAGAAAGCGGTTAGTAGGTCATTGATGCCATCGGCACCTACCGTCCGATCCGGATTTGTAGGATTTCCAACAGGCTGGCCAGGGATCACCCGGGGGAACTGATTCACCTCAAAATAGGAGATATTCTTGATGTTGTAGGGTCCGATATTGAGATAACTTTCAAATTCCACTCCTAATGTCTTGGCATCGTCACCCGGATCGTTCAGGAAACTAAAAAAAGGCCAGGTACGCTGTGAGCCTAGCCGGTATATGGGCCGATTAGATTCCTGGTGCCCTTCACCCTCTTCATGATGTTCTTCCTGCGCCATAAGCTGTGATAGGCAGCAAAGGCAGAGAAGGATCAGAGAATTCGTTAGGACTTTTTTGAACATATTTTCTGTTTTAGCCTCGGATTGGTTCTGTGTTCATGTTCGATTATTTACCACCGCCTACGGGCATGGTGTAGGTGAGATTCAAACGAAAAGAAGTCTGAACTGCAGGACCCTGATAGTTCTTGTAGATCGCACTGGTCTGGTATTCAGCATAGGCGTTGATCGATCCTTTCTCCAATACCCATACCTTCCCGAATCGCAGACCGATAGGCAGGTAGAAGCCACCGGAGTCCCAGTCGTACAGGGCCACCATGTCCCCATTGCCCACATAGTATCCCGAAGTCCCGAAAGTATAATTCAAAAAAGGAGCAATACCCAGTGGGTTGGCATCTGAAGTTCCTGGCGGCAAGGCACTGGGATCGATTGCGCGAAAAGACTGGGTTAGCAATACCCCAAAAAACAACCGACCAGAAGTATTCACAACCGCTCCGGAAAGTCCATAACCCCATTCGTCTCTGGCTACATTCTTATTTCCGGGCAAGGTCACCATAGGTCCAATTCCGGCCCTACCGGTGCCCCAATCCGAAAAGCTGGGTATGATCAATGCAAAGATCTCCGTGTTACCTATTCCGGAATTTCCTGTACTCAGATCTTCATAATGTCTGATGGTAATCCTTGGCAGTATAGTGACGCCTTTTAAGGGTACCGGGGCAACGATACGCAATTGAACATAATTGTCTAATCCAGGTCTTCTGGGGGTGCCGTTTACAAGGTCACTATAATAATTGGGCATAGACTGATAGGCAAACTGGAAACTCCATTGCGTAGCCGTCGCATCTAATGCTTTCGATGTGTCGTCTTGCTGAGGTTGATCGTCTGCCTCAGGATCCTGTGCCATTACCGGGATTGACATTAATATTAATAAAAAGACAAATAATAACTTTCTCATAGTATCTCCTTTAAGTGTTGTCCAAATTTCTTTTTACGGCAATTACGTCATACAGGAACAAACCTTTTAACTTTTCCCAGAATTCTCCTCCAAGGATAAACAAGCTTAACAAAAGCATTAGATCTGTAGCGATGATCCACCCGAGCGGTACTTCTTCCATCACAGGGAAAAAATGCGCTAGGTAGGGTTTTAAAAACCCAAAGAGTATAGGAACAGTGAAAAACAGCGAACCGATAAAATGCCGACTTCTACTCACCCGCTGTGGTGAGATCGTGGTCAGCAATTTTAAAGCCTTTGTTTTGATAAATTGGTACCCTCTTTTACCCATAATAGCTACTGCCACAATCATGAACAGCTCAGGGATCCCGAAGGCCAGCAAACCGCTGAGTACACTTTTTAGTGTGTCTGAGAATCCAGACTCGAGTATAAACGGGATAAGCAGCGGACTCAGAAATCCTGCAATCAACACAATTGCTCCTATAATTAGTCTGGTTCGTTGCCCTGATGTAGTTTTCATCTTATTGTTGATTATGTACAGAAAATATAGGCTACTTTGTAATCATAATAGGCCCCATCACACCGGTTATGTAGATCCTATTCTCATCGATCGGTATAAAGAGTCCTCCTGCCGTATTAAATATGGGATTGTTTCCTAAGGTTGTCGTGGAAACTTCTTCACCCGTATTCCAGTCCACCGTCTGAAGCGAATAATTACCCTCTTCTGCTATGGTAAGCGTAACAGTATTTGATGTGGCTGAAACAGGGTAAAGCGCCCATTGCAAGCCACGCTGAAGGGTCCAATCGCTCTTTAAGCTGCGCGTTTCCTTATCCCAGCTCCATTTTTCCACGCCTGCTGGGGGCTGTCTGGTTACCCCGGCAGTAAGCACGGTTTCAAAAATCGCCAGTTTATCATTTTTATCATATACAGGGTCAGGCCAGGCAGAAGCCATCATCATCACCCCGTTCCCATAGATATGGGGCGACCATTCGATGGTGGCAGGCACATCTATTGTCAGTTTTATTTGATCGGCAATTCTGCGGGACTTAGTACCGGGCTTCTGTTCAAAATCTTCTGGAATATCATCTCGCCAAAAAGCCACGGCGCTGATCTCAGAGCCCGCATCGGCAACAAAAACCAAATGGTCTTCATCAGGCCCAAATCCCATTAATGAGGGGGTGTTACCTGAACCCCTTGATAGTGCTTTGGCATTGGGAACATAGTCATATGGCGATTTCCAGGCACCATCATCTTCTTTATCTGAAAGAGTTTTATCGTTCCAGACTATTTTGCGCATATACTTGGAGGTAACGCAGTAAATGCCGCCCTGATCATCTATGCTTATGCCATTGTCTACCGCTTCACCTTCCAACAGGATATACTGCATATTTTCTAAGTTGCGATCCAGAACCGCAATGATTCCGGGCATAGCCACGGCAATGTAACCGTCATAGGTCATTCCTAAAGCAAAGATCCTACTTATGTTTTTGGCCTCCTCAGGTGTAACGCCATCTTTTACGTCAAAGCCTTTTACAATCTCAATTTTTGAATTTATGTCGCCGGGGTTTTTATCGCTAACCTTAAAGATAGAGGTCCCAAATCCAGCAAAATAATTACCCTCATTGTCCATCATGGTATAAATACCGTTGCCAATGTTTGCTGAACTTTGTTTAATGGCCTTTACATGAGCGGTATAGGGAGGGAGGTACTTTTCTTCATCGGTACCACCTTCACGCATTTTATCGACTGTTGCCCTTATTTCATCTTCCGAGGGTACTTCGTATTCATAGCCGGGTACCACAACTTCATCGACCCATTCAAATGCCCCTTTACTGATCCTGATTTTTCCAATTTTATTAGTCCCGGATACAAACAGGGCTTCCTCCCCATTTCCATAGGGGCGATGCGCGGTACCAATAGAGGTTACCCAGGGTAGCCATTGTACTTTTGCCTCCTCCAAAATCACATCCTCATTCCAGGTGGGCCAGCTGGTAACATCGCTTTGGGCGGGATTGGAATGAACCGATGGGTAACTGCTATTCGCAATCAAAAAGGGGTTAACCGGAGGAAGTTGAAAGCTTGCTGCTGTTGTTTGTTCTTCTTCGGCTTCTTCTTTTTTCTTTTGGTCATTACAGCCATTCAAGTAATAGTGCTGCGGCTAGTAATATTGTGATATTATTTTTTTTCATTTCTCAAGCATATTAAAACAGCCTGAAGTGAGTCAGGCTGTTTGATTACTTAATTATTCTCAGTCAGTTTCACAATCACCTTATCCAATTCACCACTATAAGGGAAATGATAAGTCTCCGAATATTTGTTAGATACGGGTGTACCGTTATCTACGCCAATATCGAAGGTTTCTGAAAGGGAGAATGTCGAGATATGCATTTCCGGCATTTCTACTTCACCCACTTTTTGACCATTTACATACATTTCACCTTTACCTCCCGGTATTCCTTCTTTAGCTCCTCCGTCTTCAATAAAATTGAATTTTATGTCAACAGTCCCAGTTGGTAATGTGGGTGATTCTAGCGTGTAATACAAACCGTGATAGTAGTTGTAATCATAATACAACTTATTATTTTTAATATACATCGTATAGCCTCCTGTAAAGCCACCGCATGCTATAATAACGCCTTCCTCATTACCGGTTAGATTAACGGTTGTTTCAATGGAGTGGGATTTTCCTTTTACCGGAGGGGAAGCTTTTTCTGCAATTCGTTGTGCACCAGGATAGTAGTAAGTGAATTCCTTTTTATCACCAAACAGTCTTCCCTGTTGTTTGGCAATTCGCTGAACCATATCATCATAAAGTGGGTAAACGTTATTTTCTAATGCCAGTTCTTCCCAGCGCGCTTTTAGTTCTTCCAGCTTTTCAGGATATTGATCCGCCACATTATGCGATTCTGAAAAATCTTCATCGATATGATAAAGTTCCCAGACATCATCGTCAAAATCCGCTGTTTTGTTCAAAAACCAGGGCATTCTGTTACCATGGATGGTAACGGCTTTCCAACCATCTTTATAGATCGCCCTATTGCCAAACAACTCATAATATTGTTCAGGATGAGTGGTTGGAGAATCATTGTCATCAAATGAATATTTCATACTCACACCATCTAGCGGCATTTGTTTAATGCCATCTATTTCTTCGAAGAACGGAGTACCGGTAACATCGAGGATTGTAGCTGCGATATCAGTAATGTGATGATACTGATTTCGAACCTCCCCTTTTGCCTTAATTCCTTTAGGCCAGCTTACTACCATGGCATCTGCTATACCTCCGTTATGTACTATTTGTTTAAAATATTTAAAAGGAGTATTCCCGGCCATGGCCCAACCTGCACTAAAATGTGGGTATGTAGTAGGGCCACCCCAATCTTCGTGATGCGATAAACTAGCTTCTAGCGGAGTCTGTAACCCATTGAGTACATAGGTTTCGTTGAATGTACCTGCAAGACCACCTTCACCACTTGATCCGTTATCTGCGGTCACAATTATAAGCGTGTTGTCATATTGTCCGGTACGCTTTAAAGTTTCAACCATTTTCCCAATCTGTTCATCGGCGTGGGTAAGCATAGCGGCAAATACTTCCATCTGCCTGGCATATAGTTTCTGTTGATCTGGAGATAAACTTTCCCAGGCTGGAATTTCTGGTATGCGTGGGGACAGTTCTGTACCTTGAGGAATTACACCCATTTCCAATTGTTGCTTATGAATAATCTCCCTGGCATTGTCCCATCCCATGTCGAATTTACCCTTGTAATGGTCAATGTATTTCTGTGGTGCCTGGTGCGGGGAGTGCATGGCAACCGGTGCCCAGAACATCATAAATGGTTTATCCGGAGAAACAGAAACGTGCGAGGTAATATTTCTTGTAAACTCATCTGCCATGGACTCGCTTAAATGGTAATCCATCTCTCCTGTCCAATCTTCTATAGGATTGTGATCTCTCCATAGCAGCGAACGATAATTATCTGCATCACCTGCCATAAACCCATAGTAATGATCAAAACCTTCACCACTCGGCCAGCGATCAAATGGCCCACTTTCGGATACTTCATAAAGCGGTGTGTGATCCCATTTCCCAATGGCATAATTAACAAAACCTGCCTTTTTCAAATGGGTGGCCACAGATTTAGCACTTTCTGGGGGAAACGCATTGTAACCGGGGAAGCCCATTGCAGTAAGAGAGTGCGAACCCAAACCAATCCTGTGATGGTTCCGCCCAGCCATAATTGCCGCCCTTGAAGGGGAGCAGAGTGCAGTAGTATGGAAATTATTATAACGCAAACCATCTGCGGCAAGCTTGTCGATATGTGGTGTTTCTATCAGGCCACCAAAACTACCTATGTGCCCAAAACCGGTATCATCCAGAAGGAAAATAACCACATTTGGAGTACCTGCAGGCGGGGTTGGGGGCGTAGGCCACCATTCTTCTGATTCTTCGTAGCTTTTAGCAATTTTTCCTTCAAATTCCTGACCGTATTTTTTAAAAGATTCGGATTCTTCTTCTCCTTTTGTCTGCTGCTGACAACCAATTAATGAAATTGTGAAAATTGCATACACAATATTCCTGACAAGCCATTTCATCGATACCTTTTTCATTTTTTTAAATCTGTTTAATTACTATGTATATTGGGTATAAATTTCAATAATCGGACAAGAAATTGAAATGATGAAAATCAGTCTTCTTTTTTAGAATTTTATCTAGTTTCTCAATGTCTGGAAAGTGACAGCTTTGATTAAAAAAGGTTTTAGTTGCAAAATACAATCTTAGGTATGGAAACCACCCACGGATGGGTTGCGATTCGAACAGAAGGCCCCGTTATCCTGCCTATACCGGGAGCCTTCCGTTTCAAATCTGAAATTATTTATCTCCGGAACCTTTTTGAACCGCTTCCATGACCCGGTCAAGGCTAAAACTACCTGGTTTTTGCCTTGGGGGAAATTCCCGGAAACTTTGCAGCCATTGGCCAACATAGTATCCTGCTGGCGCGAAAACGTACATATGTTCGAATTGCCAGCGTCCGTAACCTATAGCTTCATGATAAGCGCGTTCGAAGGGATCGGTACGAAGGTTACCTACCATTGGCATGCGCAGTTGTTCGTAAGGGGCCTGCCATACATGCATCCCATGGGCGTTCTGTCTGAGGAAGGTGATCTTCCAGTTATTATATCTAAGGGCCGCAACACTTCCATCGTCGGTCCAGTAGAGGAACTCATGACGTGGCCATTCTCCTTCTCCTTTAAAGGCAGGAAGCAAATTGTAACCATCTATATGCACCTTATAGGTTCGATCCCCTATTTTCTTACCTTTTCTTAGATCCTCTTTAGCAGTGGTATTTCCAGCAGCAGCCACCAGAGTAGGGAGCATATCTTCATGTGCTCCAATATCATTGATAATAGTACCTGGCTTAATTACACCCGGCCAGCGGATCGCTGTGGGTACCCGGAAACCGCCTTCCCACTGGGTGGCTTTTTCACCGGCAAACATCGTAGTACCTCCATCGGGCCATGTAAAGACCTCTGCCCCATTGTCGGTACTATACATCACAATGGTGTTATCGGCGATCCCCAGCTCATCCAGTTTGTCGAGCAGCTGTCCTACCATACCGTCGTGCTCCACCATACCATCGGGGTAAACCCCAAGGCCTGTCTTGCCCTCCGATTCGGGCTTAAGGTGCGTCCAGACATGCATACGGGTACTGTTCCACCAGACGAAGAAAGGTTTGTCATCCTCCACGGCATCATCCATAAAACGTAAGGCCGCATCCGTTACCTCCATATCTACGGTTTCCATTCGCTTTTTAGTAAGCGGCCCTGTATCCTCAATTCGCCCATCGGCATAACTGTGGATCACACCGCGAGGTCCGAATTTCTCCTTAAGCGTCTCTCCGTCGGCAAATTTGAAATTCGCAGGATAATCTGGCAGTTCTGGCTCTTCTTCCGCATTCAGATGATAGAGATTTCCAAAGAATTCGTCAAAACCGTGATTTGTAGGGAGCATTTCGTCCCTGTCGCCCAGGTGATTCTTGCCAAACTGTCCGGTAACATACCCGCGTTCTTTCAGCAACGTGGCGATGGTAGGATCTTCTTTTTTCATCCCTTCCGGTGCACCTGGCAGACCTACCTTCGTTAGCCCGGTACGAATGGGAGACTGTCCAGTAATAAAGGCAGCACGTCCTGCGGTACAGCTCTGTTGGCCGTACCAGTCGGTGAACACAGCGCCCTCACGAGCAATCCTATCGATATTTGGGGTCTTATATCCCATCATACCCATATTATAAGCGCTTACGTTAAACTGGCCAATGTCGTCTCCCCAGATCACAAGGATGTTAGGCTTTTTAGATTTCTGTGCAATTAGCACAGATGTACTGAGCAACAATATGGAGCCCAGTAAGATGATTTTCTTCATTTTCATAAGGTTTAAAAAATTATTCATAGGTGGATATTTACATTACACTGAATCCATCGAACAACAATGGATTTAGCAATTTGTAATTTATATTAGTCGGAAGCTTCCAGCAGATCGGCTTTATTAGAAACATCATATATATAGGATTGCAATACATTCCCTAATACCTTTACCATACCAATCATGTTGGTAAAATCCCGGCTATCCAGTTCCTTTTTCATCTCTTCCTTACTATCCCAGTTACGTACTAATTCAAAAGTTTTGCTTTCTGAACTTTCGCTCGTGGCATATAAAGTGTAAACAGGCCATTTTACCAGCCGTTTAAAAGCGAGGTCGAACTCCTGGATCTTATTATTGGGAATTTCAAATCGCATGAGCAAAAAATATGAATTCATCGGTTAATTTGATTATTGATTCGGTCTGATTGTTTAAGTAAGGAAGCCAAGTACTGTGCCATAATTTTAAGTCGAGTTTAACATTTCTTCTATATGACTGACTACCAGTTCAATAAAATCTAAACATTCTGGAAACAGCAAATACAATGAGAATTCTTAGACACTATATATCGCGTTGCGCGATATATCGCGACGTTATTTCGTGGTGTCTGGGTCATTAAATGTGGGTTTCAATCAGGCCGTATCCCCAATTTCTTCATTTTTGAACGCAAGGTACTTGGTGGCAGGTCTAGTAATTCTGAAGCGCTCGATTTTCCTGAGATCTTCCAATTACAGCGCTCCAGCGTCTGAGTGATAAATCTACGTTCAAATTCCTCCAGGGTTATGGTATCCTGATCGGCCCGTCCATTGATTTGTCCAATACTGGACGGTTTATCGTGCATACTGGGTTCAGGCAACGGAGCCGCGAGTTTTAACACCGACTCACTGGAGGTGATTACGGCTCGCTCTACAATATTGCGCAATTGGCGGATATTGCCCGGCCAGGGATACTCCTGCAATACGTCCATCAGGGATTCTGAGACCTCCTTAATACTTTTGGAGTATTTCTCATTAAAAAATCTAACAAACCACTCTACCAGCAAAGGGATGTCTTCTTTGCGTTTGCGCAGTGGGGGTATCGTGATTGGGAATACGTTGATGCGATAATAGAGGTCGGATCGGAAGCTGCCTTTTTCCACCTCTGCCAGTAAACTCCGGTTGGTTGCCGCCAACAACCTGATATTGATCGGTCTTTCCTTCTCGGCTCCCAAAGGTTTGATCCGCTGCTCCTGAATCGCACGTAACAGTTTAGGCTGAAGGGAGATCGGTAATTCTCCAATCTCATCGAGGAAAAGCGTTCCCCCGTCGGCCAATTCAAACATTCCTTTTTTATCTTTTTCAGCACCGGTAAATGCACCTTTTTCATGACCGAATAATTCACTTTCCAGCAGTTCTCCGGGTATGGCGGCGCAATTCACTTTTATAAAGGATCTATGCTTCCTCGGGCTCTTTTCATGAATGGAATTGGCAAATAGCTCTTTACCCACTCCTGTTTCGCCTTCTAGCAAAACAGGGATATCGAGCGGTGCGGCATCCTCCACGCGGTTCAGCACATAATGGAATAAAGGACTCTTTCCTATGAGGGTGTCATCCTCTTGGTCTGCCACGAAATCTTTTCGGAGTTGAATATTCTCGGCCTCCAGCTTGTTTTTTAACAACTCCATCTTTTCATAGGCCTGCCTGAGGTTATCCTCAGCATTCTTCATTCGCGTGATGTCTGATCCGAAAAGGTAGGTCTGCCCGCCGGATTCTGAAGATTGATCGATCGATTGTTTGATAAATGACCATGCCACTGTTCTATTGCCCGACTTCGTCTTATGTGTGCTGATCAATATACCTTTGTTGGTTTCTGCATTCAGCACCTCTTTCCTGAAAATACCCAAATCGACCTGCCGAAGTAAATCTTCAAAAAAGAGTGTTGATCTTCCATTAGGATCCTCAATCAGGGTATTAAAGGCAGAATTCCGATAAATGATTTTACCCTTCACATCTAAGACTGCCACCAATTGGTCTGACTTATCGAGGATAAGATTCAGGTTTTCGCGATAATACTTCAATGAACGCTCCAGTGCTCCTTTGTTCCATTGATCGCGGATAATCAGAAAGAATTTATTGAGCACGATGATCATCGGAAAGAGGTCGAGGTACTGGAAATTTACAGATCTGCGCCATGGAAGTTGCATACCCCAATAGTTAAAGGCCATTTCCTCCATGATAAAAATGGTATAATAAAGTGTCACGGCCAGAAAGAGATAGAACACCACACTGGCTTGATATTTCAGGTTGGCCAACCCTATAAAACAATAAAGTGCTGTGAGGATGTAGACGCCATAGCTAAAGCCGTATTGTATATATGGAACGTAGCTGTTGAGCTCCAACAGGATAACGATAAAGTAGGCTGTGCACAAGCCACTTATCGACCACAGAAACCTCTTTTTTACATAAGCCAGTTCCAGGCCGTAGTACCATGGAAATAAGGCAAACATGGTTGCCGCAAAAAAAAGCTCTAATGTCCTTACATCGAGCTCAAGACCCAGGATCAAATAATAACAGCCTGCCGCAAGAGTAAAAACCCCAAACAGAAAATTCGAGCCGTATTTCTTTCTCGCAAAAGACAGCCAGATCTCAATCAGGCTGAGAGAAAGTGCAATTCCTGCAAAAAATACAAACAGCGTATTAACCATTTCTTCTTAGATTGGCCACTAAATATAAGCATTGCAAGCCAAATACTGGCCGGGAGTCCATTATCGCGTAAAGGGCGAATGATGAGCGGTTTGTAAGAAGTACAGCCAGTTAAAACCTCTTGCCTATTCCTATCCCGAGGGAATAGGTGTCGAATTCCTGTTTAAAATCGTAGTTCAGGGCAGGGAACAGTTCCCAGGAATTACCCAGCACAAAGGCGTATTCAACTCCAAAACGCAGTATAAACAGGCTTTTGTTACGCTCAAATTCTACCCCTGGCCCAAATATCAACCCAAAACGCCGAAATAGCTCATAGCCCGCGATTACACCAGTTACCAGGGCATTCTCCCTTGGAAGTCGTTCTCCTTGAAAATCGACTTCGTAATTATTGAGTTCCAGATCGATCACCAGTCCAAGCTTCCAGCGCTCTGCAGGATAGTAATACAAGTCGAGTCCTATCGTCGGCAGGTTTTCCGATTCCGAATCGCCTTCCTCTGTCCTGGCCGCCGGGATATGGGTGTACCCCAATACCAGGCCTAGACCAAATTTTCCTGCTTCCGTTTCCTGCTCTTCATTTTCCATTGCGCCTTCATCCTGAGCCATAAGGCCGCCAGGTGAAAACCATACCGCCAAAACGATGGATAGAGTATAGATTGGAGCCCTTTTCATCAATTGCAGATTGAGGACTGGAAGTTATGGCTTTTATCTGATTCCTTGAGTAAAAAACTATTGAAGACCGACCTTCTTTGCAGCCTTATTATAGGCCCGGTCTATAAACCCAGGAGTGTTTAGACGATAGCCCACGTAGACCTGGGCAAAGAATTTGTTATTCTCTACGCTTCCCAGGCGCTCCTCGTCATACCCGTTAACATCAAATAAAAAACTGGCCCCGAATACCCAACGTTCGGCCGCATAACCTATTTGTATCCCACCTTCAACGCTCCTGGTAAGGTAAGTGTTATTTTCCTTGAGCCTCAAGTCGGAAACATCTTCCTGATATCGTGAAAAACTCACCCCCAGCGAAGGGGAGATATTTGCCCCGGCAAACCAGTTTTCATGAAGGACCAAGGTATAGTAATATGGTAAGGCCAAACGTAATTTAAAGATATTTTCATCACTTTTGGCTCCTTCGAATGTATATTCAAAATCCTCAAAGCCATAAAAAAGTGAGGGTATAAAACTTCCTGCACTCTTTTTTTGCCACTCCGTGTTGTAGAGGATATTTCTAAAAGAAAAGTTCGGATTGATCACATAGTGGGTAGACATCCCATAAATGCGGTTGGTAAAATCTGGGATTTGAATGAATGGATCAGTCCCTTCCGTCCAACCGGGAACGAAATCTCCGGTATTCTTAACATAAAAACCCTTGAGAGTACTAAACTGAAATCCCTGAACCCATTTGCCCAGGGCTGCCCGAAAACGAAAATCCGTTAGTGAAGATTCTCCCTTCAAATTGGTATTGTCAGCACCACCTAAAATATTCGGGGCTACTGTAAAACTTAATCCAAAAAACTGATAATCAAGTGAAAAGTGAAGACGATAGGCATTATTGTGCTCTAAACTCAATTCTCTTCCTGAAGATTCTTTTAGCTCATAGGACGAAGTCTGGGTATCTACATTGAGTTTAACCACGAATTTATCGGCAAAGGAGGTGATCGCAGTGGAATCTTTTTCCCAGCGTTTCTGCCCATAATTACTAAGTCCGATCAGTAAAAAAAGCATGAAATATACTAGCGAGTTCGAAGTAAGGCTTTTGCTTTGGAGCACAGTTAAGAATACTTTTTTGAACAAGGTAAAAATTCCTGGCCTAGCAAATATAGTATAGTTTCCTAGCCTGGCATCAGTTGGTTTGACTTTGAGGCCTTACGCGTCTATCGAGCCATCGAAACTGATAGGAAATAGCAAAGGCATCATAATCGCTTCCCTGTTCAAAGCGAATCCCGGAACCCAGGGCCAGTTTAATAGAATGCTTTTTCCCTATGGTATGCGCGTAGATAATACTCAGGGGCATCTGAGACAAGACCACATCTCGTTCAATCCCATTGAGAGAAGATTTGGCACCATAACCATAGCCCATGGAAAAAGCGATCCAGTTGCCCCGTGCGCCCAGGGATCGGATGATACTGGTCTTAGCCACCCAAAGAGGCGTCTGGGTAAGCTCAAAATCCTCGAGGAATTCATTATTGGGTGTAAAAAGCCAAACGCCTGCATAAAGCTCAAAAACCCAATCATTTACTGTTCTTGAAATACCATAGTTAAATCGGAATGTCCAACGGTTGGTTCCAAGGTTGGGCAATTGTTCGGGTTTATAGTTACCGGTGGGGGCGGTGATCTGAATACCCAGGCCGGATACGGTTTTCTGTGTATAATCCAGATACTCTTTCGGATTTAGGGATGGTGCACCGGTAAGATTTACCGAGGCCCGAAGCCGAAGGTCTCCAAAGCCGGTATAACTATCCTCAAAAGGGATACCTACAAAAGAACCTTCAAAATCGCCGCCGGCAAAAGGAAGTATGGCGCCTATTTTTCCCGACTTTCCCCAGAAATTAACTGCCCTTACATAGGCGACAACGATGGTGTTGATCCGACCGTTAAAATCTTCGAGCGGCAAACTGGGGTCTAATAAGGTATTTCCGGAGGCATGGCCGTAGCCTGCGCTAAAAAAATTAATGCCCCTGGGCAGGTTGGTCAGATTACGAGGTTCCAGTTCCTGGGCTGCCGTGGGATTATGTATTCCCCAAAACAACGCAAAAACCAAGATGCCAAAAAAGGTTTTTCTCATGTCTCATTTCAGAAATCTGGCAGGGTAAGATATTTATAAAGTCTAAAAATATGTTTTTCCGATTGAATATTTGCCATGGTCGCCCAAGAATTACTTAGGGTCGACATAAGACTTATCCATTTTAATTCGACGAGGATTCCTGAATTCAACTAAATAAGCCTGATCGATCTCGATATTACTAATCAAGTGGAGCAGCAAATTTGCCTATTTGACCTTCCTTGGTCACCGCACTGGCTTTAATGACCCGGTTGCGCTTATACTCCATAAACGGAATAGTAATGCTGGCCTTGCCTTTTTTATCGGTCTGTATTTGAGGATTCCAATACAACATGGAAGACAATTCGCTTACCTTTTTCGATTCGGTTTCCTTGTATTCCATGAAATCGATGGGAAGCTCATAGCCCTGGAACATTAGCTGGGCTTCTTTCCTTTGAGATCTTCTAAGTTCAGCTCCTGTTCGGGTATAAAACAACAGTACCCCTCCATTAGATCGTGATCCAAAAGTAGCAGCTTCAGGCCCTAAGAGGAACTCAATCCTTTCTACATCGGTCGAAGGAACCAAATTCATAATTTCGACCAAAGGATTACGCCCAATGGTGCCAAGCCCTCCTCTACCGTCTCCCTGAGTAAGTGTCATTCCATCCAGGACATATAATATCGGACCACCACCGGCCATTTCCGACCTGATATTAACCGCCACAGGATTCAGAGTCCCGATTCCGATCACCCGAATATTGGGAATATTCAGCAATAATTCAGGAATGGACTTCGGACGCTTTGGATCCTGAAACCTAACATGACTTGGGTGGATGTTATAAACGGAGGGCGACTCCGGCTTTTTGGATGCCAGCTCACGAACCACGACTTCCTCCAACTCGATCATTCCGGTAGTATCTGATACACTACGGTCTGTAGGTTTAAAGATCCTTTTCTTTTCCTGAGATTTAATTTCCTTTTCAAGAGTAGTAGAACGCATTGATCCTGTATTTTTTGCAGGGATCACTTTTACCATTCTTTCCTTGCTTTGGTCTCCTTCAACCCTGAACACGAGTTCTGCCTCTCCTTTTAACTGTAAGTTTTCCAGGGCTATACGACCCTCAGAATCGGTTTGTATATCCTGGACCCATATATCGTTTTCCGCAAAGGCCATCACCTGAATTGGAGTGTTGCGCAATAATTTGTTCTCCATATCATAAGCATACCCGATAAGTTCCAATCCTGCCTGGAAGGTGTATATAATATTTTCCTCTTCCCCGAGGTGCACACCTAAATCCCTGTTGATTTCTGTGGCTGAAGATAAGAGGCTGAGGTCCTTAAGAAAACGGCCTTTTCGTTCCAGCGTTGATTCTTTGTAGTACTCAGTACTGCCAGTAGTTGGAAAGAGATCGAATTCATCAAAACCATTTGACGCTCGCTTCGATAATTCCTGCCCTTCCAAGTTTCTCGTGATACTTAGGGCTACCTCGGTTTCAATCGGATTATCTTCCAGGTCGGTCACCTCAACTTCCAGGACTATTTCACCGCTTTGGCCTTCCCCCGGGCTCAAGGGCCTTACGTCTATCTTAATACCACCCCCATCGATCCAAACTGGCCTAGCAGAAAGCTCGAGCCCGCTATGATCGAGGAGCCTTAACCACAAGATCCCTCTTGGGAGTTCTTTTTTAGGGATTTCAAATTCTACCTTTTCCCGGTCATTGAAATTAATATAACGCTCCAGAAAGGCAACACCATCAAAATCCCCGATCAGTTTGAGCTGTGCACCCTGATAATCAGGTGTACCCATAATCCTTACCCTGACCATTTCTGAATCGAGATTATTAATTTGCAGAAGACAACCCTTATCCCTCGCGGCCGGCATCGGATATGAATGGCCATCAGACATTTCCAATGAATATACCTTCCCGGGCTGGGGTTCAAAAGCAGCGGCTAAGTAATTAGGTGGATATGCCGTAAGTGTACTCGCCACTTTCCCTTGCTGATCTTTAATTTGTGCTGTTAAAGCATGCACATTGGCCCCGGCCTGATTTACTTTTAGCACAACACGATTGAGCTGTCCATTGAGTAAACTGCCCCCTTCCGGATATATATGAACTTCTGTTGCGGCATTACCAGTGGTACCAGTCCGCCTCTTAGGATTGCCGATATAAACCGGCTTTACGGTATAGTACCGCTCTCCGTAGTTTTGCATCCAGCGGGTATAGGCCCTTAAGAAATACTGGCCCGGGGGTAGTTTTTTGGGAATCCCCAGATTACCCTTAAACATACCTTCTTCAATCGGATGATATTGATTGATGACCACCTCGCCCTGTTGATCCAATAGTTCTACCTTGAGCACCTTACTCATATTAACCCTTAGGTTTTTTGGTCCGGTAAGCAGATAGCCTTTAAAAAAGATCATGCTATTATTGAGAGCATGATCATCAGCCAGGTGTAATAGCACTTTTTCCTGCCATGCGATTAATGAGTCGCGGTTAGATTTCTGTATCACCGAATAACCGGTTCTTTTTAATTGATCGGGAGTACCAGGCAGCATCGGCTGAGACCACATAAAATAGCTATTTGCTGCAATAAGACATAGTATTATAAACAAACGGCAAAAATCTTTCATAATAGTATTTCTGCTTAATTATAGCTCTTCTCGATCAATATACCGTGTAGCCGGCAGAACAAAGTACAATTTAAACAATGTTTAACAGCGCCCCCCTGTTGAAAATCTCAGAATGGCTATCACCTATTCTGGATATTCCACCCTGAGATGATAGATATTGGTTAATTTTTGTTTTAGCACCTTTTTAACCGACTGAATTTCCTTAAATGTGATATTAGCATTTAAGAACTGTTGTGCACTCATCTGTCCGCTTACTATTTTCTCTACAAATTCATCTATGATGGTATAGGTGGGATTATTAAGGCTTTTAGAGGCGGCTTCAACAGCATCCGACATCATCAGAATGGCCGTTTCTTTGGAGAAGGGGATCGGACCGGGATAGCGAAAATCCGATTCTTTCACCTCCTCGCCGGAATCCTGTTGTTTTTTATAGAAATAATAAACATAGGTGGTACCATGATGGGTACGGATAAAATCGATCACCCGGTCGGGCAACCGGTTCTGGCGGGCAATCTCTATGCCTTCGATAACGTGGTCGATAATGATCCTGGCGCTTTCTTTAGGCTGCAGGTCGTCGTGGGGATTAATATTGGTCACCTGGTTTTCGGTAAAATAAGCCGGCTTGTTCATCTTACCGATATCGTGGTACAGGGCCCCTACCCTGACCAGCATCGCATTGGCCCCAATCTCATTCGCGGCGGCTTCAGCAAGGTTAGCCACCTGCAGGCTGTGATGAAAAGTGCCCGGTGCTTTGTTCGCCAGCTCCTTGAGGAGTCGGGAATTGGTGTCCGATAATTCGAGCAATGATACATCAGATATAAGTCCGAAGATCTTTTCATATATATAGATCAATGGTTGTGCGAAAAGGGTTATCATACCATTGAGAAGAAAAAATCCGAATGTATAAAGGTTGATCTGATCTAAACTACCTTCCTGAATTACATAGAAGGCGAAATAACCCAACATATAGATAAGAGTGATCTGCCCTACAGAAATAAAGAGATTAGCCCTTTTATAGAGTTCAGAAACCGTGAGAATGGTGACAATACCGGCAATGATCTGCAAGAATATGTACTCGAAACTATTGGGCACTACAAAACCAAGGATCAGCACGGTCAGTACATGGACAAACAAACCAAGTCGTGCATCAAAAAAGGTCTTCAATATTAGTGGCAGGATACAGAGCGGAACAACAAATACGTAGGCCTCATTATATTTCACCACTAGTGTGGTTATAAAGACCATCAGAAGAATATTGAAAAAGATAAAGGTTACTTTTACGTTGTTTCGAAATACTTCCTGCCGGTACTTTTTTAAAAACAACATGAGCATCATCAACACTAACGCAACCAGGATGGTATAGCCCGATATTATGAAGAGGAAGTTGTTCTCTGTCCATAATTCCGACTCATACTCGGCTTTTAACGATCCCAGGATTTTCAGATTTTCGGCCTCAACCACCTCCCCTTTGGCCACGATCAGCTTACCTTCATCGACACTGCCCCTGGTCAGGGAAATCTTGGAGAACTCATCGTCCAGGGCTTTTTTTGTGAGGTCGTCATCGTATCTGACATTAGGCCTGAGAATATCAAAAAATAATTCACGGAACGGATTCTGATAGCGTGTAAGGGATTGCTCTGCCAAAAGTGCTCCCAGTTTATCTCCAGCATCTACAATTCCCAGCAATTCAGAACTTGGCAGGAGCAACGCCTCATTGTTCTTCACCAAATAGATTTCGGCCTTCTCCGATCTGTCCTGGGAATTCTCCAGTAATCCGTACTGATAAAAACTATCCAGTATTTGCAGGCCGGCCTCCTCGAACCGCTTTAATTGCGAGCTCGAATAGCGTTCTTTTGGAAATACAATATCGAATTGTTGATCAAAGTGCCGATGAACTTCATCTACAATCCCCGGGTCGTAACTGTAATAATCGATATGCAGGCTTTCGATCTTCTGTTTTTCGAGACCGATCTCCTCATCTGATTTTTTTATGGTAAAGTCGAAAGGAGCATAAAGATTTTCGTATTGCCAGGGTTTGCCTTTTTGAAATTCGTATTTGAATTTACCCCCTCTAGGGAAGAAAAAGACGATACAACCGACAGTGAGAAAGTAGAGGAAGTATTTATAAATCAGCGATTGCTTCTTGTAAACGTTATCAAGGAAATTCCCCATGTCGAGTATTATCTTTATCAAAAATAGAAAATTAAACGCTTAAGATGGGCTAAGCAGAGTTAGATGAAGTTTAATTTATTAATTTCGCATAGTCGTTTTTAACACATACTTCTAACCAAGAATTATTTAAATGAGAGAGGTCGTAATTATCTCGATGGCACGCACACCAATTGGTAGTTTTATGGGAGGCCTATCGGGCATACCGGCACCGGAACTCGGTGCAAAAGCTATTAAAGGAGCCTTGGAAAAAGCGGGAATTGATCCTGCTCTTGTCCAGGAGGTGTTGATGGGAAATGTGGTACAGGCGGGCACAGGACAAGCTCCTGCCAGACAGGCAGCCATATATGCTGGCATACCCGATACGGTTCCATGTACAACCGTCAATAAAGTATGCGCCTCTGGTATGAAAGCCATTATGCAGGGGGCACAGTCTATTGCTTTGGGCGATAACGACATAGTTGTGGCAGGAGGTATGGAAAATATGAGCCTTATCCCTCATTATGTACATATGAGAACTCCCCATAAGTTCGGTCCGGTAAAGATGGAAGACGGGATGCAGAAAGATGGACTGGTAGACGTTTACGATCAACACGCCATGGGCGTATGTGCAGATGCATGTGCAACAGAATATGAATTTAGTAGGGAAGAGCAGGATCAGTTTGCCATTCAATCTTATGAACGTTCTGCCGCCGCATGGAAATCAGGTAAATTTAAAGAGGAAGTAATTCCAGTGGAGGTACCACAGCGTCGGGGAGAACCTGTGATTGTTAGTGAAGATGAAGAATTTAAAAATGTCAGGATGGATAAAATCCCTAACCTTCGTCCTGCATTCACAAAAGAAGGTACCGTAACCGCGGCCAATGCCTCAACCATTAATGACGGTGCTGCGGCAGTAGTCCTTATGAGTGCCGAAAAAGCCGATGAGTTAAACATTAAGCCCTTGGTAAAGATCAAAAGCTACGCCGATGCTGCTCAGGAACCAAAATGGTTTACTACTGCTCCGGCTAAAGCGTTGCCAAAGGCCCTCGACAAAGCAGGTGTGGATATTGGTGATGTTGATTATTTTGAGTTCAATGAAGCTTTTTCGGTCGTAGGGCTGGCGAATATCAAACTATTAGGTTTAAATGACTCTAATGTAAATGTTAACGGAGGAGCTGTTTCGCTCGGACATCCGCTGGGTTGTTCCGGGGCGCGTATAACCATTACCCTGATCAGTGTATTAATTCAAAACCAGGCCAGGATTGGAGCTGCAGCCATCTGTAACGGCGGTGGAGGTGCATCTGCGATAGTCTTGGAAAGAAGCTGATCGCCTAAAGGGTCTCAATAAAGTCTATGCCATACGGTATATGCCATCTTAGTGTAATTCCAGTTCGAGCACAAGCGGATAACTCGAGTGAAATGCTTACCCAATTACTTTATGGGGAACATTTTAAGATCACCGAAAGCAGAAAATACTGGTCTAAGATTAAGATTGCAGACGATGGAACCGAAGGCTGGATTACAAATCAGCAATTCCAATCACTTGATAAAAACCAGTTCGAAACCATTGAGAAAAACAAAAGCCCCGAGTATGCTTCGGATCTCGTGGGATATGCCAGCGGTAAAGACAAGGCTCTTATCCCTGTTTTGCTTGGTTCCTGTGTCTCGAATGCAGCTTTGATGTCTCAATTATTCGAAGGTTCCTACCTCAACGGATCTGGTTCGAAATCTAATATCGTACCCACAGCGATGTACTACCTCCATGCACCTTTTCTCTGGGGTGGTAAAACCCCTTTCGGGGTAGATGATGCAGGCTTGAGTCAGATGGTATACAAGATCAACGGACACTTACTGCCCCGCCGGGCTTCCGAACAGGCAATGGTTGGTGAATCGCTTAGTTTTATTGAGGAAAGCGAGCCAGGCGACCTTGCCTTCTTTGACGATAAAGAAGGAATTATCGATCATGTCGGGATTATTATGAAAGACAATTTTATCATTCATTCCCATGGAAAAGTGCGGATCGATCGCCTGGATCATACCGGGATCTTTAATACAGACACCGGGCTCTATTCCCATACGCTCAGGGTCATCAAAAAAATCGTATAAAAAAACCCCGGCCATAATGCCGGGGTAGTTTTTTCAATTTTAAGAACTAATTATTCGCCCAGAAGCTTTTTCATCTTCATGAAATTCTCAGTATCACCTAAGGCACCATAAATATTTTTTAATTGGGTAAGAATCCCCTGATTGTCAGGATTCATCTTTAAAGCATCTTCCAGCACTTTAGCGCCTTCAAGGAAGAGGTCATCTTTTTCCTGTTTCAACTCATCATAACGCGCGATATCTGCCCTGGAACTACCCAGAGAATTCATCTCGTCTATAAGACCGTTACCTTCGTTCACATAAGTGGTGGAGAGATTGAGTAAGGCATTGATATACCCAGGATTGATTTCCAATGCTCTCTTATAGGCCGCTCTTGCTTCCTTCAGTTTGCCTTGTTCCATATTGATCACTCCGATATTGTATTGAAGGTCAGGGTTGTCTGGAGCCATATCTGCCGCTTTCGCCATCATGGTCTTGAATGTTTCTTTATCACCCATCTTGTAGTGCAAATTGGCCTCATTCAGGATAAGGTTCACATCATCCGGATAAGCAGCTCTTGCATCGGCATAGGCCTGCAACGCCTTATCGTCTTGTCCCAATTGCGTATAGATCAATGCGATGTTCTTGATGACCTCTGCTCTTTTTGAAGGGGTTTTCTCGTCTACAGGATCTTTGTACTCCTTAGATTTGATCATCAGGTCTCGCTGAAATTGTTCCATTTCCTCTACTTCGCCTGTTTCTACATTAGTTGCCTTGTACAAAGTAGTGCTCCCATCGTATCCTACTTCTTTCAACTCTTCATAATAAGCCAATGCTTCTTCATAGTGTTGTCCGTTTACTGCACTACTGGCAGCATAATAGAGATAAATCGTATCATTAGGACTCAGCTTATAACCTAAATAAAGTTTTTCGGCCGCCTCCTTGAATTTTTTGTTATTGTTATCCTCCACAGCGGCATTGATCAGGTCTGAGGTTAATGCTGATAGGCTTTGACGCGCTTCGCCAGCATAGCGTTCTTTGCCGCTTTTTTCTTCGATACTGATGGTTTCATTAAAACAATGAACCGCTACATCAAAAGCTGAGGCATCTCCCTTTTTTGCCAAATCAGCATATATTTTCCCCCTGGTAAGGTGATATTGGGCCTGTGTTCTGGCGTCTGCAGATGCTATCAAACCGGATGCTGCTTCAAGCGCTGTCTTTGCTGCTGCCGCGTCGCCCGTTTTCATGGCTTTCTCTGCCGCCTTAATCTCATTCTTCTGTGCATAACCAACCATGCTGAATACCATGGCGAGTATAATTAAGAATTTGGTTTTCATAGTAAAATAAATTAGTGAAATAGTGTTTATTATCGTTTGTTATTCCTTATCTGAAGGACTATCATCAATTGCCGTGCCATCCTCTGTTTCTACCTCGATATCAAGAATTTCCGACTGATCTAGGTTCTCCTCTTCTTTCATCACCTTGGCTACGGCCGCGATGGAATCGTTCTCCTTGATGTTGATCAGTTTCACTCCCTGAGTGGCTCTTCCCATCGTACGCAAGTCCTCAACGATCATCCTGATTGCAATCCCGGACTTGTTGATGATCATCAGGTCGTCTGAATCCGAAACATTTTTGATGGCTACAAGGCCACCGGTTTTCTCGGTGATGGAAATCGTCTTTACTCCTTTTCCGCCTCTGTTTGTAATCCTGTAATCGTCTATACTGGAGCGTTTCCCATAACCATTTTCAGAAACCACCAGGATCTCATCATCAAAGTTATGAACCGAGATCATACCAATTACCTCATCCTCATCATTGGCTAGTCTGATCCCTCTTACCCCGCTGGCATTTCTACCCATCGGCCGGGTCTTACCCTCCTCGAAACGTATGGCCTTGCCCGAACGCAATCCAAGGAATATCTGGCTGGTACCTGTAGTGAGTTTGGCTTCCAGTAATTCATCATTTTCCCTGACGTTAATGGCAATAATGCCATTCTGCCTTGGGCGGGAATATTGTTCCAGGGAGGTTTTCTTCACCGTACCCTTCTTGGTAGCCATAATGACATAATGACTGTTCACATACTCCTCGTCTTTAAGGTCCTGGGTACAAATAAAGGCTTTGACCTTATCGTCCTGTTCGATATTTATCAGGTTCTGAATCGCACGACCCTTGGAGGTCCTGCTGCCTTCCGGTATTTCAAATACCCGCATCCAGAAACATTTCCCCTTTTGGGTGAAGAACAACATATACTGGTGATTGGTACCTACAAAAAGATGTTCCAGGAAATCTTCGTTACGGGTTGAAGAAGCTTTCTGCCCTACCCCGCCTCTGTGCTGTGTTTTATATTCGGTAAGCGGTGTGCGCTTAATATAACCCGCATGAGATATAGTAATGATCACCTGCTCATCCGGGATCATGTCCTCTATGCTCAGATCTCCTCCGGCAAAGTTGATCTCAGACCGTCTTATATCACCATATTTTTCTTTAACCTCAAGCAGTTCCTCTTTAATGATATTCATTCTCCGTTCCTTATTGGCGAGAATTTCCTTGAGATCGGCGATTGTAATTTTTATCTCCTCGTATTCGGTGCGAAGCTTATCCTGTTCCAGACCGGTAAGCTGGCGAAGGCGCATTTCGACTATCGCCTTAGCCTGAATTTCCGATAATTTAAAACGTTTTATGAGATTATCACGGGCATCCTCAGCATTGGAGGAAGCACGAATAATAGCGATTACTTCGTCTATATGATCTGAAGCGATGATAAGACCTTCGAGGATATGAGCCCGGTCTTCAGCTTTTTTCAATTCGAACTTTGTACGCCTGACCACCACCTCATGACGGTGTTCCACGAAATGCTTGATGAGTTGTCTGATATTCAACAACTCGGGTCTTCCATTGACCAGCGCAATATTGTTAACACTAAAGGAAGACTGAAGTGCAGTATACTTATAGAGTGTATTCAGAACAATATTCGGAATAGCGTCTCTTTTTAGGATATAGACAATTCGCATACCCTTCCGATCCGACTCGTCCCGAATAGTCGAAATTCCATCGATCTTTTTGTCATTGACCAGGTCTGCCGTTTTCTTGATCATATCGGCCTTGTTAACCTGATATGGGATCTCGGTAACCACTATACTCTCGCGGCCATTCGATTCCTCAAAAGTCGCCTTGGCACGCATTACCACTCTTCCCCGCCCGGTATGAAAGGCCTCTTTTACACCATCGTACCCGTAGATAATACCCCCGGTAGGAAAATCAGGGGCCTTGATATGAGTGATAAGTTCGTCGACTTCTATGTCGTTATTATTGATATAAGCCACGGTGCCATCGACCACTTCAGACAGGTTGTGAGGGGGCATATTGGTTGCCATCCCAACGGCAATTCCCGACGCGCCATTGATCAGCAGGTTCGGAATTCTGGTTGGTAAAACCGTGGGTTCTTGTAAGGAGTCGTCAAAATTCAGCTGATGATCTACGGTATCTTTATCGATGTCGGAAAGCATTTCATCTGCGATCTTCCTCATCTTCGCTTCCGTATATCGCATAGCCGCAGGACTGTCACCATCTACAGACCCAAAATTTCCCTGGCCATCAATAAGCATATATCGCAAACTCCACTCCTGCGCCATCCGCACCATGGTGTCATAAACAGATGTATCACCATGAGGGTGATATTTACCCAAAACCTCCCCGACAATACGGGCCGATTTTTTGTAGGAACTGTTTGATCGAACTCCCAATTCGTGCATGCCGTAAAGCACTCTTCTATGAACCGGTTTAAGGCCATCCCTGACATCGGGTAAAGCACGTGACACAATGACCGACATCGAGTAGTCAATGTAAGCCGATTTCATTTCATCCTCAATGTTAATAGGAATCAACTTTTCTCCTTCAGCCATACAAAAATGATAACAATTTTATGTAGTAAAAATATCAGGGCAATATACACAAAAACGAAGCCTTACAAGTACTCCGCTACCAATTAATTGAATTATTTATCAACACTTTGCACCCCTTGTTTCGTTGATAATTCTGGTGTTAATTTTTTTGTAAATCGGTGTTTTTTTCGTCATTTAGACCATGTTTATCGAATATAGGTATGGTATTTGACGTTCTTATGTTTAGAATTAGTAATTTTATTGATGAATTAATGACAGTTTATGGATGATAATTTCTCACCGAGGGTTAAGGATGTAATCGCCTACAGCAAGGAAGAAGCGTTGAGGCTTGGGCACGATTTTATCGGTACCGAGCATTTGATGCTCGGACTGCTACGCGATGGAAATGGGAAGGCAATCAGCATTCTCGATGCCCTGGATGTGGATCTTGACCATCTAAGACGAAAGGTGGAAATTCTCAGTCCGGCTAATCCTAATTCGGGTACTAATCAGAAGGACAAAAAAAATCTTCACCTGACCCGTCAGGCAGAACGAGCATTGAAGACTACCTTCCTCGAAGCAAAGTTATTTCAAAGCTCCTCTATTAATACTGCTCATCTTCTTTTGTGTATCCTTAGAAATGAGAATGATCCAACTACTAAATTGCTCCATAAATTAAAAGTGGATTACGATGGCGTTAAAGATCAGTTTAAGTCTATGATCACCAGTGATGATGACTATATCGAATCTCCTACTTCCGAATCTTTCCCCAGCGATTCTGATGAACCGGCTGAAGGTAAAGAGGGTTCTTTTGGATCTACCGGACAAAAAGGGAATAAGAAATCTAAAACACCTGTACTGGATAATTTCGGCCGCGACCTTACCCGTTTGGCGGAAGACAACAAACTCGATCCGGTGGTGGGCCGTGAAAAGG
Source organism: Flavobacteriaceae bacterium (assembly GCA_965212205.1). Lineage (GTDB taxonomy): Bacteria > Bacteroidota > Bacteroidia > Flavobacteriales > Flavobacteriaceae > JAHEJJ01. Next base: position 104,760 of record CBDBUX010000006.1, read on the forward strand.
AAATCGAAAGAGTATCTCAGATCCTGAGTCGAAGAAAAAAGAATAATCCTTTGCTTATCGGAGAACCCGGTGTGGGTAAAAGCGCTATTGCAGAAGGCCTGGCGCTGAGGATTATCAACAAAAAAGTCTCAAGGATCCTTTATAACAAAAGACTTGTGACCTTAGACCTGGCCTCTCTTGTGGCTGGTACAAAATACAGAGGACAATTCGAAGAACGGATGAAGGCGGTGATGAATGAACTCGAAAAGAATGACGACGTCATCCTCTTTATCGATGAGATCCACACTATTGTGGGAGCCGGAGGAGCTACAGGCAGCCTCGATGCCTCCAATATGTTCAAACCCGCCCTTGCAAGAGGTGAGATCCAATGTATTGGAGCTACCACGCTAGACGAGTACCGTCAATACATAGAAAAAGATGGAGCGCTCGAAAGACGTTTTCAAAAGGTAATGGTAGAACCTACCTCGGTAGAAGAGACCATCGAGATCCTGCAAAATATCAAGGGGAAGTACGAAGATCATCATAATGTTAATTATACCGATGAGGCCTTGGTGGCTTGTGTAAAACTCACCAATCGGTATATGACAGATCGTTTCCTCCCCGATAAGGCTATCGACGCGCTCGATGAAGCCGGTTCCAGGGTACATATAGTTAATATGGATGTTCCCAAACAGATCCTCGAACTCGAGAAGCAGCTCGAAGATGTACGTGAACTCAAGAATAGCGTGGTTAAGAAACAACGCTATGAAGAAGCCGCAAAGCTCAGGGACGATGAGAAAAGGCTCGAAAAAGAATTGGCAGTAGCTCAGGAGAAATGGGAGGAAGACAGCAAGATGCATCGCGAAACAGTCTCTGAAGACAATGTTGCCGATGTGGTGTCTATGATGAGTGGTGTGCCGGTGAATAAAATAGCGCAGACAGAAAGTAATAAACTCGCCGAGTTGCCCGAACTCATCAAAGGCAATGTGATCGGACAAGACGAGGCCGTAGCAAAAGTGGCCAAGGCTATTCAGCGTAACAGGGCAGGCTTAAAAGATCCTAATAAACCTATCGGCTCCTTTATATTCCTCGGACAAACCGGGGTTGGAAAAACACAGTTGGCTAAAGTCCTTGCTCAGGAATTATTTGATTCACAAGATGCGCTGATCAGAATCGATATGAGTGAATACATGGAAAAATTCACCATCTCGAGATTGGTAGGGGCACCTCCCGGCTATGTGGGATATGAAGAAGGCGGTCAGCTCACAGAAAAAGTGAGAAGAAAACCTTATTCGGTGATCCTGCTCGATGAGGTAGAAAAAGCTCACCCTGATGTATTTAACATGTTGCTTCAGGTTTTAGACGACGGTTTCCTTACCGACAGCCTGGGAAGGCGAATCGATTTCAGGAACACCATACTTATTATGACTTCCAATATCGGTGCGCGTCAGCTTAAAGATTTTGGACAGGGAGTTGGTTTCGGTACGGCTGCAAAAAAATCGCAGGCCGATGATCATCAGAGATCTGTTATAGAAAATGCCCTTAAAAAAGCATTTGCGCCCGAGTTTCTCAACAGGATAGACGATGTGATCGTTTTCAATCCGCTGGAAAGAGAACATATCCATCAGATCATCGATATAGAATTGAACAAATTGTTTGAAAGGATCAAGGAGATTGGCTATGATTTAAACCTTACCGATAAGGCCAAGGATTATATCGCCGATAAAGGATTCGACAAGCAATACGGAGCCCGTCCTCTTAAGAGAGCCATACAGAAGTACATTGAAGATGCCCTGGCAGAAGAGATTGTAAATTCCAAGTTGCAGGAAGGGGATAGTATTTATATGGATGTAGACAAAAAGGAGGAGAAACTGACCATCGAAATTAAAAAGGCTAAGAAATCTTCGAAAGCCTAGGCCAGTATCATAATACTTAAATTAAGGGCTCCAGGGGGCCCTTTTTTTATATCCTCTAATCTGCATGTCGAGAAATATCATCAACTTCCCTATGGTCTGGGACCATACAAACGATATTTAGGCGTTTGGTCTAATATTTTTCCAAAAAGTTGTGCATAGGTCTACTTTCGTTTCGGACACTATATTTATTTTGAAATGAACGTCGGACCGACAAAAAAACCCCTTGTTGTTAAGGAATACCACTTGGATATCGGTAGGGTACAGGTGTTTAAGAATCACCTTGTAGCCATTTTCGATGAAGGGGCCACACTCACTCTCGAAAGAGCCTATCAAATCATCGGAATCTCTGAAATACACTTTAGGGACAAAAACTTTGGTTATATCAGTTTCAGGCAGAATTCCTATGCCATCGACCCTACTATTTATACCTATCTCCGGGAGATGAAAAACTTAAAGGCATTTGCTATCGTTTCGGTCAAGGAAATGGATATGCACAACTTTAAGATTGAAAAACTCTTCTATAAAAAACCGATGAAACTTTTCATCGATTATAAGAATGCACAGAAATGGGTTAAGCGACGGGTAAAAGAATCTCGCTGACCTGATATCAAAATATTCCGTTAGAGATCTTCAAAACGATTCCATAAAGCTTCAATGCTCAGCTTTATCTCCTGGTTTTTCGGGTGCTTCCTGTTGTATCGGTTCTGGAATAGCGGTAAGACTAATATAGGCCGACCCAATGGACTGGATTATCTCACCGGCTGTCAACGATTCAAATCCCGTGTTTACCACGGCCAGATCGGCCGCCTTTCCATGAAGATATACCGCTGTATTGACGGCTGTTAAGGTCTCATAACCCTGGGCGATCAACCCTGTGATCATCCCGCTAAGCACGTCGCCGCTTCCTGCCGTAGCCATACCCGGATTACCTGTAGAATTCACATAGCCGATACCTTGGTCAATAGTAATGGTATAAGCGTCTTTCAATACCATAATACATTTATACTTCCGGGAGAATTCCTTAGCTTTTTTCAGCTTATCGAAATCATCTTTCCAGCTACCCAGTAGCCGTTTCAACTCTCCGGGATGGGGTGTTAGCACGGTTTCTGAAGGCAGTTTCTTCAAAAGAGCCGGATGTTCAGCTAGTAAATTCAAGCCATCAGCATCGACTACCAGGGGTCCTTTATAGTTCTCCAAAAAATTGCCAAATGCTTCCTTCGTCTTGGGTGAAATGCCCATACCCATTCCAATTCCAACCACATCGGGATTGATGGAATAGGAAATATTTCCGATATGTTCTTCATTCTTATCTGTAGTGACCATGATCTCAACCGCATTGGTTTGCAGCGGTATATAACCACATTTAGGGACATAAGCCGTTACCAATCCACTACCTGCTTTCAAGCAAGCCTTGCTGCTCAGCACTACAGCGCCGATCTTTCCATAGCTCCCACCAACGATAAGCGAATGGCCATAAGTACCTTTATGGGAAAATCGTTTCCGTTCCTTGTAGCCCTGCAAAACTTCGTTCTTACCGATCAGATGATATTCGGATTTGATCTCTTCCAATATCTCATTATCCATACCGATATCGAGGATCTCCCAGTGTTCTGCAAAAACCCCGGTTTCCGGAAGAAAGAAAACCAGTTTAGGCAGCTGTATCGTGAGTACAACGTTAGAGCATACCACCGCTTCCCGATTGTCCACGGCCCGGTCTAAATATAATCCAGAGGGAACATCTACCGATAGTACAAATGCACCAGACTCATTTATATGACACATCAGTTTCCGGACCCAGGTATCAGGTGCCCGGTTCAGACCAATACCAAAGATCGCATCTACAATGATATCCTGTGTCGCGATTTCGGGATAACCGGTTCCTTCCTGTATAAAATTGGGCCATATTTTCCTTTCCTTAAGGCGGGTGAGGTTGATCAGAAAATCTTCAGATCGCTTTTCGCTATAGCTAATGACATTCACCTCAATGTTATATCCGTGTTCCCATAAATGGCGGGCAAGTGCCAATCCGTCTCCTCCATTGTTGCCTATCCCACAGAAAAGGTGAATTTTTACCTGGGCACCATGCATCTTCTGGTGCAACCAGTTAAACAATGCCACTGCAGCGCGCTCCATTAACTGCTCGCTACTGATCTTTTGCCTCTCAATTGTGGATTTGTCAGCCGTGTACAGCTGACTGGCCGAAAATATCTTCATCTGGCAATAAATTTTATAAAATAATGGCTACTTGACAAAAATGATGGAATAATTTGATAAGGTATTCAAAAGTACTACTTTTGAGGCTTTATCAGAAGTACGATGATTGGCAATACGGATTTTGGGAACCGCGAATTTACTCTTCATGCTGTTTGGTATTCCATCACTCCTGCATTTACCACTACCCCTTAGGGGTAAGCAGCAATTTTTATATCCGTTTTTCAAAAACTTTTAGTCGCCCTTTTCTAATTATTATTCCATATGAAGGTTTTAAAATTTGGCGGTACTTCGGTAGCCAGTGCAGATCAGATAGAACAAGTAAAACAAATTATCGCCGATGAGAAGTCTAATCGGGTTTTTGTGGTAGTCTCTGCATTGGGCGGGGATTACAGATCTATTGCTAAAAACTTCAGCAATGGCTGCCGATCGGGATGAAGGGTTTCACAAAGGAGCGAGTGAGCTCGAAAAAAGACATATGCAAGCCATAAAATCGCTGATCCCGGTTAAATCCCAAAGTGCGATTTTGAGCCATGTCAAGGCCGAACTCAATTCGTTGGAAACGCTGTTGGAAGGTGCCTTCCTCATCGGTGAAATCACCCCTCGTTTACTAGATAGGATCGTCTCATACGGAGAGCTTCTTTCCTCTTATATCATCAGTGAATACCTGATGGCTTCGGGTCTGGAAGCCAGGCTTAAAGATAGTCGGGAGCTCATCATTACCGATGATAATTATGGCAAAGCTTCTGTGAACTTCGAAATCACCAATCAAAACTGTCAATCCTATTTAAAAAATAGCAAGGAGAAGATAACCATCTTACCCGGATATGTCGCTTCATCAGAATCGGGCAATTCAACCACTCTGGGTAGGGGAGGGTCAGACTATACAGCCGCGGTGATCGCCGGTGCTCTGAGTGCAGAAGCATTGGAAATCTGGACCGATGTTAGTGGTATGTACACCGCTAATCCGAAACTCGTAAAACAGGCCAAGGCCATTGCGAACATCTCCTATGAAGAGGCCATGGAACTATCGCATTTTGGTGCGAAGGTGCTTTATCCACCCACCATTCAACCTGTGCTGCGAAAGGGCATACCTATCCATATAAAGAACACTTTTAGCCCTCAGGATCCCGGTACCAGCATCGAGAAAAACCAGGGTGATTCAAAATATGCCGTAAGGGGTATAAGCTACGTACCAAATATAAGCCTGCTTACCCTGGAAGGGCCTGGAATGATAGGAATACCAGGTACATCAAGGAAGTTTTTTGAGGTGCTCTCACAGGCTCAGATCAGTGTTGTGCTCATCACCCAGGCTTCATCAGAACATTCAATTTGCATCGGATTGGCCCAAGACGATGCACCCGCTGCGGAAAAGCTTGTAAACGAAGCCTTTGCTTATGAAATCACTGCCTCAAAAATAAAACCGGTAATAACAGAAGGTGATCTAGCGATTATCGCATTGGTGGGCGATCAAATGAAAAGCCACCAGGGATTAAGCGGCAGGATGTTCAGCACACTCGGTAAGAACAATGTAAATATAAGGGCGATTGCTCAGGGCGCTTCAGAGCGCAATATCTCGGCCGTAATCCATAAAGAAGATGTTAGAAAGGCACTAAACTCATTACATGAAACCTTTTTTGAGGAGAATGTAAAACAGTTGAATCTTTATATAATGGGCGTAGGCAATGTTGGATCCAGGCTCTTGAATCAGATCCAGCAACAACAAGCATATCTCAAAAAACAGCACCGGTTGAATATTCGGGTGATCGGTATCTCGAATTCAAGGACTATGGTTTTTAATCAGGATGGTATTCCACTTGATAATTGGCAAAGCTTGCTGCAGCAGGGTAAGACCGCTCATCCCGATAAATTTTATAACCAACTGCTTGCCAATAATTTACGCAACAGCATATTTATTGATAATACCGCCAGCAGCACAGTAGCCGCTAGTTATAAAAACTACCTCAGCAAGAGTATTGCCGTGGTTACTTGTAACAAGATCGCTTGTTCTTCGGCATTAAGTCAATACCTGGAACTCAAAGAAGTATCCAGAACCTATAATGTTCCTTTTTTATTCGAAACCAATGTTGGGGCAGGCCTGCCCATCATCGATACCTTAAAACACCTTATCGCTTCTGGCGACAAAGTGCATAAGATCCAGGCTGTGCTATCGGGCAGTCTGAACTTTGTTTTTAACAATTACGATGGTAAGTTACCGTTCTCTGAGATCGTTCAAAGAGCTCAGAAGGAAGGGTATACAGAACCTGATCCCAAGATCGATCTCAGCGGCGTTGATGTAATGCGTAAAATCCTGATCCTCGCCAGGGAAAGTGGTTATCCGATCGATATGGAAGACATTACCAATGACTCCTTTTTGCCCGAAGAAAGTCTTGGCAGTAAAGACAATGAATCGTTCTACCGATCGCTGGAGAAAAATGAACCCGCATTCCAGCAAATGTATCGGAAGGCTCAGGAAAAGGACTGTAAACTAAAGTATGTTGCCCAATTTAATGAAGGCTCTGCCTCTGTTGGCCTCCAGATGATTCCTGGAGATCATGATTTCTATAAACTGGAGGGTAGCGACAACATTGTGTTATTTTATACCGATCGCTACCAGGAACAACCCCTGGTGGTAAAAGGTGCAGGAGCTGGTGCAGAAGTTACGGCTTCAGGTATATTTGCAGATATAATCAGAATTGGCAATTTCTAGAATATGGACAGTATCCGAATATTTTCACCTGCCTCCGTTGCGAATATCTCCTGTGGCTTTGATGTACTCGGGCTGGCACTGGACACCGTGGGTGATTTTATGACAGTAACTAAGGTACCCGAACCCGGTGTTCGGATTACCAGGATCACCGGTGAGCAATTACCGCTCGAAACAAAGAAAAATGTTGCAGGTGTAGCGGCCTTGGCCTTGCTCGATAAAAGTGAATTTGAAGGTGGTTTTGAGATAGAGATCGAAAAGAATATTAAACCGGGAAGCGGGATAGGTAGCAGTGCCGCAAGTGCGTCGGGCGTCGTCTGGGCGATAAACGAATTACTGGGACATCCTTATTCCAAGCTCGAATTGGTAGAATTTGCCATGGAAGGAGAACGCCTTGCGAGCGGCGCAGCCCATGCGGATAATGTGGCACCTGCTCTTTTCGGTGGTTTTACACTGGTAAGAAGTTATGAGCCCCTCGATGTTATTCGCATTCCTGCTCCGGAAGATTTGTTTGCAACGGTTGTGCATCCGCAGATTGAGATCAAAACCGCAGATTCGAGAAAAATCCTGAAAAAATCTATCACCCTCGCCGATGGCATAAAACAATGGGGTAATTTGGGCGGACTCGTAGCCGGCTTATATACCGAGGATTATGCCCTGATTGGCAGATCGCTGGTAGACCATATCATAGAGCCTACGCGAGCTATACTGATCCCTGGTTTCGATGAGGTTAAAAAATCGGCATTAGATGCCGGTGCTCTCGGATGTGGGATTTCGGGTTCCGGGCCTTCAATTTTTGCACTCAGTAAAGGCGAAACGATTGCCAGGGAAACCGCGGCGGCCATGAAGGAAATATATAGTCAGCTTGATATCGATGCCGATTTTCATGTCTCAAGAATCAACCCATATGGAATAAAAGAAGTACGCCAGAAAGGAAAATAATAGAATCTATATTCCGTATGAAATTCTACAGCCTCAACCATAAATCATCTCCCGTAAGCTTTCGGGAAGCGACATTAAGGGGTATCGCACCAGACAGAGGTCTGTATTTTCCCGAAAGAATAGATCGCCTTCCAATTACGCTCATCACCAATCTTGGACAGCACAACGATGCCGAGTTGGCTTTTCATGCGATGGAACAATTCACCAAAGAAGATATTCCTTCTGATGTACTGATGAATATGGTGCAGGAAGTTCTCCAATTTTCTTTTCCACTGGTTAACATATCGGAACAAATTGCGGTATTGGAATTATTTCACGGCCCCACTATGGCATTTAAAGATGTAGGTGCGCGTTTTATGGCCCAGTGTATGGGTTATTTCGCATCTTCAGGGAATCAGGAAACCACTGTGCTGGTAGCTACTTCGGGGGATACCGGTGGTGCTGTTGCCCGAGGATTTCTCGGCGTGGAAGGTGTGCGTGTGGTGATCCTCTATCCCAGCGGGAAAGTTAGTGAGATCCAGGAAAAACAACTGACCACCCTGGGGCAGAATATTACGGCTTTAGAAGTAAGCGGGACATTCGACGATTGTCAGCAAATAGTGAAAAATGCATTTTTGGACCCTGATCTTACGGCTAAACTTCAACTCACTTCCGCAAATTCGATCAATGTAGCCCGTTGGTTACCTCAGCAATTCTATTACTTTATCGCCTGTAAAGTACTGGCAAATCGTTCCCAGCCCTTGGTATTTTCGGTACCCAGTGGGAATTTTGGAAATCTTTGCGCAGCTATGGTTGCCCAGAGACTGGGCTTACCTATCAGCCATTTTATCGCTTCAACAAATATCAACGACACCGTACCTAAGTACTGGCAGACAGGGGCATACAAGGCACAAGCCTCCTCCCCTACTATTTCCAATGCCATGGATGTGGGCGATCCCAGCAATTTTGTCAGGATTTTGGAATTGTTCGGTGGGGACTATGACTCGCTAAAAAAAGTGTTCTCCTCCTATTCGTATACCGATGCTCAAACACGGGAAGCCATGAAGGAACTCCGTAGGCAATCAGACTATATCGCCGATCCTCATGGTGCCGTAGGCTACCTAGGACTTAAGCGATTTCTTCAAGAACAACCTCAGTATTATGGAGTCTTCCTAGAGACTGCCCATCCGGTTAAATTTTTAGATGTGGTAGAGCAGACGCTGGGCATCGAACAATCGCTTCCGAAGCAAATAGCCGATATTATGAATCGGGAAAAGCACGCTTTAGCGGTGGAAACCTATGGCGATGTAAAGGAGTATCTGCTGAGTTCCTAGAACAAATAAAACCTTAACATAAGATTATTGAAAACCAGCATAGGCAGACTGTGGTGATCTATTAATTTTCGATAAATTTGCGCATCTAAACCCCGGAGCATGAAAAATACTGCCCTAACAGCTACCCACGAAGCGCTCGGTGCGAAAATGGTTCCTTTTGCTGGCTATTTGATGCCGGTTTCTTACGAAGGAGTCAACGTGGAGCATGAAACAGTCCGAAATAATGTCGGAGTCTTCGACGTATCTCATATGGGGGAGTTCTTGATCGAGGGGCCAAATGCCCTTGATCTGATCCAAAGAGTAAGTTCGAACGACGCCTCAAAACTCACCGTTGGAAGGGCACAGTACAGTTGTATGCCTAATGAAGATGGAGGCATCGTTGACGATCTGATCATTTATCAGGTAAAAGATGAAGTCTTCCTGTTGGTGGTTAACGCTTCTAATATTGAAAAAGACTGGAGGCATATCGAAAAATACAATCAGGATATCGGCGCGGTGATGCGCAATATTTCAGACGGATATTCATTATTGGCCATACAGGGCCCTAAGGCTGTTGAGGCGATGCAATCACTTAGTTCTGTTGATCTTTCCGCCATTAAATTCTATCATTTTACGGTTGCTGATTTTGCCGGAATTGAGCATGTGATCATTTCTGCTACCGGATATACCGGTTCTGGTGGCTTCGAGATTTATTGTAAAAATGAAGAAGTACAGCAAGTTTGGGACAAGCTGCTGGAGGCCGGGGCCGACTTTGGTATAAAACCTATCGGCCTGGCAGCAAGGGATACCTTGCGCTTGGAGATGGGCTATTGCTTATACGGTAATGATATCGATGAAACCACCTCACCTATTGAAGCCGGACTGGGTTGGATCACCAAGTTTAACAAAGACTTTGTTAATTGTGAAGCACTGGAAAAAGAAAAAGAACGCGGCCCGGAAAATAAACTTGTAGCATTTGAACTCGACGAGCGTGGAATTCCCAGAAAGGATTATGATATAGTAGACAGCCATGGCAAAAAGCTGGGCAGGGTTACTTCGGGGACCATGTCACCGTCGCTGGCTAAAGGAATAGGCCTTGGATATGTTCCTTCGGTATTTGCATCGGCCGGGAGTAAGATCTTTGTTCAAATCAGAAAAAATAGAATTCCGGCTACTGTAGTGAAGCTACCTTTCTACAAAGCCTGACACCCCAGATGGAAAAAGGAAGAAGAAAGGATGGGGAAGGAACAAAAGTCTTGATATTAGGCGGGAGCGGTTTCCTTGGCAACGCACTTTACAAGGAATTGTGCAACTACTACAATACCTATGCCACCTATTGCACCGCCAGCAGTTTTCAGCACAACCATCAATTCTTCAGCTACGATATGCGCGAAGACGATGTTTACCGGCTTCTTGAAAGGATAAAGCCCCAAGTGATCATCTCTGCTTTGAGGGGAGACTTTTCTTCCCAGATCCAGGCACATCAGCATATATGCGAATATCTCATTAAAAATAAAAGCCGGCTATATTTCCTCTCCTCGGCTAATGTCTTTGATGCCTACAGCAAATATCCTTCTTACGAATACGACAAAACACTCTCGGAAAGTATATATGGCAAACTAAAGATCAGGATCGAAAATATGCTGCTCAGGTTACCAAAATCAAAGACCGCGATTCTCAGGGTGCCCATGGTATTTGGCAATACCTCTCCCCGAATAAAGGAGATGAAATCGGCTATTTGGAATAATGAGCCTATCGAAGTATTTCCAAACCTGGTGATGAACGTTACCAACGACGACAGGCTTACCCAGCAGTTACACTACCTGATCAATCGTAAAAAAACAGGAATTTATCATCTGGGAAGCAAGGACCTGGTTCACCACGATGATTTTGTTAAAGAGGTGGTGGAAAGGATCGGAAGTTTTAACCCGATCTACAAAAATGTCTACACCACAAACGAAGAACGTTATCTGGCGGTATTACCCAAAGACAATAAGCTTCCCAAATACCTTCGCTTCGGATATCAGGATATCATCGATCATCATGTGATGAACTAATAGGTATTTGTTTATTTGCCCCGTAGCCTACTGAATTCCTACATTTGAGAAAACTAACTACTATGGAAAAATTAAGTACAGCGGCCCTAAATGAAAAAATGGCTCAATTAAGCGGATGGGAGCTAAAAGATAATGGGATTGAAAAATCGTATTCTTTTAAAGATTTTAAGTCGGCCTTTGCCGCCATGACCCATATTGCAATGGAATGTGAAGTACGCAATCACCATCCGGAGTGGAGCAATGTCTATAATAGACTGCAGATAAGGTTTAGTACCCATGATGCAGGTGGGCTTACCCAGGCAGACTTCGATCTGGCGATGATTGCAGACAATATTATCGGCTGAATTCGACAGGCTCAAGGTTTATAATGGACTGAAGAAATTATTAATTTTACGGTTTTAGAATATCGTTACTATGGGAAGGGCTTTTGAATTCAGGAAGGCAAGGAAAATGAAGCGTTGGGCAGCTATGTCCAAGGCGTTTACCAGAATCGGAAAAGACATCGTGATCGCCGTCAAAGAAGGGGGTCCGGATCCCGACTCGAATTCCAGACTGAGGGCAGTGATCCAGAATGCGAAGTCGGTAAATATGCCCAAAGAGAACATCGAAAGGGCCATTAAGCGGGCGAGCGATAAATCTCAGGGTGAGTTTAAAGAGGTATTGTTTGAAGGCTACGGACCCCATGGCATCGCAATCCTGATCGAAACCGCAACAGACAACAATACCCGGACGGTGGCTAATATCCGTTCTTATTTTAACAAGTACAACGGCAGCCTGGGAACTTCAGGTTCAGTGGAGTTTATGTTCGACCACAGCTGTAATTTCTGTATTCCTGCAGAGGGTATAGATCCGGAAGGATTGGAACTCGAAATGATCGATTTTGGGGCCGAAGAAGTATTTACAGACGAAGACGGATTACATATCTATGCGCCCTTTGAGAGTTTTGGAGCTATCCAAAAGGAATTAGAATCAAGGGAAATAGAAATTCTGTCATCGGGCTTCGACCGGATACCACAGGTCACCAAAGAGCTAAGTTCAGAGCAGGTGGAGGATGTGGAAAAACTATTGGAAAAGATCGAAGAAGACGACGATGTTCAGAATGTTTTTCATTCCATGCAGGAATAGGAATGTTGCCAGCAATGTAATGAACATGGAAATCACCCGACCAACACCTATATAGATCAATAAGTAGGTATCCCCGAAAAGATATTGAAAAAGAAAATGGAAAACCCAGCGAGTCGCTGGGTTTTTTCTTATTTACTAATCACAAAGGTTTTTCGCTCAACCCGTCCGCTGGCATCTTCTACCGTCATAAAATAGATGCCGGCAGGAATAGATTGGGTTGGTATTTCGAAAGGATTTTGCCCCAAAAGTTCTGAAGACGAATAGCTACGGATCAGCCTGCCCTGAATATCGTGGACTTGAAGTGAATGTTTGCGTACCGGTTTTATATCCTTTCCAAAATCAGCCTTAATCACGCTGTTTGAGTGATTCGGATAGAGTTTTAAAAATAATCCACCACCATTACCTTCAATAACGGTAAAACCAATAACCATAGGGATCCCAGCGATACCCCCCAGATACTTTTCGGTATAAGGCGTAACGGATAATCGGTAATTCCCCACCGGGAGATTCCCAGAATAATAATTGCCTTTCCAGTCTCCAAACAAGGAATATGGTGTGGCATTCTCTGTTCTTCGCTGGTGAACGGGACCGGCAAGATCGAAGGCAACACTTTTTACATCTCCGCTGGGATCTGCGCGTATATTAAATCTGGTTTGGACCAGGGTCAATAGGTTGATGACCCATCCATCTTCTATATTCATGATATCAGTATTGTTCATCGCATCGACGAGTACGATCCGCTTGATGGTATTTTGATAATTCTCTCCTTCACTGATCAAGGCGGGAACTATTTCGGCATCAGATGGCGTCTCCAATTCACCTTCTATCTTAGACGATTCAATTTCAAAACTGACCGTCAAGGGCTGGCCCTGAACCCCACCCAGGTTCTTTTCTGGAAAAGGTAGGGCTGTGAGCAGATAGCCTCCTTCCTGAAAATGATGTGCCACATAATCGCCTTTGTAGTCCCCAAATAGCGCATATGGGGGTAGATTTTCCTTACGCCGAAGGTTACACCTCCCTGTAAGTTTGAAACCGACACTTTGAATGTCTTCCGAACCCACAGCACGGATATTTAAGCTATCGGTATTCAGATTCCGCAGATCAATTGTCATTCCATCTGTAATCTCCATGATCTCAAGATTCTGATGTGCATCTACCAATACAAAGCCTCTTATTTTCAATTCCTTAGCGGTAGCGTCTTGAATAATCACCTCAAAACTACAGCTGCTTGTATTTCCTGCCACATCAGTAGCTACTGCGGTTACCTCGGTAGTGCCAAGGGAAAAAAAAGAGCCGCTGGTTACACTGGTTTCCACCTGCACATTTCCACCTTCATCATTGGCCATTACCTCAAATCTAACCTGGGTGCCGCAGGCCGATGCATCCACCGATAATATAATATCTTCAGGACAGACGATTACTGGTGGGATGGTATCTAGTTCTCCTGCAGAGATCCATAAGGACACTGCTGTTCTTGGTTCTGATATACTGCCTGCCTCCGGGTCTTGTTGAATTACGAGTCCTGCTGCCCATTCTATACTTGATATCGAATCTATATCTCCGAGTGAAAGACCGGCTTCCAGGATAGTTGTTATAGCTTCTTCCTGGGATAAGCCCACCAATTGAGGTACCTCGAAGGATTCATCACCAAAAGGCCGACCTTCACTAAAGCGCACATTATCGATCCCGAGGGTTTCAGCGGCAGCATTTGAATCGAACTCGATAATGAGTCGGGCTCTGCAACCCACAAAGGAAGTCAAGTCTGAAATAAGGGTATTCCAGGCACCCTCGATCGCCAAGGCGTCGATATCGCCTCCATTATTACCTCCGGAGCCCCCACCATCGGAATCTAACAAGGTAATCGTAGTGGCCGAAGCACATTGGTCTATTTCGACCCGGACATAGAAACGGTCGTTTTGTCCGCTGGAACGTTCCCATGTCGTCTCAGACAACATATAGTTCAGCCGGAGTACTGGCGACTCGGTCCCTTTCAGGTCCACATAATCGAAATACATGGAAACCCAACCGTCCGTGTCTTGCATCAGGAATGCCTGGTTACCCTCAGGTGCGGCAACACCTAAATCAGCATTAATTTGATCTGAACCACTTACCCCAAAAACATCACCATCGCCCAGACCATCGGTGCCTGAAGTGCCAGATCTGCTGGGGGTAAATTCCGTGGTGAAACCAAGGAGATCTTCTGCTCCTTCTGCCATCACCGGAATGTTATTATAATCAGCTAATTCATGTGGCACTTCTGCCGACTGGGTGTCGAAATACAGACAGGTAGAATTTCCACAATTCAAAGTCGTGTAAAGGTTTTCAAAACCTTGAGATACCTGCGCTTTGATCGTGTTGATTGTTAGGCTACACAAAATAAAGATCATAATGCCGGAAAGTGTTCTGGGTTTCATAGGTTGCACAGTTTTAATACGTCATTCAGTGAATTGTAACGAGAACAAGAACGGCGTATGCCAAGGCTCAAGTCGTTACAATGACACAAAGAAAACGTCGGACTGTGAAATATGAATGCAGGGAAGGAATCCTTTAGGCTAAAAAATGTAATCTAAATAGTATATTATTGAATATCAATAATTTGTGAGCTGATTAGGTCTTTAGTGTCTGCCGGGAAACCGATATTGAACTGAAAGCTGCTGTCGATCTTTTTTGGCACAATAGGCGACGCTACCTCATGAGGCAAATTATAGGATTTTGAATTGGCACTTATAGATGAGATCAGGGCCAGGGAATGATTAAAGGACATTTTTGTAAAGAAGCTCTTTTGCTTATATGTAATTTTAAAAAAGATGGAGTAGTTCTTTCCTTTTTCACGATCAGGGCAGTCTGTTATGAAGTGGTATTGACCGTAATCATCTGTGGTAAAACACGCCCTGCAATAATCTTCTTCCGCTACTGGGGAACGATGCCAGACTTCGATTCGGGCATGAGTCAATACACGATGGGAAAGAGTATCATAGATCACCCCTCTTACGGTCACTTCATGGCCGTGAAGATTTCGGCGCAAATCATTCTTTAGGGCCGAAAGCGATGAATATCCGGGGTAAGGAGGAATTTTTCCAGCTGCACGAATTACGCGCTGAGCAGTAAATTTATATTCCCTTCCACCGGGGATGGTAATACGGGCGCTACCTTCCATGATATGGTCCATTGTGTACTCAATATTTAAGTACCATAGCCAACATGTTCAGTAAAAATGGGGTTAAATCCCTCTGGCACTAAGTACGACCAAAATCGACGAGCCTACTTAGACAATCCTCAAAGATCTTATATGAAAATAATCAATTCGTTATCTCGCCAGGAATTGCGCTGATTTATTTCGATCAAAAGAGAATTTTGGCAGATGACCGTCCTATATTCCTGTCCTTAATCCGAATCATAGCTGTAGTTGGCTACACGGCCTTTCACTCCTTTGAAAAACCTTTCATAGGTTTGCCGATCCTGATCATAGTTGCCGGTGGTAAAATGAGGTTCCGACACCTTGATACGCTTTTTTCCATAGTCGAAAGCGACCATAACGATGGGCACCCCGGCAGTATGCGCGATAAAATAGTAACCAGATTTCCATTGGCTGACCTTTTTACGTGTCCCTTCTGGTGCCAGCGCTAGTCTGAATTCGCTTTTCTCATCAAAAATTTCTGCGATGGCCGATACGGTATCACTACTCTTACTTCGATCCACAGGTGCTCCTCCTAACCAACGGAAGTACCAACCAAAAGGCGGTTTAAAAAGGCTTTTCTTCCCTACGAAATGGAAACTCTTCCCGATTACCTTCCTGATCAGTAAGCCCAGGAAAAAATCTAACCAGCTGGTATGCGGCACAACGATAACCACGCATTTTGATACCTCGGGAAAAGGTCCTTTATAGGTCCATCCCAAAATTTTAAAATATATGAACCGGGCAATGCTTTGAATCATTAGACGAAGTTAGGATTATATCTGACTTAATTCGATGAAGCATCAAATCCTCGGAATGTCCCGGCTGGTGATGTCAGATCTTAAGATAGATCTCTTTTAGAAGATCAGGATTGATCAGGTCTTGCCAATGCGAACCCAGAGCATTTTCCCAAAGCGGGGTCATCCCCATGGAAACGCGGCACATCTCATCGAGTTGTTCCTCGCTTAATTCGCTGCACAGCCTTTTAGGTAAACAAATATCGTTCTTATCCATCATTAGCTTAAAACGCTCCACACCTTTTGGATAATAATCCCCTAAATGCTGAAATACCAGGCAATTTCCCAGACCATGACGTGTACCTAGGATATAAGACAAGCCGTAACTCATCGCGTGAGCAATACCCACTTGCGAATAGGCGATACTCATGCCTCCGTGCCATGAGGCCATCATGAGTTTTTCCCTGGCTTCATCGGGTTTGAGTTCGGTTAGGAAAACCTCCTCACAAAGCTGCATCGCCTTTTCCCCATAACTCTGGCTAAATGCATTCAAATAGGTGCCATTGAGCGATTCGACACAGTGGATAAAACAGTCCATACCGGTGTAGAACCATTGTTGTTTCGGAACACCCTGTGTAAGGTCCGGATCGAGTACTACCTGATCAAAAGTGGTATAATCGGAATTGATCCCCAGCTTCATTTCAGGTCCCATGAGCACCGTAGTACGTGAAACCTCTGCGCCTGTACCGCTTATGGTAGGAATTCCAACGTGATAAAGCGATGGCTTTTCTACCAGGTCCCAACCCTGATATCTTGCCGCCGAGCCCTGATTATTATACATCACCGCTACTGCCTTCGACAAATCGAGCAAGGTACCACCTCCTATCCCGACAATCCCGGAAGGAGCTTCGGAAAATCTATTACTGATCTCACCGACCAAAGCATCAACCTGATGGGTTTTAGGTTCCTCGTCTGCATTGATATAAAGGATAAGGTCGTTGAAAATGGCGGGGATTCGTCCTTCAAACTCTCCTCCTTCAAACACATCATCGACCAAAAATATAACCGGTGCATCGGAATTTTTTCGTCTGGGAAGCAGTATATCGCCCAATTGATCAAAACTTCCTTTTCCATAGATCACTCTTGGCACCATGGGGAAGTTGCGATAATTCGCCACCGGTTTCACCTCTTTATTAAATTCTATTTCTCTGTTGAGACTCATAGGGTCAATTCAAATATTTAAGCAGGTCTTTGAGACTGTTAAGTGTTAGATGGTCATTGGGTTCTTCTTCTTTAGGAACCAATTCATGTGCCCAGGTGGTATGAAAGGGAACATGTACTGCTGCTGCTCCTATATTTAAAATAGGGATCACATCGGATTTGAGTGAATTCCCAACCATCAAAAATTCTCCGACTTCGATTTCCAGATGGTCTAGCAGATTCTTGTAATTCACTTCCTTTTTATCGCTCAAAACTTCAACATGATGAAAATATTTCGTCAGCCCGGAACGATCCAGTTTACGCTCCTGATCTAGCAAGTCCCCTTTGGTAAGTACGATTAATCGATACTTTTTTTCCAGATTTCCCAGCACTTCCTCTACTCCATCGAGAAGTTCCACCGGCCGAGAGATCATATGTTTTCCGATTTCCAGAATCTTGTTGATCGTCTCCTGGGGAACATTATTGTTCGAGAGTTCCATAGCCGATTCGATCATCGACAACATAAAACCTTTTATGCCAAATCCATAAAGCTCCAGGTTGTTCATTTCCACTTTAAAAAGTTCCTGGTCGATCTTATTCTTGGTCTCATAGTGCTCCAGCAATGCCGCAAATTCTTCCTCTGCCTCACGGAAATAGGTTTCATTGACCCAAAGCGTGTCGTCTGCATCAAATCCTACCACCTTGATATTGCTATAATCTAGTTCCATGCTTCTTTAGCTCTTTTCAGATCTTCCGGCGTGTCGATTTCGATTCCGGTTGCTTCGGTTTCCACCATTTTTATTTTCTTACCATATTCCAGGTAACGGATGGCCTCAATCTTCTCTGCGGCTTCCAGATGCAGCATGGGTAAACGCCTGAAATCCATAAGTGCTTCTTTTCTGAAGGCGTAGATACCCTTGTGCTTGTAATAAATGATCTCATGATCATCTGCCCTGGGGAACGGGATGGGGGAACGGGAAAAATAAAGCGCAAAATTATCTTTATTTACGATAACTTTTACGGTATTCGGGTTCTTTATTTCGTCCCAATCTGTGATGCGGGTCATTAGCGATGCAAGATCAATTTCCTTTTCATGATCGTCTCTAAACACCTCTAATACGGACTGCAGACTTTTCCTATCGGTAAAAGGTTCATCGCCCTGAACATTAACAATAATATCGACATCGATGTCGGCCACAGCCTCCGCAATACGGTCGCTACCGGTGTCGTGTTCCTCGATACTCATCAGCACCTTCCCTCCTTCTCGACTCACGGCATCAAAGATGATGTCGCTGTCGGTGACCACATATACTTCGTCAAATAATCCTGTTTTCACCGCGGCCTGGTAGGTACGAACGATCACAGGTTTACCGGCCAGATCTTCCATGAGTTTACCTGGAAACCTGGAGGCAGCATAGCGGGCCGGTATCATCGCAATAATCTTCATCGCAGAAAAAAAGAATTTAGGTTTTAGGTTTGGGCCTTAATTTCCGATAGATCACAAATATAAAGGCCAATATGATGATGACCAGAACAGCGGCCAGTATGGGTGCAAAAATTGAAGCCGTGGTGACAACGGCAGCAGTACCGGTTTCAATAACCGATATACCCGGATTCGCCAAGCCGCCTGTAGTTGCTGTTGAAGTTAGTCTGCTTGTAGCCGAAGCGCCTTTAATAGCCGTTGCAGTTCCTCCTCCTGCTATGATTGCCAACGACCAGGTTATCACCGGATCGAGATCGGCCACGGTGGATACCATTACGGCGGTGCCGGCCAGTGCTGCCAGTGGCAGCGCAATACTGTCGAGAAGATTATCTACCCAAGGTATGAAATACGCAAATATTTCGGCCAGCGTAGCCACACCCAATGTGATCACCGCAGCCAGGCTACCAACCCACTGCCAGTTGTCATTAAGCGTCCAAATATCGAAATATGATGCAAGGCTCAAAGCAAACAGGGGTAAAAATACTCGGAATCCCACCGAAGCTGCCAAGCCGATTCCAAGGAAGATACTAATTATGGTCTCGGACGTCATCGCCAGTTATTTATTACGAAAATAGTCTATTCCGCACTTACAAAAAAATCACTTTTAAAACCGATAAGAAATAGTCGTTTTCGGGCTCTTGTCACCGCGGTATACAGCCATCTCAGATACTCCCGGTCTATGCCGGCAGGCAAGTATGGTTGCTCTACGAAGACCGTAGCCCACTGACCGCCCTGCGACTTATGACAGGTGATGGCATATGAAAATTTAACCTGTAGGGCGTTGAAGAAAGGATTGTTCTTTACCGCTAGGAATTTTTTGTATTTCGACTTTTCGTTTTCGTAATCTTTCATCACCTCCTGATAGAGACGGTTGCCGTCTTCATAAGACATTGAAGCGGTGGGAGCTTTAATAGTATCGAGTATGAGCACCGTTTCAAAAGGGCGCTGGCGGGGGTAATCGACCATCTGAATCCTCACCTCCGCAAATCGGAACCCATAGAGTTCCTTTATGGCAAGGATCTCCAGAATTTCGATGATATCACCATTGGCTATAAATCCGGCCTCAGAATTAGGTTTTAGCCAGAAGTAATTATTCTTCACCACCATCATATAATCCCCGGCTGCCAAATCGCTTTCGAGTTGCAAGATCCTGCTTCTGATACTTTCGTTGTACAAATTGGCCCTTTTGTTAGACCGTACTATAAACACTGTATCTTCTCTGCCATTTTCGTTATAGGATTGTTCGATAGCATCCTGAATATCGTAACCATCTACCAATCGGATTAAATCGGAATAACCGCGAAGATCGAATTGAAAAGCTGCCGGCGCATCGAACTGAATCTGCTCCCTCAATAGGGTAGCATTTCCGAGGATACCTGAGTGTTCCTGCTGTCTGACCACTTCGTCGAGTTCAAGATAGTGCACTTCCTTATCATAATTTAGGCGTAGTTTTTGTTCGTCAAGGGCAGGGCTTAGGTCGAGCTGAACCGGCGGTAACTGTGCGGTATCCCCTATCAATACCAGTTTACATCGGTGTCCGGAATAAACAAACTGCACCAGATCGTCTAATAACGCGCCATTTTCGAAGAGCTTGGTATCCGTAGGCCGATCGGGGATCATAGAGGCCTCGTCTACTATAAAAATAGTGTCCCGGTGCTTATTGGGCGCCAAAACAAATTTCATCCCTCCTGATTTATCTTTTCTGGGAAAATATATCTTGCGATGGATCGTCTGAGCGGTTGTTCCGGAATAGGAAGACATCACCTTTGCGGCACGGCCTGTAGGTGCTAGTAGGACGGCTTTCAATTTAGTATGCCAAAGCTGGGAAACAATTACCCCGGTGATAGTGGTTTTACCCGTCCCGGCATACCCTTTAAGCAGGAAGATCTCATCTTTTGAGTCCGACAAGATAAAGCGCGACAAGGAATCAAGCGCAGCTTGTTGTTTCAGCGTTGGTTCGTGTGGGAATTTGTCTCTTAAAATCGAATAAAAATCAGCCGCCTGAATCGCATTCATAGGGCTTTAAAGATAGCTAGGTTTTTTGGGGAATTCCTTTTACGATTAAAAAAAAATTGTAGATTTGTGAAGACCACTAAATTTAACTAACACGAGGATAAAAAATGAAAACCATTTTTCAAATTGTACTTTGGATCGTCTGTATAGGATTGGGTTACCTTATCTATAGGTCCGTGACCGGGCCCATCGAGTTCAAAAAGGTGAAGCAGAACCGATACTCCGATGTCATTTCCAACCTTAAAGACATCAGGGATTCTCAGGAAGCCTATAGAACCGTTAACGGGGAATTCGCCAAAGATTTTAAAACGTTAATCGCATTTGTAGATAACGGGCAATACACTATTACCCAGCAGCGTGATTCTTCTTTTATGGAATTCGATAAGACCTATGGAATTGATTTATTGAGGGAGGTGACAATAATCGATACACTTGGATTTGTGAAAGTGAAAGACTCCATCTTCAAAGGATCTGATCGTTATAAGAGCATGATGAATGTCCCTCACGCCCAGAACAATGAACAATTCGAAATGAAGGCAGATATTCTGGATAAAGGTGGATACAGGGCTCCTGTTTTCGAAGTCAAGGTGAAAAAGGATGTCGTGCTGTACGATCAACCACAAGACCTGGTAGACCGGGAAAATGCCCAAATCAGTGTGGAAGAAGTAAATGGGTCTGAAATAGTTGTCGGTTCTCTCAGCGATGTGAGTACCAATGGTAACTGGCCGCCAATCTATGACAAAAAACAATAATAAGAGCCCGGAAAAGAGCTCAGAAGAATTCTATAAATTGTCCATTCAGGTTAGCTTGAATGGACTTTCTTTTTGTGTGGCAGACACACTGAAAAATGATATACTGGTCGGGGAACACGTAAATTTCGGCAAGGAACTCTCTCCTTATGAGCTGCAGCGGGAACTCAAAGAAGTGTTAAGGGAACACAACATTCAGGAGATGAATATCTCAGATGTGGTGGTGGTACATCGCAATCCTCTGTTCAGTATGGTTCCCAAAGCGCTTTTCGATAAGGAAGAACTAGCTAACTATCTTAAATTCAATGCAAAAATTCTTGCCACAGACCTTATTGAATACGACGAGATCGAAAGTCATGAAATGGTGAATGTCTATGTTCCCTATATGAACATCAACAATTTTGTATTTGATCTTTTCGGAGAATTTGAATTTGTTCATAATGGTACCGTATTGCTACAGTCATTACTCAAATCTGTAGGCAATACCTCAGAACCGATATGTTATGTCAATGTAGGATACCGTCAAATGGACATGCTTGTTATATCGAAGAAAAAACTACGCTTTTATAACAGCTTCAACTTCCACACTAAGGAAGATTTTATCTACTACCTGCTCTTTACCTTCGAACAACTCGATCTCGACCCTGAGAGCGTTCCCTTAAGGCTATTCGGATTTATAGAAGAAGGAGACGAACTCTATAGTATTTGCTACGAATTTGTCAGGAACATCTCAATCTATTTCCAGGATAATGCTTATACCGTAGGTGGGGTTGCTAAAGAAACAGAGCTAGATTTCACCGTTTTAAATGCTCTTTAATGCGCATTATTTCCGGAACACATAAGGGGAAACGCATCCAAGCCCCAAAGCAACTATCGGCCAGGCCTACAACCGATATGGCAAAGGAGGCACTGTTCAATATATTAAACAATCATTACTTTCTGAACGAATTAAAAGTATTGGACCTCTTTTCAGGTACAGGAAATATCAGTTTCGAATTTGCCTCCCGTGGCACCCCTGAGATTATGGCGGTAGACAAGGACCCCAAGAGCGCAAGCTTCATATCTAAAACTGCCGGCGAGCTTGGCTTTCCCATTACGGCTATTAAATCGGATGCGCATAAATATCTCCTTAAGACCGAGCATACTTTCGACATTATTTTTGCCGACCCTCCCTACCGCATGGCCGTGGAAGATTTTATGCTGATCCCAAAAGTGGTATTTGAACGAAAGTTGCTCAATGAGGGGGGTACACTTATCATCGAGCATAGCAAACACACCAACCTGGAACAACTGGAGTATCACAGGGATTCCCGAAAATACGGAGGTAGTGTTTTTAGCTTTTTCAGTGAAGCTGAATAAACAAAAAAGATCCCTGCCATCCTGAAATCAGGCAGAGCAGGGATCTCAATTAAAACGGATCATAAGCCGGATTCTGTTCCCTGTATCATACAATACAGGGTCCTTATCATTTATCTGGACCCCTGGTTACCCAGAAGTTCTATCCGCCTACCCACCAATTCGGGCGTGCTACCCTCAAATACTGGTTTACATGGCGTTTCACCGCATAGAGTTTACCTGGTTTCACTACAGCCTTACCTGTACTTGCTTTCTGTTGCACTTGTCCTCTCCTGACGATGAACGCCAGGTCGACGGGCGTTACCCGCTATGCTGCACTTTGGTGTCCGGACTTTCCTCCATGTACTAAAGTACACGGCGATAAGGTCACCGCATCGTACAAAGATACTACAATTGTTGATAAGTAATGGTTAAACTGGGTCAATTGCAATCCTCTTATATCGGTCTATTTTTATATTTGTAATACAAGCTTGATTAAGTCCAATTCCAAAAAATATCTTTAGTGGAACCGTTTATTGTTTCTGCGAGAAAATACAGACCACAAACTTTTAAAGATGTGGTAGGCCAGGAGGCGATTACCAATACGCTTATCAATGCTATTGAAAATAATCACCTGGCGCAGGCCTTGCTATTTTGTGGCCCAAGAGGAGTTGGGAAGACCACCTGTGCCCGTATTCTTGCCAAACAGATAAACCAGGACGGGACTTCTAAAGAAGACGAGGATTTTGCTTTTAATATTTTCGAATTAGACGCTGCCTCCAATAATTCTGTAGATGATATACGAAGCCTTATAGACCAGGTGAGGATACCGCCTCAGGTAGGTAAGTACAAGGTTTATATTATCGACGAGGTACATATGCTATCACAAGCGGCTTTTAATGCCTTTTTAAAAACCCTTGAAGAACCTCCGAAGCACGCTATTTTTATCCTGGCCACCACCGAGAAACACAAAATAATCCCCACGATCCTATCGCGCTGCCAGATCTTTGATTTTAAAAGGATCACCGTTAAGGATACAGCCAGATATCTGCAACATATCGCAGAACAACAAGGTGTGGAGGCAGAAGAGGATGCCCTGCATATCATCGCTCAGAAATCCGACGGAGCTTTGCGAGACGCCTTATCCATTTTTGACAGGGTAGTGAGTTTTTCAGGTAAGAAGCTCACGCGCAAAGCGGTGACCGAAAACCTTAACGTTCTGGATTATGATACGTATTTCAAAACCACGGATCTTCTTCTTGAACACAATGTTCCCGAATTATTATTATTGTTCAATTCCTTATTGTCTAAAGGATTTGAGGGCCACCATTTCATCAACGGACTGGCTTCGCATTTCAGGGATCTCCTGGTCTGCCAGCATGAGGAAACTATCGATCTGCTCGAAGTTGGTGAAAGTGCCAAGGAGCAATATCTCGAACAATCGAAGAAAGCTTCTCAGAGCTTTCTCATGAAGGCCATCGATATCGCCAATACCTGTGATATCAATTATAAGACAAGTAAGAATCATCGATTACTTGTAGAATTAAGTTTGATGAAGATGGCGTCCATCGATTTTGAATCCGAAAAAAAAAAGTCTGATCACAGCCACTTCATTGATGATGCCCTCCTCAAATTAATACCAGCTTCATTCTTTAAAATTCGGCCACCGGAAAGAAATGAAATTCCACCTGAAATCGATTTGGAGCCTGTAAAAGTTCCCGAGCCAGTAGAGGCTATGACGCTCGATGTTATGGAAGAGCCCATATCGGAGCCTGAATTTTCTGAAACCGCACCACCCAGTGCCCATGCGCCGAAAATCAATATCAAAGAACGCGCTAAGCGGGTGTCTGGTCTTTCCATCTCTAGTCTGAAGGCTAAAAAAGCTCATGAGCTGGCAAAAATTGAAGTTATAATAGACGAGAACGATTTACCCCATGATCCATTTACAGAAAAAGATATGCAAGACTTATGGGGAAAGTATGTACACAAACTCGACAACTCGGGACGTAAGATCCTAGCTTCGAACCTCAGTATAGACCAGCCCAGACTAGAAGGTGAGAATACCCTTTCTATACAACTTCCCAATCATACTATGAAAAAAGAGATTGAGCGTGAAAAATCTGGCTTGTTAGATTATCTAAAAACGGAATTGAATAACCATGAGATCCAGCTAAAAATAACGGTAAAGGAAGATCACGCCAAACAGTTTGTCTATACTCCGGAGGAAAAATATGAGAAGCTCAGAGAAAAAAACCCGGAGATAGATCTGCTTCGCAAAGAATTTGATCTCGACCTGTAGAATTACCTCGTTAATCGTTTCCGGACAGCATAAACGAACATCACCAGACCGGTGATCAGCATCCCCAGAGATTCTCGTGCCCGTTCAATATTTTCAATATCCCCATCACCAATACTCAATCCTTCCCACTTTGCAGGCCAGAGGACAACGGTTCCGGAAATATAAAGCAAGCCTAAAATCAAAGCTACCACAAAGCTAAGCCGACCCATAAAGAAAAGAATCGAAGCCAGCGCTGCTATTCCGTAAAAAAAATACCAAAGCGTAGCGTCTGGATCATTCCATTGAACATAGGCCGCGATGACAAAAAGAATAGTCATCAAAAGGGAAAAGATCTTAAATAGGTTTTTCATGATAATCAGCGGGTTAGAGTGAGGTTATTTGTCGGTATAACAGTTCGTAAACATCTGTTGCTTCGATATTTTCGCTATCAACAAAATCAGGATTTCCAGATATAAAGATAGGAAAGTCTAAAATATCCTCCGGTATACGACCATGAGAACCTTTTACCAGGTCTGCCTCCAGCGGGATGATATCCATCATTGTTCTAAAACCCAGTTTCCTTTTTAATAATTTACCCATAACCCTAAGAAATATCAGCCTTTTCCCGGGGTCCGTGAACATCTCTACCGGATCGTATCCCGGTTTTCTATGAATATCTACCGTTCTGGCAAAATCAGGGACTTTTTTATCATCCATCCAGTAGTAATAGGTAAACCACGCATCAGCTTCAGCTATTACTAATAAGTCTCCTGCTCTTTCATGATCCAATATACTGGTAGTATTAGTAATCAACACTTTCTCCACCCCTTCTTGTGCTTCCAAAAGTTTTTTCAGCTCGGGTATCAGCATCTTGTCCTTGCAATAAACATGAGCTACCTGATGATCTGCAACCGCAAATGCCCTGCTCGCACCGGCATCGAGCAACTCCAGACCTCGTTCTAATCTTATCGCCAGGTATCCGCTTTCCCTTAAGGTCCTGTTCAGGTGAACCGGCCGCGAGACATCTGTGATGCCATATTCAGATAACAGTACCGTATTGCACTCCTTATCCGCATAATATGCTACCAGGTGCTTTACGACTTCATCGATCTCCTTTAAATCGTTCGCCACCAAATCGCTTTTAGTTCCAAACCGCTGCAGGTTATAATCCAGATGCGGCAGGTAGATCAGGCTGAGGGTGGGATCGTAGAGTTCATCGGTTTTTATGGCGGCTTCTGCGATCCAGCGACTCGACTTAATACTTGTTTTAGGACCCCAGAAATGAAATAGTGGAAAGCGCCCCAGTTCGGTCTGTAACCGATCCCTCAGTTCCGGAGGATGGGAATAAACATCGGGTATCTTACGGCCATCGGCAAGGTAATTAGGACGTGGGGTAACACTGTAATCTACCGTAGAATACATATTGTACCACCAAAATAAGTTCGCACAGCTAAACTCCGGATCTTCGCGTTTGAGTCGGTCCCATATCTTCTCCGATTGAACCAGCCGGTTCGACTGCCGCCAGAATTTTATTTCGGCTTCGTCTTTAAAATACCAACCATTTCCAACAATACCATGATCTGTAGCGGTTTTTCCAGTCAGATAGGTAGCTTGAGCGGTACAGGTAACCGCCGGAAATGCAGGTTTAACAGTTAAAAGCTGCCCTTTGCGGGCATATTCCTCAATAAACGGAGTGTGTTCCCCAATCAATCGACGGCTAAGCCCAACAACATTTATGACCACTGTTTTTTTCATATCGACAGATGGTTGAGTACCCAACGGATCTCTCTGGAGACAGACTCGCCAATCTCCATTTTCAGCTCCGAAGGCAACACTTCCCAGGTATAGGTCTCTACTTCAAGATGGCGGCTAACATCGTGCTTTTTAAGATAGGTAAAGACTTTTAGGATTTGGTCTTGGGTAGAATGAAGTTTGTCGAAAGAATCCAGAAAAACCGGTACATGAAAATGTGCTCTTAGTTCCTCAAATTCCGGTTTTGCATGAAGTAGCTGGGGTAAATCGCCAAAAGTAACCAAACCTTCGGGCGTGCGTTGGGTAACCTGATGCAGGTAGGTGGGTTCATCGAACCTGGCAAGAGAGTTCCAAATAGCTCCTGTATCATCTCCGGCCAATATTTTTAAGGCCGCACTTATCTGGATCTTACCCACACGGATCCCTGCGGTTGCCCATTGTGAAAAAGTGTATTCGGGTTCTTCATAAGCCAGTGAAAAATGACAGATATCGTAGCAAATACAGATATATCTTAAAAGCAGTTCCTCAGCGCGGTTTTTGGTAACACCTAATTCTTTCATAAGAATCGCAGAGCCTATCGGCAAGAGATATGATTTAAAAAAAGTCACTACGTCTGTGGTATTCTCCAAAAAACCATCCGGTTCGGGTTCAATATCGAGGTGAAGATAAGAGCCGGTGCTTTCCTCCATTTCCCTGAGAAACAGCGTTAGCTCTGCCAATTGTTTGCAGGCTGTTTGCAGGATCGTCCTTTTTTCACTTTCTGTGGTACACCAGTGTTTATAGGAAATCGGAGAAGTAGATATACCTCCTTCGATTTCGTCTGGTATAAGATAGGCCAATTGCTCAAACAATCGTTTGGTATAACGTAGTCGCTCTTTACTGGTCCAGTCGGGAAGATGTACCTTATCCTTTACTGGTTCATCATGAAAATTGCCATATGGAAAACCATTCATCGTAAAGACGTAGCAATTCTGATCGGACAACCAATGTTTGAATTCGATAAGATTTTCGTGCTGCTCCAGTTCAATACTCGCCAGGTTCGAAAGACGTAAACCCAAGCCAAAAAGGGCATTAGGTGATAATTCAGATTTTATGGCAGGAACATATTTTGTCAGATTGCTCAGGGTGGTATCCCAATCTTGTCCGGGATGGATATTAGTACAATATGACAAGTGAAATTGATCGCCTATCTTCATTTTCAGGCCGTTTTTTCTATAATTCTGTTATTTAAAGCAGATATGGAATCCGTCATCTTCTGCCTATCGATCTCATGTACATCCTTTTTCTGGCCAATTGATGTAATAAGAGTGATAGTAAGCTGGCCTCCTAAATGCTCGCGAAACTCTTCAATTCCATCGAGTAATTCTTCTCTTTGATTTTCTGTCTTAACCGGTATTTTCAGATCAAATCCAATATCTATTAACAGTGTAATGATCTGATCGGCCAATGCGCTGGTGATCAGTCCGATTTTGGATGCATAGATCAGATCGAGTGCCATGCCTTTGGCCACTGCCTCACCATGACGGATCTGGTAATCGGTCATATGCTCCAGTTTATGTGCAGACCAATGACCGAAATCGAGTGGCCTTGAGGAACCTTTTTCGAAAGGATCCCCGCCTTTGGCAATATGTTCCATATGTAGTTCGGCACAACGGTAAATCAGGTATTGCATAGCCCCCTTATCGCGGTTTTTAAGAGCAGCCACATGCTCAGCAATAAATTGATAAAAACCTGGATCCTTAATAAGTGCAACTTTTACCGCTTCCGCGATACCGGCAATCCAATCGCGCTTTTCCAGGGTAGTTAAAAAATGATGATCGATGATCACGGCATGAGGGATATCAAAACTGCCTACAAAGTTTTTTTTGCCCAGCAAATTCATCCCGTTTTTAACACCTACAGCGGCATCGTTCTGTGAAAGAACGGTAGTAGGTATTCGGATAAGGCGCACTCCCCTGTGGGCTATAGAAGCAGCATAGCCCGCCAGGTCTATCAAAGCTCCGCCACCTATGGCTATCACATAGGAATGACGGCAGATTTTGTTTTCATCTATGGCCCGGAGTAATTCATCGGCATAGCGGGGATCATTCTTCACGGTTTCACCACCGGGCAATGCTATTAATTGTGTATACTCCAGCAGGTCCCCATATTTATTACAGTAGGCATTGATATCTGATTCCAGCTTCGGGTGTGTCTTCAACACCCCGCTGTCGGCAACAAACAATACCTTCCTTGCCTTATCGCTATCTGATTCAATGGTTTTAACCAGTATTCGGTTATCTGGCTGGAACAGTCTTTCAGTAAAATACAATCCATAGCTATAGGATTGGATAAAAGTATGTTGTATGGGACGTAAATCCATAGGTTTAACTTAAGTTACGGCGAAAACTCTTGCCATTACCCTGCTCAGAGGCAATAGTATGATCACCAGCACGCCATACCACCAGCTTAAAAATCCTGCCGCTATAATTGCGTCAAGGGCCACTATAGCCAGTACACCGGCAATTACCGCCTTTTGTATGTTCTCCGGGGTATTCTGCCTATAGGCCTTGATCAACGGACCATAAATCAGCACAATAAAAAGCAGAACAAACGGTGCCGTGATATACAGGGATTCGGGCTTGTCGGGCAGTATTGTCAGAACGGCAAAAACCACCACAGCGTATAAAACACTTGCCCAAATCAATTGTTTTTTATTTTCGGCTCGAACTTCGCCTCTACTGATCATTGTTACGGCGAATATATATACCACATGTATCAATGCATATAAATAGTGTTCCACATGACCTGCAATCGACATCCCTAATATAAGATTTAACCCTCTGCAAAGCCCCATGTTTAATGGCCCTACGAATGAAAACTGTTTGGTAATCGCATCATAGAGAAGGATGGCCAAGGCCAGTACTATCGCAATAGTTCCACTTAAATTATTAACAACAAAAGCCAGGCTTATACCGGTCAGCAAAAGCAAAACCCCCAGTATCGAGGCCGACCGCAGCGATACCAGGCCTCTCGGGATGGGTCTTTCGGGTCTTTCAATACTGTCTATTTTATGATCGAAGACATCGTTCAATACCACACCTCCGGCATAAAGTGCAACAGAGGACAAACAAAGATAAAAATCGTTGGGAAAGAGCCTGACATCGCCAATGACCATAGGATATGTATCCAAGGACACACCGGCAATGGTAATTCCTGCCAAAACATCGGCAGCGGCTGTGGGCAGGTTTGCCGGCCTCATAAGTCGCATATAACCCAGCAATACAGGATTAATCCTATTGAATTTCATCGATATCTATACGTGGTTGCTGACCTCTTAACACACTGTTATCGTTATAAAGCCTGGATTGATCGATTCCAGTTCCGGACAACCAGTGTTCTTCTTTCATTTTGTCATTTTTGCCAAAAGCTGCCAGAGCATTGGAATAACAGGTTTTAATAACATCTTCCTTAGAAATCCCCTTTTTTATCATCAACGAGGCGGTCTTCGGAACGGCCAGTGGATCACTTACCCCCCAGTCTGCAGAGCTGTCTACGATGATATTTGTACTGCCATATTTTCGCACTACCTCAACCATACGCTCATTGCCCATCTTTGTTTTTGGGTATATTGTGAATGCTGCTATGAATCCACGGTCGAGTACATCGCGCACAGTTTCTTCGTTATTATGATCTATGATGACATTGGCCGGATCTAAACCGTGCTCCAGGCAAACCTGCATACTTCTCATTGTCCCCGCTTTTTTGTCGCGGTGGGGGGTATGAACCTGGACGGTCATATTGAGCATTTTGGCCAGCTCGAGCTGTGCCCGAAAATATTTGTCTTCAGCAGGGGTCTGATCATCATAACCTATTTCACCTATGGCCACAACATTTTCCTTGTGAAGATAGAGCGGTAAAAGTTCCATAACCTGTTCTGCGAGCGCTTCGTTATTGGCCTCTTTGGAGTTTAATCCGATCGTACAATAGTGCTTTATCCCGAACTGGCTTGCCCTAAAAGGTTCCCACCCTACCAAGCTGCTATAATAGTCCTGAAAAGAACCTACCTGGGTTCGGGGCTGTCCTAGCCAAAAAGAGGGTTCGATCACCGCCACGACACCGGCTGACGCCATAGCTTCGTAATCGTCTGTAGTACGCGAAGTCATATGAATATGAGGATCTATATACATCATCTTGTCTTCCATATTAACTTATAAATCTAAATTTGATTCCAATTTATTTCATTATTCTTTACGGAATGATACAATTGCGGAGCAGCCGATTGCAACAAATTTATGGCATCTTTAGATGCTGAGTGGAAACAGCAAAGTGCAGCAGCTTTATTTTCAGCCGTTTGATCACTTTTAAGGAGATGATCCATATCTTCCATCAAATCATTATTCAAAAACGGACTTACCGGCCTCCAGATCATTGGGTCGATATCCCTTGACGCCGCCCAGCGCTCATGTGCATAGTCCGAAATTATCCTGGCCAATTCGGCATTTGAACGTTTCTCTACTCCAATAATCCGGCTCAGATCGAGTTGCATAAATGCTGCTTTTAAATACATCTGATTCCATTGCTGCTCATTAAAATGAAGGCTTGGATAAGGGTTGTTCAGGGCGATGGCCTCAAAAACAGGAGTGATATTGGTCCGGAGCGCTTCTACGGCGGTCTCCTTAAAAAATTCGGACCGTGGCAACAACACCAGATATTTTAAGAATGTTATGAGCTCTCCCCGATCGGCAACCTGGATGATCTGTGCCACATTGGATCCGAAAAAATCGAAGTCGTCCTCCAAAACACCAACCAGCAGGTATATCCTGGTCAATTCCAGTATATTGACCTGTTGATTCTCGAGGTAGGCCAATTCTGGTGATGAAGTGTCCTTTATTTGCAAAGGATCATTTCCCGATTTTGTCGTCAACAAGCTATAGGTGAGATAGAGTTTTTGGGTATCTTTTTGGGTAATAATAAAGTCGAGGTTTTCATCGATCCAGGCCAAATCAGTAAGTAAAGGGTTCTCCTTTAATAATTCCCTAAGATAGTTGGTGTTTGATTGGGTCATCGAGGCTGATAAAAACTTATTTCCGATTTAAAGCTACCATTTCAACGCCGGCATGTCAAATATATTGAGATAAGCCTATACGATCATACAAATCGCGCTAGAATTATTGAGTAATACGTATTTTTGATGGTAATATAAGTACACAAAATGTTAGGACTAAAGCTGCCCACCGATCCGAGATGGGTCAATATCGTAGAAAAAGACATCGATGAAATATTAACCGATCATGCTTATTGCGAGCAAAAAGCGGCCAGCACCGCAATCTCGCTCATTGTAAATTTTCCAGAATATCCCGAATTGGTTCAGGAAATGGTGGCACTTTCCAGGGAAGAGATGGGGCATTTTAAAATGGTACACGATCTCATCTTAAAAAGAGGTTCTACTTTAGGGCGGTACCGAAAAGATGAATATGTGATCGAGCTGATGAAATTCTTCCCTAAAGGGGGCGACAGAATAACACAACTGGTTCACAGGCTGTTGTATGCTGCACTAATCGAGGCACGTAGCTGTGAACGATTCCGATTATTGTCTGAAGAACTCCAAGACAAGGAGCTGGCAGAATTCTATCGTAAACTCATGGTAAGTGAAGCGAATCATTATAGCATGTTTCTAAAATTCGCAAGGTCTTTCGGGAATCGGGAAGAAGTAGATCAAAAATGGCAAGAGCTGTTGGAATACGAAGCGGGGCTCATGAAACAACTCGGAAAAAATGTGAGCATGCACGGCTGAAGGGGCATGAGGTTTTAAGGGAATAATCAGTGCTGCTTTAGTTTTTTCTGGTAGTAGTCGTACATGGCAAACTGTGATCGTAATTTAGGCAAATCGTTCTTCCTGTATTTGCTATCCTGATCTTCATCGAAGATCCGGGCTTTTACATTATCCTGCCAGGAAATTTCAAAAGTATCTATCAGTTCGGCCCTAATCTCTTCATCGTAGATCGGGCAGCCCACCTCCACGCGGTTATCTAGATTACGGGTCATCCAGTCGGCCGATGAGATATAAACTTTCGGGTCTCCGTTATTTCCCAATATAAATAGTCTTGGGTGTTCGAGGAATTTGTCTACAACACTTATGGCTTCTATATTTTCACTCATACCCTCAATCCCTGGAATCAGGCAACAGATCCCCCTGATGATCAACTGAATTTTCACCCCTGCATTGCTGGCTTCATAGAGTTTGTCGACCATTCGATACGAAGTAAAGCTGTTCATTTTGATCTTAATATACGCTTCTCCTCCGTTTTGGGCATTCTCGATTTCCTGATCGATTAGCTTTAAAAAGGCATTGGTAGTATAATGAGGAGACACAAGCAGGTGTTTGTATTTATAGATCTTATAAGTGGTTTCGAAAAAATCGAATACGATCTTGAGTTCCTTGAGGATTGCCTGATTTGCAGTAAACAGGGTATAGTCGGTGTAGATCTTCGCCGTAGATTCATTAAAATTACCGGTACTGACAAATCCATAGCGTTTTATCTCATCGCCTTCCTGGCGAGCAATCACACAGATCTTACTGTGCACTTTTAATCCGGGGACCCCAAAAATCAGTTTTACCCCTTCGGCCTGAAGTTCTTCTGCATACTGAATATTGGCTTGTTCATCGAAACGCGCCCTTAATTCGATTTGCATCGTTACCTGTTTGCCATTTTTTACGGCCTGGATCAGGGAGGCAGCTACCTGTGAATTCTTTGCCAGCCTGTAGACCGTAATCTTAATGCTGCGTACTTTTGGATCTAATGCGGCTTCACGCAGAAATTTGATCACATACGAAAATTTATGATAAGGCGCATATAGCAAAAAGTCTTTCTCGGCTATGCTTTCCAGCAAACTCCCATCAAGGCTCAGTCCTTTGATCGGTAAGGGAGTAATCTTTTCATACATAAGATCATTCCGACCCAGGCTGGGGAATCCCATATAATCGCGCCGGTTGTGGTAGCGACCTCCCGGAATAACACTGTCTGTTTCCTGGATCCTCATTTTATCCTTGAGAAAGCGAAGTGTGTCGGGCTCAATATTTTTGTCATAGACGAATCGGACCGGATCACTGATTTTCCTGCCTTCCACGCTAGAGGATATCTTTTCGATAAAAGTTTTACTGAGATCGTTATCGATATCCAGTTCAGCATCGCGCGTAATCTTGATCATATGGGCCGATATGGAATGATATTCGAACATCGAAAAAATACTGCTCAGGCAGTAGCGTATAAGGTCGTCCAGTATGATGATAAATTGTTTATCTCCTTCCGGTGGCAGCACCACAAAGCGGTCTACACCCTGGGGGATCTCGATAAGCGCATATCGAATGCCATTGCTCTCGGTAGCATTTTTATCGAGTACCATTTTAACGGCCAGGTACGCCGCTGTGTCTTTCAGTGTCGGGAATCGCATTAAATCGTTCAGGATGATCGACATGAGCTGCGGGCTCACATTTTGTTGAAAATAGTCTTTGAGGAATCCGGCCTGATGTTCTGTGACCTGAGTTTCGTCGATCATAAAAATATTATGTGTCTCCAGTTCTTTTTCTATATCATGGAGAATCTCAAGGCTTTTGGCCTGCTGTTCAATTACTATTTTGGTGATCTGTGCTAAAAGGTCTTTGGCTTTCTCACCGCCCAAAGCGCTTTTACCCTTTTTTCCGGCAAGTACAATTCTTTTTATGGTGGCATATCGCACCTTAAAGAACTCATCGAGGTTGTTTGAAAAGATTCCCAGGAAACGCAATCTTTCTATCAGCGGCACCTCATTATCTGCGCTTTCCTGTAATACACGATCGTTAAACATCAGCCAACTGATCTCACGATTAATGTATTGCTTTTTGGATTTGGCCACCGCAGTTTTAGACATTATCTAAGAGTTTTGGGGAATAGAACTTGTTTTGTGCTTCCCATTTCCACGTCTGCCCAACGATCACAATCGAAGGTGAGTTCCACCAAACCGGCTGTAGGAACATTATCGATGCGCTGATCACCCCATTGATTGGCGATATTGGTAAAAGCATAATTATGACCGAAAATGATCACCTTTTGCCACTTCTCATTTAGTCCTTGTACAAAATCCGCTACTCCTGAGCCTGAGAAATCATAGAGATGGTCAGTAACACGGAATTCGGATAGCTCATAGTTGAACTCCCTCAATACAATCATCGCCGTATGCATAGCCCGACAAGCGGGAGACGAAAAGGCGGCATCTATATCGCCAGCCTGCGAACTATATTGCTTCCCAACCAGGTGTGCATCCCTAATTCCACGTTCTTTTAGTGGCCTGTCCTTATCACTAACCTCATATTCCCATGAGGATTTGCCGTGTCTAACCAGGATAAGTGTCTTCATCATTTTACCATTAAGGAGCTAAACGCTCTATTTTCCAATTATAATCTTCCTGCAGTTGATACCGTATCCGATCATGGAGACGATTAGGCCTGCCCTGCCAGAATTCGAGTGATTGAGGCCTTACCATATAACCCCCCCAAAATTCTGGTCGTTCGATCTCCTTGTTATGGTACTTATTTTCAAGATCTTTGAGCTTTTCGTCAAGATATTCACGGGAAGGAATTACACTGCTTTGAGGTGAAACAATAGCGCCCAGCTTACTACCCTCTGGTCTGGACTCGAAATAACCATCGGATAAGTTAGGTGCAATTTTTTCGGCCTTTCCCTTAATAATCACCTGCCGCTCCATGACGGGCCAGAAAAAATTCAGGCAGACCCTGGCGTCCAGGGCAATGGCCTTGCCCTTTTCACTCTCATAGTTTGTGTAGAAAATAAAACCTTCGTAGGTATATTTTTTTAAGAGTACCACCCTGGCCTTGGGATACCCGTCGAGCCCAAGGGTGGTAAGGGTCATGGCATTGGGTTCTTCCACCCCACCCTGAGCCTCAATCTCATAGTACCAATTCCTGAATAATTCCAGCGGATTATCGGGAATAGATTCTTCCGAGAGCGCACTCTTTTTATAGGCCTTTCTATTGCTATGGAGATCTTCTTGCATAGTGGCTGCAAGTTAGAGATTTTGCTGATTTTATTAAGTGTGCAGGATAAGAGAAAACAGAATTTTCAAGGGTATTTTACCAAATTCTTCAGATTTCGAAGACTTTTCCATCGGCAGCCAATTCTACAGGCTTAAAAATTGTTGATGCTTCAGCCTTAAATCGTTCAGTATTTTTATAGCGGGTAGAAAAATGTCCGAGTATCAGCCTACCCACCTCAGCTTTTTTGGCAATAGTGGCCGCCTGTTTGGCGGTAGAGTGTTTGGTGGTCTCAGAATAATGAGCATCCGTTTCAAGGAAGGTAGCCTCGTGGTATAATGCATCAGAATTACGGATTAGAGGGATAATACTCTCGAAATAACCAGTATCACTACAGTAGGCATAAGACTTGGGCGGCGGCGGGTCGATGGTCAATTGGTCATTGGCTAAAATTTTACCGTCAGACAGGGTATAATCACTCCCCTTTTTGATCTCACTAAAATATTGTTTGTCGATCCTGTATTTTGCCATAGCCTTTACATCCAATTTTCGTTCACCATGTTTTTCCATAAAAAGGAAACCATTGGTATAAATCCTATGATCCAGTGGAATGGTGGTAACGATCAATTTTTCATTTTCAAATATCGTTTGGCTTTCTTTAGATTCCAGCTCATGGAAGATCAAGGGGTAGTTTGTCCATGAGTTCCCTAGTTTCATAAGTAGGGTAATCGCCTCCTTTAGGCCTTTTGGCCCGTAAATATGTAGTTCCTTTTCCCTGCCAAGAAGCCTGAAAGTCGATATAAGTCCGGGTAAGCCAAAAAAATGATCACCATGGAGATGGGAGATAAAAATATGCTGGATACGCGAGAATTTGACCTTATTCTTCCTGAGTTGTACCTGCGTACCCTCTCCACAATCGATTAGAAAAAGATGATTCCTGATCTCCAGAACCTGTGCGGTGGGATTACTCAACGTTCTTGGTGTAGCGGCGTGACAACCTAGGATGTGCAATTTCATTGCAATTGGAGAATTAAAAGAATTGCGCTGAAAAAGTACTTCATTTTATTACAATATCCCGCAGAAATATCCATTGTCAATTATCTATTGTTCATTTTCCATTCTTCATTACAGACCCAGGTCGCGCTCAATATCCTCCATTTCGATGATATCTTTGGCCTCCTGCATAGTAGGTACTACACAAATTTCGTCGGGCACATCATCAAAATTGACCTTATTGGTGACCAGCACAAACGATTTATTCGCTGCGCGATGCCGATTGGAGATATCCAGAAATTCGAGAAGCTGACCAGTACTCAGTCTGGAGAAACTAAAGAGATTGATGATCAAGTGGTCGTTTTTGAGTTTAGGATAGGCACGTTTGAGGTTATTCATAAACTCCGAAAGCGTGATATTCTCTTGTAAGACTGTTGTAGTATTCCCTTCTTTGTCGAAAATCATAACCTACTGTTTAATTTTGGCAGCCAACAGATAGATTACCGCCATCCGAATCGCCACTCCGTTTTCTACCTGATCTAAGATAATAGATTGTTTGGAGTCTGCCACATCACTGGTAATCTCGACCCCTCTGTTGATCGGGCCAGGGTGCATAATCACGATCTCCTTTTCAAGACTATCGAGCAGGGACTTATTAACCCCATATTGCTGGGTATATTCTCTCGAGGTGGGAAAATAACTATAGGCCATTCTTTCCCTTTGTATTCGGAGCATATTAGCCACATCGCACCATTCCAAAGCTTTTCTAAGGTCGGTTTCGACTTCTATTCCTAAAGACTCTATATGCTTGGGCAATAATGTTTTAGGGCCGCAAACCTTAACCGTAGCTCCTTGTAATTTAAGGGCAAATATATTGGAAAGAGCCACCCTGGAATGCAGGATATCGCCAACGATTACCACTTTCTTACCATCTACCCTGCCCAATTTTTCACGGATCGAATAGGAGTCGAGCAAAGCCTGTGTCGGATGTTCATGAGCCCCGTCGCCTGCATTGATAATGGAGGCATTCACATGTCTGGAAAGGAAAATGCCGGCTCCTGGATTTGGGTGTCGCATCACTACCATATCGACCTTCATCGAAAGGATATTGTTCACAGTGTCGATTAGCGTTTCTCCTTTTTTCACAGACGATTGCGCCGCAGAAAAATTGATCACGTCTGCAGAAAGTCTTTTTTCGGCCAGTTCAAAGGAAAGTTTTGTACGCGTACTACTCTCGAAAAATATATTGGCAATGGTGATATCGCGAAGCGAGGGTACTTTTTTAATAGAACGGTTAATGACTTCCTTAAAATGATCGGCGGTTTCGAATATGAGATGGATATCCTTTTCATTGAGATATTTAATACCCAGTAAGTGATTCACACTCAGTTCGCTCATAGCCTCATCGATTTACCAAATAAATAATGTCTTCACCTTCATGCTCGGCCCATATCACCTTAACCTTTTCCTCGTTGATCGCATCTACCTGCCTGCCCCTGTAGTTTGGTTGAATCGGTAAGTGGCGGCTAAAACGCCTGTCTATCAATGTCAGCAGTTCTATTTCATTAGGTCGCCCAAAAGACTGGATGGCGGTCAAGGCGGCCCTGATGCTCCGTCCTGTATATAGCACATCGTCGATCAGGACTACGTTTTTACCTTCTACGATAAATTCGATCTCCGTGGTGGAAGCGGTTAACGGCTTCTCTCCTCTTCGAAAATCATCTCGATAAAAGGTGATATCCAAAAAACCCAACTCGATGTCGTTTACCCCATATTCCTGTTGCAGGATATTGGCAAGCCGCTGGGCGACATAGATCCCACGGGGTTGTAGTCCTATAAGGGCAGTATTCTTAAAATCGAGGTGATTCTCCAATAGTTGACAGGCCAGTCTGTGCAGTATGATGTTTATTTCCTTGGAAGTCAGCAGTACTTTTTGACTCATAGATGTAAAGGCCAGCGCTTATTAAGCAAAAATAGGGAATAATTAATAATGGAAAGTGAAAAGTTGAAAGTTGAAAGTGAAGAGTGCAGGGTATGAGGTGTTGGGTGTTGGGTGTTGGGTGTTGGGTGTTGGAAGTTGAAAGGTGAAAGGTGAAAGGTGAAAGTTGCGCGCCCGTCCGAAGCTTTAGCGAAGGCGGGGAAGTCGAAGACCATGAAGAGCGAAGCTTCTTTGGGGTGAAAGTCACTGCAAAAAAAGCGCGAAGTTTAAGACTTCGCGCTACAATTTAACTTATCTATACCATCACCAAGCGCAATCTTGCTGAAGCCTGGTTTCTATTCGAAGAGCTATCTAATTCTAAATTTTCATTTCATATTCCTATGGGCCATATGCTCCTTAAATTGGTAGTCACTTACCTCAAGTCGAAATGAAAACTCGGCTTTCTTTTTGGCAGCTTCTTCGCTCATGGGCACCATAAGAAGTTTAAGGTCTTTTAGCCCTTCCTTAGGATTGAAATGTCTGCTTGAAGTCTTAAAGCTCAGTACATAGCCCATTTTAGTTTTGCTTAATCGTTGCTTGATCTTAACCCCATCTTCCGAGGCGAGGCGTATATTGTACTCCTCTGGATTAAATCCGTCTAAATACAAATGAAAATAAGGAATTTCCAATATGGTTTGAGGTCGTGAATCTTTAAAAGTTAATTTATAAATCTCCTCAAAGGGAAACTCAAATGGCGGACAACTCAAACAAGGCCATGGTGGACATCTCAGACATATTTCAGGCGGACATGTAAGGCAGGGATAAGGAGGTAGTCTTAGAATCGGTGGATCTAATATGGCTAAACATAGATCTGGAAACCTATCACAAAGATTTATGATAAAGCGTGGTGAGATTCTAAAGAAAAAGGGATCCACTGAAACCGAAACGTTTGCTGAATTCGTGGCGTTTCGTAATTGGTTCGTGGTAAAATTGGCATTTCGTTGATAG
This sequence comes from Flavobacteriaceae bacterium, assembly GCA_965212205.1. Classification (GTDB taxonomy): domain Bacteria; phylum Bacteroidota; class Bacteroidia; order Flavobacteriales; family Flavobacteriaceae; genus JAHEJJ01. Next base: position 144,640 of record CBDBUX010000006.1, read on the forward strand.
GTGACCGATTTAGGAAAATTGGCCATTACAGGCCTGTTACTTGCCGGAAAAACACCATAAAATGTATTACCTACGGCTTGCATATCCAAATAATCACCCAGGGAAGGACTTATCGAAGAACTGCTTAAATCGCTATCCAGGAAGGTAGATAGAATATCATCCGTAAATAAACTTCCTGCAAGTGGAGCAGACCTAAAATGTGTCTGCCAAGTAGTAGCGGAGCCCGTTCCTATAAGCTGTTGATACATTATTCCCACTCTGCCGGAATTTGTAATGGCAATCGCCGGATTAGTTGCGTTGGTAATAGTGAGCAAGTCTGAAGTGCCCCAGTTTTGCCCACTATCAGTACTTCTTCTTATATGCAATGTATAATCGTTTGTCCCAACCCGATCGCACCAGGCTATATATACAGTTGCAGCGTTATTGGGGTCAACGGCAATTGACAGATTGGAAGCTACCAATCTATTATTTCCTAGCGAGACGCCAAATGCTGGTACGGCCCTCCCGGTTACCACGCGCTGACCAGCCTGGGAATCAGTCGCATCTGCTAAGGCGGTAAATGGAGCCGTACCTGTGGCGAAATTATCATCACGCACCACAACAACGTCACAAGAAAAAGGTGAAGATGCTCCGCTCTGCCAACTATAAAAAATGGCGTAGACTACTCCAGAATCGTGAATAGCAGTCCTAGTGGCCGGCATATCCTGTTGGGCTGTATTCCTCGCTTCTACGATAATATTATTAAAGCCTGCAAATGTAGTCGCCCTGGCATCATTGGATACCATTACTTCAGCGGTACGACCGGTACCCCCAAGGGCAAGCCGGTTCCCAAAAAGGTTATCCCCGGAAAAAATCCGGTCACGCGCATTGCCCCCAGCATCGTCTACTGTGGTGGCATTGACATAGGGCTGATCTCCCTGAATAGCATTCCTGTCGGCTAAGGTCGTCATAGTAGCTGCGCCACCGGGGTTGGCCGATCGCAACATCATAATTCTCAGACCACTTCCACCTCTTAGGATACCACTATAGAGTGTTCCGCCGGTGGAACCATATGCCAAGGTGATATCACCAGTCATACCATTTCCACTCGGGACAATATTGTTTAGTGCCCAGGTATTACCACCATCGGAGGACACATAAATAGGGGCGGTGGCTGTACTTGTAGGATTTCGCGTAAAGGCAGAGCCGATTATATTCGAAGTATTGGAGGGATCTACCGCGATATTGGTTTCGGAATCAAAAGTTGTTTCGTTGCTTTGAGCATTCGGGATCATATTCACCACATTGAACCTGTAACCCGTTAACCCCTGCGAGAAGCTTGTGATACTTGTAGTAAGTAATAGAAATATGATAATCCAATGATTGATTTTCATGATAAAAGTGATTATGTGTTATAGTGCTATTCGATGAGGGATCTGATACGGCTACTTTCTTCCTTTCCAGATATAAAGCAGGAAGGATTTAGGATCATATACGGACTGCTGTAATTTTTCTCAATATCAGGAGCTGCCCTCTGAACAATAAAAATTCCTTCATCACCTTCTTTGAATTTGGGTGATTGGAAATACATAACGTCTTTACCTGAAGCAAATAGAATTGACAAAGACTCCGAGGACTTCTGTCCTTTTAAAGTTTCATCTACAGTGATCTCAGCAATACGCCATTCAGGGTCATGCTCGGTTCCAGGTATATTTTCCGCCTCGGGCTTACGTATCGTAGTAACCTGTCCTGAAACTACCAATTCAGATTCTTTTAATAGTTCTTTTAGAGATTGATCCTCCTGATGATCTGTTGCCATGGCGATGTAATTTGTAATATTTTTATCGATATACAGCTCGTCATCCTGGAGTACCGATCCTATTTCGGCCACACCTAAGGATTCTCCAATCCAATAGGGTTCTGTAAAAAACATACGCTTCTCTCCTACTTCAAGGCCATTGATTTCCAAAAAACGAACTGTAATCTGATCTCCCGTCAAATCTGGAAAATTTTCAGGCGTTTTTATCATCTGTTCTACTACCACTACGCCTTTGTCCGAAATATCGTCCTCATCTGTTGTACTGGTATTTAAAAGCACTACCTTACCCTTAAATACAAGGGATGCACCTGGTACTAAGCGATCGAGCTCGCTCGGATACTTCGGTTTATCTTCGCAATTCATCATCATAATTAATAATAAGGGAATTAAGCCCAGAACAATTCTCTTTTGTTTCATAATTAGGTTTTAATACTATTTTTTCGTCACTACGGACATTTTATACTTAAGACAAACCCAATGTTTGCTTATAGGATATTCTTCCTAAAATAAGTTACGAATTATCAAGTGATTGTATTGGGAATATTGTACGTATCGTAAGAAATATTGTACAAATTGAAGTAATTCTCTCTCATACCGCTACGAGGTTCCGCCACGCTAACGCCATGCCTTGGTGCGGTGGTTATTAACCCAAATAACTCACATCATCTAATAATAAAACAGTAATATCGCCTTTGTCTGTAAGACCCTGAAGCGCGAAGCTTCTTAGGCTAGGAAGGTGAAAGGTGAAAGTTCCAAGAGGGCTAATTTCAAACTACAAGCATCAAAAAACCCCGATCTCTCAATCGGGGTTTTAATTCTATAAATGAAATTGGAAAGATCTATTTCTTCTTTTTCTCCGCTTCCATTTTCTCTTTCAGGGCCTGGAGCTGCTCATTGGCATCACCCAGTGTGGGTTTTGCCTCATCTGCTGCAGCAGCAGCTTTTTTCTTAGCTGCTTTTACATTTCGCTGTTCCTCCTCACGGAAGATCGCTGTATGGCTGGCCACTACTCTTTTAAATTCCTTGTTGAATTCAATGATCTTGAATTCGGCCTCTTCGCCTTTTCCAAGTTTTTTACCATCTTCCTTCTCCATATGACGTTGCGGAACAAATGCGGTGATATCACCGTTAAAAGCGATAACAGCACCTTTGTCGACTACATCGGTGATGGAGGCTTTATGTACAGTGCCCAGTGCAAATTCTTTTTCGTACTTATCCCAAGGATTTTCGGTAGTCTGTTTATGACCCAGGCTCAATTTACGGCCTTCAACATCCAGTTCCAGAACTTCAACCTCCAGAGTATCACCTACTGTCACAAATTCAGATGGATGCTTGATCTTTTTAGTCCAGCTCAGGTCAGAAATATAAATAAGACCATCTATTCCTTCCTCCAATTCCACAAATACACCAAAATTGGTAAAATTCCTTACTATTCCTTTGTGTTTGGAACCTACAGGATATTTTGTGGTGATATCAGTCCATGGATCAGGAGTAAGTTGTTTCAGTCCGAGTGACATTTTACGATCCTCACGGTCTAGCGTTAGAACCACTGCTTCCAGTTCGTCTCCTACTTTCACAAAATCCTGTGCAGAACGCAGATGCGTTGACCAGGACATTTCAGAAACATGAATAAGTCCTTCCACACCTTCAGCAACTTCAAGGAAGGCGCCGTAATCTGCAATGACTACAACTTTTCCTTTTACCTTATCGCCAATCTTAATCTCATCGCCCAGGGCATCCCATGGGTGCTTTTCAAGTTGTTTAAGACCTAATTGTATCCTTGATTTATTGTCATCGAAATCGAGGATAACCACATTGAGTTTCTCATCGAGTTCAACCACCTCGTTCGGATGATTAATCCTGCTCCAGGAAAGGTCGGTAATGTGAATAAGTCCGTCTACACCACCTAGGTCGATAAAGACCCCATAGGAAGTAATATTCTTAACGACTCCTTCAAGTACCTGTCCTTTTTCGAGCTGACTGATGATTTCTCTTTTCTGCTCTTCAATATCCGCTTCGATAAGCGCTTTGTGCGAGACTACTACATTTTTAAATTCATGGTTTATTTTAACCACCTTGAATTCCATAGTCTTCCCTACATACTGATCATAATCCCTGATCGGTTTCACATCAATCTGAGAACCTGGCAGAAATGCTTCAATACCAAAGACATCGACGATCATACCTCCTTTGGTACGACACTTAACAAATCCTGTAACTACTTCTTCTTTATCATGTGCTGCATTTACACGATCCCATGCCTTAATGGTACGGGCCTTACGGTGAGAAAGCACAAGTTGTCCGCTCTTGTCTTCACGGATGTCGATCAATACCTCAACCTTATCCCCTACTTTAAGACCCGGATTATAGCGAAACTCATTGAGTGAGATAACACCTTCAGATTTCGCATTGATATCTATTATTGCCTCCCTGTCTGTAAGATGGGTAACCATACCTTCCACAACTTCCTCATCGGCTGTGTCGACAAAATTTTCGGCTACGAGTTTCTCAAATTCCTCGAGTTTTGAATCTGCTATGGTTTCAATACCTTCTTCGTATTTCTGCCAGTCGAAATTCTTTAAAAACTCTTCAGGGTTTTGTTTGGGAGTTTCTTTCTTTTCAGTTGCCACCTCAGCAGTTTCCTCTACTTCCGGTGTTGTTTTTTCTTCAGCCATTTGCTGATATTAATTTGTATTCTACGGTTCTACAAGAGTTAAACAATCGCCGCAGAAGATGTTATGCTTTTTTCTATCTCCTTTTCCTCTTGAAAATTTGTCAAAAAGGTGTGCAAAAGTACAATTTAAAGTTCGTTTTAACAACCTTATTACCAGATGCTTCTCATAGTTTGTAAAAAATGATCGAATTCGCACCAAAAAAGTCCGATATTCATTATCTTGAGGGCTTAAATATTAACCATTAAATACAAAATTCATGAGCGTAAAATCAAAGTATCAAGCCTTACTGGAATTAGGGGAATCTCTGGGTATTCAGGGTGGTGATGTACGGGAAGAAAATGGCATCCTAAAAGTTAAGGGAGAAGCTAAAACTCAGTACGAAAAAGATATAATGTGGGATAAGATCAAAGAAATTGGCGGCTCCAGTCCTTCAGACATCAAGGCCAATATTACTGTGGCCGATGATTCTGTTTATCACAGGCATACTGTTAAAAGCGGGGAATCTCTGAGCAAGATTGCCAAGCATTATTACGGTGATGCGATGAAGTACAAAGAAATCTTTGCGGCCAACCAGAATATTCTTAAAAATCCAGATCTTATTCATCCCGATCAGGAATTGGTGATCCCTAACCTCTGATCCGAATACAGGAGTAAATTTTAAATCCAAAGTAGAAAAAGAGCGCATTTTTGCGCTCTTTTTTATAAGCTCTGTTTTATGGTATCCTTCGCCAGACGCAAAACTTTTTCTAATTGCTGCTCCAGATTTATTTCACTATTATCAATTTCAACAGCGTCTTCTGCCTTTTTTAGAGGTGAAAACTCTCTATGCGAATCAATATAGTCGCGCTCACGAATATTTTTCAACACCTGCTCATAAACCACCTGCTCACCCCTGCCCTGGAGTTCATCGAACCTGCGTCTTGCTCTTACATCGGGACTGGCCGTAAGAAATATTTTCAACTCCGCATCCGGGAAGACTACGGTTCCGATATCCCGACCGTCCATCACAATTCCTTTATCCTTACCCATACCACGCTGTAATTCCACCAGTTTTTCACGTATTTCGCGTATCACCGCCACCTTGCTCACTCGTTCAGAAACCTCCATACTTCTGATTTCCTTTTCAACATTTTCGCCATTCATATGAATTTCAGAGTACCCGAGACGGGGATCGAAAACAAAGTTGAGTTGGATTTCCGGTAAATGTGCTACTAAAGATTTCAGTTCGGGATCCTCTTCATCGAAGAGATCATTGTGAATAGCATACAAAGTTACGGCCCTGTACATTGCACCGCTGTCAACATAAATATACTCCAGTGCGTTAGCCAGTTGGCGGGCAACAGTGCTCTTACCGGTAGATGAGAACCCGTCAATAGCAATTGTAATCTTCGTCATACTATAAAAATAAGCAGAATAGAACGATTCTGTTTAAAGCTACCATCTATTAAAGTTGATCAACGGATTACGAACTAAAAAGCAAATTAGCTATAACTTTTTGGCATTGCGAACCTTTTGGTCAGTAATAGCCTTTTCAATTACCTCAGCCATTTCCGTAACATAATGGAAGGTAAGTCCTTTCAGATATTCCGGTTTTATATCCAAAATATCCTTCTCATTATCCTTACAGAGAATGATCTCCTTAATACGGGCCCTTTTTGCAGCAAGGATTTTTTCCTTGATCCCGCCAACGGGCAATACTTTACCTCTTAAGGTTATCTCTCCTGTCATGGCCAAACTTTTCTTCACTTTCCGTTGAGTAAAGAGCGATACCAGCGAGGTAAGCATGGCGATCCCGGCACTTGGGCCATCCTTAGGAGTTGCCCCTTCCGGAACATGGATATGAACATTATAGCGATCGAAAATAAGCGGGTCTATTTCAAAACGATCGGCATTGGACTTTATATATTCCAGTGCAATTGTAGCCGATTCCTTCATTACCTTACCCAGGTTCCCGGTTATATTCAGACTTCCCTTTCCCCTGGAAAGAATAGATTCTATAAACAGGATATCACCTCCAACACTGGTCCAGGCTAAACCTGTAACCACACCGGCCACCTGATTATTTTCATATTTATCCCTTTCGAGTCGTGCAGGTCCTAATACTTTTTCGATGTCTTCGTTGCTCACCGTAATGTTGTACTCTTCTTCCACCGCAATAGATTTTGCGGCATACCGTACCATTTTGGCAAGCTGTTTTTCCAATCCGCGGACCCCCGATTCACGGGTATAGCCCTCAACGATCTTTTCGAGCTGGCGTTTACCTATTTTCAGGTCTTTGGAGGTTAAGCCGTGCTCCTTGAGTTGTTTAGGAAGCAAATGCCGTTTACCGATCTCCACTTTTTCCTCAATAGTGTAACCGGTTACATTAATAATCTCCATCCTATCTCTTAAGGCCGGTTGTATAGAAGAAAGATTGTTTGCCGTGGCGATGAACATCACCTTGGAAAGATCATAGCCCAGTTCAAGGAAATTGTCGTGAAATTCACTGTTTTGCTCCGGATCCAGCACTTCTAACATGGCTGAAGACGGATCGCCCTGATAGGAACTCGATAACTTATCGATTTCATCGAGAATAAAAACCGGATTTGATGTGCCCGCCTTTTTAATACTCTGTAAAATACGCCCGGGCATGGCCCCAATATAAGTCTTCCTGTGTCCGCGAATTTCCGCTTCATCTCTCATACCACCCAGCGACATTCTTACATATTCTCTACCCAAAGCCTCAGCAACAGACTTACCCAAAGAGGTTTTCCCTACTCCAGGAGGTCCAAAAAGGCAAAGGATGGGCGATTTCATATCACCTCTGAGCTTTAGCACTGCCAGGTATTCTATGATCCTTCTTTTTACATCTTCCAAACCGTAATGATCCCGATCTAAAATGCGCTGAGCGCGTTTAAGATCGAATTGATCTTTGCTGAATTCGTCCCAGGGAAGGTCGAGATAGAGATCCAGATAATTTCGCTGAATAGAATATTCGGCTACCTGTGGATTCATGCGTTGCATTTTAGCCAGTTCCTTGTTAAAATGCTCTTCAACATTCTCGCTCCACTTCTTCTTTTTTGCTTTCACTTGCATTTCCTGAATTTCCTCGTCGTAGGAAACACCCCCAAGTTCCTCCTGGATAGTTTTCATCTGCTGATGCAGGAAATATTCTCGCTGTTGCTGATCCAGATCGCTCCTTACCTTTGATTGAATATCTTTTTGAAGCTCTAACTTCTGGTATTCGACATTCATATATTTTAAGGTGGTAAGCGCTCTTTCCTGTAGATCTCCAATGGCCAGCAATTCCTGTTTCTCATTTACATCCAGATTCAGGTTCGAGGAGACAAAATTGATCAGGAAGGAATTGCTCTGAATGTTTTTAATAGCAAACGAGGCCTCAGAAGGCAGGTTCGGATTCTCCTTGATGATCTTCAGGGCTAATTCCCTGATACCTTCAATGATAGCTAAAAACTCTTTGTCATCTGTAAAGGGTCTTATTTCCTCTGCTTCTCTCACTACGGCGGTCATATAGGGCTGCTCGGTAAGCATTTCCGAAATTTCAAAGCGCTTTTTCCCTTGCAGGATTACCGTAGTATTACCATCGGGCATTTTCAGAACCCTTAGTATTCGGGCTACGGTGCCAAGTCTGTGTATATCCTTAATTCCAGGATTTTCAGTCTCTTCATCCTTTTGTGCCACTACCCGATCACTTTAGACCCCTTGTTCGCATCCTTTATAAGATTTATAGAGGTATCCCTTCCGGCAGTAATAGGTATAACTACCCCGGGGAAAAGAACAGTATTTCTAAGTGGTAATATCGGCAAGGTTTGCGGAAGCGTTTCATTGTTCATTTCCTCCTCGTCTTCCGGTGTAAGCAAGGGAATTAATTCGGAATCTTCCTCAATTCCCTGTAACGACATATTGTCAAAATTTGAAACTTTAAATTCTCCCATATCATTATAATCGGTCATTCTGTCATCTACAGACTGAATGTAAACGTAAATTCATTTTTGATTCCGCCATAAAATACTGGAAATAAGAGTTGCAGTGTATTTCAGGCGCTTTTCTTTACCTCGATAGCGCAATTCTTATGCCAACTAAATTTATTTTCAAAAAAACTGTAACAATCAATATATTGGATCATCTATAAGACAAAGCATTTACTTTTGAGCCGAAATAGTGAAAATATAAACACCCTTTTAGAAAGGTGTCTGGAAGGTAGGCAAAGCGCCCAGATGGAAGTGTACAACCGGTATTACAAAGCAATGTACAACATCTCCGTAAGGATCGTTAAGGATAGCGCAGAAGCCGAAGATATAATGCAGGAATCGTTTTTAAAAGCATTTACCAAACTGAATACATTTAAAGGCGAAGTCACCTTCGGAGCATGGTTAAAGCGAATAGTGATCAATAATAGTATTTACCACTATAGAAAGCAACAACAGAGAAATGAGACATCAATTGAGGATAAATTATACAAGGTCGAAGATAATGATGGGATTGTTTCGGATCATGAGAGTACAAAGCGAAAGGCTCAAAAAGTGATGGAAACCATGAGCCAGCTAAAAGACAATTACAGAGTTTCTTTGACCTTACATCTTATTGAAGGTTACGATTATGAAGAGATCAGTGAGATTATGGATATCAGTTATGCGAACTGTAGAACCATGATTTCGAGAGCCAAGGAAAGTTTAAGAAAAAAAATGATAACTGCTTGATTATGAGTTATAAAAACGAAAATATAGACGAATTATTCAACAAGCTGCAAGGATCCTTTGATATAGCCGAGCCTAGCGAAGGACATCGGGAACGTTTCCAGGAGAAACTGAATCGGTCTAAAGGTGTGGTAACACTGAACCCAAATAAAAGGAATTGGTGGAAACCGCTTTCGATTGCGGCAAGCATCGCCCTGCTGGTTAGTTTTGGCATAGGTTATTTCGGGAACGAATCTTCTATAGAAGAACAGGTAGCCGAGATATCCCCTGAGGCCTCACAAACACATTTTTATTTTGCCAATCTCATTGAAGAACAAGTCCGTGAACTGGAGGAACAGAGCAGTCCGGAAACGAGGAAAATTATCGATGACGCATTGATGCAATTAGAGAAACTAGAAGAAAATTATAAACAACTCGAGAGCGATTTACTGGAAGGTGGCGACAGTAAATTGATATTAAGTGCCATGATTACCAACTTTCAGACAAGGATAGCCCTTTTGGAAGAGGTGATGAGTCAGATAAACACAATCAAAAACGTAAAATCATACAATGATGAGAACTATACTATTTAAATATTTCATAGTAGCGCTTCTGGCATCCCCCACAGTTCTTATGGCCGGTGGAGGGCAACTAAAAGGCAAGCATACAAAGGAAAAAACGATCAAGAAAGAATTCAACGTGGAGGCAAGTGCCTTACTGAAAGTAAGAAACAGTTATGGCAATATCACCATGACCTCCTGGGATCAGAACAGAGTGGAAATAGAGGTCCACATAAAAACTAACGGGAACAACGAGGAGAAGGTCCAACAGCGTTTAGATGATATCAACGTTGAATTCGAAGCCACTAATACTATGGTATCGGCCAAAACCCTGTTCAGTAAAAAAGGAAACAGCTGGGGATGGAACTGGGGACGTAAAAACAATATAAACGTACAGGTGAACTATACCATTAAACTCCCGGTGAAGAACAGTGTTCATATTAACAACGATTATGGTAATATAAGCCTGGACCGTATTGATGGTCATGCCAAGATTAGCTGTGACTACGGCAGGCTCGATATCGGCGAACTAAGGGGCAGGAATAATGAATTAAATTTTGACTATACCTCTAAATCTAATTTTGGTTACGTAAACAGTGCAGAAATAAATGCCGATTATTCCGGTTTTACCATTGAAAAAGCAGGAGACCTGGTTTTACATGCCGATTATACAAATAGTACCATCAACCAGATGCAGAATCTTGATTATTCTACCGATTATGGTAATTTAGAAGTAGGTGAAGCCGAAAACATCCAGGGAAACGGTGATTATATAAAAGTACAGCTGGGAACAATTCACGGCAATGTAGATATTAATGCAGATTATGGTTCAGTCCATATCGACAGGATGGCAGAGGATGCCGGCAGTATCAATATCAGAACCGATTATACCGGAATAAAGATAGGCTACGACGCGAATTACAGCTTTGATTTTGAAATCACCACAGAATACGCCGGAGTTAAGGGCAAGGAAGATTTTGAAGTCAACATCAGCAAAGAACGCTCCAACGAACGTTATTATAAAGGTTATTACAGAACTGAAAATAGCGGTAATAACGTGAATATCACCTCAGATTATGGAAGTATTACCTTTTTCAAAAACTAAAAATTTAAACGAATAAACTATATCATGAAAAAAATCATAACACTAACGCTAGCCCTTACTGCATTGACAATGGTAAGCGCCCAATGGAAAAAAGTAAAAGGCAATGGGAAGGTCGTCACTATCGAAAGGTCTACCGCCGATTATAATCAGGTTGCAGTAGCCGGATGGTTCGATGTTGAACTTGTAGACGGTGACGAAGGAAGCCTTAAAATTAGAGGTGAGGAAAACCTTTTGGAGTACATTAAAACTGAGGTAAAAGACGACAAACTTGTTATTAAAGTTAAAAAAGGTGTCAATCTAAAACCTTCATCCTGGGGTAGTGATGGTGGTATTTTAGTAACAGTACCTGTGGAGAGTATATCTTCTGTTTCCCTTTCAGGTTCAGGTGATGTTGTCTCAAAGACTGTACTGAAGGCCGATTCTTTTGAAACCAAATTATCAGGATCTGGCGATGTAAGCATAAAAGTGGAAGCTGATGAGGTAGTTGCATCACTTTCTGGTTCGGGCGATGTAGATCTCAGCGGAAGTGCAGGCAATTTCGTGGTCAAAGTTTCGGGTTCAGGAGACGTAAAAGCCTTCGATCTGAGTGCCAATACCGTAGAGGCTACGATCTCTGGATCTGCAGATGTAAAGGTTACTGCAAAGGAGATGCTCTATGCCAGGGTTTCGGGTTCAGGAGATATTGAATATAGAGGGAATCCAACAAAAATAGATAGCAAGGCCTCCGGATCAGGAGAAATATCCAAGGGGTAAAAAAACAGATCAAAAAACAAATCGCTAAGGTAGCCCGGAATTCTTATTCCGGGTTTTTTTATGTACACGGGTCAATAAGATCGCTCCGCACAGGAAAAACAAACCAAGGAAAATTGCCGCATTGCGCATACTTCCTGTAAGTTGAGCCACCAGGCCATATAGAAAAGTACCGATTACTATCCCAATTTTTTCCGACACATCATAAAAGCTGAAAAATGAAGTTGTATCGATCGTTTGAGGTAAGAACTTTGAATAGGTAGATCTGGAGAGGGCCTGGATCCCACCCATGACCAATCCAACGAATGCGGCGGCTATATAGAACTCCATGGGGGAAACCAAAAAATAAGCATAGATACAAATGCCAATCCATAACACATTTATTACGATCAATGTTCTAATATTCCCGAAAACCTCAGAAGCTCTGGCCGTTAGTGTAGCACCAATTATCGCCACAAGCTGAATGACCAGAATACTTGTGATCAATCCGAGTGTCCGTTGATTATCGGATCCCCAATCTATTTCCTCCTCTCCAAAGTAAGTGGCAATCAGCATCACCGTCTGAACGGCCATACTATAGATAAAAAACGCAATCAGGAATCTTTTAAGTTGGATTTCATTGCCCATCTGGCGCCAGACCCCTTTTAATTCCCTAAAGCCATTGAGGATAACCTTTTGTCGCTTTCCTTCACGCCTGTTCCCTTTCGGTAAATGGAAGAAGGTGTACTGACTAAAAAGTATCCACCATATACCAACAGATACAAAAGATAGTTTCATCGCTTTCATTTCAGCCCCTTCAAATTCATCTCCTGTGATTCCGAAAATATCAGGATACATGACCATCAACAAATTGAAAACAAGTAGCAAGACGCTTCCCAAATAACCCATGGAATACCCCTTTGCACTTATCCGGTCTTGTTGCTCGGGAAATGCAATATCGGGGAGATAGGAATTACTGATTGCAAAACTCACCCAAAACCCCACAAGGCCAAAAAAATAAAAAGTAAGTCCGAGATAAATATTCTCGAGGGAAAACCAATAAAGCCCTATACATGAAACTGCACCGAGGTAGCAGAAGAACTGCATAAAAACCTTTTTGTTTCCGAGGTAATCGGCAATACCAGAAATAAGCGGGGTGATAAGGGCGATAAACAAAAAAGCAGAAGAAGTTACATAACTGATCAATGGAGCCCTGGCTATTTCGCCACCAAAAACTGCAATTTTCTCTATGTCTGCAGCCCTGAAAAGCGCGCCATAAAAGATTGGAAAAACGGCCGAAGCGATAACCAGACTATAAACAGAATTAGCCCAGTCGTAAAAGGCCCAGGCATTGAGCAGTTTTTTACTTCCTTTAATAGGGATTCGTATAGCCATAAGAACAAAAGCTGTTCATCAGGGAACAGCTTTTAAGATACACATTCCAAAAGTCGGTAAGGACTTAATGTTATTTATTTAAAACTTGTTACTCCGTATTTGCGCGCCTCCTCTTTGGCCTGTGGTATCCACTGGGTGAGATTGGCAATACGTGTATCACTTGAAGGGTGGGTGCTGAGAAACTCGGGAGGTGCTTGCCCGCCTGCATTTGCCTTCATACGTCTCCATAGCTCCGGAGCTTCTTCCGGATTATATCCTGCGATAGCCATAATTTGCAGTCCAATTCTGTCTGCTTCGGTCTCATGACTTCGGCTAAAAGGTAGCATAAGTCCAACAGAAGAACCCAATCCATACGCCATATTGAAGGTGTCCCTCGCCCTTGGATCATTGATCGCTACATTGCCAGCAACGGCACCAAGTTGCTGGAGTGTACCGGCACTCATACGCTGAGCTCCATGATCTGCCAGGGCATGTGCTACTTCATGTCCCATGACCACTGCAACACCGGTTTCAGACTGGGCAATAGGTAATATGCCTGTATAAAAAACAATCTTTCCCCCGGGCATACACCATGCATTTGCCAAGGTGTCTTTTACCAGCTTATAGTCCCATCGGTAGTCTTTTAAGTATCCTGCATAACCATTGGCATTGAGCCAGCGTTCCGCAGCAGAAGATATCCGTTGTCCTACCCTGGTAATCATTCTGGCCTCGTCGGAATCTTCAATGACATTATTTTCCGTAAGAAACTGGTCGTACTGCGAGAAGGCCATCGGAAATATCTGGCTGTTCGGATAAAAATTTAATGTCTTCTGGCCGGTAAACGGATTCACCTTACAGGCGGTAACACCTAAAAAAATCAATATTATTAAAAGACATTTTTTCATTTTCTAAAATTTATCCGATCAAAATACAAAATTTTATCACTTACCCATAATGTGGAGTTCAGTAAAGTTCTTATCGATCTCGATGGAATTATTGCCATTCAGCCCTGCTTCTTTAAGTGAGATTTTCTCATTGTCCACTTCGATCTCTTTTATTTTGAAAGGTAATCCAATCAGGTTAATCTTTATCTTTTCATAATCGGTGATAAACGATCCATCTTTGAATTGCTGAATGATAAGTTCATTTTTCTTACCATTGAGCTTATAATTCCTGAGGCTGTATATCCCTTTGGTATAATCGAAACCTTCCTGTTCATCTTCATACAGAGTAGAATTTTCGATACCTTCTTTGTAATATGCATCAAGGTTTAATGTGTCGATTTTCTTCTCCCCAACATACTGTTGTACAGGGTATTTTGGAATAATTGCTCCTTCTTTGATAAAGATTGGGATCTTATCTAAATCGGCTACCACCCATTTTTCGGTACCGCCCTCCACCAATTCACCAGACCAAAAGTTGTGCCATTTTCCTCTTGGGAGATACATACGCCTTCCTTTTGCATTGGGTTCCTGAACCGGGCATACCAGTATGTGTTCCCCGAAGATAAACTCATCTGTCCGGAAGTGGGTCTGGTGGTCTTCCTGGTCGTAATAAGCCAATGATTTTAATATTGGGCTCCTATCTCTGGAATATTTCCAGAACATAGTATAGAGATAGGGTAGCAATTGATATCTGAGCTCAATAAACTTCCGAACAATGTCTGTTACCTCCGAATCAAAAGACCAAGGTTCCTGATCACCGTGATCCCCGCTGGAGTGTACTCTGAAAAACGGATGGAATACGCCCAGCTGGACCCATCGGGCAAATAATTCCCCGCTGGGTTGTTCTGCAAAACCACCGATGTCTGACCCTACGAACGACATACCGCTGAGGCACATACGCTGTACCTGAACATTTGCGATCCATAGATGCTCCCAGCTGGCAATATTGTCGCCCGTCCAGGTAGAGCAAAACCTTTGCGCTCCTGCGTAGGCGGCCCGGGTGATAACAAACGGGCGTTTAGGAAATACATATTTCTTCACTCCTTCATATGTAGCTCTTACCATTTGGGTGCCATAAATATTATGCGCTTTGCGATGACTGCAGGGATGACCATCATAGTCGTGACGGGTATCGAGCGGGGCAGTTTTCGACGGAACTTCCATTACAGCAGGTTCGTTCATGTCATTCCAAACGGCATGAACGCCAATCTCGGCCATCATTTCCTTATACAATTCCGACCACCATTTACGCACTTTTGGATTCGTGAAATCAGGGAAACTACATTCTCCCGGCCAAACCTTGCCTCGCATCAGGGGTCCGTCGCCACGCTTACAGAAATAATCGTTTTCAAGGGCCTCTTTATATACCCAATAGTCGCGGTCTACTTTAATGCCCGGATCGATCATGGCCACAGTTTTAAAACCATCTTCGTACAAATCATCGATCATTCCTTTTGGATCAGGAAACTTGTTTTTATCCCAGGTGAAACAGCGAAAACCATCCATATAATCGATGTCGAGATAAATAGCGTCGCAAGGGATCTTTAACTTCCGGAATGTGGAAGCGATTTCCTTAACCCTCTTTTCGGGGAAGTAACTCCATTTAGACTGGTGAAAACCCAGCGCCCATAAAGGAGGTAATTCGGGCGTACCCGTTAAATCTGTATAGGCTTTTACCACCTGCGACATTTTGGGGCCGTAGAAGAAATAATAATTCATCTCTCCCCCATCGGCCCAAAAACTGGTTACATTCCTTTTTTCATGTGAGAAATCGAAGTGGGTCATAAAGGTATTATCGAAGAATATCCCATAGGCCACATCATTGTGAAGTCCAATATAAAAAGGGATAGCCTTATAGAGAGGATCCTGATCCTTCACGTATGCATATTGATCGGTCACCCAGTTCCTTACCCTTTTGCCTTTAAGGTTAGAGTGGGTTGCCTTATCACCCATTCCGTAAAAGCTTTCCGCCGGTTGGGTGATTTTACTCATTTTCACTGAATTACCACCGTGCTCGTAATTCTCCTCCCAATGAAAACCGAGTTCATCTTCATTGATGATGGTCCCCTCCAGGTCTGAAATCT
>CBDBUX010000007.1:0-14943 GCA_965212205.1 Flavobacteriaceae bacterium
ATAAGCCACCATCTCGGCCTTAGCAATTTCAGAAAATGTATCGATATAGTCCTCGATTGAGCGAATAGGAAAACTGGCAAATTTCCCGTCATCTTCTGGTAATGGAAAGAGGTTTGGGTCTTTAAACTCGAATTTTTGGGTGGCTGCAACCTTGGTTTTTTCTTTCTTCTTTGCGACAGCCGTTCGTTTCTTGGCACCACAGCCTATCAACAGAAAAGCTGTTATGGCCATAAAAAATAATCTTTTCATAAGCCTATCAATGGCATATTTTTCTTTCTCAACATTTTATTCATCCCTTCTATACCCTGCAGCCCGCCTGTATGGATCATCAGAATCGATGTTCCGGGTGAAAAAAACCCTTTTTTTATCAAGTCGAACAGCCCAAACATCATCTTACCGGTATATACAGGATCGAGCGGGATTCCGGTTTCTGTTCGGAAATTTATTGATGAACGCAATAAGCTCTTCGCTTATCCGGGCATAACCCCCAAAATGGTAGTCGCCCAATATTCTCCAATTTTCCCCGGATGTAAATTTACGAATATCTTCTTGGAAATTATGGCCTTTTAGGGAAGCAAAACCCAAAACCCTTTGAACTTCTGTACTGGAATTGATCAGGCCGGCTATGGTACCCCCTGTGCCAACAGGGCAACAAACATACCCATACTCAGTGTCCTTTTCTTCAAGTATTTCTTCACAACCGCGCACCGCCAGGTCGTTAGAACCGCCCTCTGGCAAAAGGTAGCATGCGCCGAATTCTTTCTGTAGGTTATCAATAAAGATCTGCCCGGTTTTATTCCTGTAATCCTCCCGACTGAGAAAGCTGAGTCTCATTCCAGCTGCGGAAGCTGCCTTGAGTGTAGGATTGTCTACCCAAATCTCGGCCAGCTCCTCTCCCCTGATCAGCCCTATGGTATTTAGTCCGGCTTTTTTTCCAGCCAGTGCGGTAGCCAGTATATGATTGGAAAAGGCACCGCCAAAAGTCAGTATTGTATCAAAACCTTCCTTAACAGCCTTTTCAAGGTTATATTTTAATTTGAAAAACTTATTGCCGGCAACCGGCAAATGAACGAGGTCTAATCGTTTAATATGAACCCTTAATTGCTTTTGAGCGAATATTGGAAGATGCAATGCTTGTGTTGGCCCGACCACCGTTTACGAATTAAGTGATCTGAGGTATCGGAGAAACCCCATCGGGGAACGTTGTTCTAAATAATTCAGATTCTTTTCATTAAAATACGCCTCCCGTTCGAAACTGATATTCTGATATGCCCGGTAAAAATCCAGATAGAGAATAGATCTCAGCAGCCACTCGGTGATATAAAACAAATAGAACGGCACGATAAGGAGTTCTTTTTGCTGTTGAAGATGGATCCTTTCATGATTGATCAGTACCTGATCTTTCTTGAGTTCCTGATGCTTTAAGAATATAAAGGGCCAGAGGGACAAGCCCACATAATTTCTATAAAATAAGTGTCTGAACACTAAAATCATCGTGCCTTTACAACGCTTTTTATTGGTTGAGATTGTTAAAATTAATGATTTACTACCAAAATGCCCAGCGGGAATTGTTGAATATATCTTTAACCTGTCCTCGGCAACCACCTTAGACCAACTTAGAGTGTCCCATATATGTCATTCGCTAAAATCTTACCTTTACGCTCAATGAAAAAGCATATCCCCCTGGAAGATGGTGATTACTATCTTTCCGAAGAAGGTTACAGGGTGTTTACCCGCCAGTATCATCTTAAAAGAGGATACTGCTGCGAGAGTAATTGTCGCCACTGTCCTTATGGGTATGATGGTCGTATAAATTAGGGTTTAGATTGGGCCTCTTCGGCATAATATTTGTGCCTCTTTTCCATACTAAAAAGGCTTACTAACCCAATAAAAATAAAGTGTTATGAAAACAATAAAATGGTTAATGCTGCCGGTTCTGGCAACTTTGATCTTTACTTCCTGTAATTCGGTGAAAGTGCTTTCTGATTATGACCGGGAGGCAGATTTTACCACCTATAAGAGTTATGCCTTTTATAAGACAGGAATAGACCAGGCACAGATTTCCGATCTGGATAAAAAGAGAATTCTACGGGCTATAGAGTATGAAATGGGTGCGCGAGGATTCATTAAATCTAAGAGCCCGGATATACTTGTCAGCATCTTCACCCGTGAAAGAGAACAGGTCGATGTATATAATTACCCCTACGGATGGGGATGGGGATGGGGATGGGGCTACTGGGGCTATTACTCTCCCTACTACTGGGGGCCTGCCTATTACGGCCCTGCAGTAAGCACCAGCACAGAGGGCTCGCTTTATATCGATCTGATCGATGCCAAAAGCAAACAGCTGGTGTGGCAGGGAAAAGGATCGGGAACTCTCAATAAATCCAAAAAAATCGAAAAAAAGGAGCAGCAAATCCGTCTGTTTGTGTCGGAAATATTGCAGCAATATCCACCAAATGCGGTTGCCTCAAACTAAGAACCACCTGCCCTGAATTGCTAATTCAGGGCAGTTTTTTTTGTACCTTTATTACACTAAAAAATTGGCCGATGTCTTACGAGAGTAATCCCATTCTTGACAAACTTCCTGAACATCTTAAACAGTTCATCAAACCTCAGGATTACGAGGACTATTCGGCCATCGACCAGGCGGTTTGGCGATACGTCATGAGGAAAAACGTGGACTACCTCAGTACTGTGGCTCATGAATCCTATACCGAAGGCTTAAATAAAACTGGAATTTCTATCGACCATATCCCGAATATGTACGGGATGAATCGTATTCTAAAGGAAATTGGCTGGGCAGCGGTAGCGGTAGATGGATTTATTCCTCCGGCCGCTTTTATGGAATTCCAGGCATATAACGTACTGGTCATTGCTTCCGATATCAGACAATTGGAGCATATCGAATATACACCGGCACCGGATATCATCCACGAAGGGGCAGGGCATGCACCCATTATCGCAAACCCCGAATACGCCGAATATCTCCGTCGTTTTGGTGAAATAGGTTGTAAGGCGATATCAAGCGCGAAAGATTATGAGCTATACGATGCGGTTCGCCACCTCTCCATAATCAAGGAAGCGCCAGGCACACCTCAGGAAGACATCGAAAAAGCCGAAAAAGAAATCGAAGTTTTGCAGGATAACATGGGAGAACCCAGTGAAATGGCGCTTATTCGAAACCTGCACTGGTGGACGGTCGAATATGGTTTGATCGGAGCAATGGAAGACCCTAAAATCTACGGGGCTGGCTTGCTATCGTCTATTGGCGAAAGTGCCTGGTGCATGACCGACGAGGTAAAAAAAACATCCTATTCTATCGAGGCAGCACATACTTCCTTCGATATCACTAAACCTCAACCCCAGCTTTTTGTCACCCCGGATTTTGCATATTTGAGTCAGGTACTTGAAGAATTTGCCAATACCATGGCCTTGCGTAAAGGAGGACTCAGCGGTGTTAAAAAACTAATACATGCCCGGGAGCTGGGTACGGTCGAACTAAGTACGGGCATTCAGATCTCTGGCATATTTAGCAGGGTGATAGAAAACGACGGTAAACCGGTCTACATTCAAACCAACGGTCCTACCGCCTTATCGTACCGGGAAAAAGAATTGGTAGGACACAGTACCGGCCATCATCCGGGAGGTTTTGGAACACCCATCGGGAAACTTAAAGGCATTAACCTGGCTATTGAAGATATGAGTCCACGAGATCTCAAAGCCTATAATATCTATGAAGGTGAAAAAGTCTCCCTTGAATTCGAAGGAAAAATCAAAGTTACAGGCGATATTATTACCGGCACAAGGAACTTAAGAGGTGAGATCATTCTGATCACGTTCGACAACTGTACAGTTAGCTATAAAGACGAGGTCATCTTTAAACCAGAGCATGGATTCTACAATATGGCAGTTGGGGTTTCGGTGGTTTCTGCCTTTAATGGCCCTGCAGATCTAAGCAGCTTCGACCTCATCACACACCGGCTATCGTCTAGTACTATAAAACCTAACAAATCCGAAACCTATCTCAGGCTGGAACGTTATTATGAACAGATCCGCCATTTCAGGGAAGGCATCAATACCACCATCTCAAGGAATAAGGTCTTTAAAGAACTCCGGGAAAATTATCCTAACGACTGGCTCTTATCTGTTGAGCTTTATGAATTGGCTAAATCCAATAGTGATCTCGAATTCGCCAACCAGATTCAGGATCATCTGGAAGGTGTAAAAAACAACAATCCTCATTTTGGTCATCTTATAGACGATGGTTTAGCTCTTGTGGATCAGCAACTCGTCCGTAAATAAAGACATTATATCAAAATTGCATAAACGGATATTCCTGCTGTAATTCCCGTATATTTTGCTCCAGACGTTTTTTGAAATTGCTATAGTTTTCCGATTCAGCATTAAAGGGGCGATGGTATAATCCTTTATGGATTTTATCAACCTTTTCCATGGTTAGATGACATTCCCGGTCGATCCATGATTCTAAGAATTTTTGCCAGATATAGTCTATCGCTATTTCATTAGGGTGGACTAAATCTTTCGCGTAAAATCGATAATCCCTGAGTTCATCCATAACAATCTCATAGGAAGGGAAATAGGCCAGTCCTGTTGCCGGCAGTAATTGTTGAACTGCTGAGATGAGATGTGCTTTACTCCGTGTATTCTCTGTAAATCCATTTTTCAAATGCCGTACCGGAGAAATGGTCAATAGGATGGTAATGTCCGGGTTAGCTTTCTGAACAAGCCCGATAGAATGTTTCAGACTTTTAAGTATCTCCTCGATACTCAATAGTTCTTTTACAAATTCTTTTTGAGGAACTTTATGGCAATTAGCCACGTATTTGCCAGACTGGATATGGCGATACACCCAGGCGGTACCCAGGGTAATTATAAGGTGGGATGATGCCTTGATTTGTTCATTCGTGCTTTGGAGCGCATGGTTCAAATTCATCAGCATTTTTGCACTCTCGGGGTGGCTCAGGGAAGAATGAGCTTCAAAACTATGCCACGATCCATCAAGTGAGAACAACTCTTCTTTTAAAAAATCATGCCCACCCAATGCGCGCGATATCAAATTCTCAATGGCAATTGGGTGAAACAAAATCCCCAGCGGGTTAGAAGTACTCTGAAATTTATAATATTCCAGTTTGCCTGCAATATGCTCTGCAAAACAAGATCCTATAAGAAGGTTATTATTCTTATAGGTGATCGTTGGCGACTCCTTTTGTATAGGAATTTCGGTGAAAAGTTTCATCATTATAAGAACTTGTTTACAAACAGACATCCATATTCCCGAGCATAGCCTGGTAACTCTGCTCGAGCTGGGCGCCTAACTGGCGCATAAATTCCAGAATTCTGAGCATACGATCGATCTCCTGATTTTGTAATGCCTCTGAAGATTTATCAATCTCTACCTGTACCAGTTGTTGCACATTGTACATAGTTTCCAGATCATAGAGGCACTCAAATCCAAGATCATTGGCAATATCAAGTTCTTTTGTGGTCTCCCAGGCAATATCGGAAAGCGCGGCCAGTTCAAGATTGATAAAGGTTTCCCCTTCATAGCCATAGAGCCCTTCTCTCTTGTACACCGAATCCTTTAAGGTAAAGAAGCCCGGAAATGAGTTCAAATACGCATGCATTTTTTCAGGAGTAGTTACGGTACCCTTATAACCAGGGCTTACCAAGCCTCGAAATGCCATTATTGCAGGGGCGATATCACTGTTTTTGTCCCTGGCATCCGTGAGTTCGGCAAGATTCTGCTCGATCTCTTCCCGTATCTTGACCACAGCCTCCTCCTTACGCTGATCGATTTTCTGCTGACTATTCCAGTTATCGAACCAAATAGCCATGGTAATTCCCAGGAAAATTAACAGAACCTCCCCGACGATATATTTCCAGTTCATAGACTTTAGTCTAAAAGCTCTCATCTGAGTCTTATTTGAGGTACGCAGCGGCTTTTGCTATTGCCGTTGGTATTCCTGAAGGATCCTTACCTCCTGCGGTAGCATAAAATGGCTGTCCTCCGCCACCCCCTTTAATAAAAGCACCCAGTTCTTTTACAATAGCACCGGCATTCCAATTTTTTTCTTCAGTCAAAGGTTTTGAAATGTAACACGAAAGCAGGGCTTTCCCATCCTTTTCAGCAGCCAGTACGAGAAAAAGATTATCTATTTCCTTGCCCATCTCAAAGGAAAGATCCTTGATACCAGCAGCATCTAACTCTACCTGTCTGGCCAGATATTTTACACCGTTCAGTTCCTTGAGTTCATTTTTGAGTTCGTTGATAAGGCCCTTTGCTTTCACTTTCTGAAAGGCCTCTAATTGCCTTTTCAATCTGGAATTCTCTTCCTGTAGTGCCTGAACAGCCTTTACCGGGTCCTGTGCTCCTTTAAATAAACCAATGATGTCGTGTACAGACTTTTCATTTTCCAGAAAATATAGTTTTACGGCATCCGAAGTAATGGCCTCAATCCGTCTGATTCCAGCGGCTATGGCGCTTTCAGAGACTATCTTGAAATGCCAGAGTTCAACCGTATTCCCAACATGAGTACCACCGCATAATTCGATAGACTGGCCGAAACGAACCGTACGAACCTTATCTCCGTATTTTTCACCAAACAAGGCCATAGCACCATCTTTTAATGCGCTTTCCATCGGCACTTCCCGTTGTTCCTGTAAAGGCAGGTTTTCGTTTATTCTTGCATTGACGAAATCCTCTACCTGTCGGAGTTCATCCGGACTCATTTTAGCAAAGTGCGAAAAATCGAACCGCAGGTATTTCGAGTGCACGGCAGATCCTTTTTGTTCAACATGGCTGCCCAGAACTTCGCGAAGACCCTGATGCAAAAGGTGGGTTGCGGTATGATTCCTTGCGGTTCGCTGACGCTGTTTATTATCTACAACAGCGGTGAGCGGCTGGTCTAAATGTCTTGGAAGGTTTTTGGCAATGTGGAGGATTTCATTGTTTTCTCTCAGGGTATCAAGTATATAGATCACATCTCCGTTTGAAGCTTCTAGGTAGCCCTTATCACCTACCTGTCCGCCACCTTCAGCATAAAATGGGGTACGGTCAAGTACCAACTGATAACGATCTCCCTCCTTGGAAGAACTCACCTTTCGATATTTCACCAGCTTTACATCGGTTTTTAACTGGTCGTAGCCCACAAATTCAGAACCTGCGTGTTCCTGCAATACCTGCCAGTCTTCCCGAGACACCTCAGAGGCCGCCCTGGAACGGGATTTCTGTTCATTCATTGCAATCTGAAATCCTTCTTCATCCAGTTCATAACCTTCTTCTGAGAGGATCAGAGCGGTCAGGTCGAAAGGAAATCCAAATGTATCGTAGAGTTCAAAAGCTTTTCTTCCATCTACTTTTTTGTTTTTGGCTTTTGATTTTACCTCATTTAGCAAACCGAGACCTTGTTCGAGGGTTTTAAGAAATGAATGCTCCTCTTCCCTGATAACATTCTCGATAAGCTGATACTGCTCCTTGAGTTCGGGATATGCTTCCCACATTGTTTTTGCCAATATCCTTACCAATAGGTGGATAAACGGATCTTTTGTGCCCAGGAATGTAAACCCGTAGCGCACAGCCCTTCTCAGGATACGTCGGATAACATAACCAGCCCCGGTATTACTAGGAAGCTGTCCGTCTGCAATAGCAAATGCCACAGCTCTTACATGGTCTGCGATGACCCTGATGGCTACATCGGTTTCTTCTTTCTTTCCATAACTTGAATTGGTAATCGTCTCGATCTCCCTGATCAGTGGGATAAATAAGTCGGTATCATAGTTCGATTGTACCCCCTGCAAAACCATACATAGCCTTTCGAAGCCCATACCGGTATCGACGTGGCGTTCCGGTAATGCTTCAAGAACACCATCTGATTTACGGTTATACTGAATAAAAACCAGGTTCCAAATCTCGACCACCTGTGGATGGTCCTGATTTACCAGTGAGGCACCAGTGGTTTGTTTTCGTTGGTCATCGGGCCTTATATCAACGTGGATCTCCGAACTGGGTCCGCAGGGCCCCTGTTCCCCCATCTCCCAAAAATTATCTTTTTTATCGCCTTTGATGATCCGGTCTTCCGGCACGATAGCCTTCCATAGGTCATACGCTTCCTGGTCGAGTTCCAGGGCATCTCCATCTTTACTACCTTCAAAAACCGATACGTAAAGCCGGTCCTTTTCAATTTTACAAACCTCAGTCAGGAATTCCCAGGCCCAATTGATGGCTTCCTTCTTAAAATAATCGCCAAAGCTCCAATTCCCCAACATCTCGAACATAGTATGGTGATAGGTATCTTTTCCTACTTCTTCAAGATCGTTGTGTTTCCCACTTACCCGAAGGCATTTCTGGCTATCGGCTATACGTTTGTCTTTGGATTTGGAATGTCCTAAAAAATATTCCTTAAACTGGTTCATACCGGCGTTGGTGAACATCAGTGTGGGATCGTTTTTGATCACCATTGGAGCGGAAGGAACAATTTTATGATCTTTCTCCTTAAAAAAATCTAAAAAATTGGTTCTTATTTCCTTGGAATTCATATAAAAAGGTGAGGATTCGACGATTTTAACGCATTCTACAAAACAATTTTTATATTTGTCTGTTCTGTAAATTGACAAGCACAAAAATAGGATAAAATCCCTTCATGTCTAAAGTTAAGTACTATTACGATCCGGATACACTTTCATATAGAAAGATAGAACCCAAAAAATCTAGAAAGTATAGAAATATACTCTTCTTTGTAGCGGGGTCTGCTTTGTTTGGATTAATGGCGCTTATCCTGCTTTTGAACACCAACCTTCTCAATACGCCAAGGGAACTTTCCCTTCAGAGGGAAGTTAAGAATTACGAGTTGCAATTCGAGTTGCTCGATAAGAAAATGGAGCAGATAGAACAGGTGCTGGCCAATATGGAAGACAGGGACAATAATATCTACAGGGTCTATTTTGAAGCCAATCCCATACCCGAAGAACAGCGCAGAGCTGGTTTCGGGGGGATCAACCGATACAAATCTCTTGAGGGCTTTAATAATTCCGAAATGGTCATCTCCACTACTCGGCGGTTAGATATCATACAAAAACAGATGGTGATCCAATCAAGATCATTGGATGAGATCACAAAACTCGCTGAAGAAAAAGAAGAACTATTAGCAGCCATTCCTGCCATCCAGCCTATCAACAACGACGACCTTACGCGTATGGCATCGGGTTATGGCTGGAGATCGGATCCTTTTACCAAAGCCAGGAAAATGCATTGGGGCATGGATTTTACGGCTCCAAAAGGTGTGCCGATCTATGCCACCGGAGACGGGGTAGTGAAAAGGGCTGATAATGCTGCATCGGGCTATGGCAAGCATGTGCGGATCGACCACGGCTACGGCTACGTAACCCTCTATGGACATCTGAGTAAGTACAATGTCAAAAAACGACAGAAGGTGAAACGAGGCGACCTGATAGGTTTTGTAGGAAGCACAGGACGATCGGAAGCTCCCCATTTGCACTACGAAGTATGGAAAGACGGGACACGTATCAACCCCATCAATTTCTATTATGGAAGTTTGACGCCCGAAGAATTTGAGAATATGCTCAAATACGCTAGTCAGGAAAACCAATCCTTGGATTAATGCATATAGAATTACCTGAAAAACGCTATTACGGCATCGGAGAAGTTGCCCGGGCTTTTGATGTGAACACCTCTCTTATCCGTTTTTGGGAGAAAGAGTTCGATGTACTCCAGCCCAAAAAGAATGCTAAGGGCAATCGAAAATTCACTCCTAAAGACATCAAGAATCTCCAGCTCATCTATCACCTTGTGAAAGAACGTGGATTTACCCTTGAAGGTGCCAAGACCCATCTTAGGGAAGAACGCCTAAAAACGCTTTCTAATTTCGAGATCATTCAAAAACTCGAAAAAGTAAAAATAGAACTCGTTAAAATAAAAGAACAGCTTTAAACAACACTAACTAAAGAACACGATTATGAAAAAATGGTTAATCCCGTTAATTATCCTGGTAGTGATCGGTTTCGGCCTTTATCAATGGGCCGTAGGATTTAACAATACCGCCGTTCAGTACGAAGCCGATTCAAAAACAGCATGGTCTAATGTGGAGAGCTCCTATCAGCGTAGAAACGATCTTATCGGCAATCTTGTAAAAACAGTACAGGGAGCCGCAGATTTTGAACGCGGTACGCTTACCGATGTTATTGAGGCAAGGGCCAAAGCTACATCTACCACTATCGATGCCAATAATTTATCGGCAGAGAATCTGGCCGCTTTCCAACAGGCGCAAACCGGTTTGTCTTCTGCCCTTTCACGTCTGCTGGTGACCGTTGAACGCTACCCGGATATAAAAGCCAACCAGAATTTCCTCGAATTGCAAACTCAGCTCGAAGGAACAGAGAATCGGATCAATGTAGAACGGAATCGTTTTAATGAAACCGTGAATATCTACGATGTTCATATCAAGAAATTTCCGAATAGCATTTTTGCCGGATGGTTTGGCTTCGATGAAATGCCACGCTACCAGGCCGATCCCGGATCGGATCAGGCCCCGGATGTGGAATTCGATTTCGACTAAATCCCAAAGATGTCTGAAGTAGAAGACTTTTTAACCGCGGCTCAAGAGCAGGAAATTGTCTCGGCCATCCTGGAGGCCGAAAAAAATACTTCGGGGGAGATCAGGGTCCATATCGAGGCGAGCATTAATCGGGATCACTACAAACGCGCCCAGCAACTTTTTCACAAGCTCAAAATGGACAATACCAGAGAGCGCAACGGGGTGCTGCTCTATGTGGCTGTTAAAGACCATAAATTTGTTATCCTTGGAGATAAGGGTATCGACAAAGTGGTGCCCGATGATTTCTGGAATACTACCCGGGATATCATCCAGGAACATTTTAAACAAGGCCGGTTTAAGCAGGGGATCGTAGAAGGTGTCCTAAAGGCCGGGAATGAACTCAAGGCGCATTTCCCATGGAAATCTGACGATGCAAATGAACTGAGCGATGAGATTTCTAAGGCGTAAAGGAATATATATACTACTCCTGGTTAGCGCCAGCTGCTTTGCGCAGTTTACCATCCCGGATAAACCCGACCTGGAGACCAGCTTATACGACTATATCCAATTGCTCAGCAGTTCGCAAAAGAATTCGTTAGAGCAAAAGCTGATCTCGTATTCCGACAGCACATCAACTCAGATCGTGATCGCCATTATTGCATCTACTGAAGGGGAAAACATCAACTTCCTTGGAGCACAATGGGGACAGAAGTGGGGTATTGGCCAGGCTGATAAAGATAATGGGGTGCTGGTTTTACTGGCCAGGGACGATCGCCGTATCGCAATCAATACAGGCTACGGGGTGGAAGACAGGCTTACCGATGCACTTTCCAGGCGAATCATCGAAAATGTTATAATACCTGAGTTCAAAAGGGGCGATTATTATGCAGGGCTCGATAAAGGTTCTGATGCTATATTCCAGGTGCTTACCGGGGCATTTAAAGAAGAACGGAGTTTTGAAAAGAATGGCCGTTTTCCCTTCGGTGCAATTTTACCCATTATCATTTTTATCGTCATTATGATCATACTTTCGAGCCGAAACCGGGGCAACCGGGGTGGCGGCAAAGGAGGTCGTAAGAAAGGGCTCGATATCTGGGATATCATCATCCTTAGCAATATGGGCCGTGGAGGCTATAGCGGTGGATCTTCAGGTGGAGGCTTTGGCGGTGGCGGTGGCTTTAGTGGTGGCTTTGGTGGCGGTGGCTTCGGAGGCGGAGGTGCTTCCGGGGGATGGTAGATGGAGATTGGTCTCGAACCAGCGTCTGCCTTAGGCAGATAGGAGCACAAATCAAAAATAATTTGCTAAGATTTTACTTCTTATCCATTCTCTTCCCTTTCCGGATTTCAGTATTTTTTGTCTTTATAGTGCTGTGGCTCGAGTTAGGAATACCTCTACGTGGATTACCAACCTTGGCCTAAATGATTTAGTCCAACCTTTGGTGCATTTATTATTATGGCTTCTATACCTATCGATAAGGTCAGAGGTAACATCACAATAGATCTTGTTGTATACTCGAGAGTAAAGAACCTTAACCAAATGTTCATTCATAGAAACAAAAAAACCGATTACAGCAGTAATCGGTTTTCAGTGTAGCGGGGACTGGACTCGAACCAGCGACCTTCGGGTTATGAGCCCGACGAGCTACCTACTGCTCTACCCCGCGGTGTGGACGGCAAATATACGACGGTTTTTTAGTTTTATCAACCTATAAAACCAAATTGTTAAAACCATGGGTGTTCTAAGGTTTAAATTCCATAACTTCGGCCCCGTATGGAGGCATTTAACAACGTCCTTTCTTCGCTGATCCCCTATGCCGAATGGGCAATGCTGTTCTTTGTAATCTGCGGAGGATTATACCTTGTTTTCTCTTCCCGCTTCTTACCCTACAGGTACTTTCGTCATGCGATCGGGATCACTGCAGGTAAATACGACGACCCGAACGACCCTGGAGAAGTAAGTCATTTACAAGCCCTTTCTTCTGCGGTTGCCGCTACGGTAGGTCTTGGTAATATCTCAGGGGTTGCCATAGCGATCTATATGGGCGGACCCGGGGTGATCTTTTGGATCTGGGTTACCGCGATCGTGGGCATGTGCATCAAATTCTATTCCTGTAGCCTGGCCATTATGTACAGACAAACCGATGCCGAGGGCACTCCACAGGGTGGTCCTATGTATTATATTACACAAGGCATGGGACAAGGAGCAAAGCCTCTGGCGGTGTTCTTTTGCCTGGCCGGCCTGGTAGGTTTTCTTGGCGTATTTACCGCCAATCAGTTTACGCAGACTTTTATGAACGTGGTCGACCCCGACCAGTCTATTGCCCTCCTTGGAGAAACCAATTGGAAATGGATCATCGGGATCTGTCTCGCCATCATTACTTCTTTGGTCATTTTCGGCGGACTAAAAAAGATCGCCAGAGTAGCGACAGCAATCGTACCCTTTATGGTGCTTTTGTATTTTCTTGCCGTTGCGGTGGTGATGGTTACTAATGCCGGGCAGATCTTACCTTCTCTGCAGCTGATCGTAACCGAGGCATTCGATTTTGACACCATGGTTAAAGGAGGCTTTTGGGGCTTGGTAATACTGGGGGTACGTCGTGCAGTATTTTCCAACGAAGCAGGTTTGGGTAGTGCTCCAATGTACCATGGTCAGTCTAAAACAAAGGAGCCCATTCAGGAAGGTCTTGTGTCTATGTTGGGGCCATTCCTTGATACAATAGTGGTGTGCACGTTAACGGCCGTAGTGATCATATTGAGCGGTGCCTATCTCGAGGCCGAGAGCAATGGGATCTTAATGACACTGATCGCTTTTGAGAAATCCCTTTTTGGAGTAGGAGATGTATTGCTGATGCTTATCGTTGCAGCTTTTGCGCTATCAACCCTGTTTACCTATTCTTACTACGGAGTAAAGTGCCTTAGCTATCTAACCAATCCAAAGATTGGCAAATGGTTCAATGTCTATTTTGTGGCAACAATCATCTTCGCTGCCGTTGCAACGGTAGATCTGGTGATCAATCTTATCGACCTGGCCTACGCACTGATGTGTATCCCGAATATGATTGCCGTACTCTACCTCTCACCCAGGGTAAATATTGCGATGAAAACTTATTTTGAATCGAGGAAAAATGGGTAAACATAAGGCAGGTTTCGTGAATATCATCGGAAATCCCAACGTGGGGAAATCGACCCTTATGAATGCTTTTGTAGGAGAGAAGCTCTCTATAATAACCTCCAAGGCACAAACCACCCGGCACCGTATCCTGGGGATTGTAAACGGCGAGGATTTTCAGATGATACTATCGGATACCCCTGGTGTAATTAAACCGGCCTATGGATTACAAGAATCCATGATGGACTTTGTAAAATCTGCTTTTGAAGATGCCGATGTTCTCCTTTATATGGTGGAGATTGGCGAGAAGGCCCTTAAAGACCAGAAATTCTATGAAAGATTAAAGAGTAGCAAGGTTCCGGTTTTGCTGTTATTGAACAAGATAGACCAGGCCGATCAACAATTATTGGAAGATCAGGTACAGTACTGGCAGACCGAATTCCCTGAGGCCGAATTATATCCTATTTCTGCACTTTCTAATTTCAATGTCAGAGAAGTGTTTAATCGGATCATCGAGTTACTCCCCGAATCCCCGCCTTATTACCCCAAAGATCAGCTAACCGACAAGCCGGAACGCTTTTTTGTGAACGAGACGATCCGCGAAAAGATCCTTAAGTATTATAAAAAGGAAATCCCCTATTCTGTAGAAATTGAGACCGAAGAGTTTTTTGAGGATGAAAAGATAATCCGTATCCGTTCTGTTATTCTTGTTGAACGCGATTCACAAAAAGGAATCCTAATAGGCCATAAGGGAAAAGCCTTAAAAAAAGTTGGTGTTCAGGCGCGGAAAGAACTCGAGTCATTTTTTGATAAACAGGTGCATCTCGAACTGGTGGTAAAAGTGGCCAAAAATTGGAGAAGCGATCCCAACCAACTGCGAAGATTTGGATATCAGTCCTGATCTATATTTGCAGATCAAGGGTAGTGCTCATAAAGCTATATAACTGATTCATCTGTGGCTTACCTTTGCGCCTGCCTGCCCTTCCAAAACCATAGAGTACAAACCAGAGTATAACCATAAATACCATAGCCCCTACCTGGAATCCGTAGGGCTCATCCAGAGCAGCATAGGAATAAGCCCATATCCCGAATATTATAAAAAATGTGGCCACGCCGAAATGGATGAACATAAAGAATGTCCATAGCGTAGGATTAGGGCCAAACAATCCATATAAACGCGAATGCTCTTCATCTACCTCATTGATTTCCAGATGAAGTTGAGGCGACCAGAAGTGGATATACTTTTTGCTGAACTTAATA
>CBDBUX010000008.1:0-52912 GCA_965212205.1 Flavobacteriaceae bacterium
GAGAACGATTTACCCCATGATCCATTTACAGAAAAAGATATGCAAGACCTATGGGGAAAGTATGTACACAAACTCGACAACTCGGGACGTAAGATCCTAGCTTCGAACCTCAGTATAGACCAGCCCAGACTAGAAGGTGAGAATACCCTTTCTATACAACTTCCCAATCATACTATGAAAAAAGAGATTGAGCGTGAAAAATCTGGCTTGTTAGATTATCTAAAAACGGAATTGAATAACCATGAGATCCAGCTAAAAATAACGGTAAAGGAAGATCACGCCAAACAGTTTGTCTATACTCCGGAGGAAAAATATGAGAAGCTCAGAGAAAAAAACCCGGAGATAGATCTGCTTCGCAAAGAATTTGATCTCGACCTGTAGAATTACCTCGTTAATCGTTTCCGGACAGCATAAACGAACATCACCAGACCGGTGATCAGCATCCCCAGAGATTCTCGTGCCCGTTCAATATTTTCAATATCCCCATCACCAATACTCAATCCTTCCCACTTTGCAGGCCAGAGGACAACGGTTCCGGAAATATAAAGCAAGCCTAAAATCAAAGCTACCACAAAGCTAAGCCGACCCATAAAGAAAAGAATCGAAGCCAGCGCTGCTATTCCGTAAATAAAATACCAAAGCGTAGCGTCTGGATCATTCCATTGAACATAGGCCGCGATGACAAAAAGAATAATCATCAAAAGGGAAAAGATCTTAAATAGGTTTTTCATGATAATCAGTGGGTTAGAGTGAGGTTATTTGTCGGTATAACAGTTCGTAAACATCTGTTGCTTCGATATTTTCGCTATCAACAAAATCAGGATTTCCAGATATAAAGATAGGAAAGTCTAAAATATCCTCCGGTATACGACCATGAGAACCTTTTACCAGGTCTGCCTCCAGCGGGATGATATCCATCATTGTTCTAAAACCCAGTTTCCTTTTTAATAATTTACCCATAACCCTAAGAAATATCAGCCTTTTCCCGGGGTCCGTGAACATCTCTACCGGATCGTATCCCGGTTTTCTATGAATATCTACCGTTCTGGCAAAATCAGGGGCTTTTTTATTATCCATCCAGTAGTAATAGGTAAACCACGCATCAGCTTCAGCTATTACTAATAAGTCTCCTGCTCTTTCATGATCCAATATACTGGTAGTATTAGTAATCAACACTTTCTCCACCCCTTCTTGTGCTTCCAAAAGTTTTTTCAGCTCTGGGTATCAGCATTTTGTCCTTGCAATAAATATGAGCTACCTGATGATCTGCAACCGCAAATGCCCTGCTCGTACCGGCATCGAGCAACTCCAGACCTCGTTCTAATCTTATCGCCAGGTATCCGCTTTCCCTTAAGGTCCTGTTCAGGTGAACCGGCCGCGAGACATCTGTGATGCCATATTCAGATAACAGTACCGTATTGCACTCCTTATCCGCATAATATGATACCAGGTGCTTTACCACTTCATCGATCTCCTTTAAATCGTTCGCCACCAAATCGCTTTTAGTTCCAAACCGCTGCAGGTTATAATCCAGGTGCGGCAGGTAGATCAGGCTGAGGGTGGGATCGTAGAGTTCATCGGTTTTTATGGCGGCTTCTGCGATCCAGCGACTCGACTTAATACTTGTTTTAGGACCCCAGAAATGAAAGAGTGGAAAGCGCCCCAGTTCGGTCTGTAACCGATCCCTCAGTTCCGGAGGATGGAAATAAACATCGGGTATCTTACGGCCATCGGCAAGGTAATTAGGACGTGGGGTAACACTGTAATCTACCGTAGAATACATATTGTACCACCAAAATAAGTTCGCACAGCTAAACTCCGGATCTTCGCGTTTAAGTCGGTCCCATATCTTCTCCGATTGAACCAGCCCGGTTCGACTGCCGCCAGAATTTTATTTCGGCTTCGTCTTTAAAATACCAGCCATTTCCAACAATACCATGATCTGTAGCGGTTTTTCCAGTCAGATAGGTAGCTTGAGCGGTACAGGTAACCGCCGGAAATGCAGGTTTAACAGTTAAAAGCTGCCCTTTGCGGGCATATTCCTCAATAAACGGAGTATGTTCCCCAATCAATCGACGGCTAAGCCCAACAATATTTATGACCACTGTTTTTTTCATATCGACAGATGGTTGAGTACCCAACGGATCTCTCTGGAGACAGACTCGCCAATCTCCATTTTCAGCTCCGAAGGCAACACTTCCCAGGTATAGGTCTCTACTTCAAGATGGCGGCTAACATCGTGCTTTTTAAGATAGGTAAAGACTTTTAGGATTTGGTCTTGGGTAGAATGAAGTTTGTCGAAAGAATCCAGAAAAACCGGTACATGAAAATGTGCTCTTAGTTCCTCAAATTCCGGTTTTGCATGAAGTAGCTGGGGTAAATCGCCAAAAGTAACCAAACCTTCGGGCGTGCGCTGGGTAACCTGATGCAGGTAGGTGGGTTCATCGAACCTGGCAAGAGAGTTCCAAATAGCTCCTGTATCATCTCCGGCCAATATTTTTAAGGCCGCACTTATCTGGATCTTACCCACACGGATCCCTGCGGTTGCCCATTGTGAAAAAGTGTATTCGGGTTCTTCATAAGCCAGTGAAAAATGACAGATATCGTAGCAAATACAGATATATCTTAAAAGCAGTTCCTCAGCGCGGTTTTTGGTAACACCTAATTCTTTCATAAGAATCGCAGAGCCTATCGGCAAGAGATATGATTTAAAAAAAGTCACTACGTCTGTGGTATTCTCCAAAAAACCATCCGGTTCGGGTTCAATATCGAGGTGAAGATAAGAGCCGGTGCTTTCCTCCATTTCCCTGAGAAACAGCGTTAGCTCTGCCAATTGTTTGCAGGCTGTTTGCAGGATCGTCCTTTTTTCACTTTCTGTGGTACACCAGTGTTTATAGGAAATCGGAGAAGTAGATATACCTCCTTCGATTTCGTCTGGTATAAGATAGGCCAATTGTTCAAACAATCGTTTGGTATAACGTAGTCGCTCTTTACTGGTCCAGTCGGGAAGATGTACCTTATCCTTTACTGGTTCATCATGAAAATTGCCATATGGAAAACCATTCATCGTAAAGACGTAGCAATTCTGATCGGACAACCAATGTTTGAATTCGATAAGATTTTCGTGCTGCTCCAGTTCAATACTCGCCAGGTTCGAAAGACGTAAACCCAAGCCAAAAAGGGCATTAGGTGATAATTCAGATTTTATGGCAGGAACATATTTTGTCAGATTGCTCAGGGTGGTATCCCAATCTTGTCCGGGATGGATATTAGTACAATATGACAAGTGAAATTGATCGCCTATCTTCATTTTCAGGCCGTTTTTTCTATAATTCTGTTATTTAAAGCAGATATGGAATCCGTCATCTTCTGCCTATCGATCTCATGTACATCCTTTTTCTGGCCAATTGAAGTAATAAGAGTGATAGTAAGCTGGCCTCCTAAATGCTCGCGAAACTCTTCAATTCCATCGAGTAATTCTTCTCTTTGATTTTCTGTCTTAACCGGTATTTTCAGATCAAATCCAATATCTATTAACAGTGTAATGATCTGATCGGCCAATGCGCTGGTGATCAGTCCGATTTTGGATGCATAGATCAGATCGAGTGCCATGCCTTTGGCCACTGCCTCACCATGACGGATCTGGTAATTGGTCATATGCTCCAGTTTATGTGCAGACCAATGACCGAAATCGAGTGGCCTTGAGGAACCTTTTTCGAAAGGATCCCCGCCTTTGGCAATATGTTCCATATGTAGTTCGGCACAACGGTAAATCAGGTATTGCATAGCCCCCTTATCGCGGTTTTTAAGAGCAGCCACATGCTCAGCAATAAATTGATAAAAACCTGGATCCTTAATAAGTGCAACTTTTACCGCTTCCCGCGATACCGGCAATCCAATCGCGCTTTTCCAGGGTAGTTAAAAAATGATGATCGATGATCACGGCATGAGGGATATCAAAACTGCCTACAAAGTTTTTTTTGCCCAGCAAATTCATCCCGTTTTTAACACCTACAGCGGCATCGTTCTGTGAAAGAACGGTAGTAGGTATTCGGATAAGGCGCACTCCCCTGTGGGCTATAGAAGCAGCATAGCCCGCCAGGTCTATCAAAGCTCCGCCACCTATGGCTATCACATAGGAATGACGGCAGATTTTGTTTTCATCTATGGCCCGGAGTAATTCATCGGCATAGCGGGGATCATTCTTCACGGTTTCACCACCGGGCAATGCTATTAATTGTGTATACTCCAGCAGATTCCCATATTTATTACAGTAGGCATTGATATCTGATTCCAGCTTCGGGTGTGTCTTCAACACCCCGCTGTCGGCAACAAACAATACCTTCCTTGC
This sequence comes from Flavobacteriaceae bacterium, assembly GCA_965212205.1. Taxonomy (GTDB): domain Bacteria; phylum Bacteroidota; class Bacteroidia; order Flavobacteriales; family Flavobacteriaceae; genus JAHEJJ01. The sequence goes on from CBDBUX010000008.1 coordinate 4,352, forward strand.
CTTATCACTATCTGATTCAATGGTATTAACCAGTATTCGGTTATCTGGCTGGAACAGTCTTTCAGTAAAATACAACCCATAGCTATAGGATTGGATAAAAGTATGTTGTATGGGACGTAAATCCATAGGTTTAACTTAAGTTACGGCGAAAACTCTTGCCATTACCCTGCTCAGAGGCAATAGTATGATCACCAGCACGCCATACCACCAGCTTAAAAATCCTGCCGCTATAATTGCGTCAAGGGCCACTATAGCCAGTACACCGGCAATTACCGCCTTTTGTATGTTCTCCGGGGTATTCTGCCTATAGGCCTTGATCAACGGACCATAAATCAGCACAATAAAAAGCAGAACAAACGGTGCCGTGATATACAGGGATTCGGGCTTGTCGGGCAGTATTGTCAGAACGGCAAAAACCACCACAGCGTATAAAACACTTGCCCAAATCAATTGTTTTTTATTTTCGGCTCGAACTTCGCCTCTACTGATCATTGTTACGGCGAATATATATACCACAGGTATCAACGCATATAAATAGTGTTCCACATGACCTGCAATCGACATCCCTAATATAAGATTTAACCCTCTGCAAAGCCCCATGTTTAATGGCCCTACGAATGAAAACTGTTTGGTAATCGCATCATAGAGAAGGATGGCCAAGGCCAGTACTATCGCAATAGTTCCACTTAAATTATTAACAACAAAAGCCAGGCTTATACCGGTCAGCAAAAGCAAAACCCCCAGTATCGAGGCCGACCGCAGCGATACCAGGCCTCTCGGGATGGGTCTTTCGGGTCTTTCAATACTGTCTATTTTATGATCGAAGACATCGTTCAATACCACACCTCCGGCATAAAGTGCAACAGAGGACAAACAAAGATAAAAATCGTTGGGAAAGAGCCTGACATCGCCAATGACCATAGGATATGTATCCAAGGACACACCGGCAATGGTAATTCCTGCCAAAACATCGGCAGCGGCTGTGGGCAGGTTTGCCGGCCTCATAAGTCGCATATAACCCAGCAATACAGGATTAATCCTATTGAATTTCATCGATATCTATACGTGGTTGCTGACCTCTTAACACACTGTTATCGTTATAAAGCCTGGATTGATCGATTCCAGTTCCGGACAACCAGTGTTCTTCTTTCATTTTGTCATTTTTGCCAAAAGCTGCCAGAGCATTGGAATAACAGGTTTTAATAACATCTTCCTTAGAAATCCCCTTTTTTATCATCAACGAGGCGGTCTTCGGAACGGCCAGTGGATCACTTACCCCCCAGTCTGCAGAGCTGTCTACGATGATATTTGTACTGCCAAATTTACGCACTACCTCAACCATACGCTCATTGCCCATCTTTGTTTTTGGGTATATTGTGAATGCTGCTATGAATCCACGGTCGAGTACATCGCGCACAGTTTCTTCGTTATTATGATCTATGATGACATTGGCCGGATCTAAACCGTGCTCCAGGCAAACCTGCATACTTCTCATTGTCCCCGCTTTTTTGTCGCGGTGGGGGGTATGAACCTGGACGGTCATATTGAGCATTTTGGCCAGCTCGAGCTGTGCCCGAAAATATTTGTCTTCAGCAGGGGTCTGATCATCATAACCTATTTCACCTATGGCCACAACATTTTCCTTGTGAAGATAGAGCGGTAAAAGTTCCATAACCTGTTCTGCGAGCGCTTCGTTATTGGCCTCTTTGGAGTTTAATCCGATCGTACAATAGTGCTTTATCCCGAACTGGCTTGCCCTAAAAGGTTCCCACCCTACCAAGCTGCTATAATAGTCCTGAAAAGAACCTACCTGGGTTCGGGGCTGTCCTAGCCAAAAAGAGGGTTCGATCACCGCCACGACACCGGCTGACGCCATAGCTTCGTAATCGTCTGTAGTACGCGAAGTCATATGAATATGAGGATCTATATACATCATCTTGTCTTCCATATTAACTTATAAATCTAAATTTGATTCCAATTTATTTCATTATTCTTTACGGAATGATACAATTGCGGAGCAGCCGATTGCAACAAATTTATGGCATCTTTAGATGCTGAGTGGAAACAGCAAAGTGCAGCAGCTTTATTTTCAGCCGTTTGATCACTTTTAAGGAGATGATCCATATCTTCCATCAAATCATTATTCAAAAACGGACTTACCGGCCTCCAGATCATTGGGTCGATATCCCTTGACGCCGCCCAGCGCTCATGTGCATAGTCCGAAATTATCCTGGCCAATTCGGCATTTGAACGTTTCTCTACTCCAATAATCCGGCTCAGATCGAGTTGCATAAATGCTGCTTTTAAATACATCTGATTCCATTGCTGCTCATTAAAATGAAGGCTTGGATAAGGGTTGTTCAGGGCGATGGCCTCAAAAACAGGAGTGATATTGGTCCGGAGCGCTTCTACGGCGGTCTCCTTAAAAAATTCGGACCGTGGCAACAACACCAGATATTTTAAGAATGTTATGAGCTCTCCCCGATCGGCAACCTGGATGATCTGTGCCACATTGGATCCGAAAAAATCGAAGTCGTCCTCCAAAACACCAACCAGCAGGTATATCCTGGCCAATTCCAGTATATTGACCTGTTGATTCTCGAGGTAGGCCAATTCTGGTGTTGAAGTGTCCTTTATCTGCAAAGGATCATTTCCCGATTTTGTCGTCAACAAGCTATAGGTGAGATAGAGTTTTTGGGTATCTTTTTGGGTAATAATAAAGTCGAGGTTTTCATCGATCCAGGCCAAATCAGTAAGTAAAGGGTTCTCCTTTAATAATTCCCTAAGATAGTTGGTGTTTGATTGGGTCATCGAGGCTGATAAAAACTTATTTCCGATTTAAAGCTACCATTTCAACGCCGGCATGTCAAATATATTGAGATAAGCCTATACGATCATACAAATCGCGCTAGAATTATTGAGTAATACGTATTTTTGATGGTAATATAAGTACACAAAATGTTAGGACTAAAGCTGCCCACCGATCCGAGATGGGTCAATATCGTAGAAAAAGACATCGATGAAATATTAACCGATCATGCTTATTGCGAGCAAAAAGCGGCCAGCACCGCAATCTCGCTCATTGTAAATTTTCCGGAATATCCCGAATTGGTTCAGGAAATGGTGGCACTTTCCAGGGAAGAGATGGGGCATTTTAAAATGGTACACGATCTCATCTTAAAAAGAGGTTCTACTTTAGGGCGGTACCGAAAAGATGAATATGTGATCGAGCTGATGAAATTCTTCCCTAAAGGGGGCGACAGAATAACACAACTGGTTCACAGGCTGTTGTATGCTGCACTAATCGAGGCACGTAGCTGTGAACGATTCCGATTATTGTCTGAAGAACTCCAAGACAAGGAGCTGGCAGAATTCTATCGTAAACTCATGGTAAGTGAAGCGAATCATTATAGCATGTTCCTAAAATTCGCAAGGTCTTTCGGGAATCGGGAAGAAGTAGATCAAAAATGGCAAGAGCTGTTGGAATACGAAGCAGGGCTCATGAAACAACTCGGAAAAAATGTGAGCATGCACGGCTGAAGGGGCATGAGGTTTTAAGGGAATAATCAGTGCTGCTTTAGTTTTTTCTGGTAGTAGTCGTACATGGCAAACTGTGATCGTAATTTAGGCAAATCGTTCTTCCTGTATTTGCTATCCTGATCTTCATCGAAGATCCGGGCTTTTACATTATCCTGCCAGGAAATTTCAAAAGTATCTATCAGTTCGGCCCTAATCTCTTCATCGTAGATCGGGCAGCCCACCTCCACGCGGTTATCTAGATTACGGGTCATCCAGTCGGCCGATGAGATATAAACTTTCGGGTCTCCGTTATTTCCCAATATAAATAGTCTTGGGTGTTCGAGGAATTTGTCTACAACACTTATGGCTTCTATATTTTCACTCATACCCTCAATCCCTGGAATCAGGCAACAGATCCCCCTGATGATCAACTGAATTTTCACCCCTGCATTGCTGGCTTCATAGAGTTTGTCGACCATTCGATACGAAGTAAAGCTGTTCATTTTGATCTTAATATACGCTTCTCCTCCGTTTTGGGCATTCTCGATTTCCTGATCGATTAGCTTTAAAAAGGCATTGGTAGTATAATGAGGAGACACAAGCAGGTGTTTGTATTTATAGATCTTATAAGTGGTTTCGAAAAAATCGAATACGATCTTGAGTTCCTTGAGGATTGCCTGATTTGCAGTAAACAGGGTATAGTCGGTGTAGATCTTCGCCGTAGATTCGTTAAAATTACCGGTACTGACAAATCCATAGCGTTTTATCTCATCGCCTTCCTGGCGAGCAATCACACAGATCTTACTGTGCACTTTTAATCCGGGGACCCCAAAAATCAGTTTTACCCCTTCGGCCTGAAGTTCTTCTGCATACTGAATATTGGCTTGTTCATCGAAACGCGCCCTTAATTCGATTTGCATCGTTACCTGTTTGCCATTTTTTACGGCCTGGATCAGGGAGGCAGCTACCTGTGAATTCTTTGCCAGCCTGTAGACCGTAATCTTAATGCTGCGTACTTTTGGGTCTAATGCGGCTTCACGCAGAAATTTGATCACATACGAAAATTTATGATAAGGCGCATATAGCAAAAAGTCTTTCTCGGCTATGCTTTCCAGCAAACTCCCATCAAGGCTCAGTCCTTTGATCGGTAAGGGAGTAATCTTTTCATACATAAGATCATTCCGACCCAGGCTGGGGAATCCCATATAATCGCGCCGGTTGTGGTAGCGACCTCCCGGAATAACACTGTCTGTTTCCTGAATCCTCATTTTATCCTTGAGAAAGCGAAGTGTGTCGGGCTCAATATTTTTGTCATAGACGAATCGGACCGGATCACTGATTTTCCTGCCTTCCACGCTAGAGGATATCTTTTCGATAAAAGTTTTACTGAGATCGTTATCGATATCCAGTTCAGCATCGCGCGTAATCTTGATCATATGGGCCGATATGGAATGATATTCGAACATCGAAAAAATACTGCTCAGGCAGTAGCGTATAAGGTCGTCCAGTATGATGATAAATTGTTTATCTCCTTCCGGTGGCAGCACCACAAAGCGGTCTACACCCTGGGGGATCTCGATAAGCGCATATCGAATGCCATTGCTCTCGGTAGCATTTTTATCGAGTACCATTTTAACGGCCAGGTACGCCGCTGTGTCTTTCAGTGTCGGGAATCGCATTAAATCGTTCAGGATGATCGACATGAGCTGCGGGCTCACATTTTGTTGAAAATAGTCTTTGAGGAATCCGGCCTGATGTTCTGTGACCTGAGTTTCGTCGATCATAAAAATATTATATGTCTCCAGTTCTTTTTCTATATCATGGAGAATCTCAAGGCTTTTGGCCTGCTGTTCAATTACTATTTTGGTGATCTGTGCTAAAAGGTCTTTGGCTTTCTCACCGCCCAAAGCGCTTTTACCCTTTTTTCCGGCAAGTACAATTCTTTTTATGGTGGCATATCGCACCTTAAAGAACTCATCGAGGTTGTTTGAAAAGATTCCCAGGAAACGCAATCTTTCTATCAGCGGTACCTCATTATCTGCGCTTTCCTGTAATACACGATCGTTAAACATCAGCCAACTGATCTCACGATTAATGTATTGCTTTTTGGATTTGGCCACCGCAGTTTTAGACATTATCTAAGAGTTTTGGGGAATAGAACTTGTTTTGTGCTTCCCATTTCCACGTCTGCCCAACGATCACAATCGAAGGTGAGTTCCACCAAACCGGCTGTAGGAACATTATCGATGCGCTGATCACCCCATTGATTGGCGATATTGGTAAAAGCATAATTATGACCGAAAATGATCACCTTTTGCCACTTCTCATTTAGTCCTTGTACAAAATCCGCTACTCCTGAGCCTGAGAAATCATAGAGATGGTCAGTAACACGGAATTCGGATAGCTCATAGTTGAACTCCCTCAATACAATCATCGCCGTATGCATAGCCCGACAAGCGGGAGACGAAAAGGCGGCATCTATATCGCCAGCCTGCGAACTATATTGCTTCCCAACCAGGTGTGCATCCCTAATTCCACGTTCTTTTAGTGGCCTGTCCTTATCACTAACCTCATATTCCCATGAGGATTTGCCGTGTCTAACCAGGATAAGTGTCTTCATCATTTTACCATTAAGGAGCTAAACGCTCTATTTTCCAATTATAATCTTCCTGCAGTTGATACCGTATCCGATCATGGAGACGATTAGGCCTGCCCTGCCAGAATTCGAGTGATTGAGGCCTTACCATATAACCCCCCCAAAATTCTGGTCGTTCGATCTCCTTGTTATGGTACTTATTTTCAAGATCTTTGAGCTTTTCGTCAAGATATTCACGGGAAGGAATTACACTGCTTTGAGGTGAAACAATAGCGCCCAGCTTACTACCCTCTGGTCTGGACTCGAAATAACCATCGGATAAGTTAGGCGCAATTTTTTCGGCCTTTCCCTTAATAATCACCTGCCGCTCCATGACGGGCCAGAAAAAATTCAGGCAGACCCTGGCATCCAGGGCAATGGCCTTGCCCTTTTCACTCTCATAGTTTGTGTAGAAAATAAAACCTTCGTAGGTATATTTTTTTAAGAGTACCACCCTGGCCTTGGGATACCCGTCGAGCCCAAGGGTGGTAAGGGTCATGGCATTGGGTTCTTCCACCCCACCCTGAGCCTCAATCTCATAGTACCAATTCCTGAATAATTCCAGCGGATTATCGGGAATAGATTCTTCCGAGAGCGCACTCTTTTTATAGGCCTTTCTATTGCTATGGAGATCTTCTTGCATAGTGGCTGCAAGTTAGAGATTTTGCTGATTTTATTAAGTGTGCAGGATAAGAGAAAACAGAATTTTCAAGGGTATTTTACCAAATTCTTCAGATTTCGAAGACTTTTCCATCGGCAGCCAATTCTACAGGCTTAAAAATTGTTGATGCTTCAGCCTTAAATCGTTCAGTATTTTTATAGCGGGTAGAAAAATGTCCGAGTATCAGCCTACCCACCTCAGCTTTTTTGGCAATAGTGGCCGCCTGTTTGGCGGTAGAGTGTTTGGTGGTCTCAGAATAATGAGCATCCGTTTCAAGGAAGGTAGCCTCGTGATATAATGCATCAGAATTACGGATTAGAGGGATAATACTCTCGAAATAACCAGTATCACTACAGTAGGCATAAGACTTGGGCGGCGGCGGGTCGATGGTCAATTGGTCATTGGCTAAAATTTTACCGTCAGACAGGGTATAATCACTCCCCTTTTTGATCTCACTAAAATATTGTTTGTCGATCCTGTATTTTGCCATAGCCTTTACATCCAATTTTCGTTCACCATGTTTTTCCATAAAAAGGAAACCATTGGTATAAATCCTATGATCCAGTGGAATGGTGGTAACGATCAATTTTTCATTTTCAAATATCGTTTGGCTTTCTTTAGATTCCAGCTCATGGAAGATCAAGGGGTAGTTTGTCCATGAGTTCCCTAGTTTCATAAGTAGGGTAATCGCCTCCTTTAGGCCTTTTGGCCCGTAAATATGTAGTTCCTTTTCCCTGCCAAGAAGCCTGAAAGTCGATATAAGTCCGGGTAAGCCAAAAAAATGATCACCATGGAGATGGGAGATAAAAATATGCTGGATACGCGAGAATTTGACCTTATTCTTCCTGAGTTGTACCTGCGTACCCTCTCCACAATCGATTAGAAAAAGATGATTCCTGATCTCCAGAACCTGTGCGGTGGGATTACTCAACGTTCTTGGTGTAGCGGCGTGACAACCTAGGATGTGCAATTTCATTGCAATTGGAGAATTAAAAGAATTGCGCTGAAAAAGTACTTCATTTTATTACAATATCTCGTAGATATATCCATTACCAATTATCTATTGTTCATTTTCCATTCTTCATTACAGACCCAGGTCGCGCTCAATATCCTCCATTTCGATGATATCTTTGGCCTCCTGCATAGTAGGTACTACACAAATTTCGTCGGGCACATCATCAAAATTGACCTTATTGGTGACCAGCACAAACGATTTATTCGCTGCGCGATGCCGATTGGAGATATCCAGAAATTCGAGAAGCTGACCAGTACTCAGTCTGGAGAAACTGAAGAGATTGATGATCAAGTGGTCGTTTTTGAGTTTAGGATAGGCACGTTTGAGGTTATTCATAAACTCCGAAAGCGTGATATTCTCCTGTAAGACCGTTGTAGTATTCCCTTCTTTGTCGAAAATCATAACCTACTGTTTAATTTTGGCAGCCAACAGATAGATTACCGCCATCCGAATCGCCACTCCGTTTTCTACCTGATCTAAGATAATAGATTGTTTGGAGTCTGCCACATCACTGGTAATCTCGACCCCTCTGTTGATCGGGCCAGGGTGCATAATCACGATCTCCTTTTCAAGACTATCGAGCAGGGACTTATTAACCCCATATTGCTGGGTATATTCTCTCGAGGTGGGAAAATAACTATAGGCCATTCTTTCCCGTTGTATTCGGAGCATATTAGCCACATCGCACCATTCCAAAGCTTTTCTAAGGTCGGTTTCGACTTCTATTCCTAAAGACTCTATATGCTTGGGCAATAATGTTTTAGGGCCGCAAACCTTAACCGTAGCTCCTTGTAATTTAAGGGCAAATATATTGGAAAGAGCCACCCTGGAATGCAGGATGTCGCCAACGATTACCACTTTCTTACCATCTACCCTGCCCAATTTTTCACGGATCGAATAGGAGTCGAGCAAAGCCTGTGTCGGATGTTCATGAGCCCCGTCGCCTGCATTGATAATGGAGGCATTCACATGTCTGGAAAGGAAAATGCCGGCTCCTGGATTTGGGTGTCGCATCACTACCATATCGACCTTCATCGAAAGGATATTGTTCACAGTGTCGATTAGCGTTTCTCCTTTTTTCACAGACGACTGCGCCGCAGAAAAATTGATCACATCTGCAGAAAGTCTTTTTTCGGCCAGTTCAAAGGAAAGTTTTGTACGCGTACTACTCTCGAAAAATATATTGGCAATGGTGATATCGCGAAGCGAGGGTACTTTTTTGATAGAACGGTTAATGACTTCCTTAAAATGATCGGCGGTTTCGAATATGAGATGGATATCCTTTTCATTGAGATATTTAATACCCAGTAAGTGATTCACACTCAGTTCGCTCATAGCCTCATCGATTTACCAAATAAATAATGTCTTCACCTTCATGCTCGGCCCATATCACCTTAACCTTTTCCTCGTTGATCGCATCTACCTGCCTGCCCCTGTAGTTTGGTTGAATCGGTAAGTGGCGGCTAAAACGCCTGTCTATCAATGTCAGCAGTTCTATTTCATTAGGTCGTCCAAAAGACTGGATGGCGGTCAAGGCGGCCCTGATGCTCCGTCCTGTATATAGCACATCGTCGATCAGGACTACGTTTTTACCTTCTACGATAAATTCGATCTCCGTGGTGGAAGCGGTTAACGGCTTCTCTCCTCTTCGAAAATCATCTCGATAAAAGGTGATATCCAAAAAACCCAACTCGATGTCGTTTACCCCATATTCCTGTTGCAGGATATTGGCAAGCCGCTGGGCGACATAGATCCCACGGGGTTGTAGTCCTATAAGGGCAGTATTCTTAAAATCGAGGTGATTCTCCAATAGTTGACAGGCCAGTCTGTGCAGTATGATGTTTATTTCCTTGGAAGTCAGCAGTACTTTTTGACTCATAGATGTATTGGCCAACACTTGTTTGGCAAAAATAGGGAATAAATGGTAATTGGATAGTGAATAATGGAAAATGGATAATGGATGGTGATAGGTTAAAGAGGAAAGGTGAAAGGTGAAAAGTTGTGGGAGGTTGGAAGTCGAAAGTGGGGCGTCGGGAGATAAAAGAGGGGGTGATAGTTTACAATTAGTGGTTGATAGGTGATATTCCCAGCAGAATTGATTGAAGATTTTCGGCATAAAAAACCCCGATCATGTGATCGGGGTTATTGAATTATAAATGAATAGTCAGGAATTACTTTTTCTTCTCTGCTTCCATTTTATCCTTCAGGGCCTGAAGCTGTTCGTTAGCATCGCCCAGGGTGGGTTTTGCTTCCTCTGCAGCTGCAGCCGCCTTTTTCTTGGCTGCCTTCACATTGCGCTGTTCCTCTTCGCGGAAGATCGCTGTGTGGCTGGCCACTACTCTTTTGAATTCCTTGTTGAATTCTATGATCTTAAAATCAGCCTCTTCGCCTTTGGTCAGCTTCTTTCCATCTTCCTTCTCCATATGACGCTGGGGAACAAAAGCTGTGATATCACCGTTAAACGCAATAACAGCCCCTTTATCAACCACATCGGTGATCGAAGCCTTATGCACTGTACCCAGAGCAAATTGTTCCTCGTATTTATCCCAAGGGTTCTCCGTGGTCTGTTTGTGTCCCAGGCTCAATTTACGCCCTTCCACATCAAGTTCTAGCACTTCAACTTCGAGGGTGTCGCCTACGGTGACAAATTCTGATGGATGCTTGATCTTTTTAGTCCAGCTCAGGTCTGAAATGTAAATAAGACCATCTATTCCTTCTTCCAGCTCTACGAATACACCGAAATTGGTAAAATTCCTAACAATTCCCTTGTGTTTGGATCCCACAGGATATTTTGTGGTGATATCGGTCCATGGATCAGGAGTAAGCTGTTTCAGTCCCAGAGACATTTTACGATCTTCCCTATCTAGAGTGAGGACCACAGCTTCCAGTTCATCACCTACTTTGACAAAATCCTGGGCCGAACGCAGGTGAGTAGACCATGACATTTCTGATACATGAATAAGCCCTTCTACACCTTCAGCCACTTCAAGGAAGGCTCCGTAATCTGCAATGACCACAACTTTACCTTTTACCTTGTCCCCAATTTTGATCTCATCGCCCAGAGCATCCCACGGATGCTTCTCGAGTTGTTTAAGGCCTAACTGGATTCTTGATTTATTATCGTCGAAATCGAGGATAACCACATTGAGTTTTTCATCGAGCTCAACCACTTCGTTGGGGTGGTTGATCCTGCTCCAGGAAAGGTCGGTAATATGAATAAGTCCGTCTACACCACCCAAGTCGATAAAAACCCCGTAGGAAGTAATATTTTTGACGACACCTTCCAGTACCTGTCCCTTCTCGAGCTGACTGATGATCTCTCTTTTCTGTTCTTCGATGTCGGCTTCAATAAGTGCTTTATGAGAAACCACAACGTTTTTGAACTCATGGTTGATCTTGACAACCTTAAATTCCATGGTTTTACCTACATACTGGTCGTAATCCCTGATCGGTTTAACATCGATCTGCGAACCGGGAAGGAAAGCTTCGATGCCAAAAACATCGACGATCATACCACCTTTGGTACGGCATTTTACAAATCCTGTAACTACTTCTTCCTTGTCGTGAGCTGCATTTACGCGATCCCATGCCTTTATGGTCCGGGCTTTACGGTGCGAAAGGACCAATTGTCCGCTTTTGTCCTCGCGGATATCGATCAGTACCTCAACCTTATCCCCTACCTTAAGACTAGGATTATAGCGAAATTCATTTAGAGAAATAACGCCCTCCGATTTCGCATTGATATCTATTATGGCCTCCCGGTCGGTAAGATGAGTAACCACGCCTTCCACAACCTCTTCATCGGCTGTATCGACAAAATTCTCGGCTACCAATTTCTCAAACTCCTCGAGTTTAGAATCTGCAATGGTTTCAATACCTTCTTCGTACTTCTGCCAGTCAAAATTCTTTAAAAACTCTTCTGGATTTTGTTTGGGAGTTTCTTTTTGTTCTGTTGCCACCTCGGCTGTCTTCTCTGCCTCCGGTGTTGTTTTTTCTTCAGCCATGTGCTGATTTAATTTTGTATCCCGCGGCTATACAAGAGTTAAACAATCGCCACAGAAGTTGTTATAGTATCTGTTTTTTCTATTTCCTTTTCCTCTTGAAAATTTGTTAAAAAGGTGTGCAAAAGTACAATTTAATGTTGATTATAGCAACCCAAAAGCCAGTAGGTTCTGATCGTTTGTAAAAAATATCTTAAATAGAGTTAAAAGAGGACGTTATTTCTTATCTTGGAGCACTAGATATTAACCATTAAATACAAATTCTATGAGCGTAAAATCAAAGTATCAAGCCGTACTCGACTTAGGTCAATCTCTCGGTATTGAGGGAGGTGATGTTTGGGAAGAAAATGGCATCCTAAAAGTTAAAGGAGAAGCCAAAACACAGTACGAAAAAGATATAATGTGGGATAAGATCAAAGAGATCGGAGGCTCCAGTCCTTCAGATATTAAAGCCAATATTACGGTATCCGATGATTCTGTTTATCACAGACATGTGGTGAAAAGCGGGGAATCCCTTAGCAAGATTGCCAAGCATTATTATGGTGATGCCATGAAATACAAGGAAATTTTTGCTGCAAACCAGAATATTCTTAAAAACCCTGATCTTATTCATCCAGATCAGGAATTGGTGATCCCTAATCTCTAAAAAAGGATTTTGGTAAAAATTTAATCACCGAATTGATAAAGAGCGCCATATGGCGCTCTTTTTTATAGACTCTGTTCAATCGTTTCCCTTGCCAGGCCCAGTACTTTTTCAAATTGCTCTTCGAGCCCCAGTTCACTATTATCGATTTCAACAGCGTCTTCGGCCTTTTTCAAGGGCGAGAATTCCCGATGCGAATCTATATAGTCGCGCTCCCGAATATTCTTAAGCACCTCCTCATAACCTACCTGTTCTCCTCTCGCCAGCAACTCCTCGTATCTACGACCGGCCCTGACATCCGGACTTGCGGTTATGAATATTTTGAGCTCGGCATCGGGAAAAACAACCGTTCCGATATCCCGCCCGTCCATTACAATCCCTTTGTCTTTGCCAATATCCTTTTGCAATTCGACCAGTTTCTCACGTATTTCGCGAACAACGGCCACCTGACTGACACGATCCGACACCTCCATCCTTCTTATATCCTTCTCAATATTCTCTCCGTTCAAACGAATTTCAGAGGTCCCGAGCCCGGGTTCGAAAACGAAACTAAGATGTATTTCAGGTAAGTGAGCTACCAGGCCTTTAAGCTGTGGGTCTGCCTCATCGAACAATTCGTTACGGATAGCGTACAGGGTTACCGCACGATACATAGCCCCACTATCCACATAAATATATTCAAGGGCGTTGGCCAGTTGGCGGGCTACGGTACTCTTACCTGTAGATGAAAATCCATCAATAGCGATTGTAATCTTACTCATAGGATAAAAATAGAGAGAATTGAAGAATTCCACCCCATGATGCTATTCTATTGCCAGATGATATAATAAACAATTCAGTGAAAGCTATAGTTTTTTGGCATTCCGCACCTTCTGGTCGGTAATGGCCTTTTCAATAACCTCAATCATTTCGGTAACATAATGGAAGGTCAATCCCTTTAAGTATTCAGGTTTAATATCCAGGATATCTTTTTCGTTGTCTTTACAAAGGATGATTTCTTTAATCCGTGCCCTTTTTGCCGCTAGGATCTTTTCTTTAATCCCGCCAACGGGTAAAACCTTACCCCTGAGGGTAATCTCTCCGGTCATCGCGATACTTTTCTTTACCTTCTTTTGAGTGAAGAGCGAAACCAGCGAAGTGAGCATTGCGATCCCTGCACTGGGCCCGTCTTTAGGTGTGGCCCCCTCGGGTACGTGAATATGCACGTTATAACGGTCGAAAATGGAGGGGTCGATTTGGAAAAAATCTGCATTGGATTTGATATATTCCAAGGCAATAGTTGCCGATTCCTTCATCACTTTTCCAAGATTCCCGGTAATATTCAGGCTTCCCTTACCCCGTGAAAGAATAGACTCAATAAATAAGATATCACCGCCAACACTGGTCCAGGCTAAACCGGTAACCACACCGGCAACCTGATTGTTCTCATATTTGTCCCTCTCGAGTCGTGCCGGTCCCAAAACCTTCTCTATATCCTCATTGCTTACGGTCTTGTTATATTCCTCTTCCACCGCGATAGATTTGGCGGCATACCGCACCATTTTAGCGATTTGTTTCTCCAACCCTCTAACGCCTGACTCCCGGGTATAACCCTCAACAATCTTTTCGAGCTGGCGTTTACCAATTTTCAAATCCTTCGAAGATAAGCCGTGTTCTTTCAGTTGTTTTGGCAGCAAATGCCGTTTTCCGATCTCGACCTTTTCTTCAATAGTATACCCTGTAACATTGATAATTTCCATACGATCCCTCAACGCAGGTTGAATGCTAGAAAGGCTGTTCGCTGTGGCGATAAACATCACTTTGGAAAGATCATAACCCAGTTCCAGAAAATTATCGTGGAATTCGCTGTTTTGTTCAGGGTCGAGTACTTCGAGCATGGCCGAAGAAGGGTCGCCTTGATAGGAGTTTGACAACTTGTCGATCTCATCGAGAATAAAAACCGGATTTGAGGTTCCGGCCTTTTTAATGCTTTGTAGAATACGCCCTGGCATCGCCCCAATATAGGTCTTGCGGTGACCCCGGATTTCCGCCTCATCCCTCATGCCCCCGAGGGACATCCTGACATATTCTCTACCCAATGCCTCGGCAACCGACTTGCCCAAGGAGGTTTTTCCCACTCCGGGAGGCCCGAAGAGACAAAGGATAGGAGATTTCATATCGCCGCGAAGTTTTAGTACAGCCAGGTATTCTATGATCCTCCTTTTCACATCTTCCAGCCCGTAATGGTCGCGGTCTAAAATCCGTTGGGCTCGCTTGAGATCGAATTGGTCTTTACTAAAATCATCCCATGGAAGATCCAGATAGAGGTCAAGATAGTTTCGCTGAATGGAATATTCGGCCACCTGCGGATTCATCCGTTGCATTTTGGCCAGCTCTTTGTTGAAATGCTCTTCCACCTGTGGCCGCCATTTTTTGGCCTTGGCCTTGGTCTGCATCTCGTGTATTTCTTCATCATAAGAAACACCACCTAATTCCTCCTGGATAGTTTTCATCTGCTGGTGCAGAAAATATTCCCGTTGTTGCTGATCCAAATCGCTTCTTACCTTAGACTGAATATCTTTTTGAAGTTCGAGCTTCTGGTATTCGACATTCATGTACTTTAAAGTGGTAAGCGCGCGCTCCTGAAGATTTCCTATGGCCAGCAATTCCTGCTTTTCCTTTACGTCGAGATTGAGATTGGAAGACACAAAATTGATCAGGAATGAATTGCTCTGGATGTTTTTAATCGCAAATGAAGCTTCGGAAGGAAGATTCGGATTTTCTTTTATGATCCTTAAAGCCAGTTCCCTGATCCCTTCAATAATAGCTAAAAACTCTTTGTCATCGGGGAAGGGCCTTTTCTCTTCTGCCTCTCTAACTACGGCTGTCATATAAGGCTGCTCGGTCAGGATTTCGGAAATTTCGAAACGTTTTTTACCCTGTAGGATCACCGTAGTGTTCCCATCGGGCATTTTTAAAACCCGAAGAATACGTGCTACCGTACCAAGCCGGTGTATGTCTTTGATTCCCGGATTTTCGGTCTCCTCGTCCTTTTGCGCCACCACACCGATCACCTTAGAACCCTTATTAGCATCTTTTATAAGGTTGATGGAGGTGTCCCTTCCTGCAGTAATGGGTATCACTACGCCAGGGAACAATACAGTATTTCTCAAAGGTAATATCGGG
Organism: Flavobacteriaceae bacterium; assembly: GCA_965212205.1. Lineage (GTDB taxonomy): Bacteria > Bacteroidota > Bacteroidia > Flavobacteriales > Flavobacteriaceae > JAHEJJ01. The sequence goes on from CBDBUX010000008.1 coordinate 19,991, forward strand.
AGGGTCTGCGGAAGGGTCTCGTTGTTCATCTCTTCCTCGTCCTCCGGTGTCAACAGGGGTATTAATTCGGAATCTTCATCAATTCCCTGTAACGACATATTGTCAAAATTTGAAACTTTAAATTCTCCCATATCATTATAATCGGTCATTCTGTCATTTATAGCCAGAATATATGCGTAAGATCTTCTTTTCATACCGCCCTAAAACCCTGAGAATACGCTATGCAGTGATTTAGGGCACATTTCTATAAGTGCTAAGCGCAATTCCTATGCCAACTGAAATTATTTTCCAAAAAACTGTAACAATCGATATCTTGACTCATCTATAAGACAAAGCATCTACTTTTTGAGCCAAAAAAATGAACATATCAACACCCTGTTAGAGTGGTGTATGGAAGGTAGGCAAAGCGCACAATTGGAAGTGTACAACCGATATTACAAAGCGATGTATAACACCTCCGTTAGAATAGTAAAAGACAGTGCTGAAGCCGAGGATGTAATGCAGGAAGCGTTTTTAAAAGCCTTTACAAAACTGCATACGTTTAAGGGAGAAGTCACCTTCGGAGCCTGGTTAAAGCGAATAGTGATCAACAACAGTATTTACCATTACAGGAAACAAAAACATAGAAATGAGACATCGCTTGATGATAAATTATACAAGGTCGAAGATAACGATGCAACTGTTACGGAGCATGAGAGTACAAAACGAAAGGCTCAAAAAGTGATGGAAACCATGAGCCGACTAAAAGACAATTACAGAGTTTCTTTGACCTTACATCTTATTGAAGGCTACGACTATGAAGAGATCAGTGAAATTATGGATATCAGTTATGCCAATTGCCGTACCATGATTTCAAGAGCCAAGGAGAGTCTAAGAAAAAAAATGATAACAGCTTAATCATGAGTTTTAAAAACGACAATATAGACGAATTATTCAACAGCCTGCAAGGGTCATTTGATACAGCTGAACCCAGTGAAGGCCATCGGGAACGCTTTCTGGAAAAATTGAACCAGGCGAAAGGTGTGGCCACGCTGACTCCACGAAAAAGAAATTGGTGGAAACCGCTTTCGATCGCAGCCAGTATCGCCCTGTTGTTTAGCCTTGGAATAGGTTATTTCTCGGATGAAACCTCGATTGAACAACGCGTGGCAGAGATTTCCCCTGAAGCCTCACAGACCCAATTCTATTTCGCTAACCTGATTGAAGAGCAGGTCCGGGAAATGGAAGAGCAAAGCAGTCCGGAGACCAGGAGCATTATCGATGATGCAATGCTGCAACTCCAGAAATTGGAAGAAGATTATAAACGACTCGAGAACGACCTGCTGGATGGTGGCGACAGCAAGTTGATACTTAGTGCCATGATCACCAATTTTCAGACAAGGATAGCCCTTCTGGAAGAAGTGATGAATCAAATTAACACAATCAAGAACGTAAATTCATACAATGATGAGAACTATACTATTTAAGTATTTCATAGTAGCTCTTTTGGTATCCCCCACAGCGCTTATGGCCGGTGGTGGGCAGTTAAAAGGCAAGCATACAAAGGAAAAAAAGATCAATAAAGAATATAACGTAGATGCAACAGCCTTGTTGAAGGTAAAGAACAGCTACGGCAATATCACATTGACATCCTGGGACCAGAACAGAGTGGAAATAGAGGTCCACATCAAAACCAATGGGAACAATGAGGAGAAGGTTCAAAAGCGTCTAGACGAGATCGACGTTGAATTTGAAGCCAGTAATACCATGGTATCGGCCAAGACCTTATTTAACAAAAAAGGGAATAGCTGGGGTTGGAACTGGGGACGTAAGAACAATGTAAACGTACAGGTGAACTATACGATAAAGCTCCCGGTAAAGAACAGCGTTCATCTCAGTAACGATTATGGAAATATCAACCTGGATCGTATCGATGGCCATGCCAAAATAAGCTGCGACTACGGCCGGCTCGATATAGGCGAACTAAGGGGCAGGAATAATCAACTCAATTTTGACTATACCTCTAAATCCAACATTGCTTATGTGAACAGTGCAGAGATACACGCCGACTACTCAGGTTTCACTATAGAAAAAGCAGGTGATCTGGTACTGAGGGCCGATTACACCAATAGTACGATTAACGAGATGAAAAATCTTGATTATTCGACCGATTATGGTAATTTGGAAGTTGGTGAAGCCGAGAATGTTCAGGGAAATGGTGATTATATCAAAGTACAGCTGGGTACCATTCACGGAAATGTTGATATCAATGCCGATTATGGTTCGGTTAATATCGAGAAGATGGCGGAAGATGGCGGGAATATCAATATCAGTACCGACTACACCGGTATTAAAATTGGTTACGATCCCAACTACGCCTTTGATTTTGAAATCTCAACGGAATATGCCGGCGTAAAAGGAAAGGAAGATTTTGAGGTCAATATCAGTAAAGAACGATCTAATGAGAAATATTATAAGGGGTTTTACAGATCTGAAAATAGCGGTAATAGCGTCAATATCACTTCAGATTACGGTAGTATAACCTTTTTCAAGAATTAAAATTCAACAGCTAAATTCTATATCAGTATCATGAAAAAATTTATTACAATAGCACTGGCGTTGGCCGCATTTACCACCCTAAACGCCCAATGGAAAAAAGTAAAAGGAAATGGAAATGTGGTGACCATCAACAGATCCACGGAAGATTACGATCAAGTTGCGGTGGCTGGGTGGTTCGACGTAGAACTCGTAGATGGCGTTGAAGGAAAACTTCAAATTCGTGGAGAAGAAAACCTTTTGGAATACATTATAACCGAGGTAAAGGATAACAAACTGGTGATCAAGGTTAAAAAAGGAGTTAATCTAAAACCTTCATCCTGGGATAATGGCGGAAGTATACTGGTTACTGTTCCTGTAGAATCAATTTCTTCTGTTTCTCTTTCGGGTTCGGGTGATGTCGTTTCCAAAAAAGTTATTAAAGCAGATAATTTTGAAGCAAGATTGTCAGGATCGGGCGATCTTAGCCTTGAGGTGCAAGCCGAAAACGTAGTGGCCTCCCTCTCTGGTTCCGGCGATGTTGACCTGAGCGGAAGCGCAGGTAGTTTTAAAGTCAAGGTCTCTGGTTCAGGAGATGTGAAAGCCTACGAATTGAGCGCCAATACCGTGGAGGCAACCATATCCGGATCTGCAGATGTTAAGGTTACGGCCAACGAAATGCTTTATGCGAGGGTTTCCGGTTCAGGCGATATCCAATATCGCGGAAATCCTACTAAAATAGACAGCAAGGCTTCTGGTTCTGGAGAAATATCAAAAGGATAAAAACCGATCAAAAAACGAAGTACTAAGGTAACCCGGAATCAAGATTCCGGGTTTTTTTATCAACACGGGTTAGCAAGATCGCTCCTAGCAGAAAGAATATGCCGAGAAAGATTGCCGCATTGCGCATACTCCCCGTCATCTGAGCCACAAGCCCATAGAGAAATGTCCCGATAACTATTCCGATCTTCTCGGACACATCGTAGAAACTAAAAAATGAGGTAGTATCGATGGTTTGAGGTATGAATTTGGAGTAGGTAGATCTTGAAAGCGCCTGTATCCCTCCCATAACCAGACCAACAAAAGCTGCCGCAATATAGAATTCCATAGGTGTTATGAGGAAATAAGCATAGATACAGATGCCGATCCACAGCACATTTATTACGATCAGCGTCCGGATATTTCCAAAGGTTTCAGAAGCCCTCGCGGTTACAGTAGCCCCCAGAATTGCAACCAGCTGTATCACCAGGATACTTGCAATCAATCCGAGTGTGCGTTGGTTATCGGATCCCCATTGGATCTCCTCCTCACCAAAGTATGTGGCAATCAGCATTACGGTCTGAACCGCCATGCTATAGATGAAAAACGCAATGAGATATCGCTTAAGCCTTGTTTCCCGGGCCATCTGCTTCCATACTCCTTTGAGTTCTCTAAAACCATTGAGAATAACATGGTGCCGCTCCCCTTCACGCCTGTTTCCCTTCGGAAGGTGAAAGAAAGTATACTGGCTAAATAGTATCCACCATAAACCAACAGAAACAAAGGAAAGTTTCATCGCCTTCATTTCTGCTCCTTCAGATTCATCGGCGGTAATCCCAAAAAAATCGGGATACATCACCATCAATAAATTGAATACCAGCAGCAACACACTCCCCAAATACCCCATGGAATACCCTTTGGCACTTATACGGTCTTGTTGCTCCGGAAAGGCTATATCGGGCAGGTAAGAGTTACTGATCGCAAAACTTACCCAAAAACCGACAAGCCCAAAAAAGTAGAAGGTGAGACCGAGGTAGATATTCTCAAGGGAAAACCAGTACAGGCCTATACAGGATACCGCACCCAGGTAGCAGAAGAACTGCATGAATATCTTTTTATTTCCTAAATAATCTGCAATTCCCGATATAAGCGGTGTTATAAGCGCGATAAACAAAAAGGCCGAAGAAGTTATATAACTGATCAATGGAGCCCTGGCAATTTCACCACCGAAGACCTCGATTTTTTCTATTTCCGCTGCCCTGAATAGCGCTCCATAAAAGATTGGAAATACCGCTGAAGCGATGACAAGGCTATATACTGAATTCGCCCAGTCATAAAAGGCCCAGGCATTGAGTAGTTTTTTACTTCCTTTGATTGGAATTCGTGTGGCCATAACAGAAAAAAGCTGTTCGCGGAGGAACAGCCTTCAAGATACAATTATTACAAAAGCCAGATAAGGCTTAAGGATAATTATTTAAAAGTTGTTACGCCATATTTACGGGCCTCTTCCTTGGCCTGCGGTATCCATTGGGTGAGATTGGCGATACGGGTATCGCTCGAAGGGTGCGTACTTAAAAATTCGGGAGGTGCCTGACCTCCTGCATTGGCCTTCATCCGTTTCCATAGTTCAGGGGCCTCTTCCGGATTATAGCCGGCGATTGCCATAATCTGAATGCCGATTCTGTCTGCCTCTGTCTCATGACTTCGGCTAAAAGGAAGCATAAGCCCCACAGAAGAACCCAAGCCATAGGCCATATTAAAAGTATCTCTCGCCCTGGGATCGTTGATCGCTACATTACCCGCCACAGCACCCAATTGCTGGAGTGTACCGGCACTCATCCGTTGGGCTCCATGATCTGCAAGAGCATGCGCAACTTCGTGCCCCATGACCACTGCTATACCTGTTTCAGACTGCGCTATGGGTAATATGCCTGTATAAAAAACAATTTTACCTCCTGGCATACACCAGGCATTTACCAAAGAGTCTTTTACCAGATTATAGTCCCATCGATAGTCTTTTAAATAGCCTGCATAACCATTGGCATTCAACCAGCGTTCTGCCGCAGAAGAAATACGTTGCCCAACTCTTGTGATCATCCTGGCCTCATCCGAATCTTCAATTACATTGTTCTCCGTAAGAAACTGATCGTATTGAGAAAATGCCATGGGAAATATCTGGCTGTTAGGATAAAAATTAAGTGTCTTCTGGCCGGTAAACGGATTTACCTTACAGGCGGTAACACCGATGAATACAAATACGATTAAAAGACATTTTTTCATTTTCTAAAATTTATCTGCTCAAAATACAAAATTTATCACTTCCCCATAATATGCAGTTCTGTAAAGTTCTTATCGATCTCGATAGAATTATTTCCATTGAGTCTGGCTTCTTTTAAAGAGATTTTTTCATTATCGAGTTCAATTTCCTTGATCTTAAAAGGCAAACCTATCAGATTGATACTGATCTTATCATAATCCGTGATATAAGATCCATCCTTGAACTGTTGGATGATCAATTCATTTTTCTTTCCATTTAGCTTAAAGTTCCTCAGGCTATATATACCTTTCGTATAATCGAAGCCCTCCTGTTCATCTTCATACAAAGAAGATTTTTCTACTCCTTCCTTATAATAGGCATCGAGCGTAAGCCGGTCTATTTTTTTCTCACCCACATATTGTTGTACCGGGTATTTTGGGATGATAGAACCTTCTTTTATGAATATCGGGATCTTATCCAAATCGGCAACCACCCATTTTTCCGTACCGCCTTCCACAAGTTCACCAGTCCAAAAGTTGTGCCATTTTCCTTTTGGGATATACATACGCCTTCCTTTAGCGTTGGGTTCCTGTATCGGGCATACAAGAATGTGATCCCCGAAGATAAACTCATCGGTCCTGAAATGGGTCTGATGGTCTTCCTGGTCGTAATACACCAACGATTTCAACATAGGGCTCCGGTCCCTGGAATATTTCCAGAACATGGTATAGAGGTAAGGAAGGAGCTGGTATCTGAGTTCGATAAACTTCCTGACGATGTCTGTTACCTCCGAATCAAAAGACCAGGGTTCCTGATCGCCGTGATCTCCACTGGAATGTACTCTGAAAAATGGATGAAATACCCCTAGCTGGATCCAACGGGCGAATAATTCGCCGCTGGGTTGTTCGGCAAATCCACCGATGTCAGATCCTACGAAAGACATTCCGCTTAGACACATCCGCTGTACCTGAACATTGGCGATCCATAGATGTTCCCAGGTCGCTATATTATCTCCTGTCCAGGTAGAAGTGAACCGCTGAGCTCCTGCATAAGCGGCACGGGTAATAACGAAAGGCCGCTTTGGAAATACGTATTTCTTCACCCCTTCATAGGTAGCCCTCACCATCTGAGTCCCATAGATATTATGCGCTTTGCGATGGCTGCAGGGATGGCCATCATAATCATGACGTGTATCCAGCGGAGCTGTTTTTGTTGGTACCTCCATCACAGCAGGCTCGTTCATATCGTTCCATACCGCATGAACACCTATCTCGGCCATCATTTCCTTATACAATTCGGACCACCATTTGCGTACTTCAGGATTTGTAAAATCGGGAAAACTGCATTCTCCTGGCCAAACTTTTCCTCTCATTAACGGTCCATCGCCACGCTTGCAGAAATAATCATTCTCCAGGGCTTCCTTATACACCCAATAATCGTGGTCTACTTTAATTCCCGGATCGATCATGGCCACAGTTTTAAATCCGTCTTTATATAAGTCATCGATCATCGCCTTAGGGTCGGGAAACTTGGCTTTGTCCCAGGTAAAACAACGAAAACCATCCATATAGTCGATATCGAGATAGATGGCATCACAAGGAATTTTAAGCTTCCTAAAAGTAGACGCGATCTCTTTTACGCGGCGCTCAGGAAAATAACTCCACTTCGATTGGTGAAAGCCCAAGGCCCAAAGCGGCGGCATTTCGGGAGTGCCTGTTAAATCTGTATACGCCTTTACCACCTGGGCCATATCAGGTCCATAAAAAAAGTAATAATTCATCTCTCCCCCATCGGCCCAAAAACTGGTTACATTCCGTTTTTCATGTGAGAAATCAAAATGGGTCATAAAGGTATTGTCGAAGAATATCCCATAGGCGGAATCGCTGTGAAGTCCTATATAGAAAGGGATGGCCTTATATAGTGGATCCTGATCTTTTACATAAGCGTATTGATCAGTTACCCAATTCCTTACCCTTTTCCCTTTAAGGTTAGAGTGGGTGGCTTTATCGCCCATCCCATAAAAACTTTCGGCCGGTTGGGTGATTTTACTCATTTTGACAGAATTCCCGCCATATTCATAGTTCTCCTCCCAGTGAAAACCTAGTTCATCTTCGTTGATAATAGTCCCATCCAGATCCGATATTTGAACCCTTAATGTCTTTTTATCTATTAATACGCTGATCTTGGAGGTCTCTACCAGGAATTCGGTCTTGGTCTCTGAGGTTTCCAACTTGTTATAACCCCGACTTGCAAACGGATCGATCGCATATGAAAAATCGGGTTGAAAATTATAGTCGGTCGCATATCTGAATCTCAGGGCACTATTTCTAAGCACCGTAAGTTCGAGAACCACTCCGTTGGTGGTGGTAAAGTAAAACTTGTCGTTATCCTGTTTGAAATCAACAATGGCATCCGGATAGAGATTGCCTTTATATTCCAGTTCTGTATTGGTGATCATGGTCGGTTCATTTAAGGTTGCCACTAAATGGCTAACGGTCAGGATCCTTGAGGACCCTAATCCCTTCAGGTAATTTAAGGGCCTTTTTTAAAAACACACAAAAGAAAGACATTAGGCGCTAAAATTAAAATACTATGACCGCCATTTATGAACTACAACGATTTCGAATGTTTTAATCATTTGAAAACCACCATTCCAAGGGGTGGAATCGTAATTTCTACCGAATACTTCTGTCCATGCCAGGTTTTTTTAGTGGGTTTACAGACCGTATTATGCATCCCTGTACCGGCATATTCTTTGGCATCGGTATTAAAGATCTCTTTAAGCTGTTTAATGCGAGGAACCCCTATCCGGTAATTCTCCCGGGGTACCGGAGTAAAGTTGCAGGCTACGATCAGATCGTTCTTGGCATCATGCCCTTTGCGAATAAAGGTAAGCACCGAATTTTCAGCATCCCCATAATCGATCCATTGGAAGCCCTCGGAGCTGAATTGTTTTTCAAAGAGGGCAGGGTGAGTTTTGTATAACTTGTTCAGATCCCTTATCAGGCTTTGAACACCAGAATGAAAGTCATATTCGAGCAAATGCCAATCCAGGCTATACTGAAAATTCCATTCGGAGGATTGACCGAATTCACCTCCCATAAAGAGAAGATTTGTACCAGGATGAGTGAACATATAACCATAGAGCAATCTCAGGTTAGCAAAACGCTGCCATTCATCACCAGGCATTTTGTATAGCATAGATTGCTTACCATAGACCACCTCATCGTGCGAAAACGGTAGCATAAAATTCTCGGTGAAAGCATAGGTCATGCTGAATGTCAGATCGTTCTGATGGTGTTTTCGATAGATCGGTTCCATTTTGAAATACTCCAGGCTGTCGTGCATCCACCCCATCATCCACTTCATTCCAAAGCCCAAGCCGCCGATATTTACCGGTTTTGATACCATAGAGAAAGAGGTAGATTCCTCCGCGATGGTCTGTACATCGGGAAAGCTGCGATAAACTTCTTCGTTGAGCTCGCGAATAAAAGAAATAGCTTCAAGATTTTCGTTGTTCCCATAGATATTAGGCTCCCACTCCCCTTCCTCCCGCGAGTAATCGAGATAGAGCATAGAGGCTACAGCATCGACCCTCAATCCGTCGGCATGATATTGATCTAACCAAAAAAGTGCATTGCTGATCAGGAAAGCCCGGACCTCGTTGCGTCCGTAATTAAAGATCAAACTCTTCCAATCCGGGTGATAGCCCTTGCGCCTGTCCGGATTCTCGTAAAGATTAGAGCCGTCAAAGAATCCCAGACCATGTGCGTCTTCCGGAAAATGTGATGGGACCCAATCCAGGATTACACCGATGTCGTTCTTATGTAGTTGATCAACAAGCGCTTTAAACTCTTCGGGTTTGCCAAAGCGTGAAGTAGGCGCAAAATAACCGGTTAGCTGATAGCCCCAAGAAGGATCATAGGGATACTCCATTATGGGCATGAATTCCACATGGGTAAAATTCATATCCTTCACATACTTCACCAATTCATCTGCCAATTCCTTATAGCTCAGATATTCATTGTCGTTTTTTTTCTTCCAGGAACCCAGATGCACCTCATATACCGAGTAAGGACTGTCTAAACTGTTCCTTTCCGATCTTCCCTTCATCCAATCTTTATCCTTCCATGAATACTTGGCGTCCCAAACCACCGAAGCCGTATTCGGCGGATGCTGGCAATACCTGGCGAAAGGATCGGCTTTTTCGGTCTTAATATCGTGATGATTAGAGTGAATCTTGTATTTATAAAGGGCTCCTTTAGTTACTCCGGGAATAAAACCTTCCCAAATACCACTTTCATCCCAGCGGACCATTAGCTTATGTTCGCCTTCCAGCCAAAAATTAAAATCTCCCACCACAGAAACCGATTTTGCAGTAGGGGCCCAAACGGCAAAATAGGTCCCCTTCTCGCCTTCTACTTCCGTCAGGTGCGATCCTAATTTGTCGTAAAGCCTATAGTGTTTTCCCGACTTGAACAAGCCGATATCGAAGTCTGTGAAAAGACTGTGCGGGACTACTTTACCCATATTTTGATGTATTGTTAGTGGTTATCGTTGATTATACTCATTATGCCCTCAAGAGGAATTACCGCCCACCGGGGCCTGGAATTCATTTCGTATCCCAGCTCGTACACCGCTTTTTCAAGCATGCTATATTTTAGCAGGAAAATACGTTCCTGCCGGTAACCTATATTAATATTGTTCTCTTTGATGAGCGTCTCATACGTCCCGAGGAACACCCCGATAAAGTAACGATAGAGAATTTCACCGGCATGATAAAGATCTTCCTGTGAATAGGGATATTTTTCACCCTGATTAAAAATTGTGGCATATACCGCATAGTGGAAAGACCTGAAAATCCCCGCGATATCCTTTAAAGGCGGCTGTTTCACCTTCCTGTCGCGAATGGTACTTTCGGGTTCACCTTCGAAGTCGATAAGGAAAAAATCGTCGTCTTTTACCAAAACCTGTCCAAGGTGATAGTCGCCATGTACTCTGAGGCGTTCCCCTTTTAATTTGGTCCAGTCGAATTTTACAAACCTTTTTCGTATTTCATTTTTCCGTGCCAGGAACTCCTTGGCCAGATCAAGTGATAGTCCTTCCAGGCGATGAAGATTATTCTCTACCGTATTTAGTCGGTTTTGGAACTGATACAGAAGCCTGTTTTTCAACCATACTTCATAATCACCATTGAAATGCTCTGGTGTAAAAGCGGTATCCTCAAATTCCGAACCCAGGGCAATATGCATCTCGGCGGTTCGCCGGGCCAATACCTGTAGTTTTAGGAAGATGCCCAAACCGGCCCAGTCTATGATCTCTGGCGGTACCCGCCTTATATTAAGCCCGAGGAACAATTCGGTCTGTGGCAGGCGGTGAACGTCGATGGATTTATACTCAAGGTTGCTGAAAATCTTGTGAAGTTCTTTGAGCATAAATTCCCATGCATCGCCTTGATTGGGTACCAGTTCCTGCATCAGGGCTATAGTGATATTGGCATTCTCGGAATCCCGTATGCTAAGGCTACCCTGGTACGATGGAGTGTTCTTGTATTCTTTGCGTTCCGATAGGAAGCGACTCATCTCATAATCCGGATTTTTATCGGCATAGATCCTCCTGAAAAACTTAATCACGCAACGGTCGTTGATAATTACCGATGTATTGCTTTGTTCCATCCCCATAAACCGGGAAGATTCGTACTGAGTTTCATTAAAACTGACACTCTTATGGTACTGTACACGGGTAGTATCATTGGGTTCTGCCGTGAGAATGCGTTCGAAAACCAATTTCCTAAACGCTTCAAGGTTGATCGCATCGATAATAAAACCTTCCTGTCCTTTGATGGAGATAGGCAGTATCCGGTCCTTTTCCGCAAAGCTCTCATCCGATACAAAAGCGATGGGCAGGAAATAATGTTGATAAAAGGCCTCCTCATAGTTCACTTCTAGCAACAGACCATAATATACTTCTCCTTTTTGCTGGATTTTAAAATATTCCTGAAGCTCAATGTATTTCAATTTACTCGCCTTGCCGCCATACCATCTTTGTTTCAGTATATAATCTTCCAATACGTCTGAAAGAAATATTTCGATAAACTTTTTATCTTCTAGTAGTTCCTCCCATGCAAGATCGAAACTGTAGGGTGGCTGTATCAGGATTTCTTCTTTTTTCTTGGCCATAATCACAGATTAATTTGAAACAGATGCAAGGGTAAGGCCGGGTGTAATTCGACAAAATTCCATTCGTTATACCAAAGGTAACCACTATCGGTTATCAAATCGTGCATTCTCATTTCGTGTCCTTGCTGTATGCCCATTTCATCGAGGGGCAATTGTACCATCCCCTGTTGGGCGTAATGTGGATCCAGACTGATGACTACCAATATCTGGCTGTCCTTGCTATCATCCCACTTGTAAAATGCGATCAAGCGGTCGTTCTCAATATGGCAGAATCTAATGTTGTTGGTTTGCTGTAGGGCAGGATGATGTTTCCGGGCCAGGTTGAGTTTTGTGATCACATGGGTGAGCTTATTCTCTATCGACCAATCCCAGTGTCTTATCTCATATTTTTCACAGTCCAGATATTCCTCTTTTCCCGGCAATGCATCCGTAACCATATATTCAAATACAGGTCCGTAAATCCCTATATTACTGCTAAGTGTAGCCGCAAGAGCATAGCGTATTATATGCATGGCATCATTGGATCCCTGTAGGTGTAATGGGTTGATATCGGGTGTATTGGGCCAAAAATTCGGACGATAATATTCCTTCATCTCAGACTGCGTCAGTTCTACCATATAGTCGATGATCTCCTGTTTGTGAACCCTCCAGGTGAAATATGTATAAGACTGAGAGAATCCTTGTTTGGCCAGTTGCTGCATAACACGTGGTCGTGAAAATGCTTCGGCCAGAAATAGTACATCGGGATGTTTTTTCTTCACTTCTGTGATCAGCCAGTTCCAGAAATAATAGGGTTTGGTATGCGGGTTGTCTACTCTGAAGATCTTTACCCCAAAACCTATCCAATGGAGCGTTACATCTAGCAATTCGGCCCATAATTCTTTAAAGGCAGGAGATTCGAAATAGAAATTTACAATATCCTGATACTTTTTAGGTGGGTTTTCGGCATACTGCATGGTCCCGTCGGGTCTTTTTCTGAACCATTCAGGATTACTGCTGATATATGGGTGATCTGGTGCGGCCTGAAATGCAAGATCGAGTGCGATCTCCAAATCGAGTTTATCAGCCTTTTTTACCAATCGCTTAAAATCGTCTTCCGTGCCCAATTCAGGATGAATAGACTTATGGCCGCCCAGATGTGAACCGATGGCCCAGGGAACACCAGAGTCACCATCTTTTGCATCAACGACATTATTACGGCCTTTGCGGTTTACTTCTCCAATTGGGTGAATAGGCGGAAAGTATATCGTATCGAAGCCCATTTCTGCGATCCTGCCTAACAGACCTTCACAATCCTCAAAAGTTCCATGCTGGCCTGGCACAGCCGATGACGACCTTGGAAAGAATTCGTACCAGGTGCTGAAATTTGCCTTCTTTCGGTCTACATAAACGCTGAGTTCTTCGCTGGAATTAGCGAATACACGCTGTGGATATTCCAAAAACAGCTGGTGGAGTTTTTCAGAGATCGCTTCCTTTATTGCCTTATCATAAGCTTTCTCATCTTTAAAATCCGCTATTAGTTGTTCTATATAGGATTTTTTTGTTCCACTGAGCTTTTTACCGACATATTTCAGGTACTGCACCCCGTCTAGCAATTCGCTACGTACATGTTGACCGTCTTTGATCTTCGCCTCAATTCCATGTTGCCAGTTCAGGGCATGATCTACCCATGCTGCAATGCTGTAGTAGTAATACCCCTGTTTTTCAACCGTAAAAGAAGCGGTATATGCATCGTTGACCTCAGGAGTCATCCTAACTACCGTGGTTTTTTTAGATTTTTCGTGCCTGAATTGCAGTTCGGCCTGGATCACATCGTGTCCATCTCCTAAAACATCTGCATACACCTGCACGATTTCTCCCACCACTCTTTTAATGAAAAAAGCGCCGCAGTGGAGCTGTGGCGTCATATTTTCAATTACAACACGTTGTTGCTTGAACATATTTGCTATTTGCTTGTATTCGGTTAAAAATAGGAAATTAAAGCTAATTCAAATTTCCATATCGTACAAAATTAAAAGGCCTTCCAGCAAAATCTTTTTTGGCCCGGAGCCAATTTTGGCCCGCTTTTTGATTTTTTGGAGACATATGCAGGTTTTATAGCATAAAAAAGAAGAAAACCACTCAACGAATCAGGAATTAAAATTTAGAGTTATGAAAAATATTACATGGATTTTCAGTTTGGTCATTTTGATGTTCATCAGCGCTTGTGAAGGCCCTGTAGGTCCTCCGGGACCTCCCGGATTTGATGGCGTAAACGGACAGGACGGCATTAATCTCTTGGGACAAGTCATCGAAATAGAGGGCACTTTTGAGGATGCTAATGATTATGCACTATTTTTCGAATTTCCTCAAACTATTGAGGTATTCGAATCGGATGTGGTACTGGTATATATATTATGGGGCCAGACCGAAGATGCTGATGGCCTTCCGGTAGATATCTGGCGACTCCTTCCTCAGACACGATTGCTCGACCAGGGAATTCTTCAGTATAACTACGATCATACATTTTTTGATGTGAGCATTTTCCTGGAGTCCGATTTCGATCTGGCGACCCTGCAGCCTGGAGATACCGACAACCAAATTTTCAGGATTGCCGTATTGCCTGCAGATTTTGTTCAAGGATCAAGAGTAAATCTTTCGAATATCGAGATTGTCATGGGTATGCTTAACGTAGAAGAAAGTGATATTCAGCGTGTAATTCTACAATAAACATTGTAAGATATAAGACCAAAGCCTGCGGATTTAAATCCGCAGGCTTTATTTTTACAATGCATTCTCCTTATTGAAAGGAAGTGGTTTGGATTTCGTCAAAGTAAAAGTGAACGTAAAAGAAATCGAATGAAAAAGATATTGCTCATGATCCTCTGTATAAGCTTCGGTTGTAGGGGAGTCTCTCAGGAAAATGAAAGCGCCATAACAAAGACCAGTGAAAAGCCTTCTTACAAGGTCGAAAAAACAGATGCCCAGTGGAGGGCCGAACTAAGTGATATGGAATACTATATCCTGCGAAAGGCAGGCACAGAAACACCAGGGTCTAGTGATCTGTTAAAAATTAAGGAAGAGGGAACGTATATATGTGCCGGCTGCGGTGCTCCACTTTTCAAAAGCGAGCATAAATTCGATTCAGGTACAGGCTGGCCAAGCTTCGACCGCGAAATCGAAGGGCAGGTTGCCTTCGATGTCGATTACAAAATCGGGTATAAAAGGACGGAAGAGCATTGCGCTACCTGTGGAGGACATTTAGGACATGTTTTCGATGACGGCCCCAGGGCCACTACAGGTAAACGACACTGCATAAACGGAGCAGCGCTTAGTTTTATCCCCAAGTCGGAATAACATAGTCTTGTATAGTTTATGGATTTTCCAGAGCACTACCGACAAAATATCATTGATGAATTCATGCGTTATAAAACGCTTGGCGATCGCTGTTTTGAGCAACTTAGCGAGGGTGATATTCATTGGTCTACTGCCGATCAGAGCAACAGTATTGCCTTGATAGTGAAGCATATGGTGGGCAATATGCTGAGCAGGTGGACAAATTTTCTGACCGAAGATGGTGAGAAGTCGTGGAGGCACCGAGATATGGAGTTCGAAGACCCTTATCCTACCAGAAGCGAGATGATCGAAGCCTGGGAAAGAGGGTGGAAATGTGTATTTGACGCCCTGGAGATGATTAACGACGCTAACTTTTACGGGAAAGTCCTTATCCGTAACGAGGAGCATAGTATCCCGGAAGCCTTAAACCGTCAGCTGGGACACTATGCCTATCATACGGGTCAGATCGTATGGATATCGAAAAATATCAAAGGCAAGGAATGGCAATCTCTGTCTATACCCAAAGGAATGTCGGATGAGTTTAACCGATCCATGTTTGGGAAATAAGTAGTTCTGGGCTCCCGCTTTCACCCCCAATAATCTAAGCAAGGTTTTATTACCGAACTATGGGCTTTCGGTATGGTTTTGTACCTTTGTCAATTCAAAAATTAAAAATCAAAAACTACATAGATGAGCCATTTCGATGTTATAGTGCTTGGCAGTGGCCCGGGAGGTTATGTTACCGCTATCAGAGCTTCACAACTGGGTTTAAAAACGGCAATTATTGAAAAGGAAAGCCTGGGTGGGGTATGCCTTAACTGGGGTTGTATCCCAACTAAAGCATTGCTGAAATCGGCTCAGGTTTTTGAATACCTTAAACATGCCGGAGACTATGGTCTGGTAGTAGAGGGTGCCGACAAAGACTTCGATGCCGTAGTAAAGAGAAGTCGTGGTGTGGCCGCCGGGATGAGCAAAGGTGTTCAGTTTTTGATGAAAAAGAACAAAATAGAAGTGATCAATGGTTTTGGCAAAGTAATGCCAGGCAAAAAGATCTCTGTGAAAGGCGATGACGGTAAAGATACTGAGTACAGTGCAGATCATATAATCATCGCTACCGGAGCACGCAGCCGGGAACTGCCGAGTTTACCACAAGACGGAAAAAAAGTAATCGGGTATAGGGAAGCCATGACTCTGGATAAACAACCCGAAAAATTAATCGTAGTGGGCAGTGGTGCGATCGGTATAGAATTTGCTTATTTCTACAATGCCATAGGAACCGAAGTCACAGTAGTGGAGTTTCTCCCCAATATTGTTCCGGTGGAAGACGAAGAAGTCTCCAAACAGCTCGAAAGAAGTTTCAAAAAAGCGGGGGTTAAAATTATGACCTCCTCAGAAGTAACCAAAGTTGACACTGGTGAAAAAGGTGTTAAGGCTACTGTAAAAACCCCAAAGGGCGAGCAGGTACTCGAAGCCGATATAGTGCTTTCTGCCGTGGGCATCAAAACCAATATCGAAAATATCGGCCTTGAAGAGGTGGGCATAGCCACAGATAGGGATAAAATAGTGGTCAACGACTATTACCAGACCAATATCCCGGGATACTATGCCATTGGTGATGTTACTCCGGGGCAGGCGCTGGCCCATGTGGCCTCAGCTGAAGGCATATTATGTGTAGAGAAGATTGCCGGGATGCATGTTGAACCACTCGATTATGGAAATATTCCCGGCTGTACTTATTGTATACCAGAGGTCGCCTCTGTGGGCATGACCGAAAAAGCAGCTCTTGAAAAAGGGCATGATATAAAAGTTGGAAAATTCCCGTTTTCGGCCAGTGGAAAGGCGCAAGCTGCCGGTACTGCCGATGGATTTGTAAAGGTGATCTTCGATGCCAAATACGGAGAATGGCTGGGCTGTCATATGATCGGTGCCGGAGTTACCGATATGATCGCAGAAGCTGTTGTGGGCAGAAAACTCGAAACCACCGGGCACGAAATCCTTAAGGCGGTTCACCCTCACCCAACCATGAGCGAGGCCGTTATGGAAGCCGTAGCCGCTGCTTATGATGAGGTGATTCATCTTTAATCTGACCAGAAGATATAATCGTGCTACAGCTCTTCAGAATTACCGCCATACTGGAAGGCCTTTCGTACCTGGCCCTATTCGGTTTTAGTATGCCATTAAAATATTGGGCCGGACTCCCTCAGTACAATATTTATGTAGGATACGCACACGGATTTCTCTTTCTGGCTTATATAGCCCTGGCTATAGTTTTCTTTGTGGAAAAAAAACAAAGTTGGGGACAATTGGCGAGGCTTTTACTGGCTTCGCTCCTGCCTTTTGGTACATTCTACATCGAAGAACGCTATCTGCGTAAATCCTAGTGCATGAGAACCAAAACCCTTCGGAATCTTATTGATTCATATAGGCATAAAATTCTCTAATGGAGGATTATTCAGCGATGCAATCTGAGAATTATCTATGGCCTATACAAAGCTCTGAACGGCGAGTTCATAGCTTTTTAATCCAAATCCGAGGATAACACCTTTTGCACCCGGGGAAATATACGATACGTGGCGAAAGTCTTCTCGTTGCATCGTATTGGAAATATGTACCTCCACCACTGCAGTCTCGATAGCTTTCACAGCATCGCCGATACCGACCGAAGTATGCGTATAAGAGGCAGCATTTAAGACGATTCCATCATAAGCGAAGCCTGTTTCCTGTAATTTATCGATGATTTCTCCTTCGATGTTCGATTGGAAGTATTCCAGGTCGAGTTGTGGAAATTTAGTCTTCAGAATCTCGAAATAGTCTTCGAAGCTGGAATTCCCATAGACTTCAGGCTCTCTTTTTCCCAATAGATTAAGATTGGGTCCATTGATGATGATGATCTTCATGACCCAAATGTAGTAAAATGATAATTTCCGGGAAAAGACGCAATGCCCATAACCTGCAACTTACCACTAAGACCGGAAACGGGAGAGTCTGTTTTTAGATGGGATGGTGAACAGGAGTCCAACAGTTACGGAAGACCAGTTAGCTCCTTCAAGACTAATATATGTATAGGATACATTAAGCTCGGTAAAAGTGCCGAAAAGGTAACCGATAAGTGGTCTTACATAGGCCCCACCGTCATTACCATCGTTAATACCCAGAGCATATCCTCCTTCGGCTCCCAGTGCAAATGAGTTTGTAGGCCAAATTCTCACAGAGGCCGCCGCAGGTACAAATTGAACGTTGGGAAGATCTATCAGTTCACTTCCGGTATCGAATTTATCGGTAAATCCATTGATAAAACCACTGGCAACTCCAAGGTCTACTACCTCACCAAGAGCCCACATATACCCTATATCGGCTGCTACTACTAAGCTCAATTGATCATCGAAATCTCCTATGGGAATCCCGCCTTGAATCCCGATCTTAAACCCCTCCTGGGCTACCAGACCTGAAGATAAAAGTGCAAAGAATAAAACTGGCAATAATTTTTTCATGCGTATTGGTTTTGAATATGTAACGCTTAAAATGATCTGCTAGTCTTAGACCACCCTAATTTTTGTTGCAAAAGCAGCTAAAACAGATGTAGAATGCCTTTTCTATTCCATCGGAAAATACGGCCTATAGTACTTTATACCGGGCTTTATGGTTTAAGATCAGTCCCAGAAGAATGTGGAAATCACACAGCTGGCCTATATCACAAAAAAAAGCGGGAGAATTCCCGCTTTTTATCAATTTTGATTATCTGTTACTGCCAGATATAACGTATACCAAGACCAAACCTCGCTGCTTCGGAACCTTCATCAAAGCTTATATACGGTCGCCAGTCGAACGTAAAGCCCAAAGGTACTCCGTTGATTTTATAGTCCAGACCAACCAATGGTCTTAAACCTACATCCGAATTGCCATCGCCGAAGAGTATACCAAGACCCCCTCCTGCGTACCATTGTAAATTAGAAGCTCCTGGAAATCCTCCGTGGTAACCGTATAGAATATTTAGCCCGGTTATATCTCCAAATAATAATTCTGCCTGAGCAGCATGATGCTCACTGAAGAAGTACTTCCCTGAGAAACCTACCAGGGTTTCGCCATCTCCAAAGTCGAGCCCAAGGCCTGCCGCGGCTTCATAACCTTGTGCATTGGAATTTGTTATGCCAACACCCAATGCCATGATCAAAATAACGAGTAGTTTTTTCATAAGTATAAATTTAGGTTTTGTAAAGAAGGTGCAAAGGTAAAACATTAGGAAATGCTCATGAAAAAAATCAGCTATTAAACCGGTATATTTACCAGGTGAAATGGGAGCAGGCCATAGCAGATTTTCGTCATTATTTGCAGCTAGAGCGCGGATTGGCGCAGAATTCGATCCAAAACTATTCCAGAGATATTAATAAGTTGTTGCACTTTCTTGACAGTTATAAGCTGAAAGAGAGTCCTCTGACGATTCAGAAAGATACTGTACAACAATTTATCTATGAGACCGCTAATACCGTCAGCCCGAGGTCACAGGCGAGGATTATCTCCGGTCTGAAGAGTTTTTTTAATTACCTGATCTTTGAGGATTACAGGCCAGACAATCCCATGGATCTGATCGAAACCCCTAAGATTGGACGTAAATTACCCGATACACTATCTACGAATGAGATCAATCAGCTGATTGGCGCTATCGATTTATCTGAACCCCAGGGGGAGCGCAACCGTGCGATAATAGAAACACTATATGGTTGTGGCCTGAGGGTATCTGAATTGATCGGCCTAAAAATTTCCGATCTTTTTTTCGAGGAAGATTTTATCAAAGTAACCGGCAAGGGCGACAAACAGCGCTTCGTTCCGATAAGTCCGGTAAACAAAAAATATATAGACCTTTACCGCTACCATGTGCGCTTGCATCAGAAGATTCAGAAAGGGCATGAGGACATCTTGTTCCTCAACCGAAACGGCAAAAAACTGAGTCGGGCTATGATTTTTACCATCATTAGAAAACTATCTGAAGCTGTGGGCCTTAAAAAAAATATCAGTCCGCATACATTCAGGCACTCTTTTGCCACCCATTTGTTACAGAATGGTGCAGACTTAAGGGCTATTCAGCAAATGCTGGGACATGAGAGTATCACCACTACAGAAGTCTATATGCATGTAGACCGTAGTCACCTGGTAGAGGTGGTACGGAAATATCATCCCCGAAGTTAAATTAGGGGTGTTGCAGCCCTTTAAAGATTAATATTGACTTTACATCTGCGAATATCCTATTAAGAATGGTTGCCTTAATCGACCTAATATTCCTAATTCATATATTTACCGTTCTTAACTAAAAAATCAAAATGAAAAACAAGTATCCTCTTTCGGCAATCTTTTTACTACTAAGCTTATTAGTTTATGGACAGGATCAGGACATGCTGATGGCAGAACTGGATTCAAAAGCCGATACCTATGCCCATATCGCTCATGACATCTGGGAATGGGCAGAAATGGGCTACCTCGAAGAAAAAAGTTCCGCCTTGTTGCAGGAAACCCTGAAACAGGAAGGATTTAAGATTCGGGTGGGGGTAGCTGGTATTCCCACGGCCTTTATAGCCGAATATGGCAGTGGTTCACCCGTAATTGCCATTCTTGGAGAATATGATGCTTTACCGGGTCTTTCGCAAAAAGCTGTTCCCGAAAAGAGTACAGCTGGTGGAGAAGCTGGTCATGCCTGCGGCCATCATCTTTTTGGTACTGCCTCTTCGGCGGCGGCAATATCGGTAAAGAACTGGCTTGCTAAAACAGGCACTAAAGGTACCATCCGATTTTATGGATGTCCTGCTGAAGAGGGGGGATCTGGAAAAGTGTATATGGTGAGGGAAGGTCTTTTCAATGATGTAGACGCCGTACTTCACTGGCATCCCAGTTCAGATAACGGGGCAAGCGCAGGGGCGGCTCTGGCCAATAAATCGGGTAAGTTCCGATTTCATGGTATTTCGGCCCATGCCGCCGGAGCACCTGAAAGAGGACGTTCGGCCCTTGACGGAGTAGAGGCTATGAATATGATGGTTAATATGATGAGGGAGCATATTCCGGAGCGTTCCAGGATACACTATGTGATTACCCAGGGAGGAAAAGCGCCCAATGTTGTCCCCGATTTTGCGGAAGTTTATTATTATGCGCGTCATGAATCGAGAGATGTGGTAAGCAACCTATTCGACAGGATTGTCAAAGCTGCAGAAGGGGCTGCTTTGGGTACCGGTACCACTGTCGATTATGAAATTATAGGGGGCACCCATGAACTACTGCCCAATCTAACACTGCAAAAGATCATGCACGATAAAATGCGCCTGGTCGGCGGGGTGAATTATGACGCTTCAGAAAAGGCATTCGCCGATAAAATTGCGCGCACCCTCGGACAAGACGGCGTTGATGTTGATAGGGCAGCAAGTATTTCCCCTTACAAAACCAAGGGTACAGCCTATGGCTCTACAGACGTTGGCGACGTTAGTTTTGTTGTACCAACAGTAGGACTACGTTCTGCGACATGGGTGCCCGGCACCCCGGCTCACAGCTGGCAGGCAGTTGCGGCAGGAGGTACTTCCATCGGGCATAAGGGCATGATGGTGGCTGCTAAAACACTTGCACTTACGGCAGTCCACCTTTTCGATAACCAGGAACTGATCTCAGCGGCAAAAGAGGAACTAAATGAGCGAAGGGGAGCGGATTTTAATTACTCACCATTACTAGGCGACAGGCCACCGGCACTTGATTATCGGAAGTGATATTATACTTTATATTACAGAAGTTAAACCACAGATAACAATTAAGCTTATTAGGGGCAGATTTTCTACCTCTTTTAGTTAATCTGGTGTAACAATTTGATCTGTTTTAGGACTAATTCTTTAATAGCTACCAACCACGAGTGAAAAAAGATCTTGAGCACAAATTTGTGACCGAGCTTGAGGGCAATCAGAATATTGTTCACAAGGTATGCAGCCTGTACACGAATAACAGGGATGCGCATAATGATTTATTCCAGGAGATCACCATTCAACTGTGGAAGGCATATCCAAAGTTTCGAGGGGAATCAAAGTTCAGTACCTGGATGTACCGGGTTGCGTTGAATACAGCCATCACCCTGTATCGAAAATCAAAAAAACAGATTCGGACTCAAGACTACAGCGATTTCATCTACAAGATAAAATCGGATGATTATGATCAGACACAAGAGCAACAGCTTAAACTTATGTACAATGCGCTAAAGCAATTAGGTGATATCGATAAAGCGTTGGTCTTCTTATACCTCGAGGACAAGGATTATGGAGAGATATCAGACACTTTAGGTATCAGCGAGGTCAATGCCCGGGTCAAAATGAACAGGATCAAAAAGAAATTGAGAACTATAGTTAATCCGTGATGATAATGGACGAACTCGAACTACTAAAAAAGGATTGGCAGAAAAAAGAAGGCATGATGCCTAAACTGTCGTACGATGAGATTTATTCAATGCTCTGGAAGAAATCCTCTTCTATTGTTAAATGGATATTTATTATCAGCATTATTGAATTCGTTTTACCTCATCTGTTGTATCTATTGCCATCGGTTCGTGAAGGCATGGATTTCTACGACCAACTGGGGGTGAAAAATCTAATGATAGGGATCAGTGTATTTAATTATATTGTGGTGTTCTATTTTATTTTTCAGTTCTATAAGCGCTACAGGGAGATTTCTGTCCTGGAGAATGCCCGGGACCTGATGCGAAGGATTATCCGAACCAGACGAACGGTGAAGCATTATATCATTTTCGCCTTATCGTTATTCCTTTTCTCATTTCTGGCCATAGCCACGGCTATATATTTAAGTGATGGCGAACATCTGATCACGGTGTTAAACCTGGATGATGAAGCTCAAAACCTATCCCCTGCCCGACTTAAAGCTGTGATATCTTTTGTATTCGTAATAATGGGAATTCTTTTTACCGCATTGATCGGGCTGATCTATTTTCTTATCTACGGACTTTTGATCAGAAAACTGGGAAGGAATTACAACGAATTAAAGCGTCTGGAGATCTAAGGTGCTCGCCATTTACGCTTTTTATGTTGTTCTTCATAAGCCAGCAATTCTTCTTTTGGAATAACCTTAAGAAACGACGGATGCTGTTCGATGGCATATTCGAGCTTCTCAATGATAGACTCCACCGACTCATTCTCATAATCTATTTCAAGAGGTTCTTTGATCACAATAGACTGGAGAATGCCTTTCTTTTTGATCAATAAGCCCTTTTTGTCGAACGACCTGCGGAATCCATCGATAACTACCGGAACTACCAGGGGTTTATATTTTTTAATAATATGAGCCGTTCCCTTCCTTAGCGGCTTCCAGGGTGTTGTGGTTCCCTGGGGGAAAGTGATCACCCAACCATCGTTTAAGGCCAAGCCAATATTGGTAATATCGCTCATTTTAACCTGCCTTTGCACGTTTTGGCCACCGGCACGCCAGGTGCGCTCAATACTTATTGAGCCCGCATATGCAAATATTTTTGTGAGCATACTCTTCTTCATGGTTTCTGCCGCAGCCACATAATAGATATTCAACTTAGGTCTCCATAGGTAACCGATGTTTTTTATCGTATCATCCCGGCCATGAAGGCTTGCGTTAAACACATGGAGCATAGCAGCAACATCGGCAAAATATGTCTGATGATTGCTAACAAAAAGTACATTGGTTTCGGGCAGTTCGCGAACTATACCAGAGCCCTCGATCTTCAGACTATTAAAACCTTTATAGCGCTGGTGGGTAACGATACCCATAACACGAATCAGCCATTTCTTTAAGAAAAGAATGTGTCCAAAAGGATTTTTCTTGATCCAAGCCATAGTCTGCAAATCTACAAAATAAGGATTACAAGACTTTTTGCAGTAATTCCCTGATTTCACTTAGCATCATAGCCGTGGCTCCCCAAACTATATGACCCTGAAATAGGAAGGCAGGAACTTCGATCTCAGTGGCATAAGAAGTAGACAGTTTCTTCATCACAAGTTTGCTATCGTCAAGAAAATCGGATACCGGAACCTCTATTAGCGCTTCTACTTCGGAGGTTTGTCTTTTAAACGGTTTTTCCTTGTGGTATAGCCCTACAAAGGGAGAAACTTCAAAATTACTGGGCGGAATATAAAGCTCACTTACCGAACGTATCACTTCAATTTGCGACTTCACGGCGCCTACTTCTTCGCATGATTCGCGTAAAGCTGTATCGAGTATGTCTTTGTCGCCTGCCTCAAACTGACCTCCCGGGAATCCGATTTGACCCGAATGAACTCCTGGATATCTATTGCGTAAAATGAGTAAGAGTCTTGTATCATAGTTATTATGAGGATAGAACAAGGCCATAACACCCGCCTTTTTGGGGTTTATCTTCTTTTCCGCACGCTCTTTCAATTCCTCAATCCTTGCTTCTGGTGCCATTTTATAGTGGGAGTCACGTCCGGGTAGCGGTAGATTTTTTATTTTTGGGATCGCATGTGAAAACTCAAGAAAATCCATGAAGCTGAGCAAATTTACAAGTTGTGCGTCATTACTGGTGTTGTTTTCCTTTTCTTGCGGAGAACAACCCAAAGATACGAAGCCCGAAAAGACCATAGAGGCTGAAGTTCCAGATAGCATACCTGGAAACGAAACTAGCGATGCCCCCATTGAAGAGGAGGAAGAGGCATTTGTTCTCACCGAAGAAAATGCAATCGACTTTTTCTTCGATTACCAAAAGGGCTTGAAAGAAAACAAGGTAAAGCTAACCACCAGTTTAGGGAGTTTTACTATTCAACTCTATGAAAATGTACCCTATCATAAGGCAAATTTTATCTATCTGACCAGGATGGGTTATTTCGATAACACCATGTTCCACCGCGTGGTAAAGGACTTCATCATTCAGGGTGGAAATGCAGATACCAAAGAAACATCGATTAAAAGGAGGACTATTGGGCGTTATTTACTACCACCGGATACAAGAAAAGGACATAAACATCACCGTGGTACCATCTCTATGCCCAGTAGTGAGATCAACAACCCTCATATGCTCGCATCACCTTATGAGTTTTTTATCGTGGTCACCAAACCAGGCTCTTATCACCTGGATGGCGAATACACCCCATTCGGACGGGTAATTGAAGGTATGGATGTCGTAGATGAGATCAACCGGCAGCCTGTGGATGACGGAGACTGGCCTTCGCGGAACATCATGATCACAAAGGCTGAAATTGTGGATTAGTCCGGGAACGCACGGCAAATATACCGCAGCAGTAAAAAATTCAACTTTCTTTTGCTTTTTAATACGTTTCGTATTATTTTTATAGTACGATTCGTATTATATGAAATCTATTGAACCCACTTCACTCGACTATGCCATCCTTGGCCTGATCAACAAGGAGCCTCTTTCTGGATATCAGGTCAGAAAAGAATTTGAAACCACAGCGCTGGGCAATTATAGTAGCAGCCCGGGTTCGATTTACCCGGCATTAAAACGGCTGCAGAATTTAGGGCGAGTCGTCAGAAAAAGTGATTCAAATAATAAAAAGCAAAAATTTTATTGCACCCCATCAGGCAAAAAACTACTAAGAGAGTGGTTCCTAAAAGAAATTGAATTAAGAGATATCACCCATGGGCTAGATGAATTGCTTTTAAGATTCGCCTTTATGGATAATTCTATTACAAAGGATCAGAAAATCAATTTCCTATCATCCTTAAGAGATTTTATCAAAAATTACATCAAGGGGCTTCAGGATTATTATGAGAGTCCGGTATTCGGGCATCAACCTCTGCACGGGAGGCTAGCATTTGAACATGGTCTTGATTCTTATAAAACCACATTAAAGTGGTGCAAGAACTGCATCACTATTCTTAACAAAACCAAATAGTTATGAATTGGAAATTCTTTGCAATCGCCGGATTAGGAGCTCTAACGTTAACTCTGCTTTTTTGGTTAACTGGTTTTGTTATAAATTTTCCTCAGGGGGAGTCTGACATAATTTGGGATTTTCTGGCTAATTATTTAGTAGCGCTGGTTCTGGGGTATTATGTGATCAAATCCGTGAGCTCTTCTGTCAAATTGAGCATATTGGTCTTTTTGATCTATTTTATCATCGGACATTTTAACCTGCTCATTGAAGCATATATTTTCAATATTACCAACAGAATGGAATCATCAAACGAGATCATAAGAGGATTATTAGTTGCCCTGGTTTTCTGTCCATTATACGTGTATATGTTTAAATTCTTTGGCCAGTTGCATGTGGGCACTAAGTTGAGGTTTAAGAAAAGGCCAGTTGTAAGTTGGGTCTGGCGTATACTTACCGGCGACTTCATCTACCTCTTTTTTTATATTGGCGCAGGATTGATCCTATCCATAGCCAGTCCTGCGATCATGGAGTTTTATGAGGGGAAAATCCCACCCTTCGGCTTAATGATAAAGACACAAATATTTCTCAGGGGCTTCCTGTTCGTATTTGTGGCGATAATAATACTTCGGACAATGAATGTTAGTTTGACCAGAAGAGCAATATTCACAGGGCTTGTCTTTACTATTATAGGAGCTATTGCACCTCTGATTCCTTCGAATGAACTCATGCCGGTTTTTGTACGATTGGGTCATGGTATCGAAGTGAGTTTATCAAATTTTATTTATGGGTTAGTACTAGGGTATTTACTGGGGTTACCTAATTTGAACGTCATTAGCGGAGCACCAAGTTCCACTAACTGAACTAACATTTATTTATAGATATTAGGAAGTGCAATTTTAAATCTGACCGCTAAAATACGGATCACAATAATGATCAGTAAGGCGGTGATATAGGCATATTCGGCTTCAATTGGTAACCTTAGCAGAAGGAAATATGAGACTCCACCCAGAATGCAGGCCGTCGCATAAATTTCCTTTCTAAAAATTACTGGAATTTCATTACAAAGCATGTCCCTGATCACCCCGCCAAAACTCGCTGTCATTACGCCTAGTGCAATACAAATAAAGGGTTTTAAACCGGCCTGTAGCCCTTTCTCAATACCTACCATGGTATATAGACCTATACCGATGGTGTCGAATAGAAAGAGTGAGCGCCTCAAATATTTTAGTCTATGTTGAAGCAGGATTGCAAAAATGACCGAACCGATTATCGTGATGGTATACGCCGACTCACGCATCCACACCACCGGCGTATCTCCAATTAACATATCACGTAGTGAACCTCCTCCTACCGCCGTCACAAAGGCAATAATAAACACCCCGAAAAGATCCAGTTTCTTGTCCATAGCTACCAATACCCCCGAGATGGCAAAGGCGATGGTTCCTAGAAGATCACAAATGAAGTAGAACAAAAATTGGTGTTTAAATGATTACATTATTGTTTATTTCGTGTAACAAATCTAGTATATCAGAATCTATTAAGAAAAGGATCGAGTTGAACAACGCCAAAATCAAGAAGACCACAGGTTATATTTTTATGACCGTCTTTGCCATTTTCATTGGCCTATATCCCTTACGCTATATCGGAGTACCGCATAGTGAAAGCCTGTTAGGAAGTAAAGGTGCAGATTTGATTTCTACGTTTTGGTATGTACCAGCCTTCTACACCCATATTTTCCTGGGAGGACTGGCCCTGATCGTTGGATTCTCACAATTTTTCCCTAACCTCCGAAAAAAACGGCTGGGTTTCCACCGTGTACTGGGTAAAATCTATATCATCGCTGTAATGCTAAGCGGATCGGCCGGTCTGGTCATCTCCTACTTTGCTACCGGTGGTTTTATACCGGCTCTGGGATTTGCATTGCTGGCCATACTATGGTTATTCACTACGATTAATGCCTATACAAGTATCCGGAATATGGATATCAGCGCTCATCAAAAATGGATGATTCGGAGTTATGCCCTTTGCTTTGCGGCGGTAACACTCCGTATTTACCTGCCGCTTTTTACCGGCCCGATGGGTATGAGCTTCATACCGGCGTATTCGATCATTGCATGGTTATGTTGGGTGCCGAATATGGCCGTGGCTGAATGGTTGATCATCAAACCCCTGTCAAGGCGGAATTAGTCAGTGTGTTACGGGCAAACAGATTTGGCCCGTTCGGTTTTCAGAAATGCCCTCCGTATCGGACAGTTATATCGAAATATCCTTTACTTTAGTAGCTCATGCCAAACACAAGTCGATTATTTATCGGCTAATTTTTCGGCTACATATGAAGAACACTTTTGTATTCCACTTTTTTTTATTCGTTTCTTTTTTCTCAATACCCGGGTAGTACTATAACCGTTGGTATTGAGCCAATTACAATTAAGAGCGACAAAGTAGGGTTTAAAAAACGATAATTGAATACCACCAACCATGCAGAAAATAACGATCAAAAAAGGAGCAACTATTCAAGACTACAAAGCCTATAGTAGTTTAAGCGGCTTGGTCGATGAGTTCATAGAATCCGTACGCCCTTATGTTGAGGGGCTGAGAGGCTGTACCATCTGGATGGTGAATTCGACAGCTACCGGAGGCGGGGTGGCAGAAATGTTGCCGAGCCAGATGAGAATCGCACGGGCCCTGGGCGTAAAAATAGAATGGCTTGTCATTGAAGCTAACGACCATCATTTCTTCGATCTTACCAAGCGCATTCACAATGCGATTCATGGGGCAGGTGATGAGCCTTTTACCGGAGAAGATCTGGATGTTTTTGAAAAGGTAAATGCCCAGAATCTCAATAAAGCGCTGGAATTTATCAAGGATGGCGATCTTGTGGTGATCCACGATCCACAGCCGATGCCCCTGGGCAAACTAATTCGACAACAAAGAGATGTTAAACTTGTCTGGCGCTGCCATATCGGTTTGGAAGAGCATACCGATACAACAAGAGCCGTATGGAAGTTTTTAATGCAGTATATGGATTATTATGATCATTTTGTATTCAGCCTGCCGTCGTACATACCTCCAGAGATCAAAAATAAAACGACCATAATTCCGCCCGCTATTGATCCATTGAGTCATAAAAACAGAACGCTTTGGATGGCTAAGTGCGTGGGTATTTTGCAGCAGTCTGGTATTACTAATCATCACGACCCTCTTCTCTACCCCTACTATGATAATTTAGTCCGACGCGTTATGCCTGATGGCAGTTTTGATAGGGTTAATAAGGAATCTGATCTCGACATCATTTACCGGCCTGTGGTTCTTCAAATATCGCGCTGGGATCGACTAAAAGGCTTTAAAGAACTTATGGAGGCTTTTGTCTTGATGAAAAAACAAAATGAGGCTTCATCAGATCCGTCGTCTGTAGGTTATAAAAGGATCAAGTATACCCGTTTGGTTTTCGGAGGACCAGACCCAAAGTATGTTTCGGATGATCCTGAAGGAAAGGAAGTACTCAACGAACTCGTTGCCCAATACAAGAATGTTAGCCCGTCGTTACAGGAAGATATCGCCATCTTATTATTACCGCTCGAAAATCCTAAAGAGAATGCTTTGATTGTAAATGCTTTACAACGAAGTTCAAGTTTTGTTGTACAGAATTCTATCCAGGAGGGATTCGGACTTACAGCCACCGAGGCGATGTGGAAACAGCGACCTGTATTGGTTTCAGGAGCCGCCGGATTGCGTTTCCAGGTTCAACATAAGGCAAACGGACTCATCAATCAGGATCCAAAAGATATTCAGCAATTGGCTGATACGCTAGAACAAATGCTCAATAGTCCCAAAGAACGCGATAAATGGGGATTTAATGCCCGAAACAGGGTAGTCGACAAGTTTACACTATTCAGTCAGCTCAATTCCTGGTTGAAACTGCTATCAGAACTTCGTTGATGCTCCTTAATTTTTTTTTCATCCCCCCGCCTGGCTTACAAAAAATATGTACCTTGTGGAGTCCCTCCTTTATAGATACTTAACACCTTTATTTTAAAGGTGGTATGTTCCCCATAGTACATTATTTAACCTTTTATCAACCTGTCAAAATGAAATCAAAATTTAAATTGATTCTAATAGGGCTCTCAGTGATCGCTCTTGTTCTGTTATTCTTTAAAATTGACCGTAATCACGAACCCGATGCTTCCCAAAAAGCTTCTTTTTATGGCATCAAATGCACCGTTGCCAAATACCTTTTTGAGGTAGACACCACCCAACAAATTGCACCATTATTTGAAAATCTGGGAGAATTGCACTTAGAGATCACCACTGACAACCAAAAAGCCCAGGCTTTTTTTAACCAGGGTATCCGTCTTACTTATGCCTTTAATCATGCAGAGGCACACCGTTCTTTTATGGAAGCCTCACGCCTGGATCCTAATTCGGCTATGACATATTGGGGGCAGGCCTATGCGCTTGGTCCGAATATTAATGATGCCTTACCAGATGAGGAACGGCGGATGAAGAGTTTTGAAGCCATTCAAAAAGCAAAGCGCTTTTCAGCGAATGCTTCTCCTAAGGAACAAGCGATGATTGAAGCCCTGTCTATACGTTATAGTAAAGATCCGAATACCGATTTACAGGATCTGAACATGGCGTATATGGATGCGATGGACAAATTGAACAAGAAATTTCCGGAAGACGCAGATATCCTGACCCTCTATGCCGCATCGGTGATGAACACCATGCCATGGAATTATTGGGACAACGAGGGAAATCCTATGCCCAATACTCCCGAAGCCAAGATGGCGTTGGAAAAAGCATTTGAACTAAACCCAAATCATCCGGGCGCGCATCATTACTATATACATATGGTAGAATTACCAAGTCCGGATCTTGCTGAAAAAAGTGCAGATATTCTGGGCGGACTCATGCCCGCAGCAGGTCATTTGGTACACATGCCTTCACATATCTACATAAGGGTGGGAAGGTATGAAGATGCCGTTAAGGCAAATCAGATGGCCATTATGGCCGACGAGGATTATATATCGCAGTGCTTTTCTCAGGGTATGTATCCGTTGGGATACTATCCTCATAACATCCATTTTCTCTGGTCTGCCTCGAGTTTACTGGGAGCAAGTGAAATGGCGATCGATGCGGCCAAAAAGACTGCCGAAAAAGTACCGCTAGGCGAATTAGAAACCCTCCCTTTTTTACAGGATTTCGCTTCTACCCCCATGCTGGCATATACCCGATTTGGCAAATGGAACCAGGTACTTACTATCCCCTACCCAGGAGATAATTATAAACACCTAAAACTCATCTGGCATTACGCCAGGGGTATTGCATTTTTAAGAAAAGATAATTTAAAAGAAGCTCTGGAAGAAGTAGAAGCTGTTGAAGCAATGCTGAAAGACCCGAGCCTGGAAGAGGTGATCGCCAATTATACCAATCCCTCTTCGAACATCGCAAAAGTAGCTCATAAGGTTCTCCTCGGCGAGGTTGCCGCCTATAAGGGAGATTTAAAGGAATCCATAGAGCACTTAAAACAAGCAGTAGCCTTTGAAGACCAGCTTATCTATAGTGAGCCTTCTCCCTGGAATATTCCCACCCGGCAATCACTGGGAGCTGTCTTACTCAAAGATGGCCAGTACGGTGCAGCGGAGAAGGTATACCGTGAAGACCTCGATTTTTTAAGACAGAATGGTTGGTCTCTTATGGGCCTTTATCACAGCTTAAAAAATCAAGGCAGAGCAGATGAAGCCGCCGAAGTAAAGTCTGAGTTTGATAAGGCATGGAAACATGCCGATATGGAGATCAATACCTCTGTATTGTAAATCTTTTTTCTGAAGATATCTGGCCTCTAACGACCTGTAACTGTATTTAATAAAGCCGAAGTCTTGCTTCGGCTTTATTACTTATATTTAGTTACTATTAAATTTGATGTTAATGTTCAGAAAAGCAATATGCTCAGCACTGGTATTGATATGTGCGACCCAAGCCAGAATGGAAGGACAGTCGGCCATGGTGAATCAAAAAAGACTGGAAACCAACCTATTAAAACTGGCTACCTACGGCCAGGATAATAACGGTGTAACCAACAGGGTGGCTTTTAGCGATGCCGATATTGAAGCGAGAGCTTATGTTATTACAAAAATGAAAGAGGCCGGGCTGGAAGTCTCAATCGATTATGCTGGAAATATTGTGGGAACGCAGGCGGGCACTTCTCCCGATCTCAAACCAATTGTATTTGGCTCTCACATCGACATGGTGCCCAATGGAGGCAATTATGATGGTTGTGTAGGTTCTATTGCTGCAATCGAAGTCGTTCAAACACTGCGGGAGAATAATCTAAAAACCCGACATCCACTTGAAGTCATCATTTTTTCAAATGAGGAAGGAGGAGTGATGGGAAGCAGGGCCATTGCCCGGTGAATTAGGGCAAGACGCCCTGAAGGTGAGGAACATCACCGGATTCAGCATGGGAGAAGGAATAATGCGAATCGGCGGAGATACTACCCGCCTTGCTGAAGTTAACGAGAACTGAGAAGTATCGCTGCATTCCTTGAGCTTCATATCGAACAAGGTGCGGTACTGGATGAAGGCGATATCGACATAGGTGTCGTAGATGGAATTGTTGGTTTAAACTGGTGGGATGTAGTCATTACAGGATTTGCCAATCATGCCGGAACCCCCTATGAATCGCCGGCAGGACGCACTGCTGGCTGCGGCTCAGTTTATTCAGATGGTAAATGATGTTGCAAACCAATTCGAAGGAAATCATGTGGGGACCGTTGGTCGTATAGAAGCGCTGCCCGGAGCACCCAATGTTATTCCGGGTAAGGTGGTCCTCAGTCTTGAGATACGCGATCTTTCTTCGGAAAAAATCCAGATGCTCTATGGTGTAATGAAAAAAAGAACCTCCAAAATCGAGGAAACGACAGGAACCTCTTTCCAATTTATCCCCCTGGACACCACCGGCAAACCTGCGCTGATGGATCCTTCGATTAAGGAGGAGATTGCCAATGCTGCCCGGATATTAAACCTCAGTGTCAAGAACATGCCCAGT
>CBDBUX010000009.1:0-21470 GCA_965212205.1 Flavobacteriaceae bacterium
ACCAGATCCAGGATGCCCGAATCGGTCAGGATTTATAATAAAGTAGGATATGCCTATGGAACACTCACCGATTGTGCCTATGTGCATGATATAGGAAATAATATTGAATTTATTCTCACTGCCACCCTGCTGGTAAACAGCGATCAGGTCTTTAATGACGACCAATACGAATATGAAACGATAGGCATTCCTTTTTTGGCAGCGCTGGGCAGGGAAATCCACAAGTACGAATTAAAACGAAATTAACACCATGGAAACACTGAACTTTCATTCCTTTACCAAAAAAATATACATCAAGGCTCCGCTGGATAAACTCTACAAATGCTGGACCAGTTCAGAAGGGCTGTGCTCCTGGTTTTTAAAGGAGGCGGTCTATATCACTAAAGAAGGAAATTCACGCTCATTATCCGACCCTATACAGGCCGGCGATCATTATACCTGGCGCTGGCACAATTGGGACGGCAAAGAAGAGGGTGTGGTATTAGAAGCCAATGGGAAAGATACCTTCGAATTCACCTTTGCAGGAAAAACCAAAGTAAAAGTGCAATTGATCCCCGAAAAAGGATCTGTTCTTGTGGTGCTAAAACAGTATCATATCCCTACCGATGAAGAGAGTAAACTTAACATTCATGTAGGGTGCAGCAATGGGTGGACTTTCTGGCTTGCCAATTTAAAAGCCTTCCTTGAACACGGTATCTTACTACATGAAATGGAAAGAGATCTTCGCGAAGTACCAATGGCTGCCTTTGAGTTTGTTAATTTATAATATTGGCATCGTCTATTATAATCGATGTCGAAAGTGAAATAATCAATATGGGTCTGGTGTCTACGGGGGAGGAATATACTTCGCTACGTTACATCGAAAAAGCAAGCTCGTTGATTATTTCAGTAGAACAGGCAGGCAAGTGTGAGCACCCCAGGCTGCAAAACCTGGTCACCAACGCCTTCTTCCGTAACTAAGCCGGCTTGCCATAAAGGTCGTAATCTGTCGCCTCGATGATTTCTACATTCACAAATTCACCTATTTTTAGATAGAATACCGCGGCATCGATCAAAACTTCGTTGTCAACATCCGGGGAATCGTATTGGGTCCGTCCTACAAAATAACTGCCTTCTTTACGATCGATTAAACATTCCAGGACGCTTCCCACTTTTTGCTGATTAAGCTCCCAGGAAATCTGAGATTGGATCTCCATGATCTGATTGGCGCGGTCTTGTTTGATGTCTTCGGGCACGTCATCTTCGAGCATATATGCATGTGTATTCTCTTCATGGCTATAGGTAAAACATCCCAGTCGCTCGAATCGGGTTTCGCGGACCCATTCCTTAAGGATTTGGAAATCCTGCTCTGTTTCGCCCGGATAACCCACTATTAAGGTAGTACGAATCGCAATACCGGGCACCATCTCCCGAAACTTTTTCAACAAATCATCGGTTTTCTCCTTAGTGGTACCCCTGCGCATACTCTTTAAGATCGGATCGGAAATGTGCTGTAAGGGAATATCGATATAGTTGCAGATCTTTGGCTCTTCTCGCATCAGCTCCAGGACATCGAGTGGAAATCCAGTGGGGAAAGCATAATGCAATCGAATCCAGTCTATCGCCTCTACCTTGGCCAATTCACCAAGCAATTCTGCCAGGGCTCTTTTTTTATATAGATCAAGACCATAATAGGTAAGATCCTGGGCGATAAGTATCAATTCTTTCACCCCGTTCTTGGCTAACTGGCTGGCTTCAGTGACTAAATCTTCGATCGGTTTGCTACGATGTTTACCTCTCATTAGAGGGATGGCACAAAAGGAACACGGCCGGTCGCATCCTTCAGCGATTTTAAGATAGGCATAGTTCTTAGGAGTGGTTAAGAGCCTTTCGCCTAAGAGCTCGTGCTTATAGTCGGCTTTCAGTACCTTGAGCAAAGCAGGCAAATCGCTGGTGCCAAAATAGGCATCAACATTTGGGATCTCCTTTTCGAGGTCGGGTTTATAGCGCTCGCTCAGGCATCCGGTAACAAAGACTTTATCTACGGCCCCTGCTTCCTTCTTTTTTACGAAGTCTAAAATAGTATTCACGCTTTCCTCCTTGGCATTGTCGATAAACCCACAGGTATTGATCACAACGATATTGCCATCTTCTTCATGGGCCACATCCTTACCATTAGCACGCAACTGTCCCATAAGGACTTCAGAATCGTAGACATTCTTAGAACATCCAAGCGTTACTACATTGATCTTATTTTTCTTAAGTGATTTTGTTCTCATAGATCGAAGCGATCAAAGATCGGTATGTATTAATCCCGGCTCAGTAATTCTTCCCAAAGCACGATATTCTTCTTATTCATACGTACAAACTCGTCTTTGCCCAGGGATTCTGCTATCTCCAAAGACTTCCTGGCAGATAGTATAGCCTGTTCATATTGCCCCAGGGTGGCTTCAAGAAGGGATTTTACACGATGGAAATAGTAGGTATCTCCACCGATTTCCAAAGCTTTATTAAGATATCCCAGCGCCGTCTGCGGCTTTTTTCCCTGTTCCTGCAGATACCGACCAGCTTCATAGTAGGTCTGGGCAGTTGGGTTCTCTTTGATCTGATTATCGATTTCCCGGAGCATTAGAGAATGGGTATCCACCTCAATAGGGATGGTAACCCTTGTATACTCCCATTCCCATATCATATCCATACTATTATGGTCTATTCTGTCGAACCGGATCTCAAAGTTTTCTTTGAGTTCTTTTAGAACTTCAGGCTCGATCTTTATCCTAAAAGCGTCTTCAGCAGGATCGTAGTTATCACGTCCATCGCCCCAGTGCTCTGTATTGGCATGAAAAACCACTTCCCATTCCTCCTGCTCAGGGAAGGCATATAGTGCGTAGGTTCCGGGGAGAAGTTCATACCCGGCCACATTCAATGAAGCATTGTTGATAAATTTTGTAGACTCGTTGGCGCCTACCCGCCAAATCCGTCCGTAAGGCACGAGGTCTCCCATAATTTTACGACTGCGCACCCCTGGCCTGGAGTAGATGACTTTAATGGTCGCAAGACCCAGTTCCTGTTCCGTGGTCGACTTTGGACTAATCCTGGGGTGGGTAATTTGTGCCTCAAGACCGGTGAGGAGAAAAAAGATAAAAACAAATAAACAATTCCTCACTGTTCTGTATTGAAAAAGGAGTCCACGAACTCGTATTTGTTAAAAACCTGAAGATCTTCCAACCCTTCGCCTACCCCAATGTACTTAACCGGAATTTGGAACTGATCGGATATGCCGATAACTACGCCTCCTTTTGCCGTACCATCGAGTTTGGTAATACCCAGCGTAGTGACCTCTGTGGCCTTTGTAAACTGTTTTGCCTGTTCAAAAGCATTTTGACCAGTAGATCCGTCGAGGACGAGCAATACTTCATGCGGTGCTTCGGGTATGATTTTTTGCATTACCCGTTTTACTTTACCCAATTCGTTCATCAGATTAACCTTATTATGGAGTCGGCCGGCTGTATCGATCAAGACAACGTCTGCTTGCTGGCTCAGTGCCGAACTCAAGGTATCATAAGCCACAGAGGCCGGATCGCTTCCCATCTTCTGTTTAACAATAGTTACACCGACCCTTTCTGCCCATACTTCGAGCTGGTCTATTGCAGCAGCACGAAAGGTATCTGCCGCACCCAGGATCACGTTCAGGCCTTGCTTTTTGAATTGGTAAGCTAATTTACCAATGGAAGTGGTTTTGCCAACACCATTGACCCCCACAACCATGATCACATAAGGTCGTTGTTCTTTTGGGATCTTAAATTCGGTTTCTTCACCTAAATGGGTTTCAGACAATAAAGATGCGATTTCCTCCCGCAGGATTAAATTGAGCTCCTCTGTACCCATATATTTATCCCGAGATACCCTTTCTTCGATACGTTCAATGATCTTTAAAGTTGTATCGACCCCAACATCGGAAGTTACCAGTACCTCCTCAAGATTATCCAGAACATCATCATCTACCTTCGATTTTCCAGCTACAGCCTTGCTGAGCTTAGCAAAAAAACTGGTCTTGGTTTTCTCAAGACCTTTGTCTAAACTCTGCTTTTTACTGTCGGAAAAAATCTTTTTAAATAAACCCATATCCTAAAAATCGTCGGGCAAAGATACGAAATAAAAAAGCCGCTATCGTTAAACAACAGCGGCTGAATATCCTTGAATTGATTCGTTATTTCTTAGATAACCAGTCGTTAACCATTTCTGGTGGCATGATGGATTCTACAAAGGTATATGCTCCAGATTTAGGAGATTTAACCATCTTTATTGCCTTTGTCAGTCTCTTTGAACTTGTCTGTAATGATGCTACCGTTTTCTTTGCCATGACGCTTTATTTAATTTCTTTGTGAACGGTCATTTTGTTCAGGATAGGATTGAATTTTTTCATCGAGATCCTATCGGGACTATTCTTTTTATTCTTAGTGGTGATGTACCTCGAAGTACCCGGCTTACCGGAAGCTTTATGCTCCGTGCATTCCAATATTACCTGTACTCTGTTGCCTTTCTTTGCCATTGCAACAAATTTACTTGATTATACCATTTTTCCTGGCTTCTTTCAAAACCGCGGAAATTCCTTTTTTATTAATCGTTTTCAACGCTCTGGCTGAAACCTTTAAGGTGATCCAACGATCCTCTTCGGGAATGTAAAAACGCTTTTTGGAGAGATTAACATCGAACCTTCTCCTGGTTTTATTAATAGCGAAAGACACGTTATTTCCGAACATTGCCCTCTTACCTGTGATTTCGCATACTTTAGACATCGTGATACCTTTTACTTGGTTTTTAACAGGCTGCAAATTTAGACCATTTTTGTGGGAACACAAAAATCTTTTCTAGAATTTTAGGATTTCTTTTTGCATCATCTGCATGGCCATATGCACAGATTTCTGTACAATTCTGGTTCGATGGTTCCCCATGGTAAATTGCTCTGCGTAAACATTATCAGGGGTAGCCACGGCTATAAATACCGTTCCTATATCTGCATCAGAGTCTCCTTTGGTAGGACCCGCATTGCCGGTAGTTGCAACGGCAAAATCTGAACCGGTCAGCTGTTTTACGTTTTTTGCCATGGCCATCGCCACTTCGGCACTTACCACAGAGTATTTTTCAACCAATTCT
Source organism: Flavobacteriaceae bacterium (assembly GCA_965212205.1). Classification (GTDB taxonomy): domain Bacteria; phylum Bacteroidota; class Bacteroidia; order Flavobacteriales; family Flavobacteriaceae; genus JAHEJJ01. Next base: position 5,137 of record CBDBUX010000009.1, read on the forward strand.
GACGAGACGTTTAACACATCGATCTTAACCGATGTGGCATAACTTACTACACTGCCCTTAAAATAAGCCGATGCCCCCGGTACAGAGGTCAATTGTTCTGCAATTTTGCCACCGGTAAAACTTTCAGCGGTCGATAAAGACATTTTCTTTTCAACAAATAGTTTACCAAGTGTGACTTCTATAGAACCTTGTTCCTCTTCGCCATAAATGAGATCACCGATAGTAGCATATAATTGCCGGGCCACAAGGTTCACATCGTCGGTAATCTGCTCTTTATTAGACCCTTTAGCTGTTAACCGTAGCCTTACTTTTCCCAGGTTCGGAAGATAGGCCAGTTTAACAGCGTCAGGAAGGTTTTGTTCGATATCCGAGATACGTTCCGCAATTGCACTCTCCCCCAGACCATATGTAACCAGCGTTTTATGAAAGATAAATGGCCGGTCGAAGGAATCGGCCAGTTTAGGGATCACTTCCCTATGCATTAACTGTTTCATCTCGAAGGGTACCCCGGGCAGAGAAACGAATATGGCTTTGTTGCCTTTCATCCACATTCCGGGAGCGGTTCCGTATTTGTTATGAAGGACTCTGGCCCTTGAAGGTACCAGGGCCTGTCTTCGATTGACCTCAGAAATAGGGGTACTTATATATTTATCGAAGAGCTCTTCTACATGGGCAAGTACATCGGGATCTGAAACCAGTGTATCGTTAAGGTATTCGCACAAGGTCTTTTTGGTAATATCATCCTTTGTTGGACCCAATCCACCCGTGAGGATAATCACTTTAGCCCTCTCTTCGGCTTCTTCAAATGCTTTAAGAATATGTTCCCTGTCGTCCTGAACTGTCGTGATCTGGAAGACAGAGATACCTATCTTATTTAGCTCTGAAGCGATATAAGCAGAATTCGTGTCGACGATCTGCCCGATAAGAATCTCATCGCCAATGGTGATGATCTCAGCAAACATCAGAAATCAAAGTCTTTTCTTAGCTCCGATATTACCTGCAGTACATCTTTCTTTAGCAATGGAAATTTAAGCTCAATTTCCTGACTATTCTCCGAACTTTTACCCAAGGTCTCGATTTCCAGCGCGGTAGCACGGGTCTGCTCCATGCCGAGCAGATCAACATTGGGTTTTATCTTATGTGCCAGTTTATAGACATTTTCAAAATCCTTATCCCTGATCGCAATTTCAAGGGCTTCTAAATCTATCGGAACTTCTTCCAGAAAGACCGTAATCACCGAATGGACGAAATCCTCATCGCCAGCCGCCATTTCCTGCAATTTATCCAGACTGTATATCATTATTTAATTTTAACAGATAGTAATTCTTCATTTTCGAGCGTAGCCGAAAGGTAATCATTTGCTTGAATTTTACCAACCCCAGCGGGGGTTCCGGTAAAAATTACATCTCCTTTTTTAAGCATAAAATACTTCGAAACATAGGAGATTATCTCATCTATCTTCCACAGCATCAGCGAGGTATTTCCCTCCTGGACCGCTTCCCCGTTCTTATATAGGGTAAAAGCAATGCTATTTATATCCTTGTATTTGGTTTTGGGAACCCATCTTCCGATAACCGCCGATCCATCAAATCCTTTGGCTTTTTCCCATGGCAGACCCTTAGATTTTAGACTTGCCTGCAAATCGCGGGCTGTAAAATCGATACCCAGACCGATCTCATCGTAATAATTAGGTGCAAAATTGGGCTCAATATGCTTGCCTACCTTTTTAATCTTTACCAGTACTTCGAGCTCATAGTGCACCTCCCCGGTAAATTCGGGAATATAAAAATCCTGTTCTTTTGGCAGTACGGCAGAATCCGGTTTTATAAATACCACTGGCTCTTCAGGTCGCTCGTTCTGCAATTCCTCTATATGTTCGGAATAATTCCGACCTATACAAATAATCTTCATGCCAGCTGCTGGTTAGCTCAATTTGTTGTTTAACCGATTCAGTTTGATCTGCGTCAGTACTTTCTTGGTGTATAATGGAAAATCTGCATTTAAAATCCAGCCGAAATATCCGGGTTCTTTGTCGAGGATCTCTTCTACTTTTTTGCCATTATGCTTACCAAATGTAAAAATCGGCTCTCCTTCCTTATCCCTCCCTATAAATCCGGCAAAATCCATCGAGTTTTTGCGATTAGAAAACTCCGCGAGTTTTTTAACGTCGTTTTCTAGTTCGGGATAGCGATCCAATTGAGAGAGTAACACTTCATAAGTTGCAAGGGTGTCGGCCTCTGCACTATGGGCTTCTTTGAGTTCCTTATCGCAGTAAAACTTATAAGCAGCCTCCAGAGTACGCTTTTCCATCTTGTGGAAAATGGTTTGAACATCTACCGAGACCATATTCTTCATGTCAAAATCAACATCAGCTCTTAACATTTCTTCAGCCAATAAAGGGATATCGAATCTATCGGAATTGTAGCCGCCCAGATCACTGTCCTTTACCATTTGGTATACCTCCTTCGAAATAGATTTAAAAGCGGGTTTGTCGGCAACTTTCTCATCCGATATTCCATGTATAGCGGTGGCTTCAGCAGGTATGGGTATTCCCGGGTTTACCAGCCAGGTTTTGTTCTGTTTTTTTCCATCGGGAAAGACCTTTAGAATTGAAATCTCCACAATTCGGTCCTTGGCCACATTGGTGCCCGTTGTTTCCAGATCAAAAAAACAAATAGGTTTATTGAGAATCAAGTCCATGATATAAGCAATTTTTTGTAGGAAGAATTATAATTTAAAAGCAGGATTGTGTTGCCTGTTCGCCGATCTTTTTTAAATATCACGATCCACATCCCAGGATTCTAAATAATCTGCCACGGCCTTTACAAACATCCCTCCCAGAGCACCGTTCACCACGCGGTGGTCATAGCTGTGAGAAAGAAACATTTTATGGCGGATGCCGATAAAATCACCTTCGTTGGTTTCTATAACCGCCGGAACTTTGCGAATAGCACCCAAGGCGAGTATGCCAACCTGGGGCTGGTTAATTATGGGTGTTCCGAATACACTTCCAAAACTACCTACGTTGGTAACAGTATAGGTACCATCCTGGATCTCATCTGGTTTTAATGCATTCTGTCTGGCGCGGTTGGCCAGGTCGTTCACGACTTTTGCCATCCCCACCAAGTTTAGCTGATCAGCGTTTCGTATCACCGGTACGATCAGATTGCCATCTGGTAATGCTGCCGCCATCCCGATGTTGATGTTTTTCTTTTTGATCACCGAATCCCCAACCAGTGATATGTTCATCATAGGAAACTTCTTGAGCGCCTTGGCAATAGCCTCCATAAAAATAGGCGTGAAGGTAAGTTTTTCCCCTTCCCGCTCCATAAACAGATCTTTTGTCTTATTTCGCCAATTGACTACAGCGGTTACATCGACCTCGATGAAGCTTTGAACATGTGCCGAAGTAGCAACACTTTCAGCCATATGTTTGGCGATCAGCTTGCCCATTCGGCTCAACGGGATTACCTCGTCCTCGCCATTGGCTTGAACCCGACTTACCTCATGGGGTTGCTCACCCCCCGATGCCGGTATTTCGGTGCTAATTTCAGGCTTATGTGCTGTCTTCTCCACAACAGTCTCTGTCCTAGAGCTTCTCCCCTGTTCCAAATAGGCCAGAATGTCGTTTTTGGTAACCCTGCCTTCTTTTCCACTGCCCGCAATACTTTCGAGCTCTTCCATCGAAACACCTTCTTTTTTGGCTATATTTTTAACCAATGGAGAGTAAAAACGTTCCGAACTGCTATAATCCTCTATGGGTTTCTGTATGGTTTCTCTGGCCACCTCAACGGTTTCCTCGACCTGCTCTACAAATTCGGGCGCGGCCACTTCTTCGATTACATCGGCAGACTCCGTGTCGAGCTGACCATTCCCGGCTGTTGCCGTTTCAATAACCGCCACCGTTTCACCCACTTTTATGACATCGTCTACATCAAATCGCTTTTCGGTCAACACCCCTTCTACCTCACTTGGAACCTCGGAATCTACCTTATCGGTAGCGATCTCGAATATCGCCTCGTCCATTTCTATAGTATCCCCAACCTCTTTTAACCAGGAGGTAAGTGTTGCTTCGGCAATGCTTTCGCCCATCTGTGGTAGTTTCAATTCGAATTTTGCCATTTTGTTAATTAAAGCGTTGTCGCGGATTATTATTTTGCAAAAATACGAAAAATGAACCCTTTTTTTTATAAATAATTCGACGAAAGGTCTATGAGCTCTTCAGGGATTTCTCGTAAGGTATTCTATTGAGGATACTGCGCCCCAGGGTCACCTCGTCTGCATATTCGAGTTCATCGCCCACGGCGATTCCCCTTGCAATAGTAGAGGTTCTGAGGTCCATCCCCTCGAGTTGTTTAAAAATATAGAAGTTGGTAGTATCTCCCTCCATAGTAGAGCTCAGTGCAAATATCAATTCTTTGATCTCACCCTTTTTTGCTTTTGCAATCAAGGATTCGATAGTAAGATCCTGAGGACCTATCCCCTCGATAGGAGAAATCTTTCCTCCAAGAACATGATAGTGCCCCTGGAATTGCCCGGTGTTTTCTATGGCGAGAACATCGCGTATATCCTCTACCACACAAACCAACTGTTCATCTCGTTTCGGATTTGCACAAATCTCACAAAATTCTGTATCGGATATATTATGGCAGTTTTTACAAAACCGGATCTGATCCCTTAAGCTACGAAGAGCCTCGGCCAAACTATGGGTTCGGTCATCGGGTTGTCGGAGCAGATGCAACACAAGTCTGAGGGCGGTTCTCCTGCCAATACCAGGAAGCTGAGACATCTCATAGACCGCATTTTCAAGGAGTTTAGACGAAAATTCCATAAATGCAAAATTACATAATGTTTTAAGTTTTCGTACTTTGCACCTGAATTTTATTTCTATGAGGCCCTCCCATATCCTGCTGCTGATCGGCGGTTATTTCCTTCTTCTGATGATCATATCTTATTTTACCGGCAGGAATGATTCCAATGCCGATTTCTTCAGGGCAGGTAAGCAATCTCCATGGTATCTGGTGGCCTTCGGGATGATCGGCGCTTCGTTGTCTGGAGTAACCTTCATTTCGGTTCCTGGTTGGGTAGAGAGTTCTCAGTTTAGCTATATGCAGGTGGTTTTTGGCTATTTGGCAGGGTATTTTGTTATTGCATTTATTCTGCTGCCAATCTATTACCGACTAAACGTAACTTCCATTTATGAATATCTCCTCAAAAGATTCGGAGTTGTCAGTTACAAAGTAGGGGCTATTTCCTTTTTCATTTCCAGGGTCTTAGGAGCTTCTTTCAGGTTGTTCCTGGTGGCCATAGTGCTTCAGCAATTTGTTTTCGATGCCTGGGGAGTACCTTTTGAACTTACCGTAGTCTTGTCGATATTACTGATCTGGATCTATACCTTCAAAGGAGGGATAAAAACCATTGTCTGGACAGATACCCTTCAAACACTTTTTATGCTGCTCTCGGTAGTGCTCTGCATTTATTTCATCAATGAAAAACTGAATTGGAGTTTTATGGAGTTTCTAAACTCGGAAGCACTACAGTCCTATAATCAAGTCCTATTTACGGATGACTTTTATGAAAAGCACCACTTTGTAAAATCATTTCTGGGCGGTATGTTTATCACCATTTGTATGACCGGGCTCGACCAGGATATGATGCAGAAGAACCTTACCTGTCGTAATCTAGGGGACGCTCAAAAAAACATGGTCAGTTTCAGCCTGGTACTGATCGTGGTAAACTTTATATTTTTACTCCTTGGGGCATTATTATTCATTTATGCCGGGCAGATGAATATAGGACTTCCCCTGATGGATGGCAGCCCGAAAGCAGATTTACTTTTCCCGGAAATAGCCTTAAACAGCGGTCTTGGTATGACGGTAGCGGTCACTTTTGTACTTGGCCTCATCGCCGCAGCCTATAGTAGTGCAGATAGTGCACTCACTTCTTTAACTACCTCATTTTGTGTCGATTTCCTCGATATAGAAAAGAAGCCTGAGAACAAGCGAAAACAAATAAGGAAGCGAACTCACATAGCGATGAGTGCCTTGCTTGTTTTGGTCGTCATCGCCTTTAAATACATACTCGACAGGAACGTTATAGACGGCTTGCTCACTGTCGCCACCTATACCTATGGCCCATTACTGGGTCTGTTTTCCTTTGGTATTTTCACAAAATACCAGGTGCGGGATTCCTATGTCTGGATCATTGCTGTATTGGCCGTATTGTTGATTATCGGTCTTGCCAATCTCCCGATAGAAATGTTGGGTGGCTATGCCATTGGGTACGAACTTCTCCCCCTGAATGGACTACTGACCTTTATTGGGCTTTATCTGCTGAGGGAACGCAAGATCAATATTGGCCCGTTGCCAAAAGAGTAAGGGTACAGGCCACTTCGTAATCTATAGAATGCTCTTTAAGTACATTATAAAAGACTGGATTTTCAGTTCCGGGATTAAAAATAATTCTTTGAGGTTTGAGACTTAGTATACTGTCGTAATAGACCTTTTGCCGCTCTGCACCCATATATAGTGTAAGGGTATGGAACTCTTCATTTTCGGGTATTTCATCAAAAATCTCCGCCCCAAATAAGTGGCCTTTAACCGGCCCAAATCCAATTGTTTCAATGTCCTGTGCCCTTAAACTACGGATCGCCGCATAACTGTAACGATGCGGTTTTAGCGATGCTCCGAAAACAAGAGTTTTTTTCATTTCTATTATTTGCAGTTAAAGTCTGTTAATATGTGTAATTTTGTGTTAAATAGCGTAACGATTTTTAAATTATTTCGTCTATTGGTGGTACAGAAACTACGTATAGTCATTGGTAATTCTATATTTTTTATAGTTAATGGTTAGTGTTTAGTATAGTTTATCAATGAAAGAAACCCCGCTCCTGGTTCTTATCAGGTTGTCGGGGTTTTATCTTCTTTAGCCCTGGCTATCTCCGATTGATCACCAAATCTGAATATTCACCAAATCGATATCCAAAATTCCGTAATACTTCAGTTTTGCATTCAAATCCATATGTTAAAAAAGTGTTAATAGATTTTACACTGGTAACATCTTCCTGAAAGGATCGTCAAGTAAATACATCAGTCAATCAAAAATCAGCAATCATGAAATTCGCCATTTGGGTACTGGCCCTAATATGGGTGGTAAATGCTCAGGCCTATACTGATCCAGAAATCACAGATGTAAGAATTGGTTCGATCAACGGCCAGGTTGTAGAAAGCAGCTCTGGCCTGCCGGTGGCCTATGCCGCAGTTGTCCTAAAATCGGTAGAAGACGGAAGTACAATTTCCGGTGGAATCACCCGCGATGATGGAACTTTCGAACTTAAAAAGCTTCCGGAAGGTACCTTTGTCTTTGAGATACAGTTTATCGGATACAAAACACACTCCCGCCAGGTGACGATTTCTAAACGAAACCGAAAACTCGAGTTAGGGGTTATTTCATTGGACGAGGAGGCGGAAGAGCTAAGCGGAGTAGAAGTGGTAGCCGAAAGGACTACCATCGAACAACGAATCGACAGGAAGGTGGTCAATGTTGGAAAGGATCTCACTACCACAGGTGCCACAGCTGCAGACATCATGAACAATATCCAGTCGGTGAATGTAGACCAGCAAACCGGCCAACTTACCCTCAGGGGAAACTCGAACGTAAGAGTCATGGTAGACGGCAAGCTCTCCAATGTTCCTGTAGAACAACTTCTCAGACAAATACCTTCGACTTCCATTAAACAGATAGAATTGATCACCAATCCATCAGCAAAATACAATCCTGAAGGTATGAGTGGCATTATCAATATTATACTCCACAAGAATGCTAATATCGGATTTAACGGAAATATCAATACCGGTCTTACTTACGGTGAAGAGGCCAAATTTAACAGTTCCATCGACCTGAATTACAGAAGAGGAAAGTTCAATATATATGGTAATTATGGGAACAACATCGGGAAATACGTAAACAATGGTTTTATCAATCGCCCGGATGAGAATTCACTTCAGGAATTTCAATTCTTAAACAACAACAAGTCCAATCTTTTTAAAGTAGGGTTCGATTTTTTTATCAGCGAGAAGCATACACTGTCGGTCTTTACCAATCAGAACTACTTTGATGGTAAGGCCAACGGAACCACTGAAGTGACCTATGCCAATGACCCCTCGCGGAACCAGGTCCAGATTTTCAGCCCTGATAATTCGAACCATAGTCAGCAGTATAATTTTGATTATAAATGGGAATTCGGTCGGGAAGGACACAATATAGAGCTCGAAGTAGATCATCAGCTTTACGAAGATGATGAAGTTTCAGATTTCGCCTTCAGCGGAGCCAGTCCTTTTCCAGATTACACCGATTTTGTAGATACGGAGCGGGAGCAGACATTTGTCAATCTCGATTATGTAAACCCACTGGATTCGATCACTAAGATTGAGGCAGGACTCGAAACCAGGGTATTCGAGACTCAGATCGATTACGAATCCACCGGTTTATCTTTCGATTCGGGTGGGAACCTTATCCCCACGCCGAGCACAGATTTTGTTTATAATATGGATATTTACTCGGCTTATATAACCTTCGGTCAAAACTATAAGAAGTGGTCTTATCAGGCAGGTGTACGGGTAGAAGACGTAGAGGTTAAAGCTGATACCAATCTGGTAAGGGCCTTTACAGATAAGTATACCGAGTTTTACCCATCGGCCTTTGTTACCTACAATCCTGGTGAGAAAGATCAGTTCCAGATAAGCATGAGCCGTAGAGTAGATCGGCCCGGATTGTCTCAGGTAAATCCTATACGGGAATGGGCAACCCCTTTGATATCTTCCTTCGGGAATCCCAGCCTCAGACCACAGTTTACCATGTCGTATGAAACCAATTATACCCGGCGATTTAAAAAGGGAAGCCTTACTGCCGGCGTGTTTTACCGATCTGTAAAAGACGAGATCAACCGTTCGCTGCTCATCGATCGTACCGATCTCAATAAAGTTATCCTGACCTATGATAATTTCGATGATACCTCGGCCTTTGGGGTAGAAGTTTCCAGCAATTATAAACCCACAAAATGGTGGAACTTCAATGCCAGTTTTGATCTATACTCACAAACTCAGAGAGGTATTACAGAACGCTTATTAGAGGATACGGCAACTGCAGGTCCGGAGGATATTGTACAGGAAGAGGTGGAGGTAGACAATACCGCCTATAACTTCCGGATGAACAACAGCTTTATCGTAAATAAAAAACTAACCTTCCAGGCCTTTGGATTCTACAGAGGACAGAACCGTACCATTCAGGTAGATGTGGATCCGATGTATTTTGTCAATGTGGGAGCACGCTATAATTTCCTGGATGGAAAAGCCACCCTGAGTGCCAATTACAACGATATTTTTAATACCATGAACTTTTCATTCGAAGGCAGTCGGCCATTCCCCCAAAACGGAAAATTTTTCTGGGAAAGCCAGAATGTATTCGTCGGATTCTCCTACCGTTTTGGTAGCGGCAAAAACAAGGCGCTTCAGCGAAAAAGAAGGGATTCCAATACCAAACGTGATAGCGGTGGTATACTTTGATACTATCGATATGGGCTAAATAAGAGGATGGGTTGGTTAACTCTTAGGTTCGTATCGGTTTAGACCCTGCCTCTGTTTTCAGACATTTTCTGCTTACAGAGTGCGGGGTTTTATATCTTCTGGTCGAAAATACCGGTAGGATGCCCATCGAGACTAGTGGTGTTTTTTTTCTGATAATAAGCCTTTAGCCCTTCTTTTCCTTTATTTTTTGCCCAGGCCTCCAGCAGTTTACGGTCTTCTTTAAACTCCATCAAAGGCACCCCAAAACCACATGAAGTTTGTACCAATTCGATCTTAAGGTCTATTAGCTGCCGGCTGCCGGTTTTTTCCGGGAAATGATGAATGTTTTGTTTCCAGAAATCATCGCGCTGATGATATACCCTGGCCGAACCGTAAATCCGCAGTATGTGAGGTTTTCCTTCGAAGGCGCAAAACATCATGGTCATTCGGCTGTTATACTTCAGGTGGGTAGCAGTCTCATTTCCACTACCACTGAGGTTCAACCATAAAATTCTTTCAGGGCTTAACACTTCGAAAGTGTCCATTCCTTTGGGCGAGAGGTTGATACGGCCTTCCGACATAGCCGTGGCGACAAAAAACATCTTCTGCTCCCGTATAAAGTCGATCTGAGACTGGGAAAGTGAATCTTGCTTTTGTGCCATGCTCAGAATTTATTCTATTATGCCCACTTGATGATGCAACTCCCCCAGGTAAATCCACTGCCAAAAGCGGCGAGAACCACCAGATCTCCCTTTTTCACCATTCCCTTCTCCCAGGCTTCTGTCAGAGCAATCGGGATGGAAGCGGCGGTAGTATTCCCATAGGTCATAATATTGTTATAGACCTGATCATCCTTCAGCCTGAATTTACGCTGAATGAATTGGGCGATTCGCAAATTGGCCTGGTGTGGGATCAACAGGTCTATGTCTGTGGGCTCCAGGGAATTCTTTTTCAGCCCTTCCATAATTACTTCGCTAAAGCGGACCACAGCATTCTTAAAAACGAACTGGCCATTCATATAAGGATAGTACGACGTATCTTCCGGATCGTTTTCCTCAATAATGTCGAGTACCCAGCGTTTCCCCATTCCGGGGGCGATTAATGATAATTCTTCGGCATGCTCCCCTTCGGAATGCAGATGAGTTGAAAGGATTCCCTTGCTGTTATCCTCTTCCCTACTTAAGACGGCGGCTCCTGCACCATCACCAAAAATAACAGAAACACCCCGTCCTCTGGTGGTCATATCCAATCCGGTGGAATGGACTTCGGAACCAATCACCAGTACATTTTTATACATCCCACTTTTGATATACTGATCGGCCAGGGAAATCCCATATACGAATCCCGAGCATTGATTCCTGACATCTACTGCACCAACAGTTTTTATTCCAAGATCTCTCTGCACTAACACTCCAGGGCCGGGAAAATAGTAATCCGGACTTAATGTGGCAAAGACAATAAAATCTATTTCATCTTTATCGATCCCGGCCCGCTCGATGGCAATCCGGGCAGCTTTCACCCCAAGGGTTGCGGTTGTATCCTCCCCTTTAATAATATGTCGACGTTCCTTAATACCGGTTCTTTCCTGGATCCATTCATCGCTGGTCTCCATCAATTTTGAAAGATCATCGTTAGTCACCACATTGTCCGGGACATAAAATCCCAGTCCAGTAATCTTTGAGTTATACATAGTTAGGTTTGTGCTTGCTGAATGGAACGCGCTGGACAGCCATTTCATTCGATTGTAAGAACTAAGATAACTAAAATAATTGTCCCTGTTCTCTCAATTAAGACCGGCATTTATATATTTCCGGCTTGGATTAGATACTACTTTGAATCTTAGGTTTTAGAGGAGATAGTACACGCTAAAAAGTTTAACACCCCAATTTCAATTGATATATTCCGGAGCACAGTCATCGGAGTAATATATAACACTTCCCAGGTAACTTTTGGCCGTTGTTTAAAGAGCTATTGCGGAAATAATTCTTCCCCCTAATTAAACATTCCCCGTAAAACTTAAATGTATTGGTGAAAAGTTGGCCCTGTACAAAGCCTAAGTTTATAAATCGAATTTTCGGGCCTTCTCTAATGTCTGTTTATGACGGATTATCGCTGTCAGAACCTAAATTAATATTGTTTATTTTTTAACTTTTTTTAATAAACATTATTTTGAATATTTTTTCACAAAAAGAGATAACAAAAAAACGTGCTTTCGGGGAAAGCACGTTTTCAAACAACCTAACCAATTAATAAACAAACTGATTACAAAATTTAATTGAACCTTTTCATAGCAATTCAGGATATCGCAATCACAATATAAATATAAACAATGTTTAATATATATTATATCTTATTAAACAAAAAGTTTTGTTAAAGTTTTTAAATTTATAAGATTTCCTGACGAATTATGCCAGTTTGTCATCTAAGGAAAGAATGGTATTTTTTTTGCCCTAACCAGCAGGTAAACTAAAATGTAAAATCTATGGCTACAGGTAAGATCAATGTTTCGGTAGAAAATATTTTTCCACTTATTAAAAAATTCCTTTATAGCGATCATGAGATCTTTTTGCGGGAATTGATTTCCAATGCTACAGACGCCACCTTAAAACTAAAGCACCTTGTTTCCATTGGAGAAGCTAAGATCGATATAGGCGAACCCCTGATCGAAGTCAGGGTCGATAAAAAAGGGAAAAAGCTCCATATCATCGACCAGGGTCTCGGGATGACCACGGAAGAGATCAAGAAATATATAAATGAAGTCGCCTTCTCGGGAGCAGAGGAATTTCTTGAAAAATACAAGGATGCCGATAAGGATGCAGGAATCATCGGCCATTTTGGCCTCGGTTTCTATTCTTCCTTTATGGTGGCCGATAAGGTCGAAATATTAAGCAAGAGTTATAAAGAAGATCCTGCGGTGCATTGGTCTTGTGACGGTACACCAAAGTTCAGCCTGAAAAAGGGCGCTAAGCAAACGCATGGTACGGAGATCATCCTTCATATAGCAGATGACTCTACCGAATTTCTGGAAGAGGGTCGAATCAGGGAGTTGCTGCAGAAGTACAACAAGTTTATGCCCATCCCGATTAAATTCGGAACACGCACAGAAACACTGCCAAAACCCGAAGGGGCCAAGGAAGATGAACCAGCACCAACCATAGAGGTAGACGATATTATCAACAATCCCAAACCGGCCTGGACACGGAAACCCAACAAGCTGAAAGACCAGGACTATAGTTCGTTTTACCGGGAACTCTACCCTACGCAGTTCGAAGAACCTTTATTTCATATCCATTTGAATGTTGATTATCCTTTTAATCTTACCGGAATATTGTATTTCCCTAAGTTGACCAATGATCTCAATGTTCAAAAAGACAGGATCCAATTATATCAGAACCAGGTGTTTATCACAGACAATGTGGAAAACATCGTCCCCGAGTTTCTCACCATGCTTCGTGGTGTGATCGATTCACCGGATATACCTCTTAATGTATCCCGTTCTTATCTTCAGGCCGATGCAGCGGTGAAGAAGATCTCTTCCTATATCACAAGGAAGGTAGCCGATAAACTCAATTCACTATTTAAGAACAATAGAGAAGATTTCGAACAGAAATGGAACGATATCAAGATCGTGATTGAATATGGCATGTTATCGGAGGAAAAGTTCTTCGAAAAGGCAGAAAAATTTGCACTTTATCCCACGGTTGATGGTCAATATTTAACCTTTGAGGAATTATCAGAGAAGATAAAAAACCTTCAGACCGATAAAGACGATAAACTGGTTATTCTATATGCTTCCGATAAGGAGGAACAGCACAGCTACATCGAGGCCGCAAAAGCCAAGGGATTTGAAGTGCTTCTGCTAGACAGCCCTATCGTGACACATTTGATGCAGAAAATTGAGACCTCGAAAGAAAATGTATCGTTTGCCAGGGTCGACGCAGATCACCTGGATAACCTTATCAAAAAGGAAGATACCAGGATCAGCAAGCTCTCAGATGAGGAAAAAGACAAACTCAAGCAGAACATTGAAGAAGTTCTGTCAGACAAAGGTTATACCGTGCAAATGGAGCCGATGGATAGTACCGATTCTCCTTTTATCATCACCGAACCTGAATTTATGAGGAGAATGAAGGATATGCAACGTACCGGAGGCGGAGGAGGAATGTTCGGTATGGGGAATATGCCCGATATGTACAATCTGGTGGTCAATACAAACCACGAACTTGTGTATGATATCCTCAATACCAAGACCGCTAAAAAGAGGGAAAGGTTAATAAACCAGTCTTTAGACCTGGCCAGGCTTACCAAAGGTCTTCTGAAAGGTGAAGAACTCACGCAGTTTATCCAAAGAAGCTACCAGATGATCAAATAAAGTATATCATCGTAGAAATTTCTTTAGATAAATGATCTGAATATAGAAGAATATGGTCAGCATCAGTAAAGCATATCCAACGGTATGATCAACACTGATGCTGTTCATATTTATAATGCGCTCATATCTGTCCTGACCGAAGAACGTACTTATATCATCCAGGAACGGAATGGGTAGTTCGGCCCAGTTTTGCTGCCAATCACCTGTTAGGAAAATTAAACATATCCCCAATACCAGTACAGATATAGGCAACCAGGCCTTTTTCGATATAAGAGGTTTATACCGGGTCACGGATAAGCGAAGTTGCTTTTGTTCGATCTTCTCCATAACCGACTGAGTAAAATGTTCCGAAGGCTTTTCGGCACCGGCCTCAGCCACTATCTTTCTGATAAAATCTTCAGCATTCCTATCCTGTTCTGCCTTCATATTCTTTAATTATTTCTGGTTCAAGTCGTCTTTTAAGTATTTCGAGAAGTCGTTTTCTGCCACGGAAGAGCCTAACCTTAATCGTATTAGACGAATATCCTGTTATTTTTTCCATCTCCTTCAAACTGAGTTCTTCAAGATAAAAAAGGGTGATCAAAACCGCATCATCTCCTGCCAATTCATCTATCGCTGCTCTTATACATTGCTTTCGTTCATGCTGTTCCAGGGTATTCATCTTCCGGTCTATAGCTCCGATGTCGTAACGTTCCGAAACATCTGCAAACTCGGTTATCAGCTGTCGTTTTTTCTTTTTCAGATAATCGAGTGATTTGCGATATGTAATACGATAGAGCCAGGTAGAGACCTTGCTATCGCCCCGAAAGGCCTCTAAAGCACCATAAGCGCTTAGAAAAACATCCTGGACCACCTCTTCTGCATCTTCTCTTTGTTTGATCATCCTTACGGCCACAGTAAAGACCATAGACTTATACCGGTCTACCAGCAAGGAAAACGACGTGGTGTCCCCTGCCCTTACTTTTACAATGATCTCCTGGTCGGTTAAGCGGCTCATCGTAGTATAAGACGCCTATTTATCACTTTTGGTTACAAAAAAACTACCATTGTTGTAACCCAAGCTGAAGTTTTGTCGTCAAAGTGGTAATTAAGTTCAATAATCAATTAAAAAACATTCTTATGGTAGGAGTAGTATTTATAAGTCTATTTGTGGTGGTATTCGGTATTTTTTATCTATTCTTTTCCACCCGCAACAAAGAACGATTGGCCCTGATAGAAAAAGGGGCCGAAGCCAGTATTTTTATCAAAGGGAGCAATGGCCGTACCTATTCTTTATGGAAGGTTTTTTTGCTCAACCTATCTGTTTTGCTGATGAGCATTGGTTTGGCAGTATTTATAGCTTCTTTTATGGTACATTCATTAAATATGTACGAAGAAGTTGCTTACCCGGGAACGATCTTCCTTATGGCTGGAATCGGATTATTTGTCGGTTTTACGCTGACCAAAAAACTGAGCCAGGCCAACTGATAAATATCAAAAACGAGCTGTAAACCAATGCATATTATGCATTGGTTTTTTATTTTTACTAAATGAGGATCACTTCCACCAATTTATCTCAGCCGAAAGAAGTTCTTTGGAAGGGGAAAAAAATCATCACCGGCATCTATAAAACTCCTGTAGAAGGACCCATCTTCCTGAATAGGGAATCTGTAAGCAAGGATCATATTGCCGATAGAAAGGTGCATGGAGGTGTTCATAAGGCGTGCTATCTCTTTTCTGCGAAGGAATACCCTTATTGGAAATCACTTTATCCCCAGCTGGCATGGAACTGGGGGATGTTTGGGGAAAATCTCACCATTGACAGCCTCGATGAGGCCAAGGTGTGTATTGGTGATATTTACCAAATTGGATCGGCAGAGGTTGAGGTGAGTCAGCCGAGAGAACCTTGCTTTAAACTGGGCATACGTTTTGACAACCAGGAGATTCTGATGCAATTCATTGAGCGATCTTGCCCTGGCACCTATGTCCGAGTATTAAATGAAGGAGAAGTCAGACCCGGCGATTCAATGAACTTGAAATCCCGACCCCCACACGAACTTACCGTGAAAGATTTTTTTACACTGTTGTTCAGCAAAGAAAAAGATCCGAAAATACTTCAAATGGCGCTTTCGAATGAAGCACTTCCTGAAAAAAAGCGGATAAAATTAAAAAGGTATATAAAAAAAGGAGGGTGATGAACCCTCCTTTATTAAGGTTGAACAATAACTTTTATTTAATAATGATGTTTTCACGGTAAGTCCCCTCACTATCTTTTACCACTACGGTATAGTCGTCGGAATAGGCATTTTCGAAATTAAAGACTTTTTCAATGGTACTTTCGTCTTCGATCAATTCTTTAAAAAGGATGCGACTCGAACTGTCAAATACCCTGATTTCCACTTTATCACCATGGAGATTAA
>CBDBUX010000010.1:0-23588 GCA_965212205.1 Flavobacteriaceae bacterium
TCTATACCTTTGTTTTTGGCCCCCGTGTGGGGAAGACGTTCCAGTTTAAAAAGAAAGATAGCAATATCGCCTTCTGGGTGGGTGGTTTTCGGGTAGCGATCAATAATAATACCGCCGGCTCAATACCATTTTCCTCGCTCTTTGAAGATACCGGCGGACTAGAAGAAAAAATTATGACAGGCATGGCCAGGGTAGAAGAGAAACAGACGGAAGTAGATGCATGGTTCAACTCCCTTACCCCGCCCCAACAAATTGTTAATGGCCCAAAATATGAAGCCATTACACGAATTTTGGGTGCTGCTAACAATTTTTTGTTCAGGTTAGAGGATGCCCGTCAAAACGCCCTGAACTCCACGGTCCAATATAGTATCGATAAAAAGCAAAAAAACCTCTGGAACTTCGTGCTCGGAACACAGTACCAGCTCAACAAGAATTTTATGATCAGGGCAGAATATGGATTTCTTGGATCACGCACCCAGTTTATTGGCGGTCTGCAATATCGGTTCCAACTTTAGGATCAATAGATTTGTATTCTTGCCTAAGGCGAGGATTTAGTGAAAAATTAAAATACACCTTACCCTTAAACCTGCACTTATGAAGAAATTTTGGCTGTTGATCATATTGTCTGTGTGCTTTGGTCTTTCTGCAAACGCCCAGGTGTTACTATCCATAATCTTTGGGGATAAGCTCAATTCCGATAAGATCGAATTCGGGCTCGATGGAGGGTTTAACTGGTCACAGATATCGGGACTGGAATCCTCCTCTTCCAGGCGGACGTTCAACATTGGCTTCTATTTTGATATTGCCATGAAGAAACAGTGGAGCCTCTATACCGGTGTCCTGGTAAAGGCGCAGCTGGGGACGGATAAATTAAGTGAAGAAGACCTTGCTTTCCTGGAAATCACCCCTCAGGAAGAGGAGGGAACCTATGCACAACGACTGAGTTACTTCCTGGTACCAGCTCTGATGAGGTATAATTTTAAGAACAGGATCTATGTGGAGGCCGGGCCACAGTTCGGCTTGATGCACAGGGCCAGTGTAGATTTCAGTTCAGACCAGGACGATTTGGAAATACGTATCAAAGAGTTTAATAAGGACAAAATCAACAGGATCGATGCAGGTGTTTCAGGTGGGGTTGGCTATCGTTTAAGACCCAGGAAGGGAATGAGCGTAGGACTTCGATATTACTACGGTTTTGTGAATGTATATAAAGAAAGATCAGGCACTAATAATAGTTCGATTTTTGCCAAGGTGACAATCCCTATTGGGGCAAACAAAAAGGAAAAGGACAAAGATCAACATTAATAAATGTGTTCAGCCTCTATAGCACAACGGAGCTTCGATTCAGCAGCTGAAAGGAATTGGTTTTGATCAATATGTTTATTGTATTAATCAGGTGGATTTTGTACTTTCATATCCCCACTCAAAAGGCACTCAATAATTTATTCTGAATTAGCTTTGATAGTGCTTAGCAGCTTTACAACACAGGTATATCACTTAAAATCTATTGACCCTTGCACCGATCATTATGAAGAAATTTAGCTTTTATCTCCCAACTTTAATTATCACCCTACTTCTTGTGGGCCCGAACGTAATAGCACAGGATCCTGTTCCCAGTGAGGATGCTCTTAAAGGGGCCTACCCCGAACGCAAAAACTATTCGCCCTATGCTGGGCGCAATTTCCCTACTCAGGTTTTTTGGGGAGAAACCCATTTACATACAGGGATGTCAATGGACGCTGGTGCATTTGGAGCCAGGTTATTACCTGAAGACGCCTACCGCTTTGCGCGCGGCCAAGAAATTAAATCATCTACCGGTCAAATGGTAAAGCTGAGCAGGCCCTTAGATTTTCTTGTCGTAGCAGACCATTCCGACAACATGGGCTTTTTTCCACGCTTGCTTTCCGGAGAGCCGTCCATGCTCGCCGATCCTACAGGCCGTCGCTGGTATGATATGGTGCAGGCCGGAGGCCAGGATGGGGTAAAGGCTGCCGTTGAGGTCATTCAATCACTTACCCAAAATACGATGCCCGAAGCATTGGCATCATTACCCGGATCTGAGGCCTATGCATCTGCCTGGAAAATAACTGTTGAGGCCGCTGAAAAATACAATGAACCAGGCAAATTTACCGCCTTTATTGGCTATGAGTGGACTTCAACAGATAAGGGATTTAACCTGCACAGAGTGGTGGTCTATAGGGATGGTGGGGATAAGGCCAGTACCATCGAACCCTACACCACGATTCCACCTTTGGGTAGCCCTAATCCGCCCGATCTTTGGAAATGGATGAAAGACTATGAGGCTAAGACCGGTGGTAAACTCCTGGCTATTGCACACAACGGAAATATGAGTAACGGATGGATGTTTCCTGAAACTACAAATCGTTATGGTACCGTTGTAGATAAGAAATATGCCAGCGATAGGATACGCTGGGAACCTCTATATGAAATTACGCAGATTAAAGGAGACGGGGAGACACACCCTTTTTTATCACCCAATGACGAATTTGCAGATTATGAGACCTGGGATCTGGGGAACCTGGACCTTAGCGAAATGAAAACCGATGATATGCTGCAATACGAGTACGCACGCAGTGGTCTTCTAATGGGATTAAAACTGGAACAAAAGCTGGGTATTAATCCCTATAAAGTTGGATTTGTCGGGGCAACAGACAGCCATACCGGTCTTTCTACAGCCGAAGAAGAGAATTTCTTCGGTAAGCATTCAGGTATGGAACCGAATATAAAACGTATGGAACACCCCATGGCAAAGGTTGGAAATGCTGAATACTCAGGTTGGATGCCAGGCGCTGCCGGTTACCAAGGTGTGTGGGCGAAAGAGAATACCAGAGAAGCATTGTTCGATGCTATGATGCGAAAAGAAACCTATGGTACTACGGGCCCCAGGATGATCGTTCGTTTTTTTGGTGGCTGGGATTTCAACGAAAAAGACACCAAAAGCCGATTGCCCGCAGATGTAGGCTATTATAAGGGCGTTCCAATGGGTAGCGACCTTACCAATGCACCCTCAGGGAAATCACCATCTTTCCTTGTTGCTGCCAGGAAAGACCCTTATTCAGGGAATTTAGACAGGATACAGATCGTAAAAGGTTGGGTGGATAAAAAAGGAAAAGAATACGAAAAGGTCTATGATGTAGTCTGGGCCGGCGATCGTCAGCCAGGTGCCGATGGGAAACTACCTGCCGTTGGGAATACCGTTGACATGGAAACAGCTACCTGGACAAATTCCATAGGTACTCCGGAGTTGATTGCAGCGTGGACCGATCCCGATTTTGATCCTAAGCAACGGGCTTTCTACTATGCCAGGGTTATTGAAATCCCCACCCCCAGATGGACCTTGTTCGATAAAGTCCGAATGGGAGCAGTGGTACCCGATGGAGTTCCTTTAACAACCCAGGAAAGGGCCTATACGAGCCCGATTTGGTATACACCGAACTAAATGAAAAATGAAGGTGAAAATTGAAAAATGATGGAGTAATCAAGAATAAAGAATATTTCTTTAATCATTGAACCTGTCCAATCTTTTCACTTTACTCTTATAACTAACTTATAACTCTTATGAAAAAAACAGTTGTTATTCTAGCAGTAGCCTTAATGGCGGGAACTTCGATCAATGCACAATCGATGGAAGAGGAAATAGACCTGATGCAATCCGTTTTTGGGATGGAAAAAAAGGAGATGTACGCCAGTTTTATCACCGCTAAAGGGCCGGTGGCGGATAATTTTTGGACTCTATATGATGAGTATGAAGTGAAACGCAAAGCGCTTGGAAAAAACCGCATCGCTTTACTAAAAGACTATGCTGATAATTACGGCACCCATGATCCGAAGAAGCTCGACAGCATGATGGACGCGATGATCAAGCAGAAATCCAGTCTGGATAAGTTGATGAATCAGTATTACAAAAAGATACGCAGTTCTGCGGGCTCGAAAGCCGCGGGGCAATTCCTCCAGCTAGAGACTTATATTCTGGCGGCCACACGCATTACTATTATGGAGAACATTCCTTTTATCGGTGAACTGGAAGCTGATTGAGAAACTCAGGTTACCAAAGCGTAAATCTTTAGACACTATCTTTGGTTAAAACTTGTTTCCTATGCATTACGTAATATCTACCACCTGGGGCCCGACAGACACTACCCGGGCATCCCTTCCTTTTATATTTGCCAAGACTGCTTTATCTGAAGGAGATTCGGTGATGATCATGCTCTTTCATGATTCGGTCACCATCGCGGTAGAGGGGTCTTATGAAAAAATGATTCCCGTTGGGCCTCCTCCTGCATTTGAAGAGGTCCTGGCCCATAAAAATGCAGAAATCATCGTTTGCAAACCCTGTGCGGAAGCACGTGGGGTTTCCGCTTCAATGCTGGTGAAGAATGCCCGTTTTGGGGGAATGAAAGATTATTACGATCATGTCTCGAGATCCGATGCGAAAGCGGTGACCTTTTAAATTAAAGGCTAAATCTAAAGTTAAGGCTGAGAACAAGGAGAAGATTTCGTTATTCCTTCGCCTTCTTCTCAGCCTTTTCTATTAAAACCTAATCCGTCAGTGTCACTTTAACGCGATCGAGTTCTCCTGTGAATGCAAAGGGATCCCCTGCATATCTTGGATCAACTTGTGTGCCCGTATCCATACCAACATCAAAAGTTTCTGCCAGGGAATAGGTCGAAATATGCATGGACTCGAAATACATATCATCCTGTTTCTCACCGTTAACATATAATTCGCCGGTACCAGACCAGGGCTTTAAAGTCCCGTCGATCTTTGATCGGTCCAGATCAAAATTAAATTTCAAGTCGGTCTTGCCCCTAGGCAAGGGTTTTGATTCGAGTTGATAATGTACGCCATCCAGGAAATTGTAGTTGAAATGCAATTTATTATCCCTGATGTAAAGAGAATATCCTCCGGTCATTCCCCCGCAAGATACAATAACCCCTTCTTCACCACCCTGGAGGTCTATCGTAGTCTCTATCATATGAGATCTTCCCTTTACAGGAGGAGATGCTTTTTCCGCAATCCTGATGGCCCCCGGAGCGAAATAGGTAAACTCTTTCTTATCTCCGAATAGCACGTAGTTCACGGCATTGAGTCGGGCAAGCATATCATCGTACATAGGGTATACATTATTGGCCCATGCTTCCTCTTCAAATATCGCTTTGAGTTCCTCCAGTTTTTCCGGGTACTGATCTGCCAGGTCTGTGCTTTCTGAAAAATCCTCCGCAACATGGTATAATTCCCAGACATCCTCGTCAAAAGGTGCTCTTTTATTGATATCCCAAGGCATCCTGTTAGCGTGGATCGTCACGGCCTTCCAACCATCAACCCAGATCGCGCGGTTCCCAAACATTTCGTAGTACTGCCTTTCTTTGGCATTGGGTGCGCTAGAGTTGTCAAAGGAATAATTAATAGGAACGCCAGTGAAGGGTTGCTGTTCTATCCCGTGATATTCGTCTGGACGCTCTAGCCCGGCTGCCGCCATTATGGTTGGGGCTATATCACTGATATGGTGGTACTGGCTTCTGATTTCATTTTTGGACTTAATACCATCGGGCCAGCTGATAACCAATGCATCCTGCTGCCCACCACGATGTTCTGACTGCTTAAAATAGGGGAATGGGGTGTTGCCCGCCATGGCCCATCCGGCGTGATAGTGCGGATATGAATCGGCCTGGCCCCAGTTATCGTAATTCCTCATATTGGCTTCGAATGGTGTTTGCATACCATTGAGGACATAGGTTTCGTTAAAAGTTCCCTGGAGACCGCCTTCTCCTGAGGCCCCATTGTCTGCTGTTACGAAAATCAAGGTATTGTCGAATTCATCAATACGCTTCAAGGTTTCCACCATACGACCGATCTGATAATCAACATGCTCCATCTGGGCAGCGAATACTTCCATCTGACGGGCGTAAAGCTTTTGTTCTTCGGCCGACAGCGAATCCCATGCGGGAATTTCATCAATCCGTGCCGATAACTTTGTATTGGGTGGTGCGATCCCTAATTCTATCTGTTTTGCGAGGATCTGTTCCCGGGCCTTGTCCCAACCCATATCGAATTTGCCTTTATACTTGGCGATATATTCATCGGGTGCATGATGTGGAGAATGCATGGAACCGGAGGCCCAGAGCATCATAAATGGTAATTCCTTGTCCAGGGATTTATGCCCTGTGATCCACTGAATAGCCCTATCGGCAAGGTCCTCGTCGAGGTGAACCGACTTTCTATAAGGCTCAGGATGATGATCATCCCACATTACGGGGATAAACTGATGTACATCTGCTGCCATAAAATTATACCCATGATCAAAGCCTTCATCACTTGGCCATCTGTCGAAAGGCCCTACCTGAGAAACCTCATAAAGCGGAGTATGGTCCCACTTGCCCAATGCGTAATTTACATAACCTTCTTCTTGTAAATAATTAGCAACAGATTTGGCCGAGGGAGGTACTATCGCATTATAACCAGGGAAACCCATAGCCGTTAAGGCATGGCTACCCAGACCGATCTTGTGTGGATTTCTACCGGCCATCAGAGTTGCCCTGGAGGGTGAGCACAGTGCGGTAGTATGGAAATTATTATATCGAAGTCCGCCAGCCGCCAATGCGTCGATATTAGGAGTTTTGATCAGGCCTCCGAAAGACTCAACCTGGGCAAAACCTACGTCATCCAGCAGAAAAATAATTACATTGGGTGCATCAGCGGGAGGGCGCTTTTTTTTGGGCCACCACTCCTCCGATTCTTCGTAGGATTGGGCAATTTTTCCTTCGAATTCCTGCCCGTACTTTTCAAGATCCTGATCGGATTCCGATTTCTTGGTTTCAGTATTACATCCAATAGCAAGGATTCCAAAACAGAGTAAGCACAATAAATTTCTCATAGCTCTAATATTAAATTGGGATTATAAATACTTTATATATAGGGGAACTTTCTCAAATTAAGCAAAACAATTTTAAAATGTGGGTGTGGCATACCTAAATTCATTAATCTCAAAAAAATCAGTGATGAACGATATCAGCTGCCAAATCTGAAGACCAGCCCGCCGCTAAATGCCCCATTTATCGTAGTACTTGAGATACTGACACCACCAGTTGGGCCACCAGGTCCTGCACCCACAAAAACACCACCCCAGTTTACAGGTAACAATAGGGCGGCCTGTAGATTAAGACCTACTACTTCACTAAACATAATATTCACACCCCCTTTAAAGTGGAAGGAGAAAACAGTCTGATTGTCCAAAGAACGGGTCAGGATATCAAAATTTTCATTTTGCGGGCTATAGATGACTACTCCCAATCCTCCTCCTGCATAAGGCTGAACAATATCATCGCTAAAATAGTTTATAGCCCCTACCTGGATCCAATCGGCATTGAGCTCTGACAGGTAAGACTCCTGAGGACTGACTATTACATCGCGGATGGTGAGATTGGCACTCTGGCGGATATAAGTGATCTCTGCCATCAGATCGTTTGCGGTTTCTACGCCCAAGACGATACCAAACTGACTACCATCGTCCATTCTTATAAAATTCTGGCCGTAGTTTAGTTTAGTGCCCAACTGATAGCCGTAGGAAGGTGTAATTTCAAAAGATTGCCCGTAAGAAGTTGAACTAAATAATAAGGTGATCAGGATACTAAAAATTAAACCTCTTTTCATTTGGTGCTTTTTTTGGCAAATATAGTATTAATGTTTTGTGAATAGGACCGTTTATAGGTCTTTAAAAACCAATGCCAAAACCTAAGCCAAAAGAGGTAATGTCTTTCGAAGATGGGAAGAAGTCGTGGATGATCACCGGACCTAAAGTAAATTTGCCCACATGGAAGTCATAGGCCACTACGCCCCTGTAATAGTATTTCCAATGTTCACTTTTATATTTCGAGCCCAGTCCGGCTCCCAATACTAGGGGAATATGATTAAAAGGATAGAACGTTACGCCAGCTGAAAGGGCAAAGATGTCGAAATCTGCCCCGGTAAAATCTGCGGCCATACCCAAGCCCCATCGTTTACTTAATCGATATTCATATTCGATGCCTATTTTATAGCCGTACCTATCCTGGTAATCTACCGTGAAGCCTGTGAAGGCTGATAGATGTGATCGGTGCGCGATATGCTCATCGTGTGAATCGGTATCCGGGGCTGTATCATTTTGCGATCTAACGCATAGTGCAAAAAGCAGGAAAACAACTAATAATGATGATTTGTAGTAAGACAATAATCTGTTTTTTATCTCAAGTTTTAATTGCTCTTATCCGCCGCCGCTCGCTTTATCCAGAGGACCTCGGAGTAACAATTATTCCACAGAGTTGCACGGAGCAGACGAAGAGTTGCGCTGAGTTCTATTATTTATTTTCAATTTTCCAACCTTCGCCTCAGCCTTCCTTCTGACTTTCAACTTTTATCAGTCCCTGTTATCATCCACCGTAAGCGGACTCCTGTAGTCTTTTTCAGAAATACCTTTTTTACGCATGGCAATGCCCACAAGGGCTTCTCGTAGGATTCTGTTGCAGTTTAGCGCAGTAGTGTATCCCGGGTCTCTATAGGGAAGGAATTCCACCAATTCAAACCCTACCACGTTACTTTCAGCACAGAGCCTTCTCACGATGTCGAAAGCCTGTCGATTGGTGATGCCTCCTGGTTCAGGAGTTCCTGTTCCCGGGGTATATGCCGGATCTATCACATCGATATCAAAGCTGATAAATAGATACTCAGGGCCATCATTGGCCTCTTTAATTGCGTCTTCCAGCACCGCATCCCAGCCTCTTTTATCCACTTCGGCCATGGTGTGGTATCTAAATCCTTGTTCTCGCATCCATTCAAAGGAATCCGCATCTGGGTAATAACCTCTTAATCCTATTTGAATAAAATTCTTTCCTTCTACCAGACCCTCGCTGATCAGTCGGTATACAGGCATACCATGGGTAATCAGGTGTCCCATCATACTTTTTGAAGCGTCGTAATGTGAGTCGAAGTGTATCACACCTACATTTCCTTTACCATATACATCCACTAATGCAGCAACATCCGGATACATTAAAGAATGGTCTCCTCCCACTATTATTGGGATGACATTTTTACCGTCTTTATTTTTTACAGCAGCCACTTCACGTACAAAATCGCGAATGGCATGTACTGATCGCTCTGTGCTCCAGGGATCTACAGGCGCATTGCCGTAATCACAAATCACGAGATCCTGAAACGGATTAACCATGGTTTCCATATGCGGATTACCAAAAGCACCCCACCCCAGGTAGTCATAGGTGTTCGATCTTATCATATTAGGACCGTGAGACGCCCCGCGAAAACCACCACCCATATCGGTTAAGCCACCAAAAATCGCAATGTCAACATTGCCGGCCTCAAGGTCAGCGGGCGTCAGCGCAACCGGGGTCTGGAAAAATGTAGGCATGCCCATATAACCCGCACCACCGTATAGACGTTGAATGTTCATAAGACCGGGTTCACGATCACCCTGGAGATCTTCCCTAAAGGTCTTCCAGATATCAATCGTCGGGTCACTTTGGTTAAGAGGTATAGTTGGCTGTATATTTTTTTTGGGATCGTCCTGTGAATAGCCAAAGGACATAGAAAACAGTCCCAGGAGTATGAGTGTTACCTTTTTCATTTTTTCTTAGTTTGATTTATAGGTGTATTTGCCATCCATCATGGTGGCGATAATTTCGATATCTTTCAGTTTCATCGGGTCCACTTCAAAAGGATTCTGTGCCAGGATAACCAAATCTGCAAGTTTTCCTTTTTCTATGGAGCCAACTCTATCTTCCATCCGCAACTGCCAGGCAGCATTTATAGTTACTGCTCTTATGGCTTCTTCAAGTGTCATAGGCACTCTGTTTTCTGGGAAGGCCCTGGCATTCGGATCGGAGGCATCCTTTAAAGTTACGGCACACTGCATTACAAATAAAGGCCCTTGCATACTTGAGGGTGTACTCGGCACGTCGGCAGAAATACTTACTCTCACTCCATTTCTTGCGAAGTGCGGATAGCGCCCTAATGAACTATTCACCTGTTCTTCACCTCTGATTCTTAAATTATCCTTATCGCCATTGCCAAAAGTGTTTGTAAAATTAGGCGTTGAGTTGATCGGAATTTTATTGTCGATAATTCGTTTTTGATCGTCAGGATGTACATAAATAGCATGATGTAGTGCACTTCTGTTGTCCGGATCTAATTTGCGGGCTGCCAAAAACGCATCAACTGCCGCTCTGGACGAACGATCGCCATCGGTATGCACCATCACATCCAATCCAATTTCAGCAGCCTTTGTAACTATAGCCATGGTTTCTTCAGGCTGTACGTTAAAAGAGCCATTGCCATCTGTTCCCGGATAATTCTCAATATGCGGCGCTGTTCCGGCAACAGTATTCCCTTCCGGATGTATTTTAAGGCTGGTCACCATCAACATATCACTGTTATATCTTTCCTTCATTTTCGCCCCAAAATCCACAAACTTTTGAGGGTCCCCAACAGCAGTTTTATACATGGGCGCTGCCACAGTACGCATCTTTAGGGTACGATTATTCTCCCATTCCTTTAATAGATCCATGGCTACAACAAAATCTTTTTCCATGCCATCATGTACATCTTTAATATTTGGTGTAACAATACCGGGGCATTGAAACGTAGTTGTACCGTTACTGGCGGCAATACCATACAGCGCTTCTGCACTTTCTTTGATCATATTTTCCGGGTCCCAGGCTACCTCACCATAAGCTTCAAACCACTGAATTTCAATAGCTATACCCGTTGGGTTACCCTGGGCATCACGCATCCAAAAGGTTACTCCGGGTACCGTATCGGGAGTGTCCTTTGTAATATTTGCTGCTTTTAAAGCGGCTGTATTTAACCAGGCATCGTGGATGGTATTATCTAAAATAAAGGCTGGTCTATCGGGTACCGCTGCATCTAAATCTTCAGCGGTAGGGTAGCCCCCTAACATATTGGTGTCCCAACCAATACCTTGAATGACTTTTTTGTCCGGATGGGCTTCAGCATACTCCTTAATCATGGCCAGTGCTTCCTCCCGATCTTTCGCCTGATAAATCTGGACCCCTAAGGTTGTCCACCCAGAAGAAATTAAGTGGTCATGCGCACTCACAAAGCCGGGCATCATTGTTTTACCTTCCAGATCGGTGGTTTGGGTACCTTCGCCAATATACGCCTGGGCGTCTTCATCGGACCCAACAAAAACTATTTTATTGTCTTTCACTGCCACTGCCTGTGCAGATGGTTGCACCTCATTAACGGTATAGATATTACCGTTGGTAAAAACCATATCAGCGGTTGGGGTCTTTTCACCCACACAGGATATCAACAGAATTGAAATTCCAATTAAGTATAGTATGTTCTTCATAATTAATTAAGATTAGCTGATATTACACTCAATCTCCAAACTACGGGAGTTAGCATTACCAGGCCCAGGTAACCCCGAGGCCAATACCCACATGCGAGAGATTATCTACCTGGAAAAAGTCACTGGAATTAGTGGCATAGTTATAAGACACATAGCCGATAAGGCCAAAACCGCTATTTAAGAAATATTGAGCCCCCAATTCAGGTCGCGCATAAAATCCCCAATTGCTGTCGCGAACGACAAAGACATTAAAATACGCCTCCTGTTCGGCATAATTGGCGCCAAGACCCAGTCCGGCATACGGCCTAAATGTATCAGAACTACTAAAATAATAGTATCCGTTGACACTAAAAGGCACCTGATAAACCTGTCTTACCAAATCGGTAAACACCGCGCCGCTGCCATCTTCGGCTTCATAGAGTTGCTGATCTACTTTTTCTTCGAAGGAATACCATCCAAGTGAAACTCCCCAGGCAAACTGGTTGTTGATCAGGTGACGGTATTCGATCCTACCGTTGGTAAAACTCGTTTTAGACAAATAGTCACTGCTGGTTGGAATCGCGATTTCCCAGTTCAGGATAAACATATCGCGGTCGAGCAGAGTTACGTTACCTCCCATATTCTGGGCACCCACCCAGGTAGAGAGCAATAAAGCACTTATATAGATGATTTTTTTCATAGCGTTTCTATTGTGTGGTGATATATGGGGATTGTATAAAAGCCTGGTCGATTGCATTCAATGCGCGGTCTAAATTCACATCGTCATTAGCGTTGAGCGATCCGAAAAGCACCGATGTCCATGTGGCACTGAAATTATTGTTATCAGGGGCATTCACCAGGTCGAGTATGTCGATGTTAAGGGAGCCGGTCTCATAGCTATATACGCCGCAGTAAGGATAATAGTAACCATATCCAGGCCCCCAATATCCAGGGGGCCAATAGCCTGGGTATCCCCACCACCAGCCGGAACAAACGGTTCCAACATTGGTGATTCTCACAATAGCCGGAATTACTGCCAGATCTGGATTCTGATCGCGATCAACAAATTGAAACCCCCTCGCATCGAGGTTGGCTTTCACTTTGTTGACAATCTCCAGGGCTTCTGGCCCGGTAATGATGGTATCGGTAGGGCTGTCGGTAATACGTGGGATAGTATCCGAAATATGATACGTTGTGTAGGTGTTGAAATCCACCTGCAGGTCGCGATTGGTCGCTACGACCAGATCGGTTGATAAGGAACTGGTATCAGGAGCTTTAAAACAACTGCTGAGAACCAAAACTCCACAACAAAGCAAAAGTAGTTTCTTCATAACATGAATTTTTAGAAATAAGGGTTGATGAAAATAATGCAAGGGCGGATTAGAAGAATACCGCCCTTGAATATTGTAATATTAGATTTTTAGTTGGAAATACTATTGGCCATTAATTCTGTGACCAGTTCCTCCGAGTATTTCGCCACGGTTTTTTGCAGGTCTGATGGATTCTTTACTGAAAACCTACCGATCCACTGGAGGTTTTCCCCATCTTTATCCGTGATGTCGAACAAAACAGATTCGAGGATATATTCGATCCCGGTGGTAACCCGGTCTGGTTCACGATACATCATGGGATAGGCTCCATAGTAACTGCCAAACCCACCATAGAAGCCTCCGTAGCCTCCATAAGTGGCTCCGGGAGTAACCTGTGTGTATTGTGATTTGTCTAATAAGTTAGTAACCAATACCCCCGTGTATCCGGCACTAAGAAGGGATTCAACAAGTTGATCGAGCTCTGCTTCTGAAAGTTCTTTTTGGAAGGAATCCGTTTTTATTACCTGAATAGATGAAACGGCACTTACACCCCGAGCTGCCAGATCTCTGACGATTTGATTTTCAAGAGCGATCCGGCCGGTCATATCACCTTCCCGATAGACTACCAAAATCTTATCGTAGTTCTTTTTCTGATTACTGACGTTTGTGGAATTGGTCATATAGGTTGTTGCACAGCCAGTAAAAATTAAAGCTGCCAGAACGAGTAAAGGGAGTATTCTTTTCATATTTTTTTTGATTTATCCTTTGTTAGAACTTTTGGCCAATAACCAGTATGTGAGGGGAAGGTTGTTAGGTTAAAGATAGGACAAATATTGGCATTTTAAAATTGAAAGCCTCCATTTATATTAGGTCTATGCAAAATTTAACATTAAACGAATTCCATAGTTCGTGGTTGGGGATTCGTCCAAGAATTTATATCTTTCAAAAGATTTAATCTAAGTCGATCATAAGGTCTATTTACTTTTTGGATCGGGTGACAAATGAACTAATTATGAAGCACTTTTTATTCCTTTTTGGTATTTGTGGGCTACTTGCCGCTTGTAATAATGCTGATAAAAAAGCTGCAGAAAATGTGGCTTTAGTTGATCGATACGTGGAAGCCGTAGAAAACCTTAACCACGAACTGATGGATTCATATCTGGCGGATGATTATTGGGGATATGGCCCTTCGAGGAATGACAGTATCAACAAGGAAGGCGCTGTGGCAAGCTGGACCAAAAACGTAGAGGAGCTATATAAAAAGATCGATTATAAAGCTTCACGTAGTATGGCGGTCACGATTCCTGATGGAGAAAACCAGGGAGAGTGGGTCTCTAACTGGGCCGAGCTCGAAATCACCTTCAAAGAAGAAGATGAACAGGTGACGATCTGGTCTAATACCGTTTATAAAATTGAGAACGGTAAGATAGTTCGCAGCTATACTTTCTACAATGAAGCCGACGCCCTTGAGCAACTTGGCTACATCTTTTTTGACCCTAGCAAATTTTAATTTAGATGATGAACAAGAAATACATATTTATACTGATCAGTTTAGGACTTTTGATACCGGGTATCGGTAAAGCACAAAATAACTCCTCTATCGGCTCTGGTCTGGGCCTGTTTATTTTCCCAGGGGAGGATCAATCCCAGGAACAACAAGATACAGATGAAGTATTTTGTTATAACTGGGCCAAGCAACAGACCGGTTATGACCCTATGAATCCAACGGTGGTTCAGGCAAAAGAGGTTGATAAGTCGGCCGATGGAAGCACCCTAAGAGGAGCAGCCGGAGGTGCTGCTGCAGGTGCTGCGATTGGAGCCATATCAGGCGATGCCGGTGAAGGGGCAGCAATAGGTGCCATCCTTGGAGCTCTTGGTGGAGCAGGGAGAAGACAGGCGAAATTGTCTCAGCAGCAACAATACAATCAGGCAAATGCCGCCGCCCAGACGAAGGCTTTGAAAGAAAACTTTATCAAAGGATTTTCGGCCTGCCTGGAGGCCAAAGGCTATACCATTAAATAGAAACTAAGTCGCTTAGGTCTGTTATTGGTTGTCATAACCGCGTGTGCCTATAGATCTCAAACCTAATATTTGCCTTCCGTTTTAAAGCGATCCCGATTATTCCAGCCTGAAGGTATAGAGGTTACGACCAGTTAAGGCGTTTTGTTCGTCGGAGAGAAGAAGCGTATTCTCATTCATGAAACTAATCGATTCTAACTGGGTGGAGGCGCCCAGATCGATGAATTTAATCTTACCTCTTGTAAAATCATCCCCAGTGAATTCTGTAAACACCCATAGCTTGCCATAACTGAGCAAAACGATCTTTTCTCCACTTGGTGATATATCTGCCGAGGTGATCCGGCAGCCGAAACGATCCTTACAGGGAATGAAGTTGCCAACCAGTGTCGCCTTGTATTTACCTTCTTTAGCCGGAACCTTGTAGATCAAAGCCTCCCCGTTAAAAGGGCGGGTCCTGTTCTTGGTGATGATATAAAGATGGTTGTTGCTGTAAAACAGGGCCTCGGAATCGTATTTGAAGTTTTTTTTCTTGGGAGGGAATTTCTTTTGTTCCGGGTAGCTCAGTTCTATTTTGTCTGCTTTTATTTTTTCACCGTTCACCGTTTCGGGATTCGGAATTTTATAGATCACCAGGTTTTTCCTTCGGTTGTTATTGTTTCCGGTATCAGCGATATAGACATTGTCTTCGTCGTCTTTGGCGAGGTCTTCCCAGTCTTTGTTTTTACCATTGTCTACACGAAATTCTTTTAAGAGTTCACCCTTGAAATTAACCTGGTAGATCTTATCGGCGCCACCGCTGTCGTTTACCAGCCAAACTGTGCTATCGCTGATATGGACCATGCCGGAGTTTTCGTTGAGTTTCTTAGGGAGTTTGCTCATAAATTCCAGCTGACCGTAGTTAGAACAACTGGTCAGTAGAAATAATAGTACAATGAAAATATACCTATTCACCTTTTATCACAAGAGGCATAAATACCTCAGTTTTCCATTTTAGTTCTTCACCGCCAAAGTTGGGATTATTATAAAATATTTCGATTGGCTTACCCGTGACCTCCAATCCTCGTTCCTCAGCATAATCCACTAAGGCATACCATGCCCGGTCTGAAAAGATATAATTTCCGTTGAATTCAGCTTTTAGTGCCTTGCCAGGATTTATTTCTTTAAACTTAATATCTCCCAGTTCGGGGAGGTTTCCTTTCTTTATAACAGGATAGCAAAAATTAAAACGAATACTATCTTTTTCAGGGTTCCAGTAGGTGATCTCAACCATCGGAGGACCGTCGAGTTCCAGATTGTATTTCAACAATTGACCCCCGAGATAGTTATGATCCCTCATCATCCCCTTGGCTTTATCTGCCTGCTTTGTTTCCAGAACGGTATAGGCACAGAACTTGGATGGGATTTCGTCCTCACCTAAAACAGTAATCTTGATTTTACTCAAATGTTCGGTCAACAAACCTGCATAGTCGTGAAGGGCATTTCGCGTACGTTTTTCAAATTCGGTATCGCTAAAAGGAATGCTGATCTTATTTTTTAGGCTATGATCCCGATCCCGCGCATATACCTTCACCAATGAGGTAGAATCTGTGAGCCTTTTGGCCTTCCAATGATATAAGTGAGTAGAGCCATTGAATTGTATCTGAAGATCCAATTCCGTAAGAGATTCCTGATCCAGGATATTTACCTCCTCCTTCAGGTTGTCCCAAAGTTTAACCACCTGTATCACCGTACCAGGATGTGTTTTGACCTCGAATCGAACCAGGTAATCATACGGTTTGATAAAAAGATACCATATGATCCCAATTAAGAGCAGTACCCCGATCCAAATTAAAACTTTTTTCATAGCGCAATTGAGCTAAATACCGATTCTCATTTCATTTTTAATCGTTCTACCACCAAATCGCCGAGATCCCTGCCCTGTTTTACACCAACATCGACCGCTGCGCGGTAGTGGATGCCCCCATACATTCTGCTAATAGCGGCTTCATCGGCCGCTTGTCTGAAGGAGGTAAAACTACGAACAGGCAGCCCATAAACCAATT
The DNA here is from genome assembly GCA_965212205.1 of Flavobacteriaceae bacterium. Taxonomy (GTDB): domain Bacteria; phylum Bacteroidota; class Bacteroidia; order Flavobacteriales; family Flavobacteriaceae; genus JAHEJJ01. The sequence goes on from CBDBUX010000010.1 coordinate 16,735, forward strand.
CGGTATCATCATCGAAGGCAAAATTATCGCCATAGATTGAAGTAAGTGCTGTGGCCGCTGCTCCTGAAACAACACTGTGTCCGCTGGTGTATTCCGGGAAGGGAGGTGTTTGCAGTACGGGTTCCCAACTATCATCGATATGTTCATTGATCAGTGTTTCCGGACGGATCAGGTTGGAATAATATTTTTCGTCCCAACAACTGATAAAAGCATCAGCGATGGCGATTGAAGTTTTGGTATAAGTATATAGCGTATTAACAAAATCAGCATTTGAACTGCGGCTTGCAATCTTGGCAATTCCAATCCAATGTGCACCCGGAGTGATTTTCTTGGTGGCAAACATAAGATGCCCTCTGGTAACAGATACATACGGATTACAATCCCAGAACTGAGCGATGGCTACCTCTTCCGATTCATCACCTTTGGCGGTGATCTCTTTGCTGATGTCATAGACTTCTTTAACTTCTTTATAAAAATCAGAACCTTCTTCCATGGAGAATGGAGGAGGAGGAGTGGGCCTGAATTGGCTGGCCGAATCGATAACAAACGGACGGATCTTATTCCAATGGGGCTCGATACCATCCATGTAGGCCGGTGGTGTGGGCTGCCATCTCGAGGGATCGCCGGTATCGACTGTAAACTTTGGCATAGTCCGTGTCTGGTTATAGTTGTCCTGATTCATCCATTCGGCAATATGATCTGCGACCTCCAGTCCATAGGCTTTCGATGCATTGAATTGCTGCTTATTCTGGTTTTGCCATATTTCATAAAGACTATCGCGGTAAGCCATCATCACATCTTCTGAGAAGATAAGTCTCCGACTTAAATCCATATGGGCAATTACCGCCGCAAGTTTATAGTTTACCGGCATTGATGCTTTCGGACCGGGGATGGGCTTAAGCTCCCTAAGCTGTCCGGCCAGCGACTGAAACGAAGCGTCGTTCATGGCCATGATCTCATAGGCTGCGATATTCGGATAAGCATATATCCTGCTCGCGACCGGGGGTGAAAATATATCATGTATCATGATTTCCGTAACCTTGTCTATGGAACCGTGCAAATGTTCCGGCCCGATATCGATAGGCTCCGACGTATTGGTACAGGCGGCAAACATTCCTGCGATAATCAATAATCCTGTTATCCTCTTCATGGGTCTGTATTTTTTATTAGTTCATAAACCTGGGCGCTTTCATCGTTAAAAGTTACCAGTAGATAAGGTTGTTCTTTAAAGTGTATTATGTTAAGGTGACGCACCGATTTTTCCACAAAATCCAGCCCGAAATAATGGCCCAATTTTACTTCATTTTCATTGTAAATCAACGCTCCTGAAAAGCTACCAAACCTGCCGTGGTATGGTTTAACACCAAAATAATTACCTCCGGCCAGAACTTCTTCCGTGCCATCCTGGTTAAAATCGTACACCAGAAATTCTGTGATAGGTGAAAATTGGAGTTCTTTGGGAAAGGGCCTGAATTCAAAATATCCATTCTGGTTAAGCAGATAACCGGAACGTAATTCATGGACCTCAAACAATTTAGCTTTTGCCAGCGCCTTACGGTCGAATATCTCATCGATGGCCTTACCGGCGAAATCCCTGTAACGAGTAAATTTCTTTTTCAGACTGATCATCTGACTGGAAAGTCCGTCCAGGTCTTCTATCGGATAATATTTTTTGCCCTTGGCATGGGCAACCACTGTTTCAGTACTACCGTTGTTATCAAAATCCGAATAGTACATTTTTAATGGCTGTTTAACCGAAGCGTTAAAACTTGTTATTGCTACCCCAGTTTCCAATAACAAAATCCATATCTCCATCTTGATCCATATCGAAGGCTTCTATACTCTGCCAAAGGCCGTTGAGATCCTGGTCTAAGAGCGAAACTTCCTTTAGCTTGCCTTTTACGTTCGCAAAAAATTTAGGGGCCATCCATTCACCAACTACGATAAGGTCGGGCTGCCCATCCCGGTTGAAATCCTCCCATATGGCATCGGTAATCATACCGGCCTTATTGAGTTGCTTGTTCTCAACAAGTTCAAATTCACCACCTGTATTCTTCATCAGGAAGGAAGTGGGGATGTTTCCAAAATCATTGGAAATAGACTGATTGCCAACAAAAAGATCGAGGTCACCATCCTGGTCGATATCACAAGGTTCAACCACTGAGGCATTGTGTGTCGATTCTGGCACCGAATGCCGAACAAACGTACCCTGATTCTGCAGGAAGTAATTATTGGTTTGTTGTTCCATCCCGTCGAAAAAGTCGGCCCCGCCAACCCCTATAAACAGATCATTTTCGGCATTGTCATCAAAGTCGGCGATGACGGCTGTAACATCTTCCCTGATCGAATCCTTTGCCAGCTCATCTATCCGGTGTGGCTCGAAACCACTATCGGTTTGATAATAGATCTGTGAAGGCACAGCTCGGGAACCCCCAAAGTAAATATCGTCTTTATCGTCGCCATTGAGATCGCCAATGGCGGTGGCCGGACCTCTATCAGACAGTTGGTAGGGGATAAGTTTCTGCCGATTGAAATCGATAAAAAGATCTTCACGATGTGTAAAATCGATACCCAAATTATCGGCAACAGCATTAAAAATTTTATTCGGGACCGGATTAATTACTTCGTATTTAAAAGGTACAGTGTTTTCGGGATTAACGGTCAGCGTCTGATTTAATTCAACCTCTTTGATCAGCTGTGTGCTTTTATCCGGCCAGATGATCCGCAATGAATCGACCTGTTTAGCATCTCCGTAACCAAAATGCAGGATAGGTTCTGAGGAGGCCTGGAAGCCCCGCACCGTATATAGTTCTTTATATTGTAATCGTCCTTCGTGGTAAGAGTATACTTTAGTTCCGATTCCGAATTTATTCGGACCTGTATAATCGAATCGTATTTTCAGATAAGACGCCCGATCATCTGTTTTATTAATATATAGCCTTGGTGGGCTGTTAATATTATTGGTCACCAGGTCGAGGTCGCCGTCACCATCGAGGTCTGCCAGCGCAGTAGCCCCTGAGATCAAAGTGTCTTGTGGCATCCAGATGTTCGACTTATCCTCAAATTTCAATGAGTCAGAACCTTTAAATACATAATTATAGGAATTCCCGGAGGGCATCATATCCAGTGCCTGCTGATCTACTAACTTGGTATGGTTGATCTTCTTTTTGATCTGTTCATTCGATACAAAATTGATAAAATCCAGATCGTTCGGACGCTTCGGTATTCCATTGGAAATAAAGAGATCCTGTTCTCCATCCTGATCGAAATCGGCAAAAAGGGCACTCCAGCTCCAATCGGTAGCAGCGATTCCGCTATAGAGCGCTGTTTCTTTATATGTGGTATGCTGGCGATTCAGGTGGAGCATATTTCGGGTAAATTGATAATGGTATCCAAAGCGACCCACACGCAGGTTTTGTGTCTGGACATTGTCGTCGCCTTCAGACGATTTTAACACTGTCTCGTCTTCGGGTAACATGTCTAATGAGAGAATGTCGTTCCAGCCGTCGTGGTTGATGTCGGTCACGTCGTTGCCCATGGAAAACCTGGTTGAGTACCCAAAATATTCTCGCAGGCTTTCGGTAAAAGTGCCATCGCCATTATTGAGATAGTAATAATCATCTTCATGAAAATCGTTACCCACATAAATGTCGGGATAGCCATCCTGATTGAAATCCGATATGGCAACACCGAGTCCGTATCCGTTGATCCCTCCATAGATACCCGCTTCGTCGCTGACCTCAACAAATCGCTCTCCGTCATTTCTCAGGAGTTTATCTCCGGTCTGATAATTCCTTTTATAACGAAGATCCGCATTGCCGAAAGACTCCTGTGTATGAACCGCATGGTTTAATAGGAAGATATCTAGGTCGCCATCGAGGTCAAAATCCAAAAAAGCGGCCGAAGAACTATAAGAATCGAAATCAAGACCGTATTTTGCTGCCTGCTCCGTAAAAGTACCATCGCCGTTGTTGATGAATAATTCATTATACCCATCAAATCCTTTTAGGCCTACTACAGCACAGACATAGATATCTAATAGTCCGTCTCCATTGATATCTCCCATAACTGCCCCGGTATTCCAACTGCTATTGCCCTCTACACCGGCCTTCTCGGTTATGTCTTCAAATTCCAGATCACCTTTATTAAGGTATAATTTGTTTTTTACCTGGTTCCCCGCCAGATAGATATCGGGCAGAGCATCGTTGTTGATATCTCCGATTGCCAGTCCTCCTCCATTGTAGAAATAGAGGTAGTCTAGAATATTCAGATCATCCGATTCTGTAAGCGTATTGCTAAATGAAATTCCGGTATCATCTTCTGACGGATGGAAGAATAGTTCCCCCTCTTTCTTTTTACAGCCCATCAGGAGTACCAGAAAAACCACAACTATAATAGTCTTATTCATCCAGTCCGAAAATCTTAGGTTTATTATCGTTGATAGCAACAAACATGAACGAATTACCTTCCTTATCCTTAAAAGTTTTCATGTGTTTTACCTCGTCTCTGATAAAAAAGCCACTGGTATTATAGTCCTGCCACTGGAAACCCATTTTTCCATCACCTAATAGTACACTGCCGTAATTGGCATCTAACCTGGAAAACTGGGGTTTAAACTCATAGTTATTACCCCCCAGTATTAGGTCGAGGTTACCATCATTATCAATATCAGTGCAACTAATATCACAAACACAAGAGAGCTGAACTCTCGGCGGCAGGGATACGATTTCGTAATTTCCATTTCCGTTATTCACGGCGATTACCGATTCCGAGATCGAGGCTTGTTTCATAATCGAATTCTCGAATATCTCGGCCGGGAAGAGCTCATCTACCGAGCGCCGGGCATATTCCGAAGCTTTTAGATTTTCCTTTTTGAGTTTCACCATTTGCTCGGTCAGTTCTTTTTTCTGATGTATGGGAAAGTCCCGTCCATCGGTATGGAGTGTAACGATCTGCTCGATTGTACCATTATCGTCGAAATCGTTGATCCACATTTTCATGGGCCGGCCTTTTTCCGGTTTGTAGTGCAGGTTACGCCCTTTATTCCCGAGAACCAGGTCGAGGTCCCCATCTTTGTCCAGATCTGCAGCTTCCACTGTATTCCACCATCCGTGCAAGCTATCAAGGCTGGTATTTATTTTTGTTAGCCGGCGGCCAGAATTTTTATAAATCTTCGGTGTGCCCCATTCCGACACCGTTAATAAATCCTTTTTGTCATCACCATCGATATCGACCCAAATTGCATCGGTGATCATGCCCCCATCTTTCAGATCATAGGCCAACCGTTCTGTAGCTTCCACAAAACTACCATCGCCATTGTTCTCCAGGAAGAGGTGATCGGGGTCAACCCCATAGGTGCCCACAACACTTCGCGATCCCACCATTACGTCTATGTCTCCGTCATTGTCAAAGTCATGAGGGGCTATTACTGATATGTTTTTGAATACTGAAGGGATGGAATGCGGCGACCTGCTAAAAATACCTTTCCCGTTATTGATATATAACCTGCTTCGGTAGGTTTCTGCCTCGCCTACCTGGTTCCCTCCGGTTCCAACCATCAGGTCTAAATCTCCATCACCATCTGCATCAAAAAATGCAGCTGCTGTATCTTCATGGCGTGCGTCTTCCTGAAAAACCAACTGGGGCTGTGCTTTTAGGGATCCCCGTCCTATATGTTGGTAGAGAACGGCGGGTTGATCTTTGGCGCCTCCTATAAACACATCTTCATGACCATCGCCATTTACATCGCCCACGGTCATGGCCAGTCCTTCCTGGGATAGTTGCTTATAGATCAGGCCTTCATAATCAAAATCGTTATAATTATTTTCTTCATGTGCGCTTAGTGCGGTGGTTTTCTAATTCCCTGACCAATGATTTGGGCATCACTTTTTTGGGAACGGTATAGAGATCAACAGCATCTTCATATTTTCACTTTTAAGTACTGATTGGCCTCACGTTTTTCAATACTAAAGTCTTGTCGTCTGGCCAGATGATCCTCAATGAATCGATTTGTGAAGTATTCCCAAGGCCAATGGTTTGCACATAGTCCATGGAAGACTGAAAACCCCTCGAGGGCATCAGTTCCTGAAGAACGGTATTGTCATCGTAGTAAAGAAGCATGGTAGACCCAATGGCAAAAGGGTTTTGGCCGGCACCTTAATATCGATCTTTATGTTAGTTATGCTCCCGTTTACTATCGGTATTGTTTTCATAGACAAAAGTATGCATGTGTGACATTATTGACCACCAGGTCGAGATCTCCGTCGTTATCAAGATCACCATAGGCGGCACCATTCGACATGCTGGGTACTCAAAGCCCCATTCCTTATTGGCATTATCGAAGTGATATCGCCTTTATTCCTATAGGCGAAATTCGTAGTCGGTTTTATAGGCATTTTTGGCTATGATGGAATCGATGGACTCCTTACGACCGGTTAGTGCCATTTTCTGGATAATCTCGTTGGCAAAGAAGTCTACAAAATCAAGGTCTGTAAGGTCGTGGTTGATACCATTAGTATTAAAGATATCGCGCAGACCGTCGTTGTCCATATCGAACATCAGTCCTGCCCAACTCCAGTCTGTTGCATGGACTCCGCTATAATAAGCTACTTCACTAAAGCTGCCATTACCATTATTAAGTTGTAGTGTATTTTGAATATACTGCTGGTAAAAATCCTTGCTTTGTTTGAGTTTATAGACATTATAGCCCTCGAATTCCATAACCGATTTAACACGTTCTTCCGGTTCGGGTAGCATATCGGTGATGAAGATCTCGGCATGGCCATCGTTATTGATATCGGCCATATCGATACCCATTGCAGAAAGCGATAAATGTGAGGTCCAGTTTTTGATTT
>CBDBUX010000011.1:0-62500 GCA_965212205.1 Flavobacteriaceae bacterium
CCAAAGAGGAAAAAGACGCTATTGAGGTAGATCGCGGTCTTTTATTAGAAAATGACCAAATATTCATCGTTCGTGATTCTGTTTTAGATCTGATCGATGTAAGGCCGGTTTATTTCTCCGATAAGAAAGTAGTGCTCAAAGATATCCCAAACGGAACCGCCATGGTATCAAAACCGGTAGTTGGTGCTTATGCAGGTATGTTAGTTCAGATTTTTGAAGAAAAGGAAACGTCTAATCTAAACAGTGTAGCGGCCAAAAAATAATGGAAAAGATCATCTCCTATTTTATTAAGTACCACGTTGCGGTAAATGTAATCATTATTGCCTTTTTTATATTTGGCAATCTTTGGTGCTTCTTCTCTTAAATCTTCCTTTTTCCCCCTGGTAGATTCCAAGAACATTCTTATCAGTATAGCTTATCCCGGTGCATCTCCTCAGGAAATTGAAGAAGGTATTGTTCTGAAAATTGAGGATAACCTTAAGGGTCTTGAAGGGGTAGAGCGGGTAACATCTACATCGAGAGAGAACAGTGGCTCCATCAACGTTGAGATCGAGAAAGGCCGGGATATAGATTTTATGCTTCTCGAAGTAAAAAATGCTGTAGACCGTGTTCCCAGCTTCCCTTCGGAAATGGAACCTTTAATAGTATCGAAATTAGAGGCGGTACGTCAGACCATAACTTTTGCTTTGAGCGGTAAACAGGTGCCTCTGGCTACACTTAAACAAATAGGACGACAAATAGAAAATGATCTGAGAGCCATAGATGGTATTTCCCAGATCAGTATTACGGGTTATCCGCAGGAAGAAATAGAAATTGCAGTTAATGAAAACAACTTACTGGCGTATGAACTTTCGTTCGATGAAGTAGCCAGGGCAGTGAGTAACGCAAATATTCTGGTTACCGGAGGAAATATCAAAACCGATGCCGAGGAGTATTTAATCAGGGCAAATAACAGGGCGTATTATGGTCAGGAACTATCCAATCTGATTATCAGAGCCGACGTATCGGGGCGAACCATCAGGCTTAAAGATGTGGCCGTTATACGCGATCGTTTTGCAGAAACTCCAAATGCCTCTTACTTTAATGGAGACCTCTCTGTGAATACCACGATTACCAGTACAAATACTGAAGACCTTATTTCATCGGCTGAAAAAGTAAAGGTATATATAGAGGACTTTAATCAGAAATACAATAATGTTCAGTTGAACGTAGTAAGGGATTTGTCTAAAACGCTTACACAGCGAACGGCACTTTTAACGGAAAATGCCATTTTAGGAATGATCCTCGTGCTTATTTTCCTCTCCCTGTTTCTGAATACACGCCTGGCCTTTTGGGTGGCCTTTGGCCTTCCTATCTCCTTCTTAGGGATGTTCGTTTTTGCACCATTTTTTGGTGTCACCATTAATGTGCTGTCACTCTTCGGAATGATTATCGTTATCGGGATCCTGGTGGATGATGGTATCGTAATAGCCGAAAACATTATCAACATTATGAAAGGGGTAAAAGCCCGATCAGGGCTGCCATAGATGGCACGATGGAGGTTATACCTCCCATAGTCACGGCCATTTTGACCACTATTCTGGCATTCTCCATCTTTTTCTTCCTCGATGGAAGGATCGGTGAGTTCTTCGCAGAAGCTTCGGTGATTGTGGTATTAACCCTGGTGGTATCACTGGTAGAAGCACTCATAATATTACCTGCCCACCTTGCGAATTCTAAAGCCTTGCAGCCAAAAGATAAGGGCCCGAAGAAAGGTTTTGCACTTGTCTTCGCCAAATTACGCGTTTTTAATCAGGGAGGCGACCGTATCATGATGTACATGCGCGACAACTGGTATAGTCCCACCTTGCGGTTTGCGCTTAAATACAAGATGCTCACTTTCTCATTTTTTGTCATGGCCCTGATATTAACTTTCGGGTCTATAGGTGGTGGCATCATCAGGACCGCTTTCTTTCCCAGGATTGCCAGTGACAGGGTGGCTGTAGAACTTCTGATGCCCAATGGCACGAATGAGCAGGTAACCGATTCGATCATAAGCATGATCGAGGATAAAGCGCAGATTGTTAACGAGGAGCTAACAGCGAAATATCTGGGGGGTACCGACAAAGTACTTTATGAGAACATGATCAAAAACCTGGGACCCGGATCTTCGGCAGCGACCCTTGTTATCAATCTCCTGCCCGGCGAAGAGCGCCCGGATGAGATCAGAGCCGATATGGTAACCTCCAGGTTAAGGGAACTGGTAGGACCTGTTATCGGTGTGGAAAGTCTTGTTTATGGTTCCGGAGGAAATTTCGGCGGTGATCCGGTTTCTGTATCCTTACTTGGAAATAATATTAAGGAGCTAAAAGCGGCAAAGAGCGAACTCAAAACTGCTATGCTAAATAATGCTCTTTTAAAGGATGTGGCAGACAATGATCCAGCCGGAATAAAAGAAATTCGCCTGGAACTAAAGGATAATGCTTATTTGTTGGGGCTTGACCTGAGAAATGTGATGAACCAGGTTCGTTCAGGATTCTTTGGGGCTTCTGTTCAAAGGTTTCAACGCGGACAAGACGAGATTAGAGTCTGGGTACGTTACGACCGGGAGAACAGATCGTCTATCACCAACCTCGATGAGATGCGTATTGTAACCCCATCCGGCAGTCGTGTACCTTTATCTGAAATTGCGCAATACACTATTGAAAGAGGAGAAGTGGCGATCAATCACCTCGACGGGCGACGCGAAATCCAGATTACATCCGATTTACAAAATCCTCAGGAGACCAGCGCTACAGATATTTTAGCGTGGATCAGGACTGATGTTATGCCAGACATCCAGTCAAAGTACCCAACCATTTCACCTTCCTATGAGGGTCAGAACCGGGAAGCCGGTAAGTTGATTGGATCATTACGGGTGGCGGGTTTTACGGTACTTATTCTGATTTATATCTCCATTGCCTTTACCTTCCGCAGCATGAGTCAGCCTTTAATGTTGTTATTACTGGTTCCTTTTAGCCTAACCGCAGTAGCCTGGGGACATTGGATCCATGGATTTCCCATCAATATACTTTCTGTTTTAGGAATTATCGCGCTGATCGGGATTATGGTAAATGACGGACTGGTATTAATCAGCAGATTTAATACGAACCTGAGGAGTGGTATGATGTTCGACGATGCGCTATTCGAAGCGGGAAGATCGCGCTTTAGGGCAATATTCCTGACTTCCCTGACCACTGTTGCTGGTTTGGCCCCGCTCCTTCTGGAAAAAAGCAGACAGGCCCAGTTTTTAAAACCAATGGCACTTTCCATTGCCTACGGAATAGCTTTTGCAACTTTACTTACACTTATTATGCTTCCAATATTCCTTGCTTTTAGCAACAAAGTTAAGGTAGGTACCAAATGGCTCAAAACAGGGAATGTGATTACCAAAGAAGAAGTAGAAAGAGCAATTAAAGAACAGGTAGAGGAAATGCACCTGGAAACTCAAACCAGTGTCATTGATCTGGAAGAGGATAAACCACGAACCAAAACGCTCCCGACCAGGGAATTAGAAAGCAAAGAATCATGAATATCCGTAATTTAATATGGGTAGGCATATTCCTTTCATTTGGAATAAGTACTGCCCAGTCACCTTTGTTGACTAAGGAAGAAGCCATAAATAAAGCACTTGACAGCAATTTTGGGATTCTGGTGGCCCGGAATGACGTTGAAATTGCCGATAACAATCAGAGTATTCTGAATTCGGGATATCTACCATTTCTCTCAGGAACAGCTGGTGCCAATTATAACCGCGACGACTCAACCATTGAATTCCCCGGACGATTTGAAGAAGATGGCAGCCCCACCCCAGATCTAACGATCGATAAAGCAGAATCACAGCGCTATAACGCTGGCTTGAATCTGGATTATACCTTATTTGACGGGATGGGCAGGTTTTATAATTACAAGATCCTGAAGGAGCAGTATAATTTATCAGAATTACAAGCCCGTCAGACCATTGAGCTCACTATTGTTGAACTAATGAGCGTCTATTATGAGGTGGCACGGCTAACAGAGAATGCATATGTGCAAAGACAGGCATTGGATATCTCCAAGGATAGGATAACTCGTCTGGAATATGCTTTCGAATATGGGCAAGCTACCAAGCTCGACATACTGAATGCCGAGGTAGATCTTACCAACGACAGTATTAATCTCCTGAATACCCAAAGGTTGCTAAGGAATACAAAACGCGACCTAAATGTAGTGTTGAATCGAGATCTTACTCATGTTTTTGATGTGGATACTACTGTGCGGTTTCTGCCTGAACTCGAGATCGATGCTATGCTCGAATCGGCCTCTTCAAATAATGTAACAGTACTTCAAACCGAGCGGAATCTGGCCATAAATGAATACGACATAAAGGTGAGCAAATCTGGGTATTTACCCAGGGTAGGCCTGCTGGGGACTTATGGTTGGAATCTTAATCAGACTGCCCAGTCGGCCTTTTTTCCGGGGGTCAATAATGAAACCTTTAATTTTGGCCTCGGAGCCAGTCTTACCTGGAATCTGTTTGACGGCGGAGCAACGATTACCAGGGTGAAGAATTCTAAGATCGCTTATAAAAATCAGCAATTGATTAAGAACCAGGTCCTGCTGGAGGTAGACCGCGACATCCTCAATGCAGAAGAAACCTATTTAAATCGTTTGGAGATCTATGAAATTCAGGAACAGGCAGTAGTAACTAACCAGAGTAATTTTGAACGCTCTCGGGAACAATTCCAGTTGGGTCGTATTACCTCCATCCAGTTTCGTCAGGCGCAGATCGATTTGCTCAATGCACAGACAGTAAAAAACCTCGCCAAGTATGATGCTAAACTGGCCGAAGTGCAGCTATTACAACTCACCGGACAGATCCTGAATGTAGAACTGTAAAATGCTTGAGTATTCTTTTCAATGTCTCCCGATAGCTATCGGGATTGGGAAGAAATTTCCATGTTATTAGATCCATCGGTGGCTGAGCAATCCTATATAGAGGACTGCGAGGTGTGTTGCAACCCGATAGAGGTGGTGCCGCTGTTTGAAGGGCATGAACTTATAGCGTTTGAGGCGAGGTCGATTGAGCAGTGATAGTAATATTTTAAGTGAAAATTGAAAAGTGAAAGGTGAAAAGTGTCCCGATTGCTATCGGGAGTGAAAAGTGAAAGCGGAAGTGCGATGATAGTCAATTTAGGTAAGGTTCTCGATACTATTTCTTTTCGCACTGCTCAAAGAAATCACTCGAACTGACTCTCGAGTTGGTGGACGGTCGACAGTGGACGGCAGAAGATGCATGGTGTAAAGAAATTAATAAGTTTGTAACATTCAGTCGCGAAGTAGAAATTGAGGTGCTGTTAACTGCAACTGCTTACTGAATACTATTATGAAAAACGCTCAGGCGAAGTCGGAGGGAGGCATTAGACAGTCGTAGTTTTCAGTTGGCAGTTGCCATATTCCGCTGGTATACTATGGTGAAAAAGAAACCTTAATACTTAAGCATATTATCCGATAGTTTGGTAGTAACTACTCTTCTTCCTCAGACTGTGCTTCAGCTTCAGCCGCCTGTTTCTCTTCCTCGGTCAGCCATCCGCCACCAAGAGCTTTATATAGCCGAACGTAAGAAGACAGGAGACCTGCTCTCAGATCTTCCAGAAGCAGCTCTGCATCAAATGCCTGACGCTGCTGTTCGAGAAATTCCAGATAGCTGGTCACTCCTTTATTATATCGTTCCATAGAAAGATGCTGTGCCTGAAGTGCTGCGTCTTTACGCTGATTGGCAATGGCTATTTCTTCTTTTACCGTTCGAATAGTAGCAAGAATATCCTCTACTTCCTTCAGGGCAAAGAATACGGTGTTTTGATAATCATACAGCGCCTGAAACCTCCGACTATCTTCAATATCGACCTGCCGCTTTAGCTGTCCCCAATAGAAGAGCGGTCCAGCTAATTGTCCTGTTAAGGTCCAAAGTGGATTCTGAAAACTAAGTCCGCTAAAATTATTGGATGCTATACCGACCAGGGCACCAGCACTCAGAGTAGGCAGCCTGTTTCCTTTGGCAACGCCAACCTGGGCATTTTGAGCGATGAGTTGATATTCGGAAGCAATGACGTCTGGTCTGCGTGCAAGCAAGTCCACTGGCCTGGCCAGGGGAAGTTCTATTTCATAATGCTGATCCGCCAATTTCTTACCTGTTGCAACACGTCCTGGATTTTGACCAATAAGGATGCTTAATGAGTTTTCCAATTGTATTATTTCTCTTTCTAACTGTGGGACCGCACCCGCAGCGATTGTGTATTGAATAGTAGATTGGTCTACATCAATTAGCGGTACAATTCCCTTGTTATAACGTGCCTTAATAATTTGGGTCATACTGTCCCTGGCACTGGCATTTCTTTTTGATATCTCGTATTGAGATTTGGCACGTAACAAGGAAAAATAAGTGGTGGCCACTTCGCTAATCAGCGATATCATCACACCTCTGAATCCATATTCAGATGCCATTAATTCTGCACGAGCTGCCTCCGATTGCCGTCGTAACTTACCCCAAAGATCCAGTTCCCAGGATGCCTGCGCAGCTCCTAAAATTGCATTCTGTGGTTCACCGATTTGCTGAAACAGGAAGTTTCCCCTCTGTACTTGCCCAGTAACATCGAATTTTGGTAAAAACTCGGCATTCTGGATTTTTAGAAAATATCGAGCCTGCAGTACACTTTCTGCAGCGATCATGGCATCCCGATTGTTTTCCATTGCCACCCTAACCAGGCTGTCGAGTATCGGATCGTTGAACATGATCCACCAGCGGAGGTCGGCAGTGCTCAATGTTAGCGAATCGGTGTTCACACTGTCAATTACTACGGGGTCACTAATTTCATCTTGGGCATAAGAATTGGGCTGGGCGAAGTCTGTTCCCTTGTAATTCTTGCCGACCTTACAACTGCTAACGGCAATGAAAATGGCTAATATGAATAGGGCTCTTTTCATTCCTGTGAAGGTGTTTCTGGTGTTAACCGGGCTAAATCCCTTTTCTTTTCATAACCTGCAATCTTACCAATAAGCACGAATAACATAGGGTAGAAGAAAACTCCCAGCAATGTGGCGATGCTCATTCCACCCAGTAAAGCCATACCCATTACCTTTCTGGCCTCAGCTCCTGTACCGGTTGCAATAACTAATGGAAAAATTCCCAGTATAAAAGAAAAGGCTGTCATTAAAATGGGTCTGAATCTCGATTTAGCGGCTTTGATTGCCGCATCGAAGAGAGAGAGTCCGTTTTTGAACTCCTCATTGGCAAATTCTACAATCAGTATAGCATTTTTAGCGGCCATACCTATTAGCATTACAAAAGAAACCTGGGCGAATATATTGTTTTCAAAAGTTATACTAAACAGCCTGGCTACCCACAAGAATGCCAATGCGCCAAAAATTGCAAAGGGAGTTCCGAGTAAGATGGCAAAAGGCAGACTCCAGCTTTCGTATTGAGCAGAAAGGATCAGAAATACGAATACGAGGGAGAAGGTAAGGATGATACCAAGTGAACCCGACGCTTTGTTTTCCTGGAACGACATTGCATTCCAGGTGGTAGTCATATCACTGGGCAATACCTCTACGGCAACTTCCTTTAGCGCCGTCATGGCTTGGGTTGAGGTATAACCCGGTGCAGGTGCACCGGTTACTTCTACCGATCGAAATAGATTAAAGCGATTGGTATAGTCCGGACCACTTATAGGCCGGATAGTGGCCACAGTGGATAAGGGCACCATTTCCCCATCTTTGTTTTTAATAAAGAAATTCTCTATCTGTGATTCATTCACGCGGTATTCACTTTCGGCCTGGATATAGGTTTTATAGAGTCGGCCAAAACGCGTAAAATCATTTACATAGGCCCCTCCCATAAAAGCCCCGATAGTGGTGTAAAGATCATTAAGGGATAAGCCCAATTTAAGGGCTTTTTCCTTATCGATATCCATATAACGTTGAGGTACATTGCTCTGAAATGTAGTAAAGGCCGATCCGATTTCTTCACGGGCATTGACGGCCTGCAGAAATTTTCCAGTATTCTCGGCTAAATAGGCGGGAGAGTTACCCGCTTTGTCCTGGACCATAATACTAAAACCTGAACCGCTACCGAGGCCAGGAATGGCCGGAGGCCCGAAGGCAAATGCCTGGGCACCCTTTATCTTAAGAAACAGCTGCTTGTTAAGTCGTGCTATAACCTCCTTTATGGTAGCATCCCGATCGCCCCAATCTTTTAGGGTGATGAACATAAATCCGTTATTTGGGGCCACTGCTCCGGAAAGCAGGCTATAACCGGTAGCATTAGTGACGTATTCCACCTCGGGATAACTAAGTAATATTTCTTCAATCTGACTGCTGATTTCATCCGATCGCTGAAGTGATGATGCATTGGGTAATTGAATATTCACATAAAAATAGCCCATGTCTTCTTCGGGGATAAACCCTCCAGGTACAAGGCTACCGAAAACACCAGCTCCTATAGTCAGGATAACTATAAAGACTACCCCTCTTTTTAACTTGCCGGTAATGACATGGGTATACGACATATAACTGTCTGTAGTCTTACCCATCCAGTGGTTAAACTTTTCGAAAAATTTACCCAGCCAGCCTCCGTAGGGTTTAGGTTCTTTTAGGAGGAGGGAACAAAGTGCAGGACTTAGCGTAAGAGCGTTTAAAGAAGATACCAGGACCGATACTGCGATCGTTATGGCAAATTGCTGGTATAAAAGCCCGGTAATACCTGCCATACCGGCAACAGGAATAAAAACAGCTACCAGAACCAGGGTGGTGGCGATAACCGGAGCGGTAACCTTTCTCATGGCATCATTGGTGGCCTCTTTAGTCGTCATGCCTTTGGCAATATTCACCTGGACTGCCTCTACTACCACAATGGCATCATCCACCACAATCCCAATGGCCAGTACTAGTCCTAATAAAGACAATACATTTATGGTAAAGCCCAAGAGCGGAAAGAACATAAATGCTCCGATCAGGGATACTGGAATAGCCAGTGTTGGGATGAGTGTGGCTCTCCAATCCTGAATAAAAATAAATACCACCAGAATTACTAAAACAAGCGCAACTATTAGCGTGATGATGATATCACGTATCCCGGCTGTGATCGGCAGGGTCGAATCAAGAGAGACATCATAGGTCATACCTTCTGGAAACCCTTTGGATAATTCCGCCATTTCCATTCTGATCTCCTCAGCCAACTGTACTGCATTAGAACCAGGTGCCTGATAAAGCCCGATAATGGCGCATTCTTTGGGGTCATTATCTCTACCTTCCAGATTGACACCTAGGCGTGGAATCATGGCATAGGTCTCCACTCCCAGGTTCACTCTGGCGATATCGCCAATTTTTACCTGAGATCCGTCTGGCAACGTACGGATTACAATTTCTTCAAAGGCTTCGGGTGAATTAAAACGTTCAGGTAGACGAACTGTATAGGTAAATTCTGTACCAGGAGGTGAAGGTTCTGCACCAAATTTACCACCCGGAACAATCACGTTTTGCTCGTTTATGGCATTCATTATCTCCGGTACTGTAATTCCGAGTATGGACAGGCGATCTGGTTTAATCCAAATTCGCATAGAATAGTTTGATGCTCCTAAGACATCTACTTTACCGAGACCCGGAATTCTGGCCAAGCGGTCTTTAATATTGATAAGCGCATAGTTTCCCAGGAATTCCTGGTTATCATGGGCAGGATTGGTAGTGGTAAGGGTAACGAGCATTAGCTGAGTAGGGATGGCCTTTTTTGTGGTAACACCATATTGAGTAACTGCCGATGGTAGTTTTGCGGTAGCTGCAGAGACCCGGTTTTGTGCTAAAACGGTATTCATATCCGGATCTGTTCCCACGTCAAAGGACACCTGTATTTTCATGGTGCCATCATTCGCATTGATAGACTTCATGTAGATCATGTTGTCTACCCCGTTCATCTCCTGTTCAATGGGAGTGGCCACTGATTCTTCCACGCTCAGCGCATCGGCACCGGTATAGGTCGCAGCAACTTCTACCACCGGTGGTGTCAGGTTCGGATATTGTTCAATGGAAAGACCAATTACTGATACACCACCGACGATGACGATTACAATCGCAATTACGATGGCCGTAATAGGCCTTGAAACAAAGAGATTACCTTTTTGTTCTGCCATGCTTAGATGGATGTTTTGCTTTGGAATTCGGAGGGGACCGGATTAACGGGCATCCCAGATTGTACTTTTTGCAGTGCGTCTATGACAACTTTCTCCCCGGCCATAATGCCTTCGGAAATCAATACCATATCGCCCATGCGCTGACCAATGCTAACCGGTCTGATCTCAATGGTATTTTCTGCACTTATAACCATGGCAGAATACTGACCTTGTAATTCCGCCAGGCAACGCTGTGGAATCACAACGGCATTTTCAGCTATAGTTGTGCGGATTCTCACTTTGGCGTAAAGCCCCGGTCTTAATAACTTCGAGGGATTAGGAAAACTAGCCTGAATGAGCAGGGAGCCTGTATTGGCATTGATCTGACTATTCACAAAATCGATATTTCCTTTATGTTCAAATAAAGAACCATCGGCGAGTATAAGTTCTACCTGAGGCTCCACTCTTCCTTCATTGACTTCCTTTGTTATTTCTTCATCCGCACGCTGACCCTGATAAGCTCTGGCGACTTCCAGATACTTGTTTTCTGAAATAGAAAACTGTACGCGCACAGTATCAATCCGCGATAAGGTATTAAGGATAACAGGGTTGGGCTCCCTTCCAACATATTCACCTTCTCTTGCTTCGGTAGCGCCTATCATACCGGTAATGGGTGCCTTTATTGTAGTATAGCCAAGCTTTATCCTGGCTTGTCTGAGATTGGCTTCTGCCGCCTGTACGCCCGCCACCGAGGCATCAAAACTTGCCTGGGCCGCATCCAGATCACTTTTACTTACCGCATTCATCTCAGCAAGCGGAATATAACGCTCAAGTTCGTTTTTCGCATTTACCATCATAGTCTGTGCTTCGGCCAGTGAACTTTCCTGGGCAGCCACTTCGGCCAAAAAAGGATCGGGATCTATGCTGTATAATATATCTCCTCTGTTCACTTTTGATCCTTCTTCAAATGAGATCTTCTCCACATAACCATCTACCCGGGCCCTTATAGGAATATCTTTTAAACCAAATACCTGGCCTACCATTTCATCGTAAATGGGTACGTCTTGCTGTAAGGCCTCGAATACCGGAATATCCAATGGAGCCATTTGGGCAGCATCCTTGTGCTTACATCCAATGATTATTAAAATGGTAGTTATGGCGAAATATTTTTTCATTTCTGATGAATTATGACAACTGCGGTTATTTAAAAGAGGGAGTAGCCAAGATAACTTAACAAATTCAATTACCCAAGACAATTAGGTCTATTACTTCCTCTTTGTCCTTAAATGATAATTTAGCATTTTTACATTACAATATCGTTGACCCATTTATAAGCTTCAGGTATGTCTTCATCGTCGATCAATTGTCTGATATCGATTTCAATACCCCGACTCAAATCAGTTATCGGCACATCATTAGGGCCGCCCTCAAATGGGTTTTCTGTATTCTCACCGATGGCCTCCATTGTGTGAAATACCCAGGCGATCAATGCACTGAAGGGAATAGAGAACCATACAAAGTGCCTTCCTATAAAGAGCTGTAGATTTTGTGTGAAATCAAAATAGGCCGGATTCTCGTTCATATAGGCCACAATTTTATAGCCGATGCCTTCAAACCCTTCCATGATACCAAAAGGGAGCAACAAAATAAAGATCCATACGAAGATGTAGTTTAAGGTGGCAAATTGGCGGGGATATGGGAAGTTTTTTATCCTTTCGCTCTTCCCCTGCAAGCTGTAGAATTCCACTAGCATATTAGCCATTTCCATATGCCTGAAATCTTCTATAAATCCGCCATCTAATAATTCACGTAACCGACCAGACTGCTTGCCTAATATTTGAGATGCCCAGTTGCCCTTGGCAAAAATCTCCTTGCGTTCATCTTCAGATAGATATGGAGCGATGGCCTCCTCTATTGGTACACTGTCTTCGTAGACTGTATACTGAGATTCCCTGAATTCACGGTTCGATTGTCCAGTTTTCAAATGCATTTCCCAGGGCTTGTCCTGCCGCATTTGATAGCGTAGGGCAGTGAGCCAGGCCACATGGCGGTGGACTAATTCGCGATGTATTAGTTTTAATTCATCGGCCGACATTGGATTTTTAGCATGCTTATTCGTAATAAAGTCCTTAACCATTATAGTCCAGGAACGCGAAGCATTTACAATCCCACCCCAGATCTTCCGCGCTTCCCATAAGCGATCATAGGAGGCATTGTTTTTAAAACTGATTACAAAGGCGA
Source organism: Flavobacteriaceae bacterium (assembly GCA_965212205.1). GTDB lineage: Bacteria > Bacteroidota > Bacteroidia > Flavobacteriales > Flavobacteriaceae > JAHEJJ01. The sequence goes on from CBDBUX010000011.1 coordinate 12,399, forward strand.
CGGCTATACCTAACACACCCATCGGCAACCATGGCATGTGCAACCATTTCATTCTTAGTACGTCGAACATTACAACGGGAATAGTTGCAACTATTAAAAAAATAAAAATATGTCTGCGTGTCCATCTGAGGACACCACGAATAGGAAAGATTCGGCGGATATACATAGGTTGGTTTTTAGACTTAGGAAAGATACCAAAAATTACAATTGAGATTCAAGGTATACAGTTTGAAGTAGGAGGTGTTGGATTTCCTGTTCTAGGTCTTATTAACGGTCCATAAGGTAATTGGAACCCGACGACCTTTTAAGGGAATCTCGCCAATAGATGTTGCTCTGTAGAGCTCACTCCACTCAATATTTTGTTTCAGATCTTCGGAAATAAGGAGGTCTACATTATGAGTATTGCATAAATCCTGAATACGAGAAGTGGCGTTGAGCACATCGCCGGTAAACAGAATCTCCTTCTTTAACACTCCTATTTCACCTACCGTGACCTTACCACAGTGTATGGCTGCTTTGAAAGTGGGTTCAACCTTAAAATGCTCCTTATACCAGGGAGCCCTTTTGATTAAGTCTTCTTTCATTTTAAAAAAACAGCTAAGACAATTTGAATTGTGAATGCCTTGCTTTAGGGGCCAGGTGACCACCATTTCGTCTCCCACATATTGGTATACATTTCCTCCATGCTCGATTACCGCAACAGAAAGGTCGGCATAGTATTCTTTGAGGAGTTGAAAATATTGGATATGGCCCATTTGTTCAGCAATAGTTGTTGAGGAACGCATATCCAGAAACATAAAAACATAAGTGGTCTCTATAGGATTCTGGTATTTTCCCGTAAAGAAATTTCTCAACACCCCATTTCCCAAATGGTTTCGTATTTCGGCATATAGTAAGGAGACCACTAATGATACAGACATCTGGAAGAGGGCGCTAAAATGCGTAACACTACCAAGGAAGAGGAAGTATTTAGCCCATACTTCCCGGCTGAAAAGCCCTTTTTCCATTTCCATACTTGCCGCCACTGGAAACGTAATCAGGATCATAATCGAAAACAGCATAGCGTAGATAAGTATCTTGTAAAGAACCTTTCTGATAAAAGCTTGTCTTAAAAACTTTTTTTCGAGATAAATTACTTCGATCAGTCCTACTATCAGACCAAAGATAAAAACGGCTATACTCGCAAAAATGACAATAGGTGGATTCAGATCAATATCGGTAGTAGGACTTGATACCCTTGCTTCAATAACCGCATTCTCCGTGATTAAGAAGATCCAGCCGATCAGTAGCCAGATAACCCCAAAGGGCAAAACCCTGCCAATAATCCACCTTGTTTTCGGATTGCCTAATTCCATCGGATATTTAAAGGATTTTTTGCCGTAAAATCAATTTCGGGTAGTGGGAGTTTGGGCCACGCCTATAGGTGCTATTGATAGATTCTCACATAGTCGATCTCCATTATGTCTTCGGAGAAGTTTGAGGGTATTTCCCCTCCTAAATTCCCGCCCATTGCGATGTTAAGCAATAGGTAATGGAGGTTGTCATATGGTTTATCAGCCGTATTCGATAATTCATAAACCAATTCACCATCAATGGTAATTCTCATTTTGTCGGCATCCCATTCGAGCGCATATACGTGAAATTCAGAGGATGCATTACTAACGGAAACTTCTCCACCGGTGCTGTTGTATTGTCCTGTATTGGTATCCCCCCAATGGAAATAAGCTATGGAAATAGTTTTATCCCAACCTCTTTGCTCCATGATGTCTATTTCCCCGCAGGCAGGCCAGCCAACGCTGCCATATTGGTCACCAAAATAATTACCAACTTCATTGATATTAGCCCCTAATGTCCAAATGGCAGGCCAGGTTCCTCCATCGCCAGGAAGCTTAGCACGAACCTCTATGCGGCCATATTTAAAAGCAAATTTTGAATTTAATCTCGCTGAAGTATAGGATTTGGTAGAACCGTTTGAAGTATACTCTTCTTTGATTGCCTTAATTTTCAGGGTGCCATCGCTAACGTATGAATTTTCAACCCTGTCCGTATAGTGCTGTAATTCACCATTGGCCCAGTTCTCCCCAATGATTGGGATGGTTTGATGGTGCCATTTTGCCGTGTCTGGTCTTCCGTCATATTCAAATTCATCAGAAAAGACTATACTGCTATATTCTGGTTCTGGCTCTGGTTCCGGCTCTGGTTCCTCTTCAGCAATAGGATCCTCGCCCGGTTCTGCTTTATAAACCGTAATACCCATGTTTTTGTTTACAGAATCACCAGAATTGGAATATGCAATTGTTTCTATAGTATAGTCAAAAGTTCCAATTCGGGAATAGCTGTATTGAGCAGAACCCGAGGCACTTTCTACTAATTCGCCATTTTCGAACCTGAACGTATAACGAACGGCATTTTTTGCAAATGCCGTCACAGTAACAAGTCCGGATCCATCGCCATTAGGGCTTTCTACTGAGGCACCAACAATATTAACATTTACGGAAAGACCAGAAGGAGGGGTTTCCGTTTGGGAATCCCCTGAACTACAGGAAAAGATAACAAATAAAGATACTGTTAAAAATTGCAGAAAATTCATCTTATTTATTGATAAGTCTATATGATCGTAATTTTTTTTCATAGCAAATTTTCTTTGATCAATACAGGTGTTGAAATAATTCTACAGCCCTATCTGAATTTCTTTTGGCCAACAGTTTCGTTCATGGCTTCCCGTGGCTCCAAATAGAAATTTTCGAAATATACGAAGATAAAGTACTAAACTCAGCCGGCCTTATGATTGTCAAAATTGTTCTATTTTTTAACAGGATGGTGAAACTTGCGATAAGATGCGCATTATCAGGGCTAAAAAGACAAGGCGCTGGAATATAGGACACTGACAGACGAATTTGGTATGCAGATTAGGTGGCCTATTGGATCATGTCGATCAGATATCGGTCCTTATTCAAATATATAAGAGTAATACCGATCATATCATAAATACCATGGGTGAGCATGGCCAGAACCAGGTTTTTACGATTTTTGTAGAAGATTATTGAGAATATAAAGCCGATTAGACCGGTGGTGATCATCCCGGATAACCCCTGATACAAATGAGCCATGCCGAATAGTGCTGAGATCAATAAGGCAGATATCAGCCAGGCGCGATCTGTATTGCCCATAACGCCCGCCAGACGTTTCATAAAAAAACCTCTATATAAAAACTCTTCACCAAAAGCAGCCACTACCCACATAAATACTATAAAAATAATATAGCTGACCAGGTTACCTCGTATGCCATCCAGGGCACTTAAGTCTATCGCACCAAAATATTGCTCAATTAAAGGCTGAACCAGAAAATCGATAAGCAAAAAAATCCCTACGGAAAGAATTATGGCACGGAAAACTGTTTTTGCCCAATTCAATTTTTCAATACCGAATTCAGACCATTTAAATTTACCGGCCCAAAAAGCGATAAATGCTGCCAAGGTCCCAAAAATATATCCCAGCCCTCCTGTAAAGTATGTCAGCAGGGAACTGATTAGAATGATAAGAATTACAACAATTGGGTTAATAAAAAAAGTGTGGATTTTGGTTCGCATTGTAATTGATTTGCTTATATGTATCAGCGCTGACAAAATTGTTACGTCTTGTAGAGGAGAAGATCGGGAACCACATTAGTGACCTGCCTTTTTTATAAAACTTATCTCTCTCTTCTTTCGATTACCTATCTTTTACCGGAAAACAGCAAGTGTATGAGTTTTGTAGAAAACCCAGTCTATGTGCTGAGTGTATTGTGTATTCTGGTCGTAATTTCTGTCAACGTTGCAAAAACCAGGATTGGCAAGAAGTTGGGTGCTGCTCTTTTGGTGATTCTTTTTACTGCGGTAATAGCCAATACTGGCGTTATCCCATCAGCTTCTAATTCCATACCACTATATGAAGGAATTTTTACCTATGTAGCTCCGTTATCCATTTTCTATCTCCTTTTGGGGGTAAACCTCAATTCAATTAAAAAAGCCGGGGCTCCGATGATCGTAACTTTTCTGATCGGATCGCTTGCCACCACTCTGGGTGTAATAGGCGCCTGGGTTTTATTAACCCCCAAGAATGTACTGGGAGAACATGGCAAGGTCATTGCCGGGATGCTTACGGGGACTTATACGGGGGGAAGTGTAAATTTTAATGCAATTGCACTCGCTTATGATTTTCAGGAACAAGGCATACTTTATGCAGGAACTATTGCGGTGGATAATGTTGTGACCACCTTGTGGATCATTGTTACTCTCTCAATTCCGGTGATTTTAAGAAGCTTTTGGAGCGATAAAAAAGTAAAAACTGCTTCGGTGGAAATGGAAGGAGAGGACCGCGAGTTAATGGACTTCAAGTCTTTTAAGTGGTTCGCTTTTTTAGGGATTTTTTCCTATTACATTTCAGAACTAATCTCGGACATTATACCACAGATACCCTCAATTCTTACTCTTTCTACACTGGGAATTCTTTTGGCCCAATTCCGATTTGTTCGCCAATTGCGAGGAGGTCATTTTCTTGGCCTGTACATGGTCTATCTCTTTCTGTCCGTTATTGGAGCCTACTGTGAGATTAGTTCGGTGATCGAGCTAAAGGAAATTGGAATAACACTGCTGTGGTTTGCGATGCTGGCAGTTGTTATTCACGGGATACTGTTGATAGTAATTGGCGGTCTGTTCTACAGGGACTGGGAATTACTGGCTATTGTGAGTCAGGCTAATATAGGCGGAGGTACCACTGCTATTGCACTTGCAGAAACTTTCCATAGAAAAGAATTGATTCTGCCGGCCATACTAGTAGGGACGTTGGGCAATGCGTTGGGAACCTACCTTGGCTTTTTGGTGGTCGCTATTTTATAGCATCCCAATTGCGCAAAAATGTAGTTTCGAAATCAATAACATAACACTCTTCCTCATCATTTGTATTTAGGGTTATATATTTGACTTAGAATAATTTATTGCTTTCCAGGTATTAGCTTAATTAGGCAGCAGTTCATTCGAAAAGAAAATCCGGGCATTCGGAAAGATATAGAATGGAGTCGTCCGAAATACGGAAAAGTGTAACCAGAAATGTACTATATTTCTAATAAGGTGAAATCCAATAGAGCTACTGTTCTATACGATAATCATAATCGTATTTGCACCTATCCTCAATTAATTAACTTTTTAATCAATCTATGATGAAAACAATAAATATTTTTATTCCTGTACTTACTTGCCTAATGCTATTAATTGCTGGGTGCAAAGAAGCGGCTGAATCAAAAAAAGAAATGACGGAGCCTAAAACTGAAGAGATGGAATCTGAAAAAGCAGCTGTACATATTATTGATCCAGCTACCGATCCATTGGTCGTAGGTAAGGAGTTTGCAAAGGTATATTCGGATACGCTTAATGTTCAGATGTATGAGATGATCATGAAACCAGGCGATTCGATCGGGTTACATGTGCATCCAGACCATTCGGTTTACGTTCTTGAGGGTGGGAAGATGATGTTGTATATCGATGGAACGGATATGGTGGAAATGGTTCTCGAGACCGGAGTAGGATTTGTCAGCGGTCCGCTAACTGATGCTGCTATAAATATTGGAGACACGGACATTAGACTTCTTATTCACGAGATTTACAGACCGAGGGAATAATCCTTAGTTAATAATCAACAATTCGTCAGACTGGATTGCTTCCTCGCTTACACTCGGAAGCGGCCGTGGGAGTAGCTTCCAAGAAAGCCGGCAGATGCCATACATCTGCTATGCTTTTTTATCCGTTCCAAAGCTCAAGCAAGCTTGACTTTTTCACAAATAAAAAAGCCGATCGCTTTGCGACCGGCTTTCTTTGTAGCGGGGACTGGACTCGAACCAGCGTCCGCCTTAGGCGGATATGAGCCCATCTTACAAATAATTTGGTAGGATTTTATTTCGAATCCAATCTCTTCCCTTTCCAGATTTCAGTTTCTTTTCTCTTTTTAGTGCTGCAGAACGAGTTCGAAAAACCTCCACGTGGATAACGATCCATGGCCTATATGATCTGGTCCAACCTTTTGTGCTCTTATAATTATGACTGCTAAACCTGTCGATAAGATCAGAGGTAGCTCCACAATAGATCTTGTTGTATGCAGGGGAAAAAAGGACATAAACGAGATGTTCATTCATAGAAACAAAAAAACCGATTACTGCTGTAATCGGTTTTCAGTGTAGCGGGGACTGGACTCGAACCAGCGACCTTCGGGTTATGAGCCCGACGAGCTACCTACTGCTCTACCCCGCGATATGTATTTTCAATATTTCAATTTCTTTCTTTCAAACTCGAACCAGCGTCCGCCTTAGGCGGATATGAGCCCGACGAGCTACCTACTGCTCTACCCCGCGATATGTATTTTCAATATTTCAATTTCTTTCTTTCAAACTCGAACCAGTGTCCGCCTTAGGCGGATATGAGCCCGACGAGCTACCTACTGCTCTACCCCGCGATGTGGACGGCAAATATACGACGGTTTTTTAGTTTTATCAACCTGTAAATTCAATTTGTTAAATCCTTAGACGTTCTAAGGTATAAATTCCATAACTTCGACCCGGTATGCAGGCATTTAATAAAGTCCTTTCTTCACTGATCCCATATGCAGAATGGGCAATGCTTTTTTTCGTGATTTGTGGAGGATTATATTTGGTTTTTTATTCCCGTTTCTTACCCTACCGATATTTTCGCCATGCCATCGGGATAACCGCAGGTAAATACGACGATCCGGACGACCCCGGAGAAGTTAGCCATCTACAAGCATTGTCTTCTGCAGTGGCGGCAACGGTAGGTCTTGGTAATATATCGGGAGTTGCCATCGCCATTTATATGGGAGGACCCGGGGTGATTTTTTGGATCTGGATTACGGCTATTGTAGGTATGTGTATTAAGTTCTATTCCTGTAGTCTTGCCATAATGTACCGGCATACCGATGACCGAGGGATTCCTCAGGGAGGTCCAATGTATTATATCACCCAGGGGATGGGGCAAAGAGCTAAGCCTCTGGCAGTATTCTTTTGTTTAGCGGGACTGGTAGGATTTCTTGGGGTGTTTACTGCCAATCAATTTACCCAGACTTTTATGAATGTGGTAGACCCCAACCAGTCTATTGCCTTGCTTGGTGAAACGAATTGGAAATGGATTATTGGGATCTGCCTTGCTATTATAACGTCTTTGGTCATTTTTGGCGGACTTAAGAAGATCGCTAAAGTAGCTACGGCAATTGTACCATTTATGGTGGTTTTGTATTTCCTTGCTGTTGCGGTGGTCATGGTGACCAATGCCGGTCAAATACTACCTTCATTACAGTTGATTGTTACCGAGGCTTTCGATTTTAATACGATGGTTAAAGGGGGGTTTTGGGGGCTTGTGATACTCGGGGTGCGACGGGCTGTATTTTCAAATGAGGCAGGTTTGGGCAGTGCACCAATGTACCACGGGCAGTCTAAAACAAAAGAACCTATTCAGGAAGGCCTTGTATCTATGTTAGGACCCTTCCTCGATACAATAGTGGTCTGTACACTAACGGCTGTAGTGATCATTCTGAGTGGCGCCTATCTGGAAGCCGAGAGTAATGGGATCCTTATGACCCTGATCGCTTTTGAGAAATCTTTATTTGGGGTGGGGGATATTTTACTAATGCTTATCGTTTCAGCTTTTGCACTATCAACCCTGTTCACCTATTCCTATTACGGAGTAAAGTGCCTTAGCTTTCTCACCAACCCGAAGATTGGTAAATGGTTCAACGTGTACTTTGTGGCGACGATCATCTTCGCTGCCGTTGCAACGGTCGATCTGGTAATCAACCTTATAGATCTGGCTTATGCACTGATGTGTATCCCAAATATGATTGCCGTACTCTACTTATCTCCAAAAGTAAATGGAGCAATGAAGTTGTATCGGGAAAAACGAAAAAATCTGTTGTTGTCCAAAGATTTAGAATAGGGTCTTAATACGCCATCTCAGAATCGTATCTTTGTACCATGCACAAATCCGGTTTTGTTAATATCATTGGAAATCCCAATGTTGGAAAATCTACCCTTATGAATGCCTTTGTAGGGGAAAAGCTTTCTATAATAACCTCCAAAGCCCAGACAACCCGTCATAGAATCCTCGGGATTGTCAATGGGGAAGACTTTCAGATGATTCTCTCCGATACCCCCGGGATCATTAAACCGGCATATGGTCTGCAAGAGTCCATGATGGATTTTGTGAAATCTGCCTTTGAAGATGCCGATGTACTTCTTTATATGGTAGAGATAGGGGAGAAGGCTTTAAAGGAGCAACAATTCTTTAAGAAACTGAAAAACAGCCCGGTACCGGTTCTTTTGCTCCTCAATAAGATCGATACAGCAGACCAGGAAAAACTGGAGGAACAGGTGCAATACTGGCAAAATGAAATGCCCAAAGCAGAACTGCATCCCCTTTCGGCGCTTACTCATTTCAATGTTAAAGAGGTTTTTGAACGGATCATCGAACTCCTCCCCGAAGCACCACCTTATTATCCGAAAGACCAGCTTACAGACAAACCGGAACGTTTTTTTTGTGAACGAAACCATCAGGGAGAAGATCTTAAAGTATTATAAGAAGGAGATCCCTTATTCAGTGGAAATAGAGACCGAAGAGTTCGTTGAAGATGATGAAATTATCAGGATCCGATCGGTAATTCTTGTAGAGCGCGATTCTCAGAAAGGGATTCTAATTGGTCATAAGGGCAGGGCATTGAAGAAAGTCGGGGTACAATCCAGAAAAGAACTCGAGGTATTTTTCAGTAAACAGGTATATCTAGAACTTGTAGTCAAAGTAGCGAAGAATTGGCGGAGCGACCCGCGTCAACTCAAACGTTTTTGGTTACCAGTCCTGATTTAAAACTCTAAATCGAGGGTATTGCTCATAAAGGTGTATAACTGATTCATTTGCGGCTTGCCCTTACGTCTGCCGGCCCGGCCAAAGCCATAGAGCACAAACCAAACGATGACCATAAATACCATGGCTCCCTATCTGAAGGCCATAAGGTTCATCCAGAGCGGCATAGGAATAGGCCCAAATCCCAAAAATGATAAAAAAAGTAGCTACCCCGAAATGGATAAACATAAAGAAGGTCCATAGTGTAGGGTTGGGCCCAAATAAGCCATATAATCGGGAGTTCTCATCGTCTTCCTCATTTATTTCCAGATGTAATTGAGGAGACCAGAAATGAATATGTTGCTTATTGAATTTTATAAATACATGATCGTCTACCCTTTTTACAATTAGTGGATCTGACTTGATATTTTCAAAGGAACTAAGGGCCGTCTCTTTTGGTTCTTTTAGTTGAATCTGGAACCTGGGCCTCAGTACAATGTCATTGGGTAGTTGTTTCATCAGCGGGGTAGTTTGGCAATTAAAAGGTAGTTATTTCTGTCAAAAAAACACAAACGTATGTATCAACTCCCTGGGTAAAAAGAATACTGGGCCCATGTAGTTGGATCAACACAAACAGCTAAAAAATACAGGGCTTTAGTACTACCTTTGTCCCCTAAAATTAAATCATGGGAGCCATTGTAGCAATCGTGGGTAGGCCAAATGTAGGAAAGTCTACTTTCTTTAACCGATTGATTCAGAGAAGAGAGGCCATTGTGGATGCAGTTTAGTGGAGTAACCCGCGACCGGCATTATGGCAAGAGCGACTGGAATGGGAAGGAGTTTTCTATTATCGATACCGGAGGATATGTGGTAGGTAGTGATGATGTCTTTGAAAAGGAGATCGATAAGCAGGTTAACCTGGCAATTGAAGAGGCAGATGCCATAATTTTTTATGGTTGATGTTGAAACTGGGATTACGGGCATGGACGAAGAGGTGGCGAAAACTATTAAGGCGTGTAGAGAAACCCGTTTTTTTTGGCCATCAATAAAGTGGATAATGCTAAGAGGGCTGAAGATGCAGTTGAGTTTTATGGACTTGGTCCTTGGGGAATATTATACGGTTTTCGAGTATCAATGGTAGTGGCACAGGAGAATTGCTCGACGAACTTGTAAAAGTACTGCCCGAGGTTGAAGAAGAAGAAGATGAATTACCCAGATTTGCAGTTGTGGGGCGTCCTAACGCAGGAAAATCCTCATTTATCAACGCACTTATTGGTGAGGAACGTTATATCGTTACCGATATAGCAGGAACAACCAGAGATAGTATCGATACCAGATATAACCGATATGGTTTTGAATTTAACCTGGTGGATACTGCCGGTATTAGAAGAAAAGCCAAGGTAAAGGAGGATCTGGAATTCTATTCGGTGATGAGAATCTGTAAGGGCGATTGAACACTGCGATGTCTGTCTCATACTTTTAGATGCCACAAGGGGATTTGATGGTCAGGTTGCGAATATATTCTGGTTGGCGCATAGGAACAATAAGGGAATTGTGATCCTGGTCAATAAATGGGACCTGGTAGAAAAAGAAACCCAATCTGTTAAGGCCTATACTCAAAAGATCAAAAAGGCTATTGAACCTTTTACCGATGTACCAATCTTATTTATTTCTGCCTTAAGCAAACAGCGTATTTATAAGGCTATCGAGACTGCAGTACAGGTCTATCAAAATAGGTCGAAACGCATCCCTACCCGAAAATTGAATGATGTGTTGTTGCCGATTATCGCCCAAACACCTCCACCTGCCTATAAGGGAAAGTATGTTAAGATCAAATACATCACACAGCTGCCCACATCGTATCCACAGATTGCCTTCTTTTGCAACCTGCCCCAATATATTCGAGATCCTTATAAAAGATTTCTTGAGAATAAGCTCCGGGAACATTTTGATTTTAGCGGGGTGCCGGTTACTATTTATATGAGGAAGAAATAGATTTTAAGCGAAAAGCGAAAAGCGTCGCGATAGTTATCGGGAGTGAAATGTGAAGAATAGACAGATGAAAAATGAAAAATGAAAGTTGAAAAAGAACAATCAACAATGAACAATCAATAATTAATAATTCTCCCCCGTCTACCGTCTTCGAACTTCCGACTTCTGACTCGTGACTTCCGACTTCTCGTCACCATCCACCGGAAGCACCTCCGCCTCCAAAGCCTCCGCCTCCAAAGCCGCCACTAAAGCCCCCGCCGCCTCCAAAGCCGCCTCCTGAAGATCCGCCGCTATAGCCTCCGCGGCCCATATTACTCAGGATGATGATATCCCAGATATCCAATCCTTTCTTACGACCTCCTTTACCGCCGCCCCGGTTGCCCCGGTTCCGACTCGAGAGTATGATCATGATTACGATAAATATGATGAAAGGCAACAAAGCTCCGAACGGAAAATGACTCACATTGTCAAAACTTCGGTCTTCCTTAAATTCTCCACTAAGCACCTGAAAAATGGCATCCGAACCTTTGTCGAGCCCGCCATAATAATCGCCTTTTTTGAATTCGGGGATAATGACATTCTCTATAATACGCCTGGAGAGTGCATCGGTAAGCCTTGCTTCCACACCATATCCGGTATTAATGGCAATCCGCCGGTCTTCCCTTGCCAGTAATACCAGTACACCATTATCTTTATCTGCTTGTCCTATACCCCATTTCTGGCCCCACTGTGCGCCCAGGAAATTGATATTCTCCCCATCGGTAGAATTGATAACGGCGATAACAATCTGGGTTGAGGTACTATCTGAATAGGAGATTAGCTTTCGTTCCAGGTTGGATTTCTCAGTACCGCTAAGCAGACCTATATAGTCGTAGATGCTTGTTTCGGTAGTCGGTTTTTCAGGTATGGCGAATTGCCCAAAGCAACTGGTGCTGATAAAAAGTAGGACCCAAAAGAACTTAGGATTTCGAAATTTCATCGCTCAGTTCGTTTGTGTCGTCAGATTTCCATGGGAAATGCACCTTTAATTCCCTTCCAGCTTTCGTAATACCTTCTACTATTCCCTCCTTAAACCGGCCTTCCTTGAAGTGGCGCTGCATTATATCCCGGGTGCTATTCCAGAATCCATCGGGGACCACCTGATCGATGCCTTTATCGCCCATGATCACAAACTTATGATCCTTTACTGCGACATAAAGCAAGACCCCATTGCGCTCCCTCGTATTATCCATTTTAAGCTGGTGAAAAAGTTGCTCGGCCCGTTTGAAGTGGTCTCGGGGAGAAGTCGATTCTATATGTACCCTGATCTCGCCTGAAGTATTTTGCTCGGCTTTCAGAATAGCAGAAACGATTTCCTGCTCATGAGCAGCCGACAGAAATTCCTCTACTTCAGACATAACGGGTTACTATTCAAAATCGAATTCTACATCAGGGGCCTGGTCCGAACCGGGATCGGCCTGATAGCGTGGCATCTCCTCAAAACCAAACCATCCGGCAAAAATACTGTTCGGAAACTTTTTGATATGAACATCATAGATATTGACGCTTTCGTTAAAGCGATTCCGCTCTACGTTGATCCGGTTTTCCGTTCCTTCGAGCTGTGTTTGTAATTCGAGGAAATTCTGGTTGGCTTTAATATCTGGATATCGCTCTACGGTGACAAGCAACCTCGAAAGGGCGGAAGACAAACCGCTTTGTGCCTGCTGGAAATTAGCGAGATTATCTGGCGAAAGATCGTTTACATCGATAGTGGTAGAGGTAGCTTTTGCCCGTGCTTCTATTACATCGGTAAGAGTACCTCGTTCAAAATCTGCTGCTCCTTGCACAGTTTTAACTAAATTACCGATCAGGTCGTTTCTGCGCTGATAAGAACTTTCTACATTAGACCAGGCTGTCTTTGCATCGGCTTCATACTGGACTGCGGTATTGTTAAATCCAACGGCCCATTGATAAAAACCAAATCCGATTACCACAAGGATAATTAACGGGATTAACCATTTTTTCATAATCGTGTTCTTAAGTTAGTGTTGCTTAAAGTTGTTCCTTTATTTTGATAAGTTCTATTTTTACTTTTTCGAGTTTTTGAATGATCTCGAAGTTGGTAAGCGTTTTTTGGCGTTCTTCCCTTAAGTGGGTTTTTGCACCTTCAAGCGTAAAGCCTCGTTCCTTTACCAGGTGATAGATCAACTGTAAGTTTTTGATGTCTTTAGGGGTAAATTTCCGGTTACCCTTTGCATTCTTCTTAGGCTGTAGTACGTCGAATTCTTTTTCCCAGAATCGGATCAGGGAGGTATTCACATCAAATGCCCGGGCAACTTCACCGATGCCGTAATATCGTTTTTCAGGTAATTCTATATGCATTAATCCAAGGATTGGTTCTCCTGACTGGCGTATTTGAGCATGTTCTCAAATTCTTCGGGTGTCAAACTTCCATAATAGAAATTGATCGGGTTGATACGGGTATCGTCTTTCCATACTTCATAGTGCAGATGAGGAGCTTCCGAGCGGCCTGTGCTTCCCACAAAACCTATCAGATCGCCTCGCTTCACCTTCTGACGCCTTTTCACATTGTATTTACTAAGGTGAGCATACAGGGTCATATACCCATAACCATGGTCTATCCTTACATGCTTACCATAACCCGATGCAGAATTATCAGCTCTTTTAACGACCCCATCTCCGGTAGCATAGATCGGTACGCCCTTGGGCGCAGTAAAATCCATACCCCAGTGCATCTTCCGTGCTTTGGTAAAGGGATCGGATCTCCATCCGTAACCAGAAGCCATTCGTGTTAGATCGTCATTATTGATTGGCTGAATGGCTGGAATAGCCGCTAAAAGCTCTTCTTTTTCTTCAGCCAGCTTAGTGATCTCATCCAGTGATTTTGATTGGATGACCATTTGTTTTTGAATAATATCGAGTCTCCTTGTAGTAGAGATGATCATTTCCGAATTATTAAAGCCTTCAAGCGATTTATATCGGTTGATACCGCCGAAACCAGCTCTGCGCTGCTCTTCTGGAATTGGATTGGCCTCAAAATATACCCTGTAAATATTATTGTCCCTGTCTTCCATATTGGTAAGGACATATTCGATTTGCTCCATTTTCCTATTGAGTAATTCGAATTGCAGCTCGTAATTCTTTACTTCCCTCTGAAGGGAAAGCTCTCTGGGGGTATTGAGAAGGTTGGTATTCAATAGCAGGATAAGTGCCATAAAACCAAATAGAGCCGACCCGAGCACAAAAAAGAGAATATTTCTGTATTTTCTCGATTTTTTGGGTTCAATCTTCCGATACGAAAGTGTATCCGGATCGTAATAGTACTTAACTTTAGACATGAAGGGATTTTATCCTATTTTTGTGCCTGTTAAAATACAGAACAGACAAATATAAAAATTGTTTTGTAGAATGCGTTAAAATCGTCGAATCCTCACCTATTTGTATGAATTCCAGAGAAATTAGAGCCAATTTTTTAGATTTTTTTAAGGAGAAAGATCATAAAATTATTCCTTCCGCTCCAATGGTGATTAAGAACGACCCCACTCTGATGTTCACCAATGCCGGTATGAACCAGTTTAAGGAATATTTTCTGGGGCACTCCAAGGCAAAGGATAGACGGGTGGCCGATACACAAAAATGCCTGCGAGTTAGTGGTAAACACAATGATCTTGAAGAGGTGGGAAAAGATACCTATCATCATACCATGTTCGAGATGTTAGGGAATTGGAGTTTTGGCGATTACTTTAAAAAGGAAGCCATTAATTGGGCCTGGGAATTTCTGACCGAAGTTTGTGATATTGATAAAGGTCGTCTTTATGTTTCCGTTTTTGAAGGAAGTAAGGATGGAGATGCGCTCGAAATTGACCAGGAAGCTTATGACCTTTGGAAAGCTATCGTACCGGAAGACCGGATAATTAAAGGTGATAAAAAAGATAATTTCTGGGAAATGGGAGATCAGGGACCCTGCGGACCCAGTTCAGAGATTCATGTCGATATCAGGTCAAATGAGGAAATAAAGCAGGTGGCAGGAGCATCGTTGGTAAATCAGGACCATCCGCTGGTAGTAGAAATTTGGAATCTGGTTTTTATTCAATACAACAGAAAAGCAGACGGAAAACTTGAAACCTTACCGGCATGTCATGTAGATACCGGGATGGGCTTTGAAAGACTTTGTATGGTTTTACAAGGCGTACAATCTAACTACGACACCGATCTGTTTACGCCAATTATAAAAGAAATAGAAACCATTACCCATACGGTATATGGCAAGAATGAAGAGAAGGATATAGCCATTCGCGTTATCGCCGATCATTTGAGGGCTGTGGCCTTTTCTATTGCTGACGGACAATTACCCAGTAATACCGGAGCCGGTTATGTGATTCGGCGTATTTTGAGAAGAGCCGTCAGATATGGTTTTACCTTTTTAAACACCCGTGAGCCCTTTATACATCTTCTTGTCAATGAACTGTATAATACCATGCATGCCTTTCCCGAACTGAGAGAGCAACATCAATTGATAGAAAATGTTATTCGTGAGGAAGAACAGTCATTTTTAAAGACGTTGGAACAGGGACTGGGACTTCTTGATGAAGTACTGGCCAAAACTAAAGGCAACCACCTCAATGGGAAAAAGGCTTTTGAACTATACGATACCTATGGATTTCCATTCGATCTTACGGCTTTAATCCTCACTGAAAAAGGCTATAGTATCGATGAAGCTGGCTTTCAGGAAGCTATGAAGGAACAAAAGGCCAGGTCAAGGGCAGCATCAGAAATTGATCGTGAAGACTGGCAGGTTCTCGTAAAGGACGGGGAGACTGAATTCATCGGCTATGACCAGTTAGAAGCTGAGGTTGAACTACTAAAATATCGCCGGATTATTTCGGCTAAAGAAGGTGAGCAATTCCAGCTGGTGCTAAACAAAACACCATTTTATGCTGAAGGTGGTGGCCAGGTAGGAGATAAAGGTTATCTGAAATCTGCCAATGGAGATGTTGTATATGTAGTCGACACCAAAAAAGAGAACAACGAAATTCTGCATATAACCAAAAACCTCCCGAGAGATTTGGAGGGTAGTCTAAGCGCTGTTGTCGACAAGAAGCAGAGAAAGCGGACGGCCAGAAACCATACAGCAACCCATTTGCTCCACCAGGGTTTGAGAGAAGTACTTGGAAAGCATGTGGAACAAAAAGGGTCGGCTGTACATTCTAAATATCTGAGGTTCGACTTCTCCCATTTTGCGAAGCTTACCGACGAAGAGCTAAAGGCAGTGGAAGATTTTGTCAATGCCAGGATTGAAGAACAATTGCCCCTACAGGAGGAAAGGAATATCAGCAAGGAGGAGGCGCTGAAGGAGGGAGCCGTAGCTTTGTTTGGTGAAAAATACGGCGAGAAGGTGCGTACAGTAAGATTTGGTCAGTCAGTGGAGCTATGTGGTGGCACCCATGTTGCCAACACTTCCGATTTATGGCATTTTAAGATTACAGGGGAAAGCGCCATCGCATCCGGTATCAGGAGAATAGAGGCGATTACCTCTGAAGCGGTTAAGGCTTATTTCCTTGAAGGCGAAAGGGCCTTTAGGGAAATCATGGGAATGTTCAGGGGTTCCGGAAACCCGGTTAAAGCCATTCAGGCGCTGCAGGAAGAGTTCAACACCCTTAAGAAACAGGTTGAGCAACTTCAAAAGGAAAAAGCCAGGTCGTTGAAAATGCAACTTAAAAGCGAAATGGCAGAAGAAAATGGAGCTTTATTTCTGGCCAGGAAAGTAGATCTGAATGCCGCCGGCATGAAAGACCTATCCTTCGAATTGGGAAAAGAGGTTGATAACCTTTTCCTGCTTTTGGGATCAAAACATGGGGGTAAAGCATTACTTAGTTGCTATATTTCTAAACCACTAGTTGAAGAAAAAGGCTGGCACGCAGGAAATATTGTCAGGGAACTTGGGCGTTTAATCAAAGGGGGCGGAGGTGGACAACCTTTTTTCGCTACAGCCGGAGGTAAAAATCCCTCCGGAATAGAGGAGGCACTTAAGCAAGTTAAAAGTTTACTGGAATAATAAAGGAGATCATGTTCCGATCCAAATTACGAGGACTTAACTGGAAGTATATATTGGGTGAGGTATTATTGATTTTTCTTGGAATTAACCTCGCGATTTGGTTTAACGACTGGAATGCGGATCGAAACCTGAATGAGGACAAAAAGATCGCTATCGCCAAGATAGAAGAAGAAATCCGAAACAACCAGGAGGAGTTAGTGGATGCGAGGAAAGAAAATGAACACCTGCCTTCTGCAATCGCCGGGATAAAGGCAATGCACTCCAATCTTCATAATGGCATTCTTGCCACCCCCGAACAACTGTCACAATATCAACGGGAGCATTCAGGTTTTTTTACCACTACAGACTCTGTTGTTATTAAGGACGATCAATACTTATATGAAGGTGAAACTTATATAAATCTCGAGCTGGCGGAATTAACCGAGATTGCATGGGAGACTACAAAGGATATGGGAATTGCCAACGAATTTGGCTTTGACTGTCTATATGAGCTTGAGAATATGTACAATGTTCAACGCCTCGTTCAGAATGAATACACCAAAGCGGCCGAAGCGCTTCAGAATAACAATATAGAACGATTAGTAAGAGTGCTGGTGTTTATAGAACAACTGGATGCCCAGCTTGAAAGGGACTATAATAGAACACTCGATCAGATAGAAATCTGCCACTGATTTATCACATTTCCTATGAAGTTCTTTTCGAAAATCAGCCTCTCCAAAAATTCGCCACCGATAAACTATGAAAGTGAGTTGATGTTACTGGGTTCTTGTTTTGCAGAGCATATGGCAGCTAAACTGAATTATTATCAGTTTCGCACACTCTTAAATCCATTGGGTATTCTGTTTCATTCCCTTGCTATCGAGAAACTCCTCAACAGGGCAGTAAATGAAATTCCCTTCAATGGCGATGAGCTAGTGCATCACAACGAGCAATGGCATTGTCTGGAGGCACATTCCGTATTGAGCAATACGGACAAGCCTAAGCTATTGAACAACTTAAATACGGCCCTTAAGTCTGCCCGGAAAGGTATTTCCAATGCATCACATATTATAATAACACTCGGGACTTCCTGGGTTTACAGAAGCCGATCAACAGGCGAAGCAGTTGCCAACTGCCATAAAATCCAGCAGAAGGAATTTATAAAGGAATTGTTATCGGTAGAAGAGCTGCAAAAGAGTCTGGAGCGGTCCGCGGACCTGATTAGACTACTAAATAAGGATGCAGTAGTGATTTTTACCGTTTCGCCAGTACGTCATTTGAAGGATGGTATTGTTGAAAACTCGCTAAGCAAGGCTCAAATAATAAGTGCAATTCATAAGATCACAGACAGTGAGAAACTCTTTTACTTTCCTTCTTTTGAGCTGATGATGGATGAATTAAGGGATTATCGTTATTATAAAAGCGACCTGATCCATCCCAATGATATGGCTATTGAATATATCTGGGATAAATTTAAATCTGTATGGATAGAGGATGATTGTCACTCCACCATGAAGGAGGTAAATGTTATCCGGAAAGGGCTTCAGCACAGGCCGTTTAATCCGGAAAGCAATTCGCATAAGAAGTTCCTCACCTCACTTCAACAGAATATAGAACAGCTAAAGCAGCGCTATCCTTTTATGGATTTTACAGAATTATAGGCCATAGGATATTTTCATGTTAGGTCTGAAACATTTTGCTTTTTAATCAGTCTAGTTCTAATAAACCCAAAATATGAAAAACATATTTCTCACGGCTGCTGCTTTATTTATGATCTTGTGCCTTGCAAACTGCAGCCCTGAACATAAGTCGGGACTTGTCTATACAATTTCGCCAGTTAGGATAGATTCTTTACCTCTCTTAAAAGTAAGTCTGGAATTTGAAAGTCGAAATACCGATTCCACAGTACTCGATTTTGCCAATGCAGCGTGGGGCAGAGATAGTCTTCATAATGTCTTGAAAGAGGTTAAACTGGTACAGCCTGAGGGAAAAGTAGAAATGAATAAAGATAGTGGGTGGATAGTAATAAAGCATAAAAATTCGGGGCGGTTAAGACTAGAATATATCATGCAACAGGATTTTGCTTTGAATGATCAGCCCATGGAAAGCTATCGCCCTATTATCCAAAACGGATATTTCCATATTTTTTCACATAACTTATTTATGGTTCCCCAATCCAGAGAGGAGGAAGCGCGGCGTGATGTGAAATTGAACTGGGAAGGATTTCCGGATGATTGGGTAATCCACAACAGCTTTGGTAGTAGGCAATCGCAGCAGATATTGAATAAGATAGAACTTCAAAAATTCCACAATGCCATTTTTGTAGGTGGCGATTTCAGACTATTGGAAGATAAAATAAAAGACAACAGGGTGATTTTAGCCTCTCGTGGTGAATGGGTGCCATTTGGCGAGGAAGAAGCTATGGATATACTGATGGAAACCCTGAAGGCCCAGAGGAGATTTTGGCAGGATCACAGCCAGGAGTTTTTTACGGTAACCCTGAGACCAATGGAATTGGAAAAGGGAAGCGCATTTCAGGGCACCGGATTAAACAATTCATTTGCCGCATCTATCTCAAACAATGAATATACAGATTTGAAACAACTTGTTTACCTCTTCAATCACGAATTACAGCATAACTGGATAGGGCAAGAAATTCGGAACGAAGATGAAGAAGCGCAATACTGGTTCAGTGAAGGATTTACCGAATATTTTACAATTAAGAATATTGTTGGAAACCGTATTGCGGGCTTAGACGAATCTTACTTTCTTCAACAGATCAATCAAACGATCAGAAACCTGTATACTTCACCGGTAAAAGATGTGGCTAATTCGGAGATCAATTATGAAAATTTCTGGGCAGATATGAATTATGGCAAGCTTCCTTACTACAGAGGATGCATTTATGCCTTTTATCTCGATCTCAGGATTACTGAGCTGAGCAATGGCCAAAAAAAGCTCGACGATTTGATGCGTGATATATTGTATGATGCCAAAGAAGATGGGCAGCAACTCAATCATGCATATTTTGTGAGTCAGCTAGAAACTTACCTGGGAACTGATGGGGAAACTGAATTCGAGCAGTATATCGAAGCCGGCAAACCGATCGAGCTAGTTCCCTGGCTTTCTTCTCTTGATATTGATTTTCAACCGGTGACCAAAGTCTATGACCTTGGCTTTGTTCTAGATGATTCTGATACGCAGATTCAGGAGGTTTCACCGGGGTCTGCCGCTTTTATGGAGGGTTTACGTAAAGGCGATAAACTACTTTCGAGAAATATTTTCTATAACGATATCAGCAAGCCGGTCTATCTTCAGGTGAGCCGGAAAGGACAGCTGCTCGAGTTCGAATTTTTAGCGGTAAAGGAATCTCCTGTAGCACAACTCCTCGATACAGAAAAGAACAGGCTAATGATCAACTCATTGTTTTAGCCTGGTCTACCAGACTCAGGCCATCATCAATAAGATGACCATATTCAGGATTGTTGAGTTTTACATTTTCGAGGTGATCAGCGATTTCCTGTGCGAATTCATCATCCTCGTTATTTCTGGCTAGTTCGTAAAGTTCCACAGGCAGGAGCCAGTCGTTCGGAAAGTTCTCCCTTACTTCTCTGAAAACTTTATTTCGTGAGATTGTGGTATTGATCCCTTCGCGGAAATGTCTTATCTGCTCGTAGTAATTCTCCAGTTTTATTCTGTCAGGTGTTATATCCACTTTAATGGTTGAAGAACTGAGTTCATGGGTCATCAGGTTGAAGCTTTGCAGGTCTGCCGGCCCATTGTAGGCCGAAACAATAGTTTCTCCAACCGCCATATTGTAAAAACCGCGATCGGGTTGAAAGATCACCTCGTTTTTATGAGAAACAGTACAATTGTCTAAAGTGATCAGTATAATTTCACCCATCAGGTTCCGTGTACCCGTAATAATTTCACCTGTAACCCGTATATGTCCTTCGAATTCAAGTGTAATCCTTTCGCCTTCGAAGATATTGTAAGCTTTCAAGTCCCTGGGGCTCATATGTTCGATAGCAAGATTGATTCCTTTAAGTTTTCCCAGCGGGGTGCCGAAGCCATCTGCGTGCCGCTCTGTACTATGACCAACAAGCTCCTTTTCCCTGTATGCCAGTGCGGTTGGTCCGGTGGTCTGGACATAAACCGGCGTCCCTTTATGCTCAATTACGCTACTGAAGTTTCCGGATATTTGCAATCCCGTGCTTAGTTCAATTGTGCCCAGCTTGCCAGCATTGATCAATTTTTTCACGCCGTTAAGCCCTCCGGTACGAACTGCCATCGTATTGGCAAATTCTTCCAGTACTTCACTCAAATAGGCAAAATTTGGTGTTACAAATAGCTGTGGCTGTGGTTTTGTAATATCAAAAGCCGTATGTGCAGCCTCTATTGAGTAGGGTATTTTTTTCACTTCATCGGTCATACACCAACTGCTTTCACCGATTGATGAAAGTAAGCCTGCCCCATATATCTTAGGTGATTCAATCTTACCAATAAGCCCGTATTCCACTGTCCACCAATGGAGATTTCTAATTAGGGCCATTTCACTGGGTTCCCCCATATTTTCCTGAAGGATTTCGATTTCCTTTTCCGCTTTGGCAATTTCCTCCTCCGGAGTGCCCGGTGCTTCTTTAATAATCGACAGATGCCTTACCGCATCATATAGCTCATAGTCTTTGGCACTTGAGATGGCCTTACAACCTATCTCACCAAACCTCCTTAAATACTCTGCATACTCCGGATTGGCAATTATGGGGGCATGACCCGCTCCTTCGTGAATGATATCCGGTGCAGGAGTATATTCTATATGATCAAGCTGACGAATGTCTGAAGCGATGACCAGTACATTATAAGCCTGGAATTCCATGAAGGCAGCCGGGGGTATGAATCCATCAACCGCCACCGCTGCCCAGCCAATTTCCTTAAGAATGCGATTCATCCCATACATATTCGGGATATGATCGACGGAAATGCCAGTTTTTTTCAAACCATCGGTATAAGACTCATGCGCCACCTTACTGAGATAGTCAACGTTCTTCCTCATCACATAACGCCAGACGGCCTGGTTAATAGCCGAATAATCCTCGTAATTCTGAGGCTTAATGAATTGTTTTAGATGTTCGGGAAGTTTGTCAAGTATGGGATTACTCTCGTAAGACATCGACATTTTTTTAGGTGTACTAAAGGTACAAAAAACTGCCCTGAGTGAGTCATTCAGGGCAGTGGAGTTCTAATTAGACGCAATGGCCTCGGGAGGGTACTGTTGGAGTATTTCGGCTACAAATTTTTGAATTTGCTGGACCTTTTTTCCTACTTTCTTACTCTTGTTAAGCGTGCCTACACCTTTGCCCTGCCAAACAAGTTGTTTGCTTTTTGCGTCTATGAGATCTATATATAATGCGCCTTCAGTATAGCTGCTAACGGTTGGGCCCCAGTAACCGGGTCCGTAATAAGGCCCCCAATAGCCCCAATAGCCCCAGTATCCCCATCCCCAGCCGTATGGATAACTGTAAACGTCTACCTGTTCTCTTTCCCTGGTGAAGATACTGACCAGTAAATCAGGATTCTTAGATTTCTCAAATCCACGCGCTCCCATTTCGTATTCGATAGCTCTTAATATTCTTTTCTTATCCAAATCGGAAATTTGGGCTCTGTCGATACCGGTCTTATAGAAAGCATAGCTTTTATATGTCGCAAAATTCACCGCCTGGTCGTAATCAGATATTACATTTACCGAACTGCAGGATGGAAAAAGTAAAAAAGCCAGCACAGGGAATATCAACCATTTCACAGAATTCATAACATTTTCTTTTTCAGGGTTAGTTAGCCAATCTAATATAGGAAATTGGCACAAATATTATGCCGAAGAGCCCAAATTTACCTCTAATTTGTACGCTGGTCAAAGCCGTAAGGACAATGCCGGCAATTGCTCTCGCAACAGTATCCTCTTTTAAGATGATATTGCTCAGTAAACACTCGGTAACCTTCTTCTGAAAGGTAATAATCTCCTTCCTCCGGGGGGATGTGTTTTTTCATAGATTGTAAAGGTATGATTTTAACGAAAGTTGTGGCGCGAGCGAATACTTTCAATAATTGTTAAGCTGGCCGAAGATGTTCATTATCAACTATTAACATTGTATTTTGCTGGTCATTCTGTAAGTAAATTATTAATTTTAGCAATCTCAATTGGAAAAAAGCGTTCTAAAGGCATCATGATATTAGTGTTCAAACACTTATTTTATAGCAATTATGTGGGCTTGTCCCTTTGGCCTTTTATCTTCTTAAAGCATCAGGAGCTCAAGAAGGATCAGGTGCTAATTAATCACGAAAGGATCCACTTGCAACAACAAAAAGAACTGCTGATCCTGCCTTTTTATTTATTTTACATTACCGAATGGTTGCTGCGATCTATTCTTTATTTAGATTTTTACCGGGCCTATCAGAATATCAGCTTTGAACGCGAGGCCTATTTCAATGAAAAAAATCTTAGCTATTTAGAGCAGCGTGCTCCTATGGGATTTCTCAGGTACCTCAGGACATTTAATCTGTAGATAGTGGACTTGGAAACGCAACGGTTGCATCTTCCTGTTTTCTCAAAAAAGCAACTGAAGGTCTCTCTAAGGAGACTAGACCTTGTCAATTTACCCGTTGCCGGCAATAAATATTTTAAGCTGAAATACAATCTTGAAAAAGCTCAAAACCGAGGAAATGATAGGTTACTAACCTTTGGCGGTGCTTACTCCAATCATATACTGGCCACTGCCCAGGCTGGAAAAGAGGCAGGGATGGAAACCATCGGGCTGATAAGGGGTGACGAACTTGCCGGGATTTGGGAAGACAACCCCACCTTAAGTGCTGCTGCTGAGGCCGGGATGCAATTTGTGTTTCTCAGCAGAGAAGAATACAGGGGTAAAACCAATCCATCCTTTATAGAGAAACTAAAAAAGGATTTTGGGCACTTTTATCTGCTACCCGAGGGCGGTACTAATAAGCTGGCAGTTCGTGGGTGCCAGGAAATCCTTAACTCCGATGACTCCGAATTCAGATATATTTGCTGTCCTGTTGGCACCGGCGGCACGCTCGCCGGACTGGTCAATTCCTGTAAAGAGGATCAATGCGTTTTAGGCTTTGCAACACTTAAAGGGCATAATTTCCAAGAAGATATTCGTAAATTTACATCCGGGGAAAATTGGAAGATGGTTTTGGACTACCATTTTGGGGGTTATGCCCGGATAAGCGAAGCGCTTATTTCGTTCATCAATAATTTCCAAAAAGACACCGGAATTCCTCTCGATCCTGTCTATACAGCTAAGATGATGTATGGGTTGATAGATCTGGCAGAAAATGATTTCTTTCCGGACGGGACATCAATCCTGGCGATCCATACCGGTGGCCTGCAGGGTGTAGCAGGGATGAATAGATTGTTGAAAAAGAAAAATTTGCCATTGTTAGGCTTATGAGAAATATACTTTTAGTAGCTATCACAGCCTTATTATTAATAGGTTGTGGTGCCAAAAAACGATCGGGTACTGTTCAGAAAAAACAGAAGACTAAAGTGGCCACGACCCAGGAACTTCAGTTTAAGGATCCCGATCTATTCCCATTACCGAAGGATGATGGACAATTTGCCAGTTTTAATATTCAATCGGTCGAAGATTATATTGATACTTTTTCTGAAATAGCCAAGGCGGAAATGGTAGCTTATGGAATTCCGGCGAGTGTTACACTCGCACAGGGGATATTGGAGAGCGGTTTTGGGCAAAGTGAACTGGTACTGAAAACCAATAATCACTTTGGGATTAAATGTCATCGAGGATGGGATGGGGCTGTAGCTTATCACGATGATGATGCCAAGGGAGAGTGTTTTAGGAAATACAATCACCCGATGTATTCCTTTAGAGACCACAGTATTTTCCTCTCTTCGCGTTCCCGTTATTCTACATTGTTCGATCTTCGGCGTGATAATTATAAGGGCTGGGCAAAAGGTTTGAAGGCAGCGGGTTATGCTACAGACCCGAGATACCCCCAAAAACTCATCTCCTTCATTGAACGATACGACCTCAATCGCTTTGACCGCGAAGTGCTGCGCCAGGGAATGGCTGTAAAACGCCAGCCCAGGAAGTTCGATTTCACCACCTATCGAGTACAGGAAGGAGATACGCTTTATTCAATTTCACGTCGTTATTTCGTCTCAGTAGAGGAGATCATGAAATTGAATAAGTTACATGATAGTACGATTTCCATAGGACAGAACCTGGTCATCAAATCCGAAAGAGGGAAATAGCCACTATGATATACCAAAGAAGCAGCGTCCTTTTCTCAGAGGCAAAGAAATTTATTCCCGGCGGTGTAAATTCACCAGTACGTGCCTTTAAGGCTGTTGGGGGCGATCCTATTTTTATAGATAAAGCTAAAGGTGCTTACCTCTACGACGTTGATGGAAACCGTTATATAGATTATATCGCTTCCTGGGGACCTTTGATCCTGGGTCATGCCTATGATCCTGTAGTGGAGGCTGTCATTGAAAAAGCAAAGAAGGGGACATCATTTGGCATCCCTACAGAAATTGAAACAGAACTTGCAAAACTGGCGGTCTCCATGGTCCCGGGAATTGATAAGATTCGTTTTGTGAACAGTGGTACCGAAGCTTGTATGAGTGCTGTTCGATTGGCGCGAGGATATAGTGGAAGGGATAAGATTATAAAATTTGCAGGCTGTTATCACGGTCATGCAGATGCTTTTCTGATTCAGGCAGGAAGCGGAGCCGTTACCTTTGGTAGCCCCAACAGTCCCGGTGTAACCCAGGGTACGGCAAAGGATACTCTACTGGCCCGCTATAATGACCTGGATAGTGTTCGCACATTAATCCATGCCAATGAAAATCAAATCGCTGCCGTCATCATAGAACCGGTAGCTGGAAATATGGGTTGTATACCGCCCGATGAATCATTTATTCGTGGACTACGCCGGTTATGTACAGAGGCCGGTATTCTACTGATCTTCGATGAGGTTATGACCGGATTCAGGCTGGCAGCAGGTGGAGCTCAGGAAGTTCTGGGGATCAAAGCCGATATTCTTGCCTTTGGCAAGGTCATAGGAGGAGGGTTGCCTGTTGGTGCTTTTGCGGCCAGGAATGAGATTATGGAATATCTGGCACCCGATGGACCTGTCTACCAGGCCGGAACACTAAGTGGAAATCCATTAGCTATGAGTGCCGGACTGGCCATGCTCAGTGCGCTGAACAATGACCCTGGAGTATTTCAAAGGCTGGCAGAAAAAGCCGAATACCTGCACCATGGGATAGCAGCTTGTCTTGAGAAGGCAGCAATAGATCATCAGATCAATAGATTTGGTTCTATGATCTCTGTTCATTTCTGTTCGGATAAAGTGATCGATTTTGAAAGTGCTGCGAAAGCTAATAACGATAAATTTAAGCGTTATTTTCACGGAATGCTTCGGGAAGGGATATACTTGCCTCCCAGTGCTTTTGAAAGTTATTTCCTTAACGATGCCCTTAGCTACGAAGACCTCGATCTAACGATCGAGGCCTTGAATAAAATTGTTTCTGAGATTGCTTAGAAAAGGCTTCTTAGAACCTTATCTTTAAAAAGACTAACGAGAGGGTTTCCCTCTGTGTTCTTTACATTTGCCTTTCATTTCTCTTGCGAGTTGTAGCTTCCCCCATTTTTCATATTGCTCTTTATTGAGAATATCCTTCATCTTTTCCTTTACCTCAATTTGCCGGTCAAGTCTGTCACTCATCCGGGCATAACGCTCATCGGCGTCTGGTTTAGTGTCGCTCGATGCCCGCTCTTCTTTTTTAGCCTCACGGGTCATGGCTTTTTCCAATTGAATCTCCTGGATCTTTTGCTGTTGATTTTCATTTAGATCCAATGCAAGGGTGAGTTTTTTAGTTTCCAATGATGCCCATTGTTCAGGACTCATGTCTTTCATACCCCTGTGTTGATGACCATGTTGAGCATAACCTAACATCGCCACGGTTAAAAAAATACTTGTTACTAAAGCTTTCATGTGTTTATTTTTTATGATTTACATGAGTTTGACTTCACTTTCGAATATTGGTTTAAAAGCATTTCAGAGTTTTAGAAATATTTAACGCTGCCGCTTTTACAAACCATATTCAGGTCTAGTTACCGAGCTTGGGGTGTTAATTAATTCCTAAGTTTTAAAAAAAGTTTATTAGCTGGTAACAATGTTTAAAATGTTGATATACAGTGTTATAAATATGTTTTGTGGATAAGTAATAAGGAGGATTGATCTGTTAAACTAAACTCAATACTGTAACATTTCATTTTTATTAAAGTCTTATAATCAAACAATCAACTGTTTTAAATCAATCTAAAAATGAACAAGTTAATCGCACTTTGTGGACTCGTAATGCTAAGCACCGCCTCCACGCCGCAAGAAGGATACAACGAACTGGAATGTAACGACCAGGAGGTTGCAGTGATCATGACATCTAACCAGGAGCACAATCCGGTGATCTATATAGCTGATAACTCAATGAGTGCACCTGCACCTAAATTAGTCAGCAGAATGGAATGGAAAACTCCTGCGGAATTAACACTTGACGAGATCGTCTATATAGAGGAAGAAACAGAAATAGACCTTGGCTTTAATACGGCCGATTATCTTCCTGAAGGATTCGACCCTAATAAACAATATGTAGACCTCAACGCCATAGAATTTATAGATAATGTTGAAACTACGGAGTTAGACTTCGATACTATAGCCTATCTGCCTGAGGATTTCAACCCATATGCCAACCCAACGGATGTAATGTCAATCGACTACATCGAAGAGGGGGAAGACGAGATCGATCTGGGATTCAACACGAGGGAATATCTGCCTGAAGGATTTGATCCACACGAACAATACGTAGATCTTAATGCCATCGAATATATCGAGGAAGATGTATGGGAAATAGAATTTGTCAAGCAAGACCTGAGTTTCTAAAAACAGCACCTCATAGAATAGTTTTAAAGAGATTTTTCACTCATATTTTTTTTCATAGTTGGATTAGTTAGTTATAAGCCTCTGATATTTCAGAGGCTTTTTCCTTGATAAATTCTCGCCAAGACCTAAACCAACTGGCAATCGTGCCATCTTAACAAATATTTAACTTTAAAAAGTTCGATATCAATACTTTAACAGAGTGTGAATCTTTCTGAAGGATCACTAAAACAGCATTACCTGCACCTAATAATTCTTAGTATTTTGATGCAATAATTGCCAAAATCATGAATCATTTAAACGACCTGAATTGTTAACGAATTCAGAAGTACTATAATGGATAGGCAATAGCTTTGTATCTTTGTCATAGATTTAATCTATTAAAGTTATGAAAAAAGCAAGTTTAACATTCAGCATTTTTTTGTTCCTGTTAACCCATACAGGATTAATGGCCCAACAACCTAAAAATGATTGTGAGCCATTTGATTTGAACAGTGTTATCTATATAGAAGAAGATGATGATGCCTATGATCTAGGTTTTAATACTGCAGACTATCTTCCATTGGATTTCGATCCAACGGAGTACTATGTAGACCTTAATACGATCTATTATATTGATGAAGATGAGGTGATTGCAGATTATTCGGCCTTTTTGCCGCATGATTTTAATGCTTATGCCTATCCTGCATATTTCAGGTCGATTGACTATCTGGATCCTACAGATATGATCGAATTGGAATTGGAAACTGCAGAAAGTCTTCCAGAAGGTTTCGATCCTTTCAAAAGGACAGAAAACAAAGAGATCTTCTCTCTATAATTAAACTAATTTAATTGAAGACCCCGGCCCAGGTGCCGGGGTTTTTTTGTTTAGAAAAGCAGGGGAATAACATATTGAAATACCAGAATCAGCAAGCCAACTGAAATCAGGTTGAGGATGATGCCTACCCTTACCATTTCATGGACCCGCACATAGCCACTGGCAAAAACAATAGCGTTAGGCGGTGTCGCCATAGGCAACATAAAGGCGCAGCTGCTGGCAATCGTAACGGGGATCAGTAGATAAAGCAAAGGAATTTCGAGTCCTATAGCGATACCGGCTACTACCGGGGCCAATACTGCTACCAGGGCCACGTTGCTCATGAGCTCTGTCATAAAAAGCATCAAAAAGATCAGTAAAGCTGCCGTAAGGAGGATACTTATATCACTGCTCGCGATGCTGGAAGCTACGACATCTACGATACCGCTGACCGACATGCCTTTTGCCAGTGCAAGTCCGCCACCAAACAAAATGAGAATGCCCCAGGCCAGCTTAGTAGTGTCTCCCCAGCCAATGAGAAAGTCCGATTTTCTGAGATTATAGGGAATGGCAAACAACGCAATAGCCGCAAACATACTGATCATAGTATCAGAAAGCCCCAGTCCCGGAATGAAATTATTGATAACCGTGCGGAAAATCCAAAGAAATACTGTAAAGCCAAAAATCACAAGGACCATTTTCTCTTTACCCGAAGTAGGACCTAATTTCTTCAATTCTTCATCAATGACCTCCCTTGAAGCCTGAAATTTTAACTGTTTACTTGGGAACATCCATTTCACTAATACCAGGTAAGAGATAGTGAGCATTATTATTGAAAATGGCAGACCAATAGTCATCCATCTTAAAAATGATACTTCGATATTATATTCATTTTCCAACAAACCAATCAGTACTGAGTTTGGTGGGGTGCCAATAACGGTGGCAATACCCCCCGAATTGGCCGAAAAGGCTATTCCTAGCATAACACTTAATGCGAAGTTTCGATCGCTTTTGGTAAAGCCATCCTCATCGTAGATCAAAAGGCTAATTACAGACATGGCGATGGGGAGCATCACCACAGTACTGGCTGTATTGCTGATCCACATACTCAGGGCAGCGGTAGCGATCATAAAACCAAGTACAACCCGATCTGGGGTAGTGCCTGTAATACGAATAATGTTAAGTGCGATACGCTTGTGCAGATTTACCTTTTCGAGCGCCAGCGCGAGGACGAATCCTCCAAAGAACAGGAAGATGATGGGGCTTCCATAGTTGGCCCCTACATCGGCTATCGGCATTATCTTAAGCAGCGGAAATAACAGAAGAGGCAAGAGTGCTGTTACTGAAATGGAGACTGCTTCCGTAATCCACCAGGTAACCATCCATAGGGCTGTGGCGATAACTGCGTTGGCATGTTCTTTACCGGGAAGTAGATCTGGTAATAGAAGAATGGTTATAAAGAAAAGCGGACCTAGAACAAGGCCAATTTTCCTGCTGTTCGGCATAGGGATCTATTTGACCCCTAAGCTATAATATTTTCGAGAAGTATTAAAAACAAATAAAGGAGCCTGTGAAGGCTCCTGTATTTTATTGGACCGATTCCCCAAAATCTATGGGAATAAGATTGAGATCTTCATCACAGGCTCCGTATAACAGCTTTACTTTACCGTCTTCCTCATATCCCGCCACAAAGAACAGATCGTTGTCCCAGTCTATGATCTCGGGCATATATTTACCGGCATAGGCCAATTCGGTCATCAGCGCACCACTGTTGTCATATTTTTTTATGAAGCCATCTGTTGAGAGAATAAAACCTTGTTCCAGAGCAATTAAGGCCTGGTTATTCGGTGTCCCTTCGAAATATTCTCTGAAAAGTAGTGTGCCGTTATTGTCGGTCACAATGATTTCTCCATTGGCATATAGCGCCAGATTTCCGTTAGATAGTTTCTCCAGATGATAACTACCATTCAGATCATTTGCCGAATCGAGCTTTGTATCGAGTTCTGATTCGGTGTAGATCACATGAGATGTTACATTAAACGATTCGTCGAAGAAAATCAACAAAGGTTTATAGTCGGTGAGTCTGGGATCTGTATCATTCTTTGAAAATACGGCTCCGAAAGCAACATATCCACTACCTCTTACCACCATATCTCCAATCATGGCATCCGCAGCGCCAAAACTATGGAGGCTTATATCAAAAGCATCTCCGCTGGAATTCCTAGTTTCAATACTCGCTTTATAGATTCCGGCATCCTCCGTAGATCCGTAATAATACCAGTTAGAACCATCCCTGAGCACTCCGTAATTGTGTTTGGCGGCCGAATTAATGGCGTTTACAAACCCCCAATCGCTCATATAGGTTATTTCCTGAGTACCATAAAGACTAACCAGGGTTCGGGCAAAAATAAAGTTCATATTTCCACTGGGATAGAAATTTACAAAAGCACTATTGCTCTCATGAGGCTTGTCGGCCAAATAATTTGAGCTTAAAGTATAGGATTCGTCTAGTTCCTTATAGTAGAACTTTGTACCTGCCGGCCCTTCTTCATCCTCGAGGTTTTCGATATAATAGATATTTCCGCTTATCGGATGGATACCTAATTCAATGGGGATGGCCGAAAAACCATCTTGCACTACCGGATAGATGTAAAACGATTCCGCGTCTAAGACCGTAACTTGTTTGGTGTAAATGTCCGTTTCTTCTTCTTCGTTGGTCACCGTTAGGGTGATGGTATATTCACCACCGGTTTCGAATTCCGTCTGAGGATTTTGTTCTGTACTGGTTTCACCATTTCCAAAATCGTAAAGGAAGCTTACCGCTCCTTCGGAGCAGCTGGTAATTTCAAGGTCCTGGCCAATAGCTAGTACAACATCGCTAAGCTGAAAGCAGGCATCCAGACCATCAATCGGATCGGGGGTCCTTCTCAATGTCTTCCACAGGCTCCATAGAGCAGGAAGCAAGTAAGGCAAAAAAAAGGAAAAGTAGGTAATAGTGCTTCATAATGACAGATTTGGGGTTCTGTCTTTATAAAACGCTTATTTTCAATACGATATTTTAAAAATTAACAGGTTTTCGACGAACGGAGCAATAAGTTAAAATACTGTTAATCAGAACTATACAAATAAAAACGTTAAATTACGTAGGAAAGGACTTACTCCTGAAGTTCACAGATCAGAATATCGTCTATTTTTAACACTTTTGTGAGCCCAAGTTTGTTCAGTGCTTTTATTCCCTTATCCCAGGCTTTATTGCTAAGACCGGTGGCCTCTTTTAAGGCGCTAAGCGGCATACGGGATTCTTTTTTTAATAGATCCAGGATTGCTTTTTCGTTATCCTTGAGTTCAAGAGGTTTTTTCTCCGGTCTCATTTGAGGAAAAAACAGTACTTCCTGTATGGAAGCATTGTTGGTCAGCAACATTACCAATCGATCGATACCAATTCCGATACCCGAAGTAGGCGGCATACCATATTCCAGGGCCCGAAGAAAATCCTGGTCAATGAACATGGCTTCATCGTCTCCTTTTTCCGAAAGCTTAAGTTGTTCTTCAAAGCGTGCACGTTGATCGATAGGATCGTTTAGCTCCGAATAGGCATTCGCGATCTCTTTCCCGTTGATAATCAGTTCGAAACGCTCAGTCAATCCGGCATTTTCACGGTGCTCCTTGGTAAGCGGACTCATCTCTTTGGGATAGTCGATAATAAAGGTGGGTTGAATGAAATGCCTTTCACATTTTTCACCAAAGATCTCATCGATCAGTTTGCCGACCCCCATGGTCTCATCGATCTCTATTTCCAGTTTTTTTGCCACCTCCCTTAATTCATCTTCCTGCATTCCCGCGAGATCGAAGCCTGTATATTTTTTGATGGCTTCAAGTATTGAAATACGAGGATAAGGTGCTTTG
Organism: Flavobacteriaceae bacterium; assembly: GCA_965212205.1. Classification (GTDB taxonomy): domain Bacteria; phylum Bacteroidota; class Bacteroidia; order Flavobacteriales; family Flavobacteriaceae; genus JAHEJJ01. Next base: position 44,983 of record CBDBUX010000011.1, read on the forward strand.
AAATCGATCTCTTGATCGCCCATCTGCGCCAGGGTAGTTCCATTTGCATCAACAGCCACTTTTTCGAGTAGTTGCTCTGTAAGGTCCATCATCCAGTGGTAATCCTTATAGGCCACATAGAGCTCCATGATCGTAAATTCCGGGTTGTGTGTACGATCCATTCCTTCATTCCTAAAATCCTTGGCGAATTCGTAAACACCATCAAAGCCACCAACAATAAGCCTTTTGAGATATAATTCATTGGCGATACGCAGGTAAAGTGGAATATCAAGGGCGTTGTGATGGGTGATAAACGGACGAGCCGCAGCACCCCCGGGGATGGCTTGTAGTATCGGTGTCTCCACTTCAAGATATCCTTTCTCATTCAGAAATTCCCTGATGCTCTGGGTGATTTTTGTCCTTTTGATAAAAGTTTCTTTCACTGCCGGGTTCACTACCAGGTCTACATAACGCTGCCGGTAACGTAGTTCCGGATCGTTGAACTGGTCGTAAACATTGCCTTCTGCGTCCTGTTTGGGCAGTGGTAAGGGCCTTAATGCTTTGCTCAACAAAATAAACTCCTTCACAAGGACAGTTTTCTCCCCCACCTTGGTCGTGAACAACTCTCCTTTCAGTCCTATGATGTCCCCTATATCGAGGAGTTTTTTATATACCTCGTTGTAAAGGGTCTTATCTTCGCCCGGACAGATCTCATCGCGATTAAAATATAGCTGGATTTTGCCCTCACTATCCTGAAGTTCAGCAAAAGAGGCTTTTCCCTGTATACGCCTAGACATCAGCCTGCCGGCCAATATAACCGACTTACCTTCCTCGAAATTTTCTTTGATGCTTACAGAGGTGCTATCTACCTGAAATTCGGCAGCCGGGAACGGATCGATACCCAGCTCTCGTAGCCTGGCTAGTTTTTCCCTTCTTATAACTTCTTGCTCAGAAAGTTGCATTGACATAGAATTAAAGCGCAAAATTACACTTTTGCCATTAAGTTCTGCATATTGTTGTAAAGGATTTGACTGCCGCGATTTCAAGTAGAATTACAGTCTTTCAGGGAGACTTAGCCTTCACTGCATAATTGGGTACGTATTCTGCGCCTGAAATTACTTTGGCCATGTCTTTTTCCAGGCTTTCCAACGGGCTTTCCACTATACGGTTTACTTCTTTACCGTCTTTAAGAAAAATAACGGTTGGAACGTTGGTAATGCGCAGACCCCATTGTTCATCATTCGGACTGGTTTTATAATTTGGCCCTTTATCGTAGACACCTACCACTTTAAGCTGCTCCTTCGGGAACTCGGCCTTCTCTAATATTTTCATCAAGGCAGGTACTTCTCGTTTGCTGTCACTGCACCATGTACCCATAAACACAAGGATTCGATATTCGCTCAATGATGATTTAAAATCCTCAATCTGTTTGGTATCTAATTCGTGATAATCGTAGAAAGTTTGATACCATTCTGCGAATGGCCCGGCCTTTAGTTGATCGGGGGAAAAGCTTCCTACCAGATCGATCCCACCACTACGGGAATCCACTTCTTTGTACAAGGATTGTGCAAAGGTCTGCCCAGCACAAATCATGAACGCAATTAGGATGATTCTATTTTTCATAGCTTCTTAAAAATCGACCTAAAAATAAGGGATTTTTGTAACAATTTGCGAATATGAAAGACTTATAAAGTGCATCAATCAATCACTATGAGTTTCTTACGAGTATTATTAGCGATCATCTTTCCACCCCTGTCTGTTATCGGAAAGGGATGTGGGTCTTTCCTTATTGTGCTGCTACTGACGCTTTGCGGCTGGGTACCCGGTGTCATCGCTGCGCTGATCATTCTCAACAATCCCAACTGATCGTCGTATCTTTGTCCAAGGACAATCAGATCATTTATGAAAAACATCTTACTTATACTGCTGATCGCTTTCAGCATAATTTCCTGTGAGATACGGGAAGAATATACTTTTAAGAAAGACGGTAGTGGCACCTATGAGATGGTGCTCGACTTTTCCGATTTTATGAAAATGAATGAAGAAAACGATTCGACCTTATTTGATCAAAAAATAGATACGGTAATCGATTTTGCCGTTTTGCTGGACGAAAAACGCGATAGTATTTCGCAATTACCACTGGAGGAGCAAGCCCGACTTCAGTCGTTAGAGCCCCTCAAATTTGAGATGAAGGTGAATGATACCACCCAGCAGATGTTGATGAACCTGCGATACGAGTTTAAAGAAGTCAGCGAGCTAGAAAAGTTTGCAGAAACCATTAAGAATGCCGATATCAAGGAGTTGAATGAACTGTCGGGGAGCGGGGATCCTCAGCAAGACGTGATGTCTGATAGCCTACAACCCACGAATTCGGGTTTATTTGAAATGGCCTCTTCTTTTCATACCAAGTTCAGTTCTAAAAAATTTAGTCGAACGATCACCGATGAAGCAAGGGAGGAGGCTCTGAAAACTCAGGATACCACCATGGCCTCGGACGATCCTTTTGCCGATATGCTAAAATTTAAACAGGTATTTCGTTTTCCTTATCGCGTAAGGGCTGTGGATAATGAAAAAGCCAAAATATTGTCGGACTTTAAGGGGATAGAACTGGAGGTGAATATGTACGACCTTAACAAGGATCCGGATATTTTTAATGTGGAAGTCCTTTTTGAAAAATGAACAAAAACGTCATCATACAGGACCTGGGAAATAAGGACTATAAAGATACCTGGGACTATCAGGAAAAGCTTTTTAAGGACATCCTGGATATTAAGATCCGCAACCGCCGGGAGGATGCTGGTTTGGAGACCCCGAATTATTTCCTTTTTGTAGAACACCCTCATGTTTATACACTGGGAAAGAGCGGCGATATTTCTAACCTGCTTGCCACGGAAGAGGAGCTTACCTCGCACGGGGCTAAATTCTATCGTATCAACCGGGGTGGAGATATCACTTACCATGGCCCGGGACAGATCGTGGGTTACCCGATCCTGGACCTGGATAATTTTTTTACCGATATCCATAAATACCTGCGCTTGCTGGAAGAGATGGTTATCTTAACTCTGGCAGAATATGGCCTGCAAGGAGAACGCTCCGAAGGCGAAACCGGGGTATGGCTCGATGTGGGCACACCGCTGGCCCGAAAGATCTGCGCGATGGGGGTAAGGGCCAGTCGTTGGGTGACCATGCATGGCTTTGCTTTTAATATCAATACCGATCTCGGCTATTTTGACCATATGATCCCCTGCGGGATCAAAGACAAGGCGGTGACATCGTTAAATCGGGAACTGGGCAATAGCGAAATTGATATAGAAGATGTGAAGCAGAAACTCCTAAAGCATTTCGGAAATCTTTTTAATGCGCAACTAAGCAAGGAACAGGCTGGGGTTTAATCAGCCATATGAGTAGTTTATCTTACTTAAATGGCCCATTCTGCGCCGCATCCCCATCGTCTTCATCACCTTTGTCGTGAACTATTTCTCCATTACCATTGGTATCTACCCCGTTCCCCGGTGTACTGTCGGGATCCATACAGGTACAGGATGCGACTTCTGCTTCCAGAATAGCATCGTCATTAGACTTTATGGTGGCCATGATCCCTAAAGTGGCTGCTTTGTATCTGTTTACTTCACCCACCTTCCAGATCCCGGTTTTTGCGTCAAAATCCAGGTTATTGGGTGTATGAGCCCTGTATGCTATACCCGGGTGAAGTTTCACTTGGACAGAAACGTTGCGTGCTGGATCCTCTTCCGTATTGCGTAAGGTGATATTGAACATCGCCGGGTCACCGATCACCGAAGTAGGGAGTACATGAACCCCGAGTTCCAGGTCCTGGGAATAGAGGTGACCGCTTAAAATAATTAAGGAGATCAGAATTGAAATATGTCTCATGGTGTAACTTGATTATTGATTATTGATTGTTCATTGTTGATTGTTGATTGCTGATTGTTGATTGCTGATTGTTGAAATGTTTAAACCACATATCCATCCTATAACATTTTCAATTATCCAATAACCATTTTCAATAATTGCCTGTCGGCTGCTATCGCTTACTGCCAACTTACTTCGGTCCTCGATCCCTGCCTGCCGGCAGGCAGGTTCGGTCTCCCGTCTCCTGTCCTCCACTCTCTATCATAAATCCTTTGTCAGTTCGAGTGATCCGCTATTGGCGGATTGTATCGAGAACCCTTGGTCTCCCGTCTCCGGTCTTATTAATTAATCACAATCATCCATCATATCTCCCATTCCGTGTAATTTGCCCAGTTCACACTCCAGATCTTTCAAATCACGCTTCATCGTCTGAAGCTGTTCACGACAGTTTTCATATGCCATATCCATACAGCCTCCGCAACGGGCATTTTGGTCGTTAAGGTTTTTACACTGCCGTTCCTTTTCTATGATTTGACTGTGGAGATTATACATCTCTTCTTTTACACTGCGTGCATCTCTTTGAAAATCACTTCCCGCATCGCCGGAAAGATCACTATTGGGAGATAGATTATAAATTGCGTTCTCTCTGTTCCGTTGAAGCACCAGGATTTCCTGATTGACTCTGGCAATACAATTCTCATTGTCCCCGCAGGAGGCCAAATTTTGCATTAGAATACCAAGTTGTTCATGATAAGCCTGTTGACTAGCCACTAGATCCTGCCGTTCAGACTCTGTCATTGCACCTATCGCTCCGGTAGAACCCCCCAGCGTCATTTTTTTATAGCCACGGGCTTTAAAAGAGGCGCAGAGTTTCTCAATTTTAATCAAATTTGCCTCTATAAAATCCCCACTCGGCTGATCGAATCGGCTGTATACCATTAACTTGTTAAGACCATCCTGGTCTTTCATATGCCCGACCATAAAGCCGAAAGAAGGCATTAGACTCTTTACAAATGAGGTGTCATTAGAGACATAACCCGTAAACTTATTCCGTACACTGGGATCATGACGTTCGGGCTGATAATAAGCATAACCCATAGATTTATCTCTCCACTGACTATCCGCGGGCAATGGTTCCGGAGCTACCGTACTTCTTGTTCCTACCCTTAGGAATTCATCTACCTTCCAGGCCCTCACTCCCTTTACATCGGAGCGTGTCTGGTTCACATCGATGGTGATCACTCTTTTCTGTGAATAGGTTTTATCCATAACATAGGCTGCTACCTGACCGTTTGGAAACCAAATCACACCATCCACCTCCATCCCGCCCGATTCGGTTCTGCTAAAATTGTCCATAAAGAATGATGAGAGGAGAAGCATTGAACCATCGCTGGAATTTACAAAGTATTTCATTTCCAAGGTCTGATCGGGACCATCAGAGGAGGAGACCACTTCAGATTCGATATAGTAATCAAAATAAAAATCCCCGTTTAGTTCATCAACTGATGGATTATCTTCAGCTTCAACCCATAGGTCGCAGCAGGCCTCTTGTTCAATTAGTTCGTATTTAACCTCAACATTTTTCGCTTCTTCGCCTGTAAGATGACTTGCGAAAAACTGAAAAGTTTTAATCTTGTTACAATAGGCCTTTATTTCGACAGGTTCTTCCCAATATTTTAAACTATTAGGATCATTCAATAGGGCATAATAAACTTTATCGGAAGATCCGCCGGGGGGATATATTGTTACTGAATGTCTTTCAGGTATTGTGATCTCGTACAGCGACATCCGTTCTGAAGGGATAGGATCCAGTTTAAGTGGTTCATCACTGCCAGGAACCAATGTGATTGGATCCTGCCTGAATTCAATATCCTCCTTAGCCGGAATATGGGTATTGCCAGAGGAGTCTTCCATTTTATTGCGATGGAAATCAAAAAGGAATTCGTGATAGAGCATGTCGAACCCAATACTCCGCAGATATTCCAGTCTTGCAGAGCGCGAAGGTATTACAGCAAGCGCTATCATTAATTCCACTACTGCTTGTTTTCCATTTCTCCTGGCATAAAAATCCCACAAGGGATATGCTTTATACCGCTGGGTGAACTTTTTTCCTTCTAAATTAAAGCGTTTAGAATTGTAGTGCTCGGAATCTACTTCCTTATAGACTTCGGAGGCAAGATATTCCGCAACACTTTCATCGAACCAGTCATTTAAATCAAAATAGGTTGCGATGTCTTTTACATTCTCCATATTAAAACAGTGAGCTACTTCATGGGCGAAGACAAAACGGGCTCCTGCCCTGCTTCCAACGTTGAGACCATTGAGTTGGGAGTTCATCCAACACTGATTCTCAAAAAGCCAATAAGTAATGGCCGGGTATCCGGGGTCGGGGCCTCCTTCAAACATATAATATAGATTATTGTGCAATGTGCCAATTGTCTGATATTCATTACGGGCATCGGTCATGGCCTGCATAGCATCATCGATAAGATTCCTGACGGCTTCTCTGGGATTCTGACCCCAATCTCCAGGGATTACCACATAATCCTTACCATTGGTATGATGAAATACCCAGCAATCCTGGATCCCCTCTCCTGCAGTACTTTCTTCGAGATATGCTGCCAACAGATCTTTGGTGGTGCCGTCGGTTGGATCGAAAGGCATAGGACGAAGCCCCAAATCGGAGCAACGGGATATCGTATATTGTGCCTGTAGATTAAGGCTCGATAAAACCCAGAGTATGATGACTGAAAAGATTGCTTGTTTAGACATAATGTTAGACTTTGTACATGAAATAATCCCAATGTAAAGAGCGTATAACTCGATAATATGTTGCCGATTAATAGCAAGAGGGGGAGTCTATAGTAGGTCTTAGAAAAGGAAGTTTGGAGTTTGTTACAAAACTGATTACTACTATTTGATCCTTATATAGTCTGTGACCTCGTGGTGAATGGTTACTCCTGCTCAAACGCCCTCCTTTTAGAGGCTGAATTGTGTGAGTACGCTACTGCTGATCTTTTTACCGTTTTTACCATAGGATTCCTGTTTAACCAGACCCACATCTGCAGCATACCATTCCTTAGAGCTGCCACTGACTTTTACCCCAACCTTGGTTTCCTGGCTTTGGGTCAAGACAATACAATCGAAAGTACCGGCAGGCGTAGTTACTGTTTCTTCTCCCAGAACCTTTCTATCGAAGATTTTTACAGTAAGCTTCATATTGATGGGATTCATATTGATGTTCATTAACAGATCGGCGTCCGGGAGTGTTTGCCCTGCGCTCATGTCATTTGGCAAGTAGAGGTTAGTTCCTGTGATGTCTACCTCCATATCCTTATATTGTTCCATCATGCCCGGTGCGGCAAGCGACCTGAAATCGATAGAAATACCATCGTTTTCGCAGCTGATTTCATATTCTGAATTTAGTACCAGTTCGCCTTTTTTATCGTGTACATCATATGCAATCACCGCAACATCGTCCGAAGATTCCTGAATAACATAATCGATAACCGATGTTGGTTTATCCTTTTTATCATAGGTAGTGAGTTGAAAATTTGTGCCCTCCTGCATAGGGTAAAATTTACTACAATTGTTCTGGCCCCTTGTTGTTAAGTATCCCAGAAAAATAAACAGGATTAATAATGCTTGTTTATGCATGGTTTTAGATTTTTATAAACTCCACTCTGCGGTTTTGTGCTTTCCCATCCGCAGTATTATTATCACCCACAGGTTCCGATTCCCCTTTGCCTTCAGTCTGCATGCGCGACGCATCTATATTGTAGATATTAGCTAGTGCATTTTTTACCGCTTCGGCCCGCCGCTTAGAAAGATCCATATTTGAAGCGTCGTCTCCATCACCATCGGTATGCCCTACGATATTAAGACTCATGGCGGATTCTTGCATTAACACTTGTGAGATCTGACGGATGATTCCCATCGACTGAGGTTGTATATTGTCGGACCCTGAGTCGAAGAGGATACCGTTGGTGGAGATCTTTCCTTCCGAAATCAGTTTCCTACGCAGATCCACTCCACCTTCGGCTACCTTTAGATTACTGATAAACACAGTTTCTTTGCCGTCTTTAAGTCCATGAACATTAAACTTTAACGCGCTGAGGTTGGCGTCGGAGGGGATAAACCTGGGAACATCCACATATTTATTTTGATCTACCCAAAGGCGAAAACGTTGTTGATTAACAGCAATAGAGATATGGGTTCCGTTTATGATGGCTTTCCTGATGTCGGCCTTTACAGCACTGTTGATCTCACTCCCCTGTCCTGATGCATAATTGCGTAATCTGATATCAAAAACCCCGTATTGCCCCACAGGAATAAAGGCCCAGGCGTAATGCGTGCCTTTTTTAAATGTGGAATTGTCATCAAGAGTTACGGTTAAACCGGCAGTGGATGAGGTCTTTAGGTCTATTCCAAGAGTGAAAATATCAAATTCGATGGTGTAGTCTTCCGGTAAATCAGGAATATCCGGGATAAATTCAATTCCATATCCCTGTAATAATTTTAACCATTTTTGAGAGGACTCCCCAAGAGTGACAACTTCACCACTGCCATTAGTATTCCATTTGGCAGGAAAATCTCCTATGAAATCATCCCCGAAATCATCAAAAAATATTTGCTTATCCCCGGGGACAAAGTCGAACTTACTATAGACCTCAATGGTTTTAGGGCCTGTTTCGGAACCCTCGGCCGAAGTACCGGTGCTGGAGCCAGAATTATTTTCCTGGCCTTTGGTATCGGAGGGTATATTACCATTATTATCCCCCTCTTGTCCTTTACTTCCAGGTGTCAGGACGCTATCCAGTGCTTGATCGGTCTTCTTGGCAGTTTCATTGGCCACCCGTCTCTGTACGGTTTTTTCCGCTGCCTTTTCTGCAGTTTTACCAAGCTTTTTTAGGAGTTGGGCATTTGCCGGTAGTCCAAATATCATAAGTGCAATAGCTATAAGAAGCCTGGTGAGTCGTTTATTTGATTTCATCATGGTAGTGTTGTTAGAAGTAGTACTAATAGTTCGCCTTAGAGCGGAGAAAATCGGTAAGGACCCTGTACAGAGTTCTATACGAAAATTCTTTCAACGCGTTCATTTTGAACGCTTTAATTCCTTAAGATACGAATAAAAAATAGTAAGGGGTGCATGATTGTACGGTCGGTCTAAATTCCTGTACACCCGGAAGTGATTACTGTACTAATGAATAGAATAAACGATCAGGGAATTGTCCTGGTCTTTGGTTACCAGTTCTATATTACCATCGTTGTCCATGTCTGCGAGATCGATATTTGAGTTCCCAAATACAGGAAAGTTAGATATAGGTTCATTGCGACTGTCCAATAGATAGACCTGGCCGCTCTGAATGTCGGTAGTACTCACATATATTTTATCATAAACATAAAATATCCTGGGTGGCAGGTAAACCCCCAATTCAAGATCCCGGTTTTTGCCTTTTATTGTGATGGTATTTTCGTTAAGGGTAACCAGGGTTTTTGCCGTGGCGTATAATCCATGGTCTTCATTCATATTTAGTGGCGATCTATCGGCTTTGCCTTTTGTGTCAACACTAAATAAGACTCCTCCCCGGTCGGTGAATACAAATTTATTACGATAGAGATAAACACTATTAGAGGAAAATTGAAATTCTTCAGCAACAGATACTCGTTCTTTACCCACCCTGTTGAGAATCTTTAAACGACCATTCTCCAGTTTAAAAACAAGATAATCGCGATTCCCGATTCGGATATGCTTTGGCGCCTCGAGTATGGGGGCTTCCGCATCGGTATAGGTAAACCCGGTAACAACATTACCTCTGGAATTATACATGTTTACCTTATTTCCCTGAGTTACTACAAACCTGTAATTCCTGTTGTTTTCATAATCGAATACTGCCAGCGGATTGAGATTTCCACCAGGATAAGTTTTCACAAAAGGAGCTACTTCTTTCCCATTTCGATCCAGGACAATGAATTGGTCTGCAGTAGTGAAAGCCAATTGCAACCGACCATTTTTATACAGATCAACCTGGCTGACTTGTCCCTGGATCCTGCTTTGCAACTGCTTCTTCCATAGTACTTTACCTTCTGTGGAAATCAGGTATAGATTGTGATCGGTATCCTGAACAACAATCTCTTTTTTCCCGGTACGATGATTTATTACAAATTGGGGGTCGGAGGCAATTTCGTTATCAAGCACAACGGTGAACAAAGGAGCGGTAGTTCCCGATTTTTTCTCAATTCCCAGCGTGTTCACCGATAAATGGGTATGATAAAAATCCTTATCGGCCACAAGTTGTGCTGTATAACCATATTTATTGGTTTTGCTCTTGCCGATTATACCGAGGATTTCGTTTGAAAGAAAAGAGGAAGCGGCAATTTTTATTCCCCTGGCATTTGCCACAAAGAGCATATTGGCCTCCGCGGTTAATCCTTTCTCCACACTTCGAAACAGAGGGCCGGAATTAAATAAAGTACTGCTGTTATAATTCCCAATAATATTTTCGAGCAAAGTCTCCTTTTCTGAAAATAGATACCTGTTATCTATAATCGTATAAAAATTGGCTTTAAAACTTTCAATAAGCGGGGAGAAAGACTTAACTATAAAATCATTTTTTGAAAGTTTTACAATATCGTAACCCTGATAAATCTTTCCTTGAATTGCAATGTCGTCGAGGAATTTCTGTACGGATTCCGAATCGAATGTACTCAGTAATATTGCTTTTGCATTGTTCTGATAAATAATCCCGAATTCTTCTATTGACTGCAGGTCTGTATTCACCGAATACGGACTGTTGAAAAACGAATTCTGGTTCCTTGCAAAAACCTCAAAATCATCGAAAGTATAGGAAAGGATAGCGTCGGCTGATGCTGAGGCAATATTAGGGGTTATATTTCTTACAGGGCGGGTGCCATGAAAGAGATTTAGGAAGTTTGTTGCGCTATCCTGCACCCTGGTGAGTCCGTTTAAATATATATAGTGCTGGGAACTATTGAGATCAAAAGTTAGCCAGTCGGTCTGTATTTTAGGCGTGGATGTTTCAGACGAACTCAGAATATCAGGGAGGAGTTGGGATGATTTCCTTGTATTGATAAAAAATGAAGCCGACTTATCTGTAGAAGCGGTTTTATATAATTCATCGAGGGTAGACTCCCTGCCGTTGGGTAGATCATTATTTTTGAATCGATCTATAAGATTTTTGGAGGTGCTGAATAGTTTAATGCCGTTTAAGGTCAGGGTATGGAATTGATCATTTTCTGATGTGGAAGAAGGTGTCGGTTTTTTGACACTTATTATACTGTCGCCTGTAATACTGTCTGGTTGTATGGCATGAGTGATGAATACAATATGTGTAGAATCGTCTTCGAACAAGGCAACAAGTGCGGTGGTATCCGATTCCACTTTGCTTAGCATGCCAAAGGCCTGACTAAGCTTTTCAATCGATTTTTCTTTAGCAATTTCGCCGAGAAACTGGTTGTTTTTCAGCTCACTCAGAAAGGTGTTCAGGTTGTTTATTTTTATGACCAACGAAGCATCGTCAGGAACATAGGCCAGTAATGGATACTCCGTAGATTTTGAAGGACTGCAGGCAAAGATGAAAAGAATCAGGAGCGTCGAAAGTAATCTTTGAGGCATTAAATAGAATTTGCTCAAATTTATACAATAATGAATTTATACCGACAAGGTATCCATCATTAAATACCAGGGTTCAAAAATCGAATTCCAACTGCTCAGGGAGTAATCGAAAACTTCTTCTGTGATAGGGTGTAATGCCATGTTCCCTTATAGCTTCCCGGTGTTCTGCCGTGGGGTAGCCTTTATTCTTTCTCCAATTATATACTGGAAACTCATCATGAATTTTTTCCATATACGTGTCCCGGCAGGTCTTGGCAAGAACGGAGGCCGCAGCGATATTTTGAAACTTGCTGTCGCCTTTAACGATACACTCGAAAGGGACCTCATTAAAAGCCTTAAACCGATTGCCGTCCACGATGATGAATTCAGGTGAAACGCGCAGGTCTTTCAAGGCCCGATGCATGGCCATGATAGATGCGTTAAGTATATTGTACTGATCTATTAATCCCGGTTCCACATGACTGATTGCATAACTTACGGCAGTAGATTCGATGATCTCTTTTAGCTCGGTTCGAAGGGTGCTACTCAGTAGTTTAGAATCATTAAGATCTTTACAATCGAAGTCAGGTGGCAGTATAACCGCAGCTGCCGTTACTGGCCCGGCCAGACATCCACGCCCTGCCTCATCGGTTCCTGCTTCCACCAATCCGCTAAAAGATATGCTGAGCAATTGATTTGATTTTGTCACTAAGATAGCCCTTAGCTACGAAATAGATTTTTAGAGATATCCTGAGGTAATGTAAACTGGCTTTGGAAAATCAGCTGGAAACTTTCACATTAAGTTAGGAACAAAAAAATTAACTTTGCCACAGTAAGAGGTTACTATGAAATATTTATTCCTGCTGCTCTTCTGCTTTTTGACAGTTTCAACATATGGGCAGGAAGACTCGATTCCACCAAGGCCTGAGAAAGATAGCTCCCTTTTCAAGGTTAAAAGGGGTAAAAAATTAGAATCGGGTGGGGCGAAAGATTCTATTTCAATTAAAGACTACCGACTAATTTCTCATAGTAGGGATACCACCGCGCTCGATACTGCTCTGACAGTGACCAAAGAATACAAGCACAATTATCTCAGGCGCGATGATTTTGAGCTCATGCCCTTTTCCAATATAGGCAGGCCCTATAATTCTTTGGGAGTAGACTTTGAGAGGGTTCATCTCTATCCCTTACTCGGAGCCACCGCAAAACACTTTAATTACTTCGAGGTGGAGGACATCAAATACTATAATGTAGCAACGCCGATGACCGAGCTCTTTTTTAAGACCATCCTGGAACAGGGTCAGATACTCGATGCATCGCTTGCTGTCAATACTTCCAAAAGATTAAATTTCTCATTGGCTTATAAGGGATTCCGATCGTTGGGAAAATATCAGTTCGACCAGGTAGAATCTGGTAATTTCAGATCTACCCTGAACTATATCACCCGCGATGGTCGTTATCGTTTGCGCGCTCATATCGCAAATCAGCAGATAGAATCTGAAGAGAATGGTGGAATTTCTCAAAAGGAATTGCAGTTCGAGGATGGTAATCCTGATTTCAGCGATCGTTCGAGGTTGGATGTATTTTTAACCGATGCAGCGAACAAGATCGATGGGAAGCGATATTATTTAGATCATCAGTTCCGATTATTCGGAACACAGAGGGATAGTGTTCCACCGCCTCGTACAGCATTATCCCTTGGGCATCAATTTAATTACGAGTCTAAGTTTTATCAGTTTCAACAGGAAGCGCAGAACGATTATTTCGGCGACGCCATCTTAGAACCGATTGATGACAAGGCGGTTTTGAAGAAAATGTTCAATCAGATAAGCACTGCATTTTCCAATAATACACTTGGGCGGCTTACCGGATACGTTAATCTATATAACTATAATTATTATTTCAACAGCATATTAATTACGCCTGAACAGACCATACCCAATCAACTAAAGGGAGAGGAAATCAGTGTAGGGGGGCAGTATGAAAAGGAGATCGGCAATTTTTCATTAAGTGGAGATATCACCTATACTATTGTTGGCGAGCTTACCGATAATTTAATAAGAGCCAGGGCGCGCTATAGATTGGGCGAGAAACATGCGGTAAGTGCGGGCTTACATCTTTCTTCCCGACTTCCGGATTTTAATTTTCTTTTATATCAGTCGGAATATGAAAATTTTAACTGGTATAATTTTGAGAATTTTCAAAAAGAAGGAGTTTACAGTCTTCAGTTTAATCTTGAATCTCAGGTTTGGGGCGATCTTTCTGCCAAATATGCTACTTTGGACAATTATACCTATTTCAGGTCGGAGGCCAGTCAGGAAGAAATTGATGCTGGCCAGGAGAACGCCTTTGTGAGACCATTTCAAGAGGGGAGTAGTGTAGATCATTTAAAGATCAAATACCAGAAAGAGCTTAAATGGAGAAAATGGGCGCTGCATAACACATTGATGTATCAAACGGTAACTCAGAATAGTGAAGTGTTGAATGTTCCAGCTTTTGTTACACGAAATACGCTTTACTATTCCGACAAGATTTTTAAAAAGGCAATGTTTATTCAGACGGGGATAACCTTTAAGTACTTTACGGAGTACAATATGAATGCCTACAGTCCGCTTCTATCCGAATTTTATGTTCAGAATAATGAGAAACTAGGGGGGTATCCTATGTTCGATGCCTTCATCAATGCGAAGGTCCGAACCATGAGAATATACTTCAAGGCGGAGCACTTCAATTCTGCCTGGACCGGATTTAATTTCTATGCAGCACCAAATTACCCTTATCGCGATTTTGTGATCCGTTTTGGACTGGTGTGGAATTTCTTTTCATAATTCTCATTATCAGAATATTAGGCATTAATTCTGATTAAGAATTATTCACAAAATAAAGATTCGTGAATTTTTTTTCAAAACAGTGTTGTCCATGCAAAAAATACGCTCTATATTTGCAGCCGCTTTGGGGGATACCTGGGGTGTAAAGAGGTGATTTGAGGGGTTTATAATTAATGGATTCCGGTGACAATCACAAGTTCATTGAAATGATGTGACAGATAGCGTAAGCTTTAGTAATGATGGGGTTATTAATAATTCTGTTGTTGTTAAGGTGTACAAAAAAAATCATTAAGAATCAATTCTTTTAATTCAGGTGATCAAAGAGGCAGGATAGAGCTTCGGGTTGATTTTTGTTTTTTCTATTTTATTAGGGGAGAGACAAAGTAGGTGCAATAGTTAGATATTGACAATTCAACGATGAAGAGTTTGATCCTGGCTCAGGATGAACGCTAGCGGCAGGCCTAACACATGCAAGTCGGACGGTAACATAGAGTGCTTGCACTCTGATGACGAGTGGCGCACGGGTGCGTAACGCGTATAGAACCTACCCTGTACAGGGGGATAGCCCATGGAAACGTGGATTAATACCCCGTAGATATCGTAAGTGGCATCACTTATGGTTTAAAGTCTTCGGGCGGTACGGGATGGCTATGCGTCTTATTAGTTAGTAGGTGAGGTAACGGCTCACCTAGGCAGCGATAAGTAGGGGCCCTGAGAGGGGGATCCCCCACACTGGTACTGAGACACGGACCAGACTCCTACGGGAGGCAGCAGTGAGGAATATTGGACAATGGGCGGAAGCCTGATCCAGCCATGCCGCGTGCAGGAAGACGGCCCTATGGGTTGTAAACTGCTTTTATACGGGAAGAATAATCACCACGTGTGGTGAGATGACGGTACCGTAAGAATAAGGACCGGCTAACTCCGTGCCAGCAGCCGCGGTAATACGGAGGGTCCGAGCGTTATCCGGAATCATTGGGTTTAAAGGGTCCGCAGGCGGGCGATTAAGTCAGGGGTGAAATGCTGTGGCTCAACCATAGCACTGCCCTTGATACTGGTTGTCTTGAGTTGTGGTGAAGTGGCCGGAATATGTAGTGTAGCGGTGAAATGCATAGATATTACATAGAACACCGATCGCGAAGGCAGGTCACTAACCACTAACTGACGCTGATGGACGAAAGCGTGGGGAGCGAACGGGATTAGATACCCCGGTAGTCCACGCTGTAAACGATGGATACTAGCTGTCGGGATTTCGATCTCGGTGGCCAAGCGAAAGTGATAAGTATCCCACCTGGGGAGTACGTTCGCAAGAATGAAACTCAAAGGAATTGACGGGGGCCCGCACAAGCGGTGGAGCATGTGGTTTAATTCGATGATACGCGAGGAACCTTACCAGGGCTTAAATGCAGAATGACAGGTTTAGAGATAGACTTTTCTTCGGACATTTTGCAAGGTGCTGCATGGTTGTCGTCAGCTCGTGCCGTGAGGTGTCAGGTTAAGTCCTATAACGAGCGCAACCCTTGCCGTCAGTTGCCAGCAAGTAATGTTGGGGACTCTGACGGGACTGCCGGTGCAAACCGAGAGGAAGGTGGGGACGACGTCAAATCATCACGGCCCTTACGTCCTGGGCTACACACGTGCTACAATGGCCGGTACAATGAGCAGCCACGTCGCAAGGCGGAGCGAATCTATAAAACCGGTCACAGTTCGGATCGGGGTCTGCAACTCGACCCCGTGAAGCTGGAATCGCTAGTAATCGGATATCAGCCATGATCCGGTGAATACGTTCCCGGGCCTTGTACACACCGCCCGTCAAGCCATGGAAGCCGGGGGTACCTGAAGTCCGTCACCGTAAGGAGCGGCCTAGGGTAAGACCGGTAACTAGGGCTAAGTCGTAACAAGGTAGCCGTACCGGAAGGTGCGGCTGGAACACCTCCTTTCTAGAGAACTTTGCATTGCTTTGGTACTTTCTTAAGTAATGATAGGGGAAGTAAAAGAGGTTAGCCCATTAAGGGGTTTTGTTTTGTCTCTGGTCCCTGAATTAGAAGTAATTGGATTTAAGAAGGGTGATTTTTTTTAAGTTATCTGTCACTTTATTATAATATAAGTAAGCAGTAGTCCGGTCGCAGTGCAGGCTGAGTACTGGTCACTGCAGACTGTAACGAAGTCTCATAGCTCAGCTGGTTAGAGCGCTACACTGATAATGTAGAGGTCGGCAGTTCGAGTCTGCCTGAGACTACGAAGTAGGGGAAGGTCAGGCGAGAAGTTTATGCGCCTAAGGCGTAAGTCTGCCTGAGACTAGGGGGGTAGGATTGTTAATTATTGATTATTAATTAGTAATTCTATACGTTCATTTAAAGAAGAAGGAAATTTTAGAAGTTGAGTGGTTATCACCAAAAGCGGTAGGCACGTTATACTGTTAACTGATAACTGATAACTGCCAACTGTGATCAAGGGGGATTAGCTCAGCTGGCTAGAGCGCTTGATTTGCATTCAAGAGGTCACCGGTTCGACTCCGGTATTCTCCACGGTAATAATTGGTAATTATTAATTATTAATTATTGGAACGTTCATTGACATATTGTAGCAACGCGTGTATAGTTTTTATTGATTTTATCGATAGGGATTATGCACCTGTTTTTTTGTAATTAGGGAAAAACACGAATTGAAATAAGTAAAGTAGAGAAAAAAGAGCAAGGGTAAGAATCTTTATGCGACGAAAAGTCTAGAAGGCAAAGCGACAAGTTAGACAAGGGCGTATGGGGGATGCCTAGGCTCCCAGAGGCGAAGAAGGACGTGATAAGCTGCGAAAAGCTGCGGGGATTGGCACATACGAATTGATCCGCAGATATCCGAATGGGGCAACCCGGCATATTGAAGATATGTCACCCGCCGTAAGGCGAGGAGCGAACCCGGTGAACTGAAACATCTAAGTAGCCGGAGGAGAAGAAAACAATAGTGATTCTGCGAGTAGCGGCGAGCGAAAGTGGAAGAGCCTAAACCGATGTTGTTTCGGCAATATCGGGGTTGTAGGACCGCGAGATTTAATGCACAACGAACTGGAATCATCTGGAAAGATGAGCCAAAGAGGGTGATAGCCCCGTATGGGTAAGTTGGTGTAATTAATAGCGGTATCCTGAGTAGCGCGGGGCACGTGAAACCTTGTGTGAATCTGGCGGGACCATCCGTCAAGGCTAAATACTCCTGGGAGACCGATAGTGAACCA
>CBDBUX010000011.1:65000-1160965 GCA_965212205.1 Flavobacteriaceae bacterium
GGGTGGCTATGGCGACGGGGCTCACCCCTTACCATTCATGTACTGCAGTCTGGAATCTTGGGGTCTTTTTTTGTCTCAACCCCAAGGGGAGCGCGTACAAAAACGCAGAAACCCTGCAGTGTAACCAGAACTAACTTAAAGATTTGGGTGGCTATGGCGACGGGGCTCACCCCTTACCATTCCGAACAGGGAAGTTAAGCCCGTCTGCGCCGATGGTACTGCCGATTGGTGGGAGAGTAGGCCGCCGCCTTCGATAGAATTCGATCGTCACGTTTTACGTGATTCGAAAGACCGCAAGAGAAAATAATCTTGGGGTCTTTTTTTTGATCCCTATCCTTCCAATATCCTATCGCAATAGTAAAAAAATGGAGCCTGTCCCCCAACCGGGGGCAAAGCCTCCTCCCCGCACACAAAAGATACACCCCCACACTGAAATAAAACAGCAGGGAAAATATAGAACCTAGACTCTAGGCATATCACCTTCTCCCTTAAGCGGGAGTTCAGAACTCCCCATCAGAAAAGAATCGAGGTGATGTGCAGCCTGGCGGCCTTCTGAGATGGCCCAGACAATAAGGGACTGTCCCCTCCGTTGATCACCAGCAACGAATATTCCGGGAACATTTGTCTTGTAGTCTCGAACAGAGGCTTTAACATTTGTCCTGGCATCTACTTCCAGTCCAAGTTGCTCTGCTACAGCCGTTTCCGATCCGGTAAATCCTAATGCGAGCAAGACCATGTCGCATTTCCACTCTTTCTCTGTGCCTTCAATTTCCTTTAATACAGGACGTGCTCCGGGCTTTTTGATCCATTCTACTTCAACTGTTACCAGTCCTTTGAGATTCCCCTTGCTGTCACCGACGAATTTTTTGGTTGAGATACTAAAATATCGTTCCACACCCTCTTTATGGGATGAACTGGTTCTCAGCCTCATTGGCCAGAAAGGCCAGGGTTGGTCGCTGGGCCGATCTAAACCTGGCTTGCCGAGGATTTCAAAATTTGAAACAGACCTGGCCCCCTGACGGAAGGAAGTGCCTATACAATCCGAGCCTGTATCTCCACCACCTATTACAATAACATCTTTATCCGTAGCCAGAATATCCTTCTCTGAATACTTAAGACCATCTACCCTTCGATTGTTCTGACCTAAAAAATCCATGGCCTGTACGATTCCATCTAACTCGCTGCCTGGAATGGGGAGCTTTCGCCTCACCGAAGCGCCACCACAAAGCAGGATTGCATCGTATTGCTTTTTCAATTCACCGGCTTTTTTATCTACGCCGATATGAACCCCACATTTGAAAGTTATTCCTTCTTCTTTCAGAATTTCAAGTCGTCTGTCTATGATGTGCTTTTCCATCTTAAAATCCGGAATCCCGTATCGTAGGAGCCCCCCAGGTTTTTCATCTCTTTCGTATACCGTAACCATATGGCCCGCCCGGTTTAATTGTTGGGCAGCGGCCAAACCTGCAGGGCCGGAGCCAATAACAGCGACTTTTTTGCCTGTCCTTTCCTCCGGAGGTTGGGGAACAACCCAGCCTTTATCAAAAGCGGTTTCTACAATATTCTTTTCGATATTTTCGATGGAGACAGGATCTTCGTTAATCCCAAGGACGCAAGCTTCTTCACAGGGAGCCGGGCACAAACGCCCGGTAAATTCAGGGAAATTGTTCGTTGCATGGAGAATTTGTGCTGCTTTTTCCCATTTTCCCCTATAGACTGCATCATTGAAATCGGGGATTAAATTACCCAGAGGACAGCCACTGTGGCAAAAAGGTATTCCACAGTCCATGCAACGGGCTCCCTGATCTTTGAGTTCCTTTTCTTTCATCGGGATGGTAAATTCCTTAAAATGCTTCACACGTTCTGCAACGGGTGTATAAGGCTCTACCTTCCTCTTATACTCCATAAAACCGGTTATCTTTCCCATAATTCTCTCAAATAGTTTCCAATTTTTCGTTTTCCAGTCTTATCAGTGCCTGCCTGTATTCTTCAGGGAAAACCTTGACAAATTTTGGGAGATAAATTTCCCAATTCTCTAATATTTTCTGGGCCTGAGGACTATATGTCGCATTGTAGTGATTTTCAATCAGAGACCTAAGTTCATCAATGTCATTTTCCTCCTCTACATTCAATAAATTCAATGCTTGCTTATTGCACTTTCTCTCAAAATTATTATCGTGGTCTAATACATATGCTATACCACCGCTCATTCCGGCGCCAAAATTTCGCCCCGTTTCTCCTAAAATTACAGCAACGCCCCCGGTCATATATTCACATCCGTGATCGCCAATTCCTTCCACTACTGCCCTGGCTCCAGAATTACGCACACAAAACCGTTCACCGGCTTTACCATTGATGTACACCTCTCCTGATGTAGCTCCATATAGGGCAACATTACCAGTAATTATATTTTCATGCGGAGTTAAAGTAGAACTCTCGGGAACCTTAATAATTAATTTTGCACCTGAAAGTCCTTTTCCGAGATAGTCATTGGTAGTACCATTTACTACCATCGTAAGACCACTTGTGGCAAAAGCGCCAAAGCTCTGCCCTGCAGAGCCGGTAAAAATGAGCTTTAAAGTATTTTCGGGCAACCCTTTAGCACCATAGTTCTTCGAGATCTCATTACTAATTATAGCTCCCACCGCTCTGTCTGTATTCCTGATAGGGAATTCAAGTACCGTCTTTTCTTTTCTGAATAAGCCGGGATGGGCCTTTGCAATTATCTCAAATTCTATGGAATTCTCAACCTTGTGCAATTGCGTTTCGGTATTGCATAGCTTTGTTCCTTGTGGAACTTCTATTTGATGTAGGATAGGTGATAGATCTAATCCCCTGGCCTTATAATGTTCTATAGCTTTGTTTCGGTCTAATTTCTCAACCTGGCCCACCATTTCCTTAACCGTTCTAAACCCTAATTGGGCCATGATTTCCCGAAGTTCCTGTGCTATAAAATACATGTAGTTCACTACATGTTCAGGTTTCCCTTCAAATTTCTTTCTGAGTTCCGGATTTTGCGTCGCGATGCCCACCGGACAGGTGTTCAAATGACAAACTCGCATCATAATGCAGCCGGATGCTACCAGAGGAGCAGTGGCAAATCCGAATTCTTCGGCTCCAAGGAGACAGGCAATGGCCACGTCCCTTCCGGTCTTAAGCTGACCATCGCACTCCAGAACCACCCTGTTTCTCAAATCGTTCAATACCAGGGTTTGCTGGGCCTCTGCAATACCCAATTCCCATGGTAAGCCAGCGTGCTTCAGAGAAGTTAAAGGAGAGGCTCCGGTACCCCCATCATGTCCGGAGATTAGGATAACATCTGCTTTTGCCTTAGAAACACCAGCGGCCACAGTTCCTACACCCACTTCAGAAACAAGCTTTACATTAATACGTGCTTCACGATTAGCCGATTTAAGGTCATAGATCAATTGTGAAAGATCTTCAATCGAATAAATATCATGATGAGGCGGTGGAGAAATAAGTCCGACATAAGGCGTAGAATTCCTGGTCTTGGCGATATACGGATTTACCTTAGGTCCTGGCAGTTGTCCGCCTTCGCCTGGTTTTGCCCCCTGTGCCATCTTGATCTGTATCTCCCGGGCATTGGTCAGATAATTGGAGGTAACGCCAAAGCGGCCTGAAGCGACCTGCTTTATGGCACTATTCTTCCAATCGCCGGACTCGTTTTTGTAAAAACGTTCGGCATCTTCTCCTCCTTCACCAGAATTACTTTTTCCTCCAAGCCGATTCATGGCCACCGCCAGATTTTCGTGTGCTTCTTTACTAATAGATCCGTAAGACATGGCTCCTGTTTTAAATCGCTTTACAATTTCAGTCCAGGGTTCTACTTCCTCCAGTGGTATGGGATCGAAATTGGAGAATTGGAACAAGCCTCTGATTGTCATTAGGTGTTTGGATTGCTCATTGACCATCTCAGCGAATTCCTTATAGGTGCCAGGTTCATTATTACGAACCGCCTTTTGCAGTTTAGCAATGGACACAGGATTGAACATATGAACTTCTCCATCTCTTCTCCATCGGTATTCCCCACCTATTTCCAGATCCAGATTGGCAGCGACATGTTGCCTTTTAAAAGCTTTTTGATGTCTCTTGGCAATTTCTTTCTCTATTTCGTATAGCCCAATGCCTTCCAGTCGTGTTGGAGTATTCGGGAAATATTTATCTACCACTTTGGTATTGATTCCTAAACACTCAAACAACTGCGATCCCCGGTAGGAATTAAGCGTCGAAACGCCCATCTTATTCATTACTTTCAATATACCTATACCGATCGCTTTGTTGTAATTCTGGATGGCTTCCTCGAAACTAAATTCCGTAATATCCTGTTCTTCGATCTGCTCTGCAATAATTTCATTGACCAGGTAAGGATTTATCGCACTGGCACCAAAGCCAAACAGGCATGCAAAATGATGAACTTCCCGGGGTTCTGCCGATTCTATGATGATACTGAGTTTTGATCTTTTGCCCATTTTCTGAAGACCACTATTTACGTAAGCACAGGCCAGCAACGCCGGAATTGGAGCTTTGTTCTCATCGCTGCCCCTATCCGACAGGATGATAATATTGGTGCCTTCATCTATAGAACGTACAGCTTGTTGTAATACTTCCTCCAGGGCCTCCTCCAAAGCATTATGACCACGAATGATGTTATAGAGAATGGATATGGATACTACCTTATAATCCGGGCTCCTGTCGTGATTTTTGATTTTATCCAGATCTTCTTTGGAGATCACCGGATTTTGAATTTTCAACTTCTTGCAATGCAATTCCGTAAATTCAAATATATTGTGATCACTGCCCAGTGTAAGGCTAATATCTGTCACCAGCTCTTCTCTTATTCCATCCAGCGGCGGATTCGTCACCTGTGCAAACAATTGTTTAAAATAGTTATAGATCAGCTGAGGCCTTTCCGAAAGTACGGCAATAGGAGTATCCGATCCCATTGAACCGATCGGCTCTTTGGCCTTTTTACCCATAGGAAGAATTATCGTATTAATATCTTCGAGGGTATAACCAAAAATCGCTTTGCGCTTTTCAAGGGATTCTTCATCCAGGAACAATGGACAGTCGCGATAAGGGATGTCTCTTAAATGCACCAGGTTTTTATCCAACCATTTTTTATAAGGGTATTTTGCGGCTATTGTTTCTTTAATTTCTTCGTCATTTACAATACGACCTTCTTCCATATTGACAAGGAACATTTTACCAGGTTCCAGACGGCCGTGGAGTTCTATGTTGGCAGGATCCAGGTCCAATACACCGGTTTCGGAAGACATAACCACATATCCATCTTTTGTTACCGAATAGCGTGAGGGTCTGAGTCCGTTGCGGTCTAATACGGCACCGATATAACTGCCGTCGGTAAAGGGAATAGAAGCCGGCCCGTCCCAGGGTTCCATAAGACAAGAATGGTACTCATAAAAGGCACTTTTTGTTTCTGACATATCTGGGTTCTTCTCCCAGGCTTCCGGAACCAGAATCATCATGACCTCAGGAAGCGATCTTCCGGTCATCAAAAGAAGCTCCACTACCATATCCATAGTGGCCGAATCTGATTTAGCAGGAAGGATTACGGGAAGTATATTTTTAATATCCTCTCCAAACAGGTCACTTTGTAACAGACCCTCGCGGGAACTCATTCTCGATATATTGCCTCTGAGGGTATTGATCTCACCATTGTGGCACATATATCTGAAAGGTTGCGCTAAATCCCAGGTGGGAAAGGTATTGGTAGAAAACCTTTGATGTACGAGGGCCAAACGAGTTACCACCCTTGGGTCCATAAGATCCTTATAGTAGAGTTTTATATCCTGTGGCTGTAAAAGGCCTTTAAAGATGATAATCTTGGTAGATAGGCTGGGTAGATAGAAAAATTTGCTTTCAGATAACTTAGAGCCATAAATGGAGTGTTCGCTAATCTTTCTTGCGATGAAAAGCTTGATGTTGAAATCCTTGACTTCTTGATTACTATCTGCCCTGCCAATGAAAACTTGCTTTACAAAAGGCTCTGTTTCCGAAGCCATTCTTCCGGGAACTGTTTTATTTACAGGTACATCTCTCCATCCTAAAAGTTTAAGTCCCTGGTTTTCTATGTTCTTTTCAAATTCTTCTATACAGTAATTTCTCTGATTTTCTTTTTGTGGTAGAAAAACATTGCCCACGGCATAAGACCCAGGGTCAGGCAGTTTAAAATTGCAGACTTCAGAAAAGAACTCATGTGGAATATCGATTAAAATTCCAGCACCATCACCGGTTTTACCATCTGCACTTACCGCACCTCTGTGTTCCAGTTTAACTAGAATCTCCAACGCCTTGTGGATAATGTCGTTCGACTTCTTGCCTTTCAGGCTACAAATAAAGCCGGCACCACAATTATCGTGTTCAAATTCAGGCAAATACAAGCCTTGCTTCTTCAATTTCATACTTTGAGAAATTTTCTCAAAAATATCAATTCAACTGACAAATATGTAGGTATTGTATAATAAGTGTAATATAAATTCAGCGTCGGCAATAAAATGTTAAATATTACGCAATTTGAGAAAATTTTATATCAGAAATTGGCAAATTGATAATTGTAATTATGTAAAACAGCACAGATCAGACAAATATCGGGGGTGTTATCTATCTGCGTAAGTAAGGTGGCTGAATATGGCCCAAAACAGAAAACTATTGGTATTGTGATTGATAAATTATGGAAGACACCCCCTTTTTTAGAGGGGTATGTAGGGGGTATTCGATTTCAAAATGATTTAATTGTCGAGAATACTTCTCGAAATCACGATCTTTTGGATCTCTGAGGTGCCTTCATAAATCTGTGTGATTTTCGCATCCCTCATTAATCGCTCTACATGATATTCTTTTACGAAGCCGTTTCCACCAAAGATCTGCACTGCCTCAACGGTGGTTTCCATAGCTACTTGTGACGCATATAATTTTGCCATCGCACCAGATAATGCATAATCATCGCCATTGTCTTTATCCCATGCCGACTTGTATACAAGGTGCCTGGCGGCCTCTATCTGGGTATGCATATCCGCAAGTTTAAATGCGATGGCCTGATGATTGGCGATTTCGGTACCGAATGCTTTTCTTTCCAGAGAGTATTTTTTAGCCAACTCATAGGCACCTGCAGCAATGCCCAGCGCCTGTGCAGCAATACCAATACGGCCTCCGGCCAGGGTCTTCATCGCAAATTTAAACCCAAAACCATCTTCACCCAACCGATTCTCTTTAGGGACTTTAACATCGTTGAAAATCAGTGAATGTGTATCACTGCCGCGTATACCAAGTTTGTTTTCTTTAGGGCCGATTTCGAATCCCTCGGCCCCTTTTTCCACAAGCAGGGCATTTATTCCTCTATGTCCTTTATCGATATCAGTTTGAGCAATGACCATATAGACATCAGCGGAGCTCCCATTAGTGATCCAGTTTTTTGTTCCGTTAAGCACATAGTGATCTCCTTTATCGAATGCCGTAGTCTTTTGCGAAGTTGCATCACTACCTGCTTCGGGTTCAGAGAGGCAGAATGCTCCCAGGATCTCACCTGTAGACAGCCTGGTAAGGTATTTCTCTTTCTGTTCTTCTGTACCATAAGTTTCAAGGCCCCAGCATACCAGAGAATTATTAACTGAAACAATTACCGAGGCAGAAGCATCAATTTTAGACAGTTCCTCCATGGTTAAAACATAGGAAAGAGTGTCAAGGCCGCTACCTCCGTATTTAGGATCTACCATCATCCCTAAAAATCCAAGTTCTCCCATTTTCCCGATGAGTTCTTTTGGAAATTTTTGTACTTCGTCACGTTCAATAACCCCGGGTAATAATTCGATATTGGCAAAATCTCTTGCTGCTTGCCGGATCATTTGTTGTTCTTCGGTCAGTTTATAGTCCATCTGGTATTGTTTCAAAGTATTCCTGCAAATATAAGGGGTTCAAGGAGATATTTTTATGAGAAGAATCATAAATAGAGAAGATTACAAGACCGTAGATTTATCTAATATTAAAAATCCTCATTTGCCGGAGAAACTATCATAAAATTGCCCGTCAATATTTATATATTTGTTTGTCTACGATTTTTCAATTGTAATCTAAATTTTTATGTGGCAGCATTAGCTTAATTCCAAAGAGGTATAGAATTACTGTGGCGGTTGTCAAAAACTGGTAAAAAAGAATGGATAAAAATTTTGAAACAATTGAAATGAAAGAATTATTAAGCAAGTACGAAAATAAGACCCCTGAAATAGTCTTTAACTGGAAAGATTCTGAGACCGAAGCGGAAGGTTGGACAGTAATTAATTCTTTGAGGGGTGGGGCGGCTGGTGGTGGCACCCGGATGAGGGAAGGTTTGGATATGAATGAAGTACTGTCGCTGGCCAAAACCATGGAGGTGAAATTTACAGTGTCCGGACCTCCTATTGGCGGGGCAAAGTCCGGAATAAATTTTAATCCTAATGACCCCCGGAAGAAAGGAGTACTTGAACGATGGTATAAGGCTGTAGCCCCTTTGCTGAAATCGTATTACGGCACGGGGGGAGATTTAAATGTTGATGAAGTACTGGAAGTGATCCCCATAACAGAAGATGTTGGGGTCTGGCATCCTCAGGAGGGGGTGTTTAATGGTCACTTCAGACCTTCAGAAGCAGATAAAATCAATAGAATTGGCCAATTACGACTCGGGGTTAAGAAAGTGATTGAAAGCGATCATTATTCGCCCGATCCCAGGAAAAAATATACTGTGGCAGATATGATTACAGGATTTGGAGTCGCAGAAGCCGTCAGGCACTATTATGATATCTATGGTGGGACAGTTATCGGCAAAAAGACAATCGTACAAGGTTTTGGCAATGTTGGTTCGGCTGCCGCATTTTATCTGGCACAAATGGGTGCGAGGATTGTTGGAATTATCGATCGGGTAGGCGGGGTGATTAATGAAGATGGTTTTAGTTTCGATGAGATTAAACATTTCTTTTTACATAAAAAGGGTAATATGCTCATCGCCGATGCAGATAGGATGATCCCCTTTGATGAGATCAACAAAAGAGTTTGGGGGCTACAGGCCGAGATTTTTGCCCCCTGTGCGGCATCGAGACTTATCAGTAAAGAGCAAATATCAGAATTGATCGATACCGGGCTTGAAGTTATATCTTGTGGGGCTAATGTTCCATTTGCAGATAAGGAGATTTTTTTCGGCCCCATAATGGAGTATACCGATGAGAGAGTAAGCCTTATTCCGGACTTTATTTCCAACTGTGGCATGGCACGGGTTTTTGCCTATTTTATGGAAAGACGGGTTCAGATGGACGACGAAAAAATATTTAGTGATACATCAGATACCATTCGAAAAGCAATTTTAAATATCTTTAAGCAGAATGTTTCAAAAGAGAACATCAGTAAGACGGCATTTGAGATTGCGTTAAAACAATTATTATAAAAACCAACCTTTTATGGAAACCATAATTATTATTGTATTCTTAGTAGGCTATCTGGCCATTACCCTGGAGCACAACCTGAAAATTGATAAGCTGATACCAGCTCTTGCCATGATGGCAATTTTGTGGGCTATTATCGCCTTAGCACATATGCCTGTTTTTGAGGTTAATGCTGAGTTGAAGGAACTCGAACCTTCTCATTTAGACGAAATGCTACTCCATCATCTGGGCAAAACCGCAGAAATACTGGTCTTTCTTCTCGGCGCGATGACTATTGTAGAGATCATTGACTATTTTGATGGTTTCGCAACAATAAAAGGGTATATAAAAACTAAGAGTAAAAAGAGATTATTATGGCTTTTTTCCATATTGGCATTTATTCTTTCGGCGATTATTGATAATCTGACGGCTACCATAGTATTGGTTACTATCCTTCAAAAAGTGATCAAGGACCGGAATACCAGATTATGGTTTGCAGGTTTAATTGTTATAAATGCCAATGCAGGTGGTGCATGGTCTCCTATCGGTGATGTAACCACCACCATGCTATGGATTGCGAATAAGGTTTCGGCCTCACAACTGGTTATCAATGTACTATTACCTTCTATTGTTTGTATGGTTGTGCCCACCCTTATAGCACAGCAATTCAAAGCATTTAAAGGCGAAATCGAGGCAGATATTATCGAAGAAGCCCCTAAATCCAAATTCGGATCTACCATGCTCTATCTCGGTTTGGGGTCTATTGTTTTTGTTCCCTTTTTCAAGACGATAACGCATTTACCTCCATATGTAGGGATGATGTTATCTCTTGCCATTGTAGCAACGTTTGCGGAGATCTACAGTAGCACCAAGTTTAGCATTTCGAGTGTTGATCGAGATGAACATACGGAGGGTGGACATCATAGTCCGGTTCATTCGTCTTTATCGAAGATAGAATTACCCAGCATACTTTTTTTCCTTGGGATTCTTTTGGCTGTTGCTGCCCTGGAATCACTCGGTTATTTATTCCATTATGCGGAAGCTATGAATCAGGCGATTCCCAATACCGATATTGTGGTAATGCTTCTTGGGGTAGGATCTGCTATTATCGATAATGTACCACTGGTTGCCGCCAGTATGGGGATGTTCTCAGAATCAATGGATAGTCCACTGTGGCATTTTATTGCTTATTCAGCAGGAACAGGGGGTAGCATGCTAATAATAGGATCTGCCGCAGGCGTTGTGGCGATGGGGATGGAAAAAATTGATTTTTTCTGGTACCTGAGAAAAATTGCCATATTAGCTTTTGCCGGATTTGTCGCAGGGGCCATATGCTTTATCCTTATGCGTGATTTTGTCATATATGCATAATTTTATCGACAAAACGCCGTTATTAAGGCAAATTACTAATAGAGAACATATATGATTATCCAAGACCTCATCGATGAGACCCAGGTTGGGGAGGTGGTCTCAGAGGAAAAAACACTTTCCGTAGTTGAATTGATTCTTAATGGTGGTACAGGAAGTATCGTCATTATTTCTGTTCTGTTTGCTATGTTGGCGGTGGCCCTTTATATCTACTTCGAGCGGTTACTTGCGATTAAAGCTGCATCCAGGATCGATAAGAATTTTATGAATCAGATTCGTGATCATGTAATAAACGGAAAATTAGATTCGGCTAAGATATTATGTGCTCAAACAGATTCACCGGTAGCCAGACTTACTGAAAAAGGTGTCTCGAGGATCGGGAAGCCGCTAGACGATATCAATACGGCAATAGAGAATGCCGGAACCCTGGAAGTTTATAAACTGGAGAAGAACGTTAATGTACTGGCAACAGTAGCAGGTGCGGCACCCATGATTGGCTTCCTCGGGACAGTAATTGGGATGATCATTGCTTTTCATCAAATGGCCAGCAGTGGAGGACAGGCCGAAATGGGGGCTTTGGCTTCAGGGATTTATACGGCAATGACCACTACGGTAGCTGGTTTGGTTG
The DNA here is from genome assembly GCA_965212205.1 of Flavobacteriaceae bacterium. Classification (GTDB taxonomy): domain Bacteria; phylum Bacteroidota; class Bacteroidia; order Flavobacteriales; family Flavobacteriaceae; genus JAHEJJ01. The sequence goes on from CBDBUX010000011.1 coordinate 76,425, forward strand.
TAGGTATAATTGCTTATATGGGCTATAATCACCTGGTGAACCGTACAGATAAGGTAGTTCATAAAATGGAAGCTAATGCGGTAGAATTCCTCGATTTATTAAATGAACCCGTTTCCTAGACAGTGATGAAATTAAAAGGGCGAAATAAAATCAATCCGGAATTTAGCATGTCTTCAATGACAGATATCGTTTTTCTCTTACTGATATTTTTCATGCTGACAGCCAACGCGCCAAATGCGTTAGACTTATTGCTTCCCAAGGCAAGGGGGAAATCGACAAATACACAGAATGTTTCGGTTACCATTAACAAGAACCTTCAATATTTTGTGAATAACGAACAGATTAACGGAGAATACGTTGAAATTGAATTAAAAAAAGCACTGGAAGGCAAAGATAAACCTACCATTATCCTTAGGGCGGAAGAAAGTGTGGCCATCAAAGAGGCTGTTAACGTCATGGATATTGCGAATAGGAACAGCTACAAGGTGATCCTGGCAGTGCGACCGAATTAATGTCGCTATTTGATACGAGACACAAGAAAAAATCCTTTACACTTACGACCATTCTTCTAAGTGTGCTGCTGATATTGATGTTTTATATCGGCCTTTCCTATCTGGAACCCCCAATTGAAACAGGTATTACAGTAAATTTTGGTACTCTCGAATTTGGCAGTGGAGAAAAGCAGCCAAAGAAAAAAGTAAAATCGGTTCCCATTAAGAAGCCTATAGTAAAAGATCAACCCAAGGTTGAGGAGTCTGAACCTGAGGAAAAGGAAATCGAGGAAAGTATGTCTGAAGAGAAACCGGCAGAGAAGTTACTTACCCAGGAGAATGAAGAGTCTATCAAGCTAAAGCAGCAAAAAGAGGCTGAGCGAAGAGCAGAGGAGGCCAGGAAAGCAAAGGAAGAGGCAGACAAAAAGGCAAAGGAGGAGGCAGAGAGAATAGAACGCGAACAGAAAGCCGCCGAAGAAAAAATCCGCAAAGAACAGGAAGCTAAAAAAGAGAAACTCAATGCCCTTATAGGAGGATTAAACGAAGCTGATGGCGAAGTGGAAGGCGGGGAAGGCGATGACCAGCTCGCTGGAGATAAGGGCGACCCGGATGGTGATCCCTATGCCAGCACCTATTATGGGAGCCCTGGCAGCGGTTCCGGCACAGGAGGATATGGGCTTAGTGGAAGATCTTTAGCCAGCAGCGGTAAGGTGAAGCAGGAATGTAACGAGGCGGGTCGTGTGGTGGTAAAAATTGTAGTGGACAGGAATGGGAAGGTAGTACAAGCTACTCCAGGTGTGAAAGGTACAAATAACAATAACCCATGTTTGCTGGAGCCTGCCCGTAAGACGGCGTTCTTACACAAGTGGAAACCAGATTCTGATGCGCCTGATCAACAAGTTGGATTTGTGGTGGTCAACTTTAAACTGGGAGAGTGACCTACGAGCAGACCCTTGTATGGTTGTTTGGACAGCTTCCCATGTACCAGCAGAAAGGAAAGGATGCCTATACCTACAAACTAGACAATATCCGGGCACTTACATCTTACCTGGGTAACCCTCATCAAAATTTTAAAAGCATACATGTTGGCGGGACTAATGGAAAAGGTTCCTCTAGTCATATGATGGCTTCAATACTCCAGGAAGCAGGATATAAAGTAGGTCTGTATACCTCTCCCCATCTAAAGGATTTTCGGGAACGCTTAAAAATCAACGGCAAAATGGCACCAAAGTCATTTGTGATCGATTTTATAAAAGAACACAAGTCCTTCTTTGAAAAAAACCAGCTTTCATTTTTTGAAATGACGGTAGGAATGGCCTTCGATTATTTTGCCAGGGAGAAGGTAGACATCGCAATTATTGAAGTAGGCCTGGGTGGCCGATTAGACTCTACTAATATTATCACCCCTGAAGTCTCTTTGATTACCAATATTGGATGGGACCATATGGATTTACTGGGGAGTTCAATTCCCCTGATCGCCGCGGAAAAAGCAGGGATTATTAAGAGCGGTATCCCTGTAGTGATCAGTGAATATGATTCGGAAACCGCTACGGTCTTTGAGGAAGTAGCCCGGAAAAAAGAATCGCCACTGATTTTTGCCTCTAATGAGGTCAAAGAAAATTACCCTAGCTCGTTGCTTGGGGATTACCAGGCCAGAAACGTGAAAGGAGTTGTAGCCACCTTAAGGAGCTTGAAAGGCTTTGAGATCACGAGTAATCACATCAGAGAGGGACTACTCAATGTGGTTAGCAATACAGGTATATTGGGTCGCTGGCAGGTAATCGGGCATGATCCGATGATAATATGCGATACAGCGCATAATCGGGAAGGAATAGTTCTTGTTATGCAGCAACTTCTCGCTCAGGAATACAAGGAACTGCATTTGGTATTAGGGTTTGTACAGGATAAGAACCTGGAGGCCATTCTTCCTTTATTTCCAAGACAAGCTCATTATTATTGGGCCCGCCCAGATATTCGAAGAGGTCTGGATGTAGACATATTGCAGAGTGCTGCTGCTTCAAAAGGGCTGGACGGTACAAAGTATCGTTCAGTAAAAGAGGCATTAGACCAGGCGAGATCGAGGGCAGAAGATGCTGACCTGATCTTTGTTGGGGGGAGTACATTCACGGTGGCAGAAGTACTTTGATTTTTTAATGATGATTCTTTTGGGTAAAGGAAAAACTACCTTATATTTGCAGACCTTTTTAGGGCTCTTAGCTCAGCTGGTTCAGAGCACCTGCCTTACAAGCAGGGGGTCACTGGTTCGAATCCAGTAGGGCCCACAAGAAAATGAAAGCTCAACACATCGTGTTGGGCTTTTTATTTCGCACTAATTGAGCTTGCTCAATTGGGTAACCAATAAAAGCCCAAATTACCCGAAGGGTTTGAGCTTTCATTCTGACCTCGGTTCACAATGGATCATAGCGAAGCTATAATCCATGTAATTGGATTTATGAAGGGAATAAATAAGTAGCCATCCCATTAAGGGTGGTTTGTTTTCTACCTACACGCCGGGAGGCAGGTTTGCAGGAGCGGTTTTAATCTGGATCATGGCGCAGCCATAATCCGGGTATTTGATTGATCGAAGGGGAAAGAAAAACGAGATTCGCGTTAGCGGATTATTATTTCTATTTGCAGTAGGGGGTTTATTCTGGATCATGGCTGGGACGTAACCCATTTATATAGTATTAGTAGTGGCTGAAAAAGCAGGCTTTGATAAGCCTGCAGGTTTTCTATCCCGAAGCTTCGGTCGGGACAGGCCCTGAAGCTTCGGTCAGGACAGGTTTGCAGTAGTGGTTTCCTGATGGATATTTAATCCGGTTCTATTCAGTAAGAGAAGAGTATTCACGAAAATCGATGCCTATATTTTAAAATAATGAGCGTCAGAACAGGAGTCCGGCATTTTTTTGTACATTTATTACTCCTGCCATATATATTTTCAAAATTCATAACGAATAACTTTTGTTTAATTAAGTCCCAATGCGCATCAAGAAAGTGATCAATATCATATGCGTTCTTTAGGTTATAGTATAACTTGGCTCTTGAGTTTTAGCTATATCGTTGTTGTATTTGGATAATAAATAACTTTAAACTTTATAATCGACCACCAAGAATTCTAACATTAAAACAATTAAGATGAAAAACTTCTTACTAGCCACCCTTATTATTTTTGCTGTTAGCCCATTATTTTCACAGGATGATGGCGACAAGAATCCTGTCCTCACTGATAATTTTATTATTGAAGTCGGTTGGTTTTCTCCACAAGAAAACATAGATCTGGGGGTATCCGGTTCTGCAGATTTTGATGGTATTATCGAGGACATTGACTTTGATGAACAGTTGGGGCTATCAGGAGGTAATAATACGTTTAACCTGCATTTCAAATGGAGATTTTCCAAATCTAATTTGTGGTACTTAACTGGTGAGTATTTCGGTGTAAGTCCTGAAGAAACGGTAACCATCAACGAGGAAATCGAATGGGAGGACGTTGTTTATCCGGTGGGTGGTGAAGCCAATCTTGGATATAGCCTTTCTTTATACAGAATCTTCTTTGGGAGGGTCATTAGTCGAGGACAGAAACACGAGTTAGGGGCTGGATTGGGAATTCACGGTGTTAACACCAAGGCTTTTGTAGAGGGTGAAGCTTTCGTTGATGATCAATCAGTAGGTATCCAAAGAAGAGAAGAAAGTATATTCCTTCCGTTGCCGAACATTGGCGCGTCATATATCTGGGCCCCGTCGGCCAGGTGGTCCTTTCTGGCCCGTGTAGACTGGTTTGGGATAAAGATTGACAATATTTCTGGTGGTTTATGGAATGTTAGTCCGGGCGTCACTTTCCTGATTACGAAACACCTGGGGATTACAGGGAATTATCAATTTATAAATTTCAACGCGGATATTGATCAGGAAGATTGGAAAGGCAGTTTTGATCTGTCTTTTGGTGGCCCCTCTTTACGACTTGTAGGTCATTTCTAAAAGATGGTATTCATACATTTTAGTAAATGAAAAGAGCCTGGAAACGGGTTCTTTTCTTTTGGATCAATCAATGTTTGATTTAATTGGGAATTGCAATACCCAATTAATGGGGCTAGCCGCCTCCTCCCCACATTATCAAGATAGCCTGCTTCACTGCAAAAATCAAGCATTAATTTTAATCACCCAGGAATAATACTCAATTTACATTCCGCCTGGCCCAAAAAGTTTGAGTTCACTTTTAGGACTACGGTTGATATTGAGGGCTTATGGCCGAATCTGATCAATGTCCTAGTCTATTTAACTATTATACAGGGGTTTGAAGTCTGGTAGATGAGTTGCTTAAGGTGATTTTTCTATTGATAATTTGAGGGATTACCGCTATAAAAACAATAATTATTACATTTAAGCATGAGCAATATCTTCTCCATGGTTCAAAAAGCGAATAAATACTTGACATGGATATTATTATTCCTGCTAATCGCTATGGTTTCTATTTCTGGCAAGGCACAAGAATCTCAGTTGGACAGCCTGAAAGTTTTAATGGCACAACAGGCGGCTGATACGGTTAAGGTTAATCTTTTTTTAGAAGCCTCGGGTTTGCTGTTCAGGTCAGAGCCAGATTCTGCTCTTGCTTATGCCCAGGAGGCTATAGACCTGGGGGAGTCGCTAGGCTTTAAAAAAGGTGTTGGTTATGGTTTTAAAAATATCGGAATCTTCTACTACAACAAAGGCGATTTTGATGAAGCCCTGGGTTATTGGGAAAAGTCCCTGGAAGCTTTTGAGGAGATCGATTTTAAACTTGGAATCAGTAATATTCAAAGTAATATAGGTGCGATTTATCAAACCAAAGGTGACGATCCGAAGGCTTTGGAATATTTTATACAATCACTTCGCAATGCTGAATTGGTTGGCGATACCTTGAGAATGGCAACGGCTCAATTGAACATTGGAACGGCGTATTCGAACTCTCTGGCGACCTATGATAAGGCGCAGGAGGCTTATAACAAAGCCTTACCCATTTGGCAAAAACTGGGCCATGAAGGCGGTCTTTTTATTACCTATTTGAACTTGGGTGAGATCGCTCTGGAAAAAGGAATGCGGAGAAATGCACTTGAATATCTGGAACAGTCTTTAAAATATGCTGATAAATCGAGTCCACTCTATGTTGATAATCTCCGAATGATCGGTGAGTCCTATTTCGAATTCGACAACTACGAATTGTCTGAACAATATCTTCGAGAAGCAATTTATGTCGCCATAAAAATAAAAGCAAATAAGGAGTTGGGCAGGGCTTATAATGTATTGGCCGACAATCTATACGCACAAGGCAAATACGAAGAGGCCAAGACAAATTATGAAAAGAGCCTTGACTTAGCCAAAACCACTGAGGTTTATTATGATCTGGCCGATGCTTATGAAGGATTGACAAAAGTTTATGCCAGGAGGAATGATTATAAAAATGCATTCACCTACCAACGGCATTTAGCCCAAATTAAGGATAGTATTAAAAATAAGGACTATATAAAAGCGGTCAGTTTGTTGGGAGTTCAGTTTGACCTTGAAACCAAAGAAAAGGAAATCAGCCTGTTGAATGCGGACAATGATCTGAAAGAGCTCCAAATAGAAAAAGATGCAAGGGCAAAACAGTTACTTTTTATAATCCTGGGACTTTTTGTAGCGATTATTGCCGGTTTCGTTTTTCAATATTTTTATGTGAAGCGGTCTAATAGGAAATTAGCCTTTGAGCGAAACCGGTCTGAAAAAATATTATTGAATATCCTTCCAAAAGAAACGGCTGAAGAACTTAAGGAAAATGGGTTTATCAAGGCCAAGGAGTTTAAAAGCATCACAGTTTTATTCACGGATTTCAAACAGTTTTCTATAGTAGCGGAACATATTCCTGCAGACGACCTTGTAAAAAGTGTTGACTATTATTTTAAGGCATTTGATGAGATCACTGAACGCAATAATCTCGAAAAAATAAAGACTATTGGGGATGCATTCATGTGTGCCGGAGGCCTACCAACAGAAAATACCACCCATGCCGAAGATGCCTATAATGCGGCGGTCGAGATCCTGGCATTTGTTAAGGAAACAGAACAGAATCCGCCACGAGGGATTCATCCGTTTGAAATCCGGATTGGTTTGAATTCCGGACCTGTTGTAGCCGGGGTAGTAGGAACCAAAAAATTCCAGTACGATATTTGGGGAAGTACAGTGAACATTGCTGCGCGGATGGAGTCTAAATCCGAGCCTGGTAGAATTAACGTATCCGAGAACACCTATCAACTTCTAAAAGACAAATGGAAGTTTACCTATAGGGGAGAATTTGAAGTGAAAAATAAGCAGCTTTTGCCAATGTACTTTGTAGGAGAAGAAGAAGAAGTGAAAGCCTAATTTCTTGTATTGAAATCTTTTGAATAAAGTGAGTAGTTATCAGGCTAATAATTAGTATCAATAAATTAAATACAGACCCATTCATTATCGATTCTAAAATGAAACCCTTTTTGGAGTAAATAACACGAATTGAGGTGATTATATACAATAAATATTCCCAATTCATTGTTTAACTATTGATTGAATGCTGACCTATTTGTAATTAATGGAATTACACAATAAAAAATCCTATCCAAAATTCTGTTTGGATCTATTAGAGGAGATGTCGGAAAAGTTTCCGAGTCACCTTACCTATCATACGATCGAACACATAATTGATGTGGCCAATGTATGCGATCATTATATCAAAGAATATAAGATTCCGGATGATAAAGCCAGGCTTATCAGAATTGCGGCAATTAGTCATGATTATGGGTATATATTCTCTCCTGAGGAGCATGAGGAAAGAAGTATTAAAGAACTAAGACCAAAACTCAACGGATCATATAGCGAGGAAGATATTGAATTGATTAATGGTATGATCCGCGCTACCAAGGTACCTCAAAGGCCCGAAAATTTCTACGAAGAAATCCTTGCTGATGCCGATCTGGATTACCTTGGGCGAGATGACTACGACGAACTTAGTAACAATTTGTACAAGGAGTTTCTCCATTACGGGGTGGTAAACAGCGATGAGCAATGGCTGGAATTGCAAATCAATTTTTTGGAAAACCATCAATATCATTTAAGCCTTGCTCTTGAAAACCGGGCTGCCACGAAACAGAAAAAGCTGTCTGAACTAAAAAACAACCGTTCCTGAGCGTCACCTGACCTTGCTTCCGGCTGGTTAAACAAACCTTCCTTACTCCTTAATCGCCCAGTTTTGTGAGAAAAGACATATGAATTAGTCTGGTATCCTTTTTTATTGACCTAAAAATGCGTCTTAGAACCATATTTATTTGTAGTTATGCTCAGATTGGTTACATTTAAATAACAGGTTTGGTGTTATTCTATACAAACGGCACCATCTCGTTCTGAGAATTTTTCTCACTATCCCCATTTTATACCCCAAATTACCGTTGTCAGAAGACTGGAATTGAATCTGAGCGTTGGCTGTGATCGCTCAACAACAATATATTATATGAAATTACAAGGGGCAAAAAGGTCGTATAGGAAATCAATTCTAAACGGGTATAACAAGGATTGGGTATCAGTCCTTTTGATACTAATGCTAGGATCTTTTTCAATTTATTCACAAGACTATACCACCACCGGACTTTCGGAAGACTGGATGGATCCTGCGGCATGGACATGCCAGGGAGGACCGTGCAACGCCAAACCAGTTCCTGTAAATGATGTCAAGAACACGACTATTACTATTAATCATAACATAACCTATAGCGTTAACCAGCCAATTAAACTGGGCAATAATGCAGTACTAAATATTGGCAATAATGCGGTATTAATCATTACCAGTAATTTAAATCTTAATTCAGGTGGAACACTCACATTGAATACAGGACAAATCTCGATTGGCCCAGGTATTTTGAAAAATCAAGGTACTATAACCCTAAATAATGCTCTGTTAACCAAGGATGGGAATATTGTGAATGATGACGACATTTTCGTATCGAATTCTTGTATCACCTTGTCCTCTGGAAATTTTAACAATAACGGATCGCTAAATGGTAATGGTGGCGTAAAGGTACTGTCGGGAAACATAAACAATAATGGTAGTTGGAGTCAGGATGTGGTATACTTTTACCCAAATAATGGTAGTGGATTACCAGGGTCGGTAAGCACCGAAGAGGAAGTGGACGCAGTTTGCGAATGTGTAGTAACTAATTGTGATATCCTTCCGGGTTATCCGCCCAATTCAAAGTTTGATGGTATTATCGGATCGGCCCTTTTTTCATTGGGCACGACCTTTGATCCTGTTGATGGGTTTAACGAATTTATCTACCAGATAAGGGGTAATAATCAGGTCCTGATTGAAATTGTGGTCAACAACGGAAGTTATAATGCCGTGGTTGCCCTGCTATCTACTTTTGGTATTAGCACGAATGATTTTATAGCAGATGTCTACAACCCTGTCGACGATGAGCGTGTTATCACCGTATTCTTCCCTATTGATGATCTTTTGGCGCTGAATGAACGTTCAGATCTAATCAATCAGGTTTATGAGGTGTCACCTCCCATTCCAAATACAGGGCTAATCGACAGTCAGGGTGATTTTGCCCAAAACTCAATCATTGCCAGGCTTGGCTGGAATGTCTCAGGTCAGGGAATCAAAATAGGAGTTATATCAGATAGTTATGACCGGAAGAGTGGTGTTATCTCAGGGACTAGTCCGGCTGTACAGACCGATATCAATAATGGCGATCTGCCGGGTTCCTCGAATCCTGTTAATGTAGTTCAGGACTATCCCTATGGACCGGCAAGTGATGAGGGAAGGGCCATGTTACAAATAGTACACGATGTGGCTCCAGACGCGGAACTGTATTTTAGGACAGGTTATGTGTCCGAAGGGAATATGGCAGCTGGAATCGCCGAGCTTGATGCCCTGGGATGCGATTTTATTGTGGACGACCTCACCTATATGAAAGCTCCCTTTTTCACAGATGGAATAGTGGCCCAAGCGGTTGATGCAGCCTCAACTTCAGGGGTGAATTATTTTAGTTCAGCAGGTAATTTCGGAATCCGTTCCTATGAAGCCACCTTCACTCCGGCACCAGCGCCCTTCCAAAATAGGCACGACTTTGGTGGTGGTGATTTTCTGCAAAATCTGACATTAGGAACCGGACAGTATATCATCGCATTGCAATGGGATGATGATTTTTATTCTCTGGGGTCAACAACTGGTGCACAGAATGATCTGGATATTTATCTTGCCGACAATCAGGGAAATATATTATATGGTTTTAATCGGGATAACCTGGGTGCAGACCCGGTTGAGATTATTCCGTTTATCGTGATCAACCCAACTACAGCAAATATTTTTATAGAAAGGGCCAGTGGTGATGGCATGCCATTAAAATTCAAATATGTTGTATTCCGTGCTGGCGATGACGGCCAGTTTAACGCCGTACCAGGCGTTAATTCTTCTACTATTGTTGGCCATGCCAACGCCGAGAGTACTATAACTGTTGGTGCTGTACGATATGACAATACACCAAATTTTGGAGGTGTTCTTACCGCCCAGGGATCTTCTTCACGCGGAGGGACCACCACGGATGGCCAGGTGAGAAACAAACCTTTAATTATGTCTCCAACAGGCGGGGATACTTCAGTAGAATTAGGAGCTCCCAATTACGAAGGTAATGCCTTTCCGAATTTCTTCGGAACATCGGCTTCTGCACCTCATGCAGCGGCTCTTGCTGCCTTGGTTAAAGAGGCAAAGGGCAATTTTGGCGTAGATTCATTAAATGTTGTAGACTCATTAAGTATCCGAAATTTATTGATCAACAATGCCACGGATATGGGAACGCCAGGCTTCGATTTTGAGAATGGCTATGGTTTTGTCTCTGCCGATAAGGTAATCGGATCATTTTCAAATCCATCTCCAAATCTTCAACAACTGAATTTGGCCAATCTGGACACCACAATTTACAGTCCCGGTGAAATTGCCTTCGACTTGATTTTGGAAGGTGATTATTTTAACGATGAGTCTACCGTAATCTTCAGAGGCGAGGCACTGGAAACTGTGTTTATAAATGACAGTACACTGGTTACAAATATTCCTGAATTCATTGGAAACCCTCCCATTTTTGTGTTTACACCACCAGGTCCGATAACCAATGGATCAGATGGCGGTGAATCGGATACACTAACCTTTCAGGATCCTGTGATCCTCGATGTATTGATTAAACCTGATGATCAGGTTCGCAGATATGGTGAAAGCAATGCTGAGTTTGCTTATACCACAACAATTGTGGATTCGGGCACACCACTTTCGCAGGATGAAATAGATCTGTTAATGCCGGCCATAGGTATCACCACCGAAGCGATTAGCACTTCAATAGTCGGCATTTATGCCATCAATTTAGTTCTTACCGATGTGGAAGTAGGGCTTTTAGAACTATATAATTTTATAACAGAACCGGGGGTGCTTACGATAGATCCCATGCCGGTAACCATCACACCACAAAGTGTGGATCCAATTGTTTATGGTGATCCATTGCCCGAGATTGCATTCGATTATGTTTTTGGAGATCCGGGGGGTACCCCTGCCGAGATCGATCCAATTGTATCGAGTCAATTTGCCGAAAACCATGTCAACGGTCTCTCTTTTGTAAATGGACTATCTCTTGTAAATGGGCTTTCCCTTGTCAATGGGATATCTTTTGTTAATGGAGAACCCACTATTAATGGGATCTCACTGGTCAATACCTCATTTTTTGTATCGGAATCAACCGTACAGCAGGCACCAACTGCACTTGAGAATGGTATTTCACTGGTCAATGGTACCGGTAATGAGAAGATCATAGAATTCGGTGCGGATTTGTTTTCACTCGATAATATCGAGAACGGTACTTCTTCGACAATTACCAATGGAATTTCGTTGGTGAACGGCCTTTCCCTTGTGAATGGCCTTTCATTTGTAAATGGGATTTCATTCGTCAATGGCCTTTCGCTGGTGAACGGTATCAGTTTTGTAAATGGCATCAGTTTTGTGAACGGTATTAGCTTTGTAAATGGCATCAGTTTTGTCAACGGAGTTCCATTGACCAATAATGAAGCTGATCCCATCATAGATGCATTTGACAACGTATTGGTGGTATTGAATCAGGCAGATGTACCTGATGATCCGGAGGATACCACACCTGTGGATGTTAAACCGGTAAATGTAATAACCGGACTGGATGTAGGTACCCAATACTGTCTGCCGGGAATTATATTAGACTCGAATTTTGAGGTCTATACCCAACCCAAAGAGTTGGAGATATTACCGGCAGAGCTTATGGTAACCACTCAGGATACGACTATTACTTATGGTGATGATGTGCCCGAATTAAGAGGAGTATTGGAAGGCCTGCAGTTCAATGATACCGAAGTTGATGTATTTCCGGAAGGGATTCAATATTCGGTTGATTGTGAAATATGTGGTGTGGCCAATAGTCCTTATGTAATTAGTGCAGGTGGTAATAATACATCTTCTAATTACAACATTACGTTCAATAATTCAGGCCTGTTAACGGTGAATAAGTTCGATCTTACAATAACGGCTTTGGATGCCGAAATCACATATGGTGTTTCGGGTCCTTTTAACTTCGAAGTGTCCAGCTCACCATTGGAATTACCGTTTGGGGAAACCCTGGATGATATTTTCGGTACAATTGCTTTTAGTCCTTCCGATGGTTGTACAGCAACTGATATTATATCGGTGAGCCCGCAGATCCAACCGGATAATTATAACGTGGTTTATGAGGATGCAGCATTGACTGTTCAAAACACAACTTTGACCCTTGAGATTGGCTCAACCTTCATTGCTGAGGGCGATGTAACGCCAAATAATTTTGGTGTAAATGCATTTGGCTTGGTATGCGGTGATCCGATACCGACTATTAACAGTTTCCAGATCTTTAAATTGGATGGGACCCCTGTTTCCGGAGCACTGGAGGCTGGTGAATATGATGTATTTGCAGATTTATCTACCCTGATCGGTTACGATTATTATGATATCAGTCAGGTACCTGGCCGACTTTTCGTCAATCCCTCTGTGGGGTGTAACGACAGGATAAAGGCTTCTGACCTATGCAAGTCGCCGGCCAGTATTCCGGGCAACCCGGAAATAACGACCAAGTTAACGTTTACCTATACCAACAGGCTCGATATTCCTATCTATATACCTTTAGGAAACAATAATAAATTTAAAGGGAACGCTATGGTTATTGGAAATCCACCCGAATTATTCCTGCCGGGAGATCATATTTTTGAAGTTTATACAGATGGTAATAGTATTCAATGGCAGGTGAAAACACCGGGTTGTAATAGTGCTTTCAAATCTCCTAATGGTTCTAATGCCGATCCTTGTTCTAACAATTTAGGGATAGATTCTTCAGTTTTTAGTAGTGAACCTGTTGATGAAAATTTGGGATCGCGTATCTATCCCAATCCGGTGAAGGATTTTGTTACCTTAAATGTGGGATCGGAACCCGTAGCTTTCAGCGTTAAAATTTATAATGAGGTTGGGATGCTTTTGGATCAAAGAGACTATCCTAAAAACCTCTATTATGAGGTCCAACTCGATGTTTCTACTTATCGTTCGGGAATAATATATCTAATACTGGAGATAGAAGGCGAGTCATCTGTGTATCGGGTTCTCAAAGAATAAATAGAGCCCCGGGGTATCAAAGCTGTTAATTTAGTAACGAAGAAAGGCGGTGAGTTCACCGGGGGCAAATGCCCCCTCCCCATAGTATTAAGATAAACCTGATCGCTGCATAAATCAATCAGTACTAGAGCCATTGATATTGTCTTTGATTTTACTACTTAGACTTAGGGCTATTGAACTATATGGGGGCTAAACGCCACCTCCCCGCAATATCAAAATACACCTGAACACTGCAAAAAACAAGCGGTAAGTAAATTCAAATCAAATACTGATATAGAACTAAGTAATAATCTCATAATGAAAAATAGAAATCCAAATGGGACATTCCAAAACTTGGCAGTATTTTAAAATCTCGTACATTTAGCCATAGGAATACTTAGATTTTGAGCAGTAAAAAAAAGGGCATTTGGAAATGGGTACTGCGCGGACTACTGGTCGTGATTGGCCTTATTTTGATCGCATTTACATACCTCTACATCAATAAGGACTCTATCGCGAAAGATTTGCTGCTCGACATTAATTCACGAGCCTCAGGAGAGATTCAGGTGGCGCAAGTGGATATCAATCCCTTTGTCCATTTCCCGTATGTTTCCCTCAGTCTGAGGGAAACCCAACTCTTTAAGACGAAGAAACCCGATAGGAAAAAAAATGAAGACCCTTTATTGGATATCGGCCAGTTATACATATCCTTCGATGTGATCAAGCTAATGCGTTCTCGTGTAGAAGTTGAACGTGTAAGCGCTATCAATGGAACTATAAATATCAAAGTAGATGAGAATGGTGTACTGAATATTGAAAAAGCTCTGCAAGAACCAAAACCAGCGAAAGTTTCTAAAAAAAGCTCCGATAGTATTCCGATCCCGCCAAAAGAGACCACATCTCCTGTTGAGGAGAAACCGAAATCCGATAGTACAAAGCCGTCAGATCAATCTGAAACGAATCCACTAGAACTGGATATTGAACGACTGGTACTCAAAAATATCAGTGTATCTGCAGAACTAACTCTCAACGAACCAATACAGGAACTTACTATTGTTGAATCCCGGGCTTCGTTTAAGTATGTAAAAGATACCATTGCCTGTGAATTGGAAGCGTCTTTTAGAATCGATCAATTGGCGCTTGACAAGGGGTTTATAATCAATGATGAGGAACTCCAGACGAACCTTGATCTATACTACGATCGAGGGGAGGAATTTCTATCTGTAGATCAGAGTGATATAGAGTTTAAAAGAACCGTTTTTAATACTCAGGGCAGTGTTGATTTTAAGGAGCAGGGGATGATCGATCTAAGCTTTGAAGCCAACGATAAGGACATGGTTTTTACAAAACGCTTTCTAACCTCCGAGGGAATAAATAATTTAAAGAGTGGTCAGTTATACCTATCAAGGGCACCGCTAAAGGGTTCCGTATACAGGCCAGATCCCTGAAATTAATTGCCTGTTTGGTGCGGACCAACATGACTGTAGAAATTCCAAAAACCGGGGATTATATCCGGGACCTGAATATAGTGGGGACAGTTTAATTCCGGTGTGGATCAGGATTTTTCTAAAGCCGTGATTGTTGTCGACACTTTGCATGCGCGCCTCCCGACAGGTTATATACGCATGGCCTCACACCTCAAAAATTTTAAAACCCTATGCTATGGTATAATCTGGATGCGAGTTTTCGACTGGATAACCTGGGAAAGATTATCGATCTGGGTCCGGTAAACGATCTGAGTGGCAGAGTCACTATTCAGGACAGTTACCTTGGGGCCTTAACCAAGGAGGCGATCAGCAAAGATCTTGTTCCGGAAGAATTTAATCTGGAATTAGACAGTGTAGGATTCGAAATACCTGGAGTAGTAGATATAGACGTCCTCGATGGAGGAATATCGGGCCATATAGATTCTTTAAAAATAGATACATTGAGAATAATATCGGGCGATTCCGAACTGGTGGTCGACGGTGTAGTTCGCAAGTTTTCGAACTTTGTTTTTCAATCGGACACCCTGGTCAATGCAGACCTTAAAATTAAGTCAGACCTTTTCGACTTTCCTTATCTGTTTAGGGCGTTGCCCAATACTGCTTCGGCCTTTCCCTACTTGATCAGAGACGTTTACGTAGATGTGGGGATGGCAACCAGCCGAAAAAGGTTAAATAGCTTTAGAAGAGTGCCGGAAATGGAGTTTCAAATACACGAGGTCTCGGCAAGCGTAGATTCACTACTGGACTATGTTCGTCTTCGTGAAGGCGAATTCAATATGTATGAAAATGACAAGGAATTTTTCCTTGACTTTACAAATTTCAAGCTATTGTCAGACGGTGGGATTTCGGACGCAGAATTCAGATTTATCGAGCGGGTGGGTAAAAGAGATTCCATGGCAATGTCTCTGAAAACCGATGGGATTAATCTAGCCCAATTATTAGAATCCGGAGAAGATAGTATACCAGGTCTTACCAATGCCTGGATTAGTGGTGATTATCGTGGAAATATAGTTTTACCCTACGGTCGTGAAAATAATAAACTTATTCATAGGGCTTCTCTGAAAGTAGATGATTTTGTTTATACAGCTGAAGATACTATCAGTGCAGGGAGGCTCGAATATAGCACCGCAAATATATCCTATGAAGGCGAAACAACTAAAGATGTACTGGCGACTTTAGATGCCACTAACCAGCTTTTTTTTAAAGATCTCAAAAGCCCTTTCTTTCAGTCCGATTCGCTTGGACTTAAGGTGAATATTAAAAATGGAATAATCGCTATCTCCCCTAGTTTTCACGACCAGTTAGGAGAAGGTGAAGAAGGGACTATTAAGATTTTTCCCTATGAGGATCCCCCGAAGCTCGAGCTCGATTACACCATCAATGATCTTCCTTTAGAAGATTTCCTGGCTGCATTTAACAGTGAAGAGCTTTTAAAGGGCTCTGTGGATATTATGATCGATCTGGACGCCACCGGATTAGATGTGGAGAGTATTACGTCGAGTCTTTCTGGGGCTATTTATGTTGTAGGTGATAGTCTAATGCTCCAGGGACTTAATCTCGATGAAGTGATTAAAAGCTTTGAAAGAAGCCAGTCGTTTAATTTGGTAGATATCGGCGCAGTTGTACTGGCTGGTCCTGCTGGAATCGTTTATAGTAAAGGCAGTAGTTATGTGTCATTATTAACGGCAGATACGAACGATTCCACTCAGATCAGTAAGTTTTCATCCAAGTGGAGCTTGGATACCGGCAAGATCATCGCAGATGATGTGGCTTTTGCCACTTTAAAAAATAGAGTAGCGGCGCAGGGCTGGTTAAATATGAACACCGATAGCCTGGATATTTCAATCGGAATTTTGAACAACAAAGGCTGTGCTATTTTCGACCAGCGGATTTACGGTAGTTCCGGTGAACCCGAATATAGTAAGGTTAAATTTTTGAAAACCCTTCTTGCCCCGGTCACTAATGTGGTAAAAGGAGCGTTAGGGGTTAAATGCGAAGTGTTCTACGACGGGATAGTGACCCATCCTCAACCTCCGAAAAAGAAAGAATAATTTATAGCAGCACCCAATGCAGTCATCAATCGAACATCGCTGAGGATCCTATCCCCAATTGTTCCATCTGGGCCATGGCATCGGAGACGCTAATGTCAATGAGCTTGATCTTATCCGATTCGGCATAAATAATGTGTCCGGACCAGGGGTTGGGCGCACCCGGAAGATATACCACTACCTTGCCCTTTGATGATCGCTCGATCTCAAATCCCATCTGTTCAAAATCGGCAATACGGACAAGTACAGGCACAAAATTTTTGGAGGCTTCCACACTCATTTTCATGCTGTTGGTCATCCCTTTTACAAAACCGTAACCTGGAATTTTTAGCAGGATCTTGCGCTCAATATAATCCTGAAAATTGCTGAAAATCCTTTTTGAGGCGAATAGGCCGGCGATAAAAGAGATCAATAGAATAAACAGTACAACAATAATATTGGCCAGAGCTACACCCCCAATTATTGTCTATAGGGAATAGATCTTCAAGGGGTTCTGCCACTTGAAGCATCAGCCCGAATGCCTGCATCAGAACAACGATAAGCACCACTACCGGTACCAGAAAAAGTAACCCTCCTGTAACCGTCGTTTTTATAAATCTCCAGATTGTTTTCATATAGCTCTTTTTATGATATTCTATTGCTTCCTGTAACTTATTTTACAAGACGGACAGGCCACAGAATCATCCCTGGCTTCTAACCGAATGCCCTTTAAGTGTTTTTCTGCATAGTCTTTTATCCACCCAATTTCAGGTTGTTTGGTATTAACATCCAGGCCGTGGTTTTTAACCGCCTTATAAAAGTTACCACCGTATTCCTGTCGGCCCCAGCAATTCGGGCAAAGCCCTTCCGGAGCTTTTTCGTTGTTTGGTTCTTTGTTTTTTCTTAGATAGTTAAGAAGATTATCTATTAATTCCATGATTAATGGTTCTTGATTTGTTAGGTGGTTCTAAATTTCTTCAGGTTGGAATTAATTTTCTTTTGATTCCCCACCTGGTTTTAGAAAGGACTTTATGTTTAGATCGCGCTGTGGGAAAGGAATTTCTATATTTTCTGCCACAAAAACATCATTGATCTCAAATAAGATTTCGCTCTTTATCCGTAACCATTCACTATTATTATCCGTCCAGAACAAAAGCCTAAAATTTAAAGAACTATCGCCAAATTCTTCAAAGATTACCAGGGGTTGAGGGTTTCGAATCACGTTATTATTGGATTCCAGCACACTCTTTAATAAGCGCAAAACCTTGTGTATATCACTGCCGTAGGCTACGCCAACAATGATTTCAATTCTCCTGTTCTTGTCGGAAAGTGTCCAGTTGATGACTTCGTTGGAAATAAGGTGACCGTTGGGTACAATTACCTCTGCCCCTTCGAACGTCCTAACGCTGCTGGAGCGAATTCCAATACTGCTCACATTGCCTACCATATTATTAATTTCAATGGTATCGTCTATACGAATCGGCCTTTCAAAGATCAGTATGAGTCCCGAAACCAGATTGTTAAATATATTCTGTAGTCCGAAGCCTATACCCACGCTAAAAGCACCAAAAATAATAGCTAACTGATCGAGCTTTAACCCCAATGAGGTAACGGCCACAAAAAAGCCAATGGCGATAATTACATACCTCACCAACATAGAAATGGTATCGGGAAGCCCCCTGTCTAAATCGGCACGAAGAAGCACTTCTTCTCTTAATACCGTTTGGATGATCGTTGAGATCAGCATGGCCAGCCAAATGATCAGAACGAAGAGAATAATACTCCAGGCCGTAAAACTGAGAGACCCAATTGGAATTGGTGTGTTGAGTAATTCCCAAAATTCCTCGAATACCAGGATAGAGACATTCGTTAGGGTTAAAACACTGAGTATAAATACAACATAGGCAAATAGATTGACAAGCTTATTTAAAAAACCAAGTAACTTCACTTTGTTCTCATAAATAAAAGGCTTAGAACTGAAATACTTACCTTCCATACGCATGGCGATAAATAAGATCATAATATGTCTCCATAAATAGAGGTAGAGGGAAAGCAAAGAGAGCTTAACAACAATAGAGCTCAATGTATAGGCGAGGGTAATATAGCCGAGAATATTTAATACAAAGCTTAACCCGACCGTTAATAGTACTATTACGAGGGAAAGATCGACCACTTTCCCGCCAAACTTTGTGCCCTTGAAATGGTCCAATAGCTTGTGTTCTTTGCGCAAATTATTGAGCCAATAGATGAGGTAGACATTGAAAAGCAATAATATGGTACGGCCCGAGAGACTTTGGAAGGAAACGATATCGACGAACTTGATCGCAAGCCAGCAAACGATCAAGACGCGAATATACTTGATCAGCAATTTCCCGAACACCAATTTTGCAACCACATATAATGCACCGATTACAATGAATCCCAAAAGATCAAGAAATATGGTAGGTAGCTGGGCATAAAGGTAATAGGCAAAAATAAATGTCATTACAAGGGTACTCGCCAATGGAAATTGGAAAACATCCTTGAGGTTTGGTGGAAAGAGTGTGTAATCTACCCTATAGTTTTCTGGCTGATCCCTTGTCCTTATCGTCAGGATATAAAACACCAGAATCATTAATACCACCAGGAAATGGGTGCCAATAAAAAACTTAAAAGCATTTGATAGGTCGATCCCGGTCCTTTTAAGGCCGCGTGAGAATTCAGATCCGGTGCCTGAAAAGTTAAAATTGCGCAATGAGGTCCATAAAGGGGGACTGCTTCTCTCCAGGAGATTGTCTAAGCCGCTCAACTGTACTTCTATTTTCTCTATACGATTTGAGACCTTGGAATCGAGCCTATTTAAGCTGTTCAATGCATCGAGCAGTGTACCGAACCTGGCTTCGTAAAGCGGATTGATTTCGCCGACTTTTTGTGAAATGGTCCTGATCTTCTCAATTAAAGCAGTATTGTGCTCCCGACTAACATTATCTTGCAAATATTGCTCCCAAAATGTTCTCATGTCCGATAATCTTTGGGATTCTTCGTCGAATTGATCAAGAGTATTGCCATAATCGGATATTAACGACTCAATACTGTTTTTCTGTTGTCCCCACGTTTTATTGAGATTGTCTAATTCTCTGTAGGTCAGTCGTTCAAGATTAGTGTTTCGTGAATCATCGGAAAGCAATTCATACTGATCCTGTACCTCAGCCAGTTTAAGCGCTAATTCGTTGATCAAAGTGGTGTCAGAGATACGATTAGCGAAATCTTCTACAGTAATTAAATCGTCATTGGCTTTCTGTACAATCTCCGAAAGACTATATTCCTCTACCACCGTGCTATCGGGCGTTTCCGAAGGCAGCTCCTGACTGTTAGTAAGTATTCCGTTTAATGGCTTTATATCCGACACCCACTTTTTAGCGTAGATATTTTGAATGAGAAGACCGAAAATAAATAGTAGTAGTAATCCTATATTTTTAGGCATTGTCCATTTCTTTAAATCTTTAAATCTAATGATTATAAACTAATAAATATATGTATGGAATTAAGGGCTTTTAGGTGTGTGATTTCAACGCTATATTATTTATTTAGCGCGATAGGATTCAATAGTTCAGAATCTGATTACCTGTCATTATACTTCAATTGACATACCCTCTCGGGCCAGCACACAATCCTTAAATCGATCCTGACACTGCTTTTCGATTTTTCTTAGGAACTCATCATCATGATCCGGGTCGTGATGGGTCATGGCCAGCATTTTAGCCCCCGCCCTTTCAGCTACCTCGATAGCCTGATTAAAACTGCTGTGGCCCCAACCTTTATGTGTAAGTAACTCTTCATCGGTGTATTGGGCCTCATGTATCAAGAGATCGGCACCACGTGCAAATTCTACAATATCAGAATTGATTTCATCGCCATGTTCCAGATCGGTGCAAATAACGATAATCCGGTTATCTACTTCTATACGGTACCCCCAGGAACCACCAGGATGGTTTTGTTTAACCGCCTTGAGTATCACGTCTTCTTCCTCCAGAACATCGGTCTCTGTGAAGTTAAAATTGAACTGTGCACCCATATTATCGAGCTGTATTGGGAAATATTCCTCCAGCATCAGGTTTTTAAATATGGTCCGCAGATCTGTGAATTTACCTCCTTCTCCTAACGCACCGATATTTATAACCCGATTAGGATTATAAGCAGGATCAAAAAATGGCAGTCCCTGGATATGATCCCAATGAAAATGGCTGAAAAAGATCCCGATCTCCTTTTGCTCGGAGAATTCATTGTTAATGTGCTTCCCCAAAGCCCTGATTCCTGTACCGGCATCCAGTATCCCAATGCTTCCTGTGTCGTGTCTGTGAAAGGAAATACAAGTGGTATTTCCGCCGAATTCGAAATAGTCAGGATCGCAAATAGGAATCGAACCACGGGTTCCATAAAAGGTGGTGGTGATTTTGGTCATATGAGTTAATTAAAAATAAATGAGACACCCAGAAAAGGTCCGAGAACATTCACCCTGGTACTCAGCGTTTCGCCATTGTTAACGTCTTCCCGTCGATATCTGAAGTTACGAAATCCTGCATTGATGGTGATCAGACGCGATACTCTAAAGGCATTTAAATAGGTGAAATCGTAGGCTAATTTAGAGGAGTTTCCGATTCCAAATCCGCCAAATTTTAGAGATGCACCCAGAAGTACCGCCCTCGACAAGCTTATGGTGGTTCGGACTCCCAGCATCATATCCCACCACTTTTGTCTTTGATTGATCATATCCTCAAAAATTGGAGTGCCGTCGATGGCCAGTGTAAAATCTACCCCAATATCGTTTACCCAATATTTTGCACCACCCAATGCTTCGATAGACCAACCATCGATTACCCGATTGTCTTCCATTTGAAAGGTTTCGTATAGTACATACGAAGCTTTTACGTCTATAATTCGCTGCTTAAGTTCAAAATTCACCAGGATAGGCTCTTCGGTGAGATCTTTTCCTAAAGTGGCAAAGGTTCCATCTACAGAGATACCAAACCGTTTATATCTAACACTGGCCACAAATTGAAAGCCTGCGTTGGTGAGTGACGCCAGATCACCAAAAGATTGTCGGATCTGCTCTCCGCCAACGGTGGTCGATTGTGATGCCAGCAAGGCGTAAGGTGTAAAGCTATAACTCCAGTCTTTGCGGTCTCCTTCCTCATTAAAGTTTTGGTTGGTGATCTGTGCAATGGCCGAGCCCAGAAGGGTAATGGTAAATAGAAATGTAAAAAAGATTTTCATCGGTTAAAAGCTTGGTAGTTACCGTTCGAACAGAATTACAATGATCTATCAATATAGTGAGATTCTCTTATAACCACTAATTTTATCACTGAAGACCTTTCAAATCTAGAATCCATCCAGATCGATTGAAATTAAATATATTAGCGTCCTATGGATTATTTCGTCATTGCCAGTGTATTGGTACTGCTATCGGCCCTGTTCGGTTATGTAAATGCACGGTTTATAAAGCTGCCTACTACAATAGGGCTCACCATCATTACCATTGTGTTTACCCTCGTGGTTTTCGGCCTTAGCTATATCGATGATACGTTATTGGAAGCCGAACGCTATATCATCACTCATATAGATTTCCGGAAGATATTATTGGATATTATGTTGAGTTTCCTGCTATTTGCCGGAGCCTTACATACCGACGTCCAAAAGCTGCGTGAACAACGCTGGCCGGTATTGGTCTTAGCTACTTTTGGGGTATTGGTATCTACTTTTTTAATTGGGACCGGAACATATTATGTTTTGCAGGTTCTGGACCTGGGAACAAAGTTTATTTATTGTTTACTCTTCGGTGCGCTTATATCTCCTACAGATCCTATTGCTGTTCTGGGGATCTTAAAAAAAGCCGGCGTTCCCAAAAAACTAGAGATCAAGATTGTAGGCGAATCCTTGTTTAATGATGGGGTAGGAGTAGTGATCTTCCTTACCATTTTTGGTTTAGCTAGCAATCCTGGAGACGGAATTGTATGGGGCGATATTTTTACACTATTTGCCGAGGAAGTTTTTGGAGGATTATTGCTGGGGGGGATTCTTGGCTGGATAACTTTCCGGATGATGCGTTCCATCAACGACTACGATATTGAGGTGATCATTACCCTTGCTGCAGTGATGAGTGGTACGGTACTGGCCCAATACTTACATGTCTCTGCTCCGCTGGCTATGGTTGTGGCTGGTTTGATGATAGGCGGACAAAAATCCCGTGAGGAGGCCATGACAGGTGAGACTGAGAATTACGTGGACAAGTTTTGGGAATTGATCGATATTTTACTCAATACCATTTTGTTTGTACTTATCGGGATGGAAATTCTGGTGCTCGACTTTGAACATGGGTATTTGATCGCCGGACTTCTTATGATCCCCGTAGCTCTGTTATGTCGTTATGCCTCGGTTATCCTGCCGGTACTGTTTTTTAGAAAACGTTTGCAATTCGTACCGAATACGGGCCTGCTTATGACCTGGGGCGGGCTCAGAGGAGCCATATCTATAGCCCTGGCATTAGGATTGTCCCAGGAGATGAATCGCGACCTATTTCTTGTCATCACCTATGTGGTGGTTATCTTTTCAATAATTGTTCAGGGACTTACTGTGGGCAAATTGGTAAAAAAGTTACAGCCAAATGAATGACGCGACTATCAAAGCACTATTCTTATTCTAAGGCTATAAAGAAAAAGAGAATTCTGCTCCGGATTTAAAGCGGGATTGATCAGGAATTGCACATCCGGTGTGATCGCTATTTTGGAGGACAGCTGCATGCGGTAAAAAATTTCCCAGCTATACTGATCATCGGTGATGCCAAAAGTGGTTTCATTGACCTCACCCCAGTTAAAAGCGATTGCTGCCAAATGACTACCCGGCACAGATTGATATCCCAGGCCGAGTGATAGGGAATTTTGCAATAAGCTCCCTGCATCTTTGGTATGAGCATAACGCACAAATGGTAAATACGTCTCATTGATATATTTGGTTGCCGAGAATACCAGGCCCCATCCATTTGGATCGCCTGTGGCCGAGGTTGCATCTCGCTGCCAGAAACTCAGATGTATATTATCGAGAAACATGTACTCCTTGGCTGAGGTTACCCCAATTTCAACATGCTTAAAATATTCTTTGGTATTAAAAAAAGTATCAAAACCATTTAAGATATTAGTAGGGTCGGAATTGATATCACCAAAACCTGCGATCAGATAGACTTTGTTGGTGAGCCAGGCGCCCATGGCGAGGCCCAGATAGCCATCATTAGGAACATTCACTGCTGCGACACCGGTTGAGAAAGCAAAATTGGAAAAGTGCAACCATGGACTGGCCAGCGCATAAACATCAAAGAAATCTGTAACATCAAGAAAACCTGCTACCAAAGCAAGTCTGCCCTCATAAAATCGTTGGCGCCAGTAGAGGTTGGTTGCCCGCCAGCCATCATCGCTGAATGGAGGGGAAATAAAGCCCACATAGCCCATATCGAATCCCAAGCCTTTTGGCGGGATTGTGGAATATCTGTGACGATGTTCTACTTTGAAGATCAAGGCCCCACTATCGCCAGATTCTTTCCCAACTAAATCCCAGGATCCATAGAACTTCCAGATCCCGCTACTAGCACTTCCTTCACCAAAGTCTGAATTGGTTCCAACGAACAAGCTGCTGTATTCAGTGGCAAAACTTAATCCTGTAGAAGATTTTACCTTCTCTTTAAAGTTGAAATAAGGCTCGAGGAAAGGAAACTCCAAAAAAGGATCCTCTACAGCCTGATCCAGTTCCAGACGGTTATCTACCTGATCCGAACTTCCCAGTTTGGGCAATGTGTCCTGCTGGTTTTGTGACCAAGTGTATTGTCCGGATACTGCTAAAACCCAAACGATGATGAATCGAAAATTAGTGCTTTTGTTCATCGAATATGTAATAGCGCAGATGATATAAACTTAAGACCGGTATATTTATTAAACCCCATGATCAAAAGCATCAACCGGTAATTTCCATGGTCGTCATTACTGTGATCATTCCATCTTTGATCCCAACATTCATCACACTCTCAAGCCGTGTTTCAGGTTCCATCACGCGGCCATTGAGGATCACTACATCGTAACCGTCTTTA
Source organism: Flavobacteriaceae bacterium (assembly GCA_965212205.1). Lineage (GTDB taxonomy): Bacteria > Bacteroidota > Bacteroidia > Flavobacteriales > Flavobacteriaceae > JAHEJJ01. The sequence continues at coordinate 101,204 of CBDBUX010000011.1, forward strand.
GCAGGTTGATCTGTAGATTGACATGAGAAAACAAGGACTCCCAATAATACAAATAGGCTTAATTTCTTCATAGATCTATACTCTTCACAACCGTATTTAAATTATTTATCCAGTATATTCTTCCAGACCTCACCGTTTTTCATGATCAATTTCATATTGTTTTTATAGTCGCGAAGCACCTCTATGTTGTCAAGCGGGCTGCCATTGATGATAATAAGATCGGCATAGGCACCTGCCTCAATCACTCCCAGTTTTGCACCCTTATAAGGATCGAGCCCACCCGTCCATTCTTCCGACTGAAGCAGCATAGCCGCATTAGACGTGGAATGCATAAGAATTTCAACATTAGTAAAACCTAGCTCTTTCTCTACGATTATATTTTCAGCCTGCATATCTATAAAAGGTGTACCAAACATATCACCTCCGGTAACAATGTGCACTCCATATTTCTTCGCCCATTTGGTAAGGTTAATCACACCCTCGTGAACTAGTTGGGCTTTTGCTTTTTGATCATCTGTAAAGAATGTGATGTCTTCAGGGTTAGCGAATGTCGTATAACTCATATAACCCTGGAGTGAAAGAGAAACACCTTCATCTGCCATTCTCTTCACGGTTGGTTCCGATACTAGGAAACAATGTTCAATACACTTCACTCCGGCATCTATGGCCCTGTTTACAGAGCGGTCATGATATGCATGAACTGTTACATAAGTTCCCCAGTCGGCCGCTGCTCCTACTGCGGCTTCATATTCCTCAACAGAATATTGTGTTACGGTAATCGGATCCCATTCACTGGAAACTCCACCACCAGCCATCATTTTGATTTGGGTGGCTCCTTTGCGAAGATTTCTCCTCACTGCTTTAAGAACTTCCGGCACACCATCGGCAATGATCACTGCCTCGCTTTTCTCCATGGCGTCTTTATGGTTCCTGGTATCATTCCAGCCACCTACGTCTGCATGCCCCGATGTTTGTGAAATCCAGGCGCCAGATGTATATATCCTTGGCCCGGGAAGTGCCCCTTCTCTAATAAGTTTCGCAATTCCTTCTGTGGGTGATCCCGTATCTCTTGCCGTGGTAAATCCCTGGTCGAGGTATTTACGACAGTTATCTGCCGATAAAGCGCCCATGCCATAGGCGTCCATGTCGTATACTCCCTGCAGCAAACCTTCTCTTAATCCAATATGGGAATGCATGTCGATCAGGCCGGGAATAAGTGTTCCCCCCTTTCCATCGATAGTATTGGCCCCTTGAGGTGTGGCAATATCAGATTGCACTTCCTTGATCAGGTTGTTCTCAATAAGCACATCGGCCTTTTTCAGGCTGGTACTGGTCCCATTCCAGACATTTACATTGGTAATTAAAGTCAGTTTTGGGCTTTCTTCCTGAGCATAAATTATGCAGAAAGCCAAAGTCAAAAGCAACCCAAACAGATAAAATTTTCTCATAATAATGGTTTTGATAACGAAAAATGCAGACTATAATACAGTTGCTAAGGTGAAGTTGTTTGAATCCTAAAAATAATAAACACACGGAAAATCCATAACATTTTCTGTGTTAAATTGATCGTTTAAATCATATTTCAATTTGAAGAAATCTCTATTTATTAAACGATACTTAAAGTTGACTGATATTATAGTTCTTCGTTTTTGACGGTTTTCCAATGCCGCATATTTGAATTAGCACTATTTTGCTTCTTCTAATTTAAGGCATTCATGAGAGCAGTTCGTAACTTGCTTATTCTTTTAGTACCATCATTGTTTATTGTTCAAAATATCAGGGCTTAGGAAAACATCCGAGGGTTTCAGGTTGGCAAATACCAACCTACTGCCTAATGCTTTCTTACAGCTAAAAGTAGGTCTGCCTAAAGCTACAAAAGTGGGACTAAGGATATTCCCAAATATCAATGTCGATAATGTTGAGCTAGGCCTTTATGGTGTTGGGGTGCAGCACGAGTTCAGCAGATGGATCAAAACGCTGGAACAATCGCCTGTCGCCTTTTCAGGCCTATTGGCCTTTACCCATTTGTATACCGACTACAATTTCCATACCGGTGGAGAGGTTTTGGGCGACAATCAGCGGATCAACATAAAAATGGATTCCTGGCTATTTGAGCTTATCGGATCTACCAAATTCAATAAACTTAACGAATATGGGGGTTTTGGGTATTTGTCTGCTGTTAAGGATACCCTTGTGAGAGGAACCTATGATATTCAAAATCTCCTCGTACCACTTTCGTTTACAGATCCTTTTGATTTTCAAAACAACGTAGACGGATTGCGGGCCAGTATCGGGCTCACCCTTAGGTTGGGATTAAATACCGCTTATACTCTTCAGGGCTATAATAATTTCTCAATAGCCATGAACTTTAATATTAAATAGGGGGTAAGATGAAAGTTCAAAACCCTGATAAGCGCAGCGTCGTCTTGGAGTGAATGTTGAAATTACCGTTTATCTACCTTGTACTGCCAATTGCCATCTACACGCTTCAAATGTACTGCTCTCAGCCCCTCATCAAACCGGTAAGAAACTCATAGAATTCCTTTTTCAGTTCGTGATACATATCCCGCTGTATCTCTATCTGATTTCTGAATTCCAGATGATACTCGTAAGACACCCGGTCGATCGCATTTTCGCCTTTTTCTGTGATCCTGGCCATATTGAGTTCATGCGAATAGATCCGCTGTTTAAACCCGTATATTTTATGTTCGTGGATCCGGAACCTGTTCTCAAAATTGTCGAGTTTGCTTAAAATTGATTTATCCGGGTTTTTTGCCAGCATCTCCTCCAGTCTGTGCTTGAAAGTCATGAGCTCATCTTCCCAAAAGTCGAGTTCGCGTTTCCACTGTTCGTGCTCAAAGTGCAGATCTTCGTTATATACAATTTTGGTCTCCATAGGGCATATATTAATTATGAGTTCTAAAAATAGCGCACCGCTTCCCAACCTAAAATGATAAAAATCAGTCAGGCTTACGCATGACTTATGTCATATCTGCAGATAGGGAATACAACTATCTTTGAGAGAAGGGTAAATTGCTGAAAACAAAGGATATGGATGCCATCATAACCATACCTAAAGGGGTTCGCAACTTTTTTATCGAGTTGGGCGAAATATCTTTTTTTGCCGGCCGCTTTTTTAAAGAGGCCATAAAACCTCCTTTTGAGTTCAAGGAATTGCTACGCCAATGCTACCAGATGGGCAATCGATCCCTCGTCCTTGTACTGGTAACTGGTTTTATCATCGGACTGGTGTTAACTCTTCAATCCCGGCCTACACTCATCGAATTCGGTGCAGAATCGTGGATGCCCGATATGGTGGGAATATCTATTGTGAGGGAACTCGGACCGGTGATCACAGCACTGGTCTGCGCCGGACGAATTGCCTCGGGTATAGGGGCAGAGTTGGGCTCAATGCGGGTAACCGAACAGATCGACGCAATGGAGGTCTCGGGTACCAACCCCTTTAAATATCTGGTGGTAACCAGGATCCTGGCGGCTACACTGATGCTCCCGCTGCTGGTTATCGTTGGCGATGCTGTGGCCCTTTACGGTTCGGCGCTGGTGGAAAATTTTAAGGGAAATGTTTCCTTTCAACTCTATTTTAATCGTGTTTTCGATGCCCTTGCCTTTGGCGACCTGGTTCCGGCTACTATCAAATCGTTCTTTTTTGGTTTTGCCATTGGGCTGGTAGGCTGTTTCAAAGGATATAATAGCAAAAAGGGAACTGCAGGAGTTGGCCTTGCAGCAAATTCGGCTGTGGTGTTTACCTCTATGTTGTTGTTTATAATCGACTTTATAGCCGTATTTATCTCCGATATTTTTTATGAACTATGACACAAGCAATTGAGAACATAGAAGAGAGAACACAAATTGAAAATCGCGAACTAATGATCGAGATTCGTGACCTGTACAAGAGTTTTGGCGAGAACCGCGTACTCAATGGCTTCAACATGAAATTGCATAAGGGCGAGAATCTGGTTGTAATGGGAAAATCGGGCTCTGGTAAATCCGTGATGATCAAGTGTCTTGTCGGATTGATGCAACCCGATAGCGGTTATATTGCCGTAATGGGCAATGAAATTGTGGATCTCGACAGGGATCGCCTCGATACGCTTCGTGCCGATATCGGCTTCCTATTTCAGGGAAGCGCTTTATACGACTCGATGACCGTAAGGGAAAATCTCGAATTTCCAATGCGCCGTCATAAGGAAAAACTCGGACAGATTACTGATACGCTGCCTTTGGTCATGGAGGCACTTGAGAATGTTGGTCTGGCCCATACGGCAGACCTTATGCCGGAAGAGCTCTCCGGGGGTATGAAACGAAGAATCGCTCTGGCCCGGACTCTGATACTGAAACCGAAAATTATCCTCTATGATGAACCAACAAGCGGACTTGATCCCATCACAGCCAAGGAAATTATAGAGCTGATGCGTACTGTCCAGTCTAAGTATCAGACCTCTGCACTGATCATCACCCACGATGTGGATTGCGCACGGGTAATTTCGGAACGTATGATCCTGCTGGTCGATGGGGTTAATTATGCGGAAGGTACGTATCAAGAATTGTTGAAAATGTCCGACCCTAAGGTAGAAGCCTTCTTTAAAAAGTAGTAATATGGAACGATCTGCATCTGAAAAAATTAAACTTGGCATTTTTGTGATCATAGGAACAGCCTTGTTGGTGGTGGCTGCTTATTTAATTGGGAACAGGCAGAATATGTTCGGCTCAACCTTTACAATTCATGCGGTATTCAGGAATGTAAACGGATTACAACAAGGCAATAATGTGCGATATGCCGGTATTAACATCGGCACCGTGAAGCGGATCCAGATGATCAATGACACCACAATTGTGGTTTCCATGATATTGCAGGAGCAAATCATTAAACATGTCAAAACCGACGCTATTACGACTATAGGCTCAGATGGACTTGTGGGTAGTATGATCGTCAATATCGTACCTGGAAATGGAGTGGCTCCCGTGGTAAGCTCGGGAGATACCATTGTCTCCTACAGCCGCATTGGTGCTGAAGATATGCTTAGCACCTTAAATAAAACAGGCGAAAATGCTGCCCTATTAACCGCCGATTTGCTTCAGGTCACAGAAGCCTTAAAACAAGGCCAGGGTACCCTCGGCAGATTGCTCAATGACACTTTAATGGCTTCTAATCTGGAGCATACCATCCAAAATCTCAGGATAGCAAGCCATAATGCGAACACGACCCTAAAACAAGTCAATGAATTTATAGAAGGTGATGCCTTTAAGAATAGTGTGGCCGGAGTTTTATTAACAGATACTATTTCTGGAAATCGGCTTAAAAAAACCCTTGTAAATCTCGAAACTTCCAGTGAAGAAATAGTCTTGGTAACCCGTCAATTAGACAGTCTCATCACAGACATCGCGGAAGGGGAAGGCACCTTGAATTATCTGGCCACCGATACAATACTTGTTAAGAATCTTGATGCGACGATTATTAACCTAAAGGAGGGAACGGCTCGTTTTAATGAGAATATGGAAGCGATGAAATCGAGTTTCCTTACCCGTGGATATTTTAAGAAACAGGAAAAGGAGGCGAGAAAAGCAGCAAAAAAGGCTGAGGAGTGATATTGTCTTAAAACCGATCTGTTAGGCATATGGCTGCCTGACAATGGTTTTCCATTTCTCAGGTGCTGCCCGTCTGATATCAGACAGATAGATCTCGTGGTGCTTTCCGTTTAATTCAAATCCATTAGATCTAATATGATCGTGGACTTTTTTGATCGTGGGGCCTTCTTCGGAAAAAGGGCCAATATGCATAATTTGGGCAGCAGGGCCCTCTTTAAACTGTTCAAATCTCAATTTGGGCAGTGCCACCGGGTTTTTTTTGTTCTTCACGGTCTCCAGCGCCTGCCCTACCAGTTCATTTGAGATAAAATCAGGTTGCATGATCTTGGCGGTCCACAACCACTCGTCTTTATTGTTTGGGTCGAATTCTCTCATATCTTCCACCCACCAAAGGCTTTCCAACGGCATAACGCCGTAATCTATCGCAAGCGGCCCTTTTTTCACCATAAATTTCAGAGTATAGGCCACCGAATAGAGCGCTTCTATCGCCTGAGTGTACTCCACAGATGTATTTGGATCTCCCTTACCGTCGATCATCAGAAAATTCATGGCAGGAACATCAACAAAAGCCACTTTGGTCTTCGAGGGATTGTAATATGCCGACAATTCTTTTTTCAGGTTAATCTTTTTCATTCCTCACAATTTAATTCCAACTTCCAAGACCCAACTCGCAACTTTCGCTCCATATCAAAGTTGCGCTTATCCGGATTTTCAGCTTTCAACTTTTAACTTTTCGTTTTTCACTCTTCTTTTATCGCGCAGGGCCCAGTAAATCCCTTTTACGCCTGCCACCCATTTGTCGTACATAAAGATCAGTGCTATTTCTTCTGCTGTTTCGAGGATTCCTATCGCGATCATCGCATAGAACAACCAATAAACAGGGCCAAAGAACAGTATCCATAGGATGAATACGGCCTGTACAATAGCCGATAATTTGGCCAGATAAGTATGAAAAGCTGTCGCTTTACCATATTTTCTGAAGGCGATGATCATCTGAAGTAAATATGGGATAAATGCTATGATAAGCAGCAGGAAGTTTTCACGCATGAAAGTGGTCTCAAACACCACCAGACCTATCAGGGCAACCACCAGGGTCATCTGGTCTCCATATGAATCGAGTTGGGATCCCCGGGCACTGGTAATTTTAAGTTTACGTGCTATAAAACCGTCAATAGCATCTGTAGCATAACTCAGACCTAAAAGCCAGGCAAAGACTTGTTGATCCCCTATCCAAATAAAAAAAAGCAAAATAGGCACCGCCATGATCCGGTAAAAGGAAAACCAATCGGCAATGTTAAATTTTTTAAAGTCAGGCATAATTTCTATTCATGGTTTAAACCCTTCCGTATAATTATATAGGAGTAAACAATTACCGATTTTTGCCACTTAGAGTCTAATAATATCCGTCGGCGTTTCGATTAATATGGTTATATCTCCTCGTATAGCAATCGGTTGCTTCATTATTTCTGGATTATGTCTGATCATCTTGATCCAGTCTTCTGACGAAAACTCATGGTATTCGAACTTTTTCTTATACTCCGGATGCTCCTGATTCACAAGATCTTTGACAAGTAATCCCAGCCGGTCGGACAACTCTGCAATTTGGGTTCCGGTAGGCGGTGTCTTCATAATATCCACAAGATGTATTGGCAGACCCTCTCCACGGGCATAAGCCAATGTTTGCTTAGCTCTTTTTGATTTTGAATTGTAAAAGAGGGTGATTTGTCTTTCCGAGGTGGCAATTTCTCCCATAATAGATATTTTTAGGGTCATGTTCTATACCGGCAAGACGAAGCAAATCGGTCAATTCTTGAGGCAAGATGCTTCTTTTAAATTAGGCCCTGGATTAAAAATAGCCTTTGGCGGCTTGTATTGAAATGACAAATGTCATATATGTTTGGCGCGAACTATGATAAAGGTCATTTTTATTGCTGATTGTTTTGGCTAGTTTCACCTCTATAACGCTAATGTCGCCGCTATGAAAACCCTATTATGTGCTACCGATTTTTCCGATAATTCTGTGGCCGCAGTTAAAATGGCCAATAATCTGCGTAAAACCCTGGGCGCGAAACTCTATGTGGTTCATGTTTTTGATCTTTCAGCCACATTTGTCAGTACTGTCAGCATTGCCTATGCGCGGCTGGAAGAAGCGGCATTCAAGGATCGTCAAGGCCGTTTGCTAGAATTTTGCATGGAACATTTAGGAAGGGATGCCCAAACCGACAGGGTTAAAATGCTTATTCAGGAGAATAGTATTACCTCTAACGGAATCCTGGCCGAGGCAGATAAGATAGATCCTGATCTTATTCTTGTAGGCACAAAAGGCAGTTCTGCTGTACGGGAACTTTTCCTGGGCAGTACGGCATCTGCATTGATCGAAAAATCGAAATACCCGGTCTTAAGTATTCCTCCCGGATTTAAAAGCACGGTAATCAAAACGTTAGTATATGCAACAGCTTTCGAAGAAGCAGATATCATGGCTATTGAAAAGATAGTAGGTCTGGCGCAAATTATTAATGCTGACATAAAACTGGTCCATGTGTCTACTAAAGACGAATATGCAGGTGAAGAACAATTGCAATGGTTCCGGGATATGCTTACGGAAAAAGTACCTCTTGAAAAGCTGAGTTTTGATTTAAAATTTTCGGACGATGTGGTGGAAGAACTTCACCAATATCTCGATGAGGTAAAACCACAAATATTGATCATGCTGGAACGCGAAGGACATAGCCTGATCAGCAATCTTTGGCATAGGGACCTGGTAAAAAGGATGAAGCTTGAGGCAGACATACCCTTGATGAGTTTCCACAAGAAACACCTTATGCATTCCGAGGTTTAAGTCAGGTCGGTTAGATTGCACTCCATTAGAAAACAAAATGATCTGTAAAGAACTCAGGCGTTATTATTAAATCTATACAATGTTCATCGACAGGGCAGATGCGGGCATACGCCTGAGCAAAGAACTTAACAAGTACAAAGATGGTGATGTGGTGGTAATAGCCATCCCCAGAGGTGGTTTACCTGTGGCTGATGAGGTCGCTAAATCCCTCGGAGCTCCTCTCGATGTAGCCCTTGTTAAGAAATTGGGCCATCCGATCAATAAGGAATATGCAATAGGTGCTGTTAGTTTGAACAATGTTGTTTTAAGCGATACCCTTGCGATTTCAGAAAAGTATGTGGAGTTAGAAACAAAAAGGGTCCGTAAAATTCTAAAAGAACAATACGATCAGTATTATAAGAACCACATACCGGAGAGTCTTGAAGCTAAAACCGTGATCATCATAGACGATGGGATCGCCACCGGTAATACGGTAATGGCAACAGCAGAGTTGGCAGCAGCGCAGCATCCTGCAAAATTAGTGGTGGCTATCCCGGTGGCACCAGAATTGGCTGTTCAGAAGTTCAGGAAATCACCTTTGGTCGATGAGGTAATATGCCTGTCTACTCCCCCTAACTTTCAGGCTGTAGGTCAGTTTTACAGATACTTCAGTCAGGTAAGCGATGATGAGGCGATTTCAATAATGGATCGCTACCGGCGCGGATGACCAGGCAACCTACAATAATAGGGATGTAACTACAGTTTTGAATTGCACTAATAACGGAACAAAGCGTTGAGAGGCCGATTGGCTTCCGGCATCAGTTCGGTTTCCATATTATAGACTTTACCACCTTGCAAGATGGTTTGCACCGCTGCGAGATTTATCAGGCACTGGTTATGAGGGGTACTTTCAGCATCTAAAATCACACACTTATTTTTCTTATTGTAGGTGCCAAATACTACATCTTCTCTTCGCAAGAACAAGATCTCGATCCTTCCATCGATCGCTGCCGGAACAATTTCCGAAATTTGATGGGACGTTTTTGTGGTATGGATAAGATTGCTGTAGCGAGCTACAAGATCTTGCTTCATTCCCGCATTTGTAGCCTGGATCAACCGCCGAATTTCTGATAGCAGCCTTTGTTTGTCTTTAGACTCGGGATCTCCGCTGATATGCTCTGGATAGAGCTTCTTATAAGTATTGGCTTTTTTGTATAAGGGAAATAGTTCATCTACGCAGGCAATGACCAAAGGAGCATTGGGCGGTTTCAAAACCTTCCGGATATTTTTATCGATTTCCCTGAAGAAGGACAAGATCTCTTTCTGATCGTCATCCTTGCCTTCACCATGGCCATGGTAAGAACCTGCTCCATGAAGCGCATGACCCGTGCGGAACTGAAGCATTTTCTGTTTATAATCAAATCCTACACTTTCTTCTAATTGTGAAGGGATAAACTCTTCGGTCTTAAGTTCCTCGAATGAGTATTCATCGGCCAGGGCCAGTTTTACATAATCCTGACTAAGCTGTAAAAGAAAAACGCGATTATCGAACTCAAACAAGGTCAATATAGGGATCAGATAGAAGTGGTCGTTCACATAAACCAACGGGTTGAATTCAATCGGCGTCTTAAATATCGAAAAGCCCTTTATTCGATCCAGATATAAAGCGACCCCTGAAGATGGATTTCTCCAGAAAGACAGATTGGTGATCAGTTCCCTTACTGGGGAAACATAATCCTTTACCTCGGGGCCCGACATGCCCTGAGCGATCAATTCTTTTTCAACCCGCTCCAGGGCAGATCTCAATTGCGCTTGTCCAAGTCCCTGGTTCTGTTCTTTTCCCGACTTATACATCGGCAGGTAAATTGAAACACAAAACGGCTGCTTTATAGCGGCCAGTTTTTCAAATTGTTTATAATCCAGGGGAAGTTCTGCCGTATTCATAATTGAAGTTTTGTTCAAGGTATCAAAACTACCATCGGCTGCCAATGACCGGGATCAGGCGTGTATCTGATCAGCGCCGCCTTCAGCCTTAAGAACGAGAAATTCGCTGACATTGCTCATATCTATTGCACCGATGACTTTATTTTCCAGATCGATAACTGGGAAGAAGAGGTTTTTTTGGCTAGTCATCAAGTTAAAAAATTCCTGCAATTCGCCCGAATCGCGAAGTGCCACAAATTGGGTTTGCATCAATTCACCGGCTGTAAGATGAGTGTTTTTCGCATTTTGTAGTATAACTTTGTGGTACAAAAGTCCTTTGATTTCATCGCCTTCCATTACAATAAAATCTTTTTCCGTCCCGGCGATCAGAATATCAATTATTTCGGATAGCAAGGTGCCGGGATTCAATATGGTAATATTGGTAAGCGTGGCTTCGCGAACAAGATGACCCGCCACCAGGGATGACTGCTTTACCATTTTATTTTCTCCATAAGCGCCGATAAAAATAAATAAGGCGATCAATACCAGGAATGGATTATATAGGAGGCCCAATACAAAGAATATCACCGCCATCACCTGCCCCAGCGATGAGGCGATTTCAGTGGCTTTCCTTCGATCCATACTAAAGGCCAGAAGAGCTCTTAACACACGGCCTCCATCCATGGGAAAAGCGGGGATCATGTTGAAACCCACCAGCATAATATTGGCGACGAGCAGGTAAAGTAACAGTGTATTTATACTGGGTGAAACAAATAATTGTTCGAGACTTTCGGCATCCATAGCGATATACTCCTGCCAGGGCACCAAAAGTAGTAATAACAGGGCGATCAGCACATTCACCGCCGGACCGGCAAGGGCGACCAGTAATTCTTGCTTGGGTTTTTCGGGCATTTTTTCTAAGGAGGCTACCCCTCCGATAGGTAAGAGGGTAATCCCTTTGGTTTTGATATTGAATCTCTTGGCAGTAAGGGCATGTCCCAGCTCATGTAAAACCACACAAACAAATAATAACAGGATAAAGATGATATTCAATATAGAACTACTAAGATTTCCACCTCTTTGTATATCGAGGAATACGATCCATATCAGTAGCAGACTAAAGGTCCAGTGAACTTCGATCTTGATACCTGCTATTTTTCCGAGTTTCAGGGTTCCTTTCATTTTGAATATTTGAATAAATCTCAGCGTCTAAAAGTTTCACCATAATATTACTTCTTTGACGGCGATTTCTACATGAATTAAAAGATACATAAAAAAGACGGTGTTCGAAATGTCTCAGATCGTACATGACCTGTCTGTTTAAGATCTCTAAAAAGGCTGGCGTTAATCACAACAATTTTTACTGAACATGATTTAAATCATTTTTTGACGTTCATGTCGGTTGTATTTTTGGCCATATTCTCAAAAATAGCTCTTTGATAATATAGTGTGGGAGAATTAGATGGGGGTGATCTATTACCCACAATTACAAGAGGATGTTAATCATGCAGGATGACATCAGCGATGGATGATGATCCGGCCTAGCAATCGGCTGGAAAAGAGAAGTTGTACTACGAGGTCATTAGGTAGAATTAGCATGTTCTGGGGGCCGGAGCAGCTATTGTTCCGGTCCCTTTTTTACGAAAATACCGCTGCAGCAGTCGTGAGAGAACAAGCAGCGGTAAAGAAGAAATCACCGCGCTTAGCCGTGAGCATTTTGTTTCATTTTTAAGTGAATTGATTAATGGATTATGAGATTTCTTCGAACTGGAAACAGGAGACTTTTAGCCTTCTGTTTCCTTTTTTAGGTTAATTCGCACCTTCATTTCTACACCCTGACCGCTCTTTCAAAACTGATCAAAGTCATTCCAGTTCCTTTTAGGTGTTCGTATTTTTAATCGTATCCCCAAAACGCCAGAAAATGGAATTCGAAACACCCAAAAATCTGATTTCACTAGATCCTCAGATCCCTATTTGGGACCGGGTATATACCGTGGCCCCCCTGGTGGTCATCGGTTCCAAAGGCAGTGGAGGAGACGATTTGGCCCCAAAACATATGGCCACACCAATTGGATTTGGAAATTACTTTGGTTTTGTGTGTACTCCCCGGCATTGTACCTATGGTAATATTGAAAAAAATGGGTTGTTCACAGTGAGTTTTCCTACTCCAGAACAATTGGTGAGTGTTTCTCTAAGCGCCACCCCAAGCACGGAGTTGGTTTCAAAATCCGATACCGTGGTGGCAACCTTGCCAACGGTTAAGGCCTCCACGATGGACATTCTGATGATCGATGGGGCCTATCTCTATCTCGAATGCGAGCTTTTTAAAATTATTGATGGATTTGACGATTATAGTCTTATTACAGGACATGTGCGCAATGTATTGGTTCAGGAGGATTATTTAAAGAGTTCTGATCAGGATGAATCTCAGCAAATCAGAGAGCATCCCTTGCTGGCGTATATTGCCAATGGTCGTTTTGCAACGATCCGGGAGACCTATAATTTCCCTTATCCGAAAGACTTTCAAAGATAAAACAGATGAACGCTTCACAGGCCCAATACATACTTACGTATTTGAAAGAACAGCGGTTGTCTATGGAAGAATTGTTAATGCAACTGGTAGCTTTGGAATCTCCGTCGAGCGATGCTGCAGCTCAGGATGCCATATTTGAAGTATTGGCAGACCATTTATCGCAGCTTGGTTTCTTCACTTTTCGTGCGCCAGGCGAGACCAGCGGAGGTTTTCTCTACGCGAGGCCGGCTAAAAGGGATGGGCGTAAAAAAAAGCAACTCCTGGTAGGCCACTGCGACACCGTCTGGGCGCTGAACACACTCGATAAAATGCCCATTGTAAAACAAAATGGTAAACTTACTGGTCCCGGTGTCTTCGATATGAAAGCCGGTCTTGTACAAATGTTGTTTGCACTCAAGGTGTTGAACAAACTTCAATTCGATCTGCCGTTAACCCCGGTCTTGCTGATTAACTCAGATGAGGAAATTGGGAGTGGTGAATCTCAGCCCATGATAGAACGTCTGGCCAGGATTTCGGACAGGGCTTATGTGCTGGAACCTCCTCTTGGTCCTAAGGGCAAGCTTAAAACCTCCAGAAAGGGAATAGGAAGATTTACGATTACTGTATTAGGTAAGGCGGCCCATGCCGGACTAGACCCCGAAAGCGGTATAAATGCTATTGTAGAGCTCTCCAGGCTCGTACAAATCCTCTATGCCATGAATGATCCGGTTAAGGGTATTACGGTTAATGTAGGAATGATTCAGGGAGGTGTATCGCCCAATGTGGTAGCACCGCAAAGTAGTGCTGTAATAGATGTACGCGTAGCCACCCACGGCGATGGTAAAAAGATTACTAAACGGATTTTCGATCTTAAACCCAGTTCCCCAGAGGTTGAAGTTCGAATTGAAGGCGGGATCGGCAGACCACCAATGGAAAAGACTAACAGAAATAGGGCGCTATGGAAAACAGCAAAGGTTCAGGCCAGAATGCTGGGATTGCAGCTCGATGAGGCATCGGCAGGTGGCGGTTCCGATGGAAACACCACGAGCCTGTATACCGCAACGCTCGATGGTCTTGGAACTACCGGCGATGGTGCACATGCACTACATGAACATATCATCTCCGATCAATTAGTGGAAAGAACAGCCTTATTAAGTGTTTTACTTATGGCCGATGAAGTGTTGTGTGACAAGGAACAAGTACAATGAAGGACAAATATATATATACATCCCTTACTCGAATTTCTGATCTAAAAGACGGAGAATTCAATATTAGACAGATCGATAGGTCTCAATGGGAGTTGGGCGACTATGTAATGAGTAAAATAATCGATCCCGGCAGTAACGTGCTTAGCCTTGAATTGCCAAGCGGAAGGATGCGTGGGGTTATAGGAGATGAGCGAATCATCGGTGCATTGGGTGAACGCTTTGCCACACTCGAAGCCACAGGAACCTGGAAAAAAGTGGGAGAGGACCTGAAAATGAATGTGCTTACTGCTGCTGGCCTAATGGGGAAGCTGACTTCAAAATCGGTTTTCATCCCTAATATGATGGAGGTGATTTACCAGGGCCATTTGTTTCGTTCCGGTAAAAAACTCAATATGGATCAATTTGTGGAGAAAAGCCCTGAACTACCCTTTACCACTCCGGTAGTGCTGCTGGTAGGGACCTCTATGTCTGCCGGTAAAACCACCTCCGCCCGAATTGTGACGAATATTTTTAAAATGGCAGGTTATAAGGTAGTAGGGGCAAAACTATCGGGTGCCGGACGGTATAAGGATATACTTGCTATAAGGGATGTGGGAGCAGATGCGGTATTTGATTTTGTGGATGTTGGTTTACCTTCCTCCATTTGTCCAAGAGAAAAGTATAGATCCAAACTTCGGCAAATTATGAACAAAATTGCCGGCGTTAGGGCCGATGTCGCCGTTATTGAAATAGGAGCCTCGCCTTTAGAACCGTATAACGGGGATCTGGCTATCGAAGCCATACGGGATCAGATCAAATGTATCATACTTTGTGCCTCCGACCCCTATGCGGTGTATGGCCTTATGAAGGCCTATGATTTAACACCTGATTTAGTCACAGGAATCGCATCGAATACGCTGGCTGGGATTCAGATGGTGGAACGCTTATGCAGGGTCAAAGCTTTAAATCTGATCGATGCCACTACTTCAGCCGAGCTGAAGGAAATTCTTTCAGCCAAAACAGCATTATCACTCAAAGAAAAGCAAATTTCAATGCAAGAATGATTTGGAAATTATCAAATTGGCCAACATTCGGACTAATACAATAACAGTTTCAATTTATTACAATGAAAGATAATCACAAAACTAAACCAAAATGGCGATTTACGCCGCTTCAGATTCTGGAGGGGATAGAAGGCATATTGGTCATTTTAGCATGCTATCTCAGCTGGTTTTTAAAACCTTTACGAGATCGTTGGGGACTAACACAGGAGGAAGCCCTTCGCGAATTACCGGGCGATCATATTATAAAGAATCCTCAATCCGACTTTACTCACGCTATAACTATTAATGCTCCTGCAGAATACGTTTGGCCCTGGGTAGCCCAACTGGGTAAGGACCGGGGTGGATTTTACAGCTATGAAGCCCTGGAAAACCTAATGGGATTGGGCATTTATAATGCCGATACGATATTGGAGGAATATCAACACCCGAAAAAAGGAGATATTATTCCCTTTGGGCCCGATAATGGTTATCCATTGGCGATCTGCAATGAAGGCGAAGCGATGGTGATCGAAAACTGCGAAGATATGGATACACACAAAATCTATGATCCAGGCAACGGACACCCCAGAAATTATCTACACCTGAGCTGGCTTTGGTACATCGAGTCGTTAGACACTTACAGATCTCGCTTTATTTCGCGAAACCGCCTTAACTTTAGTCCTACCTTTAAAAATCGAATTATTTTCAATGCCCTGGCCGAACCTGTGGTTTTTGCTATGGACCGTAAAATGTGCCTGGGCATAAAAAGAAGAGCGGAGCGCAATTACAGACAAGCTGAAAGCAGATCCGAACTTTTGGTAGAATAAAGGCCAGCAACCGTTAAAAAACCAATTTATGTTATTTGGGTATAGACCCTCGACCCCGAATAGGTTTATTTTAACCCTGCCGCTAATCGGGATGGGAGTTTTTATTTTGCTATACCTAGTGGCAGCTTTGATGTATCCCGGCGGTTCGTGGAAGTTTCCGCAGGCAGAAGATTTCAGTTTCTGGAACAATTACCTATGCGACCTCCTGGACCATTACGCGATTAACGGAGAACTAAACCACGGCCGTTACCCCGCACGGATTGCACTCGGTTTTCTGGTGAGTGCGCTTTTGTTGCTCTGGTTCTATTTGCCGGGATTCCTACCAAATAGAAACCTTAACCAAAAGGTGATGTGGTTCTCCGGCTTACTGGCCTTGATAACTACTTTTTTTCTGAGTACCGGGACGCACGATATCACAGTTCGGGTTGCCGGTAGCCTGGGTACCCTGGCTTTTTTAAGCTTGTTTATCGAGTTGTTGCGCATGGGCCACATCAGACTATTTGTTACAGGGATCCTTTGCCTTGTAATTTTTCTTATTAACTACTATATATACGAAACAGGCACTTATATCAAAGCCTTGCCGATTATCCAAAAAATCACTTTTGCAGCCTTTATCTGTTGGTTTGCGGTGCTCAACATGGCTATGATATCACAAACAAACAGGGCTCAAAAAAATAATAGTAAAATCTCTTGATCGAAAGCGTTGATTTGTTTTGAGACCCCTTTAAAATTTCGTAAATTTAATAGAATGTGGTGCGTTGTCATTGGATCATTCCTCGGGTAAAATACCCTTGTGAAGCTCAGAATTAACTCTAGCCGCATAAACTTAAAATCTATCATTATGAATCCAACTTATCTTCTAATACTCATACTGGGATTAATTCTCTTGGCAGGTATCCGTATCGTTTTTGAATATAAAAGAGCGCTCAAATTCAGGTTTGGAAAGTATGTTAAAACACTTCAGCCAGGTTTTCGCTGGATCATTCCTATAGTGGAAACCATTCAGGTTGTCGATATCAGGGTGATTACCATAAATATTGTTTCTCAAGAAGTAATGACAGAAGACAATGTTCCCTGTAGTATAGATGGCGTCGTTTTCTTTAAAATATACGATCCTGAAAAAGCCGTGCTCGAAGTAGAAGAGTTTACTTTTGCCATTACGCAACTATCACAAGCCGCTTTACGGGACGTCTGCGGTAAGGTAGAATTAGATACGATCCTTTCAAATAGGGAGGAGATGGGTAAGAATATTAAATCGATTGTAGAAACCGAGACTCATCAATGGGGTATTGAGATTATCGATGTAAAGATCAAGGATATCCAATTACCTGAAAATATGAAGCGGATGATGGCTAACCAGGCAGAAGCCGAACGCTCCAGGAGAGCCCGTATTATTCTGGCCCAGGCCGAAGAACAGGCTGCCGGGAAGTTACTGGAGGCAGGCAGACAAATAGATAAATCTCCATCTGCCATCAAACTCAGGCTCTATCAAACCCTCTCAAATATTGCGGCAGAAAAGAATTCCACGATTTTATTCCCGTTTCCTGAAGAGGTTCTGCCCAGAAAGGCAGCTGGCGAGAAGAAATCCAAGAAGAAATAAAATTTACTTTATAACAAATTTTAAGCAGGTTTAAGCTCTTTTTTAAGAATATTTCTAAAGCGCGTAGCACTGATATAGTGATCTTCCAGAAGTTTACCGTTGTGCACCAGACTGAATACACCAAAACCCGATGGAGCATTTCGTGCTTCCTGATCCGTACTTAACTTAGTGACCTTGAGATCGATCTCAAAATCGTGGGCAGTATGTAACAGAGCTTCTACAGATTTTTCATGCCAGGGGCACTGGTCGGCATAAATAACATGCCACCCTTGATACCGATCTAGGTTTGCGGTCCAATCTATCAGCTGCGGATCGGGGGCATCTTTATTCCATTTTTTAGCCAGTAAGTCGAACCTTCCCTTTTTTCCCACTTTGCTATATCCGTTCTTTTCAAAGATGCGATGATCGGCAATCCACGCACCTTTGCTGGTCATCACACAAACCCCATCCATTTTTTTTGCTCTTGCTTCTTTCTCGCATGCTTCGATTAGTTTAGAGCCTAACCCTTTGTTTCGGGTTTTTTTAGCGGCCAGGTACATACAATGGATGAACATGAAGTTTGGGGCGATAACCGGCCTCGATGCCTTGGCAGCGGGCACATATTCGATAAAACCAAGCATCTTATTTTCATTTCCTTTCAGAATACTCAATCTTAAGCCTTCTTTGTACATTTTGTTGAACCAAAGCTGCTTACAACTAAAGCCGGGATTTAATTTGTCTTTGATGCAGAACAAAGTCTCCTCTTCAGAGTTTTCAGGTGTTACCGGCACTATATGGTGTGAATTAAGTTTCATATTGCTAACGTGTTATAAATTTTTGTAATCTGGACCGAAAAAGACCATAATATTCTCTTTTCAAATCCTCAATCTTTTTCTCATTTGCCGTCCGGACTATATTTTTTCCTGACCTGTCTGAATTCCCTTAATCCCCATGGTATGTAGGCAATACACATTAACCCAGCACCGATTGAACTGATTAATTCTATATCCGGATTTATCAGTAAAAGGAGTCCGATAATAATCATATAGCCTTGCCATTTTTCAATTACTTTTTCCTTGAGTAATCCCGCAATTTGTATGCTTCCTCCGATCATCAGCGCAAAAATGAGCCATACGATTACCAAATAACCTTTCTTATCAACAATAACTGATAGATATTGAGCCATTTGTTGAAAATCTGCCTCCGGCAATGTATCAAAAGCTGATAGTACTAAGCATAGGGCTCCTTTGTCTACGGCCAGAATAAAAGCACCAAATACGCCTATAATACCACCCCAGAATCCATATGATCTCCCTTCATTTTTTAAGCGATTCATAGTGCCGATAAAGTAAATGATCAATACTGGTACGGTAAAGGTGACAAGTAAATGGCCAATGTGATACATAGGGTTGTTATGAAACCTAGCTACCAGCTGATCTACCGTGAACAGAGGTTCCATTGCAAGTATATTTGGATGGGAAACAAAACCGATAAAAAGCATTATGGGGTATGCGATGATCGAAATTGCATAGGCATAATCACGAATTTTTGCCAGCTGGTCTGCTTTAGAGTGGTCCATAATTATTGGTCTAAAAGGACAGGCGTACTACCACCTATTTGTTAACCAAAGAACTGGTGTACTTCTGAATATTCTGGTTAAACATATTAACGACACCCTGACAGGTTACCGTTGCCCCTGAAATACCTTCTACCTTGTGTTTACCTTCGACCGAAATAAGATCTCCTATTTTCAGGCCAAAAGGAGTAGTGCCTTGCTCCATTTCAATACCTATGAACTGTTCTTCAAAGGAATTCATGGTAATACCCGATCCATACCCCTCAGATTCGGCCCGGTGTTCAATCTGTACAAGGTCGAGCTCTAGGGTCTTATTATTCAAAATCAAGGTGGCTCGGATCGGTCCTCCATAACCTCTGCCATTAATCATCATCAGGGTTTTGTCTGTGGTTTGGAATTCCATTAGAGGTATTTCTAAGTTTTTTTTCCATGACTTAAGCCGCTTAAATAATTGTGCAGCTTCATCGATATCGATATCCTGTACGGCACCTGAGCTGTCGATCATCTTAAAACGCAGCAAGGGGTCGATATCGGTGGTATCGGTAATTGAGACCCCTGCACTGGTGCAGAGTTCAACAATCACCTTTGGGTTGATGTTCTCGACAATGGGTTCGTCCAAAATTTCTTTGTCCGGGACAGGCTTTTCTCTACAATACCAAAAACACGAACAAATGCATACGGTAAGGACCAGTCTCAAACAGGATCTAAAAAGCATCATGATGGCCAGTTGTTAGAGGTTTATTTTTCGCAATTCCCAGGTATTCTTATCTGTTTTAACCGCCATTAGTGTCTTAGACAGGTATTTTGCGTTCAGCTCGGGCAGCTCATATCGCCTCTTGTCCATCAAAATGTTCTGACGCTGCGTAATGAGCAGCATAATATCCCCGGATGTATCCAATATCACCTCGCTAAACTTAAAATCATAGATGTTAAGCTGGAATCGGTTCTGACCTCTAAAGGTTTTAGTAAGCAATATGCCCAAAGCAAATCCCTGGTCGAACTCCGTAACATTCAAATATTCGGGCTTGATCACAGTTTCACCTTTGCTATTGATGAACCCATATACATCGATACCTTCCTCTTCGAGCGTTTCCCTGATCATACAGCGATCGTCCTTAAACCTGGGATACGCAATACCGGTTATATCATTGGCTTCTGCACTGACCTCTTTGTTCCAAACCAGGTCAGATCGGAAGTCGACGACCAATTCTCCATCGGTATTGATAAAACCCCATTGATCACCAATCCTAACCGCGGCGAGGCCTTCGTGGAAAGGAGCTATTTCTTCTACGGATTTCAATTCCTGACTAAAGACAAAAACTGAAGAAATAAATAAGGCGACGATAAAGAAAGAACTTCTCATAGTACTACTTTTTATGGGTTTACAATTAGGCTAAAGTATTCTTAAATAGCTATTTATAAAATGATAACTATCATATTAAGAGTAGTTCAAATAAGAAGATCTCATCTACTGTTTAAAACATAATATTGGAATAGATCATGCTTTTCAGCTCTTTGGGCAGACCATCCCTGATATCTTCCATTTCTCCGAGAGAGATATACTTACGCAGGTAGATGAAAGTAGTGTCGATATATTGTTCCGCTACATCATCATTGTATTCAAAATCATTGATGGCAGCGGGCCCATCGTGCTTGCGTACCAGATCTATGAATTCTGCCATTTTTTTGATCCTGGGTTTATCCTTTTTCATGCTCCAGCCGTTTACATATACCGCTTTTAAGAACATGGGTAATTGTGCGATAAACTGTAGCGATTCTTCCGGGCTGATAATGTCGCGAAGTGCATGGAGAATAGAACTTAGTATCCTCCCGGCCTTATCGCGGTTATCGGCCAGATTCATTTCCTTGGCATAATGTTTCAAAAACGTATTGCCTTCCGTTGCGTATTGATTAAAATTCAGTGCCATAATCTGTTTTTTTATGATTACTAAAGATGGAATTAAAAGAGCGGTTGTCAAATGACGCCGATCATATGGTCAATAACTTTTCCAGGGATTGATGGGCCCTCTGCTGGCAATATGGTATTCCGACTGATCCCGGTCATGGTTTACGCCCTGTAGGTCGATTAATTTTGATATACCTAAAGGAATGCACCATGTTGAAAATATTGCTCCCTACAGATTTTTCTGCCAATGCCTGGAATGCGATCAACTACGCTGTTAAATTCTTTGAGAAGCAAAACTGTCTCTTTTATATCCTCCATACATATACCCCGGCTTTTTACAGGATGGATTACCTGATTGGCGGGCCGTCTTTTAGCGCAATCCCCGATATGGGTGTTGATATTTCGATGGAGGGTCTGGAACGCACCAAAAACGACATTGTTAATGAAAATCCCAATCCCAATCATCAGTTCAAATTAGTATCTGCTTTTAACCTGCTCACCGACGAGATTAATAGTCTGGCTGCTGAAAAGGACCTCGATATGGTGGTGATGGGTACTCAGGGCGCTTCGGGTGCCAAGGAGATCTTTCTCGGAACCAATACGGTATACGTGATACGCAAGGCACATATCCCCGTAATGGCCATTCCTGCCTCCTTTGAGTATAAAAGGGTCAACAAAATTCTATTTCCATCCGATTATTGGTCCAAGTATAAAGAAGATGAAATAACCACCTTGTTGGAAATCGCCGAGACCGTTAATGCTGAAATTACGGTATTGCATGTTAAGGAGGAATATGAGCTGACAGAAAAGCAGGAAGAGAATAGAACACATCTGAAGACCTTGCTTAAAAAAGTAACCCATAATTTTCAGGAGCTCAGAGGGGCTTTGATGCCACAGGCGGTGATGGACTATATCGATGAGCATCATTTCGACCTGCTTGTAATGATGAACCGTGAGCATGGATTTTTGGAACGCATAATGTGGCGCCAGAATGTAGACCAGATCGGATTCCATGTGCAAATACCTTTTCTGGTGATCCGCGATTCCTCACCGATCAATAAATAAGCAGTACACGGCTGGGTAACATTAAAATAAATATGGATTAATAATGAAAAAAGTAGTCGTCCTAACAGATTTTTCCAAATGTGCCTGGAATGCCCTGTTCACAGCGTTGAAACTTTTTCAGGCATCCGAGGTATTGTTTTATATAGTGCATTTTTATGAGCCAGGCTTTGGCGGTATTCTGGGAGACAGGAGTAAAGAAAGACTTGCGATTATCTACGAATCGCTCTTGGCCGATTCTAACCGGCAATTAGATGAGATGATGGCATATCTGAAAAAACATCACAAGATAGAAGAACACTATTTCGAAAAGAGATCCGTTAGAGGAAATTTAGTCTACAATTTATCCCAAATACTCATCCAAGATGATATTGAGCTGGTTGTTATGGGGCAAAAAGGAGCTACTGGCGCCGCTGATGTAATAATGGGGAGCAATACCATAAAGGTGATTAAAAAGATTAGAAATTGTCCGATTCTGGCCGTGCCGGAGGCTGATGATTTTAAGGATATGGACCGGATTATGTTCCCTACAGATCTCACCCGAAGAATTCGCCAATGCCATGTGCGTCCTCTGATTGAAATGGCAAAGGCCTGGAAAAGCAAGCTTACGATCTTACAAGTAACCCAGGAATCTGCTTTGGGAGAGGAACAGGAAAAGAACAAGAAAAAGCTAATAGAGGCTTTACAAGGGGTCGATATAGGTTTTATGACCATTGAAATGAAACAAAATCTTAATGCCTCTATAAGTGCTGCTGTAACGGAAGACAAATCGGATTTGATCGTGCTGATCCATTATGCTCATACATTTCTGGAAAAACTCACTCGCGAACCGGTGGTTAAAAAAATGGCGTTTCATAGCGATGTTCCCTTATTGGTTTTACCCCAAAAAGACTGTTGAATCTTAATCTAAAAATACTGTCTGATGCGTGTTTTATTACCTACCGATTTCTCAAAGAATGCATGGCATGCGATCAGGTATGCTGTTGATCTTTTCGAGAACATACCCTGTTCTTTTTATGTACTCCATGCACATCAATCTGCTCCCTCGAGCCTTGTGAGTACTATCAATAAGGAAAGGGATACAAGATTGCATCAAATCACCCAGGATGAGGTATCACAGAAGCTTCATAAGATTGTGGCGCATTTGAAAAGTATTGATAAAACAACAGCTCATTCTTTTAAAGCCATATTGGAATCCGATTCGCTGTTAAATGCATTGGGCCGTCATATTATTGATCAGGATATCGATTTTATCTGTATGGGTACCCAGGGTGCAAGCGGGCTTAAGGAGATTTTTATGGGCAGCAATACCGTAAGTGTTATAAAAAACATTAATTTTTGCCCGCTGCTTGCCATCCCGGGCTCCTTTGACTTTACCAAACCTTCACAAATCGCATTTGCCACAGATTATAAACACCTTTACCAGAAGGTAGAACTCGAACCGATGATCAGCCTGGCAAGGATGTGGGATGCCACTATCAGTGTGATTCATATGCCCGGAGAAGAAACCCTTGAAAAGGAAGCCAATGAACTGCGAAATCTTTTAAACAGACAGTTAGATGGGATTTCACATAGCTTCGAATTGCTTGAATATCATCCCATGGTATCCTTCAGGATCAATGAATGGACCGATAGGCACAAGACCGATCTATTAGCAATGATCAACAATCAACATGGTTTTTTCAGACGTCTGCTTCGCGAACCGGTCATAAAAAAAGTAGCCTTTACTACCCATATTCCATTTTTGGTACTCCCTGAAGCAAATAACAATTGAGTACTAGACGATCGTCTGCACTACATTGGGAGTATTTTATCAGCTTTTAAGGGAAGAATTCCATATAATTATGAGCTGAAAGAAGAAATTCGGACTCATATGTCCTAAATTTGCACTTCAAAATCATACCTCTTATGAGTAAGGCGGTTTATATCGCTACCACGGCACCAAATAGTGGTAAATCTATCGTTTCACTGGGCATGATGCATCTTCTTCTTGGAAAGGCAGCAAAAGTGGGCTATTTCAGGCCGATCATCGATGACTACGAGGCAGGTGAAATGGACAACCATATACATACCATGATCAGCCATTTTGGTCTTAATATCACCTATCAGGAGGCTTATGCCTGCACCAGAAGTGAAGTGATTCATAAATTGAATCAGGACAAAGAGGACGAAGTGCTCGACAAGATCATTGCCGCCTACAAGGCTATTGAGGCCAAATTTGATTTCCTGCTGGTAGAAGGGACAGATTTTACCGGAGAAGGAGGTATTATCGAGTGGGATATCAATGTGCTGATGGCTAAAAATTTGGGTATTCCTACCATCATTCTGACCAGTGGCAAGGGTAAAACCATGGAGGAATTTGTGAACGATCAATTACTGGCCTACGATTCTTTCAGGGATAAAGGTGTAGAAGTACTTATGGTGATCGCCAACAAGGTGAGGGCCGAAAATGTAAGCCTCGTCATTGAAAGGTTGATGAATGTCCTTCCCAAAAAAGTCCTGGTAGGAGCCATACCAAGGAATCCGATACTGGGTAACCCTACAATGAAAGAGATCGCAGATGCTCTGGAAGCCGAGATACTTTTTGGTTCTGAACACCTGAACAACCAATTGAGCAATATCAGTGTCGGGGCCATGCAGTTGCGAAACTACCTTACCCATTTCAGAGAAAGTAGCCTGGTGATTACACCTGGAGATCGTGCCGACATCATCCTTGGCGCACTCCAGGCAAATCTATCGGCCAATTACCCTACGGCCTCGGGTATGGTGCTTACCGGAGGATTACGTCCGGAAGAATCGATCTTAAAACTCATTGAAGGTCTTTCGGAAATTGTTCCTATTGTTTCAGTGAAAGATGGAACTTATGCTACGGCCAATAAAGTGGGGGCCATCAAGCCGAAGATCTATGCCGAGAATACACGAAAGATCAATACCTCCATTCAGGATTTTGAGACCTTTATCCCGGTCAATGCATTGGCAGAAAAGCTTATCACCTTCGAGGCAAACGGGATTACGCCTCGTATGTTCCAATTCAATTTGTTACAGTGGGCCCGTAGCGAAAGAAAGAGGATTGTGCTTCCCGAAGGTACCGATAACAGGATACTAAGCGCTGTAAAAGAACTCATCGATAGCGATGTTGTTGATATTGTACTCCTTGGAGATCCTGCTGTCATCCTAGAAAAGATCGATCAGTTAGACCTGAAACTGGATATTAATAAGATCGAAATTATTGATCCACAGCATTCTGAGTATTTTGAAGATTATGCCGAGACCCTCTATGAGCTTAGGAAGCACAAAAACGTAAACCCAACCATGGCGCGTGACCTGATGACCGATATTTCGTATTTCGGAACCATGATGGTCTATAAAGGACATGCAGACGGCATGGTCTCTGGTGCGGTACACACCACCCAGCACACCATACGGCCTGCCCTCCAGTTTATTAAGACCAAACCGGAAGTGTCTATCGTTTCTTCGGTTTTCTTCATGTGCCTGGAAGATCGGGTGACCGTTTATGGCGACTGTGCGATTAATCCCAATCCGAATGCCGAAGAACTTGCGGAAATCGCTATTACCTCGGCCAGTACCAGTGAATCTTTTGGTATAGAGCCAAAAATTGCGATGTTGTCTTATTCTTCAGGAGCTTCGGGTAAAGGACAGGATGTGGAAAAGGTGAGGGAGGCTACTGCGATTGTTACCAGAAAAAACCCTGCACTAAAAGTGGAAGGACCTATTCAGTACGATGCCGCGGTAGATATGGAGGTTGCCAAGAAAAAAATGCCGGAATCTGAAGTAGCAGGACAGGCTAGTGTGTTTATTTTTCCTGATCTCAATACAGGAAACAATACCTATAAGGCGGTGCAAAGGGAGACCGGAGCACTGGCGATCGGACCGATAATCCAGGGACTTAATAAACCCGTAAACGACCTGAGTCGTGGTAGTACAATAGATGATATTTTTAATACAGTGGTAATCACAGCCATACAGGCTCAGGGCTTGGAGTAATACTTCGGCCAAAAAGCAACCTTTTTTGAGCTTTAAACATTCATAATGAACACTTTAATCCTTAACTCCGGTAGTTCTTCCATTAAATTTCAGCTTATTATGATGCCCGAGGAAGAAGTGATTTGCGGCGGTATCGTAGATCGGATCGGGAGTCAAAATTCGACGATAACCTACACTTATGGCACCGAAAAACACTCCGAAACATCCCAGATCCCGACGCATGAAGAAGGATTACAACATATAATAAAGATCTTACTCGGCCTAAAGACTCCAGGGGCTAATGATGTGGTAAACATAGAGGTCGTGGGACATAGAGTAGTCCATGGCGGCAGTGAATTTTCGGGCACAGTCCTTGTCAACGAGTCTGTAAAAGAGCAAATTCGGAAATACATTCCGATGGCACCACTTCATAATCCCCACAACCTTGCGGGTATTGAGATTGCGGAAAAACTCTTTCCTGACATCCCTCAATTTGCTGTATTCGACACGGCTTTCCATCAATCCATGCCCGAAATGGCGCATAAATATGCCTTACCCGATGCACTCTATCAGGATCACGGTATCCGTGCCTATGGTTTTCATGGGACAAGCCATGCCTATGTATCCAAAAAGGCGATTGAGTTTGCAGGACCACCGACCGAAAATATAGTAAGTATGCATCTTGGTAATGGATGTAGTATTACGGCAATAAAAAATGGAAAAAGTATTGATCATAGTCTGGGTTTTGCGCCTTCAAACGGACTGATCATGGGCACCAGAAGCGGCGATATAGACCATGCGATTATTTTTTACCTGCATAGGGAACTCGGTTATGAACTCAGTGATATTCAATCCCTTCTCGATAATGAAAGCGGGATGCTCGGTTTATCCGGATTTTCCGATTTGCGTGAGATTGAAGCCGAGGCAAAGAAGGGCAATCCGCAATGCCAGTTGGCCCTGGAAATGAACGCCTATCGAATAAAAAAATATATCGGGGGCTATGCTTCGGCGATGAATGGGCTTGATATCCTGATATTTACAGCAGGAATTGGTGAAAACTCTAGTACATTGCGATCTTTGATATGTAAGGATATGGAGTTTTTAGGAATCGAGCTTTGTGATGAGAAGAATACTATCGATTCGAAGGAAATCCGTGCTGTTTCCACCGGAAATATGCCGGTTAAAATTCTGATAATCCCCACCGATGAAGAAATCGAAATTGCTCGCCAGGCTTATCTTCATCACCAAAAGGCTGAGGAATGCAATTCCAAAACACAGCTTGCTCTGTTGTTTTTAAAAACCTCATTTCGGTTCTATCATTGCTTCTCCTCCAAATATGGAGTTGTACAAGGACATTTCCGGTGTTGAGTACAAGGCATCATATAATGAAGCCGGTTCATGAAGGCTTCCGCAAATAAATATAAATAATGTTGACCCTGAATTGATCTTGGTCATTTTGGCGGCCGGTATTAATTCTTAACTTGCTGAAAATAGTAGTAAGAATTTAAAATCTAATATCATGTCAGACAATTCAGGAAGTGTATTATTGGCGTTGTTAACAGGAGCAGCAATTGGAGCAGGGATAGGTATTCTCTATGCACCCGATGAAGGTAAGGAGACCCGCAGGAAGATCAAGGAAAAAGCCTCAGAAGTATCTCATGACCTAAGCGATCGCATAGCGCATGCAAAAGAAGAGCTGACCAAGTCGGCTGAAGAGAAAAAAATGGCTTTTGATCAAAAACTTGAAGACACTATTTCCAACATGAGCTATAAGGCAGATGATATTATCGCCACATTGGAAAGAAAGCTCGAAGAGCTCAAAAAAAAGAATGCGGAACTTCAGAAATAATCGCTGATGGCCTTTGAAGAAATGAAGCATCATTTATCCGAATTGGATAAAAGAGTGACTTCCTATGTTGACGATAGTCTAGAATATGTTGAGCTAAAGGGATTTAAGATCTCTATGGTTCTGGTCACCGCACTGGTTAAGTTTTTTCTCCTGGCCAGTATTGGCCTGCTGGTTATACTGCTTACAAGCATTGGGGCGGCGATAGCCATAGGTGAATCGCTGGGAGGATACGAATGGGGGTTTCTCTTGGTGGGAGGATTCTATTTGGTCTTAGGCCTCATAGTTTATGCTATGCGACGCAGTATCAACAAAGTGATCTTGCGCTTTTTTTCCAATAAATTTTTTTAGAAACCATGAACAAGCGATATAATTCCTTTGAGGAAATAGATGCTCAACTTAAAATTCTGGAGTTGCGCCGTGAGATCGGTAAAGAATATGTGAAGCTCGAATGCAATACCCTAAAAAATCTCATGATTCCAAGGAACCTGGTGCGTAGTCTGGAAAGTACGTTCCAGGGTATGGTAATTTCAATGCTGATCGGTAAACTCATAAAACGAAAATAACTTGGGATTTCATCAACAGGCCTCGATCTCCAGAGACCTCTTGAAATGCGGAGAAAATGATTATTTTCATACCTAATCTATACCATTCGGGTTAATGAAGATAGGGCTTGTACTCTCCGGAGGAGGTTTTAGAGGGATTGCTCAAATCGGCGTGATCAGAGCGATGGAGGAAGCGGGAATAAAAGCTACTCATGTGGCAGGTACCAGCGCCGGTGCCATCATTGGGTCGCTTTACGCCGGCGGCTATTCCTACCAGGAGATCCTGAAATTTGTTAAGGGTGTAAATCTTTTTAGCATCTCTAAGTATGCCGTTAGCAAGCCCGGTTTTGTAGACACTGAAAAGTTCTACGAGGATTTTAAGCGACTTTTTCCTGAGGACAATTTTAGTGCTCTTGAGATTCCGATGTCAATAACAGCCACAAACATTGTTAATGGCTCCCTCAAAGTATTTACTTCGGGCCCGCTTATCAGGCCTATATTGGCCTCTGCGGCCTTTCCCGGAGTGTTTACCCCGGTTAATCTGGGAAACGAATATTACATAGACGGGGGAACCCTCAATAACTTTCCGGTTGATCTGCTGAGGTCGAAATGTGATAAAATTATAGGGGTATATGTTAATCCGTTTCTAAAGATCCGGATTGAAGATATGAAATATTCGTACCAGGTGCTTGAGCGTGCCTACCAGATTCGAGCTGCGAGTACATCGACCGATAAATTTAAGGACTGTGATCTGCTGATTACCCCTGAAGGGATCCAGAAATTTGGGACCTTTTCTCAGAAAGCAGCAGAGCTTGTTTTTGATCTGGGATATCAAAGCGCCCATAAAAAAATGGCCCAGTTCATGGATCGAATCTCGAAATAATTTTTAGAATAGGAGCATACAAAAACAAAACGGCACCACTAGGGTGCCGTTTCTTCGAATACCCACTGTCTACAATTTTACTACATGGACGACTATAAATGGAGAAGACAGCAGGATATCAAATACCATATGGTTAGACCTTAATCGATCTCAACCTTTTTTGGTGATTGTTTCTTTTCGACCTCTTTTTTTAATAGGTCAAAACTCAGGATACCTTCTTTATAATGAGCCTTAATATCCTCTTGAATTACATTTTCGGGAAGAAGCAACGAGCGTTCGAAAGCCTTGTAGCTGAATTCGCGTCGGGTGTATTCCTCCTCTTTTTCCTCCTCTTTCACCGATTTTTCTGCGGAAATATTTAAATATCCATTATCGATGGTAATCTCAAAATCTTTTTTCTCAAAACCTGGTGCTGCTAATTCGATTTCGAAGTGGTCTTCTGTTTCCTTGATATTCAAAGCGGGTTCCCCTTTACGGCCATTCCAGAATTTATCATTCAACAATCCGCTGCTCCAGAAACGGTTATCAAAGAAATCTTCCATGTCAAAGAAATCCGAGGTCACCAGATTGGCGAACGGTCGGTTCCTCTTTTTAAATTTTACTAGTGACATAATCCATTACTTTTAGGTTAAACATTCAGTGGACGCCAAAGCTACCGATCAATATCGTCTGACGAAATGACGATGGTCAGTTGAATGCCATCCTTATTGCCTGATCGGTGAAACGGTTCGTGTGTAAACGCTGCCAGGCAGAAATAGTTTTGCTAGAAGTAGTAAGACATTAAAACTCTAAGTCGAGGAAGACAGGGCAGTGGTCCGAACCGTAATACTGAGGTAATATTCCTGCAGATTTTACCTTAGACATTAGCGATTCACTCACCAGGAAATAATCGATACGCCAGCCTGTATTGCGCTCTCGTGCTTTAAAACGGTAACTCCAATAGGAATACGCGACTTCATTGGGCTGAAAATATCTAAAAGTATCTACAAAACCGGCCTTGATAAAGTTGTCCATCCCATCGATTTCGACCTGAGTATATCCGGCGGTTTTATTGTAATTCGATTTATCGTTTTTCAAATCAATAGGACGATGCGCCACATTGAAATCTCCGCAAACAATTACCGGCTTGGTCTGTTCTTTGGCTTTAAGATATTCCAGAAAGTCTGCGTCCCACTGTTTGCGATAATCGAGTCTGACTAGTTGCTGGCCCGAATTGGGCACATAAACGTTTACCAGATAGAATTGTTCATAGTCCAGGCATATGATCCTGCCCTCACTGTCGTGCTTGGCAATACCCATATCCATAGAAATAGCGTTGGGTTCTGATAGGCTTAAGACCGCAGTACTACTGTAACCTTTTTTCTCTGCCGCGTTATGGTAGTAGTGGTAGTTGTTCAGGGGTTTAATGGCTTCCGCAGTTTCGTGATCCTGAGCCTTTGTCTCCTGCAAACACAGGATGTCTGCAGAAATCGACTTAACAGACTTAAGAAAGTCTTTCTTTACTATCGCTCTGATTCCGTTAACGTTCCACGATACAATTTTCATAACAGGAAGTAGATTTAAAGGCTTGTGCTGTTCCGATTTCAAAAGTATGAAAATACGCGTTATATTTGCTCTCCCGATTTGTCGGATGATATTCACGGGGTATTAGCTCAGTTGGTTTAGAGCGCTGCCTTGACAGGGCAGAGGTCACTGGTTCGACTCCAGTATATCCCACAAAACAGACCACCCTGAACGCGGTGGTCTTTTTTTTAAAATGACAACTTGATGAAGTCAGGGTTGTGGCACCTGGAAAATACCGAAGTTGGGTTGTACAATTTATAATATTTCAAGGATGCGTTCCAGGGCCATACCCCTGGAGCCTTTGATCAATATTTGAGAAGGGGCAAGCGGATGTTCTTTCAGATATTCGGAAAGATCCTCAAAACTGCGGTATTTTTTTAGGGAGGTATCGGTCTTATAAAAATTCTCACCGATTAAAAATGCATTATCAAAATCAATATCTTCTACCAATTGGGCTGTAGCCTGATGCTCCTCAACAGATTCTTCACCCAATTCGAACATATCTCCAAGGAAAACTGTTTTCGCCATTCCGTTCATTTGGCTAAAATTTTCCAATGCAGCACGCATACTTGTCGGATTTGCGTTATAAGCATCAAGAACGATGCTGTGGCGGTCTCGTTCGATAACTTGTGATCTGTTGTTCTCAGGAATATAGTACTCTATGGCTTCTTTGATATCATCGAGGGGGACCTCAAAATAACGGCCTGTCAGCACGGCGGCACAACAATTTGAAAAATTATAACTGCCTATGAGCTGTGTACTGATACGACATTCGCCAACCTTCAGGACTACAAAGGGATGAGCACCCAAAAATGTTATAGTCAAAAATTCCCCGGCACTGGTACTAAAGCCGGTTTTCCATTTATAGGATGTTAGTTTTGATGTCTGAATTGAATCATCAGCATTGAAAAAAATATGCTTTTTATGCTTAATCAGGTGGTCATATAGTTCAGACTTTCCCTTTATGACTCCTTCCATGCCACCGAATCCTTCGAGGTGGGCCTTACCGAAATTGGTGATATAACCGTGATCGGGAAGCGCGATATCACACAAAGCATCGATTTCTTTCTGATGATTGGCACCCATTTCAACAATGGCGATTTCGGTCTCTTTTTCGATGCGCAGCAGGGTTAAAGGCACTCCGATATGATTGTTGAAATTGCCATGAGTAGCGATCGTTTTGAACTTTTTGGAGAGCACGGCGTACAGAAGATCTTTGGTAGTGGTTTTCCCGTTGCTTCCCGTTAGAGCTATGACCGTTGCAGCACAATATTTTCGATGATAGGTAGCGAGCTCTTGAAGCGTCCTCAGCGTGTTATCAACCAGAATGGTTCGGTCGCCCTTTGCAGTTTCAGAACTGTCTACAACTGCATATTCAGCTCCTTTGCGCAAGGCATCAGCAGCGAATTTGTTGCCGTCAAAATTATCGCCTTTTAAGGCGAAAAATATGCATGCCTCTTTGATCTGTCGTGTATCTGTACAGGCAACCGGATACTTTAAGAAAAGCTGATGCAACCTCTCGATCGTCATGAGTACAAAGATAAAAAAAAGCCCCGATGGTTTCATCGGGGCTGCTATTATCGGATGGTCATCCTTCTTATTTTTTTACTTTCTTAGTTCTTACTGTCTTATTCTTGGTTTTAGACTTAGAACCTACACGCGACATCGCACATCGGAAACCGATATAGTCTGTGGCCATGTATTGAGGCAGGTATCGGCGTTGTGCCGGATCCAGCCAATAGGCTCTATCTCTCCAGGAACCACCTTTAAAAACCCTGACCTCATCATTGATCAGTGTGGTCCTGTCGTTCCTTTCATCGTACTCTCTCACCAGGTTTCCGATAGAATCCCTTTCCACTTTATGGGTTGGTGAATTGTACATTTTACGCCGGTCATCTGCGTCTTCCTCGTCGCTGAAACGTTCAAAAAATCTCGATGAACCTGCATCACCATCACGGTATCCTCTGTTATCACTATCTGAGAAGTTAGTTCTCAAATAGGTTTCGTTTTCATCCACGGCTACCATTTCAACCTCTCCAGGTAAATTGATAGCTACCACTTTACCGTTTGGAAGTGTATCATAGACAATATCGTCCTGTAATACCTTCACTTTTCCATCTTCACCGATGGCGGTCTTCATAAAGACATTTCCTCTATAATAGTTAAAGTCACTGATTTCATCATCCACAATAGGTCGGTATACAT
This sequence comes from Flavobacteriaceae bacterium, assembly GCA_965212205.1. Lineage (GTDB taxonomy): Bacteria > Bacteroidota > Bacteroidia > Flavobacteriales > Flavobacteriaceae > JAHEJJ01. The sequence goes on from CBDBUX010000011.1 coordinate 134,270, forward strand.
CAGCTACCCATTCGGCAACATTACCCGCCATATCATACAGGCCAAAATCGTTAGGTTTGTACGACTTCACTTCGGCAGTGATATCGGCCCCATCATCAGACCAACCTGCAATTCCGCCGTAATCACCTTTGTATTGCTTAAAGTTAGCCAACTGGTCGCCACGACCTACCCTTTGTCCGTTACGGGTGTATTCGCCTTCCCAGGGATACTTCTTACGCCCCCTGTAATTGTTATATTCTCTTGTTCCAACAAGTGCCTGAGCTGCATATTCCCACTCTGTTTCAGTAGGTAACCTGTATTCCGGCATTATTATACCGCTGCTTCTCTTGGCAAAAGTGGAAATGGAATCTTTCTTTTTGTTTCCTTGCAATGAATCGATCATACCGTTATAAACCGATTCGGGGTTGTTGAGGTAGGCTTCGGTACTAAACGTACCTTCTACCTCTCCTGTTACGGCCTGGTATTTGGCATCTTTAGCAAGATAGCCTTCTCTTTCGAGCATAGCCTCGTTTACCCTGTCTGTTCGCCATTCGGAGAACTGAACAGCCTGGATCCAGTTCACTCCAACTACAGGATACTCAGCATAGGCCGGGTGTCTCAGATAATTGTTGGTCATGGTCTCGTTATACCCCAGACGGTTTCTCCATACCAGTGTATCGGGCAATGCACCTTTATATATATTGGCATACCTTGGATTCTCAGGAGGATAAACAGCCTTCAGATAATCAAGGTATTCGAGGTACATAAGATTGGTGACCTCGGTCTCATCCATATAAAACGATTGTACATGCTGCTGGGAAGGAGAATTATTCCAGTCGTGCATAACATCATCCTGCACTTTACCCTTTGTAAAAGTACCCCCTTCGATGAATACCAGTCCCGGGCCTGTCTCCTGTTCTTTAAAATCTGAATTGTGCTGGAACCCTCCTTCTTTCGAATTGATTTTCCAACCGGTTGCCCGTGAATCAGTTTTGGAAGACGATCCTTTGATCTTATTACAACTGCTCACAGTGAATCCCGATGCAATCACTGCACACGAGAGTACCACCTTGATAAAATGTTTTTTCATCTGTATTTAGGACTTAATTTCATGGATAAACTGCACCTTTTTGTTCATCCGTTGGTTTTACGTTAGATATTCTATCGCTTTTGGCTAATAAAACGCCGAATTGCGCATAATATTTTATGAGCTCGAAAATATTTTGGTTGAATGTGTTTAACCAATATTTTCAGGGATTACGCTCAGTTCTGATAACGGTCATATAACGGAGATTTTACAGCGGTATTGTATGGCCGGTTGATATTGCTTTCGAGGGAGAACTTATGGGGTACTTCGACAGCCTGTTTTTGATCGGCCAGACCCCGGCCAGACTCCCCGCACGCGCATGCGTACATATTATAATTTTAAAATATTATACATCGAGACATAAGATATCCCGAAAAAGGTCGTTTATATGTGGTATATCCAATTAATGGAGCAAAAAATTGTTTTTACATTTGCGTCTTCAACAATATTTCTAAATGAAAAACCTGAAAAAATTAATCTTTATCCCGCTGGCATTCCTATGCTTTAAGGCATTAGCCCAGAACGATCGGGTAATTACTACAGCTGTCCCATTTTTAACCATCGCCGCCGACGCCAGATCATCAGGTCTGGGAGATATCGGTGCTGCGACCGGTGTTGATGCATTTTCTCAACAATGGAATCCGGCAAAGTTTGCCTTTGCAGAAAGAAAGATGGGTATTGGGGTAAGTTATACGCCCTATTTAGAAAGCATTATTACTGATATCGCTTTGCTCAGCGGTACTTATTATAACAAGTTAAACGAACAAAGTGCATTTGCATTTGGGATCCGATATTTTACTTTGGGAGAAATAGAATTGAGGCAGTTTGCCAATGATCCCGGAACCATTGTAAAGCCAAATGAATTGGCCATCGATGGATCTTATTCGTTAAAATTAAGCCCTACCTTCTCCATGGCGGTCGGGGCTAGGTATATCAATTCGAACCTTAAACTTCCAGAGACCGGCAATGTCGATTCCAGGGCTGCAAGCACTTTTGCGGTAGATGTAGCGGGATATTTCAGATCGCGCGAACAAGCCTACAGCAGTTTTGATGGCCGCTGGAAAGGTGGCTTCAACTTTTCCAATATGGGAGGTAAAATGCAGTACGATGAAGGAGGTCAACAGAATTTCCTTCCTACCAACATGAAGTTGGGTGGTGGTTTTGATTTTATCTTCGATGCCGATAATGTTCTGGGACTAAATGTTGAATTCAACAAGCTTTTAGTACCTACACCGCAGGATTTTAATGGCGATGGGGTGATCGATTCAGCCGACAATGAAGAATATCAAAATATCGGATGGTTCGAGGGAATGTTTAAATCTTTCGGAGATGCCCCCGGAGGTTTCAGTGAGGAACTCAAAGAGATTACCTGGGCATTGGGTGCAGAATACGCCTATCAGAATGCTTTTATGCTCAGGACCGGGTACTTTCATGAAAGTCCGGAAAAAGGATCCAGACAATTCTTTACACTCGGAGCCGGATTTAAGTTTAAATCGGCACAAATAGATTTGTCTTATTTATTTGCTACTTCGAAGGTGACCAATCCATTGGAGAACACGCTGAGGTTTTCACTTACATTTAACCTCGGACAAGAGTACATAAACGACTAAGCTTTTAATGATATTAAAATATTTAAAAACCACGCCTTGCCGTGGTTTTTTTATTTTTGTCTTATAGCGCATATAAACCGGCCATGCAAAAGCAAAAGATTTCCTTTGATCTGACGATTTATGACTCTCCTAAAAAACTCCCCGATGAGTATGAGAAACTGATGTCTGTTGCCCAACAAAGCAGAGAAAATGCTTATGCACCTTATTCCAAGTTTCAGGTGGGTGCTGCCGTACTATTGGAAAATGGTGAAATTGTTATTGGCAATAACCAGGAGAATGCGTCTTTCCCATCTGGCCTATGTGCCGAACGTGTTGCAATTTTTCAGGCGGGTGCACGATTTCCCGGAGTAGCCGTTAAAGCGATCGCGATTTCTGCCGCTTCAAATATAACCAGGGTATCCAAACCAGCGGCACCATGTGGGAATTGCCGGCAGGCCATTGCAGAGTACGAACAAAATCAATCGAACCCGATTAAAGTGTTTATGATGGGTGAAACAGGACAGGTGTATGCTGTAAATTCTCTGACCGACCTTCTGCCGCTGACATTTGGAAATTCGTATCTGAAATAGCCAGGATATAACTTAATCATCCTGGTTGGCAAGTCCTTATTTAGGCAAAACATTCCGGCCTTTTAATGAAATTCACCAATTTTTTCTAGCTATAGATTTAATGTGTATTTTTGTCATTCCGCCTGGTTGTGGCGTAAGATCATCGGATTCTGGCCGGGTGTAGGAACAAAAAATAACACAGCTTTTTTTAATGGAAAAAATAACCGAGGAAGTTTATCTGCGATGGTATGAAGAAATGTTGTTTTGGCGTAAGTTCGAAGACAAGCTTGCCGCCGTTTATATACAGCAAAAAGTTCGCGGATTCCTTCATTTATACAACGGTCAGGAAGCGGTTCTGGCAGGAGCGCTACATGCCATAGATCTAGGCAAAGATCGAATGATAACAGCCTATAGGAATCATGTGCAGCCCATCGGTATGGGCGAGGATCCAAAAAGAGTAATGGCAGAACTTTTTGGCAAGGTTACCGGTACTTCTAAAGGCATGGGTGGCTCTATGCATATCTTTTCAAAGGAATACCGATTTTACGGAGGCCATGGTATTGTGGGAGGACAAATCCCACTTGGTGCCGGACTGGCATTTGCTGACAAATACTTCAAAAGAGATTCGGTTACCTTGTGTTATATGGGCGATGGAGCCGTAAGACAAGGTTCATTGCACGAGACCTTTAATCTGGCAATGCTTTGGCAACTTCCGGTTGTATTTATTTGTGAAAATAATGGCTATGCAATGGGAACATCAGTGGCCCGTACTGCCCACACCACGGATATTTGGAAATTGGGATTGGGTTATGAGATGCCGTGTGGTCCTGTAGACGGGATGGATCCGGTGGCCGTGGCACAGGAAGTACATAAGGCTGTTGAAAGAGCCCGCAGTGGTGGAGGTCCTACCTTCCTTGAGATGAAGACTTATAGATACAGAGGCCATTCCATGTCCGATGCGCAACATTACCGGACCAAGGCTGAGGTTGAGGAATACAAGAAAATCGATCCGATTACTCAGGTATTGGATGTTATAAAAGAAAAGAAATACGCTAGTGATGAAGAGATCAAGGTGATCGATGATCGTGTAAAACAGAGGGTGAAGGAATGCGAGAAATTCGCAGAAGAATCTGAATACCCACCAGTAAATCAATTGTATGATGTGGTTTACCAACAGGAAGATTATCCATTTTTAGAACACAAATTATAGGAGAATGGCCGAAGTTATTACAATGCCGAGATTGAGCGATACCATGGAAGAAGGAACCGTGGCCAAATGGCTCAAAAAGGTAGGCGATAAGGTGGAAGAAGGCGATATACTGGCGGAGATAGAAACCGATAAGGCAACTATGGAATTTGAATCCTTTCATGAAGGGACCTTATTACATATTGGGATCGAAGAAGGCGATGGTGCACCCGTGGATACCTTATTAGCTATTATCGGGAATGATGGAGAGGATATTAGCGATCTTCTGAACGGCGCTGTTCCTGAAAACTCTACCTCAGAATCAGCAGCGAAAGAAGAGGTGGAAGAAAAAGCCGCCACTACAGTAACTGATACGGCTCCCGCAGCGGTAATCCCTGAGGACGTCACTATCGTTACGATGCCCCGGCTTAGCGATACCATGGAAGAAGGAACCGTTGCCACCTGGCTTAAGAAAGTTGGGGATGAAGTGGAGGAAGGCGAAATCCTGGCCGAAATAGAGACCGACAAGGCCACCATGGAATTCGAATCTTTCCATTCAGGAACTTTGTTGCATATCGGTATTCAGGAGGGCGAATCCGCACCTGTAGATGATGTCTTGGCCATTATTGGTCCTGCTGGTACAGATGTGGAAGCGGTATTGAATGCACAAAGTACCCAAGTAGAAGCTACAGATAATACTCTTGCTGAACCCGAAAAAGAAGTCAGTACTGCCAAAGAGAGTGATATTCAATCAGCGCCTAAGGTGATGACCGATGGCCAGCGTGTTTTTGTTTCTCCCTTGGCCAGAAAAATGGCAGAAGAAAAAGGAATCGACCTGGGTACCGTTCAAGGGACCGGGGATCATGGAAGGATCGTAAAGCGGGATATAGAGAATTACAAAGGAGCCCATGCAGCTAAAGTTGCGCCAAGTGCAACTGAAGAAGCTAAAATTGAGAGCCCCACAATGCCAGTCATTCACGTAGCAACAGGTGAGGAAAGCAGTGAAGAGCGCAAGAACTCTCAAATGCGGAAGGTTATCGCCAAGCGTTTGGGCGAATCAAAATTTACGGCCCCTCACTACTATCTGATGATCGAAGTCGATATGTCGGAGGCGATGGCTTCAAGGAGCAGGATAAATGATCTGCCCGAAACCAAGGTCTCGTTCAACGATATGGTGGTGAAGGCATGTGCCATGGCACTGAGAAAACATCCGCAGATCAATACAAGCTGGAATGGAGATACTACCATTTACAAGCAGCATATTCATGTTGGCGTGGCTGTTGCAGTAGAAGACGGCCTGGTAGTTCCTGTATTGAAATTCACAGACCAATTAAGTCTTACCCAGATTGGGGCAAGTGTAAAGGATCTGGCCGGCAGGGCACGGAATAAAAAACTCACCCCTGCGGAAATGGAGGGCAGTACGTTCACCGTTTCTAATCTTGGTATGTTTGGTATTCTGGAGTTTACCTCTATAATCAATCAACCCAATTCGGCAATACTTTCCGTAGGAGCGATAGTCGAAAAACCTGTTGTTAAGCAAGGACAGATAATTATCGGCCATACCATGAAACTGAGTTTGGCCTGTGATCATCGGACAGTAGACGGAGCCACAGGAGCACAGTTTTTACAGACCTTAAGAGCTTATCTTGAGAATCCGGTGACCATGCTGGCATAGGCATTTTCCTAATGGCTTTAATGGTTTAATGGGTCCAAAACCAGTTATTGAATATTTTGGATGCTTTTTTATCTTTCGCAAATTCATGAAATTATTCTTATTACTGATAAGCCTTTTACTGTTTACCACCTGTGGTACCAGTACAACGGTGGTCGATGCTGATAGGACGGTCTCAAATGAAAGACCAGACGGTCTCAAGGCTTCCAAAAATATGGGAGTAACGGGCTTACAATCAGCACAAAATAATCGCGAAGCCGCTATAGCAAAGCCCGATGTATTTACGGATTCGGTAAGAATATTTGAGATCCTGACCTACCTGGCATCAGACGAGTTGAAAGGCCGGGATTCAGGATCGGAGGGAATTGAAATGGCCGCCAGTTATATCGAAGACTACTTCGAAAAAAATGGTGTGGAGCACTTCTTTAATTCATATCGGGATACACTTGATAATTACAAGCTTCCCTCGTATAATATTGTCGGATTGGTCCCTGGAAAGGACGCGAGGCTTAAACACGAGTTCATTTTAGTTGGGGCTCATTACGACCATGTGGGTATAATTGGCAAGGGATCGGGAGACAGGATTGCCAACGGGGCTAATGATAATGCTTCTGGTACCGCTACCGTCATGGAACTTGCACGGTATTTCGGGCAACAGCAAAACAATAAACGAAGCCTGCTATTTGTACTTTTCAGCGCCGAGGAAAAAGGATTGCTTGGCTCGGCACATCTGTCTAAACGCATGAAGGCGCAGGAAATAAACCTGGTAGCCATGCTTAATTTTGAGATGACCGGAGTACCAATGACAAATTCCGATTATCTCTTGTATCTTACCGGATATCAACGTTCCAATCTGGCAGATCTGTGCAATGAGTATGCCAGCGAGAACCTTATTGGTTTCCTGCCTCAGGCTAAGGAATATCATTTATTTCAAAGATCGGATAACTACCCTTTTCATCAGGCATTTGAAGTCCCTTCTCAAACATTCTGCACCTTTGATTTTACGAATTATGACTATTATCATAAGGTAGGGGATGAGGCATTTCGGCTCGACTATAATCATATGGCCAGGGTGGTCAATAAAATGATCCCGGTTATAGAAGGTCTCTCAAACAGATCGGAACAAGAAATAAAATATTACTAGTGGCAAATGTGGTGATTACCGGTTGTAGCCGGGGAATTGGTTTTGAAATGGCGACACTTTTCGCCGAAGAAGGAAACGCGGTTTTAGCATTATCGCGCAATCCTGAGCCGATGCGTGATTTAGGCAATGCGCTTATTACAGCCTTGCCCTTCGACCTGCAGCAGTCCGAGAATCACTCAGAACTGAAGTCATTTCTCAGTAACCAATGGGAATCTGTGGACATACTGATCAATAATGCAGGTAGTCTGGTCAACAAACCATTTCTGGAAACATCGGTAGAAGAATTCGTCGAAGTTTACCAGGTCAATGTCTTTGGTGTGGTTGGGTTGATTCAGACCATTCTGCCTTTTATGAGTAAAAGCGGACATGTAGTTAATATCAGTTCGATGGGAGGTATACAAGGGAGCGCTAAATTTCCCGGGCTATCTGCTTATAGTTCCAGTAAAGGGGCACTGATTACGCTTTCAGAATTATTGGCTGAGGAATACAAAGAATCGGGTCCTTCGTTTAATGCCCTGGCGCTGGGTGCGGTTCAGACCGAAATGCTCGAAGAGGCCTTCCCCGGGTTTAAGGCACCGGTAACAGCACTGGAAATGGCCCAATATATCAAAAAGTTTGCGCAGGAAGGGCATAGGTATTTTAATGGCAAAGTACTTCAGGTCTCTAGTTCCACCCCCTGATTAATCTGTTCGCTGGTATTTGTGCTGGCAGGGCTCGATACAGAAGAAAGTTGCGATCAGATTTCCATTAACTATGCTGAGTCTTACATTACCGGTCAATGGTTCTTCACAGGCCAGATAGTAACCCTGGTCGTCTTCCAGGACGTTCCCTTGAGTTGGTTCTCCGGTGGTTATTGATAAGTCGCATATCGCACCATTTGAAGAAAAAGTATCATCCTCATGTATACTGATACGTTTCTGACTTTCGACGGGTGTAAACCGGCCACTTCCATCTCCCGGATCCACCAGGACTTCAATAAGTTTCCATTCACCCGTAATCCCATCAGCATTGGAAGAATTATCATCCGAACGGCATGATAGCATAGAGAATGAACATAGCATCAGCCATAATCCTGCTACCAGAAAGTACATATTTCCAATTCTATTAACTGCCATCATGCAACAAATCCATGCTTTAAATTTCTTAGGTGAATTTAGTAAATCATATAACGTCAAACCGTATTTAACCCTATTTTTGTGGGCATGGATCGAAGCTTGGAATCGTATTTACCAACTACAGCAATCCCTCTGTGTAAAGAACTTCTCGCCTCATTGGAAGTAGAGGTGAAAGTTGTAAATATTAGAACTACCAGGCATGGTGATTATAGAATATTGAACAATGGCCGACATCTCATAACACTTAATGCAACAAAAAACCAATACCGGTTCCTGATGACATTCGTGCACGAAATAGCCCATTTAATGGCATTTAAAAAGTACGGGCGTCGAATTAAACCCCATGGAATAGAGTGGAAAATCGTCTTTCAGCATATGATGCTGCCATTTTTAAAGCCCGAAGTATTTCCCTCCGAATTACTACCCTTGCTGGCCCATCACCTGAAAAATCCAAAGGCGAGCAGTACAACAGATTCGCGACTGGCATTGGCATTTAGAAAATATGATCCTCCATCTGAGGCGGTTCCTGTGATGGAAATACCACAAGGAGGTATATTTAAGATGTACAATGGAAGGAAATTTAAAAGAGGAGATAAGAGGGTAAAGCGGATCGAATGTGTGGAAATTTCAACCGGAAGATTATACTTGTTTCAGCCTAATGCTGAAGTAGAACGAATAAAAGACTTATGAATATGAAGAATAATCACTATGCCGTAATTATGGCAGGAGGAGTGGGGTCCAGATTTTGGCCTGTCAGCACCACTGAATTTCCCAAGCAGTTTCATGATATGCTGGGAACAGGTCAAACCCTTTTACAGAAAACCTTTGATAGGTTAGCTTCATTCATTCCTGAGGAAAATATACTGATCCTTACCAATGAAAAATACAGCAACCTTGTTAAAGAACAAATTCCTACTATCAAAGCTTCGCGGGTGGTTACTGAACCCGCCATGAGAAATACGGCACCCTGTATACTCTATGCGGCCATGAAGATCCATAAGATAGACCCTGAGGCCGTGATGATCGTGGCACCAAGTGATCATTGGATTGAGGCAGAGGGACTATTTGCAAATGATGTGAACCAGTGTTTCGAAAGATGCGAAGATGGTGAGGCGATTTGTACCATGGGCGTGATTCCTACCTTTCCCAATACCGGTTATGGCTATATTGAATATGATAAGAGTATTGATAACGATCTGGGTGATGGTCTGAAACGCGTAAAGCAGTTCAAGGAAAAACCGGTTTACCAAACAGCTAAGCAATATCTTGAACAAGGGAATTTCCTATGGAATGCCGGGATCTTTATGTGGAGTGTGAGGACTATTCTGGAAGCATTCAAAAAATTCCAGCCCTCCCAATTCGAGCTTTTTAAGGCCGGGGAAGACTATTATAACACAGAACGTGAAAAAGAATTTATACAAGAACACTATGCCGATGCCGACAATATTTCAATTGACTATGCAATTCTCGAAAGAGCAGAAGAGATTTATGTACAACCGGCCTCATTCGATTGGAATGATCTCGGGACATGGGGTTCATTGTACGACCGACTGGAAAAAGACCGCTATAATAATGCTCTGGTGAATGCCAGATTCCTGGGAAGGAACGCCAATAATAATATGGTGCGAAGCGAAGATGGCAAACTCGTAGTGGTTGAAGATTTAAATGATTATATTATAGTTGATAAAGAAGAAGTACTTCTTATCATGCCTAAATCCAAAGAACAGGAAATCAAAAATGTATTGGCTCAAGTCCGGGAAATTCATGGAGATCAATATATTTAGAAATGGAAAATTTTACACAAGGTAAGCCAGATCCTGCCGGGGAGAGGCATGAGGATCCACAAGAGATAAAGAAGGAGTTCAAGGGTCTGATGGCCCGGGTCCGCTCTTTTTTATCAGAGATGCTCAATATTAGGAAAGAGACCGATATTGAAGCGACCAAAGAGGCCATCATTAAGGATATTTCATTTAAAGGCCATACGATTTGGATCCTGGTTTGTTCCATATTTATCGCTTCAGTGGGTTTAAATGCCAATTCCACTGCTGTAGTGATCGGTGCCATGTTGATTTCTCCTCTGATGGGACCGATCCTCGGAATCGGACTTTCTTTCGCTACCAATGATATCGATACGCTAAAACGTTCCTTGCTTAACGGAGCGATTATGGTGGTATATAGTGTTTTAACGGCGTTCCTCTTTTTTGAATTTTTTCCAATTATCAATAATTCCTCAGAGCTGCTTTCACGTACCTCACCAGATATAAGAGACGTTCTGATCGCTTTTTTTGGTGGCCTTGCCCTGGTGATTGCCCGGGCTAAAAGAGGAACTGTGGCGACGGTGATTTTTGGGGTGGCTATAGCAACAGCATTGATGCCACCGCTTTGTACGGCAGGCTTTGGTATCGCTATCCGCAATTGGGAATATACTACCGGCGCACTCTATCTTTTTACCATCAATGCGATTTTTATCGCCTTGGCAACATTTTTGGTGCTCAAAATTCTGAGGTTTCCAATGGTGAGATACATCAAATCCTCGAGGCGAAGACTATTTGGCCAAATAACTTCACTCGTGGCGATTTTGATCATGATCCCGGCAGGGATAACTTTCTATGAGGTTTTCCAGGAATCCCGGTATAAGGGCCAGGCAGATGAGTTTATCAGCAATACCATCGGCGTATACCAGTTTAAGAAAAGAGGTATTTTCCTGGACGACCTCACCGATATAGATTACAATCCCAAGGGGCTATCTACCATCGAATTGGTTTGTATGGGAAATGAAGAAATACCCGGGAATGTGATCGCGACCTGGGAAACACAGATGGCACAGTATTCGAGACTCACCAATACCGAACTAAAAATAGTTCAGGGCGGACTAGACGACTCGATGGATAAATTCAATTACGTGAACGAGCTTTACGAAGCCAAAAAGGCGGAAATTCAAAATAAGGACCAGCGGATCAGGTTGTTGGAGGAAGAGATTGCGTCGCTGAGTAAAAATTCCAGACTGGCTATTCCTTTCGATGAGATCAGCGCAGAGGCCAAAGCTAATTATAAAGAGTTAGAGCGCTTGATATTTTCATACTCCATCCGCACCGATTTTAAGAAATTAGATACGATACCGATTTTTGAATTGCAATGGGAGAAGGGAATTCGAAAAAAACATATGGACGAAAAGTCTGCAAATATTCGTAAATGGCTTCAATTGCGTTTAAAGGATTCAACGGTTCGTGTCAGAAGCTATAGCAATTAATCGCTTTCGGCGATATAGACCTGCCTCACTTTTTTATAGAGTTCTGATGAATAAACAAAGTTGGTGATAGCTTCATTATCGGTTTTAAAGATTTCCCTATTGGTACCTTCCCATTCTTTGATCCCATTCCTTAAAAAAATGATTTTTTCCCCGATTTCCATGACAGAATTCATATCATGACTGTTGATCACCGTGATGATATCGTACTCTTTTGTGATTTCCTGAATAAGATTGTCGATAATGATGGCCGTATTCGGATCGAGTCCGGAATTGGGTTCATCACAAAAAAGATATTTTGGTTTCATCACAATGGCCCTGGCAATCGCCACACGTTTCTGCATACCTCCCGAAATTTCGGAAGGGAATTTCTCATGGGCATCAACAAGATTCACACGTTTTAAGACAAAATTCACCCGATCTTCCATCTCTGATCTCGATTGGTTGGTGAACATTTCGAGCGGGAACATCACATTGCCTTCAACTGTCATAGAATCAAACAGTGCGCTCCCCTGGAACACCATCCCCATCTCCTGACGCAGATTTCTGCGTTCATCCAGTGTAAGATCGGCAAACTGGCGGTCATCGTACCTTATGGTACCCTCATCAGGGACCAACAAACCCAAGAGGCACTTCATAAAGACGGTTTTACCCGAACCACTCTGACCGATGATCAGGTTCGTCTTTCCTTTTTCAAAAGAAGTCGTAATGCCATCCAGAACATGGGTGTCACCAAAGTACTTATGAAGATTTTCTACTTCTATCATTATCCCAGTAATAATTGAGTGAGTATAAAGTTCATTACAATAATAGCCACACTCGTCCAGACAAATGAGGTTGTAGCTGCTTTGCCAACATCCAGTGCGCCACCTTTCATATAATAACCATGATAGGAGGGAATGGTCGCCAATACAAAAGCAAAGACATACGTTTTTATAAAGGAATAGGTCACGTGGAAAGGCTTAAAATCTAATTGCAGACCTTCAACGAATTCAGCACTTGAGGTGAAATCTCCAAAAACTGCGGCAATCCACCCACCCAGGATACCAACATACATAGCTACAGCCACCGCGAAAGGGTATATCATCATAGCCACGATCTTAGGGAATACCAGGTAATTTAATGAGTTCACGCCCATGACTTCAAGGGCATCTATCTGCTCTGTTACCCTCATGGTGCCTATGCTGGAAGTAATATAAGACCCCACCTTTCCGGCCATAATAATAGATGTGAATGTTGGGGCAAATTCGAGAATCACCGATTGCCTGGTTGCAAAACCTATAAGACTTAATGGGATTAAGGGATTGTCTAGATTCAGCGCTGTTTGTATAGAGACAACGCCTCCAATAAAAAGGGATATAAAGATTATTATACCCAGGGATCCAAAGATTAGTTCGTCTATCTCCTTAAGAATCAGGATTCGCATTACGGGCCACTTGGTAGGTTTTTTAAAAACCTCCCTGATCATAATGGCATAACTGCCGATATAAGAAACATAATTCATAGACCGATACTATACTTCTGCCGGTAAAAATAAGAATATTAGCCTTGAATTGATCTTGTATTAAAATTTTAGTGTTTGAATTAATTACTTTTGAAATCTCACAATAATTGAGGTATTATGAATAAGGTTTTATTACTCAGTTTTATGCTCTTCTTAGGATGGGGAACTTTTATGGTTTCAGCCCAGAAGAAATCGAAAGAAAAAACCCGTTATCAGCAGGAGGAATCCACCGCAGTGCCAAGGCTCATTGTTGGAGTAATCGTAGACCAGATGCGATTTGATTATCTGACCCGATTTGAAAATCACTTTGGTGAGGGAGGTTTTCAAAGGCTTCTAGATGAAGGTTTCAATTGCAGGAACAACCATTTTAATTATTCCGAGACCAGTACGGCACCAGGCCATGCTTCGGTATACACCGGAAGCACCCCTTCTGTTCATGGTATAATTGGCAACAACTGGTATGATAAAGTGAACGGGGAGATGGTATATTGTGTAGCAGACGCTAACTATTCTTCTTTAGGCACCAGTTCGGATGCCGGCCAGATGTCGCCCCACAGATTGAATACCCCCACCATTACCGATATCCTGCGAACACATTTTCAAATGCGTTCTAAAGTTATTTCAGTTTCTCTCAAAGACCGGGGAGCAGTGCTGCCAGGAGGATTTACCGCCAATGCAGCCTACTGGTTTCGAGGGCTGTCTGAAGGAAAATGGATAAGCAGTACCTATTATATGGATGCCTTGCCTCAATGGGTCTCAGATTTCAATGCCTCCGGAAAAGCAGCATCCTACAAAAAGACATGGAATACACTCAAAGAGATCAGTTCATATCTTGAAAGTGGCCCAGATAGCAATAACTATGAAGAAGCCTTTGAAGGGGAGAACGGTCCTGTTTTTCCCCATAGGCTTAATGAGATCTGGTCTGCCAATAATCGATTTGAACTGATAAAATCTTCACCATTCGGTAATAGCCTGACTACAGATTTTGCTATAGCCGCTATCACCAATGAAAGACTGGGAAAAGATAAAAACACCGATTTTCTGGCCATCAGTTATTCCAGTACGGATATAGTGGGTCATCGGTTTGGCGTTAATTCAAAAGAAATACAAGACACTTATCTGCGACTCGACCTGGAGTTGGAGCGGCTATTGGAAACTCTCGACAAGGAAGTAGGGGAAGGCCAGTATACCCTATATCTGACGGCTGATCATGGCGCCATGCAGGTTTCCAGTTATTTGCAAGACCTTAAGATCCCTGCCGGGCTATTGGGGATTGACCAATTCAATGACCGTTTTGAGGAGTTTTTGCAATACAAATATGGAACCAGAGATATTATTCAATACCGCTCTGGGAAGCATTTGTTTTTAAACTATAAAGTGATTGCTAATCTGGGTCTTGAAGTGCCCGAGGTACAAGAAGACCTCCGCAGAGAAATACTAACATACAGTCCTATCGACAGGGTCTACACGGCAAATCAGTTGCTAAATTCGAGCTATAACGAGGGAATTTCCAGCCTTGTTCAGAATTCATTTCATCCGAAACGTTCCGCCGATATATTACTGGTATACAAACCAGGCAATACCGCTTATGATCCTCTGGGTTCGGACCATGGCTCGCCTTATAAGTACGATACACATGTTCCTCTTATTTTCTATGGTTCGGGAATTAGAAAGGGAAGCACAGCCAGGAGAACCAATATTACGGACATTGCCCCGACCATTTCCAGCCTGCTCGGAATGGCTTTCCCCGATGCCGGACAAGGTGAGCCCATACAGGCGGTTTTAGAATAGTTTTTGGCCTATCATTTTCCATCTTCGCTTTCTGATAAAGCGACCTTCTTCCGATGTAACGAGATAAGGAAGCTTATCTCTTAAGGCGCGGAAATAGCCCCTGAGGCTTTGCCAGATCACTTTTAAGGAACGTTTGGTCCAAGCCATCTTAAGGGAGGCCAAAAAGGCTATCATCAGACCGTAACGCATATTGTGATATGCCATTCCCTGTTTAATTGCCAAAGAACCCTGATATGATGCTCCGGTAGGGCGTAGATGTTTTACCTTCAGTTCGGGCAAAGTCTTCATCTTGTAACCATGCAGTTCAACAAGGAATGTATCGGCGGTGTCCCAGCCAAGACCAGGTCTTAGCCCGCCCATTGCCTTCATGCATTTGTTAAGATAGAGTTTTACAGGACCTCTTACATGAGTACGGTTGGCGATAGATTCATATATCCATTTATCATCTTGCTCAATATACAACAGGCCGGAACAAAGGCCCAGTTCAGGATCTTGATTATAGCTTTGAATGACACGTTCAAAATAATTCTCCGGCAATAAAACATCAGCATCAAATTTACCGATCAGGTCATATTCATCGCCCAGCAAAGACATTCCATAATTGAAGGCATTTACCACCTTGGCTCCAGGGCGATGTACTGCCTCCGAATCGTACTTTGCACATTTGATCCAGGGGTGTAACTCGCCAATTGAAGTAACAATGGCATAGGTATTATCCTGTGAGTTATCATCTACTACCAGTACCATGTCGGGTTTTACAGTCTGGGAAATATAGTTTTCCAGGCATGTCTTAATATACCTTTCTTCATTATGTGCCGGTATAATTATTGCTGTTTTCAACATATTGGCAATAGTGCGCGCATTTTTATTTTGGAGTTAGCAAAAACCATTTGAGGATTAGTTAGCTTCCTGTTTTGCGCTTTGCAAAAACTATATAATACCGGGGGGTAAAAAACCTCAGCAGTGGCCTTAAACCGATTTTTTTTACAGGATTTGTCCACTTGTCGCGATCTATTATCTCCCAGCCAGCTTTTTCCAATAACCAGTCGAATTGCCAATCTTCAAATTCATGAAAATGCCTGTCCCATGGGTCATCTTCATTACGATAGGCGCTTGCAAACCAAAGTCGGAGTGGGATACTTGCCACAAGATAATCACATTCTATATCTTTTAGCAGGTTAAACGGAGCAACTAAATGTTCAAAAATTTCGAAGGCTGTGACCACCTTGGCATCGGTTTGTAGAACTTTGGTGAGATCCAGGTCCAGATCTTCACCATCAGTATTTTCAACAGTAAATCCCGCCTCTTTCATCCTTTGTGAGAACGGATTAGCTACACCTAAGTCGAGGATCTTCTGATCTGAGGAAATATGCTTCTTAAGAAACGCCATCGTATGTCGGTAGCGTTTCTCAGGAAAATAATTTGCATACATCTTTAATGATTATAAAAACAAGGGGTCAGCATCTGTAGACTATCGCATTGATATTCATGCCTGCGCCAACACTGGCAAAGATAACAACATCTCCCTTTTCAACGCTTTGATTCTCCATTTTTCCACGGCGTACGGTATCGTAAAGGGTAGGAATGGTTGCCACGGAACTATTGCCCATATTGCGGATGTTCATAGGCATAACGCCTTCGGGCATTTCAGCGCCATAAAGCCTGTAGAACCTTTTAACAATGGCTTCATCCATTTTTTCATTAGCCTGATGAATAAATATTTTTTTTACGTGTTTTATATCGGTTTCGCTTTTATCCAAACAGGCTTTCATGGCCTGAGGTACATGTGAAATCGCAAACTCGTAAATTTTCCGGCCATACATTTTTATGTATTGTCTGTTGTCTGTTGTCGTTTTGTTGTGTGAAGTACCGCTGTATAAATAATAAGCTTCTTCATTGGTGTATGTGGCCGAAGAGTGTGCTAAAATTGATCCGCTTTCCGGGTTAGCCTCTACAATACATGCTCCTGCACCATCGGAATATATCATAGAGTCCCTGTCGTGTGGGTCTATTACTCTCGACAGTGTCTCAGCGCCAATCACCAGACATTTTTGGGCCATGCCACTTTTTATAAAAGCATAGGCCTGGATCACTCCTTCCACCCAGCCAGGACATCCGAATAGCATATCATAAGCGACACAGTTTGGATTTTTGATATTCAGGTGATGCTTTACCCTGGTGGCCAAACTGGGCACAGTATCGGCCTGAGCGTGTCCGTAGTTCACATCACCGAAATTATGGGCAAAGATGATATAGTCGAGTTCCTCGGCGTTTATTCCGGCATCGGTAATGGCTTTCATGGCTGCCCGATAACCCAGATCGGAGGTGTTCAGGTCGCTTTTTGCATATCTTCTTTCGTCTATACCCGTTATCGCCTGAAATTTTTGAATGATTACCTGGTTGTTGTTTTCAAAGGGAAGGCCATCGCTTTGAAGAAACTCATTGGTTTCGAAGGCTTCATTTGTTGTAGTAACGCAAGGGATATAACTCCCGGTTCCGGTAATGCCGATGGTCATCTTAAGTGTTCTATGGTTAGTACTGGCTAAGATAAAAATCAACCGATGAAAAAATTCAGTTTTTCCACATCATATTACGATATTCAGCGGCATAAAAATATGGTACAGCAGTAAAATATCAAATCGAAGTATGTTGTCAGCACGCCGTCTGGCCGTTTATTCAGCTTCTGCGTACATTTCTATTGAAGGACAAGTACAGATCAAATTACGATCGCCATAGGCGTCGTCGACCCTGCGGATTGAAGGCCAGAATTTGTTTTCCGACACATATGGGAGCGGGAAAACCGCCTGCTGTCTGCTGTATGGATAGTCCCAGTTATCGCTGCATATCATCGACAAGGTGTGTGGCGCATTATTTAGCAGGTTGTTAGCTTCTGTGCCTTCTAACTGCTCAATTTCGTCATGTATCGAGAGCATCGCATCGCAAAAGCGATCCAATTCCTGGAGATTTTCACTTTCCGTGGGTTCGATCATCATGGTGCCGGCTACCGGAAATGATACTGTTGGAGCATGAAATCCATAATCCATAAGCCTTTTGGCAATATCGGTTACCTCAATCCCTTTTTCTCTAAAGGGCCGGCAATCGATGATCATTTCATGAGCTGCACGTCCGTTTTCACCGGTATAGAGTATATCATACTTATCTTCTAGACGATTTTTGATATAATTAGCATTGAGAATAGCAATTTTCGTAGCGTATTCCAATCCTTCAGCACCCAACATTTTAATATAGGCATAGGATATAAGACAGATCAGGGCACTGCCCCAGGGTGCTCCGGAAATGGCCGTAATGGCCTTATCACCTCCTGTTGAAATTATAGGATTGCCAGGAAGGAAAGGTACAAGTTGCTCAGCAACACATATAGGGCCTACTCCGGGACCTCCTCCTCCATGAGGGATGGCAAATGTTTTATGTAGGTTAAGGTGACATACATCGGCACCGATCACAGCCGGATTGGTAAGACCCACCTGGGCATTCATATTTGCACCATCCATATAAACCTGGCCGCCATGGTCGTGTATAAGATTGGTAATCTTTCTGATCGAGGACTCGAAAACTCCATGGGTAGAGGGATAGGTTACCATCAAGGCCGCCAGCTTATCGGAATGCAGATTTACTTTGTCTTCCAGCTCAGTCAGATCAATATTGCCATAGTCATCTGTTTTAGTAACGACCACCTTCATGCCGGCCATCACCGCTGAGGCAGGGTTGGTGCCGTGCGCACTGGCGGGAATAATACAAACATTGCGATGCCCTTCGCCCCGGGATTCGTGATAGGCCCGTATGGTCATCAGGCCTGAGTATTCGCCCTGCGCACCCGAATTGGGCTGGAGTGAGGTAGCCGCAAAACCTGTAATTGTGGTTAGATCCTCTTCCAGCGCCCTAAGCATGATGTGATATCCCTCGGCTTGTTCTACCGGGGCAAACGGATGGATATTAGACCACGCCGCCGAACTTAGTGATAACATTTCCGAAGCAGCATTGAGCTTCATAGTGCACGACCCCAGTGAGATCATCGAGTGGTTCAGGGCCAGGTCTTTTCGCTCAAGCATCTTTAAATATCTCATCAATTCGGTTTCACTGTGATATGAATTGAAAACCGCATGTTCCATAAAACTGCTCTGGCGCATCAATTTGGAAGGAATAGCGGAGTTTTCCGTTAAAGAATCGATCTCCGCCAATGCCTGGCCATCGGCCTCGGAAAAAACAGCGATAACCTTATTAAGATCCTCTACTTCCACGGCTTCATTAAGTGCTATGGAAATGGTATTCTCGTCTACATAATAAAAGTTGATTTCTGACTTCTCGGCCAAGGATTTGATCCGCTTACTGTCTGCAGCTATCAGCAGGGTATCGAAATAATGGTCATTGAGAATTGAGACTCCTGATTTCTTTAACGCCTCGGCGAGCGTAACTGTTAGGGCATGCACATTTTTGGCTATATATGTCAGGCCTTTTGGACCATGATATACGGCATAGGCACCTGCCATGACCGCAAGTAATACTTGAGCCGTACAAATATTGGAAGTGGCTTTGTCTCGCTTTATATGCTGTTCCCGGGTTTGTAACGCCATCCTCAATGCCGATTTTCCATCCCGGTCTTTCGTGACTCCGATTATCCGGCCCGGGATGTTTCGCTTATACATTTCGCGTGTGGCAAAAAATGCTGCATGCGGACCACCATACCCTAAAGGGATACCGAATCTTTGTGTGGTTCCTACCACAATATCGACATCGAATTCCCCTGGAGGTTTCAATAATACCAGGCTAAGAATATCTGCTGCAACAGCTACTTTGATCTCCGATGCTGCTGCCTTCTTTACAAAACCCCCATAATCATGGAGATGACCATATTTACCAGGATATTGAAGAAGTGCACCGAAATACTCCGATGAGAATTCAAAATTTTCATGATTTCCTAGGACGAGTTCAATGCCCAATGGTTTCGACCTGGTTTGTAACACCGAATAGGTCTGTGGTAAGATCTCTTCTGAGACAAAAAACTTGCTAACCCCATTCTTTTTCTGAGCTCTGCTGCGGACATCATGCAACATCGTCATAGCCTCTGCAGCTGCGGTACTTTCGTCTAAAAGTGAGGCGTTGGCTATTTCCATGCCGGTGAGGTCGCACACCATAGTTTGGTAATTCAGTAAGGCCTCTAGTCTGCCCTGGGCGATTTCGGCCTGATAAGGGGTATAGGCGGTATACCAACCAGGGTTTTCGAGGATGTTTCGCTTGATCACTGAGGGAGTCAGGCTTTCATGATAACCCAGGCCTATATACGATTTGAAAACTTTATTTTTTCTGGCTAACTGGTCAGCATTTTCGAGAAAGACATGCTCGCTAATGGCCGGTTCCAATTCGAGTTTTGAACGAAGTCTGATATCTTCGGGGATGGTTTCTCCGATAAGGTGTTCCAGGCTTTCCGCACCTAAGGTGTGAAGCATTTTGGGAAGGTCTTCCGGTCTGATTCCAATATGTCTCGATGCAAAAACATCTGTTTTCATAGTCGCTCTTTAAGTGGTAGTCTGAAAATTTTCCAAAATTAGCGAATTCTTCCCGCATTTAAGGCGTTTTGGGATAGGTCTGTTTTAAAGTTTTTAACGAATTATAAACCTTCCTGAGCGTTTGTCTAATTTTGTTTGGTGAAACTGTTACAAAAGATTTTCGATTATTATATAGAAGCCTCCATTCATGTGGCGCTGGCCATCGTTTCACTTTCACTGGCAAACGGCTTTTTATTGAACATTCCAATCTCATATGAGTTGGTTTTCTTCATCTTTTTTGGTTCTGTTGCTTCGTATAATTTTGTTAAAAATGGCCCTGATCTATTACGCCTGAAATATTTCGCCACTGGTAACCCTTCAAATGCCGTTTTGTTGATTGGTCTGGCAGGAGTTTTTACATTCTATTTCGGACTGTTGCTTCCGAAAAGATCCTATACAGTGCTGGTATTCCTCCTGGTGGTAATGCTGCTCTATACCTATCCGATTGCTTATCGTAGTAAAAACCTCAGAAGCCTGGGAATACTAAAAGTGATCCTTGTTGCCATCAGCTGGACTACCGTGACTGTGTACTTGCCTGTTGTCTGTAACGGATCGGTTTGGGCATGGGATCTGAATATCGTTGCCTTGCAAACTTTCCTGCTGGTGGTTTCACTGATGATTCCCTTTGAGATAAGGGATATGCAATTCGATCCGCCTGATATTCGTACTATTCCAAGGAGAATCGGGGTTAGAGGAACCAAACGCTTGGGTATTCTCCTGATGATACTTTCAACGTTCCTGCTTTTTTTAGGTGATGATATCAGTGCTATGGAAATAGCAGCTCGAGGGGTATTACTGATATTGGTGAGCTTTCTTATTTGGATGACACCAATGAATAATTCAAAATACTACGCCGCTTTTTGGGTTGAGGCAGCACCCATTTTTTGGCTCGGGTTAATATATGGGTGGAGTATACTTTTTTAAATCTTTTCCGCAAGATTTTTCTTCATCCTTAGCTTGTCTTTATCAGAAAGATTGTGCAACGCAGCTTTTTCACATAAGGTTGTAAGTCTGGTGTTCTTATCCGAGAAGGAAGCACAGGCCTTACATACCCAAAGGTGTAACTTCAATTTGAGTATTTCCCAGAAGGATGCATCCTTGTATTGGGTCTTATGACATATTATTCTAGCTTCGTCGCAGGTCATCTGTTAAACCAATTTTCATTTAAACACCCCATTAATGCGGTCCGTGCTCTGTGCACCATAACCCAAAGGTTAGACGGATTTATGCCTAATTCATTACAGATATCTTCGGTATTTAAGCCTCTGATAGTCTTCATGGTGAAGACGGCAGACTGTTTTTTAGGCAGTTTCGATATACATTCCTGTATCGCCAGGCCTAGTTCCTCGTTCTCCAAAAAATCGTTTTCAAGAATGCTTTCGGGGTCTGCCACCTGTTCCTCCAACCAATCACCGTCAGACTCCGTTCCTGAGCTATAGTTGATACGTATTTCCGCTTTACCCTTTTTCGAATTTATTTTTCGATAATAATCTATTACCTTACGCTTAAGTATTGCAATTAACCAGGTTCGTTCTGCAGCCGTGCCTTTGTAATTTTTGGCCGACTTAAGACCCGCCAGAAAGGTTTCCTGTACCAGATCTTTGGCAATCTCCTCATCGCTGATACGGGCGATGGCGTAGTTAAATAGGTAGTCGGCATATCGATCTACCCATGTATGAGGATTTAGTTGGTACATATTGTTATCGCGCTTGGCTAATCTCAAATGTAATAGAAATTTTTGGTAAGGAATGAACCGTTTATCCAATAGATACAGAAATGAGAAATAGTTTACTCCTGGTAGTGATAATTTTTATGAATGTGCATTGTACTCAGAAGAAGTCGATGCATATCAACGATTTTGCAAATGAGAACCTGAACAATGTAGTTCTGATAGACGTGCGTACACCGGAAGAATATCAGGAAGGACATCTCGATGACGCCATCAATATCAATTGGTATGATCCGGACTTTACCAAACAGGTTGAAGCTTTAGGCCAGAAAAAAGGCCTTTATGTTTATTGTAAAAAAGGTGGCCGCAGTGCCAAAGCTGCTACAGTGCTCGATTCACTAGGATATAAGGTAACAGATCTCCTTGGGGGTTACGACGAATATAATCCGGAAGATTGAACTAGCCTGCTTTTTTTATAAGGCCTGATCGTTCTAGCAAGGCCTCTATACCAGGCTCGCTGCCACGAAATCTTTTATACAGTGCCATTGGCTTTTCAGTTCCACCTTTTGATAATATGTGTTCCCTAAACCGCGATGCAACCTCTGTGTTGAAAATACCTTTTTCCTTAAAATAAGCAAAGGCATCTGCATCGAGCACCTCTGCCCATTTATAACTGTAGTAACCAGAGGAATAACCTCCCTGGAATATATGTGAAAATGCTGTACTCATACAGGTTTCGGCGGTCACAGGAAATAATCGGGTGCTTTCAAATGCCTTCTCTTCGAGCTCCTTTACTTTTTCCACCGATGATGGATCTGCACCATGCCAGGCCATATCTAATAAGCCAAAACTCAGCTGCCTTAAAGTTGCCATTCCTTGTTGGAATGTGGACGATTCCTTAAGGCGATCGATGATCTCCATAGGAATAAGTTCCCCGGTTTTATAGTGCCTGGCAAACATTTCTAGGGCCTCTTTCTCATAACACCAGTTCTCCATGATCTGACTGGGTAATTCCACAAAGTCCCAGTAAACCGAAGTGCCCGAAAGGCTTGGGTAGTGTGTATTGGCAAGCATACCGTGCAGGGCATGGCCAAACTCATGGAATAAGGTTTTCACCTCGTTGAATGTTAGAAGCGAGGGTCGGCTTTCCGATGGCCGGGTAAAATTGCAAACGTTCGATACCTGTGGCCGCACGTTCTCTCCGTCTAAAACATACTGAGAACGGTATGAAGTCATCCAGGCACCGCCCCTTTTCCCCGTTCTCGGGTGAAAATCGGCATAAAAAAGAGATATGAACTCATCATCACTGTCATAAACCCTATAGGTGATTACTTCATTATGATAAATCTCAACATCTTCAACTTTTTCGAAGCGCAAACCAAATAATTTGTTTGCTACCATGAACACCCCGTCTATCACTTTTTGGAGCGAAAAGTAGGGTTTAAGGATCTCATCATCTAAATCGAAGAGTTTTTGTTTTAGTTTTTCGGAATAATATGCACTATCCCATTTTTGAAGTGCCTGGATTCCATCGATCTCCCGGGCAAAATCTTCTAACTTACTAAACTCTTCCATGGCCACCGGCCTGGCTTTTTCCAGGAGTTCTTCCAGAAACTCGTTAACTTTTTCCGGTGTATCGGCCATCCTTTCTTCCAATACATAATGGGCGTGGGAAGGGTAGCCCAACAATTGAGCCCGCCGATACCTGAGATTTGTGATATTTAAAACGTTTTCCTGGTTGTCGTATTCATCGCCCTGAAATCCTTTCCTACCATAGGCCAGCGCCAACCTTTTCCTAAGTTCCCTGTTGCTGGCGTATTTCATGAAAGGGATATAGCTTGGAAAATCCAGTGTAATGATCCAACCTTCTTTTTTACGCTCTTTTGCCAAAAGTGAAGCAGCTTCAATCTGAGCTTCAGGTAAACCGTCGAGATCCTCCAAAAGGGTTAAATGCATTTCGTATCGATTGGTTTCCGCCAACACATTTTCCCCGAACTTCAGTTTTAATTGTGCCAGTTCAATATCGATTTTTCTTAGATCTTCCTTCTCTTTTTCACCAAGATGGGCACCGTTCCTGCTAAAACTCTTGTATTTTTTATCCAGTAAGGTTTCTTGTTCAGGCGAAAGATCCAACGAAGCCCTTTGCTGGTAAACTTCATTCACCCTTTCAAATAAAGTGCTGTTTAAGGTAACATCATTCGAAAATTCCGATAAAAGAGGGGACACCTCCTGGGCAATCTTTTGAATATTTTCATTGGTTTCGGCCGAATTGAGATTAAAGAAAACACTGGATATCCGATCTAATTGCATACCTGCATAATCCAGTGCCTCAATGGTATTCTTAAAAGTCGGTGTTTCCTTAATAGCGCAGATTGCATCTATTTCGTTCCTTGCGCTTTCAATGGCCTGTAGAAAAGCCGGTTTAAAATGTTCGTTCCTGATTTTTGAAAATGGAGGGGTATCGAATGGGGCTAATAGCGGATTCATACTGAATATGTGTTCTACCTTTGTTTTAGATTGAATTAAGTAAAATACTATTGCTTTTTTAGATCAGAAGCGCCTTTTATTACTTTCTCCTTTAGTCCTTCTTTAAACTCGATAATCCTGGCAAGCACTTCAGGATTGCTGCTTCCTATGATCTGTGCGGCAAGAATACCCGCATTCCTGGCGCCGTCTAAAGCGACTGTGCCCACTGGTACTCCTGCTGGCATTTGCAATATGGACAATACCGAATCCCATCCATCGATGGAATTCCTGCTTTTTACCGGCACGCCTATAACCGGAAGTGGTGAAAGAGATGCTACCATACCCGGCAAATGAGCGGCACCGCCAGCACCGGCGATAATTACAGAATACCCTTTTTCATGTGCCGTTTTTGCAAACTGGAACATCTTATCTGGTGTGCGGTGTGCGGAAACAATATCCACATCGGTGCTAATACCTAGCTCTTTTAAGACGTCTACAGCTTGCTGCATGATACCCAGATCACTTGTGCTACCCATTATTATAGCTACTTTACCCATCGCTTTCTTATTTACTGATTACCCGTATTGTCTTTTTTACTTTTTCTGCAACGGCCCTGGCCGTTTCAATATTCTGGTGGACTATGGTAACGTGCCCCATTTTTCTAAAAGGCCTTGTCTGGCGCTTCCCATATATATGAGGGGTTACACCTTCCATTTCCAGGATCTTTTCAATATTCTCGTAAACTACATCGCCCTGGTGGCCTTCTTCCCCCACCAAATTTACCATTATTCCACCCAATTTACTCTCCGTATTTCCTAACGGAAGGCCCAGAATTGCACGTAAATGTTGCTCGAATTGATTGGTATAACTCGCCTCTATACTGTAATGCCCACTATTATGAGGTCTCGGGGCCACTTCGTTTACCAGAATATCTCCATCATGAGTAAGGAACATCTCTACGGCTAAAAGGCCTATATGTTCGAGTTCATCCACCAGTCTGATCGCTATCTTTCTGGCCTTTTCGGCGATTTGGTCTTCTATTCGTGCCGGACAAATCACATATTCTACCTGATTCGCTTCCGGATGGAACTCCATCTCGACCACCGGGTAGGTTTTGATCTCACCAGCAGCACTGCGAACTGCAATCACGGCGAGCTCTGTTTTAAAATCTATTAACTCCTCTACGATACATTCAACGTTAGGCAATTCATTCAATTCCTCAAAAGAGCGAACGATCTTAACCCCCTGCCCATCATACCCGAATTGGGCACTTTTCCAGACAAAAGGAAATCCTAACGCACTGTTCGAAATACTGTCCTTGATCTCATTGGAATAAGCATACCTCGAAAAAGAAGCTGTCGGGATCTGATTATCGATATAAAAAAGTTTTTGCCTTGCTTTGTTCTGGATCAGGCGGATAACTTTGGTAGGCGGATACACGGTAAGACCTTCTCCTTCCAGTTTTTCAAGCGCTTCCACATTTACGTTCTCTATTTCTATGGTCAGCATATCCAGGCCTTTCCCAAAATCATATACGGTGTCGTGATCCATAAGATCTCCCTCATAGAATTCATTACATCCCAAACGGGCAGGAGCTTCCGGAGAGGCATCCAGAACTCTGGTACGAATATCGAATTTTCGGGTTTCGTATAACAACATCTTGCCCAGCTGACCCCCGCCGAGGATCCCAAGCGTAAATTTTGATGAAAAATAGTTTGCAGCCATTGTTAACCACCTTAGTTAAGGCAACTTTTAAGATGTGCAAAAATACATCTAATTCTCATAAACCCGGACTATCCGGACTAAAAAGAGAAATCAAAATGTTATCTTTGCGAACTTACTAAACGCAATCCATTGATTAGGCTACACGACAAAAGATTTAAGCTGTTTTTGAATGAAGAAGACATTCTTGCTGCAGTGGAGAAGGTCGCTCAGGAAATCGCTGAAGATTACAGGGACCAGGTACCAATTTTTGTCGGCGTGCTCAATGGAGCATTTATGTTCGTATCGGATTTTCTTAAGCATTATCCTCATCCTTGCGAGGTGAGCTTTGTTAAGCTGAGTTCGTATCGAGGATTAACCTCTACAGGCATAGTAGAAACACTATTAGACCTTCCGGATGGTATTGAAGGAAGAAGTGTGATCATACTCGAAGACATTATCGATACGGGAAGAACACTTCAACAATTGGTCCATCTCTTTTCCAATACCAACGTCAAAGACTTTAAGATTGCCAGCCTGTTCTATAAGGCAGAGGTCTATAACGGAGAATATACAATCGATTATTTTGGTATGGAAATCCCGAACAAGTTTATCGTTGGATATGGCCTCGACTATAAGGAACAAGGGAGAAACTTAAGATCTGTTTATCAACTAACTAAACACCAAATGATAAATCTAGTCCTATTTGGGAAGCCTGGTGCCGGTAAAGGCACTCAAGCATCGTATTTAAAGGAAAAATATAATCTGAGGCACATTTCAACCGGAGACGTTTTCCGTCATAATATCAAAGGGGAAACAAAACTTGGGAAGTTGGCCAAGTCGTATATAGATAAAGGGGATCTGGTGCCCGATGAGGTTACCATAAAAATGCTCAGGGATGAAGTGGAGCAGTTTCCGGAGGCTAATGGATTTATTTTTGATGGTTTTCCAAGAACCGAAGCCCAGGCCGAGGCATTGGATCACTTGATGGAGTCCAAAGATATGCAGATCGACGCGACAATTGCTCTTGAGGCCGACAATGAAGTCCTTTTGGAACGTTTGCTTGAAAGAGGAAAAGAAAGTGGGAGATCCGATGATCAGGACCCGGATAAAATCAGGAACCGCTTTGATGAATACAATCAAAAAACAGCACCTTTAAAGAGGTACTACAAGGCACAGAACAAATTTCACAGCGTGGATGGGATCGGAGCAATAGAGGAAATCACCGACCGGCTAACCAGCGTGATCGACAACCTTGAAGCTGTTTAAGCAAAGATATCTCCCGGCTGGACCTCTGTGTTGGATTTCAAATGATACCCATTTTTTTTCACCGCTATGACTGAAGGTAATTTTGTCGACTATGTGAAAGTGCATGTGACTTCTGGTCGCGGTGGCAAAGGCTCAGCCCATCTGAGACGGGAAAAATTTGTAGCTAAAGGCGGACCAGATGGTGGAGATGGTGGACGGGGCGGACACATCATAATAAGAGGCAATAAGAACCTATGGACCCTCTATCACTTCAAATTCAAACAACACTTTAAGGCCGGACATGGTGAAGATGGCGGTAAGAGCAGGAGCAGTGGAGCCAGCGGTAAAGACCAATACATCGATGTGCCTTTGGGAACTGTGGTGCGCGATATAGAATCGAACAAGATATTGTTCGAAATTACCGATGAAGGTGAAGAAAAAATTATTCTCGAAGGTGGTTTAGGAGGCCGTGGAAACTGGCATTTCAAGTCTCCAACGAATCAGACACCGCGTTATGCTCAACCAGGACTCGAAGGCGCTCAAAGACAACTTATTCTTGAACTTAAAGTACTTGCCGATGTAGGCCTGGTAGGATTTCCTAATGCTGGTAAATCTACACTCCTCTCTGTCCTCAGCTCGGCCAAACCAAAAATTGCTGATTACGAGTTTACTACCCTAAAACCTAATT
The DNA here is from genome assembly GCA_965212205.1 of Flavobacteriaceae bacterium. GTDB lineage: Bacteria > Bacteroidota > Bacteroidia > Flavobacteriales > Flavobacteriaceae > JAHEJJ01. The sequence continues at coordinate 162,489 of CBDBUX010000011.1, forward strand.
TAGGGATCGTCCCTTATCGCGATTTCAAGAGTTTTGTCATGGCAGATATTCCCGGAATTATTGAAGGGGCTGCCGAAGGTAAAGGTCTTGGTCATTATTTTCTGAGGCATATTGAGCGCAATTCTGTACTATTATTCATAATCCCGGCCGATAGCAGGGATGTTAGTAAGGAATATGACATCTTGCTCAATGAACTGAAACGATACAATCCCGAATTACTAGACAAAGAACGCATTATTGCGATATCTAAATCGGATATGCTCGACGATGAACTCACCGATGAAATGAGAACAGAACTCGAAAAAGACTTTGCCGATATTCCTTTTGTATTTATATCCTCTGTAGCACAATCCGGTTTACAGGAATTAAAAGACCTTCTTTGGAAATCACTCAATAATTAATAGATATTCCATCATAATGAATCTGATTTTGCGTTACATTTATATAAATCGGGAATGATGAGATACTTTGTATTAGCCGGTCTTCTTTTATGCTTTTTCTCTTGCGCTACTGTACAGGTGAATTACGATTATGATCCTGATACAGACTTTTCAGCATACAGGACGTATAATTATTTTTCTGACCTGGATACGGGCCTTAGCAACCTGGATAATCATCGCTTACTCGATGCTGTAGACTCCCTGATGCAGGTTAAGGGAATAAAACTCTCTGAAGAGCCAGAATTCCTGATCAATATACAGAGCCAGGCGTATCAAAAGCCCCAAAACAGCTCACTCGGTGTAGGCGTTGGAGGTACAGGGAGCAATGTAGGAGGAGGGGTATCAATTGGTGTTCCCCTGGGTGGTAATGCGCTGGAGAGAGAATTGGTGTTCGACTTTGTAGATAGCCAGAAAAACCAATTGTTCTGGCAGGCAGTTACCCTCAGTGACCTGAACGAAAAAGCCAGTCCCGTTACCCGCGAAAGGAAGATCATAGAGATCGTTTCAAAGGTCTTTGCGAAATACCCGCCAGTCCGCAAAAATCCGTAGTCTCTAGCCAATAAGATTTTATTCAACCGTTCTGTTTTCCTGGGAATAACCGCTGCACTGATAAATCTAAAGGAGTATCGCCTAAAGTAAAAAATAGAAAATGAAGTAGGTCATCGCAAGATTAAAGCCTGCATGTACCAACACTGCACCTGCGATACTTCCAGACTTCTTCCGGCAGAAAAAAAAGACACGACCTACAAAATAGATAGCCAGCATCCATAGGATCGCTGGTAAGGGTTTAAAGATCCAACCAGCAGCGGTATAGAGAATTCCGAAATGAGCCAGATGGGTAATGGCGAAGGCGGCACTGTCTATCCGCGAAGCCCCTTGCGATCCATAGCGTCTCTCGAAACACTGATGAATAAAACCCCGATACATTAATTCTTCACCGATGGGACTAAAAAACATGCTGATGGATCCGAATATTGCGAAGAACATAAATCTCGCGCCTTCCAAATCTTCCGGTAAAACGGTTCGATATGAATTTGATATATAAACGAACCAGTTACTGTCTGAATTCCCGTAAAAAAACAAACCCGTCAGAAATATTGGCAGGCACATAACTACCCCAAGAAAAAAGCAGTATACCAAAGCCTTTATCCTTTGCGTTTTAATAATACCGATATATCTCCTGCCGTTTTTGTTCAACAGGAGAAAGGGAATCAACATCATAAAAACAAAGATCATTGAGGTATATCGATAGTTTCCTGTAGCATTGGCATGTAATACTATAATAAAGCGAGGTATCCCAATGAGTAATATCAGGCCTATGCCCAACAGGGGGTTGAATTTGAGTTTGCTTTTAAATACTGATCTGAAATAAGCCACTTGTAGTCCTAATCAAACATAAATATACAAGTAAATGAGATGACGGATCAAGATTAAGTTTTGCAGCTAAAACCCGACTAAAAGCCCATTACTACGAAAGCTATGCGTTGGTTTATAATACTTGTGTTCATGGTTTATCCGGCATTTTTGTCGGCCCAATATACTTTGGAGAACGCTGAAAAGTATATAGCTAATGGGGCATACGAGAAAGCCGAGAGAATGTTGTTGGAGGCGTTGAACACCCAATCGGACCCCAGGCTCAGAAATATGCTGGGTGAAGTTTACGGCTATCAGCTTCAATGGGACAAAGCTATCGACGTTTACCGGGAGCTTACCGTCGATTATCCAAAAGATCCCCAATACCTATTCAGGTACGGAGGGGTACTCGCAAAAAAAGCACAAAATAGCAATCCGTTTATCGGCATTAGCTTACTGGGAAGGATCAAATCGAGTTTTAAGAGGACTTTAGTCTTGGACCCCGATCACCTGGGTGCACATTGGGCGCTGATCGATCTATATGTGTCCCTGCCTGGAATTGTGGGTGGTAGTATGGCCAAAGCCCATGACTATGCGAAAGCGCTTCAAAAAATTTCGGCCATAGACGGATACCTGGCTTTGGGATATATTCTTGAATATGAAGGGGAACAAGATGGGGCAAGAAAAAACTATATTGAAGCCTTAAAACTTCTCGATGAGCTCCAAGTCATTGAAAGGAATCAGCTGAACTATCAAATCGGAAAGATCTGTAGCGAATTAGAGCTCGAAATGGACCGTGGTATTATACATCTTAAGGAGTATGCAAATCAATATACCGTCTTAGATGGTGTTCCGCTCGAGTGGGCCTATTATCGGTTGGCTAAGATCTATAGAAAGAAATCGAATAAAGATGAAGCGATGATGTGGATACACAAGTCGCTGGATCTGAGCCCTGATCTCGAACCGGCACTAAACGAGAAGGTTGCAATAGAACGCCTATAACGACTTCAGGTATCCTCCATCTATAGGAATCGAAGTTCCGGTGATAAAGGAAGCTTTTTCGGAAGCCAGGAAAGCAACCAAATAACCATATTCTTCAGGTTTCCCAATGCGTTTCACTGCCGTGAGTGCCTCCATGGCCCGGACAACTTCGTCTTTTGGTACGCCTAGTTTTTCTGCCTTCTTCCTATTTAATTGTTCCAGGCGATCTGTATCGAAAAAGCCAGTCAATATACTGTTTACCGTAATGCCATAAGGACCTACATCCAAAGCCAGGCTCTTGGCCCAGGTTACCACAGCAGCTCTGATAGAATTTGAAAGTGCCAGGTAGGAGAGGGGCTCTTTTACAGAAACGGATGCGACGTTTATAATACGACCCCACTTATTGCGGATCATCTGTTCCAATGCCAGTTCGGTGGTAAGTACAGTAGTCTTGAATAAGAGATCGAAGGCTTGTTGGTATTCATCTATACTTTTTTCCATTGCCCCGCCAGCAGCGGGTCCCTGGGTATTGTTGATGAGGATATCGATAGATTGTTCTTTAAAATAGTCAGTTATTTGCCGTCGATAAGAATCAAAATCGAGGTAGTCTACCACAAGATATTGGTGTTGCTGACCCTGATCACAAGCTAGCTCCTCTTTAATACTCCTCAGTTTCGCTTCGTTGCGGGCAATTAATGTAATCTGTGCACCCGATTTTGCAAGCTGCTTTGCAATGGCTAACCCTATTCCTCCACTCGCCCCGCCCACAAGGGCTCTTTTACCTTCAAAACCGATATTCATATCTTGTAATCTTCTCTAACCGGGCTAAACACATCCATAAGTTTACAACTCGTTTTCGCCTTTCCACTGTGTACAGCGTTGGGTGGAATAATGACAAGATCACCGCTTTCATAAGTGGAGGTGGCCCCGCTCAGCGTAAATTCAAAACTGCCTTCCAGCACATGTAAGAGCTGTTCATGGTGGTGAGAATGTTCGGGTACCTCCGCCCCGCGTTCAACCTCCCAGAAGGCGATAGTCATATACTCGGTATGGAGCATTTTACCGAGAAAACCCGGAAAAAACTCCTTCGCCTCTAAATCCTCAATATTATAGTCCATATTAGGTCACTTCATTTTTGTTCAAGAATCCTTTGAGCTAAGATAGCAAGAATCGACTCGTTAATTCGAGACTGATAAAGACTTTTCTTAGCTATATTTGCGGCTGAAAATAATTGTTTATGCGAATCCATTTCATCGCGATAGGCGGCAGTGCCATGCACAACCTTGCCCTGGCTTTACACCATAAGGGATATCAGGTAAGTGGCAGCGATGATGTTATTTTTGAACCCTCCAAAAGCAGACTTTTATCTGCCGGGATATTACCCGAAGAAATGGGTTGGTTTCCCGATAAAATCGATGCCGATCTAGATGCTGTTATCCTGGGGATGCATGCCAAGAAGGACAATGAGGAGTTGATAAAAGCTCAGAAACTGGGTCTTAAGATCTATTCCTATCCCGAATTTCTGTACGAGCAATCCCGGAATAAGACCAGGGTAGTCATTGGCGGCAGTCATGGTAAAACCACCATTACCTCGATGATTTTACATGTGCTGAAGTACTTCGATATTGAGGTCGATTATATGGTGGGAGCTCAACTTGAAGGTTTTGACCGAATGGTTCACCTGACAGAGGAAAACGATTTTATAGTACTTGAAGGCGATGAATACCTTTCTTCACCAATCGACAGAAGACCCAAATTTCATTTGTATCAACCTCATATTGCGCTTTTAAGCGGTATCGCCTGGGACCACATCAATGTTTTTCCAACCTATGAAAACTATCTTGAGCAGTTCAGGATATTTGTAGATTCGATCGTGGAAGGTGGCAGTATTACCTTTAATGAAGAAGATGATGAGGTTGCGCGAATCGTTAATGAATCTTCAAATACAATAAGAAAGATACCTTATAGTACTCACCGATATAGTGTAGATCAGGGACAGACCTATCTGGAGACTTCAGAAGGTTTGTTACCTGTCGAAATTTTTGGAAAACATAACATAAGTAACCTCTCCGGAGCAAAATGGATCTGTCAGCATATGGGCATTGATGAAGACGACTTCTATCAGGCCATCGCTTCTTTTCAGGGAGCCTCAAAAAGGCTTGAGAAAATCGCAGAAAGCGAAAATTCGATTATATACAAAGATTTTGCGCATTCTCCCAGTAAGGTTGGGGCTACCACCATGGCTGTACGAGAACAATATCCAGATAAAAAATTGGTAGCCTGCCTTGAACTCCATACCTACAGTAGCCTCAATGCAGGATTTTTGGAGGAGTATGGGAATACGCTTGACGCTGCCGACGAAGCACTTGTTTTCTATACCCCTGAAGCGCTCAAAATAAAGCGGCTGGAAGCACTCGATACAGCACAGATTAAACGGGCGTTTAAAAGAAAAGATATTCAGATCTTTACCCGCAGCGAAGAATTAGATAACTATTTACAACAGTTAGTTTATGACAATACGGTGTTATTGCTGATGAGTTCGGGTAATTACGGCGGTATAGCGATCAATACGCTAGAGAAGCTCCTTTGATAGACTCATGCGCCGAACTGCCTTAAATGATGATCTAAATGCTTGAATTGCATCATACCCCATTGCTCAGAGGTGAAATCTCCGAAAGAAGGATGAGGGTCCCAAACCGATTTTGTACGTTGCTTATAAAACGCAGCGATCATCGACTTTAAATTCTTTTTTTCTTCCTGAAAATTGCAGTTCGATTCTACCACATATTCTTTAGCAGTGGCCATGCTGTGCTTCCAGGGCTTGTCGTTATAAAGTGCGGGCTTAAAACTTTTAAATAGCCATTTCATCAATAGATTAGGTTTCTTTAAATCTTTCTTACCCAATGCTACCGCGAGAGGCTGCTGGCAATGGTTTAGCATCTGAGCAACATTCATTTTTCCCCATTGAGCATTTGTATCTTCGGTGAGAAGGTCTATCCGATCTAATACTTCATCATAAACTTTCTGATCAAAAATAGACTTCACTGCAATGGATATTTGAATTAGAAATAGATATTTACCAGAACAATATTAGTTGATTATCTTTAGACTATGCAACAAAAATCGGTCACCTTCTCTATTAATCAATGGTCTGAGGCCGATAAACCTCGCGAGAAACTCCGATATCAGGGGAGGAATGTGCTCACCAATGCAGAATTGATCGCCATACTGATCGGGTCTGGCAACCGGCAGGAATCCGCAGTAGAACTGGCCAGGCGCATTCTTCATGCTACTGACAACAATCTGGCTGCTTTGTCGAGGCTTTCCGTAGATGAGCTAATGCGGTTTAAAGGCATAGGTGAAGCAAAAGCAATTGCAATTATCGCCGCCCTGGAAATAGGCAGGCGAAAAGGACTATCGGCCTTGCCTAAAAATCAACTCGTTAAAGATAGCTCGATGGCCTATGAACTTTTGCATTCCGAGCTCGCAGATCTTAGTCATGAAGAATTCTGGATCATATATCTCAACAATGCCAATAAAGTGCTCAGACGTTTCCAACTAAGCAAAGGAGGTATTACGGGGACTCTTGTGGATGTCCGCCTCGTGATGAAAAAAGCCCTGGACCTGGGCGCGGTTTCTCTGATTCTAGCTCATAATCACCCTTCGGGAACACTTCAACCCAGCCAGGCCGATAAGGATATCACTCAACAGATTATCAAAGCAGCGAAGACACTCAAAATTAAGGTCCTGGATCATTTGATCATTACTCAGGATTCGTATTTTAGTTTTGCTGATAATAATTTATTGCCTACATGCTCCTGATCTACACGCATAAAATCAGCCCGCGTTTTAGTTATACCATGCGCCACCTTTTTGGCAAGGTGTTGGGGATAGAGATTAAATTCACCACGCTTGTTGAAGATTTTATTAAGCACACGGGGCCAAAAATCACCTACACCAAACAACCGCTTCAAAATGAGTTCTTTATAAGAAGCAACGACTTGTTATTCGAACAGGGGATTAATCAATTCGAGATTAAGCTGGAGGAATGGGAGGGCATTCCATGTTTTTTTTCTGCCGGACCCAAGAGCAGTATTCCATATGATATTTTCGCAGCAAGCTTTTTTATGTTGAGCCGGTACGAAGAATATCTGCCTTTTGTGAAAGATATCCATGGGCGATTTCCCCCTACGGCAAGTATTGCATATAAGCACGACTTCCTGCACCTGCCGGTTGTAGATCTTTGGGCATTGAAGCTACTGGAACAGCTGCGAGAAAGATTTCCCGATATCCAAACAAAGCAAAGGAGTTTCCGGTACAGGTCGCTTATAGATGTTACCGCTTCACACTGTTATGCCTTCAGGGGTGTATTTCGCAGTCTTGGCGGCCTATTGCTCGATTTAGGCACCTTTAAATTCAAACGGGTATTTCAGCGAATTGCTGTACTGATGAAAATAAGAAAAGACCCCTACGATAACTTTACCATCCTTATGCAGTTTCATAAGAAATACCCCTGTAAGAGCATTTTCTTTTTTCAATTCGCCGATTATTCTACCTACGACAAGAATGTCTCGACAGAAAATAACAAGTTTCGATACCTTATTAAGTCTGTGGCCGACTATAGCAGGGTATCCCTGGCAGCGTCCTATAGTTCGTTCGACGATCTGAATCTGTTAAAACAAGAAAAGAAACGCCTTGCCGAAGTCATCCACAGACCGGTTAGCCAGACGCGGATGCGCTATAATCGGCTCGACATTCCACAGACCTATCGCAATCTTGTGGAAGCAGAATTCAAAGAAGATTTCAGTATGGGTTATACACATGTTATCGGATTTAGGGCTGGCACCTGTTCTTCCTTCAATTTCTATGATATACATATGGAGCTCCAGCAACCTATAAAGGTACATCCCTTCGCGGTACATGACTATGCACTCCTGAACTACGCAACACAGGATGAGATCTTAGAAGCATTAAAGACATTATACCTTAATGTAAAACAGGTAGGTGGAGAGTTTACCACAGTATTTTCCAATGAGCTTCTGGGCGGGTCTCAAAAGTTAGACTGGCTTGAACTATACGAAAAACTCTTAGTCCAATTTCATGTTTAATAGTGCTGTAACCGATATTTTTTTTGACCTCGACCATACCTTGTGGGATTTTGAAAAAAACTCCCGACTTACCTTTTTAAAGATCTTCGAATTCAATGGTATTGATCAGGACATCGACGATTTTTTATCGGTATATATCCCCTTGAATCTGCAGTACTGGAAATTGTACCGGGAAGAGAGGATTACCAAAAGAGCACTTCGATACGAGCGATTGCGAAAGGCTTTTGACGGTGTAGCTTATGATATAGATGACCCAACAATACACCTACTCTCAGAACAATACATCGAATTCCTGTCTTCTTTTAATCACTTGATTCCGAATACTTTGGAAATACTCGATTATCTAAAGCCTAAATATCGCTTGCATATTATCACTAATGGTTTCAAAGAGATACAGGAAAAAAAGCTCAAGGAATCCAATATTCTAAATTATTTTGATCAGGTTGTAAATTCGGAAATGGCAGGGGTTAAAAAACCCAATCCCAGGATTTTTGAGCTAGCGCTGAAAATGGCGAATACCGAGGCCGGTAAATCCCTGATGATCGGCGACAATATTGAAGCTGATATCCTCGGTGCCCGTGCAGTTGGTCTTAAAACTTTGCACTTTAACGCACATAATGAACCCAACCACGATTATTCTGAGATCATCCATGATCTGCGTGAAATAAAATCGTATTTATAGAGTTATATAGGGGAGAACAAAACTATGGGATGCAGTGCCTGCGTAGGGTGGTTCCTAAGGACAAAACCTTAAAACCGAGGTATGGCTATGAAAATATTTCCAAAACTATTTCTAGGGGTGTTATTCGCCCTGAGTCTGGCAGCCTGTTCAGATGAACAGGATTTTGAACAGATCGATGATCTGGATATAATTCCAACGGCAGAAGCCAGTTTGCTTTTTGTAGAGGTTCCTGAGGATATAATCAATCAGGGAACCGGTGGTGGATTTTATAGTCAGATCTTTAATTTCGACGCCTTTGAAGAAGAGTTTTTCGCAGAAAATGTCCTCGATGGGGTAATCACCTATGAAGTGGAAAACACCACAAGTAAACCTTTGGATGTAACCATAGAATTTCTGGATCAGGGAGGGAATGTCCTCGATACGGAAAACTTCATGATCGATCCGGCACCCACTGCTGTGCTACAGCGTGAGATTACCTATGGAACTCCTACCGGGAGAAGTATAGATATCATTATCAATACCTCGGCCATTCGCATCACCGGTGTAAATCTCGGTGACAATACCAGTACATCTACGTTACCCGATCCGGTGGTTTTGTTACGATCTAGCGCCAAATTCAGGATAAGACTTAAATGAGACGGCTTTATTTACTTTTCCTGACCTCCATTTGGGGCCTATGTTCCTTGTATGCGCAGAACAAACAGCTTTTGTATGATTTCCAGGAAATTCCTCAGTCCTTGATGCTTAACCCAGGAATGCAGACACCCTATCAATGGCATGCCGGGATACCCCTGCTTTCTGGTGTCGCATTTCAGGCAGGGACCAGTGGCCTTTCAGTAGATGATATCTTTGCAAATGACGGGCTTGATATTAATGATAAGGTACGGGACCGGGCCGTTTCTGGGCTTAGTATCCGGGATGAAATCTCCGGGGTTTACCAGATAGAAGTATTCTACGGAGGTTTTAGGGGAAAAAACAATCCCGATAATTATTTTTCATTCGGACTCTATAATGAAGGTGTTGGCATTAACTACTGGCCGCGGGATCTTGCGATCCTGGCCTACGAGGGCAACGCAGATCAGCTGGGCCGTCAATACGATCTGAGCCATCTTAAGATCAGGGGTGAACTCCTCAATGTCTTTCATTTCGGATGGAATCGTAATTGGAATAGAAACCTTACGGTAGGAGCCCGGGGAAAGCTATATTCGGGCATCATAGATTTTCACTCCTCTATCAACGACGGATATTTTCTAACCGAAACAGGACAAAATAATATCCTGGCCAGTACCCTGGTTGCCGATATGCAACTTAGAACCTCAGGGCTACAGGAAATCAAAGATGTTATCGATGACGATGCCGTCGAAAATGTGTCTGGAATATCGAGCATTTTTACCAAGAGGGGCTTTTTTGGGGGAGACCTGGGACTTGGCCTTGATCTCGGAGCAACCTATCAACTTACAGACCAGACCACCCTGATGGCAAGTATTCTCGATATAGGTCTACTGTACCATAGTGGCGATGTTCGCAATTTTACACTGGAAGGTGGTGCCACCATAGAGGGAGTTGAAGTAATTCTACCCGAGGCCTTAATCGATCCTGATGCAGATTTGTGGCAAGACCTGATCGATGAGATCGAAGCCTTAATTCCATTCGAAGAGAACAATAACAATTATATTACGTTTCGACCTACCAAATTTTACGGCGCCATACGACATAACTTTGGTGAAGACGGACCTAGAGGAGAATGGTGCGATTGTAATTATACGACCAATAGCAGAGAAAACAACTTAAATTATAAAAACAGTGTTGGTGGTCAGATTTATGCCATAAACAGACCACGAGGGCCACAAGTTGCGGCTACGGCATTTTACCAAAGACGATTTGGAAATGCGCTGGCCTTAAGAGGCACCTATACCGTAGACAAGTTCACCTATACCAATATAGGCCTTGGTGTAAGTTTTCAGGCTGGTCCGGTTAATTTCTACCTGATGGGAGACAATTTACTGGGCTACAGAAACGTGGCTGCCAGCCATTATGCCTCTTTCCAATTTGGATTAAATATCATATCTTGGCACGTTAATTGATCTCCTGTTAGCGTGATGAACAAACTGATAATTATAGCGTTTTTTATCGGCCTGACCGGCTCGGTATCGGCACAGCTGAATTCCTACAAATATATAGTGGTGCCTAAAAAGTTTGATGCTTTCAAAGGTGTTGAAAATCATTATCAGACCAGTACCCTGATCAAATATCTGTTTACCCAGGAGGGATTTAACGTGGTGTATGAAGATAATTTGCCCGATGAACTGGCGAATCAACGATGCCTGGGAGCGTATGTCGACCTGGAAAAGAATTCTAAATTACTCAGCACCAGACTCACGATATTATTCAACGACTGCTCTGGAGTTACGGTTTTTAGAGCGTTGGAGGGAATTTCAAGAGAAAAAGACTTTAAGCTTGCCTATCACGAGGCTATCCGCGAATCATTTGAATCTATTGCTGCTTTAAATTACCAGTATAAACCAGTAAAAGATCAAAGCGAGGAGACCGTTACGGTTAATTTCTCGAACGATATCAAAAAGGTAGACACACTTTCCCGGAACCAGGCCGCTGCCACAACCGCTGCTTCGGCTGCGGTGCTTCAAGTAGCGACTAAGGAAGAAAGGATATATGAAGATAAACGACCTGTACCATCTGAGTACACTATTGAAGATAAACCAGATTCGGCAGATGCTGCGGTAGCTGTAAAGGTGATTCCCAGCTATATAGCCCGGCCCATAGAGAATGGATATGAACTGGTTGGTAGCGATTCAAAATTATGGCTAAACCTTTATGAGACTTCTTCTCCCGATGTTTTTTTGGCTAAAAATGAGCAGGAAAACGGAATGGTATTCAAAAGAGACTCCAAATGGTTTTTTGAGTATTACGAAGAATCAGAATTGAAAGTGCAGGAATTGAACATCAACTTTCAATAGTTGTATTTCCCTTTCCAGCGTACACCAAGAAATTTTCTGATCACTTCTTCACGATTATTTTTTCCGGGCTGGTAAAACACATTTCCTATAATCTCCTCGGGCAGGTATTCCAAATCAACAAAATTCTGATCATGATCGTGAGCGTATTGATACTCCTCTCCATACCCCAGATCTTTCATCAGTTTTGTTGGCGCATTTCTTAAATGCAAAGGTACCGGCAAGTCCCCGGTTTTTTTAACGGTTTGCTGTGCATTCTTTATCGCCATATAGCTGGCATTGCTTTTAGGCGAGGTCGCCAGGTAAACGGCACACTGACTTAAAATTATCCGTGCCTCGGGATACCCAACATTGATAACGGCCTGAAAAGTTGCATTTGCAATAACCAGCGCCGTAGGATTTGCCAGGCCAATATCCTCCGATGCCGAAATTACCATCCGGCGTGCAATAAATTTGATGTCTTCCCCACCTTCAATCATCCTGGCCAGCCAGTAAACCGCAGCATTTGGATCACTGCCACGGATCGATTTGATGAAAGCAGAAATAATGTCGTAATGCTGCTCGCCCGTCTTATCGTAGAGAACCGTGTTTTTCTGAACTTTGTTCAGTACTTTATCGTCTGTGATCACCACTTGTTTTGAATCTTCCGAAACCACATACAATTCAAGAATATTCAATAGTTTTCTTGCATCACCGCCAGAAAGCCTGATCAACGCCCCGGTTTCTTTAAGTTGAATTTTTTTGGATTTTAATAGCTCGTCCATAGCTATGGCTCGCTCCAGTAGTTGTTCCAGGTCTTTCTTTTCAAATGGTTTCAATACATATACCTGACAGCGCGATAATAGTGCAGGGATGACCTCAAAACTGGGATTTTCGGTTGTGGCGCCTATAAGGGTAACCCATCCTTTCTCTACAGCCGCCAGGAGTGAATCTTGCTGGGATTTGCTGAATCTGTGAATTTCATCGATAAAGAGAATAGGATTTTGTGTGGTGAACAACCCATCGGACTTCCTGGCCCTATCAATGACTTCCCTTACGTCTTTCACGCCGCTGTGGATAGCGCTGAGGGCGAAGAAGGGCCTTTTGCTTTCCAATGCGATGATTTGTGCCAGACTTGTTTTTCCCGTACCTGGCGGCCCCCAAAAGATCAGAGAGGGGATCATTCCCTTCTTGATCTGCCCGGTGAGGGCACCTTGTGGCCCTACCAAATGATCCTGGCTCACAAAATCTTCCAGTTGTTTTGGCCTGACCCTTTCCGCAAGAGGTTCGTTCATGTTGTAAAAATAAGAAATGAAGCGGTAAACGATGGGTTCTGCCAGCGTGATTCACAAGGAGGAATTCATGACAATTTATCACAATTTATAATTGTGGCCGGGATGTTGCGTTATGTAGTTGTTGTAATTTTATGCTGATGACCGAAGAGCGACATTTTGAATTTACCACTCAGGTGGTACTAATACCAATGTTAGCAATACTCTCTATCTGGACGGTTTTCTGGTTCGAAGTTAAGTTCCAGGTCAACCTGAATGAATATGGGATTTACCCCAGGACTATGAAGGGATTTAGGGGAATTATATTCAGCCCTTTCCTGCATGGGTCTCTGGAACATCTTTATAATAATAGCCTGCCGCTTGTTATCCTGAGCGCCGCCCTGGCGTACTTTTACAGAAACGTAACGGTAAGGGTATTGCTATTGGGCGTTCTCATCTCAGGATTTCTGACCTGGTGTATAGGAAGGCCTTCATATCATATTGGTGCCAGTGGGCTTATTTATGTTTTAGCGAGCTTTATATTCTTTAAAGGAATTTTTACAAAACACTATCGGCTGGTAGCCCTCTCACTTTTAGTTGTTTTTATCTACGGTGGATTGCTGTGGTATATACTACCCCTCGAAGAGGGAATTTCATGGGAAGGACATCTGTCAGGATTTTTAACCGGACTGGCCCTGGCACTTAGCATTAAAACCTACATGCCACCGGTGCCTAAATATTCCTGGGAAAGTGACGAATTCATAGAAGAAGAAGACGATTTTATGAAGCAGTTCGATGAAGATGGAAATTTTATTGAAAAAAGAAAAGAAGAGACCTCAGACCGATCGGATGCCTCCGTTCAAATAAAGTATCATTATAAGCAATCCAATAAGGATAGTTCGGATTAAGAGGGCAAGCGTTGCCTTACCACTTCGTATAATGCAATTCCACAAGCCACGGAAACATTTAATGACTCAATTGATCCGCGCATAGGCAAGCGTGCTCTTTCATCAGCAATCTTTAACACGGAAGGGGTAATACCCGTATCTTCAGATCCCATTATCAAAGCAACAGCCTGGTTGTAATCGAGATCGAACAAACCCTTATCGGTCTTTTCGGTGACCGCCACTACCTTGACCCCACTGGCTTGCAAATAGTAAACCGCATCCTTAATATGCGCCACCTTTGCTATGGGAACGTTGAACACCGCTCCTGCCGAGGTTTTCACAGTATCAGCATTAACCGGAGCCGCACCCTTTTGTTGCACAATAATGCCACTTACACCGGTGCACTCTGCTGTACGAATAATTGCCCCGAAATTCCTTACGTCAGAAACCCCGTCAAGCAACAGGAAAAGTGGAAGCGCACTGCGCTGTAAAGCCTTTTCAATCATCTCTTCGAGAGTGTGGAAGCTAACCGGTGAAATAAGAGCCACAATGCCCTGGTGGTTCTTAGAGCATAGCTTATTTAGCTTTTGGACCGGCACATAAGAAGTACTGATCCCCCGCTCCCGAACCAAGTCATCCAATTCCTTGAGCAACGAACCTTGCAGTCCTTTTTGGATATATAGTTTGTTGAGCGGTTTATCGGCCTTAATGGCTTCTATTACCGCTCTGATCCCATATATTTCAGCCGTTTTTTCTATCATTATTACACCGGTATCGATTGTAATTTCCGTTAATTCTTCATTGAACTGAATTCATGTACTCCTAAGGCACCATTGTTTACGGTATGAACCATCAGTATTTGCTGGCCTGTTTTAACAATATCTGCCGATTTTACATTTCCGGTTAAATAGAGCCCGGTTTGCCAGTAGGGCAGGGGATCGTAATTATTATCATGGTTAGAGAGAAGCACTAAGCCAGATATGGCATCTAACCTTGGCGTTTCAACCTCAGTTTCATAAATATTACCAGATAAGATCAGATCTTCATAATCATCGCCGTTGATATCAATGGCCAGAATGTCCAACACAGGAAATACCTGTGCTTCAACCGGTAGTACAATCTTTTCAAATTTCCCTTCTCCTTTGTTCAGCAATAAAATTGAATTAAACTCGGTTGCCTCGCTCGAGTAAGAGGTAGAGAGCTTTTCTCCGTAAATATCGTTAAGACTGGCATTGGCAAATTCTGAATAGGTGGGAAACTTGTCCTTGATAAAGGGCATTTGTTGAGAAGAACACTCACGCCCACGTACCGGGACATAGGTGTCATGATATTTCTTAGTCAAAACAATATCGTTGGTCCCGTTTTCATCAAAATCCGTGGAGAATACCTTGAATGGCTTCTCTTTGCTCGACTTAAATTTGATATTTAATCCTACATTTCCAATTACATAGTCCTTTAAACCGTCTTTATTCACATCGGTTTCCTTTACATCGAACCACCAACCTTTATCGCCCAATACGCCCTCTGAATCTTTTAATCTTTTAAATTTTCCACCGGTATTTTTAAACATACCGATTGCTGTCCATTCGCCAACGGCGATAAAATCGATAAGCCCATCATTATCGAAATCTGTACTGATGATCTTGTTGATCATTCCAAATTCTTCTAACTCCGGAGCTTTCTCATGGGTTACATCTATCAATACACCTTCGCGGTTCTCATATAGCACAGACGGACTAAATCTGGGATAGTTTTGAGGGATAATCCTATTGCCCACCAGGAGATCCTGATCGTTATCCTGATCAAAGTCAATAGCGGCCACACTACGCCCACTTTTGGGATACTGCGCCAGTACAGCCATGTCGAGCCTATTTAAATTACCTTTACCGTCGTTCTCATATATCCTGTCGGCGTATAAGGAAGAATTTTCAGCATGCTCATTACCGCCACTCACCACAAAGAGGTCCAGGTCGCCATCGCCCTCCAGGTCAAAAAGTGCGGCCTCCATATCCTCATAGGCACTATCGTATTCCAATGCTGATGAAGTTTTTTTCTGAAAAGTATTTCCTGTATTCATATAAAGGACACCAGCCTGCCCCGAGGCACCTCCAATAAATAAGTCGGGGAGCCCGTCGCCATTCAGATCACCTTTGGTGATAAAAGGCCCCTGGCCCGATTGTTTGTAGGGGAGGAGGATCTCTTTTTCAAAATCGTCGTATCTGTTCTCCTGATGTACGAAATCCAGCCCATAGGAATCTGATGCCGTTTTAAATAGGGTTTTCACCTCTGTTTTCGGAACCAAATATGATTCTGCGTCATTTTCATTAAAGCTAAGGCGTTGATTAGCATTTATCTGTGTCCTGAGTTCGCTTTTTCCATTGGGCCAGAGTATACGTATACTATCGATCTTTTCGGTATCTCCCAGGCCGAAATAAGCATCAGCATCTACCGAAGACATATATCCTCTTACGCGTTTGGTTTCAACCATTTGCTTTTGATCCCCATAATAGATTTGCACCTTGGCGAAAGATTCGGACAAGGCTCCCTCGGTATGAACTTTTAAATAATTTCCTCGTTTTTGCTCCAAGGCCAGGTTTCGGTACAGGAAGGCCTCCTCGTCCATATTATTGATAATGATATCCAGGTCTCCATCATTGTCCAAATCTCCGGTAGCGGCACCATTGCTAAAGGAGAGATCGTCTATACCCCAGGAAGAAGCGACGTTTTCAAAACGAAGTCCGCCATTGTTTTTATACAATATATTTGGGAGCTTCTCCGAAGGCATTTGATTATAGAGTTGCTCTTTGATATCCAATGGTACCCGGCCACGGTATTTTTGCCGGGCTTCGAATACCTGGCGCTGTAAATCGTTATCCAGGGCATATCTTCGATAGCCATTGGTAATCAGTATATCTTTGTTTTGATCCAGGTCGAAATCTGATAATAATACCGCCCAACTCCAATCGGTATTAGAAGTCTCCGACAATTGCGCAATATTGTTATACATGTTGTTACCCTGGTTCAACTGCAGGGAATTGTACATGTACTGGTAGTGAAAATTTGCCTTATTGACCAGATAATCGAATCTGCCTGTGCTCATTGATGCCATAAGCGTCTTTGAGCGTACATGATCGCTCGAAGCCATATCGAGCACGAAGATATCCTGCAGATTATCGTTATTGATATCAGCTATATCAAGGCCCATACCATAGTAAGAGATTTGTTGTGTAAATTCCTTGATTCTGTCGGTGAAGCCGCCTTTTCGGTCGTTGATAAAAAGCGCATCTGGAATATAATAATCGCTTGCGATGTAGATATCCAGCCAGCCATCATTATCTATGTCGCTAACCGACAGGCCAAGGCCAAAAATAGGTCGTTCTATACCTGCTTTTTTGGTGACATCGGTAAACCTGCCATTGTCGTTGCGATAGAGATGAGAACTGTTATGATAAAGAAGATCTTCGTTTTCCTCTAGAATTCGAAATAGGTTTATCGGATCAACCCCGTAGAGTTCATTTTCATTCATCACGATGCAGTCCAGGTCACCATCCCTGTCGTAGTCAAAAAAGGCAGATTGTGTGCCGATACCTGTATCGGCCAGGCCGTAGGTTTCGGCAGATTCCACAAATGTACCATCCTGCTGATTGATAAAAAGCAGATTCCTGCGTTCCTCAGGAGGAAAAGGTCCTCCCTGAGACACATAAATGTCCATCCACCCATCTTGATCGACATCTGCGAAGCTTACTCCGGTAGACCAGCCTTTGCCCGTGTCGATCCCGGCCTGTTCGGTTACATCACTAAACTTAAAATTGCCCTGGTTGAAATAAATCCGGTTAGGAACCTGGTTCCCGCAAAAGAAAACATCGAGTAGACCGTCGTTGTTCAGGTCCTCGAGGCCAACGCCTGCCCCGTTGTAGAAATAGTCGTAGTCGAACAGGTTTTCACGGGTAGCGACATTGTGTGTCAGGTTATTCGAAAAATTTATCCCGCTATAGCTATGATCCACTCGTTCAAACAGCGGCTCCTCTTTTTTTTCGGCTGTATCGGTCTGAGTTTTGGGATCGTCACCTGGTTTACAGGTGAGAAATAGGACACTAAATACCAGTAGATGCGTTCTCCTCAACATAATCCATAATTAATGATATGCAAAAGTATCAAATTGTGGCTTTATGAGCTATATCAAGAACCTAAAAGAAGTCCTATGTTAGCCACAAATATGATATTCTATATCTGGCCTTTTGCGGCACAATTTATCCATAAAAAAAACCGGCACCAAGTGGTGCCGGTTTTATCAAATATTAAGCTAATCTTATTGCTTCACAAGGTTAATAGTTGCCTGAGCAGTACCCGTTCCACAATCGTCTGCCTCATCCGATGTAAAGTTGATATCGAAAGCCGAATCGTCTGGAGCAACCGGATTGAATGTCGCGTTGGTGACAGCGGGTCCACTTTGTATGGCCGCATTACATCCAGCGCCTACACTTTGTCCGGCCGTTAAAATGATCTCTGAACAGACAAACTTGAATTCAACGTCTACAGGACCAAATCCACCAAAAGCGGGGAAGGTCGTGATACTACGGATTACTCTGGTAACGTTATCACTGGCATCGATCTGATATACACCGTCAGCGTAGTCACTTACACCGAAAATACCAGGTGTGGTTTGTGTCAACTGATACTGACCTGTATACAGGGTATCAGACGGCAGCAATACGATCAAATCTACTCTATAGTTTAAGGGTGAAGCGAAAAACGAACCACCTGAAACTGTTCCGGCCAGGTCGGTATTGGTCCAAACCCTACCATCTGTAAGTTCGAGCTCCAAACGGATATTGAACTGATCTCCACAGTTGTAGTCACCCAGGCTTAATCCAAGGGCTCCGGCAACATTTGCCAGCGTAGTAGTAAAAGTAGTTCTTGGGAGTCCCCAAACATCTCCTTCCCACTCGGATGCAGGAATGGTTTGTAACAGAACTTCTGCAGGATCTACTGTACTACCCGGTGTATTGTCGACCAGATCTACATAAAATCGCACTTCTCTTAAAAGGCCCCCTGCCGCCTCATCCTGCGCTTCCAGTCTAAGGGTAACGGTCTCTGTGTCATCTACAACATTCCATGAAAGGCCTTCCGAAGAAATAGTCCTGACTATAGCACCCCTTTCCACTGTTGCAAGTATTTGGTCCACTAATTTTTCGTCTGTACTACATGAAGCAATCAAGACTACCATGACCAAAGCTATTAGAATTTTATTTTTATACATAATTGAGTGAATTATCTTTTTAGTCTTCATTTTTGTTTAGTTAGCAGATGGTAGTCCACTAGTATCCCAAAATACAGGTTCAGACTGAGTCCCTTTCTGGCTGATATTCTGGTTTCGGTTTACCGCATTATTCGGGTAATACATCGATGTGATAAACGTACTTGGATCTGGCTCCCTGTTAGGTTTCAGGTTATTCGGGAAATTGGTTCTTCTATAGAAATTATAAGGATCTACACCATTTCCGTAATTAGCTCTAATTACCTGTTCTCCTAAGATGTTCCATTGATCATCGCTGCTTCCTGCATCAAAAGCGGCAGTCACAGCATCGCGGAAAGCGGTTATATCAGCAGGCGACGGCTCAAAAGAGGTATCTGCTGTACCTTCACGTCCTACAAAGAACGCCTGTACTTTAGCGATTTGCTTATCAAATCCAGCCAGCATATTATCACGTGCACCTGGAGCATTACCTCCAACTAAATCCCATTCGGCCAGCCAGAAATCTACGTTAAAGGCCGATAGTAAGACAGTAACACCTGAACCTCCTGCTCCTGAAGTCGGAGTTTGTGGCGTAAATGAATCATCGTCGAAAGAACCTCCGAAAGGATAAACACCAGGGAGTACCCTTAGAAGACCATCCGGGGGAATACCTTCATTGTCACCGTGATCACGACCCCAGTATCCATTAGGAAGGAAACAGAATGGGAACCCTCCATCCACATAATGCTGTGGTGGACTTTGAAGTGAGCAGTTCAATGTAACCTCATCCGGTGGGATCTCAGCACCTGGTACTGCCGCGGTTTGGCGGTAAAAATAGTATCTGGCACGAGGATCACTAGACTGATCCATAGTATACATAAGGTGGTTGGAAAAATACTCCTGCCCTCCGGTTGCGGTATAGTTAATACCAAATCTCGGATGCCTTGTATCAGGCTGAGAGGCATTGGAGGCAGGCCATAACCACTGGAAGTCCTGTGATGTATCCTGAATATAATTGCCACTTCCAATGACGGCTAAAAATTTCGACTGAGCACCGCTGTCTACCAACCTTGATTGAATATAGATCTTGAGCTTTAGCGTGTTGCAAGCTCTTACCCATAAGCTGTAATCATTACCATAGAATGGGTCAGGAGGTGTACCTACTGCGGCAGAATTAAAATTGGCAATAGCCTGATCGATTAGGGCCTCCATAGCTGCGTAAATAGATTCTCCTGAATCTACCGCAGGGTTAAAGTTGGCCTCAGCTCCCTGAATGGCTTCGGTATAGGGAACATCTCCAAACATGTCAACCATGGTGACCATTAAAAAAGCCTCTATAAACTGGTTCATCGCAAGATGTTGCGATAAACCTTGTTCGTCAATTAATGGTCGTGCTGCAGCCATATCCGCTAAGACACCTCTGTAGCAGTTAGTCCACTCATCGTCCATATCACTGGCTGAGTATACGGAAGCATAATTTCTTCCGGCCATGTTCATCATTCTTGTCAAATCCATGCCGAAAGCGCTAAAACCGTCAGCAACTCCGCCGGATGCCCAATTATCATTTGCATCATTATCCGCATCTCCTTCAAACTGTCTGACAAAGTCTTCTTGAATAGAGTTGAGGAAAAAATCCACACTAGCCTGTTCTGGGGTCAGTGCGTTAGGGTTATCTCTGAGGTTCAGTTCCGTAGTCTCACAAGAAGCGAGTGTCAGCAAACCGCCGAAAGCAACCAGAACCACATATTTAGTTATATTTTTCATTACATTCATAATTTTATTTACTTATTAGGATGCTATACTGCTTAGAAGGATGCTTTTAAACTGAATCCATATCTCCTTGAACTTGGTCCTGCCAAGAAATCAAATCCTTGCCCATTACCTACACCGGTACCGGCAACGTTAGGGTCTACTCGCGTTCCTTTTGGAATGTTCACTGCGCGATACCACAGGTTTTGACCTGATAAGGTAAAGACAAGTGATCCGAATGGAGTGCGATCTAAAAACTTCGATGGCAAGGCATAACTCAGAGAAGCCTCCTGAAGACGAATTGTCGTAGCATCGTATATCTGTTGTTCACTTTGTGTAGCAAATAAATTACTAAAGTAGAAATCAGAGTTGTTGATCTGAATGTTATTCGGACTTCCATCAGCCAGTACTCCAGGCAATATATAAGTATTTTCCCTGTTTACAGTTTCTACAACAAGTCCCCTTCCGAGAAGTGCTGAAGCCGTTTGAGAAAAAATATCACCTCCATGTGTATAGTTTAACTGGAAGCTGAAAGTGAAGTTCTTGAAAGAGAATGTATTGATCATGTTGGTTAGGTAATCTGGATTCGGGTCACCGATGATTCCATCGTCAGCGGCCTGAAAGTACCTACCATCTGAACCTACAAGTAAGTTCCCATTAGCATCTCTGGCATTTCGTGTTCCGAAGAATACTCCAAGAGGCTCACCTGGTATGGCGGCATTCCCTAAGTTGGAGAATCCTGAGTACACAACCTGATCTGTATCCAGCCCCAGGTCTACTACAGTAGTTTCGTAGGTGGTGAAGTTAAGACTGGTTTTCCAGTCGAATCCACCTTCTTGATTAGCTCTGAACCAATTCACACCTAGATCAGCTTCGATACCTTCTGACTTGATCTCACCGATATTCGTAGCGGTAATTGAAAATCCTGTAGCAGGATCCAAAGGTCTGTCCAAGATCAGGTCGTTGGTTTTTCTCGAGTAGGCTGATACATCAAATGTAATCCTGTTTTCCCACCAGCGTGATTCGATTCCCACTTCGATCTCCTCAAGTGTTTCAGGCTTTAGATCAGGATTCCCTAATCGTACACCTGTGGTATTGGATACAACATTTGATCCGGTTGCATCCTGGAAATCACGTACGTCCAGAACTAAAGTATTAGCTACCGGATATGCCGAAGATTCAAAGTTAGCCGATACTCCGAGACCACCTCTTACTTTCAGGTAGTTCAGCACTTTCTCTGACTTTATACCATCGAATGTGGCTGTTGGGATCCAGCTAATACTCGCACTGGGATAGAATTGAGTTCGGTTATCTTTAGAGAAATTGGATACCCAATCATTTCTTCCGGCTACCGATAAGTATACTTGATTATCGTAATCCACATCAAACTGTCCGAATACACCGATCAGGTTTCTTTCTTGAAAGGACTGGATCGGTACTGTATTGGCAAAGTTAAAATGTCTCAGAACACCAAATACCTGCTGGCCATCACTGGAAGCACCATTTGAGTCGAATACTCTTCTTCGAGAAGTTGCCCCAACGTTAAAAGTAAGGCCAAATGTATCACTGAGGTCGTAATCACCGTTAACGAACAGCGCATGATCCCAAATGATATTGGTGTTGTTCCAAGTTTCATAAATACCACTCAAAATCCTGGCACTTCCGTTTCCGGGTACACCACCTCGATTTTGGTAGTTGGTGTTGTTCTCACTGTACATATCCAGACCTGTTCTCCATAACATGTTCAAGTTGTCATTGATATCGTACTGGAGAGAAAGCTGACCAAAAGTACGGTCAGTCTCCTGAGAAACCCCTGCGTTGTTCAAGGTCCAAAGAGGATTTTGGATGTCATCGTTCTGTCTGTAGTAAACACTACCACCTGTAATAGGGTTTTGGAATGGCAGTCCGAGAAGATCCACACTACGCGGAGTGTAGAACACATCACTAAAGATAGAAGAACCACCACCTTGTGTACCACTACCTGTTGACAATGCAACCGGAGGTGAAACAAATTTGGTCCTTGAATAATTCAAAGTACCAGCAGCGGTAAATTTATTACTGAGTTTCGCACGGCCACCAACAGAGAAGTTATTTCTGACCACCTTGTTTCCAGGTGTAAAACCTTCATCGTTAAGGTGTCCGTAGTTTACGTTATAAGAGATATTACCATCATCGTTGGTACCGTTAACGTTGATAGACGTATTGGTAACCACACCCTGCCGGAAGAATTCCGTTACGTTGTTATACGGACGCCATTGGTATTTGGCGTTAGCAAACTCCGGAAATGCAGCAAGAGTTGATGGTGTTAATTTATATGTAGTCGAGAACGGGTGATCAAGTAAGCCTTGATCATCAATGGCAGACTGACGGCCCCAACCCGCGGCGCCTTCACGATCGAAAGAAGGACCCCAGTTCGAGAAGAACCATCCAAAATTCTGATCAAATCCATTACCGTATTGGTTCTGGTAATCAGGCAGTGATGCCACCTCATTAAAGAAAAGTGAACTACTCACGGTGATCTCTGTCTTTCTTGGACCTGCAGCGCGTGTAGACCCACCTTTAGTTGTGATAAGGACCACACCGTTCCTACCTTGTGAACCGTAAAGCGTGGTAGCGGCAAGACCCTTAAGAATGTTTACACTCTCAATACTGTTGGGGTCTAGATCTAAAAATCTACTTGAACCACTATTACCCTCGATAAAATCCTGACGATCTCCACCTCGACCACTTGAATTCTGGTCGGAACTAAATGGCACCCCATCTACGATAAAAAGAGCCTGGTTAGAGGAACTGAACGTACTCAATCCCCGAATGATCACATTCGTACCAGATCCAGAGATACCACTTTGCTGGATGATCTGCACACCGGAAGCCTTTCCTGAAAGTACACGACCGATATCACCTTCAGGCCGACTCTCAATCAATTCTTGGTCAACCTCGGCAGTCGCATATCCAAGTGCTTGCTTTTCCCTTCGAATACCAAGAGCTGTTACCACAACTTCTTCCAATGCCTGAGCACTCTCTTGCATTTGAACATTTATCGTGTTGCCCGCACCTACCACTCTCGTAGTAGTCTCCTGACCGATATATTGATATTCCAGTGTTTGTCCTTCTTCGGCTGAGATGGCATAATTACCATCAAAATCCGTAGTGGTACCAGTAGTAGTACCCTGAATGACAACGCTGGCTCCGGCTAGTGGTAGTCCGTCCTGATCGGTCACTACACCGGAAATCGACTTCTGCGCAAACGTTAAATGCACAACAAACGCCAATAATAGCGTTAAGATTCCATTTAAATTTGTTCTCATTTTATAATTATTTGAATTAGCTAGGCGCTAAAATCCTAATTTCATGTTAATAATCCAAACTAATTTTAATAAAATTTTAGGTAAAAGCATGCGATTATAACATCGCATTATGTTTTTGTTAAGACAAATTCTAATCAATTCTGTTAAAAAAATTAAAATACTTCCCGAAAGTCCATAAATAGTTGAGGATCATAAAGACCAACTAAAGTCAAACTGCATAATTCTCAATTGGGAATCACCCACGATTAAAATGTGTTTACTCTGGCTGGCAACCCACCTCTCCAGGCGATGAATTGGTAAACCAAAATCGTCATGATTAATATATATATAATAAGGTATAAAATTTGCCAATTTCAGGGCTCGGTTTTGGGCAGGAATTAACGGCAATAAAAAATCGAAGAAATTTAAAGCTGCTGCATTTGAATTATAATGAATAATTAGTACATTTGCCAGCCCTTAAAAGAGGGTTATATCTTTTAGACATAACATTAGTATGCCAACAATTTCACAATTAGTACGAAAAGGAAGAGCCACAATATCCAAGAAGAGTAAATCGGCTGCTTTGGATTCGTGTCCTCAACGAAGAGGAGTGTGTACGCGTGTATATACCACTACGCCTAAGAAACCTAATTCCGCAATGCGTAAAGTTGCAAGGGTTCGGTTAACCAACGGTAAAGAGGTGAACGCTTACATTCCCGGGGAAGGACACAATCTGCAAGAGCACTCGATAGTATTGGTTAGAGGCGGAAGGGTGAAGGATTTACCAGGTGTTAGATATCACATTGTTCGTGGTGCGCTGGATACTGCCGGAGTAGCAGGCAGGACTCAGAGAAGATCTAAATATGGTGCCAAACGCCCTAAAAAGTAAAGAACTTTAAGAAGCAGTAATGAGAAAAAGACAGGCAAAAAAACGCCCGATGTTGCCAGACCCAAGATTCAATGACCAATTGGTAACACGATTTGTCAACATGTTGATGTGGGATGGAAAAAAATCAGTGGCGTTCAAAATATTCTACGATGCCATTGATATCGTGGATGAGAAAAAAACAGACGAAGAAAAAGCGGCGTTGGAAATTTGGAAGGAAGCTCTTTCCAATGTGATGCCCCACGTTGAAGTACGAAGCAGACGTGTGGGAGGCGCCACATTCCAAATCCCCATGCAGATTCGTCCGGATCGAAAGATCAGTACAGCCATGAAGTGGCTGATCAGTTTTGCGCGTAAGCGAAACGAGAAATCAATGGCTCAAAAATTGGCGGCAGAAGTTCTGGCAGCTTCTAAAGAAGAAGGTGCGGCCGTTAAGAAACGTGTTGACACACATAAGATGGCCGAAGCAAACAAAGCCTTTTCCCATTTTAGATTTTAAGTAAGCGATGGCTAGAGATTTAAAATTTACACGAAATATTGGGATTGCCGCACATATCGACGCAGGTAAGACCACTACTACCGAACGTATTCTATATTATACGGGGGTAAGTCATAAAATTGGAGAGGTTCACGATGGTGCAGCCACTATGGACTGGATGGAACAGGAGCAGGAACGTGGAATCACCATTACTTCTGCCGCCACCACATGTACCTGGAATTTCCCAACGGATAACGGACAGATGACTTCCGATTCCAAACCTTATCATTTTAATATTATCGATACGCCCGGGCACGTGGATTTCACTGTTGAGGTGAATCGATCTTTAAGAGTGCTCGACGGACTGGTATTTCTTTTCAGTGCCGTAGACGGAGTAGAGCCACAGTCGGAGACCAACTGGCGCCTGGCCGATAATTACAAGGTGCCAAGAATTGGCTTTGTAAACAAGATGGACAGGCAAGGGTCTAATTTCCTTAATGTCTCCACTCAGGTAAAGGAAATGCTTAAGTCTAATGCGGTCCCAATTGTTTTACCTATTGGTGATGAGGCCGATTTCAAAGGTATCGTAGACCTGGTAAAAAACCGGGCCATCGTATGGCACGAACATGATATGGGCTCAACCTTCGATATAGTCGATATTCCTGTGGAGATGGAAGAAGAGGTGAAAGAATATCGTGCTGCCCTTATCGAAGCCGTTGCCGAATACGACGAACATCTGATGGAAAAGTTCTTCGAAGACGAAGAATCCATTACTGAGGATGAGGTCCATGCCGCTTTAAGAGCTGCGGTTATGGATATGAGCATCATTCCTATGATTTGTGGATCTTCCTTTAAAAACAAAGGGGTCCAATTTCTGTTGGATGCGGTTTGCCGCTACTTGCCATCACCATTAGACAAGGAAGCGATCATCGGTACAAATCCACGTAACGGTGAGGAAATTTCACGTAAACCAGACCCTAAAGAACCTTTTTCTGCTCTGGCCTTTAAAATTGCCACAGATCCTTTTGTGGGACGCCTGGCGTTTTTCAGAGCATATTCCGGAAAGCTCGATGCAGGATCTTATGTCTTGAACAACAGGACTGAGAACAAAGAAAGAATTTCCAGGATTTATCAGATGCACTCCAATAAGCAGAATGCAGTTCCTTCTATTTCTGCCGGTGATATTGGAGCAGCTGTAGGATTTAAGGATATCAAAACCGGGGACACGCTCTCCGATGAGAAACATCCGATCGTACTTGAGAGTATGAAATTCCCTGATCCGGTTATCGGTATCGCTGTGGAACCAAAGACCAAAGCCGATGTGGATAAATTAGGAATGGCACTTGGTAAACTGGCAGAAGAAGACCCGACCTTCCAGGTGAAGACCGATGAAGCTTCCGGCCAGACCATTATTTCGGGAATGGGTGAATTACACCTCGATATTATTGTCGACAGGCTCAAACGCGAATTTAAAGTTGATGTAAACCAGGGGCAGCCCCAGGTTGAGTATAAAGAAGCGATTACCCGTCCTGCAAATCACCGGGAGGTATATAAGAAGCAAACTGGTGGTCGTGGTAAGTTCGCAGACATCGTATTTACCATGGAACCTACTGAAGAAGGTAAACCTGGATTGGAGTTTGTAAACGAGATCAAAGGAGGTAATATCCCAAGAGAATATATTCCATCGGTGGAGAAAGGCTTTAAAGCTGCGATGAAAAATGGTCCGCTAGCCGGATTCGAGATGGACAGTATGAAAGTTACCCTTAAAGATGGTTCTTTTCACCCTGTAGATTCCGACTCACTTTCCTTCGAACTGGCGGCAAAGTTAGGCTACCGTGAAGCTGCGAGTGCATGCAAGCCTGTGTTGATGGAACCTATCATGAAGTTAGAGGTTCTTACACCTGAAGAAAATATGGGTGATATCGTAGGAGATCTCAACCGTAGAAGAGGGCAGGTAAATAATATGGATGACAGAGCGGGATCTAAAGTGATCAAGGCCGAAGTTCCACTATCCGAAATGTTCGGTTACGTAACCTCGCTAAGAACACTATCATCA
The DNA here is from genome assembly GCA_965212205.1 of Flavobacteriaceae bacterium. Taxonomy (GTDB): domain Bacteria; phylum Bacteroidota; class Bacteroidia; order Flavobacteriales; family Flavobacteriaceae; genus JAHEJJ01. The sequence goes on from CBDBUX010000011.1 coordinate 189,854, forward strand.
GGTAGAGCAACCTCGACTATGGAATTTTCACACTATGCGGAGACGCCTTCCAATCTGGCGGAAGAAGTTGTAAAGGTAGCTAAAGGTGTAACCGTTTAATTTTTTAAAGATGAGTCAGAAAATCAGAATAAAATTAAAATCATACGATCACAATCTTGTGGATAAGTCGGCAGAGAAGATCGTAAAAACGGTTAAGACTACCGGTGCCGTGGTAACAGGGCCAATCCCTTTACCCACACACAAAAAGATATTTACGGTGTTGCGTTCGCCACACGTAAACAAAAAGTCAAGGGAACAATTTCAATTGAGCTCGTACAAGAGACTGTTGGATATTTATAGTTCCTCGTCCAAGACCATCGATGCACTGATGAAGCTCGAGCTTCCCAGTGGTGTTGAGGTCGAGATCAAGGTCTAAAGAACCTTATCCGCTTCTGAAAGGAGCGGCGACATGTCCGGCGCAGGTGCAAAGGAAAAACGGTAACAAAAATATATTCGGGGTCGAATTGTTTTTGACCCTGTTTTTTTTAGTTGGAAGTCGGAAGAATGAAATAATGAACAATTAATAATTAACAATAACTAATTAAATAAGTATGTCTGGGTTAATCGGAAGAAAAGTCGGCATGACCAGCATCTTTGACGAAAAAGGAAAAAATATTCCTTGTACTGTCATCGAAGCAGGGCCATGTATCGTTACCCAAGTCAGAACCGAAGAGGTAGACGGGTACAGTGCCCTTCAACTCGGTTTCGATGACAAGGCAGAAAAGCGTGCTAACAAGGCCGAAGCCGGTCATTTTAAGAAAGCAGGTACTGCAACTAAGTCTAAAGTCGTCGAATTCCGTGATTTTGAAGGTGAATACAAATTGGGAGATACTCTTGGAGTAGATCTTTTTATCGAAGGAGAGTTCGTTGATGTCTCTGCAACATCTAAAGGAAAAGGATTCCAGGGGGTTGTAAAAAGACACGGATTTGCAGGTGTTGGACAGGCCACTCATGGTCAGCACAACCGCCTGAGGGCACCAGGTTCTATCGGTGCTTCATCGTATCCTTCGAAAGTGTTTAAAGGAATGAGAATGGCAGGCCGAATGGGAGGTGAGAAGGTAACGGTTCAAAACCTGAGGGTATTGAAGGTAGTTCCTGAAAAGAACCTCATTGTGGTCAAAGGATGTGTTCCGGGTCATAAGAATGCCTACCTAACAATTGAGAAGTAATGAAAGTAGCAGTTTTAGATATCAAGGGAAAAGAAACAGGTAGGAAGGTAGATCTTTCCGACGATGTTTTCAAGATCGAGCCTAATGACCAGGCTATTTACCTGGATGTGAAGCAATATATGGCCCACCAGCGCCAGGGTACCCATAAGACCAAGGAGCGAAGCGCCATTAAGGGTAGTACCCGAAAGATCAAAAAGCAAAAAGGAACAGGAACTGCCCGTGCGGGTAGTATTAAGTCTCCTATTTTCAGAGGTGGAGGCCGTGTCTTCGGACCCTCACCAAGAGATTACAAACAAAAGCTCAACAAAAACCTCAAGCGCCTGGCACGAAAATCTGCGCTCAGTTTGAAACAAAAAGAGAATGCGATTATCGTGGTAGAAGATTTCACTTTCGAAAGCCCGAAAACTCAGGATTTCGTTGGCGTTTTAAAGTCGCTCGGACTCGAGAGCAAAAAGTCTTTGTTTGTATTGGGCGATACAAATAATAACGTATATTTGTCGTCGCGTAATTTGAAAGATTCTGAGGTTATAACTAACTCAGAATTAAATACTTACAAGATTCTTAGAGCTAATAATCTGGTGTTGCTGGAAGGTTCACTGGAAGGTATCGAATCGAATCTAAATAAATAGAAAGAAGATGAGTGTGTTGATAAAGCCAATTATTACGGAAAAAATGACTTCGGATAGCGAGTTATACAACCGTTATGGATTCGTAGTTGACCCTAAAGCGAATAAACTGCAGATCAAAGAGGCAGTTGAGGCTACTTATGGGGTTTCCGTAAAGAAGGTACGCACCATGAATTACGGTCCCAATAGAAGGACTAGATATACCAAAACCGGTGTTCAACAGGGTAAGACCAACGCTTTTAAGAAAGCGATTGTTGATGTTGAAGAAGGTGATGTGATTGATTTTTACAGTAATCTATAAAGACGTACGATGTCAGTTAGAAAATTAAAACCTACCACCCCGGGACAACGCTTTAAGGTCGTTAATGGCTTCGATGCCATCTCTACCGATAAGCCAGAAAAAAGCCTGTTGGCACCGCTGAAAAGGTCTGGTGGAAGAAACAGTCAGGGTAAGATGACCATGCGATACCGCGGAGGCGGCCATAAAAGGCGTTATCGTGTAATCGATTTCAGACGAGACAAGCAAGATGTAAAAGCGGAGGTTAAATCGATTCAGTACGATCCCAACCGGTCTGCTTTTATCGCGTTGGTGGAATATCCCGATGGTGAAAAGAGATATGTAATCGCTCAAAATGGTATGCAGGTAGGGCAACATATCGTTTCTGGTCAGAAAGTAGCGCCGGAAATCGGAAATGCGCTGCCTTTGAGTGCTATACCGCTGGGTACAATTATTTCCTGTATCGAGCTAAGACCGGGACAAGGGGCAGTTATTGCCCGAAGTGCGGGTACATTTGCCCAACTAATGGCCCGTGAAGGTAAATATGCTACCATCAAATTACCTTCAGGTGAAACACGTATGGTGTTAGTGAATTGTTTAGCGACCATTGGGGCCGTATCCAATTCCGATCATCAGTTGATCGTTTCCGGTAAGGCTGGTAGAAGTCGTTGGCTGGGCCGACGACCCAGAACAAGACCGGTTGCTATGAACCCTGTGGATCATCCAATGGGTGGTGGTGAAGGACGCGCTTCCGGAGGACATCCAAGATCGAAGAACGGAATACCAGCAAAAGGCTTCCGTACCAGATCAAAGACCAAGGATACTAACAAGTATATCATCGAGCGAAGGAAAAAATAATAAGTATTGAATAAAATTATATGGCACGTTCATTAAAAAAAGGCCCTTACGTACACTATAGCCTGGATAAAAAAATCCAGCAGAATGTGGCTTCCGGGAAAAAGTCGGTGATCAAGACCTGGTCAAGAGCATCGATGATCACTCCGGATTTTGTGGGTCAGACCATCGCCGTGCACAACGGGCGGCAGTTTGTACCTGTTTACATCACCGAAAACATGGTGGGGCATAAATTGGGCGAATTCTCTCCTACCAGATCATTTAGAGGTCATGCTGGAGCTAAAAATAAAGGTAAAAAGTAATTAAGCTATGGGAGTCCGAAAAAGACAAATGGCAGAAAGATTAAAAGCGGAACGAGCCGATATGGCCTTCGCCAAGTTGAATAACTGCCCTACCTCCCCTCGAAAAATGAGGTTGGTGGCAGACCAGCTTAGGGGCACAGAAGTTGAAAAAGCACTGGCCATTCTTAGGTTTAGTCCGAAGGAAGCCTCACGACGCTTAGAAAAACTATTGTTATCGGCCATTGCAAATTGGCAGGCGAAGAACGAGGATGCCAATATTGAGGATGCCGATTTATATATCAAGGAAATAAAGGTCGATAGTGGCCGTATGCTAAAAAGACTCAGGCCTGCACCTCAGGGAAGAGCGCATCGAATAAGAAAACGTTCCAACCACGTTACACTGGTACTGGGATCTAACAATAATACAGAGAACTAAACAGTATGGGACAAAAAACAAACCCGATAGGTAATCGTCTCGGCATCATCAGAGGATGGGAATCCAACTGGTACGGAGGAAATGACTATGGCGAAAAACTTGCCGAGGACGACAAAATCAGGAAGTATATCCATGCCAGGCTTGCGAAAGCCAGTGTATCCAGGGTTATTATTGAACGTACGCTAAAACTGATCACTGTTACGATAACTACTGCCCGTCCGGGTATCATTATCGGAAAAGGTGGCCAGGAAGTAGATAAGTTGAAAGAAGAGCTGAAAAAGATCACGGACAAGGAAGTTCAGATCAACATCTTCGAAATCAAAAGGCCGGAACTCGATGCCAATCTGGTAGCTGCCAGTGTAGCTCGTCAGATCGAGAACAGGATCTCCTACAGAAGAGCGATCAAAATGTCCATAGCGGCTGCGATGCGCATGAATGCAGAGGGAATAAAGATCCAGATCTCAGGAAGATTGAACGGTGCTGAAATGGCGAGATCCGAATCGTATAAAGATGGCAGGATCCCCTTGTCTACTTTTAGAGCAGATATCGATTATGCATTACATGAAGCTCATACAACATATGGCCGTCTGGGTATAAAAGTATGGATCATGAAGGGCGAAGTATACGGAAAAAGAGAATTATCACCGCTGGTAGGCATGTCTAAAGGACAAGGAAAAGGCCAGCAAGATGGCGGCAAAAAGCGCCGTAGGAAGTAATTAACTGAAAGGTAGAGTAAAAAGATGTTACAGCCAAAAAGAACTAAGTACCGCAAGGCGCAGAAAGGCAGGATGAAAGGTAACTCCGGAAGGGGACACCAGCTTTCTAACGGAATGTTTGGTATCAAATCTCTGGAGTCTAGTTTTATCACTTCCAGACAGATCGAAGCAGCGCGTGTTGCGGCTACCCGATATATGAAAAGACAGGGTCAGCTCTGGATCAAAATATTCCCGGACAAACCGATCACTAAAAAACCACTCGAAGTAAGGATGGGTAAAGGTAAAGGTGCTCCCGAGTATTTTGTCGCGGTGGTTAAACCAGGAAGGGTGATGTTCGAAGTTGCAGGTGTGCCTTTGGATGTAGCAAAGGAAGCATTGCGCCTGGCCGCTCAAAAGCTACCTGTGAAAACCAAATTTGTAGTAGCTCGCAATTACACAGCCGAATAGTTAACGAAAGATCGAAAAGAAGATGAAACAGTCAGAAATCAAGGAATTATCGGTAGAAGAGCTGAAAGAGAAGATGGCAGAATATAAGAAACAACATGCCGATCTGAAGATGGCCCATGCGGTCACGCCAATGGAAAATCCGCTGCAAATTAGAGCGGCAAGAAGGACCTTAGCCAGATTAGCGACAGAATTAACAAAAAGAGAAAACCAATAAGGGTTCTGCTTTATGGAAAAAAGGAATTTAAGAAAAGAAAGAGTAGGTGTTGTTACCAGCAACAGGATGGAGAAATCTATAGTGGTTGCCGAGGTAAAGCGGGTAAAACACCCTATGTATGGTAAGTTCGTACTGCGGACCAAAAAATATGTAGCACACGATGAGACCAACGATTGCAATATCGGCGATACGGTAAGAATCATGGAAACACGTCCATTGAGTAAGACGAAGTGTTGGAGATTGGTTGAAGTCTTAGAAAGAGCCAAATAAAATGGTACAACAAGAATCAAGATTAAAAGTAGCAGATAATACCGGAGCAAAGGAAGTGTTGACTATCCGAGTTCTGGGTGGGACCAAAAGAAGGTACGCATCTGTAGGTGACAAGATTGTAGTAACAGTAAAGGAAGCCACACCAAACGGCGGGATCAAAAAGGGAACCGTATCTACTGCGGTTGTCGTACGAACTATAAAGGAGGTCAGACGACCCGATGGTTCGTATATCCGGTTCGATGACAATGCGTGTGTACTGCTCGACCCAACTGGCGAGATGAGAGGAACAAGGGTATTTGGTCCTGTCGCCAGAGAATTGCGGGAAAAGCAATTCATGAAGATTGTTTCACTGGCGCCCGAAGTGCTTTAAATATAGGAACGCGATGAAATTGAGGATAAAAACAGGAGATACAGTTCGGATTATTGCCGGAGACCACAAAGGAACAGAAGGTAAAATCGTTCGTATTCTGCGCGATAAGAATAAAGCTATTATTGAAGGCGTGAATATGGTCTCCAAACACGAGAAACCCAGCGCCAAAAACCCACAAGGTGGGATAGTAAAAAAAGAAGCGCCAATCCACCTTTCCAATCTGGCCCTGATCGATTCAAAATCAGGGGAAACAACCAGAGTGAGATACGAGGAGCGAGACGGAGTAAAAGTCCGGGTGGCGAAGAAATCTAATGAAGTTATTTAATTATGGGCTATTTACCAAGATTAAAGAAGGAATACAACGAGCGCATCGTAAATACTCTTCGGGAAGAATTTGAGTATAAAAACGTAATGCAGGTACCCAGATTGCAGAAAATTGTGGTGAGCCGTGGAGTAGGTGCTGCCGTAGCCGATAAGAAACTTATCGATCATGCGGTAGATGAGCTTACCATGATCACCGGCCAGAAGGCCGTGTCTACCATTTCCAAAAAGGATGTGGCGGCTTTTAAGCTTAGAAAAGGTATGCCGATTGGAGCCAAAGTTACGCTGCGAGGAGAGAGGATGTATGAGTTCCTCGACAGGCTGGTGACCAGCGCTCTTCCCAGAGTAAGAGATTTTCAGGGAATACGCGCCACCGGATTCGACGGCAGGGGAAATTATAATTTGGGGATTACAGAACAGATTATTTTCCCGGAGATCAACATCGATAAAATAAATAGGATCAATGGTATGGACATCACTTTTGTGACGTCGGCCCCCACCGATAAGGAAGCGAAATCCTTACTGGCTGAATTGGGATTACCTTTTAAAAAGAAATAGTATGGCTAAAGAATCAATGAAAGCCCGTGAAGTTAAAAGGGCCAGACTGGTTGCCAAATACGCGGCAAAGCGGAAAGCGCTAAAAGAGGCAGGTGATTATGAAGCATTGCAAAAGCTTCCCAGAAACGCCTCTCCGGTTCGCATGCACAATCGCTGCAAATTAACCGGCCGGCCAAAAGGATATATGAGGACTTTCGGGATATCCCGGGTTACTTTTAGGGAAATGGCCAACCAGGGCTTGATCCCTGGTGTTAAAAAAGCAAGTTGGTAGATTATTAAATAGGGAAACAATGTTAACAGATCCAATCGCAGATTATTTAACGAGAATCAGGAATGCCAGTAGAGCGGGCCATAGAGTGGTCGAAATTCCTGCTTCCAACTTGAAAAGAGAGATGACCAAAATCCTTTTCGACCAGGGCTATATTCTCAGCTATAAATTTGATGATGACAAAGTACAAGGCATCATTAAAATCGCTTTGAAATACGACAGGAACACCAAAGAGCCTGTAATTAAAAAAATGAAGCGGATCAGCAAGCCTGGTTTGAGGAAGTATGCTTCTTCAACCGAAATGCCACGGGTTCTTAACGGACTTGGAATTGCCATCGTATCTACCTCTCATGGGGTGATGACCAGCAAGCAGGCCAACCGGGAAAAAGTAGGTGGCGAAGTGCTTTGCTACGTGTATTAATTAGAATTAAAGAAGAGTAAAATGTCTAGAATAGGAAATAGTCCGATAACCATCCCAGAAGGGGCAACGGTTGAAGTTCAGGACAATGTAATAACGGTGAAAGGCAAGCTCGGCGAACTCAGTCAGCCATATTCTGATGTTGAGATCGCTGTTGAAGACGGGCAAGTTAAGGTATCCAGGTCAACTGATGCCAAAGATCATAAGGCGAAGCACGGGCTTTACAGATCTCTTATCTCCAATATGGTGGAAGGGGTTACCAATGGATGGTCTAAAGAACTGGAATTAGTAGGTGTGGGATACCGGGCGAGTAATCAGGGTCAGAAACTCGATATTGCACTTGGTTTTTCACATAATATTGTCCTTGAGGTGGCACCGGAAGTTAAGATCCAGACAATGTCGGAGAAAGGTAAAAATCCGATTATCAAATTAACCTCACACGACAAACAATTAGTCGGACAGGTGGCGGCAAAGATCCGCTCGTTCCGTAAACCTGAGCCTTACAAAGGTAAAGGGGTGAAATTTGTGGGTGAACAACTCAGGAGAAAAGCTGGTAAATCGGCATAATAATTAGAGAATGGGACTAACGAAGACTGAAAGAAGAAAGCGTATTCACAAAAGGATCAGAAAAACATCTGTTGGAACAGAACAACGCCCCAGGCTATCTGTCTACAGAAGTAATAAAGAGATATACGCCCAATTAATAGACGATACCAATGGAGTTACTTTGGCTTCAGCCTCTTCCCGGGATAAGGAATTGAGCAAGGCCAAGGGAACTAAATCCGAGATAGCAAGCCAAGTAGGGAAGGCAATTGCCGAAAAAGCTGTTAAAGCCGGGATCGAAAAAGTGGCCTTCGACAGAGGGGGCAATCTTTACCACGGTAGAGTAAAATCGCTGGCCGATGGCGCCAGAGAGGCAGGATTAAAATTTTAAATCAGGATATGTACGCGAAATATAAAAACGTAGAACTTGTTAAGCCTGGCGGACTGGAATTAAAAGACCGACTGGTAGGAGTTCAAAGAGTTACCAAGGTTACCAAAGGGGGTAGAGCTTTCGGATTCTCCGCAATTGTTGTTGTAGGTGATGAGAATGGTGTTGTTGGGCATGGACTAGGAAAATCCAAGGAAGTAGCCACTGCCATTGCTAAAGCGATTGAAGATGCAAAGAAGAACCTGGTTCGTATTCCACTGACCAAAGGAACGCTTCCGCATGAGCAGAAAGGTAAATTTGGAGGAGCGCGCGTGTTTATTAAACCAGCATCGCATGGTACCGGGGTAATCGCCGGTGGAGCGGTGAGGGCCGTATTGGAATCTGTGGGTGTTCAAGATGTATTATCTAAGTCGCAAGGCTCATCTAACCCTCATAATGTGGTAAAGGCTACTTTCGATGCTTTATTGCAACTAAGGGATGCCCATACCGTAGCCAAACAAAGAGGTGTCTCTGTAGAAAAGGTTTTTAACGGATAATCAGCAACGGGAATGGCAAAGATTAAAGTCACACAGGTTAAGAGCAGCATCAAAAGGCTGCAGAACCAAAAAAGAACCCTGAAAGCCCTGGGCCTAAGAAAAATAGGGCAGGCGGTTGAGCATGAGGATACCCCGAATGTCATGGGAATGATCGATAGAGTTAAACACTTGGTTTCCGTTGAGGAAATAAAATAAGATAAGTGCAATGGATTTAAGCAATTTAAAACCAGCCAAAGGCTCCGCTCAAAAAGCGGGAAAAATTAAAGGTAGAGGACAGGGCTCTGGTAAAGGAGGAACAGCGACAAGAGGCCATAAAGGTGCCAAGTCCAGGTCTGGATACTCTAAAAAATTAGGATTTGAAGGCGGACAGATGCCTTTGCAGAGGCGTGTTCCAAAATACGGTTTTACCAATATCAATCGTAAGGAATACAGAGGAATCAATCTGGATGTCTTGCAAAATCTTGTAGACAAAGGTGCGATTAAGAAGACCGTTGCTGTTGAGGATTTAGTTGCCAACCGATTGGCCCATAAGAACGATCTGGTTAAAATTCTAGGTAACGGGGAGCTAAAAGCAGCCCTGAAAGTAACAGTACATAAATTTTCGGCTACTGCTAAAGCGGCTATAGAAGCTGCCGGAGGAGAAGCTATTAGCTTATAATAAGCTGTATATATGAAGAAGTTTTTTGAGGTCATATCAAATATCTGGAAGATTGAAGAGCTGAGGGGGCGCATACTGGTTACCCTTGGCCTGCTTTTGGTGTACAGATTCGGTGCCCAAGTGGTTCTCCCCGGTATTGATACTTCACAATTGGCAGAATTATCGTCCAATACAGAACAGGGAATATTAGGGATACTCAATGCATTTACAGGTGGGGCTTTTGCTAATGCCTCTGTATTTGCACTGGGAATTATGCCCTATATCTCGGCCTCGATCGTAGTTCAATTGATGGGTATTGCTGTGCCCTATCTTCAAAAACTCGACAAGGAAGGAGAAAGCGGCAGAAAGACCAAAAACCAAATTACCCGATGGTTAACCATCGGTATTTGTATAGTACAGGCACCCGCATATTTGTATAGCCTGGGTGCGTTAGGCGTACCAGATTCTGCATTTTTACTGGGTAAGGGATTGAATTTTATTATCCCCTCTGTAATCATCCTGGTCACTGGCTGTGTTTTTGCCATGTGGTTAGGGGAAAAGATTACCGATAAAGGTATTGGTAATGGTATTTCATTACTGATTATGATCGGGATTATCGCAACGATGCCACAATCGTTCGTTCAGGAATTCATTTCACGGACCACAAACAATACCGGTGGGCTGATGTTTATGCTGATCGAAGTAATATTGTGGTTTATTGTCATATTGGTCAGTGTATTACTGGTGATGGCAACACGCCGAATTCCGGTGCAATATGCCAGGAGAACAGCCTCGGGAGGTTATGAAAAGAATATTGTGGGCTCAAGGCAATATATTCCTTTAAAGCTGAATGCATCAGGAGTGATGCCGATCATCTTCGCACAAGCGATCATGTTTGCACCAGGACTTCTAGGGCGTACGTTTAACAATACGGCAGTTGGGCAATGGATGGAAGTGCAGTTCCAGGATATTTTCGGCTTGGCATACAACATCTTGTTTGCATTGCTGATCATTATATTCACCTATTTCTATACGGCGATCACTGTGCCTACCAACAAAATGGCCGATGATCTGAAAAGAAGTGGTGGGTTCATACCCGGTATACGACCAGGTAAGGAAACGGCAGATTTTCTCGATAAGATCATGTCACTTATCACTTTACCCGGATCGGTTTTTCTTGCAATCCTTGCAGTTCTGCCGGCCGTGGTAGTGAAATTAATGGATATTCAACCCGGATGGGCATTGTTCTACGGAGGAACCTCATTGTTAATTATGGTGGGGGTTGCCATAGATACCGTTCAGCAGGTGAATTCATATCTTTTGAACCGCCATTACGACGGGTTGATGAAATCAGGAAAAAACAGAAAAGTAGCTTAGTATATGGCTAAACAAGCACCGATAGAACAAGACGGTACGATAATCGAAGCACTTTCCAATGCTATGTTCCGCGTAGAGTTGGAAAATGGTCATGTTGTAACCGCACATATTTCCGGAAAGATGCGCATGCATTACATCAAATTGCTTCCCGGGGATAAGGTTAAGCTGGAAATGAGCCCATACGATTTAACAAAAGCTAGAATAACATATAGATATTAAGATATTGCTGAGATGAAAGTTAGAGCATCCATAAAGAAGAGAAGTGCCGAATGCAAGATTGTACGCAGAAAGGGCAGATTATATGTGATCAATAAAAAGAATCCTAGATTTAAACAAAGACAAGGATAATTATGGCAAGAATTGCAGGTGTAGATATACCAAATCACAAAAGAGGTGTAATAGGGCTAACCTATATTTACGGTATTGGTAAGAGCCGTGCCGGAGAAATTTTGCAAAAAGCAAAGGTCGATGTGAACACTGTAGTCTCCGAATGGAACGACGATGAGATCGGCCGTATCCGAGACGTCGTCTCCGCGTATAAGATCGAAGGTGAATTACGGTCCGAGACACAACTCAATATCAAACGATTGATGGATATCGGATGCTACCGCGGAATTCGTCACAGGACAGGTTTACCCCTAAGAGGGCAGAAGACCAAGAATAATTCCAGGACAAGGAAGGGTAAAAGAAAAACAGTTGCCAACAAGAAAAAAGCGACTAAATAGTAATCAGTACGATGCGCTCGGCCATGAGTTTAGTCATGGGCAGCAGGCCAAGGCCTATCTGTTAGACCAAACCGCACCGATCGCTCAATACTCATAAGAAATATGGCAAAGACAAGTACTAAATCGACAAAGAAACGCAAGGTAATTGTGGAGTCTTCCGGTGAAGCGCATATTACAGCATCCTTTAACAATATCATCATCTCGCTTACCAATAAGAAAGGGGATGTCATTTCATGGTCTTCCGCTGGTAAAATGGGTTTTAGAGGTTCTAAAAAGAATACCCCTTATGCGGCACAGGTAGCTGCAGAAGACTGTGCTAAGGTTGCTCATGAAGCAGGTTTGAGAAAAGTGAAAGTCTTCGTTAAAGGCCCGGGTAATGGCAGGGAATCAGCAATCCGGACAATTCACAATTCTGGTATTGAGGTTGCAGAAATCATAGACGTAACTCCAATGCCACATAACGGGTGCCGACCACCGAAGAGAAGAAGAGTATAATTTAAACACATTATAAACTTAATTTTTCAACGAGGGTGCAGTTACGATTATCGAAGGATACGCCTTAATTCATAATCGCACTTTCAAATCAACAGAAAATGGCTAGATACACAGGACCAAAAAGTAAAATTGCCCGAAAATTCGGGGAAGCGATTTTTGGAGATGATAAGGCTTTTGAGAAAAAGAATTATCCTCCGGGACATCACGGCAACAATCGCCGCCGTGGCAAAAAATCAGAATATGCTATCCAATTGATGGAGAAGCAAAAAGCCAAGTATACCTATGGTATTTTAGAACGGCAGTTCAGAAACCTATTTGCTAAGGCTAACAGAAGTAAAGGAGTTACCGGTGAGGTATTGCTGCAACTCTGCGAATCGCGTCTAGACAACGTCGTATACAGGATGGGCGTATCCTCTTCTCGAAGAGGAGCCAGGCAACTGGTTTCACACAGGCATATTACCGTGAACGGAGAGATCGTAAATGTACCCTCCTATAGTCTTAAAGCGGGTGATGTAGTTGGTGTAAGGGAAAAATCAAAGTCTCTTCAGGCAATTGAAAGCGCCCTGGAAGCCAACAGCTCGGTATATGAATGGATCAGCTGGAATTCGGACAAGAAAGAAGGCACATTCCTGGCGATACCCGAACGCGAACAGATTCCGGAAAATATCAAGGAACAATTAATCGTCGAGTTATACTCAAAATAAAACAACACTGATCTGAATTATGGCATTATTAAATTTTCAGAAGCCCGATAAGGTAATCATGATAGACTCATCCGATTTTGATGGGAAATTCGAATTTCGCCCATTGGAACCAGGATACGGTCTTACCGTAGGGAATGCATTGAGAAGAGTATTGCTTTCTTCCCTGGAAGGATTTGCAATCACTTCGGTGCGCATAGACAAAGTAGAACACGAATTTTCGGTAATTGAAGGTGTTGTTGAAGATGTTACCGAGATTATCCTCAACCTGAAACAGGTACGTTTTAAAAGACAAATCGAGGATGTAAATGAAGAAACCGTATCGATTTCGGTAAGCGGGAAAGAACAGCTGACAGCGGGAGATTTTCAGAAGTTTATCTCCGGTTTCCAGGTGCTTAACCCAGATCTTGTGATCTGTAACATGGACTCGAAGGTGAGCATCAATATGGAGATCATCATCGAAAAAGGTCGTGGTTATGTACCGGCAGAAGAAAATAAAAAGTCTAATGCACCGCTGGGCAGTATAGCGGTAGACTCTATTTTCACCCCGGTTAAAAATGTGAAGTACAGTATTGAAAACTTCAGGGTAGAGCAGAAAACCGATTATGAAAAACTCGTGTTTGAAATCATGACCGATGGTTCGATCCACCCTAAAGATGCATTGACCGAAGCGGCAAAAGTGCTGATTCACCATTTCATGCTCTTCTCAGACGAACGAATCACGCTCGAAGCAGATGAGATCGCGCAAACAGAAACCTATGATGAAGAGTCGTTGCACATGAGGCAGCTTCTCAAGACCAAGTTGGTAGATATGGATCTTTCTGTAAGGGCACTCAACTGTTTGAAGGCAGCCGAAGTGGATACACTTGGAGATCTTGTCTCCTTCAATAAGAACGATTTGATGAAATTTAGAAATTTTGGAAAGAAGTCACTAACCGAACTGGAAGAACTGGTGATCAATAAGGGTCTGAATTTCGGAATGGATCTTTCTAAATACAAACTGGATAAAGACTAATAGTGTAAACGGCATGGCCTAAAAGCCAGCCGGAAATACAAGATATAACCATGAGACACGGTAAGAAAGTAAATCACTTAGGGAGAAAGACGGCTCATAGGAAGGCGATGCTGGCCAATATGGCCTGTTCGCTTATCGAACATAAGAGGATCAATACTACTGTAGCGAAGGCAAAAGCCCTTAAGCTATTTATAGAACCACTGATCACCAAATCCAAGGCCGAAAATAACCAATCGACCGAAAAAGGAACGCACAACAGACGAATTGCGTTTAAGAACTTAAGGGATAAGGAAGCGGTTACCGAATTATTCGGTACGGTTTCAGAGAAAGTTGCGGACCGGCCAGGAGGTTATACCCGAATCATTAAGCTGGGCAACCGACAGGGCGACAACGCAGAAATGGCGATGATCGAACTGGTGGATTTCAACGAGCTGTACAATGCCGGTAAGCCCAAGAAGAAGAAATCTACCCGACGAGGGCGTCGCGGACCACAAAAAGCGGTGACTCCACCAGTGGAGACTGTGGAAAACACAACAGATGATTCCGAAGAGTAAAATGTTTATAAATACTTTGAAATAATTGAAAGGATAGGCCATCAAGTCTATCCTTTTTTTATGTTTATTTGTGAAACCAAAATCATATTGCAATTATGAAGTATCAACCAAAAAAGCGAGCACTGATCTTGTTGGCCGATGGCACTATTTTTTATGGTAAATCGGTAGGGAACAAGGAAGGTACTGCATTTGGAGAAGTATGTTTTAACACCGGCATGACCGGATACCAGGAAATTTTTACCGATCCTTCTTACTACGGACAGCTCATGGTTACGACCAATGCCCATATCGGGAACTATGGTACCAACCCCGATGAGGTGGAATCGGATTCGATTAAGATCTCTGGACTTATCTGTAAAAACTTCAGCTATGATTATTCGAGACCCAGTGCTCAAAAGAGCCTGCTTGAGTTTCTCGATCAGAATAAACTTTTTGCGATTTCCGATGTCGATACAAGGGCATTGGTGTGTTATATAAGGGATCATGGCGTTATGAACGCTGTTATCTCTACCGATGTGGAAAATATCGACGGGCTGAAAGCTGCCTTAAAAGAAGTGCCCGAAATGGAGGGGCTGGAACTGGCTTCGAAGGTATCCGCGAAAGAACCCTATTATTTCGGAGATGAAAACTCCAGCTATAAAATAGCTGCGCTCGATATCGGCATCAAGAAAAACATTTTAAAAAACCTGGCCAAACGAGATGCCTACATCAAGGTGTTTCCTTACAACACGTCATTCGAAGAGATGAAGAGTTGGGAACCCGACGGTTATTTTATTTCCAACGGACCGGGTGATCCCGAACCATTGGAAGATGCTATTATGGCAGCAAAAAATATTATTGAAGCCGATAAACCCTTATTTGGAATATGCCTGGGACATCAGGTTGTGGCATTGGCAAATGACATATCGACCTATAAAATGTATAACGGGCACCGGGGTATTAACCACCCGGTGATAAACCTGAATACGGGCAAAGGTGAGATCACCTCTCAGAATCACGGTTTTGCCATCAACAGGGAAGAGACCGAAGCGAATAACGACCTGCTCATTACGCATATTCATCTGAATGATGATACCGTTGCGGGAATTCGATTGAAAGACAAAATGGTATTCTCTGTGCAGTATCATCCCGAGGCCAGTCCTGGTCCACACGATTCGGACTACCTCTTCGACCAGTTTTTCGAAATGGTCAAAGCCAGCATAGAGAAAAACCAGCTGGTATAAGGAAGTAATTTTTCATCAGGGAAATGTGGTTTTAGGGTGATAGAACACCCCCCTTTCGTATATTTGCCTGATTAACACAAGCGATAAAAAACGAAATTTTTATGAGTATAATTGTAGATATCCACGCCAGACAGATACTCGACTCCAGAGGAAACCCGACAGTTGAAGTAGATGTGATCACAGAAAACGGAGTACTAGGCCGGGCAGCCGTACCTTCAGGGGCCTCAACAGGAGAGCATGAAGCTGTGGAGTTGCGTGATGGCGGCAATAGCTTTATGGGAAAAGGAGTAGGTAAAGCGGTGGAAAATGTGAATACCGCTATAGCCGAAGAGATCACAGGGATGATCGTCTTCGAGCAAAATCTGATCGATCAGACCATGATCGCTCTGGATGGAACACCAAACAAATCAAAACTGGGTGCTAACGCTATTCTTGGTGTTTCATTGGCTGTGGCCAAGGCTGCGGCTAATGAATTAGGCCTGCCACTTTTCCGATATGTGGGCGGGGTGAGTGCAAACACTCTTCCAGTCCCGATGATGAATATCATCAATGGAGGCTCTCATTCAGATGCACCCATCGCCTTTCAGGAGTTTATGGTGATGCCGGTAAAAGCAGAAAACTTCAGTCATGCTATGCAAATGGGGACTGAGATTTTTCATCACTTGAAAAAAGTACTGCACGGACGGAATCTGAGTACGGCAGTAGGGGATGAGGGAGGATTTGCTCCCGGCCTCGACGGTACCGAAGATGCTATTGAAACGATTGGAAAAGCGGTAGAGAATGCCGGCTATAAATTCGGAGATGAAGTGATGATCGCTTTAGACTGTGCAGCAGCTGAGTTCTACAAAGATGGTAAGTACGATTACACGCTTTTCGAAGGCGATAAAGGAGCGGTTAGAAGCTCAGAAGAACAAGCTAAATATCTTGCAGAACTTAGCGATAAATACCCAATTATCTCCATCGAAGACGGTATGGATGAAAACGATTGGGATGGCTGGAAAGTGCTTACTGAAATGATCGGTGACAAGGTTCAGCTTGTTGGCGATGATCTTTATGTTACCAATGTTGAGCGCCTCTCGAGAGGGATCGAGAACGGTATAGCCAATTCTATTCTGATCAAGGTGAACCAGATTGGGACTCTGTCTGAAACGATAGCTGCGGTTAATATGGCTAAAGATGCCGGTTATACCTCAGTAATGTCGCACCGATCCGGTGAAACCGAAGACAATACCATTGCCGACCTGGCTGTGGCACTGAATACCGGACAGATCAAAACGGGTTCGGCATCGAGAAGCGACAGGATGGCTAAATACAATCAACTGCTTCGTATAGAAGAGGAACTGGGCGATACAGCTTACTATCCTAAAGAAAAAGCTTTTAAGGTAACATAGTTTAGTCGCTATAGATAAATCGAAGCCCTTCGCCTTTGCAAGGGCTTTTTTATTGGCTGCCGATAATGCGCTAAAAGAAAAGAAGTATCTTGTATTTTCCTAGTTTTAATTTATTCGATGCGTAATTTTTTATTTGTATCTGCCGAGAATGATGCCATTGCCCATTGTAAGGCAGGAGGTATGGGCGATGTTGTGAGAGATGTGCCCAGAGAGATCGCCCGAAGGGGAGATAAAGTCCATGTGGTAGTACCCTCATACGACCGTCTGCATAGAGATGGAGGCACCTTTAAATCGCGACTTAACTTCAAGCTTAGAGGTCTTATCTATTCGGCAGAACTCTACGAGCTAATCCCAAAAAAAGAAAGCAGGAATTTATACCACTATGCCATTCACCATACCGAAATCGAAGGTGGCGATATAGCTCATATCTATCACAACGACCCTGAACAACCCTTTTATACCGACGCCATCAAATTTTTCATATTCTGTACTGCCGTTGCAGAGGGGATCAAGAAAGGGGCTTTTGGGAATTTGGATATCATCCACCTCCATGACTGGCATACCAGCATGCTTTTATTTTTACGGCAGTACCATAAGGAATATGATCTTTTACAATCTATTCGCTTTGTTTATAGCATTCATAACCTTGCCATACAGGGGATACGCCCCTTTGAAAACAATTATTCCTCCGTTAAAACCTGGTTTCCCGATATTGATTTAGACCACGAGACACTGATGGACCATCGTTACCAGGATTGCATCAATCTGATGGCGATAGGAATTCGCCTGGCCGACGCGGTGCATACGGTCTCGCCTTCTTATGCCAAAGACATACTTTTACCAAGTGCCCCACCTGAGTTTATAGGAGGCGAAGGCCTGGAAGAGGATCTGCGTAAGGCCGATAAGGAAAATCGGCTTTTTGGTATTTTAAACGGTTGTAATTATGAAAATATCAGGACAGTCGAGCCAAAGCACATCTATAAAAATACTATACGGGCTATTTTCAGGTGGCTACAACAGGAGTCGAAGAAGTACAAGGCCGACTTTCTAGCCCATACCGGGGAAAAGGTCATCGACTTGCTCGAAGAACGCCCTGCTTTTATCTGTTCCAGTGTAGCTCGCCTTACCGAACAGAAGTTTTATTTCTTTAAGCGTTCACCCGATGCATTTGTCGATATTCTAAAAATCCTGGAAGAGTATAATGGAATTTTTATGCTTTTAGGAACCGGTGCCCCTGAATACGAAGAGCTTTTTAGGGATATGAGCTACAAACACAGTAATTTCATATTTACGAATGGCCAGTCCGAGGAGGTGATCGATTCGATCTATCTCGAATCAGACCTCTACTTTATGCCAAGCCTCTTCGAACCTTGCGGAATCAGCCAAATGCTGGCCATGCGCAATGGAAATCCCTGCCTGGCACATGGAACCGGTGGACTTTTAGATACGGTTGAGCATATGAAAACCGGATTTATATTCAGCGGAGAAAGTTATGACGAAAAAATTCAAAATATGTTAGCCGAACTACGAGCGGCACTGGAGATTTTCAGCAACGATCAAGACCTTTGGCAGCAGATCCGCTCAAATGCCAAAAAGGTGCGGTTTACATGGAAAGAATCGATAGATGACTACTATCGCGATCTTTATAATTTTTAAAATTCATTCCGATTTTGCCTGCCTTGTGTAACCTCGTTTACATCAGCCCGAAACCAATCGAGAAATAGTGGGTTGAAATTGTTAGGCTGCTTCGTTTTTGTTAAATTTACAGTCCTGTTCAATGTTCAAAAATCTTATTCATGTCAGATAAAGCTTTACTCGAATTCGGAGGGTCAAAATATGAGTTTCCAGTTGTGGAGGGAACGGAAAATGAAGTAGGAATCGATATCAAAACACTTCGAGGCAGCAGTGGGCTGATCACCCTGGATCCGGGCTATAAAAATACCGGCTCTTGTGAAAGTGGAATCACTTTTCTGGACGGGGAGAAAGGAATTCTGAGGTATCGGGGTTATTCTATCGAGCAACTTGCGGAAAAAGCGGATTTTCTGGAGGTTGCATTTCTGCTCATATTCGGGGAGTTACCTAGCCATGACCAGCTCCATAAATTCCATGAAGATATTAAGCACGAGTCTCATGTGGATGAAGAGATGAAAAAAATCATTAACGGATTTCCCAAATCAGCACATCCCATGGGGGTCTTAAGTTCGCTTACCAGTGCTTTGATCGCCTTTAATCCCTCTTCGGTAAATGTCGCATCGGAG
This sequence comes from Flavobacteriaceae bacterium, assembly GCA_965212205.1. Lineage (GTDB taxonomy): Bacteria > Bacteroidota > Bacteroidia > Flavobacteriales > Flavobacteriaceae > JAHEJJ01. The sequence goes on from CBDBUX010000011.1 coordinate 208,962, forward strand.
GAAGCCATGTATAATGCCATTGTAAGAATTATGGCGAAATTCCCGGTTTTGGTGGCCTGGACGATGCGTAAAAAAATGGGGCTACCATTGGAATACGGAGATGACAGCTTGGGATTTGTGGAGAACCTGCACAAGATGATGTTTAAGAGGCCTAACAAGGAATATCAACTAAACGAGGTAGTTATAGAAGCCCTTGATCAATTGTTAATTCTACATGCAGATCACGAACAGAATTGTTCTACCTCTACGGTACGAATCGTAGGATCTTCCCATGCCGGCTTGTTTGCTTCACTTTCGGCGGGAATATCGGCCCTTTGGGGTCCATTGCACGGAGGTGCTAACCAGGCAGTACTCGAGATGCTCGAGGCGATTGCGGCCGATGGTGGAGACACCAAAAAATTTATGGCTAAAGCCAAAGATAAAAACGATCCATTCAGATTGATGGGCTTCGGACATCGTGTCTACAAAAACTTTGATCCAAGGGCCAGGATCATTAAAAAAGCCGCAGATGAAGTGTTGAGTGACCTGGGAATAGAAGATCCGATTCTGGAGGTGGCCAAAGGACTGGAAAAAGAGGCACTCGAAGATCAATACTTCGTCAATCGAAAGCTGTATCCGAATGTTGATTTTTATTCCGGAATTATTTATAGGGCACTGGGTATCCCTGTAGAGATGTTTACCGTGATGTTTGCGATGGGTCGCTTACCGGGTTGGATTGCGCATTGGAGGGAGATGAGATTGCGCGGCGAACCTATCGGCAGGCCAAGGCAGATCTATATCGGTGAGAATTCCAGACCTTTTGTATCCGTTGATAATCGATAGTCTTCCGTACATTAGATGCTCCAGCTAAATATTATTGACGAAATCTCGCCATTAAAGGCAGTGGTATTGGGTATTGCCAAGGGTAGCGGCCCCGTACCAAGCCCCGAAGATGCCTATGATCCTAAGTCTCTGGAACATATTCTCAATGGGACTTATCCCAGGGAGGAAGACATGATCCCTGAGATTGAAGCTTTTGCCAAGATATTCCGAAAACATGGGGTGGAGGTATTCAGACCCGAATTGATTGAAGAATGTAACCAGATATTTTCCAGGGATATTGCTTTTGTGATCGAGGATAAACTTATCAAAGCCAATATTCTGCCCCATAGAGAGGAAGAATTCGAGGCCATCCTTCATGTTCTGGACATCATCTCACCTGAAAAAATTCTTTATCCACCCGATGAAGTACATATTGAAGGCGGAGATGTTATGCCCTGGTACGACCATATTTTTATCGGCACTTATACAGGACATGACTATCCAGATTATATTACAGCCCGGACGAATTGGGAAGGTGTGGAATACATCAAGCAGATGTTTCCTCATAAGACTATAAAATCTTTTGAGCTTAGAAAATGCATCGTCAATCCACGTGAAAATGCCCTGCATCTCGACTGTTGTTTTCAACCGATTGGGAAAAATAAAGCGATTATTCACAAGGAAGGCTTTCTTGTGGAAGAGGAATACAACTGGCTGGTAGACTTTTTTGGCTCCGAAAATTTATTTCATATCACGGCAGATGAAATGTACCACATGTTCAACAATGTTTTTTCCATTTCTCCGGAAGTAGTGGTTACGGAAAAGAACTTTACACGACTTAACCACTGGTTACGCGACCAGGGTTTTACTGTAGAAGAAATTCCCTATGCCCAAGTTTCTAAACAGGGGGGATTGCTGCGTTGTAGTACCTTACCGCTGGTCAGAGAAAAGATCGTCTAGAGATTTGGATTATAAGCTGAAATAATCTCTTCTCCAGCGTTTAAATGTTTACTATGGCCTGCAAGCTCAATTTCTATCTCTTTTTCATTTGAGGCATCGCTCTGAACTTTAATTTCATTTTTAGAGATCGAAACCTCTATGAGACATCCTTTAATGCTTAGTTTGAAATTAAGATCCTTCCATGATTCCGGTAAAGAAGGTTGAAAGCGCGCCCCATTCCTGGTCAACGTAAACCCGGCAAAACCCTCGATAATGATCAGCCAGACTCCACCTGCTGCGGCAGTGTGAATACCTCCGAGGAAAGAACCACCGCTCATTACTTTCTTACTGGCATTATAAAGGTCGATCGTAGAAGCCTCTATAAAATAACGATAGGCTTCGTCCTGGTGATTTGCTTTGCAGGCTACCAGGGCATGTACACTCGGACTTAAGGAAGAGCCATGTTCGGTACGCGGTTCGTAGTATTCATAGTTGGCCTGAAGTACCCGGGCAGGAAAATCATTGGGAAGTGCTAAAAGCTGGATTACATCAGCTTGTTTTAAAACCTGTGTGGCAACAGCGATACCATTGGGCCAACCCCAGTATTCTTCAGGATCTATCAGGCGTTTGCGAAGAGCATCAGGTCTTATATCCTCCAGATTAAAATATCCATCGAATTGTTCTATTAGATCAGTCTTCTCATCGGCTTGTGGCAAATAGAGTAAATCAGCAATTTCATTCCAGTTTTCGACAGACTGAGGTGTGATCCCGGTTTTGTCCATTAATCGCGATAAGGTTTCGGGTTCATTCAATTTAAGCTGCCCATAGATCCAGCTGGCTTTTTCCAATGAGAATTTGCTTAGGTAATTTGTATAAGCATTGTTGTCCACATTTTCATGGTATTCATCAGGCCCCAGTACTCTTATCAATTCATAGCGATTTTTATCTTTTTTGAAATGTACCCGGGAAACAAGGAACTGCGCTACTTCGAAAAGTACTTCGGCCCCGTATTTCAGAATGAAATCCCAGTCTTGAGTAGCCTCAAAATAAAGCCATATCCCATAGACCACATCGGGCGATATATGGATCTGCCAACAGTTGAAATGGTTGCGTATCGGCCTGCCGGTGAGAACGTCAGTGAAAAAATAATCGGGAAAGAGCTCATCTCCGGTCTTCCCGCTGGTCCAGGCATAGAAAGCTCCATAATATCCTAACTCCTTGGCCTTTCTCCTCGCACCATCGAGGGTGTCGTGCCGATAGGCCACTAGATTTTGCGCAATGTGGGGATGGGTATAAACGAACATGGGAAGATTAAATGTTTCCTGGTCCCAGAAAGCAGCCCCTTGGTACACCTGACAAGATAATCCCCGGGCACCAATTGGCAAATTAGCGTGGGTAGGAGTGGCGATATAAGCCTGATATACATTGAAACGTGCAATAACCTGGGCTTCTGTATTCTCCCCGATCCTGATATCGGAAATGTTCCAGAAATTGTCCCAATGGCGAATATGTTCCGATTTTAAGGCCTGATAACCTTTATCAAGTCCCTCCTGTACCTCCTCAAGTGCTGTGTTAACCGGATCCTCCACCTGGTTTTCATGAGTAATAGAGACCACCTTCTCCATGACAACCTCCTGGTTCTTTTCTAAATCGAATACATATTCCCTAAAACAAGACTTGTCTTCTTCAATGATCGAAACTTCAATGGGATCGGGGGCTTTTAGCGTTACGCCTTCTGCCACTATGATCTTTGTATCAAGTTCACTGGTATGGAGTTCCACCAATAGGCACCCCTTTTCATTCCGGGTGGCATACGATCGGAAATGTTCCCCATTGATACTCCATACTATTCCATCGATTCCCGTGCGTAGCATGTAGTGGCCATCGTCCCTGGCTGTAAAACTGTACCGCATTACCAGCAGGTGAGGATTATTCATGCTCGCAAATTTCTCAACTTCCAAAATGGTTGGGACGGAACCTTCGGCACTCCATAAAAACTTCCTTTGGTTGAGCCCGTGTTTCATATCGAGTGCCCGGTAATAATCTTCGATTTCACCGTCAAAGGCCGAGATCATATTGCTATTCGAAAAAAGCTGTGTGAACAAGCCATTGGGTACATTGCACAGCTCGCTCCAGCGACTCCCTTCTGCCTGATCCCAGGTATCGGTAACAATACAGGCCACAAACCTGTCGGTAGTCCACTCTTCAAACGTACCCCGATAACCCATATAGCCGTTACCGATCATAAAATTACTGCCTGTAGTGACCAGTTGATCCTGGTTAAACGAATTCTCAATGATTTCCCACCCTGACCTAGTGCTGAGGTTATTTTTTAATTCCATTGAAACTAGCTTGAATTTAGAGGAGCAGGAGGGTTAAATAAAAAGGGAAACGGCATTTTATAATAAATGCAAAATAAGGATAATCCTACATTAACCAAAAATTTATTCTACGTCAATTCAGCAATCCTGCAGATGGGAATGGCAGTTGAGAGATACTGATGAAAGGAAGCCTGTTCGTTGGCAAAAAATACAACAGGCCCCCTTGTAACACGAAATGATATGTGATCTCTAGCCTGCTTCAGCAAAAAGGGTAAGGAGAAGTTCATTTTGAAGATTTTCGGCCTTTCTGCGTATAGGAGAGTCCATCATGGTATTGAAATTGGTAGCCACAAAAACAATCGCCCCGTATTCCGGAAGGTAGAGAAGCATACAACCTGCTCCGATTCCTCCACCATTATGACCAATACCATAGGTAACATCCAAATCATAATACGTTAGTCCAAGCCCATATCGTTTATTACCATCTTTGTCGGTTACCCACTCCTGCATCATATTAAGGGTTTTTGATTTGAGCAACTTGCCTTCGGCCAAACCTTTTAGAAATCGTACAGCATCTTCCGTACTTGCCACCAGTCCGTCATCTCCCTTCATCGAGGCCACATTGGCCTTTTGCATTTCACTGACATTTACAGGAATCCCAGTGAGTAGGATATCCCAGTACGAATCTACCAGGTTCAGCTCACTCAGATAATTGTCTTTGGTAAGGTAGACCGTATTTTTAAGCTTTAGCTTGTCAATAATCACCTTGTCGATAAAGGCGACATGGTTACCCGTTATTTTGTCGGCAATAAGTGATAGTAACTCGTAATTGGTATTACAGTAAGCGTATTGAGTACCGGGTTCAAACTCCATAGGAAGATCCTCAACAAAGCGCAGCATTTCTTTAACCGACAGGACGGCTGTTGGGTTTTGGATTATTTTAGATACCAGGCGGGGCTCTGTGTTGTATTCGGGTAGTCCCGATGTATGATTCAGCAACATCTTCACAGTTACCTTATCTGCCCCCTCGATGGTACTTACCAGAGGGATATCCAAATAGTTACCGATAGTGGCATCGAGCTCTATCTTGCCCTGCTCATATAATTTCAGAATAGCCACTGCCATATATGTTTTGCTAACACTCTGTAAATAGTGCACATGTTGGGTAGATAGGGCGACTTCCTCTTCTTTATTGGCAAATCCGGCAGCGTACGACCACATTCCTGTGGATTCAGAATAGACGCTCATGGCCAAGCCGGGAATTCCCATATCGAGGTATTTTTCGAAAATCGCTTTTAACGCAACTTCTTTCTCTGCGGGAAAGGTCTCTTTCTGGGCGGTCGATGGGAGGCATAACACTAGATTAAATAGGATGATCGAAACTGTTTTTTTCATGATGATATGAATTTTGGACAAATATCATCACTTTCCTATTCCGGTCGGGGGTATTTACTTTAAAATATGCTGAGATGTATTAATTTTTGGTGTGAACTGTAGGCAGATACACTTCATGCTTTTCCGACTGTCGTTCGAAACCACTTTTTAAATGCAGGAGCCGTAATCCTGCTGATGATAACACTTTCAGGCAGTGCTTCCATAGGTAATAGCGAAGCCGTAAGTTTTCCATTGATACCACGGGTATATCCCGAAAGAAGAGTTCTGTGAACAATATATTTCCGGTTGAGCCTGAAAAACATTTCCGATGGGAGCTGTATTATTATCTTATTCAAGGACCTGTCCATCACATAGTTTTTTTGTTCTGTAGTCTTGAGAAATGTGGTTCCATCATCCACATAAAAAGCAGCGATTTTCTCAAATGGTATCGTTTCAATTCTTTTGCCTATCTGAACTTCATATCCTGTAGCGCGTAGTTGACGGTCATCTTCGCGAAGTCTCATGGTACGATTCCATTGATCATGAAAATAAAAACCGATATACACCCCATTTATCACAAGGATCCAAATAAAAAATATAAAAAGATTATAGGTATAGAACTTGGTGGGTAAAGGTTCGTCTGTATAAAGCTCATTTACAAATTCTGTAGCCAGAATTATAAAGCCTTGAGCAAAAACATTGGTCAACACAATTTGCCAACCTATTCGCTTAACCAGTGCCTTTTCATAGGGCATTTTTTTATCTAACCACAATATGGTTTTACGAATGATCCACCAGGCGATAAAGCCAGAGACGGTATCTATAGCATATGTAGCATAGGTATACCAATCCCATCGAACTCTCGAATATGTCAGGTGGTAGTTGATAGTGTTGATCACCGGGATGAAGAACAGGAACAGCAGCCCGTCGTTATATTTATTCAAATATTTCTTGATCATCCAAATTATTTGATTTTAAAGATACCTCATGTGCTAATTTGTTACAAAATGAATTGGGAAATATGTAATTTTACAGGCCATTTCCAATGGATATGAAGCAGCAGATCACCAATACAATTTTAATGATTCGCCCCGTAAACTTCAGAATGAATGAACAGACGGCGGTGAACAATTATTTTATGGAAGACACCGAACTCCGGGATTCGGATGTAAATTCAAGGGCACAACAAGAATTTGATGCTTTTGTAAGGGTGTTAGAAGGTATTGGAGTACATGTTATTGTGGTGGAGGACAATCCGGATTCGGATACGCCAGATTCGATATTCCCTAACAATTGGATCTCCTTTCACGCGTCTGGCGCCGTGGTCCTTTATCCTATGTTTGCCGTTAACAGGCGGAAAGAAAGGCGGGAAGATATTCTGGGCATTCTCGAAGAGAAAGGATACCACATTAACCAGGTGATCGATTACAGTCCGGCTGAAAGGGATCAACTCTTCCTCGAAGGGACAGGCAGTGTGGTCATGGATCGGGTGAACCAAAAGGTTTATTGTGCGTTATCTGCCAGGGCACATGAAGCACTTATTCTTGAATTTTGCGAGGATTTTCACTGCACTCCCGTAATTTTTACGGCATATCAGACCCTGGAAGATGGAAGCAGATTGCCCATATATCATACCAACGTTATGATGTGTATTGCCGACCAATTTGCTGTAATATGCCTTGATGCGATAGATGATGCAGAAGAACAACAGAATGTAGTGGAACACCTTCAGGCAGATGGAAAAGAGATCGTGGATATCACCGAAGCGCAAATGCATCATTTTGCAGGAAATATGCTCCAGGTATCCGGAGATAATAATCAAAAATACCTGGTGATGAGTACTGCAGCCTATAATAGCCTCAGACCAGAGCAATTGGAAACGCTAAGGAAATACAATCCTGTGGTTCATAGTTCGCTAGACACAATTGAGCGATGCGGGGGTGGGAGTGCCCGTTGTATGATGGCCGAAGTCTTCTTACCGCGTTCGGGCGGGTAGCCAGGATTAACCTAGCTTTTTATTCTTACGAATCAAGGAGTTTACAAAGACTGGAATCATTACCAGCATAAATATGGCAAATGGGAGTGAAGTAATGATGAGCAATTTCTGGATGGCTATCAATACATCGATATCCTCCTTTGCATGCCCGAGAATGATCAGCGCTAAAGTGGCTAATAGCACGATGATAGACCACATGAGCCTATGAGAACGCCTTGGTGTTTTTTTACCCCTGTCGGTAAACATACTTAATACAAGTACCGCAGAATCAACAGAAGTAACCAAAAAACTGATCAACAGAATTATCGTGGTGAAATTCAACAAAGCGGCCATGGGATAGTGTTGAAAAAAAACAAAGATCGAAGAAAATACATCGTCAAACTCTCCCCGATAACTGCCCCAACTTTCAATCAATTGGAAAGCCGATGTGCCGAAAACCGAAAACCATAGAAAAGTCCCAAGAGAGGGTACTATCATTACCCCCAGGAGTAATTCCCTGATGGTTCTCCCTTTGGATATCCGTGCGATAAATATGCCGGTAAATGGAGCCCAGGCGATCCAGAATGCCCAGTAATAAAATGTCCAGTCTGTAAGGAAATCCAGCCCGGGATTGTAATTGCCATAGCCAATGCTCATCGGCACAAAATCGACAAGATAGGCAAAGGATGCTCTTAAAAATGCTCCAAATATCGCCACCATATCGCTGTTAAGAAAAACGGTGATCAATAGTGCAATCGTTAAAATTATATTGAATTTAGATAGCATCTTTATCCCTTTGTTTACGCCTCGCCAAACCGAAATAAATGCTAAAACAGATATTAAGAATGCCAGTCCAAGGGTTGTGCCTAAGCCAAATTCTGAATCACTCAGATGATTCAAGCCACCATTGATTTGTGTAGTACCCAGCCCTACAGCGGCGATAAGCCCAAAAACAGTGGTAAGGATGGTAATTATATCGATGCCCTCCCGCGCGATTTTGTTCGTAATATTATCTTCTATGGTATTGCTCACCCTCACTTTTTTATGTTTTACGAACAATGAATAACCCACGATCATGGCGAAGAGGCCATAGAATGCCCAGGGGGTAAACCCCCATTGATAAAAGGTATATTCCAGAGCCAGGGTCTGAGCGTCTGTAGTGGAATTAAAAGGAGGATTTTGTTGCATAAATACGGGTTCCTGTACAGCTCTGAGCAGGATTCCGGCTCCCATCCCGGCACTGTAGAGCATAGAGATCCAGGCCCAGTTGCTGTGCTCTGGTAGCTCTGCGGGTTTTCCCAGGCGCACAGACCCCAGCGGAGAAAGTGCGAGTAGTACAAGTAAGAAAACAGAACCGAGGCCCAGATAGAGATAGAAATAACCGAAATAATTTCTGACCCATACCGAACAAGTCTCTATTAGCTCGTAACTCTCATATGTAAAAAGGAATACGATTAGGGTGAAGATCAGCAGAAGACCCAGGGACACTGCTAAGAGTCTGTTATTTGAAAAAAAGTTTCCGATCGGTGCTGTTGGCTGTAAATTTCAGCTAAAGATACTGGATTTTAGCCCTGTTGCCCTATTTAGCACTTATAGTGAATTCACGTATAGCCTGATTGGGCTCCATGATATTGTAGCCATTCCAGAATTCCGGATCGTAGCGCGACATATACGTCGCTTTTACCGTTTCATTTTCCTTGGCTGAGGTAAAGTCACTCATGGTGATCACCTCAGAATCGTAGACCACCAGTTCAAATTTTTCGGTATTAATGTTGACCAAATCGATATTTAGCGATAATTCATTCTGTTTTCTACGACCCTTGACATTCTTGTTTTTTTCGATCACTTTCAGCGGTCGGTCCACTCCCATATAACGGCCTTCGACCCTGTTTATAAACCGCAAATCATAGACATCATTTTTATTCTTGGCAAAAATGGTAGTACCCTGGTAAGCGGTTTCCTCGTAATGAAAGCCCAATAGTTTTATTCTGCGAAGCGACTTCACATTCTGGTAGTCTACCCTCATTACCGCAAAATCTTCAATGTTTACATAAATCGTTCCCCTGAAGTCTGCACCTCCTTTGGGTTCATAATCCAATACGTATACCCCTTGCTCATCGATTGCGGTAAACCCTTTTAATGAAAAGCGGTATTTGTTAGATTTTCTTATAAAATTTAATTTCGAATCTTCCTTAAAAAAAAGACCCGAATAAAGTTCATTTAACTGCCACCTCTTATGAGAATGAAAGTCTTTATCATCAGGATCCTGTAATTCTTTTTCAAGTTCAGAGGCTTCATCGGATGATTCCAGGATGGAATCTACCTGAACTTTAGTGCCAAACCAGCCAGATTTGATTTTGAGATATGAATCGGGCTTTACGTTGGCCTTGAAAATATCTTCCATCTTCTTCCCCAATGCCTCCATGGAGACTTCGTTATCCTTGTCATAGAGCTCAGCGGCTTTTTCGATATTCAGTCTGCTGGAATCACGATTCATATACAGATCGCATAAGCTCTCGGTGTAGTACGCATTGCCCTTTGGCAAAACAGAGAGTACGCTATCTATAAAGGGCTTATTGAATTCTTCAATGGTCGATTCCTTAAAAGCGATATCAAATTTTCGCAGTCGGTCTAAACTCGATTTTCTAAAAAACAAACGTTGTTTGACAGGTTTCTGATCATAGTTTTGCGGAAGTCTCTCCTTTACTCTATCGATAATTTCTTCGGCACTTAGCTCTTTATCAAAGAGATAGACCTCGCTGAGTTCGATAGGTTTGGGATCGATACTGATCAGGCTATCGATACTGTTTTCCACCGCCACTGCGGTTTTTTCATATCCCATTGAAGAGATATAGAGCGAATCCACAGACACCGATGGATCTAAATATAAACTAAACTCACCTTCATCGTTCGTGATTATACCCTTGTTTTCAGCATACTGAACCGTGGCATAGGGAATCCCTTCGCCCGTTTTGGCGTCGATGATCTTGGAACTAACCGATGTAGACTGTGCAGATACCATACCAGTGCCGATCCACAGAAACAATAATATATATGTTGTCCTTAACATTATTTGTATAGCGTTAAAAGCCACTGTATAACTTAGAACGAATTACGGACAAAAACGTTACCGCTCTTGCTAAAAAACTATTAATTTTTTGCAAGATTCCGTATCATTCCTCCAAAAATGAAGAAATGGAAGGGAAGTACCGAATACCAATAAAGACGGCCTTTAAGACCTTTTGGTCTAAAAGTGGCTGTTTGATGCAAAATATTGTCGGAATCAATATTAAATTCAAGCCAGGCTTCACCTGGCATTCGCATTTCTGAAAATAGTAATAAGCGCCTCCCGGGTTTATCGGCCAGCAAAACCCTCCAGAAATCGAGCACATCCCCTGGGGAGATCTTATCGGGATGGGTACGCCCCCTTCTCAAGCCTACCCCACCATTAAGTTTGTCGAAGAACCCACGTATTCTCCATAGCCAGTTCCCATAGTACCATCCGGTTTCGCCGCCTATTTTCCATATGCGTTCGAGTGCAATATCGGGGTCAGTAACCTTAAGTGTTTTTTGGTCTTTCAGAACACCAAATTGCGGTACCTTTATATATTTCTCCAGATTCCTATTGATAAGGCCACTGATCATACTGTCTTTCCAGCTGCTCACCACCAGGTTTTGCTCGATCTTTTTAAATGCCATATCGATGGCCTGCTCATAGCTATGTGTCTTTAGATCGAGTAATTTTTCCAGCCGATTTTCTTTTGCAATTACTTCGATTTTCATACTGTCGACCAGGTTGAGTGCCAGCTTGAAAGAGGTGGAGGTGACAAAATACAACCAATAAGAGGATAGTTTAGGAGTCATAACAGGTACTGTAATAATCCAGTTCTTAAAACCCCGCACCCTGGCATAACGTTGCAGCATTTCTTTGTAGGTGAGGATATCCGGACCTGCAATGTCGAAGGCTTCATCGTAAGTTTTTTGATGTCCGATGACCCCTGTCAGGAAATTCATAACATCGCGGATGGCGATAGGCTGAGATTTGGTCAGCACCCACTTTGGTGTGATCATGAGTGGGAGTTTTTCACATAGATCTCTGATGATCTCAAATGAAGAACTACCGGAGCCGACAATAATTCCAGCTCTTAGCACTGTGAGGTGATATGCTCCTTCAGAGAGGATTTGCTCTACATTCCTCCTGGACCATAAATGTTTGGAAAGCTGATCATCATTGACAATTCCACTGAGATAAATCACTTGTTCTATCCTGGTTGCTGCTGCATATAGATTGAAATTACGAGCGGTCATTGCCTCCATTTCTGTGAATTCCTGGGTAGAATTACTCATGGAGTGGATAAGAAAGTAGGCGATTTGCAGGTCTTCGGGTAATTTCCCGATTTCCACCTCCTCCAGTAAATCTATTTCTATAATCTTAATACGAGATCTGGTTTCGGGATCGATACTGAGCCTTTTGGCATCCCTAACAGTGCAAACCACCTCGTGACCCATAGAGAGGAGTTGAGGCAAAAGCCGCATGCCGATATACCCATTCGCGCCAGTGACCAAAATCTTCATAACCTAAAGTTCATCTATTGTAGTCGGGGAATTATCGGCCTTGTAATCCAACATTTTCCTGAAAAACTTTTGAATAGCCTTTGTATCGGCCTTTACTTTTACAAAGTGATGATCCCGATAAACCGAATATATCCCCAGATCACCTTTATAGACCGACAGTTTATAATAGGGAATGACAAGGGCAAATGTTTCGAGTAATGATCTGAATCGAAGAATGATCCCTTTCGGGCGCAATTCGATATTACAGGTATCGAGGTTGTTGTCTAGAATAAGGAGGTTTCTGATCTCAATACTGCTCGAGGTAATTTCCAGTTTAGGAGAGCCAATACCGTCCATGGCCCAGCGTTGTTTTAACTTGAAGGGCTTGCCAACTTCCTCATCGATCTTTTTTGTGATCTCCCTATTGTTATAGGAAACATTAAACAGCATGAGATTCCGTTTTCATAGCATTGAAGTAAAAATAACCAAATGCCCTGTTTAAAAGAAGTGAGACCCCAGATTAATACTATAAGCCTAAAATTTCCTTAGTTTTGCAGCCTTAAACGGAGTTGCGATGGATATTGAACAGATCCTGATTGATCGAGTCAAAAAAGTGGTGCTGGAGCAATTTAATATTGAATTGCCTACGGTAGAACTACAACCTACGCGTAAAGATTTCGAAGGTGATATTACAGTGGTCGTTTTCCCGATGTTAAAATTTATCAAAGGGAATCCAGCAGTAATTGGTAATGCCATCGGGGAGGCACTTAGCGCCCAGTTCGAAAGTATCGAAGGGTTTAATGTGGTCAAAGGATTTTTAAATCTGGTTATACGCGATGCGCATTACATCACTTTTTTTAATTCGCTTGATGCTGTTGAAAACTATGGCTTCCGGCCCGAAACTTCCGGTGAAGCGGTAATGGTAGAATATTCTTCACCAAATACCAACAAACCACTTCATCTGGGGCATGTTCGTAACAATTTACTGGGGTACTCGGTCGCTGAATTGCTTAAAGCTGCCGGGAAAAAGGTATATAAAACACAAATAGTAAATGACCGGGGCATCCATATTTGTAAAAGCATGCTGGCCTGGTCGAAATTTGGTGATGGAGAAACACCTGCTTCTCAAGGAATCAAGGGCGATAAATTTGTAGGGAATTACTATGTCGCTTTCAACAAAGCCTTTAAGGAAGAGGTCGAAAAATTGGTCGGTGATGGTATTTCTCGTGAGGAAGCAGAGAAGGAAGCTCCAGTCTTAAAGGAAGCTCAGGAAATGTTGCGCAAATGGGAGGCGGGAGACCCCGAGGTCGTAGGGCTTTGGAAGCAAATGAATACCTGGGTATATGAAGGTTTTGACAAGACCTACCGGGATCTGGGCGTGGATTTCGATCGGTTATATTACGAAAGCAACACCTATTTACTGGGAAAAGATGTTATAGAAGAAGGACTATTAAAAGGCGTGTTTTTCAGAAAACCCGATGGCAGTGTTTGGATAGATCTCACAGCGGACGGTCTTGATGAGAAAATTGTTCTCCGTTCCGACGGTACTTCGGTATATATGACCCAGGATCTGGGAACGGCTTTACAACGGGTAAAAGACTTTCCTGACATTACCGGTATGGTGTATACTGTGGGCAACGAACAGGATTACCATTTTAAGGTATTGTTCCTGATCTTAAAAAAACTGGGCTATTCGTGGGCAGAACAGCTTTATCATCTGAGTTATGGCATGGTAGATCTCCCCAGTGGCAAGATGAAAAGTCGGGAAGGGACCGTGGTAGATGCAGACGACCTCCTTGATGAAATGACCCGGACAGCGGAGCAGATCTCGAAAGAATTGGGCAAGCTCGAGGGGTATTCCGAAGAGGAAAAGCAAGACCTGTATGGTACCATTGGACTTGGTGCGCTAAAATATTATATTCTTAAAGTAGATCCAAAAAAACGAATCCTCTTCAATCCGGAAGAGTCGGTCGATTTTCAGGGTAATACCGGACCATTTATTCAGTATACCTATGCCAGGATCCGCTCTATCCTTAGAAAATTCGAAACAATTGGCAAGGTGCGGGATATACCTGATACCAACCGAGATATGCCACTGCATCCTAAGGAAAAGGAGCTGATTAAAATCATCGAACAATTTCCGTCAACGGTACAACAGGCAGCCGATAATTTAAGTCCGGCTCAGGTGGCTAACTATATCTACGAACTGGTTAAAGAATTTAATTCGTTTTATCAGCAACTTACTATTTTGGGTGAAAAGGATAATGATAAGAAGGAGTTTAGAGTAAAACTCTCCAAAACCGTGGCATATGTTATTGCGTCGGGCATGTCTCTACTGGGAATTAAGATGCCGGAACGGATGTAGTCTAGAAGTTTATCCTAAAACTTACATTTGGGGTAAAGCCCAGTGATATACTTTCAATCCTTTCTATTTCCAGCTGATTGTTGAGCCTGTAGTAAACATTCAAAATATTTTCCCTGCTGAAAATATTGAGCAACGATAAACCTGCTGTAGCTTTTATTCGGGGGCTAAGGTTAAAACTATAAAGCGCGGAAGCATCGAACCTCATATAATCCGGTAGCCTACTCGAATTGGGCGATTGATAGACGATAGTAGCCGGTAATGTACTGGTGTCTAGTCCGTCAGGATCGGGCAGAGGTTCTGTAAAGGGTTTTCCTGTCCGGTAATTAAAGCCAGCGCCCAGTTTAAAGTTGCCATAGGTATAATTTGCTCCCAGGGTGAGGGTATGACGAATATCAAGATTGTTCGGAAAAGTAGGAGGAACTATGTCTTCGAAAGTAAAGTCATTTAAGTTATATGCATAACTCAACCAGCTGCTAAAACTGTTGGTTTTATGGTTTATGAGGAATTCTAACCCCTTAACATCATATTTGCCGATCTCCCCGTTGAATTGATTTTGATTTTGAAAACCCTGAGTGGAAGTGCTGATACCATCCACTGTTTTATAAAATCCTTCCAGGCTTACAAACCAATTCCTTTTGTCATAGCTCAAACCAAGAGATCCCTGTTTGCTTTTGGTGATCGGCAGGGTATCTTCATCGGAAAGGATCCATCTCCTTTTCTCGATACCCAGGAAATTTTGTTCCAGGTCGATCACCTGATTGGTCACCTGGTTTTTAAACTCACCTAAAGCTTCCAGTGTAAGTCCCGGGGCCAGTTGATAACTCAAATTCAGGCGGGGTTCAAGAATGATCTCGCTAAAGGTGTCGAGGTTTTCCAGGTAATTAAATCGCCCGCCAAGTCTTAGTCTCAGGTTGTCATTAGCCGAAACATAACCGATCTCCGAAAAAGCCGAATGGCTCCTGATCACTCCTTTGATATCACTTTGGAAGGGAGGTTGTGAAACTTCTGTAAAGTTGGTCACACCCACTTCTATAAACTGGTATCCGTTATACCAATGGAGATCGGACCTCAAACGGAGATCGGTATTGATTTTTACAGAGGTTTCCAGCACTTCATTGACCTGGTCAAGAACCTGTTGGCCAAATGCTGTAATATTTCGTGAATCCAGATTATAGCGCGTATAATAGGCGTTCACCGAGGTCGAGAAATTATCAAGCCACCTGGCATTCCACCTGCCCCCGAATGATAAATTGGCCTGATCTAACGAACTTTCATTGACTTGCGAATTGTCCTGGTTAAACTCGGTATAGTCGAGCCGATTATTGATGTTGATAAAGCTCACTCGAAATTGATGATCATCATTGAGATCATAGAGCAACTTTGCCGTATAATCATAGAAATAGAAATTTTCATCTTCTCTAATCCTGGTGTTGCTGGAATTGGCGATTTTGATCTGGGTATCCTGAAAGGCACGGTCTGAAAAGACCTTGTACGTGGGAGTGTAGAAAAAATCGGTGGTGGAACGCCGCCCCGATACCTGTACTGCCAGCCTATCGGTTATCGGGATCTGCCCATAAATATCCATACTGATGAGGTTGAATCCGGCCCCGCCATTAAACTGTGGACTAAGCTCATCCTTGGTTTCCATGAGGATCACTCCGCTTACCCCATCGCCGAACTGGGCGCTGGTGCCATTTTTAATGATGGAAACTCTATCGGTAAGGTATGGGTTGAAGGCGGATATCAGACCAAAAAAATGACCGGATTGATACATTTTTATACCATCCCATAAGATCAGATTCTGATCGTTGGTGCCTCCCCTGATGTTGATATCCGATACGGTTTCGTCTATGCTCTTGATACCCGGGAGCGCTTGCACCGTTTGCAGCACATCTGGTTCAATCAGTCCGGGTAAGATTCCAAATTCGGGAGAATTGATCTGTATACTGCCATCGGATTGCTTCGAAATTCCCGTGGTCAGGAATTTGTAGATCACAACTTCTTCTAATTCCTGATAGCTTACGGCCATCAATAGGGTTGTACAAGGCTCCGTGCTCACCAACTCTTCAGCAGCGATATATTTTGTTTTAAATCCTATATGCCGGATACGGACTACCGCCTTTCTAGGAATCCGGTTGAGGCTAAACACGCCTTCAGCACTTGTCACTGTAGATATGCTGCTCCCGAGGACCTCAATACTTGCGCCTCCAAGGGTGTTTTCCTCAAAATTATCCAGAATATGTGCACAGATATCAACAAGTACGCTTTTAGAGAGCGTATAATAGCGGTCGCTTAATTTCTTTATAATCAATTGGGTTTGGTTCTCAATGGCTTCGAGAATACCGTCCAGCTCCGTTTCCCTGGGAATATTTATGGTGAGTGATTCCAGATCTTCATCCAGATAGGAAAACTTGACATCATATTGGGTTTGGAGTTCCTGAATATAGGCAACGAGTGCTACCTGGACATCGGCCTGCCCGTCTTGCCCCCAGCTTGCAGTAAATACTGAGAAAAAGAAAATCGATAAAAGTACAACACTGTTAAGGTGTTTCCTCGGCATAGAACAGTACTTGATTCCCCTCTAAATTAAATTTAATTTGATAAGGGGCACTAATACTTTCTAACGCCAAATTCAGGTTTGTGTTGCTAAAAGTACCTGTAAATAATTGCACTGTGTCGATACCATTAGTAGAGACTTTTATGTTGTATTGACGCTCCAGCTCATTCAAGACGAATTTAAGCGGAATACTTTTGAAAGAACTTTCATCATTTATCCAGGAGGGCGACTGATTTGCTGCCACCTTTTCTTCTACGACGGTGCCGTTAAAGACCAGGATAGAACTTCCTGCCGGGAGCTGTGTTTCCACATCCTTAAAGTTCACCCGTACCAGACCTTCATAACAGCTGACTTCGAAAAAGCCATCTCTTTGCTCCACATTGAATTGTGTTCCTAAGACGGTCACAGTACCTGCCGCTGTGGATACGGTAAATTTCTTTCCTTTGGCCACTTTGAAGAAGGCCTCACCCTCTAATTCTATATTTCTTTGTTCATCCCACTTCTTCTTGCTATAACTTATTTCTGATCCGGCATTAAGGATCACTTCTGAGGCGTCGGGTAGAATTACAGTTTCACGCTGGGCATATTGCGTAGAAATCGTTTCATTAAGTGAGTTAATATAAAAATAGGATATCATAAACAGTACAGCAATTGCTGCGGCAATACGCATCATCTTTTGTACAGGTCGCATCCTTATTACTTTTGGTTCACTGCTTTGTCTGCGATCATGTAAATCATTCCAGGCCATATCCAGATCGAACTCAGGTGCTTCCAATTGATCGGAAACGTCCAAGATCCTCTGGTAAGAAGCATACTCTTCGGAGTTTTTAAACTCCTTGAGTTCTTCTTCCGAGAGCTCGTTGTTCAACCATTTTGCCAAATAATTCTCTTGCATGATTTCCAGCTTTACATCCTTATAACAACTGTTTATATAAAAACCCTACCCAAAAGTTGAAAGTTGGAAGACTAAAGTTAAAAAATGTCCGATACAACGGGGTTTAGCGCCCAAATCCAAAGTATCATTCAATTTACACTATCAACTTTCAACCAACTCATATTCCATCGATCTGCTCGCGCAAGGCTTTCAGTGCCAAATGCATTCGTTTTTCGATGGCTTTTACACTTACCCCTTCCATTTCAGCTATTTCAGCATATTTTTTCCCGTCGATCCTATTAAGTAGAAAGGTGGTTCTTTGATTCTCCGGTAAACTTTCAAGGGCACGGTCGAGTTTATTCTTAAATTCCTTTTCCTCCATCAAAAACTCAGGGGACTCATAAGAAGAGGTGTTTTTTTGATTTCCTGCGTATTTCAATCGGACTTTCTCAGCTTTTAATACGTTTAAATACAAATTATTGGCCACTGTGTAAACATAAGATTTGGCCTTTTCAGGGCTCACCTTGGCACAATTCTCCCAAAGCTTTACAAAAGCCTCTTGTACAGCATCATAAGCCTTCTCCTGATTCCCAAACTTATAATATATATAGTTGTATACCGTTTTAGAATGAGTACGAAAGAGGGTGCTATAAACTGCTTCTTCACAGACATTATCCATATTGAACTGTTCAGGTCTTCTGATGATTCCAAAGATATCTGAAAAAAAATTAAAATAGGGGTAGGGTATTCCATAAGATAATTGTTTCAAAGGTGTACGAACAACAAAATTCCAAATCGTTATGAAAAAGTATTTTAAGTATTCCGTGTACAGCACGCTACTTATTTTGGCACTTACCTTTACTTCCTGTCAGGAAGAATTTGAACCCTTACCACAAACAGACGAACAGCAAACCATAATGGCAAACTCTTCGACCGCTAAATTGGTCGAAAATACAGTTTCCAGAGATGGTTCTTTCGACAATATTGTGGACGGCGCAAGCTGTTTTGATATTCGATTTCCGTATACCGTAAGAGTAAACGGAGTAGAATTGACTATTGAGTCTGAAGAAGGACTTCAACTTATCGAAAATATTTTTGATGAGCTGGAGGATGATGAAGACCTTCTCGAGATTATTTTCCCAGTTACGATCAAGCTAGCAGATTATACCGAGATTACCATCGGCAGTCTCGAAGAGCTGCGTGAAATGGCTGAGGAGTGTATCGAAGGAGGAGATGACGATGATATCGAATGTATTGACTTCAAATACCCTATTACCCTATATACTTTTGATATTAACGAGGTACAGACCGGTACCGTGGTCGTGGAAAACGACGAAGACCTTAGAAAATTCTTTTCTGGACTTGAAGACGACGACCTGATCAGCATCGAATTTCCGATTACTCTTATCAATTATGACGGTTCCGAGATCGTTGTAGATAGTAATGCTGAAATGGCCAATGCCATAGAATCGGCCAAGGAAGCCTGTGATGAAGATGATGATGATGACTATAATGATGATGATTTCGAAGATGATCGTTTAGATATCTGTTTAACTGCCTGCCCATGGATTGTTAAAGAAGTGGAGCGCGATTCGCAGAACCTTACAGACCAGTATTTCGAATACCTGATGAATTTCTATGAGGACGGGTCTGTAACTGTTAAGGATCGTAATGGTAACATCATTAATGGTGAATGGAGTACCAGACATACAGATCAGGGTACTAAACTGACGCTGGAATTCGATGTACTTGTCGACTTTACCCTGGAGTGGTTTGTTTACGAAATTGGCCCGCATACCATCAAATTATACTCCGAAGGTGGCAACAGGATCATTATGAAGCAGATCTGTGTAGACGACGAAGCTGGTCCTGATACCCTGAGAGAGATACTTTCAGAGTGCAGCTGGATCATCAAAAAAGTATACAACCAGGGAGAAGAAATCGAAAGATTGATCGGCTATGAATTCAACTTCCTTGGAGAAGGCGTGGTTACACTTAGTAAAGGTGATATCGTATACCAAGGTACCTGGGAGATTGTTGTAAGTGATGAAGGCCGACTAGTAATGGCTGTTACCATGGGAGAAGAACCCGGCGTAAGCTTCGAGTGGCCATTGAGGGAAATGGCTAACAAACGATTGAAGTTTGCGGTTGAGGAATACGGCTATGAGCTGGTATTACAACGCGTTTGTGAAGACGACCAGGATGGTGATGTGATGGAGATCCGCAATATTCTCTTCGGTGGAGAATGGATGGTTGCCCTGTTCGAACAAGGTGATATGAACATTACTCAGGAATTTGCCGGATATTCATTCGACTTTGAGCCAGAGCATATTGTAGGAGCCACCTTAGGTGAAACCGGTCCTACTCAGATGGGTCTGTGGAGAGTGATCCGCAACAGTGAAGGGAAACTGAAAGTCTACCTGAACTTTGGTGACGGCGCACCTCTGGGTGAGCTTACAGACGACTGGCAATTCGTTTCAATTAATGAAGGCCGTCTCGAACTGAAAAGTATTCGGGAGGATAACGCCAGTGGAGAGGAATATATAGAGACCTTGGTCTTTGAGAAATTATAGATGAATAACCCACTTTGAAGGGTACGTAAAATACCTTATTTGCCCCAATTTTGCAGGAAAGGGTAGCTTCGGAAAGAAGTTGCCCTTTTTCTTTTTAGAATTCGGCCCTGATTTTTCCACGATCCCAGCTATATCATTAAATTTGCAGTTCGCGTTAAACCACATAATATCATGTTCGATAATTTAAGCGATAAACTCGATAAGGCTCTTCACGTCCTAAAAGGGCATGGACAGATTACGGAGATCAATGTTGCCGAGACCACCAAAGAAGTCCGGAGAGCTTTGCTCGATGCGGATGTTAACTTTAAGATCGCCAAGGAATTTACCAACAGTGTCCGTGAAAAGGCATTGGGTCAAAATGTACTGACCGCCCTGAAGCCTGGCCAGCTGATGATAAAAATCGTAAAAGATGAACTGACCACGCTTATGGGAGGTGATTCTGAAGGGATTAATCTTTCGGGTCAGCCTACGGTAATTCTGATGTCGGGTCTGCAGGGTTCCGGTAAAACCACTTTTTCAGGGAAACTGGCAAATTACCTTAAGAATAAGAAAAGCAAAAATCCGCTGCTGGTAGCCTGTGATGTCTACCGACCCGCAGCTATAGACCAGTTGCATGTTGTCGGTGAGCAAATAGGCGTAGAGGTGTTTTCCGATAGAGAAAATTCGGACCCGGTAAGCCTAGCAAAGGCCGGTGTGAAATATGCCAAGGAAAATGGTCTTAATGCCGTTATCATAGATACCGCAGGACGATTAGCCGTAGATGAGCAAATGATGACCGAGATCGCGAATATCCGCGAAGCAGTAAGCCCACAGGAAACGCTTTTTGTAGTCGATGCCATGACAGGGCAGGATGCGGTAAACACGGCTAAAGCGTTCAACGATGTGCTTAACTTTGATGGTGTTGTATTGACCAAACTCGATGGTGACACCAGGGGTGGTGCTGCGATATCGATCAAATCGGTGGTGAATAAACCCATTAAATTCATCGGAACCGGTGAAAAAATGGAAGCTATCGACGTTTTTTATCCTGCACGAATGGCCGAGCGGATATTAGGCATGGGCGATGTGGTCTCACTGGTAGAACGAGCCCAGGAACAGTACGACGAAGAAGAAGCCAGAAGGATTCAGAAAAAGATCGCTAAGAACAGGTTTGGTTTCGATGATTTCTTAAAGCAGATCCAGCAGATCAAGAAAATGGGCAATATGAAAGACCTGATGGGAATGATCCCGGGCGCCGGAAAGGCGCTGAAAGGCCTCGATATCCCAGATGATGCCTTTAAACATGTGGAGGCGATTATCTTTTCGATGACACCTGAAGAGCGTGCAGACCCGTCTAAGCTGAATGCCAGCCGGAAAAAACGCGTGGCCAAGGGGAGTGGAAGAAGTATCCAGGAAGTAAATCAATTGCTGAAGCAGTTCAACCAGATGAGCAAAATGATGAAAATGATGCAGGGTGGCGGAGGCAAGAAGATGATGCAGATGATGCAGAATATGCGCTAGAGGGCCTGGTGTTTGGAGTGGGCAGTTGTATTTTGCAGAAAGTTCTATTCCACGTAAATTTAGCTCCTAAATTTTTCAAACCGCTACTGAAAACTGTATACTGATATGACCATTCTCGACGGAAAAAAACTCTCCAATCAGATCAAAGAAGAAATCGCCGCTGAAGTGGTATCCATCAAAGAGAGGGGTGAAAAGGTCCCTCACCTGGCTGCGGTATTGGTGGGTAACGACGGTGCAAGCCTTACCTATGTGGGCAGTAAAGTACGTTCCTGTGAGAGAATCGGTTACCAGTCGACCCTTAAACATTTACCGGAGGAAACCACTGAGGAGGAATTATTGGCCGTTGTAAAGCAACTCAATGAAGATCCAGATATAGATGGTTATATCGTTCAACTTCCTCTGCCGAAGCATATCGATGAGGAAAAAGTGCTTTTGGCGGTACACCCCGACAAGGATGTTGATGGTTTTCACCCGGCCAACTTTGGGAAAATGGCACTTGATATGGAAACCTTCATCCCGGCTACTCCCTTTGGCATTATGGAGATGTTAAAGCGATATGAAGTGGAAACGGAAGGCAAACATGCTGTTGTTATAGGCAGAAGCCATATCGTAGGGCGGCCCATGAGTATTCTGCTCAGTAGAAAAGGGAAACCAGGAAATGCCACGGTTACCATTTGTCATAGCCGAACCAGGGATATTAAATCCATTACCAGGGAAGCCGATATCATCGTTTCGGCCCTGGGGATTCCTCATTTTCTAAAAGCAGATATGGTTAAGGATGGTGCCGTAATCATCGATGTTGGGATAACCCGGGTTCCTGATCCGGGCCGAGAGCGAGGTTATTATATTGCCGGGGATGTAGATTTTAAGGCGGTAAGTGAAAAAGCCTCCTATATTACCCCTGTACCAGGTGGTGTTGGCCCCATGACCATTGCTATGTTGCTAAAGAATACCTTGTTGGCAAGGGAACGCCATTCGGGTCAATAGTGATATTATCAGCATTTTATTTTACAATCTTGTAGGTATAACCGATTCTGTGGTGTCACCGGGAGTGACCACATCGAGGTCATTACCACCTTCGTCGTTGGTACAGCTACCCATATAAACAAAGCCAGAGAGGCAAAGGAGAATAAGCAGAATCTTTTTCATAACTCCATAATTTAGCAGGTATAGATTACCAAGTTACTATACTAACATAACGCATAATTGTACTGATTCTTATTTGCCGCCTTAAGGGAAAAATGTACCTTTTGGCTAAAATCAGTAAATATGCGAATTTCCTTGGCTTTACTATCCTTATTTGCTCTGATGTTGCTAAGTTGTCAGCCTGCCGATGAGCTTCCTTCAATTTCGGTTTCTACATCGCAACATCTGCAAGACACACCTGTTGACGGCAGGTTATTATTGATGTTTGCAGATAATGATGAACTCGAACCGCGTTTCCAGATCAATGCTGGCTTAAATGGCCAGATCGTTTTTGGGATGAATGTTGAGGGTTGGCAAAAAGGTCAGGATATTAGCATCGATCCGGAAATATTCGGTTACCCATATCCCAGCCTTCAGGATATACCTGCCGGTGAATATTGGGTGCAGGCATTGTTTCATGTATATGAGACATTCAATCTAGCGAGCGGTCAAACCGTTAAGTTGCCTATGGATAACGGTGAAGGACAGCAATGGAACAGGTCGCCAGGCAACCTATATAGCGAACCAACTAAAATCACCGTTAGTGAAAAAGGCATCCCCTCTATAGACCTTGAGATGGATCAGATCATACCTGCCATAAAAGAGCCCGAGGATACTGAATGGATTAAACATATCAGGATAAAGTCTGAAAAACTTTCCGAATTCTGGGGAAGAGACATGTATTTGGGAGCTCATATCTTACTGCCTAAGGATTTCGATGATCACCCTGAAGCAAGCTATCCTTTAATGGTGTTTCACGGGCATTTCCCGTCCGATTTTGGTGGCTTTAGAACCACACCTCCAGATGAGGATCTGGAACCCGTATTCTCCGAGCGCTTCAACGTGGAGGGATATAATCTCATTCAACAACAGGAGGCATATGACTTCTATAAAAGATGGACCTCACCCGATTTCCCGCGATTTCTGATCATTGAAATTCAGCACCCAACACCTTATTACGACGATTCATATGCGGTAAACTCTGCCAGTCAGGGGCCCTATGGAGATGCCATCACATACGAGTTGATACCCTATATCGAAGAGAAGTTCAGAGGTATTGGCCAGGGCTGGTCTCGATTTTTGTACGGGGGTTCTACCGGTGGTTGGGAGGCCCTTGCAGTGCAGGTAAAATACCCCAACGAGTATAACGGATGCTTTGCGGCCTGCCCGGATCCCATCGATTTTAGTGCTTATTGCCTGACAAATATCTATGAAGATAAGAATGCCTATTATTACGATAGTCCGCATAAAAATCTTGAAGTGCCGGCCCACCGGGATTATCTGGGCAATTTACAGACCACAGTTCGGGAGTACAATCATCTGGAACTGGCTCTGGGCGATAAATCGCGTTCGGGGCAGCAATGGGATATTTGGGAGGCCACATATTCGCCCCAGGCTGAAGATGGATATCCGGTAAGGATTTGGGATAAAAAAACCGGGGACATCGATCCTTCGGTGGCGGAATATTGGCGGGAAAATTACGATCTGAGGCATATTCTGGAACGCGACTGGGACAAATTGGGAGATCAGTTAAGAGGAAAGATCCACATCTATTGTGGTGATATGGATAATTATTATTTAAACAACGCGGTGTATCGGATGGAAGAATTTTTGGAAAATACCACAGATCCCTATTACGAAGGAGAGGTGTTATATGGTGATCGTGCAGAACATTGCTGGAATGGGGATCCTGATCTGCCGAACCATTTATCCAGGCTTCGCTACAATAGTATGTACGTAGCCAAAATCATGCAAAGGATTGCCACCAGCGCACCGCCTGGAGCAGATCTTAAAAGCTGGCGCTATCCTTGATATTGCTTATGATGTAGTTCGTTCTGATAGAATACTAAAACCGATATTAATCAACTATGGAAGCTCGTAAATTGTTAGCTCAGATTTTGGCTGCTATCGTACTTTATGTAGCCATCTCTCTCATTCTTGAAAAGGACTACAGCCCGGAAATTCTATATCGGGAAATCCTCGAGGGTCTGGTTTTCGGGCTGGTGTATGGAGTCATTATCTGGCTTAGTGCCCGTTGGCGGAAAAACAAAAAAAGTGAAGATTGAAACTCTTCAAAGTATTTTGGTACAAAATGAACATCGGGTGAGTAACTTAGAAAGATATTCAATGTCAAGCGTTAATTCAAAGTGTTCGGAAATATGATCGCAAAGTCGGAACAAGCCAAACTCAGGGGTATGCTTTTTCGCCATTTGGATGGATTGGTAACAGCTCCTACAGCTTATGAACTCCTCGAAAAGGGGGTGTGGGATCGGCTGGCGAAGAATAACAACGGTTTCCTCGATACACTGTCAAAGGATTTCAAAGCAAACGAAGGTTATCTAAACGTGGCCCTGCGAATTTTGTGTTCACAGGGATGGTTTACTCAGCAAGTAGATAATAGCGATAATACCGTTTATTTTTCGATTACCTCAAAAGGGCTTTATGCAAAGAAATATGCCGGTCTTTACGGAGAGGCTGTAGAACTGATCAGATTCAGTGCTAAGTATCATCCACGAAAATTTGAAAAGGCCCCATTTCACAAACTAGAGCAATTGTTCGCTCACTTCCGATCCGATTTCGGTACTAAACCGGCTAAGGAACCGGAAGAAGAGGAAGTAAGGCAACAGGTATTAGGCCATATTGAAGGTATTATCCTTGGTCCCACCATTGTGCGTCTGGGTATGAGCGGAATGTTTCATAAGTATTTTATGGAAACGCGTTTTACGCCAGATGAGTTCCACCAGGACCCAGAGAGCTTTATGCGATTATTGGATATATTCGTTTATTTCGATTGGTTTCAGAAGAAGGGCGAAGCCTATCAATTTACTGAAAAAGGTCTTTTTTTCGCTAAAAGGGCAAGTGCCTACGGGGTAACGGTTTCTTATCTGCCGACACTCAGAAAGCTCGATGAACTTATTTTTGGCAATCCATTGCTCCTGCGAAACCCGGGCGAAGACGCAACAGAGATCCATGTAGACCGGGCTATGAATGTCTGGGGTAGTGGTGGTGCTCATACCGCCTATTTCAAAGTTGTGGATAATATTATCGTTGATATCTTTAATAGGCCTATCGACCAACAGCCAAAAGGAATTCTGGATATGGGCTGTGGTAATGGTGCCTTCCTGGAACATCTTTTTAATGTGATAGAAAAAAGGACATTAAGGGGCGAATTACTCGAAGAATTTCCCTTGGTGTTGGTTGGGGTAGATTATAACGAAACCGCCCTCAAAATAACACGGGCTAATCTTGTAAAGGCCGATATTTGGGCGAAAGTTATTTGGGGAGATATCGGAAGGCCACATGAACTGGCCGACACCTTGAAAAAAGATTATGATGTGAATCTGGGGGAACTCTTGAATGTAAGAACGTTTCTAGATCATAATCGTGTTTGGAACCCTCCGGCAAAGCCAGATACTCATAGATCCAGTATATCTACAGGTGCCTTTTCTTTCAAGGGAGAAAGGATCAATAATAACCTGGTGGAAGATTCATTGCGGGAACATTTTGAGAACTGGGCTCCTTATGTAAAAAGATTTGGTTTGCTGGTTATCGAATTACATACCGTTTCACCCGTATTGGTGGCACAAAATATTGGACGTACACCAGCTACCGCCTACGATGCCACTCATGGTTACTCCGATCAGTACATAGTAGAAATACCAGTGTTCATAAAAGTGCTGAAAGAAGCAGGTCTTCAACCCGATCTGAAGTATTCCCGAACGTTTCCCGATAGCGATTTGGCAACGGTTACGGTAAACCTGGTCCGGGCCTAGGACCTTATTTTGCAAATAATTGCCCCGTATCTTTAAAGGCTTTAAACTCCAGGGCATTGCCAGCCGGATCCTTGAAGAACATTGTGGCCTGTTCCCCAACCTCTCCTTCAAATCGGATATAAGGTTCAATGATAAATTCGATGCCCTTGTTGCGGATATGATCTGCAAATTTTTGAAAATCCTCCCAGGGTAAGACTACACCATAATGTGGAACGGGAACATGCTTTCCGTCTACAGGGTTGTTATGCAGCTCATCTTCCGTTTTAGGTTTATAGTGGATTACTAATTGATGTCCAAAAAGGTTAAAATCTACCCAATGTTCACTGCTTCTACCTTCTTCACAATTCAAAACATCGCGATAAAAGTTCCGGCATTCAGCCAGATTATGTACAGGAATGGCAATATGAAATGGACTTAAACTCATGTTCTAAAAATACGCTAATTGTCAGACTTTAGAAAATCGACAATTTGTTGATTAACCCCCTTCTGATGAAGGGAATGCCCAAGTCCGCGAGTTAAGATTAGTTGGCTGTTCTTCCAATTGGCATGAACGCGCTTCGATGAGGTTACCGGGGCAATCTTATCGAGTTCGTCGTGAAGGAGCAGGCCTTTCGGGTGCAGCTTTGATGCAAACTTAGAAGTGGAAAAGTCATCTATCCCGAATCCGAAATGGTTTTGGAAATATTTATTTAGGGCCATGAGCACTCTGTTGTTGAATCCCAGCATATTTTGATAATGAGCCATGATCTCATTTAGTTCAGAAGGCGAACCAATGGTAACCAATTTCTCTACAGAGCCTCTACCATACTGATATTGATGATATATCGCTGCTGTACCCCCTACCGAATGAGCTACAATATATTGGGGCTTAAACTCTGTTATGATATGTTCTGTGCACTCTGCATAAAGAGGAACATTGAAAATTTTTCCATTAGATCGTCCATGGGCAGGCGCGTCGAAGGCCAGAATATTAAAATCTGCCTCCCTGAGGTGCCCTATAAGATTCCGCCATCGAAAGCTGTTGCTTTCCCAACCGTGCAAGAGCAAGACGGTTTCTCTGTTACCCGGCCAACAATAGGTCTGAAGATGCATACCGCCAACTTCCATGGTCATATGCCCGGCAGCATCTAAAAAGCTACGTTGTACTTCCAGTACTTTGCCTTTGCGGGGTGTACAGAAAAGTGTAAAGGCCTTTTCGGCGGCAAGCTTCCTGGAGAAGAGCGCCAATAGATTAAAATAAGCCCCGTAGAGTCGTGGAATGAGGATGTTCAATATTTTCTTCATCTACAATTAAGTAACTTTTTGTAACTTAGTTTCAAAACTAAAGTATAAAATTATTTTTCATATTAAAAGAAGCAACCAAAGTATTAGCTGGTATGGAAACAGAAACTATTACTGAAAATCAGAAAGTTAAAACAGCAAAAAAGATTAAAAAAATGTTCGGTGGAATTGATCCAAAAAACCCACCTGAATACTGCCCGATCCGCGATGTGATGGCATTGGCATCAGACAAATGGAGTATTTTAATTATCCTCTATCTGGGATATTATCCGGTGCTCCGCTTTAATCAGCTTAAAAAGAAAGTTTATGGTATTTCGAGCAAGGTGCTTAGCGAGCGATTAAAACTACTAGAAGCCGACGGTTATATTTCCCGTACTCTTTATCCTGAGGTTCCTATCCGTGTAGAGTATGCACTTACAGATTTTGGTCATTCTTACCTCGGGAAACTATTGGATCTCACCCAGTGGGTACAGAAATACAGCGATAAGGTAATCAGCAATCGCTCTGCTTATAAAAGTCGGTAAGGCCAGCACACAATGAGTCATTCATCGGATTCCAGATCTTGCAGCCCTATTTTGGTGCACTCAATTTTCCAGGTAGGCCATTCGATGCTCTGATCCTTACTCACCCAGGCACCCTGCCAATTGAATCCATTATCCGAGATGTCAAAAAATGTAATTCTATAAGACCCTTCCATACCATTGGGCGCCTTCTGATCACGGTATAATATTATATCACCATCCGGGTTTTTTTTGCCTTCCCAACTGGGTAATACTGTCGTAGGTTTTCCGGAACTGTAGTAGTGAACATACCAACGGGTGCTGTCTGGGATGAATTGTCTGATGCTGCCGGCATAGGTCGAGTCGTGCTTAAGTGTCTCATCCTGAATCGCCATGCCGTTCATGATATATTTGAATCGCCAGATCATCTCCACCTCTTTTGCCCATGCGCCATCTAACCCACGGGTTTGCGAAAGACAATTACATTCCCCTATCAAAGGTGCAAAGTCGAGTATTTCCTGAGGCGCTTCAGGATTGGGTAACCCAAAAGGATGCTCAGCAGAGGCTTCGTATGGGAATTGGGCGGAAATTGCCAATCCCGTAAATAGTAGCAGAAGGGTAAGTTTAGAATACATGATGCTGTGATTTGTCTGAAATTAGCAGAAAAAACACCAGGGTAAATCGAACTTAGGATTTAATTAACATCAAAATGAGCAAAGCCATAGGGGGTAAGGCTTACTCCCAACCCACCATCAGGTATTTTATAGCTGCCTGATCAGGTATTTCAACTCTTTCGATCGGCCTGGACTTAGTATATCTAAGATGTGCGGGCAGCTCTTTTTTATCGATAGTGAAGTAGATATCGCTGTTTTCCAGCAATACTACAATATTGTTCATCGACGTGATGATCTTTTCAATCTCATAATTATTCTCAATATCTATAAATGTACTCTGCAAGCCGATCCCTTTTACTGTTTTATACCTGGGATCGGCCACCAGGATATGGCCAATGCGTGCGATACTATCGGAATTAGAGGTTAAAGTAAGCAAGTGTTTCCCACCCTTTTCGAAGACCTTCAGCTTTCGCCCTCCTTCACCGAAGGAAACCTGCGTCGAATCCGAGACCAAAGAATCCGTACTATAAATATTGGCGACGTCAACTATAGTGGTCTGCCGATCGAGCAATCCCACCTGGTCTGTACCAATCAAAAAATAGGTATTCTCTTCCTCGGTGCAATTCAACATTATAAGCCCAGATAAGATAATCAACAACCAGTAGTTTCTTTTTATCATGTTTAGCGCATTACTTTTTTAAGGATTCCCAGCACACCCCTGATAAAAGTAGCGCTGGTAAGTACTTTAACCACTGGGTCTTGACGGCGACTTCGTTTTTTACGTGTACTCGACCTACTCGATGTACTTTTTCGTTCCCGTTCTTTTTCTTTTTCCGCTTCTTGCTCTGCTTTTTCTATCTTTTCATTTAGAATTTCATAGGCGCTTTCCCTGTCGATCTCTTCATTGTATTTTTTCGATAGGGAAGAACCGCGTATCAATTCTTTTAATTCGGACGCTGAGAGAATATCCATCCGGCTCATAGGGGCCCGTAACATGGTAGCTGCCAATGGAGTAGGACGCCCTTTTTCATCAAGCACAGTGATAAGGGCTTCACCGATACCCAGGGAAGTAAGCACCTCTTTTGTATTATAATATTCCGAAATCGGGTAATTTTCGGCCGTCAGTTTAATAGCTTTCCGGTCTCTTGCCGTAAATGCTCTGAGGGCATGCTGCACTTTTAATCCTAACTGAGACAAAACAGCAGGAGGTACATCGGTAGGGTTTTGGGTCACAAAATACAACCCGATCCCTTTCGAACGAATCAGTTTTACAATATTCTCGATCTGATCTAACAAGGCTCCGGAGGCCTCTTTGAAAATGAGATGAGCCTCGTCGATAAAAAATATGAGTTCGGGCCGATCGCTGTCTCCCTGCTCCGGGAAGGTAGAATAGATCTCGGCAAGCAGGCTAAGCATAAAGGTCGAAAATAACTTCGGCCTGTCCTGAATATCGGTAAGTCTGACGATATTGATGTAGCCTCTTCCGTTTTCATCTATCCGTGTCAGATCATCTACGTCGAAAGACTTCTCTCCGAAAAACAATTCCGCGCCCTGTTGTTCGAGTTCGATGATCTTGCGCAAGATGGTGCCGGTAGAACTGGTAGAAATCCTCCCGTATTCCTTGGAAAATTCCTTCTTTCCCTCGCCAGTGGCATATTGTAAGACTTTCTTTAAGTCTTTAAGGTCTAAGAGCGGGAGTTTGTGATCATCGCAATATTTAAAAACAACAGCCAGGATCCCCTCCTGGGTGACGCTTAGATCTAATATTCGTGAGAGTAAAATCGGGCCAAACTCAGACACTGTAGCCCTTAATTTGACACCACCTTGCTCCGATAGAGAAAGGATTTCAACAGGAAACCGCTTGGGTTCGAATGCGAGTCCTATCTTCTCATGGCGTTCATCGATCTTGGGATGGCCCGGGCTGGGTTGTGCCAGACCGCTGAGGTCTCCCTTTAGATCCATCAGCAAGACCGGAATTCCTTTATCTGACAAATTTTCGGCAATGACCTGCAACGATTTGGTTTTTCCCGTACCGGTAGCACCGGCGATCAATCCATGTCGGTTGAGCGTTTTCAGTGGCACTTTTACATGGGCTCCGGTAATGGTTTCTCCTTCGAGCATCGCCGCTCCCATTGTTATATAGTCACCCTTAAAACTATATCCGTTTTCAATATGTGTAAAGAATTCATCTCGCTTGGCCATCCTTAAAATTTTTGTTAAAAATAGGTTAATTTAAGGCAACTTCAAACCCCGGGATCCCAACCCTTATCACCAGCTTATCCAATACCATTTATCCGATCTGAACCTGAACGCGCTCTGGTGTGGAGCAGACAATTTTTTAAGCCTGATACTCAACTTAAGCGTATCTTTGTGCCATGTTAAAAGAAGAGGTACTCCTTAAGGTCGACCAAGGTATGATGCTACCGCTAATGGAAGAGTTCTACACTATCCAGGGGGAGGGATATCATAAAGGTACCGCGGCATATTTTATAAGAATTGGGGGTTGTGATGTAGGCTGCCATTGGTGCGATGTAAAGGAGAGCTGGAACGCCGAACTCCATCCGCCAACGCCAATAGATCATATAGTAACGAACGCATCGAACTATGCCGACACCGTGGTGGTAACAGGAGGTGAACCCTTGACATGGGATATGGGCCCGCTTACTTCTGGTCTCAGAATGAATGACTTGCAAACTCATATCGAAACTTCGGGTGCTTACCCTTTAACGGGCGACTGGGATTGGATCTGTCTATCTCCAAAGAAAAACAAACTGCCCGTGGGGGATATCTACAAGAAAGCCCATGAACTTAAGGTAATTGTCTACAACAAGCACGATTTTAAATTTGCCGAAGAACAGGCAGCTAAAGTAGGGGAGAACTGTATATTATATCTACAACCCGAATGGAGTGTGAGAGAGAAAGTTATTCCTCTGATCGTGGACTATGTAATGCAAAATCCAAAATGGAAGGTATCACTACAAACCCATAAGTACCTTCATATCCCTTAAGAAACGCACTAAAACCAAAGCTTAAAAGAGTTTAACGGCCACCATTCCCCTGAAGATCGAGAATGCACTCAGCATCGAGAGCGGGTATCGACAGGCCTCTGGCTGCCCTGCTTTCGAGCATGCCCATAATACCACCTCCGAATTGAAGTTCGGCTCTCATCAGGCATCCATCAATATCGCAATGATTGTTCCCTATAGGATTGCCCGTACTGTCTAATTCCGGATTCCCCTCATCATCGCGAAGAAAATCTTCATGATCATTGACCATAGCGGTACCCAGATCGACCAAACCAAACAGGTGACCAAATTCGTGGTTGAGCGTTGCAGATTCCACATCTGCGACACTGATCAAAAAACTTCTGGAGGCCAAGTCGCGCACCGTCTGTTCATATATAACCATCGACGTATTGCGGTACACCGATCCCAGGGTTACCAATCCGGAATCTTCATCATCGCTTTCGTCTGGCGCATCTGCGAAATAGATGTAAATGGCCAGGGTATTACCTTCATTGTAGTTCACACGATTCTCGTCTTCCAAATTAGCTACTTCCTGTATAGTTAATGATTCCTGATTGGGAGAATCAAGAGGAGAATACTGTATTTCTATTACGTTTTTAAATGTACGTGCCCTCAGGTACGCCTCAAAAGCATCCATAGCTTCCTGCGTAGGTCTGAATCCCTCAACATATGCAATCTCTATCAAAATATTAGAGAAATTATTGTTCGAAAGGATATCGCTGGCCGATTCTCCGGCACTTAGCAAATTGGCCGATTTGTTTACGGTGCCATCATCGGGCAAAGCATTGTTATCGTCGTCTGTGGAACAGCCCAATAACCATACCGATGAAATCAACAGCAATAAAATCCACTTTCTAAGCATTGAATGATAAATTTGTTGCAAAATACATTAAATAACGAAAACCCGCCCAGACTATCATTAATCAATCGATAATCTGGCTAAATAGTCGTTGTGTCCTCCATCCCTTACAAATTCAATAGCAAAATCCATTCGGTCTGCTGCCGCCTTCAAGTGCTGATAATCAAGATATAACCAGGGGAAGGGTTCGCTTTTTTTGCCTTTGTATTCCGTAATGAATTGTACTTCACCATAATAGGCCACATCTCCAGGGATCCAATATCCGCCATCTTTATCCTGGTCGAACATATAGATGATATCACTCGAATCGAGCAGGATCTGCCCCCCGGGATGCAACAACGACCTGATTTTTAATAAGAACGATTCGAGATTATCAAGTGTCTCTGCGATACCAATGCCATGCATTAACAATAAAATGGTATCGAATTTTGAATCATTATAATTCCTGATGTCAGCGATCACTGCATTGGAAATCCCTCTTTGCCGGCACACCTCTATGGCCCCAGGGGAAATGTCGAGAGCAGTGACCTCTAGCCCCTTTTTTTGAAGATAAAGGCTATGGCTTCCGGCACCGCAACCCACATCGAGTACTTTTCCTTTTGACAGCCTGAGTGCCGTTTGTTCCAAAACCGGCATTTGCTCAAAATTGCGAAAAAGATAGGGAAGGGGAAGCACATCTGTTTCATCCAAAGAAATATGAGTGATGATATCCTGCTGATAATTCCCTTGCAGGTAGTCCATCAATGCCTGTCCGAAAATATCAGTATCCGGGAAGTTGTTATTTTGCAACGGTAAAGGCTTTAAATTGGTTAAAAGTACTAATCTTAGGGCTGTTAATCCCAGACCAGAAATAAATGGAGGAGGAAATTCGAAAGTTACCGCTTAGGGCAAAGCAAAAAAGCACAGAAAACAGAAAGTTTTTTTCTAAACTAAGAAAGAAGCCGCCAAAAGACCTGGACACCACCATGCAGCGCCTGCATGATGAAGAATTTCAAAAAACAGATTGCCTGGAATGTGCCAACTGCTGCAAAACCACCGGTCCTCTTTTTAGAGATCCGGATATTGTACGGATCGCCAAACATTTCAGGCTAAAACCTCAGGCATTTATCGCAAAGTACCTTCGGATCGACGAGGATAATGACTATGTATTACAGCAGCTTCCCTGTCCCTTTCTGGGCGGAGATAATTACTGCTCTATTTATGAAGTGAGGCCTAAAGCTTGCCGGGAATATCCGCATACCAACCGGAAAAAATTCCATCAGATAAGCGATATCACCATGAAGAACCTGGCGATTTGCCCGGCAGCCTTCAACATCATTGAGGAGATAAAAAAGCACTATAATCGGTAGGGCAATTTCAAGATCCCAAAAGGATTTCCCGGCATGGGGATATAAAAAACTATTGAGCAAAATTCGCTATTTTTGATGCCATGGAAGAACTTATTTCCTATTTTGAAAACATCCCGTCTACCCACCGTAGCCTGATCCTGATAAGCGGGCTTACGTTCTTTTGGCTACTGGAAGGAGCCGTGCCTCTTTTCAGATTCAAATACAAAAAATGGCGGCATGCTCTGCCGAATTTCTTTTTTACTCTAACCACTATCGCGATCAATTTTGCCCTGGCGTTTTTGCTTTTAAAGTCGAGCGACTGGGTGGCGGCAAACGATTTTGGAATCATCAACTGGCTTCCCGAGATGCCGCTCTGGCTTTATGTGGTACTAGGAGTGTTACTACTGGACCTGATCGGTGCTTACCTGGCACATTATGTTGAACATCAGGTAAAACCGCTATGGATGATCCACCTTGTGCACCATACAGACCACGAGGTAGATACTACTACGGCCAACCGTCACCATCCATTGGAGAGTATTATACGGTTTGGCTTTACCTTGCTGGGAGTGTTTTTGATCGGGACTCCGATCGGGATTGTGATGTTATACCAGACCTTATCACTGGTAGCCACACAATTTAGCCATGCCAACATCCGGCTGCCACAAAAAGTGGACGATGTGATCAGTTGGGTCCTGGTTTCTCCGGATATGCACAAGGTCCACCATCATTTTGTACTACCCTACACAGATTCTAACTACGGAAATATCTTCTCGATCTGGGATCGCATGTTCGGGACTTTTATGAAACTTAGCCGTCATGATATCACCTATGGGGTAGATACATTTCCTGATCGCATTGAAAATGGGAGTATTACAGGATTGCTTAAACAACCGTTTCATAAGTATCGTAAACCTACCCGGGTAGATATATCACAGGAGTTCATTCGTAGATAAGATATTTCGCCCTGATCTTTTTGAATCTCTGCAGATCCTTTTGCCAGCTCGTTCGGATCTGATCTTCTGTCTGGTTCTCTTCTATTTGCCGCTGTAACGATGCCGTGCCCGCATGTCTCGTGAAATTTGCGGTATTAAAAAATTGGCTTTTATCCTTACAGTTCCGATATGCTTCAATTAACCAGTGCAGCTGGATCCGATCATGTGCTGCTTCCCCCGACAAGTCTTTACCATAACATATCACGCCTTTGTGTTTAGGATTTTTTGAGCCGAAATTGGGTTGGGGTGTATACTCAAAATCGAAATACTCCTTATTAAGGAACGGAGCTCCAAAACGCTGAAACTGAAATTCAGTACCCCGGCCAGCATTGATATTTGTACCTTCAAACAGGCCTAAACTGGGATAAAGTTCAACCGCCCGGGCATTTGGTAAATTTGGCGAAGGCCTTACCGGTAAAAGATATCTGGTCTTCCGGGTATATTGACCCAATGAGATTACTTTGAGATCTGCCTTTAATCCGGCCTCCAACCAGTTTTCTCCATTGATCATCGTGGCATATTCCCCTATAGTCATGCCATAAACCAAGGGGATCGGGGTGAGTCCAAGAAATCCTTTATGCTCATTTTCCATGGTTGGGCCATCTACGAATTGTAAATTCGGATTCGGGCGATCCAATACCAGGACAGGGATATTCTGTTCTGCGCAAGCCTCCATTACCAGTTGCAGGGTAGCGATATAGGTGTAAAATCGAACCCCGACATCCTGGATGTCGAAGACCACAATATCCAATCCCTTAAGCTGGTCACTGCTCGGCTTTTTGTTCGATCCGTATAGTGAGATCACCGGTAAACCGGATTTTTTGTCAAGGCCATCGGCTACCGCTTCACCCGCATCGGCTTGTCCTCTGAAACCATGTTCCGGAGCAAACACCTTTTCAATCGCTATACCAAGCGATAGGAGTGAATCGACCAGATGTGTTGCAGAGATCATTTCCGATGGCGATTCACTTTTGTATATCAGGCTGGTATGATTGGCCACCACCCCTACTTTTTTGTCCTTAAGCAATGGAAGATATTCAGAAGTTCTTGCAGCGGCGATCTCTAGCTCAGGATCCTGCGTCATTTCTAAATGCTCCAAGACGCTGCCTTGGTGCTGGTCACTTTTCTGTCCAACTCCTCCACAGGCAAATAGCATCAAAACCCACAAAAAAGACATATTTTTGAAAACGTACAAAAAGGGCATGGGTTGAACTTAGAATTTTTTATTGCAAAACGCCTAATCACAGGTAAGGATCATAAAATTAGTATTTCCGCACCAATAATAAAAATTGCGATTGCGGCCATCGCCCTGGGATTAATTATGATGTTGGTGGCCCTTGCCACCGGCACAGGCCTTCAGCAGAAGATCAGAGAAAAGGTTGCAGCCTTTAACGGGCATATCCAAATTTACAACTACGACAATAATCTTTCCGATGTTTCTGTAGCCCCGATCTCTAAAACACAGGATTTCTTTCCTGAATTTAAGGATGTAGACGGGATTGCCCATGTACAGGCTGTGGCATCTAAGGGGGGGATCATCAGGACTATGGAGACTTTTGAGGGGATTATCGCCAAAGGTGTCGGGCCAGAATATCACTGGGGAGCGCTGGAGGAGTATTTAGTAGAAGGCCGTATGCCCGATTATAAGGGTTCGCTGAATACTGAAGTACTGCTTTCCGCTACACTGGGTTCGAGACTCGGACTGGAACTGGGCGACACATTTTTTGCTTTTTTTCTAAAGGAAGACGACCCTTCCAAGAATCCAAATCAGCGAAAATTTGAAGTGGTTGGTCTCTACGATAGCGGATTTGAAGATATTGACGGGCTCTATATTTTTACCGATATACGCCATATACAAAGGATGAACAAATGGACAGAAGAGCAGGTGGGTAATTTTGAGATCTTCCTGGACGATTTTGGCCAGATTGATGAGAAAAATCGCGAGATCTATGGTAAAACACAATCCGATCTGGATACCCAAACCCTGAGGGAGAAATACTATCAGATTTTTGAATGGATCGATCTCTTTGATTTTAATATTGCCCTGATCATCGGAATAATGATCATTGTCGGTGGTATAAATATGATCACCGCATTGTTGGTCCTAATCCTGGAACGAACGCCGATGATCGGTGTATTGAAGGCTTTGGGAGCCTCGAGCTGGAGTATCCGCAAGGTATTTATTTATAATGCCGCTTACCTCATTGGGATTGGCCTTTTCTGGGGTAACCTCCTGGGACTAGGAATTATCTGGATCCAGGATACCTACAGAGTTTTTAGATTTCCCAATCCTCAGGAATACTATATGGAATATATCCCGGTCAATGTCAATGGATTCCATATCTTGTTGCTTAATCTCGGGGTATTTCTTCTCTGTTCTGCAATGTTGATGATCCCTTCCTATATTATTAACAGGATCAGTCCTGTAAAAGCTATCAAATTCGAATGAATCGTGCTGGATCAATACAGATTTCGCTGATGCGCGACTCATATTTCTAAATACTAATTTTATCTTTGCCGCACATGGAATATGCAGAGACTATATTAGACACCATCGGACATACGCCTTTGGTGAAAATGAATAAACTTACGGCCGAAGTGCCTTGCCTGGTACTGGCCAAATACGAAACCTTTAATCCCGGCAATTCCGTAAAAGACCGCATGGCGGTTCAGATGGTTGAAGATGCAGAGGAGGCTGGAGATTTAAAGCCGGGGGGAACCATTATTGAAGGCACCTCCGGGAATACCGGTATGGGATTGGCATTGGCTGCTGTGGTTAAAGGTTATAAGATGATCTGCGTGATCAACGACAAGCAGTCTAAGGAGAAAATAGATATTCTAAAAGCCATGGGGAGTGAGGTTCATGTTTGCCCTACCGCTGTAGCGCCAGACGACCCCCGTAGTTATTATTCTACCGCCAAAAGGCTTTCCGAGGAGATCCCGAATTCATGGTATGTTAATCAATATGATAATCCATCGAACACCAAGGCTCACTTTCAAACCACAGGACCTGAGATTTGGGAACAGACAGATGGAAAGGTCACTCATTTCGTAGTCGGAGTAGGCACAGGAGGCACTATTTCTGGTGTTGGCACCTATCTGAAATCGAAGAACCCCGATATTAAGGTGTGGGGGGTAGATACTTATGGTTCCGTTTTTAAGAAATACCATGAGACCGGGATATTCGATCAGGAGGAGATCTATCCCTATGTTACAGAGGGCATAGGAGAAGATATTTTGCCCGAGAATGTAAACTTCGATGTCATCGACGGATTTGTTAAGGTTACTGATAAAGATGCCGCGGTATATACCCGGCGACTCGCCCGCGAGGAGGGTATGTTCCTCGGGAATTCTGCAGGTGCGGCCATTAAGGGCGTCCTTCAATTAAAGGAACATTTCAAGCCCGATGATGTGGTGGTTGTCCTCTTTCATGATCATGGAAGTCGATATGTTGGTAAGGTTTTTAACGACGATTGGATGCGTGAACAGGGATTCCTGTAGAATAGATAGACTAATCATTTAATTTTCATTTTATGCGCCGACAAATATTGCTTTCACTTCTGTTTATCACATTCGGGCATGCCTTATTCTCACAGGGACTCAACAGAACAGAGCAAAAAATATTGAAGACGATAGAAAAGAATAACCATGAAGCTATTGAATTTCTCGAAAATGTGGTAAATATAAACAGCGGGACACTCAACTTACCCGGTGTACGCCAGACCGGAACCCTATTTGCCGACGCCTTTAACACCATTGGCTTTCAAACACGTTGGATAGAAATGCCCGAGGAAATGAACAGAGCCGGCCATTTATTTGCAGAAACCAATGGTTCAAAGGGGATCAAATTATTGCTCATTGGCCATTTAGATACGGTTTTCGAAAAAGACAGTCCCTTTCAGCGCTTTGAAATGGTAAACGATAGTATTGCGAAAGCGCCAGGGGGGAACGATATGAAAGGCGGTAATGTGATCGTGCTCTATGCGCTTAAGGCCCTCCAGGAACATGGCCTCCTAAACAATGCACAGATCATTGTGGCGTTCACAGGGGACGAGGAAAGTACCGGAAAGCCCCTTGACCTCAGTAGAAAGGACCTGATTGAAGCGGCTAAAAGAAGTGATGTGGCTTTAGGGTTTGAAACCTCAACAGGCTTTAACTATGCAACCGTGGCCCGAAGAGGAGCCTCCGGATGGCAGCTCGAAGTAGAGGGTAAAAGGGCACATTCCTCAGGAATTTTTAGCGATCGGGTAGGAGCAGGTGCCGTATTTGAAATGTCCAGAATTCTTCATGAATTTTACCGCCAGCTTAGCCCCGAAGACCTCCTGACATTTAATCCGGGTCTGGTAATGGGAGGTACTTTCCTTAGTTATGACGAAAAAACCTCCAGCGGAGAGATCTTTGGAAAATCGAATGTTGTGGCCCAGACTGCAATGGCAAAAGGGGGTCTCCGGTTTATAACAGAGGAACAAAAAGAGAATGCCAGAGCTCAGATGCGTGAAATCGTAGCGGCCGGCCTGCCCCATACCTCGGCCAAAATCAGTTTTACCGACAGTTATCCGGCCATGCCTCCCAGCGAAGGCAACATGGCCTTGCTGGAAAAGCTTAACAGGGTCAGCCTTGATCTGGAACAGGGCAATGTAATCGCTTATGACCCGGGTAAAAGAGGTGCCGCCGATACCTCTTTTGTGGCGGCTTATGTGGATTGTCTTGATGGACTTGGTACTATGGGAAGCGGAGCACATACTCCCGAGGAGACGGTGAACCTGAAAACTATTGAAGAACTGACCAAAAGGGCAGCACTGTTTATATATCGACTTATCAATAAATAAACCATGCTGATTTTAAAAAATGATGCCATAGAAGTTGGTATAGAAAAGGGCGAATTAACCAGTTTGCAGCTGGGTGAATACCAGTATATTCATCAAAAAGGGGCTCCCGGATGGCAGCATTCTGATACTGAGATGTTTCCTATTATCGGACCGACGGCCGAAGCCGGATATCGCGTACATGTTCCTCGTGGTAATGCGATCCTCGATCAGCACGGGCACCTGAGGGAAATGGAATACGAGCTTATAGAACATTCGAACACCTCAGCCAGATTCAGAAAATCCTATACAAGAGGGAAGGTGATAGGCAATAGCAAATTTCCAGAAAAATCGACAGCACAGCGGCTTATTTGGCCTTTCGATTTTCACTTTGAGAAATGCTTTGAACTCTCGGCAAAGGAATTACGTATAATATTTACAATAGCAGGAGAAAGGGACATGCCCTTTATGCTGGGATACCATCCCGCCTTTAAATTGCATTCGGATAACCCTCGTATAATGGCAAATGACAGAACAGTTGAGCTCCAGGAAATCCTGGATGCCGGTAATAGGGCCCTCGAGCTTCCTGATTGTGAACATGTGGTTTTAAAAGACCATCGGGATCTGGAAATCTCTACCGAAGGATTCGGACATTTTATGCTCTGGACTGAAGTGTCTAACATGCTGTGTATTGAACCAATCACATTCTATCCTTATAATGTTCCTCAAACAGAGCTGCATGAAGGATTTATTCATCAGGAAGGTGATGAAATGAGTTTTGCTATTATATTGAAACCTCAACACTAATACTAAAACATCCAAGTCATGATCCAGGATAAGCTTGAAATAAATTATGGGTACCTCTTCGAAACTGAATTATTGGACGAGATCGAGAAAGCCGGCAAATTGGTAAAAGTGAGTCAGGGCGACATGATGATGGACATCGGTCAGCAGATAAACGCAATGCCACTTTTATTTGATGGAGCAATAAAGATCCTGACCGAAGACGAAGATGGAGATGAATTGCTCTTGTATTTTATCGAAGTAGGAGATACATGCGCGATGACCTTTTCCTGTTGTATGGGGGCAGGAAAGAGTGAAATCCGCGCAATAGCCGAAACCGATTCTGAAATGCTGATGATCCCAATTGAAAAAATGGACGATTGGATGGCCCGATTCCGCAGCTGGAGGGCTTTTATACTGGATAGTTATCACGAACGGCTTTCAGAGCTACTCGAAACCATAGACACTCTCGCCTTTATGAAAATGGATGACCGTTTGCTAAAATATTTACGAGACAAAGCCATGGTTACCCACGATGATATGATCTACACTACCCATAGAGATATAGCCCAGGATCTCCATACTTCGCGTGTTGTAGTATCCCGCCTGCTAAAAGGTATGGAAAGAGAAGGTAAGATCGAACTTCAGCGTAATCAGATTAAAGTACTGGACCTTTAGATATCCGAAAATGTATACGTGAGCGTAACAATTGATGTTTCCCATTGTCTTTTGTATATCGATCCTTAATAATCTGCCATGAAATATGTAATCTTCTATTTTCTGATATTTACCGGGCTAATCAGTGCTGCTCAAGCTGAATCTGTTTTCCATGGAATTCGAATGGGTGATAATTTACAGGAGGTAAAAGCAAAGTTGAGTCCTCATTTCAAGATACTTAATGAAGAAATAGTGAGCACTCCTGTGTTTCCACTAGCCGAAAAGTTGGAATCGCATCTGATAGGAGTGGACGGTGAAACCGAAAGGGGCACTGTCAATGAGGTCGCCTTTACATTTTCAGATAACAAATTAAGCCTGATACAAGCGAAAGGCAATGCGTATAGGGTTTTATATGAAAGGGTAAAGGATTCAGCAGAGACCTTTATGCATTACGAGGTATATTGGGACGACCTTATTATAGCCGACAGATCTGAGGATAAGGTATGGATACTAACGGAAGAGGGTGCCCACCCGAACCTCTTTGCCTGGCATAATCCATTATTACCCTCTGAAGGAGGACAGATGAAAACTTATGTTAAATCAGGGGCAGTACCCGATTTTATCCGGATGGGAGCTAGTCTAGATGAGATGCGGCCATTGCTGGAAAACGCATCAGACTTTACTTTTCTACGCGAACTGGGGCCTGAAGATCCTAATGCTCAAGTACAGATCGATTGCTTTGGTATTGAATATGCAGGCTTTCCCAGAAAATTCGAAGCCCGGTTTGGCGACGGAAAACTCAACACAGTGTGGATCTTGACTGCAAAAGCAGAGGAAGAGAGAATACGGCATAAATTGATAGCAGCCTATGGACAACCTATATTTAAAGATGATGCATGGGAAGCTTTTAACAATTGGGAGGTATTTTTGAGAAAAGATAAACCCGAGATCCTCTTGCTTACTCCAGAACTTGGGGCCTATTACAAAAAGGAATACTTCAAACAATAGTAGTCTCTGATTATAGCGGCCGTTGACCCCGTCACAGTCTTTTGTACAAACTGTTGATTAAATGGTACATTTGAGCAATGCGACGTTACCTACCATTTATTCAGTGGTTTGCTGATTATAGCTATAAGGATATTCCAAAAGATATCCTGGCCGGATTTACAGTCGGGATCGTACTGATCCCACAAGCTATGGCCTATGCCATGTTAGCGGGTTTACCTCCCGAATTCGGACTATATGCCTCCCTGATCCCATTGCTTATCTATGTGCTTTTGGGTACTTCAGGACCACTGGCCATTGGTCCGGTGGCTATGGATTCACTTCTGGTGGCTATCGGTCTTGGGGCTTTAGCTCTCAGTGATGGAGAATATGTTGCTATGGCAGTATTCCTTGCTCTTATTGTAGGAGTAATACAACTGCTGATGGGACTCTTGAGAATGGGTTACCTGGTGAATTTTATTTCTAAACCGGTCATCAGTGCATTTACTTCTGGAGCAGCAATAATTATCATGTTCAGCCAATTAAAATACCTATTGGGCATAGAGATAGAAGGGTCTAGTCGTATTCACGAATTGATATGGCAGGCTGTCCAAAAGGCGGCAGATCTGAATCTTGTAGATCTGATAATTGGAATTTTCGGTATTGTCCTTATCGCTTTGCTAAAGAGGTGGAACAGGAGATTCCCTGGCATTCTCCTGGCCGTTGTCCTGGGAATTTTAGCAGTTTACTTGTTTAATCTCGATAACTATAATGTAAATATTGTGGGAACGATCCCGGCCGGACTACCGACTTTCCAAGTACCGGATATGGATCTAAATGTCTTGGCAGAAATTTGGCCCTTTGCCCTTACTCTTGCCTTAGTGGGTTATCTGGAGGCCGTATCTATCGGTAAGGGCTTAGAAGAAAAATCGGAGGAAGACCGTCTTGATCCAAACCAGGAATTTGTGGCCCTGGGCGTTTCCAATATCGCTGGTTCTTTCTTTAAAGCATACCCTGTAACAGCTAGTTTTTCTCGTTCCGCAATTTCTTATGAAAGCGGAGCCAAGTCTAATTTTGCCGGTCTTTTTGCGGCCATGCTGGTTCTGGTGACGCTGTTATTTTTCACCCCGGTCTTCTATTTTTTACCAAAGTCGATACTGGCCAGCATTATCGTGGTTTCGGTTTTCAGCCTTATCGATCTGGCTTATGCCAAAAGATTATGGAAACTCAGAAAAGACGAATTTGTGGT
Organism: Flavobacteriaceae bacterium; assembly: GCA_965212205.1. Classification (GTDB taxonomy): domain Bacteria; phylum Bacteroidota; class Bacteroidia; order Flavobacteriales; family Flavobacteriaceae; genus JAHEJJ01. The sequence continues at coordinate 252,834 of CBDBUX010000011.1, forward strand.
TTGGATCATAACCTTCCTGGCAACCTTATTTATCGGTATCGTCCAGGGGATCTTTATAGGCGTTTTACTAGCTTTATTACTGATGGTATATCGGACGTCGAAACCTCACTTTGCTATTTTAGGAAAGATCAGGAATTCTGACTATTACAAGAATGTTGACCGATTCAGTGAAGAGATCGAACTTCGGGAAGACCTTCTTATTATCAGATTCGATGCCCAGCTCTATTTCGGAAATACAAGTTATTTTAAAAATCAACTCTACAAGTTTATCGGTGAAAATGAAAATCAAGTGAAAGCGGTTATCCTCAATGCTGAAGCGATTAATTATATCGACTCTACAGCTGCACATATGCTAAGAAAGGTCATCAATGAGATCAAGTCGAGAGGAATTCGCTTTTATATTGCAGGAGCCATCGGCCCCACGCGCGACATCCTGTTCAGCAGTGGTATTTCCGAAATGGTAACCAAGGAATACCTTTTTGTAAGGGTAAGGGAAGCGGTAGAACATTTCGATAATATTCGAATGGGATCAGAACTTTCCGATCGGATCGCCAGCCAAAACAACCAAATTGGCTGAATTAAGACTGGTAGTTACGAGAGAAAAAAAGTAATTTTGAAATAGAAAACTCATTAACATGACTATAGAACAAATGTATACCGGTTGCCTTGCCCAGGGTGCCTACTATATTGAAAGTGAAGGAGAAGTGGCGATCATCGATCCTTTGCGGGAAGTTGATCCCTATCTGGAAAAGGCAAAGGAGGATGGTGCCAGTATTAAGTATATTTTTGAGACCCATTTTCATGCCGATTTTGTGAGTGGTCATGTTACGTTGGCAAAAAAAACCGGTGCACCTATTGTTTTTGGGCCTATGGCAAACCCGGAATTCAAAGCTCTGATCGCGGAGGATGGTCAGGAATTTAAGCTTGGGAATATCGTTATCAAAGCGCTACACACTCCAGGCCATACAATGGAAAGTACCACATATCTGTTAAAAGATGAGCAGGGTGGAAATCATGCGATCTTTTCTGGAGACACCCTCTTCCTCGGAGATGTCGGTCGGCCCGATCTTGCCCAAAAAGCAGCGCATATGACCCAGGAAGAGTTGGCGGGCATGCTTTTCGACAGTCTTCGGGAAAAGATCATGCCACTGGAAGACCATGTGATCGTATATCCGGCACATGGAGCTGGTTCGGCTTGTGGGAAAAACATGATGAAGGAAACGGTCGATACGCTTGGAAATCAGAAAAAGATGAATTACGCGCTCAGGAAAGATATGACCAGAGATGAATTTATCGAGGAGGTTACTGAAGGCCTGTTGCCACCTCCCCAATATTTTCCGCTTAATGTGATGATGAATCGTCAAGGCTACGAGGATATCGGTACAGTGATCGAAAGAGGAAGCACGCAGCTCAGTCCAGATGCATTTGAAACGGCCGCAAATGAAACCGGCGCTGTAGTTCTCGATGTAAGGCACCAGGAAGAATTCGTTAAAGGGCACGTGCCACGCTCTATATTTATCGGGTTACATGGCGACTTTGCCCCCTGGGTTGGCGCTTTGATCGCAGATGTAAAACAGCCCATTTTACTGGTAACACCCGAAGGAAAAGAAGAAGAAACAATAACCAGACTTAGCCGCGTGGGATTCGATAATACATTGGGTTTTCTAAAGGGAGGATTCGATTCCTGGCTTAAAGCCGGAAAAGAAATTGACATTATCGATTCTAAATCGGTGCCTGAACTGATGGACCGCCTGAGCTCCGAAGATCCTGCTGTATTCGATGTGCGCAAGCCCAGTGAATATGAGGCCGAACACCTCGTGATTGCCCGCAGCACACCACTCGATTTTATCAATGATCACCTCGCTTGAATTCCCGTCCAATGATACTTTTTACCTCCATTGCGCCAGCGGCTTCCGGTCGGTGATTGCGGCCTCGATCTTGAAGAGCAGGGGCATCCATAATTTGGTTGATATCAGCGGTGGTTTCGATGCCCTTAAGGAAAACGGAATGGAACTAACCGATTATGTTTGCCCGAGTTCAGGGTGAAATGACCCATATCATAGACAAACCCTCTGATCTATATTATATTTGGCAACACCTATCTATCGGGACCCTTTGATTTAAGGAATTAACCACCGATGGGTTGTCTTCAACATATAATTTTGGGTTATGAAAAAGAATATAGGGGCTTTAGACAAAGTACTGCGGTTTTCATTAGGTATTGCTGGTGGCCTCCTGGTCTATTATGAGGTTATTAACGGACCGATTTCCTTTGTTGTGCTTGCTGCCGTTGCAGTTCTGTTATTAACCGCGCTAACAGGATTCTGTCCGCTCTATGGTCTCCTGGGAATTCATAGTTGCAAAAGGAGAAATTAAGCGAGTGCGTGCCTGTCCTTTAGTTGAATGTGACAAAGATCATATTTTATCACTTTCTACCTGTATACCTTTCACCGGGTTTTTAAATTTTTCATAGATGAGTCAATCGTTGATATTTTTGGTCGACTGGAGCAACGGTATCATTATGCTTGCCGTATTTGCGTTTGTTGTCATCGCTCTTATCGCTACTCTTATAATCTTTATGAATAGCGGGAAGCACAAAAAACACTGAGGCTATAAGTACTTCTTTGGTCAGATTTCTTCCTATTCCATAATATTTAGGGCATCCTGCCATGCATTATATCGAATATGTTAATAAAAACTTAAAAAAGCCTTAGATACTTTTTTAGAAATCCCTAATTTTAATAGGGACTACCTAACCAAACATGTTTAAAAGATTTATTGATAAGATAGGGATCATGAATTTTATCATGCTCCTTGTTGTGTTCTCTATAATTATAGTTTCTGAAGTGATGTTCCTTCAGGGCAGAAAATTAGATGCGATTTTTGTTGCATTCTGGGCTCCAACCATTTTGGGGTTCATGATATTGTTCAATCAAAGAAAGTGATGGATTTCATTCTTGTATACTCCATTATAGTTACGCTGATCTTTTTGATCTGGCTCGTATTCATTATTAAGATGTACGGGAAGATCAGTGATTGAACGTGCATGCGTCTTTCCACTTTTGGATATTTATAAATCCTGTACTTCCAGTTCGAGTACCTTTTCCGGATTTTTAACCGTATATGATAGTATTAAGCGCTGGGTTTCCAGTGTATCTTTCTGAGGCACCAGATAGGCAACAGCATCATTGAGTGTCCGTATTTCTTCGTTTTTCGAGATGAAACCATATCCGGCATATTTACCATCCCGGATCAGTACGATTGCGTCTTCTTCTATGTTGCGACCTTTTTCTTTGATAAGGAAGTTGCTCCTGCCCGATTTCATATGCTCAATTGCCGCGTCAATTTTTTTATTGTATTCCTTGGCCGATTCTTTACCCCGGCAAATACCGCCGCATTGAGGAATACGGAAATGGTTGCACTCGCCCACATTCTCCTGTAGATGACAGTATTTAGGGCATAGTCCGAATAGGATACAGAGCTCTTCCAGATACAAGCGGCAATCCGTGGTCGAATAGAAGGCCAGGTAGTGCGAAGGGAGTGCTTTCACCCGGTTATATCCAAGGTGTAATATCCCATTTCTATCGGCATATGAGAAAATACCATAGGCCGGTAATCTTCTCTTTTGTGCCCTGTTATATTTGGGATAATAGTGTTTGATAGCTGCCGATTCCATGAGTAATGCTACTAGCTCACTACCCGCAAGTTCAAAATCGATCATTGTAGTCTCCCTGCACAACTCAATTTCTCTTGTGCTTTTATCATAAAAATGTCCGAGAACCCTCTTCTTTATATTTTTGGCTTTTCCAACATAGATCACCGATCCTTTGTTGTTTTTGAAATAGTACACACCGGTCTTGGGGGGAAGCCGATCGTACACCTCACGGTCCAGGGCAGGAGGTAAGGTGGCCTCTTGTGAGCGGGCATTGAGAAAACTGGTGATCACCGGCTCAGCTTTTCCGGTCTTGATGATCTTATGAAAAAGCAAAACGGTAGCATGGGCATCGCCCCTTGCCCGGTGACGATCCTTAAGGGGAATCTCAAGCGAGGTGCATAATTTTCCCAGACTATAGGAACGAAGTCCGGGGAATATCCTCCTCGATAATCTTACGGTACATAATTTTTTTCGAACAAAAGAAAGACCGAGAGCCTTGAATTCATGTTTTATGACGTTATAGTCGAAGTTAACACTATGTGCTACGAAGATCATGTCTTCGGTAAAATCTGCAACAAGGTGTGCCACTTCGCTGAAGGTTGGGGCATTACGAACCGTATTGTTGTCTATCCCGGTAAGACCTGTTATAAAATAAGGAATCTCGCATTCGGGGTTAACCAGGGTGGTATACTCATCTACGATCGTTTTTCCATCGAACTTAAAGATCGATATCTCGGTGATCTTATTGCCGATAATCCCATTGCCGGTGGTTTCTATGTCTACAATACAGTACAAATTATAATTCCAATATTACGGGAAGATAAAGTTAGAATTTTTTCGAACGTCTATGGCCTCCTCAAAATATAATGCTATTTGGATTGTCGTTTACCACATGCTTTTTCTGTACATTAGAGGTAGCTTTGTGGTACCGTGACGGGCACGGAATTATGGGCTTAAAAGATGTTTTTCGCTTCATATGAGGTACGCTACTGATATCAAATTCAATACCGATTACCCAACTATAAATGGGCTGATAAAAAAAGCAAGGCGCCGGATCCCGGGATTTGCATTTGAATACCTCGATGGCGGGTGTAACGAGGAGGTGAACAAAGAAAAAAATACATCAGCCATACGGGAAATTGAGTTGATGCCCCGCTATCTCAACAAGTTTGGAACCGCCGACCTGAGATCCGAAATCCTGGGAATTCCCTACAGATCCCCTTACGGGATTGCGCCATTGGGTCTGCAGGGCTTAATTTGGCCAAATTCTTCCGAGATTCTGGCAAAAGCAGCCTTCGAAAACCAGATCCCTTTTGTGCTGAGCACGGTAGCGACCAGTTCTATTGAAAGGATCTCTGAAATCACCGAGGGCCAGGCCTGGTTTCAACTCTATCACCCGGCCGATAACAGTATCCGGGACGATCTTATCCTTAGAGCCAAACAAGCGGAATGTCCTGTGCTTGTGCTTTTATGTGATACCCCGAGCTATGGCTTCAGGCCCAGGGAGATCAAGGTGGGACTTTCCATGCCACCCCAAATGAGTATGCGGAACATCATAGAGATGCTGGGCCGGCCCAACTGGGCATTCCAAACTTTGCGTACAGGCATACCCAACTTTGCAAATCTCGAACCCTATATGCCTAAAAATCTTAATCTAAGAAAGTTAGCATCGTTTATGAACCAGGTATTCGACAAGCGAATGAATTATGACAAGATTGCGGTGATAAGAGATCAATGGCAGGGCAAGCTCATACTTAAGGGAGTGGCTAGTGAGGAGGATGCAGAAATGGCCCTGCAACTGGGCTTAGATGGGATGATCGTTTCCAACCACGGTGGAAGACAATTAGATGCGGGAGAGGCATCGGTGAAGTCGATGTTACGGCTGGTGGAGAATTATGGCAGTAAGACTACCCTGATGGTAGATAGTGGTCTGCGGTCTGGCCCCGACATCGCCCGTGTGATCGCAGCAGGAGCCCAGTTCACATTTTTAGGACGCGCTTTCATGTATAGCGTTGCTGCCCTGGGCAAGGCGGGAGGCGAACATATGATCGGTCTGCTCGATGCACAACTAAAACAGACAATGGAACAATTGGGCTGTGAAAGGATCGGGGACCTCCCATCACACCTGATATCTGATTAAATCACATATTTCAACAGTTCTTGCGCAGTATTGCTTCTAAACAACCAGACCTTTAAGGTATCCTTCGGTAAAATATTTGCTTAAGAATTCCCGTGTGCTTTCATAGAATACCCTATCGGTGATCTCTTTTGGCGAAAACCCCTGCATGATATCTAATAGCTCTTGTTCGGTAAAAGGGACTTCTGAGGGAAGCGAGAGTATTTTATATTTTTTCATATGATCGGCACTGTTCCACTTCATCGATTCTGCCAACTTAATCCTGAATTCCCGTAACCTTTCGGCTGTGTTAAAATGATCGAAAGGATCCACAATTCCGTCGTTATCTGTACCCAGGCTAATGGTTTTCCACGCCTCCCGCTCATCGATAGGCTGGGTTGGATTTTGCAGATTAAGCTTACGGATATAGCTTAGGTTAACCTTGGCGATATGGAATATATTGGTGAGAAACATCTGGGCATGAACTCTTTTTTTTGCCTCTTTCGACCTGAACATACCCGATATTTTCTTAAAATATTTTTTGAACTTACCCCCGGGCATGCGTCCATCGTGCATACAGATCCCGATAAGGCCATCGGTTTCCCAGATTTCCTCTATGTCCTGATCGGTAAGATTAATGTCGAACTTACTCACATAAGAGTCTTTCTCATAGCGGTTAATATCCGGTTGGTTCGCTGCTGCTTCCCTGCTATGAAGACCATTTACGGCAGTATGGCTGCAAATTAGAGGGAAAGGATCCAAATTTGCTTTATATAGTTTGGCGATCTCGAATATATCATCCCTGGCTTTCAGCGACATATGTTTGGTGTCGATCAGGATCCTCTGGCCGTTGTCCCGACTTAATATATGGTCTTTAATAAGCTCCTTTCCAAAAGGACTTATGCCCAGATTAATCCCATTCTTCTGATCAAAGACATCGGCAAAGCCAGGTTTGATACGATTAGGGGCATCGGCAAAACTTTTGGCATGACCGGCGATCAGATTATTAAAATGATGGGAGAAAGTAATAAAGAAAGGAACAAAAGGCATCTCCGCAGATGTCTTGATTTCCTGAATATGATTTTTGAATTCATTTTCAAGAGCAGATTTATTCGGAGGATCGAGTTCTGAGATGGTATTTTTATCAAAAAGGTCTTCTTTTCGGTAGCGAACAATCGCATGCATTCCTTCTACTGAAAGAATTCCGCAGATGGTTTGTGGGGAGATCGATTTTTGCTGGTACTCTTCATAATTGCTTACCAGACTAAAATTTGGTTTAACGCTGAATTCCTCATTTGTCGATGAGGTGCCGTTGCTTTGCATCAAAAAGCTGTATTCTTTTTTATAGTCTTTGTAATAGTCGATGATCCCTGCCCGATGCACCTCATCCAGATAGGCCTGGGCCGAATTTTTGGAAATTCCCGTGAGGAGTTGGATAAGCTTTCTGTCGACATGCTCTTTAACTTTTTTGCCAAAGATCATTTTAAGGATGAAGCGTTGTGCACCTGAAGATTTCGAAAATGGTCGGTTGGGGGTGATAAAAGAGCGCTCGAAAGGGTAGATAGAACAAAAGACCAGGCGGTTAGACCCCAGGTAACAATTATCGAGATTCGATTGGGAATAGGTAGCCATCGGCTTAAGGATGCTTTTAATCATCCCCCTCCGCGGACTGATAAGTCCTTTAAAAAATTCCTGTACGCGTTTATTTTTGGTACTTACCCAGATATCTTCTATATCGGAATTCCCGTTTGGTTTCAGGCTTGGATGGCAATGCAGGTCGGAGATAGGTTTTTCCATGATAGCGAGATTTTAAGTAGAGGGGAACCGTTCGACAGAGGTACGCAGCAATAAGATACATAAAATTCTTACAAATTTCATATTCGAGTAATATTAAAAACCCCGCAATATGCGGGGTCTTTTATAGAATTTATAATTGCTAAAAATTATCTGTTTACCACAAAGGTCTTTCGCTCTACGGTTCCCTTATTCCCGTTGATGGTCATAAAATAAATGCCCTGGGTAAAGGTATTGGTAGGGATCATAAATTCTCCGTTTTTGGAAATTTCAACCTCGTCGTAAGAGCGGATCAATCTGCCCTGTACATCATGCACCTGGATGCTATACTTCTCGATTTCACTTTTCGACTCGCTCACTCCCACATTCACCTCGCTAACAGCAGGGTTGGGGAAGAGACGTAATGCAGAGGTATTATCACCTGTGCTGAACATGAAATTGATGGTCAGCGTATTTCCAGCCGATCCACCGAGGTTATTTTCTGAGTACGGTGTGGCTGAAAGGCTATAACCCCCTGCTGGTAACGCACCAGCATTGTAGTTGCCGTTCGAATCTCCAAACAGCGCATAAGGAGCCGCATTTTCCTTCCGACTACTACTATTTGTTCCACTGAGTGCCAATTGTACGCTCTCCACGGCTTCTGTGGCGTTGGCTCTAATGTTCAGATTTGTGGTGGGAAGTTGGCTTATCTCTACAACACTTCCATCAACCAGTGCCATAATATCGGCGTTTGTATCGGCATCTACCAAAACAAAATCTGTAACGGCGATCTCAGCCGATGAAACGATTGTAAATCCTATGGTTCGAGAAATACCTTCGGTGCCGCCAAGATTATTTTCTGAATAAGGCGTCGCCTTCAGGGCGTAACTTCCCTGAGGAAACTCACTACCGTTATAATTTCCGTTACTATCGCCGAACAATGCATAGGGAGCAACATTTTCTTTGCGGGTGGCTGTCATCATTCCGCTAAGTTCGAGTTGTACACTCTCCACATCGGCGGTGGCCTCTGCACGAATATTCAGATTCTGCGTTGGCAGATTATTTAGATCGATCTGATCGCCTGATGCAATACTCATAATATCCTCATTGGAATCGGCATCCACCAAAACAAATTCTGTAACAGCAAGTTCCCCGGGTTGATTAATCGCATTAAGCGGCCCGTTGGAAAAACACCAGAAATCTGTACGGAAGGTCACATCGGCGCCGGAGTTACTGATCACCGCAATCACAATGCTGATCAGCTGACCGTTTCCACCACTGCCCACGGGTACCGGATCGAATATTCCGTTTCCGCCATGAATAGAATTATCGTCGAAGAAATCCGCGAATGGTATGGATACCAATTGCCAACCACCTCCGCTGATCACTTCGGTACCTGCCGGACTAATGGCCAGATTGTATTGCCATTCATCGTCATTAGGAGCGGGAAACGGGAACTCATCATCTCCATCGTCGTCTTCCTGAAGATTGATCTCCAGAATATAATCCTGTCCCGCATCGGGGTTGATCCACATATTAAAATGTGTCATATCGGCAATCTGAACACGATTTGTACGTCCAAATCCTCCGAAAAAGCCTGGATTTCCACCAGAACCCCAGCCTGTCTGTAACGAAGCATCACCTCCATTAAGTGGGGGAAGGTCGTTGAAATTAGGATCGATTCCGCCTCCGCCGTTACCATTAAAAGTAAACCAGTCGTTCCCGGCAGGATTTCCATGTTCCATATCGTCGAAGACGAGCTTGGCCTTGACCGGGCCTTCGGAGAAGCACCAGAAATCTGTACGGAAATTTACATCCGCACCACTGTTGCTGATCACGGCGATCACCACATTGATAATTCTTTCATCGAGTACGCCATTACCTCCGTTGAGGAAACTGTTGTCGTCGAAGAAATCCGCAAGCGGGATCGACACTAATTGCCAGCCGCCTCCACTAACAGCACCAGGACCAGTAGGACTGACCACTAGATTGTACTGAAACTCGTCGTCGGGATTACCATCGCCATTATCATCGTCCTGAAGATTTAATTCGAGCGTATAATCCTGACCGGCATTAGGGTTAATCCAGAAATTGAAATGTGTCATTTCAGGAATATCAACCGGGTTTGTACGCCCGAAACCTCCATAGAAGCCAGGGTTTCCTCCGCCTCCCCAGCCGGTTTGAATAGAGAAAACTCCTCCATCGGTTGGTGGCAGATCTGTTGTATTGGGATCTAATCCGCCGCCGCCATTGCCATTAAAGGAAAACCAGCCATTAGCAAATGGGTTTCCGTGTTCCATGTCGTCGAAGACCACTTTATTGCTGTCAGAACCCTCTCCTGAGAGTAAAACATCCAATACGGCCTGGTTAGGATCGTTACTTGCGATCTGTAAAACCGCTGATTTTGCCCCAATCGATGAGGGACTAAAACCTACCAGGATATTTGCAGATTCACCAATACCTACGGTAAACGGGTCGCCGCCGCTAACGATGGTGAAATCCCCGGCATCTGCTCCGGTGATGCTCACCGAACTTACCTCGAGTGGTGCACCACCAAGATTAGCAACTTCGAATTCCTGTTGGGCCGAAGAACCCGGGATAAGCAGTCCGTAGTTGTATGGATTCGGACTTACTCCTATTTCCGGATCAGTAACCCCTAAGGGCCCTTTGGAGAAACACCATAAATCGGTACGAAAAGTTATATCGGCACCGGTATTGCTTATCAGACCGAAAATCACATTGATCAAACGGCCATTTCCTCCATTATCCACAGAAATGGGATCCAGAATTCCGTTACCTCCAAAAAAGGTCCCATCGTCAAAGAAATCATTAAGTGGTAGAGAGATCAACTGCCACCCACCACCGCTAATGGCATTTCCAGACGAACTAACTGTAAAATTAAACTGCCATTCATCATCATCGGGTGAACCAAAAGGAACTTCATCGTCGCCGTTGTCATCGTCTTGTAACTGGATCTCGATGAGGTAGTCCTGATCTGCATCCGGATTAATCCAGAAGTTAAAATGTGTCATTTCGGAAAGATCCACAGGGAAGGTTCGTCCGAAACCTCCAAAGAAACCGGGATCACCACCCGAACTCAAACTGGCTTCCAGTGCGAAAACCCCTGAGTTTTCAGGAGGCAGATCAGAAGAGGTGCCTCCAATACTAGGACTGGCCAATCCACCAAAAGTGAAATAACCATTAGTTAATGGATCTCCGTGTTCCATATCGTCGAATACTACCTTGAGAATATCCGGGGCTTCAACACCAGTGCCCGACAGGGCTATGGAAAGTGAGGCTTCATCGGCGTCTGTACTCTCAATGTCAAGTGATGCGGTGGTCGCTCCCAAGGTTACCGGTTCGAAGCGCAGTAATAAGCTGTGTTCGGCTCCGGGGCCAACCGTAAACGGTGCAGCTCCATTGGCAATAGTGTAGAGACCGGCATCGGCACCACTTATACTGGTAGCGCTGACCTCCAATTCTGTACAGCCTTCATTTTTGATAATAAATGACTTTGCTCCGCTACCTCCCACAGCGATATCTCCAAAATCGTGAGACTCAGGGTCTACACTAATTTCCGGACCCAGGGGCCCTTTGGTAAAAGACCAGTAATCGGTTCTTAGGGTTACATCGGCTCCAGAATTACTGATGACTGCGATGACTACGGTTAGAATTTTGGCATCTAATTGACCATTACCACCGGGCAGTACATTGTTATCGTCGGCAAATTCACTGAGAGGTATTGAGACCAGTTGCCAGCCGCCGCCACTAACAGCGCCGGGACCGGTGGGACTCACCACCAGGTTATACTGGAATTCATCATCGGGGGTACCGTCATCATTTTCATCGTCCTGAAGATTGATCTCAAGTGTGTAATCCTGACCTGCATCGGGATTGATCCACATATTGAAATAGTCAGTCTGTGAAATGTCGACTGTATTATTTCGTCCGAATCCGCCAAAAAACCCTGGATTACCACCGGATCCCCATCCGGTTTGAAGGCTAAAAGCTCCACCGTTTCTTGGAGGCAGATCGCTGCTATTGGCATCGATACCTCCCCCTCCATTTCCATTAAAAGTGAACCAGCCGTTGCCGAACGGGTCGCCGTGCTCCATATCATCGAACGTGACTTTCGTGCCGGAAGAGGGATCAGCCGGACTGATACAGATATTGTTGATATTAAATCCTGAGGCCAGTACTTCCAGGCGCATTACCTGAAGACCGGCATCTAAAGAAACATTTTCTTTTCCGACTTCGACCCAGGTCTGTGAACCTCCTGTCGCATCAAAACTTATCGGTCCTGTTTTGTCCTCACCATCAAATAGGAGGCTGAAGGAACCACTATTGGAAGAGGATGCTACCCTTGCGAGGATATCATATTCCCCTGCTTCCTGAATATCTATTGAATATTCGAGCCATTCTCCGTTTACGGTAAAACTCAGGTTCTGGCCTCCGCCCACATCGGTAGTAGGTTCCAGATCCGGTCCTTCGTGGGAGCGGTAAAGATTCCCACTAACCTTACTGCCTTCATTGAGCGTATCATCGGTATCATTATAAGCTACTCCCTGTCCACCTGTGTCAAAATTCTCAACTTCCACGCAACCGGGAAAAACAGTAGCTACCATAGGATAGGGGCCCTGAGCAGCACCACCGACCACTACATCCACGAAGTTTGAATAGTTTCTCTTACCGATGCCATCGGTAACCACGGCCCTGAGTCTGTAGGTGCCGGCCGCCGTACCAGTTACTGTAAATTCATGGGGAGCAGCGATAGTCTCACCCAATTTATAATCGCCCTGAAAATATTCCACCTTGGTAAGACCAAGCGGAGTTGTAGGGGTGGCGCTAATGGTAATGTTATCACCTGTATTAAAAACTGCATCATCGGCCGGACCGGTGATTGCTACAGTAGGCAGGTCCTGATCCTCGTAAACACGTACGTAATCGATCACATATTCCTGTGGAAAAACGGTTGTTGCATCAGGATTTCCCGGAAGGTTTCCGCCAACTGCCAGGTTAAGTAATAAGTGAAACGGTTGATCGAAAGGAGCAGGGTAATTCCCGCCGTTCGACCACCAGTTGTTTTGTGTGGCATAAAGGACATCATCAACATACCAGCGAATCTCAGTGGGTTCCCATTCAATGGCAAAGACATGGAAATCATCATTAAAGTTACCGCTTGGCAGCGTATATTCTACAGAAGAAAAAACATTGCCTGGAAAAGGTTGTCCGAAATGGATCGTACCAAAGACTTCATCGGGTTTACTGCCGATATATTCCATAATATCGATCTCCCCGCTGGCGGCCCATCCGCCGTATTCACCGGGTTGGGTGAAGAACATCCAGTATGCCGGCCATAAACCCTGGCCTATAGGCATTTTGGCGCGCATTTCCATACGGCCATAGGTAAAATCCTGTTTGTTTTCGGTTATGAGTCGGGATGAGGTATAATTATATCCCGAAAAGAATTCTTCTTTGGCGGTGATCGTCATTAAACCACCGGCTACTGTTGTATTTTCTTCACGATAATATTGAAGTTCATTATTTCCCCATCCGGGAGGTAATCCTACGCTAGTTCCGTCTCCGATAAGGAAGGTCCAGTTATCAGTATTGACTTCGGTACCGTCGAACTCGTCGGCAAATACCAGCTGGTAGTCCTGGGCTTTAGCCGGCTGTAGCAGACTAAAGCAGATCAGGAATACAATGCATCCAATGTAATGGAATGAAAAATTTAAAAATTTTCCAGAGTAATTTTTTTTCATAATGAGGGGTTTTGGCAGTATTCATATTAGTGTTAAACAATAAAATATTTTCCATCAAGAGATGATTTATAAAGATCTCTTGATGAATATTTTCAATCTATTTAAAAATAAAAGCTAGGTTGTTGGCGCTTGGAGAATGCAATCTGGTCCCAATATAACAAATTATTGAGAACTAGAGGCAAAGTTGATAATAATATGGTTATTCACAGCAATGTTAAGCCTGACTGCGATCTAAACGGGGGAGAGTCTCCATTCGAACGGACTGGCTAGTTTTCCATCGTTGTCCTTTGGACATTTTTTACAACCATTAGGACATGATTTGAAGGGTTTCGTCCCGTTTTGCATTTACATTGACTCCTTTTGACATAAATTTTTATCATCATTAATTTAAAACAACCAACAATGAAGAAAGTATTTTTTGGCTTACTCGTATTTATGGCTTGTTCGATAAGTGCTCAGGAGCTCTATTGGACAAATTACCATGTTGTGGTGGAACCACAGAACGTAGATATGTTCTACAAATTATTGGATGATTATTTTACTGCCAACAAACCGGAGGGTGTAACGGTGACCCTGTATGAAAATCACTTCAATGACGCTGGAAACAATTTTACTCACTCGATTGGTTTTTCAGGATCATTAGATGCCATGGGTGATATGTATGCCAGGGATGGAGGAGCGGCCTGGAAATTATTATTGGTACAATTAAATCAGCATATCAAAGATGGGCACGCAGCACGTATGGGCACGCGCAAGACGCATAATGGCGATCTTAATGAAGACTACCCCGTACAAAAATACTTTATAGTACATGTAGATGATGGTGAAACCTGGGAAAAAGCCTATAATAAGTATGCCAGTGCAAATATCCCTGCAGGCATGCTGAATATGATGGGAAATTTTACCGCAGGGGTCTCTCCCAAGGGTGAAAACCGCTGGGTATTAAATGGGTTTAAAGACTTTAAGAGTGCCATAGGAGGTGCCAATGCAATGCGCACCGATGCCGAGAGGGCTGCAAATGCCAAAGCCTGGAAGGAGTTTTTAGACACCAATGGCGAATCACATTTGGTACGTTCAGGCTTAAGGGTGCGTATGGGGCAATGGTAGTCTTGCTGTTCCATTATTATTAAAACTGTCTAACAATAAGAGTAAAAAGCCATCGAAAGGTGGCTTTTTACGTAGAGCAGGTGAGAATACCTTCGGTGTTCTCCATTGGTTCCTGTACTGTAAATCCAACTTTTGTCTTTTTAAGACAGGCGCATTGTAAAATGTCTAGTGCTCATATCTAGTATGGAGTGAGATAATGTGTTAAATTTCGATTAGTCTGAGCGAGACCAACCATGGAAATTTGCTTTGGTATACTGAAATCCCTTAATCATCATAACTTATCCTATCCCGAATCCCCCCACTGGCCCGGTGAATAATGACATCGGCCTTGTGTTTTCGGGCTAAGCTTTTGGCCTTGCGGATGGCCGTGCTCTGTTTTCGGTGTTTACTGGTAATGCGCTTGTTGCCTTCCCGACGCACTGCCCAGCCTTCCTTATACGGAACCACATGCTGGTGCCAGGTTCGGCCGCGTTTGCTTTGGCGGGAACTGTCAAAAAATAGCTCAACGAGCTCTATAAGGGCTTGTATCCAGGATTTGCCTTTTGACATATTTTGTTATTGCTTGGTTCGAAGGTAAGAGTATTCGATGGCATTCCGGCCATGAAAAATCATCCGTTTCTTCCATTACAAATCGAGTTTAAGGACTGTTTAATGCAGATCAATGCCGTTGGATTTCTCTATTGAGAACACCTGAAAATTAAAAAATTAGAGTCTAAACTCACGTTATTTAACCAAAGGATATCTTTTTATCAGAAAATATACCAAAATCAGAACAACCAACACCCCAATCAACCAATATACCCAATTACCTGATCGATTAAATTCAATGGCAGCCGTATCACCCATTAGCACCAGGCCGGCCCAGTATTGGGGTGCTATGGTACGTCCTTCCGCGCTTGCAATATAGTCCAGCTTGGATTTTCTCAAGGCCTCATCCTTCGACAGGCCATCCGACATGTAGTTATAAAAGGACCTGATGATCACTGAACTGGATTGTTCGTCTATTTTCCATAAACTGGTCAACATACTTTCACTACCAGCATAATTGAAGGCATGAGCCAGTGAGATCATTCCCTCTCCGGCCTGGTATGTCGGTTTTCCGGTTTCGCAGGCCGTTAGAATAGCCAAATTGGAACTGAGGTTCTGGTTGTAGATCTCATAGGTAAATAAATAGTTATCATTGGCCTGAGTAGATCCTGAGGGATTCTTGGCAAATACCAAGCGGGAAAGTTCCGGGCTCACATTGTTGTTCTCAGCGTGGGTTCCGATATGAATGATCTTATGTTCCTTAGCGGAGTTTTCAAAAACCTGTTTGGAAGCATTTTCATTTAAAAATGAACGACCTTCAAAGCGTTTTGTGAAATGTTTGGCTAACTCCAGGGTAAATGGTTGAGGTAGCAGGGTAAGATATGTCTTATCGAGATCTACGGAATCCGTTATTGCTAACTGGTATTCCCGTTTCATCTTACCATTGAATTCCGGAACGAAAGCAACAAAATTCTTACTGTAATCAACTCTTTTTCGGGCCTCGTCGAAAAGTAGAAGACTGTAATTATAGGAAATACTATGGCTAGCTAAAAGGCTGTTTTCGCTTAGTTCTTCATAAGATTCGATTTTTGTTGGGGTCAACATCTCAAAACTCAGATTAAAGAGTTTTCCGTCTGGAATTATTATTACTTTTTCACTGTTAACGAAGGCCTCTAAGGGTTTCCAAAGTTGCAGATATAGTTCATGGAGAAGGTTTTTCGTTTCTTTTAAATCGGTCCATGTTATGCCTAGTTTGTCAACATGGTCATAGACAGTTTCGTATTGCAGAGGAACCATTCTTAAATTTGTTGTATCGATAACAAAAGCGAACAAGTCTCTATCGATGAACATATAGCGAACCACCGTGGTGTTTTCTGCAATATTACTTTGAAGATTATCTAAGGGTTCCTCCACTGTGGCATACCGCATTTTATAGTATCTGGGATGTGAAATTTTTAAACTATCTAAAAAATCATTCCAGCTACTCGTTGCCTCGAAGAAATTCTTCATCGGGTTTGGATTGTTCGAGGCTTCGGTGAGGGTAACACTTATTTGATCTTTAAGCAGCTTCTCACGCTTCAACACAGATTGCGGCAGGTCAGCAAATTCGATATTTTTTTTTATATCCAGTCTGGAGCGGATTCTGCTGTAGATGCTCGATTCGTGGATAGAAAGTATATCGGCTAAGTAATCCTTCTGATTGGTAAGATTATATAGATCCAGGCGGATCTTTTTGGCAAAATTGAATAATTCCGAATTCTCCGAGATCATAACATTTATATCCTCAAATGAGGATATAATCGACCGCCGTTGCTCTAGAATACCTATTCCGTTTTCTATTTCGGTAAGGAGATTTTTTAAGAATTCTTCGTCCTTGTTGTCACTAAGTTCGTATTGTGAGCGGGCTCGTATTAATATGGCCTTGGGTTTTCTGGAATCAATCTGTATGGAGTCCACAATTGAGTTCGTACCTCGGGCCATATCCAGAGACATGGATAATCCTTCATCACAAAACTTAAGTGACTCATCATAATTTTCAGACAGGTAATGTACTTCCGCCATATTCACCACATGATGAAATTCCTGGATGGTGTTCTTAAAAGAACTGTTTTTCACATAATCATAGGCTTCTTTAGCCATTCTAAGTGCTTTTTCTGGCTTCCCTATCTTAGCATAAAACAGGGAAATTTCTATAAACTCATCTAAATAATCTTTGGTATACTGTCCCTGCAGGCTCTTTTTGTAAAGGGCTTCACTTTCGTCATATAATTTCTCCGCATTAACTGGATCGCCGAGTTCGTCATATACGGAAGCCCTGGAAACCAAAGCAACTGCATGCCAGTAGAATTGTGAATGCGGATCTTTCCGGATCATTTCCAGCGCCTTGTCGAGGTATTCCCCTGCCTGTTTATAATCCTTCAGGCCCATTTTGGCTTCTCCGAGTATGATAAGAGAGATCATGATTTTAGGGTCGTCAGCTTCCAAAAAACTTTTTCTTTTCGAGATAGGAATAAGTAATCAGTTCATCCGCTTTTTTGTACTCCCCGATACTATGGTAAAATGCTCCGAGATTGTCTATATAGCTCATTTTTAGTTTCTGAGCTCTTAGTCTTCTGGACTCATCATCGGGTGCTTCCAAATACTTTTGAATATCCGAGATCGCCTGCCTATCCACATCAATGGCTTCTTCCACATTACCAGTGGCCTGCAATAAAACGGCGATATTACTTTGTACTATTGAAGGTCTGTAATAACTGTTCAATGGGTTTTGATCCATTTTTTGCAAAGCTTCCAACGCTCCCCTGTAGTAATACATGGCACTATCAAGTTTTGCAGAATGCCACATCATACCTCCAACAGCATTGTAGATAGAGTATAGGCCCTCATAGTCTTTACCGGGATTTGCTTTTCGCAGTTTTAGGGCTGTAAGATGATGCTTTTTAGCCAGGGCAATATTCCCAATGTCTTTGGCGCGTATACCGAGCTGATGCTCAATGGATTCAATATCTGCTTTTTGTTTGTTGGGGATCTGATAGGCATATTCCAGGGATTCCTGGGTGATTTCATAAGCTTTTTCCGGCTCCCCTGCATCGTCGTATAGCCAGGCAAGTTCAAGGAGGGCCTCCTTTGTGATATACGCATCGCTATGTTCTTTTATTTCCGCAACAAGGAATTTTGCTTTGTCAATTGCTAAGGATTTGTTGTTATTCGCCAACTTAAAACTACCCACATAGCTTATATAATGTACCAGGGTATCGTACTGGCGTTCCGACCTGAATGCCGAAAGCTGCTGTTCCAGCTCGGCACGGGCTTGTTCATAATGACCTTCATTGATCAGCTTCTCAATATATTCAGGTCCGGTCAATCTATTGCTCTGAGCCGGTAGCGTCAAGGAAAAGAGTAGGGTAGAAATTAGAAGCAATAGAGACCGATAAGACAGTGAAAATATCCCTACCATATTCTATTGTTTTATCTCCGATAAAATAAGCGCTGCCTTTTTATGATCGCTTTTATCCAGGTTGTATTTTGCAGCCTCTACATTTCCGGCCTTCAATTGAGCTAAACCCAGATAATAAAAAGCATCATCTATAAAATAGCTGTTGCTTTGCTGACAAACTTTACTGAGCAGATCGATGGCCAAATCTTCATTGTTACTGGCCAAATGTGCGACACCCAAAAAGTAGTTGAGTGTATCATTTTCGGGTTTCTGTTCAAGAAGCGTATTCCACTGCGAAATAGCCAGACTGTATTTCGCTTGTTTATAACTTACCATTGCTTCGTAGAACTCGTAATTGGAATTGCTGCTCATAGTAGTCGGTAAGCCGGGGTCCGGAATAAAATACTCGTTAAAAAACTCCTGATTCGGATCTTTCGAAGTTGAGTACCAAAAGCCTGTAATGCCTATCAAAAGGGCGACAGAAGCCGCCATGACATATTTTTTAAAATTTAAATGTCTAAGCCTGGATGCTTTGGGTTTAGCATGTGAATCATTATCTATTTCCTGATGAAAACGGTTCAGTTTTTCCTTAGTAACAGCAGCTTCCACACCATGTATAAGCGATTTAACTTCTTCCAGCTGTTTTTTTAAAGTAACGCTTTCCTCTAGTTCTTCTTCAAATGAGGTACGTTCTTTGCTGTCCATCGTATCATCCAGAAAACGCTCGATAGTCTCAAATAATTCTTGCGATATTTTGTTGTTATCTTCCAGTAGTTTTAGATTTAATTCGTAGTCAATACCATTGCCCTTAATTTTTCAATGCATCTATATTTTTTGTTTCGCGCAGATGCCTCTCCTATCTTAAGTTCTTTTGCAATTTCACGCAGGGATTTTTTTTCATAATAAAAAACGGTCAAAAGTTCTTTGCACGCCTTACCCAGGCTATTAAATGTTTCTATCACTTTGTTTAATCTGTTTTCACTTTCATCTTCCAATTCTGTTTTGGATATTTCTTCCTTAAAATTGGTTTTTAGACTGTTCTCGTCAAGAGGTCTTTTCTTTTTATATTCATTGGACCTCAGATAATCTATCCACTTGTTTTTCGCAATACTGTATAAATAACCGTTCAAGGCCGAATCTCCCTTTGGTACAAATTTGTCCAATCGCACATTATTCCAAACTGCCATAAATGCCTCCTGATATATATCCTTGGCCAGCATTTTAGTGCCGCCATTTAGCAGAATGTATTTTTCAACCTTTGGGAAATTCTCAAGATACAATTGTTTTAAAACCACTTCATTGTTGGCTTTAATCGCAGCAATACGTTTTTCCTGATCAGTGGTTGGCGGGTTCAGTTGTATCATTATTCGAAGCAGATTACTGCTGCAAAAAAGATACG
The DNA here is from genome assembly GCA_965212205.1 of Flavobacteriaceae bacterium. GTDB lineage: Bacteria > Bacteroidota > Bacteroidia > Flavobacteriales > Flavobacteriaceae > JAHEJJ01. Next base: position 272,610 of record CBDBUX010000011.1, read on the forward strand.
TTTTTTTTAAGAATTACAAAGCTGACGAAATTCCTTACGCATCGTCCGATAAAACTATGTTCACTTATATGTTTTGAACCAAAAAGTTTTGCGCTAGTTTAATTTGTGACCTAGATTATATCTATCAAAAGATATAGGGAGGGTTGTTTAAACCCTCCCTGTGAGAACTGATCATACTAATCCTTATATCTTAAAGTCACCACCACTTCTGCATATCCCGCAAAGCCATTATAAATATCCACAACACGCTGATAGGCATCGGCAGTCCCCTGAGAATTGCAGGTTTCTTCTCCTCCTCCCTGAGCTCCGGTTGCTGAATAGCGATGTGAATATTCCTCATCCGGTGGTAAATCGTTGCCGTTAATTACCCAGGTTTGACCCGTTCCTACATAAGATGGGATCGCATCTGGTGATGCCGCTTTAATAGTGAGCCTGTATTGGACTATTTCTTTATTTTCCATCTCTAACACTTCCGGGTCAAGTGGATTGAATTTGTAGAAAGCCTGTACAGACCATTCGCAATATACTCCGTTAACAGCTGGTGGAAATTCCACAATTGTTGGCTCTTCTATAAAAAATCTCTTCTCTAAAGGATTGTTCGCAATATTTATATCTGCCTCTATTTTATCCACAAAACGAAATCGATCCGATGTTCCTTTGCGTCTGGCGTATATACTTGCTTCAATCTTTTCTACACCTTCCTCTTCCAATTCCAGGGCGCTGTAGCTAACACTATTGCTATTTTCAATACTTATGTTGCTCTGCGATCCATTAAAGAGTCCAAATTGGGCGGGGGTATACCATACAAATCTGTAATCCAGTGAGGAGTTTGACACAGGATTCGTACCATCGGTACGACGTATTCTTAAAGTCAATTTTGTATCGCCCTGCATAGTAGCACCATGTGGAGTAATTTCAAATCCTATGGGTTTTACTTCTAATTTTGCCTTTGCCGAACCAACCCTGGTGGATGTTTGCCCCTGCTTAATATATACTTCAACCGTAATTTCTTCTGTGGCATCTTCAGGAACATCCACAACATTACTACTGAAATAGGCAACCTGATTGCTCGAACTTGTAAAAGACGTCCCAGTATGTACATTCCCACGTAATTCCCCATAGGCCCCAGTGGTAGACCAGTGATACTCATAGGATTGCCCAGCTGCCAGATTGCTGTCCTGAATGTTTGCCTTAAAGATCTTTTCCTCACCCTGAATGACCAGTGTTTCTCTAGGATCCAGGCTCACCTTATTGCGTGTCGAGTTTACTTCCCATTCTTCAAGGCTGTTGGAACTTGCCCAGCTGTAGAATATTCTCTTAAAATCATAGAATTGCAATCCTCCATCTACAACCGCCAAAGCCTTAAAGAAACTGGCTGTCCGGCCAATTATAAGCTGGCTGTTTTCCTGTGAAAAGCCACCTGCTAATCCCGCTAAATTGTTTAATAGGGCTTTAAAAAGATCTTCAAAGATCCCAGCAGATGCCGTATCGCTCATAGCATCAAAAAATTCCCGTTGCGCTTTATCCATTTTCCCCTCCTTCAAAGCATCATTGACTGCAGGAAGCGAACTGACTGCTAGCTCAAATGCGTTATAGAAAGGCTTCCATTGCGACTCTTTGAAATTCTGTAAAAAACTGTCTTTACCGATCATGGCTAACAACACAGGAAGTGCAATATCAAAACCTAAAGTCTCATACTCCAGTTCACTTAGTCTGTCCCCTTCTGCTTCAGTTAGTGCTACCGGTGTTGCTGATGGGCCTACTACCCTTACTTTGTAGAGCGCTTCGTTTTCATTCTCTGCAATCCCAAGCACAACGGGGTCGCTCTCTTTCCTTGCAGTTTCCAGGCCTTTGCCACTGGCCTGATTCTGAAAAATACCCAAAGTGCTTGTCAGTGCAAATGAGGGGCCCACAATCAGATCCTTTTGCGCTGAAGCATTTTCCCCAACAATATCAGCGATAAGTTTAACAGGCTGGTCATCTGAGTTTATTATATCTGTTTTATATAAAAAGGCATGTGCTCTTCTCCGGGTTTTATTGACAAGTATAATAGAGTTCCCTTCTTTTTCTTCCAGGGCAATACCACTTCGGGTATCACCTGAAAAGTCTAATCTACTGCTTGCATCTGCTGTTGCAGCGTCTTTTGTAAGCTCCTGAACATATTCCCCCAGTACCGAATTGTATTCAGTGCTGCTCAGAAAATTGGTATTTTCCACAAACAGTGCCTCCAATGCATTAACAACATTGCCAAAGCCTGTAAAATTGACTGCTTCATACATGTACTTTTCTTTTATTTCTTCAGGTAAAAAAACGGTACCCAGACCAAAGAACAAGGCAACTTCTAAGGTACTTGCAACAGATAATTCATTTTTGTCACTTGTAATAAATCCCATCAATAAGGTTTCACCTGTTCCATCTTTGAGCATTACCAGGCCTCTTCCATTTTTAGGATAGGTTGCATTGGATTGGCCCCCTTCTGTGACCTCAAATTCCTCAAATAATGAAAATACTTCTGTGGTGGCTAAATCAAGATCTACGTTTTCGGGCAATATCACTTTGATATCCGTCAATACGTATTCACCTGGATTAGCGCCAGGATCTTGAGGGTCATTAGAGTCGGGATCTTGCTGTTGAGGATCATCCATCATGTCTGCAATAGTGTCATCGCTGCTGCAACCTAGTGTGAAGGAAAGCATGATGATGAGTCCGGCAATTAATTGTTTAATAGTTTTCATAAGGGTATCATTTAAAAGGTTATCTACTTTCTAGTACATCGGAGGAATTATAAATTGTCATCAGTTCTTTTTCTCCATACTGTTCCACTCCTTGTTATTCAGGTTAATATCTCCATTGGGATTGTAGAAAAGGTCATCTGATTTTATGTAGTTGCCATCGCTATCTGTCCAATATTGCTTTGCATAGCCATCAACCTGGTAAGACTGCCCATTGGCATCATAGACTGTTTCTTCATCTCTGATCATATTGATGTAATTTTGATGCCCCGCATCGGAACCATTGGTGCCTCTTAGGTTATTCATATACTGATTATGACGGGCATCGCTGTCGGCATATACTCCTTTCATATATTGCTGATGAGACTGAAACTGATCTTGCTGAGTCTTCATACGCTGCTGATGAGCCTGGTTCGATTCCCTTTGCCTTTGTATGGTCAGGTTGTTTTTATATTGCAGCCATTGGGGGTTTTCCACTTCAGACCGTAAGGCTATTTTCATAGCTTCATAGGCTGTTTGGAGTTGTTCCGGGCCGGCGATAAGATAATCCACGCCATAGGTCCAGATAATGGATCTGCCCATGCCCGGCATTGAATTGTGAATTTGCATCAGCACAAGGTTTACCAGAGCCTGTTGTCCCTGACCATTCGCCCACTTTGTCGACAGGATTTTAAATTCGACATTGTTGAGACCTTGTGTTCTAATTTTTTCATTAAGAATTTGTTCCATATCTGTAGCTTGCTCTTGCCCCAGATAAGAGAATCCCAATGACTTTATTTTAGGTGCGAATTCCTGTTGCATGAGTTCATTGATAGCCGGTACCCGTTTGATTTTGATACCATAGGCAGCCATCATTTGATTGTTTTCGGGGAATTCGTTAAAAGTATAGGCTTCATGCAGTGAATTAAATGCTTTTAGACCTCCGGAACCTTGGATCTGATAGGAAAATGCGGGGATAGCCTTGTCGTAGTTATAAGAAGCCCTGGATACCACCTGCCAATCGGCAGGAAATTTTTGGCTTTTCACAATCATACCGGTATGTGCATCTCTGAAATGGTGTGCTTTCATTGCGTTAGAACTGATTAATGAAGGAGCATTATCGATGCCGGGGGTGTTATTCACTTTGTATTCCTGACAAGAAAGGCTAAGTGTTGAAAGAAGTGTGATAAGAATAAACTGTGCTGTTTTCATGATATCATTTTTAAGTGTTATAGTCATACATCGGATGGACCATAAAATGTCATCATGAAATTTTAGTTGACTCCGATGCTCTTGACCCGGAATGAAAAGAATAAATAAGATGGAGTAAGGGCTTTCAAAGAAGTAAACAAGGATCAGCGTCTAACGCCTGCGTGCTGCCGAGCTTTGCCATCTTCGCCGAAATAAAAAAGGCTACCAAGGCTGAAAGCGTAGCCGGGGAGAGATACCTTCAGTGTTCTCTAAATCTCGCAAGGTTGCAAATAAAACCCTCATATCAAATGCCATTTCATAAACGCTTTTCCGGAACCTGACTTTAAGTAGCGTTCGTAGTCGTAGGCTAATTGCTTGTCGGAGAAAAAAGAAATGTGAATAAGCTCAATGGGTAACTTATCTTTTGTATAGGACACCTCACCTTTTTTATGTTCTTTGATTCTCCTCGATATCGACGTTGTATAACCTGTATAAAAGGTACCATTCCTGCATTTAAGAATATAAACCGCACACCTCAGATACATTGCAATTAGTTATTTTGATGTCTAAGCTAATTCGAATCACCGCATTGTACTTGCAGAATGAAGCGGGTGTGGCTGTTATGGTGTCTTATATTTATTTGGAATAATATATTGTGGATCTACATCCACTGAAGCCCGACGTAGATAGAGGGAGAATTGCTTTGTAGCTTTCGTCATAAATTAAAAAGCCCTCCTTCGCTATTCGCTATGCTCATAGCTACGGAGGGCGAAGGTGGAGCCGGGGAGAGATACCTCCGGTGTTCTCCAGTGGTTCCCGTCCTTTAAATGCAACTTTACTGTCTTTGCAAGACAGGCGTATTAAAAGCAAAAATCCGATGAAGTATACTTCTCGGATTTTTCCTGTTTTAATCCGCAACAAAAGTTGCGCTTAATCGTGGAGCCGGGGAGAATCGAACTCCCGTCCAAACAAGCAATTTCGGTGCTTTCTACATGCTTAGTTTTTGTTCGGTTTTCGATGTGTAACTGACCAAAAACCGCCTATTACACACTTAGCTTCTTAAGTTTTACATCGTTACCGAAGCCGTAACAACGCTATGTTGACTTTTATGGTGCCCCTTTAAAGATCGCCGTCAACAAGGGCTATCCAGGGACATCTCGCTTCTCTGCCTTGCAGAGACGAGGCTAAATCCTACTATAATTCGGATTAAGCGGCAAGAGCGTAGTTATTATCGCCATTTAAAAGTGTGAGTCATGAGATTTACGAGCTGTATCCCAGCGCTCGACATGCTTACATCGCCATTGGTCTCGCTGTCAAAACCAGTCGGCCCCAAATCTTCAAAGAACGTCATTTACTAAACGGTTGGCAAAGTTAAGAAATTGTTTGTCCACCATTTCAAATCCATGTATTTTCGAGCAAATTTTATACCAAAACAATCCCATGCATTTCGGAATCATCCAGGAACGTAAAACCCCGCCAGACCGCCGTGTAGTATTATCTCCAAGGGCCTGTCAAACTGTCCTGAGCTCATTTGAGCAGGCAAAGATCACGGTAGAACCTTCAGATATCAGGGTTTTTTCAGATCAGGAATATACCGATGCCGGTATCCGCGTAGCCTCCGATATGGAAAAATGCGATGTACTACTGGGCGTAAAGGAAGTACCCATTGATTCCCTGATCCCGAACAAAAAATACTTTTTTTTCTCCCATACCATCAAAGAACAACCCTATAACCGGAAGTTACTACTGGCGGTTCTCGAAAAAAATATTGAATTGTACGACCATGAAGTCATCACCAACCCTAAAGGCATCCGTCTGGTCGCGTTTGGGCGTTATGCCGGGATCGTAGGAGCGTATAACGGTATTCGTGCATTCGGACTTCGATCTGGAGATTTCCTCCTTCCTAAAGCCACTGAAATCCGCGACAAGGAGGGCCTCATTCAACAGCTTAAAGAGGTTCAAATGCCTGCCATCAAAGTCTTGCTTACCGGAAAAGGAAGAGTAGGGAACGGGGCCAAAGAAATTCTCGACGGGATGGGGCTGAAAGAAGTAGGTGTTGAGGAATATATTCACCTTGATTTTCAAGAAGCGGTCTTTTGCCAGATCGATGTGCTAGATTACAACAGGCGAAAGGATGGACTGATCCTGGGGGAAAATGATTTCTTCCAGAATGCCGAGGACTATGAATCGACCTTTATGCGATTTGCCGCCGTAACCGACCTCTATATGGCCGGCCACTTTTACGGCCAGGACGCTCCTTATCTGTTTACCCGTGAAGACGCCAAAAAACAGGATTTCAACATCAGCCTTGTTGCAGATATCAGCTGTGATGTGGATGGACCCGTAGCTTCTACAATTCGTGCTTCTTCCATTGAAGATCCGGTTTACGGTTACGACCCCATCAAAGAAACAGAGGTCGATTTCAATAATCCGGATGCTATTGGAGTTATGGCCGTGGATAACCTGCCTGCCGAATTACCCAGGGATTCCAGCAGCGGTTTTGGGGAAGCCTTTGTTAGGCATGTGATCCCCGCATTTTTTAATGGGGACCAGGACGGGATCCTGGAACGAGCTCTGATGACCAAAGACGGTAGGCTGACACCGGGATATGAATACCTGCAGGATTATGTAGATGGGAAATAATAACACTATTATGGGCAGTAGCCAGGAAACCAACGCATCAGTTTGCTGCTATCTCCCAGTCTACGACCGGGTGTTCTTTGGGGGCGGTATAAGCACCTAAAGCCTTTAGTTTCAATACGATATTTTCTTCCCTCCTCAGTGTTTTTATCATTATGGTATAACTTGTATTTCCATGGATTTCAAATACAGGAGAACTGCTATAAAAAGTATAATCCATCGTATTCTCAAACAGTAGATCACTGCTGGATATATTTTTTAACTCTACTTTTAAGATATCGGTTTCAGGGATATAGGCCGCTGAAGTAATTTGAATACTCGACCTGATCAACGGCACAAGATATTCTTCCTTACCGACCAACAGTGAATTGTAAACCGCTGCTGTTCTGCCTTCGAACAGGGCCTCCTTCAGACTCGCGGCCGACCTTTCCTTTGCAAAAACCAGGGTAATAGGCCTGTGATGACCTTTTTCGGTATAGTCCCAATCTATAATACCATGTATGTCGCTGGTAGCCATAATAGTCAGGTCGTACTGCAAAGCCAGCGCAAGAGACTCTTCAGCATAGTCCGTGGTGTTGATGACCTCAATGCCATGAAGCTCATCGTTTTCTATCCTATCTTTTTGAAACTGACTGAGTACTGGATTTCCTTTAGGGCTTTGCGCATACCAGGCCGGGTGGTTCCAAAAGATGAAGGCACCTTGTTTTTTTGCCTCGGCAAACGGTTTTACCGAATCTTTGGCCAGCAACGGATTAGCGTCGCTAATAAATATAGCATTACTATGCCCCATGGGGGCATCTCTGGTAATTTCAGAACCGTGTATGATCATCAGATCTTGATCTTTTCCCACTTCCCTGGCGATGTCGAAAGAACGATTCCTGTCTGGGTGCGGAATATCCTCCTGATGGGGTTGATATTCCAGGTGTTCGGTGAGGGAAATCACATCGAGGTTTTCTCGTATAGCCTCGGCAACCCGTATGTCGGGCCAAACCGAACCGTCTGAAAATACAGTATGCTGATGAAGGTCTGTTTTCAGTGTTACAAATCCCGGAATATCAGGATAATGCAGGTTCAGGTCATGAGATGCTTCCTGACCATAGATGGCAACATAATAAGTCGCAAATAAACAAATCGATAAGAATCGGGTAATCATATTTTTGTGGATCATCTCTTTAAAATTATATCATTACTCAGGCTGTCGGTTAATAGTTTTATTAGCGACACCTAAATATAGGCTAATAGTATGAGTTTTAAGGGTATCATTCTGGTGATCGATCTAAAATTATAACGCTAGTTTTGTGGCATTTTACATGGTTTCAGAGGATAAATAATCATCCTTCCTGCCAAAAATACCGATGGACTAATCTTGACCTAGAGTATTAAAAGATTTTTGTACCTTACCGTTCTGCCAACTGATCAAAAAAGATGAAATTTAACTGGAATTCGGTTCACGAAATTGATGATTCCGTCAGGAAGTATTGTATCGAGTTGGAATATAAACTTCGGCCGAAGATCACTTATTTTCTGATGGCACATTTCGAAAATGAATGTTGCGGAGACTTCTCTTGCTTCCACTTCGATGTAGACCTTGAAAGCCAAAATATTAGCATTGCCCGTCCTACGCCGCTGAAATTTAAAAGAAGAATCGCCGCTGAGTTCGACCGTATCATTAACCAGAACTTTATAAATGAACAGCTCGCTATTTTAAAAGCAGGATAAAGAGTAATTTTTTCTATTCCCATTGTCTTTCCAACACCAATTAAGGCCGATCAGGATTTTCAATCTTGAATTTTAAAATCGGTCTGTAATCCATAAATACGGTCAGAGAATGATGCCTGTTCCTCAGCCTTTTTTTGAGTTTTATCACAGATACATAGGGCTGATCGTTCGCTTTTTTAACCTCCATCTTTTTCAGGTTCAGCGATCCGTCTATACTGTAATGCAGATTGCTGATGTCGGGCAATTGGTCGAACATGATAAGATACTCGTTGTATTCTGCAAGACTGATCACCCCGCTGGTTTTGGGTGAAAGCTCTACCTCACGCAGAAAATATTCTGGAAAATAACTCGGCTGTTTTTTAAAAGTAGTTGCAGCTACCGGAGATTTTAACAATTGCCATGCCGGATTGGCCGGCAGATGACTTTTTATAAAATCTTCGGGATCTGTAAAAAAGAACTGATCAATGTAAAGACCGATAATGGGGCTGAGGTTTCGCCCTGCCTGCCCAGCCGCCCAGGTAGGGTCTAACAGCTTCCATTCGCCCCGGATCAGCACCGCATTCCAGGAGTGATTTTTTAAATGGTATTCTCCGTTTTGATCCCTGATATCGGTTTTGGTGAGACCGATGATAATCTCGGAGGGAATTTCAAACTGGTTGCATAATTCTTTGAGAATCAAGGAATAATCTAGGCAGACTCCTAGCCTATACAGAAACGAATGGTCTATTTTTTCCAATTCGAGCTGTCGCAGCTGATATTTTCGTCCTATTTCTGAATAATATGGAAAATGCTTGTCGGCCTGAAATATAATATCAAAACTTCGCCCATAGTCCATATTGTGTATGATCCAGATAAAAGCAGCTCTTACCCTGTCCTCGTCGGAAGCAAAATCGTTCATGATCCTAATTCCAAGATGCTCTACTGATTTGAAGTGGGGATATTGTTTAACGCGATTATCCACATCCTTATAGACATTTCCATACACTGTAACCGCAGCAAAGAGTAATACCCATAAAGATTTCCGAACCAGCATTATTCACGATCTTTGTACTAAAGATATGAATCCTGCCCAAGAATACATGTTAAGACAATCCGAACCTTTTAAAGGTATTTTGCTCTATCTGCAGGTGATCATCGAAAAAAGTGTGGCCGGAGTAGAATTGAGGTACAAGTACAAAATCCCATTTTATTATCTCGAAGGAAGGCCTTTTTGTTATTTAAACCAGTCTAAAGACTATGTAGATCTGGGTATTTGGAACGCTGCGCATTTGTCTGTACACCTCGACAAAATGGAAACCGCCGGAAGGAAGATGATGCGTTCCCTACGCTACAGAAACCTGGAAGAAATAGATCTGGATGTCTTAGAAGCCGTATTATCTGATGCGGAAAGTGTAAAAAACAAAAAGTTTTGGTCGCTCCCTAAAGGGAATTAACCACCTGCCGAATACTTACCAGATCTTCGAGGAGTTTTTTTAACTGATCAAGAGGCAACATATTGGCCCCATCGCTCTTGGCATGGGCAGGATCGAAATGTGTTTCGATAAAAATTCCGTCTGCACCGGCTGCAATACCAGCGCGAGCCATCGTGGAGATCAGTGCCGGCCGCCCCCCGGTAACTCCGGAAGCCTGGTTGGGTTGTTGCAAAGAGTGGGTTACATCGAGAACTACCGGGGCATATTGTTTCATCGTTGGAATACCCCTGAAATCGACCACCATATCCTGGTATCCGAACATGGTGCCACGGTCGGTAATCATCACCTGTTCATTCCCCGAATCGGTTACTTTTTTTACGGCATGCTTCATGCTTTCCGGACTCATAAACTGACCCTTTTTTAGATTGACCACCTTGCCTGTATTGGCAGCAGCTACCACCAGGTCTGTCTGTCGTACTAAAAAAGCCGGGATCTGAAGTATATCTACATATTCTGCTGCCAGGGCCGCATCGCTGATCTCATGGATATCGGTTACAGTAGGAACATCGAAATTTGCTGAGACTTTTTTAAGAATTTTTAATGCCTTTTCATCGCCTATTCCAGTAAAAGAATCAACCCTACTCCGGTTAGCTTTTTTAAAACTCCCTTTGAAGACATAAGGTATTTTAAGCTCCGATGCAAGGCTCACTACCTGTTCTGCAATCCTCATGGCCATATCTTCCCCTTCAATAGCGCAGGGACCGGCGAGAAGGAAGAAATTGCCACTATCGATGTGTTTTATCTTTGGGATCAGCTCCAAATTCATAGGGATCATTTTAGGGTCTCAAAGATAAGGGTTTTTGGAGCGATTCCACTTTCGGGGGCAGAATGGATATTTGGCAAAAGTGAATTTAATGACGATCCGGATCTACTCTCGAAAATACCCACTATCTTTGCGGGCTTAATTACGCGACATGTCTGAAACCAAGAACATTGCAATTATCGCCCATGTAGATCATGGTAAAACAACCCTGGTAGATAAGATCCTTCATTTTTGCGAATTATTCCGCGAAAATGAGAAGACGGGAGAACTTATTTTGGATAACAACGACCTGGAGCGGGAACGTGGTATAACCATCGTTTCAAAAAATGTATCCGTTCAGTATAAGGATACCAAAATAAATATTATCGACACACCCGGCCACGCCGATTTTGGAGGAGAGGTAGAACGCGTCCTCAACATGGCCGATGGGGTACTCTTGCTGGTCGATGCTTTTGAAGGACCGATGCCACAAACACGATTTGTACTTCAGAAGGCAATCGATCTCGGTTTGAAGCCGTGTGTTGTAATCAATAAGGTCGATAAGGAAAACTGTAAGCCCGAGGAGGTCCATGAAAAGGTATTCGACCTCATGTTCGAACTTGGAGCCGAAGAATGGCAACTCGATTTTCCTACGGTATATGGTTCTGCCAAGAATAATTGGATGAGTGAAGACTGGCAGCAGGAAACCGATTCAATAGAACCGCTGCTGGAAATGGTGATCACGCATATCCCCGGATTTGAGCCGGCACAAGGCAACACTCAATTATTGGTTACCTCCCTGGATTATTCATCTTTTACCGGTCGGATCGCCATTGGCCGTTTGCAGAGAGGTACCCTCAGTGAGGGGCAACCGGTTTCCCTGGTGAAAAGAGATGGTAAGATTGTAAAATCGAGGATTAAGGAGTTGTTTACCTTCGAAGGGTTAGGGCGTAAAAAAGTGTCACAGGTTTCTGCAGGAGATATTTGTGCATTGGTAGGACTCGAAGGATTCGACATTGGGGATACTATTGCCGATATCGAAAACCCGGAGGGCTTAAAAACCATCGCCATAGATGAACCCACCATGAGCATGCTCTTTACCATCAACGACAGTCCGTTTTTTGGCAAGGATGGGAAGTACGTAACATCGAGACATATTAAAGAACGACTCGAAAAAGAACTCGAAAAAAATCTGGCCCTGAGAGTAGAGGAAACCGACAGTGCCGATAAATTCATGGTCTTTGGCCGGGGGGTTTTGCACCTTTCGGTATTGATCGAAACCATGCGAAGGGAAGGGTATGAACTTCAGATCGGTCAGCCTCAGGTGATCACCAAATCCGTGGAAGGGGTAATGAGTGAACCGGTGGAACACTTAACCATCGATCTGCCGGAAGAAGTTTCAGGAAAAGCGGTCGAAATGGTGAGCCTTAGAAAAGGCGTCATGACCAATATGGAAGTACGGGGTAGTCGGATGCTATGTGAATTTGAGATTCCTTCCAGGGGTATCATTGGCCTGAGGAACCAATTACTGACTGCCACAGCCGGCGAGGCAATAATGGCCCATCGATTTATGGAATATCAACCGATGAAAGGCGATATTGCCCAGCGTCAGAATGGATCTCTGGTATCGATGGAAAACGGTAAAGCCATACCCTATTCCATTGACAAATTACAGGAAAGAGGACGCTTTTTTATCGATCCGGGAGAAGATATTTACGAAGGCCAGGTGATCGGTGAGAATAGTCGTGGCGACGATATGGTGGTTAATGTCACCAAAACGAAAAAACTTTCAAATGTGCGTTCTGCCGGGGCCGATGAAAAGGCCAGAATTGTACCGGCCATCAAGTTTTCACTAGAAGAAGCCCTGGAGTATATTCAGAGAGATGAATATGTAGAGGTAACGCCGAAACACTTACGATTGCGAAAAATTCACCTGAAAGAAGTAGACCGAAAGCGAAATAAAGTTTAAGGAATCCGGATGATGATCTAGTCCTTTGGCCCCTCATGCAGGGCGGCCACGGCAGCACCTATAATACCGGCATGGTTGCGGAATTGTGCAGGCACAACAGGGGTGTCGATCTTGATCCGGTGCCTATATTCATCAAAATGTTTTGAAGCCCCGCCTCCGAGGATAATCATATCAGGGCAAACAAGCAGGTCTACTAATTCAAGGAATTTATTAAGACGTTTCCCCCATTTGTCATAGCTTAGGTTTTCTCTTTCCTTGGCAGAAGACGCAGCCCAGGTTTCGATCTTTTTATAATTCTTGTAAGGGATCTGGCCGAGTTCAAAATTAGGGATCAGCTCGCCGTTAAGAAAAGCACCACTGCCAAGCCCTGTACCGATGGTGATCATCAGCACGAACCCTTCAACACCTTTTCCAATACCGTAATTCATAACAGCATAACCAGCGGCATCGGCATCGTTAATTACCGTTACCGGTAATCCGGTTGCATCGCTGAACAATTCCTTAACATTAACGCCAAGCCACGATTTGTGGAGGTTGCCCGGAGATTTGCAAACCCCATGCTTTATAACCGTTGGAAATCCACAACCCACCGGTCCATGGTGATCAAAATGCTCTACAATTTCTTTTAATACGCTGGCCATAGCCTCTGGCTTTCTCGATGCCGGTGTGGGTATGCGAAATCGCTCAGTGAGTAATTCACCGTTCAGGGAATTTACCAGTGCGCCTTTCATGCCAGATCCTCCGATGTCAATTCCAAGAACGATCATATATATTGGTCTGTTTTTCTTATAGTCATATTCAGATGTCGGCAAAAGTAACAAAAAACTTTTTTCATGTTGCGCTGCTACCAGAGTGGTTAACTTCTATGGAATTTATCAGGGAAAAGCCATCTATCACAAGGTCAGGATTGGGGGAGCACTGCAAAAAATCTGTCTAATATGGACCATGGCCTATCGTTATTTTTCAGACATAGCTTCCGGTGGTTCTATATAGTAATCGATCGAATTCAACGAATGATCGGGGTCGATAAGATCCAAAATTCTATCGATAAACCTGCCGAAGGTCGTTAGTGTACCAAGTTTTTTATTTCTTCCCAGGGCACTGGATATCGTTTCATCGCGATTGCCGAATTTATAACCATCCTTTTTTATCCAAAGTATATTGAGCAGGTGCTGCATCAACACATTTCCCAACTGATCGATTGAAATTGCAATTTTTAAAAAATATTCCCCGACGCCCTTGAAACCCGAGCTAAACAGCCCATGAAAGATCCCATAGAGAAAGCCCAGGGGGCCGGTAATGAGCAATAGTACAAGAGAGATCAGAAAGAGTAAGGCCCCAATCAGGGGATGAGCTTTTTTATCCTTTTTTACCGAATGTTTTCTTCGGATCATTATTAAGACCTATAAAGAGTTATACCGCTTTCTGAATGACCTCAAATACCTTACTTCCATCACATTTGAGTGTTTTGGAAGGGTATTTTAATAATAGGGCGTAGTCGTGCGTGGCCATCACTATAGTTCTGCCACTCTTATTGATCTCCTGCAGTACCTTCATGACCTCCACACTGGTCTGGGGATCAAGGTTTCCGGTAGGCTCGTCTGCCAGGATCAATTCCGGATCGTTGAGCAAAGCCCTGGCAATAGCCACGCGTTGTTGCTCTCCGCCGGATAACTCGTGAGGGAACTTAAAACCCTTTGTTTTCATACCGACTTTCTGCAGTACTTCTTCGATCTTAGAGTCCATACCGGCCGGATCTTTCCAGCCTGTGGCCTTTAGTACAAACAGAAGATTTCTATTCACATTTCTGTCTGGAAGGAGTTTAAAATCCTGAAAGACGATCCCCAATTTTCGTCTGAGAAAGGGTATGTCCTTTTCCTGTAGGGTTTTTAGGTTAAAACCAACGATGCGGCCATGTCCTTCTAACAAAGGCAAATCGGCATATAAGGTCTTCATCAGGCTGCTTTTTCCACTTCCGGTCTTGCCGATGAGGTATACGAATTCTCCTTTTTTGACCTCGAGCGAAACTTCATTGAGGATCATGTTCTCTTTTTGGAATACTGCTACAGATTTAAGGGATAATACAGGTTCGGCCATAGTGTAATTGTTGATATAAAAGTAATAAGTTCACCATTATCAGCAGCGGGGAGGCTCTAATTTTCTTTTATTTCGGCATACCAAGCAGGGATATTTGACGTTAACTACAGAAATACGGTACTCGAGAACACATGAGAATTAATAATACCGTGCTTTTTCTGGCACTCCTATTTGTGGTATTCCAGGGATTCTCCCAGGGAACGGAAATCTATACACACCCTCAAAAAAAATTTCAGGACGCCCTTGAACTGTATCATAATAAACAGTATCAGGCGGCTCAGGCTATATTCGATGAGGTCGCCACAGAAACCAATGATGACGAGATAAGGGCCAATAGTGCCTATTATGCGGCTAACGCTGCCATCAGGCTTAATCAGGTTGGTGCAGACGGCCTTATGGAAGAATTTGTAGCCCGGTATCCCACATCTACCAAAAGGAATTCGGCCTTCCTTGATGTGGCCGATTACTATTTCGAAAATGGCCGGTATCCTTATGCTCTTAAATGGTATAAAAAGGTAGACCAAAGTACCGTTACCCAGAATGAAAAGGAACGCTTCAACTTCAATATGGGCTATTCCTTATTCGCTTCTAAAAAAACGGAAGAAGCGAAGCGTTATCTACAGAAAGTTTCTTCCTCAGGAACCTATGGATCGCAGGCCAAGTACTACCTGGGCTATATCGCATATCAACAGGATGATTACGAAGGTGCCAACGAACGTTTCGACCAGATCACCAACCAGGAAGGTCTTTCCGATAAGCTTTCCTACTATCAGGCCGATATGAACTTCAAGCTCGGAAATTTTGAAGAAGCCATCGAACTGGCCGTGCAGCAACTGCCCAAATCAGACAGGCGGGAAGTATCTGAACTCAATAAAATTATCGGTGAGAGTCATTTTAACCTGGCTCGTTATGCTGAGGCAATACCATATCTCGAGGCCTATAAGGGCAAACGGGGCAAATGGAGCAATACGGATTATTATTTATTGGGGTATTGCTATTACAAGCAAGAAGATTATGCCAATGCCATACAGCAGTTTAATAAGATCATCGGAGGAACCAACAGTGTTTCTCAAAACGCTTATTACCATCTGGCCGAGTGTTATTTAAAACTCGATAAGAAACAAGAGGCGCTAAATGCTTTTAGAAATGCTTCGCAAATGGAGTTTTCCGAAAGTATTACCCAGGATGCTGCCCTGAATTATGCCCGCTTGAGCTATGAGATCGGCAATGCATATGAACCTGTACCCCAGGTGTTAAAATCCTACCTGGATCGTTATCCGGCTGACAAATATCAGCAGGAGATCCAGGAGTTGCTGGTAGATTCGTATATCACCTCTAAAAATTTTAAAGGAGCCCTTGATTTGCTCGAAGAAAACAGGGACTATGCCAGCAAGACTACCTTTCAGAAAGTAGCTTTTTACAGGGGATTGGAGTTATTTGTCGATAATGACTTTGCGGGTGCAGTAAATATTTTAGAAAAGTCGCTGGCTTCTGCAGAAGATCAGTTATACAAGGCAAGGGCACTTTATTGGAAAGCCGATGCTTTATACCGTTTGAACCGTTTCGAAGATGCATTAAACGATTTTCGATCATTTGAGCAAATGCCAATAGCCCGCAATACTGCCGAATTCCCCGATTTGGCATATAATCTGGGATATACCTATTTTAAGTTAAAAGATTATGGCAAAGCAGCCGAAAGTTTTAGAGCTTTTGACGTCTCGTCGGCACTTCCGGAAAAGAAAAATGATGCTGCCATGCGATTGGGCGACTGTTATTTTGTAACGGGGCGTTATCAGTCTGCAATAGATGCCTACAGACAGGTGGTTGATAATCGCGGGGCAAAAAGGGATTATGCTTCTTATCAGATGGCCATTTCGCAAGGTTTTATCGGAAACATCAGAGCCAAAATAGAGGAACTCAAATCTTTTGTATCGCGCTATCCGAATTCAAAATTACAAGACGATGCACTCTTTGAACTTGGAAACACATATGTGAGGGCCGAAGAGGAAAATAATGGATTGATGACTTTCGACAGGCTCATCGCCACGCATACAAAAAGCAAATTTGTGCCCCAGGCGTTAATGAGACAAGGTCTTGTGCATTATAATGCGAACCGTAATGAGGAGGCCTTATCGAAATTGAAAACTGTAGTCCGGGATTTCCCCGATAGTCCGCAGGCCATACAGGCCGTTCAGACCGCCAAGCTTATCTATGTAGATATAGGCAGTGTAGATGAATACGCCAGTTGGGTGAAAAACCTCGACTTCGTTGAAGTAAGTAATGCCGAACTCGACCAGGCCAGTTACGAATCGGCCGATAAAAAATATCAGCAGGGAAATACGGCTGCCGCCCTGAAGGGACTTAAAAACTACGTGGAAGAGTTTCCTAATGGCATCCATGCCCTGGAAGCGAACTTCCAACTCGCCCAATTACTTTTCGCCCAGGGAGATACCAACCAGGCACTGACCTATTTCAAAAATGTGTCGGAGCGTGGGAATAATCAATACTCCGAGCAGGCACTGACCCGTATTTGCGAAATCTATGTCTCGGCCGGCCAGTATAATCAGGCTTTTCCATACCTCCTGCGCCTGGAAGAAATGGCAGAGATACAACAGAACATAACATTCGCCAGGTCTAATTTGATGAAGGCATACTATCAAAAAAATGATGATCGGCAAACCATCGTTTATTCCGAAAAGGTGCTTTCTACCGCGAACATAGACGACAGGATCAAAAGCGATGCTCAGCTGATGATCGCCAGGTCGGCCATTCGCACCGGGGATGAAAACAAGGCAAAAATTGCCTACGCCGAGGTACTTAAGATTGCACAAGGTAGTTTGGCTGCAGAGGCCTTATACTATGAAGCCTATTTTAAGCACGAGGATGCGGCTTTCGAAGATTCTAACGCCTCCATTCAAAATCTGGTTAAAGATTATGCCGCTTATAAAGAATGGGGAGCCAAAGGGTTGATTTTGATGGCAAAGAATTTTTATGAATTAGACGATGCTTTCCAGGCAACTTATATTCTGGAGAGTGTGATCTCAAATTTTACAGATTTTCCTGAAATCCTTAAAACGGCCGAGATGGAGCTCAGCAAGATTAAATCGAAGGAGTCGCAGCGCAATTCAGATGTTGAACCGAATCAAGATTAATAGGAACTGAAGATGAAAAAATACTTGTTAGCTTTGATCGGGTGCCTGTTTTTGTTGAGTAACGCCAGCGCTCAGGATGATGAGAATATTGGAACCGAAACGGTGACGGTTGTAAAATCTTATACCCCGTCGGTTTCAGATGCCTTTAAGATAAATTCAGTACCTGTTGTCAACGACTCGGTTGTGCAACAAAAGAAAGAGATCGACTATAGTATTTTTTCGGTCCCGGTGGCTTCTACCTTCAGTCCGGAAAAAGGAAAAGCCACTCCAGTTCAAAAAACAAAGGCTGAAAAACTCTATAACAGCTCGGTAAGGGCGGCATTGGGCAATTTCAGCAATGCCTTACTGGATTTTCACACCAGTCGGGATTTCGATCGGGGCGACAAGCGGTTCGATCTGGCCTTAAATCACCTTTCCTCGCGGGGGAATATCGATAACACTCCGCTTAGTGCCAATTTTTATGATACCGATTTAAACGGGTCTTATTTACAAAAGGAAAGGGACTGGGAATGGTATGCGAAGCTTGGATTACAACATAAGTTATATAATTGGTATGGACTCCCGGAGGGAGTATTTGATGAAGCTACCATTGCCGGTATAGATGAAAAACAAAATTATTTTAAGGCTCAGCTGTCTGGGGGAGTTATTTTTGAAGATGGTGTGTTTAAAAATGCAGAATTGTTATATCGCCGTTTTTGGGATGCGGTAGAATCTGCAGAGAACAGATTTGTACTAAAGTCCAATATTGAGGTGCCTTTAACCGATGCCGTACTCGATGTTGATGTTAAGCTCGACTATGTAGGAGGAAGTTTTGCCAATGCTTCGCTGAACAATACCATAAATAGCCCGATGATCGATTATGGCCAGCTGCAATTTGGCCTTTCTCCGAGTGTGGAAATCCTCAGAGAAGACTGGGTGTTAAGACTCGGCGCACATTTGGTGTACGGATTGGAAACCCAGAACAGCGACAGCAATTTTTATATCTACCCTTCTGTGAGTGCGTCCTATCGTCTCAGTGATGAATATGCTATCGCCTATGGCGGGATTGAAGGTGGGTTAAACCAAAATTCATATTACGACTTTGTTGGCGTCAACCCCTATGTTTCTCCAACATTGTCCATTGAGCCGACAGATGAACAATACAATGCCTTTTTCGGACTTCGCGGACAGCTATTACCTTTTCTCAGCTATAATCTAAGGGCGAACTATTCGGCCGAAAACAGGAGGCCGTTATTCATTTTAAACCCCGTTAACACCTTCAGGACAGATGAAAAAGGGTATAATTTTGGAAACTCTTTCCAGGTGTTTTACGATGATATCAGAACCGTTGGTTTTTTCGCGGAATTGAATATAGATGTAAATCGCAGTTTTTCGATGCGGATCAACGGCGAATTTAATGATTACAATACCGAAACCGATAATCCTGCCTGGAATTTACCGGAATTAAAAGGGTCTCTCTATCTCGACTACCAAATAAATGAACAGTGGTCTGTTGGGGCTAATCTGTTTTATGTAGGAGAGCGGGAAGACTTCTCATCGGTGGCCCTTGAAAATACCGATCCGGTCGATTTCCCGGCCACCCTATTATCGCTGGATAGCTATTTCGATGCGAATCTTCAAGTAGGCTATAAAATGAATAAGCAATTATCACTCTTTGTCAGGGGTAATAACCTGGCGAATAATCAATACGAACGTTGGGCAAATTTCCGTGTTCAGGGTTTTCAGTTGCTGGCGGGGCTCACCTATAAGTTTGATATGTAAGACCACTTGGGTTCAAAATCTGATTTTCTCAAGGGCTAATGCTAATCCATATCGGGCTCCTGCGTACGTATAGACCTTTTTTTTTGCCTTTAAACGTCGGGTTTACAGCAGCTTGCAATATTTGATTAATTTGGGCATTATAGTATAAGGAGCAGCTTATGCGAAAAATATACCTACATAGTATTTTGTTTTCTTTCTTGCTGATCACTTATGCTTCCTGGTCTCAAGACCTCATTGCCAATGCCAGCTTTGAACGATGCAACCTCTGTCCTACCAAATTGGGTAGCTTCGATCAGGACGTTGTTTTCTGGAGCGCGCCAACCCTGGGATCTACAGACTATTTTAATAGTTGTAGCCCATTAATGGGAACGCCCGAAAATTTCAATGGTAAACAACCCGCTCAGAGTGGTACGGCATATGCCGGGTTCTATCTTTACGCCCCTCAGGATTACAGGGAATATTTACAGACCAGGCTAGGCGGGGCGTTGATAAAAGACAGGGAATATTACCTGACATTCTACATCAGCCGTGCCGAGGGATCCGATTTTGCCATCCGTGAGATAGGGGTCTTACTCGCCGACAGAGAGCTGAACATTGAAACCAAAAAGACATTGTCTAAAAAGCATTGGTTTGCTTCTGGGATCAGGAATTATAATTATTTTGAAATCAATAAAAACGGCTTTTGGCAGCAGACCCGAAAATGGGTAAAACTCGAGGTTAAATTTCGCGCCAAGGGCAACGAAGAATACCTCATCATAGGCAATTTTAAGCCAAATGTAAAAACCCGCGTACGCGAAACTATCAGAACGGCGAAAAAAGGAGCTTACTATTATATCGATAGCTTTAGCCTGGTTCCTGTTGAAAAAGAACTGGTAGATACCGGTACAACCGATGTTCCGGTAGTCGCCGAACCTCTGGCGCTGAATACAACGCATCGCTTTCAAAATGTTTTATTTGAATTCGATCGGTTTGTTCTGTTGGATACCGCCAAGTCGGATATCCGGAAGGTATACGACTATCTGAACAAATATTCCGATTTACATATCCATATCGATGGGCATACCGATAATGTAGGCGCCCCTGCCTATAACACTGCCCTCTCCGGCTATCGGTGTAAGGCTGTAGTACAATATCTTGTACAACTGGGTCTGAACCAGGATCGGATCTCCTGGCGAGCACATGGAGGCCAAACCCCGATTGCAGATAATACTACCGATGCAGGCCGGAAACTTAACCGCAGAGTCGAATTTGTGCTAAACAGAAACGATACACCAAATGGCAAGAATAAATAATACGAAGCCAAATTTGAATTAAGATGACCCTATAGGCAATTGAAGAAATTGCACTACCTTGTCAGATGGGTAAAATGAAACCGCACTGACAATAGATATAAGAGAAAACCAACATAATTAAGAAGTGCCTTTTTAATCAGTGGGCGCTTCTATGGGGAATACCGGTATAGCAATACGCGGATATCTCCCCTAACATTATTTGCCAAACCAACCTAAGCACATGAAGAACATTGTTTTTATGATTGCGCTGCTTTTGTTTAGTTGTGAAGAAGCTAAAGAAAAGGCAGATCTCATCGTTATCAACGCCAATATTTATACCGTAGACGAGGAATTTTCAAAAGCAAATGCCCTGGCAGTGCGTGATGGCAAATTTCTCGCCATCAAAACAGATTCAATATTGCTAGCCACTTATGACGCAGATCTGGTTATCGATCTTGAAGGTAAAACTATCGTACCCGGACTAATCGATGCCCATTGTCATTTTTATGGCTTAGGGGTTACAGAACAGCTCGTTGATCTCAATGGAACCAAAAGTTTTAATGAGATCATAAACAGGCTAAAAGAAGCGACGGATAATAACGATTTTAAGGTGATCCAAGGTCGTGGCTGGGATCAGAACGACTGGGAGATCAAGGAATTTCCGACACGCCGACAACTAGACTCACTCTATCCCAACACCCCGGTGGTTTTAGAACGCGTAGACGGCCACGCCTTTTTGGTCAATGGGAAGATGCTCGAGATGGCAGGAATAGATGGTGCCACAGAAGCATCGGGTGGTGAGATCATCAAAAAAGAGGGGATTCCAACAGGAGTACTAGTGGATAACCCAATGGGGATGGTTGCTGCCGCTTTACCTGCGCCTGATCTTCAGGCCAGGATACAAGCACTAAAAGATGCGGAAAGGATTTGCTTTAACAACGGTCTGACCACTGTAAATGATGCCGGATTGCCATGGGAGATCATATCATTGATCGATAGTCTGCAACGAGCCGGTGAGCTTAGCATCCGAATCTATGCGATGGTTAGCGGTAATAGTGAGAATCTCAATTACCTGTCAAGAGGCCCAATTAAAACAAATCGTCTCAATGTACGGTCCGTAAAAGTTTATGCCGATGGTGCCCTGGGATCGCGTGGTGCAGCACTTAAGAAGGAATATTCAGATCTTGCCGGACACTACGGAGCAATGGTTACTCCTGTTTCCGATATTGAAGCAATGGCCATTCGGATCAGCGATTCTGAATTTCAGATGAATACCCACGCCATAGGTGATTCGGCCAATGCCGTGGTACTAAGGGCCTATAAGAAAGCGCTCGTAGGGACACAAGACAGAAGATGGAAAATTGAGCATGCACAGATAATAGACCCCGCTGATTTCGATTCATTTGAAGATGGAATAATTCCTTCGGTTCAACCTACGCATGCCACCAGCGATATGTATTGGGCCGAAGATCGTCTGGGTGCTGAAAGGATCAAAGGGGCGTATGCCTTTAAAACCTTGTTAGATCGTGCCGGAATTGTTGCACTGGGGACAGACTTTCCTGTCGAGAAAGTGAATCCTTTCCATACTTTTTATGCAGCAGTAGCACGAAAAGACACAGACCAGTATCCGGAAGGTGGATATCGAAAAAATGAAGCATTGAGTAGGGAAGAGGCCTTAAGAGGGATGACCATCTGGGCTGCCTACTCCAATTTTGAAGAAGATGAAAAAGGCAGTATCGAAGTAGGAAAATTGGCCGATTTTGTGGTCCTGAACAAAGACCTCATGACTGTTCCGGAAGAGGAGATCCTGGAGCTACGGGCAGAACAAGTCTACATAGACGGGCAGATAGCCGATTAATGGGAATACTTGTCAAAAAAACCGGCAGTCTTTACTGCCGGCTTTTAGTATTATAAGGGCAAAAATCTACTTGCTCATGGGAACCGCAACTCTTACATCGCCCCAACCCATAATCATGTGAACGCCGTTATCAACTTCATTAAACGCAACAGAAAAGGCTTCAAGAGTCTTACTGCCTTTACTTGCTGAAGCCATAACCCGGGCCACATCGGCAGATTCATCATAAGAATACGCTCCCCATTGGTTCAGATTAGAGTTCAGAATTACAGTCCATTCGTTATCTCCGGGAATAGTAAACATAGAATACGTACCGGCTTTTACTGCAGTACCTCCCACATTCATATCCTGGTAAAACGTAATCTCGACTGCTTCGTTAGCTCCGGTACGCCATACCTTACCCGAGGGAGCCAGTTCCGACATGGAACGTCCCTTTAGCTGAGGTCGACTATAGATCACACGGACCAACTTCTCGGATACACGATAGCTCGAAGGATAAGTTGCCATATCCATCGGGCTCTTGTCTAACCCACTAAAATCCTGGGCAAATGAATTTGTTGAAAAAATTAAGGCAATGGCCAAAGCACAAAGTGCAAAATAGTGTTTCATAATGATCGATTTTAAGCGTTAAAACTAAGCAGTTATACGCTGCTGCTATGATAAAAAGTCGTTAAAATTTGCCCGACTTACAATTCGTACTAAATTTGCCGTTCAAACTATAAGTATGCTTATTATTTATTGTAAAATAATTAATCATAATTACAATTAGTAATCTAAATGCCTAATCTTATTTAATAATTATAACTATATACGCATATTTGTATATAAATTGAAATATTTTAGACTATGTGTGGAATTGTATGTGCCTTCGATATAAAGGAAAGCAAAGATAAATTACGGCCCCAGTTGCTGGAAATGTCTAAAAAGGTTCGTCATCGTGGGCCCGACTGGAGTGGGATCTATGCCGATGAATATGCTGTGATGACACACGAACGATTAGCAATTGTTGATCCGGCTTCGGGTAAACAACCACTCTTCAGTGATGATGGGAAACTGGTATTGGCTGCCAATGGCGAAATATACAACCATCGGGAACTGAGAAAACCTTTTGAAGGCAAGTATGCTTTTAAGACCCAATCTGATTGCGAGGTTATCCTGGCTTTATACAAAGAAAAAGGACCAGATTTTCTTGACGACATGAATGGGATCTTCGGTTTCGCACTTTACGATTCGGAAAAGAAGGAGTATTTCGTCGCCAGAGATCATATGGGGATAATACCGCTTTATATAGGTTGGGACAAGAGTGGGACCTTTTATGTCGCATCGGAGTTAAAGGCCCTGGAAGGAATATGTAATAAGATCGAGGTATTTCCTCCCGGACATTATCTTCATTCTTCAGACGGAGAACTCAGGCGATGGTATAGTCGAGATTGGATGGAGTACGAGGCGGTTAAGGAAAATGAAACCTCCATTGATGAGATTAGAGATGCACTGGAAGCTGCCGTACACAGGCAATTGATGTCTGATGTTCCCTATGGGGTATTACTTTCAGGAGGACTGGATTCATCGGTTACCTCTGCCATTGCAAAGAAATATTCCCAGATGCGGATTGAAAGCGATGATACCAAGGAGGCCTGGTGGCCGCAACTACATTCCTTCTCTGTAGGTTTGGAAGGTTCACCAGACCTGGAAGCGGCTCAGAAGGTGGCCAAACATATCGGAACCATACACCATGAGATCAAGTTTACTATACAGGAAGGCCTCGATGCGATCAAAGATGTAATCTATAACCTGGAAACCTATGATATTACTACGGTTAGGGCATCAACACCGATGTATCTGATGGCCCGGGTGATCAAATCTATGGGGATCAAAATGGTGTTATCGGGCGAAGGGGCCGATGAATTGTTCGGAGGATATTTATACTTCCATAAGGCTCCTGGTGCCAGGGATTTTCACGACGAGACTGTGCGTAAACTGGTAAAGCTTCATCAGTACGATTGCCTTAGGGCCAACAAATCGTTGGCGGCCTGGGGAATTGAAGGCAGGGTACCATTTCTCGATAAAGAATTTATAGACGTGGCCATGAGGATGAATCCAAAGGACAAAATGATAAATGGTGAGCGCATGGAAAAATGGGTGGTGCGTAAAGCTTTTGAATCCTATTTGCCCGAATCTGTAGCCTGGCGCCAGAAAGAACAATTTTCAGATGGGGTAGGCTATAGCTGGATCGATACTTTGAAGGAACTTGTAGAGAAGGAGATATCAGATGAACAGCTTGCCAATGCCCGTTTTCGTTTTCCGATACAAACACCAACATCTAAAGAAGAGTACTATTACAGAAGTATATTCGAGGGTCATTTTCCTTCCGATGCGGCGGCCTTAAGTGTGCCTCAGGAACCCTCTGTAGCCTGTAGTACTAAGATTGCACTCGAATGGGATGAGGCGTTTAAAAATATGAACGATCCTTCAGGAAGGGCAGTGGCCAATGTCCATGAAGAAGCTTATGTCGGCTAGAACTATTGATTCTTTAGGTATTTGAAGGAAAAGTGAAATATGAAGCATCCGTAAGGGTGCTTTTTTTATTATAATTCCATCATTTTAAATAACCAGGCAAGTCCGAAAACAGACAGTGTGATGATGATCGGACCAAAGAATCCGGCAAACAATCCGCCAAAGCGAAAATCTTTCTGTTCCAGTTTTCCAGTGCTGAAAGCAATCGCGTTCGGAGGTGTGGAAATAGGAAGGAACAAGGCCGTTGACGCGCTTAATCCTATCACCAGCGGCAGGATTACAGGGTTGTCAAAGGCAAGGATCAGACTGATTGGGATCAGGATGGTAGCGGTAGCTGTATTACTCATGATATTAGACATGATCACGGTCAGAAATGCAAAACCGATCACGATCAGATAAAAATTAAGATCAAAATTGGCCAGCTTATCCACATAATAACTCGCCAGTCCGGTATCTTTTATAGCAAGTCCCAGCGTTAGTCCGCCTGCCACCAACATCAAGGTATCCCAGGGCAGCTTTCTTACATCATCCCCGGTTATGATCCCCGACATGGTAAGAAGTACAATAGGTAGAAAGGACACCATAGCGGCTGGTACTCCATGGATCTTTTCGGTAAGCCATAGCAAAAGGGTAACTCCTAATACAGAAAGGACCACCCTTCTTTTGATCCTTTCGAATCTGTAGTTGGGATCGGAGGGCTTAAGGGAAACATCTTCCAATTCTATAATCATCGGTTTTTCCTTCGGAATATATTTACGCGCCAGGGCAAACCAGAAAAGCAAGGTCAGAAGAATGGCAATAGGAAAACCTACCATCATCCACTCCAGAAAGCCTATCGCATAACCATGATTGTTCAAGGCTTCCACAGCGATCGCGTTAGGTGGCGAACCAATCAGCGTACCCATGCCTCCAATGGAGGCAGCACCGGAAACTCCAATGAGTATGGCCTTTGCAAAGGGTGATTTTGTATCAAGCGTGCCGATAAATGGCATCACCGAGGCGATCATCATTGCAGTAGTGGCCGTATTCGACATGATCATCGAAAAGAGGGCCGTGGTAAGCATCAGCCCCAATAATATATACCTGGGTTTGGTACCAAACTTTGAGATCGACATCTGGAACACCGTACGATCGAGCTTGGTTTTGCTCATGGCTTCGGCGATAAAAAAGCCGCCCAGCATGAGCCAGATCACACTACTCGACCAGGAATTCACATATTCTATAAGGTGTTCCCGAACATTATCTGGATCCACCTTGTAGTAGTAATTGCTCATCGAAAAGATCAATCCGCCAAATACCATCAAACCCACTGCAAAAGGGGGTATCGCTTCAGAAACCCATAGCCCGATGGCCAGGATAAGTACAAAGAGAACAGTAAGCTGCGCCTCGTTCATGGCCGGCTCATAAAGCAAATAGGTTATGCCTCCGGCAGCTATGATGCTGAGTAAAAAATAAATGATCTTGCTTTGGATGTCGACGACCCGCTGAATTTCCGACAGGATCTTCATCGACGCGGTTCTGGAATCTGCCATAACGCTGAGTGAAATCAATGAAAAAGCAAAAGTACAAAGGAAAGCTTTTCCATGTCTCAACAAATCTCAAAAACTATAAGGAATATTATTTGAATCCGTCGGTATGTATCAATTCGAGAAATCAAATTAATTACAGCATCGAATTCTTGTAGAACCCTTAGTTTTGAGTACAGACCCCTTCGCGCATATCCTTCTCAGTGGGATTGTATAGATTACCAGTGGTCACAAAGACCCCATTGATCTTACCATTGGCAAACAAGTTTTTGATGCTGCAGTAGTCGTAAAGCCCCGAATTCGTTTCAAAAATCATGTCATTCCCAACATTTATTAGTTTTTCCAGTCCGAGGAGTTGCGTAAGCATAAAGTTGTCTTCTAATGCGAAGGTCCCGCCAACACTCTGGAGATTGGAAAATCCTTTGATGTTTTCCAAATCGAAATTTTCCTGCATTATCATGTCCTTTCCAACAGAATTTAAGTTCTCCAGCCCATCCATCGATTTTAATTTCGGCGAGCGACTGATGACCAGATCACCTTTTACCGTTTTGAGATTTTGCAGCCCACTTAAGCTGATCAGGTTGGGATTGAAGTTGATCAAACACTGACCAGCGACGCTGGTGAGGCCCTCTAATCCTTCCAAATTTGCCAGTTTGTTATTGCCCTGTACTACGAGACGACTTACGGTATTTAGCCGATTTAAACCTGTAAGGTTTATCAGATTATTGTTCTGATTGATGTTTAGTAAGCCGGCTTTTGTAAGTGAATTAAGCCCTTCGAGTGAACTGAGCAGAGGATTATCTTCTATCCGAAGCGTTTCCCCTACCTCTGAGAGGCTTTCCAGCGCATCCAGATCTCGAAGGGTGGTGTTATTGGAAATTACCAGATCCAAACCAGTCATGATTATGTTTTCCAGTCCTCTAAGGCTCTGCAAAGAAGGATTACCCTTTATGACCAGGTCGGAATTAGCTTTTTCCAGCTCAGCCAAGGCACCGATATCCCCCAGAAAAGCATTACCCTCAATAACAAGTCGGCCTCCTGTAGACTGTAATTGATCGAGACCCTCTAAACTTTGTAGTATCGGGTTTATTAAAACTTTCAGATTTTTTGAAATCGAGGTCAGGTGGTCAAGTCCGGTGAAGTCTGTAAGCTCAGTTTGGGCTACTTCCAGATCACCTTGTAGTTTGTTTAGATTTCGCAGTGGCGTCAGATCGGTAATATCCACAGAATTATCTTTGTTACCTATGATCAGATCGCCTTCAATTTTATTGTAGCCCTGTGCGCCAAAATCGTTTACCTCTTGTTGGGTAAGCAGCAATACGTTGGCTGTGATTTTCTTTTGATCTGTAGCAAAGAAGAATAAGGGACTCTCGGTCTTTAAACCACCTTTGTCTTTGGCGATTACTTTCCACACATAATTTTGCCCAGTATCGATCAGGTCCAGTGTATGCTGTGCTGTGGAGAGGTCCTGTGCTATTAATTCGAGTTCCGAAGCATCCGGCCCGAAGTATAGGTTGTAGGTAAGCTTATCCTTATCAGGATCCGATGCTTCCCAACTCAAAACCAGGTCAAAAAATTCGGGCGTGGTGCTCCCATTTTCCGGTGTCGGATTCGTAGGTGCTTCGGGTGCCCGGTTTTGCACTTCCTGCTCTGTATTATTTTGTTCGACAACCTCGACAGGGGCCTGCGGATCGTCTTTGCTGCAGGCTGATAGCAATAATAAGCATGCAAGGATCAGAAAAAGTTCTCTTAGGGTTTTCATGATAATCGTTTTTGAATTCTAATGTAATTTCCCTCTATATCGTTAAGGAAACATCAGTAGTATTCTTTGTTTTTATCCTTCAGGGAAAACCCTTATCGTTCATGAAAAATGCACTATGTGAAAAAATCCCAGCCGATCCTGGGATCAGACTGGGATTGCCATATTCACATTAATTCTAATGGTTTATTCCAGGTACCACACATCATTGAAGAATGGAGTACCCACGCCACTTTCCTCTCCTGCAATCACCCAGATCTTGTTATTAAAGACCACCGAAGTATGGGAGCCCCTGGGATCAAATATCCCATCTTTTGAGGCTTCAAACCAGGTGATTCCGTCTTCACTAAACCAGATATCGTTGTATTCGATACTGATATTGTCGGAATCCTTTCCTCCGATGACCCAGATTTTATTGTCAAAAACAACGCTGCTCTGTACCAGCCTTTCCCCAAATTCGGCCTGATTGGTTTCAGTGGTCCAATTCACGCCATCAGTCGAGCTGTAAACATTGTCGGAGTGGCCGGCGATATACCACATACGGTTGTTGAAGACCAGGGCAGAGAAACCACGACAGCAGAATCCTGCGGTGTCTGTTTCAAGTACCCAGTTTATTCCATCTGAACTGCTCCAGACTTCTTCGGCAAATACAGAGCTGGAACTAATGTTCCTGCCACCGAGTAGCCACATTTTACCGTTGAGTACAACCACCTTATGAATGTATCTTCCTCCGAATGTTGCATTGGCAGTGGCCTCGGTCCAGTTTACTCCGTCTGAGCTATACCAGACATCGTTGAGTTCGGTACCGCCCGAACTGCCACGACGGCCGCCTATTACCCATATCTTATTGTCGAAGATCACACTGGCATGACCCGTACGGGCAAGGAATGAGGCACTTGATGTCTCCTCGGTCCAGTTTTCACCATCGCTACTCGACCAAACATCATTGTACATCGTCCCGCCGCCTCCCACACCGGCGATCACCCACATCTTACCATTGAAGACCACCGATGTATGGCCGTAACGTATAGCAAATCCGGCATCATTCGTAGCCTGGACACCAGCCAATGAGGCTCTGGTAGTAAAAGAACGCGTCTCAGATTCTGTGCTACCACCTTTCCCGTCTTTAGCCACTACTCTCCAGTAATATGTAGTTTCCGGTTCCAGCTCGGAAGTCGGACTAACTGGTAGATCTGTAAAATCTGAATGAACAAGCGTACTCGGATTGGAGTTTTTATCCAGGTAGAAATCGAAAACCACCTGGTCTCCATCAGGGTCTGAGGGAACTGCCCATTTAAATTTTACATCTACAGGATCCTGATTCTTGGCATTATTTGCAGGGATCTCTAGAGTTATGGCCGTCGGAGATGCATTCGTGGTAAAAGTGTAGGTCTCACTTACCGATTCACCTCCTTTTCCATCTTTGGCGACCACTTTCCAGAAATACATGGTATTCAATGATAGGGCGCTAGTAGTTTCGAATGAAGAATCCGATAAATCTGTCCCGACCTTAGCAGAGGGGTTTGAGTTCATATCGAGGTAAAGATCATAGGTTATGGTATCGCCATCAGGATCGGAAGAGGACTCCCAATCAAAAATGGGTGTCAGCACCACACCGGTCTCATCCTTCTCCGGACTGCTCAGTGCGCTGGCCGATGGGGAGGCGTTAGGCGTGTTGCTGGTAGTGAAATTAAAAGTCTTTTCGGAACTCAGGCCTGCGGGATCGCTTGCAACGACTTTCCCGGAATAAGAAGTTTCCGGGCTGAGTCCGGTTTTGTTAACCTCCAGACTGTTGCTGCCCGATACCAGCGTTTCATTTTCAAGGGTTACCGTGTACACCACCGCATCTCCATCGGGGTCTACCGCTTTAGACCAGCTGATGGTGGCCGAATTCTCCAAGGCTAAGGTGGTCACGGAAAACGTGCCTGGTGCCCGGTTTAGCTGTTCAGGTTCTTCATCTTTACTACATCCTGCCAGGATGATCAGGGCCGTCAAAAGCCATACTTCGGTTTTCATAATATTGCGTTTTAAATTATATCACGAAAATTCCGAAAGAAACATACCCCGGGCATCGGGCGAATTATGGGAATTTAAAAATGGGGGAAAACCCTGAAACACTCAGTGGGGAGCTATGCATTATAGCAGAATTAGCTGATCAGGCCTTTTTCCATAGCCGATTTAATGAGGCCGGCGGTATTGCGGGCCCCGAGTTTCTGAAGTAGATTGTTGCGATGGCTTTCTACAGTTTTAGAGCTGATAAATAACTTCTCTGCGATTTCAGAATTGGTGTGTTCACTGGCAACGAGATCTAGCACTTCCTTCTCGCGCCGGGTAAGCTTTGGAATAAATGAAGTGCCAGGCTGATGGCCTATGCTGTCGCTAAGTAGTATGTCTCTGACCGTTCTGGGCAGGTATATTTCGCCCTTGTAGACAGCGGTGATTGCTTTTTTGAGTTCCTGTTTCCCCGTATTTTTTAGCAGATAACCTCTGGCGCCATTCCTAAGCATGCTTTTGATAAAACCCGGTTCACTATAATTCGACAAGCCGATGATGCGAAGATCCGGATAGGATTTGTGGAGTTCTTTGGCTAGTTCCAAGCCACTGCCATCAGGCATATTGATATCGAGCAACAATATATCTGGGATTTGCAATTCTAAACCCTCGAGAAGAAGCGCACGGCGATCATAAAGATCGGTCAACTCCATATCCTGACTGTCCTCCAGCATCGATTCAATGCCCTTTAATACCATTGGGTGATCATCTAGGATGGCGATTTTAATCATTTATCTAAGATTTTTTAAGTTTCAGGTCGATCTGTACCGTGGTTCCATTGGGGCCTGAATCGAGATCCAGATCCCCTTTGAGATAGTTAGTTCTAGAACGAATGTTTTGCATACCAATTCCAGTACTTTCCTGCTCGATATCGAAACCCTTTCCGTTGTCCTCCACGGTAATATGTAATATGTCATCACGATGATTGATCTGTACCAGCGCTTCGCTGGCCTGAGCGTGTTTTACCACATTGGTGATAAGCTCCTGCACCATCCTATATACTGCCGTTTCGGTCTCTTTATCGAGTTTAAGCTTTTCACCAAAATACTGAAAGTTGATCTTTAATGTCGGGTTGGCCGATGCCACTTTTACACAGTATTGCCTGATGGCCTCCACCAATTCGAAATTATGCAGGGCCGGAGGGGCAAGATTATGAGAAATCCTGCGAATTTGCTCCACGGCATTGTCGAGCATCGCGATGGCCTCCTCAAAGGCCGTTCGTTGCTTTTTTTCGAACTTTTGAGGGTCCAGGGAACTGATCTTATATTTGATGACCGCCAGATCGCCGTTTATTCCATCATGAAGATCTTGTGCCAGTCTCACCCGCTCTTTTTCCTCTCCCTGAATTAATGCTTCTAATTTCAATACCTCTTGCTGAGTTTTCAATCTGGTGATTTCCTGAGATTTTAATCGTTGTCTTTGGCGGAAATAGAACAGGCTTGCAATACTGATAAAGAGCAATAGGAGCCCACCGGCTATGGCGAGTTTATTTTTATTTTCAGTTTTCAGGAGCGTATTCTCTGTATCCCTTAACCGCAATTGTTGGCGGGTCAGTTCTGCATCTTTTTTAGCTGTTTCATACCGAATTTGAAGTGCATTGATGCTCTCTATACTTTTTTCATCAAGAAGGCTATCGTTAAGTACAACAAATAATTTATGGTGTTCCAACGCCTTTTTATACCGCTTCTGTTGTTCGTAAAATTCAAAAAGATTGTGATGTAATTCGCGCCTAACTTTTTTGGAAACACCGGCCAGGGCGATACCCTCGTTCAGATATCCTTCAGCCTTACTATATGCACCTGACCTTAAATAGGCCTCACCCAGGTTGGCCATAGTGAGGGCCAAATCATTGGTGTAATTATTTTGCAATTGGATCGAATAGGCAAGATTGAGGTACTCGATAGCTTTTACATACTCTTCCTGCTCCATAAAAACACTACCAATATCTGAGTAGTTTATGGCCAGGCCCCATTGATTTCCATTGCCGGTATTGAGATTGTTCGCTTTGAAATAATGATCCAGTGCATTTTCAAAGTCCTTTTGTTTATGGTATACCGATGCCAGATTGTGATGTGCATCGGCCAATCTATTGGAGTCCTGTCGTTTTTCATGGATAGCGATAGCCTGCTTATAGATTTCGATGGCATCAGAATATTTCCTGAGATCCTTATAGACTATCCCAATGCTATTCATTGTGAATCCCATAGCTGTGGAATCCTGTCTGTCCTCATATATGTCAAGGGCCTTATAATAGTTTTCAAGGCCGTTTTCCGAGTTTCCCATTTTATGAAGGATTACTCCGAGTTGAAACAAACTATTTGCCAGTCCGAATGTATCCCGTGCCTCTGCCACATAAT
This sequence comes from Flavobacteriaceae bacterium, assembly GCA_965212205.1. Classification (GTDB taxonomy): domain Bacteria; phylum Bacteroidota; class Bacteroidia; order Flavobacteriales; family Flavobacteriaceae; genus JAHEJJ01. Next base: position 305,398 of record CBDBUX010000011.1, read on the forward strand.
CTCTATATTTTTCCATGGAAGATAAAGCCTGGCTGAAGTTGCCCCGCGTTCGGTGAAGCACTCCATATTTATAATGGCTTATGGCGATGTTTTTGGAGTCGGATAAGTTCTTATAAATACGCATGGCACTATCGTTATGCGCAAAAGACCCCTCCAGGTCTTTATACATCAAAAGCCATGCAAGTCGACCATGAGCATAGCCCAGACCTGGCGAATCGACGGCGGATTTTGTCAGTTTCAGCAGACTATCTATTTCTTTATTCTGACCGAAAGTAAAGGTCTGTATAAGGATCACGGCAAGAATCAGCAAAGGAATTCTCATAGAAAGAAATTAATGGTCTAAATGCATGCCAAGCTACCCAAAAGGTACAAAAATAGTTTAGGAGGTTATACCCGAAACTCTTCTTCAGGGAAAACCCTGATTTTAAGAATTATGATGCTTTATAAATGAGGAATTTTCCCTGCTGATTTTTCCACAAATATTGTTAATAACTTAAATGCTAAAAAAGTGCCAAAAAGCTATATTCCATAGGGTATTCCGTATATTTGTAAGATTGCAAAATTAATATTACTAAGAGCTATTTTATTATATGAGCGAAGCCGAAAATAAGAAACAATATTCAGCGGATAGTATTCAGGCGCTGGAGGGGATTGAACATGTCAGAAAACGCCCCTCGATGTACATTGGCGATGTAGGCACAAGGGGATTGCATCACCTTGTCTATGAAGTAGTCGATAACTCCATCGATGAAGCCATGGGTGGGCACTGCGATACCATCCATGTCACCATAAATGAAGATAATTCCGTTGCCGTTCAGGATAATGGGCGGGGAATCCCTGTAGATATACACAAGAAAGAAGGTGTTTCTGCCCTGGAAGTGGTTATGACCAAAATTGGTGCCGGGGGTAAATTCGACAAAGATTCCTATAAGGTTTCCGGAGGATTGCATGGTGTTGGTGTTTCGGTAGTGAATGCACTTTCAGACCATTTGAAAGCTACAGTGCACCGAGACGGGAAGATTTGGGAACAGGAATACCAAAGGGGTAAAACATTATATCCGGTAAAAAGCACCGGGACCTCTAAAGAAAGAGGGACTATTGTCACCTTTCATCCCGATGTGGAGGTTTTTACACAGACCATAGAATTCAGTTATGAAACCCTGGCTAACCGAATGCGCGAACTGGCCTATCTCAACAAAGGATTGACCATTTCCATCACGGATCGGCGGCAAAAAGATGAGGAAGGTGCTTTTGTTTCTGAGTCGTTTTTCTCGGAAGAAGGGCTAAAAGAGTTTATAAGATTCCTCGATAGTAACCGGGAGCCCTTAATCCAGGGGGTGATCTCCATGGAGGGTGAAAAAAACAGTATTCCTGTTGAGGTAGCCATGATCTACAACAACAGCTATACAGAGAACCTGCATTCCTATGTGAACAACATTAATACCCATGAGGGAGGAACGCATCTTTCGGGCTTTAGAAGAGGACTTACCACTACACTGAAGAAATATGCGGACAGTTCGGGAATGCTCGATAAATTGAAATTTGAAGTTTCCGGAGACGATTTTCGTGAAGGACTAACGGCAATTGTGTCTGTAAAGGTTGCCGAACCGCAGTTCGAGGGTCAAACTAAGACCAAACTGGGTAATCGCGAGGTGTCTTCTGCAGTAAGCCAGTCGGTCTCTGAAATGCTGACCAATTACCTTGAAGAGCATCCTGATGATGCCAAAACGATCGTTCAGAAGGTGATCCTAGCCGCACAGGCCCGCCATGCTGCCACCAAGGCACGGGAGATGGTGCAGCGGAAAAATGTGATGTCGGGTGGAGGTTTACCCGGAAAACTTTCAGACTGTTCCGAACAGGATCCAGCCTTATGTGAAGTATTCCTTGTTGAGGGTGATTCCGCAGGGGGTACAGCCAAACAGGGCAGGGATAGGAACTTCCAGGCCATCCTTCCGCTCAGAGGAAAGATCCTCAATGTGGAAAAGGCCATGCAGCACAAAGTATTTGAGAATGAGGAGATCAAAAATATCTATACTGCATTAGGGGTCACTATTGGAACCGAAGAAGACAGCAAGGCCCTGAATCTCGAAAAACTGCGTTATCACAAGGTGATTATTATGTGTGATGCCGATGTAGACGGCAGTCATATCGAAACCCTGATCCTGACCTTCTTTTTCCGCTATATGAGGGAGCTTATAGAACAAGGGCATGTTTATATCGCCACACCACCCCTATATCTTGTAAAGAAAGGCAGTAAGAAACGTTATGCCTGGGATGATGGCGAACGAGACACCATCGCTGAGGAATTCGGTGGCGGAGTGTCCATTCAACGATATAAAGGTCTTGGTGAGATGAATGCGGAACAACTATGGGATACAACGATGAATCCTAATTTCCGAACATTAAGACAGGTGACCATAGAAAATGCTACCGAATCAGACAGGATCTTCTCCATGCTGATGGGCGATGAAGTGCCTCCACGGAGAGAATTTATCGAGAAAAATGCCGTCTATGCGAACATTGATGCATAAGAATTCCCGTTTCACAACAAAATCCTGACATTCGTGTCGGGGTTTTTTAGTTTTAGGCAAATTATAAGCGATGAAACGTATATTAATTGCCTTATTTTTCAGCAGCCTGGGAACTCTTTCTGCACAGTCTGGCCTTGATGACCTGTTGCTGGCCGGAATAGAGGATGCCCAGCGATACACCAACGATTACCTTGCACCTGCCTCAGAAGGAATAATTTATGGGGTGTCTGGGAGCTGGTACAATACAGCCGATGCAAAACCCTTGGGGGGTTTCGAGATCTCCCTGATCGGTAATCTTACCTTTTTTAAAAATAAGGAAGACAAAAAGCAATTTATACTTAACACTGCGGAATATGAAAATCTGCAATTTGTAGATGGTAGCCCATCCAAGCCGGTATCCTCTGCCTTAGGAGATATTGAGGGGGTCCTGGTTTTTGTTGAAGATGAAACCGGACTGCTTCGCGAGGAATTTGAACTTCCCTCAGGTTTGGCCGGTGAAGGCTTGAACTTTCTTCCATCGGGCTATATTCAGGCCAGTGTGGGGCTTATCAAAGCAACCGAGGTGAAGGCAAGGTTCCTTCCTCCTATAAATACAGATGATGCCCGAATATCTTTTTATGGTTTCGGCCTCCAACATGAATTCACCAAACACCTGCCGGCCGACAAGGTGTTACCAATAGCCATTTCAGGGGTAATCGGGTATACGCATTTTGATGGAAAATATGATCTTACCGATTCGAGTTTTATCGCCGGATCTGATCAGCGATTAGAGATGGCCATCAATTCGTGGGTCTTTCAGGCGGTGGTTTCTACGCGGCTTCCGGTGATCAATTTTTATGGCGGACTGGGATATCTGTCTGGCAAGTCCGATACCGACGTGTTGGGAACATATACCGTTCAGTCTGGCCCGCTTCAGGAAACCTATATAGATCCTTTCAGCGTAAATACCAAGGCGAGTGGGGTAGTGGGAAATGTCGGTGCTAAATTGAAACTAGGATTTTTCAGACTACACGCCGATTATTCCCTGGGCGAATTCAATAACCTTTCCTTTGGAATAAATTTCGGATTCAGGTAAAGATCTGAATATCAAAAAAAAGCAGCCTTCATTACAAAGACTGCTTTTAACAATATATGGAAAAATTAAGGGGCTACTCTCGCTGGGCAAGGATCTTTCCTTGATTGTCCTCTAGAACTTCGATGCTCTGTTCCATCTTCATACTCACAACATCATTGGTCATATCAGTTCCGGGATAGGAAATGGTATAGAAACCTTTTTCCTGAGACCAGCTAAAATCGGTTTTTATTTCAAGGCTATTATCGATATAAAGGTGATACCTGCCCAGGTAGGCGTCGTTAAAAATCCATTCCTGGTGGGTAATGTTTTCTTCAGCATTTAATTCGACTCGATTCCAGATTCCGATAATCGGATCGTTGTTCTCAGGAATCCTCGAACAGTTACTCGCTGAAATTATAGCAATAATGGCCAATAAACATAAGAGCTTTTTCAATTTTGGTAACTTTTGATTTGGGTATTTTCATTAACGCCGTCCCGTGCAGAACTATTGCCAATTTTCGATGTACTGCACTTCTACGACCAATTCTTCGTTGAAGTGCATTCTTTTTTAACATATCGGCCCTTAAAAAGCACCTAATTTTTAATGATTATATACGTCCAAACCCGCAATTTTTCGCCTAAAATTCAGTAATTTTGGCGGGCTTATCCATCAATAAAATAAATAGAATAAATATGAAAATTACTGTAGTTGGGGCGGGTGCTGTAGGTGCCAGTTGCGCAGAGTATATCGCCATCAAAGATTTTGCTTCCGAAGTGGTTTTATTAGACATCAAAGAAGGTTTTGCAGAGGGCAAGGCCATGGACCTGATGCAAACAGCTTCTTTAAACGGATTCGACACCAAAATTACCGGGACCACCGGAGATTATTCGAAAACTGCCAATAGTGATATTGCGGTTATCACTTCAGGTATTCCCAGAAAACCGGGAATGACAAGGGAAGAACTTATCGGGATCAATGCGGGTATTGTACAAAGTGTTGCCGAAAGTCTTTTGGAGCATTCACCCAATACGATCCTGATTGTGGTAAGCAACCCAATGGATACCATGACGTATCTGGTGCATAAGGTGACGAACCTTCCCAAGAACAGAATCATAGGTATGGGTGGTGCGTTAGACAGTGCACGATTCAAATATCGTCTGGCCGAAGCACTCGGAGCTCCTATCTCAGATGTCGACGGAATGGTGGTAGGTGCACATAGTGATACCGGGATGATCCCATTAGCAAAACACGCTACCCGAAATAGCATAAAAGTTACAGAATTCCTATCTGGTGACCGCCTTCAACAAGTGGTGGAAGACACCAAGGTAGGCGGAGCAACCCTGACAAAATTACTGGGCACAAGCGCCTGGTATGCACCAGGTGCAGCCGTATCAGCCCTGGTACAAGCCATAGGCTGTGACCTCCAAAAAATGTTTCCCTGCTCTGTGATGTTGGAAGGAGAATATGGCTTGGAAGACATTTGCCTGGGGGTACCTGTTGTACTCGGTAAGAATGGTATTGAACGTATTGTCGATATCGAACTTGATGATAACGAAAATGCTAAAATGCAGGAAAGTGCTGCAGCAGTGCGCAATGTAAATGCACTGTTAAATAACTGATTAGTAGTAATATAAATTTATTTCCAATCTAACCGGAGAACCGTAAACCACCTGGTGAATCGTCGATTTTGCCAGGTGGTTTTGCAGCCACAAATACCGGACAAATGCTGTAAATAAATTGTCTGTTCCTAAGGGAAATGATATATTTGCACGCTATTTGCGAATACCTTCAAAAAATTTAGTAACCTATGCAGAATAAAGGACTTATAAAGCTTTTTGCTTTGTTGTTCGGTCTGGTCAGTATTTATCAACTATCCTACACCTTTATAACAAGTAAATTAGAGAAAGATGCAGAAGCTTTTGCAGCAGCGTCCATCGAGGCCACAGAGGAAGACTATGTAGCGAAAAGAGAGGTAATGGAAGCCCAGTACCTGGATTCTATCGGTAAAAATCCCATACTCGGATATACTTCCTATGAAGATGCCAAGAAAAAGGAATTGAACAAAGGACTCGATTTGAAAGGGGGGATAAATGTTACCCTGCAAATCTCGGTTAAGGATATCCTTAAAGGACTGGCCAACAATACTAAAAACCCGGTCTTCAATAAAGCATTGGCCGATGCAGACCTTGCTTCTAAAGACAGCGATGACATTTACCTGAATTTGTTCTTCGATGCTTTCGATAATATCAAAGGCGACACCAAGCTTGCCTCTCCGGATATTTTTGCCAACAAAGGCCTGAGCGATGAGATCAATTTCCAAATGACCGATGATGAGGTAAAACCCATCATTCGCCGGAAGATCGATGAATCTGTAGTGTCTGCTTTTGAGGTGCTTCGCGAAAGGATCGACGGATTCGGGGTTACCCAGCCAAACATACAGCGTGAAGGGAGTTCAGGGCGTATTCTGGTTGAATTGCCAGGAGCCCGCGACATTGCCCGAGCACAAGACCTGCTATCCAGTACAGCCCAGCTCGAATTCTGGGAGACATATGAACCCGGAAATCAAAGTCTGATCAGCTATTTTGTAGCGGTTAACAATGAACTTAAAAATATTGTCGAGGAGCCCGAAGAAGAGGTGAAGGAAGAATCTGAAATCGATTCATTGCTTTCAGATGTGACTCAGGACTCACTCGACCTTGCCCAGGAGCGCAACCCGCTCTTCGAAAAATTACAACTCAATGGCCCTGGTTTTTCGGTGGGCATTGCTGCCATAAAAGATACAGCAGAAGTAGGTGCCTGGCTGAGGATGCCCGAAATAAGGCGTCTTTTGCCTAACGAAGTTCAATTCACCAAATTCCTGTGGGAGCGGCCAACAAAAGACTCTGAAGTTGCTGCGCTTTATGCATTGAAATCCAACAGGGATAACAATCCCAGGATCAGCGGTGATGTGGTTAGTGATGCACGCGATCAGTTCGATCAGTTCAACAGGCCGGCCGTGGGTATGGATATGAATGTAAAAGGGGCCAAAGAATGGGAAAAACTTACCAATGAAGCCAACCTGAATAATACAGGGATTGCCATTGTTCTTGATAATAAAGTATATACAGCGCCCGGCGTATCTCAACCCGGAGGAATTTCTGGAGGTAGTTCCGAAATTACTGGGACTTTTACCGTAAATGAGACCAAAGATATAGCGAATGTCTTGCGGGCAGGTAAGCTACCTGCTTCGGCTGAAATAATCGATTCCTTTGTTGTAGGACCGTCATTAGGCCAGGAAGCTATCGATAGTGGATTTATGTCCTTTATCATCGCCATGGTCTTTGTGTTGATCTGGATGATATTCTACTATGGCAAGGCTGGAATATTTGCCGATATCGCACTGGTATTTAATATCGTGCTGATTTTTGGCGTCCTGTCGAGCCTCGGAGCTGTTCTTACCTTACCAGGAATTGCGGGTATCGTGCTTACCATTGGTATGTCTGTTGACGCTAACGTGCTAATCTTTGAACGTATTAAGGAAGAGATCGTAAAAGGGAAAGGAAAAGGAGAGGCTATTTCCGATGGCTTTGCCAATGCGCTGTCTTCTATTCTCGATGCCAATATCACAACCGGCCTAACAGCATTGATCTTGCTGGTATTTGGATCAGGGCCGATCAAAGGATTTGCCACCACCTTGATCATCGGTATTCTTACCTCATTGTTTACCGCCATATTTATCACCAGACTGCTGGTCGATTGGTATGTTTCAAAGCGAGGGAGAAGCTTGCAGTTTTCTACGAATATCACAAAGAACTTATTTAGAAACCTCGATATCAATTTCCTGAGTAAACGAAAGATCGCTTATGTGATCTCCGGGATCCTGGTAGGTTTTGGAGTCTTTTCTTTGATTACACAGGGTCTGGATCAGGGCGTAGATTTTGTGGGAGGAAGGAATTATCAGATCCGTTTTGTGAACCCTGTTAATCCATCAGAAATCACCAATGAACTAACCGATGCGTTAGGAAGTGCCAGCGCCAAAACCTTTGGAGATGCTAATCAGATAATGGTTACCACAAAATACAAGGTAGATGTACAGGGTACCGAAGTAGACGACGAAATACTTGGGATCTTGTTTACTTCTCTTCAAAAGTACCTGCCCGATGGTACCACTTATGAAGAGTTTATCCCCGGAGGTTCAACAGGAGATATCGGCGTTTTAAAATACAGAAAAGTTGGCCCCACTATAGCCGATGATATTAAGAAGAACGCCGTTTGGGCTATTGTAGGTTCGCTGGCGGTGGTGTTTCTATATATCCTCCTGAGATTCCGTAAATGGCAGTTTTCATTGGGTGCCGTAGCCGCGGTATTCCACGATGTATTATTCGTACTTGGGATATTTTCACTTACCAGTAAGATTATGCCTTTCAGCATGGAGATCGACCAGGCATTTATCGCTGCAATACTAACCGTAATTGGTTATTCGCTTAACGATACGGTGGTCGTATTCGACCGTATTCGTGAAATGGTAGGTGAGAAAGGCTGGAAAGGAGGGCAGAACATCAATAATGCACTCAATAGTACACTCAGTCGTACACTGAATACCTCGCTGACCACCTTGGTGGTACTTTTGGCTATCTTCATTTTCGGAGGTGAGTCTTTAAGAGGATTTATGTTCGCAATGATTGTTGGTGTGATCGTGGGTACTTACTCCTCGTTGTTCATCGCGACACCTGTGATGTTCGATACTTTAAAGAAAAAAATACTCAACACGGCAACGGCATAGGTTGATATTCTAAGAATCATTACCGCCTGTGATCATCTCAGGCGGTTTTTTTTTGTGGTTTAGATCGATTGTTTGATGGCCGAAACTATTTTCGGATCAGCTTGCCGGTGGAGCCCGTGGTAGCCATGCTGAGCTGAAATATATTTTTGGCTTTCAACCCAGGTTCCTTTCGGTGCGATACAAAAATCAAGGTAGTTCTACTTTCCCGGGCCATCTTATTTACAAGCGATATTATCAATTCACTACTGGCGTCATCGAGCCCGGCGGTGGGTTCATCCAGGATTACCAGTAGTGGATGTTTGATCATGGCCCGTACACACATAATCAGGCGTTGCTGACCAGTACTAAGTTTGTGAAAATAATCGTTTTTAAGGTGGGACATTCCCAGCAGTTCTAGCCACGCCGCCGCCAGGCGTTTCTGACCTTCGCTAGGCACAATATATAGCCCAATGGAGTCTGTGATGCCCGAAATAAGCATATTTTCAAGGCTGTGATATCCGCGAAAACGATCGATCATGGCCGGGGTAAAATACCCGATATTCTTTTTTATATCCCAGATGCTTTCCCCGCTGCCTTTTTTTTGGCCGAACAAATACAAATCCTGGCCATATCCTTTGGGGTTATCTCCCGTAATCATAGACAATATTGTGGTCTTCCCACTGCCGTTTTTGCCCGATAATTCCCAGAATTCACCGGGTTTTATATCCCATGTGATCTGATGAAGAATTGGTTTCTCTCCATAGCTGACATCGACATTCTTAAGCCGTATAAGATATTCTTTGTCATAAGTGATCGTTTCGGGTGGCGCCGGAATTCTTGCATCAGAGGTAGCATGGAATGCAGTCATAAAATCACCGAGATTATCTAAGGAAGCTACCCATTTTACCTGGTCGGTCAGAAGTATGCCTATCGGATCGATGAAGGACAAAAAATCTGCCGACCTGCTGGTAAGTTGTATTATATGGGTATGATCCGATAGCTCGAACAGCATTTGCCTGAACTCTTGCTGGGTTTCACGATCCAGGTGGTCAAAAGGATTATCAAGGATCAAAAAATCTGGCCCTTGTCGCATCAGGTAACGAAAAAGTGCTTTTTTTCGCTCTCCGCTCGAAAAGGATTGTAAACTTTGATCGGTATGTGAGGTCAGCAATTTTATATCGTGCCTCACTTCTTCCTCGATTAGCTTGTCGAGCTCCAGTTTTGAGAACAAAGCACCCTTTTTGCCCTGAAGGACTTCGAAGCCCAAAGGTTTCTCCCGATGAGGGGATATCAAATCTCGGATAAGCGATTTCCTATCAGACTGGTTGGTGACCAATATACCCCAATGTTCCCTGGTGGAATTCCTCATATTACTCCGATGATTCAACAAGGCTAAATACCGATAAATTCATTGGCCCCCTGCGAATGGAAAGATAGTACTAATCTCAGAAATAGAATCTGAAAACGGCATTCGGGGTAATCCCCAGGGAGGTTTCGGTAATTTGTTCTGCTTCGCCTTCAGGTGTCGTTCTGTAAAATATATTGATAGGATTAACACGATCCAGGAGATTCCAGACAGAGAGTCCTACCTGACCCTTGCTTTGCTGGCCCAGTGAAAATTCATACAAACCCGAAAGGTCTACCCGTAGATAATCTTCTAATCGTGCATTGTTGGCATTGAGATAATTGATCTGATCATCAACCACAGGTTGTATCGGGTCTGGTGTGGTATAGGGTTTCCCCGTCCTCCAGTTTATACCCGCCGATAACCCCAGTGCTCCTGTATTATAGGCAACCCCGGCGGTTAAGGCATGGGTGATATCGAAATTACTCGGAAATTGCATATCCGGAAGAGCGTCAAATTTGTAATCGCTTTGCAGATAACTATAGCTCAGCCAGGTATTGAGTCTGCTGATCTGTTTCCGGACCAAAAAATCGATTCCTTTTGAGTGATAATTGCCTGATGTCCTGACGAATTCATATTGATTTTGAAACCCCTGGCTTTGGGTGGTAATTCCATTTACGTCCTTGTAGTAGCCTACTGCATTGATCAGCCATCCATCTTTCGAATAACTCAACCCGGCCGATCCCTGCCTGCTTTCAATTACCGGAATCTCGGAATTGTTCGATAGTTGCCATCTCCTTTTCTCAATACCTAAAAAGTCATTTTGAAAATTGATAACCTGAGAAGTGTTTTGGTGTTTGAATTCACCAAGTATCTCTAAGTGTAGTCCCCTGGCCAAGCGCTGGCTATAGCTGATTCTTGGTTCCAGGATAGATTTGCCAAATTTGTCCATATAATTATAGCGCAAACCGAGATTTAGACGGCGGCTTCGATTGGCCGATCTCAGGTCAATTCCGCTGAAAAGTGCATGAATACGGAGAACCTCGCCCACTAGGTTCCTGAAAATAGGATTGTCAACGTCGTCCAGGTTCGAAACCTTTGTTTCAATAAATTGATAACCGTTGCTCCAATAGAGATTTTCGTTTATCTGATAGCGAGTGTTAACCAATATTCCTGTCTCAGACACTGTATTTTCCTGCAGGAACCTCTGATCGTTCAGGATATTGGCATTAATGGCCTTTAACTTATAATCGGTATTGTACACCTGGATTTGGCTACTGAATGTTTTACTCCATTGTCTTTCGTATCGTATCCCGCCAGCTATACTGTTCTGTTCTATATTGCTTTGACGTGTCTGGGGTTCTCCTTCGAAAAGCGCATTCTCATCGAAACCGAGATTATTATTGGTAAGTATAAAATTTAGTTGGATCTTATCTTTATCCGACGGGGAATAAAGCCATCTTAAAGAGGTATCATAAAAGTCGAAATTGATATCCGAATTTACCACCTGATCGATATTGGAATCTATTTCGGTCTCCTGAGATATTCTTTTAAAATATTCGGAGTAGGTTGGCGTCTCCCAAAGATCACTAATCGATTTACGCGCGGAGACCTGTACAGAAGATCTGTTGCCAAGCGGGATATCGGCAAAACCATTGACATCTATAAAATTGACACCCAGGTTACCCCGTGCCGAGGAATTGATCTCCTTTTCGGTTTCCATAATAATACTACCCGAAACACCATCTGTAAGGGTTATAGGCGAACCATTTTTTTGAAGTGTAACCTGTTGAGTGATCTGGGGATTATACATGGAGATCAATCCAAAAAAATGGCCAGATTGATACATTTTTATTCCATCCCATAAGATCAGGTTCTGGTCGTGACTACCGCCTCTGATGTTGATATTCGATACGGTCTCATTGATGCTCTGAATCCCGGGAAAGGCCTGTACAGATTGTAGCACATCGTTTTCAATTAGGCCCGGCAGAATAGTAAAGTGGTTAAAATTTATACGGTAAGCTCCGTTGTCGAGCTTGTCTATACCACGAACAAGATAATCGTAGAGAACCACTTCGGCCAGTTGTTGCTGTTGTGGTACTAGGAATATTTCGGCACATAGATCCTGTTTAAAAAAAGCCGGTTCACGAAGCAACGATTTATATCCAACATGACGTATTTCAACCAATACTCCTTTACGGATGGCCTTGAGCTCAAAATACCCTTCTGCGTTGCTGACCGTAGAACTGTTATCGGTACTAACTGTGGCATAAACAAGAGGCTCCCGTGTATCTTTATCGCGCAAATATCCACAAAGGGTGAGCCTTCTCCTTAGTACGGTGAAAATATTGCTCGAAAGTTGCTCGAAATCAAGGCCAGCCTCTTTGCTGATGTAGTTCAGACTTTGCCCCAGCTTCCAATCCGGCTTTGGCGGAGTCAACTCAATGTCCTCTAGTTCTGAACTGGCATAATTAAACTGTATATCATGAGCGGTTTCGAGCTTTGCTAGGATCGACACCAAAGACCGTGTGCCATCCTGGGCGCTTATGCTGCTCCCAGACAGGAGAATAAAGAAAAAACATATAAGCAGACGGGTTTTACTTTTCACTTGGAAAAATGATCACATGGTCGGTTGATTGGATACTGAATTCAAGATCGAAGGGTCGGGTAATCGCTTGCAATGCCGCATTAAGATCGCCATGAACAAACCCACCGGTGAAAAGGCTGCTGGCCCTATCACCATTAATCTCCACCTTTATATCGTACTGCCGTTCCAATTCCTCGATGACCAGCCTCAGGGGAACACGATTAAAGCTACTGCTATCTTCCATCCATCCCGGCTGGCTTCGTTCGTTCCTTAGTACTTCCATTCGGTTACCTAACAATTGAAAATGGTCGCCTGCGGTCAGCGTATTATTATAGGCGGCGGTGATCACCTGAACCGAGCCTTCAAAACAGTATACCTCGAAATGGCCGGCTCGCTGCCTGACATTGAATTCTGTACCTAAAACGGTAATAGTACCGGTGGAGGTCACCACCTGGAATGAGCTTCCTTTTTTTACATCAAAAAAGGCTTCGCCCTTTAATTCTATCCTCCGCTCATCTGCCCACCGATCTTTGTCGTAACTTATTTCTGAAGCGGCATTCAGCACAACAGCCGAAGCATCGGGGAGTTCAATCTGCATATTTTCTCCACCTATAGTCTCAAACCGGACTATTCCATCACTGAACAGGAGATAAAACAAACCAATACCTACAAGCAATACAGCAGCTATCCTTAGTAGTGGTTTAGACCAGCTTCCTCCTCGCGGCATTTTCTCTTTGGCCTCTATTTTAGACTTAAGGCTGTTGAAATTATCGACAGTAGAAAATTCGGACGCCTTGAACATCCTGGCATGTTCCAAAATTGCCATCAGCTCATCATAGTCTTTCCGCTTGCGGAAAGTTTCCATTTCCGAATCCGTCAGGCCTTCGTTTAACCATTTATCGATAAGGTAGTCCTTCTTCATAATGCTTACTTCTTATCTTAATAACAACTCAATCCTGGTTTTTCCTGATTATTTTAGTTTAAATCCTTCTAAACCCTCTTTTAATGCGTTAAATGCACTGTATATCCGATATTCTACCACCTTTCGGGTTACCCCGAGCATCGTGGCAATTTCCTCGTGTTTTTTCCCCTCTACCTTATTGAGCAAGAAAGCAACCCGCTGTTCCTCTGTTAAGCTCCCCAGGACTGCCTGGTACTTTTTCAGGTATTCATCTTTTTCCATAAGGAATTCCGGGTTCTCCGAAGTATATGATTTGGGTTTATGTTGTTGATACCTGAGCACCACCTTCTGATGTTTGATCTCGTTCAGCATCAAATTATTTGCAACCTTATAGAGGAAAGCACGGGCAGAGTCGAACTTTATTTTTTTGCAATTCTCCCACAGCTTAATAAAAGCTTCCTGAGCCTTATCGTTAGAATTCAGATTTTGTCCGTATTTATAGTAGAGATAATTGTGCAGCTCCGGGGCATATTTTTCATACACTGCCGAAAATACCATTTGATCGCATATGTCCTGGTGCAGGTCTTTTTTCAAGCCAGACGGAAAGATTTAATTAAAGGTATAAAATTTATATTTCAAAAAATTTCAGGAATTTTCAGGACAAAGTTGTTTTAGTATTAAAACGATAAACTACTTAATTGAAATCTTATGAAAAAGAGTCTTAAACTTCTTAGCGTTATGGCACTTGGTCTGATGTTACTCAACACAGCCTGCCGTTCCGAAGAATCAGAATTTATTGAAGCCCCCCAAAACGAATCGCTGGATGCGAATTCCAGAGTAGCCGATCTACTTCAAAGAACCGCTCAGAACGACGGGTCCGATGATAATATCCTGGATAATGCCAGTTGCCTTGATATTGAACTGCCGGTAACAGTTGATGTTAACGGACTTGAAATTACGGTAGACAGTGAAGAGGATCTTGAACTTATCGAAGACATTTTTGATGAGTTTGATGATGATATTGATGAACTGGAACTTTTCTTTCCAATTACCATCATACTTGCCGATTTCACTGAAGTGACCATCAACAATTTTGATGAATTGGAAGACCTTGCAGAGGACTGTGTCGGTGAAAACGAGGATGACGATGACATAGAATGCGCCGATATCAATTACCCTGTAGTGGCAAGCATTTTTGACACCAATAATGAATTGATCGGAACCATCTCGATAGATGACGACGAAGAACTCTATTTGTTTATTGAGGATCTCGATGATACCCAGATTGTGACTATCGGTTTCCCAATATCCGTAACACTTTCCGATGGAACGGTTGTAGAGGCATCAAACTTAGACGACCTGGAAGAGATTTTAGATGATGCCGATGGCGATTGCGATGAGGATGACGATAATGATTACAATGATGACGATTGCGAGAATTGTAATACCGAATTACTGACTGATGTTCTAACCAGCTGCGATGATTGGTATGTGGATAAGCTGGAGAGGAACGACATGGATCTGGATGATGAATATACAGGTTTCTATTTCAGTTTTACGGAGAGCGGAGATATCGAGGTAACAGATGGTGTTGATATTTTTCAGGGTAGCTGGTCGAGTGAAGGTTCTGGAAATAACATTGTTGTAACCATTAACATACCTGAACTACCCGATTTCAATGACGAGTGGATGTTGCACGAAATAGAACAGGAAGGTGATGATAATGAGGTGGACCTCAGGATCGGTGATGACAGGCTCCGGTATGAAAGTGACTGTCAATAGTAATTATTGAAAAAGGGGGGAAGACCTCCCCCTTTTTTAAACCAATCCTTTAAAATATATGATCATGAAAAAGAAAATTAATTGTTCCTGGATGGTAATTTTAGTATTTATTTTTAGCTCCTGTACCTCCGATGACGGTAATGCCGATATGACGGCCAATCTGGATGGGCTAGTAGAAGAAGTTCAGAATTTGGTGACCACGGGCAGCTGGTCGATCACGAGCTATATCGACTCTGGTATTGATGAAACCGACGATTTTGCGGGGTATACATTTACCTTTAATGCTGATGGTTCGTTACTCGCAGCCAACGGTAGCAATCAAATTGAAGGCAGCTGGTCTGTTACAGGAGAAGACAGTAGCGATAGCAGCAGTGATGACAGTATGGATGATGACCGCGATGATATCGATTTCAACATCTTTTTTGCCTCCCCCGATCGATTTGCCGAACTGACTGAAGACTGGGATATTGTATCGCGTACTGACAGCCGTATCGAACTGATTGATATCAGTGGCGGAGATGGAAGTACAGATCGATTGATTTTGGTTCGGAACTAAGCCTGCTTGGAGGACTTCTACAGTAAAGCCCCACATGAAGAAGCCTTCATTAACAAAACCTTCCATTGGGCATAAAGAGGTGTTTAACCAAAAGGAACTGGTTTTGTATTACTGCCCCGATCTATCTCGGGGCAGTTTTTGTTGTATATTTAATCGTCCGGATATAATAGAACGCACTTAATATGCTCGAGATACCAGACTACTTATCTCACCTCAATGCCGATCTCCTTGAGAGTATACGCAACACGGCACAGTTAAAAACCTTACCTAAAAACAAGGAAATCCTGAGAGAGGGACAGTATATCAAAGTAATACCCCTGGTATTGAAAGGATTGATAAAAGTATATACCCGCTATAAAGACCGAGAATTGTTGCTATATTATATCCAGCCCAGGGAAAGCTGTATCATGTCATTTTCTGCTTCACTCGAGAACGATCCCAGTAGTATTTATGCGGTGACCGAAGAAGACACTGAAGCCTTATTGATGCCGGTGAATGAAGTTCGTCGTTGGATGGCAGACTATCCGGGATTGAATCGCTTATTTTTTCATCAGTACAAACAGCGCTATAGCGAATTGCTCGATACTATTCAGCATCTTATGTTCGATAAGATGGACAAACGCCTCTATGATCATTTAAAGACCAAAGCAGCCATTAAGAACGAAAATCCATTGAAAATTTCACATCAGCAACTGGCCGATGAATTGGGTACGGTTCGCGAGGTTATCAGTCGGGTTATGAAAAAGTTGGAAACAGATGGTCTGGTCAAACAGCATAGCCAAAAGATAGAGTTGCTGAATTGGTGACTTTAGTCACTGCAAACGATATAGAACTTATCTAAATTTATCTCCAGTAATGATGAGGAAGAAGATTCTGAAATTCATATTGGTATGCATACTTTGCATAGCTATTGTTACCGGATTCGTCTTACTTATTCAAAATTTATAGAACTAAAATTATATTCAAATGAAAAAAAACATGGGTAATACAGATCGAATCGTTCGCTTTATCATCGCCGCCATTTTTGTAGCGCTATATTTTACCGGGACCGTCACCGGGACCATAGGTATTGTGCTACTGGTGCTTGCGGGAGTATTTGTACTCACCAGTTTTGTGAGTTTTTGTCCTTTATATGCTCCATTTGGACTATCGACCTGCCCTACGAAAAAGACATAACCAAGCAGGAGACAAAGATTAGGTGGGTAGTTAAATCACTGAATGAAATTAGCTAAAGACGGGCAAAGTCTATTCGGTCTCCAACTTCCAATCCCCACTGCGCCCGAAGCCCTGCATTGATCTCCAAAACATATCTGATCGGGACCTTGGAAGAGATCCCAGTCTCATCCATGGCCCTGGCATGGTCGTGATAGCTGGCAATTCTAAATTCGTCGTCGATAAAAATGATATCGATATCGAATTCGGTATTCTTCATATAAAATGAGTGCATACCGACGTAGTCAAAAATAAAAAGCATGCCCTGATTCTTTTTCATGCCTTTGCGATACATCAATCCGGTACTGGTTTCGTATTCCGTCTCGGCGATTTCAATATCAATCCGGGCAAGAACCGTTTCGGTATCCGATTGGTAAATGGAGAGTTCCCCTTCTCTGTTAAAAATAACTTCCGGGGTTTCTATAGCCTGCTTAGGAGCAGTTTCCTTACAAGAACCCATCGATAATAAAAATCCACAAAGGAAAATAAAAGCTATTCTAGTTCTATTCGACATGGTTTATGCTTTTTTTGCAACAGGCCGTAAAACAAAATAGAGTCCGATGATAATAAAGGGGATGCTCAACCACTGGCCGGTCGACAGGAATCCAAGAGACTCTTCGAAACCACCCTGACTCTTTTTCACAAATTCGACAAAGAACCTGATGGTCCACAATAGGATAAGGAACATGCCAAATAAAAACCCGGGTTTGTCGCCTTTGTCGGTTTTCCAGTAGAGCCAATAAAGAATAAGGAAAACGAAAATATACGCTATACCTTCATAGAGTTGGGCCGGATGCCTGAATGGGATAGCCTGCAAGTATTCTGTAAATTTTGGGTCGACCTCGATAGCCTTATAGGCTGCATCGGTAGTTTTTTCCTGGGTGACCTGTAACGCTTTATAAGCGGGCATATCATCCGAGTCTCTCACAAACCGTGTGGCAAAAATAAAAGATTCGTCGGTGATTTTGCCATTGATCTCAGAGTTGAAAAAATTTCCCAGTCGTACCATAAATGCCCCCAGGGAAACTGGGATCACTACACGGTCGAGTACCCAAAGCAATTTTAGATCTTTATACTTCCGGGTAAGTAAATACATGCCGACAATAACTCCGATAGCCGCACCATGACTGGCCAAACCGGTAAAGCCCGAAAATTCGTAACCGTTGATGAGTCCGAATAAAGCGCTGCCCGACTTCTCCCGGATCGGTAAGAGGATTTCTACCAGGTGATTTTGATAATAAGCCCAATCGTAGAAGAAAACATGACCCAGTCTTGCTCCTAACATTGTAGCCAATACGGTGTATATGAAAAGGGCATCTAACTGCTTATCGGTCTTCTTTTCTTTTTCAAAAATACGCTTCATCAGATACCAGCCCACTGCAAAGGCGATGATCCAAAGCAGATTGTAATATTTGATCTGTAATGGTCCCAGACTAAACAGGGTGTCGTTGGGGTTCCATGTGATGCCGAGAAAAATCATTGAGTGGATTTAAAGGGGCTAAGATAGTAAAATAGAAAGTGCATCATAGCGGCCTTCGCGATTTATACTAGGGTACAGGATCGTAGCCACTGCCTCCCCAGGGATGACAACTCCCGATTCGTTTGAGCGACAGCCATCCTCCTTTAAAGAGGCCATGTTTCTGAAGGGCTTCTACCGTATAATGTGAACAGCTGGGGGCATACCTGCAACTCGATGGTAGCAGGGGAGATATCAATTTTTGATAAACCCTGACCAAAAAAACGAAGGGGGCGATCAAAATTTTTTTCATAAATGCGAATTCTTGATCATATTAATGCCCAAAAAGATCGTATATCCCGGATCAGGAAATAATAAAACTGGTGCCCTCTTTACCATCCTTGAGCTGGACACCCAATTCTAACAACTGATCCCTGATCTTGTCGGAAGTAGCAAAATCCTTGTTCTGGCGAGCTTCATTTCTCAATCCTATCAACACATCCACAACACCTGCAAGCAGGCCGGAATCGCTGCTACTTTCTTGTTTATTTTCCAGTCCGAGTACATCAGAAACAAAGGCGGTCATTGATTCGTTTAAATTCTCAAGATCGGCTTTACTGATCTTTTCCTTCCCTTCGCGGATCAGGTTGATATGTTTTACCGCCTCAAATAATTGGGCGATAAGTACCGGGGTATTGAAATCGTCGTTCATCGCATCGTAGCACGATTGTTTCCAACCATCAAGATCGAAATCGGTGCTGCCTGATGCTTCTATTTTTTTCAGTGTTTCAAAGGCGTCCATCAATCGATTATACCCTTTTTCGGAAGCTTCAAGTGCATCGTTACTCAGATCGAGAATGCTTGTATAATGGGCTTGCATCATAAAGAAGCGCACCACGGCCGGAGAAAAAGCCTTACTGAATATTTTATTTTCACCACTAAAAATTTCGTTGGGGAGTACGTTATTGCCGGTCGATTTGGCCATTTTCTTCCCATTGAGGGTGAGCATGTTAGCGTGCAACCAATAACGTACGGGCGGGCAGCCAAAATGCGCTTCAGCCTGGGCAATCTCACATTCGTGATGAGGGAATTTTAAATCCATCCCACCTCCATGGATATCGAAGGTTTCTCCAAGATATTTGGTGCTCATTGCCGTGCATTCGAGGTGCCAACCAGGAAATCCATCGCCCCAAGGCGAGGGCCAGCGCATAATATGCTGAGGTTCGGCTTTTTTCCAAAGGGCAAAATCCTGAGGATTTCTTTTTTCATCCTGCGCCGTCAACTCCCTGGTATTGGAAATCATATCTTCTAGTTTCCTGCCGCTGAGTTTACCGTAATGATTGTTTTCGTTGAATTTATTCACATCGAAATAAACAGAACCATTCACTTCATATGCAAGGTCTTTATCGAGTATATCTTTTATGATCTCGATTTGTTCGATTATATGTCCTGTAGCCGTCGGTTCGATACTCGGGGGAAGAAAATTAAACTTATCAAGGATTTCATGGAAATCAACGGTATAGCGTTGAACCACTTCCATGGGTTCGATCTGCTCCAGTCGGGCTTTTTTGGCAATTTTGTCTTCTCCTGCGTCCGCATCATTTTCCAGATGACCGGCATCGGTAATATTCCTTACGTAGCGAACTTTGTAGCCCAGGTGTTTCAGGTACCTGAAAATCATGTCAAAAGACATGAACGTCCGGCAGTTTCCAAGGTGTACGTTGCTGTAGACCGTTGGGCCACAGACATACATCCCTACATGACCGTCGTTCAATGGTACAAATTCTTCCTTTTTACTGTTAAGTGAATTGTATACTTGTAGTCGCTGGCTTTGATATAGCTGCATTGCAGACGTAAACGATTAAAAATTGGTATCCAGATTGATGTAGTCGAGTAATTCCCTGCGTACAGCCTCTTCTTTGAATTTGCCGCCATATTCTGCGGTAACCGTGCTGCTCTCTGTATCGCGTATCCCCCTGGAATTCACGCAAAGGTGTTTCGCATCGATCACACAGGCTACGTCTTTAGTGCCCAGCACATCCTGCAGTTCTTTCACAATCTGAATATTCAAACGCTCCTGGACCTGCGGTCTTTTGGCGTAGAAGTCTACAATACGGTTCATTTTAGACAGTCCAACCACGGTACCATTAGATATATAGGCGATGTGGGCCTTGCCGACAATTGGGAGCATATGATGCTCGCAGGTCGAGTGGACCGTGATGTTCTTCTCAACCAACATCTCTCCGTATTTGTATTTATTCTTAAAAGTAGAAGCCTTGGGTTTCCTTTTGGGATGTAATCCGCCAAAAATTTCGCGGACATACATTTTGGCGACACGGTCGGGGGTTCCCTTCAGGCTGTCATCTTCCATATCCAGTCCGAGCGTCAGCATAATATCACGTACATTCTGCTTGATCCGTTCAATCTTTTCTTCATCGTTCAGTACAAATGCGTCTTCTCGCAAAGGCGTCTCTACGGAAGCAGAAACATGGTCGTTACCCATCGCTTCAAATCGTTCTTCCAATGTGCTGTCAAATTTCATCTTTACAGGCATTTACAAAGGCCAAAGATATACATAAAATGGCACTTTATGACCCGTTTCAGGCATTACACAACATAAATTAGTGTTAAGGGGAGTCGGGCTTTAATTTTATATATTCCAAATCCTATGTCTTCTGATGGGACCGTTTCGTCATGCGCTCTATTTACTAGTATCGCTCTGGTGCTCTTGGTGTTATGGACAGATCGCCGGTGGATTGCTCCAATGCGATCCCGATCTGTAATAATACCCCCACCAATGGGGGTACCCTGGGCTATGGGATCGATGATTTTAACGGAGCTTCCAGCAGCGGTTGTTTAGAACAAACACTTTCTGGCGCAATTGAATCCAATTCGGCCTGGTATCGTTTTAGAACAGGGGCATCCGGAGAACTGGGATTCAATATTGGTTTTGATACCTCCGAAGACTGGGACTTCGCATTATATCAGTCGGGCGATTGCAACAATCTTGGAGATCCCGTGCGCTGTAATTTCTTCGACAATTCCGACCAGGAGGCCTTTATGGGGGTGGGAGAGGATCCTACAGGAAGTTCAACCACCGTGCTTTATGAGCCCTGGCTTCAGGTAGAACCAGGACAGGATTACTACCTGCTTATCAATAACTTTAGCAATACCAATTCAGGATTTTCTATTCAATTCACCGGAAATATTTTTATAACCAACCCTTTTGATGCACTCGATTGTTCTATCATCAACAATCTCCTGGGGCCGCCACTGGCCGCTTGCGACAATCAGAGTGTAGTGCTCGACGCCACTACTGCAGGAGCGCTGAGCTATAACTGGTACAGGGATACCGGGAGTGGTTTTCTACTGATCTCCGGGGAAACTAACCCCACACTCAATGTCTTAATTTCGGCGATGTACAGGGTACAAGTAGTAACGGCAACCGGAAATATTATCAGCGATGTGCAGGTGGCTTTCAGTGTGGCGCCAACCACTAATTCATTAACCGATGAAACCCTCTGTTCAGGAATCGGGACCTTTGATCTGGCTCAGAAAGATACCGAGTCCCTTGGTTTACAAGACCCGGACGAAATATTGGTTACCTACCATTTATCTGGTGCCGATGCCACAGCTGGTGTCAATCAGTTACCCCTGCAATATCCTGTTTTTGTTGGGACAGAGACGATCTATGTGCGTACTACTTCGAGTTCGAACCCAAATTGCTTCGATGTCTCAGAAAGCTTCCAGCTGGAAGTTGTTGAGACACCCGTTACTGGTTTTCAGACCGATGTATTTATCTGCCAGGACAGCACGGGAGAGGTCATCGGTGAGGCGACACCTAATCCTCAATTCAGTTATAGCTGGGATACAGGGGAGACTACTTCTTCTATTATGGTTTCTCAAGCAGGCGTCTACACCCTGACCATCACCAATAGTCAGGCGGGAATAGATTGCATCAATACTGTGCCCATCACTGTAGTAGTTGGTGAAACCCCTACCATTGCAGAAGTCATTATCGAAGACCTGCAAGCCGATAATACGGTTGAAATTGTAGCAGGAGTAGACGGCAATTTTGAGTATCAACTCGATGCTGGTCCTTTCCAGGCATCAAATATTTTTACCAATGTGGCGCCCGGGGCACATATGGTTACGGTCTCGGATCTCAATGGTTGTG
The DNA here is from genome assembly GCA_965212205.1 of Flavobacteriaceae bacterium. Lineage (GTDB taxonomy): Bacteria > Bacteroidota > Bacteroidia > Flavobacteriales > Flavobacteriaceae > JAHEJJ01. Next base: position 327,741 of record CBDBUX010000011.1, read on the forward strand.
GTTCGGTAAGCGATAATATTACCGTGGTTGGTTTTCCGAAGTTCTTTACACCTAACGGTGATGGTTCTAACGACTACTGGCATATTATGGGCGTGAACAGTCTGGAAGAACCAATTGTACACGTGTTCGATCGTTTCGGTAAATTGATCAAACAATTAGATGAGAACAGTGCGGGTTGGGATGGAACATTTAATGGGAAGGATTTGCCCTCGAGCGACTACTGGTTCCAGTTGACCTATATGGACACCCAGGGACAGCGTATTGAAGCCAAATACATCAGCAATCATTTTGCGTTAAGGCGCTAAACATCACACTTTACGGCATGTTTTCACTTCATCGATTAAGAGTCGAAAAAGTCGGTTGAAATATACTAAATCTGCTCGCTTTGAGTTATAGTATAGATTATAATGTTAGCCCCAATATTCCATGCGAACACTAATTAGTACAATTTGTGCCCTTTTTGTGGTTATCACAGGTCTTCGGGCACAGAATTCTCCGGACTGCAGAACAGCTATTCCCGTTTGTGCCGATATGCCAATAATGTCTTTGGCCGATGGAAGTGGTGATATAGATGACTTCGACCCTGATGTGATCAGGGAATCGGGTTGCCTTGAAAAAGGAAGTGTGGCTTCGGCCAATATTGAAAACAATACATCCTGGTATGTGTTCAGGGCTGGTACCGATGGTCAGATAGGCTTCGACATACAGGCCTTGCCTTCTTCGGGTACAGTTATTACCGCAGAATGGGATTTTGCACTTTACGGACCCGATACGGATTGCGCCAGTATCAGCAATGGAACCGCACAACCCATCAGATGTAATTATGAGGTAAACGATACCGATTTTACCGGAGTAGGTGTAAATCCTGAAAACGGACAGGAAGGGGCTCCTCCACTGACGGCGAATCAGAATACCTATGACGAATGGATCGATGTCCTAGAAGGCGAGATTTACTATTTATTAATCAATAATTTCAATACCAATTTCAATGGGGATCCTGAGCCATTTATGCTCACCTTTACAGGACGTTCGGTAGATGAAGATCAAAACACCGCTTTGGACTGTACGCTTAGAGATGAATTTCTGGGCCTCGATATTATCGCTTGTGAAGGAGATCCTGATATTACACTGAGTGCGTTAAATTCGCCAGCAGGCCCCGCTATCTCTAATGTTACCTGGTCTGTTGATACAGATGACGATGGTACTATAGATCAGGTTCTGGCCTCAGGACCTGGAGAAACAACCTATGTGGTTACCAGCCCGAATTCGGGTCGATACTTTGTCGAGATCCAGACCACTTTAGCCACAGTAATTACCGACGATATTTTGATTACATTTTTCGGTCCGCCAGTCCTGGATCGAGTAGATGTTATTGAAGATCTTTCCGACAGTAATATAATCGAAGTCATCATGGCGAGCAATGGCAGCTATGAATACGCCATAAATGGTGGCGAGTTCCAGGACTCTCCTATCTTCGAAAATGTGCCACCCGGAGAAAATACACTAATAATTAACGATACCAATGGATGTGGTATTACGGAGCCAATACCCTTCTTGGTAGTGGGCTATCCGAAATTCTTTACACCAAATGGAGATGGAATACACGATGCCTGGAATGTTCTGGGGATCGAAACCCTTACAGACCCCACGGTATTTATTTTTGACCGATATGGTAAGCTTTTAAAACAACTCGATGAAACCACTTTGGGTTGGGACGGGACTTTTAATGGCAGGCCAATGCCTTCATCCGACTATTGGTTCAGGCTCGAATATGAACGTGATGAAAGCGGTATGTTAGTGGCCAATACCATACGCACCCATTTTACTCTTAAGAGATAAAAAAAACCCCCGATGATATTCGGGGGTTTTGTTTTTTTTTACTCCACGTCTAGAAGTTGATCGTATACGACATTACGTAATTGTTTCTGATCTGGTTTATCAGAGCACTTGCTGTAACACCGGTGTCGAAAAGCTGTTGGGTTACATCCTGTTCGGTTCGGCTATAGGCAAAGTCTAGTCGGCTCGCTCCGAAATTAATTCCAAATCCTCCTGAGAAGCCCTGGAGATCACCAATGGTGAAACCATCGAGATACGGGCTGCCTTCGTAACGATATCCTGCACGCAGGCTAACATTTTCGAGGCGGTATTCGCCTCCAAGCCTGAAGGTATCGATCCCACCTAATTCTGAAGCTATCTGAGTATTTACCGTACTGAAACTAGGATCGCCCGTTGGCCTCAATTGAGCCTTAGACATGTCCTGGTAACTATAATCGAAACTGATCAGACCATTTTTGCCAAATACGATAGCAGCACTACCCGTAAATTTAGAAGGGGTTTTAACCTGGTATCGTTCAAAGACATTGATGATGTTAAAATTGATAAATCCTATATCGTCATCGGCGAGATTTGAGTTGATACGCTGAGAAAGATCATCCCTGAGGTCGTACCATATGGGCGACTGATAACTTGCCCCCAACCTAAAATTATTATTGAGCTTGGCGATAGCACCTAGGTTAAACGAAAATGCATATCCGTTGGTACGCAAGAGATTATCAAAATTTACAAACTGCAAGGGAGAACCGGCATCATATCCGGTTTCATCGAATCGACTGAATTTTTCAAAATATATATTATTGAAATTCATCGATCCACCAATATATAATACCTCTTCGTACTGGCTGGCCAAATTAACAGTGAACTTGCTGTTATATCCCCTGGTACTCTGATAGTAGTCCTGAACCACATTGGTGTAATCGGCGTTGGAGACGTAGGCAGTACCGTCTGGGTCGGTATCATCAACCGGATCGATTATTCCTCCGAAATAACCCAGGAATGCCTGCTGGGGCCCATAACCTAAAGACGAACCTATCCTCAGATAAGCATCCTCTATTAATTCGTTATCCCTGATCAATAAGGAACCAAAGGGCACGCCCTCCGCAAAATTAAGGAAGTAATTATCGATTCCGGTAAAATTTGTTCCGGAGGCAAAAAATTCATCATCAAAATTGTTGGCCAGATCATAGTTAAAGGCCAGAGATATCTTCTTCCAGGGTTTCTGGGGATTCTTCCAGACAAATACTCCACCGATCTGGTTAAACTTCCAGGAAGTGATATTGGAGTTTCGGAAAGTGCCGAAATAAGAGGTTTCGTTATTCCGATTATAGGCTGCCCCTGTCATAGTGAAGAGGCTGTTTTTAAAGACCGCACTGGCCGCAGGGTTGACATTGATTGCCGACATATCACCACCAAGAGCGCCGAAAGCACCGCCCATGGCCTGATATCGGGCTGTACCCAATAGGTCTTCTGAACTATATCTCAATACATCTTCAATATTCTGGGCGCTGGTCACAGCACAAATGAAGATCATGATGAAAGTAAATATCCTTTTCATTTCTAAGTATTTTTTAAGTCTGTTGATGCTATTATTGTCTGCCTCGACCACCACCTGATCTGCCACCACCTGATCGGCCTCCACTTGATCGGCCGCCACCAGATCTGAATGAACCTCCGGAAGATCTGAATGAACCTCCTGAGCTTCTAAACGAACCGCCCGAACTTCTGGATCCTCTGCTGGAACTTCTAAAGCCCGAACTTCTCGGAGCACTCCTGCCCGAACTTCTGTATCCGGAACTACGGCTTCCTGAACTTCTTGGACTATAGGTACGGGTAGAGCCCCTGTAGCCTGAACTTCGGCCAGAAGGTGAAACCCGACGACCTTGAATATGTAGATCTGCGAGGTGAATTGGTCCGGTAAGATCCCTGACCTGATCTGGAGGCAGTACTACTACCCCTTCTATATGTTCCGGAGCGTTGCGTATTTCCTCTGTAGGATCGATTACCACTGTTATAGCGTGGTTGGGTACGCGTACTCCTACTGGAACGATAAGCCCTATTGCGTTGAATTCCGTCTGCACTTACACGATTACTTCTTGCTGAAGTGCCAGATCGGTAAGAACTTCTGGCTGCTGTAGCCCTACCGTTATTGATATTAGACCGCCCACTGTTTGTTCTGGTGCGTGTATTACTACGTGTACCGCTATAGGAACCCTGGTTAGACCTGCCCCTGGCATTGTGATGTGCAATAGCACCCGAACCTGTTCCGTAATATCCTCTCCTGCTTCGATTGTAACCGTAGCGTCCATAATAACCATAGCCATAACCGTAACCTGGGTAATACCCACCCCAATAAGGAGGATAATAACCACCCCAGCCCCAGCCTGGATAGCCCCAGCCATAACCGGGATAACCCCAGCCCCAGCCTGGATAGCCCCAGCCATAACCAGGATAACCCCAGCCCCAGCCCCAGCCGAAGCCGATGCCTATACTGAATCCGCCGCCCCAGCCATAGCCGCAGCAACCGCCGCCACCGCCGTAGACATTAACATTAACATTGGAGGCGTTTTCTCCCCAACCGCCGTAACCTGCATAGTCGTTCGCGCTATTATCAAAATAATTTCCTTCTTCGGCCACTTGAAGACTGTCTTGTGGGGTACCGCTGTATTCGTCTACATCGGTGAAGACCTCACCATCCATATACTGGTCGATCTGATCGGCCTTTTGACTAAAATAATCGTCATAAATTCCGTCATCTGTTTTTGTGCTTTGTTTCTTCTGCTGTGGTTTGGTATATACCGTAGTGCGTTGTGGCTCTTCCGAATAAATACCATCATCATCATAATACGAAGCTTGCTGATATGATCCACAAGAGGCCAATAGAAAAAACGTCCCTATTAGCAGGGATAGCGAATGAATTTTAGGCTGGGGTAAAGAATACGTCATCGCTTTAAGTTTATATTGTTGAACATTCTAAAATTAGTTAGCTTTACCGAACTATTTTTGTTAACGATATCACAACATTTGTGCCAAACTGCCATTGATGGGAAAAAAATTAACCAAGAGAGCGGAAGACTATTCTAAATGGTATAACGAACTGGTAATTAAAGCGGACCTGGCTGAAAACTCGGGTGTTCGCGGCTGTATGGTGATCAAACCTTATGGATTTGCCATCTGGGAAAAAATGCAGGCCGGACTTGATAATATGTTCAAGGAAACGGGGCATCAAAATGCTTATTTTCCACTCTTTATTCCGAAGTCTTACCTCAGTAAAGAGGCCAGTCATGTGGAAGGATTTGCCAAAGAATGTGCAGTAGTCACGCATTATCGATTGAAAAACGCAGAGGATGGTAGTGGGATCATAGTAGATGAAGATGCCAAACTGGAAGAGGAACTAATCGTAAGACCCACCTCAGAGACCATAATTTGGGATACCTACAGAAGGTGGATACAATCGTATAGAGACCTGCCGCTGCTTATCAATCAATGGGCGAATGTGGTGCGTTGGGAGATGCGAACCAGGTTGTTTTTAAGAACTGCTGAATTCTTATGGCAGGAAGGCCATACCGCTCATGCCACAAGGCAAGAAGCCATTGATGAGGCAGAACTTATCTTAAAGATCTATGCAGATTTTGCTGAGGAATTCATGGCTGTACCCGTAGTAAAGGGGACTAAATCGGAAAGTGAACGATTTGCAGGGGCGGTGGAGACCTATTGTATTGAAGCCTTAATGCAAGACGGGAAGGCGCTCCAGGCTGGGACATCGCATTTTCTGGGTCAGAATTTTGCCAAGGCCTTCGATGTAAAATTTGCTAATAAAGAAGGGGTACAGGAGCATGTTTGGGCCACTTCATGGGGTGTGTCGACCCGGTTAATGGGTGCACTAATCATGACCCATAGCGATGATAATGGGCTGGTACTACCGCCAAAATTGGCCCCCATACAGGTGGTAATAATACCCATATATAAAGGTATGGAGCAACTGGAGGTTATTTCGGAGCGGGTGGCACCATTGATCAAATCATTAAAAGAAAAAGGAGTCAGCGTTAAATATGACGACCGGGATACTCATAAACCGGGATATAAGTTTAATGAATACGAATTAAAAGGGGTACCACTAAGGATAGCCATCGGTCAGCGCGACCTGGAGAATGGCACAGTTGAACTGGCCAGGCGCGACACGCTGGAAAAGCAAACCATCCCTGCTGAGAATGCAGAGAGTGAAGTGATACAGCTGCTTGGGGAGATTCAAACCCGACTTTTTCAAAAAGCTAATGACTACCGCACGGCACTTACTACCGAGGTGGATACCTATGATGAATTTAAGAAAGTGATAGAGCAGAAGGGCGGTTTTATCTCTGCACATTGGGACGGGACCTCGGCTACCGAGGAAAAGATCAAAGATGAGACCAAGGCCACAATACGTTGTATTCCTATAGATGATGAAAAGAAGGAGGGTAAATGTATGGTTACTGGAGCACCTTCCCGGCAGAGAGTGCTATTTGCCAGGGCATACTAGCGGTATTCAAAAAAAGGAATGCGGTAGTTGTCATAGTAAAAAATAATTGTATTTTTGCACCTGCCTTTGGGGCACCTATGTTCAATTGATAATGGATAACGGATAATTTAAAGTTGCATTTCATCAACTCTATCATTGTCCATTAAAAATTAAAATGGCCCGTTCGTCTAGGGGTTAGGACGCCAGGTTTTCATCCTGGTAACAGGGGTTCGATTCCCCTACGGGCTACACTAAAACAAAGTTGAAGATCGGAAGTTGAAAATTTCAAGTGTTTCAGAATAACTTTTCACTTTCACCTTTTAACTTATAATTATTAGGCCCGTTCGTCTAGGGGTTAGGACGCCAGGTTTTCATCCTGGTAACAGGGGTTCGATTCCCCTACGGGCTACTGGAAGTTTCAGGCGGCAAGGGCCCGCTAAATTATTAAAAGAAAAATATGGCAAATCATAAGTCTGCTTTAAAGAGAATCAGAAGGAACGAAGTGGTACGTTTACGTAACAGGTATCAGCATAAGACAACCCGTAATGCGATTAAGAAATTGCGTGGTGAAACGGATAAAAAGAAAGCGGAAGCCCTTTTACCCGATGTGGTCAGTATGATCGACAAGCTTGCCAAACGCAACATTATTCATGCGAATAAGGCAGCGAATCTTAAGAGTAAGCTCATGAAGCAGGTGGCTGCTTTGTAAAGATACCCACCCATAAAAAATGAACCCTGGCCATTACGCCAGGGTTTTTTTATTCATAAATCCTTATGATTTCCCCGGTGCCCATACCCTCAACACTTCTTATATATCCTCTCAGCATTTTATCCATGGGAATCGGGTGGTGACCCGGAAAATATTCCTGATACTTATCCACGGCATCTTCCACCAGGCCTGAGGCCACAACATTAACTCTCAAAGGTTGATTCAAATCGAGTACTACTGCTTGTACAAAACTGTGGAGACCGCCATTAACCATTGCAGCACTTGTGGTCATGGGTACCGGATCATCGGCCAGAATTCCCGAGGTCAGCGTAATTGAACCGCCATCATTTATATAATCCTTACCGATTCTGACCAGGTTTACCTGTCCCATGAGCTTACTTCGGAGACCAATGTGAAAATCATCTTCAGTAAGTTCGTCGAATTTCGCCCATTTCGCTTCCCCGGCCGCACAAATGATCGCATCTAACCGGCCTGCACGGCTAAACAATGCTTCGATACTGGCAACCTGGGAGATATCAACGGTGAAATCCCCACTGTTGCGTCCTGCGATCAATACCTCATGGTTTTTACCGAAATGCTCTGCCAGTCTTTTGCCAATAGTACCACCACCACCAATTATGAGTATCCGCATATAATTCTTAGTTTATTAATTTTCGTCTCATCTTTATAAAACCTACGATGAAACAACCATACATGATCAGGATCAGCAGCAGATGAATCCTCCTGATAATCTGATAGTCTTCGCCCGCAACTATATTGAAATGCCCAAGGATAATTATAGGCAAATAGCCCGTTAAAAATATCAGGATGCCAATACTAAGCCAGGAAAGCAGATTACCGGAGACAAACCAACTACCGTTTGCGGATCTGTAATACAAAAAATAAAGTATGATGGAAACCATGAGCACGGTGGCACCCGTAAAATAGGTGATCATCTGGAACTGAGTTCGGAAATCGGAGGTAAACAAGTTTATCACCGAAGCAATAATGACAAGAATACCTGCCAACTTTATAAAATTCCGGTAGTCTTTCCTGTCGATACTTGTCCAGTAAACAAATAGAAAATAGAGAAAGAAGATTATATCATAAATGTTGTAGATCAACCAATTATTGTATTCCAAAACATCGCTAAGTACGAAATCGTACTCGTCGTTCCATTTAATGATATTCCCAAGTAACTCCGTAAGAAAGGTATACATGAGTAAAATGGGAAAATATTTAAATATACTGTCGAAATACCTGGGGTACCTCCAAAGCGCCACCACTACCGTGATGGCATAGACCGGCAGATAAGAATATTCTAATATATAATCAACGAGCTCAAGCAAAGTGATGGATTAATTCTATTGATATGGAGGAGGGGCGGCACCACCATGATTAAGAACCAGACTTCCATTCGAATAAGTTGAAGCAGCTGTCGGGGCTGGGCTTCCTGCTATAAACCCTGCATAGGCCTTAGTGTTGTTTCCAACCCTTATACCGACACCATCAGGACCGAATATCTCCATCTGCCCGTTGAGTAATACAGCTCTTTTCTTGCCTCCTTCACCGCCTTCTTCTGTGTAAAAACCGAACTCTTCTCCATTTTCTTGGAGTGTAGGCTGAATGAAAAATGAATTCTGACGTGGATGAACAACTTCAGATCCATCGGGAAAGGTACCCTTATCCGGATAGTTTGAATAGTAAAATCGTAGGGTGGAGATTTCCACTCCGGCTTTTGCAGCCTCCTGTTCTATGTATTCCAGGTACTGCTTAATGGTCTTATAGTCATAATAGGTATATCGCGCAACATCAAATTTGCTGGTATCTCTCTGACTCATATTTACCGAATCCTCATACTTCTGAATCAGTGGAACTCTTCGCTCGGTGTAGTTCTTATACATTCCCTGGGCTTCTTCAATGCTGATGATCTGCCTGGGAGGATCTACTTCTGCCTGTTTGGTGTTGTTTGCCTCTGTGGTTCGCTCACCACAGGACTGAAATATCAGGGCGGCAGAGAACAAGAATAAGAAAATGACTTTTTTTGATTTTTTCATGATAAGTTCTTTTTAAAGATTTAATTCTTATTTAGTGAGAAGAGCGGACTGGTTTTTCTCCTTTAAATGTAGTACATATTCTAATATTAGAATAATCCACACCTTACATCGGGCACAAAAAAAGAATCCCGGCATGGTTAAATGCCGGGATCATAATAATGTTACGAGAATTTAAACCATTCTACTGGTTCATAGTCATCAGGAATTCTTCGTTGTTTTTAGTCTGCTTAATACGCTGTTCCATGAACTCCATAGCCTCTACAGGATTCATGTCCGCGAGGTATTTCCTCATGATCCACAATCGCTGAACCGTATTGTCATCGAGCAGGAGATCATCCCTACGGGTAGAAGAGGATACAAGGTCTATAGCCGGGAATATTCTTCGGTTACTGATCCTTCTGTCGAGTTGTAATTCCATATTACCGGTACCCTTGAATTCTTCAAAGATAACTTCGTCCATTTTGGATCCGGTTTCGGTCAGTGCAGTTGCGATGATCGAAAGCGATCCTCCATTTTCTATATTTCTTGCTGCTCCGAAGAATCTTTTTGGTTTATGAAGTGCATTAGCATCCACACCACCACTCAAGACTTTTCCAGAAGCGGGTTGCACCGTATTATATGCCCTTGCAAGTCGTGTGATCGAATCGAGCAGGATCACAACATCATGACCGCATTCCACCAACCTTTTTGCTTTTTCGAGCACGATATTGGCTACCCGGACATGCTCCGTCGCTTCTTTATCGAAAGTAGAGGCAACCACCTCACCGCTTACATTACGCTGCATATCGGTAACCTCCTCTGGTCTTTCATCGATCAATAAAATGATCTGATACACTTCAGGGTGATTGGCCGCAATCGCATTGGCGATATCCTTCAGCAACATGGTCTTACCCGTCTTGGGTTGTGAGACGATCATTCCTCTCTGTCCTTTCCCTATAGGGGAGAAAAGATCAATAACCCTGGTTGAAAGCGTACTCTGACGTTCGGCAATATTGAATTTTTCCTGTGGGAATAATGGGGTCAAATGCTCAAATGCAACTCTATCACGCACCACCTGAGGATCCAGACCATTGATCTTGTTTACCTTGATCAGCGGAAAATATTTTTCACCTTCTTTTGGAGGACGTACATTACCCAGAACAGTGTCGCCGGTTTTAAGTCCGAATAACCTGATCTGAGACTGAGACACATAAATATCATCGGGAGAAGACAGATAATTATAATCCGATGATCGTAGAAAGCCGTAACCGTCCTGCATAATGTCTAGCACTCCTTCGCTTTCAATAATACTGTCGAATTCGTATTCCGGTTGCTTGTATTTGTTCTTTAGATCTCTGTCGAAATTACTCGACTTCTTTTCCTGCCCATTTTTATGATGGAGCTGTTTTTTCTGTTGCTGACCCTTATGCTGACCTGAGGATTTGTGGTGATCCTTTTTATTATGAGGTTGGCGACGCTGCTGCTTTTGGCCATCTTTTGAAGGCTCTTTGCTTTCTGCGGGGGTCTCTTTTTTTGTGGCTTCTTCAGTGGCTACTTTAGCCACCGGCTCAGCTTTCTTCGCCCTTGGAGCTGGTTTATTTACCTTTTTTTCCATTGCATTAACCTTCTCCCGAACCGAATTCGGATTACTGGCTTGTACATCAAGGATTTGATAAACAAGGTCTAGTTTCTTTAAGGTTTTGTACTTGGGGACGTTTAAATCTTTAGCGATTTGCTGAAGCTCGGGAAGCTTCTTTGCTTTTAAATCTGATATCTCAAACATTGAGGATGTAATAAATTTTACTTTCTAAATCTCGAAAAATGAAGTGTATTGTTATTTGGGTATTACGTGGGATAGATTTCCCAATCGGTAAGTGGTATAACTAATAACGCAGCAATATTACAAATTATTTTCAACATAATGTCTTAATACCTTAATAATTTGATGCAAAGCGCTGATTATCTGAATTTTTGGAAGTGCCATGGCCTTGGGAAATCCATACCCTGTACCATCTGTTAGGCGGTATTGGCATTAATAACTGTCTTTTTTTGTGTAATCTTCTGAAAATCTTAAAAAGACCTGTATTTTTGCACTTTCAAACGAAAAGTAACATGATCCAGCGGATCCAGACCTTTTATTTATTGCTCGTATTGATTCTCAATGCCGTATTGGTGCAGTGGGCAGAATTATGGTCAAACGCCGAAGGGGAGAGTGTATTTCTGGAAAGTGAATTCTGGGTTGCTGTTAGTTTTTATGGTATTGCGTTACTCGCGTTTATCAGTATAGTGCTTTTTAAGAAGAGGCAAAATCAGTTTGTGGTCAACAGGCTGAACATCATATTAAATCTTTTTTTACTAGGATTTTTCGTTTACCGATCTCTAAACCTATCCGGAGAGATGCAAGTCTCAGAGAAGGGTATTGGGATGTTGATTCCTATTTTTTCTATCGTTTTACTGGTCTTGGCCAACAAGGCCATCAAGAAGGATGAGGATCTTGTAAAATCTGTGGATCGTTTGCGTTGAACCTGATATCTTAGTAGTATTAGTGCGAAAACCCTGATGAATAAAATTTGTCAGGGTTTTTTGTTGTGTCGGCCAAACTCAAGCTTAAGCGAATTTCATATCCTATTTGTAAAACGCTGAAGCATCGACTACCAGTGCGGTTAACTCTACAATATGCACATCCGGGCTTGGCAAAATCTTCATGCTCAACCGATAGGTAAAATGCTCGGTCTTATCGTTTTCCTAGTTCAATCACCTCCAGTTCTTTGATATCCGCCCCATCGATGGTAAATCGTAACATGGTACGTAGCTGATGAAAGCCATATTTGCCACAGGCACCTGGATTCATATGAAGCAAGTCCAGCTTTTTGTCGTTCATCACTTTTAGAATATGAGAATGTCCGGAAATAAACAATCCGGGTGGAGATTGATTGATTTCCTCCCTTATTGCCGGACTGTACCTGCCGGGATAACCTCCAATATGTGTGATCCAAACGTCGACTTGCTCACATTGAAATCGCTGATGTAGCGGAAATTCCTTTTGGATAATGTGATTATCGATATTACCATAGACGGCCCGCAGTGCGCTTTTCTTCGATAAGGCATCGGTGACACTGAGGTTTCCGATATCGCCGGCATGCCATACCTCATCGGCTTGTTCGGCAAATTTAAGAATCGAATCATCTATATGGCCATGAGTGTCTGAAAGGAGCAAAATTTTCTTCATCCTGATTGTTACAAGGGAGATTTCACTTTTCCATCTGAAAAACGGAGGGAAATCCTCAGATCAATAACTCTAAAGATTCGGGTATATTTGTTTTAGCAAATGTAGAGAATAGATTGAGATATTTTGTTCAATTTTCCTATCTGGGCAGCGCTTATCATGGCTGGCAAAAGCAACCTAACGCAACTACGGTCCAGGAAGTTATGGAAATGTGTTTTACGCAAATTTTTCGAAAACCGATCGAACTGGTAGCCGCAGGCCGCACCGATACCGGCGTTCACGCCCATGAGATGTATGCCCATTTTGATCTCCATACGTCCAAGGAGTGTGAGACCATGGTAGGTCGTCTTAATTCTTTTCTGCCAGCGGATATCGCCATAAGTCGTATTATTTCAGTGGCTTCCGATGCACACGCCCGGTTCAGCGCCCTTGAAAGAACATATAAATACACGATAGTAAAACAAAAGGATCCTTTTTCCCTCCACACAGCTTTTTATTCTAAGCTGACTTTTGATGTTGAGCTGATGAATAAAGCGGCTGAATTGCTGATCGGCCTGCAGGACTTTGAGTGCTTTTCAAAATCCAAGACCGATGTTAAAACTTATATGTGTGAGGTGCGCGAAGCCCGCTGGGAAGTGAAGGGCCACCAGCTGATTTTTACCATCTCTGCAGATCGGTTCCTCAGAAATATGGTAAGAGCTGTGGTGGGGACACTGCTCGATGTAGGTATGGGTAAGAAATCCATAAAAGATGTTAAGACAATTATAAAAAATAAGGACAGGAGTTTGGCAGGGGCCTCTGTCCCTGCAAAAGGATTATCTTTGGTTCGGGTGAAATACCCTGAGGAGATGCTTCATCATCATGGATAAAGACACTGGTAAAGCTTTTGATTACCGATTGTTTAAAAGGGTGGTCGCCTACACCAGGCCTTACAGGCTTACTTTTTATGGGGTGGCCCTTGCTGCTATACTATTGTCTGCTTTTGCGGTATTAACCCCTCTTATCGTTAGCGATATCATCGATGATGCGCTCAAGAAAAACGACGCGGAAAAACTATGGATCCTCACCATGGCCCTGGGTGGTGTCCTTCTCGGACAAGTGGTGAGCCAGCTGTGCTTTAATTATTATGCAAACTGGCTGGGAGAATCTGTCATCAAGGATATCCGGATCAAACTTTTCGACCGTATGATGGGCTTTAAGATGAAGTATTTCGATAATTCATCGATCGGCGTGCTGGTCACCCGGGCTGTGGCCGATATGCAGCGGATCGGCGAGATCTTTAGCCAGGGATTCTTTGTTATTGTAGCCGATCTTCTAAAAATGCTTGTTGTAGCTGTGGTTATGCTGATCCTGAATTGGAAACTTGCCCTGATCGTTTTCCTTGTCCTGCCCATAATTCTATATGCCACACGTTTGTTCCAACAGGCTATGAAAAAAGCCTTTATCGATGTGCGGGCCGAGGTTTCCAACCTTAATTCTTTTGTTCAGGAGCGCATCACCGGAATGAAAATCGTGCAGCTTTTTACGCGGGAGGGCATTGAGAGCAGCAATTTCAGGAACATCAATGAGAAGCATAAAAAGGCCTGGTTGAAAACGGTATGGTACAATTCCTTTTTTTTCCCGGTTGCTGATATTGTTTCTTCCATAACCGTGGGGCTAATTGTCTGGTACGGAGGGCTCCAGAATGTAACCAACCTGAAGGTCGATGAATATGGTACCATCTTTGCCTTTATTTTGCTGTCAGGGATGCTGTTCCAGCCATTGCGACAGATCGCAGACAAGTTCAATACACTGCAGATGGGTATGGTTGCAGCCAACCGGGTTTTTGGCATATTGGATACCGACAGCAAGATCGACGATACCGGTACGAAAGTCAGTGAACATGTACTAGGGAATATCCGCTTTAAGGATGTGCGTTTCAGTTACCTCGAAGGGGAGGAAGTACTTCATGGGATATCATTCGATGTAAATGTCGGTGAAACGGTAGCTATCGTGGGTGCTACAGGCGCAGGTAAATCGACCATAATAAATCTTCTCAACCGGTTTTATGAGATCGACTCCGGGACGGTTTTGATCGACGGGATCGATATCAAAGACTACAAACTCTCATCATTACGCAGAAATATTGCTATCGTCCTTCAGGATGTTTTTCTTTTTGCGGATACTATCGCCAATAATATATCGCTAAAAAACAAGGCCGTTACCCTGAACATAATTGAAGATGCCGCCAGGCAAATTGGCGTACACGAATTTATCAGTAGCCTTCCAGGAGGGTATCAGTATAATGTAAAAGAGCGTGGAATCATGCTCTCTAGCGGTCAACGACAACTCATGGCTTTCCTAAGGGCCTATGTGAGCAATCCCAGTATTCTGGTCCTTGATGAGGCCACTTCTTCTGTAGATTCCTATTCCGAACAATTGATTCAAAGGGCAACGGATAAAATAACCGAGGGCCGGACTTCCATCATTATCGCCCACCGTTTAGCTACGGTAAAAAAAGCCGATAAGATACTGGTAATGGACGCGGGCAGAATTGTGGAGACAGGTACCCATAACGAACTCCTTAAAAATGAGGGTTATTATAATAAACTCTATGAAGCACAGTTTCAGGCAGAAGAAACTGTCTGACATTCACCTTCATTATTGAACAGGGGCAAAGTCCTGGATACTCAAAACCCCGGTAAGGAATAAGGCGGCATAGAACACCATAATGAACCCAAAGTATCCAATGGTCACTAAAATCGAAAAAATGGGAATTCTCAACATCAGCTGAGTAGCAGTAAACCGATTGAGACGTTGCATGGCGTAGATAGAATAAAACACCAGCGCAATGAGCAAGGGGATACCAATAATCAAATAGTTTTCCGGAGATAAGACTAATGCACCCAGACTAATTGGAAATAATATTATACTCCATTGTGCAAGAATATAGATGTAAAAGACGCTGTATTCTGTCAGATTATAACTTTTTCGATTAAAGGTCAGCCAGCCGCTTATCGCAAAAATGGGAATATAAATTATAAAGATGAGCGTGTTCATATCGAACATGATGTTCATCACTTTATTCATCACCTCCGGATTTGCTCCCTGTCCAAAAACATCATAGTTTATCTGGTCCCGGAAAAACCTCCTCATAAGCAGCAATAAGATTCCGGAAAGAGTAATGGCTATACCAAAGTACCCAATCGGATTCAGATATCTCCGTCTGACGCCCTGGACATAACTTTCGATGACCTCATCTGGTCGTGTAAAAAGATGTCTGAAAGTCCTGGCAAATGTATTGTCGATATCAAAAACACGTTGGGCTATATCTACCGACAGATTTTTTAGCGTGAGCCGGTTGCGGATCACTTTTGCGCCGCAGTTCGGGCAGAAATCAAAAGGTTCGGTGTGGGTGTGTTTGCAGTTCTTACATTCCATAATTTAAAGCAGATCTTCTGCAATCATCTGAGATAGTTCGGTAAGGTCTTTATAAAATACAAATTCCCCACCTTTGATATAGGAGATTAAACCGGTCTCCTCACTCACCACCAGTGCGATGGCATCGGTTCGTTCGGTAATCCCCACAGCCGCCCTATGGCGAAGCCCAAAGCGGAGGGGAATATGCCTCTCGTTTGAGACTGGTAGAATAACCCGGGTAGCGACAATATGATTCTTCTCTATAACCGCCGCTCCATCGTGAAGGGGACTATTCTTGAAAAAAATACTTTCAATTATTGGTTGGTTGATCTCGACATACATCTTATCGCCTGTCGATTTCACAAAGTCAAGTGAATTATTGCGTTTAAATACCAATATAGCACCTGTCCTGTTCTTGGCCATTTTTTCACAGGCCTGTAATACCGCTTCGATATCAACAGGGGTAATGATCTCTTCCTGTTTCAGGAATTTAAATCGCTTGGCCCAGTTTTTCTTTTGTCCGAGATTCGTAGATCCGACCATCAGGAGAAATTTCCGGATCTCCTGCTGAAATACTATGATCAAGGCGATAAGCCCAACCTGCATGAACCCGCCTACCATACTGCTGATCATCTTCATGCCCAGTAATTGGGTCAGTTTCCAGAAACCCCATATCATCACAATCCCAATAAAAATGTTGATCGCGGCCGTCCCCCGGACCAGCTTGTAGATATAGTAGAGTAGAATGGCAACAAGGACAATGTCTATGATGTCCGTTACCTTGAAATCCAGGAATTCTAAAAAATCCAAATCCGGCCTTTTTTGTAAAATTAGAAAATAAGCCCCAATAAAAATTTGTTTCTGTTAAAAATCAGTAGTGTTACCAAATCAGGCAGACTGAATTTCTTCAAATAATCTGATACATTGTTGTGCTTCATCCACATCGTGTACTCTCAAAAGATTAGCCCCTTTTTCAAGCGCGATCATATGAAGGGCCGTAGTTCCGTTCAGGGCGAGTTCCGGTGAAATCCCCAGGGTTTTATAGATCATTGATTTCCGGCTTATACCCACCAGAATAGGAAGTTCGAAGTGCTGAAGTTGATCGAGCGACTTGAGGAGTTCGAAATTCTGTAATCGTGTCTTAGCAAATCCAAACCCGGGATCGAGGATCAGGTCGTTGAGTTTTAATTCCCGAGCTTTGGCGATTTTAAGTGAAAACTGAAACTGAATATCGGTCAGCAGATCCTCATAATCCGTTTGGCCTGCCATCGTCTGAGGAGTTCCCCGCAGATGCATAGCAATATAGGGCGCCTTGAAGGATGCCACCGTCGATATCATTTCCCTATCCAGATCACCACCCGAAATATCATTGATCATAGCAGCACCTGCCTGCAGGCAATTCGAGGCAACCCGGCTCCTAAAAGTGTCAATGGATAAAAGGATCCCAGGGAACTCCTTTAGAAGAAGCGCTACAACAGGGGCGAGCCTCTTTATTTCTTCCTCTTCTGTTACTTCGGTAGCACCCGGCCTGCTGCTATAAGCCCCCAGATCGATAAAAGTGGCCCCATCCGTAAGCATGCGCTCGGTCTGTTTTAAAAATGCAGCATCCTTCTTAAATTTGCCTCCATCATAAAATGAATCCGGGGTGACATTTAATATGCCCATAATTTTTGGACGTTTCAAATCGATGAGTTGGCCTAGGCAGTTAATGGTCATCCTACTGGTGGAAAGAGATTAAGAGTCGAATTTATTTTGATGGCCAAGTTTAAAAAACGAACTTTGACCTTGTTGAATAATCAGGCGAAATTTACGCAAATTACACCATATTACATGAAGCAAACACCTGAGCTTTTTGACGAGGTTATCCAGTCTTGCAGAGATCTGTTTATTAAGAAATCGAAGGATTACGGAACGGCCTGGCGAATACTGAGGCTACCATCGCTCACAGACCAGATCTTTATCAAGGCACAACGAATCAGAAGCCTTCAGGAACTCGCTACCCGCAAGGTCGATGAGGGGGAAAGATCTGAGTTTATCGGCATTATCAATTATGCGATCATGGCGCTGATACAGTTAGAGGAGGGAGTGGCAGAGCAGCCAGATATAAATACGGAGCAGGCGTTGCTCTTATATGACAAACATGTAGCGGAGACCAAACAACTCATGGAAGATAAAAATCATGACTATGGGGAAGCGTGGAAGGATTTGCGGGTGAGCTCACTAACCGATCTGATCATACAGAAATTACTCAGGGTGAAACAGATCGAGGATAATAAAGGAAAAACGATCGTGAGTGAAGGGATCGATGCAAATTACCAGGATATTATAAACTACGCGGTATTTGCCCTGATCCATCTGGAGCATGATGGAGAATAGAAATAAATACAACCCGTTGGAACACCATTCCTTAGTACCTGAAGTTACTTTTAGTCCGGAGTTTCCACTTGTCGTTAAATCAATTTCAAGGCTATGAAATATCTTGTTGCCATTAGCCGGATCCTGGTAGGAATACTGTTTATCATCAGCGGACTGATAAAACTGAACGACCCGGTGGGCTTTTCGTTTAAACTGGAAGAATATTTTAGTCCGTCTGTACTAGACATTCCCTTTCTTTTGCCCCTCGCCCTGACCATTTCTTTGGTCGTTGTGATCCTGGAAGTGTTGCTCGGAATTATGTTGCTGTTGGGTTATAAGAGAGGAATTACGGTGTGGAGCCTGCTGCTTATGATCCTGTTCTTTACATTTCTTACTTTTTATTCTGCCTATTTTAACAAGGTAACAGACTGTGGTTGTTTCGGTGATGCTGTTAAACTTACGCCCTGGGAATCCTTTACCAAGGATGTGGTACTATTGATCTTTATCCTGATCCTGTTTTATGGGAGGAGACATATCAAAACCATTTTTAGCCCGACTATAACCCGGATCATATTGTTGGCCGGATTGTTGGGATGTTGTGGCTTTGCCTATTATGTATTGAATCACTTGCCGGCAATGGATTTCAGACCGTATAAGATTGGAGCGAATATCCCAGAAGGAATGACGATCCCAGACGACGCGCCCAAACCGATATACGACTATACTTGGACGTTTAACGTAAATGGGGAGGAGAAAATCATTATTACACAAGGAGAATACCCTACGGTGGATGGTGAATTCATCGGGGTGGAGACCGAGGAGGTGCAGAAGGGCTATGAAGCTCCAATTCACGATTTTACATTAGAATTAAAGGGAGAAGACCAGACAGAGGAGCTCATGGATGAAGAGAAGCTCCTCATGGTGGTGGCTTACGATCTGGCAAAGACTAAAACCGCTGTCTATGGGGATATCAAAACCGCAACGGATCGAGCCAGGGAAGGGGGTTATACCGTTATCGGAATGTCGGCTTCTAATGAACATTTGACATCCCCGATCATCGAGAAATACAAGCTTCAATTTCCATTTTACTTTACCGACGAGACCACCTTAAAAACTATTGTGCGTTCAAACCCGGGATTGTTAGTCGTAAAAAAGGGGACCATTATGCAAAAAGTCCATTATAACGATCTTGAAGAACTTGTATTCGATTAAATTTACATCCTTCAAATAATACGGAAAACGGTAAAACACAGATTATGAGAAATAAAATAGTAGCGGGAAACTGGAAAATGAACAAAAACCTGCAGGAGACGATTTATCTTACTGAGGACATAGCATCGAAGTTAGGAGAAACCACTGCTGAGGTAATGGTGGCGCCCACCTTTGTAAATCTCTCGGCTGCCGTTTCAGCATTGGAATCTTCGATGATCGAGGTGGTAGCACAGAATATGCATTTCGCGGAGAGTGGGGCCTATACCGGTGAAATTTCTGCCGGGATGTTAAAGGCCATCGGGATCAAAACCGTCATTATTGGACATTCTGAACGACGTGCCTATTTTGGGGAAACCGATGAGCTTCTTTCAAAAAAGGTAAAGGCTGCCCTGGAAAATAATCTCCGAGTAATATTCTGTTTTGGTGAAGAATTGGCCGACCGTCAGTCTGGGAATCATTTTGCTGTGGTGGAAAGCCAGTTGAAGAATGCTTTGTTTTCACTTTCTGCAGCCGACTGGGAAAATATTGTTTTGGCGTATGAGCCTGTTTGGGCAATAGGCACCGGTGAGACGGCAAGTCCGGAACAGGCACAGGAAATGCACGCTTTTGTACGTAAGACCGTTATGGAAGGTTTTAATCAGGAAATTGCTGAAGAGGTTACTATTTTATACGGAGGAAGTGTTAAGCCGGGAAACGCGGCCGAAATTTTTGCAAAACCCGATGTAGATGGCGGGCTTATTGGTGGAGCAGCATTAAAGACCGATGATTTTCTGGCCATCGTTAACGCGATCTGATGCCAATGATTGATAATTACCTGGAATATGATTTTAAGGTTCGCCCCAAGCAACCAGCTACAGATATTCTTCTGGCGGAGTTGAATGAGCTTGGGTTTGAGAGTTTTTTGGAAACTCCGGAAGGTTTACTGGCCTATATACGGAAATCTGAATGGGAAGCTTCTCACCTTGGCGGGATTGCTATTCTTGATGATCCTGATTTCGAGATCGAATATGAGTGTAATGAGATAGAAACACAGAATTGGAACCAGGAATGGGAAAGCAGTTTCGAGCCGATAGTTCTGGGCCATCATTGTGCCGTGCGCGCTCCCTTTCATCCAAAGCCGGCGGTGAAGTACGATATTGTGATCACTCCCAAAATGAGTTTCGGTACCGGTCATCACGAAACCACACATATGATGCTCCAATTTTTATTAAAAAATGAGATACATGGCAAATCGGTTTTGGATATGGGTTGTGGTACCGCAGTACTGGCTATATTAGCCTCTATGCGAGGTGCTTTAAAGGTCGATGCCATCGATATCGATCACTGGAGCTTTCTCAATGCACAGGAGAATGTTAAGCTCAATCATCAGGAACAGATCCGTGTCCGTGA
Organism: Flavobacteriaceae bacterium; assembly: GCA_965212205.1. Taxonomy (GTDB): domain Bacteria; phylum Bacteroidota; class Bacteroidia; order Flavobacteriales; family Flavobacteriaceae; genus JAHEJJ01. The sequence continues at coordinate 348,398 of CBDBUX010000011.1, forward strand.
AGGAGATGTTGGTTTGCTGGAAGGAGAGAAGTACGACATTATCCTTGCCAATATCAACCGAAATGTACTATTAAGAGATATTTCTCACTATGTAAAACACCTGAAACGTGGCGGGATTCTCCTGCTCAGTGGGTTCTATAAGGAGGATCTTCCTTCGATTTCAGAAAAGTGTGCCCAATACGAACTCAGCTTCCAAGAAAATTTGGAAAATAATGATTGGGTATCGGCAAAATATGTATTTTAGGGTAACTAAAACCTTTCTCTCATGGGTACCAAGGAAAAAATCTCCGAAGAGCTTCTGTTGGATGAGGAAACGGTAAAACAGAACGAGATCGTATTGTTCAATGACGATGTAAATACATTCGATCATGTCATTGACACGCTTATTGATGTTTGTGATCATACGCCTGAACAAGCCGAACAATGTTCACTTATCGTTCATTATAATGGCAAATGCACCGTTAAAACAGGGGAATATCGCGACTTAAAACCCAGATGCTCTCGTTTGCTTCAGGCTGGGTTGAGCGCAGAGATTGTATAGCGCTCCCAAGAGGCCAAAATTAAGGCTAATGAATACGCTTCACGCCGGTAATAATCAAGTTGGCCTAATTACATTTTATATAATATTTGTTTCAAAAAGAATCCAGATTTTTCCACCAGCATTTTTCTGGCTATATTAGAATTTTTCTGAAGGAGATCGATATTTTTCAGAAGTGGAAATCACCAAGTAAGTAATCCCTGACTGGAACTATGATCGTCGTTTTTAGAAATTCTTTTGATGAGATTTGGGGAGCTTGGCGGAAATCACCACTATTATTTGCCAATTGTGCTCCAGAGCAAAAGAATTCAATTTCATCGAGAAATACTGATGGAGCGCAGTATAACTATATGTCTTAAAACCGGTCAAATTCAGATTCCTGCTTTTGCCGCACAATCATTACTGTTTACCAAATAGAAATAATTATACCAGATAGAAACCATTTAACCAACCAACGAATATGAACGACCAGACGACACAAGATGCTTCTGAAGTAATTAAAATGAACAAGTCTTATACCATTCTGATCAGCCTGATCGTTGCACTGGGCGGGTTCCTATTAGGATTCGACAGTGCTGTAATTTCAGGAGCAGTAAAGGGAATCACCGTCTATTTTGAAATGACAGAATGGATGCTCGGGTTTTCCGTGGGCTGTGTGGTCTTTGGAGCTATGGCCGGAAACCTGATGGCAGGACCTTTGGCCGACAAGTTTGGCCGGAAGAAGGTCCTAATTGTGGTGGCAGCGCTATTTACCATCTCTGCCTCATGGTCTGCCTTAGCAACAGGATATGTGGAGTTTATTACGGCCAGGATCATCGGAGGAATCGGAATCGGGGGGGCAATACTAATAGCTCCGATATATATAGCCGAGATCGCACCACCTAAGCTCAGGGGGAGCCTGGTATCCTTTAATCAACTGAACATCGTTATCGGGATTTCAGTGGCATATTTTTCTAACTACTTTTTGGTGAATATGGGTGAAGATAGCTGGCGATATATGCTGGGAGTGGAGGCAATACCCGCCTTTATTTACTTTGCGGCACTTTTCACCGTACCCAAAAGCCCGAGATGGCTGATCCAAAAACTCAACAAAGTAGAATTAGCCCGAAAGATCCTTAAAAAGATCGGTGGAGAAGAGTATGCCGAAATTACCATACAGGAAATTCAGCGTGGGATCGATAAAAAAGAACCAAAAGGAAAGCTTTCCGACCTCTTTCAACATAAGTATACCACCATAATGATCATCGCGTTCGGGATAGCCTTCTTTCAGCAAATAACCGGAATCAATGCAGTCTTTTATTATGCCCCAACCATATTTGAGCAGGCTGGTGGCAGTACAGATTCTTCCTTCCTGCAAGCCATAGTAGTAGGGCTTACCAATCTGGTGTTTACCGTTGTGGCGATTTTATACATCGACAAATTGGGTCGTAAACCTTTGTTACTTATCGGTACTTCATTTATGACCATCGCCTTGCTTATGGCTACCTTCGCCTTTAATAATGCTTCTTACGAATTTAATGATACTACCCTGGAAAAGGTAGAAGACCAGGAGATCAAAACGGCATTGACTACCCTTAAAGGGAAATCCTTTGATGGGCAGGCGGTGCTCTTTGAAGAAGTTGAGCCAATGCTCAGTGAAGATCTATTTCTAAAATTCAAGAGAAATGAGATCACAAACTTTATTCAGATCAACGCCACCCTGGTGCTGGTGGCCATCTTGTTGTATGTAGCATCATTTGCGATTTCACTGGGACCGGTAATGTGGACCCTGTTCTCAGAAGTATTCCCAACCAATATTAAAGGCATTGCAATTTCGGCGGTAGGGTTTTTTAATTCCCTGATCAGTTTTTCAGTCACTCAGGTCTTTCCATGGGAATTATCGAACCTGGGGCCAACATCCACCTTTGCTATTTACGCCTTGTTGTCGTTCTGTGCAGTATTATTCGTTTATAAATTTGTGATTGAGACTAAGGGAAAAACATTAGAAGAGGTGCAGGAAGTACTCATCAGAAAATAAATAAAAACTATGAAAAAACTTATCGTATTAACCTGTTTAATCGTGCTGGCAGGATGTAAAGAGAATACCAAAACCAAAGAGGCTACCCCGGTGGAAAACAAAGACCAGGTGGCCAAGGTTACCATCATAAAGGAGGGCGAAAAATTAAGTTTGGCTATTAATGGCGAACCTTTCTACATAAATGGTGCTGGGCTCGAATTCGGTAATGTGGCAAAACTTGCTGAGCACAACGGTAACTCATTTAGAACATGGCGCACAGAAAACGGGGAGAAATCGGCTGTTGAGGTATTGGATGAAGCCCATAAAAATGGATTAAAGGTCACGATGGGGATCGAGGTGGCCCGCGAACGCCATGGCTTTGACTATGATGATGAGGAGGCTGTGGCAAAACAATTGGAGGATATAAAAAAACAGGTAGTCGCTTTAAAGGATCATCCTGGCCTGCTGATTTGGGGAATTGGCAATGAATTGAATCTGCATTATTCGAACCCCAAAGTCTGGGATGCTGTTAATCAGATCTCGGAAATGATTCATGAAGTGGATCCTAACCACCTAACCACGACTAGTCTGGCAGGTATTGCACAGGCCGAAGTAGATCATATAAAGGAACGTTGTCCGGATCTTGATATTCTTTCGGTACAGATGTATGGAGATCTTCCCAAAGTCCCGGGCCTTATTCGGGAATTTGGTTGGGAAGGTCCCTATATGGTTACCGAATGGGGCGCCACAGGACATTGGGAGGTGCCCACCACCACATGGGGAGCGCCCATCGAACAGAACAGTACCGTAAAGGCCGATAATTACCTGAAACGCTATCAGGAAGGTATTGCATCAGACAGTACTCAGTGTATTGGTTCCTATGTTTTTCTCTGGGGCAGTAAACAGGAAAGAACTCCAACATGGTATGGTGTCTTTCTGGAGGACGGACAGGAAACGGAATCTGTAGACGTTATGCACTACATATGGAACGGGAACTGGCCAGAGAATCGGACCCCCAGGATTATGTCTTATGAATTAGACGGGAAATCGGCTGAGGAGAGCGTAACCTTAAGTGAGGGCAAGGAATATCAGGCGAGTATTTCTATCATGGATTACGAAGAGGATCCGCTCACCTATCGGTGGGAAATATTACCGGAAGCGACCGACCTACAGGATGGCGGCGATTACGAGGAGCGGCCACAAGCCATTGAAGACTTGTTTGTGAACCAAAATGAAGGAAAGCTAACTTTTAAAACCCCTTCAAAAGGCACCTATCGATTATTTGTTTATGTAGACGATGGATACCATCATTCGGCTGCCGCGAATATTCCATTTTTGGTGGAATGATAAATTTTAAATGGTAAACCAAAACCTCTTTATATTGAGTAAATCGTGTGAAGAGGTTTTTTAAGTAGTTATAATCTATTACAACCCGATGCATAAGAACAAGGTGATTATTGGCGAGAACGAGATCTCAAAAACTACCGATAAAGTAGGAGGGGAATACGTTCGAATAGAAAATGAGGATTATTTTAAGATTTCAAATAGTCATGAAATGAGACCCTTCTTTATGAGTATCGTAAGTGATTCAAATCACTGGATGTTCATTTCGAGTAATGGCGCGCTCACCGCCGGTAGAAAAAACAGCGAGTCTTCACTTTTTCCATATTATACAGACGATAAGATTACAGAATCCCTGGAAATAAGTGGTAGCAAAACAATTTTGCGTATCTGTAATGATAATCAGTTTCACCTATGGGAGCCTTTTTCCGACCTCTATAAAGGGATTTATAAGATTCAAAGGAATCTTTACAAGAATGTATTTGGTAACAAGATTATTTTCGAAGAGATCAACACAGACCTGGCCCTGACTTTTAGCTACCAATGGAATTCGAGCAACATTTATGGGTTTGTACGAAAGGCATCTTTGATCAATAATAGCGATAAGAAAATAGAAGTGGAAGTCCTCGATGGTCTTCAGAATATTCTTCCTTATGGGGTGACTACCGAAATGCAAAATACCCGTAGTAATCTTGTGGATGCCTATAAAAGAAGCGAGCTACATCCCGAATCCGGGATCGGAGTATATGCTTTAAGTTCTATCATAGTGGATAAGGCCGAACCAAGTGAGGCCTTAAAAGCATCCATAGCCTGGTCAGCTGGTCTTGAAGGGGCAGATTACCTGTTGTCTTCCCAACAGCTTCCTGCTTTTAGAAAGGGCAAGACGCCTCAAAGGGAAGTGGATATAAAAGCGGAAAAAGGTGCTTATTTTATCTACAAAAAGTTTTTTATTGAGGCAGATGGAGCAGAGAATTGGATGATCGTTGCCAATGTGAACCAAAGTGTTTCAGATATTGTTCGGATCTCCAAAAAGCTAAAAGCCGATAAGGAATTTGAAGCAGAAATTTTAAAGGATATAGAAACAGGCACAGAAAATCTTGTTCAATTGGCAGCAGCAACCGATGCATTGCAAATAACCGAGGACAAGTTGCGTTGTGCAAGGCACTATTCCAATGTGCTGTATAATATTATGCGGGGAGGTATTTTCGATGACCAGTATACGCTCGAGAAATCAGATTTTGAGACCTACCTAAAAAAGGCCAATAAGAGCGTTTATACTGCACAGAAGAAAACTATAGACAAACTGCCCGAATCAATTACACTTACAGAGCTAAAAGATTTTGGGGAAAAGTCGCAGGATGTAGATCTGCAAAGACTTTCACGAGAATATCTGCCGTTGAAATTCAGCCGGCGCCATGGGGACCCTAGTCGGCCCTGGAACAAATTTTCCATCAATACAAGGAGCGAGATCGACGGTTCCAAGATCCTCGACTATGAAGGAAACTGGCGTGATATTTTCCAGAACTGGGAAGCCCTGGCCCATTCCTATCCTGAATTTATCGATGGAATGATCTTTAAGTTTCTCAATGCCTCTACTTTTGAGGGTTATAACCCTTACCGAGTAACCAAGGATGGTTTTGACTGGGAAGTGATTGAGCCCGACGACCCATGGTCCTATATTGGTTACTGGGGCGATCATCAGATCATCTATCTTTTAAAATTCTTAGAGTTTATCGAAGATTATTACCCCTCAAGGCTTGAGGACTATTTCGAACAGGAAATATTTGTTTATGCTAATGTGCCATATAAGATCAAGAGTTATGAAGACATCCTCTCTAATCCGAAAGACACTATAGAATTTGATTTGAAACTCGATGGGAAAATCAGGAGCAGAAGAGTGGAAATAGGGGGTGATGGCGCTTTGCTCACCGACAGTTCATCAGAGATCTATCGGGTAAACCTGATCGAGAAATTACTGGCCACACTCATGGCGAAGATTTCAAATTTCATTCCGGAGGCAGGTATCTGGCTAAATACTCAACGACCTGAATGGAACGACGCCAACAATGCCCTGGTAGGGAATGGTGTATCGATGGTTACTCTGTATTATCTGAGACGATTCCTCAGTTTCCTGACCAATCTTATAAGCAAAAGTCAGCTCCAGGAAGTAAAGATATCCTCAGAATTAGCGGCATTTTTCAAAAGTGTAAAGCATACGCTCGAAAAGCACCAAAACCAATTGACAACCATTATTTCTGATGAAGAGCGCAAGGCGATACTTGACGGTCTTGGTATGCCTGGAAGTCGGTTTAGGGAGGAAATCTACGTCAATGCATTTAGTGGTTCTAAAGAGACCATTAGCAAAGTGGAATTGTGCGACTTTCTGGATCTAGCCCTGAGGTATATGGAACACTCAATAGATGCTAACAAACGGGAAGACGGTATGTACCATGCCTATAACCTGGTGTCTTTAGAGGACAGCAGCCTGGAAATTTCGTATCTGTCTGAAATGTTGGAAGGTCAGGTGGCGGTACTAAGTTCAGGGTATTTGTCCGATAAGGAGACCAACGAATTGCTCGATAGCCTGGCTAAAAGTGCACTGTTCCGTAAGGATCAATATAGCTATTTGCTGTATCCGGAGAAGGATTTACCCGGGTTTTTGGTAAAAAACACGATCCCGGAGCAGGCTGTTAAACAATCTGTATTTTTAAGCCGGTTGGTAGAAGATGGAAACCGCGATATACTGGAAAAAGATGTTAGTGGCAGCTATCATTTTAATGGCTCATTTAACAATGCTGAAGACCTAAAAAATGCCATGTCGCAATTATCAGTAGCTGGCTATGCTGATCTAATAAACCGCGAACGGGATTTAGTGCTGGAGGTGTTCGAAGATGTATTTGATCATAAAGCATTTACGGGTCGGTCTGGGACATTCTTTGGCTATGAAGGACTGGGCTCTATCTACTGGCATATGGTGTCTAAACTCTTACTAGCTGTGGAAGAATGCTGTTTAAAGGCATTGGAGGAGCAACCAGAATCACCCCTTACAACAGATTTGATAGAACATTACTATAAGATAAATGAGGGTATCGGGGTTCATAAGTCGCCCGATCTCTATGGGGCTTTCCCCACGGATCCATATTCTCATACTCCTGCTACTAAGGGGGCACAGCAACCTGGTATGACCGGACAGGTAAAAGAAGATGTTTTGAGTAGGATGGGTGAATTGGGCCTCATGGTTAAGGAGGGCAGGATTAGATTTGATTCGGGGATGCTCGATCAGAAGGAGTTCCTTCAGGATAAGGCGACCTTCTCCTATATCTCAGTTGCCGGAATTGAAACAGAGTTGAACCTGGAAAAGGGAAGTTTATGTTTTACTTACGTCCAAGTACCTGTGATTTATAAACTGGGCAATGAAAGACAGCTTAGGGCGAAACTCCATAAGAAGCCAGATTTTATATCGTCTAATCTAGAGCTAGATTCAGAAACCAGTCAATCAATTTTTAGTCGTTCAGGTGAAGTAGATCATCTGGTCGTTACTTTTAACAAGGATGAACTTTAATATTAGGGTTGGTTCACTCAGCTCAGAATAGACTATCCTGTCAACTCAATGAGGTCATCAGGCGATTGGAGTGCCGTTCAATGAGGCAGTTTGTCTTTCAGTAAGCCATAGACAAATGTCCCCAATACCGCTGCTGCAATCACTATTAGCATGCTAATAACACCTGTACCTACCAGCACATACATAGGGCCAGGGCAAGCACCTGCAAGGGCCCAGCCCAAACCAAATATTATGCCGCCGGCCAGATAGCGGGTTATCACCCTGTCCTTAGGGGGCAAGTCGATCAAAGCACCTTCAGTGCTTTTGAGCTTACTTTTTTTGATCAACCAGACAATGATTACGCCTAGTATTACTGCTGATCCAATTATCCCATACATATGAAATGACTGGAACTTGAACATTTCGTAGATCCGGTACCAGGAAACGGCCTCGGATTTAACCAATACGATTCCAAAAAATATACCTACCAATAAGAATTTTAAGTATTTCATCAGCCAAAAATTAAAGGAAGTAAAAAGTGTGTCATGACAAGGCCACCGATAAAGAATCCGATGACGGCGATCAATGAAGGGATCTGTAAATTACTCAGGCCGGTAATGGCATGCCCGGAAGTACATCCCCCGGCATATCTGGTCCCAAAACCCACCATGAATCCACCTGCTATAAGAATAGCTAATCCCTTAACGCTTAGAACATTGTCCCAGCTGTAGATCTCGGGCGGTACCAGTGCGTGCCCAGCTGCCGCAAAGTTCAATTCTGCCAGGTCGGTCACCGTGTTGGGACTTAAGTCTATCACCGAGCCATCAGACAAATAAGTGACCGCTAAAAATCCGCCTATTATTGCCCCCAGGACTACGATTAGATTCCATCGTTGTGCACGCCAGTTGAACCTGAAGAATTCACAATACTTACCTCCTCCACCGATACTGCACAGTGTGCGGAGGTTGCCCGACATCCCGAAAGTTTTGCCGAAATAAAGGAGTAGAAACATCACTAAAGTGATGAGCGGACCTGATACATACCAGGGCCATGGCTTCAATATTGTTTCCATGTTGTAGTGGTTTTGTACAAAGATAGTGCCTGCAAAGGCGTTTTTGTGTAATCTGGATTACACTGGGTGTAAAAATTTAGATAGTCCAGAGAGAATGTTAGTTAAAAAATTATTGTTTTTGATATACTTCGCTTTGAAAGCCGGGAAGATCTTCGTTGGAGTTATTGGTTAGCATATCACTATCGAGAGTAAATATCACCGAGCTGAAATCTCTGAATAAAGTTAGCTGATTGCCCTGTAAGAGCCATGATCCGGAACTTTGAGTCTGGGTCCCTGAACAAGAGATAATAAAAAGACCACCGGTGATGGTTGTGATTGAAAGATTTTCTATGGTAGAGCTCCAGCTTCCATCTTCATCGATGATGATCGTACCTGTAGCACAAGGTAGTTCCTCAAGAATATTGCTGGTGGTGTTACCATCCATATTGATATCCTGAGGCGGATTGATGTTCAGCTCGGTCAGTCTCCATGTACCTATGGCCGCACTATCATCATCTATCGGACCACCATTGTCATCGGAAGAGCAGGAAAAAACAATAAAGGTTGCGCATATCAGCGCTAATACACCATTAATCTTTTTCATAGAATTCGAATGTAATATGCTAATATACTATTTATTCATAGATATTTACTCGGGCCAGTAGCTGGTTAACTCTTCTATGTTTCATTAGCGAACAATCATATAAAAGCCCGCCAAAGGCGGGTTTTTATATTAGGTTATACTTCTAATTGCCTTAGATCAGAAGATAGACCCGGTATGATATGAATATAAATATCCTAGCCAGGCAATGCCGAAGCAGATTAGAAATCGGGCAATTTCTATGTAGTCAACTCTTATTTTCATAATCGTGGGAATTTTGTACCTAAACGGTCAATTTAAGATGAGAATCGGAGGGCGGAGGACTTAATGGACCAAGAGTTAGGGACTGTCGTTTAAAGAGTACTAAAATGCTCTTTATCTCAATAATGATGCTTTAAACCGAAAAATTTGCAGGAATTTAAGTGCTGTGGATGAAGGGGTTAGTGGTATTGTAAAAGAGGGGATAGCTGCTTCATGTACGAACTTACATTTTTTTGAGAAGTTCATTGTAGGTATTACTATAATTTGGTATCAACAAGAAATTTTTATCGGCCTGGAAGTGTCTTTCTTTAGTGGGAATGGCCTGATAATGATTGACAATTGTGACTGCAATATTTGTGCTGATGGACCTATCTCATCTACTAGCCAAGAATCGAAATATTTTGTTATTACCTCCGGTTTACATGACATAGTACTTATTAACGCTTTTCACAGGCGGAGGAACATCAGGATCTTTAAGTGTTTCCAGGAGATCAATTTCTATGGCCCTGGTAATTTGATCCAATGAAATACCGGTTGGGATAGGATCAAATGGATTAACAATCGCCAGTCCGATAAAATGAATCACAAGAAACACATACCCAATGATTATTCCAAAAATGACGGACCATATACCAATCGTTTCATCAAAAATGGTCACGATACAAATAACAAACACCCATATGGCCAGAAAAGTGTAATAAGTATATGTAGTTGGGAATACCGTATTTTTTATCCGTTCAGACATTCCCATTTCGTCGGAAAAACGAATAAGCATCTTATTTAAATCTAGAAACTCGAACCCATTTATCCAGCCTCTTGCTACAAAATCCTTCAGATCTTTTGATTGAAGGTTTAAGATCGCATTGTGCTTATTTGAATGCATCTCCACCTCGGTAAACTCTTCATTTGAGATATACTTGCGATAATGCTTTTTATCATCACTTCTAAGACTCGACTTAAGCGCATATAAGAACCCAATATGCCTATGAATAACTCTTGTTTTTGCATCCTCAATTTCCAGATGATCTTCCGTATTCTGAGACGATAGATAGTATACAATTTGGCGAGCCCAGCTTCGAGAATCATTCACCAGAGAACCCCAGATCTTCCGCGCCTCCCACCATCGATCATAAGCGTGATTGTTATTGAAAACAATGAAGAATGCCAGTGCAGGACCGAGGATAGCCGGAATGATCGTTGGAAATTGTATTATGTCCCTCAGCACATAGTGATCAAATAGATACGTTAAGATGCAAATTAACACGAGTTGTAAACCATACTTCCAAGTGCTTAGAATGATGCGATAAGTTTGTATTTGATGGCTTATTATCATATGAATAGCATGTAGCTAATTCAGAGAGCAAGAAAATTTACATTGATCAGATATACACCATAACCAATACAGAGAAGGGCAGATAGAAATATTAAAATTACTTTAAGGCCTTTATTTTCAAGTGCTTTTTGGCTAAACGGAAGGTTGAATAACCCGGCAGCCAGCATCATACCTACTATTGAGCCAATCCCAAAGAGCAAAAGGTATAGCAAACTGTCCTCAACAGTTTCAGATTTTGCCATTACAGCCAGCATCAATACCCCGCTTCCGGCTAGTCCGTGGATCAATCCTACCAGATAAGTGGGTATAAATGAACGTGATCTTTTCGTTTCCGGGTGACGCTTGGCATCTGCAGAAGCTGAATTTTCGTGTCTGTGGTTATCTCCTGCCGTTGCAGTTACCCCATTGTGTTTACGTTCATACCACTTTGCTATCCTGTAAATACCGATCAAGATCAACATCAGGCCCACACCTGCTTCGAAGTATCTGAACAACTCCTGCCCGATCTTCATTTTCATTGCAAAGAAAATAAGTCCTATAAAGAATATAGTAGATGTATGGCCCAGACCCCAATACAAACCATCCTTAATAGCAATGATGGTTCTTTTCCGGCGAGTGACGATGGCGCTAACAGCTAATAAGTGATCTGTTTCAAAAGCGTGAATGAATCCAGCATAAAGGGTCAGTACGAGAGGCCAAAAAAACATTATTCCAAATATTAAAATTAATCTCCAGGTGTTATCGGTCTCTAGGAAGACAGATTTGTAGTATAAATACAAGCTCTAATTATCAAACCAAACCGCTGTTTTATTATTTAATCAGCCACAAACTGAGAGAGGGATCTTTTCAACAGCAATTAAAATCTAAAAGGACAGGTTTAAAAGTGGGCGTCATCAATTTCCTTTATAACAAATAAAATGCAATGGTCAATACTATGCAAATCTTGCGAGCTACGCATCACTCAACCAACCACAACTTTTTAAAAACCATTTATATGTTCTGTGCGGGTGGAAATATCGCTGCTTACCAATAGAAATGGACGTTTGATTCACAGGATGTAAAATGTAATTGTTCATCTGGTCTAATTTTAGGCTCTTTGGTATTTCACCGTGAAACACAGTATTTGACTTGGTAAAAGCTGATTTAAAAATTAATTTTCAAGGAGAAGATAGGACACGAACTCTTGTCATCCAATACGCTTAAACAAACCATCGTTCCCCTCCTGAATATTACCTTGGTTATAATAGCACCAAGGATTTGGTTAAAAATTTTCAAAACCGTTAAAAGTTAACATATGCATCTTACACCCAGAGAAATCGAAAAATTGATGTTGCACACTGCCGGAGAGCTCGCAGCTAAGAGACTCAAGCGAGGTGTGAAGTTGAATTACCCCGAGTGCGTGGCTTATATATCTATGGAGATTATGGAGCAGGCGCGAGATGGGGAGAAAACGGTTGCAGAACTTATGGAATGGGGCGCCAAACTTCTTAAAAGAGACCAGGTAATGGAAGGCGTTCCCGAGATGATCTCAGATGTGCAAATCGAGGCCTTATTTCCCGACGGCAATAAACTAGTTACCGTACACTATCCCATCAGATAACTCAATACTTTAATAACACCGCATATGATACCTGGAGAACTAATACTTAAGAACAAAGATATTGCCTGCAATGTAGGGAAGAAAACAACTAAAGTCAAAGTGAAGAATACCGGCGACCGGCCGATTCAGGTAGGATCGCACTACCATTTTTTTGAAACGAACAAATACCTGGATTTCAATAGAAAAAAGGCCTTTGGAATGCGATTGAATATCCCTGCCAGTACGGCCGTTCGATTTGAGCCAGGCGAAGAAAAAGAGGTTACCCTGGTAGAATTTGGCGGTGCCAAAACACTCTATGGTCTTAATAACCTTACCAATGGCGACATTACCAGTGATGCCGTGAAGAAAGCAGCATTGGAAAAAGCTAAGAAAGAAGGCTATAAGGGAGCTTAAACTACCAACTAAATACATCTATTATTATGTCTGAAAAGAAAAAAAATTCGAAAAATAAAAACCCAAAGTCAGAACAGACCTTATGGAACAGACGCGAATGGATCAAGGTAGTTGGTGTTTCCGCTGCTGGTCTAAGTGCTATGGGTTTTACCTGGTCTTATGATGATGTAATGCTCAAGGATGGTGACCTGTTCATGACTCGTGAGAAGTATGCATCTATTTTCGGTCCGACTACAGGCGACAAAGTACGTCTTGCGGATTCAGAGTTGTTTATAGAAATTGAAAAGGACTACCAGACCTACGGAGAAGAAAATAAGTTTGGCGGAGGAAAAACCATTCGTGATGGTATGGGACAGGATTCCAATGCGACCTCTAAAGATGTACTGGATATGTGTATCCTGGGTGCTACTATCATTGATCACTGGGGTATCGTTAAAGCAGATATCGGGATCAAGGATGGTAAAATTGTCGGTGTAGGTAAAGCCGGAAATCCTGATGTTCAGGATGGTGTTACGCCCGGAATGGTCATAGGTGCTGCTACCGAGGTTCACGGTGGTTGGGGCTATATCGTTACTGCAGGTGGTATCGACTCACACATTCACTTTATCTGCCCACAACTTGTTGGAACTGCATTATCTAGCGGCCTAACCACTTTATTAGGCGGTGGTACAGGTCCGAACGACGGTACTAATGCGACAACAGTAACTCCAGGTCCTTTTTTTATCAGCAAAATGTTGCAGGCAGCAGAAGGACTTCCTATTAACATTGGTCTGATGGGGAAAGGAAATACCTCGAGTGAAGCCGCCATTGAAGAGCAGATCAAAGCCGGAGCACTTGGAGTTAAGATCCACGAAGACTGGGGTTCTACACCAGCAACAATAGATACTTCATTAAAAATGGCAGACAAGTACGATGTACAAGTTGCTATCCACTCAGATACTCTTAACGAGGCAGGTTATCTGGAAAATAGTGTCAATGCCATAGGAGGTCGGGTGATACATTCCTTCCATACAGAAGGAGCCGGTGGAGGTCATGCCCCCGATATTATTGCGATCGCGCAGCACGAGAATGTACTGCCTTCCTCAACCAACCCAACCAATCCGTACACAATTAATACTGCGGCAGAGCACCTGGACATGCTGATGGTATGTCACCATCTTAGCCCGAAGATTAAAGAAGATGTGGCATTTGCCGACTCGAGGATACGGCCATCCACGATTGCTGCTGAAGACATATTACACGATATTGGCGCCATAAGTATGATGAGTTCAGACTCCCAGGCCATGGGTAGAATCGGGGAAGTAGTTGTCAGGACCTGGCAGACGGCTCATAAGATGAAAGTGCAAAGAGGTCCACTGCCTGAAGACAGCAAGGGAAATGATAATTTCCGCGTAAAGCGATATGTAGCCAAATACACAATAAATCCTGCAAAGACTCATGGAATCGATACTTATGTAGGTTCAATTGAAGCGGGAAAAATCGCTGATTTGGTATTGTGGAAACCGGCCATGTTTGGTGTGAAACCTGAGATTATTTATAAAGCAGGGGTTATTACCCATTCAAAAATGGGAGATGCCAATGCATCCATCCCTACACCTCAGCCCGTCATATACAGGGATATGTTCGGAGCTTTTGGTACTGCGCTGACAGAAACTACATTTAATTTCGTTTCGCAGGCATCGATAGATAGTGGAAATATTGAAAAGTTGAATTTGAAGAGAGCCAGCCTTCCCGTTAAAGGTTGCAGGACCGTTGGTAAAAAAGATATGGTTCATAACACCGCTACACCGAAGATCGAAGTGGACCCTGAAACTTATGAGGTGAAGATCGATGGAAAGCTTGCCACCAATGAAGCTTTTAAGGAGGTGCCAATGGCGCAGCGATATCTGTTGTTTTAGGGTATCGATTAAAACAAAATGGAGTAAAACCATATTCTGCCTGGAATATGGTTCTATTTTTTAAGAATTTGATACGAATAAGTGAATCATTGCAGGGATCATACGATCTGAACGGGCTACAAGCCGACGTTCTGGACATTGAATGGTATGAGGCCACCAAGACGATTATTCGCAAGAATACAAGGAGCGGAAAAGAACTGGCCATACGAAAGAATAGCCGACAGCCTCTTGAAAATGGAGATTTACTATATGTTGATCGGGAATTTTATATCGAGCTATACATTAAACCCTGTGATTGCATCGTCATCAAGCCAAAAAATATGAGGGAGATGGGTATTATATGTTTTGAAATAGGAAATCAGCACATCCCGATATACATCGATGATAGCAACAATCTGTGTGTAGCTTACGAGGCCCCAATGTTTGCCCTCCTGCAAAGAGCCGGATATGAGGCCACCATTGAAGAACGGCAACTATTGAAGACACATGTATTAAGGTTAAACAATAAGAATTTTTTCAGAAATAAAATCTAATGAGCAAGCTGTTTACGCTACTTCAGATCAATGATTCTATGTTCCCGATCGGGAGTTTTACTCAATCCTACGGACTGGAGTCTTATGTAAACGATGATATTGTCTCAGACAATGAAAGCGCAGCGAAGTATACAGAATTGATGCTAACGCACAACATATTCTACAATGATGCTGCCTTTCTGAACAGAGCCTGGCATTTTGCTGATGAAAAAGATGCATGGAAACAGTTACGAGAATTGGATGAGATGGTAACCGCCTTAAAGGCACCATCAGAAATTAGCAGTGCCAGTAAAAAACTTGGCATCCGTTTTCTTAAGCTTACTCTTGAATTGGACAAAAAACCACTGTGCAAGAAATATCTCAATGCAATCCAAAAGAACACCCTATTTGGCCATTATTCCATTGCTTTCGGATTGTACGCGAAGGAATCGGGGATTTCAAGAACAAACACCCTAACGGCCTTTTACTATAATTCTATCAACGGTATTGTAACCAATTGTGCGAAAATGGTGCCTATAAGTCAGACCTATGCCCAAAAGATTTTGCACGATCTGCAGGATACAGTAGCCGATCTGGTAAAAAAACAAAACAGAATGCCCGAAGACAAATTAGGATTGTGCTGTATCGGACAGGAGATTAAATGCATGCAGCACGAAAAACAGTACAGCAGAATTTATATATCATAAAAACTATATGGAGAACTATGTGAAAATAGGAGTTGCAGGCCCGGTAGGATCTGGTAAAACAGCTTTAATTGAAGCCCTCACCAGGGTCATGAGCGATGATTACAGTATTTGTGTGGTTACCAATGACATCTATACCAAAGAAGATGCGGAGTACATGATTAAGAATTCCAAACTGCCCAAGGGCAGGATAGCCGGTGTGGAAACAGGTGGGTGCCCTCATACCGCTATACGCGAAGATGCCTCAATGAATATCGAAGCTGTGGAAGATCTGGTTAAAACTACATCCCGATACAGAATTAGTCTTTATTGAGAGTGGTGGAGATAATCTGTCTGCTACTTTCAGTCCGGACCTGGCCGATGTAACGATTTTCGTAATTGATGTGTCGGAGGGAGAAAAAATTCCCAGAAAAGGTGGTCCGGGCATCACGCGTTCCGACCTCTTGCTTATTAATAAAATAGACCTGGCACCCTATGTAGGTGCAAGTCTGGATGTGATGGAAAGCGATACGAGGAAAATGAGAGGCGAGAAGCCTTATTTAAAATCTAACCTGAAGACGCTTGAAGGCCTGGATGACATCATCGGCTGGATAAAAAAAATATGCTTTACTCGAGGAATAATGATAAACAAGGACAATTCAATACACTCTGTAATAAAGATCAGTTGTGTCAGGGAAGGGGAGAAGACCTTGCTGAAAGACGGTCTTTTCGATATTCCATACAAGGTAGTTCACTACGGATCTAAACTACTCAGCAATCATTTGGAATTGATGATGATGTGTGCTTCGCCGGGGATTATGGACGGCGATTTTTTGGACATTTCTATCGATTGCCAGGAGGGTAGTGAAATGCTGCTTTTTAGTCAATCGTATAATAAGTTGCATCCGATGAAAAAAGGAGCCTCGCAACATATGAAGATATCTGTAGAGAAAGATGCCATTTTTCAATATATCCCTCACCCTGCTATACCGTTTAAGGAATCGATATTCAACATATTTAATGAAGCACATGTAGAAGCTTCTGGTCATCTGCTGCTGGCCGATATCATCAGCGGGGGTCGCATTCATTCTGATGAAAAGTTCGAATTCACCAGGATTCACAGCAGATCGAAAATACACTACGACAAGAAATTGATATTGTACGATAATCAGCTCCTGGATCCGGCAAAGCAAAACCTGGAAGACATGTTCTTCTTCGAAGGATTTTCACATCAGGCGACCTTGATTGTCGTATCTGAACATGCCACTGAAATAAAAAATGAAATGGATGAAATGTTCAAGGAACAGTTCACGGATCTGAAGTACGGTTATACATTATGCAATGACAAAGCAATTATGCTCAGGGCCCTGGGGACAAGTGGCGACGCGATGTATAAATGGCTCACAAACATAGGGGATATGTGCAGAAGCTATATCAATTTTAAAAAGAAAGAAGCAGCCGCCAATGAAATTTTGGAAGAGAGCAAGAAAGTAAAGGTCAAAGCAATTCAACGTAAAAAAAAGGAAAAGAAACTGATTAAAACAACCAGGTAGGCCTTAGACACCATGGAACATTAATATTTGAAAGGAATAATGCACGAGGTAGCCATCATTAAAAATATCGTCCAAAGTCTGGAAGACAATTATGAAGACAGGATGGATTCTATTGTCTCTGTGGAAATTGAAGCCGGACTATTGAGCAACGTGCAACCCATTCTGATCCAAAACGCTTATGAAGCTCTGATCCTGGATGAACCCAAATTGGCCAACGTTGAACTGAAAGTGAAGCAATTATCAATTATTGCTCATTGCACGCATTGTGACAAAGACTTCGAGGTAGTGCGGCATAAGTTCGTCTGCGAATGTGGTGAACCTACCAAGGAGATTATACAAGGAGATGAATTGAGAATTAGCAAAGTAGCATTTAAAAAATCATAGGAAATGACAAACAAACCAAAAAGCAATGAAATGCCAGTGGGATCGATCCAGAGTGAGCATACAAACCTCAATCTGTTAAAAGCGAATGATTTTGTTGCCAAAGCGATAAAAGAAAGGATCCCGCATCCCTTAGTGATCAATTTGTGTTCTTCTCCAGGGAGCGGAAAAACAACTCTTTTACAGGAAACAGGCCGGCGTTTGAAGGACAAGCTGAAAATATCTGTCTTGGTCGGCGACCCGGAAACTGATCGCGACGCTGTGAGGTTAAAGGAAGTAGGCATAGAGGCTTTACAGATCGTTACTGGCGGCATGTGCCATATTGAAGCTCAGATGATCTACCAGGCCCTGGACCATATTAACCTGGAAGGTGTAGATCTGCTGATCATTGAAAATGTGGGTAATCTGGTCTGCCCGGCGGCATTCAACTTAGGCGAAGATTACCGGGTTACCCTTCTGGCTAGCACAGAGGGTGACGACAAACCGAAAAAATATCCGCGTATGTTCCTGACCAGCGAACTCATGCTGATCTCAAAATCAGACCTGCTTCCCTATGTACCTTTTTCTACAGACAACGCCGTAAAAGATGCCCGGGAAGTAAATCCCGATATAGAATCGATATCCGTGAGTTCTATCAATGGGCAAGGTATGGACGAATGGTGTAACTGGCTATTGAAAAAAGTAGAAGAGAAAAAAAGCAAGAAAGTACAACAAGTCCAGATATAACAGTTAAACTAAAATTTGGGTGCTATGCGTATAATGAATAAATCTAAAACTACTAAGAGATCAATACTTGCATTGGTTGCCATTCTTTACTGCGGATATGGGATGTGGGCGCAGGATGATGATGCTTCAACCGAACCAAATGGATTTAGCTATGTCCCCGATATCAATTTGTATCTAAGAAGTTCCCTGGAGGTACCGATTGCAGATTCAAGTGAATCAGGAATTAAACTAAACGAAGCTCGCTTTGAAATACAAGGCAGCATCATACCAGACCTTTCATATAGGGTGAGATTCCATCTTGGTCGTACTTCAGCACAGGCAAGCCTGGACAATTCACCGGGATCAATAGACATTGCCGCCGTGAATTACCAGTTTGGTGCGGAAAAGAAATACTCCTTACTGGTAGGGAAACAAGCCGCATTTGTAGGTAGTTGGGAATTTGAGAAGAATCCGACCTTTGAATACCAGTATAGCGAATTTGTGAATCAGCAGACCAATATTTTCCTGCTGGCAATTAAATTAGGTTATCAGATAAATGAGAAGCATTCGCTCCATTTGCAAGTGCACAATACGTTAGACGACACTTTCGCGGGACACCATAGCGGTTTTGGCTATGATACCAATGGTTTCGAGGCAAGTGAGCTACCTCTCGGTGTATACTTCACATGGCAGGGAAGCATTTTTGGTGATAAGATCAAAACTTTTTGGAGTTACAATGTTTCCCAGTTTGCCAAAGGGGAGATGAATAACCAGATCGCCCTGGGTAACAAATTGGTCCTTCCAAAATTTGAGACGTATTTAGATCTTTCATACGCCAATTATCCTGTTGATTACCCCGGCATAGCTTCTCAAAGCATCAATTCATTTACGGGAGATACTGTATTTGCTCAGGATGCGGATTACCTGACCGCCATTCTTAGACTGGATTACAATTTTGCAGGTAAATGGTATGTGACAGCAAAAGGTTTTTATGAGAAGTCTAAAATCAAGGATGAGGATTTTGACAGAAAAAACCTGGGTGGCCTCGTTGGTTTGGAATTCAAGCCCTTTCCGAGCCAGGACATGAAATTTTTCACCTATTATTTTGCGAATGGACAGGATGTAAATTTCGGCGGTTTGAGTTCAAGCCCAGATCAGCAATTGTTTGCGGTGGGTGTTCTCTACTTTCTGAATGCACTTAAATCGAAATGAATTCTGAACCATTAGTTCGTGATTCTGATAACAATATTAAATTTAGAAATATGACTAGTAAAAAATATTTGGGAATATCGTTCTTAAACTTATCAATAGTTATAACATTCATATTTGGCTTTGTTGTTCGTGGTTTAGCCCAGGAAGTCAACCCTGTAAACAGCAACTATATTATAAGTCAGGGTGTATCACCCAGAGTACTTGATTTTGCCGCAAACGCCGCTTTGCAAGATGGCCGATTTACAGAAAATGTTACACTGGCTGTTACATTAAATGGACAGGAAGAAGAATATCAATTCCAATCCATTTATGATCCGGCTTATGCCCATGGGATGGACATGCGCTTTGTGCTAGATGGTAGAAAGGCCTCTAAAAAGGATATCAAATTTCTCACAGAGATCATTAAAAGCCAACATCATTTCAGCAGATTGGTAGAACAATATCTCTATGACGAAAGCACTTTAAACCTCATAAAAAATGAGAATGGTGTGGTGGTTTTCGAGTTCTATTACCGCAAAGTTGCTGTAGACCCCAGTATGAAGCATATAAAAAGGCTCAAGGGATATGTTCATTTTCTAAATGGGGAATTGGACTATGTAGAATTAGTGAATATAAAACCTCTTAAAAAGGGAGTAAAAGAATACAGCCGTAAGGTATATTTCAAGAGAGCTCCTGATGGGGGAGGGCACTTTGTCATCCGGGTAAAAGAGATATTTGACATAGAAAAGGGCAAGATTAAAGGCCAATTAACAGCCGAGACTACGACCATAGAATACGCTAATAATCAGGGAGATGTATTATATACCCAGGAGGATGAAATGACCGGTCTATTCGAGGAACAGGATACTTTGTCTGTAAAATTAGGGGGCGTGCTGCCATTTTTCGGTAAACCGGCTACCAAACTGGGTTATCAATTACCCAGACCTGTTGGAATTAGCGTATTGACACACTTACAAGAGCAACAATTGCAATTCACGGGCTTGTCAATAGGATTTAATGGAGGAGATTTGATACCGCTTAACGATATATTTCTCCTGGAGGAATCCAGTTTAACCCAATCTACAGTGGCCTTCTCGCTGAAAGGTGATGTCTGGGTATTTCCTTTTTTAAATGTGATGTTCATAGCAGGCAGAGCAGAAAACAGCGTAAATGGGGATCTTGTTCTCACAGATGAGATTAAAACACTACTGGGTCTCCTAGGTCAGGACGTACCTGATGCTATCAATATTGTTACCGATGTTACTGCCGATCTTCTTGGGGGAGGTGCAACCCTGGCGGGAGGCATTGATGATTTCAATTTAAGCTTGAGTTACCAGCTCATGTTTGCAACGGTATCCGCAGTTAATACAACAACAAAGGCCGAAGTAGTGACTGCCCTGGTTGGATATATGCTGCCTTTTGGAATGAATATTATGGCCGGAACCCAGGGTCAGTTTTACGAACCTGGCATTGGAGGCTCTATTGATTTCGAGGACGGTGGGAACATTGATTTTCTGGTTGATTTTGAACCCCGGAGATGGAACTTTTTTGGAGGGATCTACAAGGGCTTTGCAAAGCATTGGGAAATAACACTACAGGTAGGTATCGGGCCAAGGAGTTCTCTGTCAGCATTACTCGGCTATAGGTTCTGATTTGTCGTATCGGCCAATCCATTCATACAGTATTATGAGAATTATTAATGGCCGGACACAGTAGCTCAGCACTGTTCCCATCTATTAAAAGATAGAAAGTACTGCTTTCAAAAAGGCGGGGCTAAGTGCCCCCTCCCCTCAGTAACAAGATAAATGAAGTAAAAGTTTATTGCTTGCAGTACGTAGATATTTTTGTGTTATCCGCTTTATTCTTTAATTCAGGCCAGTTTTAAATCAGCTTTCTCCAACCCTTCAATCATATGATCAACCAGCGAATTTTGCCCCTTCAGTGTAATACTTATAATATAGCGGCCTCTGGTTTCAAAATCCGGTCGAATGGTCAACAAATCTTTAACTTCTTTCTTTGCCTCAATCTTTTTCCCTAATTGGGCATAGTTGATAGCACGATGCAGAGGGGTCCATAAAAGCCCTGGAATATGATTTTTCTTTGCTTCTTCTAAAGCACGTGAGTAATCTTTTTGCTGGTAATAGTAGGTGGCTCGATAGATGTAAAAATAATCCGGTATATTAAGATTATTTTCAAATACTTCATCCAGCAGCTTCATGCCAATCTTCCACTGACCAAACCGGCAGGCGACCCAGGCCATGGCCCCTAACCTATGTGGAGTTTTAGCCAATATATCTTTGTATTTCTCAAGAAGCTGCATGAATCTTTCATTTTCGCCAAAATAGAAGCACTTATTTGCGAAGGCAGTTATTATTTGATGGCTATTTGGTTCCAGTAAATAGGCTTTTTCAGCATGGTATCCAAGATTTTTATATGCTTCATCGGCACCAGGATAGTCCAGTACATAAACAATAGCAAATATCTCCGAAGCCATACTATTTATGATGGCAGAATTGGGTTCAAGTTCCAAGGCCTTGAATACTGACTTTTGAAAGTCAATTGCCACTTCTTCGGATAAGGCGTAAGTATAATGATAGAACTTTAATATCAGATCTTGTTCTAATAGTGAATCAGGTCTGTCGCGCCCTAATAACCGTTGCCGTTTTATGTTAATACGACCATATGCAGAACCTATATTGTTGGCTATCTTTATTGATATTTTTTCGACAGTATTAAAGAGGTTATTCTCTTCCTTATTAAACTTGAATTTATCTGCCCATAACTGGGAGTTATCCGATACATCGATCAGTTTATACCTGAATAATATCTGTTCACCAATATCCTGGATGCCTCCTCCTATCAGGTAACTAATATCCTTTTGCCTTACCTTCTTAAGGAACTCATCATCAAATTGTATTTGGGCCGCAACTAAATTTATTCCGACGATGGTGAAATCATCAAATTTTGTAAGAGTTTCCGATAATTCCTGTGAAAAACCGGTGGCTAAATAATCAAATTCAGGTTTTTCAGAAAAGTTCTTAAAGGGCAATACAGCAATTTTAGGTTTTCCTTTTGCCCGAGCGACATTTTTTTTGATCGACTTAACCCCTTTTTCGGATTTGTTGCTGGAGATGCGAGGTATATAGCGCCCCTTCGGGATTTCAATAATTAAGGGATCGTTTTTACCTGCATCGAGATAATATAACCTGAGCTGCCGTCTTAAGCGACCTGCATGTATTCGCACTAATGAGTTTTGGTCCGGGTCAAAATCCTCATCCCTCCCGAATACATCCGTTGCAATAGAATATCCCTTTATACGATTACTTCTGCCTGCTATATGTTCGGTTACCAAGTAGGTCAGCATGGAGCACAACATGGTCTTTTTTGCAAACTCCTGACTGCCGCAAATTCTTTCCATCTGTTTATGAACGCTGGCTGAATCGATTTCTTCCATAGCTATAAAATACTGAAAATCAATACTATAAGTGGTTTGGTTTCACTGTGAAACACTGTAATATGCTGGCATTAAATCTTATATTTTGCGATCTTATGATCAACAACCTGAAAGTATAAAAAAATTAATGGATGACCAATTAAAACCGGAGTGGACTGATGAGCTTTATAATGACTTTCCGGAGCACAAAAGCGCCATAGATAATCTCCTTATGACCACTGAACATTTTAATGATTTGGCAAGGGATTATTACAATTGTAAATCAACTATTCAGCAGCTCTCCAATAAAGAAACTTTGAAGAAATTGAACGATTATAATATTACATTGAATGTCCTCAGGGCTGAGCTTGTGGAATTGCTGGCGAGTACAAAAAAATAAGTTTGTTACCGCTCAAATCGCGAGGCAATTTATCATAAAACTGATGTAATTATATGATGATTCATCATTTCAGTGATTAGTTAAATAAGATCAACCGGATGTCCTTAAAGAAAATATCACTCCTTCTAATTTCATTGTTTATTACTCTTTCCGGGGCTGCCCAGACACTTAGTTTAGGTGTCCTTACCGACTTCGAAAAATCTCCAGAGATCGATTCAGTGATTCAAGTTGTCGTCGAGGAGATCAATAAGACTATTGGCCCTGCCCGGTCTTTGGAATTGAAATCCGACCATGTGTTTTATGGTGTGAGAACCCTGGAAGATGCTTTTGATCGATACACAGAACTAGCTTCTGAATCGGATCTTATAATTCCTTTTGGGTCAATTAGTATGAAAGGGAGTTTGAGGTCTGAAACTTTTAGCAAACCCACCCTGGGTCTGGGTGTTATAGATCCTTATATTCAGGAATTACCTTATGAAAACGGAAGATCGAAAGTTGACAATTTCAGCTATATCTGGGCCGTAAAGGATTTCAGAACCGAACTCCTGCGATTTAAAGATATCAAGCCTTTTAAGAACCTCAGTATACTGGTTAATAAGGCTACAAGCATCACATTCAATCAAGAACGGGGACGTCAATATCTCGACTCTATTCAAAACATACTTTCGGCGCAAATAGAGCTGGTAGAAGTAGAAGATGACATCGAAGCTTCGTTGGCAGCGCTACCCGCATCTACCGATGCCGTATATATTTCCCTGCTGGATGGGAAATCTATAGCTGACATCCGGTTAATTGCAGAATACCTGAAAGACAAGCAGATCCCTTCATTTTCGACTCAAAAGTGGCACGTGGATAATGGCATCATGGCTTGTATTTCTGACGAAAATGACGTGCTCCAGGCGGCCAGAAAATTAGCCGTCATGGTAGATGAAGCGGTCCATGGGGAACCACTTTCTGAAATGCCGGTGAGGATCAATTTTAAGGATGATCTGTTTATTAATGCAGCAACCGTTAAAGCACTTAAGCTAGGTCTTACGTTTGACATATTCTTTACTGCCAATTTCATTGAAGAGGAGACGGAACTTCCTTCTTATTTCCTCGAAGAGGTCATGGAAATTGCCTTACAGAAAAATTTTGGGATCAAAATCACCAATCAGGACATCAGCCTGGCCATTCAGGACGTGAAATCGGCCAGGACCAATATGCTACCTACATTAGAGCTTGGGGTTAATGCTTCTCAAATTCGTTTTGAACAGGCAACTGAACTTCTTGACTTACCTGAACGAAAAGTCACAGGTTCATTGGCACTCGATCAGGTAATAATTTCAGAGAGAGCCTTTGCCGGGATCAGGATTGCGAGCTATTTACAGAAAGCACAGGAGTTTGCCACCCAGGCAGAGATTTTGGATGTATTATTGAATACTTACTTTGAATATTTCTCGGTACTCGCGTCGAAAACGGTATTAAAGATAGAAAAGGAAAATCTGGAGAATTTCAAAACAAATCTGGAGCTGGCCCGAATCAGGGTCGATCTAGGAACTGCGAGTAGGGCGGAAATACTGCGGTGGGAAAGTGAGGTGGCGTCAGCAAATCAATCTGTGGTAGAGGCATCGACAAACCTGCTGGCCGCAAAATTTCAATTAAATACATCGTTGGCAAATTCACTGGAAGAAGAATTTGAAATAGATGATATAGGTATTGCCGATGAACTCTATATGCAATTTCGAGACAATGCTTTTACTTCATTTGTAAATAATCGTAAAGATCTTAAGATTGTTGTTGATTTTCTTGTTGATGAGTCAACCAGGAATAATCCGAATAAACAGTTTATCCTGGAGCAGATCAAAGCAGTAGAGCGACAGAAAATTCAAAATAAGAGAGTGTTCTACACCCCGAACATTGCCCTCCAGGGTCAAATGCAACAGGTATTGTTGAGGGGTGGCCGGGCCTCTGGCAATTCTTTAAATATTCCGAACAATACCTGGAGTATAGGTGTAGGTTTGGCATTTCCGATTTTCGATGCAAACAGAAGAAAAGTAGACTATCAGTCTTCAAAAATTCAACTGGAGCAATTGGCCAACACAAGGGAGCAATTAGATCAGCAACTTGAATTAGCCGTCAAGACTTCGGTTCTTAGTGTAGTGTCTACTTCTACCAATATAGATTTCAGCAAGACTTCGGCCGATAATGCAGTGGCGAATTTTGAGCTGTTACGAGATAAATACCAGGCAGGAGACATCAATATTACCCAGTTAATTGACGCCCAGCAAACTGCGCTTAGTGCAAAGCAGCGTTATGCTGTTGCGGTCTACGATTACATTCAATCTCAATTGCAACTGGAGTTCGCTGTTGGATTCTTCAGCATGTTTACCACTCCGGCTGAACAACAGGAATTTAATAACAGATATTTCGAGTTTCTTAATAATCAGTAATGCTATGAAACCATACAAGAACAAATACATCCTTATTGCATTGACATTGATCCTTTTCCAGTGCAAGAATAAAGAAGAGGTGAGGGAGGAGGTTTTAAGACCTGTTAAATATATGACCGTGGGTGAAGCGCCGACAGACCAGATAAGAGAATTTACTGGTACAGCCAAGGCGGGGAATGAGATAGAGCTCAGTTTTCGGGAAACGGGGGTTATCCAAAGGGTCAATGTTAAAAAAGGACAAAGAGTATCTGAAGGCAGTCTTATAGCCAGTCTGGATAATGTGGAAGCGAATCTGAATTATCAAAAATCATTGACAGAACTGAGGAGTGCTGAGTCGGCCATGAACACATCCAAAGCGGAGTTCGACAGAGTCAAGACCCTTTATGAGAAGGGCAGCACGGCTTTAAAAGATTATCAAAGTGCCAAGAACAATTATCAGGCTACACTATCTCAATATGAAGCGGCCATCCGAAGTAGCGATTTGCAAAAGTCACGAATTGGTTATGGATTTATTTATGCGCCAAGCGATGGTATTATAGCCAACACAGAAGGGAAAGTGAATGAGCGGGTGCAGACAGGGCACATTTTTGCCATCCTGAATGCCGGAGATAAGAAGAAAGTGGAGCTGGAATTGGCAGAGAATGTGATCAATCGGGTTCTGGTCGGTATGAGTGTTCAGGTTCTGTTTTCCACTCTTCCCGATCAAACGTTCATCGGGACAGTAATAGAGATCTCTCCGATCACCTCCAGCAATTCGGGAACCTATCCTGTTGATATCGAGATTGAAAACCCCACTGAACAGATTCTTCCCGGTATGGCAGCGAGAGTATCTTTTAATTTTGCGGACTCACAGTCCGATAGACCAGATGCAATCATTGCCCCAATCAAGGCAGTTGGTGAAGACAATGAAGGGAATTTTGTCTTCCTGGTTGAGACAGAAGATAATTTAACCGGAACTGTGAGGCGGACTTCGGTTGAAATAGGAGAGGTTACAGCCGGTGGATTTGAAATTGAAAGTGGGCTTGAGCCAGGACAGTTGATTGCAACTGCAGGTCTTCAAACTTTACTGGACGGGCAGAAAGTAAAACTGAAATAAATCTCATTTAACACATGAACCTAACCCGATTTTCGATTGAACGAAACCAGGTAGTCCTGAGTATATTGGTAGTGGTCATTCTTCTTGGACTCACCTTTTATCAATCCTTGTCCAGGGATAGCATGCCACCCTATACAGTCAGAGTAGCCACGGTTGTATCTTCTTTTCCCGGAGCAAGTCCGGAGCGGGTTGAAATTCTTGTTACGGATAAAATAGAAAAAGTAGTCCAGGAGTTGCCCGAGCTGAAGAGAGTGATAAGTACTTCCAGAACCGGTCTTTCTGTGGTGGAGGTAGAGCTCGATATGACAGTAAAACCGGAAGATCTGCAGCCGGTATGGGATAGGCTCAGGAGGAAATTGAGTACAATAGAAGATCTGCCGGAAAATGTTTATCCTCAATTAAAAGATGAAGGTATTGGCGAGGTTTTTGGGATCGCGCTGGGATTGACCATCGATGGATTCTCCTATGAGGAGCTTAAATCCTACGCTGACGACATCAGGGACGAGCTGATTAAACTACCTGATGCAGCAAAAGTAGAGATCAATGGATTGCAACCAGAGCGTGTATTCATAGGTTTTGATGAAGCGAGATTAAAGTCCTATGGACTTACCTCAAACATCCTGTACGATCTGATAAATTCCACAAATATTCTTAACTCGGGAGGGATGATCAATGTGGAAGATGAACGAATTATTTTGGAACCATCAGGTAGTTTTGAAGATGTTGAGGGAATTGGAGAGTTGTTGATTCCTATAGGGGATCAAGGACAGGTAGTGGCACTCGCGGATATTACAGAAGTCACCAAAGCCTATATAAATCCACCCAATCAACTTACCAGAATTAACGGAAAAGAAGCGGCTTCACTGCATGTTTCACTGAAAGGAGGAGCCAATATAATTGCCATGGGAGGGCAGATTGATGAGATTGTTGATCGTTGGAGCAGCAGGCTACCAGTTGGTCTGGACCTTTTCAGGGTCTCATCTCTTGATTACTATATCGATGATAAAGTAGGAGACTTCGTAACTAATCTTATTCAGGCGATATTAATCGTAATGGCAGTGATGCTTTTATTCCTGGGCTTTAGAACAGGACTGATCATTAGCAGCCTGATCCCGCTTGTGACTGTTACTACATTCATGGTCATGGGTCTTATTGGGGTAGGGATAAATCAGATCACTCTTGCAGCTTTAATCATGGCGCTGGGTATGATGGTAGATAATGGGATTGTTGTTGCTGAGTCTATCATGGTAAAAATGGAAAAAGGCAATGATGCCAGGACTGCAGCAATCGACTCATGTTCGGAGCTGATTATACCATTGCTGATTTCGACCCTCACCACTTCAGCTGCTTTCCTTTCATTCTACATGGCCGAATCGACCATGGGGGATATTATGGGTCCCCTTTTCGTGGTCATTACCATCGCATTACTATCGTCGTGGATAATATCACTCAGTATCATTACTTTGTTTTGTGTTTACTTCATGAAGGTGCAAAAAAAGGCTGATGCAAAACCAAAATTGATCGATAAGGTAATTGAGAACTTAAAACGACAGTACAGTAAACTTATTCTGTGGGCCATGGCCTGGAAAAGACTTGTACTGACCGGCATTTTTGCTATGCTGATCCTCTCTTTTGTTGGATTTGGATACCTCGACTTTCTATTCTTTCCGGATAGTGACAGGAACTTGATCACAATGGATATAAACTTACCCGAAGGCACCCGGATCGAAGCCACGCTAGCTACTGTGGAAGCCATTGAGGAGTACTTCAGGCAGGAAATAGTAGTAAATGAGGGTCGCAGTGAAGGAGTGGTCAGTTGGTCTGCATATATAGGTGAAGGGCCGTCCTCTTATGACCTGGGTTATACTCCAGACGAAGCAAATTCTAACTATGCTCATATTCTTGTCAACACTTCCTCCTTCGAGGTGAATAACCAATTGATCACACAGCTTGATGATTTTTGTTTTAATTCATTCCCTAATGCAGATATAAAGGTCTCGTTATTAAGTGGTGGCGGTGGGGGAACCCCGATCGAAATTAAAGTTTCCGGTCCCGATCCAGACCAGCTTGCGATCATTGCCAAAGATATCAAAGGGAAACTATTTGAAATGAATGGCACAAAAAACATCAAAGATGACTGGGGACCTAAAGGGAAGAAATTTGTGGTGAAGATCGATCCGGCGAGAGCTCAAAATGCCGGGGTTACTAACCAGGACATTGCGATTTCCCTCCAGACATTTCTTGACGGGTTTAAAGCTGGGGAGTATCGGGAAGATGATAAGTCTATACCCATCATGATGCGGGGAGAACAAACTGGGCAACAGTCACTCACTGCCCTATCTACCGTAACTGTATTTGCTCAGAACTCGGGTAATAGCGTTCCACTGTCGCAAGTAGCTTCTTTGGATCCTGTTTGGCAGAACACAAAAATTAAGAGGCAGGATCTATTCCGGACAGTCAACCTCACCAGTGAACTTACAGAGGATGGGAATGCGGCTGAGATTGTCGATGATATTACCCCATGGTTGGATGAACAGTCTCTGGAATGGGGCGATGACTATAGTTATTCGTTGGGGGGTGATGCGGAACAGACGGCCGAGAATATGGGAGCGGTGGCAAACTATCTGCCTCTTTCCGGTTTTATTATCGTCATGTTGTTGATGATCCAGTTTAATTCTTTTAAAAAGATGGGAATGATCGTGCTGACCATCCCATTGGGAATTATAGGCATGGTGATAGGGCTGCTGATTTTCCGTGTTCCTTTCGGTTTTATGGCTTTCCTGGGAGTAATTTCGCTGGCAGGGATTGTAATCAATAATGCCCTGGTCCTTATAGACCGAATGGAAATTGAGGAGAAAGAATTAGGGCGGAGCCTTCAGGATGCGATCATTGGTGCTTGCCTGCAACGATTCAGGCCTATAATGTTGGCAACCTTCACTACGGTTCTCGGCTTGATACCCCTCTATATAGGAGGAGGTGATGTCTGGAGACCCATGGCCGTCACCATTATGGTTGGATTGCTATTCGGAACCGTAGTAACACTGTTGTTCATTCCGTCGATGTATAGCCTGCTCTACAAAGTGAATTTTAAAGGATATAAGTTCGATCCATCTTTATTGAAATAGATCAACATTTGAAAAGTATTTTCCATAACATCGAACCTGATTAAGGTAGAATTAGAATTTTCCCTCCTCGACCTATAGAATTATGAGAACAACATTACTATTCTGTTCCATCAGTTTAATAATTTCATTAATAAGCTCTGCTCAGTACACACCTGAAATGGGCTCTAGCAACACTATTGCGTCGACTTATGGTTTTGACTATAATCCCACAAACCCTTTGATTATCAACTATTTGGGATCAAACTCAGAGCCTTTGGGACTTCAGGTATATCCCACTGTGGCTTATGATACTACTAAGACGCGTTGGTCCCGAACTGACACCGGAAAGACCTTAATTGCCTCAGGGGCTCTGATTACCGTGGGTTTATTTACTTATAAAGACAGTGGCTTTATGAACAGGGTCAGCATTAAGGAAAATATAAACCGTTATTTACCTGACTTCGAAAATAGGCTTGACGACTATACTCAATATGTTCCATATGTGGCTGTATATGCCCTTGATGGTTTCGGTGTTAAAAGTAAGCATAAGCTTCTACGTAAGACAACCACTCTGGCCACCGGTGCATTGGGAACTTTGGCTGTTGTTCAGGGAATGAAGTACGGTTTTGGTGAAACCCGCCCAGATGGTTCAGCCAACAATGCATTTCCATCGGGTCATACAGCCACTGCGTTTATGGGAGCTCATATGTTACATAAAGAATATGGAGACCGTAGTATCTATTACAGTGTTGGGGGTTATTTGTTTGCTACTGTCACCGGCATATTCAGACAGCTTAACGACAGGCATTGGATTTCGGATGTGTTGGTGGGAGCAGGTATAGGGATGTCTGTAACGGAACTCGCGTATTTTATCAATGAAAAGATCTACAAGGATAAAGGTGTTAACGTAATTGAAATTAATCAGAAGCCACCAAATTATCTAAAACCTTCCTTCGTGGGGATCAAGGTCGGTTATTCCGATCTTACAGAAGGTTTTAACGATCCAGACACGGGAATATCTGCTAATGGTGGTTTTTCCTTAACCGTTGAAGGGGCCTGGTTCTTTTCAAAATATGTGGGCATTGGGGGTGAAATAGGGATCCAGAGTTTTCCCATCAATGTTGCTAATATCTTTGAAGAAGAGGTGGGTGCTGAGGGTTTTGACTTGATATTTCAACCAGTTGGTAGCAGCAAAACATTAGTTGGTCCTTTCATTCAATATACCAGGAATAAAAGCATGTTTGGGATCAAGTTTTTGATGGGTTCTGCTCGTTTAGCCGATACGGAAATCCTACTTCAACCCAGTGAAGATAATGATCCGACAGAAATTGACGACATCCTTTATGCTGAATTAAGGCCTGATTCTGAATTTGCCTGGAGTACTGGTGTTTACTACAGATGGCTCATAGACCAAAGACTTGCCCTGGGCATATATGTGGATTACAATGCAACCAAGCTGGATACAAGCGTAAGATTTATTGATGATTTGGATGCAGATCCCTTCACTTATTCAGAAGAACCGGTGAAAGATAATTTTAACTCAATATCCGCGGGAATAGCCTTTAATGTGATGATCTGGTAATCTAACCAATACTAAATAGGTGTCCATGAATAATAGATATTTGTGCAAATGTTGTTTTTCAATGTGTTTTGGCTTATATATTTCCTTGTTATCCTTATGGTCCCAGGAGGGGAATTACACCTTTGAAAACTACGGTAACCAATCTGTTTTACTCAATGGTAATGTTACGGGTAGTGCCAGCGATCTTGGACTAACTTTTTATAACCCGGCAAGATTATCACTTATTGATAAACCGTCCTTTGTTATAGCCGGCAAGGCTTATGAATTTAGTAAGTATACGCTAACCGATGTTTTTCAGTCTAAAGTAGATTTAAAAACCTCGAACTTCAATGGTATACCAAGTATTGTAGCAGGAACGTTTAACCTCAAGTTTCTGCCAAAGCACAAATTTGCCTATTCAATCCTCTCCAGATACCGGTCTGATGTACAAATAAGCTATTCCTCCGGAATTGAGGAAGGTTCCGATTTTGATCCAATTGACAATGAAGTGAGACGTGTTACCGACATCGTATTTCGGAATAGATTACGTGAAGAATGGTATGGCATTACCTGGTCGTATCCCATAAAGGAAAATTTTGGGATTGGGGTTTCCATTTTTGGTAGTATTTACCAGAATAGTGGTCAAAGTGAGCTCAATATAATTGCTGAGCGCGATGATAGCAGTTTGGGCAGCTACGATTTTAAACTAAGATATAGTCAAAAAACATATGGTTTATTTTTTAAAATGGGATTGGCCTGGACCATAGGTAAAATAGAATTTGGTACCAACCTTAATATACCGTTTATCAACCTGAACTCCAATGCCCGCTTAAAATATGAGGAGTTTGTTATTGGGATTAGTCCAGAAGAAGATTTTTTTGGTTTCGCAGATATAAACGATCTTCAGAATACCCGGAGAACGGCAGCGAGTATTGATGTAGGAGCCGGTATACCTATTGGGA
The DNA here is from genome assembly GCA_965212205.1 of Flavobacteriaceae bacterium. Classification (GTDB taxonomy): domain Bacteria; phylum Bacteroidota; class Bacteroidia; order Flavobacteriales; family Flavobacteriaceae; genus JAHEJJ01. Next base: position 380,964 of record CBDBUX010000011.1, read on the forward strand.
AATCAAAATTGCACCTAAAAGGCAGCTGGTATTCCAGGGTAAAGCGATATAATAGGATTACAATTCCGGAGGTAGAAACCAGAATAGATGATTTTTTATCAGAACCTTTTTTAGAGGAGTTCAGATCCGTGGTTAACTTCGGTGCTGGTGCAAATATTTATATTTCAGAATCCGTTAAATTCATCACCAGCTTTACCTCAGACTATGGAGCTACCGTTGCCAGTGTGAACTTGTTCGATGTTGTGAATGAAGGGGAGGACGAAGTTAATATCTTTAACAACTTTTGGCATTATGGTTTCGGCACCGATCTCACTTTGAAATGGGGGCATATTGTACTCGGAGCTACTTATTCCACGACCACGAGTCGGATCCGGGAAGAAACTGATATACCGGACGATATACCCGAGGATGAGGTGTCTGATGTTTTTACCGACATTAAATATGAACGATGGCGATTTGTGCTGGGTCTTGAGATTCCTTTGCTACAAGGTAAATTGAAGAGTTTAGAAAACGATTGAAATAACTGGAAGAATTTGCGAACTAACAAGCTCAGACACTCTTTTAATTCGTATCTGCAAAATACAAGCTAGAAGCCATTTGCTAGTCTTTGGCTTGTTTGTGTGACGAATTACCGATAAGCTTTGTAATTGACCAAGGTATAATCCAGAAGCAGAGCGCCCCGAAGGCCAGGTCTTCCATGTAAGAAAGCTGGAGTTTCTGATCACTGATGAAGCCAGCGGTACCTATGGTCAGGAAGGTGAATAAGCCAAAATTACAGATCAGTGGAAACTGCTCTTTAATTTTAAAGCTTATGGAGAGAATGATTGCGGCAAGAGGGATTAACACCGCTAAGGCCCCGTACAGTTCGGGCAGTGCCACGAGACTAAATGAGATTAGCAGACCTGCAGCACCTCCTAGAAATATTCCTGGGGCTTGCTTCATTTTCATGCCGGTGGCGCCCCATACTGTGAGGGCAAGGAATGCGATCCAGGGATCGTTCAATCCGAGGTATGAGGTGACTGCTATATAGCAAACTGCCAAGACGATGATGGCCAACGTAATGAGAATGGCTTTCCAGAGCGGCAAATCCTGTATTGATCCTTTCTTAGACATCGACGATAAGTTTTTCGCGTTTTTCTCCAGTTTCGTAAATCTAAAAATACACAAAACACTTGATTTAAGATCGCTGAGTCCCGACCGTACGTGTTGAACATACAAAAGCCCTCATTTCATGTGGCTTTTTTGAGTTAGAATTACTAATCCCTCCCGATAGCTATCGCGACTATCGGACTCTTGATCCTGCAAAGCTCTGCAATTCAATACAGGATTACTCGCCCATCCCGATAGCTATCGGGGCTCGTGATCCTGCAAAGCTCCGCTTTGAAAATAGTTCAAACAAAAAAACGCTCAAGCGAACTTGGCGTTTTTTCTTATCGAACTATTTATTCGCGACCTCCACAGGATTATTCCATGATCCTTCGAACCCCCTCCTGAAAATGCAAACATGCATCGCTCTCGCGCTGTGGTTTTGAATTTCTGTCCGCTTACAAAAACCTGCGGCTTTTGACGCTTCCAGAAAATACAAAACCCTGCATTTTCATACAGGGATTGCGCTTTAAGCGACCTCCACAGGATTCAAACCTGTAACCTCTTGAGCCGTAATCAAGTGCTCTATTCAGTTGAGCTAGGAGGCCATTATTTCTTTTGAATTGACAGGGACCGGCAATCTATTGAACCTTCAACATTTGTCGGGAGCGCAATAGGGCTGCAAATATATTTCTTTTTTAAATTTAAGGCAAAATAAGCTCATGGATTTTAAAAGCTATATACGGAACATACATGACTTCCCGGAATCCGGTGTGGTCTTTAAGGATATAAGCCCCTTACTAAAGGACCCCAAAGCCTTTGCTGCCGCTATGAATGCCATGACGGATTTTGCAGGCGATCAAAAGATCGATAAAGTGATCGGAATCGAAAGCAGAGGTTTCTTCTTTGCACCACTCCTGGCCTTTCAATTAAATGCCGGCTTTGTTCCTGTTAGAAAAAAAGGTAAGCTGCCTGCAGATAAGATCAGTAGAACATACACTCTGGAATACGGTGATGATACCCTCGAAATCCACTCCGATAGCATTGAAGCGGGCGACAATATTCTTGTTCATGATGATGTGCTGGCCACCGGCGGGACGGCCAAAGCGACCTGTGAACTGGTAGAGGCACTTGGCGGCACTGTAGTACAATGTAATTTTTTGTTAGAGTTGGGTTTTCTCAACGGACGAGCAAAACTCAAGGGGTATGATGTAAAATCCCTGATCGATTACTAGTCCAATGCCCGAGCAGTAATATAAAATCGCCACCCTATTACGGCCAATTGAATTTTAGAAGCTTTGGCCAGATCTAATCGTCTTTTGCTATACGAAGGCAGTATGGCTTTATTGAGTATCGCTAAAAGTTTAAAAAATTGCTTCATCACCAGCGAACAAAGATACCCGAATTAATGAATGAAAAAAAGCTGTCTATGGACAGCTCGTTACAATTGAAGTTATTTCGAGAACAGTGCTTACAAGAGTACAGATATCAATGAGATCATCAGGTAGAGTATGAGTTTTGCAAGCGCTATCATGGTTTTAAATTTTAAGGTTAATACTTTGCTTTCAAATATTTAGGCCAATATATTACCGCGATATCCTTAGCTCCAAGCAAAAAGATAAAAATTAATGAAAGTAAGTACATATTTATAATTAAAATAATGAATATGATTATATATGTAATCATGTTTCCTTCAATAACCTGAATAAAATCAATAATAAAATGCAATTAATATTAACATATGTAAGTTTTGAAGGGGGTATTTTACTCTTTTTTCGTTTTTCAAGGGAGAAAATCTGTGAAAAATGAGGTTTTTCACCAAATCCATCATTATAACCAAAAACCGACCCCGAACGGATCGGTTTTTAGATACGGCCAGTTTAGGCCATATTTGAAGGATGATCCCTATTGTTTTGTGGTGATCTCCAAAGCGTGCTCGATCTCCTCACCATATTTCTTAACAGCAGAATCTCCTTTGATCACATTTATCCTCTCTATGTCGTCGGGTTCCAGCTCTTTTATTTTATCCTGACCTACCACTTCACCATTGAGTAGGATGATCCAATCGTCGCCCAGCTCGCCATCCATAAAAAAGAATCCGCCTCCATCACCGCTGATTACCTCTACATTATGGTCAGATTCATGATCACTCATTATCATAATATGACTGTCTTTTTCCGCTTTGCCTATGGTCTGGATCTTTATTTTTTTCGTGTGGAGCTTGCCCTCCTTTTCCATGTCTTCCAACTCGGCTCTGCTGATCTCCTTTCCGTTTACCCGGATAGTTTCTTTACCGTCGTCTTTGTAAATTTCGATCGACTGGTGGGCGTCATCATCTGAATAGACCCAGGTGGAATGGCTTTTTTCCTGATGTATCATTTTAACCTCTTCTCCATCCTTGCCGGTAAAAAAGAAATTTTTATCTCCATTGAAAATGATGTTCACCGGGTCTATAGGACTTCCGTCATTATTGAAGCTGGAAGATCCTATAAAAGACTGGCTTCCTTTTTTCTTGGTGGTGATGGTGATGCTGATATCTATAATCTCTTTCTGATCATTATGCACCACGGTATAGGAAAAATCTATTCCCTTCTTTCTAAGATCTTTTTTAAGATCTTCCAATTCTTTATCACTGGTGTCTTTGTTGATGTGAATCTTAATGGTCTGAACCTTACTCTCGGTTATTTGAAGGCCTGGTGTACTGCCTTCCGCCGGTAAATAAACCATCTCTGAATTAAAGGCATAAAGAAAAAGTGTGAGCACCGGTACGATGATCAGGGTTTTCAGCGCCTGGTGTTTTTTTGATTTTGTTCGATTTAACATGACTATTCGTTTTTTGATTAATGAATTATAAAAACTGTTGCTAACCGCCAATGATCGGGGAATTACCGAAACCTTTAGCATAGTATACTGGTAAGACTTTGGTGAGCTTAAACTGGAGGTCGCCTCCCGGTCGGCCAGGAATTCCAGGTTCTGTTTGATATTGGCAATGTAGAACCAGCTTACCGGATTAAACCATTGCCAGATCAGGACGGTATTTGCGATCAAAACATCAAGCGAATGCCACTGCTTGCAGTGAACTTTTTCGTGATCCATGATAGCTGTTAATTCTTCTTCTGGATGCTTGTCCGGGTTATAGAAAATATAGTTAAAGAAGGAAAACGGCGCGATATCCCGCTTAACCTCCACCAATTTATAACCAGCACTTTTTATAATCCTGCCAGCCAAGAGTATTTTCCTTAACGAGAATAATTGCATCAGTAATCGAAGAGCCATAACACTGCAGCCTGCCACAAAAAGCCATTGGAGTAATACAAGCCAATCAAGACCAGTACTCACAGCCAATGGTGCAGCTTCGACCGGATTCAGTGAGCCGTTCGATATTTGAGTAACCGGCACCATCTCCACATAATGTTTTATCCTGAGAATAGGATGTATCGCTGCCAAAACAACACCGCTGAGTAGAAATACCCGGTTTAAGGAGAAGAAGGTTTCTCTTTTCAAGAATACTTCATATGCCGTATGAAACAGGATCAATATTGCCGATGCTTTGATGATGTACAATAACCAATTTTCCATTTACTTGTTTTTTTCTATAAGCTCAATGATCTCCCTTAACTCTTCGGTGGTAATCTTTTGCTCTTTGGCAAAGAAGGAAACCATATTCTTATAACTGTTATCATAAAAATCGGCGACAGTTTTGTTGACAAAACGCTTGCGATACTCTTCCCGGGCAACCAGTGGAAAATATCGATGCGTATTGCCGAAGGCTTCATAGCCTACATATTTCTTATCTTCCAGATGGCGTACTATCGTAGACAATGTATTGTAGTGTGGTTTACTACCGCTATATTCTTTCAGGATATCCTTTACAAAACCCTTTTTGAGCTTCCAGAGGATCTTCATTACCTCTTCTTCTTTGTTGGTTAATTTTTGAAGTTCGCTTTTCATTTTCATTTATTGATTTAAAGAATTTGGGCAATATTACGCGCCATGTCCTCAGCATTGCTACTCGCGGCATTCGATAAAACGATCACCGTATAGCCCGAAGCAGGAAAGTTCAGGAAATCCGCAAAAAAATAACCGTTACCCCCATTATGTGCGATAAGCTCTCCTTTAGAGGTAGCCGGGAAAATAGCCCAGCCGTATCCGTAATAGGAATGTCCTGAACGATCTTCCGGCACATGCTTTTTAAAATACTTCTCTTTGGCCTCCTTAGAAAGGATTTCATCTTTATCCAGGGCTTGTTTCCATTTATAAAGGTCTGCAGCGGTAGAAAGTATACCCCCGTTTCCTTTTAAATTGAGGTAGGGCCCATTTGCCGACCAGTTTTGCTGATCCGGGCGACCGCCATCTGAATCCCCCCTGTAACCATGAGCCACTTGAACTTCATCCCACTTAGGCATGACATAGCCCGTAAGATTCATGCCTGCACGACTAAACAGCTGTTCGGCAAGATATTTTTCATAATCGCTACCCGAAACCCGCTCGATGATGATGGCCAGCAGGCTGTAGCCCACGTTGGAGTACTTATATGGATTTTTTTTGGATACATTTCCGAGTTTTGATATCGCCCTTTGAATGAATTCCGTTTCGCTGATCGCTTCATAATCATCGCCGATGGCATCTGGAAATCCAGCCGTATGAGTAAGTAACTCATGTATAGTGATGACCCTCGAAACCTGTTTAAATTCCGGAATGTAGAGATCTATTGGATCTGTTACTTTTAGCTGTTCCTGCATCTCCAACTTTAATATGGCTGCTGCGGTAAATTGTTTGGTAAGAGATCCAATATCGTATACCGTTTTGTTAGAATTGCCCAGTTTCTCTGACCGGTCTGCATAACCATACGATTGTAAGAAGATCTGCTGGTCATTACTGGCGACTAATACCGTACCTGAAAACCCAAGGCTCGATTCTTGACTGAGTAGATCGGTGAGCGCATCCTGTATTTGCCCCTTGTCCTGCCCATGGATCATAATTGAGGCAAGCAGGAGAATTGGTAGAATTAAACTGCTTTTTATCATGACGATTTGATTGATGATCGAAACTATTACTAATATTTTAGTTGTACAACTATTTTTATAGTTATTTAACATTTTTAAGCTTGTTCAGACCGATTTTGCTATTTACTTTACTCATTTAACCCCACCTAAAACCTGCATCTAATCCTTTCAGTTATCTTTGAGCCCAATGGCATCTATGATCGATATCCTCTTTATCATTGGAGGCTTGATTCTCCTGATAGCAGGCGGAAACTGGCTCCTGAAATCGGCCGTTGCACTTTCCCTGCGGCTGAACATTTCCAAGATCATTATAGGGATGACCGTAGTTTCCTTTGCCACCTCAGCCCCAGAACTGATCGTGAGTATCAATGCGGCTATTACAGGCTTCCCCGATCTGGCACTGGGCAATGTGGTGGGCTCCAATATTGCTAACCTGGGACTAGTACTGGCGATCATTATTCTGCTGAGCCCGATTGAGGTGAGAAAGAGTTTTTATGTTACCGATTGGCCTATGATGATGGCAGCATCATTAATGTTTTTTGGTTTTATTTACTTCGATGGGATGTTGATGGAGTATGAAGGGTGTATAATGTTCGCCTTCCTTTTTATATTCCTGGTTTATTTACTGCGATACCAGCGAACAGCAGTTGTAGATGATCTTCCGGAAGACGATCGGCCACTACCGATCTATCTGTCTGTGCTCTACCTCTTGCTGGGATGCGGGGCACTCTGGGGAGGATCAGAATTACTGGTCCAAGGATCGGTAGGCCTGGCGCGTCACTATGGTGTAAGTGACCGGATTATTGGGATCACCGTCGTTTCTATCGGGACCAGTATACCAGAACTAGCGGCATCGGTTATTGCGATTATAAAAAAGGAAAAAGCGATTTCGGTAGGTAATCTGCTCGGTTCCAATATTTTTAATCTCCTGGCCGTACTGGGGATTACATCCATGATCACTCCTATAGAAGTTAAAGATCAGAGCCTGCTGACCAATGATATTTTTTGGATGCTCGGTATTTCTTTTCTAATCCTTCCGCTGGTCTTTTTTCCCAAAGGGCTACGATTGGGCTGGCGCGATGGGCTGGTGCTTATCACGGCCTATTTCATTTTTATTTATTTGACCTTCAACTAAAAAACCGCCCCTGGTCTCTGACACCAAGGGCGGTCTTCATATTATATTTCCGTGCTTAAACCTTTATCCGGCTACAGCCTCTACCTTCGCGGATTTAACCGTTTTAATAATTTTTGCAGCGATCTGGTAAGGATTACCATTCGAAGCTGGTCGGCGGTCTTCCAGCCATCCTTTCCAACCGCTTTCTACCGTTGCGATAGGGATCCGGATCGAAGCCCCACGGTCTGAAACGCCATATGAGAACTGGTCGATAGACTGGGTCTCATGGAGACCAGTCAGTCGCTGATCATTATGCGCACCGTATACATTGATGTGTTCACCGTGAACTGGCCTGAACGCCTCACAGATGATATCATATATATCTTTGCTACCAGCATTTCTAAGGATGCTGTTCGAAAAATTAGCATGCATTCCACTTCCATTCCAATCGCCTTTAACAGGCTTTGGGTGAAGTTCTATATAATATCCGTGTTCCTCGGTGATCCTGTTCAATAAATAACGGGCTATCCATAATTCGTCACCAGCTTTTTTAGCGCCCTTGGCAAAATTCTGGAATTCCCACTGGCCAGGAGCCACTTCCTGGTTGATCCCTTCAATATTTAGTCCGGCTTCCAGACACACTTCCAAATGTTCGTATACAAATTCACGACCCCATGTGAAACGTCCTCCTACAGAACAGTAATATTGTCCTTGAGGATAAGGAAAACCTCTCTTTGGAAAACCGAGTGGTAGATCGGTATCGATATCCATTATGAAATACTCCTGCTCAAAACCGAACCAGAAGTCTTCATCATCGTCGTCTATTTTCGCCCTGTGATTCGATTCGTGAGGAGTTCCGTCAGAATTTAACACCTCGTTCATTACCAACCACCCATTATCTCTCTGAGGATCCGGGTAAATCGCTACGGGTTTTAGCAGACAATCGGAAGAATTACCTTCAGCCTGTAAGGTAGAACTGCCGTCAAAAGACCAGATTGGGCAGTTTTCCAATTTTCCATCAAAACCGTCAACAACTTTAGTTTTACTTCGCAGCTCCTGTACGGGAGAGTAACCGTCTAACCAAATGTATTCTAACTTTGCTTTGCTCATAATTCCAAGGATTAGTTATAATGTTTAAAAGATCGTCAAAAATATATTTTTTCTTAACATCGCCACAACAATTCTAGGGGTAATTATCAAATTTATCGACATATTTATCAACACCCCCCTTTTTTTTAGGGTTAATTGCAATATATCTAATATTTTGGGGTTAATTTGTCAAATATTCAATAAGCTACCAGTACCTTCATATAAATTAGGATATAATGTCAGAAATAAGATTTAAAGCCATATCAGAAGCGCTAAATATCAGCAACCGCCCTGTTCAGGAGGAGGGGAGAAGGTCTTCGCTTTTTGCTACCCACGTATTTAACGAAGACCGAATGTTACAGTATCTTACCAAAGATGCTTTAAAAAGTGTAAAAGACGCGGCGCTCACGGGGACCAAGATCAATCGAAAAACTGCGGATCAGGTAGCCGAAGCGATGAAGGCCTGGGCCATTTCGCTTGGAGCCACACACTATACACATTGGTTCCAACCCCTTACCGGAGCAACAGCAGAAAAACACGATGCGTTCTTCGACCTCTTGTCCGATGGCAGGGCACTGGAAAAATTTGAAGGAGGGCAGTTGGTACAACAGGAACCCGATGCGTCGAGTTTTCCCAGTGGAGGTATTCGAAATACGTTTGAAGCCCGCGGGTATACCGCCTGGGATCCAACATCACCAGCTTTTATCTATGGTACTACTTTATGTATTCCCACCGTCTTTGTTTCCTACACCGGTGAGGCTTTAGATAATAAAGCACCACTACTGAGAGCACTTCATTCCGTTGATGATGCAGCAACCGCTGTAGCCCGGTATTTTGATAAAAATGTGTCTAAAGTATTTGCCACGCTGGGCTGGGAACAGGAATATTTCCTCATAGATAAGTCGCTTGCCAATGCCCGGCCAGATCTCGTGCTGGCCGGTAGAACACTCGTTGGCCATGCCGCGGCTAAGGGACAGCAATTAGATGACCATTATTTCGGAGTAATCCCCCTCAGGGCGATCAGTTTTATGAAGGATCTGGAATTGGAATGTACCCGACTGGGAATCCCGGTGAAAACCCGTCATAATGAAGTGGCACCGAATCAATTCGAAATTGCCCCTGTATATGAGGAGGCAAACCTGGCCGTTGACCACAATCTTTTGCTGATGGATATTATGGAAAAGGTAGCAGACCGGCATCATTTCAAAGTATTATTCCATGAAAAACCCTTTGCGGGGATCAATGGTTCTGGCAAACACAACAACTGGTCGCTGGCTACAGATACGGGAGTAAACTTGTTGAGCCCGGGCAGTACCCCGATGAAAAACCTGCAATTCCTTACCTTTTTTATCAATACCATCAAAGCTGTGGACAGCTATGAGGAATTGCTAAGATCATCTATCGCCTCGGCTAGCAACGATCACAGATTGGGTGCCAATGAGGCACCACCGGCCATTATGTCGATTTTTGTAGGTCACCAGCTCAACGATGTTCTCGATGAACTTGAAGGCGTTTCACAGGGTAAACTCTCCCCGGAGGAAAAGACCGAACTCAAGCTCAATGTAGTAGGGAAGATTCCTGAAATACTCCTCGATAATACCGACAGGAACCGTACCTCGCCTTTCGCCTTTACCGGCAATAAATTTGAGATTCGGGGCGTGGGTTCCAGGACAAATTGCGCCAAACCGATGACGGTGTTAAATACCATTGTAGCAAGGCAACTCCGGGAATTTAAAAAAGAGGTTGATAGCCTGATCGATAATAAGAAGCTCAAAAAGGACGAGGCGGTCTTCAATGTGCTCAGGGAATATATCAAGTCTTCCAAACGCATCCGCTTCGATGGTGATGGATATAGTAAGGAATGGGAAGCAGAAGCAGCCCGGCGAAAACTCAGCAATCATCGGAGTACACCTGAGGCTTTACAGGCACTTACTTCGGAAAAAAGCATTGAGTTATTTGCCAGCACAGGGGTAATGAGTGAAGTAGAAGTGAAAGCCCGACTTGAAGTTGAGCTCGACACCTACATCCTACAGACTCAGATTGAAGGTCGGGTCTATAATGAATTGGTGTATAATCACATTATTCCAGCGGCTATCGGATATCAGAATACACTGATTGAAAACGTAACCGGACTGAAAGAAATTTATGGGGCGGACTATAACAAATATACTGGCGGGCTCCTTTCGATCATCGAAGAGATTTCCGAGCACCTGGTAGACATTAAAAAGAAGACCGATGATATGACGGAGGCCAGAAAACGCGCCAATGTCATGGAAGATCTCAACAAAAAAGCATTTGTTTATTGCCAGGAAGTAAGACCCTTTTTTGATTCGATTCGCTATCATAGCGATAAACTTGAACAACTTGTTCAAAACGAAGACTGGCCACTGGCAAAGTATAGGGAACTATTATTCATTAGGTAAAAACTTTGATCCAAATCCTGTACAGGCATATGCCGTTTGACCCGATTCGACTATTTTTGTCCAAAAGCATTTAGCATGGCCCAATCGGCGAGTAAACGTTATAGTCAGCGGGGAGTATCAGCTTCCAAAGAAGATGTACATCAGGCGATTAAGGGCATTGATAAAGGACTTTTTCCTTATGCCTTTTGTAAGATCGTTCCAGATTACCTTACCGGAGACGAAAATTACTGCCTGGTAATGCACGCCGACGGCGCAGGTACAAAGTCGTCCTTAGCCTATATGTATTGGAAGGAAACCGGTGATATCAGTGTTTGGAAGGGTATAGCCCAGGATGCTTTGATCATGAACATAGACGATCTTCTTTGTGTTGGGGTTACCGATAATATCGCCCTTTCATCCACTATCGGAAGAAATAAAAATCTTATTCCCGGCGAGGTAATTTCAGCAATAATCAAGGGTACAGAATCCCTGATTGAGGAGTTGAGGGCAAGCGGTGTTAATATATATTCTACGGGTGGTGAAACCGCCGATGTAGGCGATCTTGTGCGTACCATAATTGTGGATTCAACGGTCACTGCCCGAATCAGGAGAGATGCCGTAATCGATAACAGCAGAATCCAAGCTGGCGATGTTATCGTTGGGCTTGCTTCATACGGCCAGGCCAATTACGAGACGACCTATAACGGGGGTATGGGTAGTAACGGGCTTACTTCTGCCCGTCATGATGTGTTTGCGGCCTATCTTAAGGAGAAATACCCCGAAAGTTATGATCAGGCCGTTCCCCAGGAACTGGTCTATTCCGGGAGTGTGAAGTTAACAGATCCGGTTCCGGGAACACCCTTGGATGCGGGAAAACTGGTATTGTCCCCAACCAGAACATATGCACCGATCATTAAACGGATTCTTGAGGAAATAAGCCCCTCGGATATCCATGGAATGGTGCACTGTAGCGGGGGTGCACAGACCAAGATCCTGCACTTTATCGAGGACCTTCATGTAATAAAGGACCGATTATTTGAAGTACCACCCTTATTTCGTTTGATCCAAGAGGAATCTGGCACAGATTGGAGGGAGATGTATCAGGTTTTTAATTGTGGCCACCGAATGGAACTTTACCTGCCTGAAAACCAGGCCGAGTTGGTGATCAGAATCTCCAGGGAATTTGGCGTGGATGCCCAGGTTATAGGCCGTGTAGAGGCAAATCAGGGCAAAAAACTAACCATCAGCGGACCCCATGGCACCTTTGTATACTGAGGTATACGAATCTGGCTAAAAATTCGTTCTTTTTTAAGGCGTAAGCACCATCATATGGCAAATGGGTATTCGACCTGCCGTATATAGTAGAAATGTCCAAACGCCAAAAGCAATTTATCAGCCGGCGACACATGGCCAATATGAATTGTAAACGACTAAAAAAAAGTTATGGAAAGAAAAGAATTTTTGAGAAGTCTGGGGGCAGGAGCTGCCTTTGCACTTACCTTTCCCTGTATTCATGGTTGTTCCAGTGAAGGGGAGGAAGATGATCCGATAGAGATTCCGAGCGGGGTCGATTTTACGATCGATCTTACTTCTGCAGAGGGCAGTGAATTGCAGAATAATGGAGATTTTATTCTAAAGAACGAAGTGGTAGTGGTAAAAAACCTCGAGGGTAATTTTATCGCAGCCAGCCAGATCTGTAGCCATCAGCAAACCGATCAGGTGAGATTCCTGGAAGAACAGGGAGGGATATTTCACTGTTTTACACATGGATCTGAATTCGATCAGAACGGAACACCCCTGAATAGCATAACCAACAACCCGCTTAAAATTTTTAATACCGAACTCAACGGAGATATTTTGCGGGTATTTGATTAACTGCTGATTGTTAGATATGCTATTTCATGAATTTTATTTGTCGACCCAGAAACGGATATTTTTTTACCGGAACCTACCGGCATTCCGATAGGTATTTTTATGGGGCGAAACAATGTAATTCTGGAGGTCTTTTCATCCGGAAAATCATTATAGCAGTCTTTTTTAGTCTTGGGCTAGCCTTGCATTCCTTTGGCCAGAGTAATCAGAAGGTAACCGTTCAGCGTACACTCGATATTATGGGTTCCAAGTTTGAGTTTACCCTTGTGGTACCCAATGAGGAAATCGGATATATCAATATTGAAGAGGCGGCGTCCGAAATTAAACGGATCGAAAGAATGATCTCTTCCTGGATCCCGGAATCTGAAACCTCCCTTATTAACAGCAATGCCGGGGTCACTCCTGTTAAAGTAAGCGAAGAACTTTTTAAGTTCATAGAGCGATGTATTAAAATCTCTGAAATTACCGATGGTGCGTTCGATATCAGCTACGGTCCTTTAACCGAACTCTGGCGATTCGACGGCAGTATGCAATACCTACCCACACCCGAAGAAATTCGACGGTGTGTTGAGCGGGTAGATTACAAGCAGATAGAGCTCAATACATTAGAGCGCACGATCTTTCTGAAAATGCAAGGGATGATACTCAACTTTGGAGGTATTGGCAAAGGATATGCTGTTGACAGAGCCAAAGAATTGCTGGTCTCCAAGGGTGTGTTAGCCGGGATGATCAATGCCTCGGGCGATATAACCACCTGGGGAACAAAATCGACAGGTGAAAAGTGGCTTATCGGAATTGAAAACCCCGGATGGCGAAAGAATATTTTTACCTGGATCCCCATTGTAGAATCATCGGTATCCATCACATCCAATTATAAAAAATATGTTATGATGAATGGCAAGCGCTATTCACATATTATTAACCCGAAAACAGGATATCCGGTAACAGGTATTGATAAGGTGGCAGTTTTGTCTAAAACCTCGGAGCTATGTGATGCACTGGCTACTGCCGTGGTTATATTGGGAAAGGAAAAAGGCCTGGCATTGATCGAACAATTAGGGGGAACTGAGGTGATCATAGCTGATAATCTAGGAGAGATTGCACATAGTAACGGCATTTTACTCGACCAATAGCAGGTAGCTTCGTTGATGTTAATCCATATTGTTCCAGGTCTGTCGCTTTTAACTTCCCGGACTTGAGTAACGTTTAAAAATCGTAAATTCGCATTCTAAGCAAAGCAGGATGCTCGATAAGCTCAACATAGTCCAACAGCGTTTCGATGAAGTCTCAGACCTGATCATTCAACCCGAGATTATCACCGATCAAAAACGCTATATCGCGCTCAATAAGGAATATAAGGATCTGAGAATATTAATGGAGAAAAGGGATCAGTATATTACTCTGAAGAGCAATGTTAATGAAGCGGAAGAGATCATCGCCGATGGCAGCGATGCAGAAATGGTAGAGATGGCCAAGCTGCAATTAGACGAAGCTAAAGAAGCCTTGCCAATACTTGAAGAGGAGATCAAACTCTTGCTTATACCGAAAGATCCTGAAGATGCAAAGAATGTGGTTATGGAGATCCGTGCGGGAACGGGGGGTGATGAAGCGAGTATTTTTGCTGGTGATCTCTATCGTATGTATGCGAAATATTGTGAGTCTAAAGGTTGGCGGACAAATATCATCGATCTGAGCGAGGGCACAAGTGGGGGATATAAAGAAATTCAATTCGAAGTAACTGGCGAAGATGTATATGGCACTCTAAAATTTGAAGCCGGCGTACACCGAGTTCAACGGGTACCACAAACAGAAACACAGGGCCGTGTTCATACCAGTGCCGCTACGGTAATGGTTTTACCGGAAGCAGAGGATTTCGAGGTCCATATCGATCCCAAAGATGTGAGGATCGATTACTTCTGTTCCTCAGGTCCCGGAGGACAATCTGTTAACACCACCTATTCAGCGGTACGACTTACCCACCTTCCTACCGGGCTGGTAGCCCAGTGCCAGGATGAAAAATCTCAGCATAAGAACAAAGACAAGGCCTTTAAGGTTTTGAGATCAAGACTTTATGACTTGGAACTGGCTAAAAAACAAGAGGAAGATGCTGCTAAGAGAAGCTCACAGGTTAGCAGTGGCGATCGTTCGGCCAAGATCAGAACCTATAATTATCCACAGGGCAGGGTAACAGATCATAGAATAGGACTTACATTATATGATCTTCAAAACATCATTAACGGAGATGTTCAGAAAATCATCGATGAGTTAATGCTCGTGGAGAACACCGAAAAATTGAAAATGGCCTCCGAGACGTTTTAATCATATCTATGACCACCCAAAAACTGGTACAGCAGATTTTTAAGAAAAGGTCCTTCTTGTGCATAGGACTCGATACCGACCTGGATAAGATTCCCGCCCACCTTTTGGAAATGGAAGATCCGCTTTTCGAATTCAATAAGGCTATAATCGATGCCACTCATCATCTATGCGTAGCCTATAAGCCCAATACCGCATTTTATGAGGCGTATGGTTCCAAAGGCTGGGATGCGCTCCGGAAGACATCGGAGTATATAAAGTCTGTCGATAATAACTTATTTACCATAGCTGATGCCAAAAGGGGTGATATCGGTAATACTTCTGCGCGCTATGCCCGGGCATTTTTTGAAGAATTAAATTTTGATGCGGTTACGGTTGCACCCTATATGGGGCGCGATTCTGTTGAACCTTTCCTGACTTTTGAGAATAAGCATACCATATTACTTGCCCTGACCTCAAATCAGGGCGCCTTTGACTTTCAAACAGTTCAGAATGGCCGAACCAGAGCTCTATAAAAAAGTATTACAAACCTCCAAGGGATATCAGAATGCCCATAACCTCATGTTTGTAGTGGGGGCAACAAAAGCCGAATTCCTGGCCGATGTTCGGACTATTGTTCCAGACCACTTCTTATTGGTGCCTGGAGTAGGTGCTCAGGGAGGAAGTTTAAATGAAGTTTGCCGATACGGCATGAATCAACAAGTGGGGTTACTGATCAATTCGTCTCGTGCGATACTTTATGCTTCTCAAGGAAAAGCTTTTGCCAAAGCGGCTGCTGAGGTGGCAGAGAGCCTACAATCTCAAATGTCACAGCAAATGAAACATCTGACCTAGAGGATGTTTATTGTACCAGATCCTCAAGCACTTTCTTGATTTGCTGTGCTTTGTTTTCAAAAAATTCTACAAGCCGTTTGTCCGATCCGTTTAGGTCAGAAGCTTTCTTTAAGAAGTTGCGATACCTGTTTTCAAGAATCGCTACAGCTTGCTGTCCACTGGTGATTGGGGTCACTGTACCAACTTTACAATACTGATTGTCCATAGTCATTTCTTTGTTCTAACAAATATACGATGCAATCGGCCGCTTGGATCTATGACAAAAGGCCTATTCAGCTAAAAATCAGGTGATTTATCTAAATTTTAACGTTGAGCTTACATAAAAGACATAAACAGCAGCCTTTTTCTATTCTTTTAAAGAAACAGTCAAGCGAAGTCTCTTGATGAATTTTAATAACTTTAGATTATTAAAGAATTAGGATCATGCTTATTATTCGATGGCTTTTTATAGGTTTTCTTGTATTCACACTTCCGGTTGAAGCTCAGACCAATCCATGTTCTTGCTGCTCCGAAGAACACAGTGCCTTTAACTTCTGGCTTGGCCAGTGGGAGGTTTATGATACCGATGGTAAGTTGGTGGGTAAAAATCATATCGAAAAGGAACAAGATGGGTGTATCATCAGTGAAAATTGGACCAGTTCTAATGGTCAGTTCACCGGAAGCAGCACTAATTTTTATAATGCTCAAACCAAGCAATGGAATCAATTATGGATCGACAATGCAGGGTCTCATTTGTATCTTAGTGGTGGGCGAAAGGGCAATCAGATGGTTCTGGCGTCAAAAGAAATTCCCAGGGATAAAGAACCTCCTTATATCAACAGAATTACCTGGACGCATAATGAGGATGGAACCGTAAGACAATTATGGGAAATTTTAGCGGAGGGTAAAGTAATCAATGTTGCTTTCGATGGTCTGTATAAAAAGAAGTAAAAATTATTTCTACACAAGAAAAAAACCGGCAAGAAGCCGGTTTTAAAACTAACTAACTCAAAAAATACTAACTCAAATAATCAGACGCAAATATTATTAAAATCTACTTTGTTTAAAATCCCTAAACATTCGTAGTATATGACTTCTTTAACCTTTAATTTAAAAACGTGGTTGCCAGTCATTTATTGTGAATTCCCAAAGTATTTTTCGGGTGGTTGAGGACCGCTTAGCAACCCGATCGTTCTGATCAATAGTTGTCGGCTATCAGCTGATCTGTCTCTTCACGGGTTTTAAATACATCAAAAGTCTTTCCCTGAGTCCTTAGTGCCCCGAGAGTATTGGCATATTGTGCCGCTTTAATAGGGTCGTTGTATAAGGAAAATCCGTAGGCGAGTCCGCCGGCAAACGAATCCCCGCAGCCCGTAGTATCGATTACATTTTTTACGTGGACCGATTTAATAAACTGCTTCTCTATTTCACCTTCCTTTTCAAAATAGACCACACAACCCCTTGAATCGAGGGTGACGTAAAAATAGGATACACCTCCCTTTAGTACATGCCTGGCCATATCATCGAGGTGGTCTGTCTTTTCTTCATCATAATGAGCCATTTCATCGGCATCGTACTCGTTTTTAAACCAGCAAGCCTGTGATTCTTCCAGGTTCATTTTTAAGATATCTATGTGAGGCAGCCATTCATCCATATCGACCCAAAACTTGCGATAGCGATCACCAGACATACTCATGGTGGTGGTAGGCCCATGTGCATCAAAAATAATTTTACCATTCATGTTCTCGCTGAGATATTTCAAGGTGCTCAGTGATACCTCAAAATCAGTAATAGGAACAAAAACAAAGGCATCCGCATCGGTAAGATCTTCTATGTCTTTAGGAAGGATCGGTTGCATACACGCGGTTTGTTTTTCGAGCCGATTATTCTGGTCGATAAACCGCAGCTCGATTACCGTGCCTTTGTCGGCCTCACTGAAAACATGCGAGACATCGATATTGGAGTAGGGACCGAAGAGACTCAGTATCTGCTTATGATCTTTTTGGTGAACATGGGTAACCGGGATCACCTTACCGTCATCGCCAAGTAATTTTGACAAGGCGATCACAGGATGTGTTACACATCCATATTTTTGGATCATCTCATTTTGATAGGTATAAATGGTATCTCTTGGGATAGGACCCAGTACGGCAATTTTGGTCATGTTGCTATCTTTCATTAGTCCGATTCAATGAGCTTTGTTTGGGGAGTCTTTTTTTTTGATATAACCCCCAATAGGGTTGTTGGCTCCAGAATCGCTCTTCTAATTTAATAAGTTTAAAGCAATAAACATCTATGGTACGATGCTTATGAGAAAATTACTGTTTTATTATTATACACCATCGTTTTGCGATCAACATGAAGTTGAACAGCCCTGGCCAGAACAATTTTCTCCAAATCCCGCCCCTTGGCGATCATATCCTTTACCGAATGGGAATGTGATACAGCCGCAACGTCTTGCTCGATAATCGGCCCGGCATCCAGGGCTTCGGTTACATAATGACTGGTGGCGCCGATGATTTTAACGCCTCTTTTAAAAGCGGCATGATAGGGTTTTGCGCCGGCAAAGGCCGGAAGAAAAGAATGATGGATGTTGATGATACTGTCTGGATAATGATCGATGATCAAAGGACTAACGATCTGCATATAACGGGCAAGAACAATAAAATCTACCCCGGCAGATAACAACAGTTCCAATTGTTTCTTTTCAGCCTCCACGCGTTTTTCTTTACTGATGGGGACATGGTGGTAGGTGATATTAAACTGCTCAGCAATCGGTTGGAGATCTTTGTGATTGCTTAAGATAAATGGGATCTCGACAGATAATTCGCCACTGTGATAACGGCTTAACAGATCATATAGGCAATGATTATACTTCGAAACGAACAGTGCCATTTTTGGCCGTTCTTCACCGGGGTAAAATCGATATTGCATCTTATATCGGACCGCCATTTGCTGTTCGAATTCTTTATCGAGCGCGTCGAACTCTATGGCATCCGCATCAAATTCTGACTGCAGACGCATAAAAAATACGCCTGCTTCTTCATCCACGTGCTGGTCCAGATACACAATATTGCCACCCTTGCTATGAATAAAGCCGGTAACGGTACTGATGATCCCTGATTGATCAGGGCAATGAATAAGCAAGGTGGTTCTCATTTACGTGATATTAGAGCGATAAAATTAGAATATTAGGAATGAAAGCTCAATACGTTCTACAATTTTTATATAATTCGAATCACTTCCAGATTTTTTTTGCATTTTCCGTAAATTGCCTATTCTTAAAAATCGTTTTATTATCGATGGAGCAATCTCAACCCTACACGCCAAAACATAAAATCAGGATCGTTACTGCCGCTTCGCTCTTCGATGGTCATGATGCGGCCATCAATATTATGAGGCGCATTATTCAAAGTACGGGTGTTGAAGTGATCCACCTTGGACACGACCGTAGTGTGACCGAAGTTGTTAATTGTGCCATTGAGGAAGATGCAAATGCCATTGCCATGACCTCTTATCAGGGCGGGCATAACGAATATTTTAGATTCATGTACGATCTGCTTCGCGAAAAAGGCGCAGCTCATATCAAGATCTTCGGCGGAGGTGGCGGAGTTATCCTTCCTAAGGAGATAGAAGCCTTGATGAAATATGGGATCACCAGGATCTATTCACCCGATGATGGCCGTCAGATGGGCCTGCAGGGGATGATAAATGATCTGGTATCACAATCTGATTTCCCTGTACCACCGCTGGAAATCCCAAATGGAAAAAAATTACCTGCCTTGCTTAAGCAGAAAAGTGTGCCTGTTATCGCACGACTCATCAGCCTGGCAGAGAACAGGCCCGAAGATTTCGTAAAACATTTCAGTCCGATAAAACCCAGCACAAAAAAAGTTCCGGTATTAGGTATTACCGGGACCGGAGGATCGGGTAAGTCTAGCCTTGTCGATGAACTGGTCAGGCGTTTTATTATGGATTTCCCGGATAAGCATATCGGTCTTATCTCGGTCGATCCGTCCAAACGAAAAACAGGGGGCGCCCTGCTCGGTGACCGTATCAGGATGAATGCCCTGAACAGCCCAAGGGTCTATATGCGGTCTTTGGCCACACGTCAGTCTAATCTCGCCCTTTCCAAATATGTCCATGAGGCAGTGGAAGTACTAAAAGCGGCAGAGTTCGACCTCATAATTCTGGAAACCTCCGGTATCGGACAATCCGACACGGAGATCATTGAGCACAGCGATGTCTCGATGTATGTGATGACACCAGAATTCGGTGCGGCCACTCAATTGGAAAAGATCGACATGCTCGATTTTGCCGACCTGGTCGCGATAAATAAGTCGGATAAGCGCGGCGCGCAAGATGCACTGCGCGATGTTCGTAAACAGTATGTCAGAAATAATAATCTTTGGGAGGCAGAAGCAGAATCGCTGCCAATCTTCGGAACAATTGCTTCACAATTCAACGATCCTGGCATGAACCGATTGTATAAGTCTGTCATGGAAACCTTGAAAACGAAAGCGAAGATCAACCTCGGATCGACCTTCGAGATCACAGACGAAATGGAGGAAAAGGTCTATGTGATCCCTCCGGCAAGAACGCGATATTTATCGGAGATTTCTGAGAATAACCGCCTTTACGATCAGACCGCCAGAGAGCAATCCCATGTGGCTCAACGGCTTTACGGCTTGTATTTGGCGATTGGTCAGTTGGCAGCAAAGAAGGTGGTTGTAAATAAAAAAGGAATAGTGGTCGATGACAAGGCGGTGAAGAACCCAGTGTTGAAATCACTATTGGAGGAATTTGAAAAACTCAAACGCGATTTGGATCCTTATAATTGGGAAATAATCTATGAGAGAGCCTCTAAGATCGCAAAGTATGCAGGAGACCAGTATCGGTATACGGTGAGGAACAGGGAAATCGTAATCGATACCCATACCACTTCCTTGTCGGGATCTGCCATACCGAAAGTGGTTCTGCCCAGGTTCGAGGCCTGGGGCGAATGGCTTCAATGGTCGTTGCAGGAAAATGTGCCCGGAGAATTTCCGTATACGGCGGGCCTATATCCCTTTAAAAGAACCGGCGAGGACCCTACCCGCATGTTTGCAGGTGAGGGTGGCCCTGAGCGTACCAACAGAAGGTTTCATTATTTGAGCCTGGATATGCCTGCAAAGAGACTTTCCACCGCTTTTGATTCTGTAACCTTATACGGGAGTGATCCGGATCGGAGGCCGGATATATACGGCAAGATTGGAAATGCAGGCGTATCGATCTGCTGTCTCGACGATGCCAAAAAACTATATTCTGGCTTCGATCTCAGCGATGCAATGACTTCGGTTAGTATGACCATTAACGGGCCCGCACCTATGTTGCTTGGCTTTTTTATGAATGCAGCTATCGACCAGAATTGTGAGAAGTATATTCATGAAAATGGTCTGGAGAAAGAGGTGAGAGCTAAAATCAAAGGGCTTTATAAATCCAAAGGACAGGAAATTCCTGTTTACAGAGGAGACCTGCCCGAAGGTCATAATGGTCTCGGATTAATGCTGCTTGGCGTAACCGGAGATCAGCTACTGCCTGAAGAGGTATACAACGAGATTAAAAAGAAAACGCTGAACCAGGTAAGGGGCACCGTTCAGGCCGATATACTAAAAGAAGACCAGGCACAGAATACCTGTATTTTCTCTACAGAATTTGCCCTCAGGTTAATGGGAGATGTACAGCAGTATTTTATCGAAAACGATGTACGGAATTTTTATTCGGTTTCTGTATCGGGCTATCATATCGCTGAGGCCGGCGCCAACCCGATTACACAAGTTGCTTTTACATTGGCCAACGGCTTCACTTATGTGGAATATTATCTGAGCAGGGGCATGGATATCAACAAATTCGGGCCTAATCTTTCATTTTTCTTTTCCAATGGCGTTGACCCGGAATATGCCGTGATCGGTCGGGTAGCCAGAAGAATTTGGTCTAAGGCTATGAAAGGGAAGTACGGTGCCGATCCGAGAGCTCAGATGCTTAAATATCATATTCAGACTTCAGGCAGGAGTCTGCATGCCCAGGAGATCGATTTTAATGATATACGCACTACACTGCAAGCCCTGTATGCCATTTACGACAATTGCAATTCTCTTCATACCAATGCCTACGACGAAGCCATAACCACTCCCACCGAGGAATCGGTAAGGAGGGCTATGGCGATACAGTTGATCATTAACAAAGAACTGGGATTGGCTAAAAATGAAAACCCATTACAGGGAGCCTATATTATAGAAGAACTCACGGATCTTGTGGAAGAAGCCGTATTACTAGAATTTGACAGGATTACTGAAAGGGGAGGAGTGCTTGGGGCAATGGAAACTATGTATCAACGCTCGAAGATACAAGAAGAAAGCCTTCACTATGAGACCTTGAAGCATACTGGTGCATATCCGATAGTGGGTGTGAACACATTTCTAAGTTCAAAAGGTTCACCGACGGTTTTACCAGCCGAAGTGATCCGGGCTACTGAAGATGAAAAAGAAGCTCAAATTGAAACGCTGATAAACCTTCATCGGGCTTCAGATGAAATTGCTGTAAAGGCGCTTTCTGAATTGCAGCAGACTTCTATACGCAATGAGAATATTTTTGAGAAACTAATGGAGGTGACCAAGCATTGTTCGTTGGGGCAGATCACGCATTCCCTGTTTGAAGTTGGCGGACAATATCGCAGGAATATGTAGTAATATTAATTTGGCCTATCAGAAACCAAAGCTGTCGTTAAGCCCCCATTGGCCATCCCGGTTGCGACCAAGCGATTTCCTCCAAATACGGAAAGTCTTTCGAAAACTTTTGATCTCCTTCCGTAGCAAATTGAGGTATTCTTTTTCCTTTACACCATCTTTTTCCAGGCCATTACAATAAGAAATGATATTTCGGATCATGATGTTGATAAAACGCACACTTTTCATACGATCGGCCTGAGAATCTGATGTCTCTGCTTCGGCAATGTGCTTGGGTATCAAAATCGCGTCGGTTAACAGAGAATCTGCAATATGGTCGCGAAGACTATTGGATTGATATAGTTTTAGAAGATCTTTGTTGTAGGAAACAAATGAAGCAATTTCCCGGCTTATCGTGCACAGGTCTAATGCTTTACGGTATACCGGAATCGACCGGAAGTTGTTTTGGGACATTATTTCTCTTTTCAGCAATTAGAGTAATAAAGTTACGGCCAAATCCAAGATGTTGACTTTAAAATAGTTAAGTATTTTGTATATTTGCTTTAAATATTAAATTAATTTAAACATTTTGCTTTGTAATGAGAATAGATGATCTAAACTGGCGGATTCTTGTAGCGCTGCAGCGTAATGCAAGAGCATCATATTCCAGTATTGGCAGGAGAATTGGACTTACTCCTCCTGCCATAGCCGAACGCGTGAAAAAAATGGAAGATACGGGTATTGTTGAGCGATATACCGCAAGGGTTTCTCATAATAAATTGGGGTATCAATTAAAGGCCATCATTACCCTTAAGGCATTTATGGGTAAGTTAAAACCCTTCTTGCAAAAAGTTAAAATGTTAGATGAGGTGGTGAATTGCTATCGTATTACCGGGAATGAAAATATTATTATGGAGGTGATCCTCAGAGATCAGTTTCATCTCGAAAAGTTCATCGACATGCTGATTCAATATGGTGAAACAAGAACCAATATTATATTGTCTGATGTGATATCAGATGCCCCGATTACGAAAAATCAACTTAACCGGTCGTCGGAAAAGACAGGCCAGTGAAGTATAAATTTGTGGATCATTAATATAATTGCGTTCTTTATAAAGGCGCACCTTGGCTTCAATACGGTACGCGGATGATCATAAATAGTGGGTCTTATCAGTATTTTGATAATTTCTAATTTTGGCCGGGTTTTTGATAAACCTTTTGGTATGCAGAAAGTATATTATATCTTTTTCCTGATCAACGCGTTCCTGGCGCTGTCGTTGCAGGCACAGGATTTTACTTTAAAGAAAGGTGTTATTTCCGATTCCATTCAAGGGTCGAATGATGAATCCTTTGCGATCTATCTGCCAAAAAATTTCGAAATGGAGAAAAGCTGGCCCCTGGTAATGGTCTGCGATATGCAGGGCCGGGGGAAAAGGGCAGTCTCCATGTTTATGAATGCTGCCGAAGCACAAGGCTATGTACTTGTAGGCTCCAATGACTTACATGACAGCACATCAATAGCAAATAACATACTGATAGCCAGTAGATTATTAAAATCAGTTGGAGCGATTGTCTCTCTTGAAAAGGAGCGGGTCTATGCGGCGGGTTTTTCCTCAGGTGGGCGATTTGCCTCCCTTGTACCTTCATTCATAAAGGGATTTCGCGGTGTTATCTCGCTGGGAGCGGCCATACCGAACTACGAACTTTTGAGTAGTAAGAATATTTTTCACTTTATCGGAGTGGTTGGGAATGAAGACTACAGTTATCCGGATATGCTCGAGGCCCGGACAACGCTTAAGAGGCTCAAATTCCCTAACCAACTTTGGGTTTTCAACGGTGGGCACCAATGGCCCGAACCGAGATATATAAATAAGGCTATGTCTGCCATTACCTTATTGGCTATGGCTAAAGGTAAAATGCCCAAAGACAACTCATTTGTAGCAACCAGTTATATGAGTGATCTGACTGAGCTAGGTGAGTTGATCCGTGAGCAACACCTTGTATCGGCCTACGATCATATGAATGAAATTATCAGTACGTATCAGTTGCATATGTCCATGGATTCTCTTCAGGCAGCGCGGAAGGCATTGCGTAAAAATAAGGACTACCGTACGCAGAGAAGGGATGAAAACGGAGCGCTCTTTAAAGAAACGCTGATGCGCGATGAGTATCAGTATAACTTACTGGAGGATATCAGTAGTTTGAACTATAACAATCTTGGTTGGTGGAATTACCAAATTGATGAGCTTAAGAAGTATGAAAAGAAACCGCCGGCGGAGCGTAAAATGGGTGTCCGCCTCTTATCTTATCTGAACGCACTGATAGAAGACAATATCGACATAGAGGCGGCAGAGGGTCAGGTAAATGAAGAAATGCTCAGCTACCTTTGGATGCTGAAAACAATCACCGAACCGGATAATTTTGACTATTATCTCAAAATCATATCCGATAGTGCAAAGTATGAGGATTTCGGCACCTCACTTTTCTATCTTGAAGAACTCCTCAAAAGGGGGTATACAGATAAGGCTGCACTTTATAATCTTGCCAATACAGCCCTTTTACGTATTACCCCTGAGTACAACGAATTAATTGGCAAATATCTTAAAGATGCCCGCTATGAGATTATTGAGGAATGATGCAGGGCACCTGGTTCAGATCCCAATCGATAACCAATCCGCCCGCCAGGGAACGCGCGATATCTTCCCCATAGAGATACTGACATAAATAGAGGGCTGCTTCAAAACTCTTTGCTCCTCCGGCCGAAGTTATATACTTTCCGTCATGAACAAACAGCACACTGTCGGCTACCTTTAGATGAGGAAACATTCCCCGATAAGTCTTGATATCGCTCGGAAAAGTAGTGGAGGTTACAGAATCGAGCAATCCTGCTTTGGCCAGGACAAAGGCCCCGTCGCAATGGGAAGTTACAAATTCTGCACCTCGATCTGCCTTACGTACAAAATCCAACATTGCAGTGTCATCAAGATCACTGTTGAGATGGTGTTCTGCACTGGGTACAACCAGGATATCTATCCTCGGGATGTCTTCCGTTAAATAGTCGAAATCAGGGAGAATACGAACCCCTTCAAAAGTTGTAATCGGCTCTTTGGTATTGGCCACCGTAAAAGTGTTCATCGGCTTAATACCTTTCCTGAACTTTGTGTGTTGAAAAATATCAAATGGCGCTGTAAACTCGGTATTGTAGGTGCCCTCCATAATCAAAAAAGCCACATTATATACGCTGCTGTCGGTCTCAACAAAAGATCGGGTATCAGGCGTATCGCCCAATTTCGTTGCCCGATCTCCACAAGAGCTGAGGGCGAACAGGCCCCAGACCAGGATAAACAGAATTAAGGTGATTTTTCTCATCTTGATTTTCGATTTAACCGAATATTTAAAAACAAAAGTAGGAAAATACCAAGCAGACCGATGGAGGTGGCACCATACCAACTTATTTGATAACCAAAATTTGAGATGGATCTCATACCCGAATTATGCGCAAATATATGTGCCAGAGAAAATGCAATGTTGTACATGGCCATATATTCGCCTTGTTTTCCTTTTTTGGCTCTTTCCAGTGCCCAGGCATTGGAGAAAGGGAAGATGATCATTTCACCAAATGTCATCAGGATCATTCCGATGATCAGAATCCCGGACCAATCGGTAAAATTCAATATAAGGAAACTCATGGTGACCAGGAAAAATCCCAACATCATATTGTGAATTTTAGACCGTCCTTTTAGCTCCAGATATCTGATCAAAGGCATTTCCAATATAAAGATCAGGAGGCCGTTAAAGCCCAATATCAAACCGATTTGATTCTCGCTTAACGAGTGAATCTCGTTGTAATACAGGGGAACGGTGGAGAAGTACTGTACAAAAATAAAGCCGCAGAGGACCATGGCTGCGAAGAAAATCCAGTATGGCCGGTCTGAATAGACCGAATCCGGGGTTTCGTTCGTAATGGTGTCTGACTCCCTGGCCTTCTTCGGATGTAGCAGGAGTAGCAACAAACCTACTGCGAACAGACAGGTTACCCCATCAACCCAGAATAGACCGCTGTATCCAATAGTAGCAATAATAAAACCTCCTACCGCTGGCCCTGCCGAGAACCCGATGTTGATGGCGAGCCTGATCAGAGTTATCGAACGGGTTTTGTTTTCTGGCTTACTGTACGCGCTCATGGCGACAAATGCAGCAGGCCTAAATGCATCGGCCACCATCATCAAAACAAAAATTCCAGAGCAAACCAGCCAGAAACTGTTCAAAAATTGAATAGAAATAAAAAGCAGTCCAGTGCCGATAAGGCTGGCCATCATGATCTTGTAATATCCGAATGCATCGGTGAGTTTACCCCCGATCCAGGTGCCAACCAGAGAACCTAAACCGAAAAAGGTCATGATCATCCCCACACGTTCCAGGGTAAAACCCAGGTCTTTGGTTAAGTATAATGACAGGAACGGAATAACCATGGTACCCGATCTATTGATCAAAGTTATCAAGGCTAACCACCATATTTCTTTCGATAATCCGCGAAAGGATTCCAGGTAATTATTAAGCAGTTTTTTCATTCCGGGCAAAAAAAAAGCCTGACATTCCCGCCAGGCCAACTCTATTGTATTATCGTCTACATAAGACAGCACTGGACGTCCGGGAAATGCTTCACCTGAATGGAATAATGCTGTACTGTGGTAGTCATTGTTTTATATTTCTCCGAACAAATCTAGCGAAAAAAGAGCTTACTTGTATCCGGGTTTCCCTTATATTGGTATGATGAAAAACTCCTTTGTTTTAATCTTAAGCGCATTGTTGATGGTCTTTTCCGGTTGTAAGGATGCCAAAAGATACCACGATGAGATGGGCACACAGCAGGAGTCTGGACAATCTGAAGCGCTCCGTGATATCAGTGCATTTCAAATCGAACTCAACGCTCAGTTCAGCGATGCAGATACCTCTCCTTTACCTGATCGCTATCGGAAAGACTTTACAGGTCTGGATTTTTTTGATCCGGATACAAACTTCAGGGTGATGGCTTATCTTGAAAAAACGCCCGATGCTTTACCTTTTTTAATGCCAACAACAACCGAACGTACTTCAAAGGAGAGAGTTTATGGCATTGCCCGATTCACACTTGAGAACTATGAACTTCAGCTCGAAATTTATCAGAGCCCGGAATTGATAGATGACCAAGAGTATACAGACTATCTTTTTCTGCCTTTTACCGACAAGACCAACGGTAATTCAACCTATAGTGGCGGGAGGTATATCGATCTTTCGATCCCGGAAGGCGATTCAATTTTGATCGATTTCAACAAAGCCTACAACCCCTATTGTGTTTACAACAAAAAATATTCCTGCCCGCTGGTACCCCAGGTAAATCACCTTGCGGTAGAGGTTAATGCCGGGGTAAAGATGTTCCATAAAAAAGAACCCTGACCGGGTGGTCAGGATCCTTTCTGTGATTAAACACGACAAACTAAACTAACTCAAATCTGGGTTGTGGTTTTCTAGAAAGCATATACCGCAGCCAGGACGAAAGAGGCCAGATTATCCTGAGTGTTCAGGTCCGGATCCAGGAATGCATCGTCCGATGCCTTATCTAGCCTGATCTCAGGTTTGATGGCCAAGGCCCCTATCTGGATATTTCCTGTGGCTGTAATGGCAAATACATTTGAATCCATCATTCCCGTACCAATAGCTCCAAAATCACCTATTTCTTCAAAATATTCACCCCTGAGTCCAAGTGTAAATGTTTCCGAGAAGGTATATTGTGGATAAAGGGCGGCTCCGTAGAATCCAAGCGTACCTGTATCCTCATCAGATCCAACATCTCCGGTGTCCTGATATGTAGCATTGATACCCAGGAAGAAATCTTCCCCGATATTAAATCCTCCCGTATAATCTACTTGAAACAATGGCTGGATATCCGGCTCTACAATAACTCCGTCTACCACGATTTTGTCAATCCCCTGATTTCCATAGAGGAAGTTTAAAAACTGACCCGCATATCCTACTTGAGCACCAAAGCTAAAATCACTTACCCGGGCCGAAGAGGTAAAATCGGTCTGATTCGCGATCATCAGCATGGCCGACCAGTCGTTGCCCAGGTCGAAGTCGGCCTTTAGACCGGCATGTGAAAAGGGCCCGTAAGAGAACATATAAGAGGTACTGTAGTTAAAGTTGGCCACCGGAGAAATAACTTCATAACCCAGGAAGGTGTTGAAATTTCCCAAGGTAAGTGTTACACTCTCACTAACATTCCAGTAAACATATAACTGGTTAATAATGTTGGTGGAGCCAATGTCGTTAAAAACGGCATCCTCACCCCTGGGGCCAAATACCAGGTCGGCCACAAAACCAACTTTTTCGCCCTCATAGCCTGCGACAAGATTAATCATACCGATCGCAAAACCGGTATCGTTTGCAAAAGAACTACCTGGTGCCATCGGATCGATCTCAAATAGTTCAGTACCGGTATCGTCGAACACCGGAACTCTACTGTTCAGGCCGTTAAAATTGGAGCGAAAATAGGCATCTACAGATCCGCTAAAAGAAAATTTCTTACTTACGGATTCTTCTTCATCTTGTGCAAATACTCCTATACTCATCAAGAGCATTATAAGCAATAGTGAATTTTTTATGTAATTTGTGTTGGTAATCGTTTTCATAGTTCAATGTTTTAATGATTCCTTCAGCGGAATGCGTTAACGTTTTTTGATTGAATTATTATGGTTACTAGACGGAGCGTTCTGCCAAACGCTCCGTTAGCTTTTTTACTTTTAGTGTTGATTCATCCTGAAGTCCGCATAGGCATCCATTCCATGTTCATGCAGGTCGAGTCCTTCAAGTTCTTCCTCTTTGGATACCCTTATGCCTAAAGTTTTCTTTAGGGTGTATATAATGACAAATGCGGTAGCGCAACAAAATACACCTGCAGCTGCAACACCAGCCAGCTGGTATAGAAATTGAGTGCCCCCGGCCAGATCACCAAAGATTCCTACCGCCAGAGTTCCCCATATTCCACAGATGAGGTGCACTGTTACGGCCCCAACAGGATCATCGAGGCGGATCCTATCGATAAATGCGACGCCGCCTACAATAATGGCGCCAGCGATTAGGCCGATAAGTACAGATTCATTAGGAGACATCAGGTCGGCTCCTGCCGTAATCCCTACCAGTCCTCCCAGGATTCCATTCAGGAACATAGTCAGATCAAGATTCTTATGGGCTATCGTTGAAACAATGAGAGCTCCGACCCCACCAGCTGCTGCGGCCAGACTTGTTGTTACCAATACCAATGACGTAGCTGCCGGGTCTGCTGAAAGCACTGAGCCTCCATTAAAGCCGAACCATCCGAGCCATAAGATTAGAACACCGGCGGTGGCCATGGGTATATTGTGTCCTGGAATTGCCCGGGGTTTACCGTCTTCTCCGAATTTGCCAATCCTCGCACCAAGCAGCGCGATTGCAATGAGAGCGCCCCATCCGCCTACAGAGTGTACCAGGGTAGAACCTGCAAAATCGTAAAAACCACCTTCTTCACCGCCAAGGGTAGAGAGGAATCCACCTCCCCACTGCCAGGAACCTACAATAGGGTATACGAGTCCGACATAGAATATGGTGAAGAGCATAAAGGAACCGATCTTGATCCGTTCGGCTACAGCACCAGATACGATGGTAGCGGCAGTAGCCGCAAACATCCCCTGAAAGAGGAAGTCGGTCCACCAGGTATAGCCTCCGTCTGCATAATCTGTGGTAAGACCATTTTCGGGAGCGGCAATGCCGAAACCGGCAAAATCGAGAAATCCGGATGATCCCTCTTCGAAGCCTGGGTACATTAAATTGAATCCTCCTATATAGTACATAAGGAGACCTACGGTGATGATGAAAATATTTTTAAATAGAATGTTGATGGTGTTCTTTTGCCTGGTAAGCCCCATTTCCAGAGCTGCGAAACCAAGGTGCATAAAGAATACCAGTGCCGTACACACCATCATCCATACATTGTTAGCTGTAAATAAACCTGCGTCCATTTTCTTTAAGTATTAATAGTATTGGTTAGTTAATTCCGGCTTGGCCGTTTTCTTTGGTTCTGATACGGAAGGCTTGTAAGACATCGGAAACGAAAATTTTTCCATCACCTACGTTACCGGTATAAGCCGAATCGAGGACGGCATTTATCGTCCTTTCCAGAAATTCATCTGAAACCACGATCTCCAGATACCTCCGTTGGATATCGGTGGTGCTATAGGATATTCCCCGATATACATGACCTTGTTTTTCGTTTCCTACTCCGGTTACATCCCAGTAACTGAAGAAGTTGACCTCTACCTGATGCAGTGCTTTCTTCACGTCATCAAACTTGGATTTTCTGATTATTGCCTCAACTTTTTTCATATTAGATTAATTATTAATGAGCCAAATATATATCTAAATAGAATTAACCCCTATAAAAAATAGGGGCTAATTATTAATTTTTATTAAATATATAATCATACCCCCTAAAAAATGAGGGTATATGATTTTATATTTAAATATTTATGAAAATGATGTTTTTGTAGGAAGTCTGATGGTTTATGTAAGACCAAGGACCCATCGGCTGACATCAAAACAAGGTGAGCCATTGCAGTATTGAGCTCTGAGGAATTGAGGTTCGCTTTAATATAGAGGTAAGAAGATCTAGGAAAGGCGCGATAGCCAAAGCCCAAGCGCAATGGCAGCAATGCCGATAGCTATGCTCGAGAAGGTATAGATCGAGAACTGGAGGAGATCTCCTGATCTGATCAGGCTGTGATTTTCCGAAGCGAAGGCCGAAAAAGTGGTAAAACCGCCACAAAAGCCAGTTCCCAGCAACAAGGTCTGATTTTGATTCAGACTTGTATTCTTATAGGAGTAGCCGAGCACCAGACCCATAATCAGACAGCCAATTATATTTACCAAAAAAGTACCCAGGTAAAAACTGTTGAAGTAGTCGTTAGAAAATTTGCTGATAAGAAACCGAAGAGCGCTACCAAAGCCGCCTCCAAGGAAGACAAACAGAAACTGTTTCATACACTAAAGGTATAAAACTAGATGGCTTTTTTATACTTGGATGAATTTAAATTCAAAGAGTAGATCTTCGAATCAGCCGCAGAGGTGAGGTCTTTATTTAACTTGGACAACCTCCCTTTAGTCCTGTTCGTGCTAAATAAAAGCAGCGCAAGGTTAACGGCAACTAAAACTAAAATGGTTGTTAAAAACGTGACCATTGGTCGGTTATTTAATTTTATAACGCAAAAGTACGTCTTTTCTTATATTATTCGAATTTGTGAGAAATAATGTTGTGAACAGCTCCAATATTGTGGTGATTTTCAGACGCTGGTTATTCTTTGAGGACATATTTAATCAAAAAGAGAATAATTATAAATGCGGCAAAGGACATTAAGATCCATTTAATACCCTTAAAGTTTTTCCGGTGGAGATTCCGATCCCTCCGGTAAGCGCCTATTATAATTACCAGGAATACAAGGGCAAAAAGAATGGCAAAAATGAGTTGTCCCGTACTAAACATTATCCTTACTTTTAGGCAAAACTAATTCAAATCAAAAGAAGTATGAAACGTAAGATTGCATCTGTTGCATTATTTCATGAATCATTTGGACTTGGCATCTCTAATACACCTAAGGCCAACCTGGGATATGAGAAAAATAAATTGCGGTTCGATCTTATGGATGAAGAAAACAAGGAGTATTTTGAAGCCGCTCAACGCGACGATATGGTGGAAGTCGCGGATGCCTTAGGGGATATGCTCTATATCCTCTGTGGCACTATCCTGGAACACGGTATGCAACACAAGATCGAAGAGGTTTTCGAAGAAATTCAGAAAAGCAATATGAGTAAATTGGGATCTAATGGCAAACCTATATATCGGGCAGATGGCAAAGTATTGAAAGGGCCAGACTATTTTAAACCCAATATCAGAAGCATATTGGATTAATAAATAAAAAGAGCACCGAAAAGGTGCTCTTTTTTATCGTATTACCGGTTTAGAGAACGCGGTATCTCCAACCAAATTTATCATCGGAACAATTGTATTGGATATCCAAAAGTTGCTTCTTAAAGCGACTGGCATAGGAATCCGTCATTTCGGGTAATTCGTATCGTTTTCCTTTATATCCGAAACCGCGTATCGGATTGATCACCGCCGCCGTTCCACTTCCAAAGAGCTCTTTCAGTTGCCCGCTTTCCATTCCATCGACCAATTCCTTAACTTTTACCGGCCTGATCTCTAGTTCGATACCCTGTTCCTCGGCAAGGGAAATCACGCTTTTCCGGGTCACCCCATCTAGGATCCTGTCGCCTACAGGGCAGGTGATCAATTTGTTGTCGAAACGGACAAAGATATTCATCGTACCGGCTTCCTCAATATACTCATGGGTATTGGCATCGGTCCATATTACCTGCTGATAGCCCTCTTCCTGCGCTAATTTTGTAGGATAGAACTGACCCGCGTAATTCCCTGCAGCCTTGGCATAACCAAATCCACCGTCTGCAGCCCGACTGAATTTTTCAGCGATTTTAACCCGTACTTCTCCACCATAATAGGCCTGGGCCGGGGAGCAGATGATCACGAACTTAAATTCGTCTGCAGGAGAGGCCAGAATACCTGCCTGTGTTGCAATGACAAAAGGACGGATATAAAGCGAATTTCCAATACCCGGTTTAATCCAATCCTGGTCTAGCTGAAGCAGGGTTTTCAATCCTTCAAAAAAGTATTCTTCCGGGAATTCAGGCATAGCCAGGCGCTTGCTTGACTTATTGATCCTGTCGAAGTTCTCGTCTGGTCTGAAGAGCCATACACCACCCTGATCATCGCGGTAGGCTTTCATCCCTTCAAATACTGCCTGCCCATAGTGAAATACTCTTGCGGAAGGTTCCAGTATTAACGGTTGATAAGGAGTTATGGTAGGCGTTTGCCACATCCCATCTTTGAAATCACAGCTGAACATGTGGTCGGTAAAAACCGACCCGAAAGATAGGTTGGTAAAATCAACCTGTCCGATCTTCGAACTTTTTGCTTTTTCAATGTGAAGATTTTTTACTGTCGACTCCATATGCTTATGTTTTCATCCATAAAATTAATCAAATATAGCTAGTTGATAGTCCTTTTTTCGTTTAAAATCACCAGTTTTGCAGATGACATGTCAATATTGATAAAAATGAAATCTTTTAACAATTCAATTGTCTTTTTCTCACTGTTTTTCCCTGTCTTTTGTATTAGTATCTATGCACAAAATCAGGGGATTACTCCCTCTGATGCTCCAAAAACAGTATATGGGGAGAACTTTGACTATAAGGACGTAAAATCGGGCACCGAGCTGTTAGAACTGTATGACGCACTCCAAACGGATAACTCTGCTGTAGTTCAACTAAAGGCTACCGTCTCCTCGGTTTGCCAGGTAAAGGGCTGCTGGATGAAAATTGAGCTTGCCGATGGAGAGGAAGCCAGGGTTACTTTTAAGGACTATGGATTTTTCGTCCCGACAGATCTGGTAGGAAAACAGGTGGTGGTGAATGGAGTCGCAAGAATAGATATGATCAGCGAAGAGGATCAAAAACACTATGCCGAAGATGCCGGTATGTCGGCCGAAGAGATCAAAAAAATTCAGGGTAGTCAGAAATCGTACTCGCTGGTGGCCGAAGGGGTAGTTCTAGAGCAGTGAGATGAAACGACGCCTGGTCACTACAGCTGATGGATCGCATAGCCTCCGGATCGATGACTGGGATGAACAGTACCATTCCAGGCACGGTGCAGCTGCCGAGTCTCGCCATGTGTTTATCCGCAATGGACTTCACGAATGTAAGCAGCACGAAATAGCGGTCCTCGAAATGGGATTCGGTACCGGGTTGAATGCGTTTATGAGCCTGATAGATGCCAAAAAGCAAAATAAAACTCTTCAATATACTGCAGTGGAAGCTTTTCCGTTGAAGAAAACCGAGTGGGAAATGCTCAACTATCCAAAGATCTTAGACGCTTTGGATTTTGCGCCTTTCTTTGAAAAGCTGCATACATCTCCATGGGAAGTTCTCAGTGATATTCACGAGAATTTTCGGCTTATAAAACACCAGGTCGAAATGAGCACTTTTACTGCTGATAGGGCTTTCGATCTTATATATTTTGATGCATTTGGTTATCGTGTTCAACCAGAGTTATGGACATCTGAGGTCTTTGGCAATATGTTTAAATCCTTAAAAACTGATGGGATTTTGGTTACTTATGCTGCCAAGGGGATGGTGAGAAGGACCATGCAGGAAGTAGGATTTCAGGTAGAACGACTTCCCGGACCTCCTGGAAAAAGAGAAATGTTGCGTGCGCGCAAGTACTGAAACATAAAAAGATAATCAGGACTTCAACAATACTGTTAAATCGAAATTAAACCTGGGGAGAAGCGTTCTGGAAACAGGTATCTTTGCAAAAAATTGGGGATGAGGATTTTGATTACCGGGGCTACCGGTTTGGTGGGCAGGGATTTGGTGAAGCTTTGCGTAGAACAGCAAGTAGAAGTGCACTTCCTGAGTACAAGCAAGGAAAAGCTTAACAGCATTGAGGGTGCGCAGGGATTTTACTGGAATCCTGAAGAAGAGGAGATCGATTTGCGTTGTTTTGATGAGGTAACCGATATGGTAAACCTCGCAGGTGCCCCGATCGCCAGAAAATGGACCAATTCCTATAAGAAGAAGATCCTCAGTAGCCGTATCCAAAGTTTAAAAACATTACAAAAGGGTTTGAATGCCTCTGGCAATGCTTCAATAAACACTTTTGTTTCGGCATCAGCCATCGGGATATATCCCGACTCGCCAAGTACTTTTTACACCGAAGAAGAACGGGCTAAAGCAGAAGGCTTTGCAGCCGAAGTTGTGAAAGATTGGGAAGCCGAAGCAGCTAATTTCAAAGGGCTGGTTTCTCAGCTTGCTATCCTTAGGATCGGCCTTGTATTATCAAGGCAGGGAGGGGCATTACCAGAATTTGCCCGTCCGGTTAAACTTTATGCCGGCGCGGCTTTTGGATCGGGTAATCAGTGGCAGTCCTGGATTCATATCCGTGATCTCAGCAGAATGATACATTTTATTTGCCAGAATCATCTTAATGGTGTTTTTAATGCCGTGGCACCAAATCCTGTTACCCAAATCAAACTTTTGAAAGAAGTGGCAAAGGTTCACGACCGTCCTTTAATCTTGCCTAATATTCCAAAACCGATATTGCGGCTCATAGTGGGTGAGATGAGCAGTATCATGTTATCTAGCCAAAGGGTGAGTAGTAAGAAAATAGAGTCTCAAGGCTTCGATTTTCAATACCAGAATATATGCCGGGCATTAGTGGATATTTATCATACAGATTCCTGAATTACAGTACGATAGCCTTCGATAGTTTACAATCAAAAAGTTTTATGCGCATTTAAATTATTCATTACTGCCTTAGGCGCTATGGATTTTAAGTGACATTTTGACATTTTTAAAGAAATGGCAGTACTTTTGCCTTCCTAAATCGGAATATTATCAAATGCTTCTTTATGAGTAAAAAAAATAAAGTTGAGGAATTAGAGGATATAATGTCTGAAGCACAAAACTCAGATACGGAGGAGACCTCCCTCGATGACCAAGCCGAGTCCATGCAGGAAGAAGAATCGAAGGAATCCATGTTAAAGGACGAATTGGCCAAAGAAAAAGACAAATTCTTAAGATTGTTCGCCGAATTTGAAAACTACAAGAAAAGAACATCTAAAGAACGAATGGACCTCTTTAAGACGGCGGGTCAGGAAGTGATGACTGCGTTATTGCCTGTCATTGACGACTTTGAACGGGCTTTAAAAGAACTCTCAAAATCAAAAGATACCGAGATGTTCAAAGGAATAGAACTTATCAATATCAAATTCAGAGAAGTTCTTAAATCAAAAGGGCTGGAGGAGATCAAGGTTAAATCGGGAGATGTTTTTGATGCTGAGGTACATGAAGCCATCACACAAATCCCGGCCCCGAATAAGAAATTAAAGGGCAAGATCATCGATGTGGTTGAAAAAGGCTTTAAACTAGGTGATAGAATCATCAGACACCCCAAGGTGGTTGTAGGTAATTAATTTGATTTAGGAAGATGA
This sequence comes from Flavobacteriaceae bacterium, assembly GCA_965212205.1. Lineage (GTDB taxonomy): Bacteria > Bacteroidota > Bacteroidia > Flavobacteriales > Flavobacteriaceae > JAHEJJ01. Next base: position 417,498 of record CBDBUX010000011.1, read on the forward strand.
AACAGGATTTTTACGAAATACTTGGTGTTAGCAAAGATGCCTCGGCGGCCGAAATAAAAAAGGCATACCGGAAAAAGGCTATTCAATATCATCCTGACAAAAATCCGGGCGACACTAAGGCCGAGGAAATGTTCAAGAAAGCAGCCGAGGCTTATGAGGTATTAAGTGATCCTGATAAAAAATCGAGATACGATCAATTTGGTCATGCGGCTTTCGAAGGAGGCGGATTTGGCTCTGGTGGTATGAATATGGAAGATATCTTTAGTCAGTTCGGAGATATTTTCGGCAGCGCCTTCGGTGGTGGTTTTGGTGGATTTGGCGGATTCGGAGGTGGTGCACAAAGGCGAATGAAAGGCGGAAATCTTCGTATAAGGGTTAAATTGACTCTCGAGGAAGTGGCTCATGGAGTAGAGAAGAAAGTAAAAGTCAGGCGCAAAGTACAGGCCCCTGGGGTAACCTACAAAACCTGCTCGGCTTGTAACGGGGCCGGCCAGGTAACCAAGATTACCAATACTATATTGGGCAGAATGCAAACCGCTACTACTTGTAGTAATTGTGGTGGTAGTGGACAGATGATAGACAAAAGACCATCTGAGGCCGATGCACAAGGATTGAAGGTCATGGAAGAAACGGTTTCGATCAAAATTCCACCGGGTGTTGAAGATGGTATGCAACTAAAGGTTTCCGGTAAAGGTAATGCCGCTCCCGGAAACGGCATTCCGGGCGATCTCCTGGTTGCCATCGAAACTCAGGAGCATCATTCCCTCAAAAGAGAAGGAGACAATCTGCACTACGATTTGTATATCAGTATTTCAGACGCCGTATTGGGTACTTCCAAGGAGATCGATACGGTTAATGGCAAGGTCCGTATAAAACTCGAGCCCGGTATTCAATCTGGCAAAATCCTCCGATTAAGGGGGAAGGGTATCCATAGTATTCAGGGTTATGGTACAGGGGACTTACTGGTTCATGTTAATGTGTGGACGCCCAAAGAAATAAACAAAGAGCAACGCGAATTCTTTGAGAAAATGGCTGAATCGGAAAATTTTGAACCAAAACCGCAAAAATCCGATAAGTCGTTCTTTGAGAAGGTGAAAGACATGTTCTCTTAACAAAAAAGCCTCTTTTTAAATAAAAAACGTATATTTGAGATAATATTGGGGAACCAATATTAATTTTCTTTTTCATAGCAATTTTTTTCCCATCCTTAATCTTTTTAAGGGTGGGTTTTGTTTTATTGGGCTTTGTTTAATCCCAAAATATCAAGACAAAATAAAAGCCATATTCCAAAGAACCATTCACCCAAAGTTGATATGAACAACCTTGTGCAGATCCATTCCGGAGCATTGCCCAAGGCGCTGATTTTTTTGTCTCAGATATAATTTTTTATGTTTTTGAATAAATAGGAGTTATTTTGTACATCTAATTAAACTTCCGGCCGATAAAAAGTGCATTTTGGAATGAAATCATACCTTTTAGGTAGCAATTCGAACTTTATGAAAACATACCGGTATGAGTAATATCCTGGAAGTCCATGAGGTGACTAAGCAATTCGGATTGAACTTTGCATTAAAAAATGTCTCGCTGGAAATTCCAAAGAACAGCATTTATGGAATCCTTGGTCCTAATGGTGCTGGAAAAACAACTCTTCTCAGAATAATCAATCAGATCACCTACCCGGACTCGGGAAAAGTAATTTTCGATGGCGAAGAACTTAGACCACACCATGTGGCGCAAATCGGATATTTGCCCGAGGAAAGAGGACTGTATAAGAGCATGAAGGTGGGCGAACAAGCGCTTTATTTGGCAAGACTTAAAGGGTTAAGCCGGAAAGATGCCAGAGACAGGCTAAAATATTGGTTTGAACGTTTCGAGATCGGAGATTGGTGGAATAGAAAGATACAGGAACTCTCTAAAGGAATGGCGCAGAAGATCCAGTTTATCGTGACGATTTTGCACGAACCCAAGCTGCTGATCTTCGACGAACCCTTTAGCGGTTTTGATCCCATCAATGCAAACATCATTAAGGAAGAAATCTTGGGGTTAAAAGAAAAAGGAACCTCTATTATCTTTTCTACCCATAGAATGGAATCTGTGGAAGAACTATGCGAATATATCGCATTGTTAAACCGGGCTGAAAAAATCCTGGACGGCAGGCTTTCAGATATTAAAAAAGATTACAGAAAAAACTTGTACAAGGTGGTGTTAGAATCAGAAGCAAACCAGGTTCTATCGAAAGAATTGGAAGAATCGTTTCAAATTTCCTCACTCCATTATCAACAGCAAGAAAATATTCTTGAATTTACGGTCTACCTCCCACAGGCCAATACCGGCGATTTTTTAGCATTTCTCTCAACCCGTACCAATGTGAACAGCTTTGTAGAAACCGTACCATCGGCCAATGATATTTTTATCCAGGCGGTCCAAAAAATGGAGGCTAATGAATAAATTGCCACTAATCATTCAGCGCGAATATCTTGCAAAGGTTCGCAATAAATCCTTTGTGATCATGACCTTCCTGAGCCCGATCCTGATTGTAGGGATGATCGTGTTAATCGCCTATCTGACCAAAGTCAACGATAGTGATAAAAAGCTTGTTGCTGTTCTTAATGAGAGTAGTTATTTCCAGGACGATTTCATGACCAATAACCGGATATCCTTCATTCCCTTCAGGAATCTTGAACTGAAAATTGCTAAAGATTCCACCGAACTTATGGGTTTTTCAGGCTTGCTGCACATTCCTGCGGAAGAGAACTTGCACAATACAGCACAGGATGCGGTATTTTATAGTAAGAACGCTCCCAATTCTATGGTTTTAGGGCATGTGGAAAATGTTTTTCAGGCAGCTCTTAGAAAAGAAAGACTCCAACAGCTTGGGGTAAGTGATGAACAATACGAATCGGTGAATGATCTATTTGAGATACAAACCTCTACCTATGGCGGCGAGATGAATCTTAAAGGGATCAACGAATTAAAGGCCTTTTTCGGAGGTGCTTTTGGTTATCTGATCATGATGTTTATCATTATTTATGGTGGGTTTGTAATGCGCAGCGTGATCGAAGAAAAAACAAGCAGGATTATTGAGCTGATTATCTCTTCGGTAAAACCATTTCAACTGATGCTCGGAAAGATCATCGGTACATCTTTGGCAGGTCTTACCCAATTTTGTATTTGGATTATTTCGGCCTCACTTCTTCTGATCGTAGTACTGTTCTTTTTCGATATCGATACTTCCTTACTCGGCAGTCCAGGAGCAATGGGCCCCGAATCGCTGGGCTCAATGACTCCAACACCTCCCGATGTTAATGAATTACAACTCTACTTCGATGAAGTATTCCGGTTACCATGGCTGTTGCTCATCGTATTTTTCGTTATATATTTTATTTTGGGCTATCTCATTTATAGCTCTATCTATGCTGCTATCGGAGCTGCCGTAGACAATGAGACCGATACACAACAATTTATTTTCCCCATCATTTTACCCCTTATGCTGGCGATCTATGTAGGTTTCTTTTCGGTTTTTAGCAATCCGCACGGGCCTATTGCCGTTGGCTTTTCACTTTTTCCGCTTACTTCACCCATCGTTATGCTTATGCGCCTACCTGGTGGCATCGGCGAAGCAGGTGTGCCGGTTTGGCAACTCCTGGTCTCACTCACTTTACTTATAGTTACATTTGTGGGAATCGTTTGGCTGGCCGCTAAAATTTATAGGGTCGGAATTCTCATGTATGGCAAAAAGCCTTCATATAAAGAATTGTATAAATGGTTAAAATACTAGGCATGACGTTCCAGGAAGACAGCATGATCGAGGAGGTCCTTAAGGAAGATATATGGGAATCCATAAAGGTCTTTCTGAATCAGGGTCTACATATAGGTACCGGGGAAAAATCGATTCATATTACCATTGGTCTTCTCCTGGCACTGGTAATCGCCTTCATGGTCACCAACCTGCTCTTAAAGTGGTTGAGATATTTTTTTACCCGTAAGCTGACCGGGGATGATAAATTAAAATTTATCAATGTCTTCAGGTTTATCAAATACTTTATTTACCTGGCTGTTGTATTACTAACCATGAGTACGGCAGGTATCGATATTACCCTATTAATAACTGCATCTGCAGTTCTCTTTGTAGGACTCGGACTTGCCCTACAGGATCTGTTTCAGGATGTAATTGGAGGTATCTATATCATACTGGACAAATCTTTACGAGTGGGTGACATCATCGAGTTGAATGGGAAAGTAGGTAAAGTTGTCGAAATAGAACTGCGCAGTACAAGGGCTCTAACCAGAGATGATAAGATCATCATCGTACCTAATCACCTTTTTATAAGGGAAATTGTATATAACCATACCCAGAATCATAAAACCACCAGAGAGTTTGTTGCCGTTGGTGTGGCCTATGGGAGTGATGTGGAGTTGGTAACAGACATCTTATTAAACTGTACAAAGGAGGAATCGAAAGTGGCCAAAAATCCGGAACCTTTCGTGCTTTTTGATGATTTTGGCGATTCTGCTTTGCTTTTTTCGGTCCACTTTTTCACCACCGATAGCTTTCAAGCTCTTAAGATAAAAAGTCGAATTCGTTATGCGATCGACGCCCAGTTCAGGAAAAATGGAATCACTATTCCGTTTCCGCAGCGCGATGTTTATCTTTCACGGAAGGAGTCGTATCGCAATGATGAAACACTGGATCCTGAAGCGAAAATAAATACTTAATCAATGCCCAGAGGTATATTCACATTTTGTGTTCTTTTCCTGATAACCACTTTGGGCTATACACAAAGCACGGATATACTAAGAATAGAATATACTGCACTCCCCGATGGAGATGGCAATAACAGGCTCGACCGATACAAAGTACTTTTTAATGCCCCGATAAATGTAGGATCGGACCGATATTTAATATTGGGTTCAGAATATAACAATATCAATATCCGGAGGAATTCTGATCTTCCATTCGACGACAGTGAGTTGAATCAGCTCCATATTGTAGATGTGAACATCGGTTATATTTTTAAGATCAACCCCCGATGGCGTTTTATCGGTATCATTACTCCCAGATTGGCTTCTAATTTCACCAATGGTATCGAAGGGGGAGATTTCTTATTGAACGTTACCGCCACACTTTGGAAAGAACGAAAAGATATCGAAAAACCTTTCCGGTTGGTGTTGGGGCTCACCTATAACAGCACCACAGGACTCCCAGTACCCCTGCCCTTGATCAACTATTATAAAAGGTTTCATTTAAAATGGTCGTATGTTCTGGGAATTCCAAAATCTAACCTGAGATTTCACCTGTCGGAGAAACATAGCTTTATTTCGGCACTGTTTTTGGACGGGTATTTTGTAAATGTGCAAAACGACATTTTATTACCCGATGATACCCTGGGTTCGTCACTTTCCCTGTCTGCCGTTGTGGGTGCACTTGGGTATCAGTACAACATCAGCAGAGTAATCTCTTTCTATGGATGGGGTGGTTATACCCTGAGAGGAAGCAGTATTCTAAGGGACGATAAAAGAAAAAAAGTATTTATTATTAGCGACAAACCTGGTCCGTATATTAAAGCAGGTTTCAAAATTTCGATTTTTTAAAACAAGGTGTATGTCTAAAATATTAGTCATTGAAGATGAAGCAGCCATAAGGCGTGTATTGGTCAAAATACTATCTGAAGAGAGCGATCAATATCAGGTAGAGGAGGCGGCAGATGGTGCTTCGGGGCTGGGAATGATAAAGAAAAACGATTATGATCTGGCCTTATGCGATATCAAGATGCCCAAAATGGATGGGGTGGAGGTATTACAAGAGGCCAAGAAAATTAAACCGGAGATTCCTTTCATCATGATCTCCGGGCACGGAGACCTTGATACGGCAGTAAATACCATGAGACTAGGGGCATTTGACTACATTTCCAAACCACCAGATCTTAACCGCTTGCTCACAACTGTTAGGAATGCACTGGATAAGAAAGAACTTATCGTTGAGAATAAAATACTCAAAAGAAAGGTAAGTAAGAACTACGAAATGGTGGGTGAGAGCAAGGAAATTAGCCAGATAAAGGAGATGATCGAAAAAGTTGCTCCTACCGATGCCAGGGTGTTGATCACCGGCTCAAATGGAACAGGAAAAGAATTGGTTGCCCATTGGGTTCATGAGAAAAGCAGCAGGAATAAAGGACCATTTATTGAAGTGAACTGTGCGGCCATACCCTCAGAATTGATCGAAAGCGAACTCTTCGGTCATGTTAAAGGAGCTTTTACCTCCGCGGTAAAAGATAGGGCCGGTAAATTTGAGACAGCCAATAAAGGAACAATTTTCCTCGATGAAATAGGCGACATGAGTTTGTCGGCTCAGGCCAAAGTACTACGCGCTTTGCAGGAAAATAAGATCTCAAGAGTGGGGTCAGATAAGGACATAAAAGTAGATGTTCGGGTTGTTGCTGCCACCAATAAGGACCTGCAAAAAGAAATCACTGAGGGAAGGTTCAGAGAGGATCTCTACCATCGCCTTGCTGTGATCCTGATACAGGTTCCTGCGTTGAATGAACGACGGGATGATATCCCGATTCTCATAGAACACTTCGTTTCCAAAATTGCCGGGGAGCAAGGTATTGCTCCGAAGAGTTTTAGTAAAAAGGCGGTTGAGTTATTAAAGAGCTATGACTGGACCGGTAATATCCGCGAATTGCGAAATGTAGTAGAGCGACTGATTATTTTAGGTGGCAAGGAAGTCTCCGAAGACGACGTAAAATTATTTGCGAGCAAGTAAAGATCAGTGGCGATCATTTCTGCACCCTTCCAGTTGCTTAAGAGCTTCGGCGGTTATTTCCTTTGTTCTTAAGTTGTAATATTTCTTAGCCTCTGTTAGTTTGGCATTTAGAAGCTGAGATTCGCAATGCTCATAAACCTTACGTGCATAGGCATATGCCTCCCTGCAGTTGACCGATTGAACAACTTTGTTAAGCGAGGTCCTGTAGGCTTCCAAGAATTCATCGATTTTCTTTTCCAGGGCGGGTCCGGCTGGCTGTATCGCATTCAGCCTGATATTTTCTGTTTCCTTGGTGTTGAGAGCCAGTACATCACTGGCATACTTACTCTTATGTAATTCGTCGTGCTGTTCCAGGGCGTCAAGACTTCCCATGGTATTTTCCAATGCGCGGTTCAATAAGATCCTGGTGCCGGCTAAACTATTGACCCGTGTAGCTTTTTTTAGATTATCCAGTCCTTCCAGTATGTTTTTAAAAGCATATTCACAGCCGCACTCTTCGAGCTGCTGCTTGGTTTTTTCAATGGCATTAAGGGCCTTGTAGGCAAAATATCGCGATTGGTTTACGTTATCCGCGGCAAGAGCATTTTCAGTCTGAGACCTCACATAATCAATATTAGAACCCGCATAATCGCAGGCGTTTTCCGAAGCTAGCAGAGTAGCCGAAAAGAATAGGAAAAAAAGAAATGCCGAGAGAGATTTCATAGCATAAACTATTGAAATAGTAAGTTTTGGGAATGGTAAAGATAAGGCCAGCCGGGGGCTCTTCGGCGTTTTTTTCGTCCAATGGTTCCACTTTAGGGGATTTTGGGATATTCGGTTGTATTTCTTAGACGAAACGCCTATTTTTCGGCTAATTCCAAAGCATTAAATGCATTTTAACGAGAAGAATTAATGAAAAAAGTAGCTATCGACAAATACCTCGCCGACCCTTCTTTTCTACTGTCGGAAAGGGATACCAAAGAAGATTTTCTGGTTTCGGATAAGAAATTGAAGAATGAATTGGAGGAGATCAGGGAAGAGCTGGGTAAATTTCAAAATACCATGTACGCGCATGGCAAATACGCAGCATTGATTTGTCTACAGGGGATGGATACCTCTGGAAAAGATAGTCTGATTCGAGAGGTTTTTAAAGACTGCAACGTAAGAGGTGTTGTAGTACATAGTTTTAAAGTACCTACGGAATTGGAACGCGACCATGATTATATATGGCGACATTATATCGCTTTACCAGCCAAGGGCAAATTTGGTGTCTTTAACCGGACACATTACGAGAATGTGCTGGTAACTAAAGTGCATCCATACTATATACTTGGGGAGAATATTCCGGGTGTCGACAGTGTAGCGGATATCGATAGTGAATTCTGGGAAAAAAGATATGAGCAGATCAATAATTTCGAAAAACATCTGGCCGACAACGGCACTATTATCTTTAAGTTCTATCTCCATATGTCTAAAGAAGAACAACGCTTCAGACTTCTGAGAAGGTTGCGTCTTAACGAGAAAAATTGGAAATTTTCTGCCGGCGACCTTAAAGAACGCAAATTGTGGAATAAGTATATGGTCTGTTACGAGGAAGCTATACAGAAAACCACTAAACCCCATGCGCCCTGGTATATTATCCCGGCCGACAACAAACGGGTGGCCAGGGTTATCGTAGCCACCGTATTGCTACAAACGTTAAAAAAGTATAAAGATATCCGCGAACCGGAACTCGATGATGAATTAAAGGCTAATATTGAACTCTATAAAAATCAATTGGAAAGCGAAAAGGAATGAAATATTGGATATTAGGACTTTTTTTATGGACAACTTGCTGCTGGTCTCAAACCGATGATCAAAGGCAGATTGAAGCTATTTTTGAGGAATCGTTGACGACTGGAAAGTCTTATGACTGGCTTAATTACCTATCGAACAGGATCGGAGGCAGATTATCAGGCAGTGTGCAGGCCGAACAGGCGGTGAAATATACTAAAAGCCAGATGGATTCACTCGGTTTTGACCGGGTGTGGTTACAGCCTGTAATGGTTCCAAAATGGGTTCGGGGTACCCCTGAATTTGCCTACATTGAGAGTAAACCCGGTATTACCAATAATGTTCCCATAACCGCATTGGGAGGTTCTGTGGCCACCCCGATCGGGGGTATCAAGGCGCCAGTTGTTGAGGTTAAAAGCAATGAAGAATTAGATTCTCTGGGAAGAGATGGAATCGCAGGCAAGATCGTATTTTTTAACCGTCCCATGCAGTCGGGCCTGATCAATACCTTTGAGGCTTATTCCGGAGCTGTGGGCCAGCGCTATAAAGGCGCCATGGAAGCTGCACAATATGGTGCGGTGGGCATAATTGTGCGATCACTTACGCTACGGCTCGATGACTTTCCTCATACAGGCTCCATGACTTATGGCAACCTGCCATTTGAACAAAAAATCCCTGCAGCAGCAATTAGCACCAATGGGGCTGAATTGCTTAGTACAACCTTAAAACTGAATCCCAATATCAGGTTTTATTTCAAGCAGAGCTGTAAACAACTTTTAGATGTACAATCTCACAACGTAATCGGGGAGATTCGCGGCAGTACTTATCCGGATGAAATATTACTGGTTGGGGGACATTTAGATTCCTGGGATCTGGGCGATGGGGCTCATGACGATGGTGCCGGCTGTGTGCAGAGTATCGAAGCCTTGAGATTACTGCTCGCTACAGGGTACCAGCCACAACGAACCATCAGGGTAGTAATGTTTATGAGTGAGGAAATTGGTCTCTCCGGAGCTAAACAATATGCTAAGGAGGCCAGGAATAAAGGCGAAAATCACATTTTTGCGCTAGAGAGTGATGCGGGAGGCTTTACCCCTCGGGGCTTTTCTTTTGATTGCACCGCTGCAAATCTAGAGCGTGTACAATCCTGGAAACCTCTTTTTGAACCGTACCTCGTACATAATTTTATAGCTGGAGGAAGTGGAGCAGACATCGGACCCTTAAAAGGTGAAAATGTAGTTCTATGCGGACTCAGACCTGATAGCCAAAGGTATTTCGACCATCACCACGCAGAGAACGATACTTTTGAACATATCAATAAGAGGGAACTGGAACTGGGAGCAGCTGCTATGTCGAGCTTGCTCTATCTTTTCGATAAATATGGTATCATAAATAACTCCAAGGGCTGATTGGGCAAAAGCAATCTATCATTGCTTCCTTAAAATTAGGGTTTTCGACTATCTCTGTAACAATCACTTCAGTAAATACTCTTTTAGGTAAGGATATTCTACAATGGAACTATTATTGTTTTATTTTATTCACTGGGGACTGCCATTTTTAATTCTTTTGGCTTTTCTTTTTTTAAGACCCCGTTCCAGATTTGGCCTATTTGCGCTATTCTTTTCCGGCATTTCGATATTATGGTTTTTATTTCTTTGGGGGCAATGGCCCATAGCAGCATTTAATAAACTGAAATATATCGTAGTGCTTATAATGCTCTATGGGATATGGAGAGTATTTAGATTGATTCCTTTGACCAAAAGGAAATTTTCAAGAACCTGGATACGCCATATCGGCGGCGGGCTAATGTTTTTTATAGGATTGTTATTTTCATATCTGATACTCCAGGCATACCAGGGAAGAATCTTTAATAAGGAAGCAGTAGCACTCACATTTCCACTCCGGGATGGAGATTATTATATAGCATCAGGTGGCTCCAACCGGGTACTAAACAACCATTATGGCAGAGGTTCCCTTAGTCAGCTCTACGCGATTGACATCAATAAAATGGGCAGGTATTCAAAAGTGAGTAGTGGATTAGGACCGACGCTCAACGAATCGCATTATATATTCGGGGAACCGGTATATGCACCCTGTAGCGGAAAGGTTATCGAAATCAAAGATGGTGTAGCAGACAATCTGGGCTCCAGTATGATGGTTTCATCGGCCGATGGACAGGGGAATTATATTGTTTTAAATTGCGATGGAACCATGGTTTCCTTAGTACATCTAAAGCAAAACAGCCTGCAAGTGAAATTGGGTGACAATATTAATCCGGGTACCTTACTCGCATCGGTTGGTAATTCCGGTTTTTCTCAGGAACCTCATCTCCATCTTCAGGCAGCGCGAATTAAGGGAGATTCGGTCTTAGAAGGTGTGCCCTTAGAATTCGACCAAAAGAAGCCGTATCGCAATATGTTGCTGCAGTATTAATCTTATCCTAAACAGGGTTTTGGCATCAACCGGCCTTTTCAAAATACCTATATTTGCAGCTCATAAAAAAACAGTAGTATGCAAGACGGAATTTATGCTAAATTCGATACAAGCAAAGGCGAGATAGTTATAAAATTAACGCACGATAAAACTCCGGGAACAGTCGGAAATTTTGTCGGATTGGCCGAGGGCAGTCTGGAAAACAGTGCAAAAAAGAAAGGTGCTCCCTATTACGACGGGCTTAACTTTCACCGTGTAATCCCAGATTTTATGATTCAGGGAGGATGTCCTTTAGGCTCCGGTACCGGTGATCCGGGTTATAAATTCGATGATGAATTTCATCCCGAACTCAGACATTCCGGTCCGGGGATGTTGTCGATGGCCAATGCAGGTCCGGGTACAAACGGCAGTCAATTCTTTATCACCCATAAAGCCACACCCTGGTTAGATGGTAAACATACAGTGTTCGGCCAGGTGACAGCCGGACAAGAAGTGGTGGACTCTATTTCTCAGGGAGATACCATTAATCAACTGGAGATTGTTCGGATCGGTGAAGAAGCCATCTCCTGGAACGCTGAAGATGCATTTAATTCATTTAAAAATCAAAGAGAGGAAAGACTGGCCGCTGAAAAAAAACGGGCAGTTGCAGAACTCGAAGAACTGGCAGCCGGTTTTGAATCAACAGAAAGTGGGCTACGATATAAGATAATTCAAAAAGGTACGGGCAAGAAGGCAGAAAAAAACCACATGGTGTCTGTACATTATGAAGGAGCCCTGGCTAATGGTCAGGTATTCGACTCTTCATTCCAGCGAAAACAGCCCATAGATTTTCAGCTTGGAGTAGGGCAGGTCATCCCGGGTTGGGACGAAGGTATAAGCCTGCTTAAAGTAGGAGACAAGGCAAGGTTTGTGATCCCTTCGCATTTGGCATATGGCAGTGCTGGTGCGGGTGGTGTGATCCCTCCTGATGCCACATTGATTTTCGATGTGGAACTGATGGATGTTAAATAGGAAAACCGCCCTGTAGATATAAACGGCTTCATTTCTTAACCGGTTATGAAGTCTTTTTATTGGAACGGTTGGTGCTGAAAATAAGCAAGATCATATTTACCAAAATCAAAAACAGGCATAGTTCAAAAAACAGACTCATGGGGATATGGGTGTTGTTATTATTCCGGGACTTATACTTCCCTTATTTATATAACAGTGGCCAATGCTAAAACCCTACTTATTAGTACATAAAAACCTCCCGGAAAAGGAGGTTTATGTTTTAGCCCAGCCAATATTTGCCATCAGGCCGTTGGATCGGGAGTCATCCTCAGATAAGGACGGATTTCCTCTACACCTTTTTCGAACATCTCCACTGCCTGGGGAGTAGGTATAGACGGACTTACCACTACATCTTCTCCATGATTCCAGTTGGCCGGCGTAGCCACAGAGTGATATGCAGTGAGTTGAAGTGAGTCTATGACACGTAATAGTTCGTGAAAATTCCTTCCTGTTGAAGCCGGGTAAGTAATAATAAGTTTAACCGATTTATCAGGGGCGATTATGTATACCGACCTTACCGTTAAGTTGTCATCCGCATTGGGATGGATCATATCATATAAAGTGGAAACCCTCTTATCTTCATCCGCGATAATTGGAAAATTCACTTCTGTATTCTGTGTATCATTGATGTCTTTGATCCATTCGAGGTGCGATGCCTTTCCATCAACACTCAACGCAATCATTTTTACATTCCTTCTGTCGAATTCCTCCTTAAACTTTGCAGCAGAACCCAATTCTGTGGTACAAACAGGGGTAAAATCTGCAGGATGAGAGAATAATATGCCCCAGCTATCTCCCAGATATTCGTATAGATTTATAGATCCAAATGAACTGTCAGCCGTAAAATCAGGGGCCAGATCCCCTAGTCGAATAGTAGCCATTATCGTAATTTTTAAGTTGTGGTTTTATTGAACAATAAAGGTATTACATTCCGTTTCACGACTAATTTATAGGAGGGTTAAAAATGTATTAAAGTTTAGAGTTTATGATAGAGGATTATTTCATTTATCATTCTATTATATCCAACGCAGATCTTCATTACCTTTAGAACTATGGAAAAACAAGAGCTTGAAAACTTGAGATATCCCATCGGGAAGTTTCAGGTCCCGGAAACCATTACCGATTTGCTAATAGAAGACTGGATCGATAATCTGGAACGGTTTCCACAAGAGTTAAGCGACCTGGTTACACAACTCGATCCTGATCAGCTGGCAACGCCATACCGGCCCGGTGGTTGGACCGTAAAGCAGCTGACGCATCATATCTCCGATAGCCATCACAACAGTTATATCCGATTTAAGTGGGCATTGACAGAGGACAAACCGCTGATCAAGGTTTATGACGAAAAGAAATGGGCGGCGCTGCATGACTCAGAAACAGCTCCCATAGAGCATTCGTTGGATCATCTCCGGGCAATTCATAAGAAATTGGTCTTCCTGCTTCGAGGGCTCGAAAGACAAGAGCTGAAAAGGACTTTTATCCATCCTGACGGGCATGTCGAAACCAGTCTGGAGGAAAATATAGGCCGATATGTTTGGCATGGTCATCACCATTATGCCCATATTGCTCGCCTGGTTAAGCGGAGAGATTGGTAAAGACCTGGCTTTGTCAGGATTTTGATCCCAACTTGTACATCAATTTATACATTGGTCTCTGGTCATTGTGGGCACTGGAAAAATCCAGTAGTTTTTCACCGAAAATCTCAAATCCCAGACCGAGATAAAAATTCAATGCCCGGCCTTTTTTCATGGTGTCCAGCCAGAGGATTTTCTTTCCTTTGGATTCCGCCAGATCGATAACGTAGTTTATGCATTTTTTTCCAAGACCCTTGCCCGAATAGGTTTTCAGGAGATAAATCTTTTCCAACAGCATGGCCTCATGGTGCGAATGCGTATTGGTGGGGGCATCCACAACCAACTTAAGGATACCTGCTATCTCGCCCTCCTGTTCAATTAAAAAGTGCCTCAGGTTGGGGTCCTTAATTTCCCTGGCCATCACCTGAGTTGTGAAACTACTTTCGATATAATGGGAAGGGTCTTCTTCCGGCCATAGATGAAGATAATGCTGATGATACGAAGCAGTACCCACACGATTATAAGTTAAAATCAGTTCAGGAGTGAGGGGAATCATTCTCATGCTCAATACGCTACAACTTGCTTTCACCTCCTTCAGGGCCATAAAACATCACCCAGGTAGCGAAATCTTCCGTAAAGTTTATAAATCGATGTTCCTGGAAGGCTGGTACAAAAAGGAAATCTCCAGACTTGCATTTTACCTTTTGGTCGCCGTTATGAAACTCCGAAGAACCTGAAATTATCACATACACCTCGTCCCGGTCATGGGGGTGTTGAAGATCTACTTTATCGGGTTTATAAACCTCAACGGATAAAGTACCATGACTGAAAAAAGTTTTGAAGGTATCTGGGCAGTCCTGAAGTTTTTTTAGCGCCTGGTCCTTGTCGATTTTCATGTCGCTACTTTCCACTTTATATTACAACCGATACTAGGTTTCTGAGCAGAATCGATGGTGTCTCCTCTAAGTAATGCATCCAGTGCTGCCCGCATATCCTTGCCGGTGACCGGGATACTATTGCCTGGCCTGCTATCATCCAATTGCCCCCGGTAGACCAGTTGCAGCTCTTTATCGAAAATATAAAAATCCGGGGTGCAGGCCGCATCATAGGCCCGTGCCACTTGCTGTGATTCATCATAGAGGTAGGGGAACGGAAAACCTTCCTCTCTGGCGTTGACCGTCATTAAATCGGGGGCATCATCCGGGTAATTAACAACATCGTTACTCGAAATTGCGATAAAACTTATCCCGGCCGACTGGTAATCTGTAGCCAGGGAGACCATGCCGGCATTTACATGCTTTACAAATGGGCAGTGATTGCAAATAAACATGATTACACTACCTGCAACTCCCTTTAACTCTTTAAGGCTTACCGAGTTGCCGGAGACGGTATCGGGGAGGGTAAAATCTGGTGCCTGTGTTCCTAATGGGATCATATTGCTTGGAGTCCGTGCCATAGAATTTTATTTGTAAAATTAATCAATATTTGAAAGCCCGCTTTCGACAACCATACCCTTTTACATCATGCGATCAAAGAAGATAGCATTCATTAAGAGCTTATTGGTACCATACCAGAACGCTCTGAAATTTGTATTATCGGTAAATACGATTACACGCCCTTTACCGAGTTTCTGAATTTGAAAAGGAACACTTTCTTTTAGTCTGGCCAGGTTTTCCTCTGAAATATAACCACTTAAGAGAGGAGACCTGGTATATTGGATCGGATTATTATAACTGTCCTTGTGGGGTTCGATGTAGATATTCGAATTCCTAAAAATCGGGATAGAATTGTTTTTATAGCCGAAATTGATCGGGTGTGAACGATCGATCCTCGTATTAAATATTGCGCCGCCGGTTTGTTGTGCTCCTTTAAATCTGGATGCCTGGCCAAAACTTACATCCTTGGCGACCAGAGTGTCGCGCCTAAAGTTAAGTTCTATAAACTCTTGCTTTTCAAGCCACTCGACGGCATTGCGATAGGCGATCAGGGTTCCACCAGATTTGACCCAGGAATGGAGCTTCTCCTTTGTTTTTTCATCGATCTTCATTTTCCCACTACTGCCTGGTAAGATGATATCGGTATAGTCGCCCAAATCGACCTCATTGATATAACTAAGATCAATTTTACTGAGTTTCATATCGTATCGCGTATCGAACAGGTGCCATATCTCACCAGCGTCGTATGGTCTGATCCCTTTGCCAACCACAATAGCTACTTTTTGTTTTTTCACCGGGTCGAACTCACTGCTTCCCAAGTCGATTCCCTGAGTGAGGCCGGTAGATACGCCATATATATTTAAGGCATTCTCCTCGGCTAATTCTTTGAGGAAATCATAAATCTCCCCGCTACTCTTTTCCTGATTTTGAACAGGAACAAGAACGGTTCCATAATCGAAATTATGGCCAGATGTGGTAAAAGGAGACTTGGCGATCTTAGCACGTAGGCCTTTATCGAGTATTTTGTTGAGGGCTCTGGGGGCAAAATATTCACCCCATTCGAAAAGGTACGCATAATCACTTTTTTCACTTATGGAGCCTTTGGGCGGCCTTAGGTCGGTAACCTGTGCCCCGGCCACCGCCATTGAGCGTAATTCGGTATAGTCCAGATTAAAGGCCAATGGTAGGGTCCATGCCGAAATGTCGTAAAAGAGGCTGTCTGTAAAGGATGTCCGCTTTTCAAAAATCGCCTTTAAGAGTCGATGATTTTTTTGATTGACCGGTACCACATAGGCATGACCCGGGCTGTACTTTTTGTTGCCAACGGTCATATCCCTTGAAATTTCATGGAACTTAATCTTATGCCGGTACAGGATTTCTGCCAGTTTGTGTGTTTTAGCAGCATCCTTTGAATCCCCGAAGAGATATGCTTTACTCCTGCCTATAGACGATTCGATGCGCATATTTTTATAAAAGTTCGCCTGGTATCTCAACAGATCAAGTCTTAATTCGTTTGAAGCTTTTAACGTAGACATTGCCGTGGCGAACTGGTTCCGGATGCTAAAGGGAAAACTCAATAATCCGTTTTCGGTCTCCTGAATATGTCCCCTTGCGCTTGCTTGTTCGAATAAGATCCCGATACCACCATTTACATCCGGATAGGTAGATCCCTTGCCGTAATAATAGTCATCGTACCGCTCTTCGGTAAAATAAAGTGACCCTATCTTGTCTAGTGCGCTTGCATGAAATTTACTTATTTCCCGGGTCAGATCCTGATTTTCTTTAGGGGTCAGGGGATGGACTCTGCTGGGTACGCCGGGTTGAAAAAAGAAAGTCGAATTGGTACCCATTTCATGGTGGTCTGTGAGCACGTTGGGCATCCACTTATGGAAGGATTCGATTCGTGCCTTGCTTTCCGGTAATTGTACCGGAAGCCAATCCCTGTTCAGGTCGAACCAATAGTGGTTGGTTCGGCCACCGGGCCATACCTCATGGTATTCTCGTTCATTATTATCTGCGTTCAGATGAATACTCCTGTTGGTATTGGCCCAATATGCAAATCGTTGAAGCCCATCTGGGTTAAAGGACGGATCGAGCAAGACCACGCTGTTGGCCAGTTGAGAATCAATCTCAGGTCCCTGCGCGGCTGCCAGGTAATAAGCATAGGCCAGAGCAGCATTAGAACCGCTGGGTTCATTGCCATGAATGGAAAAACCCTGGTAAATCACAACAGGTATTTGGCTTAGCTCCGAATCGGGCAAATCTTCCTCCGTAATTTTAAGATGTTGTACGCGGATTTCTTCCAGTTTTTGAAGATTTTCCGGCGTAGTGATGGTGAGCAAAAGCAAAGGGCGTCCTTCAAATGTCTTACCCCTGTTTTCCAGCATGATTCGGTCGCTGGCATTGGCCAGAGCTGTCATATATTGAACCAGTTTATCATGGGTGACATGCCATTCACCTACCTTATGGCCGATCACTTGTTCAGGTGTAGGGATGTCGGGATTGTATGAGGTCCCTTCGGGAAGATAATATTCCAATTCCTGGCCTAATATCGGTTGCAGGGAATATAGGATAAGTATTAAAAAGAGTGATATTCTCATAATTTTTCGGGTATTGGTGGGTCGAAATATAAATATAAAAAACGGCCTTTAATTTTAAAGGCCGTCTGTTGAAATTATATTTTGTACTTGTTTCATATATCCTCGAAGTCCAGATCGGTAAAGCTCTCGCTCGAGGCCTCACCGTTCGAACTCGGTTCTGTTTTCTTAAAATCTTTTTGATGGCGTTCTGAAATAACCTCAGTTCCCTTTTCAGCAATGATATAATCCATCATTTCCCCAACATTTTCTCTAAAGGCTTCAAAATCCTCTTTATAGAGATAAATTTTGTGCTTTTTGTAGTGGAAGGATCCGTCATCGTGGGTAAACTTTTTACTTTCAGTGATGGTCAGGTAATAGTCGCCTGCCTTTGTGCTTCTGACATCGAAGAAATAAGTTCTCCTTCCAGCACGTAATACCTTCGAGAATATTTCTTCCTGATCCATTAGTTCTTTGTCGCCCATGATTTGATTTGTGTAGTTAGCTGTAGATATAATATCATCAAAAATGTAAAAAAAATGCTAATTCAGCAACATTTTTCTAGTTTTCTTTCTCAGACAATTGATGAATGTAAAGCTCCTTATAGTAGCCTTTTTGAGCAATCAGTTGGTCATGTGTACCCTGTTGTAAAATTTGACCGTCCTGCAGGACCAGGATCAGGTCGGCATTTTTAGCAGAGGAAACCCTGTGGCTTACGATCAATGTGGTCTTATCACGGGAAGCTTGCTTAAGATTGTTGAGGATTTCCTCTTCGGTCTCGGTATCTACGGCCGACAAACAATCGTCGAAAAGGTAAATGACAGGATCCTTCAGCAGAGCCCTTGCAATTGAAATGCGTTGTTTTTGGCCACCACTAAGGGTAATTCCGCGTTCCCCGAGGACGGTATCGTATTGATTTCCGAATCCCATTATATTTTCGTGCACCACCGCCATTCTGGCTACCTCGAGGATTTCTTCTTCAGTAGCGTCTTCTTTACCAAATTTAAGATTGTTCCGAATTGTGTCTGAAAACAAGAAAGCATCCTGGGGAACGGCGCCGATTGAAGACCTGAGACTTTCTAAATTAAGATCCTTAACTCCGGTGCCGTCTATCAGTACTTCACCTGAAGTGGCATCATAAAGTCGGGCTACCAGATCGAGGATAGTCGATTTGCCCGAACCGGTCTTGCCTATGATCGCTACGGTCTGCCCCGGATTAATCTCGAACGAAATATTGTTCAGGGCGGTAATATTGGTGTCGTCATAGGTGAAAGAGACATTCCTGAATTCAATTTTTCCTGAAACCGCTTTTCTTTCTTTCACGAGGTTGCCGATCTCGGGTTGCTCTTGCAGGAATTCATTTATACGTTTCTGTGAGGCTTCGGCTCTTTGCACAATCGATGTAAGCCAACCTACTATGGCTACGGGCCAAGTCAGCATATTTACATAGAGTATAAACTCGGCTATGGTACCCACAGAAGCTATTTCACCATCGATATATTGCTTACCTCCTATATAGATCACGAAAATATTGCTGATGCCGATCAACAGGATCATCAATGGGAAGAACCATGCATTTACTTTGGCAAGGTCCATGCTTTTATCTCTGCCTTCCAGCGCCAGCATATTAACCTCGTTGTTGATCCTGTCCTCGAGATTATAAGCTTTGATCACTGAGACGCCCGAAAAAGACTCCTGTGCGAATGTTGAGAGTGTAGATAGGTATTCCTGTACTTTGGTACTCCTGAGATGGATCACCTTGCTGATCTGATAGATCAGGAATGAGAGAATGGGCAGCGGTATAAGGGCGTAAAAGGCGATCGTGGGTGCCTTTATAAACATCAATGGAATAAGGCATACAAAGAGTGTCAGGGTTTGCATACCGTACATAATAGCAGGTCCGGCATAAAGTCTCACCTGGCTTACATCTTCGCTGATTCGGTTCATCAGGTCACCTGTCCGATGCTTTTTATAGAAATTCAGACTAAGAAGCTGATAATGATCGAAGACTTCGTTTTTGAGGTCATATTCGATATAACGGGAGACATAGATAATGGTTTGTCTCATGAGAAATGTGAAGAATCCCGAAAGCAGGGCAGCCCCTACTATGATCAGGACATATTCGAAAAGCAGGTCTTTCGCAGCAGGTTCAGGGATCTTTCCACCCATATAATTTTCAACAACTTCTATAGAGTTTTTTACATAGGTGGGCATCACCAGCTGGAAGATCCGGGCGATGATGGTAATGATGATGCCGATCAGCAGCTTAAGCCAATATTTTTTGAAATACTTGTTGAGATGTTTTAATTCTTTCATTCAATAGAACGACTAGACCTAAGCAACGGTCGCAAATATAGCGGTTTGGCTTTAAATCTAATGTTAGAAAATTTATAAGATAGATATTCTATGGCTTGGTTGTTGTTCGAATTAGATTTGTATTTTTGTCCCGTTGCGAATGCTGTTTAAATCTGTTCTTTTACATGCTCACCAGAAGGCAAATCCGGGTTAAAGTTATGCAGTGTATTTATGCACTGGTCTTATCCAAAGAGGAATCTCTGGATAAGCAAGAAAAGTTTTTGAAAGTCAGCATAGAGAATACCTATGTGCTTTACCTCCTGGTAATGGGACTATTTAAGGAATTGTATCAGCTGGCTACTACCCATGTAACCCATTCATCCAAAAGCTATCTCTCAAGTATTGACGACCAGTATCCCGACAGGGAAAAATTCCTTAAGAACAGCCTCCTTTTACAAATCGTGGAGAATCAAATGCTGAGTGCTGAAATAAAGCAACGCAAGCTGAAAAACTGGTATCTAAACGAGGAATATGTAAAAATCCTGTATAAGGAAATTGCAGATCACAAGATCTACCACGATTACATGCTTTCAGGCAAAAAAGATTATGAGGCAGACAAAAATCTGATCATCGATCTTTTTAAGGAAGTTATCGCTCCTAACGAAAAGCTATATGAATATTTCGAAGACGACAAACTCACCTGGGTAGATGACATTCCGTTGGTGAATACCTTCGTTCTAAAAATGCTGCGAAAGTCAGGCGAGTATCAACCCGAAAGGTTTTTTCTGCCTAGATTACTCAAGGATAATGAGGACATGACTTTTGCAAGAGAATTGCTGACCAAAACATTATTAAAAAACGCTGAGCTCGAGAAAGAGATCGAAGGGAAGACCCCGAATTGGGATAAAGACCGGATAGCCGATGTAGATGCCATTTTACTTAAAATGGCCATCTGTGAACTGCTGTACTTTCCTTCAATACCAGAAAGGGTAACCATTAATGAATACCTGGAAATCGCCAAGGAATACTCAACTCCGAAAAGCAGTATTTTTATCAATGGGATTCTCGACAAGCTGGTGAAGGAATATAAATCGGAAGGAAAACTTAAAAAAACAGGCCGGGGATTATTATAAGCAAATATTGTTTAATTTTGGGTCGAATTAATAAATCCATGTTATAATGAAGAGAATTGTTTTGGTTTTTGCAATAGTGGCCATAGCAGCCATGTATTCTTGTAAAGAAAAAGCATCGAGCAAAGTAGATGCCGACAAAGTTGAATTAGCGGCCGACCGGGATGCACAGGCTAAGAATTTTCCTGTGATGTCTTTTGAAAAGCGTGAGCACGACTTTGGTACGATCGTTAGCGGAACTCCGCAGGAAACTGTATTCAGGTTTACCAACACCGGAAATGCACCTTTGATCATCACCGATGCGAAAAGCAGCTGTGGATGTACTGTACCTGAATATCCAAAAAATACAGCTATTGCTCCTGGAGAAACCGGAGAATTAATGGTAAAGTTTAATGGGTCGGGTCAGAATCAGGTTATCAAGACGGTTACGGTTACAGCCAATACTGAGATGAAGACCGAGCTGCTCAGAATCAAGGCATTTGTGACTCCAAAAGATGGTCAGGCCGTTTCAGCAGTAGGACCCACCGCCAACTAAATCTTTAAACAGAAAACCAATTTATGGGCGATTTAGGACAATTTCTTCCCTTAATACTGATCTTCCTGGTGGCATATCTCTTTATGATACGTCCGCAGATGAAACGTCAAAAGGATGAGAAAAAATTTGCGCAAAGTTTAAAAAAAGGGGATAAGATCGTAACCAAGAGCGGGCTTTATGGCAAGGTCGTCGATTTAAATGATAAAGACAGCTCATGTATAATCGAGACTATGGCAGGTAGGTTAAAATTCGATAGATCTGCAATTTCCATGGAGATGAGCAACAAACTCACCGCTGTTAAAGAGAAATAACCTTCTATTTTCAGATTGATATAAACGCCGGCTTGTCCGGCGTTTTTTATTCCCGCCAAAAAGTGGTTATCTTCCTTTGATAATCAAAAACCCTTCGATATGTCTACACGCAGAAAGTTTATCCGTTCGGTTAGCTACGGAGCGGCCGGTTTGGGATTGATGGGCGGATTCCCAACAGAAGTCCTGGCACATTCCGGAAAACAGCCTGGCCCGAATGATAAAATACGACTGGGCGTAATAGGATGCAATGGGATGGGATTTAGTAATCTTATATCCATGCTCAAACAACCGGAGGTAGAATTAGCAGCCCTGTGTGATGTAGACAGCAGGGTTTTGGCAGAGCGAAGCGCAGAACTCCAAGCTGGTGGGTTAAAGAAACCTCGATGGTATAAAGATTATCGCCGGATGCTCGATCAGAAAGATATAGACGTAGTGATCATCGGTACACCCGATCACTGGCATTGCCTTCAGCTGTGCGATGCCCTTGATGCCGGGAAGGATGTATATTGCGAAAAACCCCTGGCCAATTCTATTCAGGAATGCCAGATTATAAATCAGCAGCTAACGCGCAGCAGTCAGATTGTCCAGATCGGCCAATGGCAACGGAGTCAACCTCATTTTGTAAATGCTATTGATTTTGTGCATTCAGGAGCGCTTGGCGAGATCAGGTTGGCTAAAGCTTGGGCATACCAGGGATGGATGATGCCTGTGGATAAGAAGCCAGATAGTGCTGTTCCGGAAGGTGTGGATTATGATATGTGGTTGGGTCCGGCCGAGAAAAGGGCGTTCAATCCAAATAGGTTCCACTTCAATTTCAGATGGTTCTGGGATTACGCCGGTGGGCTGATGACAGATTGGGGTGTGCACCTGATAGATTATGCGCTTTACGGTCTGAAGGCAGGAATTCCTAATTCGGTAATGGCAACCGGAGGAAAATACGCCTATCCATCTGATGCCTCAGAAACACCCGATACGCTCCAAACCATTTTCGAGTACGACCAATTTGCGATCCTCTGGGAGCACGCTACTGGAATAGATGGAGGTAATTATGGACGTGATCACGGTATAGCATTTATCGGGAATAATGGCACTCTGGTACTTGATAGGAAAGGCTGGGAAGTGATCCCTGAAAAAGAATTTCAGGGATGGGGAAAGGAAGGAGTCCCAAGAATGGAGGCAATACCATTGCAATCAAATTCTGGCAGCGGCTTAGACCTGCATACTAAAAACTTTATCGAGGCGGTAAAAACCCGTGATGCGAATTCCCTGAATGCTCCGGTCCAGGTGGGCTATGATGCGGCATTGGTTTGCCACATGGGAAATGTTGCTTATAAAACAGCGTCAAAGGTCAGTTGGTCAAATGATACCAATAGCTTTGCTACAGAAGAGGCCAACGCATATACCAAAGTCCAATACCATAATGGCTGGGGACTTCCGGGTCGATAAAAGTTCCGGGTCATGGTAATTTCGGAGACAGTTTAACGTTTGTACTTGTCGTTAATACCCATCCCTAGTTTTATCAAAGGAAGGATCTTCTCCATTCTGGATACCCTGGTCTTTTCCTGTTTAGCCGATTCTATATATTCACAATACTCTCTTTGCTTGTAAGGACTCAGCCCTTGAAATTGCTTTTGCAGGTCCTGGTTCTGCTCTAAGGCATTTTTAAGCAATGATGGGACCTCGATACTTTTTTTTCTTTCTGGCTTTATCGTAAGCCCTTTTTTCTGGTTTTTGATGGCTTCCTGAATATAATCGAGTACATCGGTTGGGTTGATCTCCTCCACTGAGTTGAATTTCCAATGTCTCATAGCTTTGGTCTTGCCTTCCTGAGCATTTACCAGCACACTTTTTGGATCGCTCAGAAAAACACCATTAAAAAACCAAAGTCCAAAATAATTTTTAAAGGACATAATACCGAGAACATTCTTCCCACCAATCGTATAGACCGGCGCACCCCATTTCACAGTTTCCTCTAATTCTGTCTGAAGTGCCAGCGCTCTGAGGACAGTGATACCATCTTTAAAATGATGGTCTTTATCGAAATAGGTATCTGCTTTTCCCATGGTTTAGCTTTTATAATTATGGGTAGCTGTTAATTCACATATTTTTAGAATTACGGCAACGGCCTTTTCCATGCTTTCTACGGGGACGTATTCATATTTTCCATGAAAATTGTGTCCGCCTGCAAAAATATTAGGACATGGCAGTCCCATATAACTGAGCTGCGAACCATCGGTTCCACCACGTATGGGCTTTATGATTGGCTTTATTTCCAGGGCCTCCATGGCTTGCCGGGCAATATCGACCACATGGAAAACAGGTTCGATTTTTTCACGCATATTGAAGTATTGATCTTTGATCAGGACTTCAATCGCATCGGGGTATTTTTCATTAAGTTGATCACGCAGGGTTTCCAAAAAATGTTTTCTTTTCTCAAAATCATCCTGGTCATGGTCTCTTATGATCAGTTCCAATTCCGCGTGCTCGATCTCCCCCTTCATTTTATAGATATGGAAAAAGCCTTCCCTTCCACTGGTTTGTTCAGGTACTTCATCAGCGGGAAGCAGAGACGCAAATTCATTCAATATCCTATTGGCATTTACCAACTTAC
The DNA here is from genome assembly GCA_965212205.1 of Flavobacteriaceae bacterium. Taxonomy (GTDB): domain Bacteria; phylum Bacteroidota; class Bacteroidia; order Flavobacteriales; family Flavobacteriaceae; genus JAHEJJ01. The sequence continues at coordinate 441,967 of CBDBUX010000011.1, forward strand.
CTTTGGCATAACCGGGATGGACGCTTTTTCCTTGAGTACGGACAATGGCATGGGCGGCATTAAAATTTTCATATTCGAGTTCTCCTACCTGGCTGCCATCCATTGTATACGCCCAATCGGCTCCGAATTTTTCGACCTCGAATTTATGCGCGCCACGCCCAATCTCTTCGTCGGGAGTAAATCCTACCCTGATCTTCCCGTGCTTAATTTCCGGATGTTGAATCAGGTGGTCCATCGCTGTCATGATCTCGGTAATTCCAGCCTTGTCATCGGCACCCAGAAGCGTGGTGCCATCGGTAACGATCAGGGTCTGCCCCTTATACATATTGAGGTCGTCAAAATAATCCGGTGAAAGAACAATATTTTTTGACGAATTTAGGGTGATCTCTCCGCCATCATAATTTTCGATAATTTTCGGACTTACATTCTCTCCGCTAAAATCAGGTGAAGTATCATAATGTGCGATAAAACCAATTACCGGCACTTCATGATCAACATTAGAGGCTAAAGTAGCCATTATATAACCGTTATCGTCCAGGCTCACCTCGCTCATCCCCATATCACTTAATTCTTCCGCAAGCTTCCTGGCAAGTACCCACTGTTTTTCTGTGCTTGGCGTGGATTCGGAATTAGGTTCGCTTTGAGTATCTATGGTGACATAGGACAGAAATCTGTCAATAATTTTATTCATAGTTCGAGCATTAATCATCAAAAATAAGGCTTTCATAGGAAGGGCCAAATCGTTTGAATGCTGAAAATCAGGGGCAGATATTATGTAACTTATGTATAGGAATTATAGTACATACCCACTTTAATTGTTTATCTTTCTTATGAACAACTTAAACATGAACACTATGAAACGGTTATTGAGTATTATCGTATTACTGTTTTTTGCTGCCATGGGGTTACTGCAAGCCCAGGTTTCAGGAACTATTACAGATCAGGAAGGCGCTCCCTTAATTGGTGCTACCGTCCTAATAAAGGGCACTAGCACGGGAACTACCACAGATTTTGACGGAAGGTTCACAATAAATGCCAATATGGGCGATATTCTTGTCGTCTCCTATATAGGCTTTGAGTCTAAAGAGGTTCAGGTCGACAGTTCAGACATGGACATCAGCCTGGTAGCGGGAGTGGCACTTACAGAGGCCATAATCATCGGTTCCCGTAACCCTAACCGTACCGCTACTGAAAGCACGGTCCCTGTAGATGTGATCGATATTAAGGAACTTACTGAAGTGGCTCCTCAGGTAAATCTGAATCAAATATTGAACTATGTTGCACCTTCATTTACCTCCAATACACAAACAATTTCAGATGGTACAGACCATATAGACCCTGCTTCTTTAAGAGGCCTGGGCCCCGATCAGGTTTTGGTTCTTATAAATGGGAAAAGAAGGCATACATCTTCTCTTGTTAATGTTAATGGGACCTTTGGAAGGGGAAGCGTTGGAACCGATCTCAATGCCATACCTGCAGCGGCCATACAGCGTATTGAAGTGTTGAGAGATGGTGCTGCCGCTCAATATGGCTCTGATGCGATAGCTGGGGTTATTAATATTGTACTCAACAAATCGGTCAATGAACTCACTGCAACGGTTACCACCGGGGCCCATTTTTCCAAGAATTCTAATGGTCAAACAGGCGGTTCGGATGGGGAAACAACCAATATATCGGCAAATTACGGACTTTCATTAGGTGAAAGAGGAGGTTATTTCACATTGGGAGGCGATTTTGACGTCCGCCAGGATTATGGCAGAATGAAGGAATGGGAAGGTGATGTATTTAACCTTTACAATCGGGTTGAGCGATTTGCCGTCGCAGATGGGGCAGACTTGGTCGAACTACTGGACGACGATGTGACCGATGTTATTTTCTATAGCAATGCAGCGGGAATTGATCTTATGGGTGCAACCACAAAAGATGAGCTGCGGCCAATCTTGGCAGCAGATGATACTCAGTCCGAGCTTAGTGCCCGTGGATTGGCACGGAGCGATTTCAATATGAGAGTGGGGCAGTCCGCACTGCGTGCCGGCCGGTTATTTGCAAATTTCGGCTTGCCACTGGATGATGATGGCACCGAAATCTATTCCTTTGCGGGGATCAGCTCAAGAACCGGGAATTCGGCCGGCTTCTACCGATTACCCAACCAAAGCAGGACATTTACTCCGGCCTATTTCAATGGATTCTTGCCAGAAATCAATTCGAATATAAAGGATCAGTCCATAGCTATAGGCATTAGGGGAGTAGTGGGGGATTGGAGTGTCGATTTTAGTAACACCTATGGTAAGAATAGTTTTTTATACACCATCGGCAATACCTTTAACGCTTCCCTGCAGAGTGCTTCTCCCACCACTTTTGATGCGGGAGGTTTTTCATTTTCTCAGAATACTACCAATCTGGACGTCGCACAATTTTTCGACGATGTCCTCTCAGGTCTGAATATTGCATTTGGAGCAGAATACAGGCAGGAACGCTATGAAATTGTCGCGGGTGAAGAAGCGTCTTATGCACAGTATACCGCAGCTGGAGAGGTGATCACTTTATCTACTCAACAACCTTCGGAAGACTTTTTTGGAGCTGCCAGACCTGGTGGTTCACAAGTTTTTCCTGGTTTTAGTCCCACAAATGAATTGTCGAGAAACAGGAGTAGCATCGCTGGATATTTTGATGTGGAAGCCGACTTTTCAGATCGATTTCTGGCGAGTTTTGCAACGCGGTTTGAAAACTACAGTGATTTTGGATCTACGATCAATTTTAAAGTCGCAACTCGTGTGAAAGTCACAGATGATTTCAATTTCCGCGGGGCTGTAAATACCGGTTTCAGAGCGCCTTCGCTGCACCAGATAAATTTTAATTCCACGTCAACGATTTTTGATCAGGATGGTAATCCACAGGAGGTGGGTACTTTCGCCAACGATAGCAGGGCCGCAGCTCTGCTGGGTATCCCTCAGCTAAAAGAGGAAACTTCGTCAAGTGTGAGTCTTGGCTTTACCGGTAGCATTCCTACGGCAAACCTAACTTTAACGGTCGATGGATATTTTATTAAGATCGATGACCGTGTCGTATTCACAGGCCAATTCGCTGGCCCGGGTACGGGAAGTGAACTCGATAATCTGCTCAGGCAGGCAAATGCCTCAAGAGCTGCGTTCTTTGCGAATGCCATAGATACCGAATCTAAAGGATTGGATATAGTACTCACACATAGAACGACCCTCTGGGACGGATGGAGGCTTAACAGCGATCTGGCGGCAACTTTTTCCCAAACCCGAAGGGTGGGAGAGATCAAAGCCTCGCAGGTTCTGGAAGACGCTGGTTTGGTGGATACTTATTTTCCGGAAGACAGTAGAGTATATCTGGAAGAAGCAGTACCCAGAACAAAGGTTAACCTAACATTCAACCTTGCATCCGATACGTTTATTTTCTTTTTACGAGGTGTATATTTTGGAGAGGTAACCGAGGCCACAACCAATGTCGACAGACAACAGGTTTTTGGCAGCAAGTTTGTAACCGATCTTTCGGTGGGATATAAGTTCAGTCCTGCGATTACGCTGACTGTCGGAGCCAATAATTTGTTTGATGAATATCCCGACAGAGCTGCAGAAGTTTTAGCAGATGGTGGAAATAATCGAAGCTCTGGTCGCTTTGATTGGTCACGAAGATCCCAACAATTTGGCATTGGTGGAAGATTTCTTTTTGCACGTCTTGGTTTAAAACTGAATTGAGAATTAGAAGATTCTTAAACTTAAAGCCATCTGGAGACAGGTGGCTTTTTTGTGCCAGGAAAATTTAAACCTTACTTTTACAATTCTTGAATCCTACTAAGCATTTAGTTTTGAACAGCGCGATATACAGTCGAAGGTCTTGTACCTTTATAACCTTGATTATATTATTGTCGGTCTCTCAATGGCTATATTCCCAGGCTGATGATTGCACTTTGGATATCGCAGGACAGGATACCGGTATTATCGTTGATATATTCCAAATGAACGATGATCAGAAGGCACATTTAGATACCTGGATCGGAGAATTTGAGCTCGCCAGGCGACCTATTGAAGAAGAACTTCGTCTTTTGCTAATAGAGCATCCTCAGAGTACAGAAGCGGATTTGCATAACCTGGCCAAGAAATATTCTACTCTTAATAATAAACTCATTGAGCTCAGTATGGAATACGACCGAAAGCTTCTCGGTATTTTTAATGAGAAGCAATTCGCGTATTATGTATCTCTATGTAAGGAGGCTGCTCGCAGGCCTCTGAACCCCATTCTTATGGTAGAAGAAGAGGAATAGCTTTTGAACCAAAATATTTTCTTTTCCAAGTCGCTGTTGATTTTATTTTGAGGTCGAAGTTGTACTTTTGCGCCAACGAAAAAACTTTACATGTACAAGTTCCTGATCAGGCCCCTGCTTTTTGCATTCGATGCTGAACGTATACACCATATTTCATTTATGCTCATTAAACTGGCCGGGAAACTAGGTATGTCACCGCTCATTCGATTGATGTTTTATAAAGAGGATGCCAAATTGGAACGTGAGGTTTGTGGATTGCATTTTAAGAACCCAGTGGGCTTGGCGGCAGGTTTTGATAAAGATGCCAGGTTATACAGGGAATTATCTGATTTTGGTTTCGGTTTCATCGAAATCGGGACGCTGACCCCCAAAGCCCAGGAGGGGAATCCTAAAAAACGGCTTTTCAGACTTCGCCCTGATCAAGCTATTATCAATAGGATGGGGTTTAATAATAAAGGGGTATATGAGGCGGTGGCACGTTTAAAGAGTAACACAAAAGTTTTGGTCGGCGGTAATATTGGTAAAAACAAGCTTACACCGAACGAGCTGGCGGCCAAGGACTACTTGATTTGTTTTGATGCACTTTTTGGGCATGTCGATTATTTTGTGGTCAATGTAAGTTCCCCTAATACTCCGGGTTTACGTGAGTTACAGGATAAGGAACCTTTGTTGCAATTGCTCAGAGAGCTCAAAAAGGAAAATACAAAACTGGCTGAGGAACGCAATACCGGGGAGCGGCCGATATTCTTGAAAATTGCTCCGGATCTGAATGAAGATCAATTGCTCGATATCATTCATATCATTGAAGAAAGCGAATTGGATGGAATTATCGCCACCAACACCACCATTTCGAGAACAGATCTCAAATCTGATTGTGTGTTGGTGGAAGAGAAAGGCGGATTAAGCGGGAAGCCTCTTAGGGAGCGCAGTACTGAAGTCATCCGTTTTATCGTGGCGCATCGGAAAAAGCAATTTGCAATTATTGGAGTAGGGGGCATTCATTCTCCTGAGGATGCTATAGAAAAACTGGAAGCCGGAGCCGATTTGATCCAGATCTGGACGGGCTTTGTTTATGAAGGTCCAGGCCTTGTTAAACGGATCAATAAAAGACTCCTCCAAACAACACCTACCGGTATATAATTGTCGGTTGAAGGCGGTGGTTTGTCCGATTTTATATAGTAATTTTAATTCCTGAGTTATCAGATGTTATGGCCGAAAGGATAAAGATCATCGAATGTCCTAGGGATGCGATGCAGGGGATAAAAACCTTTATTCCTACTGCAGAAAAAACGCGCTATATTCAGTCTTTACTGGGTTGTGGTTTCGACACCCTGGATTTCGGAAGCTTTGTCTCCCCTAAAGCCATTCCCCAGATGGTTGATACCGGCCTGGTTCTGGAAAATCTTGATCTTTCCGATACCCAAACCAAATTACTGGCCATAGTCGCTAATGTCCGTGGGGCGCATGACGCCTCGAAATATGATCAAATCGATTACCTGGGCTATCCATTTTCTATCTCGGAAAATTTTCAGATGAGAAATACTCATAAAACGATTGCCCAATCGGTAGAAATACTCAAAGAGATTCTGGAGATTGCTGAAAAACATAATAAAGAAGTGGTGACATATATTTCGATGGGATTCGGAAACCCCTATGGCGATCCCTGGGATGTGGAGATCGTAGGGGACTGGACCGAAAGATTGGCGGCCATGGGAGTTAAAATCCTCTCGCTTTCCGATACCATAGGTTCATCAACTCCAAAGGTCATCCAATATCTGTTCAGTCATCTGATCCCGAATTACCCGCATATTGAATTTGGAGCACACCTGCATACCACTCCGGGGAAATGGCATGAAAAAATAGAGGCTGCTTTTATGTCGGGATGTCGTAGATTCGACGGTGCCGTTCAAGGTTTTGGTGGTTGCCCTATGGCCAAAGATGAACTTACCGGAAATATGCCTACAGAGAAAATGCTCTCCTATTTTACAGCTCAAAAAGCAGAAACCGGGGTCAACTGGATGTTTTTTGAAGCCGCCCACAATAAGGCCACGGAGCTATTCACTTCCTATTTCTAAATTTTTGAATTTCAGATCGCTGAAATCTAGCAAATGTTAAAGTTCAAATATTATTTAGAATTATTTTAAATAATCTTTTTTTGTTGTCTTCACAATACTATCTTTGACCCATTCCAATGATATTATTTGTAACCAGTCTAAATAAGAATAATGAGCTTTATTAAGCCAATCACCTTGATCATTGCACTCTCTTTTACGGTGCTTACCTTCGCTCAAACTCAGATGGATTCGATCACTTTTGATCCCCAAAAACAATTAAATGCTGCCCAAAGATTATTATCGGGCAACTATGCATCGGCCGTAACTGTTGGTGCCTATGGTGAAATATTGTACAATCAGCCTGAAGACTCCAATGGCGAACTCGATGTTCAACGTCTGGTATTGCTTTTTGGCTATCGTTTTAATGATAAAACACAATTCATTACTGAAATTGAGGTAGAACACGTGGAGGAGGTTTTTGTGGAGCAGGCATTTGTTAATTATAATGTAGCGCCCAATGTGAACCTCAGGGGAGGATTGATGCTTATTCCAATGGGGATTATCAATGAATTCCACGAACCCACCACCTTTAACGGCACAGAACGACCGGGGGTCGACAACGTAATTGTTCCCACTACCTGGCGGGAGATTGGTTTGGGCGTATTCGGCAGATTTAATTCGATCTCACTGGCTTATCAGGCATATGTGTTTAATGGTTTTAAGTCTACCGAACTCGATGATGACGGAGAAGTTCAGGGATTGCTAAAAGGATCAAGTGGCCTCCGTGGTGGTCGCCAGAAAGGTATCCGGTCGACCATTAATACGCCAACATTTTCCACGAAATTCGACTACTACGGTATTCCAGGGCTTCGATTAGGTCTGGCAGGATATTTTGGCCGGACCCAACCTGATGAAGACACTGATGGGCTCAATGGGGCCGATATCGGTGTCGCAATGATAGGACTAGATGCAAGGTATGCTTACCAGAGGTTCACCGCAAGAGGACAGTTTATCAATGCTTCTTTATCGGATACCGAAGCGTATAACAATCTCACCGGCCAGGATTTAGGCAGCAGATTGCAGGGGTGGTATGTAGAAGGTGGGTTCAACTTACTGCAACCCGGCAAACAGCAAAGACTTTTTGTTTTTGCCAGATACGAACAATACGACACACATGCGGCTACTTCGGCCTCGCTGGCGCGTAATCTCGCTTATGATAGAAACGATGTTACCACTGGCCTGTCTTACCACATCGCATCAGGTGTTGTAGTGAAAGGAGACTATCAGTTTCGAAGTAATGGCCTGGACGGTAGTGATGCACCAGATCGATTGAATTTTGGCATCGGTGTCTGGTTTTAATTAGTACCGCTAAATGAGGCGTTTTAACATTTTTAATGATGATTTCTTTATTAAGATTAAGTCTAAATTAATACATTTGTCTTATGCGGCATTACAGCGGTATTATCGTTTTGGTTTTCTTCCTTTCGCTCCTGTTAGCCGGATTTGGATTACCCAGCAATATTCAGAAAAAGGTTAATAAGGAGGTAAGCAAAACATTTGAGATTGAGCATTTTAATCTTGTGACCGTCGCTGTACCCAGCTCATTAAACCTGCAATTACCTGTAAAGATTATGCACGACAAGCTCTTCAGAATTGAAGAGAACAGTGTTCTTCTCGGATATGCATTTGTAGATAAGGCCCCCAGCAAAACAGCAGAATTCGACTATCTGGTGCTTTTCAACCCAGATCTTGAAATTGTTCATTCAAAGGTGCTTATCTACCGGGAAGAATATGGAGGGGAAATAGGCAGCAAACGCTGGCTTAAACAATTCCTGGGAAAAAGGGGAAGTGACAGGGTAAGTCATGAAACCAATATCGACGGGATTTCAGGAGCAACTATTTCGGTGCGTTCGATGACCATTTCGATTGATAAATTACTACAAACTATCGGCCTCCTTCAAGAAAATAAGGTGTTGTAATGAATTATAACGGCCTTCTTCAAGATCTGCCCAGGGAGATAAAATGGTTCGTTGCCACATTTGTTGTTGTGCTTTCAATAGGGTTTTTTACGGGATTGGCCTTTGTTAATCATACCAGTACAGCTGCACCTAGCGGCATCGAAGAGAACTATCTCGGTAACGAGGATGATGCAAACGCGCCGATTATGAAGTTTAAGAAAAGTGAGCACGAGATGCTGACCATTATTCATACGCATATTCTTTCGATGTCTTTTATTTTTTTCCTTTTAGGCGGCCTGGTTTGGATAGCACGATTACCCAAAGCCTGGAAACTCTTTCTTACGGTAGAGCCATTCCTTTCGGTGCTGCTTACCTTCGGGGGTATTTATTTCATGTGGAGTGGCATGTTATGGATGAAATACATCGTGGTTTTCTCAGGTTTTCTGATGACCATCACCTACACTGTATCGGCTGTCTTAGTACTCTATCAATTGGCTGTTAAACAGCCAACTGCACTCAATTGAGCCCGTGGATCACTATTCCTATTAATGTAGTATATTTGCACGCAATTAATCTTTAATTGCCATGGAAGCTCATTCTACAAAAATCCTTGGAGAAGGTCTTACTTACGACGACGTACTCCTGGTCCCGGCTTATTCCGAAATACTCCCAAGGGATGTAAGTATTCAAAGTCAATTTACCAGAAATATCAGCCTTAATGTTCCGATTATTTCAGCTGCCATGGACACGGTTACCGAATCCAAAATGGCAATTGCTATGGCCAGGGAAGGGGGCATAGGGGTGTTGCATAAGAATATGAGCATTGAGCAGCAAGCTGCGAAGGTGAGGCGTGTAAAGAGAGCTGAAAGCGGCATGATCATGGATCCTGTTACCCTGCCGCTTGATGCATTGGTACGCGATGCAAAAGCCAGTATGAAAGAGCACAGCATCGGAGGAATTCCCATTGTAGATGCCGATAGCAAACTGATAGGGATAGTTACCAATCGTGATCTCAGATTTGAGAAAAATAATCAAAGACCAATTTCTGAGGTAATGACTTCTTCTGATCTGGTCACCGTGGCAGAAGGTACTTCACTCTCTGAAGCCGAAGGGATTCTACAGGAGAAAAAGATCGAAAAATTACCCGTGGTTAACGGCGACAATCGCCTCGTTGGCTTAATTACCTTTCGCGACATTACTAAACTCAACCAGAAACCCATAGCTAACAAAGACCGGTTTGGCAGACTTCGGGTTGCTGCTGCAGTTGGGGTCACGGCCGATGTGCTGGATCGTGCTTCGGCGCTTGTCAATGCCGGTATCGATGCTATTGTGATCGATACCGCCCATGGACATACCAAAGGTGTGGTTGAAATTTTAAAGAAAGTGAAAAAGAAGTTCCCCAAACTTGAAGTGGTGGTGGGTAATATCGCTACGGCAGCGGCAGCAAAATTCCTGGTCGAAGCGGGGGCAGATGCTGTTAAAGTAGGGATTGGTCCTGGATCGATTTGTACAACACGTGTTGTGGCTGGAGTGGGGTTTCCCCAGTTCTCCGCCGTACTTGAGGTAGCTGCTGCAATTAAAGGTAGCGGCGTTCCTGTAATTGCCGACGGAGGAATTCGATACACCGGTGATATCCCAAAGGCTATAGCCGCCGGGGCCGACAGTGTAATGCTGGGATCCCTATTGGCAGGCACAAAGGAATCTCCCGGAGAGACCATCATATATGAAGGGCGGAAATTTAAATCCTATCGGGGTATGGGTTCAGTAGAAGCCATGAAGGAGGGGAGTAAGGATCGCTATTTTCAGGATGTTGAAGACGATATTAAAAAACTGGTGCCCGAAGGTATCGTGGGTAGAGTCCCTTACAAGGGGGAATTATTTGAAAGTATTCACCAGTTTATTGGCGGATTAAGGGCTGGAATGGGCTATTGCGGAGCCGAAAACATCGAACTGCTTCAGAGCAAGGGTCGCTTTATTAAAGTTACGGCAAGCGGTATTAATGAAGGGCATCCCCATGATGTAACAATCACTAAGGAGTCGCCTAATTATAGCCGTTAAGACTGTTGAATATTCGTTAGTTCTGCACTTTGTGCTCGCCGGGGCCTGAGAATGAAAGATTTATTTCCCCTGTGCACTATAGGTTTTCCAGTCTTGTTCCTTGTAAATATTGTCGCCAAAGTAGCGGGCAATATTCAGGAATGGTGCTGGTTGCTGGTAACCAGGTACTGGCGAAAGTACATTGAGGTCTTCATCCATAAATACCACCGTGGGATAACTCAATCGACCCTTCAAAAGCGCTGCGGCCAATTCGTGGTATCCTCTGCGTCCTGAGGGAACATACTTATATGTGGTACCCTTGAACTCTATAGGTTCCTTGCCTTCACCATCGAGCTTAACCATGTAGAAATTCTCACTCATATAGCGGGCAACTTCAGGATTTTGGAAGGTATCTTTATCCATTTTCTTACACCAGCCACACCAATCGGTATAGACATCGATAAAGACTTTCTTTGGATTATCGTCGGCCTGCGACTGTGCGATGGCTTCCTGCCAGCTCATCCAATTAACCTCTTGTGCCTGCAATCCGCCGAGCGAAAAGAAAAAAGCAAGTATTAAAACCTTATTGTAAAGCATTGGGGTAAAGATTTTCATCAGTAATGATTTTGAGGTATTAGTCCAATAACTATACCAAAACTAACGAAATTTTTACGGCTTTATTTCAAAGTAGGAACAGACTTGAGGTTGTCGAAGAGGTTCTTGACATCCACCTGGTTAACGATCAGATCGTCGAAGGTCTCCCTTTCACGAATAAGATGCGGCTGCCCCTGGTACCATAATACCTCCGCCGGCCGGTACCTCGAATTATAATTGCTGGCCATAGTGAAACAATAGGCTCCTGCATTTCTAAAGCAAAGGATGTCTCCCTCCGAAATTTCAGCGATACGACGATTATTGCCAAAAGTATCGGTTTCACATATATAACCCACCACAGAATAATATCGCTCCCTGCCTGCTGGATTCGAGATATTAAGAATCTCGTGGTCGGATCCATAAAGCATAGGTCTGATTAGGTGATTAAAACCACTGTCGATACCTGCGAATACCGTAGAGGTAGTCTGCTTTACAACGTTGACCTTGGCTAAAAAAAAGCCAGCCTCACTAACCAGAAATTTACCGGGTTCGAAAGCCAGGGTTAAGTCTTTGCCATAGTCTTCGCAAAATTCGTTAAAACGGGAACTGAGCTTTTGCCCCAGCTCCTCAATATTGGTTTCAATATCCCCACTTCGGTATGGTACTTTAAATCCGCTGCCGAAATCGATAAATTCCAATTGCTTAAAATGGAGAGCGGTATCGAAGAGAATTTCCGAGGCGTAAAGGAATACATCAATATCGAGGATATCGCTTCCGGTATGCATATGGATCCCATTGATCTTCATTTTTGTGAGCTCCACTATTCGAAGAATATGTGGTATCTGGTGTATACTGATGCCAAATTTGGAATCGATATGACCCACAGAAATATTGGTATTCCCACCAGCCATTACATGAGGATTGATACGGATGCAAACCGGAATATCAGGATGTTTGCTTCCAAATTGCTCGAGAACAGAAAGATTATCAATATTGATCTGAACGCCCAGCAGGGCAGCCTCTTCTATTTCTTCCAACGATACACCGTTGGGTGTAAAAATTATGTCTTCCGGCGTAAACCCGGCAAGTAACCCTAATTTTACCTCTTGGATGGAGACAGTATCCAGACCGCTACCCAACGAGTTCATCAGTTTTAAAATACTGATATTGGATAGCGCCTTTGCAGCATAATTTAGTTTTAGATGTTTTACACCGCCAAAGGCCCGGCTCAGTCTTTGAAATTGCGCAATAATCCTGTCGGCCTCATAAACATAGACCGGGGCCCCAAATTTCTCGGTGATCTCCAATAAATCCTTCTCGTTGATCATCACTTGATGTTTTAAACAAAACTAGCCCAAGTCCTGCTACCAACCAAGAATTTCATTTATTCTTAAAATAATACAACAAATAGTTATAAATATAACAATTCTGAGTTGATAACTTCTTTTGGGACTCTCTTCGCGGGTTTGTATTTTTAGCTAAAATTTATATATGAAGCTACCTCTTTTTCCGTTGCAATCGGTATTTTTTCCAGGGGAGCAGGTGCCACTCCATATTTTTGAAGAACGCTATAAGCAGCTGATCAGGGATTGCAGATCTAATGCGATCACATTTGGTATACCGGTGTATATTCATGATAGTATTGCCTATGGCACGGAGGTACAGCTGGTTGAGGTGGTAAATACCTACGATAGCGGCGCGATGGATGTGATCTGTGTAGCCAGACAGGTTTTTAAGGTCCTTACCTTCGATAATGAAATGGAGGGCAAACAATATGCCGGTGGGGTCATTCAATTTCTGGATAACATTAACGACGGAGATAAGAAAGATAAAGAAGAGGTGCTGACCAGGATCGAGGAACTCTATAAGATGATGGATGTACCTTTTACGCCCATATCAGTCGATAAATTCAACAGCTTTGTCCTGGCCCATAAAATGGGGCTTTCCTATGATCAGGAATATCAATTATTGCAAATCGCCAAAGAAAGCGAGCGTTTGAGTTTTATCAAATCGCACCTGCTGGGCACCATTCAGGTTTTAAAGGAAGTGAACAGGACAAAGGAATTGATCGATATGAACGGTCATTTCAAAAATTTTGATCCACTGGACTTTAAAGACTTTAACTTAAAACAATAACTGAAAGGTTCTGGGCTAAGCGAATTATCAGGTCCTGATAAATAGTTATTTGTTTTTCTTGCTGGATTAGTGAAAATCGTGCGTGTTTCCTATTTTTGCTGGCGAATCTTCAAAACAGATATATGAATCTTCACGAATATCAGGGTAAGGAAATTTTGGCGAGTTTCGGTGTTCGCATCCAGCGGGGCATAGTAGCACACAATCCACAGGAGGCGGTAGATGCCGCTAAAAGACTCACAGCTGATACAGGTACCGGATGGCATGTCATCAAAGCTCAGGTTCATGCAGGGGGGCGCGGTAAGGGCGGCGGTGTTAAACTGGCCAAGAATCTGGGTGAAGTTGAAGAGATTGCGGGCAATATCATCGGGATGCAACTCATCACACCTCAAACATCAGCTGAGGGAAAGAAAGTACATCAGGTACTGGTGGCAGAGGATGTTTATTATCCGGGCGATAATGATCATGAGGAATATTATATGTCCGTATTGCTCAACAGGTCGAGTGGTAGAAATATGATTATGTACTCCACTGAAGGAGGTATGGATATCGAAGAAGTCGCCGAAAAAACCCCTCATTTGATTTTTACAGAAGAAGTTGACCCTTCAGTCGGGTTATTACCGTTTCAGGCGAGGAAGATCGCTTTCAACCTGGGTCTTTCAGGAACCTCCTTTAAGGAGATGGTCCGCTTTGTGACCTCCCTGTATAAGGCCTATGTGGAGAGTGATTCGAGCCTTTTTGAGATTAATCCGGTGCTGAAAACCTCCGATGATCTGATTATGGCCGTAGATGCCAAGGTCACCATCGACGACAATGCATTGTATCGAAGGAAACAGTATGCGGAAATGCGCGATCTCAGAGAGGAAAGTCCTATAGAAGTTGAGGCGCGTTCTGTCGGACTCAATTATGTTGACCTCGATGGGAATGTTGGTTGTATGGTTAACGGGGCTGGCCTGGCCATGGCAACGATGGACCTCATTAAAATGGCAGGGGGTAAGCCTGCTAATTTCCTGGATGTAGGTGGTACCGCCGATGCCAAAAGGGTCGAAGAGGCTTTTAGGATCATCCTGAAAGATGAGGCGGTAAAAGCTATTTTGATCAATATTTTTGGAGGGATCGTCCGCTGCGATCGTGTAGCACAAGGTGTGGTAGATGCCTACCAAAATATGGGCGATTCTATCAAAGTACCTATTATTGTTCGCCTGCAGGGCACCAATGCCGAATTGGCCAAGGAGATTATTGATAATTCAGGACTGGCCGTTCATTCAGCGGTTCAATTTCAGGAAGCTGCAGATAAAGTAAAAGAAGTTCTTATCTAAATTCCCATTATTAGGCTAGCTAACACTTAATACGACTTTAGATTACATTTATCGATTCTATATACGAATAGCATCTAAACAGAGTTATTATTAGAATGGTCTTTGGAACCTAAACAATTCCTAATGAGCTCTTTCGAAGAAAAACTTAGCATTCTGTCCGAAATGATCGCTTTCGCGAGGGCAGATAACGTGATTTCCGATTCGGAATACTATTTTCTGCTCAGTGTTTCCGAACAACTAGGAATCGAAAAAGAAACATTTGAATCGCTTTTTGAAACCGAGGTTGAAAAGATCATGCCTAAGACTCAGGCCGAACGCATTCTCCAGTTTCACAGGCTCGTATTGCTTATGAACGTAGACGAACAGCACAGTTCAGAAGTGACCAATCTACATAATATCGGACTGGGTATGGGATTACCACCTGCGGCGATCGAACAAGTATTGACAATTATGCATCGCTATCCCAACAAAATTGTTCCACCCGACGTCTTGATCAATATATTTAAGGCACATTATAACTAATTATAACACCGGATTACTCAGCCGTTATCCTTTCTCCCTACTATGTTTTACGCTGTATATGCGCCATATTGGCAGTGTTGATAAGCACTTTTGAGCCAAAAAGGCAGTTAATAGATCTTGGTACAGCATTTGTCCTTTAGGTTGTTGAAGATATAAAGTGAAACAAAAAATTAAATATCATGAGTATAGTAAGAAGAAATAATCTGATGTTTCCAACCCTGATGAACGAGTTTTTTAAACCCGATTGGTTTGGTGGAATGGAGCGTTTTGAAAATACCCTCCCTGCCGTAAATATAAAAGAAAACGAAACTGATTTCGAACTCGCGTTAGCGATCCCCGGTCAGAAAAAAGAGGATTTCAATGTAGAGATCGATGATAGTGTTATGACTATTTCGATGGAAGCCAAATCCGAAGAAGAAACTTCAAAAGAACATTATACCCGAAAGGAATTTTCATACCGTTCGTTCAAGAGATCATTTACACTGCCTGAAACCGTGGATGAAGAAAAAATCGAAGCTTCCTATAAAGAAGGTATTTTGAAATTCAGGTTGCCGAAACGAGATGAGGCATTGCCCAAACCAAAACGCAGCATTGCGATAGGGCAGTAAGATATTATAATTTTATGCAGTGCCCACCTAACGGGACTTCATAATGGTTGGTTTGTTTAGTTGGTTAGTTAGGGAGCGCCCCGGATATCCGGGGCGCTTTTTTTATTCCTGTTTCTGGAGCACCTTAATCTCGTCCCTCAGCTTGGCCGCCTGCATAAAATCCAGTTCTTTGGCCGCTTTTTCCATGGCTTTTCGCTTGTCGCGGATCAGCTTTTCTTTTTGTTCAATGGTCAAATAAGCAGGATCCGGTTCCGCGGCCCGCAACTCTTCTTTTTCAAAATGAAATGTAGACACCGAATTCTTGGCAAGGGCACTATCCAGACTCTTGTTCAAAGCGGTAGGGATTATGTTATTGGCCTCGTTATATTTGAGTTGCTTTTTACGTCGATAATTGGTTTCATCGATGGTCTTTTGCATGCTATCCGTAATTTTATCAGCATACATTATGGCCTTACCGTTCAAATGACGGGCGGCTCTACCCACTGTTTGTGTCAGCGAGCGATTGCTGCGTAAAAATCCTTCTTTATCTGCATCAAGGATGGCCACCAGCGATACTTCGGGTAAGTCCAGTCCTTCCCTTAAGAGGTTAACACCAATAAGGACATCAAAGACTCCCTTTCTGAGATCCTGCATGATCTCCACCCTTTCCAAAGTATCCACATCACTATGGATATAGCGGCATCGGACCGCAATCCTGGCCAGGTATTTAGTCAGTTCCTCAGCCATTCTCTTGGTGAGCGTAGTAACCAGCGTTCGTTCATCTAATTCTACTCTCTGCTGAATCTCTTCTACCAGATCATCGATCTGAGCGCTACTGGGCCGCACTTCAATTATGGGATCCAGCAGTCCTGTAGGGCGGATCACCTGCTCCACATAGATGCCCTGGCTCAATTGCAGTTCGTAGTCAGCCGGGGTAGCACTAACATAGATCACATGATTTTGCATTGCCTCGAATTCCTCGAATTTCAGAGGCCTATTGTCCATAGCTGCAGGAAGTCTGAAACCAAACTCCACCAGGTTCTCTTTTCTGGAACGATCACCCCCGTACATGGCATGTACCTGGGGTATGGTTACATGGCTTTCATCAACAACCATCAGATAATCATCGGGAAAGTAATCCAGGAGACAAAAAGGCCTGGTACCGGGTTCCCGCCCATCCAGATAGCGCGAATAGTTTTCAATACCAGAACAATAGCCGAGTTCGCGTATCATCTCCAGATCAAAGTTTGTACGTTCTTCAAGCCGCTTTGCTTCCAGAGGCTTCCCGACTTCTTTAAAATAGTTCACTTGTTTTACCAGATCATCCTGTATTAGGTGTATGGCATTCTGAAGAATATCAGGGGAGGTTACAAAGATATTGGCCGGGTAGATATTCAGGTTTTCATAGGTCTCCAGGACCTTGTTCTTATAAGGATCAAAGGATTCGATCTCTTCAATCTCATCCCCAAAAAAATGAATCCGGTACGCATGGTCGGCATAACCGGGGAAGACGTCAAGTACATCTCCTTTTACTCTGAAATTCCCGTTTCTGAAATCAGCAGTGGTTCTCGAATAGAGACTTTGAACCAGTTGGTGCATCAATTTTGTACGGGAGATCACCTGGTCTTTATGAATGGGTATTACATTTTTTTGAAATTCGTTTGGATTCCCAATTCCGTAAAGACAAGAAACAGATGCAACAACCAGTACATCACGCCGTCCCGATAGGAGAGAAGAGGTGGTGCTAAGCCGTAACTTTTCGATGTCCTCATTTATTGAAAGGTCCTTCTCAATATACAGACCGGTAGTCGGGATATAAGCCTCTGGCTGATAGTAATCATAATAGGACACAAAATATTCAATCGCATTATCAGGAAAAAAGATCTTGAACTCCGAGTATAACTGGGCCGCAAGCGTCTTATTATGCGCGAGCACCAGCGTGGGCCTTTGTACTTCTTCTATAACATTGGCCACGGTAAATGTCTTGCCCGAACCTGTTACACCGAGCAAAGTCTGATAACGTTCACCATCATTGATCCCTTCAGATAGTGCTTTGATGGCTTCTGGTTGATCCCCTGTAGGTTTGAAGTCCGAAACTACTTTAAATTTCATGGCTTAAAGTTACAAAAGCTGATGGTTCCTGCACACCCCGATCAAAGCTGAGGAGCATATGTTATCGTTTCAGTGTAAAATGACCATTCACTACACTTTCATTGATGAGTCGGGCACGGAACCAATAATCCGAAGACGGCAGGGGCCCCCCATTAAAATTGCCATCCCAACCTTGTGAAAGTGGATCGATCTGCACCAGCAGTTTCCCATATCGGTCAAAAATAAAAATGACTTCCAATGGATTTTGTGTAAGTGCGTCGGGCAGTATGAATTGCCAGAAATCATTTATTCCGTCACCATTTGGGGTAAAAAATTTAGGAAATCCCTGTAAGGTAAGATCCTGTTCGGCTATTTCCTGACTTATTCCGCAACCGTTTTTGTCGCGCACATATATCGTATATAGAAATTCTGCACTGGTCTCAAAGACATTACTGTCCTGATACGGTCCGTCGATATTGTCGAGAGCATATTCATAATCTCCCGGGCCATCTGCTTCCACCTCAATTCGGGTGCCATTGGGCAATTCTGAAAGATTAATGGCAGTTATGGATGCCGGCCCTGAGATGGTTACCTCGAAGGGTTGTTCCGCCACACATTCTACCGATGCACCAGACTGATCAATAGTGTTATAGGCTTCGTAACGATAATTCCCAGTACTCTCAATAACTACATCTGCCGAATCTGAAATAAGATTTTCATTTCCAAAGTTATCGATCTGGAACCACCGGTATCCTTCGGCCGTATCTGTCGAGCTAAGCGACAAGGGTAATTCATTTGAACAAAAAGCGAACTTATCCGGAAAATCGATTTCTGGTCTCAGGTCAACCAGTTCCCCGAATTCGTTAAAAAACGGGCCGCAGCCCAGGATAGTCGAAAAGGATTCTTGTATGCAGCCCACAGCCTGTCCTGCATCGTTAAAGGGTATGATCCTAATGAAATATGTGGCGTTGGGCTCAAAGTTCAGGACTAAGGCTTCGTTGGTATTAAAAAATCCATCTTCGAGTACATCGGCATTAAATGGTGTGGTGCCAATCGTTACAATATATCCTGTGGCCTCAGCAATATCGGTCCATACCAGGTTTGGGGTCAGTGGAACATTCACAGCACCATTAGCAGGGCTCACCATGGTTGCGCAGCCCGGCAATGTCCCGAGATCCCCAGTGGTAAACGTCTGATTCGTGCAAGCTGCCGCTTGTCCGTTATCGTTGTAAGGGGTTATACTTACGTAAATGGTGGTATTTACTGGTAAATCCATTGGTGGTAGATAGGACAGCACATTTCCTATATCCTGATTTGGAACTATATCATCCAAACCCGGTGCGGTGCCCAATGAAATAAAATATCCTGTGGCAGTGGGGACATAGTTCCAAAGTATATTCGTGCCTATATTAACACCTGTAGACCCGTCGACAGGGTTTCTAAGTGTGGCGCAGCCTGGAGGTGTGGTTACATCGATAGTGGTAAATGATTCGGTGCTACATGTTATGGGTGGTATACCGGAGAAAAAGAAAAGCGTAATCGTAACATAGATCTCTGTGTCATCGGGCAAACCCAATGGAGGGAGAAACGAGGTTGCATTTCCCACATTACGGTTATCTACAAGTTCTGTGCCGCCGGGTGTGGTACCCAAAGATACGAGATAGCCGGGCACGCCATCAACACCTTCCCAACTGATCGTGGTATTCACCGGTACATCGATATCGCCATCCTGCGGACTGGTCAAAACAGGCGACGGACATACCTGGGCCCAACTCGCCAGCGAAGAACAAAGCATAAAAAATATGAGGATTACCTTTTTCATAGCTATCGAAAAGGAGAAGGAATATACAATATTCCAGCCTCTGTTTCAAAATTTATCTTTTAAGCGCAAAATGGCCGGTTATCTCCCTTCCATCACCGAGTTGTATCCTGAACCAATAGTCCGACGCCGGAAGCGGAGTGGCATTATAGCGGCCATTCCAACCTTCATCGAGCGGGCTTATCTGTGCCAGTAATTTTCCATATCGGTCAAAAATGGTAATAAATGCATCCGATTGAAACTGTTCATCAGCACCAGTGATACGCCATAGGTCGTTGATTCCATCGCCATTTGGAGTAAAGAATTTCGGATATCCAAGTACAGATATATCCCGAGTACTGATCCCGCAACCATTTTTATCCCTCACATAGACCGTATAGAATCCAGGAGCAACATTGTCAAAAGATACATCGGACTGGTACGTAGCTCCATCCAGAGAATACTCATAATCCCCATCGCCACTTACCTGAATCTCAACACTGTTTTCATCTCTGAAATCATCGATCAGTATCTCCTCAAAGTTGGCCTTGTTCGAAGGCAGTACCTGAAAACTGTCTGTTTTTTCACATCGGATCGAAATACCCGGTAAATCATAGATAAATCCTGCGATTAAGCGGTATTGACCTATTTGCGGCACCATTAGTGTGGCTTCTTCCGAGACTACGCTCGTATTCCCTCCTTCAACTAACTCCCAGCGATAAAAGTCCATTCCTGCCGGCCCGTTGATCACAAGTTCCGGGTTGTCTGTACACAACAACCATTCTTTCTCCAAATTGAAATCCGGACTTTCAAGAACCTGAAGGTCGATTTTTTCCACGCCCAGACATTCATTGTCTAGCTCAAGTCTGGCATAAATGGTGGTATTTGTAGTTTCATATTGTCCGGGTAACGGATTTTTTTTTAAGGCCACATCGGTCGGATTATTATGATAGCTGACCTCCAGATCGGGATATTCTGCTTGTGCGTAGGCTTCAAGATCAAAATCTGCGACCAATAGATTATCGGTGGCCTCCTTATCACAACTATAAAGTGTAAAATCGCTTTGGACTGCAAACGGATTCGAGAGAACTTCCAACTCCACTTGTCCGTAATTATAGCAGTCAAATTCATTGCGCACACGATAATACAAGGTTTGATTAAAGGGAGTGCTATTAGCATAGGCCTCCGGCGCGATTATGGGGTTCTCATTATCACGGTCTGTAATGCTTTCATAAAACTCGTACTCCAGTGTTTGATCGGGGATAGCGGTTTCGAGATTGAAAAAACTAAGGCCATCCTCACTTGCACCCGGGTCGACATCGCATTGCACTAAAATCAAATCTTCCGCTATCGGTAAAGGGTTGACCTTAATAAAAGCCTCGCCGACGATGGGACATTCTGTAGGATCTGGAGTGGTAATAGTGACTACATAGCGGCCAGAATTGTCTATTATAGAATTGCTAGATAGAAAAACCGGCCCTGTATTGGTTAGTACAACATCGTCCTTTTCCCAGGTATAAACCGCACCGGGGATATCATCGGTTTGTAAGGTAAAGTTTTCTCCTTCACACAATTCCAGTGATTTGCTGCTAGTACCATCTGCGTTTCTGATGATTGCCGTTTTATTAAAAAATGACTGTACAAATGGAGGAAGTCCTCCGTTGCTTCTGCCCGAGCCCAGAAACACTGCCTGATGTTCATAATTGGCTGCCATCCCAATTTCATCAGGCGAATGGATTACGCCCAGGTATTGTGTGCCTGCCGTATAACTCTGCGCTATGGTTCGGTAAATTTTGCCATTAGCGCCTAATTGCAGGGCAGCCCTGAATTGGTTGCCGCTTGCAAGCATGGTTGCCGAGCCAGCAATATCGGCAGCCGAGAGATCGTATTGGTATAAACTGGATGTATGGCCCGATTCGCCTTGTTGGTCATTAGAGGCATGGACATAAAGCAGCTCTCCACTAGGGGAGAATTCCACTCCATAGGCCGCCGAATTTTCCCCGTCTATGACGATGGGCAACTGATTGCTCAATAAGCCGGTGAGGGCATCGAAATCATATAGATAGAGGCCCGAACTAACGTTGGCGCAGGCCACTTTGGTACCATCGGGGGATAACTTTAGATACCCCCTGGGATCTCCCAGATCTAAGTCGCCAAAACTTGTTTTTACAGAAGTCGGATTAACTCCCGAACTATTGACTTCAAAGGCGTGAAAAGTGTCAAGCAACCCTGGAGAGCCGTCTGCGGTAGCCAGCGTGAGCACCCAATATGTCTGCTCTACACAATCCTTGATCACTGCTGTAATCTTTTCTGAACAATCTGCCAGCAGGTTGATATTTTTATCAGTGACTGCCCCAAGGCCGTTATTTAAAGACATATCGACCACGGAATAGTTTAAACCAAAGTCCGGATCATTTTCAAAAACCCTGGTATCTACTGTGAATATGTAAAAGCGTTGAGGATTGCCCGGGTCGGGGACAATAATGGCAGATTGGGTACTGGAGATGTCACCATAGAGCGCTTGACCGTTTTGCATGACGGAATGGGCACGGTTGTAGACCGTTATACCGTCGGTATAGAATAGGAGGTTACCAAAATCATCCGATATAGTGGCACAGCCCTCAAATGTGCTTATCCTTCCGTCTTCCAGAGCAGTGACACTACCATCGCTATTGAATTCAATGCCTGCCCGCGTGCCAAAATACCAATTAGAGGTCTCACCCTGACCATAGATAGCCATAGTAAAGAGCCACATCAGACAAATATGTGCAGTTCTCCTCATAGTGTTCAGGTAAACACCACAAGATACTATAAATCCCTCTTTTTCAGCAAGGCATAGGATAGATAGATAAAAATCGCCGTCCAACTAAGCACAATCACCATCTCATAGAATTGAACATGATAATCCAGGGCGATCTCCTCACCGATCTGATTGGCCACAGATTGTACCGCACCAAGCCGCGAAAATGGCTCCTTAATCAGGTTCCACATCGAATTTAAAGGAAAGAAACCCATTATGGCATCGGTGGTGTCCCCATCGAAAAATTTCCAACGTATCATTCCACGGACAAAGCCCTCAAAGACTTGCCACAGGATCAGGAAACCGAGTGCAAAAGCGGATCTTTTGACCAATATTCCGAGGAATAAACAGAAAGAAAAGAATCCTACCAATTTGATGAAGAATGCCAGTAGGAATTCGAGGTCAGAAAAAATGATCGACAGCTCGTTATAGTCCGAATAGATCAATCCGAGGACCATAGAAACGATGAATACAAAAACCGTTGAGATCAATGCAAAAGCGATTACCGTCAGAAATTTCGAAAGAATGAATTCCTTCTTTGAAAGCCCATCGATCAAATTTTGCTTGATGGTTTTGTTGCTATACTCATTGGCCATCATTGATACGATGACAATGGCCAGGAAGAGTTTGAAGAAAGCGGTGACGAAGGTATTGAAGTGCCAGATATAAGGAAAATTGAAAATCCCTTGTTCGGCCAGGTGAAATTTGACGGGGCCGATATCGAATTTAATGGCCGCGATTAAAGCGATGGAGGTAAGTAAAACAAAATATGATAGGATCAGGATC
The DNA here is from genome assembly GCA_965212205.1 of Flavobacteriaceae bacterium. Taxonomy (GTDB): domain Bacteria; phylum Bacteroidota; class Bacteroidia; order Flavobacteriales; family Flavobacteriaceae; genus JAHEJJ01. Next base: position 464,937 of record CBDBUX010000011.1, read on the forward strand.
TTGCTCGACCGGTTATTCCAAAGTTTGATATATTCTATTTCCAGTAATCTTTTCATAATGCGGTATTCACAGTTGCCTCAAATGGACGACTCACCATTGGTCAGGGTCAGGAATTGTTCCTCCAGACTTTCTTTTCTTTTTACTAAATGCGATAGCACGATGCCTTTGCCAAAGAGCATCTGATTCAGTTCATCGGCGTTCATCTCTTCATTAAGAAAGACTGTCAGGATACCATTGGCACGTTCTGTCTTTCCAAATCTTTCATCCTGCTCCAGGATCCGGTTCAGGTTGTCGAGGTCGGCCGTCTTCAATTCAAAGAATCCGTAGCTCGCCATCATCCCATCCACTTTACCTGAATAGAGTTTTACACCTTTTCTCAGAATTACTACATGTGTACAGACCTTTTCTACTTCATCGAGGAGGTGGGAGGCCAGGAGGATAGTTGTACCTCTGCCGGCTACTTTTTTTATGATTTCCCGGATCTGGTGTATACCTTGTGGATCGAGCCCGTTAGTAGGTTCGTCCAGTATGAGAATCTCCGGATCGTTGAGCAAGGCCGACGCGATAGCCAGGCGTTGTTTCATTCCGAGTGAATAGGTCTTAAAAGGACTGTTGCGCCTACCCCATAGCCCGACGAGTTCCAGTTTTTCCTGGATCTTGCTTTCCGAAACCTCCTTAATCTTACATACCAGCCTGAGGTTCTGTACCGCAGTCATATAGGGATAAAAATTAGGGCGTTCGATAATAGCGCCAACCTTTTTCAAGGCTTCGTGGGTAGAGGCAGATCCATCAAACCAGCTAAAAGTGCCATTGGTGGTATTTACCACGTTCAGCACCATACCGAGTGTGGTCGATTTACCACTTCCGTTAGGTCCCAGGATGCCATAGACATTTCCTTTTTCAATGGTGAAAGAAAGATCCTTGACAGCGGTCAGGTACCCAAACTTTTTGGTCAGGTTACTTACGGTTAGAATTTTTTCCAATGGGAAAGATTGAATTGTTGTACTTTATAGTAACTTGACGATGAAATACTCAATTTGTTACAAAACGTGGTACTAATTATGCCCTAGATTATGTCTGAAGAGCCATTGATGTCGAAAAAGAAGCCGGCCTACCCTGTTAGTGACCGCCTTGATGCCTATCTCGAGCAGTACAACCGTAAGATTGAGATCCCGATTTTTTATGAGGATCTGCTACGATTTGCCGGATCTGTGGTGGTCTATGATGATGATGGTGAGGACACGATGTGGATCAGGGTATATTATTCCGATTCGGAGCGACAGGAGATCGATCAAAGTCTGAAAAGAGTCTATTCTATACTACACTCCGATGGCGGGTCGCGCATTTTTCAATATCTCAATATCGACGCGGTCGATTTTTGCACGTTTGGAAATTCAAGGCCCTTCCGTATCAAGGTCAGGAATATACTCAACGACAACTTCCTCTATTTCTATGTCAAGAAGACCGATGCTTCCCGAATCTATGGCCTGGAACTTGAGCATATGCTATCGCCCTATAACCTCAATTTCCTGGTGTGTAAAGATACTTTGATAGAGGAGCACATTGCAGGAATACCCGGCGACGTATTCATAAAGGATATGCTACCCAAGTGCACCGAATCCGAAAAAGCACAATTGGCCAAGGAATTCGTAAAGTTCAATGAACGTTGTATGATCAGGCTTTTGGGCGATATGCGTTCCTACAATTATGTGATTGTTCCTATGCACGATTTTGACCATGTGGTATACAAGATTAGAGCTATAGATTTCGATCAGCAGAGTTTTGAAGGAAAACTCAAAGTCTACCGTCCCCAGTTCTTTAAAGAGAATTATACTATGGTTTCCCTGGTACAGGGCAAGCTTCAAAACGATTCGGTAGACCAGTATAAAATCGAAGAACGGTCTATAGTGGCTAAGCGTATTATCAGTTCAGGAAACCGGATTGAGCAGCTTGTTGAAATTTGCAAGGAAGACGATATATCGCTGCAGGAAAATATAGAAACCCTGGGTAAGCAGATTTATGAACTCACCTTGGATGTGCAATTTAAGCGGAGTAAAAATATGGGAGAGATCCTGGAGCTCGCCCTCGATTTTGTTAAACGTAATTACCAGGATGTAAGTATGAATCAAATCATCGACAAGAATATAAAGATTCAATAACCGTTCTGGAGTTTAGTTCCAATTCTCGTCAAAATTGTAATCATCATAGTTGTCAGGTGCTTCGTCTATTTCGAAATTAGGATCGGCCTCAAATCGCTTCTCAGGTGGTGAATCGGGCAGTTCGCCAAAGCTGAACAGAACATTAGGATATGCACGGCCGTCTTCTTTTTTGACAATATCAGCCAGTTCCACGAAAAAGGTCCAAAGGCTCATATAGTCATAAATATATAATAGTTTGGGCTGTTGTTCGTTCATAACATCGCCCAGATGGGTCGCATTCATAAGTCTTGCAGGCGATCCAAATTCCTCCATATCAAAAAGCGCGATTTCCTCCTGCTGATTCCACTGTTCATCACAGGTGTAGAAGGAAGCCATCTCATTTCCTATGAATCCAAAAGATTGGGTAATCGTATTATGAAGTTCCTCAAGACTTTTATCCGCTTCGATCTCAATATCCCTGAAAATATCTTCATCGGCATCCAAAATGATTCTGATCTTATAAATCATCAACAACAGATTTTCATCGGTCCAAAGTTACGAAGTTTTAATCGTACCCCTGGATTCGAGCAGTAAATAGAACTGAAGCCCGAACAGTACTGCGGCAAGTATAAGATGAATTGCCTGGCTGCCAAAAGGGAAATCGAAGTAGTACATGGCCATACCAGAAAGAATCTCTGCCAGGATAATAAACAGGATCATATTTATTCTGGCCTTCCACAAACCGTGCTTATAGATAAGATAAGCGAGGAAAACATTGCTCACAAAGACTGCTATTGAAAAGGACCTATGAACGTAAAAGCTCAGTTCGGCCCCAGCCAGCCAGAGATTTTTGGCCTGCGCCCCTAACAGATCTATCTGCTGATCCACAAATTGACGGACCTGAGTACCCATCACGATTTGGATGATGCTCAAAAACAGTACGAGAATAACCAGGATGGGGATGTATGGATGACTTATTTTTGCTTTTGGTTTCTCTCCGGACTTAAAAATAAGGAACAATAACAAGGCTACAATCACCAGGGCCATACTCATATGTAGTGTAATCTTAACAGGTTCCAATACCGAATAGACCACTGTGGCCCCCAGCCATCCTTGAAATCCCATCGCCAGAACAGCGATCCAAGACATCACCGTGATCAATCGTTTTGCGGGCCAGTAGCCAAAAGAGGCTATGGCCATGAGCAGCACAGCCAGTCCTGCAAGAGCGCCAAATAAGCGGTTGATAAACTCCGTCCAGGTATGGAAGGCATTAAAAGTAGCGTAATCATGGCGTGTATATTGCTCCCAGTTCAAGGGATTATACCGATCTGATGAGTTAAAATCCGATTTAGCTACCCAAAGTGCCTCGTTCAGAATTATAACCTGGCCTTTTTTATATCCTTTTCCAGCATGCCATTCCAGTTCCTCGGCCTCAGTCGGAGGGATGTAATAACCGAAACACTTAGGCCAGTCAGGACAGCCCATCCCACTGCCGGTCATCCGTACTACAGCACCCGCGATTATGACTAGATAGACTAAAACAAGCGAGGTTTTCGCCATTTTTCTGTAAAATCGCTTCACTTTTTCCTGCTCCATTCCTCGATATAACTAATAAATTATTATTGCTGTTTTAAACGGGTTCGAGTCCAAGTTTTTTGCCTTGATCCAGCATAAATTGGTAGGCAGGTTCGTATTCGTTTGGGATAACTCCGTCTAAAATAGCCTCTTTAATCGCGTCTTTGATAAGCCCGATCTCTTTAGACGGACTGATATTAAATGTGGTCATAATAACTTCTCCGCTTATCGGGGGCTGGAAATTCCTGATACGATCTCGTTCTTCGACTTCCTTGATTTTTTTACGAACCAACTTAAAGTTTTGCAGGTATTTTTTCTGCTTTCCCGGATTTTTGGTGGTGATGTCTGCTTCACAGAGCGTCATTAATGCATCGATATGGTCACCGGCGTCGAAGATCAATCTGCGCACCGCTGCATCGCTCACAAAATCCTGAGAAAGTATAATAGGCCTGGAACTCAGCAAAACCAATTTTTGAACGAATTTCATTTTTTCATTCAAAGGCATCCTCAACCTTTTGAATAGTTTGTAAACCATTTTGGAACCGACAAACTCATGCGCATGGAAGGTCCACCCGATCTTTTTATCGAATCTCTTGGTTGGTGCTTTTCCTATGTCGTGTAATAATGCCGCCCATCTCAACCATAAGTCATCGGTATGGCGGGAAATATTGTCGAGCACTTCAAGAGTATGCCAGAAATTATCCTTATGTCGCTGTCCTTCAACTTCTTCGATGCCTTCAAGCTTGCTGAGCTCAGGTAAGATTAAAGGCAGTAATTCGGTCTTGTGCAGAAGCCGAAAGCCCTTTGACGGTTTTTCAGACAGAATTAATTTATTCAGTTCATCAACAATACGTTCACTGGATACAATTTTGATCCGTTCCTTATGGGTTGTTATGGCCTGTAATGACGATATTTCTATCGCAAAGTCCAATTGAGCGGCAAACCGTATCGCACGTAACATTCTGAGCGGATCATCGGAATATGTTACCCCTGGATCCAGGGGGGTGCGAATGATGCCTTTTTCGAGATCCATCAGTCCATTAAAAGGGTCAAGCAATAGACCGTAGGTATCCTCGTTTAATGATATTGCCAAAGTGTTGATCGTAAAATCGCGCCTTTTCTGGTCGTCTTCCAAGCTCCCGTCTTCCACTATGGGTTTCCTGCTGTCTTTGCTGTAACTTTCCTTTCGGGCACCTACGAATTCCAACTCAAAATCCTGATAGTGCACCATGGCCGTTCCGAAATTCTTAAATACCTGTACTTTGGGTTTCCCGCTTAGTTTCTCGGCTACTTTTTGTGCCAGGTTAATACCACTGCCTACGGTGACTATATCGATGTCTTTGGGTGATGTATTTCTCAAGAGAAAATCCCTTACAAAACCGCCGATCACGTAGGTTTCCAGCCCCAGTTCTTTTGAAGATTCAACGATCGTTGCAAAGACCGGATTTGTTATGGCTTCTTTGGGGTCCCTTGGCATAGTGCTACTTTCGGATCACAGTCACGCGACCATCCTCGCTGAGCTTGATAATTGAGGAGGGCGTTGTGTTCACATTCTCGCGCTGTAAATTTACCACATAGTCCACACCTTTAAAAATGTCCTCGCTTATTTCCGCAAATGATCTTGGGGTGGTTTGGCCCGCCAGATTGGCCGAAGTGGAGACCAGTGGGTGCTTAAGTCGGTCTATAAGTCTGCGGCAGAACTCATTTCTAACCACCCGTATGGCCAAAGTATTATCCTCTGCAATGATATTTTCAGCCACTCCTTTTGGTTTATCGTATACTATGGTTAAAGGTTTATCGGCCATTTCGATCAGGTCGTAGGCCAGGTCGGGTACCATTGTGACGTGTCTTTCCAACATGGCATCACGCGATACCAGGCAGATCATAGACTTGGTCTCTGACCTTTGCTTCAAACGGTAGATTTTTTCAACCGCTTCCGGAATGGTTGCATCGCATCCAATACCCCAAACCGTATCAGTAGGGTATAAGATAATACCCCCATTTCGAAGGACCTCCAGGGCCAGGCCGATCTCATGTTGCATGTTTTCAGTCATCTTCTGCTTTCAACTAATATATTTTTCCCCTTGGGGTATTTTTGGTAATTCGAGATAACTACCGATGAGTTCATTGTAGCTATCGGGGAAGAATTCCATGCGGCCGTCTGTTGGATAAAAAGTTAGTTCCCCAAAGATTATCTGCCCCTGCAAGTTGTATAAATCAACCCTGACGAAGGGAAATCCCTGTGCAAGTTTGGTAGCAACCTTGGTCATTTCTTCGTGGTTCTCGGGGATTTCAATAGGGCCGTGATGTTTTCTGATACCAATAGTTTCAAATTCCAGGGGTTCCCAGTTCATATCCACATATGATCTGACATGGTGCTCAGAGCGATCCAGGTCTACTTGAATAAATCTAGGTTTATCGTTAAAAAAGAAATATTTAAAGTCGCTGATGGAAGGTTTTCCTTCTTCGACCAGAAATTTTTCAGCAATAATCTTTGGTCGTACATTTTTATATGCCCACTCCAGTCCGCCACGATAATACTGGTTTTTAGACATCCATTTTCTCATCAGGTATCTGGCCCGCAATCTGTTGAGGTTCTTCTTTTCGGGGACCAGGAGATTAAAATTATATCCGTGGGCACCTTTTATGACAAAACTTTCAGGAAGTTTGTCAAAATCCACATCCCCTGCTCGATAGTAAACCTCGTATAGAGTGTTGAGGTATTTGCTGCCCACCCTGGCCTCTACAAATTCTCTCACAGCGTATTTGTCTACCACCTGACTGAGAATTTCAGGACGGTAAAAGGCCTTAAGCCATTGAATTTTTTCGTTGAACTCTACGGGCGCCTCCAGATTGAGTTTCTTACCAGTGTAGTACTCAAAATAGATTTTCAGATAAAATTCCGTGGGCAGGAACTTCATTTTCTTAAGGATACCGTAGAGAATTTTTTTCATCGACGAGGTTTGGGAGCATTTATTGTTACACTAGCCACTGATCTCCCCTGGATTAGTGGCCCTAAATCAATTATTTTATTCTGTTGGGCTCCATGTAATTTAACAAATCAAAATAATCTGACAGGGTTTTCCATTGAACATCGTTTTTAACACCTTTGATATTCATTTTTTTCAGAGATATTTTTTGTGTGCCTGCAATTGGAATGGGTTCCTTGGGCGTAATTTCGGCCTGAATGGTTTTGGTCCCCTGGAGAAGGGCCATGGACTTGAACCAAAAATCATCACTATAAGGTGCCAGTTCCATAAATAATTGTTCATCGAATACTTTTTTATGCAAACTTTTCGGAGGGTATAAAATGCCCCAGGCACCGATAGCAATAATTGCATTATCGTTTTTTGATTTTTTTTCAGGGTATTTCCATTGCCTGTAGGGGAGCGGTTGCCCTTCCTGATCATAGTTCACATGCAGGGTTTCGTTGCCAATAATATATCCTGGAAAATCAATTGATGTTCTATAAATCAGCGATAACCAATTTGTGCGGTACATCAGATCATCATCACAGGTAACGATAATTTTGTCGGGAAATTTTTCCAGACTGTGTACCAGCTTTTTGTGTGAACTATGCAGGTGGGTGTAGCGGATCTCGAACAGATCCGACTCTAGTTTTCTAAGACTTCGGGGTAGTTTTTTCTCAAGGTCGTGATGTAGCCAAAGGACAATCTTTTCCGGCAGTTGGCTTTGCGTAAGTAAACTTCGAATCACCAGGTGGAGGGAAGACAATCGCGATTCAATTGAGGTCAGGGATACAATTATTGGAATGGTCTCTTTTGATCTGTTTCCGAGCCTCGATACAGGGATGGCCGAAAGTCTGATGCTGTTGAGGAGGTATAGGGGTAGTTCCTTGACGACTTTCATAATCCTTTTATACAACTTAATTCTTTACCACTAATGGTAATACGGCTTACTGCCACATATCACTCTTAAGGATTATGAGGAGCAAAACACTAATGCACAAATATAGTTCATAAGACTTTTATATTTTTGTAGATTCACGCCCACTAATATGGATTCACCAAAAATTTCGGTCGTTGTCAGTACTTATAATTCCGAAGAATGGCTTCAGAAAGTTCTTTGGGGATTCAATGTCCAAACCTTTAAAGATTTTGAGATTGTCATTGCCGACGACGGATCAGGGCCCAGTACCGCCGAACTTATCGATAAAATACGAGAGCAGGTTTTTTATGATATCGTTCATGTTTGGCAAGAAGATGATGGATTTCAGAAATCAAGAATTCTAAATAAAGCGGTTACCGCATGCAACGCTGATTACATAATAATGACCGACGGAGATTGCATTCCCAGGGAAGATTTTGTGGAAGTGCATTATATCAACAAGGAGAAAGGATTTTTCATATCAGGGGGTTATTATATGCTGCCGATGAACATCTCCAAAATGATCTCAAAGGAGGATATAATAAATCAAAACTGTTTTAAAATTAACTGGCTGAAGGATAAAGGGATTCCCAAAACTTTTAAAAATAACAAGCTTACCTCACGTGGAATAATCTCTAAATTCTTCAATGCGGTTACTCCTACGAACGCTACATGGAATGGGCACAACTCGTCAGGTTGGAAGAAGGACATTCTAAATATCAATGGTTTTGATGAAAGGATGCAATATGGCGGACAGGATCGAGAATTGGGCGAACGCCTGTTCAACTTCGGTATTAAATCCAAGCAATTGAGATATAGTGCAGTGTGTGTCCATCTCGACCACAAGCGTGGCTATAAAACGCCCGAATCCATACAGAAGAATCAAAGTATAAGAAAAGAAACCCGTAAAAAGAAAATGGTATGGAGTTATTATGGCATCACCAAGTAGTAGGCGATTTCATTTTTGGCTTCCAGCTGTTTTAATTCGCGGTAGCGTTCCAGAACTCCCAGGGCATTGAGGTAACAAATAATTCTTCCCTTTTTACCATCCAGGAATCCCAATCTCAGGATATAATGGTTGAAAAATTTCCAGAATGGCTTGAAAATATAAAAGACATAATTAAAAGTCCTCTCCTTAAAGAAGTCTTCCTTAGCTTTTAGTCGGCCATATTTCAACATTTTGGCCTTGTAATCCTCATAATTCTTATAACAGTAGTGTATGAGTTTTTCCTTTAATATGCCCGACGAACCTCTGACTTCGAGGGTTTCGTGAACTATTTTTTTATCGGAAAATTTGGCCTTGCTCTTTCTGAAAAGGCGATAATTCTTATCGGTTTGCCAACCGCTAAAACGCAGTGGTTGATCCGCGAACATAAACTGACGGTAGAACCAATAGGCTACGTGAGGTTCATCGCTTTTAACCGTATTGACAATCTCATCGCATAATGCCTCGGGTACCACCTCATCGGCGTCAAGGAATAAGATCCAGTCATTGCTGGCCTGCTCCAGGGCAAACGACTTTTGTAACGTAAAGTTTTTAAAAGGATGTTGCAAAACCTTGACCTTGGGATGGTTTTGCAGATATTCATATGTTCCATCGGTACTATACGAATCTACGACGATTATCTCGTCTGCAAAATCGATAGAATTTAAACAGTTTTCCACATAACCCATTTCATTATAGGTGATTATGAGTGCTGTGATTTTATGGTCGGAACGGTTCATTTTACTTCAAAAATTTGGTAGGGTTTGGTCTATAGGGTTTAGTTTATAACAAAAAATAAATCAATAAATTGTATCCTATAATAAATTTCCTACTTTATTACACAGCCACATCATACGTTCTCAGGGCGTCATTTAAAGATGTTTTTTTGTCTGTGCTCTCCTTTCTTTTGCCGATGATCAGGGCACAGGAAACCTGATATTTGCCAGCCGGAAATTCTTTAGTGTAACTACCTGGTATAACAACTGAACGTGCGGGAACCCTACCTTTAAGTTCCAGCGGAGTGTCGCCGGTCACATCGATGATCTTTGTCGATGCCGTAAGGACTACATTAGCACCTAATACCGCTTCCTTTTCAACATGCACCCCTTCAACCACTATACTCCGGCTACCGATAAAAGCGTTGTCTTCAATTATTACCGGGGCAGCCTGCAAAGGCTCAAGCACACCACCTATTCCAACGCCACCGCTGAGGTGTACATTTTTCCCAATCTGAGCGCAACTTCCCACAGTAGCCCAGGTATCGACCATGGTACCTTCATCTACATAGGCCCCGATATTCACATAACTCGGCATCAAAATGGTTCCGGGAGAAATATAAGCACCATGTCTGGCAACGGCATGAGGGACCACCCTAATGCCCTTTTCCTGATAGCCCGTTTTGAGCGGGATCTTGTCGTGGTATTCGAAGATGCCCACCTCCATGGTTTTCATCTTTTGAATTGGAAAGTAGAGAACCACAGCCTTTTTTACCCATTCATTGATCTTCCAGCCTTCGGCTGATGGTTCTGCGCAGCGAAGTTTTCCGCTATCAATAGCATCAATGACTGCACGAATGGCATTCTGAACCGCTGCCTCTCTCAATAAATCCCTTTGATCCCAGGCTTTTTCAACGATATCCCTTAGCTCCGTCATGGAAGTGTAAAAATTTCCGCAAAGATACACGCTTAAGGCTAATAATAGACACAAAAGTTATATCGATATTAAATAATGGACTATTTTTGCAAATAAAAAATTTGGGTAGGATTGTCGCGTTCGATTATGGAAGAATTCGCACCGGTATTGCGGTGACCGACGAGTTACATTTAATAGCATCGGGACTGTGCACGGTACCGACTAAAGAACTCATAGACTTTTTAAAAGATTTCCAGAAGAAAGAAACGATAGACAGATTTGTGGTAGGCGAACCCAGGCAGATGAATTATCAGCACTCTGAATCGGAACCATTGATAAAGACCTTTATAGGAAAATTGAATAAAGCTTTTCCCGGTATTCCTGTTGAACGACAGGATGAACGCTTTACATCTAAAATTGCACAACGAAGTTTGATCGATTCAGGTATTGGAAAGAAGCGCCGGCAAAACAAAGAATTGATCGACCAGGTGAGTGCCATTTTGATCTTACAAGCCCATTTAGACAAAACTGAAAAATGACCTTATCAATAGTTGCATATGGCGATCCGGTATTGCGGAAAAAAGGGAAGACGATAGACGCGGATTACGCTCAACTCGATGAGCTGATCGCAAATATGTGGGAAACCATGTATAAAGCCAAGGGTGTAGGGCTCGCAGCACCACAGATAGGATTGCCCATAAGGCTTTTCGTTATCGACACAGGACCTTTTGCCGAAGATGAGGATTTTACAGAAGAAGAGCAAGAGATACTGAAGGCATTTAAACGCGTTTTTATCAATGCCGAAATGGTCGAGGAGGAAGGGAAAAACTGGACATTTAACGAAGGGTGTCTCAGCATTCCCGATATCCGTGAAGATGTTAGCCGAAAGGATACGATCACTATTCGTTATATGGACGAGAATTTTAAAGAACAGACCCAAACATTCAACGGGTTACTGGCAAGGGTAATTCAACACGAATATGATCATATTGAAGGAGTTCTGTTTACAGACAAGCTTTCATCACTTAAACGACGTTTGCTCAAGGGGAAGCTCAATAATATTTCAAAGGGAAATATTGTGGTCGAATACAAAATGAGGTTCCCGGCTGTTAAAAAAGGCAGATAAGCCTATCGAATTAAACAAAATTTCCATCTTTGCCAACATCAATTGCATACCCTTATGAGTTTAGATAAAATCCTTTCCATCGGTGGAAGGCCCGGATTATATAAATTACTGACACAAACCCGAACAGGCTTTGTAGCAGAATCGCTGATCGATAAAAAAAGGATCAGTGTGGGTATAAATAGCAATGTGAGCTTGCTGTCGGAAATCGCCGTGTATACCCTAGAGGAAGAACTTCCGCTTAGAGAAGTTTTTACCAAAATCAAATCGAAAGAGAATGGGGGTAAAACCTCTGTAGGACCCAAGGAAGAAAAAATAAAACTCGAGGAGTATTTTTTTGAAGTAATTCCCGACTACGACGAAGACAGGGTCTACCCCAGCGATATCAAAAAGATTATTCAGTGGTATAACCTGCTACACGATAACGGGATCAACCAGTTCGATGATCCCACCTCAAGCGATGAGGAGGAGTAATACGGAGATCATGAATAAAGGTCTTCGGGCTTCACATCAGGAACAAGCCTAAACCCCTTAGTCCAAAGGGATCTCCTTATAGGTGTATTTGCTATCCTTCCAGTCGATCAGATCCGATCTGTAAAAATTGACATTCATACGATCAAGAAAAGGGGCTTGTTCTGCCAGCCTTTTCTTATAACCCTCCCAATTTCTTTTCTCAGGAAGTGTCCAGCTGAGTTCCGAATATCCTATAACCCTGGGAAAAGCAAGGTATTCCAGTTCGGCGCTATTGCTAATCGTTTCCGACCACAATGGTGCCTCTACACCTAGAATAGATTCTCGGGGAATACCTGCTGTGTAGCGCTCAGGACTCCAGTTGTATGCGGTGTCTACCGGTATATATGCTGCCCAGTTGAGACCATGCTTGGAAAGCGTATCATATTTCATGTCTAAATAAGCCTTTTTCGCAGGAGAGATAATGATCTTCATCCCCTTTTTTACAGCCAGGGAGGCGTTCTTTTCACTAGACCAAAATTGGGCGATTGAGCTATTATCGACATCGGCCGTTGCCACCTCGTCCCATCCGATCATGCGTTTTCCATGTTTCTGAACGATTTTTTCTACCCTGTTGACAAAGTAGATATAGTCTGCAGGTTTGGTGGCATGACTTTCATCACCGCCAATATGGAAATATGGACCAGGTGTGATAGCGGCAATTTCGCCAACTACATCATCGATAAATGCATAAACCGAGTCATTTCGCGTATCGAAGGTGCTGAAACCCACACGGGTGCCTTCATATAGTTTTAACGGATCGCCGGTGCCATCTAAAAAAGGATAAGCGACCGATGCGGCATTGGTATGTCCCGGCATGTCAATTTCTGGAATGATGGTCATATAGTGCCTGGCGGCATATTCTACAATTTCCTTATAATCTTCCTGGGTAAAAAAACCGCCGCCAGTTCCGCCAACTTCTGTCTTACCACCAACCGTGGCTAGTTTAGGCCACGACTTGATTTCTATTCGCCAACCCTGATCGTCGGACAGATGGAGATGTAAGATATTGATCTTATAGTATGCCAAGAGATCTATATATTTTTTTACTTCCTCAACGTTAAAGAAATGACGGGCCACATCGAGCATAGATCCGCGATATTCGAAAAACGGTTCATCTGAAATTTCACCCGTAGGTACAACCCATATTGATCGATCGGCCAGCGTATCATTGCTGGTTTCCGGGATAAGCTGTCTTAAAGTTTGAATCGCCCTGAAAATAGCCTCGGGATGCGCTGCATTAACCATGATACTGTCCTTTTTGATCTCTATCTCATAAGCTTCTTTACCTTTGGTACCAGACAATTCGGTTTGCTGTATTAAGATCATGCGATCAATATTCTCAAGATCACCAGGGTTTACCTCGAGTACCAAACCGGTTTTATCTCTAATCTTTTCTGCAAGGAATTTTGCGGATTTATCAATGGCAGAGTCTGGCCCAATAGTCGTAATCGCGGTATACTGATCAAGACCGAAAGCTTCAAAAGTTGGGGTCAGCACAACGGGTATTGGTATTAATGGCGATTCGGACATATTGGTATCCGGGAATACCACAGCCGGTCTTTTAATTTTAGTTGAACACCCGTAATTAAAACCAATAAGTAAAGACAGTACTGCAAAGATTGATATTGATAAAGTTTTCATATTCAAGGAGCTTGATTGATATATTTTTTGATGACCTGGAACCAGATATCATAACCGGCATTGTTCATATGCAGGCCATCTTCAATAAAAAGATCTTTTCTCAATTTCTTTTTATTCAACATTGGGTCCCAAATATTGGCAAATTCCAGGAAGGGATCTCTCAGGCATAGCCTGGCTAGTTTTCGATTTAACTTTTTATATTTTCTTTTTAAATGCCAGCGCTGGATACTGGGTTTTGCGCTGATAAGTACCACGGAAGAAGTTGTTCCAGAATTTCTGATCCGTTCCACGACCTCTGCCGTATGCCTGGCCACCTCACGCGGGCTCTTGTTATCATTAAGGTCATTATCGCCTTCATAAATAAATATCTTCCGGGGTTTGTATTGTAGGACCAGCTCATCCAGATATGCAAGCAAATCGGAGGTTTGAGATCCTCCGAAACCCGTATTGATGATCTGATGATCTGGAAAGACCTCCTGAAGTGTATCCCAAAACCTGATACTCGAACTCCCGGTAAATACAATAGCTTCTCTGCTTCTGTCCCAAATACTGTCGTATTTCATCGATAATTCCAGGACATCCTTTTCGAATCTGCTCGGATTCTGGGCATTAGCAACCCAAATATTGATAAATATTAAAAAAAGAAGGATGAGGCTGTAGGTTATTTTTGGCATGGACATTCAGAAGTTTGTTATCAACTTTGATTTTTTGTGTAATAGGAAAGTGATTTTTAGATCAGTCAGTATGCTATTATTATGAGGCAGAAAACCCGATAGGATCAAATTTGAATTCTGCTTGGTTTATGATAAATATCCATTGATTCTCATTGATCAGGTGAAGAACTGCATTTATTTGGGGTTCTTTGATTCCACAAATTTTTCTGTTACTGCCCATTCATAAAAACGTTCGATCCACTTGTCCGAGGGTAAACCTTGTGTTTCCATTCCAAAGCCGTGCCCTCCTTTAGTATACATATGAATGCCTGCCAGGCCTCCTTCATCTATCCAGCGCGAATACAGCGTTATGCTATCCGGACCGATCATCAAAGGGTCATCTGAGGCACATATCACCAGCATGGGCGGGACTTCCTCCGGGATTGTATAGTCACCTATAACCTTCATCCAGGGATAGACCGGTACTATAAAATCAGGGATTTGCTTTTCATCGGATCCGAGGGCTACACCCATGGTTACGGCACCTCCGGCCGAGAATCCCATAAATCCAATTCTTTGTTGATTTAGATCCCAACGCTGAGCGTTTTCCCTAACATATGCAACCGCATTTTTCCCATCTTCGATCGAAAGGGGAAGAACCGGAGTAACCATTTCTATGATCTTTGTTTCATCATTTGGCATTGTCTGCATTCCATCTTTTCCCATGGGCAAGAGTCGATATTGGAGAACGAAGGCTGTAATTCCCTTTTGATTCAGCCAGCGTGCCACCCTCCGACCTTCTTTTTCGATTGAATGTGCCAGGAGACCACCACCTGGTGCAATGATCACAGATGTGCCATTGGCAATCATAGGATCGGGTGTAAAAACCTCCAGGTGAGCGGCTGCAACATTTGTGATTATTTCTGTATTCCATCCGTTGAAATAGAATTCATAAGCTTCACCCTCCCATGATAGGCCCGAAGTGTTCTGACCAGGCAAGGGAATAATTTCCTGACCGAGAATGAATGCAGGAGAGATTAAACATATAAAAAGAAGTTGGAAGATTTTCATAGATGTAATTTTCTGAGAATGAAGTTAGTTATTTTGAACCCATAATCCCAAATGAACCTTTCTTCGGGGTTCAGTGATGTCCCCAATCATTGGTGTCGGAACTTTTCTCAGGGGAACGTCCAAGAACATCTCCTTTTGTTGTTACGCCCAATCCAAGTACCGTTCTGTTGACATAGTTGAAATAGCTCGCTACCTGATTGATCTCAAGAATCTCACCATCGTTGAAACCTGAAGCCTTCATGGGAAGTAAATCTTTTTCGGTCAATTGTTGAAGGTTCAGGGTTAGAGATCGGGCATATTCCAGACCCGAGACTTCTTTTGGACTGAAATAATCTTCTAGATGATCATTTTTGATAGCCAGAATTATTCGCTTGCCCGCTTCAATTGACAATAGTCGGTCGATACCAACCAGATGATGCTCTACGCAATAATCACAGTTATTTAAATAACTGACAAATACGCCAATCGCCTCCAGGTACCAGCTTGGAAGTACATTATGGTTATGGTGCAACACGCTTTTATAAAGCCCCATATGACCCTTTAACGTATGAGGTCTTAGTCCGTGGATCTTAAGCACATTGTCTATATTCCCATCAGGGCCGCTGATCCGGTCGTACAACTTCTTCAGGGACCGATCTGCCTCTTCATATGAAAACGATTTTATCCAGCTCATCGGTCAATGCTCTTTTCGAGTTCTTCGGCTTTCACCTCCTTAAAATTTGTAAACTCATAGGGCTCTCGCTCCAGAATAGGTTCAGGGATCGAATCGAGTAGTATCATGAATTCGCGTTCGGTGAGCGCATCTATAAAAGCGGCAAACCTGTCGCTTTCTTCCAGGGCAGGTACATATTTTCGATACATCTCCACGATGGCCTTTAACATTGGGAGATATGGACTTAGATCTGTTGTTGTAGAAGCAGCTTCACTGTCTATCCACGCGATCCCAACCTTGGCAATAGACGATTGCCGGATCAAAAGGGTGCGGAGAAGTAATTCTATGTCGAAAGCAAATTTTTTTTCAAGGATCCCATCAGCGATTTCTTCCACGATTTCTGCCTTAAATGCCTTAAAACCGCATTGTGTATCCACAATATCACCTAGTTGGGCAAGAAGTCTTTTCCAGAGATAGATAAAAAGTTTACCACGGCTGTTTCTGGATCCTGTTTTTACTACAACGGAGTCTGTTTCCCGTCTCGATCCGATGGCAGCAAGTTTCTCTTCGGTTAAAATGGGATCGAGAAGTAGCCCTACCTGACCCAGGTGAGTTGATAGGTCAGCGTCGGTGTAAACTACAATATGACCTTCGGTCCCCGCTTTCTGTACTGCGTCCCACATACCGTAAACGATAGATCCACCTTTCTGACTGTCGCTTGTAGAAGACAACGTACCTACAGGTCCTATCCGCTGATCGATGGCATCGGCTAAGAACAGTACCCGAACCTCTTCTGCTAACTGTTCCTTGATAGCAATTTCTCTGGCGATAGTCCCGCTACCTTCAGGACAGCCGTCATCAACTACTATCAATTGCCAGTTAATATTGGTGTTATCGGAAAACAACCACCGGAGTTGTTCCACTTTCTTTATCAGGAAGTCTTCACCATGAGGATGTTCGCTCTTTTTCCTGATCCGATTATGCTCTTTGTATACCGCAAATACCACCGAAACACTAAGTGGGTCCCTCATCTTTCGCACGAGCAATTTCGACCTGACAATTTTTAATACCAACAAAATAAATATACTGTCGGCTTCGGTACTTTTAAGAAACCCATCTTCCAGTTGGCTAATCTTACTGAAGTCTGGTTCCGTATCGAGTATCTGGTCGGCAGCCTCTATAACTAAGCGGGCGTGATTTTCATCGGTAAGGTCCATAACTTCAGGTGCGGAAAGGAGTATTTTTTCTATTAGATTATCAGCCTTGGAAGATTTCGTCATATTGTTGGATCTGAGTCTTGAAGTGGTTCTGGACTATCCGTCAAAAATAAACAATTTTGTTGGCCTGACTCAATGAATATGTAGTATTCACAACGCGAATGGTTACTAATTTTTTGCGATATTGATGGTGTATGAATATTAAACCACAACTCTGTTTTACAATTATCATAACGGCGTTTGTCTTCAGCTGCACATCAAAGAAAAGCGAAGTCCAGCAGTTATTTACGGAAGACAGGAGCCAATGGACAGAGATGGGCGATGCATCTTGGTCTTTGGAACAGGGCGTACTGAAGGGAACGGCTGAGTCCAATTCCGGATTTGTGATGACCAGAAAGAGATATGCCGATTTTATGCTCGAGTTAGATTTCTATCCCGATAGTGCGGTTAATTCAGGGGTTTTCATCCGTTGCCAGGAGCAGGCTCTATCGGCTTCTGAATGCTTTGAAATCAATATTTGGGACCGCCATCCAGACCAGTCCTCCCGCACCGGGGCTGTAGTGCAAAGATCAAAACCTTTGAGTTTAGTCCAAACTATCGATCGATGGAATCATTACAGAATAGTCTGCCGGCAGGAAAGGATCACAGCCTGGATAAATGATCAGCAGGTAGTTGACCTCAGAGATAGCAGTCTGATAAAAGGATTTATTGGTCTTCAGGCCGCAGCAACAGGAAGCGTGCGATTTAAAAATGTACTGCTCACATCTTTGGAGGAGTAAATTATAAACTCTACCAGAACCGGCCGTATCGTTTTATAAATCGCTGAAGTATTTTTTTCGGTTCGGGAGTGTCGATTTTCCGAATATTACTTATGAGCTCTTCGGCCTGTTCAGGGGCAAAGTATCCGGAATGCATATAGGTTTTGACCCGTATGATAAATTCATTGGCATCTGCCTCGGGGTGAAACTGCATGGCATATATATTCTTTTTTATACGGAACATCTGAACCGGACAACTTGTGGAGGTAAGCAGTAATACCGAACCTTCCGGTACTGTATCGCAGGCCTCCTTATGTCCTACCATAACTTCGAAACGTTCGGGTAGTCCGCCTAAGAGCGGATCTTTTTTACCCTCCTCTGTTATGGTCACCGCAGCACTCCCAATTGCTTCCGAATATTTTCCGGAAATCGGAGTCCCGCAATACCGGCCAAGCAGGCCATTACCCGAACAAGCGCCTAAAAAGGGAAAATCGGCCTTTACTACCTGATCGAATAGCCGGCTAAAAAATTCCTCAACACCTTTTTGAACAGGGTCTTTAAGTTCCGGATCCATACTAACATCAAAGGGACTGCCACCAGCAATAATAGCGGAATACTTTTCTAAATCGATATCTGCATCAACATGGCGTTCAACACGTATTCTTTCGACCTCACCAACGGGAATGCCGCCAACCCGAAGGAAGGCCTCAAATTCGCTGTCGGCAGCTACGTCTTCCGGACGCATTTGAAGGATTAGTACTTTACTCACTTGCAAAAGCTAATTATATCGGGAGTTAACCTCGAAGCGCAAAACTATCAAATCGGTAACAACTTCTGAAATTTACCTTTGAATTTCAAAAGCTTATTGGTGTTCATCTGGAAGATACGGGGTTAATTTTTCTTCATTTATGATATCCTTTCCATCCTGGTCCGCGCACAACCCGGCCGGGAAAGGCTCCGGTATGATTACCGTTGCGAATCACTTGTACACCGTTAACGAATACATGCTCCATGCCCGTAGCGTATTGGTGCGGTTTATCAAAAGTTGCATGATCCACAATGCTGTCAGCCTTAAATAAGACAACATCAGCGAAATATCCGGTTTGTAGTTTACCTCGTTTTGAAAGTTTTAGATTGGTTGCCGGCAATGAGGTAAGACGCCTGATCGCTTCCTCAAGGGATATCACCTGTTTATCACGGACATAATGTCCCAATAATCGTGCAAAGGATCCATAGGCTCTCGGATGGGTACTTTGTTCAAGAAAAACACCTTCATTGGTATATGAACCGGCATCGGAACATATGGCCATATAAGGCAGTGCCAGTTTTTTTTCAATATTCTCTTCCGACATCGAAAAATACACCACCTGAATACGGCTGTCATCCTCATAGATAAGGTCGAGTACAGTGTCTTCGGCCGATTTTTGCCTTTGGGTGGCCACCTCCTGCAAGGTCTTCCCGATGAGATGCCTCAGCTCTTTATTTCTAAAGCCAACCAACAGTATCTTGTCGGCCGGGACATGAAAGTCTATCTCTTCTTTGATTCTAGACCGCTGCGCCGGGTCTTTGATCAGTGTTATGGTCTTTTTGTGCCCCCCTTCTTTGGCCCATTGCGGGAGCACCACATTTAAACCCGTAGAACTCGCATTATACATGTACATGTCGGTACTAATGTCAAGCCCGTCCTTACGTGCGTTATTTACGATTTGAATAGCGCTATCCAGCAAGTGCCAATTAGCATTTCCAGAGGCCTTAAAGTGGTATATTTCTGATCGGATCTCAGCTTCTCTGGCGATGGTGATCAATTCCTCGACGGCATCGAGGAGTTTTCCTTCCTCATCTCTGATATGAGAAATATACATGCCGTCGTACTGGGCAGCAATTCTGGCGAGTTCAATAATTTCTTGCGTTTGCGCATGACCGCTGGGGACATAGATAAGTGAGGTTGATAAACCAACCGCTCCCTCTTCCATCGCCTGCTTCAGCAAGGATTTCATCGTGTCCAGTTCCTCGGCAGAGGGTATCCTGTTCTCGTAGCCCATCACGTAATTTCTTAGTGTTCCATTACCTATAAATGAGGCAACATTAGCAGACACCCCTTTGGATTCGAGATATTCGAGATATTCTCCCAAGGTCTGCCACTTTATATCGTATTGGATATGCTGTTGATTCTCCTTCATCTCTTGTTTTGTTCTTTGGTTCAAGGGACCCATAGACTGCCCTTCACCCATGACCTCCAATGTCACTCCCTGCCGCAGATCTCCCTGAGAACGACCGTCTTCGATAAGCGAGACATTCGCCCAACTCAGCATATTGATAAAGCCTGGAGCAACCGTGAGACCGGTAGCGTCTATTTCTGTCCTGCCCTTTATGTTTTCAAGCTTGCCGATAGAAAAAATGGTATCCGCATTGATCGCCAGGTCTCCGGTTATGCCAGGGGTTCCGGTGCCGTCGATTAGTGTTGCATTTTTAATAAGCACATCAACACTTGTGGTTTGAGGGGTGCAGCTGTGTATTAAAATCAGAAGAGACAGTGTACAGAAGAGCGAGTATATTTTCATAATATCAGAAAGTTGCTACTTCATAAAAATACTGTAAATAATGCCGAAGACAAAGTTTGCATCTTTGTACATTTACCCAAAATATCGGGCTATGAATACCAGAGAAGAACAGCTAAGTGCGCTTGATCGGTTGCTGACGATTATGGAAGAGTTACGGGAAAAATGTCCCTGGGACCGAAAGCAAACGATGATGAGTCTTAGGCATCTTACCATTGAAGAAACCTATGAATTAGGCGATGCCATTCTCAATGATGAGATGGATGAAGTAAAACGGGAACTTGGAGACCTCTTATTACACATTTTCTTCTATTCCAAAATAGGTTCAGAGACGGGAGACTTTGATATAGGTGATGTCGCTTCAGGAATTTCAGAAAAACTGATCAATCGCCACCCGCATATTTATGGCGATGTGGAGGTGGCCGATGAAGAAGAGGTGAAACAGAACTGGGAAAACATAAAGCTTAAAGAAGGAAAAAAAAGTGTGCTTGAAGGTGTACCGGCCGGTCTGCCATCACTGGTCAAAGCCAGTCGGATCCAGGATAAGGTGGCAGGAGTAGGTTTCGACTGGGAGCGGGCCGATGATGTGTTAGCTAAACTAAACGAAGAGGTTGGTGAATTGAAACAGGCACTCCATACCGCAGACAAATCGGCTGTGGAAGAAGAGTTTGGCGACGTGCTTTTCTCGCTGGTGAATTATGCTCGTTTTATCGAGGTAAACCCTGAAAATGCCCTGGAAAAAACCAATAAAAAATTTATCAAACGTTTCCGTTACCTGGAAGATAAGGCAAAGCAGGCAGGACAACGACTTCAGGATATGTCTATCGATCAGATGGAATTGCTTTGGCAAGAGGCTAAGGCCGAATAAAGTCTGTATTATATGACATGGAATCCAAGGTAATCGATTCTTAATATGATTGAAGATGGATTCCTCTTTCTGTGAAACAGGAAATGCTATCTTTGCGGCTCTAAAATCCAAATGATTTGCTAAAAGCCTATACCAGAGAATTCAGGTATAATATCCGTCTGGCGGTTCCTGTAATTACAGGAATGCTGGGGCATTCATTTGTGGCATTTGCAGACAATATCATGGTAGGCCAGTTGGGTACGGCAGAACTTGCAGCCGTTTCTCTGGGAAACAGCTTTGTATTCATTGCCATGTCGCTGGGCATTGGATTTTCGACTGCCATTACACCATTGGTTGCTGAAGCGGATGGTGCGAACGACTCTGTTGCTGCTAAACATGCCTTAAAACATGGACTGGTACTCTGTACACTCCTTGGTCTTACTCTTTTCGGGATCATATTACTGCTTAAGCCATTGATGTACCTTATGGATCAGCCCGAAGAAGTGGTTGTTCTGGCTATGCCCTATCTCGATCTGGTCGCATTTTCTCTGATCCCTTTGGTGATGTTCCAGGCCTTCAAGCAATTTTCGGAAGGCTTGTCACAGACCAAATACCCCATGTATGCCACAATAATTGCCAACGTTATCAATGTAGTTATTAACTACCTCCTGATCTTTGGGGCATTTGGATTTCCTAAACTCGGTATTATCGGAGCGGCGATTGGTACGCTGGCTTCCCGGATGATTATGCTTCTTTATCTGTGGTATCTGTTGAGAATTAAACCGAAATTCCATGACTATGTGAGCGGCTTTAATTTTAAGCAACTCAGTGGAGAAGTTATGCGAAAGATTATTAACCTTGGTTTTCCCTCTGCCTTACAGATGTTTTTCGAGGTGATGATCTTCACCGTGGCCATATGGCTTAGTGGGGTATTGGGTAAAAACCCTCAAGCAGCCAATCAGATTGCGCTAAATTTAAGCAGCATGACTTTTATGTTCGGTATGGGCCTCGGAATAGCGGCCATGATCCGGGTCGGAAACCAAATGGGTCTTAAGAACTATTTTGATCTGAGAAGAATTGCACGTTCAATTTTTTTGCTAACCCTGATCCTACAGGTAGGTTTCGCTATTTTCTTCCTGCTGGGAAGGCATTGGCTACCCACTATATATCTCGATCTGGATGATCCTGTGAATTTGGCCGATAACACAGAGGTGATGGTTATCGCAGCACAATTATTACTGGTATCTGCCTTTTTCCAGATTTCAGACGGACTCCAGGTGGTAATTCTGGGAGCCCTCAGAGGTTTACAAGATGTAAAGATCCCTACGCTGATCACTTTTATCGCCTATTGGGTAGTTGGTTTCCCCATTTGTTATTACCTCGGGTTGCACACTCCATTAAAGAACACCGGTATCTGGATTGGACTATTATCGGGGCTTACGGCATCCGCCATTATGTTGTATATTCGATTTAATTATATGAGTAAAAGGCTTATCGCTAACCAATAGGTAATACATGACCCAAATTCCTAAATTCTTAATGGCCGACAATACAGATCATCCCGACTCTGTATTTGTAGTTCATACCGAGTATCCAAGATTTATCATCGATTTGAAAACCGACGAGGTAGAATGGCTCGAAGAATTCAACCGGGAAGATGAATCAGAGCTTGCCGGAATGACCAAAGAACTCATCGAACAGGCATCTGAATTTTACGATAGGGAAGTAGCACGCTACGATTCATAAAATGCTCGAAGAACTAATACAGCTCGATCGTAATGTTTTTCTGTATCTCAATAACCTGGGAACTGAGAGTTGGGACGGTTTCTGGATGTTTCTTACCGATAAATGGTCTGCGCTACCGCTCTATGTATTGCTTTTATGGTTGAGTTATAAACAACTGGGTACCAGAAAGACATTGGTATTGTTGATTGCAATTGCACTTTTGATCACCTGTACCGATCAGATGGCCAATTTTTTTAAATATGGTGTAAAGCGAATCAGGCCGTGTTACGATGAAGAATTTTCAGGGATGATGCGGCTTGTAAAATCCTCTTGTGGAGGCCGATTTGCTTTCTTTTCGGCGCATTCCGCTAACTCCTTTTCGATTGCGGTATTCTTCGCTTTGCTGTTTTGGAAGAAAATAAGAGTTATCTCATTCCTCTTGCTTGTTTGGGCCATGCTTGTGGCATATAGCAGGGTTTACATAGGCGTGCATTATCCATTGGATATCCTCGCTGGTGCTCTGGCCGGAGGGTTTTTCGGATGGTTGTTTTACAGGTTATTTAACTTTGGAGTACATAAATATTCATTATGATATCCAATCTCCGATACTGGCTTTTTATGGTACTCATCATAATGGTTTATGTGGCTGGTCTTTTGGTGACACTCTTCGAAAACGATTCTGCTCAGTTTGCGGTAATGGCCATGCGAATGGTGCAGGAAAACGATTTTATCAATCTTATAAAAGGCAATGAAGAATATCTGGATAAACCCCATCTGCACTATTGGCTGGCGGCCACTTCTTATTTGCTTTTTGGTATACAGGATTGGGCATATCGCATTCCGGCTGTGTTGGCTTCTTTATTAGGTGCAATCAGCTGCTATGGACTAGGCAAGGAATTGTATAGCAAAAATGTTGGAAAACTCGCCGTGCTGATCTTCCTAACGGCCCAAACCATTGTACTTTCCAATATCGATGTGCGAACCGATGCTGTGCTAACGGCTTTTACCGCCTTTTCGCTTTGGCAGTTTGTGAGTTATATCAAAAGCGGCCAGTTAGGACAGCTTGTTTTGGGTGCCGTAGGAGCGGCACTGGCTTTTTCTACCAAGGGCCAGATTGCAATTCTGGTTATCGGCCTTCCTTTGCTATGCCATTTGTGGTATACAAAGAGTTGGAACAGGCTGTTTCACTGGAAATCTCTGGTAGGAATACTAGTTTTTTTGATGGTTCTATTACCAGTACTTTATGCGTATTACCAGCAGTTCGATCTGCATCCTGAAAAGCTTATACGGGGCAAAACAGGACGTAGTGGGATCTTTTTTATCCTTTGGGAACAGAGTTTCGAAAGACTGAGCGGGGAAGGGGTAGGAAAAAATAGTAGCGACTATTTCTTTTTCTTTCATACATATCTATGGGTTTTTCTACCCTGGACGATTATCGGACTTCTCGCATTTGCGAAACGATGGCGTGAAGCAGTGCGATTGGGTTTTGGCCGGAGAGATAAAAACGAATTTCTGACCATCGGTGGGATAACGCTGATCTTTATCCTCATCAGCTTCGCCCAGTTTAAGCTACCTCACTATCTCAATATTACCATCCCTCTCTTTGCTGTACTCAGTGCCGCTTATCTTTATGAAACTGCAAGTGAGGGACGCCAAAAAGTCGAAAAATTCCTGATAGGCTCCCAGTTGTTCATTGCCGTTTTAGTGGTGATCGCCAGTCTATTAATTTGTTTCTGGGTGTTTGAGATCGATGGGTGGAACGGTAAACTCCTTCTCTTCCTGGGAATAGCCGTGCTGATCTTCATATCATGGAAAAGCAAGGATTTTATCAGCCGGATTACAACTATTGCCGTAGGTAGCGCCATTCTTTTAAATATGGTATTGAACCTACAATTCTATCCTTCGTTGCTCGATTACCAGGGAGGTTCCAGCATGTCTGAAATTGTTCGTGCCGAAAAAATACCAGTCGATAATATTTACAAACTTTCAGAGCGACATACCTGGGGACTGGATTTCTATAACCGTT
Source organism: Flavobacteriaceae bacterium (assembly GCA_965212205.1). Lineage (GTDB taxonomy): Bacteria > Bacteroidota > Bacteroidia > Flavobacteriales > Flavobacteriaceae > JAHEJJ01. Next base: position 489,939 of record CBDBUX010000011.1, read on the forward strand.
ATCAGGTAAAACACCTAAAACTCAAAGATTTGGGTACGCATCAAGATCTATGGCTCTATATCACCGATGATGAACTAAAGTCTTTGCAACTACTCGGGCACGACTGGGATCGGCAGTATACTGTAGATCAGTTCAGGATTACCCGTTTGCAGGGCCGATTCCTAAACCCGGCAACCAGAGAGGAAGTCATAAATAAAATGCATCTGGTGCATTTATATTAGTTCTGATCCCCGTTTTCTATATCGGATTTGCCCAGAAGCGTCAACTCAGGTTTTTTAAAATGATAATAGATCCCGCAAAATGAGACCAGGGCATTGATGGAAAAGAAGAGTATACTCATACTTACCGCGCTGCTTTCGTTGAGGCCTAACCATAGTGCTCCATAAAAAAAGACTACTTCTCTACTGCCAATCCCTCCTATAGTGAGCGGGAGCACCGCCACCACTGAGGATACCAGGAAGATGAATAGGTAAGATAAGAGGTGGTCTTCCAGATCCAGGCTATAAAGCAATAAAAGGGCACAGATGATCTGAAATAGCTGTACCAGGGCAGAATATCCCAGGGATGGCCAATAAACCTGGTATAGGTAATCAAAGTAGCGTTTGTTGAAGATCCAAAAAAGCAGCAATGAGGCTATAATACCTAAACCAAATAACCACTTATACCCCTGCAGTTCTGGTGCTGAAATGAAAAGACCAAGTATAAATGCATAATTGGCCAACAGCAATAATCCACTCAGACGGTCGAGCAGGAGGGAGGCGACAACTCTTTTAGTCGGCACCTCAAATTTCTTCCGGATCACGTAGCCCTTGTAAGCATCACCGCCAATACCACCGGGTAAAAAGAGGTTGTAGAACATACCCAGGAGGTAGAGCTTTCCATTGCTGCGCTGGGTGAGCCTTATCCCGATTTGATGAAAATATAGATTTACCCTTAGCGATGCGAAGCACTTCGATACCACAAAGAGAATAACGGCACCTATAAGGAAATGAAGCTTAATACTTCTTATCACTTCCCAGACCTCCCGGAACTGGATCTTTGTAAAAACAAAGTAGATCAGCAAAAGGCTAAAAACGATCTTGAGCAGGGTTATCAGACGTTTACGTTGTCTTTCCACCAATTCGGATGTTTTTAATACGGTAAGGTCTTTTGTTCTGTGATTCGTAATATGTGCGGATGAGCAATTCCATCACTATACCAATGGTAAACAACTGAATTCCGGCCAGGATGAACATCATCCCGAAAATCAATAAGGGCCTGTTGCCGATATCCTGTCCAAAACCCCATTTAATGGCGAAAAGGTAGACATTGATGCCTATGCCTAAAAAAACCAATAGCACACCCAATATTCCAAAAAGATGTATCGGTCTTTGAAAATACTTCCGTATAAATAGCAATAGCATCATATCGGCTACTACTTTGAAAACGCGTTCCAGCCCATATTTCGATGTGCCGGCATGTCGTGCATGATGTTTTACGGGGACTTGTTTTATCTGAGCGCCTTCCAGATGAGCTAAAAGCGTAATGAAACGGTGCATTTCACCATAGAGATTCAATTCCTTAGCGATGTCTTTTGTAAATACTTTAAGGGCACATCCATTGTCTTTGATATCGAGTTTAGTAACCCTTCGTACCATGAAATTGGCAATTTTAGAAGGTATTTTTTTCAGCAGGGAATCCTTTCTTTTTTGTCTTATGCCCGTTACCACATCATATTCCCCATCTATTACAGGACCCAGCATCTGAGGTATATCACTGGGATCGTTTTGAAGATCCCCATCCATAGTGATGATATACTCGCCTTGGGCATAATCGATTCCTGCCGCAAGTGCCAGACTTTGACCGTAATTCTTTTTAAGGGATATAAGGTGAATCTTTTCATCTGCCATTTCCCGGATTCTTTGCCTGGTATGATCGGTTGAGAAATCATCGATATAGATGATCTGGTAATTATAACCTTTTAGGCTTTCGTGAATCTTTTGGGTTAGCAAGCTTACATTGTCCTCTTCATTATAAAGAGGTACCACCACAGAAAGAAGTGACTGAGTTGGAAGATCCATTCAGGAATATTAGAATTTGCTCAAATTTATGCTTTTTATTTAAGTTGTTGCCGATAGGCAGATAGGAGTTCTTCTGCCGCCCTGAAGGGAGAAATCTTATTTTTTTCGACTTTCCGGGTCATTTCCGAAAGCTCTTTGGTTATTCTAGGATTCTGATAAAATCCCTGAGTGAGCAGTCTTTCTACGGTTTGAAGGAACCAGTACTTGTTTTGTGTTTTACGGTTTTTCTCAAATGAACTATTATCACGGGTAAGTTTAACATAGTCCTCAATCAGATCCCATATCTCGCTGATACCCTGGTTCTCTAAGGCAGAACAGGTGAGCACCTTTGGCGACCAACTATTCTCTTTAGGAGGATATAGATGAAGTGCTCTCTCAAAATCACTTTTCGCCCCTAATGCCCTTTTCAAATTAGCACCATCTGCTTTATTTATCACGACAGCATCTGCCATTTCCATGATCCCCCTTTTGATTCCCTGCAGCTCATCGCCGGCTCCGGCCAGTTTCAACAGAAGGAAAAAATCGACCATACTGTGTACCGCGGTTTCACTCTGTCCTACACCTACGGTTTCAATTAAAACAACATCAAAGCCAGCGGCCTCACAAAGTAAAATGCTTTCCCTGGTCTTCCGGGCAACACCCCCCAATGAATCTCCGGAGGGCGAGGGTCTTATAAAGGCCATCGGATCGGTAGCCAGAAGGGGCATCCTGGTCTTATCCCCGAGTATGCTTCCCCTGCTAAGACTGCTGGTCGGATCTACAGCCAGAACCGCCACCTTCTTAGCTTTGGCTGTCATGGCAGTGCCCAGACTCTCGATAAAGGTACTTTTGCCGACACCCGGGACTCCTGTTATCCCTATTCGGATGCTCCGAGTTTTTTTCGAAAGACAGTTCTCAATGATTTCGTATGACTTTTGTTGGTGGTCTGGATGCGTACTTTCCACAAGGGTGATGGCCCTCGCCAAGAGGGTGGTATCCCCATTGAGAACACCATCGGTCAACTCCGAAACAGTAGGAGGGTTATTCCGTCTGATGTGGGTTTTTGAAATCGCTTTCGGGGCTTTTTTCTTTGGTTTGGACAAATATCAATTGTTAAGCGGTGCTTTGATCCTTATCGTATCCCAGTAGAGCCTTAAATAGAGCTGATCGGTCTGTTCGAAATCTATGGTAAAACTCTCCTCAACAGCGTCGAGCGTTTCAACCGGAATGTTTACTTCCAAAACATCATGCTCGCTATCCCTGGTCGTTTCCCGGCCCCCGCTGCTGATCGTTACGCCCCAATCGGGAATTTCATCGTTCAAAATAAGCGTCCACGACGTTCTGCCCGGGATGGTCCACATGGAGTATTTACCGGCAGGAAGTTTCTTATTCATTAGGCTGATGTCCGTTTTAGTTTCCAATACCGTGGGTTCGTTTGCTCCGGTCCGCCATACCTGGTCGTAAGGGATCAATTCACCAAAGATCACCCTTCCTTTTTTGAAGGGGCTACTATAATGAACGGCCAGATCAAAACCATTTTGATCGTATGTAGAAGTTCTTTCAGGACTGTGCTTTTTTGTTTGTTCCCGCAGATAAGGCATACCTACGAAATAGAAAAGCAATAGCAGGGCGGCGAGTATTCCAAGAATCCATTTTAAAATTTTCATGCTAGAAAGGCTTAATATTATGTGGTCTAAGTTACTAAATCAAATTCAAAAACAGCTTTGTTCAGGTAGGTTTCACCAGGTTTGAGGATGCTCGATGGAAATGATTTTATATTGGGGGCATCTGGGTAGTTTTGTGTCTCAAAACAAATCGCAGCAAATGCCGGAGGTGTATAGATCACTACCGCTGGCTGATTACTGGTTACCTTCATCCGGATCCCGGAAAAATCTGAATAGACCTCTCCTACATAACCATCATCCATAGCGCATACAAAAGGTGTGTCCAATCTAAGCGGTCCTATTTTCTTAGTTCGATGAAAATCGAAATCGGTACCCTTTGTCGGGATAATTTTACCGGTAGGTAGAAGTTTCTCATCGGTTTGGAGCATGCTGTCACAACCTAGTTTAAGTTTGTAATGATCGATCTCCTGGAGTTCATCGAGTCTATAGTAACTATGATTGGTAAGGTTCACAACCGTTGGTCTGTCGGTAACTGCACGATGTTCTATAATCAAGGCATTGCCTTTTAGAGTATAGCGAATCGTTACCTTTAATTCACCTGGGTAACCTTCTTCTAAATGTGGGCTGTGATAGGAGAACAAGAGCCAGGGATGATCATTATGTGACCCTTTTTGTAGATTCCAGTTCTTTTTGCCAAAGCCCAAGCGACCTCCATGCAGATGAACACCATTATCCGTGTGTAATTTGTACTGCTCATTGCCGATCCTGAAACCACCTCCAGAGATCCTTCCAGCAAAACGCCCCACCGTGGCTCCGAGGGAAATCTGGTCGGATAAATAATCTTCCGGCTGGTCCAGGGAGGCCACCATATTCAGCCAACGTCCATTTTTATCCCTGAACATAAGCTTCTGGATAACAGCACCGTAATCGAGAGCAGTAAGGCTTAATTCCCTATTTTTAATCGTAACTTGATTCAAAGTTTCCCTTTTTTTCTTAAAAGTACTTGTTTTTTGAAACAAGACATTTTTTGTGCCGTCTTTCAATATAACAACAACATCCGCCTAAATTGGAATCCAAGCTGTCCTTTCAAATCGAATTGGTAGAGAAATGCAAGGCCAATGACCGTAAAGCCCAAATGAAGCTGTACCGCCAGTACTGCGACGGGATGTACTGTGTGGCTATGCGGTTCCTGAAAAATGAGGACGATGCGGAGGATGTTCTGCAGGATGCCTTTATCAAAGCATTTCAAAAACTTGATCAATTCAGGGGCGACGTGACCTTTGGTGCCTGGCTCAAACGGATAGTGATCAATAAATGTCTTGACTTTATAAAGGCAAAGAAGGTGGCCTTTACGGAACTCCGGGAGCAGACACTCCATATTGTTGAGGATGAAGACTGGACTGTTGAAGCGGAGATTTCCATGGAGCAGGTAAAAGAAGCCATGCAACAATTACCAGAGAAATACAGGTTTGTTGTTCAGCTTTTCCTCCTGGAAGGATATGATCACCAGGAGATATCACAAATTCTGGGCTTGAAGGAGCCCACTTGTCGTACCAGATTGTTGAGAGGCAAGGGCTATTTAAAGGAATTATTAAAAGAGAAACGTTATGTCACAGGATCTTAGAGAGCTCTTTGAAGGAGAAAGAGACTATAAACATCGGATGAAAAAGGGACACGAGTCCAGGTTTTTAAGTCGTTTGGATTCTGCCATGCCGGTAAAAGAGAATAATAGATGGAGATTTTGGTCGGCGGCAGCTTCGGTGGTAATACTCCTCGGCATCGGGGTCTATTATTTTAACACTATGGAAAAGGATCTTCCTGCAAATACAACCGTAGTCGAGAAAGCTGATAACCCTCAGAAAGAACAGGGGATATCACTGGGCGACTTGTCGCCGGATCTTCGAAAGCTCGAAAATTACTATATGGCCAATATCAACCTGGAAATTTCACAGCTCAAGGTGTCGGCCGAAAACAAAGAAGTGGTAGACCATTTTATGGAACGACTGTCCGATTTAAATATCGAATATAATGAGCTCAATAAAGAATTGAATACCATGGGCCCGAACGATCAGACGATATCGGCCCTGATACAGAACCTGCAATTGCGTTTGGACCTTCTGCTTAAGTTAAAAAATAAATTAAATGAATTTAAATCATCAAACAATGAACAAGTCAAAAACAATAGTATCTAAAACCCTAATGGTTTCTGCGCTGTTCACTATTATAGGAGTGACGGCACAAACTCAGAAAAAGACCTATTCTGAAACGTTTAATGTCGATAAAAATACGGTCATCAATGTCAATACGAGCCATACCGATATCGAATTCGATACCTGGAACAAAAATCAGGTATCCGTAGAGGCGGTCATTGAATTGGAAGGAGTTACAGAGGAAGAAGCTCAGCAATATTTTGAGAATAACGGGATCAAAATCCTGGGCAACAGTACGGAGATTGAAATTAGTACTAAAAATTCATCTTCCTGGGGTCCTTATTTAGCCGGCGTTCCCGGGCTGGATCAGGATTTTGTGATCGAGATACCCGAAGTTGCCCCGTTTTTTGCGGATATAGAGATCCCGGATCTTCCAGAAATGCCTGAAATGGCGGCTTTACCACCTATGCCACCACTTCCGCCTATGGAATTTGGAGAATTTGATTATGAAGAATACCAGGAAAGGGGAGAGGCATATCTCGAAGAATGGAGCGAGCAATTCAGAGAGAGTTTCGATGAAGAATGGGAAGAAAATATGAAAGAATGGGGCGAGCAGTACAAGTCTAATATGGAAGAGTACCGCGAGATCCAGGAGGAACATAGGCGGGAACACGAGGCAATGCGGGAAGAACGACTTAAGGAGCAGGAAGAGATGAGGAAAGAGGCTCAGGAGATCCGCAAGGAAGCAAAGCAATTGCAGAAGGAAGCCTTAAAAGAGGCGAGAAAAATGCATGAGGAAGAACGTCGTGTACACCGTAATGTGATCATATCAGGAGACAAAGTCAATGCCCCTAAGGTGTATTATTATTCGCCGGATGGTAAAAGCGGAAAATATAAGGTGAAGCGTACCATCAAAATAAAAATGCCCAAATCGGTAAAGCTCAATATGAACGTACGTCATGGCGAGGTAAAACTGGCCGAAACCACCAGAGACATCAAAGCAACCTTGTCCTATGCAAGGTTGCTGGCCTCCACTATCGATGGAGATAAAACCGATATCGTAGCTGCCTATTCTCCTGTTCGCGTAGAACAATGGAATGTTGGCAAGCTAAACACAAAATATTCCGGCGATATCGCATTGAATGATGTTAAATATCTAACACTCAACGCCACATCTTCCGATGTCACCATCAACCGTTTATTGAAAAAGGCCAAGGTCATTAACAATCTGGGTTCGCTCGACATACAATCTATATCTCCTGAATTCTCAGGGGTGGAAATTGCGGTGAAAAATGGTCAGCTAAAATGTTTGTTGCCTGAAACAGCATTTAATATCAGGGCCACAGGAACCTACAGTTCCATTGAGCTCCCCGAGGGATTAGTTGTAGAACTTTCTGAAAATCGATCACAAAAAATACAGCAGGGATACTATTTAAACAAAGATTCCGATAAGCTTATCGTCATCGATTCTAACTATAGCGAAGTCTCTTTAAGACAATAATTATTCTATTAAAATCAAGGTCCCAAATATATCTGCGTTGATCCATCCCTGGTTCTTGTCTTCTCCTGCTACAAATACCGACCCGATAAAATTTTCCCTTTCCTTGCTTCCGTCGTTATCACAATAGGCAAGCGCAAACCCTATTTTCTTGCCGGCCTTAAGCCGTACAGCAGTATTGCTTCCATCGTCCAGGTAAGAGTCGGGGTATAACTTAACTCGCATCTCCCAAAGACTTATATTTCCATTGATGCTGATCCGGGTAAAGACATGATCGTTGTATAATCGGGCTTCTCTGTCCGGGGCAAGATCGACCACATTTCCATCTAAGGCCACATGATATGCAAAAGCATTGTGGCTGTATTGATGCAGGCCCCCGGAATTATCTTCATCGATAAAAATTTCAACACAATCATCGTCCCAATATCTTTTAAGCGGATCTTTGCGCTGATCATAGTAAATATCATCGGTGACCTCTGCTAAAATATAGATATATTTTTGGTCCCAAAGAAGCTTAAACCTGCCTTTAAAATCGGCATGGTCCATGGCGTCTCCAAGCCAGATTTGATCAAGGGGATACCATTGGGCTTTGTGCCACGCATTTTCAGTGGCTTTACCGTCTATCGTAATAGGTGGGTTTACTCTAAAGACCTCAATAAGCTGATGGTCTTCCTTTGTTCGAAGGTCACCACACGCAAAAAGGCCGGTGGCAAGACACAGCAAGATAAAGCGATTCATAGTTCATAGGTTTGGGGTTACTATGAAGTTACGTCAGTAAATTCTTAATCCAAGATACAATTTTATTCCTTATCACCATATCCTGGCACCAATTCGGGTCTTTACGACAGCCGTTAATGTTAGCTGGCACATGGTACGGTGCCTTGATCTTAGACAAGCCTATAGTTTCGGCTCCCACCCCGGTTCATAGTCTCTGCTCCAATACTTCATGGCTTTCTCACTATTGGTCACTTTCCCGTCGGAAGGGTTAATTTTAAGCGATTCCCCGGCATCAAATGCCATATTTCCAAGATGACAAAGCATGGTAGATATACCGGCATCGGCAATAGGTGAATTAAGCGCTTCATTTTTAATGATCGCGTTGAAGAAATTGGCAATATGCATAGCGTCCAGATCGCCACCACCCATGGTGTCGAGTGTTGCACTAACGCCCTGCTCGAACTCAAAGCGGATGGGACGGCCGTCCAGACCATATAATTTATAACCATCACGACTTAATTCTATGGTTCCCTTACTTCCATATATAGTTACTCCACGGCCCGGCTGTTCAGGTTTTATAAGTCCACGGCTATGTCCTGTCCAGGTGATGAACTTATTGTCGGCAAAAGTGTAAGTCACCTGCATATTATCGGGAAACTCCCAATCGTCTTCATATGAAAACTTACCGCCGAAAGCGGTCACAGTTTCGGGAAGGTCTACCCCCAGTGCCCATCTGCAAATATCGATTTCATGTGTGCCGTTATTGTGGATTTCACCGGTGCCCCATTTGCGGAACCAGTGCCAGTTATAAGGGTGGATGTTGTTTCGGTATTGCTCACGTGGAGCAGGGCCCTGCCAGAGGTTCCAATCCAGGGTGTCAGGAACATCGATGAAATCTCCGCGCCCAATAGTAGCTCTGTTGTTCGAATAGTAGGCTTCACCCTTGTATACCTCACCGATGATTCCTTCTCTGATGTCCTTAATTGCTCTTTGAGAGGTGACTGCCGACCGTTGCTGATTACCCATTTGAACCACTTTACCATACTTTTTTTGCGCCTTGATCAACATTTGGTTTTCTGCAGGATTGTGGCTGCAAGGTTTTTCAACATAGACATGTTTCCCTGCCTGCATTCCGGCAATGGCCATAGGCGCATGCCAATGCTCCGGTGTCGCGATAAATATCGCATCAACGTCCTTATCGTCAAGGATTCTCCTAAAATCCGATTCCTGGCGCGGGACATAACCTAATTTCTCTTCACACCAATGATTATGTGCTTCCATTATGGTTTTATCTACGTCGCAGTTGTAGATAACTCGGGCATTGGGGAAACTTGAAATACCCCTTATCAGGGCTTTGGCCCTACTTCGTACTCCAATTACTGCCACTTGTATTTGCTCATTGGGACTATTCCCCTTACTGTAAAGCCATGTTGGTGAAAGGCCAGCTGCTGCTACCAGGGCAGTGCTGCCCAGTGAAGTCTTTCTGATAAAATCTCGTCTAGTGCTCATAATGATTCGTTGACAATGGGTCTTATTTTAATATTCTTGAAAGCCACACGATCTCCGTGATCCTGCAGTAATATGGGGCCGCTCTCGGCCTGGCCGAAATCGGGCCAGTCTTTATACTTGCTCTCTGTTACTAATTTGCGGAATTCGTGACTAAATCGTTCGTATTCGAGTACCTTTTGACCATTTAACCAATGCTCCACATGATTATTATTGGAAATGATGCGGGCATGGTTCCATTCTCCTATCGGATACATATGTTTTTCGGGACTAGCGCGAATCAGGTCGTATAGGGACCCGACAGTACGGCTACCCTCATGGTTACCGAGTTTTGCATCGGCATGCCTGGCATCATCGAGGATCTGAAATTCCAGACCGATGGCAGATCCCGGACCTTTATTGAGTTCTGTATCCACATAGTATTTTATGCCGCTGTTGGCCCCTTCGCTGAGTTTAAATTCGAGCTCCAGCTCAAAATCTGTAAATTCTTCAACGGTCACAATATCACCTCCGGCGGTAGATTCACCACCCCCGGAAGCGAGTACGATCAGTTCCCCATCTTCAATTATCCATCCCTTTTCCGGGAAATGGTCCAATCTTGCACCTCTCCATCCTTCGGTTGTCTTTCCATCCCATAGTAATCTCCATCCATTCTTTTCCTGGCCATGCAGCAGCCGATTCTTGGTAATAACCGGAGGCAGCGGAGTGCTTTGGCCATACCTGGCTATACTATCCTTGATAATCCTGATATTGCGCCAGATGATCTCCGAACCCTCCTGCTGAGGATCCCCTATACTATGTACTTGCAGACCTATAAAACCACTTTCGCATTGTTCATCTACCAAATGGGCGGTAGGCACACCATTCACCCATGTTTTTAAAGTGTCCCCGATGGCCTCTATACGATAATGATTCCAGTTATTTTGCTTAAAGGCCGCTGAGGCCTTTTGATCATCGACGAGGGGATGTAACCAGCCTCTGCTACCTTCTTCGTAGATACCACCACTCCAGGCTCGCTCCGAAGGATCGATCTCGATCTGATAGCCATGCACTCTGCCATTTTGATAAAAAGGGAAAGAATTACTCCTGATCTGGATTCCGGAATTCATACTGGGGTCTACTTTGTATTCCAGTTCCAATATAAAATCGGAGAAATGCTCATCGGTGGTAAGAAAGGTGTTAGGGGTATTCGCCACGGTTATACCTACTATCTGACTGTCGCGTACATCATATCTGGCATTCCCACCTTTTATAGTCCAGCCCTTTAAGGTTTGGCCATCGAACAGAGGCTTCCAGGGTTCTGTGTCTGTTGATTCCTCTTTGCAGGATCCTAAAAAAACAAAAACGAATATGAGAATCAGATAAGAGGAATTGCATTTGTAAGGCAACATAATCGAAAAAATTCCAGGTTGGTGATGCCTAAAGATAGATGTTGGACACTACAAATAAAAAAAGCGACCCTTAAAAAGTCGCTTTGTAATAGCTTTGAATTCCAGGCCTTTAATGTGCCTCTTCTTTTAAATATTCAGGAAAGTTCTTTTTAAAACGATTGAGCCTGGGGATGGATATATTTTGAATATAGCCGTTATTAGGATTTTTCCTTTCATAGTCCTGGTGATATTCTTCTGCTTTATAAAAAACCTTGAAAGGTACTACCTGGGTTACGATAGGCAGATCGTAAACCTTGTTATCTTCCAATGCTTTGATATAGGAATCGATCACATTTTTCTGATTTTCATCCTTGTAAAAGGCTATGGAGCGATATTGAGCACCCTTGTCTGGCCCTTGACGATTGAGGCTGGTTGGGTCATGGGAGCCAAAAAACACCTGGACTAACTGGAAAAATGAGATCTCTGATGGATCGTAATAGACCTCTACGGCCTCTGCATGCCCGGTTCGGCCATAAGCTACCTGTTCATAACTAGGGTCTGCTTCCGGTCCTCCGGAATATCCTGAAACAACTTCCTTTACTCCTTTAACGCTTTCAAATATGGCCTCCACACACCAAAAACATCCGCTGGCAAAATAAGCCGTTTCATATTGCTGCAAGGCTTTGGCATCTGGTTTTACCACCTCTGCTACCTGGGCATCCTGCTGAGCTTTCTTTTTCACCTGGGGCTGACATGCCAGTGTTCCCAGGGAGAACATGACAAGTAATATAATACTTAACTTTTTCATTTTCTGTACTTTATGATATTTCAAAAATCTTAAATCCTAAACTATTGTGGGGTTAAAATGCTGTTAATTCAGCATAAGAATTTCCTATATTGAGTCGGGCTTAACTCCGATAAATGACAAAAGAGGAAAAAATTATCTATAATTGCTCGAAAACCCGATTGAACATAGTAGATATCGGGCGATCACATCCCGTATACACAAGATTAGACCTTTCGCAACAAAATGAAGTGCTTTCTGACTATGATATCACCGATGCCCTGCAGTGTCAGGCCTATATCGATGCTGTTTTGTATAGTAAAAAGGCCGATATAGCCTATGGAGGTTATCTGGAACGACGCAACCTTTATCAAAATAGCACACATTTTAATCACGCAGGCCAGCAAGATCGGAATATTCACCTGGGGATCGACCTGTGGGTAAAGGCTGGTACCCCATTGCTCGCCCCCCTGTCAGGTAAGATCCACAGTTTTGCCAATAATGGTGGATATGGAAATTATGGCCCCACAATCATTTTAGTACATTCGACCCCAGCCCTGAAGTTTTATACCTTATATGGTCACTTGTCCAGGACTTCACTGGAAAATATTGCGGAGGGAAAGATTGTGTCTCAGGGATCCGTGCTTGGAGCAGTAGGAAATACCCCGGAAAATGGTGGTTATGCACCTCATTTACACTTTCAAATCATATTAGAGCTACAGGGGTACAAGGGCGACTATCCGGGGGTAAGTACTCATCAGGATAGAAATTTCTATCAAAAAAACTGTCCGGATCCTAATTTACTGCTCAAAATCTGACCGGGAAACTTCCGCTCAAATACACCTTTTGTCGGTCAGATGTTTTGAGGTTTTGATCCGTTCACCGATAGTTTTTTGCACTTCAACCGACTTTCTGCCAGATACCGAAAAATAAGGGTTCTTCGACGAATTACATCCTCGATTTGAGGCTATAGGGCCGTTTTATATATATAAAACGCCCTTAGTTATGAAAGCAATAGTAACCATCATCTTTATCCTCTTCATCGGACTGACTGCTCAGGCTCAAAATCAGACCGAAGAAGTAAAGGTTGAGACCGTTAAGACTGAGATCGTAGTTGTAACTCAAATCACTCAGGAAGACAACGCTATCGCTCGTTTGTACAGAAGGCCTAACAGCAGGATCAAAAAAGCTTTAAACTTCACTACAAAAAGAAACAGAGCTAAACTGGCGTAATCAATTCCCGGAAATAGTATTTAAGCTTCCAATTCTTCATAAACCATCTCCTCAGAAATCTCGGGCTTATTGCCCATATATTCCTTACCTCTTAGTCTTGAGACTGTGTAAGCTGTTAGTTCCTCATCAGGGTAGGACCGGATCAGGTCCTGGATCGATTTGATATCTAACTCGTCTTCAATTGCCTGTAACCATGCATCTTCCAGTTCATCGGGAAGAATAAGAGGCATTCTTGGACCTTTTATCTTCGGATTGTTGTGGATCCTTGCCAACATCGGATTTCCTTCGGTGGTCACAATGGTAAAAGAAGAGATCCATTCCCCTGTACCTGGGTCCTGCCAGTCGCTCCACAAAGCCGCAAGGGCCATTGGGAGACCGTCTTTTCTATGGATATAAAAAGGAAATGTCTTTCCACCATGATGATGATGTTCATAAAAGCCCTCTACATAGCAAATGGCACGTTTATTTCTTGCTGAATAGCGGAAAGAAGGTTTTTCGAAAATGGTCTCACCCCTGGCATTTAGGGTGTTATTCCATATTTTCTTTTTCTGTACCTCATCCTTTACCCAGTGGGGGATCAGGCCCCAGGTAGCAACTGCTGGTATTTCGGGTTCCGCATCCGTGTAGATCAAGACCTTTGGATGTTGAAAACCTGAGGCATGGAAGAGCGGAAGATCGATGTAGGGGGCCAGTCTTTTTTCGATTTCTACGATCGCCTCGTCATCGTTGTATCTACGGGCTCTTTTTAATTGGGCTTCCAGACTTGTTTTAATGTCGTAGCACATATAATAAAAATAGATTAATAATATGATCCCGGCCTATCCTATAGGCCTTAGACGCCGATTATGGGTTGCAGATTCCATCCAAAGTTCAGAATTAAAGTTTTAGCGACTAGAATTTCTTGTACAACCGGGCCGGTAGCAGTTTAAACAACCAGGCGATGAGGCGCCACCTTTTACTAATATAGGCAACTTCACTCTTTTTTCGGATATGCTTAAAAATCTGATGAGCTGCTTTTTCTTTGGGAACAACCCAAAACCGACCTCCACCTTTGGCCATGGCTGTATCTACAAATCCTGGTCGTATATCGGTAATATAGATTGGTAGTTTCAATCTGTTCGCTCTTTGTCGCAATCCTTCCAGGTAATGTATTTGATAAGCTTTAGATGCATTGTAGGCCGGAGCAACCCGACCCCCTCTTAAACCTGCAATCGAGGTAATTACCACCAGGTGACCTGCACCCTTATCTTTGAAATAATTGAATGCCCAACAACTTATCTCGGTAAATGCCTGTACGTTTAAGGTATTGGTATCCTTTTCCAGTCCTGAATCCAATGATTTGTTGATCTCTCCGTTACCAGCGCAAAGCACCAGGAGGTCAATTCCATTCATTTCATCTTTCAGTTGCTCTAGCTCAAAGGTATTCTCCAGAGCACTACAATCATAACTCCGGATTTTGATATTGTTGGGGTGTAGGGACCGAATTTCTGTTAAAAGCGACTCCCTCCGGGCCACGATACCAACCTGAAAGCCGTTTTCAGCAAATATGAGTGCGAGTTCGCGCCCCATGCCAGAGGAGGCCCCAACAACCAAGACTTTATTCATTCATCTGAGGCTTCTGTCATCAATTTCGGACCGTATTCCTCCAGAGCTTGCATAGTGCCAAATAACTGATTCACTCCCTCCTCGTCGTTAATCGATGTATTGATCATCATAAAGAAACCCAAAGAAGTCTTTGGATCAAAAAACATAAAACTGCTAATCCCCGGATCTCCACCTGTATGACCGATGTAGCCGGTACCGCTATTGCCTATAAACACACCCATATCGTATTCATCATTATAGGGAAACTCCGCATCACGCTCTTCGAAATGAGAATCATCGAGCACCGGGTTAAAGTATTCCTGGTAGCTTTCAGCTGTTAATAAGCGACCCTTGTTATTTTTAGCCCGAATTAATTCCATCAGGTAGAGGCCCATATCGTGGGTGCAAGACCTCAGGCCTCCATCCGGGTAGGTGATGAGTTCATAATGTGGGATCCCTGTTTCAGGGTCTGCATATAATACGGAGTGATGATCTATATCTATGGATTCGAATGACCAGCCTGTAGATTTCATGCCCAGTGGTTCTAAAATATATTGGGTAGTAAACTGGTCAAATGGTACGCTGGTGGCGACTTCCAGAATGTAAGCCGCGAGGGTCGCCCCAATATTTGAGTATTCGAAGCTCGAACCTGGTCTGGCTTCCAGATATACATCTTTGGTATAATATTGACCATCGGCCGAGAGAACTTGTGGCAGGAATTCTGCCAATGTCAGTTTTGAGGCCGGAGGATTCAGTACCTCTTCCACCACGGTGGTGAGGCTGTCTGCCACCGCCTCTTTTAATACATATGCCTTTTCGTTATAAACATCCGTGTCCCGAATACTCGAAATATGTGAGGCTAACTGCCTGATCGTTATCGTATCGGCGGGAAAATGCGGATTAATTACTTTAAAAGGAAGATGAAGATTTACCGGGTCATCTAAACGGAGAAACCCCATTTCCTGAGCTTTCATCAGTGCAATACCGATAAAAGTTTTCGAAATGGATGCGATATTTTGAACGGTTTCCGGTGTATAGGATCTCTTTGATTTTATATCCATCAGGCCAAATCCCTTTTCGTAACGAATTCCACCAGAGTCTATAACCGCCACCCCCAGGCCATTGATCTTTCCTTTTTCGTGGATTTTGGCAAGTACAGTCGTTAGCGAATCGGTATATATAGAATTAACCTGCATCGCCCGGGCGTTCTTTCCTGTTTTTACCTCCTGCTTACAAGCCAATATGGCTGTCAGGAGCAATAATCCGGCAATAAATTTATTCATGATCTCATTTTTCGATAGTACTAATACAATTTTTATGTACTAAAATAGAAATTTAAGCTTACCAATTCACGATCAAATACACCTTTTGTCGGTCAGATGTTTTGAGGTTTTGATCCGTTCACCGATAGTTTTTTGCACTTCAACCGACTTTCTGCCAGATACCGAAAAATAAGGGTTCTTCGACGAATTACATCCTCGATTTGAGGCTATAGGGCCGTTTTATATATATAAAACGCCCTTAGTTATGAAAGCAATAGTAACCATCATCTTTATCCTCTTCATCGGACTGACTGCTCAGGCTCAAAATCAGACCGAAGAAGTAAAGGTTGAGACCGTTAAGACTGAGATCGTAGTTGTAACTCAAATCACTCAGGAAGACAACGCTATCGCTCGTTTGTACAGAAGGCCTAACAGCAGGATCAAAAAAGCTTTAAACTTCACTACAAAAAGAAACAGAGCTAAACTGGCGTAATTCTTCAGGCGTTCTGGTACTTAAACACTAGCATACATCCCACATAAAAAGTAGCTAAGACCAACCAAACGATCTGGGGGATCATTAACCGGGATACGGATACTGAGACAGCCCTGAGTCTTTTAATATACATCAGTGTGAGCATCAAAGTGAGCACATTACCCACAAATCCCACCTCCAGCTGGTTAAATAAAAAGGTATAGACCGGATATAACCATACCATTATCAGCAGAAAAATCCCGAAATAAAAAGTGGGGTGCGAGCTTCCATGAGTTTCATATACTTTATAAAGTATCCAAAACATGATCACGCTCAGGATAATCCATATAGTACTTGCGATGGTATCGATCCAGCTCAGGCTTTCAATTATATTTTCCATTATTCTTTATTTATTGTCGTATTACAGGCTCCAATGTGTTCCAGACATTATTAGCTACAATTCGATGTCCTTCAATGTTGGGGTGAATACCATCGGCCAGATTGAGGTTTGGATTGCCGGCAACGCCTTCCAATAAAAAAGGAATCAGGGGAAGCTGGTTCTCTTCTGCAAGGTCGACAAAGATCTGGCGGAATTCAGTGGTATAGTCCTGCCCAAGATTGGGAGGGATCTGCATGCCTGCCAGGATAATCCTGGTGTCTGCATCTCTCGATTTAACGGTATCGATCATCGCCTGTAAGTTCTCCCTTGTTTCGGAAAGCGGGATTCCCCTCAGGCCATCATTAGCGCCGAGCTCGAGGATAAAGACATCGGTTTTTTGATTTAGTATCCATTTGATCCGGTTTCGACCACCGGAGGTGGTTTCACCACTTAGACCAGCATTGATCACGGTATAGCCCCATTGCAACGAATCGATCATCTGTTGAATTAACGCAGGAAAAGCCTCCTGAGGATCGAGCTGATAACCTGCCGTAAGGCTGTCTCCAAAAAATACGATGACCTTGTTTTTGGCCTGGGTTGAAATCTCGGTAGTGGTATTTTGGGCATCCGATGAATTGGCGCCGGGCTTTTTGGGATTTTTATCTGCACATTCGATAAATAAAAGAAGAAGAAAAAAATAACGAAATTTTAAGATTTTATGCATGGGATTGAAGACCAATAGTAAATACAATTCCTTAATTTAAGTTCTTTTTTGAAACAGGACGAATAATTTTATGACAAAGATATTAAAGGCGAGCAAGCTGGGGAAGACCTATACCAGTGGAGCCAAGTCGCTTACGGTGTTAGACGATATCAATTTTGAACTTGAAGCAGGTGAAACCCTGGCCATTGTAGGGCCCTCGGGAAGCGGTAAGACTACACTTCTTGGCCTTTGTGCCGGACTGGATAGTCCTGATTCCGGAGGGGTGGAACTCTGTGGCTGGGAACTCAATTCATTGAGTGAAGATCAAAGAGCCAGGCTCCGTAATGAGGAAGTAGGTTTTATATTTCAGGATTTTCAGCTATTACCTACTCTTACTGCTCTGGAAAACGTTAGCGTGCCATTGGAGTTACAAGGGGTTAAAGGCGCCTCAGTTGCCGCTGCCGAATTGCTGGCCAAAGTAGGCCTGGCCGATCGGGTCCAACACTATCCTTCCCAATTATCGGGCGGAGAAAAACAACGGGTAGCCATAGCCAGAGCTTTTAGCAATAAACCCTCAATATTATTTGCAGATGAACCCACAGGAAACCTGGATGAAGAAACCGGTGAAAAAGTCATTAAACTGTTGTTCGACCTGAATAAAGAGGCGGGAACTACCTTGGTCATCGTTTCTCATGACCTGGAGCTGGCCAGGAAGAATCAGCATATTCTCCGATTGAAAGGAGGTAAAATCCTTGAAGAGGCTCGAACCACAGTATGGTAAAAGAAGACCTAAAAAAATCTAAAGCAAGCAGAAAATGGCTGTTTACCATGGCATGGCGCGATGGAAAAGCCAGTGGTACCCGACTAGGGCTTTTTATGGGTTCTATCATTCTTGGTATCACAGCGGTAGTGGCGATACAATCATTTAGTCAAAACCTGCAGAACAATATTGCGTTGAGATCGAAAGTCTTGATGGGTGCCGACTATCTGATCGATAGCCGGCAGTTACCCAATGAACGGGTGATGCAGATCATAGATTCACTTGGTGGAGCAGAAGGGATGGAGGTAAATTTTGCTTCTATGGCCTTTTTTCCTAAAGCCGATGCCTCTAAACTTGTTAGGGTTCAGGCCATTGAAGGAAATTATCCTATTTATGGCGGGTTTGAAACAGATCCGCCGGAAGCCGCCTTACAATATCAGAAGCATAACGGAGCACTGGTAGATGCCACCGCCATGATCCAGTATGGGCTAACAGCAGGTGATAGTATCAAAGTAGGCCGAAGTACTTTTCAAATTCTCGGCTCATTAAAGGCAACCCCCGGCGGTACTTCTACTTCGAGTACTCTGGCACCACCGGTGATCCTTCCTTACCAGGTTATTGACGAGACCGGATTATTGCAAACCGGAAGCCGCCAGGAATACAGGTATTATTTTCGAGCGTCCGAAGAGACAGACCTCGAGCTGTTAAACAAGAAAGTAGATCCGATGCTGGACGCAGAGGAAGCCGATATGGATACCCATACCGATGTGAGTCGACGTCTTGGACGCGGATGGGGCAACTTTGGTAAGTTTCTTAACCTGGTGGCTTTTGTGGCCCTTCTCCTGGGCAGTGTCGGTATTGCGAGTTCAGTTCATATCTATATCAAGGAAAAACTCAGATCGGTGGCCGTTTTGAAATGTATAGGAGCCACCAGCAGGCAAACATTTCAGATCTATCTCATTCAGATTGCCGGGATGGGACTCCTGGGTGGAGTGATCGGAACACTTGGCGGCATACTGCTTCAAGAATTATTCCCGCTACTCATCCGAGATTTTCTTCCATTTGAACTCGAGATAAGTCTTGTACCACAGGCTATTTTCCTCGGTTTGCTTTTAGGAATAACACTCTCGGTGTTATTTGCCATGTTGCCGCTGTTAAACACCTGGTTTGTGAGCAGCCTGCAAGTACTTAGGGTGAAAGACGAAGACCCTGCGCGGGTCCGTAAGACTGCAATTTATGTCCTCCTGGCCATTTTAGTATTCATTTTTGGATTCTCGCTATGGTTGCTGGGGAATTGGAAATATGCCCTGGCCTTTGTTATAGGAATATTGGTTACTTTCCTGATCCTGAGTGGAATTGCAACGCTGATGATGAAAGGATTGAAAAAGTATTTTCCAAATTCCTGGGGGTTTATTGCACGTCAGAGCTTGCTTAATCTGTTTCGTCCACAAAACCAGACCATGGTTCTGGTGCTGGCCATCGGCGTGGGTACATTTCTGATCAGCACACTGTATTTTACCAAAGATATGTTACTGGCATCGACAGCATTTAAGCAAGATTCGAACAGCCCGAATATTATCTTGCTCGATGTTCAGACCGAAGAAAAAGAAGCTGTAGTAGATCATATAGAACCCCGCGGTCTAGACGTTATCGATAATATTCCGATAGTGACTATGAGGATCAGCAGCATTGATGATATTCCGGTGAATACGATCCGCCTCGACAGTACCACAAAGATGAATAAATGGGTGTTATATCATGAATTCAGGGTCACCTTTAGAGATTCTCTGATCGAATCGGAAACACTCGTTGAAGGCGATTTTGTTGGTAAATATTCGGGGGAAGGCCCAATACCTATTTCCATTGCTGCGAATGTCGCCAGGGATGCATTGATCGAGGTAGGGGATAGGATAGTTTTTAATGTTCAGGGCGTATTAATGGATACCAAAGTAGCCAGTTTAAGGGAGGTAAACTGGGGCCGGATGCAGCTTAATTTTTCGGTGCTATTTCCCACCGGAGTGCTGGAAACTGCACCTCAGTTCCATGTGATCACCACTCATGCCCCAGATGAAGCTGCTTCCGCGGCACTTCAGCAGGATCTTGTAAAGGCCTTTCCCACGGTGTCTATATTAGATATCCGCCAATTGCTGGGATTGGTAGAAGACATCATCAACAAGATCAGTTGGGTTATAAACTTTATGGCCTTTTTTAGTATCCTTACCGGTATTGTGGTACTCATTGGAGCCGTCCGTACCAGTAAGTATCAACGCATGAGAGAAAGTGTTTTGCTACGTACCATCGGAGCAAGGGCAAATCAAATCCTGAAAATTACAGCGCTCGAATATCTGTATCTCGGCTTGTTGGGCAGTGGTGTCGGAATTGTGTTGTCTTTATTTAGCAGCCAATTGCTGGCCTTATTCGCATTTGAAACTTCGTTTACTCCTTCACTAGAACCTTTTATATTGCTCCCGGGTATTACCCTGTTGGTGCTGGTCATCGGTTTGAGCAATAGCAGGAGTATTCTAAATAGTCCGCCACTGGAAGTACTGAGAAAAGAAGTTCGTTAATACCGGTAACCAATAACCCTTATGAAGGAAGTCTTTTTTTGATAAACTTAATCTGTCCGTTGTGATTAGATTCGTGCTCACAAACATGGAACCATTTCGCATAATTATTGGTGGGCTTTTCTTCAAAAAACGCTTCCGATTCGAATAGCCAGTCATCGTCCCTTTTCGCAAATTCTTTTTTAGTCGCAGACCGAACGACTTCCAATTTTTCGAGATAAAAGTCAATAGGATTTCCCTTGATCTCATCTCGGCCTTTGGCCCCCAGACCCATTGGCAAATCCCATTCTTTTTTAATTTCATCGCTCCATGTCCCCCATGCCATTTGGTCGAAAGTGTTTAACTGATAATATTTTTCGGTAGCCGCAAGGTGCCATAGCATAGCCCCTATAGAATTAGACTCCTCATCTACCTGGAAATCGAGTTGCTCTACGGTGAGGTCTTTCACCTGATACACAACCCAGGCGCGCATCATATTCATCGAGGAGAGCAATGCGCCCACATGGGGCGAAAATCCCTCCATAGGCCCCAGGAGGTATAAATTATCGGTTGATATCTTTCTGTTTTGAGAAGCATGAGCAATTAAAGGTGCGGCAAGAAATCCGGTGGTCAGTACTGCAGCTTCTTTAAAAAATTGCCTTCGTCTGGAAGATGGAATTTGTTTTTTCATGGTCAAAATATATAGTGTTCCTGTTCTCCTAAGATAGATTATTCGGGACGAACTTAGTTGATCTTCAGCTCCTTTTAGGATGTTTCATGAGTAACAGGGACACCAGTTCCCGATAAAAGACGATTTATGCCGCTTATTGGCAGCTCCTCAGATGGGTGTTCATCGATCTTATCAGACACTTGATCTGCAATTAAACCGAAGGCCGATAATAAGTGGATTTGACCGATTTTAAAAGCGTTATGGCAAGCTTGGTCGTTAAATTTATAGTAAGCTGAACTAGTGAAAATGAAGGTAACGAGAACCTTAGTTCTGATCTTACTATTGTACGGTGGTATTGCCGTGGCTCAAACAAAGGAACAGAATGTTAAAGTGGAAATTCGCAAAGTGGATATTGTTTTGGATAGTCGCCCTGCTGTTCCTGTCGTTAGTAAACAAATTAAGAGAACAGAAACGAGTATTATTGCGCGCGTTTACCCATACAGAAACTATCGAGTGATGAAAGCCTTACACTTTCTCACACGCCGCAGTATGCCTAAATTGACATAAACCCAAGTCTATGATACTAGTAATGATTTCAGTAACCGTTGTATTTGCAATTTTGAACATGCTTCTATTCCCCAAGACAAAGGGTATACTAAGACCCTTAAAAGTTCCAACGAGGAGGAAGTAAAATAGAATTATAACCAGAGTAACCCTAATTTAAGATGACCGGCGTTGATGCCGGTCATTTTTTATTGAGTATATCCAGAGTTGTAGCGGGTTATCGGCTCGTGATCAGAATAAAATCAGTCTTTAATTCCCGGTTGTTTTATCTCGAAGTCACTCTTTTCTTTTTCAAGCGCGACCATCTCTCTGACATCTCGCAGCAAGGCCTTGGCATCATATATTATCCCATCTTTGATCGTATAGGAAATTCCTCCTACACGCACCACTTCATTTTCATCGGTTAGTTTAATCGCTCCGGTGCCGTAGAGCACTTTTAAGTTCTCTAGTGGATTGGCATCGATCAATACAAAGTCGGCCAGTTTGCCCACAGCCACCGTACCAATTTCGTCTTCCATACCTAAAGCCTGCGCGCCATTTAGCGTTGCCGCCCTGATGATCTCCAGTGGATGAAAGCCGGCCTCCCTTAACAATTCCAACTCCCTGATATAGGCAAATCCATATAGCTGGAAAATAAATCCCGAATCAGACCCGGCGCATACGCGGCCACCGCGATTCTTATATTCATTGATAAAAGTCATCCAGAGCCGGTAATTTTCTTTCCAGGCCACTTCTTGCTCCGTTCCCCAGAAATGCCAGTAAGAGCCATGAGAGATCTTGCTGGGTTGATAGAATTTCCATAGTGACGGGAGGGTATAGTCCTCGTGCCATTCGGCTCGCCTGGCCCGGTGCAGATCGCGGCTCGCTTCGTAGATATTAAAAGTGGGAACTAGCGTGAAATCTAAACTCAACAATTCGTTCATCACCCCATTCCAGTGATCCGAATAGGGTACTGCTGCTTGTTTCCAAAGTTTTCCGGCTTCTTCAAAGCGGTGTTGCTCGTTATTATAATTATAGTCTAGAGGATAATCCTGTACGGTCCTGTCTTCGAAAAGGGCTTCAGGCAAACCATACCAATGTTCCATGGTGGTTAATCCGGCTCTGGCCGAGTGGAGCACATTCCAACGCGACACATTTAGCTGCGCATGATGACAGGCAGAACGCAGTCCCAGTTTTTTGTTTTCATCTAATGCCGCAGCCATAATTTGTGGCGGGGCGCCAAAGAATTTGATGCCATCTGCACCTTTTTTAGCATTTTGTCGAACCCATTCTCTGGCCATTTCACCAGTACTGATGCTTTGATCACTGCCTTGCCCGAAACCGGTATAGGCCTCAATTCTGGGGGCTATAATTTCATTTTTGGCACTGCGATTTTTCAGGTCGAGTGTAAAATCGACACCCCTGCCACTGGGTTCCCTGACCGTAGTGATTCCATGGGCCATCCACAACTTGAACACGTATTCCGGTTCTGCTCCCTGAGCTTCGCCACCAATATGTCCGTGCATGTCTACAAATCCCGGAAGCAGGTACATACCATCTGCTTTTATTTCCTTGCCTCCAGCTTTCAGCACAGGTCTTTTAGATGGTTCAATGTCGACACCCGGATAACCCACCGATTTTATTTCCGTAATACGATTGCCCTCAACCACAATGTCTAGGGGACCCAGGGGAGGAGATCCATTCCCATTGATCAGGGTTACTCCTCTAATGATCAATTGAGGAAAAGGCCCTTCACCTGTTTCCTGGGCTTGTAAGCCGAATAGGGCAAAGACAAAGGTCATTGCCAATAAGTATCTTAATTCTCTCATCGATTTAATACATTATGATTATACCGCTAATCAAAGTTTAGTCTTTTTCTTCTTCCGGTATTTCTATTTTATCCCCCAGGAATAAGGCGTTCAGGAAAAGTCGATTGGTCCCATACCAGGAACCCCTGAAATTAGGATTGTCTGCAAAGAGAACTGCTCTTCCCTTACCCAATTTACTGACAATCACCGAGGCCGATGGTTTTAGCAGCTCCTTTATGTTTTGCTCTGTGAGAAAACCATCGATCATAGGATTCTTGGCATATTTAGCTACTGTAGAGTATTCATTCTTGCTGGGCTTTAACCAAACAGAATTGTTTTTATAGACCGGTATATCACCGTCTCGATAACCAAAGCCAATGGGATGGGTGCGGTCTAACTCAGCCCTTAATATAATACCACCAACGCTTTCCTTCCCAAGGTTTTCACCGGCATCAACGTAAGGCTGGCGATCTGGGATCGCTGTACTATCCTTTTCAATGGAATTTAGGGTTTCCTCTACCAGTTTCTTTTTTATCACCCATTCGGTGGCCGTCCCAATGGTCACAAGTGTATTCCCTTTTTTGGTCCACGCAGAGATCTTTTCCTGCATTTTTTCATCCAGTTCATAACTTCCTGATATCATCACCAACACATTGTAACGATCTAATTTGGCCTCCTTGAAGTTGCGCAAAGGGATTTTGGTGATCGGCATACCTACACGTGTATCAAGAAGATGCCAAACCTCTCCTGCTTCGTACGATCGGGTGCCGTGCCCGATCAACATCGCGGCCTTAGGCTTGGTAATAGGTTTAACATGCCGGCTGCCGAGATCGATACCTTTGCTATGATACCCCGATTTCACCGCATATACGGGAACGGAATATTTCTTCTGAACCTCAGTTATAATTCGATGTATGTCCTCCGCCGACTTTTTCTGGAGGGATACTGCCAGGATAATCGATCCATAATTAAAATCTTTGAAGCCTTGATCGGTATCACTTGTAAAGGTTTTGAATGCAGAAGACAGCACCAATTCCTTTTCCTGTAGAGCATAGAGGGCCGCAATAGAATTATAATCATCGGCATCGATAATATAGGCATAATCAGATTTTGACACAGTGTTGGGAGCGACTAGGTCATCGGTAGATTCTATTTGTGCCCCGGGGTTATACGTGCTTACACCCCTGTATTTCATATTATAAAAATTAGCTACAGACCAGGCTGAAGCATCATAATACACGCTGTCGCGATACGCATTGTACGTTTCAAAGAAGGTCTGAACCATCCTGTATTGCGGTTGACTTGTAGGAACAACAAACTCGTGATTCTGAGTACGGTAAACTTCTATGCGATGCATCAGAAGCTTATCTACAAAGGCTTTTACCCGGTTTGCGTCGTGAGCATCACCAAAAATATAAGCCTTTGTACGGCTCCTAGAAGCATTGCTCAATGCACTCTTAAAGAAGTCTTGCTGATATTTTCTAAGTGTTCCCTTATTCTCTGTGGCTGCCTTTACAGTAGTTAAACTCGAAATATATTGATTGCGGATCGTAAAAGGAAAGGTCATATATCCGAATGGTGTCTTTTGTTTATGACCACGAGAACTGGCCTGTTCGAACAACAGCCCGAGTCCGCCCTGAAGATCAGGATAAGAAGAGCCATAACCGGGATAGGTACCATCGAAAACCTCTTTAGTGAAATATAGCGAGCCAACACTATCGAGTGCTTTTGCAAAGTAGTTGCCAAATAAGTTGTTGAGGTCTTCGTAATTCTCCCTGGGCATAATCGGATTCAGGGAGCCATTGGTTTTCATAGGCTCAAAGAAATAGGTGCTCTGGGTGCCCATTTCATGAAAATCTGTGACCACATTTGGATACCATTCGTGGTACCAGTTGAGTTTGCCTCTGCTCTCTGGATTTATGGCCAGGAGCCAGTCGCGATTAAGATCAAACCAATAGTGGTTGGTTCGTCCACGCGGCCAGTATTCATTGTGTTCAGCATCCTGTGGATCCGCAACCAGTGGGTTTCCCTGATACGTATTGGCCCATTGGGTATGCCTGTCCCGACCGTCAGGATTGATGGTAGGATCGAGGAAAATCACCGAATTCTGCAAGTACCGGAGGATCTCTTTGTTGTCTGAGGCCACAAAAGTATAAGCCGTAAGCATGGCCGCCTCTGAACTCGAAGGTTCATTCCCATGTACATTGTATGCAAGGTTGATAAACACCGGTAGTTCATCATACCCGCTTTCCGATCGGGCAGGATCGGTAAAAGCCAAATGCTTTTGCTGCAACTCTTCCAGTTGACTCATATTGCCAGGATCCGAAATTTTAAGTATCACCAATCTGCGTCCTTCATGGGTTTTGCCATAGTCGTGCAGACTGGCACGGTCAGACTTTAAAGCCAATAATTCTAAATATCCTACGATCCGATCGTGGCGGGTATGATGCTCTCCAATGCCATAACCCAAGTAGTCTTCAGGTGATGGGATTTCCGAATTATAGGGCTCATATTTTTTGAGGAAGTAGTCTTGAGAATATAGTGTTGAACCGATCATAAGGGCAACAACACAAATCGCTTTGTACATGAAATCGGGATAATTGGTTAGAAAAGCTAAATATAGCCAAAAAGCGAAGACAGATAAATTCTGCTACTATATTCCTCTATCAGGCCATGTTATGGAAGGGTTCATGGCCTATATCTTTGAATTTCACGATATAATTAGTCCCCTTTCTAGACCAATCCCTGGTGATACTACCTTTTAGCTGACGGGCCAGATTATAAATTAGTTTGAGTCCCAGACTTTTAGTGGTTTTAGGGTCAACAGTTTCTGAAATTCCAATGCCGTTGTCCCCGATGGTAAGTACATAACCGTTCTCGTCCTCCTTTTTGAGCTCGATATGGATTTCACCTTCAGCATCGTCCTTAATGCCATATTTGAGGGAGTTGGTGATGGTTTCGTTGATCAAAAGTCCTAATGGGATGGCCGTATCGATGCCCAACTCTATTTCCGGGATATCTATAGCCAGTTTCACTTTACTATCGGGGCCTTTAACCGATTTTACCAGGTATTCTGTAAGTTTGAATACATATGGCTTATAGTCTATTGTAGACAGGTCGTCGCGCAAGTAGAGCATCTCGTGTACCATTGCCATGGCCATAACCCGATTCTGACTGCTGCCGATAAGGTTTTTCATCTGTTCATCTTCGGTACCCCTGGACTGCATATTCAATAAGCTGCAAACAGTTTGCAGATTGTTTTTTACTCTGTGATGTACTTCCTTTAGCAGAATGTCCTTTTCATGAAGTTTTTGTTCCAATTCTGAACGTCGCTCCACTGCCTCCCGGATTTGTACTTTTCTTCTCATTAATATGCCTACCATAGCCAGGACTACCAGCAACAATGCAATACAAAGGACAACCAGGGTAGCCGTATTAAAAAGACCGAAATAAAATCTGTAAACCAGGGTAGCAGCTATCGCTAAGATGGCCAGAGAAAGCAAAGTAGCTATCGGCCATTGGGTATTTTTTTTTGGTAATTCGGTTTGATCGGGCTCGGTTTCGTGCATCAACACTGTTTAGGTTTTTATACTATCTGGAACCATAATAATATCGGTTTACTATAGCAGGAATTGGAGCTCATGGTAAAGCTAACCATGTTTCTCTATACAGGGCAAGATGAAGCGGAAAATTTTTAACCGACTTTTACACAAAACAATCAACAGTGCATAATCGCAAAAAGGGACCCCTTGAGGTCCCTTAAAATCAATAAAATTTACGATTTAGGAATCTACAAGCACCCATTCTCCTCTGTCTATCAGAGGCTCGGCCTGTTTAAATTTCACCACTTTGCTCTCTCCAGACATCACATTCTTAATGGTAACACGTTCGTTCCGTCCAATTTTCGGCTTCTCTCGTGTTATCGTTTCTGTAACCGAGGGGCGTTGACCCTGGTTTTGCGAAATCGCCCTGTTTCTTGCAGCTAATTCATCGCTGTTCGGGATCTCCTCTTTGGTGGTCTTCAGTTTTTCTTTAGGTCGCTTAACTTGCCGGGCTTCCTGTATTTCACTGGTATCAGCCGAGGGTAACTCGCCTTTATAAAGAAAGGACACGACATCTTTGTTGACCTTTTCGATCATATCCTTAAAAAGCTCAAAAGCCTCAAATTTATAGATCAGCAAGGGATCCTTCTGTTCGTGCACGGCTAATTGTACAGACTGCTTTAACTCATCCATCTTCCTCAAATGGGTCTTCCAGGAATCGTCGATAATGGCAAGGGTAATGTTCTTTTCAAAATCGGTCACCAACTGTTTTCCATGGCTCTCATAAGCATCTTTAAGGTTGGTTACCACGTTCAGCGATTTAATACCATCGGTAAAAGGAACAACGATTCGTTCAAACTTGTTCGATTCTTCCTCATAGACCTTGCGTATCACGGGTAGTGCCGTAGCAGCACTTTTTTCCATCTTTGTCTGATAGTACTGGTAGGCTGCAGAATAAATAAGTGTCGCGATCTCCTGGAATCCCAGTTTCGAGAATTCATCTGTAGTTACTGGGGAAGTGATTGAAAAATATTTGATGAGTTCAAATTCGAAATTCTTGTAATCGTTGGCAGCCTTGTTGGTATCGGCAATAACCTCGCAGGTGTCGTAGATCATATTGGCGATATCTACTTTTAATCGTTCGCCCTGTAGTGCATGACGTCGTCTTTTATATACCACTTCACGCTGTGCGTTCATTACATCATCGTATTCGAGCAGGCGCTTTCGGATCCCAAAATTGTTTTCCTCCACTTTCTTCTGAGCACGTTCTATGGATTTGGTCATCATGGAGTGCTGAATGACCTCTCCTTCTTTAAGTCCCATCCGATCCATCATCTTGGCCACCCTTTCCGACCCGAATAATCGCATAAGATTGTCCTCCAGTGAAACATAGAACTGTGAACTTCCCGGATCACCCTGGCGTCCTGAACGCCCTCTAAGCTGTCGGTCCACACGACGTGAATCGTGCCGTTCCGTACCTACAATAGCGAGTCCGCCCGCTTCTTTGACTTCAGGCGATAGTTTGATGTCTGTTCCCCGTCCGGCCATGTTTGTGGCTATGGTAACAACACCCGAATCACCTGCTTCTGCGACAATATCGGCCTCCTTTTTATGAAGTTTTGCATTCAATACATTATGGGGGATCTTTCGGATGGAGAGCATACGCGACAATAATTCCGAAATCTCGACAGAAGTGGTACCGATCAGGACTGGTCTTCCTGCACCTGATAAAAGACTCACCTCCTCAATAATAGCATTGTATTTCTCACGTTTTGTCTTGTAAATCAAATCATTACGATCGTCTCTTGCAATCGGTCTGTTGGTAGGAATTTCGACCACATCCAATTCGTAGATCTCCCAGAACTCCCCTGCCTCGGTAACGGCCGTACCCGTCATACCCGAAAGTTTATTGTACATACGGAAGTAGTTCTGCAGGGTGATGGTAGCAAAGGTCTGGGTCATAGCCTCGATCTTTACATTCTCTTTTGCTTCGATCGCCTGATGAAGTCCGTCTGAATATCTACGTCCATCCATGATTCGTCCTGTCTGTTCATCAACGATCAGTACTTTGTTTTCGATCACCACATACTCCACATCTTTTTCAAAAAGAGTATAGGCCTTTAACAACTGACTCATGGTATGGATACGTTCGCTTTTTATGGCGAAATCTTTAAACAGCTCCTCTTTCTTCTCCGCTTCTTCTTCAATCTGAAGTTCGAGTTGTTCGATCTTGGCAATTTCACTGCCGATATCAGGCATCACGAAAAAGTCTTTCTGATGATCACCGGAGATGACCTCGATCCCTTTATCCGTAAGTTCGATCTGGTTATTTTTTTCATCGATCACGAACAACAATTCCGCATCTACCTTTGGCATTTCGCGGTTATTATCTTGCATATAGAAATTCTCGGTCTTCTGCAAGAGTTGCTTAACACCTTCTTCACTCAGATATTTGATAAGGGCTTTGTTTTTTGGAAGACCACGCTGTACCCTTAGCAATAGAAAGCCTCCTTCTTTAGAATCACCTTCAGCAATCAACTTTTTGGCCTCGGCCAGTACTCCTGTGAGGTATTGTCGCTGCTTTTGTACTATTTCTGAGACTTTGGGTTTTAATTCGTTAAACTCATGACGATCACCTTCCGGCACCGGCCCGGAAATGATCAATGGAGTACGGGCATCATCGATCAGTACCGAATCGACCTCATCAACAATGGCATAGTGATGGGGTCGTTGTACCAGGTCGTTTGGTGTATGGGCCATATTATCACGCAAGTAGTCAAAGCCAAATTCATTGTTAGTTCCATAGGTGATATCAGCATTATACGCGGCCCTTCTTCCTTCAGAATTTGGTTTATGATGGTCAATACAGTCTACGGAAAGACCATGGAATTCAAAAATTGGTCCCATCCACGCGCTGTCTCGCTTGGCCAGATAGTCATTTACGGTAACCAAGTGAGCTCCTTTTCCGGGGAGTGCGTTCAAATACATAGGCAGTGTAGCGACCAGTGTTTTACCCTCACCGGTATGCATCTCAGCAATTTTGCCCTTATGTAGTGCAATACCTCCGATCAGCTGAACATCGTAATGCACCATGTCCCAGGTGACTTCTTTTCCAGCGGCATCCCATTGATTCAGCCAAAGTGCTGCATCGTCCTGGAGGGTTACATACTCCCTGATTCCAGATAAGGATCGGTCAAATTCTGTTGCCTGAACCTTTATTTCATCGTTGTCTACAAAACGCTGGGCGGTTTCCTTTATCACTGCAAAAGCTTCGGGAAGAAGTTTGTCTAGCGTCTTTTCTGTAATCTTGTACGCTTCTTCTTCCAACTTGTCTATTTCCCCATACAATTCTTCATTTCGATCGATATCCTGGGAGTTAATCACCTCTTCCTTTAATTTATCGATCTGCTCCTGAACGGGCTTTATTGCTTCGGCTATTCTGGATTTAAATTCAGGGGTTTTGGCCCTCAATTCATCGTGGCTGAGGTTTTTTATGGATTCATGACTTCTGTGGATCTCAGAAACCAAAGGTTGTAATTCCTTGACGTCCTTCTTCGCTTTATCTCCTACGAACGTCTTGAGTACGGTATTAAGTAAACTCATATATGTTTTATGTTTTGTTGCCTGTGCCTGCAGAGTAGAGTGCTAAACCGAAGACCCAAACCTAACTACCGCTGAAGTACAAATTTCATTCCAGAAGGCTGGTGGCAGTCAGTTCCCCGAAAGGACTGTCAAAATTACATAAAAAAAAAGCCTCCGAAGAGACTTTTTAATCTTATTAACACGATATAATTGCTTAGTATTCGTCTTCATTCCAGAGGTAATCCTCCTCGGTAGGATAATCTGGCCATATTTCTTCTATAGATTCATAAATTTCACCACCTTCCTCTTCCATAGATTGCAGGTTTTCCACAACTTCCAATGGTGCGCCGGTTCTGATAGCATAATCTATCAGCTCGTCTTTTGTGGCTGGCCAGGGAGCATCACTTAAATAGGAGGCTAGTTCTAATGTCCAGTACATGGTCTACTATAATTTTAAAATTTTTGCAAAAATAATTTTTAATGGCAATTGTCCAAGTTTTTTGAGCTCTAAATCCAATAAAATATGAACAATTTAGAGATTTGGTAATTTGATAACGAAGAAAATAGGAAAATATTAGTCTTTTTTCGAGGGTATCCACTTTACCTCTTTTACCTGGTAATGGCGTGACAATTTTCGTGCCAATACAAATAGAAAGTCTGAAAGCCTGTTTAAGTAGGTCAGAATAACCTCATCTAAAGGTTCATTTTCATTGAGGAGACTGGTCATTCGCTCTGCCCTTCTGCATACGGTTCTCGCGATATGACAGCTTGACACGATTTGATGGCCTCCCGGCAGTATAAAATGTGTCATAGGGGGAAGCTCGGCGTTCATCAGATCGATCGCCTCTTCGAGTTTTCTGATATCGTCTGCATGGATCAGCGGTATATCAAGGCGTTCTTTACCGCTTTTCAAGACCGACTTCTCAGGATCGGTTGCCAACATAGCCCCAAGAGTGAACAGGTCGTTTTGAATAGAAATGAGCATTTCCAAATCGGAATCCTCCAGATTCTGGTCTCTCAACATACCGATCCATGAATTTAGCTCATCTACCGTTCCATAACTATTGATACGTATGTGGTGCTTGGCAACGCGGGTCCCGCCAAATAATGCGGTAGTACCGGAATCACCAGTTTTTGTATATATTTTCATAAGCTGATTTTTTAGAAAAAGAACAAGAGTCGCTCAATAAACAGGGGTGTTTGAATAGCATCACGCTAATTATTGCCCTTATCTTCATCTTTGTCTGATCTTTTATATCCCTCCATGAATTTTCTCGACCTTCTCCTTTTGCTCCCTTTTCGATTGTAAATTCTGACGGCAACATAAATTACCACAAGGCCAGCTAATAAATAATAAATATTGGTATCCATAATCTTTTGCTTACCTAAAATTAAATGATTAAGCCCGAATGCTGAAATTCAACGTGAATAATAATAAAATTTTACTTTCTTGATTTCCATACCTCGCTCAGCCAGGTAGGGTAGAATCGCCTGAAGTAATAGTCAAGATACAGGTAACGAATCCCCAAGGTGAGTAAAATCACAGTTACGATGGGTGGAAACCCTTGTACGCCGGCGATCCATAGTATGGGGACCAACACAAGTAACCAGAGTACAACTCTAAAATATCGGGGCAACCATTCTGCTAAAGAACCCTTTCTGGTCATAAAAAATGCGATGACAAAATTAGTAGGTAATGCCCAAAGAATATTAAAATTGTTGGCTGCTGCAGCATGATCTGAAAAGAACCAGAGGTATGTAATCAAAAGACCAGCTCCACCGGTAAGGAGCAACAGAATGAAATCCAGCCAGCGGCTTCGCGTCTGATTGCGGAAATCAATAAACGTAATAGTTAGGGAAAATATCAAAAGGAAGAGCGCCCAGAACAGGGGCGATGTTGTAAACAAAAAGGCAGCGCTGCCGTTATTAAGATCCAGAATTGTGCGCTGTCGGCTAACCAGTGGACGATTCGAAAATGAGCTATTATTCATTTGTTCGAGCACATAATCGGGCAGGAACATGGTTTCTTCGGTACCGGCAACACGATCGATTACCGAACCTAGCGCGATATCAATTCCGAGACTCCCCCAGGAATTCCAGTACAGATGCTGTTGCATGAGTTCACGGAAACTGTATGGATTTGGAGAACGACCTTCATGAAATACCAATGCACCACCCAGTACATTGCTCAATACTTCCGGTATTTTGGTAGAACAGTTTTCCCAGATGTAATCATATTTATAGTCCCTGTTCTCGGGCAAATAGTTGTTTTCCAGAAATTTAAAAATGTCGTTTTTCTCTTGAATTCCAAGATCGAGAATCTGTTCCTTCACCCATCGGTTCTCGAGTTGATAGGTATAAAGGAAGTTTACAAACTGTTGCCTGCTAAGTGAGAAAATAGGCCTGCCATGAGCAAAATTCAGATAAAAGTTAGGCGCATCAAAATTGAAAGTACCATAATTATAGACCAGATCCAATCCGTGTGTTTGGTCTTGTACTCTAAAGGCACTATGTCCGAAAGAAGTATATAGTTCGGAGCCGGGGCCACAAGTGATAACACTTATCTGAGCCTCTGGTGATAGCTGTGCTGGCAGTCTTATTACGGTTAAACAAAAGACTAAGAAGAAAATAAAATGACTGAATTTCACATGCATCAGACTCGACAATCTCGGGGAATCACCCTTAGGCAACGCAAATATCTGAAAAATGTATCAGCCAGCCTTTTATAAGTGGCAAAATCTCAGATTGATAATTGTGGGCTATGTCCTGGAATAGACCTGGAGTTTTAAATTTATATTACATTTACGCAAATACATCAGTATGAAGAAAAAGATTCCGCATTTTCTCACGCTACTCAATATTTTATCGGGCTGTATAGCTACGGTTTTTGCCATGCAAAATCAATTGGAATGGGCTGCACTATTTGTATTTATCGGGATCTTTTTTGACTTTTTCGACGGCCTGGCAGCAAGACTTTTAAAGGCCCAATCGGAATTAGGGGTTCAACTCGATTCTCTGGCCGATATGATCACCAGCGGGCTGGTTCCGGGGATCGTGATGTTCCAGTTATTGGCATTGTCACAAACCGGAGGATGGAATGCAGTCTCCTGGCAGGAATTTCATTTTGGCGAATCTACGCTACAGTTAAATTCATTATTGCCCTTCACCGGTTTTTTGATCACCCTGGCATCGGCCTATCGATTGGCACGGTTTAACACCGATGAAGACCAAATGGAATCTTTTAGAGGATTACCTACTCCGGCCAATGCACTTCTGATCATGTCACTTCCTCTGATCCTTCTATATCAGGGCAACGATGTGATTAATAACCTGATCCTCAACCCATGGTTCTTACTTGTACATATCGTATTGAGCAGTTTTTTGTTGAATTCGAACATCGAATTGTTCGCATTAAAATTTAAGGATTGGAGTTTTAAACAAAACGCCTTGCGGTATATCTTTCTGATAATCAGTTTGGTACTGCTGCTTACCTTGAAATTTCTGGCAGTTCCGGTTATTGTGGCCCTCTACATCCTTAGCTCCCTGGTCTCCAGGTGGGAAACCAAGATCATTAAGTAGGGGTTAAGTCTTTTCTGGGAGTATTGCCGGGCTGTCTATCAGCACAAATTATTCGATCAGTCCAGCATATGTTATAAGACTTCAACCGATAAATGGTACTACTATGCGGGGTAGCTGAAATATTAAAATTCCAGTTTCTTTTTGCGGAGCTCGAAGTTCTGTCCCAGGTAGACTTTGCGGACCATTTCGTCTTCCGCCAGGATCTCCGGTACGCCAGATTTCAGGATTCCGCCCTCGAACATCAGGTAAGACCGTTCTGTGATCGCGAGGGTTTCCTGTACGTTGTGATCGGTAATGAGGATACCGATATTTTTATCTTTCAGCCGTGCTACAATGCGCTGGATGTCTTCAACCGCCACCGGATCAACGCCTGCAAAAGGTTCGTCGAGTAAGATGAATTTTGGGTCAGTGGCCAGTGCCCGGGCAATTTCGGTCCTTCTTCTTTCACCGCCCGACAATAAATCGCCCCGATTTTTCCTGATGTGGCTTAGGCCAAATTCTTCGATCAGGGATTCCATCTTCATGTGTTGCTCTTTTTTACTTAGGTTGGTAAGTTGGAGTACACTGAGAATATTTTTTTCGATACTCAATTTTCTAAATACCGAAGCTTCCTGGGCTAAATAACCGATACCGTTTTGCGCCCTTTTATACATTGGAAATTTGGTTATTTCCGTATCGTCGAGAAAAATCCTGCCACCGTTGGGTTTTATCAGACCTACAATCATGTAGAAACAGGTGGTTTTACCCGCTCCGTTTGGCCCGAGCAACCCCACGATTTCTCCCTGATTCACCTCCAGGGAGATGCCCTTTACCACTTTTCGGCCCCTGTAGGCCTTCATTATTTTTTCAGCTCTTAATTTCATCTGTGAATGGTTCCAAAACTACATATATATTAGCTATTCCCGATTCGAATTAACGGATAATTAATGTTTTGAAGCGATCTGTAGTTTCGAAATTTCAAGAAAATCTAACGGTTTTCTAGCAATTCCCAATATTCGTAGGCCCGCCTGAGATGCGGGATCACAATGGTGCCTCCAACTAAAGTTGCAATACTAAGGGTTTCCATTATTTCGGTTTTCGTCGCTCCTTCATCCCTGCATTTTTCGAGATGATATTTTATGCAGTCGTCGCATCTAAGTACCGCCGAGGCCACCAGTCCCATCAATTCCTTGGTTTTAACAGAGAGTGCGCCTTCGCTATAGGCGTTGGTGTCGAGGTTAAAAATACGTTTTAAGACTTTATCATCGGCTTGCAGCAGCCTTTGGTTCATTTCGGCTCTGTACCGGTTAAATTCATCGACCTTATTTGGCATAGTTCTTAGCTCTTTTAGCTTCCCGTTTTAAAACGACCTTGGAAATATATATGCTTATTTGATATAATATCAAGACAGGAACGGCCACTATGATCTGACTGGCCACATCGGGAGGAGTAATGATTGCTGAAAGTATCAATACGAGAACCAGTGCCACTTTCCTGTATTTTCTAAGTACTTCAGGGGTCACCAGTCCGATTTTAGTCAGGAAATAAATGATAATAGGAAGCTCAAATATCAACCCGCAGGCAATCACAGCTGCACGCACGGTTGAAATATAAGACGCCAGGTCGATATCGTTAAAAACCTCTTTGCTCACCTGGTAGCTGCCCAGAAAATTGATCGACAGCGGGGCCACAACGTAGTATCCGAACAAGACCCCAAGGAAAAAGAGAAGTGACGCCACCAAAATAAAACCTCTGCTATGCTTTCGTTCTTTCTCATATAATCCCGGGCTGATGAATTTCCACATCTCATAAAGGAGATATGGAAAACCGATAATGAATCCTGCCCAGATCGACGTCCAGATATGTGCTGAAAACTGCCCTGCCATCACCCGACTCTGAATTCTGAAGAGGGGTTCGTTATTACAAAAAGCTTCGCTAAACCCAACCAGCCTCGAGAGTTTACAAAAAACGGCGTAGGACGGGAAGTCAGGTTTTTTCGGCCCAAAAATTATTGTATCAAAAATAAACTCACGCATCAGAAAGGCCACAAATCCGATAATCACAATTGCCACCGTAGTGCGAATAAGATGCCATCGTAATTCCTCCAGATGATCCAGGAAAGACATTTCGTTATGTTCTCTTCTTGTTTTCGCCATTATAGGATGCCCTCCTGAATTAAGTTGTGGAGGTGAACCACCCCGATATAAATTCCTTTTTCAACCACCAAAAGTTGAGAAATACCTTTGGATTGCATTTCTTTCAGTGCCCTGACCGCCAATACGCTCGATTCTATAGTCTTAGGATTAGTAGTCATAATATCCTGAGCTTTCAAGCCGTTGATGTTCTCGTATTTATTAAGCATCCTCCTGATATCACCGTCTGTGACGATCCCTTTGATCTCCTTTCCTTCCATAACAGCGGTAGCACCCAGCATTTTCTCGGAAATCTCTACGATCACATCTTTCACAGGAGTGTCCATACCTACCTGAGGTATGAGGTTATTTTTAGCGATATCTGCCACTCTTAAGTATAATTTTTTGCCCAATGTGCCCCCGGGATGATATTTGGCGAAGTCTTTCTGCCCAAAACCTCTCAATTCCAACAGGCATATAGCCAAGGCGTCGCCTATAACCAGCTGTGCGGTTGTACTGGTGGTAGGAGCCAGATTATTTGGACACGCTTCTTTTTCCACATAGGTGTTTAATGTGTAATCTGCATTCTGTGCCAAATAGGAGTCGGTACTGCCCGTCATTCCGATCAGGGTATTGTTACCGATTTTGATAAGGGGTACCAGCATTTTGATTTCCGGGGTATTTCCACTTTTGGAGATACAAACCACAACATCGTTTTTCTGAAT
The DNA here is from genome assembly GCA_965212205.1 of Flavobacteriaceae bacterium. Taxonomy (GTDB): domain Bacteria; phylum Bacteroidota; class Bacteroidia; order Flavobacteriales; family Flavobacteriaceae; genus JAHEJJ01. The sequence continues at coordinate 527,124 of CBDBUX010000011.1, forward strand.
AGTACCCAGATCGCCGTGTATGGCATCTGCGGCATGCATGAAAATGGCCGGAGTACCTGTAGAGTTTAGCGTCGCAACGATCTTTGAGGCTATGATGGCGCTTTTGCCAATGCCCGAAATAACTACTCTGCCTTTAGACTTCAAAATGCAATTCACCGTTTCGGCAAACTGATCATCGAGCAGAGACGCGAGATTTTCTATCGCCTCCGCTTCAGTTTCAATGGTTTTTCTTGCTATGGCAAGGATGCCTTTGCTGTCGCTCAAAATTCGATTGGGAATTTTATGATTCTGTTACGAGAATTTGTATAAATATTACAACAGTTTATAACAGAATGTATTATATTTAAGGAACAAAATTACACATTCTTATTTTATAGAACAGTCATTTGGACCGATCTTAAAAATAAGCCATCAACTCACCAATTTATCAAAATTTTAAAATCGGATCGAATTTAGACTTCCCGGGAATCGGAGTACCGGGCTTTTATTATTAGGGAATGGAATTGAAGGAGATTGATTTACGCGCTTCACTCAAAAAATATTTTGGATTTTCTAAATTCAAAGGACTGCAGGAAGATGTGATCACCAATGTTATAAAGGGACGAAATTCCTTCGTTATTATGCCTACCGGCGGTGGAAAATCACTATGTTACCAGCTTCCGGCTTTGATCAAAGATGGGACGGCTATTGTAGTCTCTCCACTGATCGCTTTGATGAAGAACCAGGTAGATGCCATTCGCGGGGTTTCTTCGGAAGCCGGCATTGCACATGTTCTAAATTCCTCTCTTACCAAATCTCAGGTAAAAGAGGTGAAAGAAGATATTAAAAATGGGGTGACAAAGTTGCTTTATGTGGCTCCAGAATCACTTACCAAAGGAGAGTACATCGATTTTCTTAAATCCGTTGAACTTTCATTTGTGGCTATTGATGAAGCTCATTGTATTTCGGAATGGGGGCACGACTTCAGGCCGGAATATCGGAATTTGCGCAGTATTATCAATAGATTGGGCGATGATATTCCGATAATAGCGCTTACGGCAACGGCCACACCCAAAGTACAGGAAGATATTCTTAAAAACCTTGTTATACAAGATGCAAAAGTCTTTAAAGCTTCTTTTAACAGGCCTAATTTATTTTATGAGGTCAGGCCGAAAACGGCCAATGTAGATTCAGATATCATACGTTTTGTAAAGAAAAATACAGGCAAATCGGGAATAATTTATTGCCTGAGCAGAAAGCGTGTGGAAGAACTTGCCCAGGTACTGCAGGTGAATGGCGTTAGTGCCGTTCCCTACCATGCGGGCTTCGATGCCAAAACCCGTTCAAGATATCAGGATATGTTCCTCATGGAGGAGGTAAATATTGTAGTAGCGACCATCGCGTTTGGCATGGGAATCGATAAACCCGATGTCAGGTACGTGATCCATCACGATATACCCAAGAGCATCGAAAGCTATTATCAGGAAACAGGTCGTGCTGGCCGGGACGGGGGAGAAGGCCACTGTCTGGCGTTTTATTCCTATAAGGATGTGGAGAAGCTCGAGAAATTCATGTCTGGCAAGCCCGTTGCTGAACAAGAGATCGGGAATGCGTTATTGCAGGAAATTGTCGCTTATGCTGAAACATCTATATCGAGGAGAAAGTTTATTCTCCACTATTTTGGTGAAGAGTTCGATGCAGAAAAAGGTGCTGGGGCTGATATGGATGATAACTCCCGAAACCCAAAAGAAAAAGAAGAGGCCCAGCAATATGTGATAAAACTGATACAGGCTATCCAACAGACAAATTCAAAGTTCAAGTCGAAAGAAATTGTAAAGACACTTGTGGGTGCTACCAATGCCTTGATCGCCTCTCACAAGACGAATGAAAAGCCTGTTTTCGGTAGTGGTGCCGAAAAAGACGAAGGATATTGGATGGCGCTCATCCGCCAGGTCCTTGTGGCTGGGCTCATCAGAAAGCAAATAGAGCAATACGGCGTACTTCAGGTAACCGATAAAGGGAAGGAGTACTTGGAGAACCCCAGTTCTTTTATGATGGCTAAAGACCATGTTTATAACGAGGCAACGGACATTGCAATCGTTAAGGCCGCGCGTAGTTCAGGCGGTGCTGCAGATGAAAGGCTGCTAAAACAACTCCGGGCCCTGAGGAAAAAAGAGGCTCAAAAATGCGATGTTCCTCCCTTTGTGGTCTTCCAGGATCCCTCTCTGGAAGATATGGCTCTGAAATATCCGGTAACGATGAACGAGTTGGTCAACATTCATGGAGTAGGAGAGGGGAAGGCCCGGAAGTATGGAGCGCCTTTTGTGGAGTTTATTTCCCGTTATGTAGACGAATACGATATTACACGTCCCGACGATCTTGTGGTGAAAAGCACCGGTGCCAATTCGGCATTGAAGTTATATATTATTCAAAATATTGATCGTAAACTACCGCTAGAGGATATTGCATCTGCGAAGGGTCTTGAGCAAAAGGATCTGGTTAAGGCCATGGAGCAAATCGTTTTTAGCGGTACAAAACTAAACCTCGGACACTATATCGACGATATCCTGGACGAAGACCAGCAGGAGGAGATTCACGATTATTTTATCGAGGCTGAAACAGACAAAATAGAAACGGCGATGAAGGAATTCGATGGAGAATATGAAGATGAAGAACTAAGGCTATATCGACTCAAATTCATGAGCGATGTAGCTAATTAATATTGGAGCTCAACGAAAAATGAAATCCTGGCCAACTGGCCAGGATTTTTTAGGTTAGTAGCTATCAAATTCGCCGCTGGTGATCAGTGCGATGATCACTCCAAAATAGATGATCAGCAGCACCAGCATAATCAATGATAGACCCAGGCCTATATACGACAGTATTTTGCCGGTTTTCACACTTTCGTAGCCTGTGTAGGCCCCTGGATTCTCATCATAGACACGTTGGGCTTTCTTGGCATTGTTCAGTCCTATTATGCTAAAAATAGCAGCAAAGGGCCCACAGCATACTAAGGCCCCTACTACAGAGATAATCCCCATCGTGAGTGCATTGCTCGCACCAGGTAAAGGTTGTTGTTCCATAATTTAAATAATATTAAAGTAATTCGTTTATTGCCACTGTTCACTCATCTCCTGTACTTTTTCCATATAGGCATCCCATCCACCCATCGAAGAGATCTGATAGTACGTCCAGAAGAGGTAAAGTACGCCGAGAACTAGTCCTATGATGGCCAAGACTTTGGCGGTTTTGAGCTGACTGAAATTAGAATACATTTCGGGATTCTCCATGTATTTTTTTTCATCTTTTCGTACCAGGAAAAAGGCAATCCCCGCCATAATAGCTCCTGGTAAGCCACCAAAGCAACAACAGATATATGAAAGTATGGCCAAAACAATGGCAATGGTCACATTAGGTAGTTTTTGTTGTTCCATAATGTAAAGTTTAGTTATAATAATTTATAAAGAAAGTTGGTCATTATTAAGGTTACTGTACTGATCATCAGAATAATACTGATTGCATTTGCGTATTTTATTTTCAAAAACTGATCTAGCAACAGGAAGAGCAGTAATAAAATCATTGGATAAAGGGCAGGGTACATATAAAATGCAGCTAAAAAATCGCCATCGAACAATAATAATACTGAGCGTTGCAGACCGCATCCGGGACAATCCACCCCAAGTAGCTGTTTGTTTAAACAAGGTAACAGCCCCGTCTCTTTTATATTGGTTAGAAAAATCATGGATACAGCTGGTTTGCAACTTACCTGAACTGAAAAATACTACTATTTTTGGGTAATGAAAATAAAAGCTTGGATTTATTTTATACTGGTCCTAGCGGGGATCGCAGCCCTGATTGGAGGAGAAAAGTTATTGCGGAGGGAGTACGCCCAGAGTATAGGAATTATTTTATTGATGTTTGGCCTGTATAAGATATCAAGATCATGGACGCGCCCGGATAATAAAGATGAAGATCGGTGAATCACAAATTTCGGATAGGTGATAAGGTTGAAACCTTGGACGATGTGGTCCGGGGAAAGGTGTCCTGAAGTCAAAATTGTATTCCTTGTTTAGAAAATACCCCGGCATGTTGTATCGCAAGGCTAATTTCAGGCAGTACGGTATGGGTGCGACCGAGCTATTGATCACCTATCAATAATAAACTTATTCCTCTACGGTGATAATGGTTCCAAATTGATCGATACTAAGGTTTGTGATCCGTTCACCTTTGCTGTTCACCAGTGAGATGTCGAGTAATTCTATGGTATGTTCGTAGATCGTAGTGTCTGACTCACTTTGGATGGTCGTGACCAGCACTTCACCCCCTTCGGCTAATATTTCCTCGATTACCACAGGTGTTGCCGGTGGCACCTGATCGCAGAAATAGTTTTTACTGACATCGTCCGAGAAGGTCCGGTAACTTACCTGCGACTGGCTGGGTACACTGCTGCTAATAGCGCCATCGGATGCTTCATTTTTTAAAATACCACTCTGCAGTTCCAGAATTAAAGCCTCATTCGGATTGAGTTTAAAAAAGAAGGTGCTGTTAAGATCGGTAATAGTCTCGCAGAATTCAATGTCTGCACTATTGAAATCGATCGTTTCGATTTGTAGGTCTCCATCGTCACAAGAGAGAAGGATGAGAAAGAATAGCAGCAGGGAGCTTCGCAACATGCCCCAAATTTAAACGAATTTCAATTGAATTACCTAGTGGATTCCTTCTATTTTTAGAGGATTTTAGGATAAATTCGGTTAATTTTGAAAAATTCATTCAAACGACTTATCGTCAATGCAACAAGTCTATCTCGACAATGCGGCTACCACCCGTGTTCGTCCCAGTGTTATTGAAAAAATGCAGGAGACTCTTGCCCTGCATTATGGCAATCCATCTTCCACCCATGCTTTTGGAAGACCGGCTAAAACTGCCATTGAGAAGGCCAGGAAAATTATCGCCAAAACCCTTAACGCACATCCTTCTGAGATCATCTTTACCTCGGGAGGCACAGAGGCAGATAATATGATCCTTCGGGGGGCAGTCCGCGATATTGGGGTGAAGACCATCATCACTTCCAAGGTGGAGCATCATGCGGTGCTTCATACGGTAGAAGAATTAGCCAAGGATTACCCCGTCAAAATAGAATATGTTGATCTGGACGAAAGAGGAAGTCCGGATTTTGGCCATTTGGAACAACTCCTCCAATCACATGATTCCAGTACGCTCATTAGTCTGATGCACATCAATAATGAAATTGGAAACATGATAGATATCGAAGCTTTGTGCAGGCTGGCTAAAGAATATGGGGCATTGATACATTCCGATACGGTGCAATCTATCGGTCATTATACTTGGGATGTGCAGCACACCCCCATCGATTTCATGACGGCTGCGGCTCATAAATTTCATGGGCCGAAAGGAATAGGATTTGCCTATATCCGCAAGAATTCAGGATTAAATCCGTTGATTTTTGGTGGTGCACAAGAGCGGGGCTTACGTGCAGGAACAGAACCTCTTCACAATATAGTTGGTCTGGAAGAGGCCTTTATTATGGCGTATCAGGAATTGGAAGAGGAGCAAAACTATATCGAGGGCCTTAAGAACCATTTTATAGAGAAGCTCCATAAAGAAATTCCTGATGCTAAATTCAACGGTACCTCCTCAGATCTGAAAAAGAGTACCTATACTATAGTCAATGTATGTCTGCCATTTAGTGAGGAAAAGGCGTTGATGCTGCTTTTTCACCTTGATCTGAAAGGGATTGCCTGTTCCAAAGGCAGTGCATGCCAATCGGGCAGCGACCAGGGGTCGCATGTACTCAGAGAGATCTTACCCGCAGAAGAATTGAAAAAACCATCGTTACGCTTTTCCTTTTCAGTTTATAATACGATTGAAGAGATCGATTATGTGATTGGGGTTTTAAAGGAATTCGCTTCGAACTAAGAAGCCTTTCTTTTTTTGGTGTTCTGCCTTTCTTTGTCGTAGGGAAATTTCCGGGTCATTTTTTTCATCATTTTGTCGATGAGGTCATTGGTATTCTTTCCGGATTTTTTTGTGATCTCATTTTCATATTTCCATAAGAGTTTACCGGTACGACCATCACTGATCTTTATACCGATTCGTCCATAGTTCGAATCCCCCAGAAAATAATCGAGAATACTAAACTCCGCTGGGATCCCTTTCGATAATTGGATATTGAGATCCAGATTGCCACTGATGATTCCATCAACTTTCAGGATTTTGCTCAATTCCTTGATGGTGTAGGTGTCAATATTTGCATAGGTAATTTTATGCTGGGCGAGGATGGCGTTGGTATTTTTAGTGTTTTGGAAATCAACCAAAAATTTTTTCTTCTTTTTTCCACGACCAAAATATGTTTCCAGGGCATCCTGTACGGCATAACCCTCGGCTTCCTCCAGTCTTCGAGATTCTTCTTTGGAGCTGGGATTATCCAGTTCGAGGGAAGTGAAAAATGGGATTATGGCGAGTTCCTTATGATCACTGCTCAGCTCGTCGAACCGATTGCTTTCATATAAGCCTTTTTGGCTATAGAGAGGGCCAGTCATTATCAAGATCAAACAAAAGAAAAATAATCGCTTCATATACTCGACTAAAAACGCATGCTAAATTTCAGGTTCAACACCCGCGATGTCATAAAATTAGGGACAGCGAATTGTTGCTTGCTGTCTACATCTCTTACCCAGGTATTTGTAATGGCGTTTTGGTTGTTGAAGAGATTGAAAATTTCGAAACCTAAGACCAATTCTTTAAAACTATACAGCCAATGGTTTTCCGGGTACCGGTTTTCAGCATCCACAAAAATATATGAAATTCCTAAATCTGCCCGTCTATAATCTCTTAATCTATTCTGAAATTCATAGGGATCTGCATAGCTGGGAGAACCGCCGGGCAAACCTGTATTGTATACAAGATTCAAATACATCCGTAATCGGGGGATGGTAGGAATATAGTCCTGGAAGAGAATGGCAACGTGTAGTCTTTGATCTGTGGGCCTTGAAATATAGCCTCTGTTATCTATATTTTCCTCGGTCTTGAGATAACCCAGACTAACCCACGATTCGGTCCCGGGTACGAATGCGCCGTTCATTCTCACATCTGCCCCATAGGCATAAGCGATAGCATTGTTGTTTGCAGCGTAGCGTATTCGCACATCTTCGAGTGTATAGGGATTTACCCTGTTAAGATCTTTAAAATACGCTTCACTGGTAAGTTTAAAGGCCCTGTTCCATAGTGTAAAGCTGTATTCATGTCCAAGCACCACCTGGTAGGAACGCTGCGCTTTTACCGTCGGTTGTACATCTCCGGCCTGATCTCTTAATTCCCGATAAAATGGAGGTTGTTGATATACACCTCCAGATAATCTAAAGAGCATATCATCTTTCCAATTGGGTTTTATGGCGAATTGAGCTCTGGGACTAAAAATAATATGGGAGGTGGTGCTTATCTGGGGCCCGCCTACCCACCAGTGCTGTGCCCTGATACCCACATTGTAATAAAAGTCGTTCTCGCCCCACTTCTGTAGGTTGCTATATTGTAAAAAAGCCGAAACACGATTGGTATTTACCTCGTTCTGAGCCGATATTGCCTCAAAGGGTACCAGGGGGGCTATAAAGGGCTCCAGGGGTTGGTTGTTTATAAATTCCGGACGTGGAGGACGGATAGAAAATCCTGTGGAATCGATAAATTCTGCTTCCCGAATGCGATCCCGGAAATCCTCATTAGTATATTTTACACCCCATTCCAGGGCCCGTCCATCTGATGCGAGTCTACCACGATGCCCCAGGCTAAAGATCAAAGCATCCAGATCGTTCCGAGAACGATTGAATTGTGTTCCGACGCCCCTGGTCGAAGTTAATTCACCAAGGGTTTCACTCTCCAAATCTGTGTTCACCGGGCCGAGTTCGTACTGGGCGATCACATCCGAATACTCTTCCTCTATTGTATGGTAAAGCGAGGAGGTGAAATTTAATGTCAGTCGGTCATTTATGAAATAGTCTGCCTTTAACGCCCCAAACTCGGTGGTATATGTATTCCTTTCCTGTCCTTCATAGAATACGAGTAAGGCCTGTGGGTTATCGATGGTCCCAAAATTGGTTTGTCGAGTTATCGGTTCGTTCCGATAGACGTTTCGAGAAAGATTTCCCAAAAAATTCAAATGGAACCGGTTCGATAGTCTCCAGGTAAGATAGGTTTGCAGGTCGGTAAAGCGAGGGTTGTAATTGGCCCTGGTCTGCTGGCTTTCCAGCAAGAGCGAGTTGTCCCGGTAGCGTATTCCACTTACCGATGAAAAACTACGGTCTTTAGAAATAGTTTCCACTGTTCCGCTGATCCCCAGCAAACTGCCTTCAATAGAAACCCCGAAACGGGAAGGATTCTTATAGGTGATATCGAGTACCGATGATAGTTTATCCCCATAGCGGGATTGAAAGCCTCCTGCTGAGAATTCCAGACTTTGCACCATGGAACTATTGACAAAACTAAGTCCTTCCTGCTGCCCTGAACGAATTAGAAAAGGTCTGTATACCTCGATCCCGTTTATATAAACAAGGTTCTCATCATAATTCCCGCCGCGTACAGCGTATTGGGTACTCAATTCGTTGTTCGAAGATACTCCAGGCAGTAGTTTAAGCACATTCTCTACCCCGGGATTAGCCCCGGGTATGTCCAGGGCCGTTTTAGGTGGAAATGTGGTTATACCTTCTATACTGCGTTCTCCGGTAGGGGTAACTATTACTCCGTCGACCTGTACCACATCGGTTTTCATCACCGGACTAAAGGAAAAAGTTTCGTTGGTGGTAAGAATGATATTTTCAAGGACAATACTTTTGTGGCCCACATGGGTGAAATGTACACTTATGGTTTTGTCTGAACCTACCTCAATGAGGTAGAAACCCGTTTCATCAGAAAAACTACCATAGGGCCCACTGGTGATATGAACGTCGGGAAGCGGCTTTTGCTCCTCATCCAGAATAATGCCGGTAATGGTTGCTGTTTGTCCTTGAATAATCAATACAGGACAGATAAAAAACAGTAAATATAAAAGGACAGGACGCTTCAAAAGGTCAGTTTCTGTAAAAGCTACTCTCAAAAGTAGTGGTATTCCCTACATTATCGGTAACGGTAACTTTCAACTCGCATTGTTTACGGTCCAGGATTTTATCATCAAAATTATAAGTGAGAGTACTGGTTTTAGGCTCGTATTCCATAAGGATCCATTCTCCGTTTAAGGTAGCATTATAAGAGTTTACACCGCTTAAATCATCAGAAATATGAAGGCTTAAATATCGGTAGTTGGTAAGCCATTGTTTATTCTTGAAATTTTTTGCACGGATTTTCGGGGCCGTTGTATCGCGGGCAAGGGTAAATGTGCCGAGCGATCGCGTCCTGGTTGTAAAATTTGAATCGCGCTTGTAGGTAGACATGTAATTTGGCTTCAATTTCCTATCGAGTCTTGCGATAAACATCTGTGAGCGTTCGTCTCTGGTAAAGCGGCTCACATCGAAGCTAACTGTAAACTTCCGGTGAGCCGGGACACTATTGTTGTGTATTTTTAAAGTATCAGAATGATGGTTTAAATCGATATAAAAATCCTCATAGAAGGTATTTGCTGGAAAATATACCGTGGCATTGCCCAGTTTGTAATTGTTAGGACGTTGAGCAAGGAGGAGTTTATCTGTGGTCTTATCAACCGGTTCATTTCTGATCTCCTGCCTTTGGCCTTCTACAGGGATGTTCAGTATTACATTATTTCCATGAAGGTCGGCGATTTCGATACGCACTTTATAACTTAACCCTTCGCTTACACTTATCTTACCGTCGTTGTAAAGCTGCTTATAGATTCCCAGTTTATTGCCATTTACTTTAAAACATCGTTGAATACGCTTACGGGAATTGCTAAAATGCTCATAATCGATCAGTGTATTGATATAACGGGTTTCTTTAAATGAGAACGACTCAAAATCGAATTCGGAAAAGACTTTCCCGTTAACGAGCTGTTTTATCGAAAACACGCCGTTTTTATTGGCAGCCAGGTCTTGTCTGTCGTAAGATACTACCCCAAATCCTATGCTGCCCAAAGCACTTACCTTATCTGCCAGGTAAGTACCGTCGGGCTGTCGTGAGAAATTAAGCTGGACTTTCTCCCGACTTTCATTTACCTGTGCCTGTGCCGATAATGGATAAACAAATAGTTCCTGAAGAATAGGACTGGTGGCATCGCGTACTTCGAAACCATACAATAAGGGATTAACCGGCTTTTCGGATATGCTGTTTCTGATCTCAAAATGCAAATGAGGCCCCGATGAACCCCCGGTGTTGCCCGAAAAAGCGATCACATCTTCTTTTTTAACGCTCAATTCACCAAAATCGGGAAATATTTCTACTTCAAATGAACGTCTTTCGTATTGTAGTCGTTTGATATAGGCCTCGATTTGTGGTGAGAATTTCTGAAGATGTGCATATACCGAAGTATGACCGTCTGGATGCGCCAAATACAGGGCTTTACCATAACCCCAAAGCGAAACCTTAATCCTGGTCACCGTGCCATCCGCGATGGCATACACTGGTAAACCTTGTCGTTGTTGAGTCTTAATGTCGATTCCTGAATGAAAATGATTGGATCGCAATTCACCGAAGGTACCGGCAAGGATAAGGGGTATATCCAGAGGTGGTCTGAAAGTATCCGATGGGTATTCTGCCTGGCTCCACAAGGAAATATTAAAAAGCAGAAGCAGACCAATTGAGTATATTCTCATAGCATTTTGGTTGGTACGAAATTAAATAATAGTAATGAAACGATAAAACAGTACAATATGTGGCTCTAATTTTTATTCTGAACAGAAATACCCAAAAGACATTTTTACAAGAAATATTTGCGTACAGTTAAAAGGGGGGATTCGTTTAAAGTAATACTTCAATAATAATCCAGAAAACTGTTGCGAAGTCGTATGATCTGTGTTAACTTTGTCTATAACGCATGATTATTTGCAAATGAGTGAATTGGGAGAGATTGTCGATTCCTTGGAAAACAAAGTAAGCAAGTTATTGCATAAACTGGAGTTGCTGAGCCTGGCTAATCAACGCCTGGAAGAAGAACTCCAATCCGTTAAGGACGATCGTGATCTCACCAAAAACTCGGTTCTTTTATGGGAGGAGAAATACGAATCCCTAAAACTGGCAAATAGTATGCTGGGCAGTGATAACAATAAAACCGAAGCGAAGCTTAAAATAAACACTTTGATCAGGGAATTGGACCATTGTATAGCCCAACTCGCTGAATAGTTCAGATATCGTATATGGCGGAAAGGCTTAAAATAAAGCTTTCTATTGCAGACCGGGTGTATCCACTAACCATAGACCCGAGTCAGGAAGAAGGATTGCGCAAGGCCGCAAAGAATATAGAGCAGCTCGCTAAAAAATTTGAACAGAATTATGCCGTTCGCGACAAACAAGATGTGCTGGCCATGTGTGCCCTGCAGTTTGCCTCGAAATTCGAACAGAAAGGCATTGATAAGGTTGAAGATAATATTGAATTGACCGAACGGTTGAGATCTCTTGATCAATTGATCAATTCGAAGCTGAGTATAAAATAAGTTCTTTTACATAGTATTAAATTACTGCCCACATTGATAATTATTTTTTGGCGAACTCAACACTAATTCTTTAAAAAGGGTGAGTTTAGATTGTAAAAGCATGCCCTCTAGTCAGGGATCCTTGAGCAGTCTGTTAGCCCTAAACCTGTTTATCGGAGTTTGTACAAAACTTCCATCAATGTGGGTTTTTTTATACCCCATTGATAGTGGTGGTTTGCCTTGGTAAGTTAACAGCTGTTTGTTGGTTCAGGACTATATAAAAGTCTCTTGCCGGTGCAGACGGCCGAAAAGTCTGGAGCAAAAACAGGCTTTAACCTAACATTTAAAACTATGGAATTAACAACGGGTATACTTTTAGCCGCTATAGGGGGAATACTACTAGGATTCATCATCGCCAAATTTCTTGAAAAGGGAAGGGCTTCCAAGACCATAGGTAATGCTAAAAAAGAGGCTGCATCGATCTTAAAAGATGCCAAAATAGAAGGAGAAGGAGTCAAGAAAGACAAAATATACCAGGCTAAAGAAAAATTTCTAGAATTAAAGGCCGAACACGAAAAGGTAATCAACAATAAGGACAAAAAGATTGCCGAGGCGGAAAAGCGAACCCGCGATAAAGAATCACAGGTTAGCAATGAACTTGCGAGAAAGAGCAAGCTGAATGAGCAGCTGGATCAAAAACTAAAGCAGGTCGATCATAAAATCGACTTTTACGAAAAGAAGCATTCCGAGCTCGAAAAACTACACAAAAATCAGGTTCAGCAATTAGAGGTTATTTCCGGGCTTTCGGCCGAGGAGGCTAAAAGTCAGCTTCTGGAATCTTTAAAAGAGACGGCCAAAACCGATGCGATGGCATTTATGCAGACCACGCTCGAGGAAGCTAAACTCACCGCTGAACAGGAGGCCAAAAAGATCATTATCAATACGATCCAAAGGATCGGGACAGAAGAGGCGGTAGAAAATTGTGTTTCGGTATTTAATCTCGATTCAGACGATGTAAAAGGCCGCATCATTGGAAGGGAAGGTAGAAATATCCGCGCTTTGGAATCGGCTACAGGAGTGGAGATCATAGTAGACGATACGCCGGAGGCCATAATTCTATCATGTTTCGATTCCGTTCGAAGAGAGGTGGCCAGGCTTTCACTACACAAACTGGTTACAGACGGCAGGATCCACCCTGCCAGAATCGAAGAGATCGTTCGTAAAACAGAAAAGCAGGTAGAACAGGAAATCGTTGAGGTAGGAAAAAGAACGGTGATCGATTTGGGTATCCATGGTCTTCATCCCGAATTAATACGGGCCGTTGGCCGCATGAAATATCGTTCTTCCTATGGTCAGAACCTTTTACAACACAGCAGGGAAGTGGCAAAGCTTTGTGGGGTTATGGCTTCCGAACTAGGGGTTAACCCTAAGCTGGCCAAACGTGCCGGCCTGCTGCACGATATTGGCAAGGTGCCTAATGCTGAGACAGAAGTAGAAACTCCTCACGCAATACTGGGAATGCAATGGGCTGAAAAATTTGGAGAGAAGCCCGATGTCTGCAATGCCATTGGTGCCCACCATGATGAAGTGGAAATGAAATCACTGATATCGCCTATCGTACAGGTCTGTGACGCCATAAGCGGAGCACGACCAGGAGCAAGGAGGCAGGTGCTCGATTCTTATATCCAGCGTCTTAAAGACCTCGAAGAGATCGCTTTCGCTTTTGGAGGCGTTCAGAAAGCCTATGCCATCCAGGCTGGGCGCGAGTTACGGGTTATCGTGGAGAGTGAGAAAGTTAGCGATGAAAAAGCTGCTCAGCTATCTTTTGAAATATCTCAAAAAATACAAACCGACATGACCTATCCCGGGCAGGTAAAGGTTACTGTAATCAGGGAAACAAGATCTGTAAATGTCGCTAAGTAATAAGGGGAGACTACAGATCAATGATCAAAGTACGCACTCAGCTTCGGTTTCCACCAACCATTGAGGATCGATGAACCCTTGAACCACGACAAAGGTACATGCAGGCCTTATATCATCAAATACAGATTGATGAGCCCTGGCAGCATCACCCCAGTCCTTGGCTCGCTTTAAATAAACCCGTGTCCTTACAACATTTGATAGCTGGCCTCCGGCTTTTTCAATCGATCTCTGCATTAACTCGATGCAATACTTGGTCTGATGAAAAACATCCCCGGGAAATGCCGTCTTTCCGTCGGCGTTGATCGGAGCAGTACCGGATACCAGTATCCGGTCTTTTAGTCGGACTGCCCTTGTAAAGCCAATTGTTTTTTCGAAGGCAGATCCGGAAGAAATGTTCTTACGCTCCATTATATATTTATTCTGTGTTAAGGTTATAGAATTACAAAGGGAATACGTCGGAATAGCAGTGAAAAAGGAGATATTTATTCTTCTTCCGATGTGTTATCGTCTGCCGCGGTATCTTCTTTTTCCAAGTTGTGCTGCATGATATTCAGCTTTTTCAACTTGGTTTTCCAGGTGTTCAGGGTTTCTTTTTGCCTGTTGATATTATTGATAACCTCCTGTACCAATGGGTTGTTCTCTGAATTCTCAGAAAAAAACAGCAAGTTATTCTCTAGTTGGTTTATCGCATTTTTGGTCTCATCGATTTTTCTACGAATAAAGGTACGCTCGTTGCGGATGGCATATTCGTCTTCGGCTGAAGCCAATCTCTGGATCTTATTACCATATTTGAGTAGTTCTGATTCCTGTCGACTCACATCAAGTTTAATAAGGATCGCGTCAACTATCTTATTAAACTTGGCATTGATATTTTTTTTGTTAAAAGGAACCCTTCCAATGGCTTTCCATTGATCGATCAGTTTTTTTATGCTCGCCAGGTCCTTTTCTTTTTTGTCCTTGCTCACCTCAAAAGCCCTGATCTCCTCAAGGATTTTACTTTTCTCTTCATAATTTGCCATTTCAGAAGAGTAGGCCTTGTTTTTGGTAGCATGCAGCCGGTCAAAATAATGATTACACGCTGCTTTAAACTCATTCCAAATTTTATCGGAGAATTTTCTCGGCACATGTCCGATTTGTTTCCATTCTCTCTGGATGCGTTTCATCTCAGCTGTAGTAGATTCCCAATCTTCGCTATCCTTTAGCGCAATAGCGAGCGCGAGCAAAGCCCTTTTTTTATCCAGATTATCCTGTTGTATTTTTTTTAGATTCTTATAAAAGGCATTTTTACCACGATTGAAGGATCGTACTGCTTCCTTGAATGAAGCCCAGGTTTTATCATTATCTTTTTGGGCCACTCTGCCTGCCTGGAAAAAGGCTTCTCTCTGACTTTCAACCTGCTTTATCTGCCGCTGAATGTCGCGGTGGCTTTGACCGATTTTTTCGGCAATTTTTTGAATCTCGGCAATAATTTCATTTTTTACCTCCAGGTTTTTTTCAAAATCTTTTTCCTGATCTTTAAAATAATCCTGGCGGCGTTGATGCATTGCTTTGGTCGCTTCACTAAACCGCTCCCAAATTGCTTCGCGATGTTCTTTATCTACCGGACCGATATCCTCTTTCCAGATTTTATGTAAGGTCTGTAATTCTCTAAAAGCTTTGTTGATATCACTGGTCTCGACAAGAGCTTCTGCACGTTCAACAATTTTTACTTTTTCTTCCAGATTATGTTTAAAATCCAGATCCCTCAATTCTCTGTTGAGATGGAGAAAATCGTAGAAAATTTCTATGTGATGGTGGTAGGTACGCCATACATCGTTGTATTGGCTTCTGGGAACAGGACCCGCATTTCGCCATTTTTCCTGGAGGTCTTTAAAATTCTTATAAGTGGTATTGATGTCCTCTTCTACATTGACAAGGCTTTTTAGCGCTTCGATAATTGCTAAACGTTTTGCCAGGTTTTCCTTAAGGCTATGTTCAAGATTTTTATAATAGTGATTTCTCTTTTCCCTGTATTCATTGAAAACTTCATTGAACTGCCGTTTGGTAACTGAATTGTATTTGAAGTCGACCTCATTACCCCCTTTGCTGACATATTCTTCTTTCTTCTGCTCGATGAAATCCTGGAACTTATGATCGAATTCCTGTTTAATGGTATCCACATGTCTTTTGATGGCCTGGACTTTCTCGTTTTTAACCAATCGCTGGAGTTCACCAACGAGGTTCTCCATAGTCATGGAATGATAATCCTGGAAGGGAATTTGATGCCTGCGCTGATGATGGGTGTCTTCGGCATCCTCGGCATTAGATTCTTCAATCTCTGCCACAGCTTCTTCTTTGGTCTCAACCGTAGTTTCGCCAGAGGTTTTTTCCTGTTCTTGGGGCGCTGCTTCAGCGGTTTTCTCTGATTCGTTATTCTTATCAGTAGTTGCTGAGTTTTCTTCCTCTACAGGATCCTGTAGTTTGTGGTCCTTATCGTCCAACATCACCGTAGTGTTTGTCTATCACAACTGCGTAGTCTCTTCTAAGATACTAACATGATTGCGAACTACAAAGGTAATGATTCTTCTTTTTAAGCGCTCTACGAGGCATTGGCCCGATTATGATAAACCTGTCAGACAGTTGGCGTATTCCATATTTCCCATGCCTTCTCAGCCTGGAGTTCCAACATCCTTTGTCCATTGATAATTCTTGCCCCTCGCTGTTTTCCTTCTTTTAAAAAAATGGTCATGGCCGGATTGTAGATCAAATCATAGAGAAAATGTCTTTGACCGATAAGCGGGTAGGGCAAAGGTGGTTTTTGATGGCTACTCGGAAATGTTCCCAGGGGTGTACAATTCACAATAAGCGTATGTTCTTGCATAATTTCCGTTCCAAGCTCCTGATAGCTCAACTGGCCCTCGGCCGGAGTCCTGCTCACCAATCGATATTCAATACCCAATTGCCCCAGAACAAAAGCCACAGCCTTGGAAGCACCGCCTGTACCAAGGATTAGTGCTTTCTTGTCATCTGGCCTTAACATGATCGAAATGGAATCTTTAAAGCCAAAAACATCTGTATTATACCCTTTTATTCCTCCCGAGGTGAACTGAATCGTATTTACGGCACCTATTTCAGCAGCCAGAGGGTCAATTTCATCCAGGTAGGGGATAACGGCTTCTTTGTATGGAATGGTAACATTTAGTCCACACAAATCTTCGTAAGCCCTTAGAAGTATTGGAAACTCGTCGATATTTTCAAGGTCGAAATTTTCATAATCGTGCCCTTCCAGTCCTTCCGTCCTGAATTTGTTCGTAAAATATGAGCGCGAAAAAGAATATTCAATATCCTTTCCTACCAACCCATATCTATGCTTCTTGTTGCCTGCTTTTGCCATAAATTTCGAGTACTATTAACAAGGCGATTCCCAGGAGGATAAAGAGCACAGACCACCAGGTTTGCGGATCACTGATATCAGGCAGGAACCGTTCATAGTTCATTACGATCGGAGATCTGTTTGAATCCAATAAAACCTGACCCTGTTCATCGGTCATATAGATGGTGCGTTTCCATGGCCAGACCACCCCAAGCGAACCTGTGATGAAGCCTATGATCATGGCCGTGGTTATATGCCTGTAGTGTTTTAGAACATAGCCCAGGATATGTGATAGTGTTACAAGGCCGGTGGCCGATCCTGCGGTGAAAGTAGCCAGAATACCCAGCGTATTAAGGCGTTTTTCGTTTTTGGTAAAACTAAAATCTCCCCGAAATACCTCAGCAAAGGTATCATATAGCGCATTCACCGAATCTACCAGGAGCAGCACATAGTTGCCCAGTAGGATAAGGATAAAGGAACCCGATAGCCCTGGTAATGTCATGCCGGATACACTTATAATTCCGCAGAAAAAAATAAATAATAGGTTGTCGTTCTCTCTTGCCGGGCTTAAAAAGCTGATCGATACGCCAACGATCAATCCGAAGATACCCACAAGGATGGTTCTTTTATTCCAATGTTGATAGTCTTTTGCGATATAATATATCGAACCGATGATCATTCCAAAAAAGGTCGCCCAAACATAGAGTTCTTCTTTTTCCAGAAAATAATCCAAAATCTTAGAAACACTAAAATAACTCACGAGCATTCCAAAGATGAGAAGGGAAAGGAACTGCCCGTTTATATATTGGTAAAAACTTTTAAAGCGGCCATTAAAAAGTAATTTTAGAGCCTTGGAGTTTATCTTTTGAAGAGAGTAGATAAACTCTTCATAAAACCCTGCTACAAAGGCCACGATTCCTCCCGAGACACCGGGCACTTTATTGGCGGCACCCATACCCAACCCTTTAATGACCAAGAATACTTTGTCTAAAAACGACCTGGGTTGATACATGGATAGATTTGCTTACTTCTTTGAGGCGATTTTTTCAAGTATAAAAATAAGGGAAAAACCAAGTATTGCCAGCACAATAGAATATTCGAGCTGATTATCGCCCGCATATTTCCAGGGCGCTACATTAATTTCCTTGATCGCGACGGTCTTATCACCAAAAACCTTTGATTCAAGTACTTCCTTCCAGGGCCAGATCTTGTTGAGGGATCCAAGAATAAAGCCGGTAAGTAACGCCAGTGTGATATTCTTATAGTGGTGAAACATCCATTTTAAGAGCCGTGCAAAACTCAAAAGACCAAAAACCGCTCCCAGGGCCATTACACCAAGAATGATAATATTTCTCTCATGAACAGCATCTAAAGCCGTCTTATATGAGCCCAGCAATACCAGGATAAACGCTCCGGAGATTCCGGGCAGGATCATCGCACATACGGCAAGGGCACCTGAAAGAAAAAAGAATGGAAGGCTCTCGCTATTGTCGGCAGGCGGCAACGATGTGATAAAAAATGCAGCTAAAGCTCCAAGAATAAAGACGATGATCAGGGCGGCATTCCATCGTTTGATATCACGTGCTACAATAATTACACTGGCCAGTACCAATCCGAAAAAAAACGACCATACCAGGATCGGTTGATTCTCCAGTAACCAGCTGATAAGCTTGGCCAAAGAGACTACACTGATCGCGATGCCACTAAATAAGGCGAGGAGGAAATTGCCGTTTAATTGCTGCCAGGCGGCCTTTATACCTTTATTTCTCCAGGTCTTTAATGTGGAGAGATTAACGTTGTTTAAAGAAGTGATCAACTCCTCATATATACCCGAAATAAAAGCGATGGTTCCACCGGATACCCCGGGAACCACATCGGCGGCTCCCATAGCCATCCCCTTTAATGCTACTATGATGTATTGTAACAGATTTCGGCCTTCCATAGCAAAATAAAGGACAAAAGTAAGTCTTTTAATCAGAAGTGTTCTGCTCGCCAGAAATTATGTTCTGTGTGCGGAATGACCGAAAGAATTTTGGAAATTCGCGTTCCAGCACAGACATTTTAGCCCTGTCGAGCCTGAGTGCGATAACCAGGTATTTTTCTGCATTGGCAATATCTCCTTGCAGATTGTATAAACCTGAGATTCTGTAAGGGATAAATGCCTCATCGGGATAGAATTCGAATCCCTGGACCAAAATTTGGATGGCCGATTCCAGATCGGCGGTGGCTTTCACTACCGATGCCCAGTTAAGCCATGTATCTACCTCGTAATTCCCCAGTTCAACCGTTTGCTTGTAGGCAAAGTCTGCTTCATCCAGATTTTCCAGGGCCTGATGAATACCTGCACATTTCTTCCAATAGAGCGGATTTTCACCATCGATATTGATGGCCTTGTTTATATAATAGAGCGCCCTTTCATGGTTGTTTTTCCGGCAATAGAATTCGGTTATGGCAATCCAGCCTTTATCTAGCAAAGGATCTTCATGCACGGTCTGATAGTAGTAGTATTTCGCCAGATCATCGTTTTGCAGCTTTTCGTGGCATTTGCCCATACGGAGATAGGCATGTGACGTGGGGTCTTCTATCTTGATCGTTGTTTCGTAATTGGCAATTGCTTCGTTATACTTGCCCATTTTTTCGAGCACCTTGCCTTTTTCAAAATAGGCTCCGATAAACTGATCATCTGAGATAATGGCAAAATCGAAGGCCGCCAGCGCTTCCTCGAACAGGTCCTTCACCATATATTGTTTCCCAAGTTGATGCCATGCTACCTGCGAATATGGATTTTGTTCGAGATAATCGTTTAAAAAATGGATAGCACCGTCGTAGTCTTCGAGGAATTCAAAACAGTAGACAACATTATATAACGAGGAGTAATCGTGTGGATCGAACCCAACGCACTGCATGAAACTCTTTTTAGCCAATTCAAAATCGTCCATAAAAAGATACTCCATGCCCAGGAGGGAGTAGATGTCTAGGCTGTTTGTCGAAAGCTCCAGTGCTTTTTCCAAAAGGGCAACTGCGGCTTCATGATTATCTTTTTTGGAATAGATATTGGCTCGCTGAATATAGATTTCCTCGTTCGAGCTATCGAGCAACTGCAACTTGTCGAGCATCCTTTCGGCCAGATCAAGATTATTCTCAAATACCAGGACCTCGATATTCAATAATTTCAATTCGATAGAATCAGGATGTTGACGCAATCCGATCTTGATCGCCTTCTTAGCAAGAGAGATCTTACCATTATTTAGGTAATGATGAATGATGTCTTCGAAATCCTCGGAGTCGAAAAAATAGACATCATCGGTCTTCAGCATCGACTCAAACTTCGCAATGGGTTGGTTTGGTCTTTCGTCAGGGTCTAACGCCATAGAAACATTCTTGGTTAAACTATGGATTTAAATTTAGTCTTTTAACAACTATACGTCCGGGAAGATTTGAGCTATATTATTAACAATTTAGTTAACAAATTATTGTAAAAATTCTTCTAAAACTTCGAGAATAATATCGCACCCTTTATCGATCTCCGCCTTTGATATAGTCAATGGCGGAGATATACGAACAGCGCGTTTTTCGAAAAGCAACCAAAACAGCACAAGCCCTTTAGATGCACATGCCTTCACCAGTCTGACGGCCATTTCAGCATCCTTCATAATCATCGCGAGCATGAGGCCTTTTCCCCTGAGTTCGTCGATCATAGGATGGCGTAACCTTTGTCTGATTTGTTGTTCCTTTTTCAGCGTCAACGCGATTAAATCACTTTCCTGAAGCTCCTCCAGGGTGGCAAGAGCGGCGGCAGCGATCACCGGATTACCACCAAATGTGGTGATATGTCCGAGGGTGGGATTCCGGCTCAGACTTAACATAATTTCGCGGGAAGCCGTAAACGCACCTATAGGTAATCCTGATGCCATGGACTTACCCATCACCAGAATATCGGGTACAATTCCATAGTGTTCAAAAGCGAAAAATTTACCGGTACGGCCAAAACCGGGCTGGATCTCATCCAATATCAGCAGGGCACCGTTTTCCTTACATTTCTTATGTACTTTTTTTAGATAATCGGTTTGAGGAAGTATAAACCCGGCTCCGCCCTGAATGGTTTCCAATACCACGGCAGCAGTTTTCTTATTGATTTTTTGCAAGTCTGTTGTTAGATTAAAATCAATAAACCGTATTCCGGGTAATAAGGGTCTGAAGGGTGCCTTTCGTTCCTCATGGCTCATCAGGCTGAGACTGCCCATAGTATTACCATGATATGCATTCTTTGCCGCAAGGATTTCTGATCTTCCTGTAAAGCGCCTGGCCAGTTTAAGCGCCCCTTCAATTGCCTCGGTCCCCGAGTTTACCAAATAGGTCATCTCCAAAGGATCGGGCAGCACATTTGCCAGGTTTTTAGCCAGGCGGATGGCGGGTTCCTGGGCATATTCACCATAAACCATTACATGGAGGTATTTCTCACTCTGCTCTTTAATTGCACTGACAATTCTTGGATGGCAATGACCAAGTCCGCAGGCTGAGACCCCTGCTACAAAATCTAAATGTGCCTTACCGTTGGTATCGTAGATATACGATCCTTTAGCATGTGAAACCTTTAGACCCAGGGGAGTGGAGGTGGTTTGGGCCTGGTATTTTAAGAAATCCTTATCCATCGGGGTCCGACAATTCTACGGGGCGTGGTTTACTTTTTTCCTGTATGGCCTGGCCGTTAGGCTGCAGCAAGATTCCTTCTTCATCAGGCTGATTTTCTTCTTCCTGAGCATCGAGCGGGTGGTCAACCCCTTGAATCCTTACTAATTCTATATTGTTATCATCTTCATCGAAGATATCGTCTTTGGTATGTATCCGCTCTTCACCCCGCCATATAAAACCTTTTAATTTTCTACTATTCAACGGCAATTCTTTTTCCGGAAATATATCCCCGTCGGGATCTATAAAAAATGTTATCTCTTCGATATCACTGCTGTCTAATTTCATCTGTATAGCACTGCAAATGGTCTTATTGATCCCGATGAGTTCATTATCGTCGTTGTACATGTAATATATCACCTCTGTATTTTTAACCAGATCAACGATTTTGAGTTCGTTCTCGATAAATTTTCCAAAGAGATCCTTGCCTTTTGCCTGGTTGTATCCGGTTTTACTAATGCTATCGAGTGATATAATAAAAGCATTGTTGAGGACTTTTAACGAGTCGAGTTTTTGAGTTTTGCTGTCGCTGATCAGATGAATACTGTCGCCCGTCATCTGGTTTTCAAGATTCCACAGTACCGGTTCGGTCACCATTTGTGTGATACCACTACTCTGTTCATAATGTATCGAATCGCATTTGCCACTGAGGTCGGTTTTGTAAAATTTGGCATTTCTAAAAGCCCGAAGGATCCTTTGATCGGGCTTGCCGGTTACCATCAGGGTATCTCCGTGCATATAAAGCGAATCTTGCTCCACAAGGCTCACCGATACGGCCCTTTTAGTGGCAAAAACAGAATCACTGGCCTTAAAAACTTCGGCATAATGGGCTCTGATGACCCCCTGATTTACAGTATCGGTGACTTTGATATTATTGGTAGCCGAGGCAAATTCGGTCGCCTTGTCAAAATATACACTATCCCCCTCAATTATTCTGTTATTATAGTCGATCCGGGTATTTTTGATACCATAACCACTTTCTATTTTGGTATCGTAGAAGCCCCTTTCACAATAGATCTTATAGGTATCACCGGTGATGGTCGACGGCCCATACATATAGGCATTTCTCGAAGAGGTGTAATAATCGAGTTGTTTCGATTCCAGGGTATATTCCGGATTTTTGATCCTTACACTATCCAGGAAGCGGTACTTCTTTGGGATCATAAAATAACGGCCTTTCTTGCTGGTAAGTGTATTGGCAGAATCTACTATGGTGCCTCCGCTATTATAATAGGATTCCTGTTGTGCCCGGTCCCAGTAAAGTGTATCAGTGCGAAGTGTCATTTCGGGATTCCTCAAAACAACCTGTTCCCAGGCTTTGGCCAGGCTTTTGTTTCCATCAAAATCGATCCGGCCACTATTTAATTGGATACTGTCGCCTTGTTGTAAACGTATATTCCCTATGGCCCTTAAACGGTTCTCTTTTTGATAGAAAACAGCGATATCACACCAAAGATTTGCACCTTCATGTTCAAACTGGACCTGCCTGTTGTCTTTGCTGAAAAGTGAAGCACCGGGAAATTGTTCTTCGTCCTTGGTAAAGTTCGCACCATAAACGATATTGATTTGGCGCTCTTCAGGCACTGGCTCCTGTGCACCTGCATACTGGGTGAGCATCGAGGGTAAACATAGAACAAAGAGGTATCTCCACGCTTTCATGCTGTCCAAAAATAGTTCTTTTCAACTTTTTCCCGGCTGAATTGGGATAGTTTTAGGACGACTCCCCTTCGGAAAATTCTCAATCTTTACTTGGATCGGTAGATGGTTTGCTTTCGATCTGGCCCTACCGACACTATCCTGACAGGTACCTGAAGTTCATTTTCAATGAATTCGATGTATTGATTCAGGGTTTCAGGGAGTTCAGATGCTTTGCTCATCCCCGTCAGGTCTTTTTGCCAACCTTTCATTTCGGTATAAACGGGTTTTACGTTTTCCGATTCGATATTAAATGGTAAGTGACTGATGGTTTTACCGCGGTATTTGTAGGCAGTGCAGATTTTCAAGGATTCGAAGCCGCTCAGTACATCGGCTTTCATCATCATAAGTGCGGTAACACCATTAATCTGAACCGCATATTTGAGGGCTACAAGATCGAGCCAACCACATCTTCTGGGTCGGCCGGTAGTTGCACCGAATTCTTTACCGACCTTACTCATGGTTGCGCCTGCATCGTCGAATAATTCTGTCGGAAAAGGCCCGCTGCCTACCCTAGTGGTATAGGCCTTAAAGATACCCAAAACTTCACCGATATTTCCCGGCGCAACACCCAGGCCCGTACAGGCACCGGCGGCCGTGGTATTGGAAGAAGTCACATAAGGATAGGTCCCGAAATCGATATCCAATAAAGAGCCCTGCGCGCCTTCCGCCAGGATTTTTTTGCCCGAACTTTGTGCCTGGTGCAGGTATTCTTCACTGTCGATGAAGCTCAATTTTTTCAAGTGCTCCACCGCTTCAAAGAATTCGGCTTCAAGTTCCGCCAGATCGTATTGTACATCCACATCGTAAAAGGAGATCATCGCCTGGTGTTTATTAGCCAGGCTCCTGTATTTATCGCACCAGGTTTCAAGTTCCAGATCACCAACTCTCATTCCGTTGCGTCCGGTCTTGTCCATATAAGTTGGACCTATACCTTTGAGTGTAGATCCAATTTTGGCTTTACCCTTAGCGGCCTCAGAGGCGGCATCTAACAGTCGGTGCGTAGGCAGGATCAGATGGGCCTTTCTGGAAATTAACAACTTGCTGTTAATGTCCAGGTCGAACTTCTCGAGGTTCTCGAGCTCTTTTTTGAAGATAACGGGGTCGATGACGACTCCGTTCCCCACTACATTGATCGCATTTTCATGGAATATTCCGGAGGGTATGGTATGAAGCACATGTTTGATACCATCGAATTCGAGCGTATGTCCTGCATTTGGCCCGCCTTGAAATCTGGCAATTATATCGTAATCAGCTGTCAGTACATCTACAATCTTTCCTTTTCCTTCATCCCCCCATTGAAGTCCTAGTAGTAAGTCTACCGCCATGTATTTGATTTGGTTATTTGGTTGATTTATTTTCCTGGTTCCTTGTGCCGTAGAAGTATAGTGAATGATTGTTGATTTTTATATCGAATACCTCTTCTATGGTCTTTTTGATCGATTCGATCCTCGGGTCACAAAACTCAACCACCTCTCCCGTATCTGTCAGGATCACATGATCGTGCTGCCGGTCAAAATAAGACTTTTCGTATTGTGCCTGGTTTTTGCCGAATTGATGCTTACGTACAAGTTTGCACTCCAGCAAGAGTTCAATAGTGTTGTAAAGCGTGGCACGGCTTACCCTGTAGTTTTTATTTTTCATCTTGATATAGAGAGATTCTATGTCAAAATGATCGTCACTGTCGTAGATTTCCTGAAGAATAGCATAGCGTTCAGGTGTTTTGCGATGACCATTATCCTCCAGAAATGCCGTAAAGACATTTTTTACTATTTCCTGATCCTTATTTGTGCTCATAAACACCTTCATTAGAACTATCTGCAAATGTACAGTTAAAAATGAGAATGCTCAACATCAGCTAAGGGGAAATACCGCATGGAGGCGCGTCAAAAAACACTATAGTCTTACCACTTTTTCGATACCCCCGATCTGTTTGAGATTCTGGATCAGTTTTTTAAGAATCGACTGGTTCTTGACAACTAAAGAGATGGTACCGGTAAAGGTACCCCCATCGGTACTGAAATTCAGATTTTTCATATTTACATGCATATTATCTGAAATGATCTCAGTGATTTCGTTTAACAAGCCGAGATTATCGATCCCGCTAAGCTTTATCTCAGAGGTAAATTCTTCCTGAGAGGAATCGATCCACTTCGCCTGAATGATCCTGTAAGCGTAGTTCGATTGCAGGGAAATGGCATTGGGACAATTCTTCTTATGCACCTTGATACCTTCATTGACACTTAAAAAACCAAAGACCTCATCACCTGGAATAGGATTACAACATTTAGAGAGTGTATACCCCAGTTTTTCCTCCTCTTTACCAAAAACCAGGAGGTCGTATTTTGAAGTAATCTCTTCTTTGTCGATATTCTCCGGTATCGCCTTCCGTCTGATCTTGTTCTTAAAAAAACTAATAAAGGCATTGTTGTACGAAGAGGCAAATTCCTTTATTTTCTGGTTATCGATGGCCCCAAGTCCGACGCGATAGAATAAATCGAGCGAGGTCTGCAGTTTAAAAAAGACCACCATCTTGTTAATCACATCTTCGTTTAAGGTGACTTTTTGGGATTTTAATTTTCTGCGTAGAATCTCTTTACCATCTCTGGCAATCAGTTTCTTTTCCTCGCGAAGCGAAGACCTGATTTTCGCTCGCGCACGAGCCGTAGTGGCATAATCTAACCAATTCTGACTGGGCTTTGCACTATCTGAGGTGATAATCTCGACCTGGTCGCCACTTTGAAGTGTTGTATTGAGGGGTACCAATTTGCCATTCACTTTTGCTCCTCTGGTGCGCATCCCCACTTCGGTATGAATATTAAAGGCAAAATCTAGCGGGGTAGCATCTTTTGGCAGTGATTTCAGATCGCCCTGGGGCGTAAATACAAATATTTCTTTGGAATAGAGATTAAGCTTGAATTCCTCAACAAAGTCCACCGCATTACCATTGGAATTCTCAAGTGCTTCCTGCAGTCGGTTTAACCATTCTTCAATCCCCTGTTCTTTGTGATCGCCATGTTTATACTTAAAATGAGCAGCATATCCTTTTTCCGCTATTTCATGCATACGTTCACTTCGGATCTGTACCTCGACCCAGCGACCTTCCGGTCCCATGACCGTAATGTGCAGGGCTTCATAACCTGTTGATTTTGGCGAAGATATCCAATCGCGTAACCTAATGGGATTTGGCGTAAAGTGATCGGTAACGATCGAATAGATTTTCCAGGCCAGAAATTTTTCGTTCTGGTCGTCAGATTCATAGATGATCCTGATCGCAAATTTGTCGTAGATCTCATCGAACCTCACGTTCTGAGCCAACATTTTCTTTCGGATGGAATAGGTAGATTTCATCCTCCCCTTAATGGCGTATTCTAAGCCTTCCTTATCCAGGGAATCCCTGATCACATCCGAGAAATCGTCGATGTATCGCTGCTGCTCCTCTTTGGTATGTTCGATTTTTTCCTGAATATCCCGGTACACATCTGGTTCTGTATACTTTAAACTGAGATCTTCAAGCTCGGTTTTAATATTATATAACCCAATCCTATGTGCCAGGGGAGCATAAATATAGAGGGTCTCGGAAGCCATCTTTACCTGTTTATGCTCGGGCATGGCGTCCATGGTCAGCATATTGTGATACCGATCTGCTATCTTGATGATGATCACCCGGACATCGTCGTGCAGGGTCAGTAACATTTTTCTAAAATTCTCCGCCTGCTGGGAGATATTCATGTCTTTTTTAAGATGGGCGATCTTGGTAAGGCCGTCGACGATCCTGGCGATGGTTTCGCCAAACATGCGTTCGATATCATCTAATGTATAGTCGGTGTCCTCAACTACGTCGTGTAATAAGGCAGAAGCAATGGAAGTGGCATCAAGTCCGATTTCTGATGCTACGATCTTGGCTACGGCGATAGGGTGAAATACGTAAGCTTCTCCCGATTTCCTTCTTTGATTCTTATGGGCGTCAACGGCAGTATCAAAGGCCAGTCGTATCAGTTTCTTATCTGCCTGGTTAAGATTCTGATAGCTGATTCTAAGAAGTTCCTTGTATTGCTTGGCGATCTCCTTATTCTCCTTCTCTATGATGGTTTCCGTCCTCACAGTCTAAAATTAATCATTCTTAGCCTCCTAATCAACAAAAATCATGCCTTTAAGTTCAATATACGGTTTATCAGAGGGGGGTGGGAATAGTGTACAAAAACGTAAGCGGGATGGGGTGTGAGGTTGCTAAGACTGTTTTTGGAAAGTTTCTTTAAGGAGGTGATCAGCGGTGCGGCACCATAGGTGGTTCTGGCATAATCATCGGCCTGGTATTCAAATTTTCTCGAGAAATAATTCATGACCAGCCCGGTGAGTTCAGAAATAGGACTGTAAAGGATACCAAATCCAATCAATCCGGCATGAAAGCTAGGTTGTGAGACTCCGATGGCCAGCGACAAATCCGGATTATTGATAAATATCGATAAAAGGTAAAGTGTAATCCCGGTCAAGAGTACCGAGACAAAAAGGTTCACCAGAATATGATGTCGCTTATAATGCCCTACCTCATGGGCCAATACCGCAACGATCTCCTCTTCTTCCAGGTCTGAGAGTAGCGTATCGTAGAGCGTGACTCGCTTCTCCCTGCCAAAGCCTGAAAAATAGGCATTGGCCTTAGTACTCCGTTTAGAGCCGTCTATAATAAAGATGTTCTGTAGCCTGAAACCTGCTTTTTGCGCATAGGTACTGATCTTGTTTCGTAAACTACCTTCTTCTAGAGGGGTTTGTTTGTTGAACAAGGGGACAATTAACCGGCTATAAAACAAGTTGATAAATACCGAGAAAAGCGCGATTATCCCCCATGCATACAGCCAGAAAGAAGTACCCGCCCAGTTGTAGAACCATATGATCAGGGCCAGCAAGCCACCACCAAGAAACAGCATAAGTAACCAACCTTTAAGCTTATCCAGAATAAACAGTCTGGGCGTAGTTTTATTGAATCCGAACTTTTCTTCGATCACGAAAGTTTGATACCAGGAAAATGGCGTGCCGAGCAGGTCGCTACCCAGGACGATAATACCAAAAAATAATAAAGCCCGCCAAATCGGGTTTTGTGAAATTCCCAGTGCGAATTGATCGGCCCATTCAAATCCACCTAAAAGCAGGAAACCGAGGGTGAGAAGAAGTGAAAAAATAGAAGAGATTAATCCGAAACGATAATTGTGAAGCTTGTAATCCTGTGATTTCCTATAGGCTTCTTTGTCGAAAACATCGCTCAATTCCTGTGGAATAGCATCTCCAAACCTTCGGGCATTGAGATAATTCAGGAAAGTCTCCACTGCAAATTGCAGCAAGAGTACCGCGATGATGATCGTAAATAAAAGGGTATAGCTCATTATGTATAGAATACAATTTATGTTCTTCGCACACCAGCCTGTTTGTACTCGTATTTAAAGGCCAGCCTTGGCATTAAAATTTTCAGGCAAAGTTTCGCTGACGCATCGCCTCAAATATAAGTATTGCAGCGGATACAGACACATTCATCGAGTCTATTTCACCATGCATGGGAATAATGATTCGATGGTTGGCTGCCCTGGTCCATTCCTTCGATAAACCCGAAGATTCTGCACCCACCACCAGGGCAGATCCGGGTCGGAAATCCATTTTACTATATTGATGTTCGGCCTGGAGATCGGCAGCAAATGAGGTTATTTGATGCTCGTTGAGGAATTCAATGACTTCAGCGTTACCTGCCAATGCAATAGGTACGCTAAAAATACAACCCAGACTGGAGCGGATGATATTCGGGTTGTAAAGATCTGTTTTGGGATTGGCGATGATCACTGCATCTAAAGCCGCTGCATCGGCGGTTCTTAAAAGTGCACCGATATTCCCGGGTTTTTCGAGTGCTTCGGCCACTAAGATCAATGGTTTTTCCCTTCTAAACTGAAGCTCTTCCAGCGCATGCGCTTTGATATTTCCCAGGGCTACAACTCCTTCGGTTTTTTCCCGGTAGGCTATTCTTCGGTACACTTCATGCGAAACCGAAATTAATTCTGCTGAAGTATTGTGCGAATGAAGTATTTCCAGTACGGTATCCAGGGTGATGATATCGGGATCGAAAAATATACGCTCAAGTCTGTACTCGCCCTTTAAGGCCATTTCCAACTCCCTTAATCCTTCTACAATAAATTTACCTGTTTTTTTCCTCCACCTGGATTTCTCCTTGATCAAAACCACCTCCTTAATGGCAGCATTCTTAAGACTATCGATATGCTTTATGGCATCCATACGAACAAATGTAAAAGATAAAGTAAATTATAGGGCATAAATACGACAGAGAACCAGATTAATAGCGAAATCATGCAAAAAACCATCAGTTTTCTACTACTGTTAATAATGATTACAGCCTGTCAGGAGAGACCGACAAAGAATGTTGACAATAATGAACCTGCAGAGCGATCCAAAGGACTGAACACGACATACCCGCAGGAACTACAGGATATTTTGGAGGTCCATGGCGGATTGGAACTATGGCGAGCTATGCGAAACCTGGTTTTTGAAATACCGCGCAGCGATTTCGTTGAAGTACATACCACAGACCTCTATTCCAGAAAAGACCGCATAGATACACCGAACTATTCGATGGGGTACGATGGAAGAGATGTATGGCTGTTGAATGAAGATAATCAGTACGAGGGAGATCCTGTGTTTTACCATAATCTGATGTTCTACTTTTTTGCCATGCCATTCGTTGTGGCCGACCAGGGAATAATCTACAGCGAAACGGAAGACCTTGTTTTTGAAGGTGTAAATTATCCAGGCCTTCGAATAAGTTATAATGCAGGCGTAGGCACGTCGCCTAAGGATGAATATTTTATCCATTTCGATCAACAAACCGGGCGAATGGCCTGGTTGGGATATACAGTTACTTATCGTAGCGGGGAAAAGTCGGCTAATATTAAATGGATCCGTTATAAAAGCTGGCAAGAGGTAAACGGGCTGCTCTTGCCTGAATCGTTAATTTGGTACGATTATGAAGGCCGAACGCTAAAGGAACCGAAAAACAGCCTTAGCTTCAAAAATGTTGAATTGAGCAATGAGCTGCGCCCAGTTGAATTTTATAATAAACCTGAAAATGCTATAGTGGTAAGACCACAAAGCCCCAAATAGATAGCTCCATTTTTGTTTAAGACTTATTCCACAGTTTCAGGAAGCAGGGGTTGTTTGTGGTGATACCCTATAATCAAAGAAACCACCAGGTTATAACTGTCGATGCCGGCGGCCTGGCTATTGGCCTTTAGAAAAGAGTTGAAAATACTTTTAAATACTGGCTCCAGAGGGTTTTCAAATCGCTTCCAGAACGATTCAAGTTCCTTATAATTTGCCCTGACACCTGGGTTGATTTTACCCAAAAACACTTTATACTGATCGGGGTTCCTTCTACTTATTTCACCAAGGCAATAACTCAATGCGTAGGCATAGGCAGAATAACGTAAATACTGATCTTCATGGGTCACCATTACCAGATACCCGATGAAATTTACTTCATTCTCGGCCGAATAGCCCAGTTGATGACCCACCTCATGACCGCATACCACGGGAAATCTAAAATTAGGGATCTTGCTATTCACCTGAGATTCGTGCGTAAACGGGTTTAAATATCCTCCATAACCCATATACGCAAGAGCGGTACTAAAGCTAGATTTCTTAAGACTCGGCCAATTGTAGGATAGACCTGGTAATTTTTTAGCAAGTTGGTCATATCCATAAATGGTTTTACTTATATATTCTCGCTGGGAATAGGGGAAGACAACCGCCGACGTACTATCGGATGTAATCAGAAGTTGTAATTCATTGGTTTTAGCGATGAGATTCTCAGTGGTTTGAAAAAGCTGCTGTGTGGTATAATTATCTGAAATCCCAAGTGTTTCAGAAATAGGAACCCTGTAATAATTTAAACCCCAGGAAAGGTTAAAGGTAAAATAAGCCACAGCCAGAACCATTACAATATCTCTAAGGACCAATTTCCAATTCTTGGCTAGTGATTTTCCTTTCTTTATCAGGTAGTAAAGCAATCCCAGGATGAGAATGCCGTAGATTAGGTCCCCTACTGAAAAGGGAACCCACCCGAACAGCCCTCTGAAAAAACCGGACCAGAATGGGTAAAAACCATTGCTATAGTAGCGTTCCACAACTTCCGGATATAGCGCCAGCCATTTAACCAGGATGATCTGAGGTATTATGGATAGTGCAATTCCGTTTTTTAACCGATTTCTCATCTGAATTTCAAAAATAATATAATTCTATCTCAATGAGTATCGGAGAGGTTTATACAAATACAGTAAGGCAAATGGTACTTTTTTTGATGTGAAAGCCGCGCAGATTTGGAAGTCTTGATGTATTTTTGGGGGATTGAAACAATTCTATGAATACAGAGATCCTCAATTTAGAACCCAGACCAGTCTGGAGAAATTTTTCGGCCCTGAATGCGGTTCCGAGACCATCGAAAAAAGAAGAGCGAGTAATCCAGTTCATGACGGAGTTTGGCAATGGTTTAGGACTCGAAACCTTGGTAGACAAGGTAGGTAATGTGATTATCAGGAAGCCTGCCACAAAAGGTTTGGAAGACCGTCAGATGGTGGTATTACAGTCGCACCTAGATATGGTACACCAAAAAAATGCTGCCACCAACTTTGATTTCGATACCGAAGGGATCAGAATGATTATCGATGGAGACTGGGTAAAAGCAAAAGGGACAACCCTTGGGGCAGATAATGGTATGGGGGTAGCCGCAATTATGGCGCTGTTGGAGAGCAAGGATATACCACATCCGGCCCTGGAAGCCTTGTTTACTATAGACGAGGAAACCGGGATGACAGGAGCCATGGGTCTAGAAGGAGGATTATTGCAAGGCAGCATACTCTTAAACCTCGACACAGAGGAAGACGATGAAATCGATATCGGCTGTGCAGGAGGAATAGATATTACGGCAGAAAGGAACTACAGGGAAGAGGAAATCCCGGAACAAGATAGCTGCTATAATATATTGGTAAAGGGCTTAAAAGGCGGTCATAGTGGGATGGATATCCACCGCGGATTGGGAAATGCCAATAAGATCATGAATCGTATCCTTTTGAATTCAATGGAAGAATTCAACATCGGACTAATGGAGCTAAACGGCGGGGGGCTGAGAAATGCGATTCCACGAGAAAGTACGGCGGTCATTTATGTTCCCGGTAAGACCGTAGATGCCTTTAAAGGACAACTCTCACAATGGACTAAAACCATTAAAGATGAATTGGCGGTTACCGAACCCGGACTTATCATCGAACTAGCTCCGGCCAGTACTGCAAAGAGGGTAGTAGCAGCGGAGGATCTCTCCCAACTACTTCGAACAGTATATGCCATGCACAACGGGGTATATGCCATGAGCACCAGCATTCCTGATCTGGTAGAGACTTCCAACAACATAGCGAGAGTTAGTGCCAAAGAAGGCAAAATGTCTATACAATGCCTCACCCGTTCTTCGGTAAATTCGGCCAAGACAGACCTTGCAGAAAGCTTGAGATCGGCTTTAGTATTGGGCGGATTTTCGGTGAAACTGAGTGGGGAATATCCTGGTTGGAAACCGAATCCTGATTCGGCAATTCTAAAAGTACTTACCAGGAGATATGAGGCTTTGTTCGGTCAGAAACCCGAAGTAGTAGCCTGTCATGCTGGATTGGAATGCGGTATTTTGGGGCAAAACTATCCGGAGATGGATATGATCAGCTTTGGCCCGAACATTAAAGGAGCTCATTCTCCTGATGAAAGAGTAGAGATAAAGTCGGTTCAAAAATTCTGGAACTACCTGCTCGATATCCTTGCCCACATACCGGCGGCTTAGATTAAACGCTATTGTCTGTCAACTAATTAGAACCAGTTTCGTCAAAAATTCCTAACTTTAATAGGAATCGCAAAAGGACGACGACTATGGGTATCAAAAGTTTTCAGGGACCACGTAAGAAACCACAAAGTGAGGAGGTTCCTCTTAGGGTAAGAGACTATATGACCAAAAAATTGATCACTTTCAACCCGGAGCAGTCGGTAGAGGAAGTTATCGAAGAACTCATCCGCTACAAGATAAGCGGGGGTCCGGTAGTGAACGATAGGAATGAACTGGTCGGAATTATTTCTGAAGGGGATTGTATCCGACATGTGAGTGAGAGCCGATACCACAATTTGCCGGGTGAAATCAGAAAAGTGGAACAGCATATGGCCAAAAATGTGGAAACCATTGATGGTGACATGAATATTTTCGACGCTGCCAATAAGTTCCTTAATGATCGAAGGCGACGTTTTCCCATAGTGGAAGACGGAGTTCTTGTAGGTCAGATCTCCCAGAAAGATATACTTAAAGCCACTCTTTCGCTTAAATCTCAGAATTGGAAGAAATAGAATATATATTTAGTTGGATATAAAAAAACCGCGCTAGGCGCGGTTTTTATTTATTCTATGATCTCAACGATTTCAAGATCGAAGATCAATTCGGAATTTGGTGGTATGGGTCCGCCCCCTTGTGGTCCTAACCCCAGATGGGATGGGATAAACAATCTATGTTTGTCTCCTACTTTCATGCGTAAAAGGCCTTCTTTGAAGCCTGGGATCAAAGGTGCATCAGGACTATAGGTCATGGGTAAGGGGGTGAATCCGTCTCTGTGAACACGACTGATCTGTTCCATATTACCGAATTTTTCGGCAACGTCTTCTTCGCTCGTATCAAAAAGAACACCATTGGAGAGCCATCCGGCATAATTCACCAAAACACTATCCCCGGTTTTGGGCGCCGGACCTTGTCCTTCGCGGATTACCTGAATCTTTAATCCTGAAGGCAATTCTTCAGCCTGATTTTTTTGTGCTGCGACCTCGGTTACAAAATCGTTCTTAACTTTCTTCATTTCCTCCAGTAGTCGCTCTTCCTCCCCGAAATAATCGCTAAGTACTCCGACAGCATCGAACTTCTTGGCATCCTTGCCTTTTCGCACGATTTCTACATTATTCATCACCACATCCTCTACGGGTATATCTTTTCGGGTAGCCTCCTGATAGGTCTTCACTCTTGCAATGGTATCTACTACTTCCAATCCGGAGATCACTTCCCCAAAAACCGTATGCCTGCCATCGAGGAATGGCGTTTCTTTATGTGTGATAAAAAACTGACTTCCATTGGTTTTAGGTCCGGCGTTGGCCATAGATAAAATACCTGCTTTGTAATGGGTAAGTGAATCGTTGATCTCATCCTTAAAGCGATACCCGGGATTTCCACTTCCGGTGCCAGTTGGATCTCCACCCTGGATCATAAAATCCTGAATCACCCTGTGGAAAGTAACCCCGTTATAATATTTCTTTTCCTTGTATTCATCGCTTACAAAGGGGTTAGTACCTTCTGCCAGGGCGATGAAATTTGCAACGGTGACCGGTGTTTTTTCGTGTTCGAGCCTAACGATAATATCGCCACGGTTGGTTTGAATATCCGCGTAGATGCCATCGGCCAGATCGGTATACTTGCTCGATTTGCAACTCGTTAGTGAAATCAGGACAAGGATTATAAAAGCATATGCGTACTTCATAGTGTAAGATTTAATTAGGAATACTGTCTTTTGATTGTTCAATGTCTATAATGGTTACTGTAGATTTAAGCGGAACATTGTGTCCGATACGATTATTGTCTCCATGATAACCAAATGCCAGATGGGAGGGTAGCAGAAATGTAGCCGTCTCACCTTTTTGTAAAAGTTTGACCCCCATTCTAAGGCCGGGAAAAAGTTCCTCGCGGTCTACGAGGTATTCTATTGTACCAATCTCCTCCTGTGTATATAAGGTATCATTTTGCAGACTGAGTATATTGTAGGTCATGGTTACCAGGTCGTTCTCTTCGGGAAGATAACCAGGAGTTGGAACTTGCTGTTGATAAATATACCAGGCCCCGAAGTCGGTACTGAAATATTCCCTGGTACTATCGGCGGCGATCATAGAAGCTATGTGTTTCTCCTGGCTGGCCAGGAGCTCACGGTTGCGTTCTACAGATTGTTTGATAAAACTACCTGTTTTAACTTCTACAGGTTTGCGCGCCTCAGGGCCTCCACAATGGGCAAAAAGCAACCCCAATAATATATAGGGAATATATCTCATACGTCCAGTTGTTCTTTATAATCCAATAATAGTTGTCGAAATCGATCAACCGTTTCGCTCAGGCTGAGATCACTTCTTCCCCCTGCTGCATTGGTATGCCCCCCGCCGTTAAAGTGGCTGCGTGCAAAATCATTGACTGAAAAATCTCCCTGTGAACGTAGCGATATTTTAATATAACCTTCATCCCGATTCTCGATAAAGATCACCGCGAATATAATTCCTTCGAGCGTCAGGCCATAGTTCACAAACCCTTCGGTGTCGCCCTTTTTATAATTAAACTCATCCATTTCATCTTGCAGGAGCGTAATATAGGCGGTGCTGTACTCCTCCAATATTACCAGGTTGTTTAAAGCCCTGCCGAGCAAATGCAATCGATCCGGAGTATTGTTGTCAAAGATCTTTTGGTGAATGCTGCTGCTATCGATTCCTTTGTCGATGAGATCGGCGACCACGCGATGGGTACGACCACTGGTAGAAGGGTACTTAAAAGATCCGGTATCGGTAAGAATTCCTGCATAGATACACTGCGCCATATTTTCATCCAGGCCATCCCGATCTCCAAGAAATTCAATGAAATTATATACCATTTCACAGGTAGAGCTCATGGTCACGTCGGAATACATAACCCGTGCGTAATCATGTGGTGCCTGGTGGTGATCGATCATTATAATATCTGCTCCTGTATTTTCAAAAGCAGATTGCATGTCGCCAATTCTGCCCAGATCATTAAAGTCCAGGGTAAAGATCAGTTGGGCCTCTTCAATGATTTTCTTCGAAGCTTCCTTTTTCTTGTCGAAAATCAGGATTTGGTCTACCCCGGGCATCCATTTTAAGAATTTGGGAAAGTCATTGGGAACGATAACATGTACATTATGCTCAAATTGCCTGAGATAATGCCAGAGGGCCAGGCTGCTTCCAATGGCGTCACCATCAGGGTTTTTATGTGGGGTGATCACGATACTTTTCGGTACTGACAGCAATTCTTTTACCAGCTGGAGCTCCTCTGAATTCATGCGCGCAAAGATACAATTTAATACCATAGTCATATGGTATAAAAGATTAATTTTACCCTAACAAATAACCGGTAATCATGTCATATAGAGGCTTATTCCTGATTTTGATCTTACTCATTTCTTCATGTAAGTCGGGTGTTAGCACCAGGTCCGAATCCAACCCCACTAGCAGCTTTACTATTGCTTTCGGCTCCTGCAACAAGCTCGAACTTCCCAACGCCTTATGGGACGATGTTCTGGCGGCAAAGCCGGATATCTGGATTTGGGGAGGAGACAATATCTATGCTGATACAGACGATGTAGCAGCGATTTCATCCATGTATGAAGCACAAAAAAAAGTAGCCGGATATCAACAACTACGTGCTGAAATTCCTATTATCGGAACCTGGGACGACCATGATTATGGATTGAATGATGGTGGAATCGAATGGATAATTAAAGAGGACAGTCAGAAGGCATTTCTCGATTTTCTGGATGTTCCTGCCAAAAGTCCGCTAAGGGAGAGACAAGGTATCTATGCGGCACATGAGTATACGCGAGCTGAAGGGGCGATTAAAGTATTTGTTTTGGATACCCGATACTTCCGTACAGCATTGACTAAAGATCCGAGCGGCCAAAAAAGATACTTACCGAATCGGTCCGGGGAGGGTACTATTTTGGGAGAGCAACAATGGAAGTGGCTCGAGAATGAATTGAATACATCAAAGGCCGATTTTAATATCCTGGTGAGCAGTATTCAGTTCATCTCCGATCAGCACGGGTTTGAAGCTTGGGGAAATTTTCCCGCCGAAGTAGCCCGAATGAAGCGTTTGGTAATAGACTCTGGTGCGAAAGGCGTCATAATATTATCAGGCGACAGGCATATATCGGAATTCTCGAGCATCGGTCTAAATGGTCTTCCTTATCCGCTGATCGATTTCACCAGTAGCGGATTAACCCATGTTTATTCAGGGTTTTCAGGTGAGCCTAATCCGTATCGGCGCGGAGAAGTGATCAGCAAAGAGAGTTTCGGTTTGGTGAACTTTAATCTTGCGACTAAGCAGGTTGTTTTTGAGATCGTGGGTGATGGGGGAAGGATACTGGCAAGACTCGAACAGCGGTATTAATGTTGCGGGTTGAAGTCAGAAAGTGTATTTTTGCCCAAAATTTTTCAGAATGTCAGGAAACAGAACATTTACCATGATCAAGCCAGACGCCGTTGAAAATGGCTATATCGGTCCTATACTTGCCAAAATAAGCTCTGCTGGTTTCAAGATCGTTGCCATGAAGTTCACTCAGCTCAGTAGGAGAGATGCCCGTGAATTTTATGCCATTCACAAAGATCGCCCGTTTTTCGATGAATTGATCCGGTTCATGACCAGGGGACCCATAGTTTCCGCAATCCTGGAAAAGGACAATGCCGTTGAAGATTTCAGAGCGTTGATCGGGGCCACCAATCCTCAGGAAGCTGCCGAGGGGACGATCAGGAAATTATATGCCAAGGATATCGGTGAGAATGCGGTTCATGGTTCCGATAGTGATGACAACGCCGCCATCGAGGGGGCTTTTCATTTCTCTGGCAGAGAGATTTATAGCTAAGCACTTTTAATAGAAACAGGTCATCATCGCAAGATTAATTTGTGGATGAGATCTTTTCCAAGCGCTTCGTTGAGTAAGGCTATTATTTTAGAACGTCCCAGGCTCAATTCTTCTCTCAGTACCGAGGAAGATAATGCTACGTAAAGCGTGTCTCCTTTGAGTTGTACAGCGGTGGTATACTTACTAACACCAGGGCCCATGGCGTCTTTCCAGACCTCGCCAACCCTTATCTGATCGATACCTTTTTGCAACTTGTTGGATTCTATGAATTCTGCCAAAGCCTGCTTTAAACTTCTATGCTCCTCTTTTCTGCTCACTTTTCCAGTATTGCTTTAAATCTCTTATAATGGTAGGCCACACCTTCCGGGTTCTTTAAGATCATCTGGTCATTATCAATACCTGCGATCTCTTCTTCCCATTGGCTCATATCGTTGGTATAATGCATCCTAAAGGTACTTCTTTCATTCGATATTTCGAACAGCTCCGCATCATCCGATGTGGTATATGTACCATCCAAATTAGGTCGTACTTTCTTTCTGAACCCCCTAAGATCCTGGTATTCGATGTAGTCAATGGTACTGTTCACAGTGTACTCCTTGGTTTGGCCATCGGGGAAGACCACCTTCTCGATTTCCCAGTACCCGTTAAGATGGTCGAGGTCGTTAACGGACAGTTTATTATCGCATCCGGAAAGAACGACAAAGATAATAACAAGGCTTAGGGAACGCATATCAGAGAGTATAGGTTTTATAGGTTTGGTGAATTTGAGCTACGATATTCTCCGTTCTTTCGGCATGAGTATCACTAAGGAAGATTTGTCCGAAATCGTCATTGTCTACCATTTTTACAATATGTGCGACCCGGTTTTCATCAAGCTTATCAAAAATATCATCGAGTATAAGGATGGGAGTAATTCCCGATTGTTTTTTTATAAAATCGAACTGGGCCAGTTTAAGAGCTATAAGAAAGGATTTCTGCTGGCCCTGGCTTCCAAATTTCTTTACCGGATGCGAAGCAATTTTAAAAAGCAGGTCGTCGCGATGGATACCCACACTGGTGTGCTGCAACATCCGATCTTTTTGAAGAGAATCTTCCAAGAGTTCCATCAATGGCCGATCTTTAAGTCCGCTTTGGTATTCCAGTTCTACTACTTCATTGCCCCCGGAAATGATCTGATACTTCTCCTGAAAAATAGGGACAAGGCTTTCCATAAAGCGGGTTCTACTTTCGTAGATTTTGCTACCATAGCCGTGGAGTTGTTCGTTGT
Source organism: Flavobacteriaceae bacterium (assembly GCA_965212205.1). Lineage (GTDB taxonomy): Bacteria > Bacteroidota > Bacteroidia > Flavobacteriales > Flavobacteriaceae > JAHEJJ01. Next base: position 566,361 of record CBDBUX010000011.1, read on the forward strand.
AAATAGTAATGGTATCGCTATCAAAAACATTGTTCAGCGCAAAATATTTCAGAAGTGCGTTCCGTTGACTTAAGATATTATTATAGTTCAAAAGTGATTTCAAGTATGTTTTGTCGGACTGTGAGATCACCCCATCCATAAACTTTCTCCGGGTATCGCTACCTTCTATAATCAGATCGCGGTCTGCCGGTGAGATAATTACCAAAGGTAACAGCCCAATATGATCGCTGATACGCTCGTATGCTTTGTCGTTTCGTTTGATGACCTTGGTAAGACCTCTTTTTAAACTGCAAACCACTTTTTCATCTCTGTCTTTTAAGTTGAAAAGGCCTTCTATAACAAAGAAATCTTCACCGTGTTTTATATTCTGCGAGCTTACCGGATTAAAGTAACTCTTGCCAAAACAAAGATGATATATGGCATCCATAACATTGGTTTTACCAACTCCATTGTCGCCGAGTATGCAATTGATTTTGCGGTCGAACTCAAAATCTTGCGAATCAAAATTCTTGTAATTGACAAGGGATAATCGATGTAGAAACATTCGTAATTGGGTCAAGAAGGTGCAAAATATCGAAAAATAACAAATATTATGATCTCTGTATGCGGATAAAATTTTATTTTTGCGCGACTGATATTTTAAAAGATGGCGACATATAAAAAGAGGGGTTATAAACCAAAATCCAAAGCTGAACGAAGAGACAAGGAATTGGAGCAAAGCGCAACGGCTGAGGTTTTTAGTACCTTAGACGAAAGCGCTTCCAGATCGGAGCAGTGGGTTGCCAAAAATCAAAACTATATTATTGGTGTCATAGGGGTGATTGCGGTGGCGGTACTGGGATACCTTGCGTATGTGCAGTTTGTGCAAAATCCAAAGGAGCAGAACGCCTCTAATGAAATGTTTTATCCACAGCAATATTTTGCCCAGGCAGTAAATAGTACTACCGCTCAGGATTCTCTATATAACCTGGCCTTAAACGGCGCCGAAGGAAAATTCGGTTTTCTCGACATCATCGACGAATATAAGGGAACCAAGGCGGCAAACCTGGCCCAGTATTCAGCAGGGATGGCCTATCTAAATTTACAACAGTATGAGGATGCCATAGAACATCTCGAAAACTTTTCTTCGGATGATGTTATACTTGGCTCGTTGGCCAAGGGCGGTATCGGGGATGCCTTTGTTCAACTAGGGCAGGCACAGGAGGCACTATCGTATTATGAACAGGCTTTTGATCATAATGCTAATAACTATACAACTCCAAAATTTCTTTACAAGGCAGGGATCACAGCCCTGGATCTTGATCAGAAAGAAAAGGCGATGGGATACTTCCAGCGCATCAAGGACAACTTTTCAGAATCTGAAGAGGCTGTCAACATCGATGTCTTTATCGGAATGGCTAAAAGTCAGTAGTAATGGCTACTGCAGGTAAAAACCTATCACAGTACAATAGGGATGAAATACCGAATGCCGGCGATCTTAAGATCGGCCTGGTAGTATCGCAATGGAATAGAGAGATCACCGAAGCCCTGTACCAGGGTGCCTATGAAACCTTGCTGGAATGCGGAGCATCAGCTGGGAATATTATCAGATGGGATGTGCCTGGCAGTTTCGAGCTTGTTTTTGGATGTAAAAAAATGATCGCCAAATCCGAACCTGATGCGATAATTGCAATAGGCAGTGTGATCCGGGGAGAAACCAGGCATTTCGATTTTGTTTGTGAAGCCACGTCTCAGGGTATAAAAGATCTCAATGTGCTTACCGATACTCCGGTGATTTTCTGTGTCCTCACCGATGATACCTGGCAACAGGCTAAAGACCGTAGTGGGGGCAAACACGGTAATAAAGGAACAGAAGCGGCTGTAGCGGCGATCCAAATGGCCCATTTATAGATTTTTATTCTCTATTTTTTCAAGATTTTTCTGCGTATTGGATATTGCCATTTGGGTAATAATGATTTTTCCCGGAGGAAGGCGCTGTTAACAATTTTTGGGAATAGATCTTGGCGCTGTTATTTGATTTTAAGTAACTTTGAGAGGCAATAGCATGAGGAAATTTACACGGCTTAGAAAGAACAAAAAATTTAGCTATTCCCCGCGTTTTTATGACGATAAGGGGGAAGGTACTCCATTTAAAATAGAGCGAAAACTCGATAAATTCCGGACCGTGGATACACAGAGAGGCCTCAAGGGCAAATTCAATAATGCCATGGAAGATCTCAAAAGATCCGGGGATCCCAATTTGAAACTACGAATGCTTATAATTATCGCTATCCTGGTTTTTATCTTCCTCTATATAATCGATTTCGATCTTTCCATATTCTATAAAGACTGATGGCAGATATAATTCAATTATTGCCAGATCATGTGGCCAACCAGATTGCCGCAGGCGAAGTGGTACAGCGTCCGGCCTCGGTGGTGAAGGAATTACTAGAAAATGCCATTGACGCAGGTGCAAGTTCCATTAGGCTTATCGTAAAGGATGGAGGTAAAACTCTTATCCAGGTAGTCGATAATGGATCGGGGATGAGTACCACCGATGCGCGCCTTAGTTTTGAGCGACACGCTACCTCGAAGATTTCCTGTGCCGAAGATCTTTTTCACATAAAGACAAAAGGTTTCAGGGGAGAGGCCCTGGCTTCCATCGCTGCTATTTCCCATCTTGAAATGCACACGCGATTGGAGGAAGACGAACTCGGTACTGAGATCAGGATAGAGGGAAGCAAGGTGATATCCCAGGATTTTACAGCCGTAACCCCCGGGACTTCCATTGCGGTAAAGAATCTTTTTTACAACATTCCCGCCAGACGTAATTTTTTAAAATCAAACCAGGTGGAGCTTCGTCATATCACCGATGAGTTTCAAAGGGTAGCTTTGGCCCACCCCGGAGTGGAGTTTCTGTACTATAACAACGGCAGCCTTTTGTTTAACCTTTCCAAAAGCGAGACGCGTAAAAGGATTGTACAGGTTTTTGGAAGAAAGACCAACGAAAAACTGGTGCCTGTAGAAGAGGAAACTCCCCAGATAAAAATTTCTGGTTATATCTGTAAACCCGAATTTGCTAAAAAAAGAAGAGGCGAACAGTTCTTTTTTGTCAATGGGCGGTTTATTAAAAGCTCCTACCTCCATCACGCCCTGATGTCGGCTTTTGAAGGCTTGATCAGGACAGATCATATTCCAGGTTACTTCATCTTTCTGGAAGTAGACCCTGCTACTATTGATATCAATATTCATCCGACTAAAACAGAGATTAAGTTCGAGGATGAACATACCTTATATGCGATATTACGATCGGCCGTGAAGCATAGCCTGGGACAATTCAATGTTGGGCCTGCCATCGATTTTGACAGCGATCCCAATCTGGAAACCCCTTATCAACTGAGAAATAAGATCCCTGACATGCCTGAGGTAAGTTTCGATTCGAGCTTTAATCCCTTTAAGGTAAAAGGCATGCAGGCCGGTAAAGTTAGTGGCCCCAGAAATGGGAATAGTGGGTGGCAGGATCTCTATGTGGGACTCGAATCGGACTTAGGCGATATGGCAGAAATGAGTCGGTTGAATTTTGAAGAAGACTCAAAGGAAACCGGTGAACTCTTCAACATGTCGGCTGTATCTACGGTAACTACCCTGCAGTTGGGGCGTAAATATATCTTGTGTACAATTAAATCGGGTTTACTGGTAATCGATCAGCACCGGGCACATCAAAGAGTGTTGTACGAGCAATTGTTGAAAAGTCTGACCCTTAAAGAAACCCTGAGTCAGCAATTGCTATTCCCGCTGGTACTTTCATACAATACATCGGAAATAAAAATGCTCCAGGAGATGGAGGAGAGTCTGGGCACTCTTGGTTTTTCTTTCGATCAGTGGGAGGCCGACCAGGTCGAGATCAAAGGAATTCCTCCTTTTATGAAGGAGGATGAAGTGGGTATCGTGCTCGATAGTCTTTTGGCAGATTATCTGCTTAATTCTGATACTGAAACCATCTCTCAAGCCAATATGCTAGCCAAGTCTTTGTGTAAGACCATGGCGGTGAAAACAGGCGATGCCATGGACGCCACTTCCCAGATTGCACTGGTGAATGATCTCTTTGCCTGTAAGGAAATAGACCGGTCTCCGTTTAATAAACCGATAATTATCACGATCACAGAAAAAGATATTGAACATAAATTTATTTAAATGGGACGACTCACCGCTGCGATAAAGCATCTTCTGATCATCAATATTCTTTTTTTTGTAGCTACGAATTTATACGGAGACCAGATGTACGAATGGTTTTCGCTTTGGTTTCCTAAGAACGAGAATTTTGCGTTGTGGCAGATTATCTCCCATATGTTTATGCACGGTGGGTTTATGCATATCATTTTCAATATGTATGCACTTTGGGCCTTTGGCACTCCCTTGGAACGTATGTGGGGCAGGAATAAATTCCTGTTCTTTTATTTCTCAGCAGGTCTTGGTGCTGCCCTGATCCATACAGGAGTGAACTATTATTACTTTAACCAGGGTGTGGAAGCCCTGATCGCTTCAGGACTTGACGAAAATACGGTTATGGGAATCATTTCTCAGGGCAAATACAGTCCGGATTGGTATAATCTTGCGTCTCAAAGTACAATCGATAACTTTCTGGGAGCCTATAATACTCCGGCAGTTGGGGCTTCGGGTGCTATTTATGGTATATTAGTCGCGTTTGGGATGTCGTATCCCAATAGTGAACTCTTTCTCATTTTCCTGCCCGTGCCCATAAAGGCGAAATATTTTATACCGGTATTGGTTGGGCTCGATTTGTTCTCTGGTGTTACGGGTTATCCTATCTTTGGAAGTGGTATTGCCCATTTTGCACACGTTGGCGGGGCGCTCTTTGGATTTATAATGATGTGGTACTGGAAGAGAAACCAGTTCAACAAAAACAGATGGGATCGATAGATGAATTCCGGAGGATTAAAATATCAATTCGCCAGACTTAGCGTTGCCGAAAAGCTTATCGCTTTTAATGTGGCAATTTATATAGTGAACGGTCTGCTGATCTTCCTGCTAGACTTGTCCCCGAATTTCATACTGCGTTGGTTCGAGCTACCAAAGGATTTTTTCAACTTCATGACACAGCCCTGGTCATTGGTCACCTATTCTTTCTTTCATGGGGGTCTGTGGCATTTGTTCTGGAATATGGTACTGCTCTATTTTTCGGCCAGGATCTTCCTAAATCTTTTCGGTCCAAGAAAACTGATCAATGTTTATTTTCTGGGCGTTATTCTCGGCGGATTAACTTTTTTACTCAGTTATAATGTATTTCCTGCCTTTATGGGAATACAGACCGCACTTATCGGTGCCTCGGCCGGTGTAACGGCAGTATTGATCTTTGTTTGTGCTTACATACCCAACCAGGTGGTAAGACTGTTTTTCTTCAATATAAAACTTTGGTATATCGGAGCTTTTTTCGTACTGATCGATCTGGTTCAGATACCTGTTAGCGGCAATGCCGGAGGCCATCTCGCTCATTTAGGAGGAGCTTTGCTGGGCTATGTCTATGCCCGGCAACTTGGAAAAGGCAGGGATATCGGGGAGGGTTTTTCTAAATTTTTAGACGGGCTTTCCGGCATATTTAAAAAACGGGAAAAGAAGGCACCCATGAAGACAGTGTACCGCAAGACCTCTTCTGCCAAACGAAATGCTAACAGGGATTTTGATAAAGAAGCAAAACAACGGAAGATCGACAGTATTCTGGACAAGATCAGTAAATCTGGCTACGAGAGCTTATCGAAAGCCGAAAAGGATTTCTTATTCAAGGCGGGAAAGGAAGACTAAATTTCCCCGATATTCTAATAGATTTCAGGCATTTATTAGTATGCAATCTACCCAATCGGCAAGGATATGTATCAGTAGTGCCAGTCCTATGATTCGGGTTTTCCTGATCATCGTCAATATCACATATCCACCAATGGCAAGATAACTGTGCAGGGGGTGGAAGCCTATACTGCAACGCAAAGGATCGAAGACGGGCGTGGCCAACAGATGGTCCAGGTCTATTAGTATGCCCGATAGTAAAATAAGGATAACCCAGGGCCGGTTTTGTTTGAAAAAGAGGAGCCCTATCAATACGGGTAGTAGAAAATGTATTCCGTAATGGAGTGCAATCCTAAGCATGGTTAAATTTCAGGTTAATATCCTGTAGATAATCCATGGCCGAATTTCCCTCATTGTAGATCAAATCGAGAACGCTGAGTCCGGGGATAAAGCCATGTTTATCTTGAAATACCTGGTTATAAGGTTTTAGTATCAAGGGAAGTTCTTGTTTCGAATTCACCAGAAATCGGGCATCGGTCATTGTATCGGTTTCCACATTAAAATGTGAAGTTTGCTCAGAACCCAGGTCTATGTCTAGGCACCCTGCGATGGTCTGGATGACTTGAAAATTGAAATCAAGCAGGAAGTCAAATTTCTGATGATACAGCGGGGCGAAATCTTCCTCAAAAAACTCAAAAAAAGGGGAGGACCTGTACGCTGTTTGTAAGCTCCTCCAATGCAGACGCTGCCAAGGATATTGATTATCGGGCCGCACGTCCCGGTATTTCTGTCGCCCTTCTGCGCCACCAGCATGTTTTATGGGGATGCTCATCATATGTTTACCCTGGTCGGTACAGATATAGCATCGATTCCTGTAGGTTTGCTTCTGATAGTTATCCCAAACTTCCCAGCAAACATCGTATTGGACAGCCACGGCGGTGGTTAAGATATCGGGGCAATAGGACGGATGAACTAGAAATTTCAACTAAGATTATTTTATCGTTTAAAAGCCATACCGATTGGTCATCATTACCATTATGATTTGCCCCAAAAATTACGATTGGTCCGCGGCTCTCTTTTTCTTTCTTCGTTTTCTGAAATAATCAAGTCCGATCAGCAGTACCAGTCCGACCAGAAAATGTCTGAAATATGATCGGGGTTCCCCATCTCCGCCTACAGTAGTAAAGATCCTGTCCCATCTGGGGCTCCAGTTGGCGATACCGTCATTGAAATTGTCGAAACTCAACCAGATAAATACAGGTTTACCCACAATATGATTCTCGGGTACATAGCCCCAGGTTCTGCTATCTTCCGAATGATGCCGGTTATCGCCCATCATCCAGTAATAACCCTGTTCGAAGGTATATGTATCGGTCACCTGGCCATCTATACTGATCTGATTTCCATTAACGCTAATCTCATGTCCTTCATAATCCCGGATGATCTTCTTATAGAAAGGGAGTGTTTTGGCATTTAAAGAGACCTGGTCTCCCTCGGAGGGGAGGTATATAGGTCCGAAGTTGTCGTTGTTCCAGCTATAGGCCGGATGATGTGGAAAAATGTTATATCCTTTTTTTCCTGCCGGCTCAATTTGCATGACTACAGAATCGATGGCATTGTTGTTTCTAAGTTCTTCGGCCATCTCAAAGGTTAGCGGAAGCATTCTTAGCCGATTGCTCACTTCTCTCAGTGAGAGTCCTGCACTACGAATCACTTTCATTGGAATCCCCGACGCCTGAGTAACGATTTCCAGTTCGCCCCGTTCATTGGGGCCACCACCAAGAATATAGGGGTTTAAGGCATTTACCTGTGCCTGGTTCAAAGGTGCAGAGAGGTAGGTACGGTTAAATTCGTTCGCCCCTAAAGATTTAAGTAATCGGGAGGAGACTCCTTTTTGAGAATATACCTTATAATCGTATTGCGGTTTTGCCCTGTCAGACAGCTTTAATTCATTGCCGTTGATATAGACCACACCATCTCTGACTTCCAGCGAATCTCCTGGTACCCCAACACAGCGCTTCACATAGTTCGATTTTTTATCGATGGGTTTTTTAACACCCTTTTCCTTTTTAAAAAAGACACGGACAGTATCTGCCGGCCAGCTAAATACTACTATGTCATTTTTTTTGACTTTTTGAAAGCCGGGCAACCGGAAATATGGTAATTGTGGTTTGTTTAAATATGATCTGATCCCTAGTAAGGGAAGGGTGTCATGCACCATAGGCGCAGCTACTGTGGTCATCGGTGCACGGGCACCATAATGAAACTTGCTAACGAAAAGCAGGTCTCCGATGCGTAAAGTACGTTCCAGTGATCCGGTAGGAATTACGTAAGGCTGCATGAAGTAGGTATGGACCAGGGTGGCAGCCACTACGGCAAAAACGATCGAGCTCACCCATTCCCCGAGTGCTGTCCGTGGATGCAGGCTACGGTCTTTTAAGTATTCAACATCGAGTCCATAGCTAACATAAAAGATGTAGAAACCGAGTGTTAAGATGACCAGCCATGTTTCGACCAGCGAATTCCTGCCAAAACTCCTGATGGTCTCTACCCAAATTACCGGGAACATAAGCAAATTGATAATGGGAATGAACAAGAGTATGACCCACCACTTGGGCCTGCCGATGATCTCCATTAACACAATGGCATTATAGATCGGGACAGCAGCTTCCCAGGCTTTCCTTCCGGCCTTTACGTAAAGTTTCCATGTGGCTGCGAAATGGATTATTTGAACGATTAATATGAATATGATCCAACCGGTACTGCTCATAGATAATTTGAATTAGAATACTTCCTGGTTAAATGTTCTCTATTGTTATACGACAAATCCTTATCAATGTTACGTTTGTTAACCCAGGTTTAACACATCTTTCATGGTATAAACACCTTTTTTACCCCATAACCACTCTGCGGCAACCACGGCCCCGAGGGCAAAACCATCTCTGTTATGAGCTGTATGTTTTATTTCAAGGTCGTCTATTGGACTGGCGTAACGGACACTGTGCGTGCCGGGCACCTCGTCAATTCTTTTTGAATGAATTGGGATTGTACTGCCTGTACCTTTGTTTAATTTCCATTCTTCATAAAGAGAGTTTGCAATAATATCCTCAGCCAGCGAAATGGCTGTCCCGCTTGGGGCATCCATCTTGTGAATATGATGAATTTCCTCGATATCTACCTTATATTCTTTGCGGGGTTCCATAAGCTGGGCCAGTCGTGTATTCAACGCAAAAAAGATATTCACTCCCAGGCTGAAATTGGATGCATACAGGAATGCGCCTTCTTCTCTTCTGCATACCTCTTCAACTTCGCCAAATCTTTCCAGCCATCCTGTCGTTCCCGAGATTACAGATATTCCTTTTTGCAAGCAGTCAAGGATATTTTCGGCAGCTACCTCAGGGCTGCTAAAATCGATAGCCAGATCAACCTGGGTGTAATCGATTTCTGGACGATCGATGTCCTTAATAGCAACTATTTTATGCTGTCTCTCCAGGGCGATTTTTTCTATCAGCCGGCCCATTCTACCATATCCTAATAAAGCGATATTCATAGTTCAGAATTTAACGATTATCGCCAGACCATACTGTGGATCAGTGGTGATCGGGTTATATTCTAAGTAGGGTTTTATATCGAGAGAAAGATTCTGATCCACGTTAAACTGTTTCAGGTGGGCATCTACATTGGCATCAACGATATTGAGAACATATAGCCCGATGGTAATGGCCAGAGCCAGGTCGCGGTCGGTCTGAGCGCGTTCCTGAGCATTCTGCAAGGCCTCATCGGAAACAAAAGGACTTCCTGGTATAATATCACCGTTATTGTTTGGATAGAACTCGTCATCGGTAAAACCGGCTCTTCTTCTCTTAAAAGCATCCCTGAACCGGTTATATTCATTGTTGTTAAAGGTATAGGCATATATCCCAAGTCCTAAAGCTCCCCAAACGATGGGAATTTTCCAATATCTTTTGTTGTAAGCCTGGCCGAGACCGGGCAGTATCGCAGAATAAAAGGCCGCCCTGCTAGGAGCCAGTGGATTGACCTCGCTTTTCTGTACTATACTGTCTACAACTATTCCTTCCTGCTCAACATCACTGACAAGAGAATCGATTTCTGAATCGGGAATTTCAGTTTCCTGGGCCGAAGCGTTAAACATGAAAATTGTGAGGGCCCCAAAGAGTAGGAGGGTCCTAATCACCTGTGATGAGTTTTTTTATACGTCGGAATTCTTCCTTTGATCTGAAAGGTATACGCAGAGTACCTTTTCCATCTTCCGAGGCCTTAACCTCGACATTGGTGTTGAGGTATTCCTTTATTTCCAATGAGTTTTCCCTGAAAAATGCAGGTACCTCAGTAGAAGCTCTTTTAGTCTGTTTAGGACTATTGCCATGTTGATGAAAATTCCGCACAGCCTGTTCCGTTTCACGAACAGACCATTGTTTGGCAAGGATCTTTTCATAGAGACCGAGCTGGTCTGTTTTATTTTCAATGTTCACCAGGGCGCGGCCATGGCCCATACTGATAAAACCATCGCGCATGCCGGTTTGAATGATAGGATCGAGGCGTAACAACCTCAAATAGTTGGTTATCGTAGACCTTTTTTTCCCTATGCGTCCGCTGAGTTTTTCCTGGGTAAGTTCGATTTCCTCGATCAATCGTTGATATGAAAGTGCGATTTCAATAGGGTCCAGATCCTGCCTTTGGATGTTTTCCACCAGGGCCATTTCGAGTGTTTCCTGGTCGTTGGCGATGCGTATGTAGGCAGGGATAGTTTTCAACCCAATTAGTCTGGAAGCTCTGTATCTCCTTTCCCCAGAGACCAGCTGGTATTGATTAAAATCCATTTTCCTAACCGTGATTGGCTGAATAAGTCCTAGTTCCTTGATGGAGGAGGCGAGTTCTTTTAGGGCTTCATCGTTGAAATTCGAGCGAGGTTGGAATGGATTTACCGAAATAGCGTCCAAATCCAATTCAACAATATTGCCTACCACCTTGTCAGCATTTTTATCCGATACCGAGCGAATATCATTCTCCGGATCTTTTAAAAGGGCAGACAGGCCTCTTCCTAACGCTTGTTTTTTAGTTGCCCTAGCCATTTCAAACTTTTTCCATGTTTTTCTTCAGAAGTTCATCGGCCATATTCAGATAATTGACCGCGCCCTTACTACTGGCATCGTATTTTATGATGCTCTCACCATAACTCGGAGCTTCACCAAGCCTTACATTGCGCTGAATAATCGTATCGAAAACCATTTCGCTAAAATGTTTGCGTACTTCTTCCACGACCTGGTTGGATAGTCTTAGTCTCGAATCATACATCGTCAATAACATACCTTCAATATCGAGCTCAGAATTATGTATACGCTGTACACTCTTAATGGTATTCAAAAGTTTGCCCAGACCTTCAAGAGCAAAATATTCGCACTGGATGGGAATGATCACAGAATCTGCTGCAGTTAAGGCATTCAATGTCAGCAACCCTAATGAAGGTGCACAGTCGATCAGGATATAATCGTAATCCTCTTTCAGCTCCCCGATAGCCCGTTTCAGCATATATTCCCTGTCGTCCTTATCCACCAACTCAATTTCGATGGCAACCAGATCGATATGCGCAGGGATCAGATCCACATTTGGCGAAGAGGTTTTTATGACCGTTTCCCTGGCATCCAGGGTATGTTCCAGCAACTGATATGTACCCTGCTCGATCTCATCTACATCAATGCCCAGCCCTGAGGTGGCATTGGCCTGCGGATCCGCGTCGATCAATAGTACGCTTTTTTCCAAAACACCCAGTGAGGCAGCCAGGTTAACAGTAGTGGTGGTTTTTCCCACTCCGCCTTTTTGGTTAGCAATAGCAATGATTTTGCCCATTTTAAAAGTAAGTTAGGCGTTAAAAATACGATTATTTACCTTGCTATAAAATGTAATTTGTTAACAGGAAGTGAATAAGTTTTCTGTAAAAAGTAAAACGGGCTTAAGGCATAAGTAGTTAGAGGAAGATGGGTTGGTCTTCTAAACGATTATGAGAAATCTCCTTCGTGCAGTATGCTGGCTGTTCGTACCGAAATTGTGCCCTCCTGCTATAAATTTGGAATCAGTTCATCAGGATTTCCAAAATCTCGATAGCAGCTTCACTGATCTTTGTTCCCGGACCAAAAACAGCCGCCGCACCGGAGTCGAACAAATATCGATAGTCTTGTTTGGGAATCACCCCGCCAACTATCACCAAAATATCTTCGCGCCCATAGTCTTTCAGAGCTTTGATGACCTGAGGTACCAGGGTTTTATGCCCTGCAGCCAGGGAAGAAACACCCAAAATATGAACATCGTTTTCGACAGCCTGCTTCGCTGCCTCCTCAGGGGTTTGGAAAAGAGGTCCGATATCTACGTCGAAGCCGAGATCTGCATAACCCGTGGCCACCACCTTTGCGCCGCGGTCATGCCCGTCTTGTCCCATCTTAGCGATCATAATCCGTGGACGACGCCCCTCCTGTTCCGCAAAGCGATCGGCCATTTCACGGGCTTTTTTAAATTCTTTATCTTCTTTAATCGCTTTAGAATACACGCCTGTAAATGATTGAATTTTTGCCTTGTACCTGCCAAAGACCTTCTCCAGGGCGTCACTAATTTCCCCAAGGCTGGCACGAGCACGTGCAGCATCTACTGCCAAAGCTAATAAATTGTCTTCTGACGTGCAGGAATCCGAAGCAGCTTTCTTTTTGGCCGCTGCTGTAAGTTTCTGTAATGCCTGGGTAAGCTCTTCAGCATTTCTATTAGCCCTGAGTTCCTTTAAACGATCTATTTGTTGCCTGCGAACCTCGGCGTTATCTACCTCGAGTATCTGGAGCTCCTCCTCCTCCTCAAGCTGATATTTATTAACCCCGACAATTATATCTTGTCCGCTGTCGATCCGTGCTTGCTTTTTAGCGGCAGCTTCTTCGATCCGCATTTTTGGAATGCCAGCTTCAATAGCCTTTGTCATCCCACCCAGTTCTTCTGTCTCTTCGATCAGTGCCCAGGCTTTTTTTGCGATTTGATCTGTCAGATACTCAACGTAATAGCTTCCGGCCCATGGATCTACAGTTTTGGTGATCTTGGTTTCTTCCTGCAGGAATATTTGAGTATTCCTGGCAATTCGTGCCGAAAAATCGGTGGGTAGTGCAATGGCCTCGTCCAGGGCGTTGGTATGCAGGCTCTGGGTTCCACCAAAGGCTGCTGCTGCTGCTTCGATGGCCGTCCGGGCCACGTTGTTAAATGGGTCTTGCTCGGTAAGACTCCAGCCGCTGGTCTGACAGTGCGTCCTTAAAGCCAGCGATTTAGCATTTTTTGGTTCGAATTGATTTACGAGTTTTGCCCATAACATTCTACCTGCCCTCATCTTGGCGATTTCCATAAAGTGATTCATCCCAATAGCCCAGAAGAATGAAAGACGCGGAGCAAATTGGTCGATGTCCAATCCGGCTTTAAGTCCTGTCCGGATATATTCAAGTCCGTCGGCAAGTGTATAGGCAAGTTCCAGCTCGGCGGTTGCCCCGGCTTCCTGCATATGGTATCCCGAAATGCTGATGCTGTTAAACCTGGGCATATGATTACTCGTATACTCAAAGATGTCTGCGATGATCTGAATTGATGGAGTAGGTGGATAGATATAGGTATTGCGCACCATAAACTCTTTTAAAATATCGTTCTGGATAGTTCCAGCGAGTTGATTTGGACTTACACCTTGCTCCTCCGCAGCAACGATGTAAAATGCCATAATCGGCAGTACTGCGCCGTTCATGGTCATGGAAACCGACATTTTATCTAAGGGGATGCCATCGAATAGGATCTTCATATCCTCTACTGAATCGATCGCTACCCCGGCTTTGCCTACATCGCCTACTACACGCTCATGGTCACTGTCGTAACCGCGGTGCGTTGGAAGGTCGAAGGCAACAGAAAGACCTTTTTGACCAGCAGCAAGATTCCTTCGATAGAAGGCGTTACTTTCCTCTGCGGTCGAAAAACCGGCATACTGCCTTATGGTCCATGGCCGGCGAACATACATGGTAGAATATGGACCCCTTAAATAAGGTGGGATCCCTGCAGCATAGTTCAGATGTTCAATGTTTTTGATGTCGTTTGGGGCATACTTCTGCTTTACCTCAATGCCTTCGGCCGTTACAAAACAATCCTGGTTCCGGGTGGTTTCTTTCCCACTGTTTACCTTCCTTTTGGCTGTACTTTCATTCATGGTCCAATCGGTTTTTCTCTAAAGTTTCGGCAAGTCGTTTTTCCAAAATGGGTTCGATAAGCGTCTTTCGCGATGCTTTTTTCATAAAAGGATCCTTATCTATCTGATCTTTCATCCTATCCGTTTCATTGGGATACTTATTGCAGCCTACCAATACTTCCTGGCCACGGGTAAAGGCTTGTTGCTGACCGGCGGCGCTTTCCCTGATTTTTTTCTGGATCTTGTGTTCTTTCAACTGTGTGAGGAAACCCCCTCCGGCCTCAATTTGCTTGTAGACAGCCCAGGCCTTTTTAACCATCTCATCGCTCAACGATTCAATATAATATGATCCGGATGCAGCATTCGAGACTTTATCGAAGTAACTTTCGTGTTTAAGGATTAGAAGCTGGTTCCTGGCGATCCGATCTGCAAAATCGTTCTGGCCATGATACATATTGTCATATGGGAGGTTATAGATAGTATCAGCACCACCCAGGATGGCCGCCATAGATTCTGTGGTACTGCGTAACATATTTACATTGTAGTCATAAATACTTTTGTTTCTTTTCGATGGAGAACAAAGAATATGACATGACAGAGACTGCTTCTCTTCTTCCAATAATTTTTGCCAGAGTATTCTTAGCGCTTTTAGTTTGGCAATCTCAAAGAAGTAATTCGACCCCACCGTGGTATTGAACGTGATATGTTTCAACTTTTTGGAATGTAAGCGGTTGAAATATTCTTTGGCATGTGCTATCATATAAGCCAATTCCTGTACCCTGTCTGCTCCGGCATTCTGATACAGGGCAGCGTTTACCGCAACAATTTTTGTGTCGGGGAAATCGGATAATAAGCTCGTCAGGATGTTGAAATCATCCTGAAGTGAGTTATGCCAGTTACCCGTGCCTGCCAGGTGTCCAATAACGTCATACAGGATAATGCTATCGTGTTTTGAAGAAGAGTTTTTTAGTAAGGAATACAAGGTGTCCGGAGTCCATTGATCTGCTTCTATCAGGAGTTTAGATGCCTCTAAACCCGGGTCAGATATCAGCTTGTCCAGGGCAATGTCATTCGATTCCAAATGGATAATCAAATGTTCTGCGCCACCTTTAAGGGCATCAACACATAGTTCTTTCAATTTTAAAGGGTCGCTGGTTTCAATTCGTTGACCCACATTCCAGGAAGTAGGGCCGAGTTCACCAGTGGATGCCCTGTTTTCAAGATCCTCTTCACTGTAAAAGGGTTTTACTCTTATGCCTTCCGGGGAATCCCAGACCAGTGTTTCGTTGTAATCTGCACCCTTAAGATCGACCTGAATTTTTTGTTTCCAGGTTTTGGCAGTAACAGGGGCAAACGCACCGAATAATGAATGTTCACTCATCTTCCTTGTTTTTTAAACTGTCTTCGTACTCAATGATATATATCTCTTCGTTCTTTTTTTTCAGATAGTATTGTTCACGAGCAAATTTTTCAAGTTCCTCAGGATCTGAAAGCTTTTCGATCACTTTCTTATCCTTGGCAATTTCCTCTTTCAGAAAATCTTTCTGCTTCTCCAGTTTTTTGATCTCACGCCTCAGCTCCAGATGAATGAGCAGAGAATTGGTATCGAAAAATGTCATCCAAATCACAAATACCGTCAACACCAGCACATAAATATTGGTCAGTATTGAAAACCATTTTTTCTTCCTGATTTCTTTCCACCCCATAATGCCTTAGAGTTTTTCATTGATTATGGTGCGGACAATATCGATGGCCACAGTATTATATTTATTATTAGGGATAATGATATCGGCGTATTCCTTGGTGGGTTCAATAAATTGGTCGTGCATGGGTTTTAGCGTATCCTGATATCGACTAAGCACTTCCGAAAGGTCGCGTCCGCGATCATTGATATCCCTTTTTAGCCTGCGGATCAGCCGTTCGTCTGAATCGGCATGGACAAAGATCTTGATATCAAAAATCTCCCTGACCTCCGGATGGGTCATAATAAGAATCCCCTCAACGATCATCACCTTGGTAGGATGCGTTTTGATGACCTCTTCGGTTCTGTTGTGGTCGGGAAAGGAGTAAACGGGCTGATCTATAGGCTTACCCGTCCTCAAAACGCCCAGGTGTTCGATCAATAGATCAAAGTCTATTGCCCTGGGATGATCAAAATTAATCTCGACCCTTTCTTCATAGGTTAAATGCGACAGGTCCTTATAATACGAATCCTGTGAAATTACACCCACCTCTCCGTCTGGAAGTTCATTTATAATCTGATCTACGACAGTGGTCTTACCGCAGCCTGTTCCTCCAGCAATTCCGATAATCAGCATAGGTTCTTGCTTTGTTTCAAAAATAGCGATTTGCTATGAAAGGAGACCTGAGACACCTCTACTATTCGTCTTGCATAATTAATACGCATATCGATCATAAAACATGATAAAATTCATACTTTTAAAACTTCATGCCGACCTACTTTTGTGATTCATTAGCAGAAGAGCGAATCCTGCCCTCAACGCAGGTCAGAACATCATAAATATCTATTCTCAACTTAGGTCGAAATTTCTGAAAAATATGGAGGACAATTATAAAATTCTCGTAAACGACGAGTTCGAATATCAGCTCAAAACCGATGATCTGGAAACCATTGATATAGTGCCTACATCGGAAGGAGGGTATCATATTCTAAAGGATAACAAGCCCTATCATATCAGGATACTCGAGGCCGATTTTAATGCTAAAACTTACACGGTTAAGGTCAATTCAGAGGTTTATAAGGCACAAATTGAAGATAAGCTGGATCTTATGATCGATCAGATGGGCTTTGCACTCTCTTCTACCAAGGATGTGGGGATGATTGAGGCCCCGATGCCCGGACTGATACTCGATATCAATGTTAGGGTAGGGCAGGCCGTAAACGAGGATGACCCCTTGCTGATCCTCGAGGCGATGAAAATGGAAAACGTCATTACCTCACCAAGGGATGGTATAATTAAAACCGTTAATGTGAAAAAAGGGGAGGCGGTCGACAAGAAAAATATACTAATCGAATTTGAATAAATACAATAGCATGAAGAAAATACTGGTGGCCAATCGCGGAGAAATAGCGATCAGGGTGATGAAAACCGCCCGGAGAATGGGAATACAAACCGTGGCGGTATATTCTAAGGCCGACCGCAATGCACCTCATGTGAAATTCGCCGATGAAGCTGTTTGTATTGGGGAGCCCCCCTCCAACCAATCGTATTTAAGGGGTGAGCATATAATTGAGCTGGCGAAGAAAATGGATGTCGATGCCATACATCCGGGGTATGGCTTTTTGAGTGAAAATGCCGATTTTTCTGAAAAAGTAGAGGAAAACGGACTTGTCTTCATCGGGCCTAAATCTAAGGCCATAAGAATGATGGGGAGCAAATTGGCTGCTAAAGAAGCGGTAAAGCACTACAACATACCTATGGTGCCCGGGGTAGATGAAGCGATCTCGGATGTGAAAAAAGCAAAGGTAATCGCCCGCGAAATAGGATATCCCGTCCTGATCAAAGCTTCCGCCGGGGGAGGGGGCAAGGGCATGCGTGTTGTAGAGAGCGAAAAAGACCTGGAATCTCAGATGGAACGCGCGATAAGCGAGGCGACATCTGCCTTTGGCGACGGCTCGGTCTTTATAGAAAAATATGTGACTTCACCAAGGCATGTCGAAATACAGGTAATGGCCGATAGCCACGGTAATATCCTTTACTTTTTCGAAAGGGAATGTAGCGTTCAGCGTAGGCATCAAAAGGTGGTAGAGGAGGCCCCTTCGGCCATCCTCTCTCCTGAATTAAGAGAGGAAATGGGTATTGCTGCCACCAGGGTAGCCGAATCCTGTGAATACCTGGGTGCCGGGACGGTAGAGTTTTTGATGGATGCTGATCTCAACTACTATTTCCTGGAAATGAATACGCGATTACAGGTTGAACATCCGGTAACCGAACTTATCACCGGCGTTGACCTGGTTGAACTCCAAATACGTGTTGCCAGGGGAGAAGAACTTCCACTAAAACAAACAGACCTTAAGATCGATGGCCATGCCCTCGAATTAAGAGTGTATGCCGAGGATCCACTAAATGATTTCCTTCCCAGTGTGGGAACATTGGAGACCTACAAATTACCTGTAGGTGAAGGTATCCGTGTTGATAATGGGTTCGAAGAAGGTATGGACGTTCCGATCTACTACGATCCGATGTTATCTAAGCTCATTACTTATGGCAAAGACAGGGATGAGGCTATACACCTTATGATAGAAGCAATAGCTGCCTATCAGGTGGAAGGGGTTCAGACCACATTGCCCTTCGGTAAATTTGTTTGTGAACATGAAGCCTTCCGCTCTGGCCAGTTCGACACACATTTTGTTTCTGATTATTACGCTCCCGAAGTGTTGCTAGAACAGGCTGAGTCTGAAGCCGCCATCGCAGCTATTATAGCTCTGAAACGATTTAAGGAAGATCAGCAAGAATTAAGAATCCCAACGATGTAACCATGAATACGAAACTCGACAAGCTTAAGGAAAGAATAGCATTAGCCCACCAAGGTGGAGGAGAAAAACGAATCGATAGGCAACATCAGAAAAAGAAGCTTACTGCCAGGGAACGCATCGCCTATTTACTCGATCAGGGCTCCTTTGAGGAAATGGGGATTTTAGTCACCCATCGTACCACCGATTTTGGGATGGATAAAGAGATTTATTTCGGGGATGGCGTTGTTACAGGCTATGGAACGATCAACGGGCGCCTGGTATATGTTTACGCACAGGATTTTACCGTTTTTGGAGGGGCTCTGTCTGAAACACATGCTGAGAAAATCTGCAAGGTAATGGACCTGGCCATGAAAGTTGGGGCACCGGTGATCGGACTCAACGATTCCGGGGGAGCCAGGATACAGGAAGGGGTAAAATCCCTGGGAGGCTATGCCGATATTTTTTATAGAAATGTGCAAGCTTCAGGAGTGGTACCTCAGATCTCCGCAATTATGGGCCCGTGTGCAGGTGGAGCAGTTTATTCGCCGGCAATGACCGACTTCACCATTATGGTGGAACAGACAAGCTATATGTTCGTGACTGGGCCTAATGTGGTTAAAACAGTTACCAACGAAGAAGTAACCTCAGAGGAGCTCGGCGGTGCCAGCACCCATGCAGTTAAATCGGGTGTGGCACACAGGACCTCGGCTAATGACGTTGCCTGTCTGGAAGATGTTAAGCGACTATTGAGTTATCTACCGCAAAGCAATCGAGAAAAAGCTGCACCTATACCTTTCGAACTGGGTGATGAAATCCGGGAATCCCTACGGGATATTATACCTGATAATCCGAACAAACCCTATGATATGCACCAGGTGATAGACGGTATTATCGATGAGGAATCATTTTATGAAATCCACAAAGACTATGCTGAAAATATTATCGTCGGATTTGCGCGTTTAGGAGGACGTAGTATTGGTATTATAGCCAACCAACCGATGTTCCTGGCCGGGGTACTTGGAGTCAACAGTTCTGTAAAAGCCGCACGCTTTGTAAGGTTCTGTGATAGTTTTAATATTCCAATGCTGGTATTGGTCGATGTGCCTGGTTTCCTTCCCGGTACAGACCAGGAGTGGAATGGGATAATTGTACATGGGGCGAAATTACTCTATGCCTTTAGTGAAGCCACCGTTCCCAGGGTCACTGTGATCACGCGAAAAGCCTATGGTGGTGCTTATGATGTGATGAACTCTAAACATATCGGTGCCGATTTCAACTATGCATGGCCCAGTGCTGAGATTGCAGTAATGGGAGCAAAAGGAGCGAGTGAGATCATATTCCGCAAGGAAATTGCCTCAGCGGATGATCCGATCGCAAAACTGGCAGAAAAAGAAGCAGATTATGCCGACAAGTTTGCGAATCCGTTCAGGGCCGCCCGCAGAGGATTTATCGATGAGGTCATCATGCCCGAAAATACCAGAAGAAAACTCATCAAGGCGTTTCAAATGCTCGAAAATAAGAAGGTGGAAAACCCGGATAAGAAACACGGAAACATCCCCTTATAAATACTTAATGAAATCCTATTAGGGAAGATAAACAACGCCCGAGCAGGAATCAGACCGGGCTCCGGTTACTGAGCTCAGGACATTGGTTTGGCCTTCCATTCTGAGCAGGCCCAAAAAAGCGAATACCAGTGCTTCCTTGAATGCGATCAGCTGTTTTGACGGTATTACCAATTCTATGGCTGGTCCCAGTTTTTCTTGTAATACTTCCATGAGATAATCGTTAAGGGCGCCTCCTCCTGTCACCATTACACTCATTTTTTCCTCATTAGCATGATGGTGTAGGTGAATGCTGATTTGTTCGGCGATATGGTGGACCGAGGTGTTTAAAAGATCGGTTATCTCGAGCTCACTATCTTCAACAAGCGGAATTATTTCGGAACTGAACCACTCGTAGCCTGTAGACTTTGGATAGGGTAGGGTATAGTAAGCAAGCCCGTTGAGCCGTTGAAGAAGGTGTTCATTGAGCTTTCCTTTGCGGGCCATTGCTCCACCGGCATCATATGGCGCACCTTGTTTATGGCTCAGATAATTAAGGAGCATGTTCGCAATTCCGATATCGTAGGCAATACGTTTGCCATCTACTTCCAGGGATACATTGCTTATCCCTCCAAGATTCAAGCAAAATTGGTGGTCACTAAAAAATAGTTTATCACCAACTGGTACCAGCGGAGCACCTTGTCCGCCTAAAGCCAGGTCTTTCGTTCTGAAATCGCAGACGGTCAAATGGCCGCTTTCAGTTGCTAAATGTTGACCAGACCCGACCTGAAATGTAAATCCCGAATCGGGTTGATGATGTATGGTATGGCCATGGCTTGAGACATAATCCACAGTCAATTGTTCTTTTTCTATAAATGCCCTGGCTTTCCGACCCAGGTAAATCCCGTATTCACGATCGAGCTTAAAAAGATCTTCCGCATTATAATCGATGGCCGATTGAAGTTTTTTGATCCATTGCGGGGAATAAGCAACAGAAGTTGCCTTTTTGATTTCATAATTCCATTTGCCACTGTCTTGCCAAAAATGGCAATAGGCAAGATCGAGCGCGTCGAGGGAAGTCCCAGACATCAAACCTAAAACTTTAAATATTTTCATAGTTAGCGACCTTGAATTGTTACGGGTAATTTCCCCCGGGTTCGACTTTTACCCAGAAAATGCATGGCAGCGTTGATTTGAAATTCCGAAAAACCCTGGAATACAGCCCACACAGCTTTGAATTTTTCAAGGGGTAAATGATTTAGAACATAAGGATTTCCAAAAACATATAAAACAACTTCATTCTGGTGGCATAATCGGTCTATCATCTCAAGCGTTTCAAAAGACAACCCGAAATTTTGAGCCGGTTTTATACTCGGTGGGTAAAGCGCCATCAAAATATTCATAGGCCCGGACTTTCCTTCTTTTACCTGGGATGTAGGGCCAGAGCAGTCCGACCAACTAAAAGGATGTATATTATCGATATATTTAAAGAAATCCATTTCACAATTATCTCCAATGGCAATTCCTGTAAAGGCCGATTGTTTAAAAGTGTTCAGATATTTTTCATCGCCACAGACCAAACTCAGACTTTCCTCCGCCAGGGTGGTCATAAGGCTTTCGCGGGAAGTCGTTGCTCGCAAACCCTCTTCAGGATAGGATGTCATTGCGCGCTCTTTGAGTTCCCAAACCCTTTTAAAGTGTTCTTCAATCAGGTTTTTAGTACCCATTTTTTCAATGGCCTTTATCCCTTCTTCAACATTTTGGGTATAACAGAGGATATCGATCCCTGCATTGTAGGCCTGCCATTCCAATTCGCCTCTATAATTACAGTTTTTAGAGACTGCGTGCATATTCAATGCATCGGAGACCACCACGCCGTCAAAGTTGAGTTGTTTACGTAAAAAGTTGTTAATAATGGCGCTTGATACCGTAGAAGCTTCCATTTGGCCATCGCTAAGAGCAGGAACAGCCAAGTGCCCAACCATAACAGAATCTACACCATTTCTGATGAGCTCGATAAAGGGTCTGAGCTCATTTGAATAGAGTTCTTCCCTGGATTTGTCGATCAGTGGCAGTCCCAGATGTGAATCGGTGGAAGTATCTCCATGGCCGGGAAAATGTTTTGCACTCGATAATATTCCTGCACTTTTAAGCCCTTTAAAAAAAGCTGTTCCATAATTAATTACCAGTTCCGGATCTTCTCCAAATGAACGGTAGCCAATCACGGGATTTTGCGGATCATTGTTGATATCCACCACCGGTGCAAAATTCCAATGGATACCCGCCTCACGACAATCCAGACCAATTCTTCGGGCAACCTCATGCACAAGTTCGTCCTGATTTCTCATTGCCCCCAGGCTCAGGGCATAAGGGTATTGTGGGGTGTTTTCGATGCGCATGGCAAGACCCCACTCGGCATCAATACTGATCAAAAGCGGGTACTTTGCCGCCTTTTGATATCGTGCTATCAGATTTTTAAGAACCTCCAGGCTTTTTTCATTGTAGATGACCTCTTTTGGCCCCTCGAAATTTGTTGCGGCGCTGGCCCGACTGTGAAAGAAACATATGCCACCCACTGCATGTTCGGCAATGCATTTTTCTAACCTGGTGATCTCCTCCTCGGTATCATTGATATAAGCGGCGGGCATAAAGCTCTGACCGATCTTTTCTGTCGGGGTTAATAGTTTAGATGCCTCTTCGTACTGGAAGAAATCAGCTGTCATTTCCTGCTCCTTTTTTACCGTAATCTGCCGGGTAATCAAGATATTTTAATAGAAATATCGCTGGTAATGCACCCAGAACAACCCAGATGAAGAAGCCGTCATAACCCAGCCACTCTTGCATAAATCCACTTATGAGACCGGGCAGCATCATGCCCAGGGCCATAAAGCCCGTTGCCAGCGCATAATGTGAAGTTTTAGACGCACCCTCGGCAATATAGATCATGAAAACCATAAAGCCGGCTATCGCAAATCCATAACCGAATTGTTCCAATACCACCGTAGATACAACTGCCACAATATGATTGGTATTGGTAAACGCCAGGAAAGCATAAAAGGCGTTTGGAATGTTAATGGACAGTACCATCGGAAGCATCCACTTTTTAAGTCCATCCCTTGAAATTAAGATACCACCCAGAATACCACCTAAAGTTAGCATGATAACACCAACGGTTCCATAAATTGTTCCTACTTCGGCGGTGGTATATCCCAGGCCTCCTTTTTCTACCGGATCGAGAAAGAAAGGTGCAGCCATTTTTACCAATTGAGATTCTCCCAGGCGAAAGAAGAGAATGAAAGTCAATGCCATACCCATACCTTTTTTCTTGAAAAAGGTGGAAAAGACTTCAAAAAAGCCCTTTGGTTTTTCGAGGGCAATAGCATCTGAAGACTCAAATTTCGGTGTGACAAAAAAATTGGCAACAGTAAGACTGAACATGAGTAAGGCCGCCGCAATCATGGTAATCGACCAGGCTTTTGTGTTATCGCCATAGTAGGATTCAAGGAAGCCTGCCAGGATAACCAACAAACCTTGTCCGGTTACATTGGCCAGTTTATAGAAAGTACTTCGGATCCCAACAAAGAACGATTGTTTGTCTTGTGTGAGCCCGATCATATAATACCCATCTGAGGCCACATCGTTGGTGGCAGAAGCGAAGGCCGCCATCCAGAAACAGGCCAGGGTGGTTACAAAGAAAATATTTGTGGGTAGGGCCAGCCCGATCCCCAGCAAGGCGATCGATATCAATAATTGCATGGCAAGAAACCAATTTCTCTTGGTACTTATAATATCAACGTATGGGCTCCAAAGCGGTTTTATCACCCAAGGGAGATAGAGCCAGCTGGTATATAAACCTATGTCGGCATTACTAATACCAAGTTTTTTGTACATAATGACCGATACAGTCACTACAAGGACAAATGGGAGACCCTGGGTAAAGTAGAGCACAGGTACCCAAATCCAGGCCCATTTATTTTTTTTGATCATAGTTGGTTTTCAGCTTTTTTGGTCGGTTGGGTTAGTAAAAGCAGTCTGAGTTCAATTCGATATGGCTTTGAAATTATTCAATTAAATCAAACAAAGCATCTCTATAGTCCAAATATTTTATGGACGAACTCTTTATTTATCGCCAAAATGATATCTGACAAAGCCCTCAATGGCTTCGTATTCAGCCATCCCCAGCGCATTGTATTTCCGGGCTGTTTCGGTATTACGCTGCTCAGCACGTTGCCAGAATTCGCGCTCATCATTCCCTGGGAACATAGCGCTGTCTTTTTGTGATTGATGTTTAAAAATGGCATTTTTCTTCCGTTCCATATCCATTGGTCCAATAGGTACGGCCATTTCCATATCGGCAATGTCCCATTCCTGCCATGCACCCCGATACAGCCATACATAACAATCATCCAGCCAGCTGGCACCTTCTTTAACCAATTGGTCAAGAGCAGCATAAATAATTTGTAGACATACCCGGTGTGTGCCGTGAGGATCCGATAGATCTCCTGCGGCAAAAATTTGATGTGGTTTCACTTTTTGAAGAAGGTCGTACGTATTACGGACATCGGCCTCTGAATAAGGCCTTTTCTTTACTGTACCTGTCTCATAAAAGGGTAGGTTTAAAAAGTGTGCATGTTTTTCATCTACTCCGCAGTAGCGGCAAGCTGCCAGGGCTTCTCCCTTACGAATAAGTCCTTTAAAATGTTGTATTTCTGGGCTATCTACCTCGCCAGGTTTCTTTTTACTCAGAAATTTCTTTACAGAAATAAACTGAGCCTCGAGTGCCTTATTATCCTTTTCCACATCTGTGGCGAAGTCCAGAAACCGGACGACTTCATCGTCGAATACAGCAATGTTTCCAGAAGTTTGATACGCGATATGTACTTCATGTCCCTGGTCGACCAACCTCAGGAGGGTACCGCCCATAGAGATGACATCATCGTCTGGATGAGGACTAAAGATGAGAGATCTCTTGGGATAGGGAGCACGCCTTTCGGGTCGCTGGCTGTCATCGGCATTTGGTTTGCCTCCTGGCCAGCCGGTAATTGTGGCTTGTAGTTGATTAAAAACCTTAAGGTTGATATGTTCTGCTGAACCTACTTCTGCGATGAGGTTACCCATGCCATATTCGTTGTAATCTTCATTAGTGAGTTTGAGCACCGCTTTATTGAGCTTTTCAGACAACCAGAGCGTTGCTTTTTTTATCAGGTGGTCGTCCCAGTCGCATTCACTCACCAACCACGGTGTAGCCAGGCGGGTAAGTACAGAGGCCGCCGCGTGGTCTAGAATAAAATCGCAGTTTTCATGGTGTTGTAAAAAAGTTGCAGGTACAGATTCACGTATATTTCCCTCAACAGCTTCTCTAATGATATGTGACTTGCCTTCGCCCCATGCCATTAGAATGATTCTTTTGGCAGACATAATGGTACCTACCCCCATGGTAATGGCTCTGATCGGTACGTTGTCTAAACCGAAGAAATCACTGGCGGCATCTAAGCGGGTAATTCTATCCAGGCGAACAATCCGGGTTTTACTGGTAAGTGAAGATCCGGGTTCATTAAAACCAACATGTCCCGTTCTGCCGATACCCAAAATCTGAATATCTATACCACCTGCTTTTTCTATTTTATTCTCGTAAGCTTTACAAAAATCCCGGACATCTTCCTTGTCCATGGTCCCATCGGGGATATGGATATTTTTCTTTTTAATATCGATGTGGTCAAAAAGATGTTCGTTCATGAACCGTACGTAGCTGTGAATAGAATCCGGATCCATGGGAAAGTATTCGTCGAGGTTGAATGTGATAACATTCTTAAAGCTTAACCCCTCTTCCTGGTGAAATTTTACCAGATAATCATACATCTTGGTAGGTGAAGAACCTGTGGCAAGACCGAGGACTACAGTTTTTCCAATCTTTTGCCGCTGTCTGATAAGAGTGGCCACCTCATTGGCTACGTAAAAGGAGGCTTCATCAGAATTCGAATGTACATTCGTCTTGATTTTTTCAAATTTTCTCGACTCATCGTCGGTAGGGAAACTGCGTGGACTTGGTTTTGTGAGTGTTAAAGACATAACTATATAGAATAGATTGAGGCGCAAATATAGAACATATATGCTGTTTTATGCAATATATTTTGCAATAAATTGCTTTTTTAACATTATATTAATTATAAAACGGCACAAAGCAGCAGTTTAATTCCTTTTTTATACCTTTGTCAAAATCATTAAACTTATGCTTAAAGAAGAGCGTTGGCAAACCATTTTGAATGAAGTAGCTCTCCATAACCGGATACTTCTTTCCGACATAGCCGAAAAACTGGATGTTTCCATAGATACAATTCGAAGGGATGTTAAGGAACTCGATGCTGAGAATAAACTCCAAAAAGTACATGGCGGTGCCATCTCCATGGGTTATACCCAAATCGCCCCGCATAATACCAATACCTATGCGTTGAAAGAGAAAACCCGGATAGCGGAAAAAGCCCTGAGCCTAATACGAGATAACAGCGTGATCTTTATTGACGGGGGTACAACTTGTCTTGAACTGGCAAGGCTTATTCCCACTGATCTTAATCTGATATGCTTTACGGTAAGCCTACCAGTAGCGATGCAACTAAGTACAAAGCCCAACATAAGGGTAATGTTTATTGGTGGTGAAGTTGACGCCGAAGGACAAATCGTAGCCGGGTCACAGGCTATTCACAACCTGGCAGGAATACGTGTAGATTATGGATTTATCGGAACAGGTTATGTTGATGCACTTCATGGTTTGACGGAATTCGACTGGGATATTGTTCAGGTAAAAAAGGCGGTGGTAAATGCTTCTAAAAAAACGGTACTTTTGTGTATATCGGAAAAACTCAATTCACAACATCGTTTTAAAACCTGCGATATCAATGCCATAAATACCATGATTACCGAATTGGATCCTGATAATAATCTTCTCAATCTTTTTAGAAATCACCAAATTCACTTGCTCTGATGACGGATTTTAGGAAAATTACCGAAACCGCTTCTCTGTATGATCATCTGGAGCAGTTGAGCACGAAGGAACTACTGGAAAATATTAATCGGGAGGATCAGAAAGTGGCAGAAGCAGTACAAAAAGTAATCCCAGGCATCTCAAAACTAGTCGAAGAAATTGAAAAAAGGTTTTATGATGGCGGCCGGTTATTCTATATCGGTGCAGGTACCAGCGGTCGACTAGGAATTTTGGATGCTTCTGAGATTCCTCCCACTTTTGGCATGCCACACGAACGTGTCATCGGCCTTATAGCCGGCGGGGATTCTGCCATTCGTAAAGCTGTGGAATTCGCTGAGGATGATACCGCGCAGGCATGGCTCGATCTGCAGGAGTACAAAATAGAGGAGAAAGACGTTTTGATAGGGATTGCAGCCTCCGGAACAACACCCTATGTTCTGGGCGGGATCAGGGATGCCAGGAAAAATGGTATCCTTACGGCAGGGATCACAAATAACCCCGGATCTCCTTTAGCAGAGGCAGCAGAAATCCCTATTGAGATCGAAGTGGGGCCTGAATTTGTCACCGGCAGTACACGAATGAAAAGTGGAACTTCACAAAAGCTGGTCCTCAATATGATTACCACCACTTTGATGATTCGGATAGGCAGGGTTAAAGGAAACAAAATGGTGAATATGCAGCTGAGCAACAATAAACTGGTAGACCGTGGCACACGATACCTTATGGAAGGGTTGCAGCTCGATTATGAAGAGGCTCAGAAAGTGTTACACGAATATGGCTCGGTTAGAAAAGCGCTTGAGGCGTTAAAAAAATAAACTATCTCCTCTCTATAGTGGCAACCTCTTCCACGGTTACCATTTTCTCATTTTTATTACCCCAAGAATTATAGACGTAGTTCATCACATCTGCTATCTCTTCATCGTCCAGCCCTAGGGGCATCATAGTATTGTCGTAGGTAACCCCATTGACCACCAGTTCACCGCGCTGACCAAATTTTACACCTCTGATACTCGCCTCACGATTGGCCATAAGGTAGTCTGACTTCGCCAGAGGTGGATAGGTGCTCTCAACACCCTCACCATTAGGCATATGACAAGTGACACAGAAATCGGCGTAGATCTCCTCACCCCTTGATATACTGGCTTCAAGCTTATTGTCCTGGAATAATAAAAAGGCAAAACCTCCGACTATACACAAGTAGCCGACAATTATAAGTTTCATTTAACTGGAGGATTTATGTATGAAAAAATGAGCTATTCCGATTTGGGTATGAGTTTATAAATCCCTTTGCCCTCAACAGCGACATAGATGTAGCCATCGGGTCCTTGGCGGACATTGCGTACACGGCCTATATCTTCCATCAACTTTTCACGGTAGCTTACTTTATTGCCTTCGAGTACCAGCCTTTCCAAGTATTGAAAGGCCAGGGAACCTACCAGCAAATCACCTTTCCAATCGGGATAGAGGTCCGAGGTAACAAAGTCCATACCACTAGGCGCGATAGAAGGTACCCAGTAATGAAAAGGTTGCTCCATACCTTCTTTTGCAGTGATATCGGTAATTGAAGTCCCATTGTAGTTAGTGCCATAGGTAATTACGGGCCAGCCATAATTAACCCCTTTTTTTATTATGTTAATCTCGTCTCCACCCATCGGACCGTGTTCATGGATCCAAATTTCCCCCGTTTCAGGATTTTTTGCCATGCCCTGTGGGTTTCGGTTACCCCATGTGAAGGCTCGGGTATTGCCGTTTTCGATACCGGTAAAAGGATTGTCTTCGGGCACACGCCCATCATCAAAAATACGGTAGATCTTACCCCCGTCGAGGGTTCTGTTTTGTGGATTTTTATCTCTCTCGCCCCGATCGCCAATAGAGAAATAGAGATAACCTTCATTGTCGAATTCGAGCCTGGAACCCCAGTGTTGTCCCTTTTTAGTATTAGGTGAAGCTTTGTACAGTAACTCACTATTAGTTAAGGTGTTGCCAGATAATTTTGCGCGTAATATTGCCGTATTCCCGCCGCTGCCTTCTCCTTCCTCAGAAGAATACGACAAATAGAGCCAACCATTGGATGCATAGTCGGGGTGGAGTTCAATATCCATAAGCCCGCCTTGTCCGCGTTGATAAATCTCCGGACCGCCCAGAATCTCGGCCTTCACACCATCTTTAAAATGGATGATATCACCGCTTTTTTCGGTGATCAACATGCTACCGTCTGGAAGAAATACCATGCCCCAAGGGATTTGGAGGTCATCGACCACTAATTCGGCGTCAAAATCGACATTTTCTGGTGTATTTATTTCAGTATCCGTCTTTTGTGCACAGGAAATACCGGCCATTACAACGAAAAAACAGCTGATAATGATACTATTTCGCATAATATGACGTTAATTTAGAGTACTAAATCTAGGTTTAAAGCCTAAAGATAAACAGAAATTATAAGTATAAACAACTACGCTTAAGAATATACAGAGCCCAAATCGCGCATATTCTTGCCATAACACGAATTAACCTATGCTCCCAAAGAAAACGAGGCATCTCTTGTATGCCGTGCTGCTATTGGCACTATTTGTGGCGGGTACCTCAGCCATAGCAAATAACAGAGTTTACGAGCTTTTATCGGACCTGACGGATATTAAATCCGAAATGGTGGACGTCTTCGATACTGAAAACGAAAAAGATGAAGCGATTGCTTCATTGAATGCTGTTTCTTCAATATCGGATATCGATAAAACCAACAATGCCGCACTCCCTATGTTCATGACGATCATTCAGGGTGCTGATGAAGAAGTGATCTGTCCTAATGACGGTAGTACGCTCGCAAAATTCTTCTTATGCGGTACAAGTGATATCAGGACTATTTCTCTATCTCAAAGTGGAAGTACCTACCAATGGCAAAAACTGGATCCTAACCGTTGTGCACTTTCCGTAATCGATGACTGTGCTAACACAGATAATACCTGTTATGATACAGTAGGTTCTAACAGCACTTACGACCTTGATTCGGCCGGTGAATTCCGTGTTCGTGTAGATGGAGGACAATATTATTATTTCAAATCATCCTTAAACCCCTTAGATCCGCAACTTATCAAGGAAGATATTATCTGTGGAAATCCGGGACGAGTGGAGATCACAAATGTCCCTGCGGGTTATGAATATAGCCTGAATAGCTCAGCGGGTCCTTACCAGGATGATCCGTTTTTTGATGTTTCCACGGCAGGAAATTACATGGTTTGGGTACGATTAAAAAACGTTTCAAGCAGTGCATGTTTATTTCCTTCGAATACGGTGAACGTACAGGAACTCGACATTACCGTAGATGTTGTAGCCAACGACATACTTTGTGCCGGAGAACTGGGTAGTATAGACGTGAGCGTTTCCGGTGTTCCAGGATTTTATACTTATCGTCTGATCAAAAATGCAGTGACGGTAGATACTTTTGGGCCTGATGCTGCAAGCAATTACACTTTTGCTAATGTTAGTGCCGGTGTTTATAGTGTTCGTGTGGAGACCAACAAATGTAATGAACTGATTACGCTCGATATCAACAGTGATCCCATTGAAATAGGTAATGGAATTGCACCGCTTGCGGTCTCAGCCACCGCAAATGATAGTTTTGGCTGCGGTGCTGCTACAGTCGATGTCGATATTATCACCACCGGAGGTACCACACCTTATCGTTATAGCCTGGACGGCGGCACCAACTGGAGTGGTCCTTATACAGGTACCGCTACTTTTACCGTTAGCGCTCCGGGCACATATAATATTCTGGTTGAGGATGCCAACGGGTGTACTAAAACGGCCAGCGTAGATGTACAAGACTTACCACCCCCTGTATACACAATCATCACCAATGATGCGAATTGTGGTGGCGTGAACGATGGATCGATTATCGTGAATGTGACAAATGGCTTTGGATACAATCTAGAATTCAGCATTGATAATGGGAGCAATTATCAAGGGAGCAATGTTTTCAACGGATTGGCCCCAGGCAATTATGATGTGATGGTCAGATACCAGCAAGACAGCTTTGTTTGTACCACGCCGGCCTCTTTGGAGACGATCGGTACCCCTACAAATATCAGTGGAACGGCCACGCCGGATTCGGTGCCGACCTGTTTAAATGAAAACGGGGGTCAAATTACTATTTCCGGCGTATCCGGAGGAACACCTCCCTATGAATACAGTATTGGCGCTGGATTCAGTGGGACAGCGGTTTTTACGAATTTGGGCGTAGGAACCTATACCCCTCAAATCAGAGATGCTAACGGTTGTATAGTAAGTTTGGCTCCCATTGTATACAATGCACTTGATAAGCCTACGGATATGGATTTTGCCATATCAAGTCTTGATTGTCTTACAAGTACAGCCTCTGTCACCGTTACGGTTACCGATGGTACCGCACCCTATGTATATGAAATCATAGCGCCTGCTGTTGCGGTGATCAACAATGGTAACAATCCGGTTTTTACAGGACTTGGACTGGGAACCTATACTTTCAGGGTAACGGATAGTGAAGGTTGTAGTTACGATGAGGCTTTTGCCATCACTGATATCAGCTCGATTGGTGTACAGGCGCAGACTGTTCAGGTGGTTACATGCGTTGGTGACAGCGATGGAGAAGGAAGATTTTTAGTAGATGGCTTCGCTACTACCTATAGTTATCAGATCGATGCCGGACCACTTGTGACAGGTCAATCGGCAGGCATCATCGATTTAACCGGCTTAACAGCTGGTAATTACAACATCACCGTTACGGATGAAGATACCAACTGTACGGATACGGCGACGCTGACTATTGATGAACCGGCTGTGGCGCTTGCCATCAGTGGCCTGAATGTTACGCCTATGAGCTGTCAGAATAATAATACTGGCGCTGTGGCCGTCAATACCGTAGGAGGATGGGGAGGTAATCGTTATACGCTTACACAACCCGATCTTTCGACCCGCGGGCCACAATCGAGCAATACCTTTACCAATCTTACCCAGGATGGGCTTTACCAGGTAAGTGTAACCGATGCGAACGGATGTACGGTCACCGATACTTTCACGCTGACATCATTGGCTTCACCAACGCTAACGGTCAATGCCGGAGCTTCGGACTACTGTTACGATAATGTAGATGCTGCCACCATTGCGGTAACTACTGCCGGTGGTCTTGCGCCTTATCAATACCGAATCAATAGTGGACCATTAGGAGGAAGCAGTACATTTAATGGACTGACCCCAGGAACTTACTTTATCGAAGTGGTCGATTCAAATAATTGTTGGGACGATATCACGGTGGTTATCGAACCGGAAATCAACGCGGTGGCAACTACCATTCAGGAATTGGATTGTGGCGGCCCGCCGGCTCAGATCCAGGTTACGATCAGCGATGGATATCCTTCAGGAGGTGATTATGATATCTATGAAGTAAGTATCGATGGAGCTCCTTATACCTCCGATTCGAATAATATTACGGGGAATTCATTCATTTACAGCATTCCTAATGATGGATCTATAATCGCCCCTACCACCTTCCAGTTCCTGGTTCAGGATTCTCAGGGCTGTACTACCGAAACCAATGTGGTGACCATATCACCACCGGAAACTATAGTAGGTGCTGCGGTACCTACAGATACTACCTGCGGAGATGATAATGGAATCATTACTCTGGTTCCGGATACCAATTTCGGTGTGCCTCCCTACGAATTTAGCGATAACAGCGGTGCGACCTGGTCTGCTCAGAATATATATTCAGGATTTGCACCAGGTACTTACAGTACATTTATGATCCGAGACAGCAGGGGTTGTACGACGGCACTATTATCGGCTACGATCAATGCCAGTGCAGCGCTCGATGCCACTGTTGTGCCCGTAGATGCGGTCTGTGCAGCGGGAACAGTTGAAGGAGCAATCGATGTAACAGCAGTTGCCAATGGTACAGCTAACTATACCTATATAGTTGAAGATATTAATGGTGCGACGATAGCTGTAGTAGGGCCTACAGCCAGCACCTCGGTAAATTTCCCTAACCTCGTTCCCGGAACCTACACCGTAATTACAAGGGATGATGCCGGATGCGAAGACCGCGATACGGTGACGATCAGTCAGAATCAATTAGACCTTATTCCTGTATCGACCACGACACCTCCGGACTGTACTACAACATTCACTTATATTGTGGACATAGTGGGCGGGACGCCTCCTTATTTGATCGGATTGGTTGGCAATCCCCTAGTCTCACCAAACGTAGATATCGATACCCACGATTTTACCGGGCAGATCCAATATGGCGTTACCTATTTTGTTGAAGTGGTCGATGCACTCGGATGTCGGTATATTGAACAGATAGATCCTATACCTGGTCCAAATCCACTTGCCGTTACAGCAACAGCAACAACAGCTTCGTGTTTGCCAGGAGGTAATGGTCAGATCGATTTCCAGGTAACTGGAATTCCTTCTCCGGCCGATATTACCATAGAATTACAGGATACTAACACCGGCGCAACTATTTCGGGCCCTACCTCTTTGACCAATGAACCTATACCTTATAATGGGTCTTTTACAGCATTGCCAGCCGGCAACTATCAAATTTTGGTGCAGGACGACAACACAAGTTGTTTTGCCAGCACACTCGTAGATATTATAACGGTTTTACCCGCAATTGTGGTTGATAATAATGAACCCGCTAATTGTAATATCGGGGCGTTGGTAACTGTAAGGGGGAATGGCAGCACCGGACCTTATGAATTTGCTTATGTACCTACCGGAAACCCGGCTCCGGGTGCATATTCGGCGCAGACAACTTATGAGATTGCAGGCCCATACCCGGCCGATTACGATTTCTATGTAAGGGATGCTAATGGCTGTATTAGCTTTACCACGGTTACGGTTACAGAAGATGGGGGAGTACCGAATCCTACGGTTGATGTGATCAATCAATGTACTGCGGTAGCTAATTATACAATCAACGTTACAGCGCCATTGAGCACCGGTTCGGGCTTACCCGAGGAGACATTTGAATATAATATTGGCGGCGGTTTTCAGTCGAGCCCAAATTTCACTGTCCCTAATCCTGGAGATTATACGATCGTGGTCCGCGATGGCAATGGTTGTACCAATACGGTTTTAGCAAGGGTATTCGATTTCTTTGCCATATCGGCAAGTGCCACTTCCGAACCAACCTGTAATGCCGGTGATGGGGTGATAACAGTAAATACAACAGGAGGTAGTGGAAACTTCCGCTTTGAACTCGATGATGGAATTAATCCGCCGATCGTTCAATTGAATGATCCCATTTTCGTTGGAATTCTCCCTGGAAGTTATACTATCCTGGTAACCGATCTTGATTCGAATACTATTCCGCTCTGTACCGATACCGTTACGGTTGATGTGACCTTGGTGGATACGCCGATAATTTCGGCCACCCCTAAGACAGATATCAGTTGTAATGGCGCTAACGATGGTACCATTTCGGTTGAATTACAACCTGGTACCGATACAGACACTCCAATAAGTTTTATACTATATGATGGTGGGACCGCAACTGTATTGGCCGGCCCACAAGGCTCTTCGATCTTCGATAATCTCGGTCCGGGAACCTATCAGGTGGAAGCTGTATCAAACAGAGGTTGTACAGATCGTTCTGGAGATATTACTATTCTGGAACCTACTTTGCTTGAGATCGCCACCACCAATACAGAATTCACCTGTGATCCGTCTAATAATCGTTTTAGCACGGCAACCATTACCGTATATAATGATACAAATGGGGACGGTACCGGCGCGAATACTGGTACGCCTCCTTATACATACACGATGTTCGATGGGACTACAACGATCTCTAATGGTACCAATAATGTTTTTGAGGTCATCGATGATGGTACGACCCAGACGCTGGTACTGACCACCAGAGATAATAACGGTTGTGAGATCACAGACACCGTGGTGATCAATCCACCCAACGATCTTACATTCACTTTTAACGTAAATCCGATTACCTGTGATGCTTCCGGTATTGGAGTGAGTCCGGGTTCTATCGATATCACTATCGACCAGGGTCCTGGTAATTACGATGTGGAAATCTTGCCACTTGGTTCAGAACCGGTTCAGAATTCAGGCGGAAGCGATACAGTAAACTGGGCGATCAGTATCCCTGGTAATTATATTTTTGCGGTTACCGACATCGGTAATGGTGGCTGTACCTACCTTACACCAGTGGTAAATGTACCAGAGTATAATACCATAGAAGCGGTAATTGCCGAGGTAAAACCAGTTACCTGTTTTAATGGGTCCGATGGCGAGATTAGCATACAGATCAATAACTATACAGGGCAGTATAACTATGAGGTATTCTCCAGAGATAACTTTGGGGTTGAAACAACTACCGGTGTTACTGGTAGCTTCGATACAGCGGTTCAGAATCCGGGAATTATTACCGGATTGCCGGCAGGAAACCTCGTGGTACATGTGGAAGCACTAGATACTCCTTTCTGTGATACGGTAAGTAACGTAACCACGGTTAGGCAGCCAGACAGGGCATTGACTGTTGCCCTCCAGCAGACTGCAGAAGTAACCTGTGCCGTACCCGGCCTGGGTGAGATATTTGCTACCGGCGATGGTGGCTGGGGAGGCTACGAATTTCAGGTCATAGCACCAGATGGTGTTACTATAATCCAGGATTTCCCGAGTACCAATGATAATTTTACAGGCCTTTCAGCAGGACTACACACTGTAAATATCCGGGACTCTGAGGGCTGTATAGCTACCAATACCATCGACCTGGCGTTGCCCACACCGATTTATGCCGATATTCAAATTACCAACCCGCTGAGGTGTAATAATGATAATGATGGCGAAATACAGGCATTTAATGAGAGTGGCGGACAAGGTCCTGGTAATTATTTATATCAACTTAACCGATTGTCGGATGGTTCGAGCAGTGGTCTTCAAACGACCCCTACTTTTGGTAATCTGTCTGCAGGCGATTATACGATAACTGTTTATGATGGCTGGGATTGTTCTTATACAACGGTTCCAATCACAATTCAGGATCCACCAATCGTAATCGCTGAACTGGTAGAGCTTCAACCTCCGGGTTGTGGAAATTTAGGGGTGATGGAACTCACGGTGACCAATCCGGAAGTAGGGGTAAGTTATTTCTACAGAAGGTCTGGAACAGCCGATCCATTTATTCCATTTAATGCGTTAGATCCTTTAGCAACATCGGTACAGATTACAGAAGATATTACCATCGATCCGGGACCATTCCAGTACGATGTACAGAATTCCAATGGTTGTCCGTTCGAGATGTCTAATCAGATCTCGCTCGACCCTGCAGCTCCGTTGGTGATTTCTTTAGACCTTACCAATGCGACAATAAATTGCGCAGGAGAGGCTACGGGGATTATCCGGTCTGAAGCGTTCGGAGGTATTGGAAATTATGTATATACCTTATTAAATTCCGACGTGCCGCCGTTCCCAAGCGGAGGAAACGTTGAAAGGAGTGCTCAGGCGTCTGGAATTTTTAGAGATCTGGGACCTGGTACCTACTGGGTATATGCCACAAGTGGTGGCTGTACGGCCATATCCACCCCGATTACTATTGTTGATCCTCCGCCATTGGTATTGGATTATATCGAAACGGTACCCGTAAGTTGTTTTGGTGACACCGATGGTCAGTTGATAATTGAGGCTAGTGGAGGTACTGGTACCATCAGGTACTCAATAGCCGATCAGCTAAGTGAGTTCTTTGAAGGAGACGATCCGATGTTCCCAAACAGGAAGACCTTTACGGATTTGGTGCCGAGAAATTATGAGGTTATTATTCAGGACGATCTTGGTTGTACCATTACCCAGACGGTAACTATAACTCAACCAGCAGAATTGGTAGCGAGTATCGGAGATTCTACACCTGAGGTCTGCCTCGGTGATGCCGATGGAACCGTAACTATTAATGTGGTGGGTGGTACAGCTCCATACGAGTTTGCCCTTAATTCGTCGGATGCAGCAGACTTTGCACCGAACCCATCTCAGACCTGGACTAATCTGATGGGTGGTGATACCAATGTGATTTTTGTGAGGGATGCCAATGGTTGTGAAACCAATGTTATTGTTCCGGTAGATCCCGGTGTGGCGATCAATCCTGAGGCCATTGTCGTATATGGCTGTGATGGTATGTTCCCAAACAGTATGGTTAGAGTTGAAGTTCAGGATAGCAATCAATATCCACAACTATTATTCGCGCTGGATCCTGTCGATCCTAGTGATGCCATTACTTCAGCTGCCAGTTCGGAACGAAGTTGGGGCGACCTTCCCGCAGGCGATCATACGGTGTATATTTATCATGAAAATGGCTGTACGACTTTTGTGGACTTTACTTTGGATTCATATAATCCATTAACCTTGACAGCCTCAAAAACCGCAGTGAATGAAATAACGGCTATAGCCGAAGGAGGTTTTGGCGGCTATGAATATTTCTTCCAGGGCATTTCATTTGGAAGTGAAAATGTATACACTACCAATGAGGATGCACTGGTGAATATCAGGGTGGTCGATGCAGCAGGTTGCGAAGCTGTAATTGAGATTCCGTTCGATTTTACCGGAATGCTTACCATGCCTAATTATTTTACTCCGGATGGAGATAATATGAATGAGGAGTGGTTCCCAAGAAACCGCGATCTCTTCCCTAATATCGAAGTTAAAATTTACGATCGATATGGCAGGGTAGTGGCTATCCTCGATCAAATAGAGAAATGGGATGGTACCTATGAAGGAAAAGAACTTCCTACTGGCGACTACTGGTACGTAGTTAATGCCAATGACAAGGAAAAACAACAATACGTAGGGCACTTTACGCTCTACAGATAAAAGGCGAATAGGTATTCGACTTATGTTATGGAGCAAGGCCGCCAGCAATGGCGGTCTTTCTATTTATGAAATTTACCCTTATCGAACTTGTAATGCCTTTCGGGAACTAATTTTGTAACCAGGTAGATGGAATCAAATTGGCGACTGAGTTGTTTGCTTTCGAAATTTTGCTTTAGCAAGGCTTCCTGGTAATAATAAATAGAATCTTTATGAATTTCCGATTTACGGGTAGCGATCCAATAATTTCTTTCCTCTTCAGCTACTTCTAAATAGAGATAGGATTCTGAAGGCAGTATCTCCAATACCCTGATTCGATGCATATCGAATGAAAGTCCGTCATCCCAGGTACTGTCAAGTTCCTGAATCCCTGGTAATATTACTTCCTTTTCTTTGGGCCCCCATTGGCAACTGCTATTGAGTAATAAAATGGGTATAATAAACCAAAAGTATTGCGCACGCATATTCTATGTTGATTTGAAGTTATTTAGAATCGCTTGGTAGATATTTTGAAGAATCAAAGATTAATATTCAATGTGCTCTTCGAGGATTAGTTCCATTTCAGGTTCAGGTATTTTTTTACCTTGTTGCTTGAACGATCTTCTAATAATCCTGTTAATTGCAAGTTGTGCTTGATCGTTCTCAATACATTGACCCTGTTCTTCGAGATAAGCATTTACCCATCTAATAACTTCGGTCTTATAATCGGACAGAAATTTTCTAGCTGGAGCTTTATTTAACCAAAGGACATATTCCTGTACTTCGTCTTTGATAATATTCTCCACCTGATCGATGCTCTTCATCCTATTATCATGATTTTCCTTCAGAGCTTTAGCTATGGAGTCCAGGTCATAATGGATTATATGCGGCTCTTTGGCCAAATTCTTGTCTGTATTTCCCGGAACTGCCAGATCCAGAATTAGGGATTTTCCATTCCCTTTAGCCACTCTATTTACCAATTTAGGCCGATTGCTAGCGGCTGTCACAATTACATTGAAATCTTTGAAATCATTTGCTAAAACCCGATCCCAATCATAGGTATACCCTCCAAATTTTTGTGTCAGATCCTCGGCCTTTTGCGCCGTCCTATTGGCCACATATACAGAATTAAACTCAAACTTGTTGTTATAATTCAGGAGTTGCTTCACTATATCTCCGGCACCAATAAACAAAATTTTTAAAGATTCTCTTTCAACCGAATTAAATGTACTGGCGATCAATTTCAAGGCCTTATAAGCTACAGAGGTAGTGCCATCTCTGAACATGGTCTCATTGCTGATCCTTTTATGGCATTTGAAAACGGATTGCATACACCGTTCCAAAAGCGAGCCCTGCAGGTGGTTCTGGCAGCTTTGCTGATATGCCATTTTTATCTGATGGATAATCTCCGAATCACCCAGGACCGACGACGCTAAACCGGAAGATACTTCAAGGATATGCTCTACAGATACTAAGGTTTCATCAGAAGTACTAAAATAATTTGTACTCTTATCGTGCGAATTTGCAGTGGTGCCGTCGATAATCACCTGGAGTATCTGACTGGCTGTGGTATTATTGGATTCAAAATATATCTCTGTTCTGTTACATGTGACCAGTACCAGCAATCCCTGAATGTCTTCAAAATTTGTTCTGATTTTCTCAATCCAGGCATTTTGCTCTGCATCCGAAAAATGATAACATTCCCGCGTTTTTAGCGCAGCGGATTTATGTGAGATGCTTATATATCTTAAACGGTTATCCATTTTCAAGGGCTAAATAACTCAATATTAAACTATTCTTCTAGCATGGTCCTCATATAGTTCACTATCAACCATCGATCTTCATCATCGGGCATTTTTTTGGTGTATTCGGGCATATCATCACGGCCGAAGGATGTTTTGTAAAACAATTCACCATCTGTCTGTGACTGATATTCTGCTGTTGAAAAATCTCCCAGATCGCCTTTTTGATCTGCTGCCTTTGGGCCGTCGCCATATCCTTCTTTCCCATGGCATGACTGACAGTGCTTTTTATATAGGGCTTTACCAATGTTGAGGTCCACAGTTGGGTCCGTCGGATTTTTCATATTTACATACTCTGCCGGAACTACCCATTCCTCCTGGGGAGGGGTATTAAAAGCAAAAAACAGCAGGGTTAATAATACAATTGATAAAAGGTTTTTCATTGTTTTCATAACTCAGTTTTTAGCAATTCTATACATATTAATAATTAAATACAAGATTAGTCCCCAGGCACCGAATATTAAAACTCCGGTGAATAGCAGAATAAATATAGGAGTTTTACTACTACGGGCCCAAAGTGCCCTTTGATCGTAGGTAGAAATATGATCAATTGGTGTGCCAACCTTGGCTTTCAACGAGGTTTCTACAGAAGCATAGGTGTCATTTTCCTCGATCACCACTTCGATGTCCAGTACTCCATCCCTTCCGGGAATGTCTCCCGGTATCGGTACAAGTATGCTACCTTCGCTGTCTGTCATCAGGAACTCCTCGCTGATCTGCAAAGGGTTGAACATACGTTTTACCTGTACTTTTATCAGTGCGTCTTCCACCAGACTATCCAGTGCTGTATCAGATAGGGAAGCCGCGATATAATTTATGCTGTCTCGAGTTTGCATAGAGGCGCTGATAGTTGCGTCCCTGAATTCGACACTCCTACTAGCCCGTCGGAATGAATCATTTCCCTTAAATGTGGTACCAAGGATATACAGGCCAGTAGAGTCGGGTTGAATTTGCCCGAGATCCTGCATTGTAAACCGGACATCACCGCCCGGACCGGTACGAACCTCACCCAATGGAAATTCCTCTCCATCCACTTCGTAATAAACTTCCAGATCTATACCCGAAACCTTAATGTTGCTTCGGTCGATTCGGGCTGAAGTAGACAGGTCGAGATAAATTGGCCCATCCATGATCTTGGTATATACAGCTCCAATACGCAGCCGCTCTTTTTTATCCTGTGCAGTGGTAGGTAAGACCAGTAGAAATAACAGGGCCAATCCCAGTATCCGTAAACCCACAATATGTTTATCTAATTTCGATTTCATAAAGCAGCTTTTTTAGGTTCTGATTCGGGCCGTTCTTTTTCTTCTGCTAAACGGTAAATTGATATCACGGGTACATATCTTATGAGCAATGTAATGATCAACAGTGCCATGGCAAGCGTCGCCGAGGTGATCAACCATTCGTGCAGGCTGGGAAAATAGTGGTGCCATGATTCGGGAACTCCTTGAATTGGAACATAGGGGTGGAGCAGAGTGGGTGTCACGATCAGGTAGCGTTTCCACCAGGAAGCGATCACCACCACGACAGCGATGAAGAATAGCCACCTTGGCCGTCGGAATCGTTTAAAAATTGTTAGAATGGCTGGGATCAGCAACCCTACAAAGGAAACCAACCAGAACAACGTCGCATATGGCCCGATCAAGAGCGATTCCAGGTGTTCGCTTTCCCCTTTCTTAGCTGTGAATATGGGCATTATATACTCATTGATATTGAAATATAGGTAGATTAACAGCGCAAGGTTAAACAGTTTACCCATCTTGTTAAAATGGTAATTCGTAATATAGTTTTGAAGCTTCTTATTTCTACGCACGATATAGACGACGGAAACCAATGCACCCAAGCCGGCCACCATAGCTCCGGATATAAAATAAGGAGCAAAGTTAGAACTATCCCAACCCACCCGGTAGGTGGTAGAGAACAGGTAGGCATCTATGGATTCCAGGATAAGTCCCAGCGGGAGGATCATCAGTGCCAATATGTGAATGCTCCTTTCCTGGAGTCTGATCTGTGCCGCAGCCCAGTTCCATTTCAGTGCGAAAAATCCGTAAATCCTGCTTAGTCGGGGTTTATTCTTCGAGTAATGGTCTCGCAAAATGGCCAGGTCAGGAATCAACGGGAAGTACAGCAACAACAAACTCACGACCATAAAAGTGGGAATTATAATTACATCCCAGGTGATAGGCGACTGAAGCCGGGCATGAATAAAAAGATTCATCATGCGGTCTGGACGGGCCATGTCGATAATGATGGTTATCCCAGCCATTACAATACATGCAAGACCCACGATTGCTGCCAGTCTTACGAAGGGCCTCCTCCATTCATTTTTGGTAAGCCGGAGTGCTGCGATTACGATAGCTGCAACAAAACTAGTGGCGACAAAGAATACGAAATTCGAGATATACACTCCCCAGAGTACATAGTCTCTCATATTGGTAACCACTTGGCCTTCAATAATCTGGTCGATATAGGCTACTATGCCAGCAATAATTACCAGTAGTAGAAACCCCACCCATAATTTCCCTCGAAGGTTGAATCCCCTTGGGCCAAGATCCTGGATTAGTTTTTGGTATTGGCTCATGAATCCTCTGGATTTACTATCGTTTTATCCGGTTTTTCTACCGATTGAAATTCATTGTAGTTTTCCAGCCCTTCGTCAAAAGGTAATCGGTCTTTATGAGGCAGGTAATAGACATTCGGATCTGTTCCAAATTCCTCAAAAAGCCGGTATCCTGCGTTTTCTTCCAAAAGCTTACTGAGTCGGACCGTATCAGTCCCGTTGGTTACGGTATCCTCATTCTTATCTCCAAAATAAAAGACTCCGTTCGGGCAGGCTGTAACACAGTGTGGAAGTTCGCCCTTCATCGCCTGATGGGGGCAAAAATCGCACTTATCTACCGTACCCTTAACACTAGGCATTCCGCCATGATCCGGACTGTGCATTTGCTCCACCATCTCCTG
The DNA here is from genome assembly GCA_965212205.1 of Flavobacteriaceae bacterium. Taxonomy (GTDB): domain Bacteria; phylum Bacteroidota; class Bacteroidia; order Flavobacteriales; family Flavobacteriaceae; genus JAHEJJ01. The sequence goes on from CBDBUX010000011.1 coordinate 608,938, forward strand.
GCTCAATTCAAACTCCTGCTTGGGTTCATTCCAGTTGAATACCCTGGTAGAATAAGGACAGGCAGCCATACAAAACCGACATCCCACACAACGGTCATTATCGATAAGCACCAGCCCGTCTTCCCTTTTAAAGGTTGCATCCACCGGGCAAACCGTTACACAGGCAGGCTTGTCGCAGTGCATACATAAGGTGGGCATCCAATAGGGACCTGTCTCTTGGGTTTCCTGCATTTTATATACTTTAAGCCAGGCGTTATCACCGGTAACAAAGTGATGCTTATTGCAAGAACGCTGACAAGCCAGTGCATTCTGACATTTGGCCAGGTCTACAACCATTACGAATTTTCGCCCAGGCATACCCCGTCGGACTTCATAGGCCTGACCAGCTGAGGCCATTTCTTCCACCTGTGTTGCATCCACTTCAATGATATTGCCCTCAGTATCCATTAGTTCCACGGTTCCTCCTGAAGATTCAAGACCTTCAATTGCAAACCCATCTTTGAGGTGTGCCAGTGCAGCACCTCCTAATATGGAAGCCAAGCCCAGTTTCCAGCCATGATTGAGGAACTTTCGTCTGGTATCTTTTTTCTGGTCTTTCATGTCTTAAGAATCCTGTGATCTTTTTAGCCAGTATAGCAGTTCTTTGTTGCTGATGTTCTTCCGCACTACTTTGGCTTTCTTTATACTGCTGGAAGATACCCGTACGGCAGTACCATCGGGTTTCAAAAGCGTCTTGTAGTCCATTTTCTCTTCCTTCTTGGATGCCTGAACCCTCATGGGCAGAAATGGCAACAAAAGGCCTGTACCGAGTATAGGCAGGAATCTACGACGTTTTATTTTCTTATCAGGATTTGTCTTCATGTCTGCATGAAAGGCTTGAGATTAGAAATTATAGAGTCGGGTTATATTGAAACCAATAAGTATATCCCCGTTAAAAAAGTCATTTTCATTTTTAACATAGTTTTGTTGTGGTACAAGGCCATTAAGGTTGCTTATAAAAATCTGAAAGGCATGTGAAGACGTACGCACTTCAAATCCTAGACTAATACCGGGGTAGTTGTTGTAGTTATTGAGATCGGGATCGATCTCAAACCGGGTTATCGGATGGCTATAATCCCAAAGGATTGAAGACTGTGGGCTAATTTTAACCCGTCCGCCAAAGGCAATAGCAATACGATCGTTTTTCATATTGGAGTCCACCACGTTAAAATGGGAAATGCTGGGTGCAATTTGCATAGACAGGGCCGAGGTAAACTTACGGGCAAAAATTACCTGATGGAAGAAAGAATATCGGTGCTGGTCCAGTGCAAAATTCTCCTTATTCCGGGCGTCGATAACGAAATTTCCATAATAGGATATATTTACGGGGATCCTGCCTGAACGTGTTTGTTTTAACAGCCCAACTTTCCAATTAAAATCCTGAAGACGATCAAATTTGGTTGTGCCAAACCCTACTGTAATCCTATCATGAGGGGCATAGGCTACCCCAATACGGATATTTGAAGGGGCCCATATCCCAATTAGGTCGTTTGTGCCCCCATTAAAGGTACCGAACCGGTGATTGATCGCTATTTCCATGGTTTTTTTATGGAATAGCAGGTCGGTCGGGTTATCTATGATATAAGAACTTTCAAAGGCATCCCTTTCAGGTTTATCGGACACAGAATCACGTGATTTCTCCTGAGAAAGCAACGAGGCTTGAACCAACAGGAGTGAAATCAAAATAACTATTGTTTTTTTCATGTGTTTGCTCTTAACAGTTAATTGTTTTCGGCACCTCGATCGATCCATGCCTTTATCAGTGCTATTTCATCTACATTGAGAAGGAAGCCGGCTTCAACCGGATGGTTGTTGCCAGGTAGTCTTTGATAGAATACACTGGCCTCTGCATTTCCAGGTATTACCAGGTCGGGGACTATGGCATTATAGGCATTGCCTTCACGCAGATCGGGATTGGCGACCGTACCGTTATGGCAAGTCGTACAATCCTTGCCTTCCTGAATAAAGATGGGTTGGACATCTTCGGAAAATGACACTTCCTGTTCCTCAGGGATTTCCGGTATTATCTCCTCAACAGCCTCATCATAATAGCACGAAGAATACAACAGAAATAGAATCAGCACCAGAAACTTGCTACTTACTTTTTTCATTTGAATATGATCATTAGTGATCTCAAGACCTGTGCCTTTCAAAGCTGGGATGAGGATAGCCAAAAATGAAATAGCTTTGAATATCAACAGGTCTAGAAATATTATTCGTCTAAGGCTTCAATTGAGTTTTCTAATAATGCCCTGGCATATGCGGGGTTATGTATGCCACGACTATTGTCTTCCAGTAAGGTCATATAATTCCATGCTGCTTGTGCTTCCGCTGTGGAAAAAATTCCTTCTTGAGACCGATTGGGCCCAGGTGTATCTACGATGATACCCGTTACTGTTACACCGGTACCCACTGGGTTACCATCCATATCGTAAACAGGATTTCCAAGCGAGTCCACCGCATATTGTTCACCGACAACCTGGCTAAGCAACTGTTTCAGTGTAGCCATTCTATCATCGTATCCATTGATCCTGTCAGGAGCACCCGAAGGGTGACATTCCAGGCAAGCTGCTTCCGTAGGAATCCATGAATGCAGGCCTTCTGTTTCTGTGCTGGATTCACCCATATGGCAGTTTACACAAGAAGAACCGGTTCTATGCGCTGCAGAAGCGACTCCGGGATAGCCTTGTCCTCCTGCCAGGTTTGCGCCCATAATACCTTCGAGCATAGTAGACTGCGGTCCGTGGTGAGGACCAAATCGCGAACTGGATACCACATATTTACCCGTACCGTTTTCAGCAGGAATCACATAGCTGCTTCGCGGTTGGTGACAGGTGATGCAGTTATTGCTGGCGCCTTCAAAATCTATTACAGTCATCCCGTCTATAACCAGAGTAGCCGCATCAGGGTTCCTCAGGGCATAATCCAAGCCATCGTTTTCAAAATCGAAGGTTCGGTGTTTGGAATGACAGGTAGAGCAGTAAAAAGGAGAGGGATTCGCATACCCTAATGAATCGGATTCACCCAATTCCAGGTAATCTATAAAACCTTCTTCGCCGTGGCATTGTGCGCATCGGTTAGTAGGATCTTCACCACCTCTGCCGGCGGCGAACCCTATAAAACTGGAACCGTGTTTGGAAGCAAAGAATGAATTTTCAATAAGATCCCTTGTGCTATTGGAATGACAAGAGATACATGAGGCTGTGCCATCGGCGCCGTCTTCGCCATCAATGCCATCGATACCATCGATGCCATCTGCTCCGGCCGGCCCGGGAATGGGGTCACTGGTACATTGTACCATGAGAAAACTAAATAAGGATAAGAAAAGGATGGTCCTTAAGTTGGAGATTTTCATAAGTGCACTTTTATGTTGTTAAAAATGAGTGATTAAATTATGACTGTTAACGTTCTCATAATATGATATTTGTCATAATATTTTTTTGCATGAAGAAATATGTTAAACGGTGCTAAACTTTCTATTGCCGTTGAAAATAATTACGACTAAACCACGCGTATATCTTTAATCTTTTTAATTTTGCATTCCTTATCCGGGATGTGGCGCAGTCTGGTAGCGCACTCGGCTGGGGGCCGAGTGGTCGCAGGTTCAAATCCTGTCATCCCGACCAAGCACAAAAGTGATTTGCTCCTGCAGATCACTTTTTTTATTTCCTGGAGTAACCGCCCCAAATCTGGATCACCGACCAAAGGGAGGTAATCCGGTTTTGATATGCTTAGCGAAGTGAGGATAAATGTTGAGAAACGAGATATTAGGCTTTACCAGAGACAATCACAATTCTGGATCATCGACCAAAGGGAGGTAATCGAGTTATTACAAGCAGCTACAATACACTGACTTTCCTTAACCCGGAATCATCGATAATTAGCAAATGAATATGAATATTCTTTGGCGCTGTTTCATTTGGTCGATCGACTGCTTTGAGATTTCAGTTTCTACGAGTAAATTGATATTAGGGGAGGGGGTACTTGTTCCCCAACCTCCATGCTGTGTGATTTAAACTAAGTGCTAGGACTTCTCTCCAGCCCCGTCATTCCACAACAAAGAAATCCAACGATTTCTAGCGGTAAGCTGGAATTAAATGGATCTATGATCAAACTTTATCGATAACAACTATTTTAATTTCGCTTTAAAAAATTCAACAGTCCGGCTCCAGGCAAGTTCAGCTGATTCCCTGTCATATCTCGGGGTAGTATCGTTATGAAAACCATGGTTGGCATTGTCATACATATAGGCCACATATTCCTTATCATACTTTTTTAAGGCCGCCTCATAAACCGGCCAGCCTTCATTAACCCGCTTGTCGAGTTCACCGAAATGAAGCAATAAAGGCGCATTGATCTTTTCGATATTTTCCTTGGGTTGTCCTCCGTAAAAGGGAACAGCAGCACCTAAATCCTGTACCTCCACCGCCATCATATTAGAAATCCATCCGCCAAAACAAAAACCAACTACTCCCACCTTTCCACTACACTCAGGATGGGTTTTTAGATGTTCGAAAGCGGCGATAAAATCCTGCAGCATTTCGTTTCGGTCTCTTTTTCGTTGTAGCTCCCGGCCTTTATCATCCGAACCCGGATAACCACCAAGAGGTGTTAACGCATCAGGCGCCAGTGAAATGAATCCAGCAAGAGCAGCACGCCTTCCAACATCTTCAATATGCGGATTCAACCCGCGATTCTCATGAACGACCACAATACCAGGTAGTTTTACTTTGGCATCAGCGGGTCGCGAAAGCAAACCCCTTATGGTTCCCCCTCCTTTTGGCGAATCATATTCTATGAATTCAGATTTCAATCGTTTGTCATCCTGCTGTATCTGAATCTTTTTTACGTAGTCGGGTGAAATAAAACTTAGTAGAGCTCCAGCTGTTATGCCCCCCACAGCATAAGCAGATAGCTTATCAAGGAATAACCGCCTGGGAATCCTGTCGTGTGCATAGTCATCGTAGAGATCAAAAACCTCCTGCTTGATATCCTCTTTTTTTAATACTTTCATTTTTATAATTTTTGAACATTGGCCCAAAATTAAATGTACATAATTTCTGCTTCTGGTGAAATGAACAGGAAGTTAAGCACGATCTAGCAGTTTCTTTACAATTAATTAGCTGCTGGTTCCCAATAGGATTCGAAGATATTCGCTAGAACTGAGAATTTTTCGATACTACATGCACGCTAAGGCTCTGTCTTATCTTTCTTTGTCTGCAGAGAAATTCTGTGTTGAAATTCACTCTTGGGAACTTCATTAAGGGCGTATTCATACGCTTCAATCGTATTGACAAAAAAATTCTCCTTACCGATCTTTTCCAACAATCCGGATTTGTAAATAATATCCCGGGTAGGGCCGATCACATTTGAGAATAAAATTTTAATTTTCTTTTCATCAAACTCCTCAACCAGGCTCTCCAACATGAAAACTGCGCTGCTGTCTATATAATTTATGGGCTCTGCCTTGATAACTATCGCCCGCAGATCTTCGCCTTTTTCTTCCGCCAGTCGTACCAGGGTTTTCCTAAAATAATCCTTATTTCCAAAATACAATTGAGAATCAAATCGAACTGTCAGTATTTGATCTGCAATTTCAACATCTTCCGCAAATCGGTCAATATTCCTGAAATAGGTTGTTCCCCGTATCTTGCCCAGAACGGCAATGTGGGGTTTGGAAGTTCTATAAAGCAACAGGAGAAGGGAAATCAAAACCCCAAATAAAATACCCTCTTTGATGCCAACAGTAAGGGTAATAATAAAAGTAACGATCAAAAGGACGAATTCATCTTTTCGATTTTTATAGAGCCGTATGGGATATCTTATCTCGATTAGTCCAAAAACAGCCACCATAATGATTGCCGCCAGTACGGCATTGGGCAAATAGTAGAAAACGGGGGTAAGAAATAGTAATGTAAGCCCAACGACCACGGCACTGATCAACGCAGCGACACCGGTTTTAGCCCCGGAGAGATCATTAACGGCGGTTCGTGAAAAACCTCCTGTGGTAGGATAAGACTGGAAAAATGAGCCTACTATATTGGAAGCTCCCAGGGCAATCAGTTCCTGGTTGGCATCGACCTCATATTCTTTTTGCTTTGCCTCTACTGCTTTAGCTACCGAAATCGCTTCCATAAAGGCGATAAGGGCCAAAGTGATCGCTATGGGAAAAAGCTCATTCACCCTGGATAAATCGATAGTCGGAACTGTAATAGCAGGAAGACCTCCAGGGACATCCTCCACGATCTTTACTCCCAGGGATTCGAGATTAAAAAAATATACTACAGTAATACCCAGTACAACAACCACCAATGCTCCCGGGATCTTTTTTATATATCGTTTAAAGATCTTAAGTAGAATAATTGCTAAAATCCCGATACCGATAGTATAGTAATTAACCTGATCTATGGTTTGCAGTGCATTCCTTAGTAAAAGATGTACCTGATTGCTGCGTTCTATATCTGTGCCGAAAAGGTGCTTTAACTGGCTAAGGCCGATAATTATCGCCGCCGCCGAAGTAAATCCGCTAATTACTGGTTTGGAAAGGAAATTAACCAGGAACCCCATCCGAAGCATGCCAAGCAGAAATTGGATACTACCCATAAAAAGAGCCAGGAAAATGGCCATCGTAATGTACTCTTCAATTCCTGAAAGCGCCAGTGCTCCTAACCCTGAGGCGACCAGTAATGAATCCATGGCCACAGGCCCAACGGCCAGCTGGCGCGAGGTGCCGGTAATGGCGTAGATTATCTGTGGTATCAGAGCGGCATATAATCCGAAAACAGGGGGTAAACCTGCGATCATGGCGTACGCCATACCCTGGGGGACAAGCATGATACCTACGGTAATACCCGCCGAAATATCACCTGAAATATATTCCTTTTTATAGCCAGGAAGCCATTGTAGGATGGGAAATATTTTTTTTAACATGGACTCTTCTTAAGGGTAAAAATAGTATGAGCATACTGCTCTTGCCGTAACCTGGGTTACAAATTCGAAAACTTGGAAGCCCGTCCCTTGCTGTTCTCAACAAGATTTTCATTAAGAACAAAGAAGGCGAAACCTTAGGTGGCAGGCTTTCGGATCTAAGTTTTGTCTTGGTGCCAAATAGTATGTTAATATATATGTATATATATGTATTCAGGTTTTATTGCTCATTTAATATGTTTAGCTGTTAAATCTATAGGGATAAAACTGCTTGGTGAATACGGTCTCATGCTATATCTTGATCATGGGGAGGGGCTAGGTAGCCGCTCATTTCGATAATAATTATTTTTAGAAGGACCTCGATTACCGATCAAACACCACTTGATTAATAGCTCAAAGAACTATTTCCACCACTTTTTGTCTAGACCTTCCAGATTGTCCATGTTCATGGTCTGACCGATCTCAGGTGTTACCATAAATGCGTTTAATTTCTGCGCCTGTTTCCCGGCTCGCTCAACCGGGTCTGTCCACGAGTGGAGTGCCAATTGGAAGGCCCCCCAATGAATAGGCATAATCGCTGTAGCTCCGAGATCCCTCCCTGCCCGAATCGTTTCTTCCGGAAACATATGAATGTCGGGCCATAATTTATTGTACTGGCCACATTCTATCATGGCAAAGTCAAACGGGCCATATTTTTCTCCTATTTCCTTGAAATGAGGTCCATACCCGCTGTCTCCACTAAAAAATATGGACTCCTTATCAGAACGGATTACCCATGAACTCCAGAGTGTGGATTGGCGATTATTGAGTTTTCTGCCGGAAAAATGCTGAGCAGGTGTACAGATAAATTCGAGCTCCTGAAAGCGAACACCTTGCCACCAATCGAGCTCTACAATCCGTTCTTTCTCAATCCCCCAGGCTTTTAAGTGTACCCCCACAGCCAGAGGTGTGTAAAACATCAGCACTTTATCTTTCAAAACCTTGATAGATTCATAGTCTAAATGATCATAATGATCATGAGAAATTATGATCGCATCGATTTGAGGCAGCTTCTCGATCTCAATTGGCAATTGCTCTGTAAAGCGTTTTCGTCCCAACATAGGATGTGGAGCCGGAACGTCTCCAAACATCGGATCCAGCAAGATATTCTTCCCCTGTATTTGCAACAAAAACGCGGAGTGCCCAAACCAAATCAGGCGTGTACCTCTATTATAGTCTGCAATGTCAATAGAATCAACTCTTTGCACTTCAATATTCTGTTTTGGTGTTCCGTTGGGTACTTCGGTAAAGAAGAATTTACGTGCGATCTTTATTGTCTCCCAAAAACCGAGATCTTCCGGCACGTCCTTTTGATTGATAAACCGTTCATTTTTGTAGTTCTCCGACTTTGAATATTCGGATTTTAAGGCGTCAGACACATCACCGCCAAAGGGAGGATAGTAACTTACAAATAGCAAATAAACAACGATAAGGAGCGCTAAGAGTATGAGAATAGTCATAATGATGCGCTTTATGATTTTGGTGAATTTTTTCAAGGATGAAGCATTAAGATAGTTCAGCTAGCCTATTGATATCTCGGTTTTCCAGATGTTTGCGTTTTAAAGGATGGTAAAGAGTATTGATCATCGCTAGCCCGATCCGGGTTGTTGTTGTGATGTTAGGAGACTTCTTAAGCATACCAAAAAAAGGACGCATAACTACATAAATGGCATTATACCATGTGGTCTTCGATTTTATGCCTCTTTCAGGGATAATCATTCCCGGTCTGAATGCGTAGGCATCCTGAAAGCCCTTTCTCAAAATGGTATTCTCTGCCTTGCCTTTTATGCGAGCCCACATGGACCGTCCTTGTTCAGAACTGTCGGTGCCGGTTCCTGAGACATAGTTAAAAATCATTCCCGGATTGAGTGTAAACAAGACATCTGCAAAATTCCTGACCGTTTCGTAGGTAATGATAGTATATTTTTCTTCACTCATGCCAATGGCAGATACACCCATACAATAAAAACACGCATCATATCCTTTTAATTTTTCACTAAGGGTGTTGATTTGTGTAAAATCAGGCAAGAGTATTTCTTCGAGTTTGGGATGTACCATTCCTAAAGAATTTCGGTTTATCACAAGGATTTTTTCAATTTTGAGATGATCAAGGCACTCTAAAAGTACGCCTTTGCCTACCATTCCTGTAGATCCTGTTATGATTACTCTTTTCATTGCCAATATTTTTGAAGCATATAGCAGGTTATAGTCAAATGTGGATGACAAAAAGTTGACCCCGGTTGCCCGGGGCCTGATAAACTAACTAACTCAATATTTCTACTAATGAGAAACTCCTAATAATACATATAATTTATGAGTAAGTATATTAAAGTTATGTGAATTCTTTGAGCCTTAGTTAGAGGTATAAGACCAATACTTGGATCATTATGTGGTTGGGACTAATTGGCATAATTCAAACTCCAACATTATATCATTAATAGGCCTTTTTGATAAATACCAATACCTAAGAAAAAAGCCCTGCTCCAATATGAAGCAGGGCTTTTGGATAGGTATAAAAAGTGTTTAGTTAGTCGATGGTGCTTTAAGTTTATAACTTACCCCCACCATGATCATCGAAGTAGTCATATCGTAAGATACCTCACTACCCGGGATGGCTCCATAGGGCGGGAAGTTACCAATAAATTGGGGATTGTAAAGTGGCCCGGCAGTAGCATCACCACTGGTTCCGTAGTGGAACATGCCGTCGATACCCCAGCGATCATTTATTTCATATCCAAGACCCAGCTGAAAGGCATTTTTGATAATGGCAGTTGCCGGAATATTAAAGAACGCAGTTTCAGAACCTATTGGGTTAGAGCTATAGGTATAACCTAGCCTGAGAGGTAACCGGTCTATTCCACTATATTGAATACCCGCGCTGATAATATTGATGTTTTTCCAGCCAAATCCGGCTACGGAAAATGTTGGTGTCCATCCAGTGGCACTAAAACCATCAGTATTTTCATAATCAACCAGGCGGTAGTCCACTGCCAGATCTACAACACCCTTGGAATAGCCAACCCCAACAGAGAATATCGCCGGATAGTCTAAAGCAAGTTTATTGGTCCCGGTAGAATTATCGAGATAGGTATTATCCAGTTCAAAATCACCAAACGATTGGACTGTTTTATAGGAAGCACCTGCTTTAAAACCAGATCCTGAATCAAAGAATAACCCTATTTGTCCTCCAAATCCGAAGGCGGAGGCCGCATCCGTAGAGGGATATCCGGCAGTAGGCGATGGATTTGCAGTCGGATTAGGCATTAATTCCAGGCTGGCAAAGTTGAAATTTGGCTGTAGACCGATAGAGAATTTGTCAGATAATTGATAGGCATAGGTGAAACTGGCCTGTAATAGACTATAATCAGATTCTACCCTTCCAAAACCGCCCATGTTTTGTGGGAAATTGATAGGGTTTGTTATGCTTTCAGGAAATGTAACACCAAAGCCACTGATCCCGAAAGCGGAAGCTCCGAAGGTATGTCTGCTATCAGGATTGCCCCATACAAAAGCAAGGTTTGGTAGTGGGGATATCCCCCTGTCGTCTTTTGTTGTTCCGCTGAAAAAATTGCCGGTCGGCATGCCCATTGAATCAAATTCAGGGACTGTGGAACTTAATTCCGGAGATGAAAAAAACAACCCGATGTCTAACCTCGCAAGGCTCTCATCAAAAACAGAAATGGCAGCAGGGTTCCAATGAGTGGCTCCCGAAATGTCTATAGGCTGACCAGTGGCGGCCCCTCCCATCGACATATTTACGGTACCTACACCCTGCATGATATGACCGGCTTGGGAAAAGGCGGCCACTGTAAAGAGTGAGAAAAAAAGTTTTAGAAAATAGTTACGCATAGATCCTATGATTTTTGCAACAAAAAACCTACCCAAAAAGAGCAGGAATGACGTGATATATTGTTCACATGTTGCTGGTTATTTCCGAATTTTAATGCGAATGTAGGAGTGCGGAAACTACGGTTTTATGATAAAGATCATATTTCTGTGAAAGCCAAAACTCATACAGAAATATGATTCATAATATTCTGGAATACAGTAGATTACATTTTTTTTGCATTGGCAGTTAAACCTCGTTTGTAACCTAGGTTACGGGAGATTTCTGGTAATGGCGATAATTTTATGATCATTATAAACCAAATAAGTTTTGTAAGATGAAATTAGAACAGATTTATACCGGATGTTTAGCACATGCCGCATATTACCTAGAAAGTAATGGCGAAGCAGCCATTTTTGATCCACTTAGAGAAGTGGGGCCTTATATCGAACGAGCTCAAAAAGACAATGCTCAAATAAAATATGTTTTTGAAACACATTTTCATGCCGATTTCGTAAGTGGCCACCTCGACCTCCAAAAGAAGACCGGGGCACAGATTGTCTTTGGCCCAACTGCCAAACCGGGATATGATGCTATTATAGCAGAAGACAACCAGGTTTTTGAAGTAGGAGACTATAAAGTGAAAGTGATACATACCCCAGGTCATACCATGGAGAGTACCACCTACTTATTGATCGATGAAAATGGTGAGGAACATGGTATCATTACCGGCGACACCTTATTTATTGGGGATGTGGGTAGGCCCGATCTGGCTCAGCATGTTATTTCAGATCTGACTGAAGAAAAACTCGCGGGTCATCTTTACGACTCCTTGAGGAATCGAATCATGCCGCTCAATGATGATCTGATCATCTACCCGAACCATGGAGCAGGTTCAGCCTGCGGTAAAAAGATGAGTGATGAAACCACCGATACCCTGGGACATCAGAAAAAAGTTAATTATGCATTGCGCGCCGATATGACCAAGGAGGAGTTTATTAAGGAATTACTCACCGGCCTTACCACACCACCAGGATACTTTCCTCAGAACGTTCTAATGAACATCAAAGGATATGAAAGTCTGGATACCATTATGGAACGAGGTGAAAAACCACTTTCACCAGAAGCCTTTGAAGCTGCGGCCAATGAAACAGACGCGCTTATGCTCGATACACGAGATGAAAAAGTTTTTGCTAAAGGATTTGTTCCCAATAGTATTAATATCGCTTTGGAAGGCAAATATGCCCAATGGGTAGGAGAAATGATACCCGATGTGAAACAACCTATTCTATTGATCACGGATCCTGGAAATGAACAAGAAGCCATAACCAGACTGTCGCGTGTTGGTTACGATAATACCCTTGGATACCTGGAAGGTGGATATGAGAGTTGGAAGAAAGCCGGAAAAGAATCAGATCAGGTAGAGCAAATTACACCTAAGGAGTTTGAAAAATTGTACGCCAAAGAAAAGCCCCTGGTTTTCGATGTAAGAAAGAAAAGTGAATTCGATTCTGAGCATGTGATAGGTGCAGTGAACATTCCACTGAATGAGATTAACCAGCATCTGGCTCAATTCCCCAAAAACAAAAAGTTCTATATCCATTGTGAGGGAGGTTATCGCAGTATGGTCGCCGCTTCGATTCTTAAATCAAGAGGATGGGAAGATTTTGTTGATGTAGCCGATGGAATCAATGGTATAAAAGATGAAACTAAGGTAGATTTATCGGAATATGTTGCTCCGACTACCATGTTGTAAGATTGGTTTATATTGTTTTAGTTGGTTGTTAAGGGGGGTGATGGTAATTTAGTTTACCATCGCCTCCCAATTTTAAAATTTTATAAGATGACATTTTTTAAATCCTTTTTCAGTCCTCAAAAACAACAGTCGGATAAATTCATAGTTTTGGAGGTCACGGCATACAAGGATGCTGTAATAAATAAAGATGTCCAGCTAATCGATGTACGGACCCCAAGGGAATATCGAAGTGGTCATCTCGGGAACGCCATCAATATTGATTTCTACAAAACAAATCGGTTCGTGGAGGCTTTCGAGACGCTGAACAAGGAGAAACCAGTGTATATTTATTGTCGCTCAGGAGTTAGAAGTGCGAAAGCGGCCAACAAACTCATCGCTATGGGTTTTCAGAAAATCTATGACCTGGAAGGGGGAATACTGAATTGGCGATAATTAAAACCCCATTAGAAACCAGTTGTTGAAGCTTATGTAAATATATTCCTGACCAAATTGTTGATACTATGAAAACAATTGGACTTATCGGTGGAACTTCTTGGCATTCTACGCTCGACTATTACCGGCTGATCAATAGCCTTGTATCTGAAAAGATCGGAACTGAGGGAAATCCACCACTTATTCTCTATAGTCTCAACATTGAGATCATGAGATCTCAAGACTGGGAAAAAATCAACCAGAAATATCTGGAAGTAGCCAGGATATTACATAACGCAGGAGCAGAGGCAATTGTGATCTGCGCGAATACGCCACATACAGTATTTAAGTTTGTCCAGCCACAGATCGACATTCCTATTTTACATATTGCCGATGCAATTGGAAAATCAGCTGAGGCAGACAATTTGAAGACTTTGGGCCTGTTAGGGAATAAACCCACTATGACGGGAGAATTCATTCCCGCATATCTCGACACTCATTTCAAGATCAAAACGCTTATACCCGAGGACATGGGCGTCGCCAGGTCTCATTATTTTGTATCCAAGGAACTTACCCGGGGTATATTTTCTGATGAAGCCAGGGAATTTTACCTCCGCCAGATCGATGCATTGCAAAAAAGAGGGGCAGAAGGAGTAATCCTCGGTTGCACAGAACTTCCCATTCTTCTTTCTCAGGAAGACACAAAGGTGCCCTTAATCCCAACCACCCATTTACATGCACAGATGGCCGCAGATTTTATACTCGGGTAATCACGATCTGTAATCGCCCTTCTCCGTTATTCTTTTTGCTTGCCAAAACCATAAATGTTCTGGTGAAGGAAATCTTGTGGAAATTTTTCATCACCAGGAAATCCCAGTTCAATAGTGCCACTGTCTTCAGGGATATAATTCGTTTTAAATATATAGTCCCAAAGACTCAGACTGATCCCGAAGTTAACCCCATACGACCCCTTGGGCAGTATATAGGAATGGTGATATAAATGCATTACCGGATTGTTAAAAATATATTTTAAAGGCCCCCAGGTGATTTTAATATTAGAATGATTAAAATGCCCGATGGCAATCGCTGCAAAATGAACCACATAGGCCTGTTCGGGTTCAAACCCGCCTAAAATCATCACCCCGAATACTTTTAATGGCTTATACAGAATATTTTCCATCCAGTGGTACCTCAGATGAGCCGCGAAACCCATTTCCTTGACCGAGTGATGCACTTTGTGAAAATTCCACAGCACCTTGTACTTATGTAATAAGATATGTGTAAACCACTGAACAAAATCCAGGATAATAAAAAATATCAGTAATTGGGCCCAGACAGGAAGCGAGTCCAGGTTTATTATAGACAAGCTTTTTGCCGTAATCCCCAGATTGGCAAAAAGAAGCTCAAGCACTTTATAGAATCCACTGATGGCAATTGAAAACATGAAGAAATTAAAAAACATGTAAAAGGCATCGAGCCAGAAATCCCGCCTGAAAATCGATTGCTCCTTCCTCCAGGGAAAAATGATCTCAAGAGACCATACCAAAAGGGAAATAACCACCAATCCCCAGAAGTAATTGGTATACCAGGGAACATCAAAAAGTATGGATTTCCAGGTCCATTCTACACTTCCTAAAAACGCATCAACAAAAGCCTCTAAATATTTCATCATAACGATTTCGTTTTAATCATACTATCTTGTGCGTAAGGCAAATGGTCGAAGTAACTCCACTCGGTCCAGGAGCCATCATAATTCCGCACATTTGGATATCCAAGAATTTCAGTCAGTACAAAAGTGGTCAGGGCAGAACGCGACCCTGAATGACAGTAGACCACAATAGTATCTCTTTCTGTTATTCCATATTTATTATAAATCTTCTTTAACTTGTCTGCAGTTCTGATCTTTTTATGATCCTTGTAGTTAATTGCTTCCGCCCAATCTATATGTATACTTCCTGGAATCCTGCCTGCTTTTTTTGCTCCATTCTTTTGAACTGCACCCATATACTCATTGGTGGTCCTCGTATCAACGAGGATCATATTATTTTTTTTATCATTCAGGTCAGCGATTAACTGTTCTTTATCGATCCAGATTTCCTTATTGCCAGTATCTGGGAATTTAAACCTTGTAGGCAGGTAGCTCACATCTTCTTTGCTGAGTTTCTTGCCAGATGCCTGCCAGGCTTCAAGGCCTCCGTTTAACAAGGACACCTGCTCAAAATTGTAGAATTTAAGCAGCCACCACAGGCGCGCAGCATCCGGGCAGCCCCTGTCGTCATAAATTACCAGCTTATGTTGCTCGCTGATGCCAAGATCGCCCAGAAGTTTCTCTATAGAATCTTTAGTGGCCATCATTCCTCCATAGGGATAAGTCTGGTCTTCGAGTTGATCACGCCAAACGTTCACCGCCCCTTCAATATGCCCTTCCTCATAGTATTGCGGCTTTCTCATATCGATAACCCTAAGCTCCGTTTTCCCCATCCTATTTTGCAATTCCTCAACTTCAATTAACGGTGCCAGTCGGATTGGCTGTACATCGACTATAGGTTGCCCTTTTTCCTTACAGTTGAGGAAAGACAGAAATAGTATTGTTAATGCTATTTTATTCCTGATAATCATACCACTGAATATCTTTCAAATTTGCTCTACGCCCTTTCTTTTCAACCGGATAATTCGTTACCAGATAGTTAACGATAATCTCTTCATTTTTCCCCAAATCCCATAGATTCTGCGTTTCCTGCATCCATTGGATCGTCGCGAACCAGCGTTCGCGGCTCATTCTGTTTTGGGTGATCAACAAAGCAGAATGACAATTCGTACAATTGTTAACCACTGCCATCAGCCCTTCGGCCTCTACCAGGCCTGTTCTCTGATGTACGCCATTTACGATCTTATCAAAATCATCTTCTTCCGGTGTCTCAACCTCAACATATTCCGAGTCGGACGTAGTAGTCCTGAAACTGCTTAGATCAGGATTGGAGAGAAGGTATAGCACGCCTGCAGCCGTAACAATCATAAATACCATTACGAGCAGCATCAGCCGATAAATGGCACGGGCTTGTTGTTTAAATTTGCTGTAGTCGTCCATCGTTTACGAAACTTTCACGGCAATCCGGTGACAGGCATTGTTTAAATATCCCTTCGGATTCCAGCCAGGCAGGACCATAGGCTGACTCACACCTTTGGAGTCGGTAGCACGACTCCATATTTCATAATATCCCTTTTTTGGAAATGATACCGTGGCTTCAAATCGTTGCCATGCCAATCGATTAGCAGGTCGCTTTATTGTACATGAAATCCATGTAGCCCCGAAATCGAGAGAATATTCCATTTTGGATACTTCTAAATCACCTGCCCATGCATGCCCCCTTATCTTAAGTGACTTTCCGTTGCTTAAGACAGCTCCCGACTTTGGATGCGTGATCAAAGACTTCACCGGCATCGATTCTATGATGCACATATCTTCATCTTTTACCTTTTCTCCGGGGGCAACCGTGTTGCAGGGTACTCTATAGGAAGTACCAGTCATTTTGGCTCCGTCATGGACCTGGTTCCTGATACTCAATCCAGTAAGCCATTTTCCAGATGTGGAGGCCGGCCAACCTCCTGCAATAAGGCGCAGGGGATATCCGTGAACTAGTGGAATATCCTTTCCATTCATCGCGAAGGCCAATAGGGTTTCTTTTTCCATGGCTTTGGGGATCGGGATTCCCCTGGAAATTGGTTCTTTGTTCGGATCCCTGCTAAGATGAATATCTGCTGCATGATAGCCTACATAAACGGCTTCATCTGTTATTCCTACATCCTCCAGCAGATCTGCCAGGCGAATTCCGGTCCATTCTGCACAAGAAACTGCACCAATTGTCCATTGGTTTCCTTTGGCAGGGGGGTCAAATTCGCTCCGTCCATTCCCCCCGCATTCAAGCGTAAGCTGGTAGGTATGGGTCGAAAATTTTGACTTTAGATCATTTAGGGAATAGACTTTCTTCTTGCGTACCGCTTCACCATCGATGGTAAGTGTCCAGTTTTCTACATCAATATTTTCAGGTACCAGGCCGTTATTTCGAATGAACATGAATTTTTCCGGTGTAATAGCATCATCCAGCAGATGGGCCTGGGCTTCCATGTTCCAGGGCCGGTCGTTGAGTAATATCATCTGTTTGTCCTTTCGAAAAAGGGTATAGGGATCTGGATCCTGTAATGCCAGGGGAGTATAGCCCTCTGGCATCTTCCAGCCATAGACGACATCCATGCCAATAGCTGCAGTAAGTGAGCCTAGCACACTTTTTTTAACAAACTTTCGTCTTTCCACAAATAGCTATTTTCAAGTTTCCACTAAAATAATCAAATCTTAAAGGATGTACACGTAACTTTAGTTACGCTTGTAATGGTAAAGCTTCCTTACTTTTATATCAATCACTAAAACAACTTATAATGAAATCGCATTATCAGATCCTCGTTATTGGCGGCGGCACTGCTGGAATAATGACAGCTGCCCAGTTAAAGCGTTTAGATAAGCGCTACGATCTGGCTATTATAGAACCCGCCGACACTCACTACTACCAGCCGGCATGGACACTTGTGGGAGCCGGAACCTTTGACTTCAAAAAAACAGCAAAGCCCATGGCCGAGCTTATTCCCAAAGGTGTAGACTGGATCAAGGACTACGCAACAGGTTTCGATGCTGAGAATAATGTGGTAAAAACTAAAAGTAGCGGAGACATCAACTACGATTACCTGGTGGTGGCACCCGGCCTGGTCATGGCACCGGAAATGATCGAAGGATTGCCTGAAGCACTTGAGAAAGGAATTGTATGTAGTAACTATACCGATTCTG
Organism: Flavobacteriaceae bacterium; assembly: GCA_965212205.1. Classification (GTDB taxonomy): domain Bacteria; phylum Bacteroidota; class Bacteroidia; order Flavobacteriales; family Flavobacteriaceae; genus JAHEJJ01. The sequence goes on from CBDBUX010000011.1 coordinate 626,773, forward strand.
AGCATACCTGGGAAACCCTGAAAAAATTTAAAGGGGGTAATGCCATATTTACACAGCCTACAACACCTATTAAGTGTGGAGGTGCCCCTCAGAAAACCGCTTATCTTGCTGCAGACTACTTTAGAAAAAAAGGTCTGTTAGAAAAGACTAATGTGATCTTTGCCACCCCTGGAACGGTTATTTTTGGAGTAAAGGAAATTAAGGAGACCCTTACCAAGGTCCTGGACAGATACGGGATGTATTTTAAGCCGTTCTATGCTCCCTTTAAAATTGATCCGGAAAAGAGGATAGCATACTTCCGGTATACAGCACCTGAAGAAAAGTTCGAGGAAGTAAAAAGTGGAAACTCCTTGTCGGAAGAAACCCTTGATGATGGGGTTCGGGCAATCCCATTCGATATGCTGCACCTTGCACCACCTCAGAAAGCGCCCGATTTTGTGCGGAATTCTGACCTGGTCAATGATGCTGGCTGGCTCGATGTAGACCATGGATCTATGCAGCATAATAAATATCCGAATATTTACGGTCTGGGCGATGTAGCAGCATTACCAACAGCCAAGACCGGAGCAGCAATACGAAAACAAGTACCAATAGTGGTCGATAATATTTCAAAGATGATCCAGGATCAGGAGGCGAACAATAACTCTTATGATGGCTATTCTTCCTGCCCACTCATAACGGGTTATGGAAAGATGGTACTTGCCGAATTCGACTACAACAATAATTTTACACCCGATCCCAAATTGAAACAGATGCTGATATTTAATAGCGCTAAAGAACACTGGAGGCTTTGGATGCTAAAGAAATATGGCCTTCCTTACCTGTACTGGAATAAAATGATGAAAGGTAAAAAGGTCTAGTACTCTTAAAAAGGCCGGTGAATTAATAATACCAGTTCCCTCCACACCGGTCTTTTTTGTTAGCTTTTGTATTTTCACTTTACCCTGTAAATTCCTGATCTTCGTTCGTTCATAAAGAAGTGAATACGTCGGGATATACCCTATTGAAGAGGACTCTTATTCCCCCCTTTTTACTATATTTAAGTACTACCAATTAGGGCATTTATGGGATTCCGATACGCCTGGACCGTCTTATTTTTTATGTTTTCGCTATGGCTTTCCCATGGTCAGAAATTCCAATATGTAAACCATAAAGGAGAAAATGTCCCTTTTGGGAAAGTGAATGATGTAATAGAAGACTCGCATTCGTATATATGGCTGGCTACAGATCGTGGCCTTTTCCGCTTCAATGGTAGCATTTTTGAGGATTTCAATACCTCTCTTTCTAGTAAATACATAAAATCGCTAGTTGAGCTTGATGAGGAAACGCTTCTATTTTCGAATGATACAGGGGTTTATCAATTATCTTATGACGATCAAAAGGTTGTGATTTCTTCTTATATAGAAGTTGATGAAGTAGGGAGCGACCTGGAATACCCCGAAGAAATACTTGTAGATGCAAGGGGTTGGTTGTGGATCAGTCAGCGTGGTGGGCAGGTCTTCCTTTTCGATGATAACCGCAAGTTTGTGCAGCGGTTTAGTTTATTTGACGAAACCGACTCTTCGCCTATATTTTTTAGTCAGGATAAATACCAACGGATCTGGGCATTCAGCGAAGGGGCTGGTCTCTTTTCATTTAATGATGATGCCAATCAATTTGAGCACTTAGCTGGCTACAATAGATACAATTACTTCCAAATAATCGAAGACAGGATTCTTCTTGCAGGAGATGGCGTAATACAACTACAGATCAATGATTCGGGCCGGGTTTCAAGGAGAGATCACCTCACCGCAAGAGGTCGAAACTATACTTATCTCACAGTCGATAAAACGGGGATGATTTTCCTGGCTTCGGATGAGGGCTTGTATACACTTTTACCGGGCAGGCCACATGAATTGAGACAGGTTTATGGATCTAATGATCCTCATCGTATTGAACCTCTTCCATTCAAAGAAATAAATCAAATTTATTTTTCTTCAGATCAGGTCCGTATCGGGGGTAAGATCTGGGTGGCTACAGCCGAAGGCCTGGTATTGCTGTATTCAGGTTTTTTTAGAAGTGTGAGTGGTATGGCAATGGACAACACACTGGCTCTTGGAACCACCATAAAAAATGAGATCCTTGTTGCCCAGGGTAATATTTTCAGAATACGCAATAGTGCAGGGGAAGATTTGTTTGAAGAATTTGACACCGGTGAAATAAGAGTGACGGCCATTACCTCGAACGGCCCTTACATTTGGCTGGGGACCTCCGAAGGCGAGGTAATCCGAGCTCGGAATGGTGTGCGTAATCAATTCGACATTAGCGATCGCGGTGGTGGGATATTCTATATGTACGAAGACAGTACAGGAAAAATCTGGTTCTGCCAGGCGCCAAGTGATAAGCCGATCATAGGCGTCGGTATGCTAAATCGCAGAGGAGAACGTACCGAGTACAGTAACGAAAAAGGGCTCTCGAGCAGAGTTTTGGTGCTCGACGAAGGCGGCAGATCTGAACTTTATGCAGCCGGGATTGGACTGGATTCTTATTTGTACAAATATGACAGGGAAAAAGACCTGTTTGAAAACAAAAGTCTGCCATTCCCATTTAAGGTAAGCAGGAACTTTGAGGTACATGATATTTCTGTAGACACTAGGGGTATTGTCTGGATGGCCACTACAGACGGTTTGCTGCAATACGATACTGAGCGGATACGTAGGATAGATCTTGGAAGCCATAGCCTGAGTGAAATTAGGGCGGTATGCTCTCTGCCGGACGGATCGATTTGGATGGCTACGGCAACCAGCGGGATGATACATCTTGATCCCGAAGGTAATTATGTACTGTTCGACGAAAAGAGCGGTACTCCTTCCAGGATTTCCACCTATAGGACAATGGTATTAGACAATGCCAACAGAATATGGGTGGGGACTGCCGAAGGGGTGGTCTATTCTGTAATGCCCTTCCCTGCACCGTTAAGCACCAAAAAACCATTTTTTGACCGTATAATGATCAATGCCCGGGAGCACAAAACCGGGAGCGGGATTACACTTAAGAGAGACGATATTGCTGATTTTTATTTTACTTCAATTTCATACCCGGGAGATGAGAATAAGGTGCAGTACAAATATTACCGTTCGGGCTTGCCACAAGATGAAATTCAGGATGTTTCCTGGTTCAACGGAGACGCCGGTTCAAGGGTGCGTATCCGACCTGAAATAGCCGGTTCGTATGTGCTCGAAGTACGAGCTCAAAAACCGGGAGGCTATAGCTGGAGTATCCCTGCAACAGTACATTTTAAGGTATTAAAACCTTGGTACGCCACCTTGTGGGGTATTCTGGTCCTGATACTGCTTGCGGCTGTTGTATTTGGGTACAGTCTGAGGTTCTTCAGCAATAAAATGACGGCTGATCTGCGTTCTCTGTTGTCTTCCAAAGAAAAAGAACTCAGTGCTAAAGAAAAGCAGTTAATTACACAGGGCGATGCTATTAAGAATCAGGAAGTTGCACTAAAGAGTGCCGGTGTCAGTATCTATTTGTTATTCCGGTTGCTTCGGCAAATACCGCTCCGGTCGAATTGGGCAAAAGTCTTGCCGATCTTAGCGAAACTCGTAGAGCTTCCTACAGGTATGGATGTCTTTGAACTGGCATTTATCAAAAAGAATGTAGTACATCACTATGGATTCCAAAGAGGGCTCGAAGGTCCACAGAAACGCCAGGAGGATTTTAATGAAAAGGATAATCTCTGCAGCTATGTACTGCATAATAAAAGGCCGGTTTTGATCCGGGATTCCGACAAGGAATCGGGCCAATATATCAGCTTGAAAGACAATCGGGGATATGCTTCCCGCATTTATATTCCATTTAAACAAAACAAAGGTTCCGAAGCGGTAATGTGTGTTTATGGGAAAGAGGCGGGTCGGTTTTTAGCTCAGGATCTGACGATCTTACAAATACTTGCAATATTCCTGTCGACTAATGTTACAGATCAGTTGAAATGATAAAAGCGCATACATATTTAATTTTCGTTTTTGCCTCATTCATATGCAATCCATCGATGGCATTAAGCTCGGGTGATACTATAGTGGTTGGTATCCATGAAGACCCCCCGTTTATTATCAAAAATAAGGAAGGTGGTTATGAGGGTCTTTCGGTAGTACTTTGGGAACATATTGCAGCGGACCTCGACCAGCCTTTTATATACCGAGAGTATAGTGATGTAATTGGAATAATAAGAGCCCTGGACTATGAGGAACTCGATCTGTCGATCAATCCCTTGGTCAACAATCCATCGCGAATGGGGAAATTTGAAGTAACACAGCCATTTTATGTATCGAGTTTAGGTGTGGCTATCACCAGTTCCAGTCAAAGTCAGTTCCAGATTTTTGTAAATAATTTTTTCTCAAAAGCTTTTCTTAAAGTGATTTTACTGCTATTGTTGATTTTGCTTTTCTTCGGAACGATTCTATGGCTGCTTGAGCGAAGAAATAACAAATATCAGTTCAGACCTGGATTCAAAGGATTACTCGACGGGCTTTGGTGGGCAGCAGTAACCATGACAACAGTAGGTTATGGGGATAAGGCGCCTAAAACCAATGCGGGTAAGACTATTGCTATTATCTGGATGTTCACCGCCGTGATCATTATATCTAGTTTTACCGCGACAATTGCTTCGACGCTTACTGTTAATACCTTAGGTGCTGATATCAAAGGCCTGGCCGATCTGGCTGTGGTTCAGAAAATTGGCATTATCGGAGCTTCTGAGAGTGAAATTTTCCTTAGAAAACATAATTTGGACGCCCATCAAGTGTATCGTACACCTGTACAAGGTCTCAGAGCATTATCGCGCAAAGAGATCGATGTTCTGGTACATCACAAGTTGCAATTGAAATATCTTATCAGGACAAATCAATTCGAAGGTAAATTACAGCTGCTTAGCTTTGGTTTTGAGGATCGGTACCGAAGTTTTATGCTGCCGAAAGGACATCCCATTTTTGAGGATCTCAATTTAAAACTGATAGAGAAATTGGAAGAACCCTGGTGGAAAGAGGTCCTAAACCAGTACACCTCGGAGGTGAAATGAGCTAGTATTACGACCGAAATTTTGATCTATCGTATTATGGTTATACATCAATTTGATAAAGAAAACACGTTGATAAATCAATTCCTTGCGGAGTTGAGAGATGTGCAGATACAAAAAGACGCCATGCGTTTCAGAAGGAATATCGAGCGAATTGGCGAGATCCTTTGCTATGAACTCAGTAAAACGCTTAATTATAAGACGAAATCGATACCGACCCCTTTTGGTAACAAGACCATGTCTTTACCTGCAGATAATCTGGTGCTCTGTTCGGTTCTAAGAGCCGGATTACCGCTTCATCAGGGGCTGCTAAATTATTTTGATGCTGCAGAGAACGCCTTTATTTCTGCTTACCGGCATCATCCTGAAGGTGGTGATGAGTTCGAGGTAATAGTCAAATATTTTGCAGCTCCTGTACTGGGAGCAAAGACGCTTATCCTGACCGACCCCATGCTTGCCACCGGTAAAACACTCGAAAATGTCTATAAGTCCCTGCAATCCCATGGACGGCCGGCGCAGATCCACATTATTTCAGTTATAGGTTCACGCCCCGGGGTGGAGTATATCAGAGATATTTTCCCTGAGGATACACACCTCTGGATAGCGGCAATCGATCAGGAGCTCACAGCCAAAGGTTATATAATCCCGGGATTGGGCGATGCAGGAGACCTTGCTTTCGGGGTTAAATTATAAACGATTTTTAAAGGAATAGTTAAGCGGTAAGGCCTTATTGTCTGTCTATCAAACCATAACAACTTTTGATAACTTTAGATGTAAGGATTTACCCTAAAATCCTACTTTTATAGCAGTAAAAATTAATTTTAGAATTACTGATATGACGGAGAAAGCAGAACGTGTAAAAACACTGATCCTGGGATCAGGCCCTGCGGGCTATACCGCAGCGATTTATGCCGCAAGGGCAGATCTGGAGCCTTTACTTTATACAGGTATGGAACCGGGAGGGCAACTTACCACGACTACAGAGGTGGATAATTTCCCTGGATACCCCAAAGGAGTTGACGGCCCAACTATGATGGTAGAATTACAACAGCAGGCAGAAAGATTCGGGACTGAGGTTCGTATCGGAATGGCCACGGCAGTGGATTTTAGTGATGATATCGGTGGTATTCATAAAGTCACCATAGATGGTTCCAAAATCATCGAAGCAGAAACAGTGATCATTTCTACCGGAGCTACAGCCAAATATCTCAATATACCCAGCGAACAGAGACTTAGAGGTGGTGGCGTTTCGGCCTGCGCGGTGTGCGACGGATTTTTCTATAAAGGCCAGGATGTAGCAATTGTTGGAGGTGGTGATACAGCCGCCGAAGAGGCTTCTTATCTTGCTAATATCTGCAATAAAGTGACCATGTTGGTACGGAAAGATCATATGAGAGCCTCAAAAGCGATGCAGCATAGGGTGGAGAGTTTGCCCAATATAGACTTGCGCTATAATACTGAGGTAGATGAAGTGCTGGGTGAACAGGTAGTGGAAGGTCTTCGAATTTTTGATAATAAAACCGGCGAAAAAGAAGAGATTCCCATTACAGGCTTTTTTGTCGCCATAGGACATACACCGAATACGGATATTTTTAAAGGGCAATTGGAAATGGACGATACCGGCTATATCATAACCGAAGCCAGGTCTACCAAAACTACTAAACCAGGCGTTTTCGCAAGTGGTGATGTGCAAGATAAGATCTACCGCCAGGCGGTTACCGCCGCAGGTACAGGTTGTATGGCAGCATTAGATGCTGAACGATATCTGGCTTCGGTGGAAGCCCATGAGGAGGTAACACAGTAAGTGAATGCCGATAGAATTAATAAAAAAACCGCTATTCGTTAGCGGTTTTTTTATTGAATAAGCTCGGATTTAGTCTATTCGTTTATAGTTTTCAGAAAACGTTCTACTGCCGTCTTCATCAATACTTATCTGACTATAATAGTCATCTTTAAGTACTAATTCGAATGTAAAAACACGCATTGTATCTAACGCCCTCATCATTCCTACATCGCCATATTCTATGGTTTCAATCAATTCGTCGTCCGTTATCTTATATGTTCCATATCCAAATCTCCCTATAACGTCATTTCCATCGGGATCTTTCGAATCATCAGTCGTGGTGCGAGACCACATGATATTGCCATTGTAATACATTTTAACCTGCCGGTAGCCCTCAGCCAGTGCGACGGTATCAATAACTTTTTCTCCGTCGAAATTATAAAAATGTTGAAGTTCCCAGGTACCTTCTATTGTATGCATGGTGGGAGGCTTTGAAGACGTGATAGCCATAGCTATTACAAAAACGGCCGTCAGTAAAACCAATCCTATTAATTTTCTCATGGTTGCGTGTTTTAAAATGAATTAAGAAATGAACTAAAAAGTTACAATTTTTTTTGCTAAAAACCATTAAAATACTTTACCTATTTGGGATTATAACGGCTCAGGTCCTCCGATTCCAATCAACGATAGTAACTATTGATTTTTTCAGCCAATTGAGAAACATCCTCCGGCCTGTGCCCGGCAGTTATAACCAGACGACTTTGCCAGGAATCGATCTCTGCGGGATAATCAAAATCGGTTATGCAAATCCCCTCCCGATTAAGATATCTTGCTAATTCCTGATCATCGGATTCATAGACAGGGTATCGATCTAGATATCGAAACTTTTCAGGATACATGAGCAACTGGTGAAATTTCTCGATCAATTCAATAAGAATTGTTCTTTGAGTGGTATATAAAGGAGCTGCTTTAAGCAACGCTCCCATATAGGCCGGGGCAGGCGGACTAGCCCCCGAATACAATGAAGTCTGCCGTAACGCCTTTAGTCTGTTAGAAGTCCCGAAAACTGCACCGGCCTGTACTCCCAAAGACTTGCCAAGGGAACTGCAAACCAGGAGTTCCTTAGCTGATAATTCCCTTAAATTCTTATACGCACCACTGCCGTCGGATCCAAGTACGCCCAACCCATGGGAATCATCGGCAATCAGAATACAGTGCTCCAGGGGGAGTTTTTCTAACGCTTTAAAATCCGGGTAAGTATTGGGGCCAAAGTCAACAGTATCAAATAAAACGACAGGGGTTCTGATATCCTTAGAATCAAGATGTTGTTGTATATCTTTTTTAAGCTGGCGATAACCTGTAAAAGTCAGCTGATCATAATAAAAAAGCGAGGCGTGAGCAGGGGTTGTGTAAAACAACTTGTAATCGGCCCGATTAAAGTAACGTGCCAGCAGTTGACCCGCTAAAAAACCAGAGGACAATACGATGCAAGCTTCACTTCCCAACCATTGGCTAAGGTGTGTTTCGGATTTATCGTAGATGTCTAGTCTGATGTTAGAATTTCGGGATGCCCCATAATTGGTACCATATCGGCGAATTTCATCGATTAATAAGGCCTGAAATTCGGGATGGGTTTGCATACCGAGGTATGAGGTACCGCCGAAGTAAAGAAACTGTTGATTTCCTAAGTTGATTTCACGACCGGGAAAACCAGAAATGATTATCGGTTTCATAGTAGTTGTATTCCACTTCCCCCGATTTCCGGAAATTTTACAATTCCGCCTTCGAGTATTTCCACCCCTGTCGCGATATCTTCCTTTAATAGTAAGGCGCCATCCATATCCACATAGTCGAGTTGAGGAAGCAATTGTGCAATGGCCGAAATCCCAACAGTAGATTCGGTCATACATCCTACCATCACTTTTATACCTAGCTTTCGCGCTTTTCGGATCATCCGCAGGGCAGGGGTGAGGCCACCGCATTTAGTGAGCTTAATGTTGATGCCATTAAAGTGGAGGGCACATCGTTCAACATCTTCTTCTGTTTTGCAACTCTCATCCGCAATAATGGGGAGTACGCTATGGTGTAGCACCTGTTCCATGCCTTCCCAGTCTCCGGCTTCCAGGGGTTGCTCAATAAATTCGACCCCTAATTCTTTGAGTACGGGTGCGTAGTTGATCGTCTGTTTGGCCGTCCATGCGCAGTTGGCATCTATTCGAAAAACAGCATTGCTGTGTTGGCGTAATTTCCTGACAATTTCGATATCTTGATCTGTACCCAGTTTGATCTTATAGATGGGCCAAGGTTGCTCTTTCATCTTGGCGATCATATTATCTATTGTATCCAACCCAATAGTGTAGTTCGAAACAGGGTAATCAGTAATGGAGGTATCCCATATCTCGTATAGCGGTTTCCCCAATTTTTTACCATAAAGATCCCAGGCAGCCAGATCGAGTGCACAAAGGATAAAAGGATGAGGTATTAATTTGCTTAAGAACTCATGGAAGGATTCAGGATCCTTAAAATTATATGCTTCAATATCGGACCGGATCGCCTTAATGCTATCCACCATCTCTTCGAGCTCCATACCGTAGTAAGGGTTGGCCGTGGTTTCGCCATAACCAACCTTTGCTTCTGAACTAAGGCTTACAATCAGCCCATCCTGCTCATCGTATGCATCACGAGAGATTCTGAACCGATGTTTTAGTTTTAGGCGGTAGGGTTTTAGTTGCAGCTTTAGCATGAGAAATAATCCATCAATACGAATATATGGAAATCCCGGATAGTATAATACAAGAAACCCCGCCGTTGCCGACAGGGTTTAAAGTGGTTGGTGTAGAAATGAATCAGACTGTTCCCTTTGATTGTATTTTAGTATTTATGGACGCTTCCCGAAACCGATTTTTTCTTCTGAACACTGGCTTCGCCTGTATATGAAATGTCTGCTCCACTACTCGCATCGGCTGTAAGCGATTCTGAGACATTTACAGTAATATTAGCTCCACTACTGGCATCTGCATGGCAGCTTTTTACCATGAAATCCTTGGCTTTAATATCGGATCCGCTACTGGCATCAGCGAAGAACAAATTGGCTTGCCCGGAAATCCGGATATCGGCTCCACTGCTGGTATCTGCATCTACTTCATCGGCAGAGAGCTCAACTTTAATATCGGATCCGCTACTGGCATCCAGGGAGATTTTATCGGCCGAGATCACGCCTTGTGAGACCAGATCTGCCCCACTTGAAGAGTACATGCCGGTTACTTCCGGAAGTGTTACATATACTTTCTTGGTGGCTCTACCAATATTTTGGATCGCGTGGATCTTTAATTTACCATCGGAAATATCCGTACCGATAAGGTCGATGATATTTTCATCGGCTTCGACAGAAATAGCATAATCAGCACCCTGGGTAACAAATACATCCAGTCCTTCTGAGGCCGAAACAACTGTGAAGTCGTCCGTTACTTCCCTTCTGTCCTTTACCACTTCACCATTTCCTTTTTTTCCGGCACCGAAATTAACGTCGAATGCACAGGAAGACATTATAAGCGCAACGATAAGTGCAATTGTGATTTTAGCAAGAGTTGTCATGATTGTCGTTTTTAGATTGTTGATAATTAAGAATTCTTTAGTTGTTGTTAAATCGTAGGGTAAAATTGCATGTATTACCTCAGATCTGCATATAAATTATACCCAATTGTCATTTTTGATGACCGAATTGTAATGTGTTAGTTGTTCTCTTCTGCTTTTATTTTTAAACCGTTTTCATCGATCTTCATTTCAAAGGAATCTTCATCGTCCTTAATATTGATATCGACTCCATCTTCATTGATAATTATCCGACCGTCGCTATTGTCTTCTTCATCCATTTTCTCAGGACACCCCATACATTTAAGTTCTCCATCATTGCCCATAGACCAATAATAATCGACCATGTCGGCCCGATAAAGATCCTGATCGTACCGCATGGTTCTTCCAATATGGCGCCGGGTTGATTCATCGAAGTGAACCACCTTTCCTTCAGGCACATAGATGGTGATACGGATCTCCTGGTCGCGTACTTTGTTTTCTACTGCTGTGGTGAAATAATCATCAAGTTGTAGCGTACTGCTCGCCGATTCAAAGGTATAATCGATCTTTGAAGCACGATCTCTGGCATTGCGAAATGAGCTGCCGTCGGCGTCTTTTCGTATCCTGATCCTACTGAGGCTGTCTTCAGATTTTTTGATATCGAATCGGATATCCTCTGAATACAATAGCCTCTGGCCGCTCTCAGTATAGCTGATTACCATATCGGCAATCCCAATATTCTCCTGATTCTCATACAATTCACTACTACGCATGGCAATATTAAGTGTGTCTGCAGGGAAATAAAGATCCTCTTTAACGGTAATAGTGCCTGTATAGGCATGAGCTGAAGCCTGTTTAACTCCAAGTACAGTTAGTCCGATAATAGACAATAACCATAGTCCGAGAAGGGAAAACTTGGCGATGTTTCCAATAGATTTCAAATTGTTCACAAGGATTTTCAATCCCAGGTATAAAAGAAAGAAAAATGGAATACCTATGGCGAAGAATGCGAGTAGTGAAACCAACCAAACAGGTGTACCCGTAGAACTCACCATATCGTAGAAATCTATACCTGGGATGTGTACTATGTCAAGAACACCTACGGTGAAAAGGGCAATAAATAATGCTATTAAAGTGGCTGCTCCTATAATTATGAGCAAGATCCCAATAAATTTACCTACCACTTTAAAGAGGAACATAATGATATCGCCAAGGGTATCGAAAAAGGTATGGGTGCTGCTTTTTACTTTATTTCCAACCTTTTCGTAGTCTACGTTCTTTACTTTTTCGGTAACATCTTCAAATCCTTCCTTGACTTTGCGTTCGATATTGCTAATGTTGACCGGCTCCCCCTTCATATCCAGTTTTTGGGAGGTTGTACCTGCTTCGGGCACCAGTATCCACAACAGGATATAGGCGATAAAACCGAATCCGGTAAAGAGTGCGAAGAATATAAAGAACAATCGTATCCAAAGGGCATCGATGCCGAGATAGTGTTCCAAACCAGAACATACACCTCCTATATATTTACTATCGATATCCCTGTAGAGTTTTTTAACTCTTTTGCCTGAGGGCTCAGATGTCCTGGGTGCATCTTCGAATATGTCTTCGTCTACCATGTAGTCTTCGGGCTGTCCCATGACATTGATAACTTCATCGACTTCTTTCAGCGTGATCACCTGTCGTTCGTTTTCCAGTTTTTCATGGAATAGTTCTGCGATTCGCGCTTCTATATCGGCGATGATCTCATCGCTTCCGGTAGTCCCCTGGAAAGAGCGTTTAATCGCTTCCAGGTAGCGCTGTAGCTTATTAAAAGCTTTTTCATCTATGTGAAAAAGTATATTAGCGAGATTAATATTTACTGTCTTGTTCATTTTTAGATCTTTTTTGCTTTAGTAACCAGGTTCACTGCTCCTCGTAATTCGTCCCAGGTGGTATTGAGTTCTTTCAGAAAGACCTTACCTGTTTCTGTTAACCCATAATATTTACGGGGTGGTCCGGAGGTAGACTCTTCCCAGCGGTAGTTGAGAAGGCCGGCATTCTTGAGTCTTGTGAGCAGCGGATAAATAGTACCTTCTACTACTAGCATCTTGGCGTCTTTTAGGGTTGCTAAAATCTCGGAGGCATATTTATCTTCTCCATCGAGGATGGAAAGGATGCAGTACTCCAAAACCCCTTTGCGCATCTGTGCTTTTGTATTTTCTATGTTCATAATTTTACGATTCTGATGTATGCCGGAGCGGAGTTCCGACTCGGCTCCGGCATTCGATTAACTGTTCATTTTTTGTGTTTCCATTTGATTGATGAATAAACTACTGATATAAGATTGATGAATATTATTTTTCTATTATTTGCTGTTTTCTGGCTGATGATGTTGATGGTCGTAGCTCAGTTCACGCTTAATCTTCCATTGACCATCTTCCATAATCCATAGATGTGTAAATTTTGCTGTATCGCCCTGCTGATATTCCTTGTCCTGATTCAGGAATTTAAAGCTGTGAATACCATGCTGTATGGCCCCGTAAAGCTCTCCTTCCTTATAAAGTGGAAATACTTCAAGACTGCCTTCGACCAAAATGCGTTTCGCCGGTTGAGGAGCATCAGAATTTTGCCCGGCACATTGTTTTCTTATGGGCGCAAGGAATTCCTCCCTACCCAGGGTTGCCCCGGCTTTGTCGTGATAGAACTCGAAATCTTCGGTAAAGAGCGCTTCCATAGTCTTGGAATCGCATCGGTTAAAAGCGGCATCGAAAAGAAGACTGTCTTTTTGCATGAGCAGCAGATGAAGGCTGCTTTGTTCACTTTCTTGTGCCCGACTGAATAAAAACGAGCAGATAAGTAGAACCAGAAATACTAAATGTCTAATAAGTGCGGTCATTATTTTATGAATTTTATCGTGATGGGATAGCGAAAAGCTTCACCCTCATTTGTTCTTATGGTTCCTAATATGGTATAGACTATATTGATGACAAACAACGAAAGCTGGAGCATACCTGCAATTCCAATCGGCCAGAGCATCCGACCCAGACTGAGCCAATCACTGTCCCAATGGAATCCGATATTGTTAAACTCATTAAAGTCGCGTATATTCAGGATGCCACCTTCAAATATATTAGGGAGAAACCCCATGAAGAAAGGAACTGATATCATGCCCAGAACAACAGAGTAGAGCAGTAGGCTAATTTGAAAGTTCAACACCTGCTTTCCATTGTAATCCACATAGGCGTAATCCTTGCGGTTGGCAAGCCATAAAACCAGCGGAATAAAGAAATTTCCAAACGGGATCATAAACCTGCTAAAAGTCGAAGCATGGATAATTGCCGATAAGTTTCTCTCGTGTTTGGTCAATGAATCTGTCATGGCATATTAGTTTCTTATGCAAATATATATCTAAAAAAAGGTATTATGCAAAACATAGTACTATAATTTAACATATATTTAACATTTCATAGCTCGGATAATTTCGATACATTTAGTGCAAGAAGCATGGGCATATGAGTACTGTAAGCAAGTTCAATACATTTACCTTTTTTAGATTACCCGCGGCTTGGTGGTGCGGGGTACGTCTGCGGGAACTGGGTGAGAAAAAAGCCGTGGTATCCGTTAGATACCGCTGGATAAATCAAAACCCATTCAAGTCTATGTTCTGGGCAGTTCAGGGGATGGCGGCGGAATTGAGTACCGGGGCAATGGTCATCGAACAGATCAGGCAAAGAAACCAACGCATTTCAATGCTGGTAGCACGTAATAAGGCGGTATTTACCAAAAAGGCAAGGGGGAAAATAACCTTCATCTGTGAAGATGGAGATAAGATAAAAGATGCCCTCGACCATGCGATCGCAACAGGAGAGGGTCAGACCTTCTGGATGAATTCCACCGGTCTTGATGAATCGGGTGATGAAGTCGCGTCCTTTGATTTTGAGTGGACAGTAAAAGTGAAATCGTAAAAGATCGAGCGAGTATTGTAACATTTTCATTTCTTACACAACCAACAAGTGTCAATCTTCAAAACAGCAATAGATGAATGCACATGAAATAGATTATCAAATCTTCGGAGAGGAGATGCAATATGTGGAAATAGGTTTAGATCCTCAGGAGGCGGTAGTGGCCGAGGCCGGTAGTTTTATGATGATGGAAACCGATATAAAAATGGAAACTATTTTTGGTGATGGTTCAAATCAGGACAATAGTGTACTCGGTAAAATATTTTCAGCAGGTAAACGTGTATTGACCGGAGAGAGCCTGTTTATGACCGCCTTTCTCAATGTAGGAAATGGTAAAAGGCATTTGAATTTTGCTTCGCCCTATCCTGGTAAGATCGTCCCGATCGACTTGTCGGAAAAAGGAGGAAGGTTCATCTGCCAGAAAGATGCTTTTCTCTGTGCAGCCAAAGGTGTCTCTGTGGGAATTGAATTTTCCAAGAAACTCGGGCGAGGCCTTTTCGGTGGTGAAGGGTTTATCATGCAAAAACTCGAAGGCGACGGAATGGCTTTTGTTCATGCCGGAGGTACCCTGGCCAGAAAAGAATTGGCTCCAGGCGAAATGATTAAAGTAGATACCGGGTGTATTGTAGGCTTTACCAAAGATGTAGATTACGATATCGAATTTGTAGGGGGGATTAAAAATACCATTTTCGGAGGCGAAGGGTTGTTTTTTGCCACTTTAAAAGGCCCAGGAGTGGTATATGTCCAGTCCCTGCCCTTTAGCAGATTGGCAAGTCGCGTATGGGCGGCTGCACCCAAAGGCGGAGGGAAACGCAAGGGCGAAGGCAGTATTCTGGGCGACCTCGGTGACCTTATAGACGGTGACAAACCCTTCTGAATATCGAGCGATCACAGCTAATGGATTTTAAACGTCTATTTCTTTTTCTTGAAAACCTCGAAAAAAATAACTCCAAACGCTGGATGGATCAGAACAGGTCCCATTACAAGGCACTACGGGAAGAATTTATCGAGTGGATAGACCAGCTCAATTCCCGGATGTCTGAAGTGGATCCGGAATATTATATCAGCCCGGGACGCAGATCTATCAACCGGATCAATAATAACCTGATGTTTCATCCCGAAAAACCGGTCTATAAAGACCATTTTGGAGCCGGACTAGATAAGGCGCCGGGCACCGGGGATTTTTACATCCAGATCGGCAGCCGGGAATCCATGCTGGCAGGGGGCCTTTGGAGACCTCCTGGTCCCGAATTAAAGAGTGTCAGAGAGGCTATTGATTACAATGGTGAAGAATTGATAGCTATCCTGCAAAAACCATCATTTAGAAAGATTTTCGGAGAGCTGTACAAGGATGAAAGGTTGCGTTCTTCTCCCAAGGGATATTCTTTTGATCATCCTTATATCGAACTTTTGAAAAATAAAACCTTCGCTGTAGTTTGCCCGCTTAGTCGAAAAGAAATCCTGGCTCCGGGCTTCACAGATCATATTATAGCTGTTTATTTAGAAATGTTACCGTTCAGGCGATACCTCAATCATGCCCTTACGGTTTAAAGGCCTTGATCTCTATGTGGTAAACCAGGAGGGATAACACAAAATATCAATATATCATGGAAGCAAAAATCAGGAATATTCATAAAGAACTCCTGTCGGATAACTGGTATCGTCTTTATAAATATTGGTATGAATACCGCAGGCCCGATGGAACCTGGGAGGAACACCAGAGGGAGGCCTATGACCGGGGCAACGGGGCGGCAATCCTTTTGATAAATCCTACTAAACAAACGGTAGTACTCACACGTCAATTTCGTATGCCTACCTATGTTAACGGTAATAAGGATGGTATGATGATCGAAGTCTGTGCCGGGCTGCTAGACGGACTGGACCCCGAGCAGTGTATTAAAAAAGAAACCGAGGAGGAAACCGGAATTCGGATCTCCGAGGTAAACCGGGTGATGACACCTTATATGTCTCCAGGATCGGTGACCGAGATTCTATATTTGTTTATAGGGGTCTATGAAGATGGCATGAAGACGGGCCCGGGAGGTGGGAACGAAGGGGAAACCGAATATCTGGAAGTGATAGAGATTCCTTTTATTCAGGCCATGACAATGATCGGTAATGGTGAGATCAAAGACGCCAAAACGATATTATTATTGCAGCATGTAGCCTTGTACAAGCTGCTCGATATGTGAAGCGATCAATAATTGTCGCGTATTAATTTGAAGATCAATGCCATCTCCTCTTTGAGCTGTTGGCGTTCCATGGTAAAATGGTTATTCATATAGCTAAAGATTAACAGCCGTCCCGAATCGGTTTTCAAATATCCACTTAAACAATAGATATTACCTAAGCTTCCCGATTTCGCAACGATATAGGGATCAGGATCCCCGACAAAATCTTCTTTTAAGGTTCCGGAAACCCCTCCTTTAGGGAAAAAATTAAAAATATAATTTTCACCAAATTCCTGGTAAAGCCTGTTGAGTACAAAAACCATAGTGCCTGGTGTAAACAAATTATAGCGTGAGAGCCCAGAACCGTCTACCCATCTGGGCGATGGTTTTAAATCAGTACCCAATTGTTCTAGGACATATGATATGGCGGTTTTGCTCTCCAAGGTATCCGATAAGCTTGCTGAAGCGGCCAATAATAGTTGTTCAGCAAGAAAATTATCACTTTCCACCATCATACGTATTAATACACTATCTCTTGCAATACCCCAAAGTGTCTCCTGGGTAGTGGCGGGCATTTGTTCTGCCGTAGTAATATTTCCACTGAGAATATTTTTTAGAAGATCAGTGGTTAGCCGCGGACTCACATGCAATGGAATTTCTATACTATCTAAGGTGCGGGGAGAAACATAGAATAGATTTCGATTAGCCTTCCTGCGAAATTTCATTTCTTTCAAAACAATGCTGTCTTTAAAATCAAGAGGAATGATATCTGCAGCGGAATTCGGGTAAAATGAAACCACATTGCCGTACAAGGGGAAGCCGCTTCTTTCGGGTGAATAAGACTGGTCGTAATCTTCCCAGGCCCAGCCGGGTGCAAAGGCCGTAGTGGCCATATTGCCCGAAACATATTTGACAAAGTCGAACCTGGAGAGAAATTTTACCGCTGTACTATCCTTGAAATGGGGGTGAAGGCCTGTTGGATCTGCCTGGCCTGCGAAGTACAACGTATCGCCCCTCATTGAATATTTCAAAACGGGCATCTTTTCGGGCACCAGTTTTAACGCGCTGTAGAGTGTAAAGATCTTGACGTTGCTGGCAGGGACAAAAAAATGCTCGGCCGCTTTGCGGATCAGTGTGTCTTTGGTAATCGGATCATAGACCAAAAATCCCAAATGATGATGCGCAGGCCTGGCAGATTTGAGGTTTTTTTCAACAGTTCTTTCAAGCCGCCTAATATTTGATCCACCACAAGCCCATTGGAGGCTGAAGAATACTATGGTAATGCTTATTATTAGGTATTTATAAATTTTATTGAAGGTTTTTTCGGACTTAATAGGAATTGGTTTTAACATGAAATTAGCCAATTTTTAACTCAATTTGTGCAATAATTTGTAACTTAAAGGGGTTATTTTGTTTGAACAATCTAATTAAAACATTCTCATAGTATGGCAAGACCAATGCTGGAGTATTATAAAACGGTACTTCAAAAAGTCAGTTTTGATGTAAAACTATTTAGTAAAGAACTAAAAAAAGCAATTTCGAGATTAATGCCAGAAGAAATTGAAGAATTAAAAAAATGGCTTCAGTTATTTATTTCAGACAAACCAGAACTGCAGCCGAGTTTAATTTATCTTAAAGCATAGCACAAACCGCCCAATCGGGCGGTTTTATTTTTTATTCAAGGGACTGATAATCTTCACGTCCTGAAAAGCTATAGCTCCTCTCACAATTGCCGCAATCACCTCCTTAATCGCCTCGGTTATTTGAATTTTAAGCTCGTTTTTGTGATAGATCAGACTTACCTCCCGAGCGGGCGTAGGATTTTCGAAATGTTTTAGATTTTTGATTTTATCATCGTCCAGTTCCAGCGTATTCAAATAGGGGAGAAGGGTCATTCCCATATCTTCATCGGCCAAATTGATCAAAGTCTCGAAACTGCCGCTCTGCAACTGAAAATGCTCCTTTCTTAACTCTCTGGATGTCTGGCATAGATTAATGACGCCTTCGCGGAAGCAGTGCCCGTCCTGAAGGAGTAAAATATCGCTGATATCAAGATCTTCAGTACCGATCTTTTCCTTATTTGCCAATCGATGGCTTTTGGGAACATATCCCACGAAGGGTTCATAGTATAATGGCCGCTCCGTAATAAACTCAATTTCCAGGGGTGTAGCGGCGATGGCCGCATCGAGATGACCATCCTGTAGGTTGCGTATCAACTGGTCTGTATTTTGTTCTCTGATAATGAGGTTTACATTTGGGTAGCGTTTAATAAATGTCTTGAGAAACATCGGTAAGAGCGTAGGCATAATGGTTGGGATAATTCCCAATGTGAATTCTCCGCCAATATACCCCTTATCCTGATCTACGATATCCCTTATTCTTTCGGCTTCATTTACAATATTTTTAGCCTGATCCACAATTTTTTGTCCCACATCGGTTGTGGTGATGGGTTTTTTACCGCGGTCGAATATCAAAACATCGAGCTCATCTTCCAGCTTCTGAACCTGCATGCTTAGCGTTGGTTGGGTAACATGGCTTTTTTCTGCTGCCAGTGTGAAATTCTGGTACTCGGCTACGGCCAATACATATTGCAATTGGGTAATGGTCATACTGCATAATTTTAGATGATAAATGTATAAAAACTATCAATAAAATTTATCAAAATAAATATTAATATATGATAATTTTATAATTGATTATAACATAAATGATATGAAATTAAACAGTATAGGATTAAGTGAAAGTCTGTCTGCACAACTTGCGGAAGATCTCAATGTGCTGCTGGCGAATTTTCAGCGGTACTATCAAAACCTCAGAGGTATCCATTGGAATATTCGTGGTAAGAGTTTCTTCGATCTCCATGTTAAGTTTGAAGAATTATATACAGATGCTAACCTGAAGGTCGATGAAATTGCTGAACGTATTTTAACCCTTGGCGGGGTGCCTTACCATACTTTTGAAGATTATATGGAGCATTCCACGGTGCCGGTAGGGAAAAATGTTAGCCGCGATGAAGAAGCTATCAGGCTAATAGTGGCTTCTCTCAGAGAATTGCTGATATTAGAGCGTCAAATTTTATCGGCTTCTGACGAAGCTGGAGACGAAGGCACCAATGCTATGATGAGCGACTTTATTACTGAGCAGGAGAAGACGGTCTGGATGATGAAGGCCTGGTTGGAGGAAGAGGTCTGAATCGTTTAAGAGCATTCGAAATAAAGGACATCGGTTATTTCTGGTCCATATTTGTTACTACATCCCAATCTTCAGGAAAACCTGATAAAGTGAATTCGGCAGACTTGCTTACGAAATATTTAGCAACCAGGTCTTGAGGGTTCTGAGCCAACACCTTATCAAAGGCCGCCGATGCCTTGGGGAATTTTCCGTTCATAAATAGATCGATACCCTTTTCGAAGAGTTTTAGATTTTTTTTCTTCAAACGTATAGATTCCTCATCCTTATCACCATCAAAGCACTCATAAATACCTAATGCATTCTCCTTACCCTTAACCTTTACCCTCCCAAGAAAACGAAGCCCAAAATGGTCCCGGTCTTTGATGCTATTAAGACTGTCTTCACTCAGAATGATCTGAGCACCATAGAACTTGGTGATACCTTCCAGTCTGGAGGCTGCATTTACCGTATCTGAAATGATCGCCGTATCATTTCTAAGATGGTCTCCGATAATACCCATAATGAGCGACCCAGTGTGTAAACCCATTCCAACGGAGATCGGCATATACCCGTCTTTTTCACGCCGCTGATTGTATTTTTGAATGGCCCTTTGCATTTCAATAGCAGATTGCAACGCTTCCTGCGGTGTATCGGGAAAGAGCGCCAGGATACCATCGCCCAGATAGTGGTTTACAAAGCCATTATTGGACTGAATAACCGGCCCCATTTTACCTACATAGGAATTGATAAATTTGAAATTCTGCCTTGGTGTCATTCCTTCGGCTATGGTGGTATATTCCCGGATATCGGTAAAAAGAACCGTTACTTTTTTCTCAACATGATCTCCCAGGACTACCTCAGTAATATGCTCTCTTCCCACCGATCTCAGAAATTCGGTCGGAACAAATTTCGATGTTGCGCTATGGATTCCTTTAAGATTCAGATGGGTCTTTAGTCTGCTTAAGAGCTCGTTCTTTGCGATTGGTTTAGACAGATAGTCATTGGCCCCAGAATTGAATCCGTTGACCAGGTCGCTTACACGGTTCTTGGCCGTAAGCATAATCACCGGTAATTCACTGGCGGTATAGGTCTCCCTGATTTTTTCGCAGACTTCATAGCCCGATAAACCGGGCATCATTATATCGAGAAGTATCAGGTCAAAACCATGATCCTCGCTAAGCTTTTTGATGGTCTCCTCGCCTGAACGTGCTTCCTCCATCTGATATCCGGCAACTTTGAGATGATTTTCAAGGACTTTCCGATTAATGGGCTCATCATCTACAATCAGGATTTTGCGATTTGAGGCGGGTACCGCAGGATCTTCATCCTGATCAGCATTAGCCAGTTCGGCGGGTGTGGTCTCTGCAAGTTTGGATAGGGTTTTAGCCTTTTTTGTACTTGTTGGAACTTCCGATCGCTCTTTCGAACTCAATGGTAAATTAAAACTAAAAGTAGACCCCTTATTCACTTGAGATCGTACATGTATACTACCTCCATGCAGTTCTACCAGCTGTTTAGTGACCGAGAGTCCAAGCCCTGT
The DNA here is from genome assembly GCA_965212205.1 of Flavobacteriaceae bacterium. GTDB lineage: Bacteria > Bacteroidota > Bacteroidia > Flavobacteriales > Flavobacteriaceae > JAHEJJ01. The sequence continues at coordinate 648,014 of CBDBUX010000011.1, forward strand.
ACCCCCATATTCCCTGGCAACAGAACCATCTCCTTGTTCAAAGGAATTGAAAATGCTTTCGAATTTTTCTTCAGGAATACCGATCCCCGTATCGATGACTTCGATATTCATTTTGCCCTCTGCTACGGCAGAGTTGATCTCTATTTGTCCTGTTTTTGTAAATTTTATAGCATTTCCGATTAAATTAAAAAGTATTTGCTGCAGTCTGTTTTCATCTGCCTCTACCAACGGAAGATCGGAAGAGATCGAATTGATAAGGATAACCGACTTTTCGGCGGCCATTGGACCAAGGATTTTCACCACCACATCTGCTACGGCATGAAGGTCGATGGCCTTGATATTTAATTCGAGCTCTCTATTCTTAAGTTTAGAAAAATCGAGTATATCATTTACCAAATTCGAAAGTCTTTTACCACTCTGCACGATGAGATCCAGATTCTCAATAGCCGGCTTTGACAGCTGTCCTGCGGCCCCGTCTTTCAGCGATTCGGTTAATCCTATTATGCCATTCAAAGGGGTTCGCAACTCGTGAGAGGTATTTGCCAAGAACTGGTCCTTAAGCTGATCGATCTGCTTTAAACGATTTACCATGGCCCGCTCCCTTTGAAGCTTTTTATCTTTTTGCCGGGATCTCCAGTAGATACCAGCAATAATCAATAATGCCAATCCTCCGAAGACAATGAGATTAAACTTATTTCGCTGTTGGTTGAGATCTCTTTCGAAGAGCAACTCACGCTCGGTTCTTTGTTTATGAAAGGCGATGCTGTCTGCCAGTTGCTGTTTCTCAAATTCATACTGCATTTCCTGCCGGGTAATCTCCTGTGCCTTATCCTGGTTAAACAGCGAATCTTTTAATACTGCTGCCTGCCTGAAATAAGACAGTGCAGACTTTGTATCGCCTGTTCCCTCGTAGGCGGTGCTTAAACATTCACAGGCTTCTTTTATCAGCATTGTTGCCCCCATAAGCTTACCCAGTTCAAGACTGCGCTCGCAATCAGTTCGAGCTCTTTGAAACCACTTCTTAAACAGATAAGATTGTCCTCTGTACAAATAGGCTGCGGAAAGACCATCTTTATCGCCAAGTTTCTTCTTTTGATCAATACTCGGATTTAAGTATTCGAGAGCTTTATCATATTGCCCAAGCCTGTTATAAACATCACCAATATTGCTCATCGCTCTTGTATAGCTCATCGCATCACCTATTTCATCTGAGAGTTCAGCACTGATCAATAAGTTTTCAAGCGCCAAATCGAATTGCTCCAGATTGGAATGTACCAAAGCAATATTATTGTAACTACTGGGCAGGGCACTCTTATTGCCTATCTCTTTTTTAATCGAAAGACTATAAGCATAGTACTCCAGTGCTTTTTTTTCATTTTTCTGCCTGAGATAAATATTGCCCAGATTATTGGTTACCCGCGAAAGCCCTGCTGTATCTTCCAGATTTTCATAAGTGCTCATCGCTTCGAGCAAATTTTTTATCGCTTCAGGATAATTTCCGAGTTCGTAATGTACCGTGCCAATATTACTTAGGGTTGTGGCCATGGAGAGTTGATCTCCGCTTTTAGAGACCAGTTGAAAACTTCGGGTAAACGCCTCAAGTGCCTGTATATAATCGCCTTGAACTGCATAGGTATTTCCAACAAATCGGGTCGCAGTAGCTTCCCAGCTGGGATTATTTCTTTTTTTAGCAAATTGGGTAAGCTTGTTGCCAAGAATACGGGCAGAATCCATGTCGGAGCGAAAACGAATCATAAACAGATCCAGTCCTGCTTCAAAACGCAACGAGTCGTTTAGTGCTGAGTTATTCCAGGCCTTATTTAGGCTGTCGGTCTTGGACTCCTGTGCAGAAATTGGTTGAAATACCAGCAATACCAGAAGGAGTACGGCAAAAAGAGAATTGGTCAAAATATGCCCCGTTGGTTAATTCTATTAAATTTAGTGGATAATTAGCAGACTTCAAAGGCGTTGAAGTACTTCCTGATTTGCCCAGGGATATGGTTTGCGGGTACTAAGCGTGATCCGGTGGGCTGTTTTATGTGTCGACTTCGTATCGATATAAATTCTAATGAGATTCAATAAATCTGCTTAACCGATTAGCTTTTCTCAGTGGCAATAGCCACTTAATCTTCGTTATCCTGGACGATCAGGCATAAGATTCCTGCAAGAAATAATGAAATTCCTCCGATGATCAAAGCATATATAGATACATTCCCGAAGAAGCTTTTCAGCATAAACCCAAGAATGCCTGCTGCTACAATTTGGGGTATCACAATAAAGAAATTGAACACGCCCATATAATAGCCCATTTTGTTGGCTGGTAATATGCTCGATAGCATGGCATAGGGCATAGATAAAATACTGGCCCAAGCGATACCTACTCCTACCATGGATAAAAGTATGAGAATAGGGTCCGAAATAAAGAATACCGACACCAGGCCAATGCCACCACAGAACAAGGCGAGCATATGTGTTATCCGCCGGCTCAATTTCTTCGCTATCACAGGCAGTAAAAATGCCACCAGGGCTGCCACGCCGTTGTAGACGGCAAAGCATATACCTACCCAATCTGCTCCCTCATTGTACAATGCGGAAGAGGTGTCGGAAGTGTTATAGACATGGCTGGTTACCGCCGATGTGGTATAGATCCACATCGCAAAAAGAGAGAACCAGGAAAAGAACTGTACAAATGCGAGCTGCACCATGGTTTTTGGCATTTTAAAAATACCCATAAACGACTCTTTAAGCCCGGTAAAAACTCCTTTGGAGGCATTTTCCTCCTTTAACTTTTCAATATCATCCGGTGGATATTCTTCTGTTTTAAAGACCGTCCACATTACAGCGGTAAAATAGGCGATTCCTCCAATATAAAATGACCATTTTACGGAATCGGGAATACCGCCACCTTCAGATACATTGCTTATGCCAAGCCAGTTGGTCATTATGTAGGGTAGTGCTGAGGCGATGATCGCACCAAGACCTATAAAGAAACTCTGCATGGCGAAACCACTGGTACGCTGTTCATTAGGTAGCATGTCACCAACAAATGCCCTGAAAGGTTCCATACTGATATTAATCGAGGCATCCATAAGCCAAAGCATAATGACAGCCATCCAGAGCACCGTAGAATTGGGCATTCCAAAGAGAGCCAGGGTGGCCAAAATGGCGCCGATGGCAAAAAAAGGCCTCCTTCTTCCCCATTTGGCGTGCCAGGTCCTATCGCTGTAATAACCAATAATTGGCTGAACTAAAAGGCCGGTCACCGGGGCTGCCAGCCAAAGAATAGGTAATTCGTCTTTGGAGGCCCCCAGGGTTTCGAAAATTCTGCTAACGTTGGCATTCTGAAGGGCAAATCCGAACTGTATACCCAGGAAACCAAAACTCATATTCCAGATCTGCCAAAAAGAGAGGGGTGGTTTTACAGAACTTATAGATATTTTCGACATGATTTTTGATTTAGTTTGGTTGTGATGGTTTCTGGATCAGGCTAAAAATAACTTTTTTTTATCAATGCCAGAATATGGACCTGGAATGCTCTTTGCCAATTCGTCGTAAATTGTGGTGAATGTCAATGTCTTTTTCAACAAGTAGACTAAATACATTGATGGCTATATAGATTTTGATCAAATGAGAATGCAACCTAAATACAAAAGATCGTTAATCCAGGCCTTAACTTTTGGCCTTATTTGGGCCTTTTTCGGGTTGATATATGTGTTTCTGGAGAAAGGTATTTTGGGAGATAGTAAATATTATCCGGCCACGGACAACATATACGATTTTAGAAGTTCACTTCTTATCGCCGTACCCGGAAGTTTCCTTATGGGATTCTTCCAGGGGTGGATCGAGGAGGTGTTGCTGAAGAAAAAATTTATAAACAAGTCCTTTAGCTATAAGATTATCTTTAAGGGAAGTTTATATATGTTGATGATCATTGTCTTTCTGGTGATCATAACCTTTGGCATCAACGCCATTAGATATAATTCAAGCCCTTTAAGTGAAGAAGTAGTACGTAGTGTAGGAATCTTTTTTGGTGACTTTGCCTTTTGGAGTATTGTCATTTACATTTTCGTTATTGCTGATACCGCGCTGCTATTTTCTGAAATCAAGGATTTTGTCGGGCGGAAAGTATTTTTAAATTATACTATGGGCAGGTATCACCAGCCATTGATGGAGGTCAGGATCTTTATGTTCCTCGATATGAAATCTTCAACGACCATTGCCGAAAAAATAGGTCATGAAAACTATTTTGAGCTTATCAGGTCATTCTACTCGGAAATGACGGATGCTATTCTTGAAACTTCAGGAGAGATTTATCAGTATGTAGGCGACGAGATCGTTGTGTCTTGGACCCGGGAAGCCGGACTTAAAGACAATAACTGTATTCGTTGTTTTGAGGAGATAAGCTCCGCCATTGCTGTGAGAAGACATTGGTATGAGGACGAATACGGTTTTGTACCGGAGTTTAAAGCGGGTTTTCATATCGGTGAGGTAACGATAGGGGAAATCGGAACCCTTAAAAAGGAGATCATCTATTCTGGCGATGTCCTTAACACAACGGCCCGGATCCAAGCCCTCTGCAATCAATTTGGAGCCCGTGTACTTATTTCCGGTAAGCTTAAGGAACAGCTACAGGATAATAAGACGTCTGGATTCTCAGAAATTGGAGATATATCCCTGAGGGGAAAATCCAGCAGTTTAACTTTATATACGATAGAGGCTTAGAAGGTTGCCTCTTCAAGCTCAATGTTTTTAAGACTCCACAGATAATTTTGCTGATTTACAACATAAAATGTAAGAAAATACTTATATATTATATTCAATATTTTAGTGCTTTCACTGAAAATATGACAACAAAATCATTGTTTTTTAAGCTTTACTGAAATGGAGTTTGCACTTCATCGAAAAAAGTTGGCCGTTTATCTGGATGGCGTATCTTAGGTGTACAAATCTTATTTAGAACTTAATTCTATGCTTTGAAACTACTTCCTCCTGAGCATTTTATATTTAAGGTTATTCACTCAGGTGAATATCTTTAGTCCGAAATGGCGTTTAGCACCAAAATCGAAACGCCGTGGATCAAATAACCCGCTCAACCCCGAATAACCATTGCATATAGGCCATTATCAAGGTCATTTGCAGCTTTTAGCTTTTCATTTTTGATTCATCAAAAATGTTCGGGAGGATTTTAGAATTCCTTTTAAAGTTCTTTCCAGGTGCTTTCGATCAGCGATTTGGTGGCTTTAATTCCCAAATCTTCACTTAATCTGTTTCCTTCATACTCGATCCCGATATATCCATCAAATCCGGACGACTTTACCAATCGAAGCATTTTTTGATAATCAATGGTGGTTTCATTGCCATCTGTATCGAAGTCGTAAGATTTTGCACTAACCCCTTTGGCAAATGGGAGCAACTGTTGAACTCCTTTATAAGGATCGTATGATTCAGAACATTTGCCGCCTTGGGTACTACCCCACTTGGCATTAAGGCACCAGTTACCAAAATCAGGAAGGCTTCCCAGGAAAGCACTATCAACCTCGTTGATGATTTCACTGATATAAGCGCCGTCTGAGCTATGCAAACCGTGGTTTTCGATAAGCACATTGATGCCGATTTCTTCTCCGTGCGCGGATAGCATACTCAAACCATCAACCAGTTGAGAGCGCAGGGAGTTCCGGTCTCCCGACCCAAATGCGTTGACCCTGATAGAATGACAATTTAGAATCTTTGCCGCATTCAACCATTTGATATGATTTTCTACGGCCTGATGTCTCTTATCCTCGTTGGGATCTCCAAGATCACCTTCACTATCAACCATGATCAGCAGGTTTTTCACCGCTGCTTCGTCGGCTCTTGCTTTCATGCGAACCCAGAATTTTTCATCTGTTGCGTATTTTGTGTAGAGTGAACTCACGTACTCCACTGCAGGGATCTGATAGACCCCCATTGCAATCGAGGCAAAGTCTTCCGCGTTCAGTAATCCTTTTTCAAAGGATCTGTGTAATGACCACTGGGCAAGAGATATCCTGGGTGCTGATTTGTCAAAATAAAAATGCTGGTTTGCTGCCCTCAAGGGAGCCGGGATACATAATATCATGGCTCCGCTTAAAGACTTTCCTATAAAATATCGTCTGTTCATTCCTGGGTCTAATTTAAATTATCAAGCCCCTTCATTACGCTTATTGATAATCTCGATGATCCAATACAATAATTGAGAAATCCCCCCTACGAAAATGAATAAAAGTATCCATACTACCAGGAGATTGTTGCCTTTTAGGTTGGGGTTCTGCACCGCATGTACGATATAGAAGACCAGGCTGGCCAGCGAGAGAAAAATTGCGAGAAAAAGCAAAAAGAAAAACGTTCCCAGACCACCAAACACAGCAAAAGGCACCTTGTCCGGGTCTGCTTCCAATTCGGGGACCTGATTGAATAATGTGATCAGAAATACGGCATAGCCGATAAAAAATAGAAAAAATATTATCAGCGGTATCAAGGCGAAGAATGCCTGCCAGAATTTACTTTGTAACATGGTTTTGTTGTTTGACTTAAAGATACTGAATTGGTACCAAAAAAAGAACCCGGTCGATGCCGGGTTCTTCAATAAGGATAGAATTTTTTATTTATACGCAACTACTGCACTTGTGGGTCCGGTTAGATTCATTTTAATGGTTTTTCTGAATCCGGCATCCCGCGCCCATTGGTCGAAGTCGTCGGCTGTGAAATCATATCCCGCATGAGTTTCGATCAACATGTTCAACGAGGTGAGCAGTCCAAATGCATTGGTATTCCTGTAATCGTCTATTATGTTTTCGATGACCACTAACGCACCATCATCCGGTAGCGCATCATATGCCTTCTTAATCAATGCTTTTTTAGCATCGGTCCCCAGTTGATGAAGTATAAGTCCCATGGCGATCACATCGGCTTTCGGAAACTCATCTTTTTCAAAATCACCCTCTACTACTTTTACCCTGGGGGTGAAGTCGAGTCGCTCTATATTTTCCCTGGCTATGGCAGAAACTACAGGTAAATCGAAGGTCATACATTCGATATGGGGATGAGAAGCGGCGACCTGCGTAGCCAGGTTACCTCCTGCACCTCCAATATCGCAGAAACTGTTATAGGCAGAGAAATCGAATTCACGCGCAAATGTCATGAAATTTTCCATCTGGAATCCTCCCATTGCGCCGATATATTCCCTTAAGCGTTTCTCGTCGGAATAGAGCACCTCGAAGAAAGGTTTATTACCTCCTCTTACCTCATTTTGAGGTTTACCACTACGGAGCCCGTCTTCCAGATTATCCCAAAAGCCATAGAGGCGGTTGTTGCACATCTCAAGGATACTCCCGATATAGGTAGCTTTATTTTTATCTAAATAAAGATCGGCGTCCGGGGCATTACTATAAACAGCTGTTTCTTTCAGGCCTCTTCTATGCAGGAATCCCATAGCTACCAAAGCGTCCAAAAAATCATATAAATTACGATCGTGCAGTCCTAATTTTGTCTTGAGTTTTTCAGCAGAAGCCGGTCCTCGGCCGAGGCGGGTAAAGAGCCCGATATTGACTGCTGTTAATAATACTTTTGAGGCCCAGAAACCCATTCCAGTATCCATGATCCTGGTGGGACTGAGCAGCTGCTGTTTTGGTACTTCGGTTGCTAATGTAGATTCCATATAATGAGGATTTAGTGAGTTGAATAATTGAAATAAGGGTACAATACGGGAGTAATTGAAGACTTCAGGTATCGGGATAAATAAAAACCAAAACTGTTTTTCATACTAATAATTCCAGCTTGTACAAGTGCCTGTCCTTGAATTGAAATGGGGTAACAGATTTGAGCTATCTGTATTGGTTCTATTTCTTCCTAATGTACAAAAAATTAACTGTCTTGGCAATTCTGATAAAGAATATGATTTATGCCGGGAAAGTTCAAAAAAAAAGGGGCCGTATAGGACCCCTTTTCATCTTTGGTTGGTTAATGGTTGAGCTATTCTTCGACTTCTGCCTCTGCCTCTGCCTGCCGTTCAAGTTCTCCCATGGCCACCATGTATTCGGCCATATTATAGAATCCGTGTTCTTCTACTATAGTACCATCAACAAATTTTATTGTGAGGTGAACGGGGATAGTAAGATCCCTGTCGAGCGCCCCGATAGTACCCTCCCAGGTACCCCAGAAGTTCACCCACTTTTCATTCTTATCATCGATGATCATTTCGTAATAAAGGTCCTTATCTGAAAAACCATATTCTGTAGTCGTTTCGAGATAACTGCGAAGGCCTTCAAGGGTTTCTCCAACATTATTTGATTCAGTTGAGTTATGATATATCTTGGCCGTATCGGAATAATGCCCTTTCCAGGCTTCCCAGTTGCCTGCTTCATAGTCTTTAATCAAGGCTTTTACGACATCAATTTCTGGAGAATTGTTGGTCCAGCGATCCGGACCCTGCTTGCAGGAAACTACTGCAAGAATAACGATAAGCGATAATATTGATTTTTTCATAATGAATTTCGTATTGTTTTATATCGGGACCAAACCCGGGGGATTATATTCTATTTTTGTGGCATGTAAGCCAGGTCGTGGCGCATTTCTCCGGTTACCTCATCAATACTGGTCACATATTTCATCATTTCACCGAATAGTTGATGGCGCTCCTCACCCAGGATAGCATCGTTTTCTTCGCCCATGGTCTCATATGAAACACCATCTTTTGCTGCTATAGCAACGAGGTAGTAATTCCCCATAGTACCAAAACCACTTTGATATACCCTGTAATGTACTTTTGAGTTTTTCTGTGCGTAAAACTCCTTTATCGCTTTCATCTTTTCTTTGAGCTTACCATTGTTTTCCGGGGTGGTTCGGACATAGTAGAATCTCCTGTAATCCTGACCTTCAGGAGTTTGGGTCATACCTTCTGGCATATAGGTCAGATCGTTATTGAGCATAAGGATATAATCACCATGGGAATCATAGCACTTATCCATATCCGAGAACATTTTTCCAAATGCTTCGTCGCCCATCGCTTCCTGTAATGGTTTAAAGCCATCATAATTGATATCGGCCATCGAGCTTATCGGAGAAACATAGAGGTAGCGGAAATCGCTGGTGGCGGTGGTTATCCATCCTAGCGTTTGAATATTGTATTTCTTGCAATTGTCGGCTAGTTGCTTTGCTGCCTTTTCATATTGCATCGCCATGGCAGGTTTTACCTGATCTTCATGTACCCAATACATCTGTGGTGCCTCCTGACCGAGAAGGCCGAACGGGGCCATAATTAATAGTCCGATAATCAAACTTTTTAGTTGTTTCATAGTGTTTGTTTTAGATTTAATATTTCAGTTGTTTATATCCATATTTAGTCTCTGGCTATTCCAGGTTGGGAAACATTAAGGAATAACCCAATTGCTGAAGGAGATCGAGCTCATTGAAATAGACATCCTCTCGATACATCTTTCCGATTTCATCAAAATATAATTGCGACATGCCATTGATCTTTACCTTCTTACCGGTAGCCCCAACTTCTCCGAAAATACCTGTATTAGTTCCGGTGGCTTGCCACAGAAGGAATATTTTACCTTCTACTATCTCAGTTTCCGCGAGCGAAATTTCAAGATCCGGAAAGGCATTGAAGAAGACCTTCATATGTGCCTCCATTTCGATTGCGCTTTTAGCCACGCGGATGCCGTTTAGATTTCTCATGAATCCCGTGGTGGTGAGCTGGCCCAAAAGTTTCGAATTCTGCTTATTCCAACAAGAATCTATATAGAGTACTAATTGTGTCCTGAGCTGTTCCTGCATGGCCAGATCGCGCCGGGATTGATTTTCCTGGCAGGAAATCCATAATAAGAACGACATTACTGTCAGCACTATCATGGTATATAAGGTCCTGGATTTCACAAATTAGCAGATTGCATCAAGCTACAATGAATTATATTTCCCGCATAACAAAAAATAATATGGGACGAAACAACTCAATTTATGTCCGAGCAGATATTTTCATTTATCGGGAGAGGGTCAGTCTAATTTTTGTATATTTAATTCCTTGCCTATTCCCCCGCGGCTAAGACCTGACCATCATGACAACCAGTTTGTTGAAAGCCGTTTGTGTCGTCCTTTGTTCTTTGCTGAACGCTAACCTTGTCTTTTCTCAGATTATAACCAATGAAAGCGAAAATTCTTACAGAAGAGTTTTTGTGGATACCGACAATTTTGGCCTCTCCTATCTTGATACCCTTGAAAATGCCTATAAAGAGGCAGATACCGATTCGGTTAAATTTTCTATGCTAAACGACCTGGGCTATTACTGGCATACACGGAACCTGATCAAAGCATTGGACTTCAATCGGCAAGGCCTGGCGTTAGCCGTTAATAGCAAAGACAGCTTGTGGGAGGGGAGATTTCAGATTACCCAGGGTGCTATTTTACTTAGGATGGAGGCCTTAGACAGTGCTATGATTGTCCTGAATTCTGCAAAGAACAAGGTGGCTAAGGCCGACCTCCCATTCCTATACACTCAAATGGGATATGTTTATGAAAGAAAGGGACAACTCGATAAGGCCGCAGATTATGCACTCGAATCGCTAAAGTTGGGCGAGGAATTGGGAGATACCAAAGCGATCGCCCTGGCATATACCGATTTAAGCAACCTTTTCTGGAAGCAATCAAAGTTTTTAAGAGGATTGGAATATGGATTAAAATCCCTGAAAATATTTGAAAAAAGAGGTATTCACGATCTCGATTATGACTTTGCCCTTTATGTAGTGGGGAACAACTACCTGGCACTCGGCCAGTTCGAAGAGGCCCTCGATTATTATCGGCATGCCATCTCAATTGGGGAGCGTTACGGATTTTACAATAACTTAAGTGATGTTTATATATCCCTGGTAGATCTTTATGCGATCATGAGGGAATACACCGCAGCAGAAAAGGCTGGTGAAGAAGCATTAAAATATGCGGAATTACTCGATAATAATTTTATGACCATGAGGTCGTGGCTGGCCTTGGGAAAATTGCAAAATCTTCAGGGAAAATATATATCGGCCATTAAAAGCCTCGAGAAAAGCATAGAGGTGGCCACTGCCGATTTTAACGATGAGTTTTATCTGAGTCAGGTTTATGAAAATCTTGGTAAAGCCTACGCCGGCAACCATAATTATCATGAGGCCTATCTGGCATTGGAAAAGTATGATCGATTAAAAAATTCAATATTCACCACCGAGGCAGATCGACATATATCTTTATTACAGACCGAATTCGACGTTGCTGAAAAGGAATCTACCATTCAGGTTCAGGAATCCGAATTGAAGAAACAGCGTTCCCGACAAACATTTGTCAGCGTTATTGCCACTTTGTTACTGCTGATCCTGGTATTGCTCTATAAGACAATTCAGAGCAATAAGCGCAAGAACGTTTTGCTTGAGGAACAAAACAAGGAAAAAGAATTTCTATTAAAAGAAATTCATCATCGTGTGAAAAACAATCTAGAAATTGTTTCAAGCCTTCTCGCACTTCAATCCGAACAAATTACAGATCGTAAGGTGAGAGATGCTATGCAAAAAAGCCAGCATCGTGTGCACAGCATGAGTATGATACACCAAAAGCTCTATCAGGGCAAAAGCATTTCGGTGATCGAGATGCGCGATTATTTTATCAACCTGAGCAATCATATTGTTGAAACTTTTGATGCAGACGACCGTATAAAGGTCGAATGCGATATGGAACCGCTTGAACTGGATGTTGACATGGCCGTGCCCATAGGATTGATCGTTAATGAACTTCTCACCAATTCTATGAAATATGCATTCCCCAACCAGGGTGAAGGCCAGGTTATGATCCATCTTGAGGAAAAAGATGCTCATCTGTTGCTCGAAGTAAGTGATAACGGGATAGGGAAACCACTCAGCGGGGAGAATGAAGGTACCGGATTTGGCACCCAACTCATTGGCTTACTTACAAAACAACTCGAAGGAAAGATGTCGCTTACGGTGAAAGACGGTACTTCGGTCTCATTTGAATTTCTAAACGAACATAAAGCAGCCTAATCATGAATAGAAAAATTCGCATCCTAATTGTTGAGGACGATATGATCATCGCCGCCAATTTATCCCTGCAACTTACCAAACTAGGTTATGAGGTTACCGGGATCGAATCCAGGGGCGAGGAGGCGCTTCACCATGCATTGGAAAACAGACCAGACATTGTTTTAATGGATGTTAATCTTAAAGGTGAACTAGACGGCATTGAGACTGTAAGAAGGATTCGAGAACAAAGAGAACTTGGTGTGGTGTACCTCACGGCAAATAATGATGAAGGAACCTTCAACAGGGCCAAAAGTACCCAGCCCCATGCGTTTATATCCAAACCATTTCACAAACTGAATTTGCAGCGCATTATAGCATTGGTCGCCGAACAAATATCTGAGACCTTACCTAAGGCTTCACCCCAGGTATCTAATGGAATGGAGGTGATGGACGATAGAATCTTTGTGCGACATAGCGGAAAGATGGTAAAAATCCTGCTCGACCATATTTTATATGTGGAGGCCGACCGCAATTATTGCAATATCGTCACTGAAAATGGCAACTATTTGGTGGTCAGTACATTAAAATCGATTGAAAGCCGTCTCCGCAATGGCAATTTCATCCGGGTCCACCGTTCGTTCCTGGTAAATATCTCTAAATTGGATACCCTGGCCGAAAGTCACCTGGAGATCAGGAGAAAGACCATTCCTGTGAGCCGGTCCTATAAAGAGTTCCTTTTGGGGAGATTACAGACCATTTAATAAAACATTAGATCACTCAGGCCGTCGTTTCTCCATTTCACGGGCAATGTCCTGGCTTCCGGCATTCGCTTTTTGCCTTAGTTTATCAATGATGGCCTCCTGATCATTTACCCTGCCCTGAGAAAGTTTGTAAGCCGCCTGGATCTTATCCACGCTAATCTCAAAACCTACTACGCCCTTTATTTGCCGCATGGTTTTTTTGGAAAAACCAGGAACTGATACCGGATGCTCACTATGGCTTTCGTATTTATCTACTAGGGCCGTCAGGGATTTATGGAGTTCATTTTCTGTCTGGATATTTACTTTACCATAGATATGCACTGCGATATAATTCCATGTAGGCACTTCTTCCTGTTGGTACCAGGAAGACGATACATAGGAATGCGGCCCGTTAAAAATCACCAGAACTTCAGGCTGTTTTTCAAAGGATTTCCATTGAGGATTTGCTTTGGCCAAATGTCCCACAAGTTTGTAGGAACCCTTATTATCGGAATTCAGTTCCAGGGGTAGGTGAGTGGCCCAGGGTTGGCCGCTGACCTGGTTGATGAGTATGGCAAAGGCATTCTCCTGAATGAAATCTTTAATTTCTTCGAAGTTTTTATTTTGATATTGCAGAGGTATATACATAGCGGATAAATATGGTCCTGAAGTTAATTATGCGTTCAAAGATAACGGCTTATCACAACTTCTGACCGATTTAGTACATATAGACTTTAAGTGCCTGGAAGGCGGTAAACAATTCAGTATATCAATGTCCAATGTCATCAAAATAATGAAAAATGACAATCCATCGGCTCTTCCCGACAGTTCGGTATTTCTTTTTTTGGTTTGGAGAAGTTCATATTCATCTTTGTACAAGAATTTAAAATCAATCAAATCACATAAAAAATAATATCATGAAAAATTTAAGCAAGTGTTACACTCCAACAGAATCAAGAAGGCATAGTTTCTTTTCTAATTTCAGGGATAGCAAGAGAGTTCGCTGGACAGAGGCCAGAAACTATTTTTCATAGCACCGGTCAGACGGGCTATGGTTGCAAAAGATGGTTGAGATCGTACGATGCGTAAATACATTGGGCAGAAACAACCATCTTTTGGTAACTTTAAAGTGGCATTGGCCACATGCCGGGCAGCCTGCAGATTAGTTGACAAGAACAATAAAGATTGAGAAAGCATGAGATATTTGGGTAAAACAATAGTGACCGGCATTTGGGTAGGTTTTATTATTGCCTTTGTATTTATAGGGATACAGGTTTTAATGGGACGTAGCATATCTTTTAATGCCGCCCTGTTTCAGGAGATAGGTTATTATTTTCTTTATTCGATTGTACTTACCCTGGTAAACGCCTCTTACTTCGAATATATCAATCGAAAAGTGGTATGGAAAAAATACAGGAAGTACAGAATACCCATTGCGGCACTGGGTGGGATTGTCCTCACGATGGTCACAATATTATGGCTGAGGATCCTGATCAGGATGGGATTTGAAGGAGCAGACTGGCAGGATTTTATCGAAGGTGAACGAGCTGCATATTATATCATCGCTTTGCTGGTTACAATTGTGGTATCAGTATTCTTCCATGCCGCCTACTTCTATCGCAGTATACAGGATAGAAGGGTAAAAGAACAAAAGATTATTGCCGGAACAGCTTCGGCCAAATTCGATGCTCTTAAGAACCAATTAGATCCACATTTTCTATTTAATAGTCTGAATGTACTAACCAGTCTCATTGAGGAAGATGCCCAACAGGCCCAGAAGTTTACCACTGCACTTTCGAAAGTCTATCGCTATGTACTCGAACAAAAAAACAAGGAACTGGTTTCGGTAGATGAAGAACTGCAATTTGCAAAAACCTACGTACGACTGCTAAAAATGAGGTTCGAAGACAGTATCGTACTGGATCTGCCTGATACCACCTCCAATCCTGAGGCTAAAATTGTACCACTATCGCTTCAGCTTCTGCTCGAAAATGCGGTGAAGCACAATGTAGTGACCAACACAAAGCCATTAAAAATAAGAGTTTATGAGGAAGATGGTTTCCTGGTGGTAACCAATAACTTGCAGGAAAAACAGGTGATAAAGAAAAGCAGTGGTGTCGGGCTGAGAAACATACAGCAGCGCTATCATCTGCTGACCGATAAAACCGTACGGATCGATAAAAAACCGCAAAATTTCAGCGTCTACTTACCGATGCTGACCAAACAAGTATCAACGATGAAAACACAAGATTTATATATTAAAGATAAGCGCTATCAGAAAGCCAAAGAGAAGGTCGAGGCTATAAAGGGCTTCTATGGAAACCTGCTTGCATATTGTATTGTAATACCATTCCTGGCATGGCTTAACTGGAGAACCACAGGATTTCCATGGGTCGTTTTCCCGATGCTTGGATGGGGATTAGGAGTACTGTTGCACGGCATGGAGGTTTACGGATACAACCCTTTATGGGGAAAGCGTTGGGAAGAGCGCAAGCTGAGAGAGTTGATGGAAGAAGAAGATTTCTAAGATCGGAGCGTCAACCCGCAGGATAAACCATAAAATCTAAAAACACAAACCAACAAAAATGGAAGATCGAAACAGAGAAAACAAATATTTAAGAGCGAAAGACCGGGTGGAAACCCTTAAAAAGTTTTACAGTAATCTCACATCCTACGTTATTGTTATCTCGATCCTGGCAGGTATTAATTACTGGACGAATGAGTGGCGTTATATGTGGTTTCTATGGGCTGCCTTCGGATGGGGTATCGGGCTCACTTTTCATGCCTTTAAGGTTTTCGGATTGAATCCTTTTTTTGGCAGGAATTGGGAAGAGCGAAAAATACAGGAATTCATGGAGGAAGATGAAGGCGATGAGAATCGTTGGGTGTAAGCGTATATATCATAAAATTCAAGACCTAGTATCATGGAAAATAAAAATGAAGATAAATTAAAACGGGCCAAGAAGCGACTCGATGAACTCAAGGGGTTTTATATTCACCTGGCGGTTTACCTCGCGGTAAATAGCTTCATCATGGTCAATATAGCCATAAGGAGCTATAACGATTCGGATAGTTTTTGGGAATTCGGAACCTTTGTAACCCCTGTTTTCTGGGGTATTGGTTTGCTATTTCATGCTATCCACACTTTTAACCTTAATCCATTTTTTGGAAAAGACTGGGAGCAAAAACAGATTCAAAAATATATGGATGAAGACAAACGTGAAGCCGATAAATATCGCTAATGGAAGATAAAATGGAATACTATCAAAGACGCGAAAAAGCCAAAAAAAGAGTAGAAGAGTTAAAGCAATTCTATACTCATCTAAGGGTGTACATATTTGTCAATATATTAATCTTGCTATTAAGGGGGCAGTTGCTCGACTATCTGATGGGTAAAACCGAGAACTATGATCCTGGATTTTTGCACTGGATAGACCTCAATGCACTTCTTACGCCAATGCTTTGGGGCATCGGCCTGCTTATTCACGGGATCTATGCCTATCGTCATAAATTTGGCTTTGTAAAGAAGTGGGAAGAGCGCCAAATCAGAAAGTTTATAGAGGAGGATGATAATCAGGCTAATAGGTATCAATAGAAGATCAACGATATGAATGTATTGATTATAGAAGATGAAAAACCCGCTGCTCGCCGGTTGTCACGTTTATTATCGGAAAAGGGTGTGGAAGTAGCTACTATGCTTCATTCGGTTGAAGAATCAGTGGATTGGTTCCAGCAGAATAAACATCCTGATTTGATTTTTCTTGACATACAATTATCTGATGGCCTGTCTTTTGAGATCTTTGATATCATTGAAGTTAATAGTGCGATCATATTTACCACTGCCTACGACGAATATGCTTTACAGGCGTTTAAGCTCAATAGTATTGATTATCTCTTAAAACCGATCGATTCTGAAGAGCTGGAACAGGCTTTGGAGCAGTATCGAAACATGAACCAACCTCAAAATAAACTTTCACTGGATTTTGATGATATTAAAAAACTCCTTGTCAATCCCCTGGAACGTGAATATAAAAAAAGGTTCACTGCAAGGGTAGGACAACACATTAAAATTATAAATGCTGAGGAGATCGAGTGTTTCTATAGTGAGAATAAAGGAACCTATGCCTTTACTACTGAAGGAAGAAATTACCTTCTGGATATTACTCTCGAACAATTGGAAAATGAATTGGAACCCGAAATATTTTTTCGTGTAAGCCGTAAATTTTATGTAAATATCAGCCATATAAAAGATATTATTTCTTATACTAATTCACGACTTAAAATCGCTCTAAACCGCTTTGGAGAGCAAGAAATCATCGTAAGTAGGGAACGAGTTCGGGATTTCAAGCTATGGTTAGAATAAAATCTTATATATTATTGATAAATAAGAGTTTAAGGTAGATTATAGATTTTTCTTATAGTGTTAAATTAATAAGAAATTACTTACTTTTATCAACTCTATTCTCATCGAAGGCAGAAGGGAGCAATCTTGGAATTAATTTGATAAAAATGGGAAGCAGAACGGCTCCACCGGGAAGCATAAAAATAGCAAGTGAAGGTATGGTCTTAAAAATATCGAGTAATTGATTTTGAACTTTTTTCTTCTCTTCCCTGCTGAGATCTTTCACCGTTGATTTCGATAAAAGCAACATCAGTTCTTTGCTTTCAGAAAGTTCTTTTTGAAGGCGCTTGCTGTTTCTTTCGATTAGCCTGATCACCACTTTAGACATGCCATCATAAAACTGCAATGCCATATTGCTGTTTTTCAAAAAAGGTATGATCCTCGAATTCTTGTCGAAAAAGGCGGTGATTTCTTCCAGTGCCCTGCTAATTTCTTTTTTATCAAAACCGAGATCTTTACCAATTCCATATATAAATTCAGATTCCTTGTACTCGAGTGTTTTGTCTTCCCAAACTGTAACACAGGCAACATCCAAAAAGTAGGGATGCTGCCATGTATGATCGTAATTGATCAATTGATCCCTGTAGGAGCCATCAAAATCCTGCTCACTGCCATCTATAAAGGTCAGCGAGGACTCGAAAAGTTGGGATAGCTTCTCATCAGATCTGTTCTTTTCCTTTGAATTTAAGGCGTGGTAGGCAATGTTGATAACAAGGAACTCGAGATTTTGGGCATGTTGGCGTACTTCTTTCCCTCCTTCGACATAATATTTAAACGTCAGCACGTCAATGAAGAGCAGACTATTGGTAATAATATTGTTAAACGTCTTGCTAAACAGATTATCATCGAGGTATACCCTCGAGTTGATCAGTGTTTCTAATTTAGAGGATGTTCTCTTACCCGTAAGAATCTTATCCAATATGGATTTTTGATAGATGTTAAGCAACTTATAGAACTCGAATATGGTATCGAGAAACTCTTTAAAATCTCCATTTTTATTGTTTAGCCGGAAAGTATAAAACAAAGCAGTGAGGAGATTGATCTTGGCTTTTTCATCCTCAGACAGATTATGCTCCACCTCTATGAACCGGGGTATCTTTATGTTAAGCCCATAGACAAAGCCTGCCTTTTTCAGGCCGGCATACAGGTCTTGAAAATCCTTGAATGCCTCAGGATTGTCTTTTACAACATAACCATATTTATCGATCCAGCCAGATGCAGAGGGATTCATAGCTTAATGAATAAAACAAAATCAAAAATAAAAGAAAATCCAGGACATTGAACTTTTAACCATTTATTTATCCATTAAGCCGTTCCTGTCCCGTATGTGCAGATCTTTAGATAATTATATTGAAGAGGTAATTTTTTTATATCAAATGAACCACTCATCGAAAAATTGACCTTTTATTAGTCTTTTTTTAACATAATTATAGGAAAATATAGACGAAATGCCTATGTTTATCGTTCAATTACCCAATAGTCTTACTTTTATTAAGCCCCAAGTATTGCATGAAAAAGGGTAATTGACCAAGGACGAGAAGAATAACCCAAATCACCTATGTTATGGAATATTACCTCTTTTTTATTTGGATGTCCATCATGGTTTTCTTAGTTACCAGAGTTTTGCAGGCGTATATATCGCTTCAAAATGCTATGAAGAAACGACCCCACGACGGATAGGCCGACACACCCAGCTAACATATTATTTTTTAAACGGGCAGTTCCCCATGCCAGTAGCTCAGTTTATTGGTTGATGTTCTAATACGCTACCAGGTTATGAGCTTTTAAAAAGACTATAAAAAACCACCGGAATTACCGGTGGAATGTGGTAGTTCATTATAAAGTATTTCTTATTCTATAATCCCCGTGCAGCTTATCCGTGCACCTGCAGCGCCGCTTGGCTGAGAGGTAAAGTCATCTACCCCCTGATGAACTATCACCGCCTTGCCCAGGATATTTTTAGAATCATCTGCACAACCAAGACACCAGAGATCTGTAGCGAATTCAACAGTGGCAGACCCGTTCTCATCGGCTACGAAATTGCCGATATCACCAAGGTGAAATCCCTCGGCCGCACCCCATTTTCCGTGGGGCTGTGCAGTAGGATTCCAATGGCCTCCTGTAGATTTGCCGTCGTCAGACGAACAATCTGCCTTTTCGTGAAGGTGTATGGCGTGTTCACCCGGACTAAGCCCTTTAAGATTGGCCATCATGGAAACGGTACCGTTCTCTTCAGTAAATGTCACCATGCCGCTTACTTCACTTTCGCTTTTAGGTTGCATAGTAAATGAAACTTTTTCGACTATTATTTCTTCTTCAACATTTTTGACTTCCTTCATCTCCTTATCAGATTCCTTTTTGGCTTCTTTGCAGCTGTATACCAGGCCTATCAAAATGCTTAAAATTGCTATGGGTATAAATCTCATCTCTAATACAATTTTCAGTTTGGATTAAAGGTACACATATTTCGAGCCGCAGTCAACCTGCTCTAAACAATTGCCGCGGATCACGGATCCCTTTGCGAAGATTTTCTGCAAGGAGCAGCGATTTATCGATCCTGGTCTGAGAATTTTTATATCGCGCAATAGTGTAAATCAATCCGCGAATTCGCCCGGCTGTAAAAGAATGAAAAATATCTGCTGCCTCTTTGTCGCTCTGGAGGACCGCCTCGAGCTCTTCCGGTATTTCCACACCGTATTTACTCTTGTCTTCGCGGAGTTGTAGCCTGAAGTAGTCGTTAGGAAATACACCCAATTCTTTTTGATATCGCTTTCCGAAAGTGATCACAAACTGGCCTTGATATTTCTGTAAGGCCGCATGAAAATCAATGGTTTTACCATCGAACTCAGCGCTCACACTTACCCTTTGTTGATTGGCCTCAAGAAAAGGCAGGGCATATGGTTCGGGGATTACCAAAGAATGATTGCCTTTAAGGCTCACTTCAAAAAACTCACTTTTCATTATTCAATAAGCTCTGTCTTAATGTGTGCTTTGGCCTCTAATGTTCGGTGTACCGGGCACTTATCAGCGATCTCTAATAAGCGTTTTTTTTGATCCGGATCTAAAGCTCCCGTTAGTGTGATCCCTCGCTCAAAGGTATCGATCCTGGCATTACCCGACTCACATTCAGCACAATCCTCGGCATGAACTTTCCCGTAGGAAGTATGGACCTTTACATTCTGCAGGTCCCACTTTTTTCGTTTGGCGTACATCTGGAGTGTCATGACCGTACAAGCCGAAAGTCCGGATGAAACTAGTTCATAAGGGGAGGGACCAAAATCATTACCTCCAAAGTTCTCCGGTTCATCGGCAATAAGACTGTGTTTCCCGGCCCTGATCTGTGTAGTGAAACCATCATCGGCATTTAAACTTGCCACGACCTGGTGCCTGGTTTTCAGCTCTGTTGCATCGGGGACCACCAAATAACGTTCTGCCCAGCTGGCAATGGTTTTACCAACATATAAGGAATCTTCCTTATTACTGAGTAAATGATCAGCACCATCGAGCGATATAAAACTCTTCGGATGACGGGCATTGAGGTAGAGTTTTTCGGCGTTACTGATCTCAACAATGCTATCCTGAGGCGAATGCATAATTAGAATAGACTTATTTAAGCCGCCTAATGTTTCGGTGAGCGGATTCTTCTCTAAGTCGTCCAGGAACTGTTCCTTGATCGTAAAATCCCTTCCACTAATATTGACCACGGCCTTGCCGTTGGTCCTGATTTCATCGATACTGCTTTTGAGTAGATGTTTTACATGACTGGGATCGGCCGGTGCACCAATTGTGGCAACAGCCCTAACCGTATCTAATTCGGCAGCGGCATAGATAACGGCGGCGCCTCCC
The DNA here is from genome assembly GCA_965212205.1 of Flavobacteriaceae bacterium. Taxonomy (GTDB): domain Bacteria; phylum Bacteroidota; class Bacteroidia; order Flavobacteriales; family Flavobacteriaceae; genus JAHEJJ01. The sequence goes on from CBDBUX010000011.1 coordinate 669,022, forward strand.
AGAGAATGGCCTATTAAGAGGCTGGGGGAGTGGTAATGCTCTTCCAAAAAATTGGCTGCTGCAACCAGGTCTTGTACATTGCCTGAAAAATTAGTGTCTTCAAAGTCTCCCTCACTTTCCCCTAAACCTGCAAAGTCGAAACGTAATACACCAAAACCGTTTGCGGTTAATCCTTTGCTGATATTCTTAACGGCGGATAGATTTTTTGTACAAGTGAAGCAGTGTGCAAACAACACCATATTGTGAGGATGTTGGTCAACAGGAAGCTCCAGTCGGCCATTCAATTTTTGTCCTTCTTTATTGGTGAAAGATACTTTTGTCTGGTTCATACTATCAATTATTTACCCCAATAAGTCGTGCTTAATGATCAGTCCTGTCAGCGGGTGCTTGATCTGATGCATATTCTGCAACTAATAAGAATGGTACACCCTCTTTCCGGATTTAAAGATATCCTGGCAGCTTTCTACCAGACCATACTAAATCAGCAAACCACTAAATCACAAAAGCTTACTCCAAATTCAAGGATTTAACCTCTTTAAATGGCGACAACTCTAAAGCATTGATAGAGGTTTGGTATTCCTTCCATTTTAATGCGAAGAATTCATTGGTCTTTTTTAGTGCCTTCTCCAGATCATTTTTGGTGAATTCTACCAACCGTTGTTCCGTTGTACTAAACTCATTACGATTTGTTCTTATGTAGCGCTCTGCGGTCTGGATACGTTTCATCACTGTCATTTCAGGATTTCTAATGATCCCCTGCCTTTTATCTTCCTTCCCTAGGTATAGAGCAATCAGGCTATCGATGCTCTTGATCATCATGTCTGATGCTTCGATATTACCCTTAAAGACATCTTTATCTTGTTTTTTAAGTTCTTTAAGCAATTCTTTGGATGTAGTCTTGCTTTGAACCAATTGTTTTACAGCTTCTGCTGCCAGTTCTTTGAACTTTCTCAAATCTTCACGGGCACTGAATATTTTTTCCTGAGCGCTCTGATCGATCAAAAGTCGGGGATCTTCCAATACGTTGATTTGAGAGGAATCACTCTGTTCTCCGAATTCGATTATCAAGCTGTACTGCCCCGGTCTCACCTTCATCCCCGGCGCTTCTTTGCTGTCTTTTTTATTTTTTCTGGTCGGATTTTGTACTCCTTTCTTATTTAATTTCCAGTATACCCTGTGTAAGCCTGCTTTTTCAGGTGTCTTGAATTTCAGAGTACGAATTAATTCATCCTGATCGAATATTTTAAGTCTGATAGAATCTTTCTTTTTACTCTTAGATTCTTTAGAACTATCCTTTTTATCAGAAGTATCGATTTCGTCTTTCGACTCTTTTTTATTGGCCGTCTTCTTTTTGAAACCGTGCTTGAGGTAATATGTAATCATCGCCCCCTTTTTTCGGTTTTCCGCATTGTACAGTGCATCTCCCCCAAACCGGCTCCCTGTGGGTTGCTGATAGGCCGCAAGGTAGGCATTGGGCGGGGAGAACAGTTTAATTTCCTGCTCCAGTATACCGGGTTCTTCTGCTATGGCCCTTAGCGGCCGGATATCGTCTAATACCCATGCTGCCCTGCCAAATGTTCCGATCACCAGATCTTCTTCTCTTGGATGTACCACAAGGTCTTTGGTCGAAACCGTTGGGAACCCCTCATTCCACTTTTGCCATTGTCTGGCCTCATCGATTGAAAAATATAAACCATCGTCGGTACCCAGGAAAAGGAGTTTGTCCGATTTCGGATCTTCTATAATAGACAGGGCATAGCCTTTTACATCTTCTTCATCGACGATCCTTGTCCAGGATTTGCCATAATCACGAGTCCTGAAGGCATAAGGGATATAGTTAAATCGCCTGTAATCGTTAGCGATCAATAAGGCTTCACCCTTGTTCTTATCGGAAGCTTTGATCTGTGCGATCCAACTTCCGCGAGGCAAGCCTTTAATGTTATTCGTCACTTCCGTCCAGTTTTGGCCACCATTTATAGTGTAATGAACCCGGCCATCATCTGTCCCTACCCAGAGCATTTCTTTCTCCACCTTAGAGGGTTCTATCACCAGAATGGTGCAATAATTTTCGGCGCCCGTGGCGTCGAGGGTGAGTCCTCCACTGTTATGTTGTTTCTGCTTGGCGGGATCATTGGTCGTGAGATCGGGGGAAATTATTTGCCATGTAAGGCCTTTGTCGGTACTCTTGTGCACAAACTGACTGCCGAAATATATCGTTTCCTTATCAAAGGGATCCTGTCCAATTCCGGCATTCCAGTTGAAGCGCAACAGGGTATTTTCATCGGGAGGTGTGGGTCGTACCAGGTAGTTATTACCGGTTTGCCAGTCGTAGCGCGATACGAACCCTTGCTGACTCATAGAATATCCAAATCGTGAATCATCAGGATCGGGTATAACATCGAAGCCATCTCCGAAAGTGATTTCCTGCCAGTAGCTGTTTCGGATTCCCTGCTCGCGCCAAACATAGGCGGGACCACGCCAGGAGCCATTATCCTGCATCCCTCCATATACATTATATGGGTATTCCTGATCTATATTGATATGATAGAATTGTGCCACGGGCAGGTTTCCGATAAATCTCCAGCTTTTACCACCATCTTTGGTGATATTCAATCCGCCGTCGTTTCCATCGATCATAAACTGACCATTTTCAGGATGTATCCACCAGGCATGATGATCGGGGTGGACACCGTTAGATACCCGATAGGCGGGCATCAGTTGTTCGAAAGTTTTGCCGCCATCCTCAGAGACATTAACATAAGTGAAAACAGAATAGACCCGATTCTCATTTTCAGGATCAACATATATGTCCGAATAGTAGAATGGCCGGTTACCAATACTGGCCTGATCATTAACCTTGGTCCATTTCAACCCTCCATCTTTTGAACGGTAGAGTGCATTTTTTTTCGACTCGATCAGCGCATAGACGATATTTGATTTATTCGCCGCAATGGCCAGACCGATTCGCCCTAGTTCACCCTTTGGCAAACCGTCTTCTTCTCCCAACTTTTTCCAGTCATCACCGCCATTGTAGGTGATATATAAACCACTTCCTTTCCCACCGGATTTAAAGAACCAGGGGTCCCTTTTATGTTCCCACAGGGCCGCTATCAACTTGTTCGGGTTGGTGGGATCCATTACCAAATCGGCTATACCGCTGAGATTGTTGCTATGGAGAATTCTAACCCAGCTAACACCTCCATCTTCGGTCTTATAAACCCCTCTTTCCGGGTGCGCACCCCATGGTGAGCCTATGGCACCGACATAAACCGTTTTGGGATCGTTAGGATCGATGATAATGCGGTGGATATGCCGGGTTTTCTCAAGGCCCATAAGGTCCCAATTCTTCCCACCATCGAGTGAACGATATATACCAAATCCTCCGTTAAGGCTATTGCGTGGGTTTCCTTCACCTGTACCCACCCAAATCACCGAAGGATTGGATTGCTGAATGGCTACCGCCCCAATCGAGGCTGTAACCTCTTCATCGAAAATGGGTTCCCAACGTATTCCACCAGATTCCGATTTCCATAATCCACCTGAAGCCGTGCCAGCATAGATAATGTCGTTATTTTTATGAACCACATCGATAGCGGTTACACGCCCACTCATACCACCCGGACCAATATTCCGGGGTTTTAAGTCTTGAAGTAGTTCTGGATTAAATTGTTGCGCTGATAGGGTAAGTGCGGAAACGATCCAAAGAGCTAAGGTAATTTTTCGCATTTAGGTTTCGGGTATGGTTGATCGTCTAAAGGTAAATAAATCTGCGATGTAAATTCTTAAGGCCGTGTTAAGTCGGGATCGGTACATTGCACTTTTTTAATGAAGCATTCTATTTGTACTCTTAGCGCTTAGGCTATATCTTTAAGGCAAAACAGCAGACATAGGCTTATCGACTCTTTAATGAAAATTTCATTTACTATTAATAATAAACCCGTTAGTGTAGATGTGGATCAGAACACACCACTCCTTTGGGTAATCCGGGATGAATTAAATCTCAAGGGCACAAAATTTGGTTGTGGTAAGGCAGCTTGTGGCTCATGTACCATACTCCTCGACGGCGCAGCCGTTCGTTGCTGCAACTATCCGGCTAGACTGGCAGAAGGTACGCAGGTGACCACCATAGAAGGGCTGGATCAAAACGGTACACTTCATCCGGTGCAAAGGGCCTGGATAGAAGAAGTCGTACCACAATGCGGATACTGTCAGCCCGGTTTTATCATGGCTACTGTGGCCCTGCTTGAAAGTATTCCGGAACCCACAGATGATGATATAGATAATCATATCCTGAACCTTTGCAGATGCGGGACTTATTTCAGGATGCGTAAGGCCATCCATCGCGCCGCCGTGCTGAAAAAAGAAAGCGTTGAACCTATTGAAAATATTACAGGTGGCGAAGAATAAAAAAATATCGAGGCGTAAGTTTATAGTGCGCTCCGTGCTGGGGGGTACTGCTATTATCCTTGGGACGACCTACCTGGCCAGGAACCCACTGCGTCGTAAAATAGCTGAAATGGCGAATACTGGAGAGCTGCCTTATGTGGGTAATACCGATGACCCGCTAATGTGGTTCGAACTTGGCATCGATAATTTGGTAACCCTCCACTGCCCAAAGGTAGAAATGGGCCAGGGTACCTTTACAGGACTGGCTCAGATCGCCGCAGAAGAATTGGAGATATCAATGGATCAGATCAGAGTGGTACATGCAGCTACAGATACCGGTAATATTGATGGATTAAGTACGGGAGGGAGCAATTCGATCTCGAGTTTATGGATCAGCCTAAGAGAATTGGCCGCCACCATGAGGGAAATGTTAAGAGTAGAAGCTTCGAAAAAATTGGAAATCCCATTGACCGACCTAATAGCTGAGGACGGATTTATAAAGGGACCAAAAAGTGAGATTAGTTATGGTGATCTTGTGAAGAATACGATAAACTGGGAAATACCCGAGATGCCAGAGCTTAAAAAACCTTCCGATTTCAGGCATATTGGAAAGCCTGTTCCCCGGGTAGATTTGATGGACAAGGTATGTGGCTCTTCGATCTTTGGGATGGATGTTGAACTGCCCGAGATGCTCTATGGGGCTATCGTAAGGCCAACGGCTATTGGAGCGACTTTGGTTTCGGCCGATGTAGCAGCCGCTGAAGCTATGTCCGGTGTGGTGAGTATTGTTGTTGAGAAAGATTTTATTGGGGTTGTAGCTAATTCTTACACGGAAGCTGAAAACGCCAAAGAAGCCATTGAAACAAAATGGGAGACCAAAAAGATCTGGCAGACCGAGGAGATCGAGAAGATGATCGAGGTAGGGGAGGGCACCCCTTATGTAATACAGAAAGAGGGCAAGGCCAGACGGATTCTCGACAAAGATGAAAATATTATTCGGGCAGAATATAAAAGCCCAATCGGAGCCCATGCCCAGCTTGAACCCAATGGGGCGGTGGCAATTGTGGAAAGTGATACCGCTACGATCTGGATCTCTACTCAGGTAGTTAAGATAACCCGTGAGGAAGTGGCTGAACGGCTTGGTATGGATGTGGAACAGGTAGTGATCAAACCTACCTTTCTGGGTGGAGCCTTTGGCCGACGGTTACATACACCGCATGCCGCCGAAGTTGCACTACTATCAAGGGCTGTTGGTAGGCCTGTTAAATGTTTTTTCAATCGCAAGGAAGAATTTCAACATGATACTTTCAGGCCTCCTACTCATCACTTGCTGCGTGCTTCATTAAATGACAACGGATCTATAGAGGCTTTTGAACACCAGGTTTCAAGCGGAGATGTTATGTTTGGTTCACCTTTTACGCCACGAATTGCCGAGCCATTACTTGGTGCCGATATTGGTGCATGGCGTGGGGGAATGGTTCAATATGGAAAAATCCCAAATTTCAGGGCTGTTTCCTGGAGGGTAAAGTTACCTTTTGCTACCAGCTGGTGGAGGAGTCTCGGACTTCTGGCGAATACTTTTGCTATTGAAAGCTTTATAGATGAGCTGGCAGAGCGCAGCTCCCGTGATCCTGTAGAATTCAGACTCGCGCATATTCAGGACGACCAACGCGGGTATCGGTTAAAAGAGGTGATCAAATCCGTTGCTGAAATATCGGGCTGGCATAATGAAGTGGTCGATGGCAGGGCGATGGGCTTTGCCGCATCGACCGATGCCAATACACCGGTAGCCCAGGTAGCAGAGGTCTCGGTTAAAGGAAAAGAGATATTGGTTCATAAGGTATTCTGTGCCATCGACCCGGGGATGATTGTGAATCCAGACCAGGTAAAGGCACAATGCGAAGGGAGTATCATCATGGGGATCAGCGCAGCAATGTATGAAGAGATGAAGGTGGTTGATGGTGAATTGCAACCCGAGATATATGGGCCTTACCGCATGGCGCAGATGAGGCATAGCCCCCGTGTGATCGAAGTAGCACTATTGGAAAATGGAGCCCATCCGGGTGCTGTTGGCGAACCTCCGCTCGGACCAATTGCTGCAGCGATAGCCAATGCAGCCTATAAGATAACTGGTCATCGACTTCGAAAAATGCCCTTGATTCCTGCTTAATATAAAGCGTCAGGACTTATCTTAGAATGCTACAATTCCAACAGATAGTCTATACTTCTTTGTAATGCTATTTCAGGTTTGGCTACCATGTCTTGCTCTACGATAAAATGTTCTACCCCGCTTTCTTTTGCGGCTGGAATGATCTCTTTAAGAGGCAGAACACCATCGCCGGCTGAACACATAACCGGAAAGAGTTCCATCCATTGAGATGGATCCCCGCCATCGCCAGAAAACCTTCTTTTTTCCATCATGTCCTTTACGTGCATCAGCTTATACCGACCAGGATACTTGCTTAAATACTCAAGTGGATCGGCGCCCCCAGCGGTGGTCCAGAACAGATCCATTTCAAAATATACCCAGTCTTTTTCCGTATTTTCCATGAGGTATTGTAATGGGATCTGTCCGTCTGTCTCATTAAGCCCGTAACCGTGGTTGTGGTAGGCAAATTTAATGCCCAGTTCGACGGCTCTTTTCCCAATTTTGTTAAAAAGATCTGCAGTTCTTTTATAATCGTCCATGTTCTTTCTGTTCTCTGCAGGTAAGGCAGGCAAAACAACATATTCATAATTCAGCGTTTTGCTAGCTTTGGCAAGATCTTCAATATGGTTTTCCAGTGTTACCAAATCAGTATGTATTGCAGGTATGCTAATGTTGTGTTCGTCAATTATAGATTTCAGATTGGCAACGGATTGGCCATAAAACCCACTCCCGGAAAATCCCAATCTCGGCGCCAGAGATTCCCAGCGTTCCTTGGCCGAATTAGCGCTAAAAGGGTAGGGGCCGTATAATTCCAGTTTTCTAAAACCCATCTCAGCCAGCATTTGTACACCGCGGGCGAAGTCCTTTTCCATTAGTAGTGGAACTGAAAATAATTGAAGACCTATGTCTTTTAACATCAATGGCTTGTTCTTTGTGCCGAGCCAGGCAAAGACTTCTGTTGGCAGTGCCGAAGCAGCAGCTAAGGCAGCTGTTGATCCTAAAAATTTACGTCTTTTCATCATAATTCTAATTTATTTACTGGCATTCAATTCTATTTCCTCTAACCGTTTATCAATATCTTCCCTCGATAACCAGTTTCCACCCAGGAGTACAGCATCGATGTCTTTTAATGCAGAAATATTCCCGAGCGGATTGTTTTTTAACAGCACAGCATCGGCCTGCAGCCCTGGTTTTATTTCACCAAAAACATCCTGCATGTCCAGGTATTCGGCAACATTAATTGTTCCCGATTGAAGAATCTCTAAGGGAGTAAGTCCGGCCCTGATCATACCCTCCATTTCGTGGTGAATGGAAAATCCAGGGACATTAAAAATCTGCGGAGCATCGGACCCGAGGAGAAGGCCTTTCCCATGATCTTGTATTGCCTTGATTAATTGTCTTCTGATCTCTATGAAAGTATTCCAACGCTCCTCATCAAAACCGCTTTCAGCACCAGTGGCCCGTACTTTGCGTTCTCTCCAGTTATCAAGAGTCGCTTTGGGCATGTATTTCATCTCGGGCTGTGAAAGCATTTCGTCGGCCGTGGTGGGCGCATACCAGCGTTCAAAAAGGCTCTGTGTTGGGACTACCCATACATTTTTAGCTTTAGATTTTTGAACTAAAACCTTGATTTTAGATGTATCGGCCAATAGAGTGAAATTAAACCCAAAAAATCCATTATTGTCTGGATCATTAATTTTCTCCTTGTCTACAAGTCCTTCCAGAAAACCGTCAACATGATCTATTGTTGCAAATTCGCTTTCAAGAGCTAAATGGATGCCCACATCTACAGGTACATGACCGGCAAATGGAATTCCATACTCCCGGGCCGTCTGTGCCAATTCTTCAAAAACCTCCAGCCTGATACCCGGGTGTATTTTTAAAAAATCATATCCCGCTTCTGCATATGCGGTTACCTTATTCCGTGCTTCCTCGGGCGTTTGGACAGTATTTCCATTAAGGGAAGGGCTGGAAGTGATAATCCTCGGACTCAAGAGTTCTCCGTTAATTACCCGTTCCCTTAGTTCCAGATGAGAGGGGTGCCCCAGCATTCCTCTAATGGTTGTGATGCCGTTGGACAGATAGAGGAAAAGAGTTTCTTCCATCCGGCTCTGAGAGGTAGGGGGAGAGGGGATATGAGCGTGCATTTCCGACAAGCCGGGTAGTATAAATTGACCGTCTGCGTCAATCCGATTTCTATAAGCCTCAGGATTTTTTATTTGGTCCGAAATGCTTACAAATCTGCCGGAATCTATGACAATATTCTGAGCCTCAATGATTACACCGTTTCGCACGTCAACCACATCAATATTCGAAATCAGTAGGGCTGTCGGACTTACGCTCTCTTGTGACTGTGTACACGACAGGAAAAGAATACTAAAACAAACAAAAATTATGTTCTTCATGGTAGTAACATTTATGTTCTCGATTTAACGCCGGCTTCACAGAGCTGGATAATTTCTGCGATTCTCTTTGCTCTTGTCTCCGGCCTTTTGGCCTGATTAAGCCAATAGAGATAAGACTTTTGGTAGGTGCGGCTAAAACCTTCATAATTTTTAATTGCTTTTGAATTCTTGGCAAATGCCTGTTGCAAATCGGCCGGAATAACCCCATTCTCTACATCATCCAATGCAGTCCAGGATCCATCTTTTTTTGCTTCCTCAATTTTCTTTAAACCGCTTTCGTGTATCAAACCAAAAGAATGCAATTCTTCTATATGTTTTTTATTGAGTTTACTCCAGGCACTCTTTGACTTTCGCGGGCAGAAATACTGTCTTCTTTTACCTTCACCCAAACTTTTTACAGTGCTGTCTATCCATCCGTAACACAGGGCGACCCTCACAGCATCCTCCCAGCGCATATTGGCTTTATCATGCCCCACTTTATAAAAGATCAGATTTATTCCCGGTTTTTTGTCGTGATATTCTTCCAGCCACTGCCGCCAATGAGCGGCAGATTCGAAATATATTTCAGGTATGTCATTAAAACTGGGCACTTCTTCTTTAACGTTCTGAGCTTGGTTAATCCAACTGTGTTTGTCTATATTTAGGGCTCTTTATCAGGGCCATATCAATATACCAATTATTTGATTGTCTGAAGAATACAGTATGTTGATTTTAGAACCTTTCAGACTATCACCGTTTATGAATATCTATTGCAAAATGAACTTGATCCTAAAGAATATACCCGGTTTAATAATTTTTACACTCATAGGGCTTTTGATGGTTGGTTGCCAGAATAAAAGAGAAGGTAGCCCAAAAGTTTTGGTCTTTTATAAGACCATGGGGTTTAAGCACGAATCTATTCCGGCAGGAATAGCGGCAATACAGGAATTAGGCAAAACACACGATTTTGAGGTCGATACTACGCGGAATGCATTGTTATTTGATGAAGAAAACCTAAAACAATATGCAGCGGTCATTTTCTTAAGTACAACAGGAGATGTTTTAGATCACCTGCAGGAAGCGGCTTTTGAACGCTATATTCAGGCCGGAGGGGGATTTGTTGGAATTCATGCGGCCACGGATACGGAGTACGACTGGAACTGGTACGGAAGACTTGTGGGCGCATATTTTGAAAGCCATCCTCCAGGGGTTGCCGAGGCCGAATATCATGTGACAGACACTGAATTTGCCGCTACTTCATTTTTTGCCGATACCATATGGAATCGTACAGATGAAATGTACAATTTCAAAAAGATCAATCCTGATATCCGGGTGATCATGACAATTGATGAATCTACTTATGAAGGTGGAAATAACGGCGATTATCATCCGATGAGTTGGTATCATGAGTACGATGGCGGCCGATCTTTTTATACGGCCCTGGGGCATACAAACGAAAGTTTTTCAGATGAGTTGTATTTGAAACATCTTTTGGGTGGAATACAATATGCCATTGGTGAAAATCTGGAGCTTGAATATACGAATGCTTCCAGTCAGATTCCGCCAGAGCAGGATCGGTTTAGCAAAGAGGTACTTACCATCGGTAAATTCTATGAACCCACTGAGATGACTATTCTTCCCAACAACGATGTCCTGATAGCCCAAAGAAGAGGTGAGATTATGCGTTACCAGGATAAAACCGGGGAGTTAGAACAAGTAGCTTCCCTGGATGTATATCATACGTCTTTAAAATCGCCTGGTCTTAATGTTGAAAATGGACTCATGGGACTACAAAAAGATCCTGATTATTCGGATAATCACTGGATCTACGCGTACTACTCCCCAACAGGAAATAAGTGGGTCAACCGATTGTCCAGATTTAAGTATTATGACGGAGAATTTGATCTAGCTTCGGAGCAGCTGATCCTTGAAGTGGAGACCGACAGGGAGGTTTGTTGCCATACCGGTGGTTCAATTGCCTTTGGCCCTGATAAACTTCTATATCTTTCCACCGGAGATAATTCTACACCATTTGATGAGGTAGGGGTACCCTATGCTAACCATGGTTTTGCACCTTTGAACGACATCCCTGGAAAGCAAAATTTTGATGCCGGCAGATCTTCCGGAAATACAAATGACTTGCGGGGTAAGGTATTGCGTATTAAAGTCAATGATGATGGGACCTACGATATACCGGCCAATAATCTCTTCCCGCTAGGGACAGCTCAAACCAGAGCTGAGATCTATACCATGGGTCATCGGAATCCTTATCGGATCTCGGTCGATTCAAAGAATGGAAATTTATACTGGGGCGACGTGGGTCCGGATGCACAGGGCGATAGTCTTTCAACCAGGGGACCACGGGGATATGATGAGCTTAATCAAGCTACAGAAGCAGGCAATTTTGGTTGGCCCTTCTTTATCGGCGACAACAAACCTTACGTTGCTTACGACTATCAGACCGGTAAAAGCGGCAATGCCTTTGATCCGGAGCAACCGGTTAACAACTCCAGAAACAACACCGGCCTGAAAAAGCTTCCAAAAGCTATGCCAGCCTTTGTTTTCTATCCATACGCACATACACCCGAATTTCCACAGATCGGGACCGGAGGTAGAAATGCCATGGCAGGCCCTGTTCTCTATTCAGACCAGTACAATGGAGATGATAAACTACCAGCTTATTTCGACGGAAAATTATTGATATATGATTGGATGAGAGGTTGGATGAAAGCAGTTAGTTTCTTCGATGATGGTTCTTTTAACAAGATGGAACCCTTCGCAAGCGATGTTGAGATCAACAGTCTGATCGATATGGAACTCGGACCCGATGGCAGGCTCTATTTGCTGGAATACGGTACGGGATGGTTTACACAGAATTCAGATTCGGGCCTGAGCTATATTGCCTTTAACGGTGGAAACAGACCACCAGTTATAGACCATTTAATAGTCGACAGGGATTCGGGAGGTCTGCCACTGTCAATCAATCTTGAGGCCAATGCGAGAGATCGTGAAAAGGATCCCATAACCTATATATGGGATCTCGGTGATGGAACTGTTAGTGAAACGGAAGAAGCTCAGTTGTCCTATGAATATAGTGAAGCAGGGGAATACGAGGTCTCTGTGAGCGTAAAAGACAGCCAAGGAGCTGTCGCCATGAGCGAAGTACTGAAGATTGTGGCAGGTAATTTCAGACCTGAGGTCACCATTGAACTCACGGGTGGGAATTCATCATTTTTTATTCCCGGTTTGCCCATATCCTACGAAACTTCTGTAAATGATCCGGACGCCAAGGCTCCAATCAATCCAGAAGATATTTTGGTTACCGTCGATTACATATCTGGAATGGACAAAGCACAACTTTCATCGGGTCATAAAATAATTTCTATGGCCGAGCGTGGAAAAGGACTGAGTCAGTCTTTGGATTGCAAGGCCTGTCATAAGGAGAACGGAACCTCCATAGGGCCTTCTTATCTGGAAATTTCAGAAAGGTATAAGGACGACCCAAATGCGGCAAGTTATTTACAAAACAAGATCGTGACTGGTGGCGGCGGCGTCTGGGGTGAAGTGGTAATGGCAGCGCATCCAGACCTTACCCAGTCCGAGACGAGGATGCTTACCGAGTACATTCTGTCCCTGGCCCGGGGAGAAGCAATAAGAAAAAGTTTACTACCTCCGGCCGGAACTATTATGCCTGAACAAAAAAGTCTTGATGCCGTGTTGTTGCTTACAGCCAGTTATACCGATCAGGGTAGTGGCAATGCAATTCCATTAACCGGCTCACAATCTATTCAGCTTCGAAGTAACACAATGACATTTTCGGAAGGGACGCCGCGCCAGGATATGAATCTTGTCAATTATGATAATATGAATTTACTGCTGCTTCCACCACAGGAATGCTGGTTTGCATTTGAAGATCTGGACCTGACAGGTATAAAGACTGCAATACTTACACTTGGTTGGATGCAAGCGCCAGAATCTGGTATTGATTTTGAACTGCGATTAAATGCTGCAGACGGCGATTTGATAGGAAAAGGACGCCTGCCCAAACAAGCTCAGGCCCAGGAAGGTCAGATCACAAATGGTCAAATTAGTATCAGCTTTGATAAAGAAGTGAATGCAAGAGGCCAGGATCTTTATTTTGTACACAAACCTATGGAAGGCGAGGACGGTGTAAGTTCACTGGTTGCAATCATCACTACAACTTTGAGTGCTAACTAATAGTATAAGTTAAGATTTTAACTTCCGGTATTCGATATAGAAGTTACGGTCTATTTCGAAAGCAGAGATATTCGATTCGAATACTTCTGTTTTCCATTCTGCATTGGGAAAAAGCCATTTTTCCTGTGAATTGATAAATGTGCGTACGGGCATATCGAAGTCCGCCACTACTTTTTTATACCGATAGGATATCGAATTTTCTTCAATCCTGTATTCCAGCAGTGGGATATCCTTTGTTCTCAAGTACTGGTTGAAAAATGCCGAAAGATCCTTGTCGGTCCTTTTGCTGATATAGTCCTCCACTTGTTTGGTGCTAACGGTCTGATGGTAGAATTCTCTATTAAGACCTCTGAGAATATCCCGCCATAGATCATCATCCTCGATTAGCTGGCGTAGGGTATGAAGTAAATTCGATCCCTTATAGTACATATCCGATGAACCTCTTTTGTTTACACCATAAGACCCTATTACAGGACGGTCGTTTTTAATGTTTGCCCTGGTTCCTATAACATAGTCGGCTGCAGCTTTATTCCCGAAATGATAATCCAGGTAGAGATTTTCGGAATAGGCAGTGAAACCTTCATGGATCCACATATCCGCAGCATCTTTATGGGTGATGTTGTTGGCGAACCATTCATGACCTCCTTCGTGAACGATGATGAAATCGAATTCCATTCCCCATCCACTTCCCGAGAGATCCCTGCCCAGGTATCCATTCTGATAATGATTTCCATAGGTGATGGAACTTTGATGCTCCATACCCAAATAAGGTACCTCTACCAACTTAAAACTATCCTCATAGAAAGGGTAGGGGCCAAACCAGTACTCAAAGGCTTCTATCATCATAGGAACCTGTTCGAATTGATCTTTGGCCTTATTCAAATTATCCCGTAATACATAGTAATCCAGGTCGAGCACTCCTTTTTTTCCTTCATATTTTTCGCCGAAGTGCACGTAGTCCGCTATATTGATATTTACACCATAGTTATTGATCGGGTTGCGCACTACCCAGTGGTATATCTTTTTATCATTTTTTTCTTCCACTAGTTCAAGACGACCATTCCCGACACCCACAAGACCTTTTGGAGTCCCGATACTGATCCTCAGGCTATCGGGTTCATCGTACATATGATCTTTATTGGGCCACCATATACTGGCTCCGATACCCTGACAAGAGGTAGCGATAAAGGGATTGCCACGATTGTCTACCTTCCAGCTAAAGCCACCGTCCCATGGAGGAAATACAGCTTCTCTGGGATTGCCAGAATACGCTATGACGATCTCCTTGAGCTCACCAACGCGTTGCTGTTTTTCCAGGGTAACAAAGTGCGCATTGCCATCCGATACATACTCGAGTTTGTCTCCGTCTTGGGATATCTGGTCTATGGTCAGTGGTGGTTGCAAATCGATTTGAAGTTGTTGCATACTATCCACGACACGATATTGGATGGTATTTTTGCCGGAAATATATTTTGCGTCGGGATCTACATCTACTTCAAGGTGGTAATAGACTAGATCCCACCAGGCTCTCTGAGGGGTAATACTACCGCGTAAGGTATCCTGTTTGGTAAATTCAACAGACTGAGCAAGAACCATAGCTGGCACAGTCCAAAAGATCAATAAATAGTAAGATATTCTTTTCATCTGCTCAATTCTGTCAGCGATTCGGGCTCCGGTGCAAGGAGATAGGCATAATCGCTTCCCCTAAGAATGGATACCACGTCATCGGTATTCAACAATTCGTGAATGGCTTTTTGCTTATCTGCCTGGTTGTGGTAGTAGGATTTAGTAATGAGGTAGCCTAGGGTATAGCCAAGGTCGTGTGGCCTGTCTTCGATAGCACCGCCATTATATAACCATTTGGAGTTATCGGTGGAAAAGAGGTCGCTTCGTAATTCAGAAAGTATAAACTCTTTATTTTCGGGTATGCCAAGGTATTGCAGATTACTATTTTCAAGAGTTTTTCCCGAACACAATTCCACCAGAAAATCACATACCCCTTCACCTACAATTCCCATCAATACACTTTCACTGTGTTCCTCATCCGCATAGCTCTGCTGGAAATGCATCAATTCGTGAAGTGTAAGTCCCGGAAGATCTTCGAATTTCATTATAGCTCCTTTTTGCCAGTCGGTAAGACCTTCCCGAGGCATCTTTTCCGACCTGCCATACATGTCGCCTCCAACGAACATACCCATTTCTGTGGTCGTACCGCCAGAATTAAGAATTCCGGGTACGATAAAAACCTTTGGAAATACCGCCTGGGGATAATAGGTTTTAAAGGTGTGCATCCAGGACGTGGTTTTCTGATTAAGTGCAATAAGACTATCTACCTGTAAATGTTCGCGGAGATACTGATAATAATGCGGGGTTCCGTTGATCATCTGCCCATACATGTTATCGGTATTATGGTATCGTGCAACGTAAAAATCGCGTACTTCAGGTGGCCCTTTAAAAATATATTCCTTAAAAATATCTTTTGCCTTTACTGTATCCTCAAGCGCTTTCTCAAAATACGTCCAGAACGAATTAACCGATTCCATTTCGATACTGAAATGGGAAACGTCTTGAAGAGCGCCCTGAATAGAGTCTAAGCGTCCTAAAAGATTTTTTAGATCGGGATTGTCGAGTTCGGTATTGATGCCTGGAAATTTTTGAAGGATCTTAGGATTGGCCATTCCTTTGTCAATGGCTCTGTGCAACATAAGCAGAGCAGAATCCTGCATACCCGCTTTTTGATAAAACCAGGCTGCTTCGATGTACATTTGTGAAGCCTGCAGATCTCTGTTTTCTGCTACAATTTTGTTGGCAAGTTTACCGTAGGCCAGGGTACTGTCTACCGTTTCATAATAGGTATCAAGAGCGTTGAGATCTGGGAGATAAAGGGCAGCGATACGTGCCTCGTCTGATTGCCGTGTATCTTCAATGCACTGGCTGAACAGGAGTATAATCAATACCGGCAAAAGTATTTTTTTCATGCTTTTTAAAAGTATTAATCCCGAAAAACGCTGTTCGGGAAAACAACTACACTTTCGTGCCCCCCATCGCCAACGGCAGCTACACCGAAGTAAAAATTATCAATAACTATACCTTTCAGGGTATGTTCAGTAACGTTTTCCACATAGATACTATTGTCCCAGGTTGGAGAAGTAGTATCTCTCCAGTATATTTTGTAACCCACCGCACCAGGTACGCTGCTCCATCTCAATTTGGCTGCAGGCTTAACTGCTCCTCCTATTTCGACCTTGGAAGGTGCGGGTGGAGCCCAGGCTATTGAGGCCAGACTTATGGCATTAACGGCGGTTAGCTTAGCAGCATAGTTGAAATTGACATGCTCAAGCACATCGCCATAGGCAATACCGTCTTCCAGGCGTATGTCTTGGTGTTGCTGAGTGTAATTCTCATGGGCTTCCATTATCCTTATCCCGGCAAAGCCAGCATCGTTGAAGGGCCGGTGGTGCCCGCCACGGGCAAAACGATCGAGGCGGTAGATCAAGATAGGGTTCATCTCCGGCATATAGGTTTTGGTGGTGGTGTACACATAACGGGCCAATTGTCTTGAAATACCATCAACTTCACCTCCATAAAACCGCCTGGCTCTTCGTTCTTCCTCTGTTTCTGTAGGTGGTACCGGTTCCGAAAATATCCGGAAATCCCTGTTGCTGACCACCCCATCGACGCCACGAATATTACCGATCATATCGTTATTGAATATCCCCGTGATTTCCCAGCCTTTTTCCTTGGCATAAGCCGCTAAACCTTTGCCGCCGAACAAACCCTGCTCTTCACCTGACAGACCGAGATATATTATGCTATTGTGGAATTTATACTTGCTCAGTACTCTGGCGGCTTCGATAGTTCCGGCCATACCACTGGCATTGTCATTTGCTCCGGGTGAGTCTGAAGTATAATCATTGGGATCGCTGACCCTCGAATCAATATCCCCGCTCATGATTATATATCTATTAGGATGAGTTGTACCTCTTTGAATAGCCACCACATTAACTACCCATACATCTTTTACTATTCGCGATCCGCTTCCTTTTTCAACCAGGTCTTTTTGATAAAATACCTCCAGGCAATTATCGCATTCTGAAGAAATCTGATCGAACCTGGACTTTATCCATCTTCTGGCCGCCCCGATTCCCCTTGTAGGGGAGAGGGTATCACTTAGGGTATGGCGTGTTCCAAAATTTGCCAGCGTGGTGATGTCTTTGCGGATACTTTCTTCGGAAACATTATCGATAATATCGTAAATAGCCGGATCCTGCTGGGCCGAAACCACGATAGATAACAACATTATAATCAGGGAGGTAGTTCTTTTCATAAATATAGATAATGTTTAGTATAAATAAGGCGATAAAGATAGGGCAACTCAATTTGATTTTAGCCATGTAGCTGTTGGGCTGTATTAAAAATATTTCAGGAATCGGTGAATTTTCTTAGTAGATGTCGAACATCCTTATTGCTGTCGAGAAAGTACTTCGCTGCGGTTTTTTGGCGTCCAACTTTCACCGTGATAGCTGTATCGGGCAATTCCTGGAACATGAATTCGTCGGTCCAATCGTCTCCGATTGCAAAAATAAAATCGTATTGATCACCGTTCATCATCCGTACGGCGGCCCTGCCTTTATTAACATTACTGCTTTTAATCTCCAGAACCTTATTACCGGCCATCACACTGATGTCGTCATTACCGATCAAAGCCGTCAAAACCGTACTGAGCTCATTGGCACGCAGGATACCAAAATCGACGTCTGCATTCCGGTAGTGCCATGCCATGGAGTAGTTTTTTTCTTCGATAAAGGAACCAGGTGTACGATCAACAAAGGATTCGAGCACCGGTCTTATTTTTGCCATCCAGTCGTTATTCACATTTTCAAGCATTCTAAAATCCTCACCGTTCCTTGAGATCCAAACCCCGTGCTCAACGATCATATTATATTTTTTTGGAAGGAACCATTTTTCAAAGGTGGTCGTATCCCTGCCACTGATCAGGTACAAATCGGTATTTTCCAATGAAGAAATGCCATCCAGGATTTCATAAAGTGACTTATCGGGACTGGCTTTCTGAGGATCACTATGGAAATTGATCAGCGTTCCATCGTAGTCAAGGAAGATCAGGCGTTTTTTGGCTGCCTGGAAGTCTTTTAAGATCATATTCCAGCGGCCTGCCGTCAGTTTTTTTGATACGTTGGGATCATCTATGTTTTTTTGATTTAACAGTGAATCCATAAAATCATTCGCCCATTTCTCCACGTTATAGCGTTTAAGCCTATGCTGAAGTTCTTTATTACGCCTTTTTTGTTCTTTTAGCGGCATATTGATCGCCTGATGCAATGAAGAGGCAATTTGTTCAAAATTATTCGGATTAATGAGTATAGCTTCACTCATTTCCTTTGCAGAGCCTGCCATTTCGCTCAATATTAGTACTCCTGATAGGTCTACGCGAGAGGCGATATATTCTTTTGCGACCAGGTTCATGCCATCTCTGATGGGTGTTAACCAGGCGATATCGCTCGAGGTATACAGATCGATTAGGCTTTCGAAGGGTACCGATCGGTAAAAATACCAGATAGGAGTCCAGCTAACCGTAGCCAGTTCTCCATTGATCCTGCCCACCAGTTCGTCTACCTCTTTCTTCAAGAGTTTATATTGCGGTACTTTTGAACGTGAAGGAACAGCCAATACAATCAATCGCACCTTCTCCTTATACTCAGGGTATTGGTCCAGGAAGTATTTAAAGGCGTTTAATCTTTTTGCAATCCCTTTTGTATAATCAAGACGATCGATGGAAAGTATGAGCTTTGCATCGGGGGCTGATTTTTTATGAAGGTGCAGACGTGTTTGCAGATCCGACTTGCCACTGCTGTGATCAGCTTGTTTTTCTGCCGCTTTATTGAATTTATCATAATCGATTCCCATCGGGAATGAATCGGCCTTTATCACCCTGTTTTCCTTAAAAATCTCATTGAAATGAACTTCCAAGCCAAGGAGGCGCCGTACAGAACTCAGAAAGTGCCTTTGATAATCGTAGGTGTGAAACCCGATAAGATCGGATCCCAGCAGTCCCAGAAGGACTTCCTCGCGCCAGGGGAGGGTCCTGAAGATCTCATAAGATGGAAAAGGTATGTGGAGAAAAAATCCAATAGCTACTTTAGGTTTCTTTTCCCTCACCATTTGTGGTACCAGCATCAATTGATAGTCATGAACCCACACGATGTCGTCGTCCTCCAGATGTTCGATCAAGACATCAGCAAATTTTTGGTTTACCGCTTTATAAACCTCCCAGTTGGGTAATTCAAATTCGGCATATTCCATAAAATAATGAAAGAGTGGCCATACGGTACGGTTGCTGAATCCGAAATAAAACCCATTGACCTCTTTCTTAGTGAGTTGTACTTTTGCACAACCATGTTTTGCGAGTGCAAGATCGATCCGGGATTCCAGTTCAGCTGGTATTTCCTCATTGGTAAGGCCGCTCCATCCAATCCATAAGCTGTCACTGCCAGAATGCACAGATTTCATGCCTGTGGCAAGGCCTCCCACGCTTGGTACCGCCTCGATTTTTCCTCTACTGATCTGTAGCTGAACCGGCAGTCTGTTTGAGATGATGACAGTTTTGCCCATTAAATGCTCATTTTCGACGTGTTTTTGCACTATTATTATTTAAATTTCGTCAAATTGCAGCTCTAAAACAACAGACAGCAGAGATTTAACCTATGGATAATCTTGATTACGGAATTATCGGGAATTGCAGAAGTTCGGCCCTGGTATCCAGGGAGGCTTCGATAGACTGGTGCTGTCTGCCTGAATTCAACTCCTCATCTGTCTTTGCCAAACTCCTCGATGAAGAAAAAGGAGGCAGTTTCGAAATTCTAACCGGGCCTGAATATACCTCTGAACAACGGTATAAGGAAAACACCGCTTTGCTGATCACGCGATTCTCTAACGGCACAGACTGTTTTGAAGTCAGAGATTTTATGCCCCGTTATCACAAGGAAAACGGGACTTATCATTCCCCGCCTGAAATCATCCGCTATATCAGGTATATAAGTGGCAAACCACGATTTAGGGTGAAATACGATCCTAAGCTCAGATATGCTCAGGGCAAGACCGAAACCTATATCAAGAAAAATTTTGTAGCCAGCCTCACCTATGAGGAAAAGTTCGATACCGTTTTCTTTTATACCTCTTTTAATAAAAATGCTGTTATGGAGGGTAGGGAACTCGAGGTTACCGAGGATGGCTTTTTCCTGGTCTCGTACAATGAGAAAATATTTCTCCCCACAACAGATAAAATGTATATCGAGCAGGAGCGCACTAAGGTATATTGGCTCAACTGGAGCAATAACACTCCTAATTTTAGAAAATATAATGAGGAGATTGCCAGAAGTGCTGTGACGCTGAAACTGCTTAGCTATGATCGATCCGGAGCGGTTCTGGCCGCGGCTACAACTTCCTTACCGGAAACCATAGGTGAGGTTCGTAACTGGGACTATCGATTCTGTTGGATCCGCGATGCCTCAATGGTGATAAAAGTAATGGCGGGCTTAGGGCATAGAAATGTGGCCAAACGTTATTTGAGATTTATCATCGACCTGATTCCCGAAAAAGACGAAAAGCTTCAGATCATGTACGGGATTAATAAGGAGAAAAAATTAACTGAAGCTACCCTCGATCATTTAAGTGGATATAAGGGTTCCAAACCGGTGCGTATCGGGAATGCGGCTTATTTGCAGAAACAGAATGATATTTACGGGATACTCATGGATGTAATATACACCCAGCTCGATACTTTCAAAACCAATATTGAGAATGGTGAGGATCTCTGGGGGATTACCAAAGGTATTGTCTGGATTGTTGCTAAACACTGGAAGGAAGCCGATAAGGGTATCTGGGAATTCAGAACAGAAGATCAACATTTTACTTTCTCAAAAGTATTGAGTTGGGTTGCTATAGATCGTGCCATAAAAGTGGCGAAAATTTTCAGGAAGACCAGAAAAATCGAAAAATGGACGGCATTGGAGGAGGAAATCAGGAAGGATATTCACGAAAATGCCTGGAATCATGAGGTAAGGGCATTTGTACAGGCCTATGGTTCTAAACATTTAGATGCTTCTGTTCTTCTAATGGAATCTTATGGTTTTATCGAAGCCAAAGATCCAAAATTCATAAGCACGGTCAAGGCGGTTGAAAAGCACCTTAGCAACGATGGCTTATTGTACAGGTATAAGAATGAAGATGATTTCGGATTACCCTCATCCTCATTTACCATATGTACATTCTGGTTTATCAATAGCCTCTACAAGATCGGGGAGGTTGATAAAGCCGAAAAACTATTCGAACAGGTATTGAGTTATAGCAATCATCTGGGGCTCTTTAGCGAAGATATAGATTTCAAGACAAAACGACTGCTGGGTAATTTCCCGCAGGCCTATTCGCACCTGGCCCTAATAGACTGTGCGGTAAACTTCTCGAATAAGGAGAGCTATGAAATGGTCAGGGAGACCATGCGGTAACCCGATTATAGATTTCAATCACAAATGTTTAGTGGCAATATCTCTGATCTTTACCAGCAATGCCCCGAATTGTGAGGAAGTTGTAAATGGATTCATAATGGTTGTCCTGATATACTGCACCCCATTTAGTTTGGTCTGTACAACATAAAAAGTACCATCTTCAAGGATACCCTGGCGGATTTTTTTATTCAATTCATTAAGTGAGACACCCTGGTTTTCTTCAGGGATATATCGGAAACAAAGGATATTTGACATGGGTGTTGACGCCAGCTCAAAGTCGACTTCCCGAGCTAAAATATCCGAGAATTCAACCGCCAGATCGTAAAGTCGGGTTACAAATTCATCAAAGATCACCGGACCATAGAGCTTCAAAACGGCATACCAGTGCAGGCTCATCATATGTTTGGTGCATTCGAAGGTTCTTTTCGCCAGATTATACCAGTCTTCATCTTCAGATTCCTCGAGCAAATACTCTGCTTTTTGTTTAAAAGTGTTATGTGAATCCTGACCATTTTGGTAGAGCAAAGCTGTTGTAATGCCTGGCATCATCATCATTTTATGACCGTCGATGGTAATCGAATCTGCAAAGGACGAACCTTTCATCAGGTTTTTATATTTAGAGGAATAGATCGCCGCTCCTCCATGTGCGGCGTCGACATGGAACCAGAGACCTTTTGCCATCGCGAATTTCCTCATACTATCGAGGTCGTCATAGACCCCTGTAGCAGTGGAAGGGGCGCAGCCCACCAGGGCAAAGATTTCAATACCCCGTTCCCTGGCATTTTCAAGCTGTGCTTCAAGTAAGTCTGTTCGGATCTGATACTTTTCGTCTGTGGGAACACTTATTATTCCTTCTTCTCCATACCCCATAATTTTAACCGCCCTCTGAATACAGTAATGCGCCTGGTCGGAGACCATCACCGCCAATTTATGCTCCGATGGGTTATTAGATTTTTGTTTACTTAAATACTGCTGGCGGGCGCTGATAAGTGCGGTAAGATTGGCCAGGGATCCGCCGGAAGTCAGTATTCCCCTGGCGGTTTTTGGATAACCGATAACCTCGCAAAGCGAGTCGGTGACAATGCGTTCCATAACGGTCGGGGCAGCACCCATTTCATAAATACCCATACCGTTGTTCATCAGTGCACTCATAAGACCACTCAAACCTGTGATAGGAAGCGAAGGACTGATCTGATGACCCATATATCGGGGGTGATGGATATGGATTATCCGCTCCATCAGATTGCTAAAAAAATCATTCGGATCCCCTTGCTCCAAAAATTCTGTCCAATACCGGAGCTCATCCTCTGGCTTTTGCCAGCGAATAACTCTATCGGGTTTGGCTTTCAGGGTAGTATCGAGATAATCTGCCAGCAGGTCTACCAATTCATGTGCCTGTATTCTGAAAGTATCGGGGGAATATGCAAGTTTTAAAGTATCTGTCTCCATAGTGTAAATGTAAAATCTTCATCGGTGCAAAACAACTTTCCTAAAGCTTGGTCCTGAGCAATTTTACATTTTTAAACCTTTAAGATTCGTGGCAGAAAATATCGTAATTCACAGCAGTTTCGTTAAATTTGGGGTCGAAATAAAAACAACACAAATGAAACTCAAATATCAGATTAGCATCCTGTCTATTGTTATTTTAATGATCTCCTGTAAAGAGACTACACCGGTACAAGAGTCTGCAATGGCGACCGAGACCTCTTTTGAATACGTGGTTGATCAGTTTGCCGACCTGCGGATCTTGAGATACCAGATCCATGGCTTTGATGAACTGACGTTGAAGGAGAAAAAATTGGTATATTATCTCACCCAGGCCGGATTGGCCGGACGGGATATTATCTGGGATCAGAACTACCGTCATAACCTGGTTATACGCCGTGCATTGGAGAATATCTATAATTCATATTCTGGCGATAAACAATCGGAAGACTGGCAGGCGTTTGAAACCTATTTAAAACGTGTGTGGTTTTCGAATGGTATCCACCATCATTATTCGAACGATAAGATAAAACCCGATTTTTCTCCTGATTATCTCACCTATTTGCTGAAGGAAACAGATTCGGAATTGGAGGGAGAGGCGTTCGATGTTATATTCAACGATGCTGATTCTAAAAAAGTAAATAAAAAGAAGGGGGTCGATAATGTGGCAGCCTCTGCAGTAAATTTTTATGGCGCCGACATTACAGATGCCGACGTTGAATCTTATTATACTACAGCCTATAAAGGTCCTGAAGGAAGGCCGGTGGAAGCAGGATTGAATTCTACCCTGGTCAGGGAGAATGGACAATTGACCGAGAAAGTATGGAAGTCCGGGGGCTTGTACGGATCAGCTATAGATGAGGTCGTAAAATGGCTGGAATTGGCCAAGGGCGTGGCCGAGAATGAAGATCAGGCCAAAACACTCGAGCTACTGATCGAGTATTACAACAGCGGCAATCTGGATACATGGGACGAGTACTGTGTGGCCTGGGCGACTAATACCGGGGGCAACATCGACTGGATCAATGGATTTATCGAAGTGTACAATGACCCTAAAGGTTATAGGGGCTCCTATGAGAGTATTATACAGATCAAAGACTTCGAAATGTCTCGTAAAATGGCAGTTCTTTCTGAAAATGCTCAATGGTTTGAAGACAATGCTCCTTTGATGGACGAACATAAAAAGGACAATGTGGTTGGTGTTTCCTATAAAACGATTAATGTGGCAGGGGAGGCTGGTGATGCATCTCCGAGTACGCCCATCGGGGTAAATCTGCCCAATAATAACTGGATCAGGCAGGAACACGGCAGCAAATCTGTTTCTCTGGGGAATATTATAGAATCGTACGGCAATGCAGGGGGAAGTGGCAGGCTAAAGGAATATGCCTATGATCAGGAAGAGATCGATTTAGAGCTCGAATATGGAAAATTGGCCGATAAATTGCACACCGCCCTTCACGAAGTAATCGGGCATGCCTCCGGCAGATTAAATGAAGGGGTAGGGCAGCCAAAGGAAACGCTGAAAAACTATGCTTCAACAATGGAAGAGGGCCGTGCAGACCTTCTGGGTCTCTACTACCTGATGGATCCTAAATTACAGGAATTAGGTTTGGTAGACGACTGGCAAAAACTGGGCAAGGCTGCCTATGACGGATATATACGAAACGGGCTGGTTACTCAGTTGATTCGCATTAAGCTCGGGGATGATATTGAAGAAGACCATATGGTAAATCGGCAATGGGTATCGGCCTGGGTATTCGAAAAGGGGCAGGAAGAGGATGTCATCGAGAAAGTGGAGCGTGAAGGTAAAACGTACTACAATGTAAAGGACTATGTAAAACTTCGTGAATTATTCGGGCAACTGTTGAAAGAAGCGCAACGGATCAAATCTGAGGGCGATTTCCAGGCGGCACAGGAGCTGGTAGAGGGATATGGTGTTAAAGTGGATCAGGCTTTGCATGCCGAAGTTTTGAAACGTAACGAGCAATTTGAGTCGGCGCCTTACAGCGGGTTTGTTAATCCAATATTGGTGCCTGTAACAAATGAAGAAGGAAATATTGCGGATGTAAAGGTTGAACAACCCGATAATTTTGAAACCCAAATGCTGCAATACGCATCAGACTTTAGTCATCTTAAACCATAGTGAGAAAGGATTAAATAAAAAAACCGCACTGAAAACAGGGCGGTTTTTTTTTGGCTGTAATGTGTAAATTTCAATCAAAGGTATAGGAATTATCTGCGGCGACCCGATCGGCGATCTTAATTCTAAGTTCTGAAACGTTCGGGTAATTGGTATACTTGGTAAAACGCTTGAGTCCCATGAGCATCATACGGAGTTCATCGCCTTCTGCGAACGAGACAATAGCTTCTTTTCCTTTTTGAATAATTGTTTCCACCGCCTGGTAGAGGTAAAGCCGTGTCATGGCGATCTGCGTTTCCTGGTTTTCCTCACCAAAACGCTTTGAATTTTTTTCTGTGCGCAGCAGTGTAGATTCGGCCATATAGATCTCGATCAGAATATCGGAAGCTGCCATCAACATTTGCTGATGTTTTTCAAGATCAGGACCATATTTCTTTACAGCACTTCCTGCCACCATTAGAAATACTTTCTTAAGCCTTTGGATAAGATCTTTCTCTTCTGCAAAAAGAACGGAGTAGTCTGGAGCATCAAAAGATGGTATGCTCATAAGTTCTTCCCCAACTTTTGTAGCGGGCCCCAGCAAATCTACATGACCTTTCATGGCTTTTTTAATCAGCATGCCTACAGCGAGCATCCGGTTTATTTCGTTCGTACCCTCATAGATCCTCGCTATTCGGGCATCTCTCCATGCCTTTTCCATGGGAGTATCTGCGCTGAAGCCCATCCCGCCAAATATTTGGATCGCTTCATCTGTGGTCCATTGTACATCTTCGGAAACAGCCACTTTAAGAATAGAACATTCAATGGCGAATTCTTCAACACTTTTTAGTTCGGCTTCCGGGTGAGAAGCCCCATCGGCCAGCCGAAGGGCTATCCTGTCTTGTATATCCTTCGCCGCCCTATAGCAAGCCGATTCGCCAGCATAGGCATTGGTAGCCATGTAGGCGACCTTAGCTTTGATCGCACCAAAGTTTATAATGGGTGTCTTAAACTGCATACGTTCATTGGCATATTTTACAGCCTCGTTGATTACCCTTCGCTGTGCTTCCAAACATGCAGCTGCAAGTTTAATTCGACCAATATTCAAAGCGTTAAGCGCGATTTTAAAACCATTACCTCTTTCAGACAACATATTTTCAACAGGAACTTTGGTATCACTAAAAAACACCTGTCGGGTAGAGGAGGAGTGAATACCCAGTTTCTTTTCTTCGTCACCAAGGGAAATCCCATTTTCAGGATCATTCTCAACGATAAAGCCTGTGATGTTCTTATCGTCTTCTATCCGCGCAAAAACGATGAAAAGGTTACAGAATCCTGCATTTGAGATCCACATTTTCTGACCACTGATCAGATAATGTTTGCCGTCTTTAGAAAGTACGGCTTTTGTTTTACCAGAATTCGCATCTGAACCCGCACCTGGTTCGGTGAGGCAGTACGCCCCGAACCATTCCCCTGTAGCCAGTTTGGGCACATATTTCTTTTTTTGTTCCTCTGTTCCATAAAGTGTGATCGGCATAGTCCCGATACCTGTATGGGCGCCAAAAGCTGTACTAAAGGAACCTGTTGCGCCTGAAATATAGTCACATACCAGCATGGTCGATACAAATCCCATGCCCATACCTCCGTATTCTTCTGGTACGGAAATACTCAGGAAGCCCATTTCTCCTGCTTTGCGCATACATTCTTCCGTATAGGCATAATCTTTCTGCTCAAATCGTTCCCAATGCGCCCATAATTCGCGATCTACAAATTCTTTGGTGCTATCGCGCATCATTTTTTGTTCTTCATTGAGGTCTTCCAGTGAGAAGACATCCTCGCAAGGGGTTTCCTTCACCAGGAATTGACCTCCCCTTATAAGGTCTTTATTAATGGTTTGAGTACTCATGTTTAAATAGATTTAGTTCAAAAATTCATAGATTCCGGCGGCTCCCTGTCCGGTACCCACACACATGGTTACCATGCCATATTTGCCGTTCATATTTCGTTTTCTCATCTCATCGAAAAGCTGTACTGAAAGTTTAGCCCCTGTACATCCCAGTGGATGCCCTAAAGCAATTGCTCCACCGTTTACATTGATGATTTCGGAATTCAGTTCTAATTCGCGAATAACCGCGAGGGATTGTGAGGCAAAGGCCTCATTGAGTTCGATGAGCTCCAGATCGGATTGCTTCATCCCTGCCTGTTTTAATGCCTTGGGTACAGCTTTAACCGGGCCGATACCCATAATTCTGGGCTCAACCCCTGCTGCTGCATAATTTACGAGTCTTGCGATGGGTTCCAGTTTAAGCTCTTTCACCATTTCCTCGCTCATCACCAATACAAATGCAGCACCATCTGAGGTCTGGGAAGAGTTTCCGGCGGTGACGCTCCCACCCGCTGCAAATACCGGTCGTAATTTGGCTAGGGCTTCAATCGAGGTATTTTTACGCGGGCCTTCATCCTGAGCTACCTTATAGGATTTTGTTTCCTTTTTACCTCCGGCGTTTACAAAAGTGTGTTCTACTTCAATAGGAACGATCTGCTCCTGAAATCGATTGCTTTTTTGCGCTTCCAGTGCCTTCATATGTGATTGGTAGGCAAATTCGTCCTGGTCTTCCCGAGAGACTTTAAACTGCTGAGCCACCGCCTCGGCGGTGAGTCCCATACCCCAATAGTAGTCTTCGTGGCCCTCAGAGGCTGTTTGGTAGTCCGGCGTGGGTTTATATCCCCCCATCGGTATATAACTCATGCTTTCGGCCCCACCGGCAATAATACAATCGGCCATTCCCGACTGAATTTTGGCGGTAGCAATTCCAATGGTTTCCAATCCGGACGCACAGTACCGATTTACGGTTACCCCTGGGACGTCTTCGATGTTAAGTCCCATAAGTGATATCAGGCGAGCCATATTCAATCCCTGTTCTGCTTCAGGCATGGCGTTACCCACAATAACATCGTCGATCCTGGTTTTGTCAAAATCCGGAAGTTCAGACATCATATAGTCTATGGTTTCAGCCGCGAGTTCATCGGGCCTTTTAAACCGGAATAGCCCTCGGGGTGCCTTCCCAACGGCGGTCCTGTATGCTTTTACGATATAAGCTGTTTTCATTTTCTAATTTCTTAAGGGTTTACCCGTTTTTAGCATATGTTGAATTCTCTCGAGGGTTTTGCGTTCCGTGCAAAGCGATAAGAAGGCTTCGCGTTCCAAATCGAGAAGATACTGCTCGCTTACGAGGCTAGCTTCCGATAAGTCGCCACCGGCCATTACATACGCCAGTTTATCGGCGATCTTCTTATCGTGTTTGGAGATATAATGAGCAGCTTCCATGGAGTCTGTCCCAACGAGGAACATGCCCAATGCCTGCTTTCCGAGCACTTTAACATCTTTTCTGGGTGTTGGCTGTGAATAGCCTGTTTCTGCCAGTATTTTGGCGTAAGCCTTCGCGGTTGCCAGTTGCCTGTCTTTGTTGACAACAATTACATCTTTTCCTTTCTGAAGGATTCCGAGATCGAAGGCCTCATAAGCAGAAGTAGAGACTTTTGCCATTCCTATAGTAAGGAAGTATTCCTGAAGTACGTTGAGTTCGACATCGTTTTTCCTGAACGAATCGGATGCGCGTAATGCCATTTCCTTTGAGCCACCTCCGCCGGGGATGACACCTACTCCAAATTCTACCAGCCCGATGTAAGTTTCCGAAGCAGCCACAATCTTATCGGCATGTAATGAAAGTTCACATCCACCACCCAGGCACATGCCGTGAGGGGCAGAAATGGTTGGAATAGCCGAATAACGCATACGCATCATGGTATCCTGAAACATTTTTACCGCCATATTGAGTTCGTCGTACTCCTGTTCTACGGCCATCATGAAAATCATGCCAATATTTGCACCTACAGAAAAATTCGCAGCCTGGTTACCCACCACCAAAGCCTGAAAATCTTTCTCGGCAAGATCGATCCCTTTGTTGAGCCCCGCCAGAACATCGCCATCGATCGTGTTCATTTTAGATCTGAATTCTACGTTCAGAACGCCGTCGCCAAGATCTTCTATCACCACTCCTTTATTCTTGAAGACTTCTTTTGAAGCCCGAATATTATTTAAAATGATATAGGCATCCTGTCCGGGTACCTTTTCCATAGCAGTTTTACCGATGTCATAGAAGTAGGTAGCTCCATCTTTTACTGTGTAGAAAGAATTGTGTCCGGCTTGCTTAAGCTGGTTTACCCAGGCAGCTGCTTGCTGGCCTTCTGCTTCGATCAATTCCAGGCCTTTGTCGAGCCCGATGGCATCCCAGATCTGAAATGGCCCGTGCTCCCATCCGAAACCGGCCTTCATCGCATCATCGATCTTATAAATGTCGTCCGAGATTTCAGGGATCCTGTTCGAAACATAGGCGAAAAGCGAACCGAAGCTTTTGCGATAGAATTCTCCGGCTTTATCTTTACCTGAAATCAATACTGGAAAACGGTCTATTACATTTTCTATGCTTTTGGTTAATTCGAAGGTGGCAAAAGAAGCCTTTTTCTTCGACCGGTATTCCATGCTCTCCAGATCGAGGCTAAGGATTTCACTTTTACCGTTTTTACCCTTAACTTTTTTATAGAATCCCTGGCCGCTTTTACTCCCCAGCCAATTATTTTCAACAAGCGTTTCTATAAACCCAGGCAATTTGAATAGCTCATGGCGTTCATCATCCTTGCAATTATCATAAATACCATTCGCGACATGTACCAGGGTATCCAGGCCTACAACATCTACAGTTCTAAAGGTAGCAGACTTGGGCCGGCCAATGACAGGTCCGGTTAGCTTGTCGACCTCCTCAACGGTAAGCCCCATTTCCTTAACCATATGGAAGAGGCTCTGAATACTGAAGATCCCTATGCGATTCCCGATAAAGGCAGGGGTGTCTTTGGCGATCACCGGGGTTTTCCCCAGGAATTTGTCCCCATAGACATTTAGAAAATCGATCACTTCCGGCTTGGTATTCGGCCCGGGGATTATCTCGAAAAGTTTCAGATAACGTGGAGGATTAAAAAAATGCGTCCCGCAAAAATGCTCCTGGAAATCTTGGGAGCGACCTTCGTTCATAAAGGCAATTGGGATTCCTGAGGTATTGGAGGTAACCAGGGTACCCGGTTTTCTGTGCTCCTCTATCCTGGCAAAAACTTGTTGTTTGATATCCAGGCGCTCCACGACCACTTCGATGATCCAGTCGGCCTCGGAAATCCTGGAGATATCGTCCTCCAAATTTCCGGTGCTTATTCTGCTGGCAAATTTTTTATGGTAGATAGGAGAGGGGCTCGATTTCAGCGCTTTGGCCAGTGAGGAATCAACAATCCTATTTCTTACAACCTGGTCTTCTAAACTCAGGCCTTTTGCTTTCTCAATATCATTAAGTTCCCGGGGTACAATATCCAGCAATAGAACCTGGACACCGATATTGGCAAAATGGCAGGCGATTCCGCTTCCCATAATTCCCGAACCAACAACGGCAACTTTTTTAATGTGTCTTTTCATTAATAATGAGCGTTATGTAGTGGTATTTCGTTTATAGATTTTTTTTTCAGAAATCAGCTTATTGATCACATCGATGACCTCAAAGAAACCCTCGAGTTGGTCCTCAGAAAGCCTTGATTTGACTACATCGTTAAATCTGAGAACTACATCTTTGGAGTCTTTTCTCTTTTCCAGACCAAACGGTGTGAGATGTATTAATACGCTTCTGCCATCCTCCGGATTAGGTTTACGGACAATCAAACCCTTTTCTTCCATGCTTTTAAGAATCCTCGACAGGCTTGTCGGCTCCATTCCCATCTTGGGCCCGAGGGCAGTAGATGGGGTTCCGGTTTTTGGATCTATACTTAAAAGGGTGAATCCCACAGCCATGGTAGCCCCAAAATGCCGGGCCTCTTCATTGTACATCCTGGCTACCGCCTGCCAGGTAGCGCGTAAGGCATAGTCTATGGTAATCTCCTTCATAAGTAAAGGTTTGGATCCCAAAGATAATAAAAATTTATTATGCATGCATAATAAATTTTTGCATAAAGACTATGTATTTGAAATAGAGAAGTGGCCGCTTACAGCCACATAAAATCGACAAGCGGTTTTAGTGATCGTAGATATCGTTATAGAGATGCAGGTATTTCTCTTTGATAATTTTTCTTCTCAGTTTCATGGTAGGGGTCAGATGACCGTCGTCTACGTTCCAGATTTCAGGGGTAAGCCTGAATTGTTTTACTTTTTCCCACTTAGCGAAATGAGCATTGGCCTGGTCTACCTCCTCCTGGAATTTTTCCAGTACTCTTGCATCCAGAACGATATCCGAATTTTCGCCATAGGTGATTTGATTTTTTTCTGCCCATTCGTACAAGTAGTCGTAATTAGGTTGAATAAGGGCTGCTGGCATTTTTTCACCTTCACCCACCACCATGATCTGTTCTATAAAAGATGATTGCTTAAACTTATTTTCCAAAAGTTGTGGCGCCACGTACTTACCTCCGGAGGTTTTGAACATTTGCTTCTTTCTGTCGGTGATTTTAAGGAATCCATCTGCGTCTATTTCTCCAATATCTCCTGTATGGAAATATCCGTTGATCAAAACCTCGGAGGTCATTTTCGGATCCTTATAATAACCAAGCATTACCTGCGGGCCTTTGATACAGATCTCTCCATCTTCGGCTATCCGTACATCGGTACGCCCAATGGGTTTTCCTACCGAACCGATTTTAAAACCACTATTGCGCATATCGTTTACCGAAATCACAGGTGAGGTTTCTGTAAGGCCATAGCCCTCCATAACACCCATTTCGGCCGCATTGAAGATCCTGGCGAGGCGGGGTTGCAAGGCTGCACTTCCCGAGGCGATCAGAGATAAATTCCCTCCCAGACCGGCTTTCCACTTGCTAAAAATCAGCTTGCGGGCGAGCTTGAGCTTTTGTTCATACCACCAGCCATTCTGGCCATATGGTTCATATTTCAGGCCGACCTTTACCGCCCAGAAAAACAATATTTTTTTAATTCCGCTCAGGGCATGGCCTTTGGCGATTATCTTATCGTATACCTTTTCCAGTAGCCGGGGTACGGCAGTCATTACATGGGGGGCTGTTTCCTTAAGATTTTCACTGATCGTTTCCAGGGATTCAGCAAAGTAAATAGAAACAGAACGATATTGATATAAATACATCAGCATTCGTTCGTATATATGACAAACAGGTAAAAAGCTCAAAGCCCGTACGTTGCCATCTTCAATGGGTAGTCGCTCCGAACTCTCTAAAGTATTGCTCACAATATTATCGTGTGAGAGCATAACTCCTTTGGGTTTACCGGTGGTGCCCGAAGTGTAGATCAGTGTAGCCAGGTCATCTGGTTTTACCTGCGCCATCAATTCCTCTACCTGCTCCTGATTGCCATAGTCCTCCCCCTGAGCGATCACATCTTCCCAGTTATCACAACCCTGAATCTTGTCGAATGAGAAAACTCCTTCTAAAGTGGGTACCTGATCCCGAACTGCCTTTACCTTTTCATAGACCTCCTGGCAGGATACAAAACAATATTTGGATTCAGAATGATTTAGGACATAGGCATATTCCTCTTTCGATATTGTTGGGTAAATGGGAACGTTCTGAGCACCAAGCTGCAGCACTCCTATATCTACTACGTTCCATTCAGTGCGGTTGGTTAGGGAGATCACGGCCACTTTATCATTGGGCCCAACGCCCATTCTTAATAGACCCCGGCTGATCTTATTCGCTTTATCGATATATTCTTGGGTTGAGGTCGAGATCCATTGGCCATCATATTTGGTGACCAAAGCGTTTTTCAGATTTCCTTTCGATAATTGGTAATAAGGAAAGTCGAATAGCCGGGTGATATTTTGCATACTAAGTATCTAATTCGTAATCGCAAAATAAGAAAAGGCAACGGCATTAGAAAATCCGTTGCAACTATTTGAGAAGAGGGTGGGTATATTTCAATTTTTTTTAGCCGATTTCCTGGCCATAACAAAGTTCTATTGATGCTGCTCAACCCACCGCCTCGCATTTATAAATGCTTCCAGCCAGGGCGAGATCTCATCGCTGCGCTCTTTGGGATAAAAGGCCCAATTCCATGGAAATATCGACCTTTCTATATGCGGCATGGTTACCAGATGACGCCCGCTGGCATCGCAGAGCATGGCCGTATTGAAATCGCTTCCATTTGGATCTGCCGGATATTCGCCATAGGCATATCGGGCGACAATATTGTACCGATCTGCCGTATAGGGCAAACTAAACTTTCCTTCTCCATTCGAAATCCAGACACCTAGAGTTGTTCCTGCCAGAGAAGATAACATGACAGAATGATTTTCTTTGATCGTTACCGATGTGAAACCGCTTTCGTGCTTACGCGAATCATTAAAGGTCATTTTACCATGGTTTTCATGATCAGGATAGATCAGATCGAGTTCCATAAAAAGCTGACAGCCGTTGCAGATGCCTATAGATAAGGTGTCGGGACGCGCAAAAAATCGTTTCAAGGACTCCTTTGCTTTCTTATTGTACTTAAATGCTCCTGCCCAGCCTTTAGCACTTCCCAGCACATCGGAATTTGAAAATCCTCCCACCGCGCCAATAAACTGAATATCTTCCAGTGTCTCCCGCCCACTAATCAGGTCGGTCATATGCACATCTTTTACATCAAATCCTGCCAGGTACATGGCATTGGCCATTTCTCTTTCAGAGTTGCTACCCTTTTCTCTGATCACCGCCGCTTTGGGCCTAAAAGTTCCGGATAAAGGTTTTTTACCATCAAAATCGCGAGGGAAGGAATATTTTAAAGATTGCAATTTGTAATTTTCGTAGCGGGTTTGTGCCAATCGACCTGCGGTCTGTTTTTTATCGAGCAGGTAAGAAGTCTTATACCAAATATCCCGTTGCTCTGCAACATCGAAAGACAAGGTATCATCGAGGTTTTTCAGGTTCAATACAGGCCGATCAACAACCCTGCCGATCTTATGATATACTATTCCCTGCCCGGCAAGTATTTGTTCTATGGATGCATCTTTGGCCTGAAATACCAGGGCAGGATTTTCTGAAAATAAAACTCTTGTGGTATCGGCTTCCTGCAAGGAACTCAAATCTATTTCTAGTCCCAGATCTGTATCGGCAAAACACATTTCGAGAAGGGTTGTGATCAATCCACCACCGGATACATCATGTCCGGCATGGATATAATCCTCCCTGACAAGTTTCTGTACTGTCTCGAATATCCGGACCACTTCTTGAGCATCTTTAATGTCCGGAACCTGCTGACCAATTTTATTGAGAATTTGGGCAAATGATGAACCACCGAGTTCATATGACTTCTCAGACAATGAGATATAATACAGATCACCACTTTCCTTGCGCAGTACGGGTTCGACTACCTTTGTGATATCCATGCATTGGGCCGCGGCGGAGACAATAACTGTTCCTGGCGCCAGCACTTCACCATCCTTGTATTTTTGTTTCATGGAAAGGGAATCCTTACCTGTAGGTACATTGATTCCCAGCGCGATGGCAAATTCGGACAGCGCTTGCACAGCTTTGAACAGGCGAGCGTCTTCCCCAGGATTTTTACAGGGCCACATCCAGTTTGCCGATAGGGAAACGGACTGCAGACCTTTTTCCAAAGGGGTCCATACTATGTTGCTCAAAGCTTCCACGACACTGAGCCGGCTTGCCGCTTCAGGATCGATCAAACCTGAAACAGGCGAATGGCCAATCGAGGTCGCAATACCCGATTTCCCTTCGAAATCAAGCGCCATCACCCCACAGTTGTTCAATGGTAATTGCAGTGGTCCTGCGCATTGTTGTTTAGCGACTAGTCCGCCAACACATCGGTCTACTTTATTGGTAAGCCAGTCTTTGCACCCAACGGCTTCCAACTGCAAAACCGCACTTAGGTATTCCTTGATCTTGTCGAAGGTATACTTTACGGGCGCATAGTTGTATACGATGGTTTTATCGTTCATAACCGTGGTGGGCGAGCTGCCGAACATATCGCTCAGTTCAAGGTCCATAGGCGATTTCGATGTTTTAACGGACTTAAAGGTAAAGCGGTTATCGCCTGTAACCTCACCTACTTCGTAATGCGGTGATCGTTCGCGCTCTGCTACCCTTTTCAGCAGTGCCATATCATCTTCAGCCATAATAAGCCCCATTCGCTCCTGTGATTCATTGCCGATGATCTCTTTAGCCGACAAGGTTGGATCTCCAATGGGCAATCGATCTAAATTAATGATCCCTCCGGTTTCTTCCACCAATTCCGACAGGCAGTTCAGGTGACCCCCTGCACCATGATCATGAATAGAAACCACTGGATTATCATCCATTTCGATCAAGGCTCGGATTGCATTGGCGGCTCTTTTTTGCATTTCCGGATTGGAGCGTTGCACGGCATTGAGTTCGATCGCTGAACTGAATTCTCCTGTATCGGCACTGGATACCGCGGCACCTCCCATGCCAATCCGGTAATTATCCCCACCGAGGATCACGATCTTGTCACCTTTTTGTGGAACATCCTTTATGGCCTGAGAAGCCTTTCCGTAACCAATTCCGCCGGCTAGCATAATAACCTTATCGAAACCTAATCTCCTTTGATCTTCCTGATGTTCGAAAGTAAGCACCGAACCGGCGATCAATGGTTGCCCAAATTTGTTGCCGAAATCCGAAGCCCCGTTAGAAGCTTTGATCAGAATATCCATGGGTGTCTGGTAAAGCCAGGAGCGTTCTCTCATGGCATTTTCCCAAAGGCGGTCTTTGGCCAGGCGAGAATAAGCTGTCATGTATACGGCTGTACCTGCCAGTGGTACCGCACCCTTACCGCCAGCCATTCTATCCCTGATTTCACCACCCGAACCTGTGGCGGCACCATTAAAGGGTTCTACCGTTGTGGGAAAATTATGAGTTTCGGCCTTGAGTGAGATTACCGATTCAAAGGGCTTCTTTTGATAATAGTCGGGTTTGTCTGCTGATTTGGGCGCGAACTGGAGGACCCTGGGCCCTTTGATAAATGCAACATTATCTTTATATGCCGAAACGATCTCATTTGGATGGGCTTTTGATGTTTGTTTGATCATCGCGAAAAGAGAATCCGGCATTTCCTTTCCGTCGATCACAAAGGTCCCATTAAATATTTTGTGCCGGCAGTGTTCGGAATTTACCTGGCTAAAGCCGAACACCTCAGAATCTGTAAGCTTCCGACCAAGTTTTGTTGAAAGTGTATCGAGATACCCGACTTCCTCTTCGCTTAACGCCAGCCCTTCCTGTTGATTATAGGCACTGATATTTTCTACGTCAATAATTGGCTGTGGGGGTACTTCGACCGTGAATATTTCCTGGTTGAGGCCGTTATATTTTTGAGCGAGCATGGTGTCAAAGTCTGTAAAATGATCTTCTACGGCATAATATTCTTCGATCCTAAGGACACCCTCAATACCCATATTTTGAGTGATTTCTGTGGCATTGGTACTCCATGGAGTGATCATGGCTGCTCTGGGCCCAACAAAAAAGGCGTCTATAGACGCCGCTTCTATTTTGGGCAGATCACCAAATAACCAGCTGAGTTGTTCGGTATCTTCCTGAGAAAAAGTACCCTCTTTTTGAACTGCATAAATTTTTGTTGAGACCTGGCCGAAGAAGTGAATCATTTGCAATGACAATTGAGCGTTTCAAGAAGCCACAAATTTACATTTTTATTGGCGTAGATTCACGTGAAAAAATTGCAGTTATAAAGGGTGATTGTTAATTTCTTTTAGACAATCTTGCCATATAGAATCCATCATACCCGGTTTTGGAAGCCCATAGGTGCACGTCTTTATCGAGCTGGAAATCTTTGCCTGCTTCGGTTTTCAGAAATCGTGCAAGCTGTTGTTCGTTTTCCTGAGGAAGTATAGAACATGTAGCATATATCAATTTGCCCCCCGGTTTTACCATTGCTGAATAGCGTTCCAGTATATCGGCCTGCTGCTCGATCAACTTTAACA
Source organism: Flavobacteriaceae bacterium (assembly GCA_965212205.1). Classification (GTDB taxonomy): domain Bacteria; phylum Bacteroidota; class Bacteroidia; order Flavobacteriales; family Flavobacteriaceae; genus JAHEJJ01. Next base: position 706,290 of record CBDBUX010000011.1, read on the forward strand.
CAAAGTCTCTGGATAGTTTCCATTTCGCATCAGGATTACGCCTTAAAACGCCCAAACCACTACAAGGGGCATCGATCAGTACCCTATCTGCTTTTCCGTGAAGCTTTTTGATCACCTTATTGGAATCTATAAGCCGGGTTTCGATATTGTGCGCTCCATTTCTTCTCGCACGTCGTTTTAATTCATTTAATTTCTGATGGTAGATGTCCAACGCAATGATTTGTCCCTTGTTTTCCATCAAACAGGCAAGATGCAGGGCTTTCCCGCCAGCACCTGCACATGCATCGATGATACGCATACCCGGCTTTGCCTCTACAAATGGTGCCACTTTTTGCGAAGATGCATCCTGAACCTCAAATAAACCCGCTTTGAACGCCTCCGTTCTAAAGACATTAGACCTTTGTTCAAGTGCGAGCGCTTCAGGACAGCTCTTTATAGGAAAGGCCTGGACATCCTCTTTAGACAAAGCTCTTTTAAGATCATCCCGACTGGATTTAATTGTATTGGCACGCAATACAACAGGAGCGATTGTATTCAGGGCTTTCAATTCTTGTGACCATAAAGTGTCGCCAAGGGCGTCACATCCTAAATCATCGAGCCAGTCGGGTACAGATTCCCTAAACTTTCTGATTTGAGACAGATCATCGAAACGGCCCTTTATTCTCCTTGTCGGGACAAGCCCAAACTCGTCCCATGGGGGTAATGAAATTCCTTTGAGTGTTGCCCAAACCGTAAAAATCCTGAACAGGCCATCTTGATGAAAAGGTTCAGAAACCGATGCTATTTCTGCATATAATCGCTTCCATCTAACGATATCATAAACGGTTTCAGCAATAAAACCACGATCTCTGGATCCCCATCGGGGATTGCTTTTCAGACATTTTTCCACAGCTTTATCGGCATAGACCTCTTCGTTGAAGATCTGATGGAGCGTTCTGATGACGGCAAAAACTAGATTCCTGTGTAAACGCATTTGAATTGTAATCCGGCAAAGGTATCATTTTGGAATAAACCGATAAAAAAGGAAGCGGGGATTACCCCGCTTCCTTGCACGAACACTTCGACACTCTGAGATAGAGGTCTCCCAAACCTAACCGATTCTTACCACCGAATAGTAACCATTTGATTTTGAATACCAAATGCCGTTGAACTTATAATATTTTCTTCCGTTAACCCATACGCTACGATATCCCCTGGGCAACCGTTTGATCCTGATCCCTGTTGGAGCTTTAACCACTATGAATTTTTTTCCATGAGCTTTGTACCATACGCCTTTTGCAAAGTAAAAACTACTTCCGGAATGCATCACGATCTTAGGTCGGTGAAGTTTTACCACCACCGTTCCATACCTGGGTGTTACTTTTATGTGATGGGCCTGCACCAGGATACTTCCCCCCAGGAAGGCCGCCATGATCAATACAAGTTTTAAGCTTTTCATTTTGTTATTTTTTTGGGGTTATAATGCTAAGACTAGTTTGCGGGAAGAAGGTTTAAAAAAAAAGGAAGCCATATGGCTTCCTTTTCGTCCCTTTGGTCGAATTTCAATTACCCTCCGCCTTTTCTTCTTTGTTGCATTTCCCGCAGTAATCTCCTTTTAAAATCCTCTTCCGCCTTGATCAGCAAGAGGGTTTTTTTGGGCGAGATCACGGTATTCATTTTTTTTAAAAAAGCGATATTCAGGTCTTGTTTTGTCTTCTCTAGTTCTATCAATTGATTTAGTAACTCACTGGCTTCAGACTGGGTTAGCAAGTCCATATCTATCAGTTTAGCCTGAATTTCAACACGTTCCATACGCCTTATCCTCTGGATATTTTTCTCGTGTTCGTTGTAAACTGGCCAAAACGCCTGGGCTTCGGCTGAAGTCAGACCCAGTCGTTCCGTGATAAACGCTACTTTGAGTGTTTTAATCTTCTCCCTGCCCGGTCCGCCCTGTCCGAATACTACGAACGTTGCGAATAAGCACAGAACAAAGGCCCCAATTTTGCCGTATCTATTCATCATTATTCAAATTAAGTTCATCTATATCGTCTATAGTGGCCTCCAAATAATCCACTATATTCTCATCATCCAAATCCCGTTCCAAAATATCATTTAGCTCCAAATCTTCTATCGGGACTACTTCTGCGATCTCATAGGAGGTTAATCCCGTACTGTAGTCTTCAAAATATGCGAGTAATTCTCCGCTGGCGATATCTCCGAATTCCAAAGAACTGCTGTTTTGCCATTGCCATCCAAAGATGAGTACAACGGCAGCCGCTACCGAAGCTGCGGCAAAAAAGAGTTTTTTATAAGGTTTAAGCCTTATCACCATGGATTGACCGCCACGTTCATTAGCTATTACCTCTTTGCCCAGGGTGTCAAAATACCCTTCCGGAGCTTTAAAACCATCGGTTTTAGGCAGATCAAAAGAGGAGCTGTCCATTTTAGACATGATCTCTTTGGATAAGCCCTCAAAATAGCCTTCAGGTATTTTAAATCCTTCTTCTTTACTTATTTTCCCCATCGCTTCATTATGACTTTTTCTGCACTAAAAGGTTTAATACCTTCCCGTTTAACGTTGTTTCGATATATCAATTTAGCCCTATTTTTCATCTTTAAGATACGATTCAATTTTTTTAACGGCCAAATGATAAGAAGCTTTCAAACCTCCTACCGATGTATCGAGAATAGCGGAAATTTCGTCGTATTTCAATTCCTCGAAATATTTCATCGTAAACACAAGCTTTTGTTTTTCCGGCAGCGTGGCAAGTGCTTTTTGTAATTTTAATTGAATTTCATCTCCCTCGAAATAAACATCAGCTTCTAAATTATTCACCATTCGTTCCTGTACTTCGTCCATCCCCAATCCGAGCTTCTTCGATTTTACTTTAATAAAGGTCAGTGCTTCATTGGTGCCAATCCGGTAGATCCATGAAAAAAGCTTGCTGTCTCCTTTAAAACCGTCAATACTCCTGAAAATCTTGATAAAAGTGTTTTGCAATACATCATCGGTATCATCATGATTCAGCACAATCCTTCGGATATGCCAATACAGGCGTTCTTTGTACAGATCGATCAGTACTTCGAACGCTTTGGAATCCTTCTGTTTTAACCGTTCAACTAATGTCTCTTCAGCTATCAAGACTTGTTTCTTATAACTTTTAGACTATTAAAGACCAAAAAGGTTTAAGGCGCGCTTTTCCTCAGGCCCCAAGCGATTGCATATCAACCAGATTTCTATATACGCCATCGGCGGTTAGAAGATCTTTGTGTGAACCTATCTCCACGATTTTTCCTTTTTGCAAAACCACGATCTTATCGGCATTTTGAATGGTAGACAAACGATGTGCAATTACGATCGAAGTTCGGTTTTGCATCATATTCTCCAAGGCATCTTGCACCAGTCGTTCACTTTCGGTATCCAGGGCCGAGGTGGCTTCATCTAGCAGCATAACAGGTGGGTTTTTCAGCACAGCCCGGGCGATGGAAAGACGTTGTTTTTGTCCGCCACTCAGCTTATTACCACCGTCTCCGATATTGGTGTCATAACCCTTGGGAAGATCGATTATAAATTCATGGGCGTTTGCAATTTTCGCGGCTTCAACAATCTCTTCTTCTGTGGCATCGTGCTTGCCCAATGAAATATTGTTCTTTACCGTATCGTTGAATAAAATGGAATCCTGAGTAACCAAACCGATCAGATCGCGCAGCGATTTCTTTTTCAGGTCCTTGATGTCAACATTATCGATCTTTATCTGGCCCTCGGTTACATCGTAAAAACGAGTGACCAAATTCGCTATCGTACTTTTACCGCTGCCCGATTGCCCTACTAGTGCCACCGTACTGCCCTTAGGGACCTCCAGGCTGAAATCTTTTAAAACAAATTCATCTTCATACTTAAAAGAAACACTAATAAGGCTAATCCCAGAGGTAAAATCCAATTTTTCGATTGCCTCGGTTTTTTCTTTTATTGTATTCTCTGTTTCCAGGATCTCCAGAACCCGCTCCGCGGCGGCATTGCCCTTTCGAACACCATAAGAGGCCTTACTGATTGCTTTAGCCGGAGTTAGGATGTTATAGGCCAGCCCCATATAAGCGATAAAAGAGGAGGCATCAAGGCTGCCGTCTACAAGTACCATTTTTCCTCCAAACCATAAGAGCACTCCTATGACCAGAATTCCCAGAAATTCCCCTGTAGGTGAGGCCAGGTTCTGACGGTTTAAAAGTTTATTTGAGAATTTAAAGAAGCGTTCGGTAGAATTTTGGAATACCCGAGAAAATCTGGACTCAGCGTTAAAAGCTTTGACGACTCTTAAACCGCTTAATGTCTCTTCTACAATCGACAGAAATTCTGCCTGTTCAACCTGGACCCTGGCCGATTGTTTTTTTAAGGACTTGCCAATGCGCGATATGATCATGCCTGCGATAGGGATAAAGATGAACACAAATAGCGTTAGTTTCGTACTTATGGAAAACATCACCAGGATGGTAAACAATATTGTCAACGGCTCCCGGACGATCAATTCGAGAATAGACAGAAATGAATGTTGTATTTCGAGAACATCTGAAGAGATGCGGGCGATAACATCACCTTTCTTTTTTTCTGAAAAAAATGAGATCGGGAGTTCCACGATCTTCTTATACATCGCATTCCTTACATCTTTCAGTACGCCGTTCCTCAGGAATGTTATGAAGTACATCGCCAGGTAATTAAATATATTTTTCAACAGGAAAAGCGTGAGTACCAAGCCGATAACGAGTACCAGCCCTTTCATTTCATCATCCCCGGAAAAAGCGGTGAGATGGTAATTAATGTACTCCATAAGGAATTCTTTCATATTTCCCATTCCCGAATATACCGGTGCGGTAAGTACTTTTTTGGTTTTATCGAATAGCACATCGAGCATTGGGATCAAGGCTGCAAAAGACAACGCGCTAAAAAGGGCATAAAGAATATTGAAGAATATATTTAAATAGCCATATCTGCGATAGGGGCCTGCAAAGCGCAAGATTTTCCTGAAATATTCCATTAATCGAGCTTGAGTTCGCTAATTATCCGGTCGATCTTACTATCGAGCTGAGATGATGTTGTTTCTAATGCCTCCTTATTTTCCAAGGATGTATTTACGCTAAAATAGAATTTGATCTTGGGTTCTGTTCCACTGGGTCTTGCCGCCATGCGGGTACCATCTTCTGCAGTATATATCAAAACATTGGATTTAGGAAGCAACAGAGGATGGGTAATACCGTCTAATCTATTGGTTGAAACGGAACTGTTATAGTCATCGATGCGCACAACTTTTGAACCATCGAGTTCTTCCAATGGGTTGTGTTTCAAGTCATCCATCATCTTTACAATCTCCTCTGCACCTTGAATCCCCTTTTTGGTAATGGAGATCAATCGTTCTTTGTAGAAACCATAGGCGATAAAACAGGTGATGAGCTCATTATAAAAAGAGCTTCCTCTGGCTTTTGCCTGGGCCGCAATTTCACAGGCCAGAAGTGTTGAGGTTACGGCGTCTTTGTCTCGTACGAAGTCGCCCACCATAAATCCAAAACTTTCTTCCCCTCCGCCGATGAAGTGCTGATTCGGGTAGTCCTGGATCATTTTTGCAATCCATTTAAAGCCGGTCAGGGAGGTTTTACACTCTACCCCATAAGCCTTGGCCAATTGCTCCATCATTGGTGTGGATACAATAGTACTGGCGATAAATTCGTTTCCGGCGAATCCTTTTTTCTTTTTCTCTTCCAGCAGGAACCGTGTCATCAAAAGCATGGTTTGGTTGCCGTTTAGAAGTTGGATTTTCCCTTCGTAATCACGAACTGCAATACCCAGCCTATCACTATCAGGATCGGTGCCCACTACCATATCTGCGTTGATCTCTTCAGCTTTTTCTATGGCCATTTTAAGCGCCTCCGGTTCTTCAGGGTTGGGGGAGTCCACCGTAGGAAAATCGCCATCGGGCGCTGCCTGTTCGTCAATTATTGTAACATTGGTATATCCAGCCCTTTTCAACACTTCAGGAATAGCGGTAATCGAAGTCCCATGGAGTGATGTAAATACAATGCTGAAATCGTTCTTGGCTTCGGTATTAAAAGTTCCATTTTTTACCGAGGCTTCAAAAAATGCTTCATCTACGTCATGGTCTATCAGCTCTATCAGAGCCTGATTGGCCTCGAAGCGGATGTCCTCATATTCCAGGGAGTTGATCTCATCGATGATTTCCTGGTCCTGAGGGGGAACAATCTGTCCGCCGTCGGTCCAGTATACCTTATATCCATTATATTCGGGTGGATTATGAGAAGCGGTAAGCACCACTCCGGCATGGCATCCCAGATGGCGTACAGCGAACGATAGTTCGGGTGTAGTCCTTAAGGCAGAGAAAAGAAATACCTTAATATCATTGGCCGAGAATACTTCGGCTACTGTACGTGCCAGAGTATCGCTGTTGTGTCGGCAGTCATAGGCGATAACCACTTTTATCGATTGTCCCTGGTAGACCTTCCTTAAATAATTACTCAGGCCCTGTGTACTTTTCCCCAGCGTATATTTGTTAATGCGATTGGTGCCTGCACCCATAACCCCGCGCATGCCGCCGGTACCGAATTCCAGGTTTTTATAAAATCGGTCATTGAGTTCGTTGACGTCCCCATCGAGCAGCTGCTGCACTTCTGTGCGAACCGAGGGGTCGAAAAAGTCACCAAGCCATTTCTTTGCTGTCGATCTAATTGTATCCATTAAATAATATCGTATTGTTAAAGTAAAATTACAACAGAATTCCAAGCCATTTACTTGAGTTGCTATCAGCAACCGATAATTTTTTAGAGGTGATTATTCAACACCTCCTGAACATGCTGCAAAAGTAGGTAGATTTCACCATTACCCATACCAGTGAACATTTAAATTGATTATCGATCAGAGGTTTCAATGGGAACCCTGATACCAGATCAGATATTGAGTTTTTTAAAAATATTATAGCTTGGGCCTTCTTTTTTCGCTCTAAGTACAATCTCGCCCAGGAAGCCCGCAAGAAAGAATTGAGTACCAATGATCATTGCGGTAAGCGAGACATAAAACTGCGGTCTGTCTGATAAAAGACGTCCGGTGGGATTGATAAAAAGCTTATCTATTCCCAGATAAAGGGCAAAACCAAAACCAATCAGGAACATCAACACTCCCAGCGCCCCGAAAAGGTGCATAGGCCGTTTGCCAAATTTAGAGACAAACCAGATTGTGATAAGGTCGAGCAGACCGTTGATAAACCGTTCTACCCCAAACTTGGTCTTACCATATTTCCTTGCCTGATGCTGCACTACTTTTTCCCCAATTCTGGAAAAGCCGGCATTCTTTACCAAGACCGGTATATAACGATGCATTTCTCCTGAGACCTCAATATTCTTGATGACATCGTTTCTAAACGCCTTTAGTCCGCAATTGAAGTCGTGCAACTTAACGCCGGATGACTTTCTTGCTGCCCAATTGAAAATTTTAGATGGGATATTTTTGGCCAGCATGGAGTCGAACCGCTTTTTCTTCCAGCCTGAAATAAGGTCAAAGTTTTCTTCTTTTATAAGTTTATACAGCTGCGGTATTTCCTCCGGATTATCTTGAAGATCTGCATCCATAGTGATTACCACTTCGCCTTGTGCCACCTCAAATCCGGCATGCAAGGCCTGTGACTTGCCAAAATTCTTTAAGAAGCGGATACCTTTTACCTGTGGATTCTCGGAAGCAAGGGCCTCAATGATGTTCCAGGAATTATCGGTACTTCCATCATCGATAAACAGGAGTTCGTACAAAAAATGATTGGATTGCATAACCTGTGCAATCCAATCGTGCAATTCTTTTAATGATTCTTCTTCGTTAAGTAAGGGAATTACTATCGAAAGGTTCATAGGCGGTTTCATGAATTCCTCTCAAAAGTACAATTTTTAACCTTTAATAGTCTGGTTTCGCTTTCTTCAGGATAAGTCCGCCAATAAAACCGATAACGAGGCCTGCCAGGATATTAAAAACCAGGATGACCGGGTATGAGAACCAGAAATAGTTAATGGTACCATCGTATTGTTGCTGGATTTGCTCCGGGCTCATCATTCCTTCAGATTCGGCTTTAGCTTTCTGGAGTTCAGCGATCTTTGTGGCAAATTCAGGATCCAGTACATTGGATAGTAACATCATATAGATTACCCCGATGAGGCCACCGATCAGGGCGATTCCGGCGCCCAATTTGGCCGCCTGGCCAAGACTCAGGAAACCCTGGTTGGCTTTTTTAAAACTGATGATACCCCAAATAATGACGGCCACCATGATCACAATACTAATCACGGTGTTTGAAGGATCCTGAGAGGTATGGGCATCCATCGTATAGAGCATGACGGCAAAGACCACACTGATCAGGCCCAGGATTAGTCCGAAATTAAGGGAATATTTTCCGGTTTTAGGTTGATTTTCTTCCATGTTTTCTTTCTTTAGGTTTGTAGATTGTTAGTATTGGATATAATATTTTTGTTACAAATAAAGATAGCGATTTTGAGAATTCTTTTTTGTCCGGGAGATTGCTGTATAATATAAAAATGATTAAATTTGCAGCCGCTAAAAGCCAGAAGAAGAGATATGAGAAAAGATATTCACCCTAAGAATTACAGACTAGTAGCCTTTAAGGATATGTCGAACGACGATGTTTTTATCACCAAGTCTACTGCAGATACCAAAGAGACCATCACTATAGAAGGTGTTGAATATCCTTTGGTAAAACTCGAGATCTCAAGAACTTCTCATCCTTACTATACCGGGAAGGCTAAATTGGTTGATACGGCAGGAAGGATCGACAAATTTAAGAGCAAGTACGGAAAGTTTAAAAAAACTAAACCGGCAGAGGACAAGGCGGCCAGTACTGCCAGTTCTCAGGAAGAATGATCCGTTTATCGTAAAAAGATAGCTAAACGCCCCCGATTCTCATCGGGGGCGTTATTTTTATACTTTTATCAAAAATAACCGAGATGAACCACGTACTCTTTGATGGACCGATGAGAGATTCTTTGCTGCCCTTTACCTTTACCAGACCGGTGGCAGAAATCAGGATAGGGATTCTTACTATTAGAGAAAAATGGGAGGCCATACTTAACCAGCCAACCAGTACCAGGACCGAGCAATACCTCAGCACCAAATACCCCTTGAAAACAGCGTCGGTTAACATAATGATCGATGCTTCCTTTGTTCCGGATATAGTGCTTGCGGAACAAATCATGAAATTAAAAGCAGGGGAGGCCCTTTTAACCGGAGAAGTGGTCATAGCTTACTGTACGAATGATCCACCTCCAGGAATTTATACGCGATAGTTTTAATACTATTAAATATGAGGGTTCAACTTTCAGAATTGAAAATACATGGGACATATTCTCACGGAATGCCGAGGCACTTCAGGCAGATTTTGAGTTGATCACTAAAGGAAGAAAGAGCGAGCCCATCTCCGATACCAATAGTGTGATAAATCCTGAAAATATATTCCTTGAAAAGGGTGCTAAGGTAGAATACAGCATATTGAACGCTTCAAATGGGCCTATATATCTGGGAAAAAACTCGGAGATATTGGAGGGGAATATGATCCGTGGCGGCCTTGCCCTTTGTGAGAAAGCAGTCATAAAGATGGGAGCCAAGATCTATGGCCCAACTACGGTAGGACCCTATGGCAAGGTATGTGGTGAGATCAATAATTCGGTCATCTTTGGCTATTCCAGTAAAGGCCATGACGGTTACCTGGGAAATTCTGTCCTGGGAGAGTGGTGCAATATAGGGGCCGACTCCAATAATTCGAATCTTAAAAATAATTACGCAAAAGTGAGACTGTGGAATTATTCCACTGAACGTTTCGAACAAACCGGCTTGCAGTTCTGTGGACTGATGATGGGCGACCATAGTAAAACAGCTATTAATACAATGTTCAATACCGGGACCGTGATCGGGGTAAATTCGAATATTTATGTACCGGGATTTCCCAGAAATTTTATACCCAGCTTCAGTTGGGGAGGAGCCACCGGATTTTCTACTTACTATCCTAAGAAAGCCTTTGAAGCCGCTGAGGTAATGATGGCCCGCAGAGGAGTTACCTTCGATAAGGTAGAAGAAGACATTTTGAATCATGTTTTCGAAATCACTAAAAAATGGCGTAATTATCCCCATTAGGCTATAGGCAGAGCATTCGAACTTGCTTCAGTGGCATTTTGCGGGAAGTTGGTATCTTTGCTGCCCCAATTTGATTTTGATAGTATTTATGAATAAACGAGTAGCCTTCCATACGCTGGGTTGTAAACTGAATTTTTCAGAATCCTCTACTATAGCACGTCAGTTTACCGGCGAAGGTTACGAGCGCGTCGAATTTGATACGGCGGCAGATATATATGTAATCAATACCTGTTCGGTAACGGAAAACGCCGACAAGCAATTTAAGTTGATTGTAAGGCAGGCACTTAAGCATAATCCTGATGGATTTATTGTGGCCATTGGCTGCTATGCCCAACTAAAACCAGAGCAAATCGCATCTTTAGATGGTGTAGACCTTGTATTGGGCGCTACGGAGAAATTTAACATTCTGGAATACCTCGATGATCTGAATAAGAAGCATCAGGGGGTTATTCATTCCTGCGAGATCGAGGACGCCAACTTTTATGTGGGCAGTTATGCCATTGGCGATCGCACACGTGCCTTTTTAAAGGTCCAGGACGGATGCGATTATAAATGCAGTTTCTGTACTATACCACTCGCCAGGGGAATCTCGAGAAGTGATACTCTCGAAAATGTCATCGATAATGCGAGGAAGATCGCGGAGCAGGGCATAAAGGAAATCGTGTTAACCGGTGTTAACATAGGCGATTACGGCAAAGGAGAATTCGGGAATAAAAAGCACGATCATACTTTTTATGATCTTGTTCAGGCCCTGGATAAGGTTGAAGATATTCAGCGCATTCGCATCTCTTCTATCGAACCCAATTTATTGCGGAATGAGATCATCGACTTTGTAGCCACTAGCACAACTTTTGTACCTCATTTCCATATACCGCTTCAGAGCGGTAGCGATAGAATACTAAATCTCATGCGGAGGAGATACCAACGCAACCTCTACGCCAAAAAAGTTCAAAAGATAAAGGAAAAAATGCCCGATGCGTGTATCGGAGTAGATGTCATCGTGGGATTTCCTGGTGAAACCGACGAAGATTTTCTGGAAACATACCAATTCCTCAATGATCTGAACATCTCTTACCTTCATGTTTTTACCTATAGTGAGCGGGATAATACTACAGCTGCTCTAATGCCGGGGAATGTCTTACCGGAGGTTCGAAAAAAGAGAAGTAAAATGCTCAGGGGACTCTCGGCCAAAAAACGCAGGGCCTTTTATGCATCGCAAATAGGCAGCCAGCGTTCAGTATTGCTGGAGGGCGAGAATAAAAAGGGGTATATGTACGGATTTACCGAAAATTATGTCAGGGTGAGAACTCCGTGGGATCCGGAACTGGTCAATTCTATGCTGAAGGTAGAGTTACAGGAAATGGATCTGGAAGGGATAGTGAGGTTTAAGAGCCTGGAACCTGCTTTGCAAAACTAGCATAAAAAAACCCGGCTGTTCTAAACCGGGCTTTGATTTTTTGTGTAGAAATCGCTTTTACTATCGGATTTCTGACATAATTTTATCATATACGTATACCTACCGGAAGCATCTCTTTATACTGTCTGTTTTTTCTTAAAAATCCGGCGATCTGCGGACTGGTTGGTACTACTCTGAGATTTTGCCCCTGGATATGATGTAATACGCCTTTAATAAAATCTTCTTTAAATCCATCTTTGGAGATTTCCTCCGGTATTACGAGTTTGGTGAGGAATACTTTGCGTTCTTGCGAAGAGTATTCAATTTTGGCCAAATGCCCGTCAACCCTAGTTTCAAATTGTCGCAAGAAACTATTGTCCTTAATGGTTACTTCACTCATATAGTTAGAATTTAGTGTGGTTTCAGATAAAAAAATTACGATAGCTAAGAATCGTAATTTCAAACAATAACACCCAGAGTAATTAATTTACAACCAGTGGACAAAAGTAGCAAAAAAAATGCTAATTTCCTAGAAATTACCACACTAAACACCGTATGGTTCGATCAAAAATTCATGTCTATCTGATGCCCGGGATGGCAGCAAATTCCACTATTTTCAAGAATATCCAGTTAGACACGGATCGTTTCGAAACCCATAGACTCGAGTGGTTCGTTCCCAAACGCGGAATGACCCTGGAGGAATATGCTCAGGCGATGTGTGATCGTATTAAGCATGAAGAACCGGTATTGATCGGTGTTTCCTTCGGGGGTATTCTGGTACAGGAAATGGCACGGTTAATCCCGGTGAAGAAGCTTATTATTATCTCGAGCGTAAAGAACCAGAAAGAGCTTCCCAAACGTCTGATCTTTGCCAAATATACCAAGATCCACAAACTGCTTCCCACGGGATTGGTCAACAATGTTGAGCTTCTGGCGAAGTACGCTTTTGGAGAAACGGTCACCAAAAGGCTTGAGCTTTATGAGCAATACCTTTCGATACGCGACAAGTATTATATCGATTGGTCGATAGATCAGATGGTGCGCTGGAAACAAAAGGAACAGCACCCTGGGTTGATACACATACACGGGGATAGAGATGCGGTGTTTCCGATTCAGTATATCAACGATTGCCTCCAGGTGAAAGGTGGAACGCACACCATGATATTAAACCGGTTTAGATGGTTTAATCAACGCTTACCCACAATTATTTTGGAGGAAGGGAGTTCTATTTAATACCTTTGAATAAACAATCAATTTTATAATAATGGTGGTGTTGAAGAAAATATTGATGATTCTGGGTGTGGTCTTTGTGATCAGTACCCTTGTTTTTGCAGTACAAAGAAATCCGGTAGATCCCATCGAGATCACGAAGGAAACAGAGGCTAAAGATGGCGATAAGAACGTTGCTCCTGAGTATACGATCTCGGCGATCGATATTCCGGAAAACCTGGTCTTTGCAGGAGAGAAAGTACCGCAGGAAGATCCTGAGATCATGGAACGGATAGACAGGGAATTCTTGGTCAATACCTATTGGCAGTCCAATGCCTTGCTGTTGATGAAACGGGCCCATAAATACTTTCCTATTATCGAACCGATTTTAAGGAAACACAATGTCCCGGAAGATTTTAAATACCTGGCTGTGGCAGAAAGCGGTCTTCAGAATACGGTTTCACCTGCCGGTGCCACTGGTTTCTGGCAGATCATGAAGGCCACCGGCCGCGAATATGGTCTGGAAGTTAATTCGAATGTAGACGAACGCTACCATCTGGAAAAAGCCACCGATGTTGCCTGTAGATATCTGAAAAGGTATAAAGAGAAATTTGGCAGCTGGACCCTTGCGGCGGCTTCCTATAATGCCGGCTACGGTTCTATTAAAAAGTTTATGAATATCCAGCAGGCAGATGACTATTATGATCTTCTTCTGGGAGAGGAAACCGGGCGCTATGTTTTTCGTATCCTGGCCATCAAAGAGATTCTCAATAATCCTGAGAAGTACGGTTATCAGATCGAGAACCAGGATTTATATAAGGCGGTGCCTACTTTTAATGTGGAGATCGACGAACCCGTAGAGAATTTTGCTGAATTCGCCGCACAGTATGGGATAAATTACAAGATTCTAAAAAGGCATAACCCCTGGCTACGGGAGCCTCATCTGAATAACTCATCAGCTAAGAAATATATCATTCAGATCCCTAATAAAGGGTATTATACCGCTAGCCGTTAGTTCAAATTCGCTTCATCTGCTGTTGCATCATTTTGATCTGCTCGGTCAACATGTTATTCTTATCGAGTTTTTTGGCTTCCTGCAAAAGGGTTGTTGCTTCACGCTTTCGTCTTTTTTGCATCGCAATCCCAGCCAGGCTTAATTTGGCCATGGCCACATCATAATCCATGTTTAATCCCAGTTTCAACGCCTTTTTGAAATATTTCTCCGCCTGGGTAAGATTCTTTTGAGAATAAATAATTCCATAGAGGTAGTTGTAGTAACCTTGTTGCTTTTGGGTCAGCGCAGCTTCTGGATTTTTGATCTTTTCCAGCCATTTTTGTGTACCGTCCAGATCTTGTTTCCTCATGCGTAAAAATGCCAGTAAGATGAGTTCGTTTCTAAAATAAAGGAAAATGAAAACCAATGCTAGAAGGATAAGGGAAATTCCATTCCCGATATTGCCTTCTGCGAACTGATATCCTGCGTACCCTAAAATAAGAGCCGCCAATATTATTTTTATGATTTTATTGAACATATCAATTTCTGATTAATTTGTAACTCGTAGTCGATTTCACAGTGGTGGGTATTTCCATATCCCCGGTTTGAGTGGTCATGGCGGTGCCCTCGGAATACCCTTCGACTAACATATCGAGGATAAAGCCGGTTTTACTATCGGCCGTAATCGTGGTTTCCTGCTTCCCGCTTAAGGACATACTCGTGCTAGAATCTTCAATTTCCATTTCGATATCGGCCTGTCCCTTTATGTGGTTTTCAGCCGTAGTGGATTTCTCGAGCGTCCATATATTCTTTGCGGATAGTTTTCCGCTGTATTCGTTTTCCCAACTACTTGGTAAAGTATCCTCATCATCAGGATAGATATATGTCATCTGCTCAAAACTGTTGGAGAGCGCCTCGGAACCAAATTCATTTCTCAAGGATGCTGCCAGGGCATTTTTCGAAACCTCATCGGTAATGCCTGAAGCATTGGTCATCTTGCTGATCAGGCTGTCACCACCTTGAACAGAGAGTACATCACCACTTTTTGCCAGTATCAGGCGCACAGGGATATTGAGCAGACTATTAAATATTCTGGACTGCGCATCTCCTTCAACAACCTTACTGGCATCGACACTCATAAGTTCTCCCTGGAGATTAGAGTTCATTCGCATGCCGAGGTTTAGAAACACCATGTCAATTTCATAAAGGTCGTTTTTAACCTCTGCTACTTTGAATTCCATTTTACCCTTTATCGTATTCTCCAATTCGTGAGTTACCCCCTCGATCTGCTGTGTTATGAGTTGTTGAGCGTTTTGCTCAATAACATAGGTATCGCCCTTTTTAAGGGTATAATGCAATGCATGCTGACTCCACAAACCAGTGCAAAAAAACAGTACGATAAGCCTGATGAAGTAACTTCTCATAAGGAGCATGTCGGGCGATTAAAAGATGCCGCAAAAGTAACAAATCTATCCGAATTATTTTTTCATTCCGATTTGGCAAAGCAAAAACTCTTTGTATATTTGCGGCCAGATTTTAGTACCCTAAGTCGCCTGTGCGGCTTATTTATCAAAAAAATTCTCCGGAATGAAAAGAACATATCAGCCATCTAAAAGGAAGAGAAGGAACAAACATGGTTTCAGAGAGCGTATGGCCTCTGTGAGCGGCAGGAAAATATTGGCTCGGAGAAGGGCAAAAGGGAGAAAGAAATTAAGTGTATCCTCCGATCCCAGACACAAAAAATAATGATAGCCAGAACAATAATTAATAAGGTGTTACTTTCATCAGGTAACACCTTTTTTTTGTCTATACCTCAATAATCAAAAAATAAGATGCCCAAAAGAAAAGATTTAAACACGGTCCTAATCATCGGTTCAGGACCCATCATTATTGGCCAGGCATGTGAATTCGACTACTCTGGATCCCAGTCGTTACGTTCATTAAGAGAAGATGGTATAAAAACCGTTTTGATCAACAGCAATCCTGCAACGATCATGACCGACCCTACCATGGCCGACCATGTCTACCTCCTTCCGCTGAATACCAGGTCGATCGTTGATATCTTAAAACGCCACCCTGATATCGATGCAGTCCTACCTACCATGGGAGGGCAAACCGCCTTGAATTTATGTATAGAAGCAGATGAAAAGGGTATTTGGGAAGATTTCAAGGTTGAAATAATCGGAGTAGATATCGAGGCGATCAACATCACCGAAGACCGCGAACAGTTCAGGGAACTTATGCTGAAGATCGATATCGGTATGCCGCCCCAGGCTTCTGCCACCTCATTTTTGAAAGGGAAGGAGATCGCTCAGGAATTCGGTTTTCCGTTGGTGATCAGAGCATCATATACACTTGGAGGCGCTGGTGCCTCTATCGTTCACGACCCGAAGGATTTTGACAATTTGCTGAGCCGTGGGCTGGAGGTATCCCCCATACACGAGGTAATGATCGATAAGGCACTGATCGGCTGGAAGGAATATGAGTTGGAACTGCTCCGGGATAAGAACGATAATGTGGTGATCATTTGTACCATAGAAAATATGGACCCTATGGGAATCCATACCGGTGATTCGATTACCGTGGCCCCTGCCATGACGCTTTCCGATACCACCTTCCAGCGTATGCGCGATATGGCGATCAAAATGATGCGAAACATCGGTGATTTTGCAGGCGGATGTAATGTGCAGTTTGCCGTTAGTCCGGATGAAAAAGAAGATATCATCGCGATTGAGATCAATCCACGTGTATCAAGGTCTTCCGCTCTGGCTTCGAAAGCCACGGGTTACCCCATCGCAAAAGTAGCGACCAAACTGGCCATTGGTTATAGCCTAGATGAACTTGAAAACCAGATCACCCAATCTACTTCGGCTCTTTTTGAACCTACGCTCGACTATGTGATCGTGAAAATTCCACGATGGAATTTCGACAAATTTGAAGGTTCAGACCGTACTCTGGGGCTCCAGATGAAATCGGTGGGTGAGGTAATGGGCATAGGCCGATCTTTCCAGGAAGCCCTGCACAAGGCAACACAGTCTTTGGAGATCAAACGCAACGGACTGGGAGCGGATGGCAAGGGATATAAGAACTACGAAAAGATCATCAGCAAACTGACCGTACCAAGCTGGGATCGTGTTTTTGTGATCTACGACGCCATCCAGCTGGGTATTCCTTTGAGCAGGATCCACGAAATCACCAAGATCGATATGTGGTTCCTCAAACAATATGAGGAGCTCCATTTTCTCGAGAAGGAAATATCGAAATATACCATAGAAAATCTGCCAAAAAACCTCTTACTCGAAGGCAAGCAAAAAGGTTTTGCCGACAGGCAAATTGCCCACATGCTCGATTGCTATGAATCTGAGGTTCATAACAAAAGGATGGCACTCAGCATTAACCGTGTTTATAAACTGGTAGATACCTGTGCTGCCGAGTTCAAGGCGATGACACCCTATTACTATTCTACCTTTGAGGAAGAGATCGAATCTGCCGAAGGGGAACGCTATGTGGCTAATGACAGCATCGTCACGGACCGGAAAAAAATTGTTGTTCTGGGTTCGGGACCTAACCGGATAGGACAGGGTATCGAATTCGACTACTGCTGTGTTCACGGCGTACTGGCCGCCGCCGAATGTGGTTATGAAACCATAATGATTAACTGCAATCCGGAAACCGTATCCACGGATTTTGATACGGCCGATAAGCTCTATTTCGAGCCTGTTTTTTGGGAACATATTTACGATATCATCCTGCATGAAAAACCGGAAGGTGTAATTGTACAACTCGGTGGCCAAACCGCTCTGAAGCTGGCTGAGAAACTCGATAAATACGGGATCAAGATCATGGGAACCAGTTTCAGTTCGCTAGACCTTGCCGAAGATCGGGGTAGCTTCTCAAGATTGCTAAAGAAGAATAATATTCCTTATCCTCCATTTGGTGTGGCAGAAAGCGCCGATGAGGCACTGGAACTGGCCAAAGACCTCAAATTTCCGCTTCTGGTGCGCCCTTCTTATGTATTAGGGGGTCAGGGTATGAAAATTGTGATAAACGAGACCGAATTGGAAGAACATGTGGTTGATCTTCTGAGAAAGATCCCCAACAACAAATTGCTGTTGGATCATTATCTGGATGGCGCTATCGAAGCAGAAGCCGATGCCATTTGTGATGGAAATGACATCTACATCATTGGGATCATGGAACATATCGAACCCTGTGGCATACATAGTGGAGACTCAAATGCTACCTTACCTCCCTTTAATCTGGGAGAGTTTGTTATGCAGCAAATTAAAGACCACACCAAAAGTATCGCCCTGGCACTTAATACCGTAGGCCTTATCAATATACAGTTCGCTATTAAAGATGATATGGTATATATAATTGAGGCCAATCCACGGGCGTCCAGAACGGTACCCTTTATCGCCAAGGCTTATGGAGAACCCTATGTAAACTATGCCACTAAGGTCATGCTTGGCGAAAAGAAGGTAAAAGATTTCACCTTCGATCCGGAATTAGAAGGATATGCTATAAAACAGCCTGTATTTTCCTTTAATAAATTCCCCAATGTAAACAAAAACCTGGGGCCTGAAATGAAAAGCACAGGCGAAAGTATATTGTTTATAGACAGCTTAAAGGACGATGAGTTTTATAATCTTTATACCCGTCGTAAGATGTACCTCAGCAAATAGGATCGCCTAAGAGGGATGTGCGATAAGGAATCAATCGGGAAATAAATCCAATTCTACTGAAACCTGGACTTCCTGGGCAATTTTTTTAAATACTATTCGCGGTACTTCAATTTCATGTTCTTCCGGACGGACAACAAAATTGGAACTAAGCTTGATACCAGCTGATTTTTTACTAAGTAATATATCAGCAATTAAAGGGCGGGAGACCCCATGGATACTAATCTTACCATTTATTCTATATTTTGTGGGAGCAGATTTTAGATCTGCAATTTTAAAATTTTCGATCTGGCCGCTAAATGTGGCTTTGGGGTACCTGTCAGATTCCATGTAGTTTTCGTTGAAATGCTCCTGCATCAGCTTCCGGTCGAACTCGAACTCTTTTACCAGCATGACTACAGCAAAATTACCGGTAGCAGGGTCCAAAATGGCACTTACCTTGCTGTTTAATGCATTGATATCTTCCAAGGGTGTGGAGGCATTGATGCTTATCTCACCATTTTTGGTTTTATAACGCTCCCCCGTCTGGAAAAATACATTCAGGCCGAGAAGTATGCTTAGGATTATGTTTAAGAATATTTTCATTCTGGAAATCCAAGGTCAGCCCAGTCAGCGATGGCCTGCCTCGCAGCCAAAGGTAAAAGTCCGTCAGGTGGCATCGGATTTGAATTACTATTTATCCTGGGCAGTAAACTTCGGTTGTTTATCGCATCCCGGACTTCGTTAAGCGTTGTAAGAGACATAGGGGCACTATTGGTGGGAGGATTGCCATGACAGGTCAAACAATTACTTTGTATAATCGGTCTGATGTCAGCTGAGTAAGACAATGACCCCGGCATCATTTCTTCATCGACTTCATTACCGGACATCGGCATATCTTCTGTTTCATCACTTCCTGTACAGGAACTAAAGATAAAAAATATTATCAGGATCAGTAAAGATACTGTTTGGGACAAGAATAAACGTGGAGCAGTGGTGAGAGATAATTTTTTCATAGCAGTATATGTGTGGATATATAAGTAAGATCGAGAAATTGCCAATTGGTTGCGAGCCGACTTCTAAGGACTAAACAAGTTCTTGTTTAAGATTCAGTTTTTATTTTATCCGGATTTAGGCAACTATATGATAATTCTGGTATCTTGTCTAATAGATATTGAGCACACCCACAACGCCATGCAAGTCAAAAAACTATTATTTCTTCTGTTCTTTCTTCCTCAACTGGCCTTCTCTCAAGACGATTTGTTGAATGAAATTGATAAGGCGGATAGCCTTGATATAACCATAGCTGCCTTCAAAGGCTTAAAAATTGTGAACTTCGAATCTACAAAACTGGTTAACAAACGTGAATTTTACTTTGTTATTTCCCACCGATTCGGAAGTATAAAAAATGGCATAGACGACTTTTTCGGGCTTGATTTTGCCAATACCAGACTACAACTCATTTATGGGTTTACCGATGGGTTTAACCTGAGTATCTCCAGACACTCCTTTAATAAGACCTATGAGATGAATAGTAAATACCGGTTAGGACGACAGCAAGTCGGATTTCCGATTACAATTGTAGGCTATAGCCAGGTTGCTGTAAATACATTGCTGGAGGAAGCACTGATCTTACGGCCTGTAGACTTTAGTGACAGGATTTCGTTTACCCAGCAATTGCTGATTTCGAGGAAAGTAACAGAACGACTTTCGGTTGAACTCATGCCCACCTATTTCTATGAAGGTTATGTAGACTATGAACCCCAGGATAATAGTCAGTTTGCACTGGGCCTGGGTGGTCGGTATAAAGTAGGTAAACGATGGAGTATTAATGTAGATTATGGCTGGCACTTAAACAGGGCAAGTGGATCTCCCTTTGTGAATCCCCTTTCGTTAGGGGTCGATATCGAGACTGGCGGCCATGTATTCCAACTGCATTTTACCAATGCCCAACCAACCTTCGAAAGTGGATTCCTGGGCAATGCTGTAGGCGATTGGAGTAAGGGTGATATTTACTTTGGGTTTAATATAAGCAGGGTATTTAATTTTTAAACAACTCTGCAATCATTATTCCCATTCGGTATGGAAGCTTCCCTCCTTATCGAGTCGCTCGTAGGTGTGAGATCCAAAGTAATCTCTCTGAGCCTGGATCAGATTTAGCGGTAAGCGTCCGGAGGTATAGGCATCAAAATAAGTCAGGCAGTTCGATAAACCAGGCAGTGGAATCCCGTTGTTTACCGCATAGGTAATTAGTTCGCGTGCCGATCCTACAGTAGATTTAACCTTGTCTTCAAAAGATGATGACAGCAATAGATTTTCGAGCGCCTCCTCTTCCTGATAGGCATGTGCAATATCCTCTAGTAAAGCTGCCCGAATAATACACCCAGCCCTCCAAATTTTTGCGATGGTGGTGAGATTGAGTTGGTAGCCATATTCCTTCGAAGCTTCCGACAATTGATGCATACCCTGGGAATAAGTGACAATAAAGGCAAAATACATTGCCTGTTCTGCCAGCTGGCTTAACTTTTCTTTATCTATTGTGGCCGGCTTTTTTTTTGGGTAGCGCTTTTCAGCAGCTATCCGATCATCCTTTAAGGCCGAAATTTCCCGCATACTTACCGATACATCGATCGTAGGAACAGGAATTCCCAGGTCCATCGCATTTTGCGAGGTCCATTTTCCCGTACCCTTTTGTTTGGCCTTGTCGAGGATAAGATCGATCAGACTTTCTGTATCACCCTCTTCTTTTCTACTAAAAATATCGGAAGAAATCTCGACCAAAAACGACTGTAGCCGACCCCGATTCCAATGACCAAAGAGTTGGTGCAATTCATCGTTGTTTAAACCCCCAGCCTTTTTCAGAATATCATAGATTTCAGAAGTCAATTGCATTAAGCCATATTCGATGCCATTATGAACCATTTTTACATAGTTTCCGGCAGATTTAGGGCCGAGGTAAGCTACGCACGGTTCTCCTTCAAAATCGGCTGCCACGGCTTCGAAAATGGTCTGAACTTCTTTATACGCAGTTTCCGATCCGCCGGGCATAATACTCGGGCCGATACGGGCCCCTTTAGCCCCGCCTGAAACACCGGCACCAAAGAAATGAATACCCCGGTCACTCAGATAAGTTTCTCTTCGGTCTGTATCGGTGAAATAGGAATTTCCACCATCTATAATAATATCATCCTCATCGAGAAGGGGCAGGAGGCTTTCTATGACAGAATCGACAATTTTACCTGCCGGTACCAGCAACATAATTTTACGAGGTTTTTGCAGGGAATTGACAAATTGGGAAATATCACCCGAAGCATTCACCCTTGACCGATCGCCGCCTTCACGGACCAAAGCTTCCACCTGTTCGGGATCGAGGTCGTACCCGTAGGCTTTAAAACCTTTATCGGCTACATTGAGAATGAAATTTCGACCCATAACTCCCAAGCCAACAAGTCCAAAATCGTAATAAGAATCCTTCATAGATCAGAATTTAATGATGCAAATTACTTGCCAGTCCCGTCCAGGCTGAGAATACATAAATTAATTTTATATTCGTTCTGAGGGATCAAATCAAATGTAAGTGAAAAATTTGTAACCCGATTTTGCATTCATTCCTATCGCATAAGCTGTGGATTCAATACTAGAACATGAATAGAACGGAGAACCAAATGCTCATTATTTTTGGAGCATCGGGCGATTTAACTGCCCGTAAATTAATCCCGGCCCTTTACGATCTTTTTCTGGGTGGGTTCCTTCCCGACAATTTTGCGATCCTCGGTACCAGCCGAAGTAATCTCAGTGATGAGGAATTTCGTGAAAAAGTAGTCACCAAAAGTCCTTACTTGAAAGATCTTATGGAGAATGGTGACAAGGGTAAACTGGAAAAATTTTCCAATTTGCTTTATTACCAGGATATCGGTGGCGACTATACAGACCATTATAGCGGATTAAAGGACCGTATCGAAAAACTCAACGAGGATCTTGGGACCGATGGTAACTACATATTCTACCTCTCCACACCTCCTGATATTTATGAGACTATCGCTAAAAACTTATCAAAACAGTCCCTGTCTGATGATTCAAACGGATGGAGAAGACTCATTGTGGAAAAGCCATTTGGATATGATCTGAAATCGGCCCGGGAACTCAATGGCGGACTACAAAAATATTTTAAGGAATCACAGATATTCAGAATTGATCATTATCTCGGGAAAGAAACTGTTCAGAACCTTCTGGTAACGCGTTTTGCCAACAGTATTTTTGAACCTCTATGGAACAGGCATTATATCCACCATGTTGAGATCACCAATGCCGAACAGGTAGGCGTGGAAAAAAGAGGCGGATATTACGATAAGTCGGGCGCGCTTCGAGATATGTTTCAGAACCACCTATTACAGATTGTCTCCCTGGTGGTGATGGAACCGCCCATTAGTGATTTGCCGGAAGAAATTCGCAATGAAAAAGTTAAGGCGCTCAAATCGTTAAGGATCATGAACGATGAGCAAGTCCTTTTTAAAAATACCATACGCGCTCAGTATGTCGCCTCACAGATAAATGGGAAGCCGGTTAAAGGATACCGGGAAGAAGAAGGTGTTGATCCCGAATCGACTACAGAAACCTATGCGGCTATAAAATTTTATGTGGACAACTGGCGATGGAAAGATGTGCCTTTCTTTGTTCGTACCGCCAAAAGAATGCCCACCAAAGTCACCGAAGTGGTTATTCATTTTAAAGAACCGCATCATCATATATTTACCAGTTCAGGCATGAGCGAAAAAGATAACAAGCTGATTATCAGAATTCAGCCAGACGAGGGCATTTTGCTGAAATTTGGTGTTAAGGTACCCGGACAGGGATTTAAAGTAGAACGAGCCAACCTGGATTTCTATTATTCGAGCCTGGTTGAAACGAACGTTATGGCTGCCTATGAAAGGCTTTTACTCGACGCCATGCAAGGCGATGCTACTCTGTATGCCAGGGCCGATGAGGTTGAAGCAGCCTGGGAATTTGTGGATCCGATACTCGATTATTGGAAAAATGGACAAGACATACGTATGTATGGATATTCTGCCGGTGTCTGGGGACCTTTAAATTCGGGTGATCTTTTCGACGGAGCCTATTCATGGAGGAACCCCGGCGAATACCTTGCCGATGATCCGGGTTTCTGTGTAATTTGTTAATTCCTTAAACGGTGATAATTTCAATCTATAATACGAAACAAGAGCTGGCGGAAAGATTTTCTGAATTTTTTTGTGATTTCTTAAAAGACCGGGAGGAGGTCCATGTGGCACTTTCCGGTGGCAGTACCCCAAAGATCGTTTTCGAGGTTTTGGCTAGCAAATACAGCTCCAAAATAAACTGGAGTAAAGTTCATTTTTACTGGGGCGATGAGCGCTGTGTACCACCCTCTGATGATCAGAGCAATTACAGGATGACCCGGGAATATCTTTTCTCTAAGATCGATATTCCAGAAATGAATATACATAGGATTAAAGGAGAAAACATGCCTGAAGAAGAAGCAGTGGCTTATTCGGGGATACTGAAAGAAAATTTACCTTTAAAAAACGAGATACCTCAGTTCGATCTGTTGATTTTGGGCATGGGCGACGACGGTCATACCGCATCGGTATTCCCTCATCAGATAAAACTGTGGGATTCAGACAGAACTTGTGAAGTTGCACAACATCCCGATTCTGGCCAGAATAGGATTACTTTGACTGGAAGAGTGATCAATACAGCTGCTCGAATTGTGTTCCTGGTTACCGGTCTGGCAAAGGCCGAAAAACTAGGAGAAATTATCAGGGAAGAAGGCTTATACTCTGGTTATCCTGCATCCCTTGTAGAACCCGAATCCGGGAATTTGACCTGGTATCTCGATCAGGAAGCCGCTTCTAAGCTCGATTCCACGCGTTAGACCAATTTCATTCTCTTGCGTGTGGGGATTGACTTTTTTCAACTTTGGTAATAAAATAATTCGAATCGCCCCACCAGAAAAATGTCCGGTACTTTTCTACATAATAGAGTTTAACAAATTGCCCTTCGTATTGCACCAGATCATCGATCACTTCTTTTTCCCTGTCGAGGACCGAAAAGCCAAAAATCTGAGCACCTGAGATACCTTGGCTGATCTCACCTTCCCATGTTTTGACCATTACTCCTTTCCTGCTAAACTTTATGAGTTCACCCGAACGTACACCTTCGCTATAAGGGACATAATTAATAAAGGCGTATCCACCTACCAGAAAAAGCACTACAAGTCCCAGAAAGATCAACAAGAATTTTTTAAACTGTCGTCCCATAATATTTTCTATAAACGATTATGATCTAATTAATTATTGGTTTTCATCTGCCCGTTTCATCAGATTCTCTGGTATAGACTTTTTGGCTTTAGCCCCCATTTTTTTGAGGTTTTCCACACGAGAAATAAGATTCCCATGGCCTTTGTATAACTTTTTCATCGCCTCCTCGTACTCGCCTTTGGCCGCATCCATCTTGGTGCCTACCTTGGTAAGATCACCGATGAAGCCTTCAAATTTGTCGTATAGGGCACCGGCTTGTCGGGCTATTTCTATAGCATTGCGCTGCTGTTTTTCATTGCTCCACATACTATCTATTGTTCTGAGTGTGGCCAGCAGGGTTGTTGGAGTAACAATAACGATATTTTGTGCAAATGCTTTATTGTAAAGATCATTATCATTGTTGAGCGCAATGGCAAAGGCGGGTTCTATAGGAATAAACATCAATACAAAATCAGGACTTTCCATTTCATAGAGGTCCTCGTATTTCTTGGAAGAAAGTTGTTCAACATGTTTTTTAAGGGAAACAAGATGGTTCTTTAGATGCGCAGAACGTTCCTCTTCCTCTGCATTGATATAGCGTTCATAGTCGGTGAGCGAAACCTTGGAATCGATAACCATCTTTTTGCCATCGGGCAGATTGATGATCACATCGGGTAAAACCCGGCTCCCGTCTCTACTTACAAAGCTTTGCTGAACAGTATACTCCCTGTCTTTTTCCAAACCGGATTTCTCAAGGACCCGTTCCAGGACCAACTCACCCCAATTCCCCTGAGCTTTACTGTCGCCCTTAAGCGCCCTGGTAAGGTTAACGGCTTCTTTAGACATTTGCTCATTCAACTCCTTCAGGCCGAAAATCTGTTGACGCAGTGCTGCATGGTAATCGATACTTTCCTTATGGGTTTTTTCGACCTTGTCTTCAAAGGTTTTAATCTTTTCTTTTAAGGGATTCAGTATATTTTCCAGATTCTCCTTGTTTTGTTTGGTGAATTTTTGGCTTTTCTCGTCGAGGATCTTGTTTGCCATTATCTCAAATTCCCTGGAGAGTCTTTGTTGTACTTTTTCGATTTCCTCTTTTTGCTCTTTATTTTTTTGACGCAGATTTTCCATATCTGCTTCATGCCGACTATTTACAAGTCCTAATCGTTCCTTTTCGGTCCGTAGCTGCTCTTTTTCCTCCTTTTCACCCCTGAGTTGCTGTTCAATATTGTGCAATTGTTGCTTAAAATATTTCTCCTGTTCCTCTCCTATAGCCTTGGTGGAGCGTGCCTTTAGTTTAATGACATAACTGCCTAATAAATAGCCAATTAGCATTAGTCCTAAACCAATTAAAAAATATGAAAGACCTATATCCATATAAACGAAATGCTTAAAAGTAAAGATAAGCGATTCACGAGAAATCCAAGCGTTGAGCCCAGATTATTTATGGATCTTGAATGAACCGGTTTCAGGGTCGAATCTTATGGTATCTGCAGGGAATAAACGATTAAAATGCTCTGATCTGATTAAGGCCTCGGGCGAGCCAAATGAATTTTGGTTTTTTTCCATGATCAGTATCTTATCGCAGAGTTGAATAGCCAAATCGATCTCGTGAGTGGTATAGAGAATTGTTTTCTTTTTTGAATGTGCTATTTCCTGCAGCAATTTCAGTATCTGAACTTTATGGTAAAGATCGAGATGGGTTGTGGGTTCATCGAGTAAAATAATCGAAGTATCCTGCGTGAGCGCCCTGGCGATCATTACCTTTTGAAGCTGACCATCGCTGAGTTCGTGACACTTTTTGTTTTTCAGTTCCTCTAACCCCATTAATTCTATGGCTTCCTGGATCTTGAAGATATCGGTGGGCGATAATGTACCTATCCAATTGGTATAAGGATTTCGTCCAAGACCAATAAGCTGTTGTACGCTTAGATTTCTGGAAGCCAGCGGTTCGGTTAGCACCACACTTACTTTAGTAGCCCAATCTTTCTGGCGATATTGCTCGATAGGGGTGCCTTCTACTTCAATAATACCTGAAAGCTCATGCTGGACACGGGCAAGTGTTCTTAACAGGGTCGATTTTCCAATCCCGTTCACTCCTACAATAGCGGCCATTTCGCCATGATCCAGAGCAAAGCTTATATTTCGGGAGACGGATATCGTTCCTCGCTGTGTGCGGTATCCAACTTCGAGATCTCTTGAGGTTAGCATAACATTTAATATCAAAAATATTGATCTAAAAGATCATTTTCTTTTTACGGATCAACAACCAAATAACCACTGGTGCCCCGATTATCGATGTAATGGCGTTTATGGGCAAGACATAAGACGACATAGGTACTTGGGCCAATGTATCACAAAGCAGCAGCAATATGGCGCCATACATCAGAACGGCCGGCACCAATATTTTATGGTCGGTTGTATTAAAGATCTGCCTTGTGAGATGCGGTACGGCCAGGCCAATAAATGCGATGGGTCCGGCAAAAGCGGTGACTGCTCCTGCCAGGATCCCGGTGGCAATGATAATTGTATAGCGTGCACGGCGTATCCGTACACCCATACTCCTGGCATATTGTTCGCCCAACAGCAGGGCATTCAAGGATTTGAGGCTCAGGATACTTAGAAATAATCCCGCCAGGGTAGTGGTTGCCAGTATTAGCAATTGAGTCCAGGAAAGATTTCCCACAGTGCCAAATGACCAGAATATATATTGCTGGAGTTGCTCTGCCTGTGTAAAATATGAGAGCACGGTAACAACTGCGGCGGTAATGCTGCCGAACATCAGGCCTATGATCAGTAATGCCATTGAATCCTTTACGCGGGTGGCCACCAGGACTACGATCAACAAGACCAGAAAACTGCCGATGCTCGAAGCGATGGCTAATGATACATCGTTGATAAGGCCATACGAAAACCATCCACTCCAGATTGCGGTTCCCATAATGAGAAGTGCCGCTCCCAAACTCGCCCCTGAACTGATACCAAGCACAAAAGGACCCGCCAGAGGATTTCTAAACAATGTTTGCATAAGCAGGCCGCTCAATGATAGTGCACTGCCCACAAGTATGGCTGTAAATGCTTTAGGGACCCTGTAATCCCAAATGATATATGTCCAGGATTCTTTGCTTGTCTCCTCGCCGCCAAGTGCTGCCAGTACCTCGTTAAAAGGTATGGAAACCGATCCTAATCCAAGGTTTAGTATTGTGCTAAGCAGTAGAATAACGCCTAAAACAATAAATGGAAAATAGTATTTGCGATTAAAGGTCAACTATTCGAGTGGTTTAAAAAAAAATGGTTCATAGTCTGGCAGAAGATCGGGATGAAAAATTCGAATAAGATCCCGCAGTACGATATCTGGCCTTCCTGGTCCTAATTCGTAATATAATAAGCCCCCGGTACTTCCTCTGCTTAAAGCAAAAGTATGAACTCTTTTTTGCTGAAATGCGTTAAACCTGTTGTAGTGCTCATTGGCGCTATTCATCTCACTATATGAGCGGAACTGAGACGGGGAGATCCAGTAATCTGCTTCTGTAGCCATATCCAGGACGGCTTCAAGACTTAAACTAAGACTTCCTGTTCCTTTGGTTTTATTCCATAGATACTCTGCATTAGCATCTTTTATAAAGCCCGCAGCCCAACTTTCTCCGGCCGGAAGATACCAAATGTCTTTGTAGAGTGCACCACTAAGAACAGTGGGTCTGTTTTTGGCAGATCGCGCCAGGCTCTTAGAATCCCTATAACTGGTTTCAATAGTTGAAAAAATGCTGTCGGCCATTGATTCCAATTCAAAAAAGGGTGCGAAAAATTTTATCCATTCTGCCTTACCCAAGGGGGTTGGTTCGGTCCAGTCTCCATTGTAGACCACAGGGATACCCATATTCTCGAGCGTCTGGTATGCCTTGTTTTGACCATCGATACCAAAGCCGATCACAAGCTCTGGTTCCAGATCTATGGCCACCTCTGTGTTCAGCAGTTCATTACTACCCAGTTCGGCTACCAATCCTTTATCTATATTATTTCTGGTCTTCTCTGAGGAAATATATCGCGTTTCGGGAAAACCTACTAATCTATCTTCAACCCCCAGAGCTTCTAATGCTGGTATGTGCGTGGTAGAAGTAAGAATGACGCGTTTAACGGGAACAGAGATAACGGCATTAACCGAAGTGGGATATTCTGATCGATCTACCTTTTCCGGCACCAATGCATAGACATAGTCGGTGTCTGAATCGGGCCATGGGGAATGCACACTTACCAATTTTATTCCATTCGGGAGCACCGATATACTAAAACCGCGGGCATGAGAAATAGGGATATCGACAACGGACTTAGATAAATCTTTATCTGTCTTTGGTTCCGATTTACATCCAAAAATCAGGAATAAACAAGTGAAAAATATCAGGCGCATAAGGTCGACCGTCGTATTCGGAAATTAAATGTAAAACTAAAGAACAGTTTCTATACATTGAAATTAATTTGTCTATCTTCGTTTGCGATTTTGGTTCTTAGAAACGACGAGTTGATAAGATTAAAAGGGAATCCAGTGCTTTGTTGAGATTCTGGCAAGTGGTGTTTATACATCCTTGTAGGTTGAAAACAAAAATTCTGGAACTGTACCCGCAACTGTGAGCTTATTCGGACGCATAGTTCGAAACTCACGGCCTCTTCAATACCACTGTCTATCGGATTTACAAGACGGGAAGGTTGGTCGTGAGATGCAAGTCAGGAGACCTGCCATATCAACAATGGAATGTTAAACTTTCGGGATAAGAGTTTACGTGTATCATACATGGATTTCCCGTTTAATAGCTAAACGTAAATGAGCTTAAGATTCAGGCTGCTTTGTGTATGCCTAACACTATTGTCGTATCTGCATGCTCAGCAAGACGATTCGATCACAGACATGCAGGAATTAGATGAAGTAGTAGTGTCCGATTCCAGATTTGAACTAAAAAGAGAAAATTCAGGAAAAACAGTGATCAGGATCGATAGTCTGGAGTTGCAACAGAACCAGGGTCGTTCGGTGGCGGAAATTATCAATCAAAAAAGCGGAATTGAAATTGCCGGTGCCCGAACCCGCCAGGGCGAAGTTCTTGGGGTTTTTGCCCGAGGGGGAAGGGGTAGACAGGTTTTAATCATCATCGATGGGGTGCGTGTTAACGATCCGGCTTCTTTTTCTCAGGAATACGATCTGCGGCTGTTATCTACCTCACAAATAGCCTCTATTGAAATTATTAAAGGAGCTGCAAGTACTTTATATGGCACTAATGCCGCCACAGCCGTTATCAATATAATCACCAGGAAACCCTCTTCAAAAAAAAATCGCCGGAGCAGTACAATCGAGCATAGGTACCAACCAATCTGCCTCAGATCAGAATTATAATCTGGCTGAGTTTAACAACAGTGCAAATTTTGGCGGAACACTCAACAGCTTTTTCCTATGGCCTTGGTTTTGCCCATACGTATGTAAATGGGCTATCGTCTATCATCACAGAAGAAAACGAGGAAGACCCTACCAGCAGGTATAATGCTGATATTCAGCTGGGGTATCGTTTTACAAATGATATAAGTATTCGTGTTTTTGCCAACCGAACTAAACTTCGGACAGATTACGACGAATCTTTTGGATTTATGGATGCCCCATATCGTTTTGAGAGCGATCAGAAGCGAATCGGGCTGTCGGGTAAATGGAATTTCAAAAGCGGGGAAGTGGCCTTGAACATGGCTTATTCGGACTATACTTCGGAAAATTTTAGTGCATTTCCCGGGACATTTACCGGCCAGAATTACGTAGCAGACCTCTTCGCAAAATATATTATACAGAATAAGTTTTATACTATTCTGGGGCTGAACTACGTAAAGGATCAGGCCGATTTTACCGAGATCGAGCAGTTCACTATTGCCGATCCCTATCTCAATACGGTATATACCTCAGATTTCGGTTTGAATATTAATGGGGGGTTGCGTATGAACAACCATTCGGAATACGGCACGCACTGGGTTTACAATCTTAATCCTTCTTATGTGTATTCGCTACGCAACGGTTATCTCAAGGCCCTCGCATCTTATGCCACTTCATATATCACACCTTCCCTAACGCAGCTCTTTGGTGAATTTGGTGCCAATCCGGATCTGGAACCCGAAACCAACAGGACGTTTGAAGCCGGACTGGAATACCGATTTAAAGGCAGATTAAGGTCTAATCTGCTCTATTTCAACCGGAAAGAGGAAAATTTTGTCTTTTTCGATAATATTAACTTCGAGTATTTAAATGCCGAAGATGTCATAGATGTTCAGGGGGTAGAGTTCGAAATCGACTGGCAGGCGCTAGAGGCGTTAAAATTCAGTGCAAACTATACTTTTACCGAGCGCAAGGGAGATAATGCTTTAAGAATACCCAAACATAAAGCAAATACAAGCCTGGCTTACAGCTTTTCATTGAATACCATAGCAACAGCTACCTATGCATACACCGGAAAGCGCACAGATACGGATTTCAACAGCTTTAGCGATATGACGCTCGACCCGTATTCGTTGTTCGGACTGGGGATATCCCATGAGGTGTTAAATAGCAGGCTCAGACTATTTTTCAATATTGACAACCTGTTCAATACCGATTTTACCGAGGTTATCGGATTTACCACCAGGGGCAGGAATATGAGGTTTGGTCTTGCCTTGACCCTATAAAAAAAGCCCGCTTTAACGGGCTTTCTGATGCTTTTAAATCGGGATTATTGAATTTTAAGGTCGATGGGCCGATCCATGATCATATTATCTTTGAGCGGATCGAACATTTTAGAGTTTGAAATATACTCCAAAGACATTCGCGGACCTGTTCGCAATGCCCTTCTCGATGAAATTCCTGTGATTTCCTCAATAGCAGTAGCTAGCAGAGGCTCGCTTTCATCGCCTAGAACACCGTAGGCTCCAAGCTCCTCCTGCTGATCGATCATGGGTGTAAAACCTTCGGTATAGTCTATAAAGCCTTGCGAGTTTTCGGTTCTCCCCACGAGCAATTGCATGGCCCAAAGATTATCGGGGTTGATAAAATTCTCACGGGAACTCGTGTAGAGATAAGGAGCTCCTTCTCGATCCGGATCATCTACCATAGTAAGTGAAAACTCGTTTTTACCTCGGGTAGTCCTGCCGATCAGGAATACATCTATATACGGATTTAGTCCGTTGATGACAAGTTCGCTGGCCGATGCCGTCCCCCTGGTAGTCAGAATATAGACCTTATTAAAATTTAGGGTATTTATTGGGCTGCCGCCTCCTGTTGTTGCAGCGAAATAGTCTGTATCGCCGAGAATATCCTGTAATTTATCGTTCCAGCGATCCCTTAGGAAAACCTGGTTGGTATTGGTGCTGAAGATCATGCTCGAGAGCAGACGAGACGTATTTACAGAGCCACCGCTGTTGTATCTTAAATCGAGGACAAGATCGGTTATTCCGGCCGATTTCAACTGCCCGAAGGCCGCATTGAGTTGTTCATCGAATTCGTTAAGAAAACGATTGTACATCAAGTAGCCTATTTTGTGGCCGTTGATATCGAAGGTTTTAGTGATATAAACAGGATCTTCCTGGAATCCTTCAATTTTTGTCAGTGTTACTTCCTTTCCGTTTGGGCTAAGCGATGTACCATCTACATCTGCCATATTTAGCGTGTAGGTGTCTTCATCTCCAAAAAGGAGCGATTCGTAATTACTTAGGCTTAAAGTATTGCCGTTTACACCTGTAAATATCTCCCCCCGGGAAATATCCTTGCCTGAAGCATCGGAATTAGGCAAAACATAGTTTACCACCCCAAAGAGATTCTCACTATCGCTGGAGGTATAGAGGGTAAAATCCAAACCATTGCTTTTGGTAACACCACCGAGGAATTCGGTGAGTTCAGAAAAATTGGTTACGGTCCAGCTAAATCGATCTTCTGTAAAGAGGAGTTGTTCGAAGAAATCCTCAGGATCCGGGGTGCTTACCAGGAATTCTGTATAATCTTCATCGCCGCTAAAGCGATTATCTGCCAGATCTGCCACATCTTGCTGCCAGAAAATACCACAGATTCATGGATTTCCACATAAAATCCTGGGTGGCGGCATCAACATTTCCCGGATTAGGACCACCGGGAGGGCCTATTCCGTCGTCGTTTTTACTACATGATATGAAAAGAAAGGTAAGGGCCAGGGGCAACCATAGATACTTCTTCATCAAACTAATTTTTTGTAAATATACAGAATACGGCAAATATCGTTCCAATATTAAACGTTTAGGTTCCTTAATACTACAACAATCCAAACACCGAAATCCCTACCTTAAATGGGCTGAAAATGACTGTTAATTGGTATCCTGAAGACAAAATGACTTTTTTTGTAACAATAATGGAACTACTTCGTCTTGCTTTTGTAAGAGACCTGGAATGGTATATGCAACAACCGAACAACCTGGTATGACACAATCGGAATTCTTAAATGTGGTAATGCCCTTTAAGGACAAGCTTTACCGGCTCGCCAAGAGATTACTGGTCTCGTCTGAGGAAGCAGAAGATGCCACGCAGGAGATTTTGATGAAATTATGGGCCAAAAACAACAAAATAAGCGGCTATAAGAATGTGGAAGCCTTTGCGATGACCATGACCAAGAATTTCTGCCTCGACCGATTAAAATCGAAACAGTCGGGCAACCTAAAACTGGTACATAGCAATTTTACAGACGATAGTAGCTCGCTGCAACGTGAGGTAGAAGTAAAGGATAGTCTGAGTTGGGTTGAAAAAATAATGGAGGATTTGCCACAGCAGCAGAAAATGGTATTACAGCTGCGGGATGTAGAACAATATGAATTCGAAGAAATCGCTGAATTACTGGAAATGAAGCCAACGGCGATAAGAGTTACGCTGTCGAGGGCGCGAAAAACAGTAAGAGAAAAATTATTAGAAAGACATCGTTATGGAATTGGGTAACATAGAAAAACTTTTAGACAAGTATTTTGAAGCAAAGACTACGGTAGCAGAAGAAAACCTGCTTAGAGAGTACTTTACCGGGGAAGAGGTTGCGCCTCATTTGGAGCAGTATATTCCGCTTTTCGGATACCTGTCACATGCCAAAGAAGAACGCTTTACGAAGCAGGTTCCATTAAAACCTAGAACGTATTATTACCGATGGATATCCGTTGCGGCGGCAGTGATCTTGGCTTTTGGCATATTTTTTGGCCCTGAACAGTATCGGGAGTACCAAGAACAAAGACAGGCAGAGATTGCCTACAATGAAACGAGAAAGGCCCTGAGTATGCTGGCATCTAATTTAGAAAGAGGCACAAATAAAGTGGCTTATCTCAACGAATTTGAACAGACAAAACAAAAAATTTACAAAAACGATTAAAAATTATGACCATGAGAAAGTATATTATAATTGCAGCACTGGCCTTTTTACCGGCAGGCCTATTCGCACAGTCCATTTTCGATAAATACGAGGACCTGGATGAAGTGAGTTCGGTTGTGGTGAACAAGAACATGTTCAACCTCCTAGTAAAAATGGATGTGGATACCGACGATCCTGAAGCCAAGGATTTTATGGATATCGCCAAAAGCCTTAGCGGATTAAAGGTATTTATTACCGAAGACTCAAAGATCTCGGCAGATATGAAGTCTACCGTAGACAAATATCTTAAAACAGAGTCATTGGAAGAACTGATGAGGGTTAAGGACAAGGAAGCTAACGTTAAGTTCTATGTGCGCAACGGGAAAGACGAGGATCATGTAAGCGAATTGCTGATGTTCGTTACCGGGATTAAAAATACCGACATGAAGGTCAATGACCGGCAGATAGAAACGGTATTGCTTACCCTTACGGGAGATATAGATTTGACCAAAATTGGTTCTTTAACCAAAAAAATGAATTTGCCCGAGGAATTGAATCAGGCAGATAAGAACAAATCATAATAATTATTCATCAATCAATGCCTTCCGCCTGTATGTATGTGCAAAGCATTATATACAGGCGTAAAAGGGCTAAATAAAAATCGAAATGAAAAAATTCTTAACCAACATCGTCGTGATTACTGGTATATTGGCCTTATCGGCCTGTACCTCTTCACAGAGCCTGCAGGAATACTATGTGGATAATTCGGAAAATCCAAATTTTATTTCACTGGATGTCCCTGCCAGTATATTAAATCTCCAGGAAGCCGATCTTACTAAATCTCAGCGTCAGGCCCTGGAATCTTTAAAGAAATTAAATGTTTTAGCCTTTAAGATCAATTCCACTAACGAGAACGAATATCAGGTAGAAAAGGCAAAGATTAATTCGATATTAAAGAACGATAAGTTTGTGGAGCTTATGAAACTGAATTCCAAATACGGTAAAGGAGTGATCAAATACCTTGGTGAGGAAGATGCCATCGATGAGGTAATAATTTATGGAAGTAGTGATGATAAAGGATTTGCGTTGATCCGCGTTCTGGGCGACGATATGAACCCTGCTCATCTGATCCAACTGGTAAAAGTACTTCAGAATTCAGACTATAATGCCGAAGATCTCGGTGATATCGGTGAATTCCTCAAGGGCTAAGACCTTTTCAAAATAGTAACTGACAACCGCAAATATTCGCTATTTGCGGTTTTTTTTTACTGTGATCCAAAGATTTCCAGCACAATTTTTACCTTTAGCGCGAACACTAATAAAAACTATTTCTCATGGAAAATGCACAGTACTATTTCGAAAAACTAATGGAATTTGGCTGGGAATACGGACCGAAAGTAATCGGTGCTATCCTGGTCTTTATTATTGGTTCCTGGATCATCAAGCGGATCTTGAAGATCTCAGGCAAGATGATGCAGAAAAGCAACTATGATGAATCCTTGAAACGATTTATCCTCAATCTTAGCGGTTGGGCATTGAGAGTACTGTTGATTATCATTGTTATCGCGACACTCGGGATCAATGTGACCACATTTGCGGCTGTGATCGCTGCCGCAGGCTTGGCCGTTGGCCTTGCTTTACAGGGATCTCTTTCCAATTTCGCCGGAGGCGTTTTGATCATGATCTTTAAACCCTACAAAATAGGAGATCTGATCGAAGCACAAGGTGAGCTAGGTGTAGTGAAGGAAATCGAAATCTTTACCACTAAGCTGAATACACCCGAAAATAAACTCGCTATCATTCCAAACGGCCCCATGGCCAATGGAAACATTGTCAACTACACAGCTGAAGGCAAGATCCGTGTAGATACCGTGATCGGGATCGGTTATGGTGAGGATATTAAGGAGGCTAAAAATGTATTGATGGAAGTACTCACATCAAACGAAAAAGTCCTGCAGGAACCAGCACCAACAGTAGCAGTGCTTGAGCTGGCCGATAGCTCCGTGAATTTTGCGGTGCGTCCGTTTTGTAATCCTGCGGATTATTGGGATGTGTATTTTGCTACTACAGAAGGCTGTAAATTAGCCCTGGACAAGGCCGGCATCGAAATTCCATTTCCACACCGGGTACAGATACAAAAAAGCGAATAAACCATACACCGACCACTATTTTGATCAAATACCGGTATAGGATTCGGGAGTGATCGCCAAAAGCTCCTCTTTGATCTCTGGAGATACATCGAGATTATGGATGAATGTTGCTATGCTTTCGGCAGTAATCTTTGTATTGGTTCTGGTAAGTTCCTTTAAACTTTCGTATGGATTCGGATAGCCCTCTCTTCTGAGGATGGTCTGGATGGCTTCGGCCAAAACGGCCCAATTATCCTCGAGGTCAGATTGTAACTTCCCGGGATTGAGTAATAGTTTATTCAGGCCTTTTGTTGCAGAACGAAAAGCCAGAAGAGTGTGTCCCATGGGAACGCCAATATTCCTCAGTACCGTGCTGTCGGTTAGGTCGCGTTGCAATCTGGATATGGGTAATTTGGCAGACATGTGCTGATAAAGGGCATTGGCAATGCCCAGATTCCCCTCCGAATTCTCAAAATCGATGGGATTTACCTTATGTGGCATCGCAGACGATCCAATTTCACCTTCCCTGATCTTTTGTTTAAAATAGTCCAAGGAGATATAAGTCCAAAAATCACGATCCAGGTCGAGAAGGATCGTATTGATGCGCTTCAAACCGTCGAAGAGGGCTGCCAAATGGTCGTAATGCTCAATTTGTGTGGTTGGGAAGCTGTGATATAAGCCAAGATTTTCATTTACAAATTTCCTGCCGAAATCCTTCCAATCAATGCCCGGGTAAGCCACCGTGTGGGCATTGAAATTACCAGTAGCGCCGCCAAATTTGGCCGCACAGGGGATATCGTTCAATAAATCGAATTGCTCCTTAAGCCGCTTTACAAAAACAGCAATTTCTTTTCCCAATCGGGTAGGGGAGGCAGGCTGGCCATGGGTACGAGCAAGCATAGGTACATTTTCCCATTTGTCTGCAAGCTCCTGTAGCAAGTCAAGCAAGGTTGTGAATGCTGGTATATACACTTCACTCAAGGCATCCTTAACCGATAACGGTATAGCGGTATTGTTGATATCCTGAGAAGTCAGACCAAAATGAATGAACTCTTTATGTGGTGAAAGCCCAAGTTGGTCGAACTTCGTTTTTAAGAAATATTCAACTGCCTTCACATCGTGGTTGGTAGTTTTCTCTATTTCTTTTATTTCGTACGCATCCTCTTCATTAAAATCCTTATAAATAGATCTTAAGCTGGAAAAATTCTCGCTTTTAATTTCACTGAGTTCAGGCAGGGGTAATTCACATAGAGCTATAAAGTATTCTACCTCTATAAGGAGTCGGTATTTTATAAGTGCCTTCTCCGAGAAAAATACTGCAAGGGGTTCGGCCTGAGAGCGGTACCGTCCATCGATTGGTGAAATTGCGTTTAGGGAATTTAAAGACATGAAAAGATGTGTTGGTTAAGGCTACAAAAATGCAAAGATACTTATAAGGCAGGGAGTTTGAAAGAGGAGAGGCATCTAGTTTCAGGGGCTTCTATGATTTTCGGAGCTTAGACAGGATCTGCCGGGCTCTGGCCTTAAAGGCTGCACTTCCCGTTGAATATTCGTTTTCAAGCAACAAATGCAATTCGGGATGGATCCACTCAAAATCCTTGCCCAGATGATAGAGACTGGTCATCGAATACGCTTTAGAGGCGACTTTATGAGGACCGATTAGCCAGTCGAAGCACGCCGTAACGATAAGTTCCAGATGCTGAGAAGTTAAGCATGAGGAAGCGGTGTTGGTTGCATCACCATAATATTCTAAAACCAGGAGCTCACAAATTTTTGCCATTGGCCTTATCGATGATTCATGACGTAAAACCGAAAGGTTCTTGGCCCAAAAATCGAGATGGGGGTCGAGGTAACGCAAATTTCGGCGCGCCGTAAACTCGAGTACCCAGCAGGCGCGCGAAGAGATGGGGTCTTCGTTCCTAAAACCTATTTCCAGTAAGGGCAGTACCAGCTTGGGTTTGTGTAAAACAAGATCGGCCATTTCCATGCGCATGCTTCGTGAATGATTCACATAGTTCAATTTTATATATAGCTGGTCGACATTCACGAAACAGTGTGTCTTGCTTTTTGGTGAGTGGGTATTGTTATTTTCCAGTCTGGTAAAATCAAAATTAAATATCTTCGCTTAATCCATATAATCAGAAATCTCAAGCCGATGAAAATACTAAAAAAAATAGCTCTTTTCTTACTGGTGGTGCTGATTGCAATCCAATTTATCAGACCCGAAAAAAACTTGTCTGAAAACCCATATACCGAAGTATTTGTTGAAGAGACGAATCCACCTGACGAAGTTATGAGAATATTAAAAAGCAGCTGTTACGACTGCCATAGTAATAACACCAAATATCCCTGGTATAACAACATCGCACCGGTATCATTCTGGATTGCCGATCATATCGAACATGGTAAAGGTCATCTGGATTTTTCGAACTGGGCTTCCTATGACTCGAAGAAAAAGGATCATAAGCTCGAAGAGGTGATTGAAATGGTCGAATCTGGAGAAATGCCATTGCGGGAATATACCTGGACCCATAGTGAAGCGCGACTGACAGAGGCGCAAAGAAAGGCTGTGATCGAATGGGCCAAAACCACTAGGCTCCTTTACCAATTAGATCAGAAACCACAGTAGGGACGCCCGTAGCGGCTGTTTGGGCTATAATAGTAAGGTTTTCAAAATCATGTGGGGAAACCGTAGGCCTGGGGTCTACAAAAAATATAGGAATACCCGGAGAAGAGTAATGAATAAGGCTGGCCGCCGGATATACCTGCATCGATGTCCCAATAATCAACAGCATATCGGCCCCCATTGTGATCTCAGCGGCCTTTGGCAACAAAGGCACTTGTTCGCCGAACCATACTATATGAGGCCGTAATTGAAAACCGGAAGCGCAATAATCGCCTAAGACCAGGTCTTTTTTCCATTCCAAAATATCAGATGGGTTTCCCGTGCTTCGAACCTTAAATAGTTCGCCATGAAGGTGTAAAACCTGGCTGCTCCCGGCGCGCTCATGAAGATCATCAACATTTTGGGTTACGATATCGACCTCAAAATAGTCTTCGAGTGCCACAAGAGACTTGTGTCCTTCATTGGGGACAGCCTCGATCAATTGCTTTCTCCGCTGGTTATAAAAATCGAGCACCAGTGCAGGATCTTGCGCAAAACCCTGTGGCGAAGCAACCTCCATCACATCATGACCCTCCCAGAGTCCGTCGGCATCCCTGAAAGTCTTCAACCCACTGTCGGCACTCATACCAGCACCGGTTAAGACTACAATTTTTTTCCTCATAGTTTTTGCAATATTTAAAGTTACGTTTTTATTAAATTAGATCGATGATAGACCGTAATCTGCTTACATATCTCGAATCGTTCCTAACAGCGCAACGCAGAGAACGATTTCTGGAAATTCTTGAACTTAGGACCAATTTCCTTACTGTAGTGGCAGAGGATGTTTTCCAGATGCACAACGCGAGTGCCATTGTTAGGAGTTGCGATGTTTTCGGAATCCAGCAACTACACCTTATAGTGGATCGATTTGGCAACCGGATCGACAAGAATATTGCTGTTGGTGCCGAGAAGTGGGTCGATGTAAACAGTTACGGGAGTTCAGCGGAGTGCATTGATTATCTGTCAGGACAGGGGTATCGGATTGTGGCAACAAGCCCTTCACCCAACGCTATCAATCTTAATTCATATAACATAAATGAAAAGACCGCACTTTTTTTTGGTACAGAAAAGGAAGGCTTGAGCAGCGAGGTTCTCGACGTGGCCGACGACACAATCCAAATTCCGATGGTTGGATTTAGTGAAAGCCTCAATGTTTCGGTCTCCGTGGCCATCATACTACAGGTATTGGCCGGAAAACTTCGGGAAAGTACATTGCCCTGGGGCTTAAGCCCAGAAGAGATCCTGGCTAAACGATTAGACTGGACAAAAAAAACGATCAAAGACTCCGAACAGATCACAGAAAGATATTATACTGAAATTGCCCGATCGGCCAAACGTTAATAACTGCAACGCTTCAATTAAATCATCCTGGCCCCGAAATACAGGATAATCATCGAATTCATACTCTTCAAACAAGATCAGGAGGAAACTGGTATTAAAATCACGAGCATCATTGCTTCGTCTATAGGGTAAATTGGGAGAATAGATAATAAAACGTACCTTATATCCTGAATTAACAAACTAAATATCAGACTTATGACAACCGTTCTTTACATAATTGCAGGACTCGTACTCTTGATTGTTGTATTGGCAGTTATTGCACCTAAGAGCTACGATGTTAGCCGGAGTATCACCATAAATCAACCTGTATCTAAAGTATTTAACTATCTGAAATATCTAAAAAACCAGGATGAATGGAGCCCCTGGCAAAAGAGAGACCCAAATATGAAAAAAGAATTTGTGGGTACCGATGGAGAGGTCGGCGCTCTTAGCAAATGGGAAGGAAATAAGGACGTAGGCATGGGCGAACAAGAGTTAAAACGGATAGTCGATAACGAGGTAATAGAATTTGAGCTACGATTTTTAAAACCCTGGAAATCCGAATCAATTGCTTATTTAAAGGTTAATGAAGCTAATGTCGGGCAAACTCAGGTTAATTGGGGCTTTCGTGGGCGGAACAAATTCCCTGTGAGCATCATGATGCTATTTATGAATATGGACAAGGCCGTAGGTAAGGATTTCGAAGAAGGATTGGAAAGTCTGAAATCATTGATGGAATCATAATTAATTCAAGAAAATAATGGTAGGTTGGTTCGAGATTCCAGTGACCAGTATGGAACGGGCAAAATCATTTTATGAAACGGTCTTTGAGGTTGCCATTTCGGTTCACGATCTGGGCGGACTGGTTATGGGCTGGTTTCCTTCCGGAGATAATACTCATGGGGCCACAGGTTCTTTGGTACAACACGAGATGTATCAACCCAGTGAAAGCCATGGTGTGCTGATCTACTTTTCTAGCCGCGATGTAAACATCGAACTCAATAGGGTGGCTTCTGCAGGCGGTACGGTTTTAAAGCCAAAAACGGCCATAGGCGAAGGACATGGCTTTATGGCATTGTTAAAGGATTCGGAAGGAAATAGAATTGCCCTGCATTCCCAGCAATAGGTTTATTGGGCAAGTTCAAGCAAAGCGATGTCGTGAGGGTTATCGAGCAAAACTTTACCATTTTTAACTTCGACTTCGGTTTCCGAGTAGGTATCAAATAACTTGGTTCCGTTCCCAAAAAATCCTTTTACCCATAGCGATTTCTTTCCTTTAGGCAGATCAAGACCGATCACTACTTTGTCTTTGAAATCCCCACTGATATAACTTCTGCTAAATACATAAGGCGACTTGGCAAGCCTCCGGTGTTTGCCAGCTCCTACCGCAGGGTGGTTTTTCCTGAATTGACCGAGTTTCTGCCAGTGTTTAAGAATGTTTTGCTTTTCAACCAGACTGTCGAGTTCACTCCAGTTCATAAACGATCTAAGCGTCGCATCGCCCTGAGTACCTTCAACAATAAGCGTTCTGGCACTTTCATCGCCATAATAGATCTGGGAAGCCCCTGGGCATAGCAATAGAATATTGGCAGTATAGAAGGGTTTCTCTCTCTTTTGATCGAATGGAGCGCCGTCGTCGTGTGAGGTGAGGTAATTAACCACACTTTTATCTTTAAGTTTACCCTGCAGAAGCCTATGGTATTTTCTAAAAATGGTTTCATATGATTTTCCTGCATCGGTCTTGAGTTCAAAGTTGATGAGGCTTTTGAAACCATGGTCGTAATAGTCGACCTTTTTATCGCCAAAATCGAACCATCTTCCGTTGCTTATCCCATAGTTATATACTTCACCTACCATATAGAAAGGATTATCATCAAGGATCTGATCGGGATGCTTTTTCTTCCAGGTTTCAAAAGCATGGGAGGCTTCCTTATACAGTTCAGCCCAGGCTTTTTCATCGGCATGTTTTACCGTATCTACGCGAAACCCGTCGATACCCAGATCGTTCACATAGTCTGTAAGCCATTTGATGATGTAAAACCGTGGTGCTCTCGGGTAACCTGTTCGTTCAAAAAATAATTGTAGTTCGTCGAGCTCATTGCTAAGGCGACCTTCGCTTTTCCATTTGGCTAGCAACGGATCGGGAAGTTCCACCGCTTCGTCCGATTCGGTATAGATATCGGGCAGATTGTCTACCAGGGTACAGCTTGTGGTGTTTTCATATGTGCTGAACTCGCAAGTAGGTTCCGTTCTTACCCAGTCTGAAGGCCAAACAGGATCCATCCCGGTCACCGGACCGGTATGGTTGATCACCACATCCATCAGAATTCTGATATTATGCCGATGAGCGGTCTTTACCAGGGTTTCAAGGTCCTTTTTTGTGCCGAAATTAGGATCGAGGGCTGTCCAGTCCTTGGCCCAGTATCCATGGTATCCGTAAGTGACACCGGTGCCCTCGTCGGTGGAGCCATGGATCTGTTCTACCACCGGGGTGAACCATAGGGCATTTACCCCGAGGTCATCGAAATAACCCGATTCAATTTTTTGAGTAATTCCCTCTAAGTCGCCTCCCATAAAACCCCGAAGGACTGCTGTACTGTCTGTTCTGTTAATATTGAGGTCGTTCTCCGGATTTCCATTATTAAAACGATCGGTAAGCAGGAAATATATATTGGCACCTTCCCATGCAAAGGGTACTTCTTTTTCAGTGGTAGCGATCGAATCGGCCACGGCGACCGTTTGTGGCG
The DNA here is from genome assembly GCA_965212205.1 of Flavobacteriaceae bacterium. GTDB lineage: Bacteria > Bacteroidota > Bacteroidia > Flavobacteriales > Flavobacteriaceae > JAHEJJ01. The sequence goes on from CBDBUX010000011.1 coordinate 749,192, forward strand.
CCGTATCTTTTTTAGATTGAACACAGGAGAGAAGCAAGCAGGTTAGGGCACTGGCAATAAGCAGATTTTTCATATGATGATATACTGTTGATTTAAGGAATGTTCCGATCATCCGATTTCGGCTCGATTATTATATGGGGTATTCAACATCAGGCCGACCGAAACAAGGTCTAAAACTATAAAATGATCGTTGAATTATAAAATTTATTTAGGACTGTGGCAAAAATTTTACGCCGTGGGAATATCGACTTGGAGGTAATCATGACTTCATAAAGCAGAGAGGATTCAGTTCCGATTAAGTACTTTGTATTCCTCATAGCAGCTACTGATGGCATCAAGGATCTGTAAGTCGTTAGCCGTTCTGATAAACGATTTTGAATAATTACAATTGGCGAGAATGTCGTCGATATCCACTTTTTCCAATTGAAGTAATTCGGTGAGTGTCTCTCGATCGAATTTAGAAGCCAGTAGATTCCGTATCTCATCGTCTTCTTTGATTTTTCTGAGTTTTCTCATCTGGTTAGGTTGCTTACCAAATAGATTTCTCAACAGATCGGCCGGATTTAATATAGCACCGAGCACCTTGGTTACCGCACTGGGACTCTTGTTCCCTGCCTCATAGCTCACCGGTAAACCGGAAATACTATACTGATATGCAGTATTGATCGGTAGGTTTTTTACATCGATTTCCAGGTAGCCCGTAAGTTGATACGGCCTAACAATAACTTCTTCAAGCGCATAGGCCAATTCGGTGAGGGAAACCTTGGTATCCTTAAATTTGAACATATCGTTCGTTACACGAATTTTCTGCGATTTAAAACCCAGATAAGAAAAATATAAGGTATCATTTACCGAAGCCTCGATGGTGAATTTTCCTTTATTGTCGGTAATGGTTCCCACCACCTTGTTAAGGTTGATCACATGCACACTCTGTAAAGGGGTGCCCGATTGTGCATTGAGCACAATGGCCTCAAATGGCATAGAAGGAATAGTGTCGTTCACCTCCTGACCCAAACCCGCAATCGCGTAAATAAGAGTGATTAATAGTAAAAACTTCTTCATCAATAGCAATGCTGACTCAAAACTACTAAGAAATAACAAATTTCGGCCTTGGCCTATTTTTTAATAGTCTGTTAACTAATAGAATCCTTTTTTCTGCTTCCTTTTCGGACGTCCCGACTTTTTAGACTTGCCCCTGCTTCTTTTTTTAGATCCGGGAGCATCATAGTTCCGTTTTCTTCCCTTATGACTTTTAGGGCGTCGCCCAGACCCAGGAGCGTTCGAGATTTCTACCTTTACGGTCCGCCCCTCATGTTTAAAAGAAGCAAGAGATTCAACCACCAGTCCACTAAAAGCTGCATCGGTATTGAAAAAAGAAAAACTGCCTTTGACATCCACTTTGTAGAGGTCGTCCCTCTCCAGGTTGAGCTTTTTTCTGAGAAAATCTTTTAGGGATTTCCAGTCAAATCCGTCTCGTTCTCCCAAATTGATAAAGAAGCGTACGGAATCTCCATTTGCACTAAATTCGTGATTGCTCGATTTTACAGAGCCAGAACTCAGTTCGCGCTTCTTCTGATAATAGGAGTAATATCGACTGAACTCTACGGTGAAGATCTTTTTGATCAGTTCATTTCTGTCTAATCCTTCCAATACATCGGCTATGGCGGGCAGGAAACCCGTAATGGCCTCATCGATTTCTGTATTTTTTATTCTGTTGGCCAGGTGATACAGCTGGATCTCACAAATCTCCAGGCCACTTGGAATAGGCTTTTCCTCAAATTTTTGGTTGATTTTTTTTTCTATTCGTCTGATCTTACCATGCTCGCTTCGGGTAATGATGACCATCGAAACACCAAACTTACCTGCACGGCCCGTTCTACCGCTCCTGTGGGTATAGGTCTCTATTTCGTCGGGAAGTTGATAGTTGATCACATGGGTGATGTCGTCTACATCTATACCCCTTGCAGCTACATCTGTGGCTACCAGGAGCTGAATCTGATTTTTTCTAAAAGCGCCCATTACCAGATCTCGTTGATTCTGGCTGAGGTCGCCGTGAAGTGCTCCGGCGTTATATCCGTCTTCGATCAGCTTTTCAGCTACTTTTTGAGTATCTCTTTTAGTACGGCAAAAGACCACTGAAAATATCCCAGGGTTGGAATCGGCCAGTCTTTTCAAGGCCTCGTATCGATCTCTCCCCCCAACCACATAATATTCATGGCGTACCGTATCGATACCGGTATTTTTTGCCCCCACCGTGATCTCGGCAGGATTCATCATGAATTTTCTGGCAATGGCTTCCACTTCTGCCGGCATGGTAGCCGAAAACAACCAGGTGAGCTTATGGTCTGGGGTATAAGACAAGATATTCATGATATCGTCGTAAAAGCCCATGTTGAGCATTTCGTCGGCTTCGTCTAGAATACAATATTCAATTTTGGAGATATCGAGCAGTCTCCTTTCGATCATATCTTTTAGCCTGCCTGGCGTCGCTACGGCGATCTGCGCGCCTGAACGTATATTTTTTGCCTGTTCGGTAATGCTGGCACCACCATAGACCGATACTATTTTTAATCCCTTTACATATTTGGCATATAATCTCAATTCATTACTGATCTGCAGGCACAACTCACGTGTAGGGGTTAGAATTAATCCCTGAACCGTTCTCGACCTGGCATCTATGCTTTGTAATAGCGGAAATCCGAATGCCGCCGTTTTCCCTGTTCCTGTTTGGGCCAAGGCAACCAGATCAGTGGTTTCGGTCAGCAGTAATGGGATGGTCTTTTGCTGTATCTCTGAAGGTTCCTTGAAACCGAGGTCGGAAATGGCCTGTAGTAGGGTTGGTTCCAACCCTAATTCTTGAAATGAATTCATCTAATTAATTCCTGATCGCTATTTGAGGCGTTGCACAGAGCGAATGAGAGTTTTAGTGGATACTCATCGCAACACATGTAAATGAAGCGTATTTTGAAGGGGCAAAGATAGGTTAATTATTTTTGGCTGATGCTCCGCAAATTCCCGATGATTTGCACCTAGACTCGCACAAACTCATTTGGTGCTGGCAACTTGTAGGTGTGCCTTTAATTTTTCAAGCGCACGGCCGCGATGGCTGATCTGGTTTTTCAACTTGGTACTCATCTCTGCGAAGGTTTCTCTATATCCCTCTGGCCTGAAGATGGGGTCGTAGCCAAATCCTCCATTACCTTTGCGCTCGTACTCGATATGCCCATTTACCTCTCCTTCAAATAAATACAGTTCTTCGTTAGATTTCAGGGCAATAACCGTTACAAAACGGGCTTTTCTGTTGTTTACTCCTTTTAACTCCGACAGTATTTTGTTGATATTGTCCTCCGAATTTTTCTGCTCGCCGGCGTAACGTGCCGAAAAAACGCCTGGGGCCCCGTTAAGGGCATCTACAAGAAGCCCCGTGTCGTCCGCAAAACAGGAATAACCAAAATGTTCCTTTACATACTCCGCTTTTAACCTGGCATTGCCCGTCAGGGTAGTAGCAGTCTCCGGGATGTCGTGCGAACAACCGATATCTTCAAGAGAGAGCAATTCGAATTTTCCAGGCAGTAACAAACGTACCTCTTTGAGCTTATTTGGATTATGGGTAGCAAATACCAACTTCATACTGCGGTTAATTTAAGGTGGAAAACCAAAATTGGCGGTAAAAATACTAATTTTAGAATCCCTTAATTCGTTTCAATGGCTTTAAGAATACCACCCTTTCTGGTTTTCCTGCTCTTTGCAGGATTGATGTACTTACTCAGCATTTTTTTACCGATAGGGTATTTCGATTTTTTTGGGCGTGTAGTGCTGATTAAGATTTTGATTGTACTGGGTATGGCGACATGCCTAATAGCTTTAGTTCAGTTTTACCGGAATAAAACCACTATCGATCCGTCTGACCCCTCAAAAGCCTCGGTATTGGTAACCGGTGGGATCTATAATTATACCCGAAATCCCATATATTTAAGTATGTTGCTGTTCTTGCTTGCCTGTGGACTTTGGCTGGGTAATGCTTTTAACACCTTATTTGCCGCAGGTTTTGTGGCTTATATGAACCGGTTTCAAATCATTCCCGAGGAAACTGCACTGAGAATGAGGTTTGGAAAAGCCTATGATCAGTATTTGGCCAAGGTGCGAAGATGGTTTTAATTTTTATAAGGTATAACAATAATATGTTTAAATATTAGTTAATTAGATTATAATTTAATATATTAGCATATTAGCTTATTTATATGATTGCTATACTCACAGCAGATATCGTTAATTCTGCCCGTCATGAAACGGCAGTATGGATGGGCATCCTTAAAGAAACCTTGTCCAGGTGGGGCGAAACGCCACAGGACTGGGAAATATACCGAGGCGATGAATTTCAACTGCGATGTGCACCGCAAAGGGCGCTGGAAATCGCTGTAGAACTGAAGGCGCGGCTAAAGGCGGTTAAAGATCTGGATCTTCGTATCGCCATAGGCCTGGGAGAGGAGGAGTTCAGAGCCAAGGGAATCAGCGAGTCTAACGGCACGGCATATCAAAGGTCAGGGCGGATGTTGGATGAGCTTAAAAAGCAAAGGAAGAACATGGGAATAGATACCGGAGATTCTGACCGGAACAGCGTTTTAAACCTCATGATCGATCTCGCTTCTGATTTTATGGACAACTGGACACCTGTTTCGGCCGAAATGGTCGCATTATCACTGGTGGCACCAGATAGGAAGCAGTCTGAAATGGCCGATGAGTTAAAGATCAGACAATCGGCGGTGAGTCAGCGCAGCAAGAGAGCACGATACCCGCTGGTACAGCAATTATTGGAATTTTATACTCAATTCATAAAGGAACTGACAGCATGATCATTTTCATCAAATTACTACTTGCTCACCTCATTGGCGATTTTGTTTTACAGCCAACCCGCTGGTTGATCCACAAGGAGGCGAATAAGGCCAAATCAGGATTTCTCTACGCCCATATCGCGATTCATTTTGTGTTGATCATGCTATTGGTATGGGACTTTTCTTTCTGGAAATTTGCGCTCATTATAGCGATCTCGCATTACCTGATCGACCTGGCCAAGCTCTATACCGATTCTCTTTTTAAGAATAAGCTACTGCCATTCCTTATCGATCAGCTGCTGCACCTGGCCGTAATTTTTGTATGTGCCTTCTATGGAAATTTATGGGAGACCATAACGACCTTGTGGGCAGAGATCAACTGGCCCCTGGTCACGGCTGTTGTATTTGTGACCTTCCCTTCGGCAATTATTATGAGCAAATTACTGGAAAACATGTCGGACCAGATCGAACTCGATCATAAATCCCTGCCAAATGCGGGCAAATACATCGGTATAATAGAACGACTATTTGTGCTTATTTTCATAATTCTGGGACGTTGGGAGGCTATTGGATTACTGATTACTGCCAAGTCTGTTTTCCGTTTCAATGACCTGAAAGAAAGCAATAGCAGAAAACTCACCGAATATATCCTAATAGGTACCCTGCTTAGTTTCGGACTTGCTGTCCTGACCGGCCTGCTCTATACTGGTACGGAATAGGGGTTACCATATCAGCATCATATCCAATACAAAAATTGGAAAAAGGCATTTTTACCGACTTAATTTTCAGGCATCCACACTTTTACTCTAAATCAGCATCGACCTTGGATATTATCACTAATTTTGCCTGCTGAAATAACTATCAAATTACATATCAGGTGGGTCGTAAATACGTATTTGATTTTGACAGTACCCTTACAAGGGTAGAAGCACTCGACGTGCTTGCCGAAATGAGCCTTCAAGGGAGCCGTAACAGGCAGGAAGTGATCGATGAGATACAAAAGGTGACTAATCTCGGAATTGACGGTGACATTTCATTTACGGAATCCCTCGAGAAGAGGATTCGGTTGCTTAAAGCACATCAGGATCATTTACCGTCGTTGGTAAAGGAATTACGCCTAAAAATATCCAAATCGATTTCGGCCAATAAAGAGTTCTTCGAGAAATTCTCCGACGACATCTATGTGATTTCCTGTGGTTTTAAAGAATTTATCGACCCGATTGTGGAAGAATTTAATATCCCATCGGATCGTGTCTATGCCAACACCTTCACATTTGATGAAGAAGGGTATATCATTGGATTTGACGAAGCCAATGTGCTGGCCACGCACAACGGGAAGATCGAATGCCTTAAACAGCTAGATCTGCAGGGAGAGGTACAGGTAATCGGCGATGGCTATAGCGATTACGTGATGCGGGAAGCTGGAATAGCCCATAAATTTTTTGCCTATACCGAGAATGTACACCGGGATAAGGCGGCAGATAATGCTGATCACATAACGCCAAACCTCGATGAGTTTCTTTTTGTCAATGACTTGCCTCGCAGCCTGTCGTATCCTAAAAATCGAATCAAAATATTACTTCTTGAAGATGTCCATCCGGTGGCATTCGACAATCTTTCAGAAGACGGATTTTCGGTTGAGCTTGTGGATAAAAGCCTTACCGAAGATGAACTGATTGAGAAGATAAAAGGAGTTCACGTTTTAGGAATCCGATCTAAAACACGAATCACCAAAAGAGTACTGGACGCGGCCAATAAATTATTGGTGCTCGGGGCTTTCTGCATTGGCACGGCACAAATCGATCTTGAATACTGCAAGAAATCCGGGGTAGTGGTATTCAATGCCCCCTATAGCAATACCCGTTCTGTAGTGGAGATGGCCATAGGCCAAATCATCATGTTAATGAGGTTTATTTTTCCCAGAAGCACAGAGATGCATACAGGACTGTGGAACAAAACGGCAGCACATTCAAGGGAAGTGAGAGGAAAGAACCTCGGCATTGTGGGGTACGGCAATATCGGCAAGCAGCTTTCGGTTCTGGCCGAGGCGATGGGGATGCGTGTCTATTATTATGACATAAATGACCAGCTGGCCCTTGGCAATGCGATTAAGTGCGATACGCTGGAAGATCTGCTCAATGTATCCGATGTGGTTAGTCTTCACCTGGACGACAATCCTGCCAATCATAATTTTATCGGCGAAAGGGAAATTAATCAGATGAGAAAAGGCGCCTTTCTTGTAAATTTATCCAGGGGATTTGTACTTGATATCCCGGTAATTGTAGAAGCGCTTAAGGAAGGTAAACTTTTGGGGGCGGCTATAGATGTGTTTCCCGATGAACCCAAGAGTAACGGGAAGTATATCAATGAATTACAGGGGTTGCCCAATGTGATTTTAACTCCGCATATCGGGGGGAGCACAGAAGAAGCGCAACGCAACATCGCGGATTTCGTGCCCAACAAGATCATGGATTATATCAATTCGGGGAATACTTTCGACGCGGTCAACTTTCCTAATATTCGACTGCCCAAGCAACAAAATGCACACCGGTTCCTGCATATTCACAGAAATGTCCCTGGGGTGATGGCCCATATCAATGAGGTTCTGGCACATTATGAAATGAACATATCAGGTCAGTACCTTTCTACAGATTCGGAGGTGGGTTATGTGATTACGGATCTCGACAAGGACTATAACAAGGATGTGATCAAGGCGTTAAAGAAAGTAGAGCATACTATTAAGTTCCGCGTCTTGTATTAATCATTGGATCACCCGCTTATTGGTTTCATTTCGAAACCCTTCCTATTTTGGTAAAAATGGGAAAGGTCGCAAGCTGGCGTTCTTCCTTTATTTTCCATATAGCAGAGATACCCTGCCTTAATTCCCGTACAGGATTAAGTTGATGTCGCCTACTGTAATTTTTAACCGCAGACCAGGTTTCGATATAGCCTATTAATTCTTCCAGGCTGAATTCCCGCCTGATGGTATATGATGCTGAGAGGGAAATGTTCTCAAATGGAAATGGAATAGACTTATAGCCGTTTTCAATATGCTTACGTTCCTTACTCCAGTATGGCTCCAACTCATGATAGAATTTATCGATCAAAGGATCCAGTTCATTATCAAAGCGCAACAGACCATATCCCCACAAAGCTACAATGCCCCCATTTTTGGAAACACGGACAACTTCTTTGAAGAAATGAGAAAAATCGAACCAGTGTACCGCCTGGGCCGCTGTGATCAGGTCGAAATAATCATCAGGAAAGGAACTTTGCTCGGCCCGGCCAACAGCATAATCTATATTTGCAGCTCTATAGGAATTTTCTAGTTGCGCCAGACTGATATCTGTGGCCTTTACCGATTTGAAAAAGCCCGATAATACTCTGGCTACCTGGCCGTTTCCCGTGCCACAGTCCCAACAGAGCTCACGGGCTTTTACCAAGGAGATGATTTCCTCAACTAATTCTATGGGATAATCCGGGCGGAACTTTTGGTATCCCTCCGAATCTTCAGAAAACAAATCACTTACATTCTTCATCTTCAATGTCTCGGTTTCTATCTATGATGATACGGTTGATTTTTTAAAATAGTCATCGCCCTGTAGATCTGCTCCACTGCAAAGAGCCGCACCATTTGATGAGAAAAGGTAAGTTTGGAGAGACTCCAGCTTTCGGATGCTCTTTTCTTGAGTTGCTCATCCAGCCCATATGGCCCACCAACTATGAAAACCAATCGTTTGATACCCGAATTCATATGTTGCTGGAGATACCTGGCAAAACCCACCGAACTATGTTGACGACCATGCTCATCGAGCAAGACTATTTTATCTCCGGCATTAAGCCTGGTTAGTATAACTTCAGCTTCTTTGTGCAACTGTTCGGCCTCCGATAGTTTACCCGACTTTTTGATGTCCGGGATGATCTCCAGTTCGAATGTAATATATCTCCTTAGCCTTTTTTCATATTCCGAAATCAGTTCGGCAAGTGCTGTGGAGTCGGTTTTGCCAATAGCCAGTAATTTCACCTTCATTTTCCAAAGTTATTATTTTCACCCATGGCATATTATTTAATGGAGGTAGTTTTTAGTAATTTAGCCCATCTGAAAATCCATATATGATTTCCAAAGTTCAATTTCAAAGGGAGATCGAACTCATCATTCAAAACAGTATTCGGGAAGACGTGGGAGACGGCGACCACAGCTCTCTGGCCTGTATACCGCCCGATGCAGAAGGTAAGGCAAAACTATTGGTGAAAGATTCGGCCATACTTGCAGGTGTGGGCTTCGCACAGATGGTTTTTCAATTTCTCGATAACAAAATTAAACTAGATGTGCTGATCGAAGATGGCAGTCCTGTTTCCCATGGCGATGTGGCATTTTTTGTTGAGGGTAATACCCAGAGCATCCTCAAGGGAGAACGCCTGGTGCTCAATGCGATGCAAAGAATGAGTGCCATTGCAACAAAAACTGCCAGTTATATGAAGTTGCTGGAAGGTACCCCTACACGTGTGCTGGATACCCGAAAAACAACTCCGGGGATAAGGGCATTGGAGAAATGGGCCGTAACGATTGGAGGCGGGGAGAATCACCGATTTGCGCTATACGACATGATTATGCTTAAGGATAATCATATAGACTTTGCCGGGGGCATCAACAACGCTATTGAAAAGACCAAAACATATCTGGAAGGACTTGGAAAGGACCTGAAAATCATCGTGGAGGCCAGAAACCTGCAAGAGGTTGAAGAAATTCTAAAATACGATGGGATCTACAGGATTCTACTCGACAATTTTAGTTTTGAGAAAACCAGGCAGGCGGTGGAGTTCATCGGTGGTAAATGCCTTACCGAATCCTCGGGTGGCATTACAGAGGAGAACATCAGGCAATATGCAGAATGCGGTGTGGACTATATTTCAACAGGAGCGCTTACCCATTCTGTATTTAATAAGGACCTGAGCCTGAAAGCGGTATAAATGACCAAAGAAATTGAAGAAAAGCTCGAGCGGATCCCCATCATCAAATGGGTGGTCCGATTATTAAAAAGTGTGAAACTTCCCGCTTTTGAGGGTTTGTCTTTATACGACCTGATCGAGATGTACTTTACAGGTATTGTTGAAGGTGCGCTATCGGCCAGGGCAAGCGCAATTGCATTCAGCCTATTTATGGCGCTCTTTCCATTGCTGATCTTTCTAGTGACACTCATACCGTTTATTATACCGTATGTAAGCCTCGGAAATGAAAACTTCGATGCACAGTTCCTCTTGTTCCTGGAATCATTCCTACCGACGGCTACAAGCGATTATTTCGGGGAGATCTATCAGCAGATAAAAGATCAGAAAAGAGGAGGACTTCTATCTTCTGCCTTCGTGATCTCCATATTTTTGATGACCAACGGGGTAAGCTCTATTTTTGGTGGATTTGAATACTCTTATCATATCGAGCTGACCCGAAATTTCTTTAAGCAATATGCCTATGCATTGATGGTAGGGCTCATACTTTCGGTATTATTGATCATCGGTGCTGTGGCCTATGTATATTTCGAATTTTACATCCTGGACTATCTCAGCGTGTGGGCGGCTAAAACACGAGGATATGACCTTACCAATAATGATATTATTGGCGCCAGAATAGGTAAGATCATTTTCTTTGTCATCCTTTCTTATTTAACCACTGCAATCCTGTATTATTTTGGAACGGCTGAAGGCCGACAGGCAAAATTCTTTTCGTATGGTGCGCTGATGACCACATTGTTGTTTTTACTGACTTCCTATTTATTCGGAGTTTATGTGGAACGAATTGCCCGATACAATGAGCTATACGGAGCATTGGGAGGGTTGCTTATTCTGATGGTGTATATTTGGTTAAATTCCATAATCCTTTTATTGGGATTTGAACTCAATGCCACCTTGAATTACCTGCACAAAAATGTGAACAGGGATGAGACCGGGAATTAGGCTTATAAAATGGCACACAATGTATTATTTACCTGGCTTTTCCGTCTGCGAATTTGATCAGTACCTGAGAGTTGACAGTCCGGGAAGTCAGTTTTTCCCAGGGTCAGGTATGATCTCCAGTTCCGAAGTACGTATGTATTTAAGAGGATATAACCAATGAAGCCGGCAGGATGAATTATTATATCGATGTAGTATTACCCATACCTCTTGAACGATTATTCACATATTCGGTGTCGGCAGAAGAGGCACAACAATTGGAATTGGGAATGCGTGTTGCCGTACCGTTTGGCAAAACCCGGATATATACAGCCCTGGTTATGAGAATTCATAGCGAGCCACCTCAGGCCTATGAGGCCAAGCCCATACATCAACTTTTGGATGAAGTACCTTTGGTAAGTAAAACTCAGCTGGCCCATTGGGAGTGGATTGCCTCATATTATATGTGCACGTTGGGTGAAGTGTTTCGTACGGCCGTTCCTGGCGCTTTATTGTTGGAAAGCGAAACCGTGGTTATTTTGAATACCGATTTTAAAAAAGCGTTATTTCGGCTTAAGGAAGAAGAAGAAATGGTGTTGCTGGCCTTAGAGAATCGGGGTGCACTTTCGGTGAGAGATATCAGCAATCTCCTCGAGAAAAAAACAGTACTCCCTATTCTTAATGAACTGGTAAGGACAAAAGCCATATTGCTCAAAGAAGAATTGGTAGAGCAGTATAAACCTAAAATGCTCCGTTATGTCCGTTTAGCGAACTCATTTCAGGATGAGGATGCCCTGGAACAATTGCTTGATTCTATGAAAAGAGCACCTAAGCAAATACAAGCCATTCTCGGCTTATTCCAGTTGCAGTCTGCCAGTAAAAAGCCTGTTCTGCTAAAATCTCTTCAGCAAGAAAGCAGAGTTTCTCCGGGTGTCATAAGGGCATTGTTGAATAAGGAGATCCTCGAAGAATTCAGCCTGAGAACAGACCGGATTTCCTATGATGAGAAAGGCAGCACCAAGGAATCCTTAGAACTGAATGACGACCAGCTTGCTGCGTTGAAAACTATAAAAGAAGGGCATAAAGAAGGTAAGGTGGTGCTTCTGCATGGCGTGACTTCTTCAGGCAAAACAGAGCTTTATGTAAAGCTGATTGAAAAATGTCTTAAAAAAGGGCAGCAAGTCCTCTATTTATTGCCTGAAATTGCGCTTACCACTCAGCTCATCCAACGACTTCAGATGTATTTTGGAAATATGATCTCGGTATATCACTCCAGATACAACGTACAGGAAAGGGTAGAAGTATGGTATAATGTTATGGGTGAAAAATCTAAAGCTCGACTCATTATCGGGGCCAGGTCGTCACTTTTCTTACCATATCGCCAGCTGGGATTGATCATCGTGGATGAGGAACATGAATCTTCCTTTAAACAATATGATCCTGCTCCCAGGTACCATGCGCGCGATGCGGCCATTGTGTTGGCAAAAATGCATGATGCCCGGGTGGTATTGGGCTCTGCAACTCCCAGTATCGAAAGTTATAACAATGTTCAGGTTGGGAAATATGCACATGCGCAACTCACACGTCGTTATGGCAATGTGCTTATGCCAGAGATCGAACTGGTAGACCTGAAAGTTCTAAGGAGAAAAAAGAGACTTACAGGACATTTTTCGGATCGTCTGATTGAGTTGATTCATGAATCACTCGAGATGAACGAGCAGGTGATCCTCTTTCAAAACCGCCGGGGTTTTGCCCCTATCGTTGAGTGTATAAGCTGTGGCCATTCTCCGGGTTGCCCCAATTGCGATGTAAGTTTAACTTATCATCGTCATAGGAATTATTTAAGGTGTCATTATTGTGGTCATCATGAAGAGCTACAGCCAGCCTGCCTGGCTTGTGGTAATAATACGCTCGACACAAAAGGATTTGGTACCCAGCAGGTAGAGGAGGAAGCCTTAAGTCTTTTTCCTGAGGCAAGGATCGCCCGTATGGATTATGATACCACACGGGGCAAGCATTCTCATGCAAGGATCATCCAGAAGTTTGAAGATCAGGAGACCGATATTCTTATCGGTACCCAAATGCTCACCAAAGGGTTGGATTTCAGGCATGTGAATCTGGTAGGGATCATGAACGCAGATACGCTCCTAAATTTTCCGGATTTCAGGGCACATGAAAAGAGTTTCCAAATGTTGACCCAGGTAGCAGGAAGGGCAGGGCGGACCGAGAAAAGAGGAAAGGTGATCATTCAGACCTATAACCCTTACCATCAGATCTTGCAGCAGGTAAGTAGTAACGACTACCTTAGCATGTATTCGGAACAACTTTATGAACGGGAACAGTACCACTATCCACCACACCATCGGATTATTCGAATTACTTTTAAACACAAGGAATACAACAAGCTCAATGAAGCGGCCGAATGGTTTACCAAAGCGTTGCGAATGAACTACTCATCCTGGATACTTGGGCCAGAATATCCTCCCATACCCAGGATCAGAAATCAGTATCTGAAACACGTTCTGGTAAAAATACCCAGGAAGATTTCAGCTACAAAAATGAAAAATAGCATAAAAAGAACTGAACAGTCTTTTCATGCTATCTCTCAGTACAAAGGAGTACGGGTCATCTACGATGTAGATCACCTATAATTAGACGTTGCTCAAAGCTTCCGCCAATTCTGTCTTTTTGTTACGGCTTAATGGAATCGATCTGCCGCTTACTTCAACATTCTTGCTATTGAACTTTTCGATCTTTTCCAGATTAACGATATAGGACTTATGTATACGCAGAAACTTCTCAGAAGGTAACTGCTTTTCAAAAGCCTTCATCGTTGAAAGGATAACAATATTTGCTTCGTCGGTAACCAATTTAATATAGTCGCCAAGGGCCTCTATCCATTTAATGTCATTGAGGATTACTTTGCGTTTTTTCAGGTTGCTTTTTACGAATATATGCTCTTCGTCTTCATTGACTTTGTGCATTTGTTCGTACTTGGCAACAGCTCTTTTTACCGAGGCATCGAATCGTGCCATGGTAATAGGTTTGTGCAAATAATCGGTGACATCGTAGTCAAATGCCTTAAGGGCGTAGTCGGGTTTTCCTGTAATCAGGATCACCTGAGGACGATTCTCAAGGGATTCAAGCAAATCGAAGCCGCTGATAATGGGCATTTCGACATCGAGAAAAATGAGATCGATCTCGTTGTTTTTGATGCCGTTTTTAGCTTCTATCGCATTGCTATATTCGGCCACCAGTGCTAGATTGGGATGATTGTTCACTAACTTTGCAACTGCCATTCGTTGCATAGAAGAATCATCAACAACAATACTTCTTAACTTCATAAGTGGTTGATTTGTGGGGTTAAATCATCGACAAATTACTGAAAAAACACGTTTAACTGCAATTAAAACTGTAAACATTGCTTAAAATCATGTACGAATGACGATGATTGCGCATTTAAGGTTTAGGTTAAGTTTAATTTTTACGATTCTAGTACCTATAACGAAGATTTTTTCAATTTCTTGTGATTCGAATTAAATATTCTTACTTTTGCGCTCCTAAAAATTATAAGATATTATGAATCAATATGAAACTGTTTTCATTTTAAATCCCGTTCTATCGGACACGCAGATAGAGGAAACAGTAAAAAAATTTGAAGATTTCCTTAAAAAACAGGGAGGCAAAATGGTCTCCAAGGAAAACTGGGGGCTTAAAAAGCTAGCGTACCCCATCCAGAACAAAAAAAGTGGTTTTTATCACTTATTCGAATTCACTGCACCCGGAGAAGCCATCGGGCCTTATGAGCAAGAATTTAGAAGAGACGAACGCATCATGCGGTTCCTGACAGTAAAGTTAGATAAGCATGCAATCGAATGGGCGGAAAAAAGAAGAACTAAACTCAAAGCTAAAGCATAAGCACCATGGCGAATATAGAACAACAGGCTAAGGGCAAGAAAGACGGAGAGATCAGATATCTGACCCCGTTGAATATCGAGACCAACAAACAGAAGAAGTATTGCCGATTCAAAAAGTCGGGGATCAAGTATATCGACTACAAGGATCCGGATTTTCTGATGAAACTCGTCAATGAGCAAGGGAAATTGTTGCCCAGAAGACTCACAGGGACTTCGTTGAAGTACCAGAGAAAAGTGGCACAAGCCGTAAAGAGAGCTCGTCATTTGGCATTAATGCCTTACGTTGGAGATTTATTAAAGTAATAAGGAAGATCGAATGGAACTCATACTAAAGGAAGACGTGCAGAATCTTGGTTTCAAGGACGACGTTGTAAAAGTGAAGAATGGCTATGGAAGAAATTATCTGATTCCCAATGGCCTGGCTATTTTGGCAACTCCTTCGGCGAAAAAAGTTCTCGCTGAAAACATGAGGCAGAAAGCCCATAAGGAAACTCAGATCATTGAAGGAGCAAAGAAGATCGAGGAAGCTATCAAAAGCCTGGAAATTAAGATCCCTGCTAAGGTTGGAGCCCAGGACCGTCTTTTCGGTTCGGTTTCTAGTATGGACCTAGCTGCGGCACTGGGAAATGCCGGACATGAAATCGATAAAAAATTTATCACCATCAAGGGTGGAACGATCAAAAGAACCGGTCCTTACGATGCACAGATCAGGCTTCACAGGGAGGTAATAGTTGAATTGCCTTTCGAAGTCGTGCCCGATAAAAAATAGTTATCAATAAGCGTTGATAAGTTGTAAAGAGCTATGCCCGCATAGCTCTTTTTTTTTTGCTACATTTACTAGGATAACCTATTAATCTAACGTAAAAGCAAACCGATGAAACTCAAAGTATTCGCCGTTTTAGGATTTCTTTTCTTCACGCTCACGGCAACAGCTCAGGTAACAACTTCCAACATACGGGGAACCGTTGTTGATGATCAAAACGTTCCACTTCTTGGAGCAAACATTGTGGCAATCCATAGCCCAACAGGTACGCGCTATGGTGCCATATCAAATGAGGATGGGCGTTATAACCTCCTCAACCTTCGTGTGGGAGGACCTTATCAGGTTACCATATCCTACGTAGGATTCAGAGACCAGATTCGGGATGATATCTTTCTTTCACTAGGAAAGACCTTTAGCTATGATGCACAGCTGGTCAGTGAAAGTCAGGCGCTTGAAGAAGTAGTCCTTATCGGAGATCAGGGGGGGACCTTTGGAAGCGATCGTACAGGGTCCGAAACAAGTTTGGGCAGAAGAGAACTAACCCGCTTGCCTACCATTACACGTTCCGCATCCGATTTCACCCGATTGGAACCCACTTCAGACGGGAATTCCTTCGGTGGACGTAATAACCAGTACAATAATTTTTCTCTGGATGGATCCATTTTTAATAATCCTTTTGGTCTTGATGCCGCCACCCCTGGTGGTCAGACCAATGCACAGCCTATTTCGTTGGATGCGATCGATCAAATCCAAGTGTCTTTGGCGCCTTACGATGTGAGCCAGGCCGGATTTACCGGAGCTTCAGTGAATGCTGTAACCAAGAGTGGTACCAATGAAGTGCATGGAACGATATTTGGATTTTTCAGGAATCAGGATCTTACCGGAAGTAAAGTTGATGGTGAGGATATTTTTGTGCCAGACTTAACACAAACACAGTTTGGTGTAAGCATCGGGGGACCGATCGTAAAGAACAAACTTTTCTTCTTTGCCAATTTTGAAAGCGATAAGCGGGAAGATCTGGGATCTAACTTTGTAGCGAATCGTGGTCAGGGCGGTAATAATGTATCGAGGGTAAGTGCTGCTGATATGGATGCCGTACAAGCGGCATTAGGTACACTGGGATATAATACCGGGCCCTATGAGGGATATTTACTCGACACGGAATCGATTAAGGGCATCTTTAAAATAGACTGGAATATCAACGATAATAACCGATTGGCGCTGATCTATAATTTTCTGGATGCCAAAAGGGATCTTACGGCAAATGAGTTTGCCATTGGAAGGCGTGGCCCCGATGCCATCACCTTACAGTTTGCTAACGCAGGTTACGAGATCAACAATGAGATCAACTCCTATTTGGCCGAATTGAATTCTACGCTGGCCAATGGCAATGCGGTCAATAAATTTCAGATAGGGTATACCAAGTTCAACGATTTCAGGAATCCATTCTCGTCTCCGGCACCGGCAATCAATATTCAGCAGGACGGTGTAAGGGCAATTGTAGCAGGCCATGAGCCTTTTTCGATCAATAACCGCCTCAAACAAGATGTCTTCCAGATCAGTAACAACATGAACATATTTGCAGGGAAGCATACTTTCACGGCAGGGATCTCATACGAAAAATTTAAGTTTTTCAATTCCTTCAATCTTGGGGCATACTTTTTTGCAGATGCACGTGGTGCCGTTGGTGTCTTTGCCGATTTTCCCAATGTACAGTCGTTCCTCGATGCTGTTGATAACGATCTGATAGGCGATGCCATCGACAATGCAGAAGGTGTTTTTTCATCTAATAATTCTGTACCGATTGGAACACCTGGTGGATGGGCGCTTGCTGAGAGTGAATTTGGCCAGCTTGCCTTCTATTTCCAGGACGCATGGGATATTTCAGATCGATTTAAACTCACCTACGGGCTCCGCGCCGATAAACCGCTCTACTTTAATACCAAGCAACTGATCCAGGAGAATATCGACAGAAAAGGTGGTCTTCTTCAAGATGGTGGTACTTATGCTCCGGGGATTGAATATTTCGACGAAAACGGGAACCCGATCTTTCTTAGCAGCCTAGATCTACCCGACCGTGATATTCTTTGGTCGCCAAGGGTTGGATTTAACTGGGATGTGCGTGGAGACAAAAGCTTCCAGGTACGCGGAGGCTCAGGAATTTTTTCGGGTAGGTTTCCATTTGTATGGGTAGCCAACCAGGTCCAGTCTACGGATTTCTTTTTCTATCAGACCACCAACCCGAATTTCCAGTTCCCACAGGTTTGGCGAACTAATTTGGGTATCGACTATAAATTCGATAACGGCATTATTGCCACCACTGATATCATCATTACCAAAGATATGAATGCGGCCACAGTAAATAACTTTGGAGCAGGAACCCCAGGAGGAACTCTCCCGGGTGTCGACAACAGACCAGTCTATCGGCCAGAAGACCGTGCTCAGATTTTTGGCGGTGCTACAAACGCCTATGTATTCTCAAATGTAGATAAGGGAAGGTCTTTTAACTGGTCGTTCAAAGCTCAGAAACAATGGGACAACAACCTGTTTATAAGCCTGGCTTATAATTTCCTGGAAAGTCTCGATGTGAACTCGTTGGGCGCAGAGATCAGCAGCGATATTTTTGATCTTAATCCGGCCTTCGGCAACGTTAACACCGCAGCCTTATCTCCCTCTTTGTTTGGAAATAAACATCGTATTATCGGGCAGATCAATAAATCCTGGCAGTATGGTAGCAACGATCGCTGGGCTACATCAATAGGCGGGTTTTTTGAATATGCTCAGGGCGCAAGATTCTCCTATATATACTCTGGAGATATTAATAATGATGGTTCGTTTACGAACGACCTGATTTATGTTCCCACAGCTGCTGAAATTGGACAGATGCAATTCGATGGGGATGCTGCGGCACAGCGCACCGCACTGGAGGCATTTATTCAACAGAATGCATATTTAAGTGCCAGAAGAGGAGGCTATGTTGGGCGTAACGATCAGCTTAGTCCCTGGTTCAGCCGTTGGGACTTTAAATTTTTGCAGGACTACAATTTCAACGTAGGGCCAAATAATAAAAGGCATACTGTTCAATTTAGTATCGATATCCTGAATGCGGGTAATCTGATCAGTTCCAAATGGGGCGTGGTCCAAAACCCTCTCACTACTCAACCCTTGGGTGTCCGAATCGACGGTACTGGAAATCCAGTATATAGCTTCGACACTACCCAGACAAATACATTTATCAATAATCCGGATCTGATTTCAAGGTGGCAGATGCAATTCGGATTGCGATACATTTTTTAAGCGTAAAATAATTTTAGCACGAAGGCCGCTCATATTGAGTGGCCTTCCTATTTTTGAGGCATGAAATACATCCGCCTTACAGAAGAACAACTCCTTGAACTCGAACAGGAATTTATCAATTTCCTTTCTACTCAAAGTATAACTGCTGAAGAATGGGATAAACTGAAAATGGAAAAACCTCAGTTGGCCGAGGATGAGATCGATGTTTTTAGTGACTTGATCTGGGAAGGTGTTCTAACCAAAGTAGCCTACCTTGAGAATATCTCGGCTCAACAAATGCACCTTTTTAAATGCGGTGTAAAAGAGATGAATCTGATCTCGGTTAAAGTGCTAAATCCAGATATTGACCTAAATTCCAAAGAGGGATTTGGATGGTTCAAAAAAAACTGGCAATCCGATTTTGTAGAATACCTCACCGCTGCCAAAGCGTATTCAGATGATAAAAACATAGACAAGTTCGAACTGATACGTAAAGGGGCGGTAATAACAAAAGGCGAGCTTTACCAGTGGTTCGACCAAATCATCGGGGAATGAGTCGCACATTGGCAGGGTCATAGTCCAAAGAACTATATTTGTAGCATTATTTTCATTCATGGCACAAAAACCATCAATACCTAAAGGAACCAGAGATTTTTCACCGGCTGAAATAGCCAGGAGAGACTTTATCATCGATACGATCCGTCAGCAATTCGAACGATTTGGCTTTCTGCCTATTGAAACACCGGCTATGGAGAACCTGGAAACTCTGACCGGGAAATATGGTGATGAGGGCGACCGGCTTATTTTTAAAATACTTAATTCAGGGGATTATCTGGCCAAGGTGAATCCCGAACTATATGATCAAAAAGATGCACAGAAACTGGCCACGCAGATCAGTCAGAAAGCACTCCGCTACGATCTGACCGTGCCCTTTGCACGCTATGTGGTCATGCACCAGAACGAGATCGATTTTCCTTTTAAGCGATATCAGATACAACCAGTATGGAGGGCAGACCGGCCTCAGAAAGGAAGGTTCAGGGAGTTTTATCAATGCGATGCTGACGTGGTGGGAAGCAATTCACCGATGCAGGAGTTAGAATTTATCCAATTGTACGATGCGGTATTTAAGGACCTGGGATTTAAAGGGGTCACGATACGACTCAATCACCGTAAGATCCTTTCGGGACTGGCAGAAATTCTTGGTGCAGGAGAGAAGATCGTCGAATTTACGACGACCTTGGATAAAATGGACAAAATCGGAATGGATGGCGTTAGGGCCGAACTTGCACAACGCGGTTTTCCCGAAACGACCTTGACCGAATTAGCCCCTTTATTTTCATTACGAGGATCCAATAATGAATTGTTAGCGGCCCTACGGAATGTGATGGCAGATAGTGCTATAGGCAGGGAAGGTATTGAAGCAATTGAATTTTTATTGGAGTCCTCGGCTCAACTCGGCTTAGATTGTTGCAATGTCCGTGTAGATATTTCGTTGGCAAGAGGACTTAATTATTATACAGGGCCAATATTTGAAGTTCAGGCACCTGAAGGTGTGGAGATGGGTTCCATAGGAGGGGGAGGTCGTTACGACGATCTGACCGGTATTTTTGGTCTCAAAGGCGTCAGTGGAGTCGGGATTTCATTTGGACTGGACAGGATATTTCTGGTTATGGAAGAACTAGGGCTATTTCCAGCGTCTGTTACAAAGGATCTGGAAGTATATTTCCTGAACTTTGGACAAGCCGAAGCCATGGAAGCGATGAAACTTCTAAAAGCGATGCGAAAGGCTTCCGTGAAATGCGATATATACCCAAATCAGGCCAAGATCCAGAAACAGATGAAATATGCGAACAGTCGCGGTGTGAACTATGTTGTTTCTATAGGAGAAAATGAAATGAAGGCCGGTGAATTTCAGGTCAAGAATATGGAAAACGGAGAACAGAACCGTTATCTCTTAAGTGAGGCCGAAGCTTTTATCAGATCGCTCTAGGGCTTGTCTGATGGCAATCACCACTTCCTTATAATAGGGTCCCTGATGGGGAACAAATACAGACTGGTTACCCAGGCCCCAGGTTACTTCGGCAAACTTGATCAGCGGGATAAGCTGTAACTCTTCAACCTCACTTTTTTGTTTTTTAAGGTCTTTTAGAGGTGTATGGAGTTCACAAATAAAACTATGGTGGAATTCGAAGTCTTTATAATTCTCATTGTGCACTTGCTCGGATCGATATATCCCAATCTTTTCCAAAGATTTAGCATCTATTCTAAGGCCAATCTCTTCATGGGTTTCCCTAACTGCAGCAGACAATATGTCCTCACTGGCTCCAACATGGCCGGCTACTGAAACGTCCCATAGAAGGGGATATGTTTTTTTCTGACGACCTCTTTTCTGAATCAATACCCGCCTGTCGCTGGTATAGAACCATATATGCACTGTAGGATGGAATAGACCTTTCAGATGCGCTTCTGATTTCATCAGCTGTACGCCGGTATATTCTCCTTCGTTATCAAGTATGTCAACGAGCTCATCCATGACGGGATTGGCCTTATGGTCTCTGGATTAATCGAAATAACTAAAAGTTTCTCCTTCTTTAATGGTGAGCAGGGTTTCATACATTAGGCGGATAACATTCTCCACATCATCGCGATGTACCATTTCTACTGTGGTATGCATGTACCTTAAAGGCAGGGAGATTAATGCTGAAGCGACACCGCCATTGCTGTAGGCAAAGGCGTCGGTATCTGTGCCTGTAGACCTCGAAGAAGCCAGTCTTTGAAAAGGTATCTTTTTTTGCTCGGCCGTTTCGATAATCCGCTCGCGAAGTTTATTCTGTACCGCAGGAGCGTATGAAATCACGGGTCCGGCTCCCATTTCAGTATGACCTTCTTTTTTCTTGTTGATCATCGGTGTTGTTGTATCGTGGCATACATCGGTTACAATAGCTGCATTGGGTTTGATGGTCTGGGTGATCATCTCTGCGCCCCTAAGACCTATTTCTTCCTGTACCGAATTGGTAATGTATAAACCGAAGGGAAGAGTTATTTTGTTCACATGGAGTAAACGGGCCACTTCGGCTATCATAAATCCACCGGCACGATTGTCTATGGCACGGCAGATAAACTTGTCCTTGTTAAGTATCTGGAAAGAATCAGGATAGGTGATCACACAGCCTACATGAACGCCCATTTTTTCCACCTCTTTCTTATCCTTGGCACCGATATCGATAAAGATATTGTCGAGTTTTGGAGGTTCTTCTTTAGCTCTGTTGCGCGTGTGGATAGCTGGCCAGCCGAATACACCTTTTACTATACCCTTCTTGGTATGGATATTCACCCATTTTGACGGAGCGATCTGATGATCGCTACCACCGTTTCGGATCACGTAAATCAATCCCTCATCCGTAATATAGTTAACATACCAGGAGATCTCATCGGAATGCCCTTCAATCACAACCTTATAGGGTGCATCAGGATTGATCACCCCTACTGCTGTGCCATAGGTGTCGGTGATAAAATCATCAACATAGGGTCGGATATAATTCATCCAGAGTTTCTGCCCTTCCCATTCGTAACCGGTAGGGGCAGCATTATTGAGATACTTTTCGAAAAATTCAACAGATTTCTTGTTGAGGACCTTCATCTTTTATCGCTTTTACATTAGGCTTACAAACTTAACAATATTCACTTTTATTTAGTATCAGCTCTAAAGTTTAATCTTTAATTTTGGCAAGACCTTTGTATGATTTATGTGATGATAAAGAATATTGTTCTCACAACGATGATGCTTTCTTTCCTCTGGCTTAGTGCCCAGGTAAAAGAACAAGAGCTCGATTCAGTGGCTGAGAAGATGATTATAATAGAGGGCGACTCGATCTTTCAGCAGTCCATTGCCCTTGATGAAGTATATATTTTTGGCAAGCTTAAATTTGAATCCTACGAAGATAAGTTGCGGTACTATATTTTGCGCAGGAAGACGATCAAGGTCTATCCGTATGCCAAGCTGGCGTCGGAAAGACTGGAAGAACTCAATGATTCTCTTTCCAAAATCAATAAAAAGAGACAACGGAAAAAATATACCAAGCATGTTCAAAAGTATATCGAAGGAGAATTTTCAGAAGAGCTGAAGAAGCTTACCCGCACCGAGGGTCAGATATTGGTAAAACTAATATACCGGCAGACCGGAAATACGGCCTTCAATCTGGTAAAAGAGCTGCGAAGCGGTTGGCGTGCCTTTTGGTATAACACTACAGCCAAGATGTTTGATATCAGTATCAAGCAGGAATATCATCCCGAATCGGTTCATGAAGACTATCTCATCGAGGATATTTTGCAGCGGGCATTTGCCTCAAAAAGGCTTGTACGACAACAAACGGTACTCGACTATGACTACGCTTCTCTTACAAACAAATGGAATAAAGAAGCTCGAGAAAAAAAATAGTTGTAGGAGTCCAAAAAATCTCTTAATTTTAAAGGCCTTTTTTCCACCCGATTTCAGTAGGTGTCTCTCTTTTAGAGAGTTAATAAAAAGCATCAAAAAAAAATCTTAAAATTAGCGGTTAATGTAGTTGCATTTGAAAAATACGCTCTATATTTGCAGCCGCTTTGGGGGATACCTGGGGCGAATTCAGGTGATTTAGGGTTTTCTATTAAATGGAAATTCGTTTAATCACAGGTTCATTGAAATGATGTGACAGATAGCGTAAGCTTTAGTATTGATGGGGGTATTTATATTTCTGTTAGTGCTAAGGTGTACAAAAAAAAATCATTAAGAATCAATTCTTTTAATTCAGGTGATCAAAGAGACGGGATAAGTCTTCGGGTTGATTTTTGTTTTTTCTATTATTTAAGGAGAGGCAAAGAGGTGCAATAGTTAGAATATTGACAATTCAACAATGAAGAGTTTGATCCTGGCTCAGGATGAACGCTAGCGGCAGGCCTAACACATGCAAGTCGGACGGTAACATAGAGTGCTTGCACTCTGATGACGAGTGGCGCACGGGTGCGTAACGCGTATAGAACCTACCCTGTACAGGGGGATAGCCCATGGAAACGTGGATTAATACCCCGTAGATATCGTAAGTGGCATCACTTATGGTTTAAAGTCTTCGGGCGGTACGGGATGGCTATGCGTCTTATTAGTTAGTAGGTGAGGTAACGGCTCACCTAGGCAGCGATAAGTAGGGGCCCTGAGAGGGGGATCCCCCACACTGGTACTGAGACACGGACCAGACTCCTACGGGAGGCAGCAGTGAGGAATATTGGACAATGGGCGGAAGCCTGATCCAGCCATGCCGCGTGCAGGAAGACGGCCCTATGGGTTGTAAACTGCTTTTATACGGGAAGAATAATCGCCACGTGTGGTGAGATGACGGTACCGTAAGAATAAGGACCGGCTAACTCCGTGCCAGCAGCCGCGGTAATACGGAGGGTCCGAGCGTTATCCGGAATCATTGGGTTTAAAGGGTCCGCAGGCGGGCGATTAAGTCAGGGGTGAAATGCTGTGGCTCAACCATAGCACTGCCCTTGATACTGGTTGTCTTGAGTTGTGGTGAAGTGGCCGGAATATGTAGTGTAGCGGTGAAATGCATAGATATTACATAGAACACCGATCGCGAAGGCAGGTCACTAACCACTAACTGACGCTGATGGACGAAAGCGTGGGGAGCGAACGGGATTAGATACCCCGGTAGTCCACGCTGTAAACGATGGATACTAGCTGTCGGGATTTCGGTCTCGGTGGCCAAGCGAAAGTGATAAGTATCCCACCTGGGGAGTACGTTCGCAAGAATGAAACTCAAAGGAATTGACGGGGGCCCGCACAAGCGGTGGAGCATGTGGTTTAATTCGATGATACGCGAGGAACCTTACCAGGGCTTAAATGCATAATGACAGGTCTAGAGATAGACTTTTCTTCGGACATTTTGCAAGGTGCTGCATGGTTGTCGTCAGCTCGTGCCGTGAGGTGTCAGGTTAAGTCCTATAACGAGCGCAACCCTTGCCGTCAGTTGCCAGCAAGTAATGTTGGGGACTCTGACGGGACTGCCGGTGCAAACCGAGAGGAAGGTGGGGACGACGTCAAATCATCACGGCCCTTACGTCCTGGGCTACACACGTGCTACAATGGCCGGTACAATGAGCAGCCACGTCGCAAGGCGGAGCGAATCTATAAAACCGGTCACAGTTCGGATCGGGGTCTGCAACCCGACCCCGTGAAGCTGGAATCGCTAGTAATCGGATATCAGCCATGATCCGGTGAATACGTTCCCGGGCCTTGTACACACCGCCCGTCAAGCCATGGAAGCCGGGGGTACCTGAAGTCCGTCACCGTAAGGAGCGGCCTAGGGTAAGACCGGTAACTAGGGCTAAGTCGTAACAAGGTAGCCGTACCGGAAGGTGCGGCTGGAACACCTCCTTTCTAGAGAACTAGGCATTGCTTTGATATTTTCTTAAGTGCTGATAGGGAATATAAGGAGTTGACCCATTGGGGTCTTGTTTTGTCTCTGGTCCCTGAATTAAGAGAATTGGATTGAAGAAGGGTGATTTTTTTTAAGTTATCTGTCACTTTATTATAAAGTATTAAGTAAGCAGTAGCCCCGTTAGTCTTGAGCAGTAAAAAGCTGTAGACTGATCACGGGTTAACTGCAGACTGTAACGAAGTCTCATAGCTCAGCTGGTTAGAGCGCTACACTGATAATGTAGAGGTCGGCAGTTCGAGTCTGCCTGAGACTACGGGGTAGGATTGTTAATTATTAATTACTGATTATTAATTAGTAATTCTATACGTTCATTTAAAGAAGAAGGAAATTTTAGAAGTTGAGTGGTTATCACCAAAAGCGGTAGGCACGTTATACTGTTAACTGATAACTGATAACTGCCAACTGTCATCAAGGGGGATTAGCTCAGCTGGCTAGAGCGCTTGATTTGCATTCAAGAGGTCACCGGTTCGACTCCGGTATTCTCCACTGTGTTCTACGAAGCCTTGTGCGAAGTAGGACGGAATTCATGCAAAGAAGTTTTGGAAAAGGATATACTCCTTTGCCGAGGCTACGGAGCACGAAGGAAAGTTCATTGACATATTGTAGCAACGCGTGTATAGTTTTTATTGATTTTATCGATAGGGATTATGCACCTGTTTTTTTGTAATTAGGGAAAAACACGAATTGAATATTAAAGTAGAGAAAAAAGAGCAAGGGTAAGAATCTTATGCGACGAAAGGTCTAGAAGGCAAAGCGACAAGTTAGACAAGGGCGTATGGGGGATGCCTAGGCTCCCAGAGGCGAAGAAGGACGTGATAAGCTGCGAAAAGCTGCGGGGATTGGCACATACGATGTGATCCGCAGATATCCGAATGGGGCAACCCGGCATATTGAAGATATGTCATCCGATTTAATCGGAAGCAAACCCGGTGAACTGAAACATCTAAGTAGCCGGAGGAGAAGAAAACAATAGTGATTCTGCGAGTAGCGGCGAGCGAAAGTGGAAGAGCCTAAACCGATGTTGTTTCGGCAATATCGGGGTTGTAGGACCGCGATATTTAATGCACGACGAACCGGAATCATCTGGAAAGGTGAGCCAAAGAGGGTGATAGCCCCGTATGGGTAAGTTGGTGTAATTAATAGCGGTATCCTGAGTAGCGCGGGGCACGTGAAACCTTGTGTGAATCTGGCGGGACCATCCGTCAAGGCTAAATACTCCTGGGAGACCGATAGTGAACCAGTACCGTGAGGGAAAGGTGAAAAGAACCCCGAACAGGGGAGTGAAAGAGAACCTGAAACCATACGCTTACAAGCGGTCGGAGCCTCGATTTATCGGGGTGACGGCGTGCCTTTTGCATAATGAGCCTACGAGTTGCCGTTGCTGGCAAGGTTAAGCCTTTAAGGGGCGGAGCCGAAGCGAAAGCGAGTCTGAATAGGGCGCTTATAGTCAGTAGTGGCAGACGCGAAACCGTGTGATCTACCCATGGGCAGGCTGAAGCTGTGGTAACACATAGTGGAGGGCCGAACCCGTTGACGTTGAAAAGTCTTGGGATGACCTGTGGGTAGGGGTGAAAGGCCAATCAAACTCGGAAATAGCTCGTACTCCCCGAAATGCATTTAGGTGCAGCGTTGATTTAGTTTTATAGAGGTAGAGCTACTGATTGGATGCGGGGGCTTCACCGCCTACCAATTCCTGACAAACTCCGAATGCTATAAAATGATGATCAGCAGTGAGGGCATGGGTGCTAAGGTCCATGTCCGAGAGGGAAACAACCCGGACCATCAGCTAAGGTCCCCAAGTGTGTGCTAAGTTGAACAAACGCGGTGGAACTGCATAGACAGCCAGGATGTTGGCTTGGAAGCAGCCATTCATTTAAAGAGTGCGTAACAGCTCACTGGTCGAGCGGTTCCGCATGGATAATGATCGGGCATAAGCACACCACCGAAGCTGTGGCTTCTAGATTTATCTAGAGGGGTAGGGGAGCATTGCAGTGCTGTTGAAGTTGATCTGCGAGGATTGATGGAGGAGCTGCAAAGGAAAATGTAGGCATAAGTAACGATAAGGCAGGCGAGAAACCTGCCCGCCGAAAGACTAAGGTTTCCCCGGCCATGCTAATCAGCCGGGGGTCAGTCGGGACCTAACGCGAACCCGAGAGGGGTAGTGGATGGGCAAGCGGTTAATATTCCGCTACCCGCATACCGTTAAAAGTGACGGAGAGCAAAAGTTGGTGCGTGGCGACGGAAGTCCACGTTGAACTGTCTTTTAAGGACAGGATAGTACACCAAGGCTACGGCTGCGGTGATAATCCAGCGGCTGCTTTTCCAAGAAAAGCGAGGTATGCGGCCCGTACCGTAAACCGACACAGGTAGTTGGGATGAGTATTCTAAGGCGCTCGAGAGATTCATGGCTAAGGAACTAGGCAAAATAGACCTGTAACTTCGGGAGAAAGGTCGCCCTGTAGCAATACAGGGCCGCAGTGAAGAGGTCCAGGCGACTGTTTATCAAAAACACAGGGCTCTGCTAAATCGAGAGATGATGTATAGGGCCTGACACCTGCCCGGTGCCGGAAGGTTAAGGGGAGATGTTATTCCTTCGGGATGAAGCATTGAACTGAAGCCCCGGTAAACGGCGGCCGTAACTATAACGGTCCTAAGGTAGCGAAATTCCTTGTCGGGTAAGTTCCGACCTGCACGAATGGTGCAACGATCTGGACACTGTCTCGGCCATGAGCTCGGTGAAATTGTAGTATCGGTGAAGATGCCGGTTACCCGCAGTGGGACGAAAAGACCCCGTGCACCTTTACTATAGCTTCGTATTGACCTTGGGCAACCAATGTGTAGGATAGCTGGGAGGCTTTGAAGCTGCGTCGCCAGGCGTGGTGGAGCCGTCCTTGAAATACCAGCCTTTGTTTGTCCGGGGCCTAACCCATCAACAGATGGGGACAGTGCGTGGTGGGTAGTTTGACTGGGGTGGTCGCCTCCAAAAGTGTAACGGAGGCTTCCAAAGGTGCCCTCAGTACGGTTGGCAATCGTACGTAGAGTGCAATGGCACAAGGGCGCTTGACTGAGAGACATACAGGTCGAACAGGTACGAAAGTAGGGCATAGTGATCCGGTGGTTCCGCATGGAAGGGCCATCGCTCAAAGGATAAAAGGTACGCCGGGGATAACAGGCTGATCTCCCCCAAGAGCTCACATCGACGGGGGGGTTTGGCACCTCGATGTCGGCTCGTCACATCCTGGGGCTGGAGAAGGTCCCAAGGGTTGGGCTGTTCGCCCATTAAAGTGGCACGCGAGCTGGGTTCAGAACGTCGTGAGACAGTTCGGTCTCTATCTACTGCGGGCGTTAGAAATTTGAGCGGAGCTGATCCTAGTACGAGAGGACCGGATCGGACCGACCGCTGGTGTACCGGTTGTCCCGCCAGGGGCATCGCCGGGTAGCTAAGTCGGGAAGGGATAAGCGCTGAAAGCATATAAGCGCGAAACCCGCCGCGAGATGAGATTTCTTTAAAGGGTCGTGGGAGACTACCACGTTGATAGGCCACAGGTGTAAGTGCTGCAAAGTATGTAGCCGAGTGGTACTAATAGCCCGTTGAACTTGCGCACTAAAGTTGTCTTTATTTATAGACCCAAGGCGCAAAGATTCTTAACCTGGCTTTTTTCTTTACCTTTTTCTTCAATAGTGTTGCTACAATATGTTACGATATGTGCAGTCATGGACTGTAGTCTAAAGGGCAAAGCCCCACAGACTTAAAATTTGGGTGGCTATGGCGACGGGGCTCACCCCTTACCATTCCGAACAGGGAAGTTAAGCCCGTCTGCGCCGATGGTACTGCCGTAACTGGTGGGAGAGTAGGCCGCCGCCTTCTTCGAAACCCTGTAGTAAACTTGTTTTACTGCAGGGTTTTTTTATGATCAAAACCCTGGGCCAGTAAATTGCGGGGGCAAGGCCGCCTCCCCACACTAAAAAGATACTGCTGCAAACTGAAATAAACCAGCAGGGAAAAAAATACTCCTCAGAAAGCCCTGCCGTACCAGTCATAATTCCCTGCAGAAATACATTGCTTTTCCATACCATAATACCTGAGTAAATATCTCTTGGATAATTGGTTTTCAACTATATTTATATATTGCTAATCACTCCCTCATGAGTAATAATCCTCAGGATCAGAAATTCAAAAAATGGCTGGATATCCTTCAACAGGAGAGCTGGCAGTTGGAGCTAATTATATCTGGATTCGCGATATACGGACTATTTATGGTGATCGGTCCAATTGAAATGGAAAGCCTGGAGGCGCAAAATGACCGCAATATGTACAGGATCTTTCTTATGCAAGGTCTCCTGATTTCCTGGTATATCCTCACTATAAATCTATTAACCCATGTTATTCTACGCGGTCTGTGGATCGGAGCCATCGGCCTGCGCTATGTTTCCGGAGAAATAGACTATAAAAGTCTTAATTATAGCCCCAAATTCACCAGGCATTTGTTAAAAAGAGTGGGTTCATTTGATAATTATGTTGCCGTACTGGAAAAATATTGCAGCATTATTTTTGCCGTTACTTTTTTATTGGTTTTTTATCTTCTTGGCCTTCTTTTGATCGCCTTTTCGTTTACTTTATTGGGTCTGATGATTGCGAAAGATGAAAACCCAGATTGGTTACGCTATGGAATTGGAATTCCTGCCACTGTATTACTTGGAATTGGCACAATACTTACCTTCATAGATTTTGTTACACAGGGTTGGCTCAAAAAGAAAAAGTGGACCACTGTATTCTATTACCCCGTCTATTGGCTTTTCAAATACTTAACCTTATCCTTTCTATACCGCCCAATGGTCTATAATTTTCTTGACACCAAATTTGGGAAACGTCTCAGTATGGTAATTGTACCACTCTATCTCGCGTTCACAGTTTTGGCCGCAACCGGATTTAGTACCTCCAACTATTTTGAGAAAGATATGGCGGCCAATTCTTATACCGCCAGTTCAAAAAACTATGAGGACGAAATTTTAGAAAAAAGTTTATTCGCCGATCGCGTGTCAATTCCATCTAAAATTATCAACACTCCCTTTCTTGATGTTTTTGTAGTATACGGCAGTACTATTGAGGACGACGTATTTTATTTTAAAGAAGAATTAAAGCCAGAAGAGGACCTTAGAGGAATTTTTTCACGGGTTTTTTCAGACGGTGCTATACCCTGGAATAAAAGGGGAGAACTTATAGGGGAATATATGAACACCCTGGAGGATATGTACACCATTAGTATAGACAGTACAGAGTACAAGCCTAAATTTGTCATCAGTCAAAATCTTCAGGATCAATTGGGCCTCCAAACAGTTTTAGATATTAAAGATATACCCGAAGGGAAGCATGTCCTTAAACTAGCCAGGAAAGATCATCGAGAAGAAGAAGTCTATACAAGAGTGATTATACAAATTCCTTTTTGGTATTATACCGATTGAGGATACAAGATTCTAATAAAAAGAAATTCTAAAATGAAACACCGCTTTCTAACTTCATTATTTCTCTTATGTCTTTTACTTTGCAAGGCGCAGAGCTCGGATATCAAGGCACTTGTAGGAGGGACACTTATAGATGGCTACGGCTCCGACCCAATTCGCAATAGCGTGATCATTATTGAAGGAGAGAAAATCAGAACTGTAGGCACTATTGCAGATACTCCCATCCCAGAGTCGGCAGAAATAATTTCAACAGAAGGGATGACAGTATTACCAGGATTATGGGATATGCATGTACATACCATGATCAATGGCCATGCCGACTACAACTATTGGGATAAAACATACCCGCCGCTATTTAAAGACGTAATCATGCCAGCCTCCGCTCATCAACTTCTTATGGCAGGTGTAACCAGTGCAAGAGATCTGGGAGCACCCTTAGAAGCCAGTATTGCAGTAAGGGACGCTATCAACGATGGCAGTATTCCAGGGGCCACATTGTATGTTTCAGGTCCTTTTATACAGCACAGGCCTTATCCCGGAACAGAGGATTTTCGCTGGGGGGTTTACGGGCCTGAAGATGGTCGTAAGAAAATCAAAAAACTTGCAAAGGCCGGGGTA
This sequence comes from Flavobacteriaceae bacterium, assembly GCA_965212205.1. Classification (GTDB taxonomy): domain Bacteria; phylum Bacteroidota; class Bacteroidia; order Flavobacteriales; family Flavobacteriaceae; genus JAHEJJ01. The sequence goes on from CBDBUX010000011.1 coordinate 780,465, forward strand.
GATGTTATAAAGCTGATCGATCAGGATCAGATGAGCATGGAGGAATTAAAAGCGGTGGTAGACGAGGCTCACAAGAATAACTTGAAAGTAGTTGCACATGGCCATCGCCCTGAAGAAATCAGAAGAGGATTGCTGGCCGATGTGGATTGTTTTGAGCATACCGGACTTTCATCAGCACCTGCCTATCCCGACGATGTTATGGCAATGATTAAGGAACGAACCGCTCAAATGAATAAAGGTCCCCTGTTCTGGTGTCCAACCGTTGAAGGACTGTATAATTACGAATATGTGCGCGATAATAGAGAAAAACTCGATAATGATAGTTGGCACCTCGGACTACCGGATAGTATTATTGCAGATATTAAAAACAGTATCAAACATCCCGACAGACTACCTTATTTTCAATTAACACCGTCTCGCAAACCTACCTTGCAAACCAAGATCAATCAACTCCTCGATGCAGGTGTGGTGCTCCTGGTTGGAACAGATAGCGGGATCCCGATGAAATTTCACAGTCAGTCTACATGGAATGAGTTGGATGTTTGGGTCAACGAATTTGGGGTCGACCCCATGTATGCTATTCGATCGGCTACTTACTGGCCTGCATTGTGGATGGGGGTGGCCGATGAAGTAGGGACGATCACCCCAGGTAAATATGCAGATATAATCGCTGTGGATGGCGATGTCTTACGCTATATCAGCCTGCTTCAGGATGTTGATATAGTTATCAAACACGGCACCAGGTATAAATAATGGTGGCCCCCTATCACAAGGAAGAACGACTGAATGCAATTTCACATGCTTTTGGAATTCTACTTGGAATAGTAGGATTCTATCTTATGGGAAAGAATTCCTATGATCATCAGAAATATGTCGGCTTTTCTATAATCGTCTATAGCTGCTCGATTATTTTGCTTTTTACCGCCTCAACCTTGTATCATTCGGTGCATCTGAATCCGCTTAAGGCCAGGCTCAGAATACTCGATCATATCTCTATCTATTACCTTATTGCCGGCACTTATACCCCTGTCGCCCTGATCACGCTATCCGATGGTAACGGTTGGCTGATCTTCTATTTGATATGGGGCATTGCACTTTTGGGCACCGTGCTCAAAGTTTTTTATACAGGTCGATTTGAAGTTTTTTCGTTGATGTTATACCTGTTTATGGGATGGCTCATCATCTTTGATATTACCAACCTTGTTGAAAGTACAAGTACTAACGGATTAATACTTCTCTCGATGGGTGGGGCATTTTATACAGGCGGAATATTTTTTTATGTTAAAAAGAGTATTCCTTATAACCATCTGATATGGCACCTGTTTGTTTTAGGCGGGGCCATAAGTCATTGGTTTTATATCTACTGCGAAGTCCTACCTGTATAAGGACTAAACCATATAGGCCATAATTATACCCAGGATGATCACAAACAATTTCCTGGCATTTACCTGATGTCCTTTAGAACTCTCAAATAGGATAACCGTGGATATGTGAAGAAACACACCTATCACCAAAGCCAGCAGTGGTGCCTCATATTGTTTTATCAGACTAAAGTTCTGGGCGATAAAACTACCTAATGGTGTCATGAGTGAGAACAATAATATGATACCTAAACTCTGATATCTTTTTAGATTCAGGTCGATCAGAAAAATACTCAAGACCACCGTTACCGGGATTTTGTGAATAATAATCCCCACTACAATAGGTTCGTAACTTTCAATAGGTATTCCTTCAAGCAATGCATGAATACAAAGGCTGATAAATATTAAGATCCGGGTACCGCCTTTTCCTGAGGAATGCGGACTATGTCCATGTTCTAAGCCCTGAGAATAAAATTCGAGGAATACCTGCAGTAAGATCCCCAATAAAATGAAGATGCCAATAGTCTTATGATCTGCAGTACGATATACGGACGGAAGTAATTCGAAGATGGTCAGAGCCAAAAGAAAAGAACCGCTAAAAGCCAGCAATAGCCTAAGCACATATTGGTTCTTAATTTTAAAGCTAAGGACAAAAAGATAACTCAGCCATACGGCTAGAATGAGTAGTATATAGACCAAGGGATCAGAATTGTTCTGTTATATTTCCGAATATGGCGTTAAAATTAGTTTATTTTAGCGGGATTCTAGTAGGAAGCTATGGAGAAGAATTTTAAAATGATCGCAAAGACCTTCTATGGTTTCGAAGAAGTTCTGGCCGCGGAGCTTAGAGCACTAGGTGCCTCTGAGGTTTCTGCGGGTAATCGAAGCGTTGCTTTTGAAGGTGATAATGGCTTTATGTACAAGGCTAACCTCTGTCTAAGGACTGCATTACGTATTCTAAAACCTCTCCACACCTTTAAAATTAGGAATGAAAAAGAATTGTATCAGAAGATCTATGCCTTCAACTGGGAGGCGATCTTTTCAACAGACCAAACGTTGGCGGTATCCGCCACATTGAAATCCGAAAAATACACCCACTCACTCTATATCGCACAACGAGTAAAAGATGCTATCGTCGATAAATTCAGGGATCATAGCGGCAAAAGACCGTCGGTCGACAAACACGCCCCGGATGTTCAAATACATATACATATTCAGGAAGATCAATGTCATTTGTCGCTCGACAGTTCAGGAGATTCCTTGCACCGCAGGGGCTATAGAACGATTACTAATATTGCACCGTTAAATGAAGTTCTTGCTGCCGGATTATTGCTTTTAAGTGGCTGGAAAGGACAGTGCGATTTTATGGATCCCATGTGCGGCAGCGGTACCATCCTTATCGAGGCTGCCCTGATCGCGTGTAATATTCCTGCAAATTTGAACCGTAAACATTTTTCTTTTCAGAATTGGAGTAATTACGACCCTAAGTTGTTCGATATCATACTTAAAAGCTGCCTCTCCAAAACCCGCGATTTCCCTTTTGAAATAATAGGCTACGATAAGGCACCATCCGCAGTTATTAAAGCTCATCAAAATATCGAAAATGCCAATTTATCGGAATTTATCAAGGTCGAAAAAAAAGATTTCTTTAGTACCCGTAAACAAGGAGAACGACATCTGCATCTACTATTTAACCCGCCATATGGTGAACGACTTAGTGTAGATCCTGCCAGTTTCTATAAAAATATCGGGGATACACTAAAGAGGAATTATCCAGGATCTGATGCCTGGTTGATTACCTCCAACCTGGAGGCGCTTAAATTTGTTGGTCTCAGACCATCAAGAAAGATCAAAGTGTTCAACGCCAAGTTAGAATCAAGATTGTTACAATATCAAATATATAGCGGCAGTAAAAAAGCAAAGTATAACAAAGAAGGGTAGAATAAGAAACCTAAAATTGTTGCAATAGTCTGCAACTATGCAGTTATTGCTGTATTTTTTCTAATCGTGAGAGTCTTTCTGGGCATCTCTGGCCGATAAATCAATTTCATTAGAAGTAACTTAGGCCGTCATAGTCAATATTATCGCCCTTAAACTTGGTTCGATTCAATCCGATAATGGGTTGAAAATAAAAATTAAATGGATAATTTTAAAAGCCTTCGCGATCTCAAAATCACCTAGTTTTCCTCTGGGATTGCCTCTTTTGCCTTCTTCTTTTTGTAGACAGGAATCAAATAAGTTAGCGAGTAATTATATCCGACTCCAAAACTGCTATCTTCCGTAACTTTATTAAAACCAGGAATCCACAGATTTCTCATTCGATCCGATTCTTTATTAGTCACAAGAAACCCCAGCCGAACCGATGCACCGGCGAATAGGTTTTTGAATAATTCTGCTTTCACCCCAAATACAAATTCTAACCAGCTAGCATTTAGACCACTAAATTCTTCCGGGGCCGAAGTCCCCTCCACAAAGCCTTCCGGATTCCAATAACGGTTACTATCATATATAAGATAGTTGTTTAACGTCTGACTAAATGTACTTACCCCATAACGACCACCGATATAAATAGAATTATTCATACCATACCAATTTTCATAGGTATTAAAATCAACCCCTAATTTTAGATAACTACCAGAGGTTTCATAATCGTATATTTCGAACTGATTAGGATTGGAATCGCTTCCCAGTTTTTCAGCGCGACTCCGTTTTTCATTTCCTAGCTCTGCTGCTGCAAAAAGTCTATAGGTAATCCTGAAATCACCCATAATCTCAAATCCCTGATAATCATCATCGAGAAAGGTTCTCACAGGCCGACTAAGATCCACACCCAACCGGAGACCGTAGATCTGCCGATATTCTATGCTGTCTTTCTGATCAGCCACAGGATCATCCTGGGCCATGACCACCGTAGCCCAGAGCACAAAAAAAATGCTAATGGAATATTTCAACATGCGCACTTGCCTGAGAATTAATAGTGGTGGATATTATTTCAATACTCTGAATCCAGTTATCACCATCATCTGAGAGAGACTCGCTTAGCTCTTCGAAATTTGCTATAAAACCGCATGCCCTGGATACAAATTCCTCACGGGTGTTATAGGTGAAACTCAAAGTATCCTGATTGCCGGTCTCAATATCATCTTCAGTGGCCGATTCACTGATAAAAACAAAACCAGTATCGGGCTGATTGATACGAAGTGGTATGGAAATCGAATCGAGGGTAGAGCGATCTGTAAAGGTGTCTACAGAGAACTCTTGCCCCAGACCCCTTACCCTCAAACTGCTGACAGATTTGAATTCTAAGGGGTTTTCGGCATCGTAAAAACGTATAATCAGCAAAGGTGTATCCCCTTCTACACAAATATCATCCTTTTCGCAGGAAAATAGACCTAATACTATCAGGAAGCCTATGATTAATGCCCGGGTAGGTCGATGGGCAATTGTAACAGGTTTATAGTTCATTTTCAGGATCCGACTCTTGTGGTATGCGTTTCTCCAAAAGTACAACATTTTCCACGTGATGTGTCTGTGGAAACATATCTACCGGCTGAACTTTTTTTATTTCGTATTTCACCGACAGCAAAGCAAGGTCTCTTGCCTGGGTTGCGCTATTGCAGCTTACATATACGATTCGTGACGGCGCTAGTTTTAAGAGTTGCTGAACTACATTTTTGTGCATACCCTCCCGGGGAGGATCCGTTATGATAACATCGGGCATGCCATTTTCGTCGATGAAGGCGTCGTTGAAAACATCCTTCATATTGCCGGCAAAGAATCGGGTATTGGAAATAGAATTGTTGGCTGCATTATGGGAAGCGGCCTCAATGGCTTCAGGAACGAAATCGATACCGATAATCTTTTTGGCTGATCGCGCCAAAAAACAAGCGATGGTACCTGTACCTGTATAGAGATCAAATACTACTTCGTGCCCCTGGAGATCTGCGAATTTTTTAACAATTTTGTAGAGAACATATGCCTGTTCTGAATTGGTCTGATAGAAAGACTTAGCGGTTATCTTAAACTCCAGACCTTCCATTTTTTCAATAATATAGTCCTTTCCATCAAAACATATGACCTCCTGATCATAGATCGTATCATTTGCCTTATTATTCACCACATATAGCAGGGAATCTATTTGCGGGAATCTTGTGGAAAGATGACTTAACAATATCTCCCGTGCGGCAGGGTCGTCTTCGAAAAACTGAATAAGTACCATGAGCTCACCAATAGATGTGCGGCGGATCATCAAGGTTCTCAACAAACCCGTCTTTCCCCTTGGCGAATAAAACGCAAATCCTTTTTCCGAAGCAAAGCGTTTTATTTCTAGCCGAATTTCATTTGATGGTGATTGCTGAAGGTGGCAGTGTTTAATATCCAATATCTTATCCCACATACCTGGAATATGGAACCCCAGGGCATTTCGATCCCCGATCTTTTCAGGACGCTCGATCTCTTCTCGGGTAAGCCACCGATTATCCGAAAAGGAAAATTCCAATTTATTCCGATATTCATATTGCTCAGGAGCGCCAATGATGGGAAGTGCTTTAGGGAAATCGAGATGCCCAATTCGCTTTAAATTATTGACAACCTCCTTTTGTTTGTAAAATAGTTGATGCTCGTAGCCCATATGTTGCCATTTGCAACCTCCGCAAAGACCAAAATGTTCACATCGGGCTTCAACCCTTTTATCAGAAAATCTATGGAAATGTGTCGCCTCAGCTTCAAAAAATGCTTTTCTTTTTTTAGTGGTAAGGACATCGACCAAATCTCCTGGAACAGCGTTGGTGATAAATACCGTTCTGCCGTCGGGTGCTTTGGCCACAGCCTTACCTTTGCTGGCTGTATCCAACACTTCGAGCTTTTCGAATACTTGTCTGGGTCTTTTCTTCCGCATGGGGCAAATGTAATACTAAAAGCCTGTCGGCACGTCCATAAATTGTTCATAATATGCCAAGGTTATTTACTGAAAATTGAACTTTTACAAGAAAAGTTCGTCTCTTTGGTGAACGATCTTATGAAAAACAGCAAAAAAATATTCGACGGTATGCTGGTCCTTGGGTATCAAAATGGCGATTCAAAAGCCCTGACCATACTGGTTAAGCGCTACCAATCTGACTTTTGTAGATATGCGTGCTGGTATACTCACGATATAGAAATGGCCCGCGATGTGGTGCAAGATAGCTGGGGTGTAATAATTGCCAAATTGGGAACGCTCAGGAATCCTGAAAGCTTTCGGAGTTGGGCCATGCGGATTGTAACACGAAAAGCTCAGGATCAATTGAGATCTACCGGTAAACTCCGGTCATTTAAAAAACAATATCGCCCCATTGCGGAATACGAGAGTGATGATAATCTGAAAGCGGAGTATATAAAACAATTACATGAGGCGATTCGGAAACTTAGTTTTGATCAACAGCTGGTCCTTAGATTGTTTTATATCCAGGAGTACAGCCTTAAAGAAATAGCCACTATCCTTGAAATTTCAGCAGGAACGGTGAAATCGAGACTCTATCACGCCAGGGAAAAACTGAAGTCAAATCTTAAATTATAATATCATGAAAAATAAGAACGAAAAAATTGATGATCTGATTCGTGAAACACTTTCGGCAGAAGAAGCTTCCTTTTACGATTCGCTTGAAGAAAAAGATCTGTTCGGCAAGTTGGGAGCGGTATACCGGGGCAAGATGGGCTGGCTAAGCATCATTATGACCATTACACAGCTATTGATATTTGTGATCCTAGTGGGTTGTGTGGTGATGTTTCTGGAGGCCGATACAACAGAAGAGCTTATAAAGTGGGGAGCTGCCGGATTCTGTTGCCTCCTTGCCGTGACGATGCTCAAACTGTTTATCTGGATGCAGATGGACAAGAACGATCTCCTGCAGGAAATAAAAAAACTCGAACTGATTTTAGCGGCTCACATAGAACAAAACAAGGGCTAATTACAAATAACAAGTCCCGTATTTCCTGTATGATTTTTGTACTTTTACAGTATTGATAAGGATGATTTCTCTCCGAAAGAAGGAATGTTAAGTGTGAGAAATAAATTGAATCTATTATGTCTGTATTAGAACAGGTTTCTTCTAAGGAGGCTATGGCCCTCGAAGAAAAATACGGCGCTCAGAACTATCATCCGCTACCCGTGGTGCTGAGCAGAGGAGAAGGTGTGTTTGTCTGGGACGTTGAAGGGAAAAAGTACTATGACTTCCTATCGGCCTATTCTGCTGTTAATCAAGGACATTGTCATCCAAGAATCATTAACGCTTTAAAGGAACAGGGTGAAAAACTAACCCTGACTTCACGCGCATTTTATAATGATATGCTGGGGCGCTATGAAAAGTTTATTACAGAGTTTTTCGGCTTCGATAAGGTTCTTCCTATGAATACAGGCGCGGAAGCTGTTGAAACCGCTATCAAACTTGCCCGGAAATGGGGTTATGAGAAAAAAGGTATCCATTCTAACCAGGCGAAGATCATCGTATGCCAGAATAACTTCCATGGCAGAACCATCACTATTATTTCGGCCTCTAACGATCCGATTGCCACCGAAAACTTCGGGCCGTTTACACCGGGCATAATATCTATTCGTTACGATGATTTAAATGCGCTTAGGGAGGCGCTCGAAGATCCAAAGGTAGCTGCATTTCTGGTAGAACCCATTCAAGGGGAAGCCGGAGTTTATGTGCCAGATGCAGATTATTTCAGGGAGGCCTATAAATTGTGTAAGGAAAATAATGTGCTATTTATCTCAGATGAGGTCCAAACCGGAATCGCACGTACGGGGCGTTTGCTGGCCTCTTGTGGACAGTGTTCCTGTGCCGATAAACTCTGTAGCGGAACCCCTGAGGTAAAACCCGATATTCTAATCCTTGGAAAAGCTTTATCTGGCGGTGTTCTACCTGTTTCGGCCGTCCTGGCCAATAACGACATCATGGAGGTGATCAGGCCTGGAAATCATGGTTCTACTTTTGGAGGTAACCCACTGGCCTGTGCCGTCGCAATGGTTGCCCTAGAAGTGGTGAGAGATGAGAAGCTGGCTGAAAATGCTGAGTACCTTGGTACTATGTTCAGAAATGAAATGGAGAAACTTGCTAAACAGAGCGACCTTGTTACCCTTGTACGCGGTAAGGGCCTGCTCAATGCCATTGTGATCAATGATACGGAAGATAGTTCTACCGCCTGGGATATTTGTATGGCCTTGAAAAACAATGGATTATTGGCTAAGCCTACCCACGGTAATATCATTCGTTTTGCGCCACCATTGGTGATGACAGAAGATGAGCTGCTAGACTGTATCGGTATTATTCGGAAAACCATTCTGGAGTTTCGAACAGATTAAGAATAAGTAATAAAAGCGATAAAAAAAACCCCGGTGAAAACCGGGGTTTGTTATTGTTAGTAGAAAACCTATGATCTGACTTCTTTGATCCTGGCCTTTTTGCCGGTAAGTTCCCTAAAATAGAAGATCCTTGCTCTTCTAACTTTTCCTTTTTTATTTATTTCGATTTTTTGGAGTGCTGGCATATGAACCGGAAAGATTCGTTCTACACCAACTGTTCCAGACATTTTGCGGATGGTGAAAGTTTCAGTAGCACCAGATCCTCTTCGTTGGATGACGACACCCTTAAAGAACTGCGTACGTTTCTTTTCACCTTCTTTAATTTCGTAATATACCGTTATAGTATCTCCGGCAGAAAATTTCGGAAATTCTTTTTTGGGGACGAATTCGTTCTCAACAAAATCCATTAATGAGTCCATGGCCTCAGTCTATTTTTATCTGTTTATCGAAAGCAACATTCACGTATTTCGTCAGAGGTTGAAATCAATCGAATGCAAAAATAGTCAATAAATAAACACCGGCAAGCGATTCAAATTCTTTTTTCATCGAGCAAAGGCTCCTTCAAATGCCTAATTATCTTAAAATATCTCTGGAAGAACAATACAAGTCCGGTTGTAAAGATCAGATAAAATATGGCTGTTATAATATAAGAGATCCCCTGAAATTCGAGGAGTGCCTCCGGGCTCATTTTTGCAAATACCGCTTGCAATAGTATTCCCAGTGCCCCGGAAAGGGTAAAGAGCGAACTCCCAATTACCAAAAGTACGCTGGCCACACTTCGTTCTCGGATCAAAAGCAGTATACAAAATACCCAAATACACAACTGACCTAAAATTGTAAGGGTGTTTCCAATAACATATAAAGAGAGGAAGGTTTCCATTAAAATATAATTACATTAAACTTTGATAGAACAGTATTATCATCCACTATAACAAACGCCTGGAGGAAATACTTATTTCTTTGAAAGGTCTGGTCTTCGTTCTTGAGTTCTTCTCTGCGCCTGTTCTTCCCGCCATTTTTCGATTTCAGGAAAATTACCGCTGGTCAAAATTTCGGGCACTTTCATGCCTTTATATTCTGCAGGGCGAGTATATACTGGCGGGGCCAGCAGGTTGTCCTGAAAGCTGTCTGTCAAGGCGGAAGTTTCATCATTAAGCACTCCGGGAAGTAGCCTGATTATAGCATCGGCCAAAACAGCTGCAGCTAATTCGCCACCCGACAGGACATAGTCTCCAATAGTTATTTCTCTGGTAATGAAGGCGTCTCTCACCCGCTGGTCTACACCCTTGTAATGCCCACAGAGAATAATGATGTTTTTAGATAATGAAAGCGTATTGGCCATTTTTTGGTCGAGTTGCTCCCCGTCCGGGGTCATATAAATAACCTCATCATAATCCCGTTCAGACTTTAACTTACCAATACACTTGTCTATGGGTTCGATCATCAGGACCATACCGGCGCCTCCTCCAAATTGATAATCATCTACCTGCTTATAGGCATTGCTAGTATAATCCCTCAAATTGTGGAGGTGTACCTCAACCAGGTTCTTTTCCTGGGCGCGTTTTAAAATTGAGGCCTCAAATGGGCTTTTTAATAATTCGGGTAGTACCGTGATGATGTCGATTCTCATCTGTACATAATTTGATTAATCGGAATGCCAAAAATAATGAAAACAATGGCTATCCTTTTGCCAACCCAGTTTTTCGTATAATTTCTGCGCCGGATTATCAGCAGCCGTTTCCAGGGCAAGGCCCTTATAACCCACAGACCTGCAAAATTCCTGGGCCTTTTCCAGCAACATTCGACCTATACCTTTCTGACGATAGTTGGGGCTAACAAATAAATCGTTGAGCACAAACAAAGCTTGCATGCTTACAGAAGAAAATGTTTTGTACAGCAAAGTAAATCCTACTTTTTGCTGGTCAACCTCGGCGAGGAATACCACACACTCCTGATTTTGAAAACGAGCTTTTAAATACCTCTCTGCAGCTTCCAGGTCGGCTTGTTGATTGTAGAATACTCTGTATTGATCGAATAAAAGGACCAGTTCTGGGAGATCATGTCCTGATGCTTTAGTGATCTTTACCATAAGAAAAAAGCTCCGTCAGGAGCTTTAGATTAGTTAGATTTTTTGAACTTGTTTATTTCATCTTGTAGCTGCCTGCTGATCTTCTGTTCCCTTTCAAGGGCTCTCCGTCTGTGGTTTTCATACTCCACCTCAAGATCAGAAAGTTTGGATTTTGCTTCCTGGGTAAGGAAATTGCTGTTTCTGAATTTGTAGATGAACAAAAGCAATAACATTAACAATCCAGCAATAACTGTCCAGAGGATAAAATTATAGGTACTTTTAGATACCATTGCGCCTAACAAGGATATACTGTCTTTTTCCTCCGTAACTGAATTCAGATTGTTCTTGGTGCTTTCCAGTTGATTATTAAGATCGGCGATGGAAGCCTCGTGCGTAGCAATGGTGCTATTTAGTTCGGCGGCTTTTTTGTTGGCTTCATTGATAGTATCCAGGACATTCTTCCTGATTTTATTAAGGTTGATTTGCCGTACTACCTCATATCTTTTTCCATCAGCGTTGTAGTTCCCAGAACGTTTGAATAAATACTCAAACTGACTATCGATAGATCCGCCATCCAATGAAAGCTGTGTTTCTTCTTGCTGCTGGCCTTGAACCCTCTGGACCGGGAGAATGCTTAGTGCCAGGATCATTGCTATTATGGTTAATCCTTTCATTTAATTTGTCTTTGTATTAGTTAGTGTTTTAAAGGGGAACAAAAGTACTTCATTAATATCAATAAAGAAAAAAAATTGACTTTTGTACGTGCCCGATATGATAGATACGAACAAATGGGTCTTACTGGTTGTCAGCATTTTTCAATAGTATGTGTATCGTCTTACTTTGGCTACATATTTTGCTAAACGAATAACCTGATGAGCATACCCATACTCATTGTCATACCAAACGTATAACACAATATTTTTCCCATTTGGCGAGACAATTGTCGCAGTGCTATCGTAAATGGCAGGAGCGGAGGTACCGATGATATCGGTCGAAACCAACTCGTTGCTCAACGAATATTTGATCTGTTCTACAAGATCCCCTTCAAGGGCATATTTTTTTATAATAGTATTGAGGCTTTCCTTCGATGTTTTGTTATTGATTTCAAGATTAAGAATCGCCAGTGAACCATTAGGTACTGGTACTCTGATGGCATTAGAGGTAAGTTTGCCTTCCAACGCGGGTATCGCCTTGGCAACCGCTTTTTGAGCGCCTGTCTCTGTAATTACCATATTTAAAGCTGCCGCACGGCCTCTTCTGTATTTACCATGCATATTATCCACCAGATTTTGATCGTTAGTATAAGCATGAATAGTTTCCAGATGACCCTTTTTTATTCCAAGAGAGTCTTCCACAACCTTGAGTATTGGTGTTATGGCATTAGTGGTACAGGAGGCTGCTGAAAACACCGATTCCCTATCTGGATCAAATTCTCGCTGGTTGACGCCGTGAACAATATTAGGTATATCTTTTGCAGGTGCTGTAAGAATCACCTTGGAAGCCCCCTTGGAGTTCAGATGTTTTTTCAATGCTGCCCGATCCCTAAATGCACCGGTGTTGTCTATTATCAAAGCATCTTTGATCCCATAGGCAGAATAATTGAGGTTTTCAGGGTCGTTGGACGTGATCATATGTACAGTGGTACCATTGATGATCAAAGCCATTTTCTCGGGATCGCACTCAACTGTTCCTTTAAACTGCCCATGTACAGAATCGGTGGTAAGCAAGGTAGCCCTCTTTTCCAGAACTTCTGCGTCTATTTTGCCACGTGTTACCACAGCCCTTAGTCTTAACTGGTCTCCTTTGCCGGTTTTGGCCATTAATTCCCGGGCCAATAACCTGCCAATCCTGCCAAACCCATATAAGACAACATCCCTGGGTTGAATATTCCGGGAATTTTTCGCATCCTTAAGTTTGTCGATAATGAATGTCTTCACGTCGCGATAGCGCAAATGATCATCATTATGATATTCATAGGTTAGCTTTCCGATATCCAGTTTTGATGGAGGTAACATAATATCATTGATCGCCCGCAGCAATTCTATGGAATCAAAAATCGAAATCGGTTTTTGTACAAATTGCCCCGCGTATTCATGAAGATTGATGATATCACTCACGCTTTTGTCGATCACCTGATTTTTAAACAGCACTACTTCAATCCCACGGTCGTACCAAAGATCACTGATAATCTTAACGAATTCGGTGGTTGCTTTTCGCCTGTCGGCCTGGAAAGCCAGTTCCTTTTCGTAAGTTTTTACTCTGCGCATGGAGGTATTTTAAATTTCGATGCAAAATTATGCTTTTAATCCATTTTTTGCATAGGGTTTATATAAAAAAAACGCCCTGATAAGAAGGCGTTTTTATAATTCTATTTTGCATTGCTTATTGGAAGATAATCCGCTCGCGTTCACCCTTTTCATTAACCAGCATAATACTCGTTTTCCCATATCTCGAAATCATAGAAAACTTAGTCCTGGCATCATTGATATCCTTAACTTCTTCACCGTCAACAGCGATGATGACTTTGCCGTCTAATCCATATCCACGATATGTTTCAGGAACTCCGGTGATCTTTACACCATTCTTGGTTTTGTACTGTTTCTTATCTTTCTCATTCAGGTTTTTCACTACCAGTCCCATCACCGGCACTTCAAGTGTTTGTATTTCCTTGAGCACCACAGGGAATTCCAACAGGTCTTTAGAACGTGAAATGGTTACCAGTACTTCATCGCCAGGACGCTTGGCGGAAATATATCCCGTGAGATCGGCAAAACGCCTCACCTTTATATCGTCTATGCCCACAATCACATCTCCAGATTTCAAACCTGCTTCAAAGGCCCCGGAATCTTCTTCAACTCCATCTATGTATACGCCATCGATTTCATCAACTCCCTTTTCTGCAGCATAAGTTGTATTCGTGCGGATAGTGGTAATGCCCAAAATCCCACTTTGTACGTTGCCATATTCCATAATATCTTCAACCACTTTCTTCGCGATATTGCTGGGTACGGCAAATGCATATCCTATATAGGAACCGGTTTGTGAGGTAATAGCGGTATTGATACCGATAAGGTCCCCATTGGTATTAACCAAAGCACCTCCGCTGTTTCCAGGATTAACGGCCGCATCGGTTTGAATGAAGGACTGCCTGCGACCAAGATCCCTGGCCTTGGCGCTAACAATCCCGGCTGTAACTGTGGAAGTTAGGTTAAATGGGTTGCCAACAGCCAGCACCCACTCTCCGATTTTAGTATTATCGGAATCACCGAAAGCCAGATATGGTAGACTGTTATCAGTATCGATCTTGATCAGAGCGATATCTGTTGCAGGATCGGTCCCGATGATTTCAGCATCATATGTTTTATTATCGTTAAGTGTAACCTTCAGTTCCGTAGCTTTGGCTATAACATGATTGTTAGTCACGATATATCCATCCGGAGTGATAATGACACCAGAACCAGTACCGACCTGAGGTCTTGGTTTTTGCTCAGATCCATAGAAGTAATCCCATATACTAGACGGCCCCGAACTCATAGTCACATTCTTAACATGCACCACCGCATGTATCGTCTTTTCAGCGGCAATTGTAAAATCAACTTCATTGATTCCCGCTCCTTTGCTGGAGGCCGGTCTGTCACTGGTTGTAAAAACAGGCATGTCCGAACTATTCGAAACCAAGGTGTAAGAAGGTTGTTTTTCAAATTTTTTAAATACCAACATGGTCAGTGACGCTGCCACGACCGCAATAAGAAAAATACCTGCTACTCTTTTCATAATTCCCTTTTTGAATTGATTTAACACGTTAAAATTAACAGTTTTTTCCTGCTCACTTTCTGGTTTAACGACTTTTTAACTGATAAATTATGCTTAAATAAGTCCTATCTTTGTCGCTTATTACAGACCATGCAATTAAGCTTCTATAAATACCATGGAACTGGTAACGATTTTATCCTGGTTGATAATCGTAACGGGCAATTCCCAAAAGACAAAGTAGAGCTGATTTCTAGGCTATGTGAACGGCATACCGGAATAGGTGCAGATGGTCTTATACTCCTGGAAGAGGATCCCGAATCGGACTTTAAAATGGTCTACTATAATGCAGATGGGCAAGAAGGCAGTATGTGTGGTAATGGTGGGCGTTGTGTTGTTGCCTTTGCCAGGAAATTGGGTTTAATCACCAATACTGCCATATTCTCGGCGGCCGACGGATTACACGAGGCCGACTTTGTTGATGACCAGGTTCGACTAAAAATGCAAGACGTAGAAACCATTCGTGAAAAACCGGATTATCTCTTTCTGGATACCGGTTCCCCTCATCATGTTCAAACAGTAAACGATTTGCAGGCTTTTGAAGTGGTGAAAGAAGGACGCCGATTGCGATATGGCCTATATGGAAAGAGCGGCAGCAATATCAACTTTGTAGAAGATACCGCAGAAAATGTTTTTTCGGTACGGACGTATGAGAGAGGTGTAGAAAATGAAACTCTTTCTTGTGGTACTGGGGTTACTGCTGTAGCACTTTCAATGCATCATCTTGGAAAGACCGATACCAGGGAAATAATAGTAAATACTCCGGGCGGACAATTGGTGGTTACTTTTGAAAATGAAAATGGCCGATATGTCGATATCTTTTTGAAAGGCCCGGTTAAGGAAGTATATAGGGGATCGATAGAATGGTAAGACTAAAAGGAAAAAGTGTTTACCTAAGAGCACTCGAACCGGAAGACCTCCAATTCTTGTATGAACTGGAGAACAATCCTGATGTTTGGGAGATTAGTGGCACGGTTACCCCATATTCCCGGCATGTCTTGAAAAAATACCTCGATAATGCACATCGCGATATTTATGAAGTGAAACAACTTCGACTATGTATTTGTTCAGCTAATGCTAATGTCATTGGCCTCATCGATCTTTTTGATTATAATCCTGTGCATAGCAGGGCCGGGGTGGGTATCATAATCCTAGCAGAGGATCAAAGAAACCAGGGCGCCGGCACGGAGGCATTGGAATTACTTCTCAACTATGCATTTACCGTTCTCCATCTGAGGCAACTATATGCTAATGTTGGCGAGGATAACACTGCCAGTATCCATCTGTTTAACAAGCTAGGTTTTGTAGAAGCAGGTCGGAAAATAGATTGGATCAGGTCTGGTGACCAATACAAAAATGAGATTCTATTTCAAAAGATCAACATCTGATGTATCTGAAAAAAATACTTCTTGCCGTTGTATTGTTGGGCCTTCTGGTGGCCGGAGGAGTTTCCTATTTTATTTACAATGCCCTGTTCTCACCCAATACAAGTTTTAATGAGGAAGAAGTTATACTCTATATCTCTACCGGCAGCAGTTTTGTAGAAGTAAGGGATCAAATTACTCCGTATTTGAAAAATCCGGGCTCCTTCGAGGCAGTGGCCAAACGCAAAAAGTATGTCGACTATGTGAAGGCCGGCCGTTATCGTATCACTCCGGGTATGAATAATAATGAGATCATCAATTCACTTAGAAGTAAAAATATTCCTGTTAGGGTCTCTTTTAACAATCAGGAATCTCTGGCCAACCTGGCTGGAAGGATTAGTACTCAAATTGAGGCCGATAGCCTGTCACTTTTGGCCGCTTTTAGCGATAAAACCTTTTTGAACGAACATGGGTTTAATTCCCATACCCAGCTTGTGCCCTATATTCCCAACACTTATGAGTTTTTTTGGAATACCTCTGCAGAAGAATTCCGGGATAAAATGTATAGAGAATATCAGAAGTTTTGGAATGACGAGCGAACTAAAAAAGCTAAAACCGTTGGCCTGAACTCAGCGGAGGTGATCTCTCTTGCTTCAATTGTGCAAAAGGAAACGGCAAAGGTTGATGAACGCAAAAGGGTAGCTGGTGTTTACCTTAACCGTTTGCGACGGGGCATGCTGCTCCAGGCCGACCCGACCGTAATATATGCTATCAAAAGAGAAAGCGGGAATTTTGATACGGTCATCAAAAGGGTGCTTTACCGTGATCTGGAGCTCGATTCACCTTATAACACCTATAAATATAATGGTGTCCCGCCAGGGCCCATCGCCATGCCCGATATTTCGTCTATTGAAGCCGTTTTAAACCCGGAAAACCATAATTATTACTACTTCGTAGCCGATGTCGAAAATTTCGGATATCACATTTTTGCTGAAAATTTGGTACAACATAACCGAAATAAAGCGCAATATATCCGATGGATAAATCAACAAAATGTTAACAGATAGGTGTTTTATCCAAAATAGCGTACGTCTCGCCTAAAAGCTCATTGTTTTAAGAATTTATTGACGGTTTTTCGCACAGTTCCATTTTATCTTTGAGCTATGGAATTTAAGCATGCCGTTAGGCTATAAGTCTTAAGAAAACGACTATATGAAAAGGTTGATAAGTAGCATCTGCCCACTTATCATGATCCTGTTTTTAGCCAGTTTTGGTTTCAAGACCGAAAAGGTACACAAGGTGCCTACAGCGCTAAAAGTAGTAAAACCTACACCGGTTTTGTATCCCCAAAACAAAGCCAATGCTAAGCCCAAAGAGGTTCATCCTCCATTTCTTGGGAGCTCATTTATTGGTTTCAAGGAGGCGCTTGCCTTTCGTGAATCCCAGGGGAATTATTTTATTACCAATACTTTGGGATACATGGGCAAGTACCAGTTTGGAATTGGTACACTTCAGTTGATGGGTGTTTACAATGCCACCCAGTTTATGAACGATCCTGGCTTACAGGAGAAGGTATTTCACACCAATATTGCTCGTAATAAGTGGATCCTCAGAAGGGAAATTGCCGCCTATGCCGGTAAGAAGATAAAGGGAATTACAATCACAGAATCGGGAATTCTTGCGGCTGCGCATCTGGCCGGAGCAGGGAATGTGATAAAGTTTCTGAACTCTCGCGGAAAATTCAATGTACAAGACGCGTACGGGACTAAAATTTCAGATTATATTTCGCGATTCTCTGGCTATGATGTATCGGTGGTATCGGCCAGGCGTAATCCCAGGGTCTAGAGAAAATCCTGGCAGAAACAAGCATCGCTGATCGAAGATTTTATTTCCAGGGATTAATTATGCCTGAAAGACAAAAATGGTAGGTCTTTTGTGCAGTTCTAACTCCTCATTCTTCCAGTTTTCGACAGTTTTAGTCTGAATGAACTCAGTGGGAAGGGTTATATCAGTTGCCAGACAAAGTAGTGTCGACGGTTTTAAATGTTTTAGTAACTCGCTCAACAGTTTTTCATTCCTGTAAGGAGTTTCAATAAATATCTGACTCTGTTGGGTATCTCCCGAATGCTTTTCAAATTTTTTGATGGCCGATTTCCGATCCTGTGCATCAATAGGCAAATAACCGTTAAAGGCAAAATTCTGACCATTTAGCCCACTGGCCATCAATGCCAGTAAGATAGAAGAAGGACCAACCAGGGGAATCACCCTTATTTTACGTTCATGGGCAATGCGAACAATGTCCGCACCCGGATCGGCTATTGCCGGACAGCCCGCTTCAGACAGGATTCCCACATGATGACCCTTGAAACAGGGATCGAGATAGGAGGGTAGTTCCATGGCTTCAGAAAACTTGTTCAAGATAAATAATTGCAGATCTGGTTGTGACTTGCGCGGACTTACTTTTTTGATAAACCTTCTGGCCGTTCTCTCATTTTCTACTATGTAGTAATCGATTTCTTCGATGGCTCGTTTGATGGAAATCGGCAGTACTTCCCATGGTTCAGTGTCGCCCAGGGTGGTCGGGATTAAAAATAACTTACCATTTTGCTTAGACCGGCCCATCTTCTCCATTTTGTAAGGCTAAAATACGCTGCGCTACTGCATCGCAGGCCTTGTCTATCATATCAAATACCATCTCAAATCCACGGGCACCGCCATAATAGGGATCGGGAACCTCTTGTGTCCCTAGATCTGACTCTTCGAGGAGTAATCGTACCTTTCGGATATGTTGCTGATCGTCTGCCAGCGCAATAATATCGGAATAGTTGCTCTGGTCCATGACATAGATTAGATCAAAATGAATGAAATCATTTTTGCTGAAAAGGCGACACCGCTGTTCCGAAATATCGATATTGTACTTCTTTGCTACAGCCACAGACCTCGGATCAGGGCTACTTCCAATATGATATCCCCCGGTACCTGCCGAGTCGACCAGCACCGATTCAGGGTCAACTTTTGATTTCAACAGACCTTCCGCGAGCGGCGATCTGCAGATGTTGCCCAGACATACCATAAGTACTCTGGTTTGCATGTCGTATCAGGAGAATTTCTTTGTTAGGTCTTCAATATACTTGCGAAATTGCTTATCGGTCTCCGCCAAATTGTCTACCGTTTTACAGGCATGTAGTACCGTGGCATGATCCCGTTTGCCAATCTGCGATCCTATACTTGCTAATGAAGCTTTTGTAAATTTTTTGGCAAAGAACATTGCAAGTTGTCTTGCCTGTACAATGTGCCGTTTCCTTGTTTTCGACTGGAGTGTTGCAACATCCATCTCAAAATAATCGGAAACCACCTTTTGTATATAATCGATGGAGACTTCTCTCTTGGTATTTTTTACGAATTTTTCAACTACCTGCTGAGCGAGCTCCAACGTAACTTCTTTTTTGTTAAAGGAAGATTGCGCGATCAGCGAAATAATCGCTCCTTCGAGTTCGCGAATATTGGTTTTGATGTGCTTGGCAACATATTCCACAATTTCATTGGGCATCTCTACTCCATCGCGGTATAATTTGTTTCTCAGAATTGAGATCCGTGTTTCGTAATTAGGGTTTTGTAATTCAGCAGACAAACCCCACTTAAAGCGAGACAGCAGACGCTGCTCTATATCCTGCATATCCACAGGCGCCTTATCGGAGGTTAGAATAACCTGCTTCCCATTTTGATGCAAATGATTAAAAATGTGAAAAAATACATCCTGGGTGCCCGACTTACCGCTAAAAAACTGGACATCGTCTATGATTAGTACATCGATCAGTTGGTAAAAGTGGATAAAATCGTTCCTGGTATTCTTTTTTACTGATTCGATATACTGCTGGGTGAATTTCTCAGCAGAGATATATAGTACCGTCCTTTCGGGGTATTTGTCCTTGATCTCTACCCCGATCGCATGCGCCAGATGTGTTTTTCCCAAACCAACCCCACCAAAGATCAATAGGGGATTAAAGGATGTCCCGCCTGGTTTGTTTGCCACGGCCATTCCTGCCGAACGCGCCAGCCTGTTCGAATCTCCCTCTAGAAAGTTATCGAAATTATAATTTGGATTTAGTTGGGATTCAATCTTAATATTTCTTATCCCGGGAATGACAAAGGGATTTTTAAGCTCCGGATTTTTGGATTGAATCGGTACATCCATTTCCTGAGGCGACATTTGTCCTCTACTGGTACTTGGAATTCTTTCCGTAAATGGCTCACGGTTCCCGTAGGTGTTTTCCATTTTGATAATATAGACCAATTTGGCTTGGTCACCAAGCTCACGGGTGAGTGCCACTTTAAGCAATTTCACATAGTGTTCCTCGAGCCATTCATAAAAGAATTTGCTGGGAACCTGTATGCTTAAGGCGTTTTCGGAAAGTTTTACGGGTTTTATAGGTTCAAACCAAGTCTTAAATGCCTGCGGTTGGATATTATCTTGGATAAAAGCCAAGCAATTGTTCCATACGGAATTAGCAGTAACACTCATTTCTGTAGTCTGTCCTATTGTGCGGTTAGTGATTCAAGTTTGTTGGTCAGTGGGACAGTGAGTTGCCGTCCTCAAAAGTGAGACAAATATGTGAACAAAAATTCTAAAAAAAAAATCATTTACCATTGATTTTTTTCTTTTTTTTTCGCATGTTCAGGCCCCGATTTGCATCACCTTTAAATATATCGTTTTTCCCTGAAAAATCATGTATAATTCTCAAATATCTTTTAGAATACGCTATAGCGAAACCGATCAAATGGGTGTAGTATATCATGGCAATTACCTTCAATTCCTGGAGATCGGAAGAGTTGAATGGTTAAGGGCTCTAGGGATTTCCTACAAAAGCATGGAGGAAAATGGTATTATGCTTCCCGTAATTTCTTTACAGATCAATTATAGAAAATCGGCGGTTTACGACGACCTTATCACTGTTGTGACCAAATTGAAAAAAATACCCACAGTTAAGATAGAATTTGATTATGAAATTTATAACGAAAAAGGGGAACAGTTAATCGAGGCGAACACAGTTTTGGCTTTCCTGGATATCCATACCAAAAAACCGATGCGATGTCCTGAATATTTGCTGACAAAACTAAAAGGCTAATTGCCATATCCTAAAGTTGAATTTAATCTTTATACCGGTCATCCCTGCTCAGAGTTCCTCGATACGAACATCCTTCATATCGCTTATATTCTCTGAAAAGGATGCTACTTTCGACTTTCCCAGGGACAAAACAATCCGACATTTTTGGTCTAACTCCTTTTCACGGATCTCCGCACCATAGATTTTTATTAGGTGCAGTATTTTATGAAGTTTTTCGTAACTAAACTTCAAGGCGATGGGAGATTCGAACTCCTTAAAAACAATGGTCGCCTGATCTAAGGCCGATCTTGCTGCGCTTCGATAGGCGTTAATCAGTCCACCTGTACCTAGTTTTTTACCACCATAGTATCTTATCACCACCAATAACACATTGGTAATTCCAAAAGAAGTGAGCTGACCCAATATTGGCATTCCGGCTGTATGGCGTGGCTCCCCATCGTCATTCGTCCTTTCTTCAGGTAAATTGGACCCCAATCGCCATGCATAACAATAATGGCTGGCCCCGGGTTGATTTAGTCGTATTGACTCGAGATGTCGATCGGTATCGATCCTGGTATTAACGGGAATAGCGTAACCGATAAATTTACTTCCCTTATCCTTAAAAATCCCACCTTCCACCTGGGCTTTGATTGTTTTGAATCCTGTGGTCTCCATAGTTTTAAAAAGATGCTACCAACAGTATACTTACTACAGCCAAAGCGATTCCCATCCAGTTTTTAGAACTTAAGTTTTCCTGGAATAACGCGATTCCAAGCAAAGTAGTGAGCATAACAATAGCCACATTGTTTATGGTAAACACCGAAGCACTGTTCATCTGTGGCGACTGTAAGGCGCGAAGAAGAAAATAGATGCTGAAAAAGTTTGGAACACCCAGGGCAACTCCTCCCGCTATATCCCTAAAATTCCACCGATTGCGTACCCTAAAACTTCTTACGGTGACAAACAATATCCCAGAGAGCGCCGCTGCGGCAAAAAGCGAAGCTGAAAATATTGGAAATTCCTCTTTGCTCACATGATATTCTTGTAGATATTTTATAGTGCCATCTATAATCCCGGACCCCAGAAATACAAGCAGGGGAAGATACCAGTTACTTGTACGCACCTCCAGATTTGATTTCTTGGCAGATGAAAAATAAACCGCCGAGAGCGCCATTAAAATTCCAATTATTTTTACATAACCCAGGGATTCTTTGTAGAGCCAAACGCCCAGGATTACAGGTATTACCAAAGACATTTTAGTGGCTACAGATGCTACCGAGACACCTAATTGTTGGGATGTCCTTGCCATCAGGTTAAACACTATAATAAAAAGAATGCCCAAGATCAGGCTGCCTGTAAACCACGACTTAAAGGGCACATCGTCTATGCTAATGTGGCCATCATAAAAGAAAATACCTACCGAACATGCCGTGATATAATTGATGATGATAGCATGTACCGTATTAATGTTGTATCGCTTATAAAGTTTGAATATTACAAAGATCAAACTGGTAAACAGTACACTGAGTGCGAGATCAATCATGTGGTAGTTTTGATTTAAGCGCTACGATATCCTCTTCACCGACCTGTAAATGCCAGGTACGAATTCCCAGTTTCCCTGCACTAAGGGTATGTTCTTCGGTATCATCGATAAAAAGAGTTTCATCAGGCAAAAGATGGTGCCGGTTTAGCAGGTAGTCAAAAATTTCCGAATCTGGTTTCCTCATATTTACTTCGTGTGAAAAATAGCAGTGTTCGAAACAGTCTAAAAATATTTTGTAGCGTACTACTCCCATTTTGTGCTTCACACTGGCCAGGTGAAGCTCGTTGGTATTGCTCAACAAGAATAGTCGGTAACGACCCTCGGCGGACAAATTTTTTAAAAAATCCAGTCTGTATTGAGGAAAATCGAGTAAGATCGCATTCCATGCAGTTCGGAGTTCTTCTTCATTGGCTCTTGGGACCCATTTCCCAGCCTTTTCAACAAATATATCGGTACTGATAATGCCGGTCTCATAAGCCTTAAAAAGTTCCATAAGCTCTGGTGTAATCCCAGCAAACCCTAGCTTGATTAGCATTCTGGATGTAGCTTCCTTATCCAGATCTATAAAAACATCGCCAAAATCAAAGATAATGTTCTTAATCACGATTGATGATTTTAAGGGTATCCTCTCCAATACGAGATATTGTCTTAATACTTCCCTTGATCTCGGGTGCTTTCGTACCAGCGCGAAGCGGTTTGGATCCGGTAAATATCCTTGCTTCGTCCCAAAGGCCAGCATTGATAAAGGTTTCTAGCGTTTTACGCCCACCTTCAACGATCAGGCTGAGTATCTGCTTTTCCCATAATACCCGATTAATCTGAGAGGCGATATCCCCATCAAAATCCAGAGCTTCATATTCAATACCTGATATCTTCTCTCTAGGCTTTTTAAGACCCGTCAGAATAACCGTTGGTGAACTTTGGTCGTAGATTTTATAGCTGCTGGGTATCCTTAAATTTTGATCCAGGATAAATCTTGTAGGGGATTGGCCATGCCAATTTCGTGCGGTTAGGCTGGGATTATCCTCAATAATCGTTTTGGTCCCGGCTAATATAGCTTGTTCCTCTGTCCTCCATTTATGCACAAGCTGACGCGAACTGAGGTTTGTGATCCAGAAAGGGGCAGGATCTTTCTTTCTCAACGCTGGATCGGGCGCTATATACCCATCGGCAGACTGAGCCCATTTCAGTATAATATAGGGTCGTTTTTGCTGGTGATAAACAAAAAAATCACGATTAACTTCCTTGCACTGCTCCTCTAGGACGCCAATTGTTGTGCGGCATCCGGCTTTTTCAAGCTTCTTGATGCCGTTGCCTGCCACCAATTTATTGGGATCGCGAATACCGATGACTACCCGGGGAATTTTAGACTTTATAATAAGATCGCTACAGGGGGGCGTTTTACCATGATGAGAACACGGCTCAAGTGATACATATAGCGTGGATTTTGATAATTTAGATTTATCTGTAACCGATCCGATGGCATTTACTTCGGCATGAGGACCACCATACTTACTTGTATATCCTTCGCCAATAACTTTATCATCATATACGATTACACAGCCTACAACAGGATTAGGGGCTGTAGTACCCCTGGCGTTTTTGGCCAGTTGTATAGAACGCAACATGTATTTTTCCTGTATCTTCACCTGGCAAAAATAGAGGATTCTTACGAACTCTGTCGATCGGCCTGAATGGCCTATTTACAATAGAATACCATGGCCTTAAACCCCCATTTTGCATAGCTCTAAAAAAATGAGGTGATCGGTGTTAAAAAACATAGAGAATATCGCTTGCTTTGTAATTAGTTGTGCTATACAGATCACACTTAAATTGAAACTCGAATTAATGTCTATATCATGCAGCTAAGGGCTATCAGGGATATTTATCGGGAGGAATTGGAACCATTGTATCCCAGGGAAGAAATCGACAGTTTTTTCTACCTAATTCTTGAATATCACCTGAATTTAGAGCGCTTTGTACTTGCCCTGCAACCCGACCTTCATCTTACCAAGGAGGAAGAATCCCCTTTGTTTCATAGCCTGTCCAGACTAAAAACCCAGGAACCTGTTCAGTATATCCTGGGTGAAGCATTTTTTTACGGAATGCGGTTATTGGTCAATCCCTCAGTTTTAATTCCCCGCCCAGAAACAGAAGAGCTGGTTGATTGGATATTGAAGGATCTGCCAAGAAATCAAAACAATATCAAAATTTTGGATATAGGTACTGGCAGTGGTTGTATAGCGATCGCATTGGCAAAACACTGTAATAACTGCAAGGTAACAGCCATGGATATCTCGGCGGAAGCCCTGGAAACAGCCAGGCTTAACGCCGAAAATCAAGGCGTTGCCATCGAATTTGAAAAAGCGGATATTCGGTCCTGGAATTCTCCATCAGATCAATGGGATTTAATAGTATCTAATCCGCCCTATGTAAGGCAGTCTGAAAAAGACGAGATTCGGGCTAACGTTATAGAATTTGAACCAGACCTGGCGTTGTTTGTAGACGATAAAGATCCCCTGTTTTACTATAGTCATATCCTCAATTTTGCCAGAAAACATTTGAAAGATGGGGGTGCGGTGTATCTGGAAGTTAATCGTTATCTGGCAAGGGATACAAAGCAACTTTTGGAAAAAGAAAAATTTTCAGAAATTGAGCTAAAAAAGGATTTTTTAGGTAATGACAGGATGATCAGGGCGTTGTGGAATTCGGCCTAACAAGGCCTTTACAGCTTTTTTATAAATTCCTATTACTATATTGGCCCTTGGGAGTATAGGTTCAACTAGATTATGGACGTAAAAAATAAAATACAAGATTTAAGACAGGCGCTCAGGGAGCACAATTACAAATATTATGTCCTGGACAGCCCCTCCATTTCGGATTACGAATTCGATATGAAGTTGAAGGAGTTGGAAGCTCTGGAGCAGCAATATCCCGAGTATTACGATCAAAATTCTCCTACCGTCCGGGTGGGTGGCCAAGTGACCAAAAATTTTAATACCGTCGTTCACGATTACCGGATGTACTCTTTGGATAATAGCTATTCAATTGAAGAGCTACTAGACTGGGAGAAGCGGATACTGAAAATCCTGGGTGAAGTAGAATTAAGCTATACCTGCGAGTTGAAATATGATGGGGCTTCAATAAGTATCACCTACGAAAATGGTCTTCTGCTGAGGGCTTTAACCCGTGGAGATGGATTTCAGGGAGACGATGTAACCACCAATATTAAAACCATACGGTCGGTACCCCTGAAATTGAAAGGCGATTTCCCTCCTCGTTTCGACATAAGAGGAGAGATCGTATTACCGCTGGAAGGCTTTGCTCAAATGAACAAGGAGCGCCTGGCCAGGGGCGAAGAGGCGTATATGAATCCACGTAATACAGCATCGGGTAGCTTGAAACTACAGGATAGCACGCTGGTAGCCGAACGGCCTTTGGAGTGTTTACCCTATAGTATTGCCGGAAAGCATCTTGGGGTCTTGACACAATTTGAGATGCTTGAAAATGCCCGGAGCTGGGGTTTTAAAGTGCCAATACAAGGCGCTTTATGCCCTACAATCGATGCGGTTAAGAAATATATCGCCTATTGGGATATCCACCGTCACGAATTGCCCTATGAAACCGACGGCGTAGTGATTAAGGTAAATCAACTCAGCCAGCAAGAAGAGTTGGGATATACATCAAAATCTCCGCGCTGGGCCCTTGCCTACAAATTTAAAGCGGAGCAGGCCTCAACGGTTCTTCAAAAGATCAGCTACCAGGTAGGCCGAACAGGAGCGATTACCCCTGTTGCAAATCTGGAGCCTGTACTGTTGGCGGGTACTACTGTAAAAAGAGCATCCCTGCACAACGCAGATCAAATTGCTAAATTGGATGTCCGTGAAGGAGATACCGTTTTTGTGGAAAAAGGAGGGGAGATCATTCCTAAAATAACAGGAGTGGATCTGGGCAAAAGACCACAGGATTCTAAACCTACGGAATATATTTCAACTTGCCCTGAATGCGAGACCCCACTGTTAAGACAGGAAGGTGAAGCCCAGCATTTTTGCCCCAATGATACCGGATGTCCTCCTCAGATAACGGGTAGAATTCAACATTTTATTTCCAGAAAGGCTATGGATATAGAGGGGCTTGGAGGTGAAACCGTGGAACTTCTTTTCAAAGAAGGCCTTGTAGCCAACTATGCAGACCTTTACGAATTAAAAAAAGATGATCTGCTGCCACTGGAGCGTATGGCCGAAAAATCAGCAGAGAATCTGATCCAGGGTGTAGCTGCCTCCGTTAATATTCCTTTTGAACGTGTGCTGTTTGCCCTGGGTATCCGCTATGTAGGAGAAACTGTTGCCAGAAAATTGGTAAAAGCGTTTAAAAATATAGAGCGACTAATGAATGCCGGGATAGAATCACTTTTACAAGTCGATGAAATCGGGGAGCGGATCGCACAAAGCGTTGTGGAATTCTTCGCCAACCCGGTGAACAAAGAACTCATAGAAAGACTTCAGCAATATGGACTACAATTTTCACTCTCGGAAGAGGAGTTATTGCACCAGACCGAGAAACTCAAAGGATATACCTTCGTAATTTCAGGGGTTTTTGAAAATGTCAGCAGGCCGGAGCTCAAAAAACTTATTGAGGACAATGGCGGAAAAGTAAGTTCATCTATATCTTCCAAAACAAATTTTGTAGTAGCCGGTGACAATATGGGGCCCAGTAAACGTTCCAAAGCAGAAAATCTGGGTGTCCCTATTATCGGAGAAGAAGAATTTATGGCAAAAGTCCAATAAAAAAAACCCCGGAATATATCCGGGGTTTAAAGGTTGGTTAGGGGTTGATTAGTTACCGCTCATTTCTTTGTTCCAGATCCAAACTTCATCCCAACTATTGTCGAAAGCATGGTCCATACCCCTTAAAAAAGGTTGCCATGAGTCTTCGCCGAAAGTTTTTACAAACGCTTTTTTGAATTTTGGATCCTCATCGTACTCAGCCCATTTTTTTGAAAACCCAACTGTAGCCAAGTGTCGGCCTATATCACCTTGTCTGAAGAGATTGTCATACACACCCCAGGGATTTACACCATCCATGGCTTTAATGGTTTTGCTGATCATTTCCAGGAGATGATCTACAGAATACCCATGTTCTGAGTTTACTTCCCAGTAACGCACATGTTGAATCGGATATGCCGAGGCATCACCAGTCAACATATCGGTATTGGATAGCTTATTATCACCTTTCCAGTACTCGCCATGTGAAATTTTCTTCAGGTTAGGCATAATATTGTCTCGCCAATCTTCATCATGACCACCTTGTGCAGGTCTGGTATCCAGGTCGGCAAATTTTAATGGTCCCATTATCCATACGATTTTACCGGTATGTGGCCCTGTAGAAATGGTATACACATTTGCAGTGTGTGCACCTTCCTTATGATATTTTTGATTATGCGCACGCATGTTTTCGCCCAGGACCTTGAGTTTTGTATTATCCGGTGTGAGCATGATGGTCTCCCACATGGGATCGTCGGCATCTTCTTGAGCCGACAGATTAACATTTGATCCTAATAATAATAAGCCCGAAATAAGAAGAGCAAATAAATTTCTGTTCATAATTACTATTTTTAAGTTGGTTATTTATAAGAGCGATTTAAGAATTTTGAACCACAATAAAAGAGTGGTTAAGGACGAAACCTCATTAAATTTGTCCGAAAGACTATAATTTTTTATCCGATTTATTATGAGTCTACCCAGATCGGATGATGATTTCCTTAAAACTTTTCAGGTAGAGCGGCTAACCGGAATGTGGCCGGATGGATTTTTGGAAAATGACTATGGAAGAAGGAGTTCAGGACCAGGTACTATTTGTAATAGGTAAATAGCCCTCGTGACCCGTAAGTACAAAGAGTAAAAAGCGATAGATGTTATCTGGCCTGCAGTTCCCTATCGATAAGCCCTATCAATGACTTAATATGCTCATTTGTTTCAAAATATATGGTGTCTTTTTCACGCATAATGGTTGTCAGGCCCAGGATCAGATTTTGAAATTGGTAGGAATAAGCCCCCTCAGGCTGTTGAATTTCAGAAGTGGCAAACTTCAGGTTTAATGAGATCGATGGTAATACATCTTGCATAATCACACTCCAATGGATGTTCTCCATCCGGTTCATATAAATATAGCGGCGCTCCAGATCCCGAATACTATTAATAATATCACGATTTCGCAACAGTTTGATTTCTCCACCGGTTACCAGTGTCTCGTACAAATTTCCGTGCCGATCAAAATCTGAATACTGAGTAAGGTTAAGCATGATACGTCCAAGTTCATCCATCTCACTGCGGTCGTCATTTTCGATAATATTGATCGCGGAACTAAATTGATTCATATATCGCAGATTAAATCGCCTATTGCTATAGATGCTGGTACTGTCATCCTCGAGTTGCATCCTAACATTCTTGTAGTAATTAAGTTCCTCGATCCTTCTGAGACGATCATCATTCCAGCTATCGACCTGAAGAGCCAGCAATATCCCGATCATCACCAATAGTACTTCTCCCAGTGCATAAATAAGGTAACGTTTCGTATTACCTTCCCTTAGAAATTTTGCTCTTAGATTGCGAAATATTTTCATCACCTTACTGTTTGAATCACAAATGACAACAAATAATCAATAAAGTATTTTAGTTGCCGAAATTATGCTTATCATTTTGATATCTTCAGAACTATTCGATAACGTGCCATGCCCGCTTTTAGATGATCAAAAGCTTTATTTACCTCCTTTAAAGGAAATTCTTCAACCATCGGATATATATTATGCCGAGCGCAAAAGTCGAGCATGGTAGCCGTTAACCCCGGACTACCCAAAGGGCTACCGGCAACAGATTTTTCCCCCATGATAAGTGAGAATGCCGGGATGGCCATTGGTTCCATTACTGCACCAACATTATGGAGTCGTCCTTTAGGGGCCAATACGCCCAGGTAAGCATCCCAGTTGAGTGTTACATTGGTCGTATTAAGTATAAAATTCAAACTGCCGGCGATACTTTCTAACTGTTCGGGGTCTCTTGAGTTAATCACTTTTGTTGCACCCATTTCGAGTATTTCATCTTTTTTGTCAGGATTGGAACTAAAAGCGATTACTTCACAGCCCCATTTGTTAAGAAATTTCAGAGCCATATGCCCTAAACCCCCAATTCCGATGACCCCTACCTTATCTGTAGGCTGTACCCCTGCCAGTATTATTGGGTTAAAGACCGTAATACCACCACAAAAGAGGGGGCCGGCCTTTTGAAGATCCAGCCCTGGCGGAAGTAGTATAGCCCAGGACCAATGCGCTCTTACCCTATCTGCAAAACCACCATGGCGTCCTACGATGGTCGATTCGAGATTCTCGCAGAGATGGTGGCTTCCCTGCATACAGTTAGAACAGTGCATACAGGAAGCCGAATTCCAACCCAGACCCACATGATCACCAACTGCTAAAGATTTTACCTCGGAGCCCACTGCAACTACCTCCCCAACAATTTCGTGACCTGGAACAAAAGGATATTGAGTCATTCCCCAATCGTTGTTGACCATACTGAGATCTGAATGACATATTCCGCAATATTTCACCTTTATATCCACTTCTTCACTTCCAATAGGGCCCATTTCATACGTGAAGGGTTGTAATATGGCACCGGGTTCAGACGCGGCATAGGCATTTACTGTATTCATATAATTTTTAAATAGGGTTCAACAAGCACAAAGTTAAAGCATAATGATCAGGAATGTGGCCTTTGACGCCTAATTGTCGTAAAAGTGAAGTTGGGTTTCGGGTACTTCAATAATGAGAATATCTCCGTAGTCTAGATCATTTATTTTTGGGAGAATGAGTTCGAGAGTACTGCTACTCTTTATGTGTTCTACTTTAGTTTCCGGGTCGGGCATATAGATCAAACCATTAATCTGCTCTGATTTACGGTAGACCAAAAGGTTAAAAAAGTAGAAGTTTTCGGCAGGGATGTGCTCGGACCAGTACAATTGGCTAATGAATTTAAAGGGTTCGATAATTTTATAGCGGAAAGGGAAGATGTCAAGGTTGATGGTGCCCAGATGATAATTTCCAAGGTCGAGCCCTCTCTCCCTGAACAAAGGTAATTGCTTTGCCAAGGTGCCTTCCGGATAGCGTGGGTCGCACGCTTTCCCCGAGGCTACACCATGACCTTGTATCACCTTTCCTGTAATTCTCATCTCCAATTAGTCTTTCACAATACCACTTTTGATGCTTCTATCACAGCCTAGGGCGAAAGATTATACCACAATATTAATTCCGCCGGATTCCTTGTCTTTGGAGGAATCAAAATAAAAATCAATCCTGCCAAGATTAACCCCGTAACATCCTACCTGATTGATCAGAACGCGTTCTCCTTTCCGATTTTTCCTGATGACCGGTTTTTCGAGAAAAGTATGGGTGTGGCCCCCGATGAACAGGTCGATGTTTTCTGTTTCACCACAGAGATGTACATCGCTCGGACGCTGTTGATCTGAACTGTATTCGAAGCCCAAATGGGAAAGACAGATCACCAGGTCACAATTATGTTCTTCTTTTAAGCGTCGACCCATATCTTGTGCGATCTCAGTAGGGTGCAGATATTTTGTTTCCTTGTACAGGTCTTTTGGCACCAGTCCGGCGAGTTGAATACCCAGGCCAAAAACTCCTATACTTATATCGTCGATACTGTAAATATGGTACGGTTCCACATAACCGTCGAGTACTGTGTTTCTAAAATCGTAATTGGCCGAGAGAAGCTTAAATTGGGCATGGGGCAGCTGGGCTAACAGTCCGTCGATCCCCTTGTCAAAATCGTGATTTCCAATAGTGGCTGCATCATATCCCAGTTTGCTCATCAGTTTAAACTCGAGTTCCCCACCGTAAAAATTAAAATAAGGGGTTCCCTGGAACATATCACCTGCATCGAGTAATAATGTGTTTGGGTTTTCAGATTTTATCTGACGGATCAATGCCGCACGGGCAACAACACCACCCATATTCGGGAATGAAGAATGGGTGCTGGTGAAAGCTTCTATATGACTGTGAACATCGTTGGTGTGTAATATAGTAATATGCTTTTTACTAAATTCCGTACAGCTGTTCAAAGAAAACCCGCCCAGGCCGGCAAAGGCCGATACAGCTGCAGTTTTATTCAGGAAGCTCCGTCTCTTCATGGCGTTTCTAGTTTTAAGAATCGATCATCAACACCAGACCTTAGCGTATCCACTTTCTTAAAATAATCTATCATGGCATTGCGGACCAGGTATTGAAGCTCAAAATGCTCTAATCCGTCTTTAAAAAACCCCATGTCGTCCCCACCCTTAAAGAGATAATCGGAGGTGGCCACATTATAGGTTCTGTTTTCATCAAAGGGCGCACCTTGAATGGTCACGGAAGACAATTGGTCCTTTTTGTCGATGATGATCTGCAAACCCGATATCGGATGAGGTCGAGATGAACGTATAAGGTGACTTACAAGATCACGAACAGATTTACCTCTCATCTGAACAACAACAATCGTGTTATCGAAAGGCATCACTTCGTATGCGGTTCTGGAACTGACATTGCCTTTGGAGATCACA
This sequence comes from Flavobacteriaceae bacterium, assembly GCA_965212205.1. Taxonomy (GTDB): domain Bacteria; phylum Bacteroidota; class Bacteroidia; order Flavobacteriales; family Flavobacteriaceae; genus JAHEJJ01. The sequence continues at coordinate 812,664 of CBDBUX010000011.1, forward strand.
CTGCGGATACCCCCATGATTGAGTACTACAAAATCGATACTTTCATTGGTGCGCGATAAGAATATAGGATTGGCCTGTTCCATAATGATGTCGGCCATGAGGTTCCCGGCACTGCTATTATATCTACCATCAGTCTTATCGATGTCTAATGGAGCATAGCATAAAGTTTCATCAAGAACACTGTTTACATGCTTGATATAAGGCTCGAGGAATCGCTGTAAAGAGTCGTTCTCAGTGGAGGTTTCGACTTGTACAATCGGCAGTTGAATACCGCGGATTTCCGAAATACTGTATTGACGATCACTACATGATGAAATAAATATTATTGTTACAGATAAAACAAATTGTTTAATATTTAAAATCATCTTCCTTCTTAACTTCGCCTCGGATTTGCCCTGAGAATGGTTACATTTGTAGAAATGTAGTTGTGAATGTTTCTTAAGGGTCTCAAAGATAAGTTTAAATATAAATCCGGCCTAAAATATTTAAAGGAAGAATTAAACAGTCCGTCTGAAGTGGTCGAAAGGCCCAAGGGCATCAATTCCGTAGGGATTATTGTGGATCTGGACACTTTTGACCATGCCGAATCGTTTTACGATTTTGTAGAGGAGTTTAAACTACGTCCCAATGCGGTCAAAATAATAGGTTACAAGGGTTATTACGATAAGAATTCACCTTACGCCACCCCCGTTTTTTCAGATAAGGATCTTGGATGGAACGGGAATATCGAAAATAGTTATGCGCTGGAATTTTTGAGTAGGGAGTACGATCTGCTGGTTAATTATTATACGCAGGATAACCTGATGATGCATTTAATGACCATCAAAACCAAGGCGAGGATCAATGTGGGCTTCTCGGCCGTAGACCGCTCCTTTAATGATCTCATATTAGAGGCAGATTTGCAGGACTATAAAACTTTTAAGAACGAATTGAAGAAGTATCTTCAGGTGATGAATGAAATCGCGAAATAAGGTCGGACTGAATTTGTAAATAGCTCGATAAGATGAAAGCATTACATGGTACAGGAGTGGCCATTGTTACTCCTTTTAACGAACATCTTAAAGTAGATTCGGAAGGCTTGCGCAAAGTCGTTAATCAATGTATTGAAGGCGGTGTTGATTATTTGGTGGTTTTGGGTACCACTGGTGAATCTGTTACCCTTAATACGGCAGAAAAAAATGAGGTTGCTAAGCTGGTGGTTGAAATTAACAGGGGCAGGGTTCCCCTGGTATTGGGGATCGGTGGAAATAACACTTCGAGCGTTGCGGATGAATTGCGCTCCACCGACCTGGAACCATTTGCGGCTGTTCTATCTGTTTCACCCTATTACAACAAACCTACCCAGGAGGGCATTTACAGGCATTTTAATCATTTGGCCGGGGTGAGTAGCAAGCCATTGATATTATATAATGTACCGGGGAGGACGGCCAGTAACATATTGCCGGAAACCGTAGTTCGATTGGCTCAGGATTGCCCTGATATAATCGGGATCAAGGAAGCCAGTGGCGACATGGATCAGGTTAAAAAAATGATTCGGTTAGCCCCTGCTGATTTCATGGTCATTTCGGGAGATGACATTACGGCTTTACCCACTGTATTGGAAGGGGGTCATGGTGTGATATCTGTATTGGCCCAGGCCATTCCTTTTGAGTTTTCCACGATGATTGCCCTGGGAAGACAAGGACACGCAGAACGGGCATCTTCTATTCATGATAAATTGAAAGCAGGAATGGGACTCATCTTTGAAGAAGGTAATCCTGCCGGTATCAAAGCCATGCTGGAATACCAGAAAATATGCTCTGGCGCGGTACGCCTGCCACTGGTGGAAGCCAGTACTTCTCTTAAGAAGAAAATCGGCGATTTTGTTGATCAGGTATTAAAAATGCCAGCCTGATTTATATTTCCTATTCTGTTAAATCTAAGTAAAATAGTCTGTTAAGACAGGAGAGAGGTCTATTTTAGAGTCTTAGAAATAGTTTCATATTACGCTTAGAATGACTAATTTTGCAAAATGCTTTTAAAAATCTATAGATCTTTGATCTTTCTGGTCCCTCTACTACTGCTCTTATCCTGTAGTGAATACCAGAAAACTCTTAAAAGTGTAGACACCAAAGCGAAGTATTCCTACGCCCAAAAACTCTATGAGGAGAAAGATTTTAAGCGTGCGAATAAGCTGCTTACGCAGATCGCTCCAAAATATGTGGGGAAACCCCAGGGTGAACGGGTTACTTACTTTTTGGCAAATTCCTATTTCGAGATAGAGGATTATAATTTTGCGGGTTATCAGTTCGAACGTTTTTTGAAGTCATATCCCAGAAGCGATAAGGCCTCTGAGGCGGCATTCCTGGGGGCAAAGAGCTATTACATGCTTTCCCCGAGATATTCAGTCGATCAGACCGACACGGATAAGGCCTTGATAAAACTCCAAAATTTCATCAATGCCTATCCCGAATCCAAGTTCCTGGAAGAGGCAAATGCCATGGCCAAAGAACTCACAATTAAAAAAGAAAAGAAAGAATTTGAAATCGCCAAACAGTTTACGAAACTGGGGGGATCTTATATTTTGGATTATAACATAGCAGCCATCGCGTCGCTTGATAATTTCATCTCCGACCATCCCGGATCAATTTTCAGAGAAGAAGCATATTTTCTAAAACTCAGGGCGGCTACCAATCTGGCGATCAACAGCACGGAAAAAAAGAAAAAAGAACGTATAGACAATGCGAAAGCGGCTTACGATCAATTGCTGAAGAGCTATCCTGAATCAAAATTTGGCGAGGATGCTACAAAATTAGTGCAATCTCTCGATAAGGAATTCAGCGGAGACAATCAAAAAGAAACCATATCAAAATGAATATGAACGATTTAAAGAACTCAAAAGCCCCCGTGACTACAGTGACGATTAACAGGGACGAATTTGACGATAAAACTGAAAATATCTACGAAGCTATTTCCATTGCTGCGAAAAGGGCGATTCAGATTAATTCGGAGATTAAAAAGGAATTGCTCGAGAAACTCGAGGAATTTGCCACATATAGTGATAGTCTCGAAGAAGTTTTTGAGAATAAGGAACAAATCGAGGTATCAAAATTCTATGAGAAACTTCCCAAACCTCATGCCCTGGCTATAATGGAGTGGCTGGAAGATAAGATCTACTACCGCAATACCGAGAAAGACGAACAACAATAGGATGCTCCGCGGTAAAAAAATACTTTTGGGCATTACCGGAGGTATTGCCGCATATAAGACAGCATTTTTAGTACGCCTGTTAATCAAAGCAGGAGCTGAGGTCAGGGTGGTTCTTACCGATAGTGCCGCTGATTTTGTATCTCCTTTAACCCTGGCTACACTTTCCAAAAATCCGGTTCTGCACAGTTTTGTCAAAGAGGAGGATGGAACAACAGATTGGAACAATCACGTTGAATTAGGCCTTTGGGCCGACTATATGATTATCGCTCCGGCAACGGCTAATACTATGTCTAAGATGGCAACTGGCAGTGCCGATAACCTGCTGCTCGCTACCTATTTGTCGGCGAAGTGTCCGGTGTTTTTTGCGCCGGCCATGGACCTGGATATGTATAAACATCCCTCTACCACCAAATCGTTCCAAACTCTGGAATCGTATGGCAATATTATGATACCGGCGGTCTCGGGGGAATTGGCAAGCGGATTAGACGGAGTAGGTAGGATGGCTGAACCAGAGGATATCATCGAATTCCTGATAAACTTTATTTCTAAAGGACTACCTCTAAAAGGACAACGGGTAATGATCACTGCAGGACCTACCTATGAAGCCCTTGATCCTGTGCGATTTATCGGTAATCATTCCTCAGGCCTTATGGGTTATGAGTTGGCCCGGGTAGCTGCCGAATACGGGGCTGAGGTAGTACTGATTAGCGGACCTTCGCATTTAAACCTTGAACATCCCTTGGTGACCACAATAAAGGTTACAACGGCTGAAGAAATGTATTTAAAAGCACATGAATATTTCGACAATAGCGATATAGTACTGGGGGCCGCGGCGGTTTCGGATTACAAACCCAAGGATGTTGCGCAGAATAAGATAAAAAAGCAAGAAGAAGAACTCAATCTGGAATTGGTGAAGAACAAGGATATACTGCTGTCGTTGGGCCAAAAGAAAGAAAAGCAATTTTTACTGGGGTTCGCACTTGAAACCGAGAATGAACTGGAACATGCCAAAGACAAACTCAGGAATAAGAATTTAGATGCTATTGTCTTGAATTCTCTTAGGGATGAAGGCGCCGGCTTTTCTACACCTACCAACAAAATCTCCTTTATCGATAAGAATTTGAAGATTACTCCGTTTGAATTAAAGAGTAAGGCCGATGTGGCCCACGATATCTGGAACGAAATCATCAACAGACGTGAAATCTAGACTTTTTATCTTGCTTCTATGCCTTGGTGGGTTTCTTATAGCCAACGCCCAGGAATTAAACTGCGTTATAACGGTTAACTCGGATCAGGTAGACCAGACCAATCGGCAAATTTTCGAAACACTAGAAAAGTCACTCAACGACTTCGTTAATAATTCTCAATGGAGTAACCGGATTTATAACGAAAATGAGCGCGTGAATGCAAGGATGTTTATAACGGTGAGCGAATATGTTTCTCCTAATTTTAAAGCCACCATTCAAATTCAATCTTCAAGGCCTGTTTTCAATACCAATTATGAAAGTCCTGTTTTTAACTTTAAGGACAATCAGTTCAATTTTAGCTATATCGAATTCGAACCGCTGGTCTATAATCCCAACTCCTTCGATTCTAATCTGGTAGGCGTTATCGCTTACTATGTGTATATCATTCTAGGCCTGGACGCAGATACATTTACATTGGAAGGAGGTACGGAGTTTTATCAACAGGCCCAACAAATTACCACTCAGGCACAAGGGGTAGGATCTACCGGCTGGCGGCAGTCGACCACCGATAAAAAGAACAGATTTGTACTGGTCGACAATTTGTTGTCTAATACTTTTAGGGAGTACCGTATCGCCATGTATAACTATCATCGCAAAGGCCTCGATATTATGGGTGATAATAATAGTACTGGCAAACAGGTTATTGCTGGCTCTATGAGACTGTTCGAATCGTTGATCAAGCGCAGGCCCAATGCCTTTCTCATCCAGGCATTTTTCGATGCCAAGTCCGAAGAGATCACTAACATTTTCTCGGACGGTCCTAAAATAGATCTTGTATCTCTGAAGGAAACCCTCAACAAAGTTGCCCCGTTTTATTCCAGTACCTGGAATGAAATAAATTATTAACCAGCCATTTTTTTGGAATTCAAATCCTTTATCTTTACCTCTCTAATCTAAAGATGAAAAGGTGCTTGCAAAACTCTCGATAAAGAACTATGCGCTAATAGACGATATCAGCGTTTCTTTTTTCGATGGCTTCACCACACTTACTGGTGAAACAGGCGCTGGCAAATCTATCCTGCTTGGAGGACTTTCTTTGGTTCTTGGTAAAAGAGCCGACCTCTCTTCACTTAGGGACCCCGAAAAAAAGTGTGTCATCGAAGCCGAGTTCGAAATCGGTAAATACAAGCTGGAGCCCTTTTTTGGATTTCATGACCTGGAATATGACTCCCGTACGGTTATCAGGCGTGAAATATACCCAGGAGGGAAGTCAAGGGCATTTATTAACGATTCACCGGTAATCCTTGATATTCTTAATCAGCTGGGCAAAAACTTGATAGACATCCATTCCCAACATCAAACTTTACAGCTTACCGAACAGGATTTTCAAATTCATGTTCTGGATGCTCTGGGAGGAAACCAGGACCTGTTGGTTCGGTATCAATCCCAGCTTAATACCTATATGGTATTGGAGAAAGAGCTGACATCATTGGAGGAGCAACGCCAAAATGCCCTAAAAGACCAGGATTATAATAGTTTTTTGTATAAAGAATTAGTAGACGCTGCGTTGGAAAAGGGGATGGCTGTACAACTTGAAGCTGATTATGAGGAATTAACTCATGTGGAAACTATTGTGGAGCAGCTCTCGGCAGGGCATCAACTGCTGAATGACGAACAGAGAGGCCTTATAGTATCCCTGATTCAATTGAAACAACTTACCTCCCGCTTAGCTGAATTCGGCGAACAATATCAAAGCATTTATAAAAGGGTAGAATCTGTCTTGATAGAAGTCGATGATTTGAGCTCTGATTTTCAGGAGCTCCAGGAAGGCAAAGAGCCTAATCCGCAATTGCTGGAAGAGATCACGGACAAATTACAACAACTGCATGATCTGCAAAAGAAACATGCCGTTTTAGACGCAGATGAATTGATCGATATTAGGGATTCTCTCGCACAGCGCTTAGACCACACCGAAAATCTGGATGCCGATATATCCAAAAAAGAAGAGGAACTCAAACAATCAAAACAAAAACTGGATAAACTCGCTAAAAACCTTAGCGAGGGCAGGGCGGCGGTAATTCCCGTCTTATCAAAGAAAATGGCAGCTATGCTGGCGACCCTTGGAATGCCTAATGCAAGCTTTAACATCCGTCTTTTGCCTACGCCGGAATACAAACAAAACGGACAGGATAACTTGCTGTTTTTATTTTCAGCCAACAAGGGTATGGAATTTGGTAATATTAAAAAAGTTGCCTCTGGTGGAGAATTATCCAGGATTATGCTTGTGATCAAATCGATACTTGCCGAATTTGAGAACTTACCAACACTTATGTTCGATGAGATCGATAGCGGCGTTTCCGGTGAGATATCAAATGCAATGGCAGATATAATGTTAAAAATGAGCGAGAATATGCAATTGTTCTCCATTACTCATTTACCCCAGGTGGCCTCTAAGGGAACTTATCATTACAAGGTGTTTAAGGTTGAAGGGGATGTAAAAACCGCTACTCGTATTAAGCTTCTTGAGTCTGATGAAAGAATTGTTGAACTTGCCGAAATGCTGGGTGGTAAGGCACTGTCCGAGTCAGCACTTGCCCATGCTAAGGAGTTGCTCAACTGATGAGCAGTAGGCCTATTCAAAATATTCTGGCATCCCTATTATCAATTCTCAATCGAAGGTGGTCGTTCTCAAGCAGAGTTTTGATATCTTTGACCCCGTACAATTAAAATATATGTGGATATGGCATACGACTTACTAAAAGGCAAAAAGGGAATTATTTTCGGAGCCCTCGATGAACATTCAATTGCCTGGAAAACAGCTGAACGCGTTCATGAAGAAGGTGGGTCATTTGTATTGACCAATGCCCCAATTGCTATGAGGATGGGGCAGATTAAAGAGCTAGCCAAAAAAACGGGTGCAGAAATAATCCCTGCAGATGCTACCAATGAAGAAGACTTGGCCAATCTGGTTAGCAAATCTATGGAGATCCTTGGGGGCAAACTCGATTTTGTTCTGCATTCTATCGGTATGTCGGTGAACGTGCGTAAAGGAAAGCATTATACAGATGAGAATTATGGCTTTACAGCAAAAGGATGGGATGTTTCAGCCTTGTCGTTTCATAAGGTACTGCAATCTTTATATAAAGCAGATGCCATGAACCAGTGGGGTAGCATTGTGGCCCTCACATATATGGCTGCTCAGAGAACATTTCCCGATTATAATGACATGGCCGATAATAAGGCTTATCTCGAATCTGTGGCAAGAAGTTTTGGATACTTCTTTGGCAAGGAGAAAAAGGTAAGGGTAAATACCATTTCTCAATCTCCAACGCCCACCACGGCAGGCCAGGGTGTAAAAGGTTTCGATGGTTTTATCAGCTATGCTGAAAAGATGTCGCCTCTTGGTAACGCCACGGCAGACGATTGTGCAGACTATACCGTAACTCTTTTTTCCGATCTGACCAGGAAAGTGACTATGCAAAACCTCTTTCACGACGGTGGCTTTTCCAATACCGGTGTAAGCCAGGAAGTTATAGAGGAATTCTCTAAATAGACCCTATAAAAAGACAAACCATCGGGGTGGAGATGGTTTTCTGTTAGCTGATGCTTCTGAATTTCTCGATCATTATACCCGTTTACAACCGGCCGGAAGAGGTAAGAGAATTGTTTCAGAGCCTGGCAGAGCAGCAGTACGATAAACCTTTCGAGATCGTGCTGATTGAAGATGGATCGGTTCTAAGCTCCAAAAAAGTAGTAGAAGAGTTTAATACTGTTCTTGATATCACTTACCTGACCAAACCTAATTCTGGCCCGGGCGACTCCAGAAATTATGGTATGAAGCAGGCTAAGGGCAATTACTACCTTATTTTGGACTCTGATTGTGTTTTGCCGGCTTCTTATTTGCATAATGTAGAAGTGGCACTATCAAAGGAATATGTAGACTGTTTTGGTGGTCCGGATACAGCCCACAAGTCTTTCACGGCCTTACAGCGTGCTATTAACTATTCAATGACTTCCTTTTGGACCACCGGAGGCATCCGCGGTCATAAAAGGGCTGCGGCCCGTTTTCAACCCAGAAGTTTTAATATGGGTCTGTCTGATAAAGCATTCAGCGCCAGTGGAGGATTTGGCAATATCCATCCTGGTGAAGACCCCGATCTAAGCCTGCGACTTAAAAAAATGGGCTACAGCATCAGGCTGATCCCAGAAGCATTTGTTTATCATAAAAGGAGAATATCATTTCATTCTTTTACCAGACAGGTTTATAAATTCGGTTTGGTGAGACCAATTCTCAGTAAATGGCATAAAAGTAGTGCCAGGATTACCTTCTGGTTCCCTACAATTTTCATTCTGGGGCTTTTGATGGCACTTATGACCGTGTTTTTTCATTTGTATTGGCCTTTGGGGATCTACGGACTTTATTTTTTACTATTGCTATTCGACGCCTGGACCCGAACCGGGAGCCTGCAGATTGGAGTTTTGGCGATACCTGCGGTGCTGATACAATTTGCAGCATATGGCTTTGGCTTTCTTAAATCGAATATCTTGGTTAATTTTAGTAAAAAGAATCCCAGGGAACTGTTTCCCAAATTATTCTTCGAACCTTTAACGACGTGAAAGCAAAGAAAAAGAAGACCAATAACCGGCGTAAGACCAATATTTTTATTGTTTTTCTGATATGCTCTGCATTGATCTGGCTCATCAGCAAGTTATCTGAATCCTATACTCAAAGAGTTTCCTTCGAGTTAAGTTTTGTCAATAGTCCCGATAGCCTCTTGCTTACAGGGACGTCTAAGGAATCTGTAGATGTAAGATTGAGCGCTAGCGGCTTTGGATTCCTTGGCTTCAATTTTGGAAGAAATAATTTGAATATCGACCTTTCCAAAGTTCGTAATGCTGGCAGTTCTTACTATGTCAGTCGGGATGCTTATGAAAAACAAATTGAATCTCAAATACCAGGCAGTATGTCATTGCTGGAGGTCGACCAGGATACATTATTTGTTTATTTTGAGCAGCTTCATTCGAAAAAGGTGCCGATAGTACCAGATCTAAATGTCGAACTTGCCCAAAATCATATACTGGAAGATAGCCTGCTAATCTCTCCCGATTTTGTTACTATCAAAGGACCTAAAACTGAAATCGATGGCGTTGATCAGATCCACACCCTCCCTCAAACCATACAAAATGTATCTGAAGATTTTAGTGTTCAACTCGACCTGGCAATGATCCAGGGACTTGAGTATACCAGTTTCGAAGTAAACTCCGTGAAGATCAGTGGAAAAGTATTTCGTTTTTCGGAACAGGTGATAGAAATTCCGGTAAGGGTAATAAACCTTCCGGCCGGAATGGAGATCAAGACCTTTCCACATGCCGTTTCAGTTCTTTGCAAAGCCCGGATAGAAAGACTTAAAAACCTCAGACCTGCAGAATTTGATCTGGTGGCCGATTTTAACTCCGCCAGAGCCGATCAAAAATTACTGGAACCTCAGCTTCTTCATCGGCCAGAAGGTGTCTATGACGCACAACTGATGGACAAAGAAGTAGAATTTATACTGATCAGAAGATGATGCTGATAGGCCTTACCGGCGGTATTGGGAGTGGTAAAACCACTGTGGCCAGTATGTTCGAATCTCTTGGGGTCCCGGTATATAATTCGGATGACCGGGCTAAGGAGTTGATGAACACCTCAGAAGAATTGATCCCCGAGATCATAGCATTGTTGGGCGATGAGGCATATATCGATGGTAGGCTGAACAAGTCATATATCGCGTTAAAGGTTTTTTCGGATAAAAGCTATCTCGATAGATTAAACGCCATTGTGCATCCTGCAGTTAGGGAAGACTTTCACCAATGGGCAAGGGAACAGACCACTCCTTATGTGATCCAGGAAGCAGCAATCCTGTACGAGAACGACGCTTACCATAATTTTGATCGCATGATACTGGTAACCGCCCCCAAAGAACTGCGCTTAGCGCGCGTTATGCACCGCGACCAGGTACCGGAGGATAATATCCTTGCCAGGATGAACCATCAATGGGAGGATGCAAAAAAAATACCATTAGCCGATTTTGTGATTGAAAATTTAGAGCTTACCCATACCGCGTCTCAGGTAAAAAATATCCATGAAAAACTCTCGGAAATATCGGCCAGCAAAGAATTTTAACATTTTTGTTAAGGTTAGGTTAAACAACCGATTGGCCAAAAGTTAAATTTCTAATTTTACAAAAGATGAATAAGAGATTATTTGTTCTTCTGGTCATATTAATGAGCCTATCTCTTATTGGGATTATCTCGGTACAGCTCTACTGGATTAAGAGTTCGGTGGAGGATAAGGAAGAACAATTTTCTACTGCGGTTTCAGAAGTCCTGAACAAGGTTACCGATAAAATCGAGGACCGCGAGATGAGAGACTATTCAAACAGGTTTTTAAACCTAAAGGATAGCGTGGGGGAATTTGAAAGTTCCCATTTGAGTAATATATTTTTTATTGACCGTGATCTGAATTCAAATGAGATCCTTTTTTATTCTCATGGGATACTGGAGGAAGATTATAATATAGCATCAACGTTCTTTGACAATGGTAATGGTAATGATACCACGACCATAAAAAATTATACCAGCAAGCGAACAAAGACCATATTTAAAGAGGAATTCGGTCTGGATGGCAAGCGATACAAACTTAATCCTATTCAAAAACTTGAAAAGGTAGGGGGCTTATCGAGCATAGACAAGGCCGTTTTTGATGATGTTTACCGGGAATACGCGGAAAACGTTCCAATCCACAAACGGGTAACCAAACAGGAGATCGAGTTAATTCTCGCCAGGGAATTTCAAAATCATTCGATCGATATCGATTACGAATACGGTATTTATAGCCGTGGTCTGCCCACAAAAGTGAAGTCTAAAAGGTTTAAATATTCAAAAACCGATCTCTATAAAGCACCTATCTTTAAAAATAGTGAAGGCGATAGTGATTTTTCATTACTTCTTTCATTTCCAAAGAAGAAAAAATTCCTGGTTCAGTCGATCTCAGGAATGGCAGCCTTGTCGTTGCTGTTTACGTTGATCATTGTAGTGGCCTATTCAGGAGCCATTTATCAACTTATTCGTCAGAAACAGATATCGGAAATAAAATCCGACTTCATCAACAACATGACCCATGAGTTTAAAACACCCATTGCTACGATCAATCTGGCGGTAGAAGCGATCAAAAACCCACAGATCATAGGCGATAAAACCAAAGTTCAGCGATACCTTGAAATGATCAGGGATGAAAATAAACGAATGCACGCCCAGGTAGAAAATGTATTGAGGATCTCGAAGTTGGAAAAAAATCAGCTCGATATCAGTAAGGATAGGGTAGATGCACACGACATCATAAATAAAGCTATTGCGCATGTACAGCTGATCGTACAAGACAGAGGAGGATATATCAATGCGCATTTAAATGCAGAACGATCAGATATTCTGGCCAACGATGTTCATTTTGGAAATGTTATGGTGAATATACTGGACAATGCGGTGAAATATTCACCTGAAGAACCTAAAATAGATGTGTACACCGAGGTTGCGAATAACAATATTATTATAAGTGTGCAGGATCAGGGTGCTGGTATGAGCAAAGCGGTGCTAAAAAAAGTATTTGAAAAGTTCTATAGAGAACATACAGGTGATATACACAATGTAAAAGGACACGGCCTTGGTCTCGCCTATGTAAAGAAAATAGTCGAGGATCATCAAGGTGAAGTATACGCCGAAAGCGATAAAGGCAAGGGCAGTACGTTTTATATAAAGCTGCCTTTAATATAAATTTTATGGAAACAACAAATAAGAAAATACTATTGGTAGAAGACGATCCTAATTTCGGGATCGTGCTTAAAGACTACCTCTCCATGAACGAATTTGATGTTACCCTGGCCAAAAATGGCATGGAGGGATTCGAGAAGTTTAAGAAAGACAATTATGATGTATGTATTCTCGATGTCATGATGCCTTATAAAGACGGGTTTACACTCGCCAGGGAGATTCGTGAGAAAAATGAGAACGTACCTATCGTATTCCTTACGGCTAAAACCATGAAGGAGGATGTTTTAAAGGGTTATAAAGCAGGGGCAGATGACTACCTCAATAAGCCTTTCGATTCGGAGGTCTTATTGATGAAACTCAAGGCCATCCTTCAACGTAAAGCATCCAATACCCTGGCAGATAGCAAACAATTCGAGTTCAATGTGGGTAATTTCCATCTTAACTCCAAATTGAGATTCCTTAAATATAAAGAGGAAGACCCTATCAAATTATCCCCAAAGGAGAACGAACTGCTTAGATTGCTGGCCCTGCATGAAAACGATCTTATGCCAAGGGAATTGGCATTGACCAAGATCTGGCGAGACGACAATTATTTTACCTCCCGTAGTATGGATGTTTATATTGCTAAACTGAGGAAATATCTTAAACGAGACGATTCGGTTCAGATCCTCAACATTCACGGAGAAGGATTCCGGTTGGTGACCAAACCGGAGTGATACGATGATTTAAAGGCAGCTTTGGCTGCCTTTTTTATTTAATTTTGTCGAGAATATAAGCCGCGGTCAGCTCTGGTGAACTATCGATGGGAACCGATAGGGCATATTCGGGGATTTCGAGTGCGTCGAATTGAGATCGAAGTAGTTCGGCTGGCATAAAATGATCTTTTCGACCCTTCATTCTTTCAAGTATTTCTTCAAAACTGCCATCCAGATAAACCCATTTAGTATTTTGTTTTACCTCATTGGCGAGTATTTGTCTGTAACGCTCCTTTAGTGCAGAACAGCCCAGCACCATCCCTTGTTTTTCATGTTCAAGGATCAATTTGTTTAGGCGTACCAGCCAACCATGACGGTCCTTGTCATTTAAAGGCTTTCCTGAAGCCATTTTATCGATGTTTGCTTTCGGATGAAAGTCATCGGCATCATAAAATGTCAATCCCAATTTTTGTCCTATAATCTTACCAATGGTAGTCTTTCCCGAACCGGAAACGCCCATTATGATGATTACTGGGAATTTAGTTATGTTGTTCATTTTTTAACTTTTTCTCGATCTTATCGATTACTCCTTCAAATGCGTCCTTGTGGTTTATCCATAAAATGTCATCAATTTTTCGCAGCCACGTAAGCTGACGTTTGGCAAACCTGCGTGTATTTTTCTTTATTTCTGCCACGGCTTCATTCAGATCCCATACTCCTTCGAAATATTTAAAAAGTTCCTGGTATCCTACCGTTTGCAAGGCTGTTAACTCTTTAAATTGTAGAAGCCGACTCGCTTCATTTAACAATCCCGCTTCCATCATCATTTCTACCCTCCTATCGATTCGCCTGTAGACTTCCTCGCGCTCAGCACCAATACCGATATACAGGACGTTGAATTGCCTTTTTTTCCTGCCTTTTCCCAGGTAAGAGGAATACGGCCGGCCGCTTGCTCTGAATACTTCGAGTGCCCTGATTAGCCGATGTGGATTTTGAAGATCTATCTGCTGGTAATATTCCGGGTCTGCTTTTTTAAGAAGTTCTTGAAGATGAGTAATACCCTTATCCCCGAGCTCCTCATTGAGTATTTGTCGCACGATAGGGGCCACTTCTGGAAACTCGTCTAATCCTTCCGCCAGAGCTTTTAAATAAAGCCCGCTTCCACCGACGGCGATGACAATATTGTGACGTTGAAATAGATCCTCAAGAAGCCTTAAAGCCGCCCGTTCAAAGTCGCCCACCGACCATGGGTCGTCAATACTTCTGTGTTGGATGAAATGATGGGGAACTGCGGCCAATTCGGCAAGGGAAGGAACGGCTGTACCGATTGTCATCTCTTTATAGAACTGCCGGGAATCGGTAGATAAAATCTCAGTACCATAATTCCTGGCCAGTTCGATGGCCCAGGTGGTCTTTCCAATGGCCGTAGGACCAACCACTGCAATGAGCGTTTTATTCATCAGAGTTTCGATCCGCAGTTATAACAGTGCTTTGCCGTTTCTAAATGGCCCTCTGCCAAACAGTTATGACATGATTGGATCCCCGAAACATCGGTCTTTTGTCGTTGTTTAGAATATTCGACAGTCACGATACCTGTGGGAACCGCGATGATACCATAACCGATGATCATAATAAATGTGGCGATGAACTGGCCCAGACCTGTTTCAGGTGTAATATCGCCGTAGCCTACGGTTGTTAGGGTCACAATGGTCCAATAGATACTGTGCGGAATGCTGTCAAATCCGTGCTCAGGCCCTTCAACCAAATACATTATCGTACCGAGCAACACGGAAATTATGAGCACAAAAAAGACAAAGATGGCAATCTTCGCACGACTAGACGCAACTACCCTCAGCAAGTTGTTAGATTCCCCAACAAAGCGAACCAACTTGAGTATCCTGAACACCCGTAGAAGACGTAGCGCCCTGAAAGCCGTTACATATTGGGAACCAACTATGAAGAAAGAGAGGTATTTAGGTATTGTTGAAAGGAGATCTACAATGCCGAAAAAACTAAAAATATACCGCCTTGGATTTTTGATACAAATAATACGAAGGATATATTCTATGGTAAATAGTATAGTTACGACCCATTCAGAAATATCCAGAAAAGCATGGTATTTATGGTCGATACGGGGCAGACTCTCCAGCATTACAATCACTACACTGTAGAGTATAAGGATCAATAAAACAATGTCGAACAACTTTCCCGCAGGAGTATGGGTCCCGTAGATAATTTCATGGAGTTTTCGCCTCCATCCATTTTGTGCCTTATAATCAGTCAATTTTATTGGTTCAGGTCGATTATTTTAAAGCCTTTTCTTGTTTTTAGGTAACCATCGATGATCTTTTTGACATTTTCATCATCGCGCATTGGGGTAATAATGGATTCTAAGATATGAATATTATTGATTTGATGGTTCAGATCGAAAAACCCAACTCCTTTTAAACGGCCTTTGCTGATCCATACCGCGCTTTTTTCACCGGTTTCTCGGCCCTTATCAACAATTAGATAATCCCTTAGGCTACTTGTGTCATTTTTAGAGCTATTTGTAGTTTCGGAGGGATTATTTTCTGCATTAGGCCTTCCTTTCCAATTATTGTATCGGGGTTTATTCTTATAGAGCTCTTCATTTTGTTTTAACAGCGCAATCAGTTCACTGCCGGTGAGTTCGTAAACAACTTTTCGCGTTGCTTTTTGAAGTTTGCGTGCCTCCGTTCCTTCCCTGGTAAATAAGGCGTTGACCTTTCTCTTGATATTGGAGCTTTTACCGAGATAGATGAGATCTCCCTCTTTGTTGTACATATAGTAAATCCCTGTCCGGGAAGGCATTTCTGATACGATATCGATCTGGCGTTGGGTAAGTACACCCAGATTTTCGGCCTTGATCACGGCCCTTATAATGCTTTTGTTAGTGTCTTTAGACAGTAAAAACTTGAATAATTTCAGAGTTGCAAGGGCATCGCCATTAGCCCTGTGGCGATCGCTCACCGCTATTCCCAGAGATCGCACCAATTTGCCCAGGCTATGAGATTCTGCCTGTGGAATTAGACGCTTTGAAAGATCAACAGTACATAGAGTTTTGCGTTCAAATTTGTATCCAAGTCTCCCGAATTCCGTTCTCAGCACCCGGTAATCAAACTGGGCATTATGAGCTACGATTACAGTGCCTTCTGTGATCTCTACTATGCGTTTGGCAACTTCATGAAATTTAGGAGCAGTTTTGAGCATCTTATTATTGATTCCCGTGAGATTTACAACAAAGGGTTGGATGGTTTTTTCCGGATTAACCAGGCTTATAAATCGGTCTACTACCTGGTGCCCGTCGAATTTATGAATGGCGATCTCGGTAATTCCTTCCTCGTTATATTTCCCTCCTGTGGTCTCTATGTCTAATACGGCATACATCCCCAAACTCATATTTTGGCGTTATCCCGGTTTATTTAACAGGATAATTTCTCATACCAAATATACTACTTCCAATGCGGACCATAGTACTTCCTTCTTCAATGGCGACCTGATAATCGCCGCTCATGCCCATCGACAGGATATGGATTTCAGGCATTTTATGCCGTAACCTTTCGAAGATACTTTTCAGGTTTCGAAATTCTTCACGGATTTGCTTGGTGTTTTCTGTAAAGGTAGCCATACCCATAAGCCCCTGAATGTTGATATGACGTAAATGCTGAAGCTCATTATTGTTTATAATATCATTTAATTCATGCTCGGAAAGACCAAATTTGGTAGATTCTTCGGCAATATGGATCTGGAACAGGCAATTGATGATCCTCTGGTGTTTTTGACCCTGTTTATCGATCTCTTTGAGCAACTTTAAACTATCCACGCTATGAATAAGACTTACAAACGGAGCTAAGTACTTGACCTTATTACGCTGTACATGACCAATCATGTGCCATTGTATATCCTTAGGGAGCACCTCCCACTTTCCAAGCATTTCCTGGACCTTATTTTCCCCAAAAATTAGATGTCCGGCATGGTAAGCCTCAAGGATAAGTTCTGGCGACTTGGTTTTGGTGACCGCCACCAGGATCACTTCTTCGGGGAGTGCAGACTTAAATTTTAGCAGGTTTTCTTTTACGGCCATTCCTAATCGTTTATTCACCTTCTCTAATATCTTCTACTGTGATATGTTCAATAGAGAAATGATTGAACCTATGAACCGCCTGTGCGCCAACCGGGCATTGCGCCTCTATTCCTACTTTAATAGAATCGGCCTTCGGCATGGCGGCAAGTCTCGCCATAAAGTATTTTTTGCCATCATAGGACCAGTGCATGGAATAAAGTTGATCTTTTCGTATCAGTTTTAACCAAATATGGGCTGTCTCTTTCAGGATGGGACCATTCGCATCATCCGAAATATTTCGTGTCACTACCGTAACGATACCAGGACCTGTAGCATCCGAATTTTCAAAGCCAAACTTTATCCAATGCATATCATCGAGTAAGACCATCAAGGCAGCTGCATTCCATTGCGAGGCCATATCGGGCTTCACCTGGGCTGTAACGACAAAGTCGCCGGCTATTTCCTTATACAGTACATGGGCAGAGGCCGAACTGTTCAGATCCACAGGGTTGATAAAAAAATCAGTTTCGCTTTCGGCCGTTACAATTAGAGTGCCATCGTGGATTTCAAATTTCTCCGGGGGATTTATCCATTTTAAATCTCCAAAATTGTCAATGGTAAGCTCCGAAAGGAGGTTTTTAGCCAAAATCGGGCCGGAAGATAGATCAGCTTCCTTTTTCCCGGATACCTGGTCTTTGCAGGCTGTTAAAAGCAAAGACAAGAAAGAAACTAATAGAAAAACATGCCAAAAACATGCAAAACAAGCTGTTATTTTTTTTCTCTTGTCCACTATCATCGCGAATACAGTTCATAAATCGCCAGGCCGCTCCTTAACTTTGGTTCGATATAGGTGCTTTTTGGGGGCATCACCAGCCCAGCATCGGCTATGGATTTAATTTCAGACATTGTGATGGGTACCAGTCCGAAACCGACCTGGAAACGTCCCGAATCGATTTCGTTCTTCATGGTGATAACATTTCGCTTGCCATAACCATATCTAATACGTTTGTCATTTCTAAGGTCCTTAATACCCAGGATTGGCTCCAAAATTGTTTTATAGAGGATTTGGGTGTCTAATCGACTTAGAGGATCTGTGAAATGATATACTTTTTTACGCAGGTATAGCGAGTAGAATTCTCCATCCAGATACATGCTGAAATGATGTTTTTTCCCCGGTCTGTAAAGCTCTATGCCGTGATTTTTTATTCGGAACATGCTATCCAGGGCAGAAAGGAATTCTTCCTTGGTAAGCCCGTTGAGATCTTTTACCATCCTGTTGAATTCGTAAATGCGTACCTCATCCTCGGGGATGAGATAGCTCATAAAATAATCATGGGCCGACTCCTTATTAGCAGAATTTCCACCAGATCTGAGATCCGACAGAAGTTTGGAGGAGGCACTCCTGTGATGCCCATCTGCGATATAAAGCGCGTCTATCTTTGCGAATGCTGACTGGAGATCATCGAGCACAGCAGGATCATCAAGGCACCATAGTCTATGGGTCATCCGATCTGGTGTGGTAAAATAATATTCCGGATCCTTTTCTTTTTCAGCTTTGATGATACGCCCGATGGAGTTAGTAGATGGATAGGTCATCAGCACCGGCTCTGCTTCGTAACCCACAACATCCAGATAATCGGCAAAGAGTTTTTCCCTACGTGCTATGGTATTTTCATGCTTTTTGATTGTCCCATCGATATAATCCTTTATACTGGTCACACAAAAAAATCCGCAGCAATAAAAACTATCTCTGGAGATCTCATAGAGATAAATACAGGGTTTGTCGTCTTTGATCAGGATGCTGTCTTCCAGGAATTCTAGATAGCGATTCCTAACCAGGGTAAAGCGTTCCGGCCCCTTTACACGCCGGTCGAACTTAAAGCCAGGATTTATAATATGCAGAAAGGAAAAAGGATTATACCGGAGCCGGGAGTCGAGCTCCTTTTTGGTATACTCTTCATAAGAACGCGATACCACAAAAGGCACCTTGTCTTTCGCAGGCCGTATCGCTCTGAAAGGTTTGATCACCGCCATAGACTACCCTTTAAATTGAGCTGATACTTTTTCGGCCTTCCTGGATTCCGAATAGTCGTAAAACCCCTCTCCCGATTTGACCCCCAATTTTCCCGCGGTGACCATATTGACCAGAAGCGGACAGGGTGCATATTTTGGATTTTTGAACCCGTTATGCATCACGTTCAGAATTGAAAGGCAAACGTCTAGTCCGATAAAGTCGGCCAGCTGCAAAGGGCCCATGGGATGCGCCATACCCAGTTTCATAACCGTGTCGATTTCTTTAACGCCACCAACACCGTGAAAAAGCGTTTCAATGGCTTCGTTAATCATAGGCATCAGGATTCTGTTGGCCACGAACCCTGGAAAATCGTTTACTTCAGTGGGGACCTTACCCAATTTTTGTGAAAGGGACATGACAGTTGCGGTTACCTCATCGGAAGTGCTGTATCCACGGATCACTTCTACCAGTTTCATAATGGGTACCGGGTTCATAAAATGCATGCCGATCACCTTATCGGCCCTTGAGGTCGAGGCAGCTATCTCTGTGATGGAGATCGAAGAGGTATTGGTGGCTAATATGGTGTGGGCTGGGCATATTTGATCCAATTCTTTAAAAATACCCAGTTTTATATCGAGGTTTTCACTCGCGGCTTCTACCACCAGATCGGCCTGGGATGCTGCTGATTGAAGCTCGGTGGAAGTTTCGATATGTTTTAATGATTCGTCCTTGTCGGTATTTTGTATTGTACCCTTAGCGATCATCCGGTCCAGGTTTTTTTCAATATTGGCCATGCCGCGTTGAAGAGAGTCTTTGGAAATATCGACAAGATGCACCTGAAATTTGCTTTGAGCAAATACCTGGGCAATTCCGTTTCCCATGGTTCCTGCACCGATTACGGTAATGTTCTTTATCATATATACAGACTTATATCGAGGTATTAATTAACACCGAATTTTTCTATTATTTGCAGGGCTACCTGCAAGGCCTTCGCACCATCCTTTAAGGAAACAACAGGTGCCGTATTATGGTCTATGGCCTGGGCGAAAGTTTCAAGTTCATCGAGTATAGCATTGTTGTCTTCTATATCGGGATTTTCAAAATAGATCTGTTTCTTGACCCCTTCTGCATTTTGTAATACCATATCGAAAGCACCAGGTTTATCGGGTGCATCTTTCATCTTTACTACCTCTACTTTTCGCTCGAGAAAATCGACCGATATATAGGCATCCTTTTGAAAAAAACGGGATTTCCGCATATTTTTTAAGGATATTCTGCTGGCGGTCAGGTTAGCTACACAACCATTTTCGAATTCGATACGGGCATTGGCAATATCAGGTGAGCTGCTGATTACCGAAACACCGCTTGCATTGATCTGTTTTACCTCAGATTGAACTACGCTGAGAACCGCATCAATATCGTGGATCATCAGGTCGAGGACTACAGGTACGTCGGTGCCACGGGGGTTGAACTCTGCCAGGCGGTGCGATTCGATGAACATGGGATCGTTGATCTGATCTTTTACTGCGGTAAAAGCCGGATTAAAACGTTCTACATGCCCTACTTGTCCTTTTACGCCATAATTCGATGCCAGGGCTATGATCTCTTCGGCTTCTTCCAGGGTTTTGGTAACGGGTTTTTCAATAAAAACATGCCGCCCCAGGCTGATGGCTTTTTTTGCACATTGGTAATGTGAAAGAGTAGGGGTAACAATATCGACTACATCAACAGCCTCAATAAGCCGGTTCATATTCTCAAAATATGTATAGCCAAATTCATCTGCGACATTTTTTCCATTGATCGCGTCCGGATCGTAAAATCCAACCAATTCGTATTTAGGAGACATATTTAGCAAACGCAAATGGATCTTACCCAAATGACCAGCTCCTAAAACACCTACTTTAAGCATATTGAGAGATTTTTTCAAAAATAAGGAGTTTAATTAGATTTAAACGGATTGGCCGGAGGTGATTATTTGTGAAAATATGAGCGCTTTGATTAAATTCGTTGCCAGAACTTACGAATTTGAAAGATTCCTATAAACATAAGGGTATGCGGAACCAACTGGCCGAGGTTATCGCCGAAAAGGGCATCCGCGATAAAAATGTACTAATGGCCATGAGGACTGTTCCAAGACATCTGTTCATGGACAGCAGTTTCGAAGATCATGCCTATCAGGATAAGGCGTTTCCAATAGCTGCTAAACAAACTATTTCTCAGCCCTTTACCGTAGCTTTTCAAACCGAACTCCTTGAGCTTAAACCCGGTGATAAGGTATTGGAAATCGGGACAGGCAGCGGTTACCAGACTGCCGTGTTGTTGTACCTTAAAGCGAAGGTATATACTATCGAAAGACAATTGGAACTCTTTAAAAAAACCAGGTTGTTTTTTGATAAAATGGGCTACAGGCCCAAGAAGTATGTCTTTGGTGATGGCTACAAAGGCCTGCCCGAAGAAGCTCCTTTCGACGCTATAATCGTTACTGCAGGAGCTCCGGATATTCCAAAAGCCTTGTTGTCTCAATTAGCAATTGGCGGCCGGTTGGTTATTCCGGTTGGTGAGCAAGAACAAGTGATGATCAGGATAATACGTACTTCGGCCAAAGAATTTAAACGGGAAGAACATGGAAGATTTCGTTTTGTACCCTTGCTCGAGAACAAAAACTAAAACGACGGGCAAACAGGCATAGATTTCAATTATTAAAATTCTTTTTAATCCTGGCCAGGTCCCGCTTGCTATCTCTTTCCTTCATGGTCTCTCTTTTGTCGTATAATTTTTTCCCACGCGCCAGTGCTATCTTCAACTTGGCCAGACCGCGGTCATTTACAAAAAGGTTTAGCGGAACGATCGTAAGTCCGCTAGACTTGACTTCTTTATGAAGTTTATGCAATTCATTTTTGTTCAGCAATAGTTTCCGTTCGGCTTTTGGGCTGTGATTAAAGTGCCCTGCATGACCATAGGGATCAACATTCATATTGATCACAAATAGTTCGCCCTTAGAATTGAACTCACAAAAACTCTCGGTTATAGATGCCTTCCCAAGGCGTATCGATTTAATCTCGGTGCCTGCCAAAACAATCCCCGCTGTATAGGTGTCAAGAATTTCATATTCGAAGCGGGCCTTCTTATTTTTTATGTTGATGTTTTTCTGCATCGGAACCCAAAATAACAATATTCTCCCGACACCGGGTGTATAAAAGCCATCACAATTAAGAAAATCTTAGCAAAGAAATATCCGATATTTGCCTAGTGACTAATAATCTTCAGATGAGACTAATCCTACTATTGGGCATAGCCCTGGTATTGCTGGCCTGTAAAGAAAAAGCAAAAGAAAAGCTTACGGCCCAGGAAATTATAGATATGGCTATAGATCGCGCAGGAGGCGATCTCTACGGTTGCAGCCATATCGATTTCGTATTCCGCGACAGGCTATATTCATTGGAATATGAAGATCGCCGAAAAATCCTGAAAAGGAGTTTTGAGCTCGATTCATCGCATGTTGTGGATATCAAACGGAATGGCAGTTTTGAAAGAACAATAGATAATCGCACCATAAAGGTTCACGATACTACGGCAAGAAAATTTTCCAATTCGATAAACTCGGTCCACTATTTTGCTTATTTGCCATACGGACTCAACGATCAGGCAGTCAATAAAAAGTTACTGGGTGAACGAAAAATAAAGGGGGAGGAGTATTATGTCATCGAAATTACTTTCGACCAGGCAGGTGGTGGAGACGACTTTGAAGACGTCTATATCTACTGGATCCACAAAAATCAATATACCCCGAACTATCTCGCATATGAATTCCATGTAAATGGAGGTGGAATGAGATTCAGAGAGGCGTTAAACGAACGATATGTAGAAGGGATTCGATTTGTAGATTACTCAAATTATAAACCTAAGGAAATCGCTTCCATTTATGAAATCGATCGCCTCTACCAGCAGAACAAACTGGCTTTGTTGTCCACTATAGAATTAGAGGAAATCAGGGTTAATGTGGACAATTGCAATTAAAATGCAATCGGAAGTCGGTCACCTGGTCACCTGTTAGTTGTACAATAAAAAGGCTTCCATTGTCGTAATCGTCCATCGGACCGTATTTATCTTCTCCGATAAGTTTGTTAACGAATTCGGGCGTGCTGTTGCTATGTCCAACGATTAAAACGTTACTACCTGAATTATTTGATTTGAATTGTTCAATATTGAGTTCGTCAGGAGCATAGTACATCAGCGTGATATCCTTTTTAACAGCTGTAGGTGCTGCTGTCATGGTTGTTCTTTCGTAATCTGTGGAATATATGGCGTCGAGAGTAACGTCTTCCAGGATTTCTGCCCAGTGCATGGCTCTTCCCAAACCTTTTTGATTTAACTCCGGATCGATATTTTCAGGATCACTTCGATCTTTTTCGGCATGCCTGATGAGGTAGAAGGTAGACACTGGTGCCTCTGTCTCCAGAGCCATATTCTGGTTATCATCTTTGCACCCTACGATCATAGCCCATAAACAAAATATGAACAATAGCGATTTAAATGTTTTCATAAAGGCTAGGTTTACGTAATTTAGTTCTCTTGCTATTATCTAACTGAATATCAGTAAAAATAGTATTTAATATTTATTTTTTAATCCGACCTGCCGTTGAAACGCCTAGTACTGATCCATATCGCGCTATTTTCCTCTATCGTCTGGTCTCAGGATTTGGAGTTACCGCCCGATTTTCGTCAACATACATTAACGGACTATAATTCGAGCTTTTTGAATCCTGTTTTATCGCTAAACAGGAATAACCCCGAATCTGTGGCGCTATGGACTCGTTGGCAATGGCAGAGTATCGATGCAGATCCCTCCACGATTTTTCTGAACTATAGTCGAAGGTTAAAAAAAGAATCGGCAGGGGGCATTGCCTTCTTCCAGCATAATACGAGCTATTATGTTCATCGAGGAGGAGCGTTTAATTATGCTTACGGCCTGGATCTTAAAAATAATGCCCAAATCGCCATTGGGGTCAATTTATATGCATACCAAAGAAAATTAGCAGATGAGCGGCTCTTGCTTAACCCAAACCCGCCCGTTCCCTTGAGTGATTCCAGTGATTTTATCGTACAATTCGCACCCGGTTTACAATTTAGTGTTGGTCGTTTCAGTACCGGCATTTCAGTAGAGAACCTTGTTGATTACAATATATCGGCAGGGGAAAAGGTGAGCCAGCCCGGGGAAAAAATATACTATGGGCATGCTGGCTTCGAAGTTCCCATCATGGTTTTTGGAACTACTGAAAACAGCTATATCAGACCGGTGGCTTACCTGAAAAGCATTCCGGGATATGATGAACAGTTAGGCCTGAATACCCTGTTTTCCACTTCAAAATTCTATACCCAGTTAGGGTATAGTACTTTTTATGGTTTTTCGGCCGGGCTAGGGGGAAGGTTTATGAAAAAGTTCTCTATAGGCGCCCTGATGGAATTCGGGACACGATCTGAACTGTCTGGAGTGGATCCAAGCATAGAGATCGCCGCGTCCTTTTTTATAGGACCTCAATACCAGGAAGAAGAGTTACCGGAAGAAGAAGAAGTGCCGGAAGAAGAAGAAATACCTGAGAAGACCGAGGAAGAGATTGCAAAAGAGCTTGCTGAGGAAGAAAAAAGGAAAGAAGCAGAAATCCTGGCAGCTGCGGCCCTGGCACGGGAAGCCGAACTCGCCCGTGAAAGAGAGGAAGAACGACTGGCAGAAGAGGCCAGAATAGCCAGAGAAGAGTTTGTCAGGGATTCGATCGCCGCCGTAGGTGAACAGGCCGAATTGGAGCGAATAGCCGCAGAAAAGGAAGCAGCACCAAAAGAAGACGAAAAATATCAGGAGGCCACTGCCGAGAGTGGGTTACAGCCCGGATATTATCTGGTCGCTAATGTTTTTGGTACCCAGCGTTATTTTCAGGCCTTTATGAAGACACTTTCACAAAGAGGACTCGATCCGAAATCTTTTTATAGAAAAGCTAATAAATACAACTATGTCTACCTACAGCGGTACGACACCATGCAGGAAGCACGAAAAGCGAGGGACAGTAAATATAATGGTCGTTATGAAGGAGATACCTGGATTTTCAGAATGCTGCCCGAATAGATTTATTTTTTGATCTCCCTGCTGACAAGTACATCGAGGTAGGCTACGGTATTGATCAGGTACTTCCGGTCGTTGCAAATGGTAGCCATAGCTACTGCACCCTGGATCATCGTAAAAAGTTGCTTGGCAAATTGTAAAGGTGGTACCGGTAGTTTGATTTCATTATTTCGGACACCGTTTTCCAGAACCAGAGCAATCTTTCCTTCAATTGTCCGGACGGTTTCCCTGGCCGCACTGGCCAGCAATCTGTTGTTAAAATTAGCATCTACACCGACATTGAGCACCGGACAGCCTCCCAATTCATCGGTAAACTCATCATAATGTCTATAAAAACCGGTAAGCTTGCCCAATTGTTTCAGGGCACTGGTTTCCCCTGACAGGCACTCATCAAGGGCCTTTAAAAGCTTTGTGCTATTATATTCGAAAGCGGCCAAAGCCAGCGCTTCCTTATTTTCAAAATTACCATAGATTGCACCTTTTGTAAGACCGGTGGCGTCGGTAAGATCGCTCATACTGGTACCAACATAGCCGTGCTTGTTAAAAATGGGGGCAACCGTCTCTATTATGTAAGCGGTAGTCCGTTCGGCTTTGGTGGTCATATAGGTGCAATTTTCTACGAATATAAAAAAACTATATACTGTGTGGTATATCTTCAAAAAAAAATACCCCAATGTATTTTAGCACTGGGGTATTCTTTGCTGCGGAATGCCAGATGTTTATTCTACCAATTCACTTTGATTTCTAAATACAAGCTTATCATCAAAGGCATCGAGTAAAACAATACTATCTGCGGTGATCCTACCGCTTAACAATTCCTTGGAGAGATTGTTAAGCACTTCTTTCTGGATAAGACGCTTAATAGGGCGTGCACCATATTGCGGATCATAACCTTTGTCGGCCAGATAGACTATAGCCTCCTGTGTAGCATCGATAGTGATATGCTGTTTTGCCACCAGTTTTTTGAGTTGTTTCAATTGCAGGTCTACAATCTCTTTAATATCCGCCCTGCTGAGGGGTGTAAACATTATAATATCGTCTATTCTGTTGAGGAATTCGGGTCTTATGGTCCTTTTCAATAAACCCATAACCTCAACACGAGCCAACTCAGTGGCGTTATAAATATCGCTGCTTTCTTCAAATTTCTCCTGAATAATATGGCTTCCCATATTACTGGTCATGATGATGATCGTATTTTTAAAGTCCGCAACACGACCCTTGTTGTCGGTTAATCGGCCTTCATCAAGTACCTGGAGCAGAATATTAAAAGTATCGGGGTGGGCTTTTTCGATTTCATCGAGTAGTATCACCGAATAAGGCTTTCTGCGTACTGCTTCGGTGAGTTGACCACCCTCATCGTATCCCACATATCCGGGAGGGGCTCCTACAAGACGGCTAACCGCATGCCTTTCCTGATATTCGCTCATATCGATACGGGTTATGGCATTTTCATCATCGAATAAATAAGCGGCAAGTGTTTTAGCCAGTTCGGTTTTCCCTACACCAGTTGTACCGAGGAACAAGAATGAACCCACCGGGCGTTTCTCATCCTGAAGTCCTGCCCGGCTTCTTCTGATCGCGTCGGATACAGCTTCAATAGCCTCATTTTGTCCTACCACTCTTTTATGCAATACTTCTTCAAGGGCGAGAAGTTTTTCCCGATCGCTTTGCAGCATTTTAGTGACTGGGATACCGGTCCATTTTGCCACCACTTCTGCGATATCCTCATTGGTCACTTCTTCTTTGATCAGGGTTCCCCCTTGCTGTTGCTGCTGCAACTCTATTTGTAGCTCATCGAGTTTTTCCTGTGCCTCCTTGATCTTACCATAACGGAGTTCTGCAACCTTACCATAATCTCCGCTTCTTTCAGCTCTTTCCGCTTCCAATTTGAAGTTTTCGATATCCTGCTTGGTCTTTTGAATATTTTCAACAACCGATTTCTCGCTTTCCCACTGAGCAAAGATCTCGTTCCGTTCTTCTTTAAGATTGGCAAGGTCTATATTCAGGGACTTTAGCTTGTTTTTATCGTCTTCCCTTTTAATCGCTTCGATCTCGATTTCGAGCTGCATAATCCTACGGTCGAGTACATCCAGTTCCTCTGGTTTTGAATTGATTTCCATTCGCAGTTTTGAAGCCGCTTCGTCCATAAGATCGATCGCCTTATCGGGCAGAAAGCGATTGGTAATATAGCGTTGTGATAATTCCACGGCCGCGATAACAGCCTCATCTTTAATCCTCACTTTGTGATGCGCTTCATATTTTTCTTTCAAGCCACGGAGAATGGAAATCGCACTTTCGGTGTCGGGTTCATCAACCATGACCTTTTGAAATCGCCTTTCAAGCGCTTTATCTTTTTCAAAATACTTCTGGTATTCATCGAGGGTGGTGGCACCGATTGCCCTGAGTTCGCCTCTGGCTAGGGCGGGTTTTAAAATGTTGGCGGCGTCCATAGCGCCTTGCCCGCCTCCGGCACCTACTAGGGTATGGATCTCGTCGATAAACAAAACAATATTCCCATCAGAACCCGTAACCTCTTTGATAACTGCCTTTAGTCGTTCCTCAAATTCACCTTTATATTTCGCACCTGCGATCAGAGCTCCCATATCCAGTGAGTAAATGACCTTATCTTTGAGATTCTCCGGCACATCGCCCTGAATAATCCTATGGGCCAGGCCTTCAGCGATAGCGGTTTTCCCTGTACCGGGTTCTCCAGCCAACATCGGATTATTTTTTGTTCGTCTGGAAAGAATTTGAAGTATTCGTCTGATCTCTTCATCCCTTCCGATTACGGGATCCAGTTTACCGTTATCGGCCAGGTCATTCAGATTGCGTGCATATTTATTAAGGGCATTATAGGTCTCTTCTGCACTTTGGGAGGTTACCTGCCCACCCTTGCGTAACTCTGTAATTGAGGCCATCAAATCCTTTTCATTAACACCCTGATCTTTTAATATTTGAGCAATCTTGCTTTTCGATTTAAAAATGGCCAGGATAAGGTGCTCAATGCTTACAAATTCATCCTGCATTTTCTTTGCGGTGATCGAAGCATTGTTCAATGTCTTACCCGCCTCATTAGAGAAGATAATATCGCCACCACTCACCTTTGGGAAGTTTTTTAGCTCGCTTTCCAGGATTTGATCTACCAGTGATATATTGACGTTAAGTTTCCTCAAAATAAAGGGAAGGACATTCTCATCGACCTCAGAAACCGCCTTGAACATGTGCTCGTTCTCAATCTGCTGATGCTCCATAGACTGGGCGATCTGCTGGGCATGTTGTATCGCTTCCTGTGATTTTATAGTGAAATTGTTAATATTCATATCGTTTATTTAATACTTTCTTTATGCTTATTTTTGAAATGTTAAGGTCAACAACCTTACCATTGAATTTAAACAGACAAAATGTCTGTAAATTCGTATAAATTGAAGACAACTCGTCAGTTAAACAAACGGATCATTGGCTGACTATTATTGATATAGATGAGTTATTTTAAGAGATTATTTGGAGATCTGGAAGGTAAGGCAAATTTGAAGAGAACATCCTTGCCGTGGATCGGGCTTGCCGAAATGGATCAATTGGAGGCCATTGATCGGTTATCCTTCCAAAAAACCCAATTGGTCTATAAGCATTCTACTAGCTGCAGTATCAGCAGCATGGTGCTTAACATGTTTACAAAAGGCTTTGAACACGAGGAAGAGAAGGTAGATATGTATTTTCTGGATATTCATCGCGCAAGGTCTGTTTCAAATGAGATTGCGCTGAAGTATGGCGTGCGTCATGAATCTCCACAATTGCTGGTGATCAAAAACGGTGCAGTTGTCGCCCATAATTCTCATGGCGGTATTCCAGAAATGGAACTCACGGACTATCTATAAAAAAATCCCGGATCATCTGATCCGGGATTACTTTTTAGTTGAATTTATGGCGGACTATAATTTCTTTTAATCTAGATTTTAGATCTTCGCCTGCTTCAAATACCATTTGTTCATTCGATGGAAAGGGTACGGGGGTAACTTCCAGCAAAGGCATCAAGTCTGTATCGATGGCCCTTCTGTCGCCCTGATAATTAGCATAGACATGTTCGAAGACAAATTCACTTGCAAGTGGATATGAATTCAATTGCTGCTGGCTATTCAGGTCAATATAGCTCACATTGCCGACTACCTGGGCCGCTTTAAACTGGGTGAACTCATAAAAATTACATTGAACACTGGTATATCGATCTACCTTTATATCGTTTCCAAGGCTGTCTTTCATGACATTTCCATTGTCGTCCAGAACGTAATCAAAACCATCTTTGATACGTTTTTCTTTTATCAGTTGCTTTTCCCGTATTTGTTCCGGACTAATGCTGATATCTCTAAAGGCCACCTGCATTTCGTAATCGTACTTAACACTGTTAAGCGGATTTGTGTGGTATTGCGTCCAGAGATCGTTCAGTCCAAGCGTATTGAAATTTAAAAGCTCCTGTTCCAGACGTTTAGGGACCACCTGTTGTGTATCGTTGATCACATGAACTTTTACGTAATCGAGTCCTTTATTATAAGCCGTCTCCATTTTGGCCTTGGAATCTGCATAACCGGGATTGATTTCTTCCAAATATTTAAAATCTTCATAGGCCTGCCTGAAATCCTGTTTTAAGGAGGCATTCTCCAATAAATTGGATGCGTGGTCATATAAATAATCAGAAAGATTGGTTTTAGCCGTCAGGAGCGAATTATCGTAATCCCTGAAAGAAAACTGTGCATTCCTGTTTTCTTCAAAAATGGGAAGCGGCAAAAGTGGTGAAATTCTATCCTGAATATGCTTCAATGTGGTATAGGTAGTGTAAATCGACTCATAATTAGCCGGATTACCATCCTTTTCCAAAAATCTGATATTCTCCAATTCTCTTTGAGTATTCTTTTCAAAGGCATCTTCCAATAACAGAATATAAGCCTGATGAGACTTTTTGGTTTTATTCTCTGCTAAATTGTTTATCGCACGGTTAATCGCCTGGATATAGTTCCCAGAATTTACCGCTTCCTGGGTCTTTTTAACCCCCCCGCAGGAGATCAGAAAAACCAATGTCGTACAAATGAGTAATGCTTTTTTCATGGTATGTTGCTTTATGGTTTGGGAGGTGAAATTCAATAGCCATGCCAAAACCTTACTCATTGATAACGAAAAACGATAAGCGTTCGTATATGTTCGACGAATTGCCTAGTTCGGGGGATTTTGCTGCAGATTTGTGTTCAGAGGGGCAGGAGTTGTGTACGCACCTCTCCAAAGCCTATCCGATGGCCGTTTCGGGAGCAATATCCTTTCATCACTACTGTGTCGTGGTCCTGAATCGAAGTACGTGTTTCCCCGTTATTGAGTCTAAGGGGTTTGGTGCCCTGCCAGGCCAGTTCTAACATCGAGCCAAAAGAATCTTCTCCTGTACCGGAAATTGTTCCGCTACCCATCATATCTCCACTGTTGACCTTACAGCCATTTACGGTATGATGTGCCAACTGTTGGGCCATAGACCAGTACATATATTTAAAATTTGACCGGGCTACGGTTGTAGAATTCCCATCAGGGGTTTCGATGGCGGCTTCAAGTGCGATATCAAAACTGTTATTTCCGCTGTGCTGTAAATAGGGTAGGGGCTTTGGATCTTGCTCAGGGCTCTCAACACGAAAAGGTTCGAGCGCATCCAGGGTTACGATCCAGGCCGAAATAGAAGAAGCGAAATTTTTGGCAAGAAAAGGCCCTAATGGCACATATTCCCATTTTTGAATATCACGGGCACTCCAGTCGTTAAATAGCACCAATCCAAAGATATAGTCCTCTGCCCGATCAACCGGTATAGCTTCGCCCATGGCATTTGCATCTGTGGTGATAAAGGCCATTTCGAGTTCAAAATCAACCATTTTAGAGGGACCGAATACGGGTAGGTCGGCACCTTTAGGCAATGTTTGGCCTTTAGGTCGTTTTACGGGGGTTCCGCTTGGTACAATTGTAGAACTTCTGCCATGATAACCTACCGGAATATGCAGCCAGTTGGGCAGCAAGGCGTTTTCCGGATCCCTGAACATCTTGCCGATATTGGTCGCGTGCTCTTTGCTGGAGTAAAAATCGGTATAATCCCCGATTTGTACCGGCAATTTCATCTCCACCTCAGACAAGGTGAAAAGCACTGCTTCCCGGTGAGCCTTTTGATCTCTCAGCTCAGGATTCGACGCGTCAAAGATTTCGCTAATACGGTTCCTGACCAGCCTCCAGGTTTTTTTGCCATCAGAAATAAAGTCGTTTAAGGTATCCTGAAGAAAGATATCATCGGTTAGCGGAATGTCTTTGAAATAACCTAGTTGGTGCAGTGCCCCAAGGTCGATGGCGTAGTCGCCGATACGCGACCCGATCGTGATCACGTCATCTGGCGTGAGAAAAACCCCAAAAGGTATATTTTGTATAGGAAAATCTGATGCTGTTTCCACCGGGAGCCAGGATGTAAGTGTGGGATCGTTTGCGCGAATAGACATGTATTGATTGTTAATTCTTATTTGATAAAATAGATTCAAATATATTATTTAATTCCCATTTTAAATGCTGCAATTCGTACTTTTACCGCTCATTTAAGAACCAGTTTACACCATGGAGAGAGACCATCGAATTTTCGAACTCATAGAAGCCGAAAAGCAACGTCAAATCAACGGGATTGAACTTATCGCCTCCGAGAATTTCACCAGTCCGCAGGTAATGGAAGCGGCAGGCTCTGTACTGACCAACAAATATGCCGAGGGATATCCAGGCAAAAGGTATTATGGAGGATGTGAGGTGGTAGACCAGGTAGAACAATTAGCCATAGACCGGGCAAAGGAGCTTTTTGGGGCGGCTTATGCCAATGTGCAGCCCCATAGTGGGAGTCAGGCCAATGCGGCGGTATACCAGGCTTGTCTTCAACCAGGCGACACCATTCTGGGTTTTGATCTGTCGCATGGAGGTCATCTAACCCATGGTTCTCCTGTGAATTTTTCAGGAAAACTCTACCGCCCTGTGTTCTATGGGGTAGGCCAGGCCACCGGAAGATTGGATTACGATAAGATCGAAGAAATAGCACTGAGGGAGAAACCGAAACTGATTATTGCCGGAGCTTCGGCCTATTCCCGGGATATGAATTTTGCGCGATTTCGGGAAATTGCAGACCGGTCAGGATCCCTGCTGCTTGCCGATATCGCACATCCGGCCGGATTGATCGCCAAAGGTATTCTCAGTGATCCCATACCGCATTGTCATTTTGTAACCACCACTACGCACAAAACGCTGAGAGGCCCAAGAGGCGGACTCATTCTTATGGGCGAAGATTTTGAAAATCCATTTGGTATCAGGCTTAAAAATGGAAATCTCAGAAAAATGTCGGCCCTGATCAACCTGGCTGTTTTTCCTGGTAATCAGGGAGGGCCTCTGGAGCATATCATTGCCGCTAAGGCGATCGCCTTTGGAGAAGCACTCACAGACGAATTTCTGCATTATATGGTTCGGGTAAAAAAGAATGCCGAAGCTATGGCGGCAGCTTTTGTCTCACTCGATTATAATATCATATCAGGTGGAACAGATAATCATATGATGCTTATAGACCTTCGCAACAAAAATATAACGGGTAAAGAGGCCGAAAATGCCCTGGAGAGGGCAGATATCACTGCGAATAAGAATATGGTTCCGTTCGATGATAAGTCACCTTTCATCACCTCGGGAATTCGATTTGGCACCGCGGCCATTACCACTCGTGGTATGGAGGAAAGCGATATGAACAAGATCGTTGAGCTGATCGACGAGATCATCAGAAATCCGCAAGATGATGCAGTCGCTGAACAAGTGAAAGTAAAGGTAAATGAATTGATGGGGCATCGCCCGCTTTTCAGTACAAAAAATGAAGCACTGCTAAAAGACTAGGAATAGTCTTAATGATTCAGCATATAAAGATCTCCGTTGAAATACGATTTTTTTTCGAGATCATATATGGCGGCATCTTCCTGAAAATCAAAATATAATCCCCAGTAATTAAAATAATCCCTTATATCATTGTTGGCCTGTTCTATATTGGCTAACACCAATTCGTTTTCAGCCATGCATTCCTCAAAAACCGGGATATAGATTTCATTCGGGATATTGGTATATTCCAGTGTCATAGGAAGAATATGATCCCGGAGGGAGTTGAAAATATTGCCGAGTTGCTCCTGTATGCTGTGGGGGTAGATCTTTTTTATTACCAGAGTACAGTCTGTCAGAAAGACTGAAAATTCCTCGACATCTACCTGTTGTGCATTAAGTAACTGTAATTCGAAAAGCGCAGAGTCTAGTGGAGAAATAGGTGCACCGGTGAAGGGATTATTTTGAGTACGTCCGAGGTTTCTTTCTATTAAATGCTGATGCATCTCAACCAATCCATAAGGGGAATCCAATTCAATGATCAGGTTGATGCTTTGTGGATCCAAGGAACAATTGCGTATGGTCACATCAGCAAAATACTCGCGTTCGAGTACCTTCCTAAACTTCTTTAAACCATCAATCCGGGGATTATGATCTAGCTGCAAGCGAAGGTTTTTGTTTATACTATCCCTTTCTATTGACATCTATCCCGTAGTATTTGTCCTGATCCTTATCAAAATTAATTCTAATATGGCATAGTCTGCTATATAAAAACCTTAGAATAATTATGGTTTTGGTTCTAAATGACAAAAATGGGATCGATAAATGTTAAAATTTAGACCAGACAGACCTTAGTTTGAAGAAAAGTTAAACAAAACCTCGTTTTCTCGACTCGGTTACCAAGGCTTGATCGTTTTGTTTTTCCACGCCGAATAACGACTTGAGCTGCCTTTTTCGGTTTTCAATTCCCGGAAGGGATAAGGAAATATGATGTATCATGTCTTTGGTCTTGGTGCCGATGGAAAGATGGTATAATATTTTTTTATCGTTTTCATCCAGATTGATATCCGAATTGGCCATTTTCTTTCTGATGGCTACCAGGGCTTTCTGTGTGTAGTAAGGAGGGGAGTTTAAAACTGTTTTCACCATGGTCTGTAAAGAAAGCTGGTCTATTTCCGATTTCACCATATATCCTTCCGGATCTACCGAATTCAGGATACTATTTATACGATAGTTGTCACTGAAAGACGACATAAAAACTATTTTGGAATCAGGACATACTTTTCGGATATGGATCCCGATATCCTCACCGGTTTTAGCCGGTCCGTCTATGCCCTGAGAAAGCTGAATATCGAGCAGGAATATGTCGTATGGGGCCGCTTTGGCCGACTGATTGATCTTGGCTATAGCTTCATCAAAAGATTTAGCCGTTTCCATAGACACTTTGATGTTTTCAAATTCGGTTTCTTCTAAAATAAACTTATAGCCCAGAGTCGTCATCTCGTGATCATCTACGGCTAATATTCTGATGATTTTCATAGCTTTTCTCCTATTATTTCCTCTTCCATCATTTGATCTTCCTTATGTTCGGCATGATGTCCACTTCTCACTATCGGGATTCTTATCATTATTTTTGTTCCCTGCCCCGGGCTGCTTTCCAATTCCCACGACCCATTTATCTTCGAGATCCTTGAATTGATGTTTTTATGGCCAATTCCCTTTTTGACTTTCTTTGAATCGAACCCAACGCCATTATCTTCAAGACGTACTAAAATATTGCTTTCATCTCCTTCGAAATTAAGCTTAATTAAGCTTGCATCGGAATATTTAACACAGTTCTGTAACCCTTCCTGTATGATCCGGTATAAATTGATCTTGATCTCGCCACTGAGATCATCCCAATCCATATCCTGATCATAGGTGAATTCACAATTGATCTCCGAGGCCTGTTGAATGGTTTCGGCAAGGTCGCGGATCGAGATCATAAAATTATGGAATTTTTGATAGGCGGCATCGCTTAGTTCGTGAGAGATGGTGCGTATCTCTTCCTGCACTTCCTGTAGCTTTTCAATAGCCTGCGATCGCATAGAAATAGCGG
Source organism: Flavobacteriaceae bacterium (assembly GCA_965212205.1). Classification (GTDB taxonomy): domain Bacteria; phylum Bacteroidota; class Bacteroidia; order Flavobacteriales; family Flavobacteriaceae; genus JAHEJJ01. The sequence goes on from CBDBUX010000011.1 coordinate 847,745, forward strand.
TATCATCACTTTTTTTGTTGAGCCCCAGCAATACCATCCGAACCCCGTTCATTTGCCCAAGCACACCGTCGTGCAATTCCTCAGAAATGCGCTTTTGCTCATCGTGCTTTCCTTCTTCTACTTTTTGATTCGTGGTCAGCATCAGATCGAAGATTTCCTGGTTAGCTTTTTGTTGTTGTTGTTCGAAGCGAAGCCTTTGGTTTTTTACACGTTGGTAGATAATGATAAGGAGTGCGATGGCCAGAAGGAAAACCCCGGTGGCAATGCTGATCCATAATTGTCGTTGCCTGGCCAGCAAAACATTCTCGGCGATAAACTCATCGGTTTCGAACTGGATACGTGCAAATTTGTCGCGCAGTTTGCGCTCCTGTAACATTAGGCTATCGTTCAGCTCTACATAAGCATCGGAGTATACAATCGCATTTTCTGGGTCTATTTTAGGAAGTAAAAGATAGGTGAGCAGCAATCTTTTATTATTATCACTTTGCCTGGCATAATCGATAGTCAAATTAGCATGATGAAAGGCTTTTTCGGAGTCTCCTGATCTAAGATAATAGTCGGCCAGCATATAGTGATTGAGCCCTAACCCCTCCAGATCACCAATACTATCCCTTATTTTTAAGCCCTCAAACAACTGTTCTTTTACATTAGTGGTATCCCCGCTTCTTAGTCGGCTATAGGCCAGATTGGTCAACGTCCTGGGATAGGATCCCGGACTTATTTCCCTTAGTCTCTCAACGCCAAGCGCCTTCTCATAAAGCGGGATCGCCTTTTCATATATTCCGCGATCTGCAAACAGATTGCCTTTGTTGTTGTTCATCACATGTACACTGTAGTATGCAGAATCGAGATTTTCAGCGTAGGTATCGGCCTGATCGAAGTAGTCAAGCGCACGGTCGTACTCCTCCAATGCTCCGGATACAATAGCAAGAAGGTTGTAAGATTTAAACAATTGATCATCGGCTTGCATTGGTTTAAATAACCTTATAGCATTAATGATCCTGTTTTCGCTGCCGGCGTAGTCTTTAATGTCGGATTGTAAGTTCGCCATATTTAAAAGCATCCGCCCTCTCAAAAAATCTTCGTTCAGGGAGGTATAAATGTTATAAGCTTCCACGTAATAATAGTAGGCACTATCTAATACGAAGTGGTTCTTATAAAATGTAGCCATATCCCAATGGATTTCGGCCAAAGCCATGGAATCGCCTGTGGCGGCCGCTAATTTCAAGGCCTTTTCTGAGGTATCCCTAAAATTAAGGGAATCTCTATTTCGCAGGTATCGAAGTGAAATCTGTGAATAATACTTCAGTTTCAGGCTATCCTTCGGATGTAGGTCGGCGGCTTTAACGGCCTTATTCAGCCAGGCTTTCTGTTCCTGAGTTGTATAATGAGAATCCTGACTCCTTTCTATCCAGGCCAGGATACTATCGTTCTCCGCCGTTGCGCTCTCAGGCACAATGTTTGACTTTTGCTGCATACATCCAGCGAGGAAAATGAGCAAAAAAATACTGAGTAGAAATAGGGATAAATACTTTGATTCGGATTTGGCCATAAAACCAAATTAAAAAAAAAGAGCCCTAAAACCACAGTTCCAAGGCTCAATTATTTTATTTAAATATCTTATTAACTCTGACGGTCATCGGAAGGACTATCATCACCATCTGTGGATTGCCGGTCATCGGACTTGGACTGTCATCTCCATCTGTGGATTGCCGGTCATCGGAAGGACTATCATCTCCATCTGTGGACTGCCGGTCATCACTTGGACTGTCATCTCCATCTGTAGACTGTCTGTCGTCGGAAGGACTATCATCCCCATCCGTGGCATTAAATTCATATAATGCCTGTTCTTCGGTAATATCTTCCGACTGGCATGATATCATGCCGAGGCAGAAAAGGAAAATTGTGGTAATACTCAAAAGTTTCTTCATCGCTCAAAGGTTTTTGGTTTATGTATTGATCTCTTGACTAAACTAAACAGGAAGCCAGTATCGTATTGTGCGGAATAAGAAATATTAGTAAAACACCCTTTTTTGTGAGTATTACTGCAGTGTTTATAAGAATTTACTTAATTAAGTGTGGAAATTGTGTTCTTTGAAAGCAGCTTTTTGAGGTCGTCTATATTTTCTCGATAAGTTTTCGAGAAGGGTAGTTGTGTATTATTTGAAGATTTCAAGGCACAAATCGATTTGCCATAATTGATTCGTGAGACAAAGTTCATATTGATAATATAACTCTGGTGAACCCTGATAAAATTGCTTGGCAACTTGCTTTCAAAGGTTTTTAGCGTCTTAAATGCACTGATGGTGCTACCGTCTTTCATATAGAAATCAGTGGTGTTATTATCGGCTTTAAGATAAAGGATCTCATCGGTATCCACATATTGAAAATCCTTGTATGATTTCAAACAAATGGTCTGTGGCTCCCGTTCAACTGGAATTTGCTTAAACAATTTCATCACGGTTTTCCGGATGTCGAATTCGTTATAAGGAAGTAGCCAGTAATCAAAAAAATTATTCTTGATCGCCTCATAGGCATAGCGTTCCGAATTGGATATACCGATGAGAATAGGTATTTCTTTTACGTATTGGTATAACTCCGTGATCATATGGAAATAATCTACCGCCTTATCGTTCAGGTGGATAAAAACAATATCAGGAAGATGTTTTAAAATGGTATTCAGCCCCTCCGTACTATCGCTGGCCCGACCCAAATAAGTAAAATCCCCATACTCTTCCAGGTAGCTCTGAAGGTGTATGTTCGATTTAAAATTCGAGTCTATGACGGTATAAGAATACTCCATCTTGGGTATTTGGGTACAAAGTAGTAATCCTTCCCGAATTATTACTGTGTATTTACCATAGAATATTTATGGTTTTATGCTATAACATACTGAAAATCAATGTATTTGAAGGAATTTTCCTTCATTTACTATAAGCAAAGTAGTTGTCTACTGATCAATGGTATATTCGAATGCGCCTAAATCCGGATCTGGATTGCGATCGATTCCGAGGATGTCTAATGGGACCCTTAAGGCCGTCTCAATGTTGGCGGTATCACGAGCGACCGACTCTGGCCCTAGCTGAAAATCGTTCCGGGCGGTGTTCAGGAAGTCCGGATCTTCATTCAAGATGATGTTATTGTAATAAAGGTCGTTTTCAAAATCATATAAGGGGTCATTTTCAGTTACTCCGCCAACATCGCTGAATTTTAATAAGACATCTGAGATATTGAAATTGAATGGAACACTTTCATCTGCACTTAGGCCGAGTTCTCTGGAAGTATTTCCAAATATTATACAATTAGAAAACACTGCATTTTCCAGGGGCCTGACTACAAGTTCCCCCGCAGCAGTGCTGCCAAAATTACTCAGTTGCAAAGCAGATCCGGTCCTAAAACTGCCACTCCAGTAATTGGCAAAAGTACAGTGTAAGAACTCATAATTTCCGCCTATGTCGCATAGGAGGGAAGCTTCACCAGCATTGCCTAATACTAAATTCTCAGCTTCTATCCCGGCATCGCGCCCCCAGAAGTTTACCGTACCACTGTTATAAATCTGGCTGTTTTGTATTGTTAAGGTGGGTTCGGAACCCATTCGGCCTTCCACAAGCAGACCGACCGTCGCATTTTTAATGGTGCAGTGGTTTATTTGAGAGTTGAGACTGCCCTGGGCCAGCCATAATGTACCCCATTGCCCTGCAACTTCCGAAAATTCGGGTTCCAGCCGATCACCCTCCAGAATTACTTCGTTCTCCATCGCTACCTGGTCAGTGCTTAGTGTACCATTGATATTAATGCTTGCGCCATCCCCTACTAAAATACCCGAATCTTTATGAAAGTGGATCCGCGAACCGGCTTCCACCTTGAGCGTATCGTTCTCATCTACTGCGGCATAGCCATATATCACATATGGTTTTTCCCGTGTAAAATCTAATTGGCTATCTGCAAGGATAAATCCTTCTACCTCGATTGGGTTCCCTTCAGGATCCAAACCGATTACAATAGTTTCCCTGGAACCATCGGCTAAAACAGAAGGAAAAAGAAAGATGGCATCTTTTATCAAAGTCACCAGAGGGATGCGCTGCTCTGAAGTACTGCTTACAAATTGGAGAACATCGGTATATAAAAATTCATTTTGATTAATCTGAGCGATGTCGAATGTTGTTTCTATAAAGATGAAAATACTGTCGCGAGCCATAATCGTCACATCTTCGAATATTTTTCCGGCTTCTCCATCTACATTTAATCGATAATTGCTGCTGAGCCCTTGTTCGAGTTGAACATTGGGTATAAGGATGTCATCGCCGGTTCTGTTATACACCTTGAGCGTATAGGTGCTACTGCCAATATTGGTAAAAACCGTATCAAGATATACCGTATCCTTAGAGAATTCTAATCTTCCGGCACTTTCACGGTACTGAAAATCCTTGCGGCACGACCCGCAGTACGCCAGAAGAATTAGCAGGACTAAATTGATAATATATCGATACAAGACTTGGCGAAGGTTTTAAGGATTAATCTCAAATAGAGAACGTATTTCTTCGGAAATTCGCATAGGTTTCAATTGGGTAGCACTAAGCAAACACCATTCGGTCTTGGATTCTACCAATAATGAATCGGTATCTCCATGTCTCATCTCCACCGCCCTGACCGAAATCGCACCTCTTGTCTCCGCTATAAAGGTTCTGATCTTTATGGTATCTCCTAATCGGGCCTGACCCCTGTACTGAACATAATGGCTCACTACCACCCAGACAACCTCATTTTTAATTCGCTCTGAGACGCGTTTTTCCCAATGCTCTTTGGAGATCTCCTGAATCCATTCTATATATCGAACATTGTTTACATGTTGTAACTGATCGAGGTCGTGTTGCTCTACAGTAATGGATTTTTCAAAAATATCCATATCATTTCTCCATAATTCTGATCTCGAATATCTTGTCCCAGTTTTTTCCGGTAACGAAGAAAGTCTTTCGCTCAGGATGATACGCAATGCCATTGAGAACGTCAAGATCTTTATGTTGCTTAACTTTTTGCTTTAAACCACCTAAATTTACCACTCCTTCAATGGCTCCGGATTGTGCATTGATGATCATCATACTTTCCTTCTGCCAAACATTGGCATAGATCTTACCCTCCACATATTCGAGTTCGTTAGCCTTGTTAAAAAGCGATTTATCGGTGACGATCTGAATATAGTCTTCTTCGACCAATGTTTTCGGATCGAGGATCCAGATTTTTTCGGTGCCGTCGCTCTTATAGATTTTGGAGCCATCGTTGCAAAGCCCCCAACCCTCCTGGCTTTTGCCGTATTGAAAGCTATCTAAACGCTCCAGGGTTTCTGCGTTGTAAACAAAACCGGTGTTACTTTTCCAGGTGAGTTGGTAGATCTTGTTATCCATCGCAGTAATTCCTTCACCAAAGTAGTTGTAATCCAGGTCGACACTCACCAATGCCTCCCCGGTTTCCAATTTAATCCTTTTCAAAGACGACTTTCCTTTCTGCCCGGTACCCTCATAGAGAAATCCATTATAAAATTCCAGACCCTGAGTGAAGGCTTCAATGTCGTGAGGAAATTCACCGATAATCTCGTAGGTATAAAGCTTTGGTGGTGTATCGGAAAGTATCCGGATCTTCTTGCTCAGCTCGGCCGAATTTTCACCATATTCTACCACCGCCTTCAATTCCTTTTTACCCAACCGGTCTGTCGTTAGAGTGATCTTATCATTCTCCCGAGGTAAAATTTTTCCGTCTATACTGTAGGTCACCTTATCCGGGACGATATCTTTTCTGGATTTAACACTCAGCCCGATCACCTGATTATTTTTGAATTCACTTTTGTTACCCTCAATCTCAATACTGAATAATTTGGCCGGATTCGATTCACCACCGCAAGCAAGAAATAAGAGGGTAAGACAACTGAAAACGAAGAATTTAGTAAGATCCATCTTTGCTGAATTATGAATTAAACCTGTTAATGGTATCAGATGACTAAATTAATCATGTGTGCCGACAAATGACACCTATTGATAAATTTTTATGATTTACCACAGCAGCCAATTCTGCCGTATTAAATAATTCGAATTTTTAGCTGTTCCCTGATCAAAAAAATAGCTCAGTATTTGAGGTGTACAACTGCTAAAGGTCGTATATTTGCATGAGGCAAGTCCTACGCGACCAGCTCCTGCAGAATCCCCCAGGGTGGGAACGCAGCAAGGGTATGCGGTCGTAGCGGTGCGACGTAGGTAGCTTGCCTTTTTTTGTACCCTTTTCCGAACGGTATCGATCTGTTCGCTTCCCAATTATTTGATTATTTTAGGCCGTATGGAAAGTCATGTAGTTTTAATTACCGGTGGATCTTCGGGTATTGGCCGATCTATCGGAAATCTATTGAAAAGCAAGGGCTTTCGGGTATATGGAAGCACCCGAGATCTCGGCAAATACCAGGATTTCAACGATTTTGAACTTGTTCAAATGGACGTTCGCGAGCCCGATACCATTAACGAGGCTATAAAAAGTATTTTGCATAAGGAAGGCAGGATCGATATCCTTGTCAATAATGCGGGAGTAGGTATTACCGGACCCCTTGAGGAGATCCCGCGAAAGGAAATTGAAAATAATTTTTCGGTCAATTTCTTTGGCCCCCTGGAAGTGATAAAATCGGTATTGCCAGCAATGCGCGATCAGGGATCAGGACTGATCATTAATATTACATCGATTGCCGGATATATGGGATTGCCCTATCGCGGAATCTATTCTGCCTCTAAGGGCGCTCTTGAATTGATCACCGAAGCTTTGAGAATGGAAACCAGGGCATTTGGAATACGCATAACCAGTCTGGCTCCTGGAGATTTTGCAACCAATATTGCTTCTGGTCGATACCATGCTCCTGAATTCGACAATTCTCCCTATAAAGAGACGTACTCGAAATCCCTGGCGATGATGAACCAACACGTAGACGATGGGGGAGATCCTCAGCTTGTGGCACGGACCGTCTATAAGATCATTCAGCAATCCAGACCACGGGTGCATTACAGGGTGGGGAGCTGGATGCAGAAAATCTCTGTTACTCTGAAGAGAATCTTGCCCGACAAAGTATTTGAGAAGTTGCTTTTACGTCATTATAAATTGTAGTTTTGCGCATCGCAAACTTTTTACAAATAAGTCTCAATTTTATATAATAGAGTGCTATGAAATTTTTTATTGATACTGCCAATTTAGATCAGATTAAAGAAGCCCAGGAACTGGGTGTCCTGGATGGGGTAACTACTAATCCATCACTGATGGCGAAAGAAGGGATTACCGGACACGATAATATCCGCCAGCACTATGTCGATATCTGCAATGTGGTCGACGGGGATGTATCGGCGGAAGTGATCGCGACTGATTTTGAGGGCATGGTTAAGGAAGGCAAAGAACTGGCAAATCTTCATGAGCAGATAGTGGTGAAAGTACCGATGATTAAAGACGGTGTTAAAGCCCTGAAATATTTCTCAGATCATGGGATTAAAACCAATTGTACTCTGGTTTTTTCTCCGGGCCAGGCACTCTTGGCGGCTAAAGCCGGGGCCAACTACGTTTCTCCTTTTCTGGGCCGACTCGATGATATCTCGACAGACGGACTCAATCTGATTGCGGAGATACGCCTTATATATGATAATTATGCCTTCGATACGCAAATATTGGCAGCTTCAATCAGGCATACCATGCACGTGATCGATTGTGCAAAATTAGGAGCCGATGTCATGACGGGCCCACTCTCATCTATACTAGGTCTGCTGAATCACCCGCTGACCGATATCGGCCTTGAGAAATTCCTTGCAGATTATAAAAAAGGGAATTGATCGCTTAAATCGACCTTATAGATACGCGGTTTAATCAGAAAGAGGAATATACATTCGCAAAAGCATCTACGATGGTTCCATTCTTGGTGATGATGCTCTTAAACGGATCATAAACCACCAGGGCATGAGCCACCTCTTCATAGTCTTCGGCCCAGTATTGCTCTGTTTTGTCTAGTTCATACTCATCGAGCATGGTCTTCCACCTGCCGAGGTCTGTTCTAAGGTTTATACCGATAAAAGTGTATTCGGGATATTGGATCTTGAGTTCGGCAATACGCTTCCTGATATTCTTAAAATGTCCTTTTTGCGGAGCAGACCAGAAATAGAAGACAACCTGACGATCTTTAGACAACTCATCAAGTTTTAGCTGTTCTCCCGCCGAATTGTATACAGCAATTGGGGGGATGGTCTTATTGGGCTGAATCTTTTTAATGGCCTTGTAAAGCCGGTCTATTTCATCTATATGCCGGTTGTTACCCGAAAAATCATGAAATTCTTCAATGAAAAGTTCGATGTTTTCTTCCGAATCGTGTTTTAACAAGTATTCGAAGGCTACATTCCTGAAAAGATTATCCCTCAACACCTTCTGCTCAACAAGGCTATCGATCATATATAGCTGGTGCTTGTTAAAGTGAAGCTGGTTTTTTACCATTTTTTTATCAGCCGTCATGCAACCCTTTTTACAACTTATATAAGAAAGGTTACCCAGATGGTATTTCATGAAATTGTAATACGGACGCAGGTAGGTAAACTCCTGATTATCGAAGTCGACTTTTTTATGATAAGCATAGAAGTTATCGGGGAGCTCATGCATCGACTTTTCGCCTTTCTTTTTCTTATGGTAATAAGGATAGGGTTCTTTATAGAAAAAAGTATTGTAATCTATGCTGGCTCTGGCCATATCATAAGCCTCTTCCGATAGCGGGGTTTCCTGGTGGATCTCATCGAGTTGTTGAACTTTGGTTTCGCTCAGGGAATCGATCCTTTTACAGAATTCGTCGGGCTCCAGTTTGTAAAGATCATAAATAAGCGCTTCCTCTTTTTCATGGGCCAGGAACATTTCGATCAAAAAATTGTTGACCTCTTCCCCTTGACCAGCAAAGACCAGCGACTCATCGAAGTAGTGCGTGTTAAGCCTTATTTGCAGACTGTCGCCGTTTTCCAGGAAGACATATTGATATTCGGGATAGTGATAAAAGTTGTACAATCCTTCGTCTACAGAATCCAATTCCATTACGAATCGGTTGTTCTCGTCGAGGGATACAGAATCCAGTGCGCTATCGCCTTTGTACAAAACAACATAATCGCTTGTTGGATTCACGATTTCACCGGCAAAATGGACGGTGGTTGTCTGTCTTTCAGAGGTTGCGCAACTAGAAATCAGAAAAAGAGTGAGTAGGAGTAAAGATTTATCCATGCACGAACAGCCCTAAATTTTCTAAACAAAGCTAAGGATTGCAGTACGTTAAGCTTGTTAATGACGAGTTAAAAATTAAAAAGGAGCGTTAAGAGTAGTGCTAAGAAACCTATTCTCAGGATTGTTAGTAGTATGGTTCTTTTTCCCTATTTTTGCCGAAATTTTTAAAACAGCTATATGTTATCCGTATCTAATTTGTCGGTGCAGTTTGGTAAAAGAGTGCTTTTCGACGAGGTGAACGTAAGTTTTACACCAGGCAACTGTTATGGGATAATCGGAGCAAATGGCGCCGGTAAGTCGACCTTCCTGAAAATTTTAGCAGGCAAGGAGGATCCCACCTCAGGACAGATACTCTTGGAGCCGGGAAAACGAATGTCGGTATTAGAACAGAATCATAATGCTCACGACCAATTTGGGGTTCTTGAGACGGTGGTTATGGGCAATAAACCGCTTTTTGAGATCAAGCAGGAAATCGATGCACTTTATGCCGACTATTCCGATGACAATGCCGAACGGATTGGGGAATTACAGGTGGTATTCGAAGAGATGAACGGTTGGAATGCCGATAGCGATGCGGCAGCACTACTGTCGAACCTGGGCATTACCGAAACCTTACATTATACTCAGATGTCCGATCTTGATTCTAAGTTGAAAGTACGGGTTTTACTTGCTCAGGCATTGTTTGGAAATCCGGATGTATTGGTGATGGATGAACCTACCAACGACCTCGATTATGATACCATCAGCTGGCTGGAGAGGTTTTTGGCCAACTACGACAATACGGTTATTGTGGTATCACACGACAGGCATTTCCTCGATGCGGTTTGTACCCATATCGCGGATATCGATTTCGGTAAAATAAATCTCTTTTCAGGGAATTATAGTTTTTGGTACCAAAGCAGCCAGCTGGCAGCGCGTCAAAGAGCACAACAGAACAAAAAGGCAGAAGATAAAGCCAAAGAATTACAGGAGTTCATTCAACGTTTCAGTGCCAATGTTGCCAAAAGTAAACAGGCCACATCGCGAAAAAAAATGCTTGAAAAATTAAAGATCGAAGATATAAAACCGTCGAGTCGCAGATATCCGGCCATCATTTTTGAGTCCGAGCGAGAGGCAGGTAACCAAATTCTCAATGTAGAGCGTTTGCAGGCTTCAACTGAAGATGGTGAATTGCTCTTTAAAAATGTGGATATCAATCTTGCAAAGGGAGATAAGGCAGTAATCTTGTCTAAAGATTCCAGGGCGAGTACCGCTTTCTTTGAAATATTGAAAGGTCAGAAAAAAGCAGATAGCGGAAGCTTCCAGTGGGGTGTAACCACTAACCAATCCTATCTGCCTGCCGATAACTCCGGATTTTTTCAGACGGATATTTCACTGGTCGACTGGTTACGTCAGTGGGCAAATACGGAAGAGGAAAAAGAAGAAGTATATCTGCGTGGATTTTTGGGGAAAATGCTTTTCAGTGGGGAAGAGGCGCTCAAAAAATCGAGCGTTCTATCCGGAGGAGAAAAAGTAAGGTGTATGCTAAGCCGGATGATGATGTTAAAAGCGAATGTATTGATGATCGATGAACCTACGAACCACCTCGATCTGGAAAGTATCACCGCATTTAATAATTCTTTGAAAATTTTTAAGGGTAACATAATCTTTACCACACACGATCATCAATTTGCCCAAACAGTGGCCAATAGGGTAATTGAACTCACACCATCTGGAGTGATCGATCGCTACCTGAGCTTTGAGGATTATATGTCCGATCGTGCTATCAGAGAGCTGAGGGAGAAATTTTATGCGGTTCCCGTATAAACCTTTTTGGGTCTACCTCTTCAGCTAATGGTAGATGTACCCGTTAAGCTAGGCGTTAAAGTACTTGCTGTTCCAGATCGCCGGATTGAAATTCTTACCCAGGGCAAAGCCGTAAAAAATTACGACCGCGGCTATCGACTTGAAAATAAAAAAGAATATGATCATAAATTCGCTAGACGACCCTGATTTGCTGAATAAGCCATCAGGAATAAGCAAAGTGAGTAAATAACTCACAAGAAGGATAACCGCCGCCAGGTTCGAAATATTTTTAAATGGCCAGGCAAAAAGCCTTCTAAAGGGGTGTAGATCATTACCCCATTTGTGCACGAGATAATAGTAACCATTACCTATGGGCGCAAAGAGTAACGGATCATCTTTATCTTCAAGTTTAAACATTTTGGAAGGGGCCAGAATCTTAAAACCATCCAATTCGATCCCATGCGCTTCCTGCAGTTTATCGATTTCCTCAAAAGCCACAGGGGGTATTTCACCCTTAAAAAATCGCGAATCAAGAAAACGCAACCGGTAGTCAATACAAATCTTTTTTATCTGATCAAGATGATAGATCCTATGGGTGTCGAGCAAATCGAAAAGAAAAGAATTTTCAGGAGATAAAGCAGGTCTGGTCATTTTTTCCTTGAACTCAAGCTCCTTTTCAGAGGTGCGGCTTAAGATCTTATAAACATCTCGTATAAGAGCAGCTTCATTTTCACTTCGAATTTTTAACAACCGGAGTCGCTCTTCGATATTGGTTTTCTTGAGAAGCATTCGTTATAGCAATTTTCTCAAAAATAGAAAATTGGATTATGTAAATCAAAATGCGTTTAACCATCTAATTTGTTAATGTTATGTTAAATTCGATTAGACGCAGATCAAGCATCACTGAAGTATTCTTCAAAATTGTATATTGTCGATGAAAATACTCCGTTCATCGGATTTTTTCCACCCCAAATTTCCCTTATCGTGATAAAAAGTTTTTACCTGATACCGGTTTTCACCCTGTTATCCTTTGCCCTTTCGGCCCAGGAAGCATCTAAAGATGTTGCGTATTACGAAGACAGTATCATCTATACCACTAAAAATTCTGCAGAACATACTACCTTATCAGAAGCGGTAATCGCCGCTGAACTCGATGATATTCTGGACAACGATGGGCCTTTTACGGTTTTTGCTCCTTCAGATGCTGCCTTTGAAAAACTGTCGCCAGACAAGATCGAAGATTTGCTTTTACCCCAGAACAAGGCCGAACTAAAGACTTTGCTAACCTATCATATGATCGCGGGTCATCTGACGGCATCTAAAATTTTAAAAGCGATGTGCAGGGGTAAAGGAGTGGCAAGCTTTACTACAGTACAGGGCAATGTGCTCACCGCTACCATGGAAGGCATCGATATTGTACTTCGCGATAAATTCGGGAATAAAGCCAAGATTACCACGGCTGATGCAAATCAATGCAATGGTGTGATTCACGTTATCGATAGCGTGGTGATGCCCAAGAAGATCTAAGCTACCTTAATTCTGCTGACAGCTCTTTTTCATAAGCCTTTTGCAGCTTTCTCATTATCTTGTCGATCTGTTTATCGGTGAGGGTTTTGGATTCGTCCTGTATAGTAAAACTCACGGCATATGACTTTTTGCCCTTTGGTAGGTTTTTACCCCGGTAAACATCAAAAAGATCTACTTTCTTGAGTAATTTTTTTTCGGTTTTAAAGGCGAGATTCTTCACCTGTCCGAACTTAATATTATCGGATATCAGCAGCGCAAAATCTCTCCTAACCTCCGGATATTTTGGAATTTCCTTAAAAATGATTTCCTGTTCAGAAGCCTTCTTAACAATCTGATCCCAATTGAGTTCTGCATAGAGCACATCTTGCTTGACATCGAAATGACTGTTAATAGAGGCCGAGACTACTCCAAAACTCACCATTTCAACCCTTTTGCTATAAAGTGCAAGCCCTTCTGAGTATATATTACTCTCCTTACTTTGGCTATCTGTAATCTCGATTCCCAGTCTCTCCATGAGCTGTAAAACCACAGCCTTTAGATAAAAAAAGCCCATTTCTTGATTTCCCGACAACCAATGTTTCGCATGACGTTCTCCACTTATAGTCAATGCTAATTGGTTGTTTTCCTTCCGGTTTTTACCAGATCTGTGGTAGGTTTTCCCAAATTCAAAAAACCTGAGATGCTGTCTTTTTCTATTCAGATTGAACGAAACAGCCTCCATGGCTGAATAAAGAAGAGACTTACGCATAACAGACAAATCGGAACTCAGCGGATTTATAATCTCCACAGCACTTTTTCGACTATTACCGATCAGTTCATCATAGGCAGGATGCGTGAGACTGTTGGAAAGCAGTTCATAGAATCCGATCGAGGCCAAGGTGTCTCCGGCAATATTTTGCAGGATATGGTCTTCAAACCTTGAAGTTTTTGCCACAGAAGCACTAATCTTCTCCCCAAATTCTATTTTATTGTACCCATATACCCGCAGGATTTCTTCAATAACATCTACCTCCCTTATAACATCTACGCGGTAGAACGGGATTTGAAGTCCCAGGCCAGTTTCAGTCACGCTTTTCACCTGTATATCGAGTGAGGCCAGGATGGTTTTAATCGTGTCTTTAGGGATTTCCTGCCCTACCAGTCGGTTCACTTTGTCGAAAGAGAGAAATACCTGATAGTCTTCCTTTCGCTTTGGGTAGAGATCCACTACATCTGAACTGATCTCTCCTCCCGCAATTTCTTTTATCAATAGAGCCGCGCGTTTTAGCGCGTACTCCACATTGTTGATGTCCACTCCTCTCTCGAAGCGAAAAGATGCATCGGTACTGAGCCCGTGTCTTTTTGCAGTTTTACGAATACTAACGGGGTCGAAATATGCGCTCTCTAAAAAAATGGAAGTGGTATCTTCGGTAACACCTGTATTGATGCCTCCAAAAACCCCTGCGATACACATGGGTTTTTCACCATCGCAGATCATCAGATCTTCTTTATGCAACTCGCGTTGTTCCCCATCGAGGGTCATAAATTTAGACCCTTCCGCCACGGTTTTCACCACGATTTGTTTATTGTGAATCCTTTTGGCATCAAAAGCATGCAAAGGCTGCCCAAGTTCATGGAGAACGTAATTTGTGATGTCCACCACATTGTTGATAGGTTTATGCCCAATAGCATTTAAGCGGTTCTTCAACCAGTTAGGCGATGGCTCCACGATCAAATTTCTAATCGTAATACCGCAGTATCTTGGCGCCAGTTCACTGTTTTCTACTGTGACACCCATTTTTAAGGATCTGTTATCTACGGCGAATCCACTTACCGACGGGGTGTTAAGCGTAGCCTGCACCTTCTGCTGAATCAATCCTGCTTTCAGGTCACGTGCCACACCAAAATGGCTCATAGCATCGGCGCGGTTTGGCGTTAAACCGATTTCGAATACCTGATCACGTTCAATTTCAAAAACACTGCTGCATAGTGTACCCGGCTCAAGATCATCGGCCAGTACCATAATTCCATCATGGCTCTGGCCTAAACCAAGTTCGTCTTCTGCGCAGATCATTCCATGACTTTCCTCCCCGCGTATTTTCCCTTTTTTGATCTTCCAGGGCTCACCTTCCTCATTATAGAGTGTAGTTCCGATGGTGGCCACCGCCACTTTTTGACCTTTGGCTACATTTGGGGCACCACAGACAATTTGCACAGGTTTTCCATCGCCCAAATCTACTTTTGTAAGGGATAGCTTATCTGCATTGGGATGTTTTTTACAATCCACAACAAGACCAACCACAACACCTTTGAGTCCGCCTTGTACAGACTCAAATTCCTGAATACCTTCGACTTCCAAACCGAGATTGGTGAGTAGCTCGGCCGTTTTATCGGCTTCCCACTGAATATTTATAAACTGCTTTAGCCAGTTATAGGAGATCTGCATCGGTTGGTTTTAAGCCCTCAAAGATAGAACAATGACCTAAGACATTCAAAGTCCGCAGATTGAAATGGTAAAATTTATGAACAGTTGAAATACTAGATGGATTAATCATCTAGATAATGGTCGATTTTCCCAGCCAAATATTCTCACGATTAAGCGTGAGATGTTCTTCAGAATCACGTACCTGGGCCGCTATAAAATCGCCAACATCGTTAGTACTATATTGGCTGGATGGATCCAGGTCGGGCGTTACAATATCTTTTTTCATCGCCTTGAGTACGGCGATAACCACAGCCCTGGCTTCTTCATCCAGCCCGAAATGGTCGAGTAGCATCGCTGCCGATAAAATAGAGGCTACCGGGTTGGCTATATCTTTGCCTTTCGCCTCAAGAACTGGCCCATGGACCGGCTCAAAGAGCGCGTGCTCGTCGCCCACAGACGAAGATGGCAGTAATCCGATCGATCCACCGATAACACCTCCTTGATCGGAAAGGATATCGCCGAAAAGATTACCGGTTAGCATAACATCGAATTGTCTGGGGTTTACTATTAGTTGCATGACTGCGTTCTCCACAAACATAAATTCGAGCGTTACTTCAGGGTAACTTGCCGAAATTTTCTCTACAACCCTTCTCCACAATCTGGAGGATTCGAGCATGTCGGCTTTATCTATCAACGTAAGTTTTTTACGCCTTCCTTTGGCGTCTTTGAATGCCATATGGCTAATCCGGCTGATTTCCTCTTCGGTATAGGCACAAAGATCCGAGGCCTCGGTCTGATCTGGGTTTAGTTTTTTTTCACCGAAATAGATCCCCCCGGTGAGCTCCCGATATATCACAAAATCGGTTCCCGATATAATTTTTTTCTTAAGCGGTGATTTATCGATAAGCGTAGGGAATACTTTTACCGGGCGAATGTTGCTATAGAGCCCCAGCGATTTTCTTAATTCCAACAATCCTTGCACCGGTCTTAACTTGGCAGCTGGGTTGTTATCATATTTAGGATCTCCAATCGATCCGAATAATATGGCATCGCTCGATTTACAAAGGTCCAGGGTCGATTGGGGGAGTGGTTTGCCCGAATTTTCTATGGCTGCAGCACCTATAAGGGCTTCGGTAAAATGAAACCGGTGGCCGAATGTTTCCTCGACCGATTGAAGACTTTTTATGGCTTGTTTTGTGACCTCAGGTCCGATACCATCTCCTGCCAAGACGGCAATATTAAGCTCCATAATCAGGCAAGACTTTCAATATTAACATTTGCGGTTTCCACGATCTGGTGGATATCCTCATCCATGATCTCCTTTTTACGATCTGCAAAACGAAGGAATTCATCATATACCAGGTCGAGTTGTACCTTGGTGAGTTCATATCCCACTTTTTTAGCACGATAAGCCAAGGCTGCGCGGCCACTTCTGGCTGTGAGTACAATTGAAGACTCATTTACACCTACATCTTCAGGATCGATGATTTCATAGGTCTCGCGTTTTTTGATCACACCGTCCTGATGAATGCCCGAACTGTGCGCAAAAGCATTAGAACCCACAATAGCCTTGTTGGGTTGCACCGGCATTCCCATTTTGTGAGAAACCATCTGGCTGGTGCTGTATAATAGTTTACTGTTGATGTTGGTATCGAGATCCAGATAAGGATGTTGTCTAAGGATCATCACTACTTCTTCCAGCGAAGTATTCCCGGCCCTTTCTCCAATACCATTAATTGTACATTCTATCTGTCTTGCACCGTTTATCACACCGGCGATCGAATTGGCCGTTGCCAAACCAAGGTCATTATGACAATGGCACGATAATACGGCCTTGTCAATTCCATTAACATTTTCCCTGAGATATTTCATCTTGGCACCGTATTCCTCTGGCAGGCAATAACCTGTGGTATCGGGAATATTTAAAACAGTAGCGCCGGCTTTTATGACGGCCTCACAAATCCTGGCGAGAAATTCATTATTGGTTCTTCCGGCATCTTCAGCATAGAATTCCACATCTTCCACAAATTTTTTAGCATACTTTACTGCTTCCACAGCTCTTTCCAGAATTTTATCCTGAGTAGACCTGAACTTATATTTTATATGGGAATCAGAAGTGCCGATACCGGTATGGATCCTGGGACGTTTTGCGCTTTTTAATGCCTCTGCCGCAACTTCGATATCTTTTTTTACCGAACGGGTTAGCCCGCATACCGTGGCATGCTTCACCACATCGGCTATCCCTTGTACCGATTTAAAATCACCCGGACTTGAGATGGGGAATCCGGCCTCAATAATGTCGACACCCAACTCATCGAGTCGCTCGGCGATCACCAGTTTCTGTTTGGTATCCAATTTGCAGCCCGGAACCTGTTCGCCGTCTCTTAGTGTCGTGTCAAAAATATGTACTTTATCTTTACTCATTATTTCGTATAATTATCCTGATAATACGAAAATAGAGTTAGCAGGGATTTTGGAGGTTCAAACCGCAGCCCATTTACAATGTTAATTTACTTTTACCAATTAGTAATGACTTGTAAAACAATCACTTAAATTGCTTTTTTTACGATGACGAATGTTCACAAAGACGCATTGTTCGTACTGATTAAGGCCTTGTCTAAATCGGAAAAGCGGCAATTTAAGCTTTATGTAGGCCGACTGGGAGTTAACACGGAGGCCAAATTCCTGGCGCTATTCAATCTTCTTGATAAGCTGAAAACATATAATGAAGCTACTATACTGGCCAGCGGCATTGTTAAAAAGACGCAATTATCGAATCTAAAAGCACATTTATATAAACAAATTCTTGTGAGTCTCAGATTGAATCCGGTAAATCAGAATGTTCGGGTTCAGATTCGCGAACAATTAGATTTTGCAACCATTCTCTATCAGAAAGGCTTGTATAAACAAAGCTTGAAAATACTTGATAAGGCCAAAGGGAATGCCATTGATAACGAGGAGAAGAATATCGCTTACGAAATCGTGGAACTCGAAAAAATAATCGAGACCCAGTATATAACACGCAGTATACCAGACAGAGCCGATGAACTGGCTCAACAGGCTAAAGAGTTATCAGAATTCAATGTCATCACCAGCAAGCTCTCTAATCTTTCGTTGCAATTGTATAGCATGATGCTGAAAGTTGGGTATGTCAGAAACGACGAGGATTACCAAAAGGTAACGAGGTATTTTGAAAGTCAACTTCCTGATTTCCATATGGAGGATTTCGGTTTCAGGGAAAAGCTATGGCTTTATAAGGCGCATTTATGGTATAGTCTTCTGGTCCAGGATTTTCTATCGTCTTACAAGTATGCGAGCAAGTGGGTAGACCTGTTTTACGAAAACAAGGCGATGATTCAATTGAACCCGGTGTTTTTCCTAAAGGGAAACCATTATTTGCTGGAATCACTATTTTTTGTCAAATATAGTACCCTGTTCCGGACCACACTCGATAAATTGGAATCCATTGTCAATGCAGCGGAATTTCCCAAAAATGATAATATCAGTTCCCTTGCTTTTCTCTATATATATTCGAACAAGCTCAACCTGCATTTTCTGGAAGGAACATTTGAGAAAGGTCTCTACCTGGTTAAGATTATAGAATACGGCATTGTTAAGCACAGGGACCGGATCGATCAGCACCATATCATGATTTTTTATTATAAAATCGCTTGTCTCTACTTCGGTGTCGGGGATAATAAAACCTGCATTTCCTACTTAAAGAAGATCATCGAGAATAAAACCCTTAAAATGAGGGAAGATCTGATGTGTTTTGCAAGAGTTCTTAGTCTGGTGGCGCACTACGAAGCGGGTATGGATTACCATCTGGAGGTACAACTGAAGAGCACCTATAAATTCTTGCTCAAGATGAACGATTTGCACCAAGTGCAAAAGGAGATGATCAAATTTCTTCGAAAACTTGGAGACATTTACCCACATGAGCTTAAAGGAGAGTTCCAGAAACTTTATGATGAACTTAAAAAATATGAAGACCACCCTTATGAAAAAAGGGCATTTTTATATCTAGATATCCTTTCCTGGCTTGAGAGTCATCTTCAGCATCGTCCGGTTGCTGAGGTGATTCGCGAAAAAGCACTTGCCCTTACTCGATAGGAACCGGCCCGCTGAACTGTGAGAAGAGTGATTCGGACATTTCGTTGAACTGTTCATTTTCGGCTAAAGTACGCACCTTGGCAGGATCGAAATCACCGTTAAAATATAATAGATGGGCGTTAAAATCGTCGTGGTTGAAGATCAAAATCTCTTTAACCAGGTTTCTTTTTTCCCGGATTGAGATCACATTTCTCTTCGCGTCCTGATTCTTTCGATAAACTTCGATAAAGGAACTAGAGGTAATATTGTTCATTTGATTACTGAGCGATTTTATTTTAGGTGTGCTCAGCCCCGAAAATCGCATAAATCGTAAATCGCGTGTATTGCCGATGATATTTTGTAATTCGGGTGATATCCCGCCGAGTAAAGTGAGCATGCTTTGAGGGACTCTAACGGCCATCACCTGATTGTCGTTTTTATGCAACTCGTAAAATCTGTCAATAGAATTGCTGCTGCCACAAGACAGCATTAACAATAATAGCAAGCTCATAGTCCACTTACTTGTTCTTAGTCCTTTCATATCATAGATGATTTACTGCCGGGTCTGGAAGCTAAATGTAATGAAAATCATTCACAGTCATTCCAGACCGGATCCGATGGTGGCGGAGCAACAATTTCCAGAGGTGTTTTTCTAACCGGATGCTCAAAAGTTAGCGATCGGGCATGCAGGTGAATACTGCCGTCTTTATTGCTTCGTTCAGCCCCATATTTGAGATCGCCTTTTATGGGGCAACCGATTTCGGCCAATTGTGCCCTGATCTGATGATGTCGTCCGGTTTTGAGTTCTATTTCCAATAAGAAATAATGATCGAGTTTCTTAACCAGGCGATATTCTAATTCCGCTTTTTTTGCAGCCTTTGCTTCCTGTTGAACAACATAAGATTTGTTTTGCTTTGGATTCTTTCTCAACCAATGCACCAATATGGCTTGTTCTTCGGGCGGGCGATTTCTCACAACAGCCCAATAGACCTTATGTGTCTGCCTCGTGGCCAGGGCTTTGTTGACACGTGCCAGGGCTTTTGAGGTTCGCGCAAAGACCACTACACCCGAGGTGGGCCTGTCTAGCCGATGCACTACGCCCAGGTATACGGCACCGGGCTTCTCGTATTTATTCTTGATATACATTTTTACCACTTCACTAAGTGGCCGGTCTCCGGTAATATCTCCCTGGACGATATCTCCGGGGCGCTTGTTGACAACGATCAGATGATTGTCTTCATGGAGAATCTGAAGGTTTTGTGGTGTGGAAGT
Source organism: Flavobacteriaceae bacterium (assembly GCA_965212205.1). Lineage (GTDB taxonomy): Bacteria > Bacteroidota > Bacteroidia > Flavobacteriales > Flavobacteriaceae > JAHEJJ01. The sequence continues at coordinate 868,086 of CBDBUX010000011.1, forward strand.
AGTTTTTATGGGCACACAAATCAGTATTGTTCTTCTTCGCTGGGAAAGTCCATGCTTTTTACGTCCTTCACATAAAGGGAAATGGCATTGCCCATATCTTCATAAAGGTTCATATATCGCCTTAGGAAACGTGGGTTAAACTCATGAGTCATACCAAGGAGATCATGGATAACCAGCACCTGGCCGTCTGCATCACGTCCGCCGCCAATGCTGATGGTAGGGATGGAGAGGTTCTCCGACACCTTTTTGGTAAGCGAAGCCGGGATTTTTTCCAGTACGATGGCGAAACAACCGAGCTTCTCTAGTAGCAAGGCATCCTCGATTAGTTTTTCGGCTTCTTCCTTTTCCTTAGCCCTAACAGTATAAGTTCCGAATTTGTAGATCGCCTGGGGTGTGAGTCCCAGATGGCCCATTACCGGAATACCAGCATTGAGAATTCTTTTAACGGATTCCTTTATCTCGATCCCTCCTTCAACTTTTACGGCATGTGCACCGCTCTCCTTCATGATTCTAATGGCAGACCGCAAGGCTTCCTTAGGATCGCTTTGGTAACTCCCAAAAGGGATATCGACCACTACAAGCGCCCTTTTTACCGCCCGAATCACCGATGAGGCATGATAGATCATCTGGTCGAGAGTTATCGGCAGGGTGGTCTCGTGGCCTGCCATAACATTACTGGCAGAATCGCCCACAAGGATAACATCCACGTTTGCGGTATCCACTATAAGCGCCATCGAATAGTCATAAGCCGTAAGCATAGAGATCTTTTCCCCATTCTGCTTCATCTCAACCAGCGACTTTACCGTGACTCTTTTGTATTCTTTTTTTGCAATAGACATTATGGTTCGTTTGGCTTGCTAAATGTAAGGAGTTTTGTTGGATTGTCTTAAACGGCATTTTCACAAGGCGATAATTATGTATTTTCGGGTTTCAAAATAATTATTCTATGTATTCCACAAGACAAGCTCTGTTTTTGATACTTATACTGGCTGGTTTCAATGGGTTTGCGCAATCAACATCTACCTCTGAAGTAAAACAACGCATTGAACTTTTTTTTAAGGCCTTTCATGAAAAAGACAGCGCTGCTCTTAAAAGCATGGTGGGGGAGGGTATTGAAATGCAGACCATGGGAATAGATTCTGACGGGAATACACGTATTAGAACCGATTCATTTGAAGAGTTCTTGTCTGGCCTCATGGGGATTCCCGATACCGTCAACTACAGGGAGGAACTTCTGGAATTCAATATCCAGATCGATGGCCCTATGGCACATGCCTGGACACCGTATAGATTTTGGATCGGTGATCAGCTGCGGCATTGTGGGGTTAATTCTTTCCAGTTATTTAACGACGGAGGCCAGTGGTTAATCATCTATCTGGCCGATACCCGACGTCGTGAGGGTTGCAACGACTAGCAGCCAACATCATTACTTATAGGCTTCCAGAGTATATTCTATTAATCCGTATAAAAAATAAATGACATCCTGTCAGTTTTCTGCTATTGGCATATTGTTTGTCATACTGTACCCGAAGTTGAACTGGAATTACAAATAATAAAATATACGCAATGAGCAAAATTATCGGAATAGATTTAGGAACCACCAATTCGTGCGTTTCTGTGATGGAAGGAAACGAACCGGTGGTGATCCCCAATGCGGAAGGAAAGCGCACCACTCCCTCGGTGATTGCATTCGTTGAAGGGGGTGAAATTAAAGTTGGAGATCCCGCAAAAAGACAGGCGGTCACAAATCCACATAAAACCATATATTCAATAAAACGCTTTATGGGCAACAAGTTCTCCGAGTCTAAGACCGAGGCCGAACGGGTACCTTATAAAGTAGTTAAAGGAGATAACAACACACCCAGAGTTGATATTGATGGGCGGCTTTATACCCCACAGGAACTTTCTGCGATGATCCTGCAGAAAATGAAGAAGACCGCAGAAGATTATTTAGGGCAAACGGTTACTCAGGCGGTTATTACAGTACCTGCCTATTTTAACGATGCCCAGCGGCAAGCTACAAAAGAAGCAGGTGAAATTGCAGGGCTTAAAGTAGAGCGAATTATTAACGAACCCACGGCAGCCTCTTTGGCATATGGCCTTGATAAAAAAGATACGGACCAGAAGATCGTTGTTTTCGACTTTGGTGGAGGTACACACGATGTTTCCATACTGGAATTGGGCGACGGAGTTTTCGAGGTACTTTCTACCGATGGAGACACTCACCTGGGAGGAGATGATGTAGACCAAAAGATCATCGACTGGTTGGCCGAAGAATTCAAGAAAGATGAAGGCATCGACCTGAGAGAAGACGCAATGGCGCTTCAACGTCTGAGAGAAGCAGCTGAAAAAGCTAAGATTGAGCTCTCCTCTTCCTCACAGACTGAGATCAATTTACCCTATGTTACAGCGACAGCTTCAGGCCCCAAACACCTTGTAAGATCTATGTCGCGTTCGAAATTTGAACAGTTGATCGCCGATCTGGTTAAGCGTACAATAGAACCATGCGAAACGGCACTGAAATCTGCCGGTCTGTCTAAAAGCGATATCGATGAAATTATCCTTGTGGGTGGTTCTACCAGGATTCCCGCTGTTGTGGAAGCCGTTGAGAAGTTTTTTGGGAAGAAGCCTTCAAAAGGTGTAAACCCAGATGAAGTAGTAGCTGTTGGCGCGGCTATTCAGGGTGGAGTACTTACCGGCGATGTAAAGGATGTTCTTCTACTCGACGTTACTCCGCTATCACTCGGTATCGAAACCATGGGCGGGGTAATGACTAGGTTGATCGATGCCAATACCACGATCCCGACCAAGAAATCACAGATCTTTTCGACAGCTGCAGACAATCAGCCTTCGGTAGAGATTCATGTCTTGCAGGGTGAAAGGCCTATGGCTACAGGCAATAAAACAATTGGACGTTTCCATTTGGACGGGATTCCACCTGCACCAAGAGGGACACCGCAAATCGAAGTTACCTTCGACATAGACGCCAATGGTATTATCAAGGTTTCTGCCACAGATAAGGCGACCAACAAGACTCAGGATATTCGTATAGAAGCATCTTCAGGGCTTACGGACGAAGAGATCGAAAAAATGAAAGCGGAAGCCGAAGCTAACGCCGAAGCCGATCAAAAGGCCAAGGAGACCGCGGAAAAACTCAACGAGGCAGATAGTATGATCTTTCAGACTGAGAAACAACTCAAGGAATTTGGTGAAAAACTGTCCGATGACAAGAAGAAACCGATTGAGGATGCCTTGGAGGAATTGAAAAAGGCCTATGAGTCTAAAGACCTCGAAGTTATCAGTCCGGCTCTTGAGAAGATCAATGAAGCCTGGAAACAAGCTTCTGAAGAAATGTATAAAGCTCAGGCAGAGTCTCAGCAGCAAGATCCTTCAGCTAATGGTGAGGATGCCGCGGGAGGGGATGCCAAGGAAGGAGATAATGTTGAAGATGTTGATTTTGAGGAAGTAAAATAATCCGTATATTTGGATCGGAAAAAAAAGGGGCAGATATTTTATCTGCTCCTTTTTTATTTCGGCATATATTTTGTTTTCCATTTGAAAGAATATAAACTAATTTTGTTTCTATGATAAAAAACTACCTACTTAACTTATTGAAAATCACTACCATCTCATTTTCACTGTTGATGGCCCTAACGGCTTTGCCCCAGGAGCCTAAGATTTTTATGCGCGCCGATTTTGACCTGAGCGGCCCTGTAAAATCCTGTCGTGTCATCACGGACTACGGGAAAGAAGACTTTGAATTTAATAGCGAGGGGTTTCTTACCAAATCGGTAACCCGCTATTCGGGCAATGACTACGACGTTAGTTACTATAAATATGAGAATAACCGACTTATCGAGCGCAGAGATGAACGATACCAGGACGGCAACTTTGACCAGGTTACGTCTATGGCGCATTTTTACGACTATGATTCTTTACCCAAGCCGAGAATTATTGAAAAGATACTGTCCTACAATAAAGAATTTCAGGAGCAATACGAATACTTTTACAATGATGAAAGCCAACTTATAAGAATGCTTAGATCTCATGCCGATGGGGTAGACGAAACCCTTATAGAATATACCACCTATAAGGATGAGCATACGGTTTCATACATCTTGAATGGCTTGTTGCAAAAGACCATCAGAACCTCTTTTAAGAAACAAAAGGGAGGTGAGATGGTTAAAATCTTACTCACCAAGGATTTTATCGAAGGAATACCAGAGAAAGCGACAGAGCAGATCATCAACGAAAAAGAACAAGTGGTTTCATCACTCGAATTTGTATACGACACTAAAGAAAAATCTTTTGTCCCCCTTGAAAAAAAGGAATTCACTTATGATTTAAAAAATAAACTGGAATCGGTAACATCATCAATTGATAAGGAAGAGGCTACCGAAGAATATCTTTACCAATTCGATGGCAATGAAGAGGGGAACTGGGTAAAGAAGATCATTACGCCCGAGAACAGCTATACCACGCGGGTAATCGAATATTATCCTCCCATTAAACAGGATAAGGAATGATCATTTAACCGGGCTCGGCTCCAGCAAGTCCCACCGATTGCCATATAGATCTTTAAAGACAACCACAACACCGTAGGGTTCTGTTCTGGGCTCCTCCAGAAATTCGACCCCCGAGGAGCTCATTGCGCGATAATCCCTATAAAAGTTGTCGGTATGCAGAAAAAGGAAAACCCGATCTCCACTCTGTTGCCCAATCTGTGTATGTTGCTTTGAATTTCCCGCCTTAGCTAACAAAAGTGAGGCACAGTTTTTACCTTTTGGCCGTACTACAACCCATCTTTTCCCGTCACCCAAATCCGTATCTTCTATCAATTGAAAATTCAATTTGTCAGTATAAAAGTAAATGGCTTCGTCGTAATCTTTTACCAGAAGAGTAATCATGGCCAATCGTTGCTTCATAAATGAATTGTTAAGGTTATAGGATCGGAGCCCATTCTTTTTTCAGGAGTCCGTAACAGCAGGTATTCCTTTTGTAGCCGTCAAGCAGGTAAACATTTTCCCTCAGCACCCCTTCGAGTACTGCTCCGAGTTTCTCCACCGCTTTTCTCGATTTCATATTCCGCTGATCTATTCTGAATTCCACTTTTTCGAATTCTAAGTCAATAAAGGCATGATTGAGCATGAGATTCTTCATGGCCGTATTGAGCCCTGTACCCTGAAATGCCCTTCCAATCCATGTCGAGCCAATCTCAACCACTTTGTTTTTCCTGTCGATATTCATATAACGTGTGCATCCCGCATAGGTATTATTACGTATATCGAAGACCGCATAGGGAATTGATCTTCCTTTGGTCCGGTCGCTTATCGCCTTTCCAATATAAGCCTGTAAAGCCTCGGGCCGATCTATATCAGAAGGGGAGTACTGCACCAATTTGTCTTCCTTGGCAATAGGTAACAATAAAGTAGCATGTGCCATTTCCAAGGGTTCCAGTTTTACCAAAGCGTTTTTGAGTGTTTTCATTTCAGGAATCTACAATACTTTCAATTATAGAAGGAATTAAGGCGTGACCACCCTCAAAAACAACTTTTCGAGCGTTTTGCCGAAAAACCAGATTTAACTTCTCCTCTTCCCTGATCAAACGTTCCGGGCTTAGATATGGATCCCGATCTCCATGGATCATTTGTATATCCGTTTCCTTGCTCAAGAACACAAAATCTTCCTCGTGGAGCTCGTCAGGAAGTCCGCCGGCATAAAGGATTAATTTTTGACAGTTGATCTTGCGGCGGGCCACCCAGCGGCTGGCAATAGAGACACCTTGTGAAAACCCCAATACGATTAGGTTCAGATTATTAGGTAAAGACAGATGTTCGAAAACGGCATCGAGGTAACACAAATTGTTTTCAATTTCACGCTCGGTTTCTTCGCGGGTGAGCCAACTCGCCCCAATTCTGGTAAACCTGTCATCAAGGTAGTATTTAGATGGGGCCTGGGGGGCAATAATATAGTTTTCATTTTTGGGTAGACCTTGAAAATTTTTCAAAAAATACCGACTTAGAAACCCCATTCCATGAAAGACAAACCAGACATTCTCTGTTGCATCGCTAAGGGTGTTAAGGGTGTCAAAAGTATTGACGGTGGTATAGCTTACTTCGTGTTTCACATTTACCAAATTATCCATTTAATTGGGTTTTAGCCAAGGTGCCGACAAGTTAGTTATTAATACTCTTGTGTAACAGGAAATACAGAAACGCATAGGATCATGTCTGTTCTCAGAAGAACCTACCCTATAAGCATATTGCTTACTTTTACACAAAAATTATTATATGGACAAGTTCAAAGAAAAAATATTGAAAATCTGCAATGATACCCGTAAAGGTACTTTGATGGAGACCCTTGATATTGAATATACAGACGTAGGGGAGAATTATCTGGTCGCCAAAATGCCGGTCGGGCCTAAGGTTTTTCAACCCGATGGTGTTTTGCATGGCGGGGCTACCGTGGCTCTGGCGGAAAGTGTTGGCAGCGCAGCTTCGTATGTATTTCTTGATGGTCAGAAGTTTTTTATTCGTGGAATTGAGATCGCAGCCAACCATGTTCGGAGCATTAAAGAGGGAGAAGTTTTTGCACGTGCTACCATAGTACACAAAGGAAGGACCACACAGCTCTGGGAAATACGCATCACCGACGCGGAGCAGAACTTGATCTCACTTTGTAAATTAACCACCATCGCATTAGCCCGAACCTAAAGATGGCCAATGATCTGTTCGAAATAGCCAGGGAACAATTAAAAGATCGTAATCCCTTTGTTCTTTATAGGAAACCTTCTTCGAAACAATTAAGGCTTCTGATTCAATCTGGCCCCGAACTAAACCCCATCAGATCATTTAAAGAAAGTGGTTTCATTATGGGGCCGTTCAATCCAGATCAGTCGCCATTGTATCTAAAACCGGATAAAATATTTTCAAACGATGATTATTTGCCAAAGCCATATTACCGGGCAGAAATCGGGTCTGATAATAACAAGGAGGCGGCAAAGAGCAACCATCTTTCACTAATTTCAAAGGCACTACAGGAAATAAACTCAGGGCCGCTAAACAAGGTGGTCGTTAGTCGTAAAATTGATATCCCTCTAACAGCAAACCCTCTGGAGGGCTTCAATAATTTGTTGGTAGACCATCCTGAAGCTTTCTGTTACTTTTGGTTCCATCCTGAAACCGGAATATGGACAGGAGCTACCCCCGAATTGTTCTTGTCTAAGAAGAAGGCTCAGATTTCTACCTATGCTTTGGCCGGGACCAAAACCATAGAAAAGGATACCTTACCAATATGGTCAGATAAGGAAAAGAATGAACAACGATATGTTACAGATTTCATCTTAAAGGAATTATCACTGGCAGGACTTGCGCCCGTGTCTTCTGCAACACATTCTATCAGGGCAGGCCAACTTTGGCATTTACGGACCGAGATAAAGGCCGATTTAGCCGGAAATAGCATTAAAGACATTATTACCCGTTTACATCCAACCCCGGCGGTTTGTGGATCACCAAAAGAAGAAGCCGCTAAATTCCTCAAAAAATATGAGGAATATGATCGAGAATTTTATTCTGGTTATTTGGGAGAATTTAATCTAATGGGATCGGGAGATTGCGATTTATTTGTAAATCTTCGATGTATGTCCTGGTCCGATGGTATTGCCAGCGTATATGTTGGTGGTGGAATCACTTTAGACTCGGTCCCGGAGGCAGAATGGCGGGAGACGGAATATAAGAGTCGAACAATTATCAAAGCCATGTTTAATTATCACGAATGATTGGGACAGCTGCTTTCTTGATCGTATTTTTGCACGGCATATGAAATACTCCGAAATTCCAACTGCTCAGGCGGTGGTTTATCACTGCAAGGCAAAAGGTATCGATAATATCGTGATTTCTCCCGGTTCCAGGAATGCACCTCTTACATTGGGATTTACGCTAGACCCCTTTTTTAAGTGTTATAGTATTGTTGATGAACGCAGCGCTGCTTTTTTTGCTCTGGGCATCGCTCAACAGTTAAAGAAGCCGGTAGTTCTTTTGTGCACCTCAGGAAGCGCACTTTTAAACTACTACCCGGCAGTGGCCGAAGCATACTATAGCGATATTCCTCTGGTGGTGATTTCGGCAGACCGGCCCTCATATAAGATTGATATTGGCGACGGACAGACCATCAGGCAAGACGGGGTATTTGATCGTCATATAGGTTGTTCAATTCATTTAAAACAGGATGTTGTACATGCTACTTCCGAACTGGAGTCATGGGGCGTTCTCGATCAGGATTTGGATCCCGACACACTGAACGATTATCAAGACAGGATTATTCGATTCAACGAACGAGCCTTGAACCAGGCTATAAAGGCGGCCGACGAACAGAATGAACCGGTTCACATCAATATACCCTTCGAGGAGCCCCTGTATGGCCTGATGGATATGCCAGGCTATATCTCCCAGCTAGCGGATGATAAAACCGTGGAAGCGGGAAATAAACCAGCGTTGGAGAAATTGAAGGATGTCTGGAATCTGAGCGCGAAGAAATTGATAATTATAGGGGTCTTATCTCCAGGATCATTGAGTAAAGAGATAATTGATAGCTGGGTAAAAGATCCATCAATAGCTGTGCTAACCGAAACCACATCTAACCTGGCTCATCCCCAGTTCATCAATAGCATCGATAGTGTTGTCGCTCCAGCGGAACTGGCCAATAATAATTCCGAATTCTTTAAACAGAGTAAGCCAGACCTATTACTGACAGTAGGCGGACTTATAGTTTCGAAAAAAATAAAGGCATTCCTGCGACGCTGGAAACCACAAAAGCATTGGCATATACATGAGAAAAAATCCTTGAATACTTTTAATGTGCTCACCGAGCACATCAAGGAGAACCCCAATGATTTCTTTAAACGCTTCCTTCCCAAAACATCTATTGTAAAAAGCGATTATAGCAAACTTTGGCAGGATGCCGATCATCAGCAAATAAAATTGCGAAAGTCCTATCTCCAAAAGATTCCTTTTTCCGATCTAAAGGCTTTCGATGCTATATTTCGAGCTATTCCTCAGAACTATCAACTTCAACTAGCTAACAGTTCTACCATTCGGTATTCACAACTGTTCGACATTGATCCGTCCTTAAGTGTCTATTGCAACCGGGGTACCAGTGGAATAGATGGGAGCACCTCCACTGCAGTTGGAGCATCACTTTATAAGGAATCACCTACATTATTGATTAGTGGGGATTTAAGCTTGCTTTATGATGTTAATGCGTTATGGAATATATATGTGCGGAACGATTTTAGGATCATCGTTATAAATAATGAAGGGGGCGGTATTTTCAGGATACTTCCAGGTATGAATGAAAGCAAGAATTTTGCGCGTTATTTTGAGACGATTCACCGTGCAGACTTCAAAAAGATAAGTGATGCATATGAATTCGACTTCCTTTCGGTGTCCAATCAGGAAGACCTGAAGGAAGCCTTAATAAACTTTTTCGAACCTGGAGAACGACCAAAGCTTTTAGAGGTGAAAACGCCGCGCACACTGAATGATCGGATTTTGCTGGAGTATTTCGAATATTTATCTTCCGCAATCTATTCAGATAACTCTTAAAAACAATATCATGGGCAACAAAAAAGAAGAACTTATGCTAAAATATTCTACCCACCTGCGTGAGAAGTTCGGGCTTGAACCCGACAGTCAATTGCTCGAGCGAGTTGTTCATGGACTCGGACCGGCTATTTATAACAGGGATGCCGCTACCGTTTCAGGATCGTCGGAAAGCGAATTGATTACAGTAAAAAATAATTTCCTTATTAAGAAACTCGGACTAGAAGACACTGAAGCGTTAATGGTTGCTATTCAAGAGGTGATGCATAGATACGGCAGGTCTGAGCGGACGAAATACCGTGCGGTGGTGTACTATATGCTTATAAAGGCCTTTGGTAAGGAAAAGGTGTACGATTAGTTGATCTGGTCCCGAAATTAATTAGACACCAGGTTGTTTACCTGCATCACGAAATTAGAAATATGATTGAACTTGGGAACTATAACACGCTGAAAATAAACAGGAAAGTCGATATTGGCCTTTACCTGACAGATGAAGAAGGCAATGAGGTTTTGTTGCCGGGCAAATATGTTCCGGAAGGCGCAGAACCCGGCCAGGATATTGAAATATTTTGTTATCTGGACAATGAAGAAAGACCGGTCGCGACGACCTTAAAACCTTTTATAAAGCGCAATGAGTTTGGATATCTTCGGGTAGCGGAGGTAAACGAGTACGGTGCCTTTTTGGATTGGGGCCTGGAAAAGCATCTACTTGTGCCCTTTCGGGAACAATTAACTGCTATGGAAGAGGGAAAATGGTACGTTGTGCACTGTTATCTCGATGAGAAGTCTTTTCGTTTGGCTGCTTCGGGCAGACTGGAACGCTTTCTCGACAATACCAATGCGGTCTACGATCAGGGCCAGGAGGTGCAAATTATGATCACCAGACAAACAGAATTGGGTTGGGAGGTGGTGATCGAAGGAAAACACAAAGGCCTGGTTTATTCCGATGAAGTTTATAAGCCAGTTGCGCCGGGAGATAAAATGCTGGGCTATGTGAAGAAGGTTAGAAGTGATCAAAAAATCGATATCAGCCTGCAATCGATGGGTTATGGCAAGCTTGAAAGTTCCGCACAGAAGGTATATGACATCCTTATCGAACGGGGAGGGGTATTAAAGTTACACGACCGATCGGACCCGCAAGACATTAAAAATCAGCTTCAAATGAGCAAGAAGACCTTCAAAAAAGCTATTGGTATTTTGTACAAGGCAAGAAGAATTTCGATAGCTCCAGACGGAATTTATAAAAAATAAGCGGCAGAACTTTTGTTATTGCCGCCAGGAAACGATAAAATAATTATCGGGGCCAACAATAATAATTAGGGCTAAACAGTTATTTAATTGTTGATTACAAGGATTTTAATTAAATTTATCTCGATCTATTTATTAACCCATTCACACTATGCCATTTATAGAGGAAAGCGATCTGCTGGAACTGCATAAAGACATCGATAAGGCGCAAATTATTAACGAGCGTCTATTAGATCAAATCAAGTACAAGAATAAAGAGCTAAAGCGAAGTAAATTTCAACGAAATATACTGGCCGGGATCACTTCACTATTTGTGATTAGCATGCTTGTATTTACATCATTCACCGCTGGCCTGACTAGTTCTAAAGAGTTCGATGACACTAATCTTTTGGTCTCTATCGATAGCCTGGATGCCATTAAATCCAGGATCGGTAACCTTGAACAACAAAATGACGAACTCAGTTTGGTGAAAGAGTTCTACCTGGCAAAGAAATTTTTAGAAAAAGAGAAGATCTATTCCGTACAGGTTAAATCTTTTGTTGACAACAATTTAACGCTGGCCTCAGAAGCCCTTACCAATACACTTTTTGTTAAAACAAATCCTTTCTACTCCTATTCACTGGGTAATTTTGAAACTTTGGAGGAAGCACAATCCTTTAGATATCAATTGGTCAAAATGGGGTTTGAAGATGCCTTTGTCGCCTCTTATCAAGACGGAAAGCGCGTTAAAATTGAAGATCCTTATTAGTGATTAAAATTAAAGCATGGCTGCAGGCAGCCCGCTTAAGAACACTTCCTCTTTCTATTTCAGGTATATTAGTAGGGACCGCACTTGCGGCAATCCAGGGATATTCAGATCAACTCATCTTTATTTTGGCCCTGCTTACAACAATTGGATTTCAGATCACCTCCAATTTTGCAAATGACTATGGCGATGGGGTAAAGGGTACCGATAATGAAGACAGGATTGGACCCGAACGTACACTGCAGAGCGGAGCCCTTGATAGAAAAGAGTTGAAAACAGGTATTTTGATTTCCATAATCATCAATCTGGCACTGGTTATTTTGCTGTTGGTACGCGCATTTGCCTTTGAATTTCCTGAATATATTTTCCTTTTCGGTTTTCTGGGACTTTTATGTATATGGGCCGCCGTTAAGTATACTATAGGTGTTGACGCATATGGATATCGAGGACTAGGTGATATTTTTGTTTTTGTATTTTTTGGACTGGTAAGCGTGTTGGGTTCGCTTTTTCTTTATGGAAAGTCATTATATGCCGGTGCCGTCCTGCCTGCGGTAACTATCGGCCTGCTTAGTACAGCTGTCTTAAATCTGAATAACATGCGCGATCTGGAGACCGATAAGAAAGCCGGGAAAAAAACGCTCGCGGTTATTCTGGGTGCTTCCCGGGCCAGAATATACCATTTGTTTTTAATCCTGGGAAGTGCGGTTAGTTTGGTTGTTTTTATGAGTCTGTATGCCGGTTCTATATGGCAATGGACTCCGTTGGTGGCTTTCCTTCCTCTGGTGGCTCATCTGGTGAAGATTTACCGCATAAACAGCCCGGGTGAACTCGATCCTGAGCTCAAGAAAATTGCACTGAGCACCTTCCTCCTGGCACTGTTATTTTATTTCACATATTATTTTTTGTAAATTTGAGAGGACATAACCTTCTAAACCACACTTACTTTGGAACAACCTATTAAAATTCTGATCGTTGAAGATAATGTTATCATCGCAGATGATATGCAATCTATGCTCGAGGAAATTGGCTATGAGATCGTAGATAATGTAATAGTTTATGAGCAAGCTGTTGAAGTACTTAAAACTAAAGAAGTAGATCTTGTACTAATAGATATTATTCTGGCTTCTGATAAAACGGGTATCGACCTTGGTAAACATATCCGGGACAATTATAATATACCATTCATTTTTGTTACTTCAAACTCTGATCGCGCCACGGTAGAGAACGCAAAAACCGTTAAGCCCAACGGTTATTTGGTAAAACCTTTCGAACAACAGGATTTATATACTTCGATCGAAATTGCCCTTTCCAATTTTGACTATGAGAATAAAGGCGCCAGTGCCGAAGGCGGCGATCAGGCCGATAAAACAAGCCCCAATTCGGTTTTAAAGGATTCGATCTTTGTAAAAAAACAGCATTTATACTATAGAATACCATTTGGAGATATACAGTTTATCAAAGCGGATAACGTTTATCTGGAAGTGAACACCATCGACAAAAAGTTTTTGGTGCGTTCGCCACTCAAAGACTATCTCCAGAAACTTCCCAGAAATAAGTTTTACCGTGCGCACAAATCGTATATCGTTAACGTAGACCATATAGATGCGGTGAATTCTAAGGATATCATGATCAACAATACTCTGATCCCTATCTCAAAGGATTTTAAAGAATTCATCCTTTCAGCGATGAATTCCTAGTTGTTCAATAGCAGGTATCGTCGTTCTGTAAATCAATTCCACGGGCATTCTAAAGCTTGTACGCTAACATTGATTCACATCATTTTTAGTCTTGATTATTGAACAATCAACTTTGGTTCCCATTGTGGTGAGCCCGGTTTAAAGAAGAGGTGAACAGTGGCCCGGCTGTGGTGAAAAGATTAAATGACATAAAAATCCGATGAACTGCACAATTGGATACGAAAGTGTTATTTCACAACAGAAATCGACACCTACACAACAATATTCCAAAAGCTTCAAAACTACGACCTACATTTGGATCAAATAATTAAAGAGATCCCAAATCTTACCAATTATTTATAGTGTTCTCCGAAAAAGGCTGTGCATTCGTGTATAGCCTTTTTTTATGTTTTTGCATCAAATGGGAATAGCGCATCTAACGAGAATGTGGCATCTTAGGTAGATGATGAAGAGAAGCATTTTGCCTTTCGAACGAAACTTAGTGCAGCCGGCAGACTTGAGCATATGATAAACAAAAACAACCATTACCACACGATACCGCCGATTTACAACAAAAATTCCGCGGCACCGTTAATAAATGGTATGTTTGAAGGGCTGTTGACCACAGGCCAAAACAGGAGCGTCACACTAAGAATAATCAATTTTCAAAAACCGGTCAGTAAACGATACACAGGGGGAAATGCGTAAACTTCTTTTCATACTCAGTTTTCTGGTAGTTCCTTACCTATATGCCCAGGAATCGGAACCTGAGGAAAAGAGAGAATTGCAAAAATTTCAGGAAACTGAAAATACACTCGAACAACTTAATTTCCTCTTCAATTCCGCAAACCGCTACCAGGACGATTCGGCCTACGACTGGCTGGATGCTGTCAATGCCTCCCTGGTCAATTCTCAAAGACTGGGAGATTCGGTCGAGATAGATCAGTATAAAATTATGCAGTCCCAGATTTTCTACGATTTGGGGGATTATGACAAAAGTGTTGCCATAGTTAAGGATCTGTATGAAAATATAGATAATTACGACATCGAACTTCAGGGTATAATGCTCGATCTCATGGATCAGAATTACGCCCAGTTACAATTTTATGACCGACAAATTGAAATTAGAAAAGAGAAGCGAGAATTAGGCCTCACCGAAAATGTGGCTTTTTACGATATTTATTCCAACCTGGGATTACACCGAAAGGCCATGAACGATTATATCATGGAGGTAAAAAAAGGGATCCCCGAGAATGACTTTTACGGCCTGGCCCAATACCACAACAATGTGGGTAATTATCTCAGACTCGATAAATCGGCCTCCACGGCTATTACTAATCTATTAAAAGCCAAAGGGTTTATCGATGTATTTCTCAACGACCTCAGTACTGTAAAAACAGATAATGAAATTGGCGAGGGTGAGGTATTAAAAGCGATTATTGAGGGAAACATCGGTAAAAGTTATGTCCAGCTCAACCAATGCGATGAGGCCATTCCGTATCTGGAAAGGAGTATGGAGAGCATTCAGGAAAACAATCGAGGCAGTTATTCACAAGACATCGTAGAAAATACACTGGCCCTGGCCGAGTGTAAGATCCAAACAGGTGAATACACTGAGGCAAAACAATATCTCGATACTGAGCTGAATCTTATCAAACCCGAATTTGAACTTAAAAAAAATCGCTTGCTGGCGGCCTATTTCGGCAGAATAGAAGACTATCGTAATGAAGCCTTTTTTCTGAAAAAGAATATCAGGATCCAGGATTCACTCAATGTTCACGAATCGGCCATTAAAAAACAACAACTGGTCGCGGTGGTGGCTCAGGAAGATTTAGATAATTCGCGGCGGATGATCGATCAGCAAAAACTCGAGATGGAACGGGCCAGGAACGAATTACAGAACAAGGATGAAAAAATTAACCTGGTCTTTATTTCTTTGATTTTCACCTTACTTGGATTTGCCGGACTCGTCTATGCCTACTTAAAAAGTATTAAGAATCAGAGACTCATTGCAGAACAGAAACATATTATTGAAAACTCCCTGGTTGAAAAAGACTCCCTGTTAAAAGAGATCCACCACCGGGTAAAGAATAATCTGCAAATGGTATCGAGCCTGCTGAGTCTGCAGACCAAAAATACCAGGAGCAAGGCAGCCATTGAAGCGCTAGAAGAAGGAAAGAGCAGGGTAAAAGCCATGGCCCTGATCCATCAAAAATTATATCAGAATGAAGATCTTTCTGTTATTGAAATGCAGGGTTATATCGAAAGTCTGGTCAACAGTGTTCAGTCTGTCTTCAAAAAAGGTGGTCACAATATCAATATCACCATCGATGCGGAAGGAGTGGAGCTCGATATCGATCGCGCTATTCCATTTGGTCTGATACTTAATGAGCTCGTATCCAATTCGTTTAAATATGCCTTTCCCGACGATCACGTAAACCCTAAAATATATATACATCTCAGGAAGAATGGCCAGGAGGGCTTTTTCGAATATGCCGACAATGGCATAGGACTTCCAGAGGATTCAGACGAGCGAGCTAATTCGTCTATGGGTATCCGGCTGATCAACCGCCTGGTAAATCAACTACAGTCTAAGTTGGGTGTCGATAAATCTACCGATGGAGTGCGTTTTTACTTCAATTTTAAATAAATTTGAAGGAGAAACTCCGACAACATGAAAATCACATTTCTGGGCCATGCGGCACTGAGCATCGACCTCAAGGATACCAATCTGCTGATCGACCCCTTTATCAGTGGAAATGAAAAGGCAGAAGGGATAATAGACATCGACTCCCTCAAGCCCGATTATATTCTGGTAACCCACGCACATCAGGACCATATTCTCGATGTGGCAGCCATCGCTAAAAGAACAGGCGCCACTATTGTTAGCAACTACGAAATAGCTACGCACTACGGCAATCAGGGGCTAAAAGCGCATCCGATGAATCATGGTGGTAATTGGAATTTTGATTTTGGCCGTCTCAAATATACTCAGGCGATACATACATCATCTTTTCCGGACGGCTCTTACGGAGGGCAGCCTGGTGGTTTTGTTTTGCAAACCGATTCTAAGCGGATATATATTGCAGGCGATACCGCCCTCACCATGGATATGAAACTCATTCCCGCTGAAGGTCTGTTAGACCTGGCGATTTTACCCATTGGGGATAATTTCACCATGGGTATAGATGATGCCGTTATCGCCGCGAAATTTCTGGAATGCGATAATATTTTAGGCTATCATTACGATACTTTTGGGTATATAGAGATCGACCATGAGCGTGCTGTTGAAGCCTTTGAGCAGGAAGGAAAGACGCTCCATTTACCGGATATTGGAGCTTCTTTGTCGCTCTAAATGTAATATCAGGGCCAGTGCATCAGAAATTCACCGATCAGACATCTTTAAGAGATCCTTGTCTGTTATATTACATCACAAAATAATATGGAGGCGCTACATAGCAAGTATGTACTTGATTTTAAAAAGCCCAGCGGTACCTCCAGGGGTGTTCTTACCTCTAAGACATCCCATTTCATTATTTTAAAGGAACGAGATCGTCTTGGGATAGGTGAGTGTGGCTTGCTGAAAGGACTTAGTATTGATGATGTTGAAGATTATGAAGATTTATTGTCTGATGCCTGTGAACAAATTTCACAGGGTTTTAGTGCGCTGAGTGAGAGGTTCTATCTGTATCCCAGTATTCAATTCGGCCTGGAACAGGCCTTTCGTTCCCTTGCGGCCCGCGATCCATTCGTGTTATTTCCTACGTCTTTCACTAAAGGAAAATCCTCCATACCTATCAATGGCTTGATCTGGATGGGCGATGAAGAATTTCTTTATGAACAATTGGAAAGAAAGATCAATTCTGGCTTCCGGTGTATAAAGATGAAGGTAGGAGCCCTGAATTTTGATACCGAGGTCCGTTTCTTAGAATCACTGAGGCAACGATATTCGTCCCATGAAGTGCAACTCAGGCTCGATGCTAATGGCGCTTTCGACCCTGTTGATGCCATGGAAAAACTAAAGTTACTGTCTCAGTACGAGATTCACAGTATTGAACAACCTATAGCTCCTGGTCAGTTCAGTAAAATGGCGGAGCTCTGTCAAAGATCACCTGTTCCTATTGCGCTCGATGAAGAATTGATCGGTGTATTTGACCGCGACAAGAAGAGGGCATTACTGGAGCGTATACGGCCTCAATACATTATTTTGAAACCAAGTCTGGTGGGTGGTTTTATGGGTTCTCTGGAGTGGATAGCGCTCGCCAAAAAACTTGGCTTCGGCTGGTGGATAACAAGTGCTTTGGAAAGCAATATTGGATTGAATGCCATTGCCCAGTGGACTTCTACACTAAACACAACGATGCACCAGGGATTAGGTACAGGTGGTCTATACACCAATAATTTTGATTCTCCCTTAGAAATCCGTCAGGGTATGTTATATTACGATCGCGGGAAAGACTGGCCCGCAAATTTAATTCAGGAACTATGTTCATAGAAGAAGGCTTTAAAGGGCTGCACGATGGGTGGCGGTATGTATTAGGTACTATCATTATATTTTTTGCCTGGCAGTTTATCGGCGCCATACCATTGATGGGAGCCCTGGTCTATAAAATGATCGATACAGGCGATTTTCCCACAGACATCACTGCCATGGTCGAAATGTTTGGGTCCAATCTATTTTTGCTGTTGATGCTGTTTAGTTTTGCTGTTGGGCTCTTAGCCGTCGCCCTAACCGCCAAAATGCTCCATCGTCAGTCGATGACCTCACTCACCACAAGCAGGCCTCGAATAGACTGGAAGCGTATAGGCTTCGCCTTTGTTTTATGGGCAATTATTTCCACCGTATTTATTTTTCTCGACATCTATTTATCGCCCGATGACTATGAATTTAATTTTAATGTCAAACCTTTTATGATCTTGTTGGTCATTGCAGTGCTCTTTATTCCTTTGCAAACAAGTTTTGAAGAATATTATATGAGGGCATATCTTATGCAAGGCATCGGTATCATGTCGGGTAGGAAATGGGTTCCCCTTTTGATTACCTCCCTCATTTTCGGGCTTCTCCATATTTTTAATCCGGAAGTGGATAAACTGGGATATGGTATTATGGTATTCTATATGGGAACTGGCTTGTTTTTGGGCATAATGACATTGATGGATGATGGGATTGAACTTGCTTTGGGCTTTCACGCCGCTAATAACCTCACCGCGGCAATCCTGGTCACTGCAGATTGGACCGCTTTTCAGACCCACTCGCTTTATCGCGATATTGCTGAACCAGGTCTCGGTTGGGATGTCTTTCTGCCGGTATTGGTTATTTATCCTCTTCTGCTGATCATTTTTGCAAAACGATTTGGATGGAAGAATTGGAAAGAACGACTCATTGGTGAAGTAGTACCTGTGGCAGAGGAGGGCAGGAGTATGGAAAATGAAACTGATGACCGGTAAGCTCCACCCAGATTTCCGCCTTAATGGCTTATCCTGTGACAGGGACGCATTGCTCGAAATAGGGTATAGCTATATCAAGGAAGGTGAGGGCTACGAAAAACCGATCGGCGATTTTTTGCTAGACTGGTTTTCCGATAGGCCTACCATTACTGTAAAGACTTCCGGTTCCACAGGGCCACCTAAAAATATTGATCTCACAAAGAATTCGATGATAGCTTCGGCCAAGGCCACAGCAGAATTCCTTGGCCTAAGATCAGGCTCAAAAACACTTCTTTGTTTATCGGCAGAACATATAGCCGGGAAAATGATGCTCGTCAGGGCAATGGTTCTCGGCTGGAAATTAGAGATTATATCGCCTTCTTCCAGTCCGCTGCTGGAAGCACGAGCTAAGTACGATTTTTGTGCGATGGTTCCACTTCAACTCAGAAATTCTATACCCTACCTTGATAGGATTAAAACACTTATAGTAGGTGGTGCGCCTCTTTCCGGAAAAGATGCTCATGCTCTAAGGAAAGCAGAAACAAGGATTTATGAATCTTATGGCATGACCGAAACTGCTTCTCATATTGCATTAAAACATATAAACGGTCCGGGTATAGCGGACGATAGCGCTGTACCCTTTACCGCTCTACCCGGCATTGTGCTATCTCAGGACGACAGAGATTGTTTGCTCATCGGATTGCCCTGGGAACCCGTTAAGACAGTCCAGACCAATGACGTGGTTGAACTTATCGATGCTGATCATTTTCATTGGTTAGGACGGGCCGATAACGTGATCAATTCAGGTGGGATAAAACTATTCCCTGAAGTGTTGGAAGATAAATTATCCGGACTTATCGATCTTCGGTATATCATTACAAGCCTTCCGGATGATGCGCTCGGACAACGAATGGTTCTGGTTGTTGAAGGCTCTGCCGATGCGTTGGAGATTTTGACTACTATACGAGAAAACCCAGTGTTAATGGCTTATGAGATCCCTAAGGAAGTCCTCATACTGGAAAAGTTTCCGGAGACTGAGAACGGGAAGATCAATCGGCGCGAGATTAAGTTATGGGCAGAAAACCTCTGATAGGTTAGCATTATTTTGGTTTCGGATCATGGGGTAAAATCTGGCCAAAAAACAGTATTTTCATAATTCAAATATTCCCCTATGAGGATTTTAGCTTTTTTAATCTTGATTTTCCACTTTGGTTATGTTCATAGCCAGCAAATCCTTTCAGAACGCGAACGAGCTGTAGTGGTCGACGAAATTCTGGAAGAACGATTCAATACCCTTCTTCCCAAATTAATGGATCAGGCCGGCCTTGATATGTGGGTGCTGATTGCCAGAGAATACAATGAAGATCCGGTACTCCGTACTATGCTTCCGGCGACCTGGCTCAATGCTAGGAGGAGGACGATTCTACTATTTTATCGGGATAAGGAAAGGGATACTATCGAAAAACTGGCTGTGGCTCGTTACAACATAGGAAAACAAATCAGTTCTGCCTGGGATAAGGAAAAAGAACCCGATCAGTGGCGTCGTTTGGTTACCTTGATCGAAGATCGGAACCCCAGCGCCATCGGATTGAATTTCTCTAAAGACCATAATATAGCAGATGGCTTGGTAAAGACAGATTACGAAGAGTTTCTGGAATACCTCCCTGCAAGGTTGCGTACCAAAATTGTGTCGGCCGAACAACTTGCCATACGTTGGATCGAAACGCGAACCGAAAGAGAGATGGTACTTTACAATCAACTTGTCGATATCACACATGATATTATCGCAGAAGCCTTTTCTGAAAAAGTAATTACGCCAGGCGCGACCACTACTACCGAAGTCGAATGGTGGATGCGACAAAAAGTTACCGACCTGGGTCTGGAAACCTGGTTTCATCCGACAGTCGATGTCCAAAGGACCAATGAGGAATTAGTGAGTCACTTATATTCCTTTTCGGGTCGCCCGGGTGATATGGTAATTCGTCCTGGTGATTTACTGCATTGCGATTTTGGAATCACCTACCTGAGACTGAATACAGATTGCCAGGAACTTGCCTATGTTTTAAAGCCTGAAGAAACCAAAGCACCCGATTTTCTGGTCGACGGGCTAAAAGATGGTAATGCTGTCCAGGATTTCCTGACCAAGAATATGAAGGCCGGGCGCACAGGTAACGAGATCCTTGCCATTGCATTGAAAGAAGCACGCGCAGCCGGACTCAAACCCGCAATCTATACCCATCCATTGGGATCTTACGGTCATTCGGCAGGAACCACTATAGGCATGTGGGATGCTCAGGATGGTGTGATGAAAGACGATGGCGAGAATTATCCGTTGAATTATGATACGGTATATGCTATTGAACTCAATACCACTGTGTATATTCCTGAATGGAAACGAGACATTAGGATAATGCTCGAAGAAGCAGGATTTTATGGAGAAGAAGGGTTTCGTTATGTAAATGGCAGGCAAACAGAGCTATTGCTTATCCCCAGGGTAAAATTACATCAAGGACGCTAATGAGAACATTTTCAAAAGTATTTTTAATTGTTCTACTCTGCTGGGCGCTACCGACGGCATTATCAGCACAGATAAAGAATGCATCCACTACGGTGTGTTGGGATACCTCCCTGTCGATGAAGGAACGGAATCTGGATAAGGAGTTCTCATATCTGGAATCATTTTTCACAGCGCATCCAGACACTGAGGTTACCTTATTATTATTTAGTAATACCGTTCATGCCAAGGAGAAATTTAACATTAAATCGGGTCACTGGGGTCTTTTAAAACAAAGGCTTGCTGAACTATCGTACGATGGTGGAACTTCATTCAGGGGGCTCAGGGAACTCGCCGTAAAAGGTAATATCCTGATATTTACAGACGGACATCAAAATACCGCCATAGAGAGCCCTTATTTTGAAGGTGAGGTAACAGTGGTGAACAGCCAGACATATTACAATCAGGCCAACCTAAACCTTCTGGCTATATTGAGTGGTGGGAATATCGTAAATCTGGCGGAAAAAGCAGCTACCCCAGATTCCAACACCCAGGAGTATTTTGGTAAAATACATGGTAACGTAGCGACCGGCAGAATTGTACGAATCTCTATAAAGGGACAAGAGCGCGGAGTAAAACCCGAAGCCGATGGCTCATATGCAATCGAAGCAAAAGAAGGTGATGTTCTGGTTCTAGAGGAACAAGATGGTAAAAAGATTGAAAAATTACTTGGGGTAAATCCCAATATAGATATCAGACTCTCAGTTGCAGACGAGATTACGCTAGAAGAGGTGGTCGTTACCGGAGAAAGTGAAGAGCCGGTAGAGGAGTCGATAACAGCTTATGGCAAAAAAAACACCGATGCAATAGGTTATGCAGTACAGTCAATTTCGGAAGATCAGATAGGCGAGGTTTCCACAACGGTTAACAATGCAACTCAGGGCAAGTTTTCGGGAATGAGACTGGGTCAGAATGACGATCTCAGTCAGGTGATTTTGAGGCCCAGTAATTCTATCCTAGGCAATAATTATGGATTAATAGTTATAGATGGAGTTGCCCTGCAGCAATCGAATTCCGCTACAGGCCGAATCGTGGACACTAGTTTTCTTGATCCGAGGAACATTACTGATATCACAGTCCTCAAAGGCCTTGCAGCGACCAACCGATTTGGCAGTATGGGGGCAAATGGAGTGATTTTGATACGAACTAAAACCGGCACATATGGGGAGGTGAAGAAACCAAAAGATCTCGCCTTGCTCGATGATAATATCTATGAAGGGAAGCTTAAGGTTTCTTCCAGGACGCTGGTAACGGCTTATTTGAAGGCCCTGAAAAACGCTAAAAATGTACAAGAGGCCTATGACATATATCTCGATCAAAGAGTAGCATATGAAGAGGCTCCGGCTTTCTACATCGATGTTTTCCAGTATTTCAATTCTGCGAGCCAACCTTTGGCGTTGAGAATTCTTACTAATGTACTGGAAGACAACAGTCTGAAATACAATACACTTAGGGCAATGCTTTTTAAATGTCAGGAGAATAATTTGTATGAGCTGGAACTGGAAACCGCTGCAAAATTACTGGAGAGGTTCCCTGAAAAAAGCCAGTCTTACCTCGACTATGCGATTGCCCTAAAGCGCAATGAACGTTACCAGGAGAGCCTCGATGAATTATTGCGCATGGCAGATGGCAGTGTGAACTCCGATATAGACTTCTCAGGTCTAAAAAAATCGTTGGATGCTGAAATAAAAAATCTGGTCTACCAACAAACCGGCTCGCTGGATTTGTCTAAAATACCGGTCAAATACCGCAATAATTTAACCTACAAAGCACGATTGGTGTTCGAATGGAATTATCCCGAGGCAGAATTTGAATTACAATTTGTAAACCCACAGAAAAGGTTTTTTAATTGGGAGCACACACCTTTTGAAAACGGACCCCGCCTCCGACAGGAGTGGGAGCAGGGTTTCAGCAGGGAAGAGTTTGAAATTATAGGGCAAGAGTCCATTGGAGAGTGGTTGATCAATGTAAAATATCTCGGTAATTCCGAAGCATCAGATCAGACCCCGTTATTCCTTCGCTGCGTGGCCATCATGGACTTTGGTAAATCGGGCCAACGCGAAACAGTACATTTGGTCAGACTCCATGAGAAGGATGCGGAAGAACAGTTGGTAAAACTGACCGTAGAATAAAATTTTGATCGATAAAAAGGATTAAATACGGGGGCTTACAAATAAACATTAAACCTGCAATACACCCATATTAAAAGGTTTTTCTTGTGGGGCATGGTTGGCGGCTTCTATCCCTTTCGAGATCCAGTCTCTCGTTTCCAGCGGATCGATAATCGCATCGGTCCATAAATGTGCCGCGGCATAGTAAGGCGAAATCTGCCCGTCGTACCGTTGTTTTATTTTCTGAAATAATGCCGATTCATCCTCCTTGCTGAACTTCTGACCTTTTTTTTCCAAAGAAGACTTTTCTATCTGTAAGAGTACCTTGGCGGCCGAATTGCCACTCATTACTGCTAATTCTGCACTGGGCCATGAGACGATCAGCCGGGGATCATAAGCCTTGCCGCACATCGCATAATTTCCCGCCCCATAACTGTTTCCAATGATGACTGTAAACTTCGGTACAACAGAATTGCTCACGGCATTCACCATTTTTGCTCCGTCTTTGATGATCCCTCCATGCTCACTCTTACTGCCTACCATAAATCCGGTAACATCCTGCAGAAATACAAGAGGGATCTTTTTTTGATTGCAATTGGCGATGAATCGGGTAGCTTTGTCCGCAGAGTCCGAATAGATAACTCCACCGAATTGCATTTCTCCTTTTTTGGTTTTCACCACCTTGCGCTGGTTGGCAACAATACCAACCGCCCAGCCGTCGATCCGGCCATAACCGGTAATCAAGGTCTTGCCATAACCTTCCTTGTATTGCTGAAATTCACTATTATCTACCAGGCGTTTGATGATGTCGAGCATATTATACGGATCCGTTCTGGACACCGGAAGCAATCCGTGTATTTCAGAAGGATCTGCCGCTGGTTTTTTAGGTGCTTCCCTGTTATACCCGGCGTTCTCAGGTTCTCCTAGTTTAGATACCAGATTTCTAATGGTATCCAGGGCATCTTTATCGTCCTTGGATTTATAGTCGGTTACACCGCTGATTTCGCTATGAGTGGTGGCACCGCCTAGAGTTTCATTATCGATATTTTCTCCGATAGCTGCTTTTACCAAATAACTTCCGGCAAGGAAGATACTACCCGTTTTGTCTACGATCAACGCTTCATCGCTCATGATGGGCAAGTAGGCACCGCCGGCAACACAACTGCCCATAACCGCCGCGATCTGGGTGATTCCACTGCTGCTCATAATGGCATTATTTCTAAAAATCCTTCCAAAATGTTCCTTGTC
Source organism: Flavobacteriaceae bacterium (assembly GCA_965212205.1). Taxonomy (GTDB): domain Bacteria; phylum Bacteroidota; class Bacteroidia; order Flavobacteriales; family Flavobacteriaceae; genus JAHEJJ01. Next base: position 892,694 of record CBDBUX010000011.1, read on the forward strand.
AGGGAAGATCTGATCCTGCATTGGTAAGTAGACCCCTGCACTATCTACCAGGTAGATGATAGGTAGACGGTTTTCCATAGCGATCTCCTGTGCCCGCAAGTTCTTTTTGGCCGTGATAGGAAACCAGGCTCCTGCTTTTACCGTGGCATCATTGGCCACGATGACACATAACCTTTTTTGAACATAACCGATCTTTACGACCACACCTCCAGAAGGACAACCGCCGTGTTCGGAATACATCCCATCGCCTGCGAAAGCCCCAATTTCAATACAATCCTTAGGGGTATCTACCAGGTAATCAATACGTTCCCGTGCGGTGAGTTTTCCCTGTGCGTGCTGTTTTTCGATGCGGGCCTTACCACCACCGAGTTTTACCTTAGCCAACTTATTACGCAGCTCTGAGACCCTGAGTTTATTTTGATCTTCATTTCGGTTAAAGGTGATATCCATATCGATTCCTGCTTTCCTAATAAAGGCTAAATATAAGGACTAATATTGATTAACTTTAGGGCTGATAAAAGGAAGTTTATGGAAAAAGAAATTCGTTGGGGGATCGCCGGATTGGGAAATATTGCTCACAAATTTGCCGAGGAGTTGGTTCAAATACCCGGATGCCGACTCACAGCGGTTGGGTCCAGAAATTATGATAAGGCCGGTTCGTTTGCCCAAACCTATGATGTGCCCTCATATTATGGAAGTTACCAGGAGTTATTTCAGTCTGAGGAGGTAGATGTGCTCTATATTGCTACGCCGCATACTTCTCATGCCGAACTCAGTATACAGGCCATGAATGCCCGAAAACATGTGTTATGTGAGAAGCCATTAGCGATTAACCGTAAAGAAGCACTGGATATGGTAAAAGTTGCTGTAGACAAGAATGTATTTTTGATGGAGGCGCTTTGGACACGTTTTAATCCAAGTATTTTAAAAGTTTTGGATCGGATCGAAAGCGGAGCTATCGGCAAGTTGGCCTATCTCCGGGCCGATTTCGCTTTTTATGCACTGGATAAGGAGGAGGAGGGCAGATTGCTAAACCCAGAACTCGCGGGTGGTTCCATTCTCGATATCGGCATATATCCTATATTCCTGGCCTATCTTCTCTTAGGAATGCCTGATAAGATTTCGGCAATATCCAATTTCTATAAGACCGGTGCCGAGATTCAGACATCGATTATTTTTTCCTATCCGGAGGCACAGGCAATACTCTATAGCGGGCTGAACTCAAGATCGGAAATGAGAGCTGAAATTTCCGGGACCGGAGGCAGCATATTTCTCGATCCTCGTTGGCACGAAACCCAGGGTTTTACATTGGAGAATAACGGACAACAGGAACATTTTGACCTTCCTACGACTGGTAAGGGATATACCTATGAAATTGAAGAAGTCAATAAATGCCTCAGACAGGGAATGACCCAAAGCGCGTTATGGAGTCATCGAAATAGTCTGGATCTTCTTGAACTCATGGATGAGATTCGGGAACAGAGCCAGGTGATATTTCCATTTGAAGGCTAATCTTTGGTTAATTTTACTGAACCTGTTTATAAAATTTCCGATATTTGAGGTCCAACTAAACTAACTTAAATGGGAATGAACAAAAATACGGTCCTCGCCTGGGCCACGTTTATAATGATCTCCGTCGGGGTGGGCCTGATCGCTTTGGGCGCCTTTCGTTACGATGAGATCGCAGGCTGGGGATTTGCTTCAGTAGGGATCGGCTTTTTCGCCATTGCATGGGTTTTTAATGCTCTTAAAGGAAGAGTATAAGATCTGGAAACCACTGAATTGTTAACTACCAAGATTTATCAATCTATTACGATTATCCTTTTAGTATAAGATAACAGCTTATGTCTGAAGATAAAAAGGTCATCTTTTCGATGTCGGGTGTGACCAAGACCTATAAAAATGCCAATACCCCGGTAATTAAAAATATTTATCTCAGCTTCTTTTACGGAGCTAAGATTGGGATATTGGGACTCAACGGATCGGGGAAATCCACCTTATTGAGGATCATAGCCGGACAGGATACAAATTACCAGGGTCAGGTGGTATTCTCTCCGGGATATCACGTGGGCTACCTGGAACAAGATCCAAAAATTGATGAAGACAAGACGGTACTCGAAGTCGTCAGGGAAGGGGTTGGCGAAACGGTGGCCATACTCGATGAATACAATAAGATCAATGATATGTTCGCCCTGCCGGAGGTATATGAGGATGCCGATAAGATGCAAAAGCTGATGGATAAGCAGGCAGCGCTCCAGGACCAGATCGACGCTTCCAATGCATGGGAATTAGACACCAAACTCGAAATCGCTATGGACGCGTTGCGTACCCCAGACCCAGAACAGAAAATTTCGGTCTTGTCTGGTGGTGAAAGAAGACGTGTTGCCCTCTGCCGGCTATTATTGCAAGAACCCGAGACACTATTATTAGATGAACCGACCAACCACCTGGATGCCGAATCGGTTCATTGGCTCGAGCACCACCTTGCTCAGTATAAAGGCACTGTTATCGCCGTGACGCACGACCGTTATTTTTTAGATAATGTGGCCGGATGGATCCTGGAACTCGACCGCGGTGAGGGTATACCATGGAAGGGAAATTATAGCAGTTGGCTCGATCAGAAAGCAAAACGGCTCGCCCAGGAGAGCAAACAGGCCTCTAAACGGCAGAAAACGCTTGAACGTGAGCTCGATTGGGTTAGACAAGGGGCTAAAGGAAGACAGGCCAAACAAAAAGCCCGATTAAAGAACTATGATAAACTCCTCAATCAGGACCAAAAGAAGCTCGATGAGAAGCTGGAAATATATATCCCTAATGGTCCGCGATTGGGTACCAATGTGATCGAAGCCAATGGGGTAAGTAAAGCCTACGGGGATAAACTGCTATATGAAAATCTGAATTTCAAACTTCCCCAGGCTGGTATTGTCGGTATAATAGGGCCGAATGGGGCCGGAAAGACTACGATATTCAGAATGATCATGGGCGAAGAACAAGCCGATAAAGGCTCTTTCGAAGTAGGGGATACCGCAAAACTAGCCTATGTAGATCAAAGTCATGCCGATATTGATCAGGAAAAGAGCATCTGGGAAAATTTTAGTGATGGCCAGGAGCTGGTCATGATGGGAGGGAGGCAGGTAAATTCAAGAGCTTATCTCAGTCGTTTTAATTTTTCTGGTAGCGAGCAAAATAAGAAAGTCAGTATGTTGTCAGGTGGAGAACGGAATAGGCTGCATCTGGCGATGACCCTGAAGGAGGAAGGAAATGTCCTATTATTGGATGAACCAACCAATGATTTGGATATCAATACGCTGAGGGCTTTGGAAGAAGGATTAGAAAACTTTGCGGGTTGTGCCGTTATCATTTCACACGATCGGTGGTTCCTCGATAGGATATGTACACATATTCTGGCTTTTGAAGGGGATTCGCAGGTATATTTCTTCGAAGGATCGTTTAGCGATTATGAAGAAAACAGGAAAAAAAGGCTTGGGGCAGATATATTGCCCAAACGGATCAAGTATAAAAAATTAGTCAGGTAGCAAGCAGATGCAGTAGATTAAGCTCCCGATTAAACGGGAGTTTTTTTATGCGCTTAAAATTCGTTTTCAGGGTACCAATCTAACTGAATTACCTCGATCATGGCATTACCGGCTTCGATCAGTTCTTTGAACTTAGCCACATCACTCACGTCAGGGCGTCCTCTGTAATGATACGGGTAGACCTGTTTGGGCCGGAACTCAAGTACGGCATCCGCGGCTTTATCAACCGTCATGGTATAAGGCTGATTCATACAAACAAAGGCTTTGTCGATGTTTTCCAAAGATCTCATCTCCGGAATATCTTCTGTATCGCCAGAGAAATATATGCGCGATTTGCCCAGATTTAGTACATATCCGTTGCCACGACCTTTCTCATGAAATTTTTTAGCCTCAGGTCTGAGGTTGTACATTGGAATGGCCTCAACCGTAATTCCGTAGCGTTTTTTTGACGTACCGTTGTCCAGGACATCGATCTGAGGAGTAAACTCCTGGGGCATCATATAGGCGACGGCCCTTGGCATCATTATCTTCGCCTTTTCTGTATTGAGACCCTGCAGGGTTTCAAGATTAAAGTGATCTCCATGAACATCGGTGATCAGAATCAGATCCGGATCCTTTTGGCCCTCAAATGCTTCTTCACCCCCTACGGGATCAACATAAATGGTAACCTCACCCCATTCTATCACTGCTGTAGCATGCTCTATTGGAATTATGGTCAATTGTTTATCCGCTTGCTCGTCTTCTATTGGCACAGATATTTTATCGCCATTGGTCATAGGAAGACTATGCATATCCGGGCCTGTTTTCTTTTGCTCTCTGCATGCGATCATACTACTGAAAATCAACAATGTAATTATGAAGTTATTCATGGGTTGTATAGAGTTTTTTATACTTTATTGTTCTATTAGATAATGGAGGCTATGCATCCAGGTCGAGTGCCATTTTAATGTTGCTGCGTTGATATGGCGACTGAGCCTCCAGTTCGATCTCTTTAAATCCGAATTTTCGATAGACATGTATGGCGGGCTGGAGTTTGGTATGAGAATACAGTACAATTCTTTGCCATTTCTTCTTCTTGGCAAATTCAATTGCGAATTCCATCATAGCCTGCCCTATTTTTTTCCCTTGATAATGGGGGTCTACCGCCATTTTGCCCAATTCGAATACTTCTTCATCGATTTTCATCAATGAGAAACAACCTGCGGTCTGATCATTTAACAAGGCAAAAAAGATATACCCGCCTTGTTCTATTATGTAGGATTCGCATTTTTCCAGTATTTCCTTGTCTTTAGCCTCGACATAGAAATAGTGCTCCAGCCAGGCAAGATTTAAATCCCTGAAAAGCCTGGCCATAGAGGGTTCGAAAGAAACGATCCTGGGTGTCATTTTTAATATCAAAAACTTTAAAGACTAAAAATAATGCTTTGTAGAACCATTGATAAACAAATAATTTAAATTTTTGACATCCGAAAAAATCTAAATCGAAACTTGCACCGTATATAGACTGACAGACCGAATGCGAATACTAGAAAAATAAAAGTTAATTAATTTTTACATCATGACTGAAACAAAAAGTAACAACAACAGTTTAAAAGTAATTGCCGGCTTATTGGGCGTGGTTTTGCTCGGTACGCTGATTTACACTGTAAGTCTTTATCAGGATAAGAAAAAGACCACTCAGGCCCTTACTCAGGAAAAAGACCTGGTAGTAGAGGATTTGAATAGTCTGAAATCGGAATACGATAAAGCGATCCTGGAAAGCAATGCTACCAACGAAGAATTGGTAGAAGCGCGCGACCGTATTGCAAAGTACATCGATTCTGTACAGACGATGAAGGCTGATATCAGCTCACTCTCACGCTACAGAAGGCAAGTAAGTGTTCTTAAGAAAGAAAGAGAAGCACTTATCCAGAAGGTCGATTCTTTGACCCAATCCAATGCTTTGATTGCTATGCAACGAGACAGCACCTATGTTGAACTCGAAAAGCAAACAGTTTTCAACGACTCACTTGTAGTTCAGAATACTCAATTGGCCGAGGTGGTTGAAAGAGGATCTGCCCTTAACCTTTCTGCTTTTACAGTAGATGCGGTTCGTGTGAGAAATAATGGGAAAATGGTTTCTACTACCCGCGCCAACAGAACAGACAAACTTAAGATCTGTTTTACAGTTGCCGATAATGTGATTGCAGAGGCTGGTGATAGAGAGTTTCTTATCGAAGTGCTCGATCCACAAGGTAATGTGATCAGTGGTGGGAATACAAAATCTAACGAAGCTGGTGCTTCTGTTACCTACAGCAAAGGTACTTTCTTCTACTATGAGAACGGAAATATCGACGTTTGTGATTATATCGACAAGCCAGGAGGTGATTTCCAGAATGGAAATTACATGGTAAATGTCTATGATGATGCACTTAAACTTTTGGGAACTAACAAGTTTACCTTGAAGTAATTAAACACTATCCTACTATGAAAAGGGGCCTTCAATTTGAAGGCCCTTTTTTATTACCGATTCATGTGCTCTAACTACAGGAAAGTATCTATTTTAGGCCGCCAACCATATCTTCTGGGCGTACCCATTGATCATATTCTTCCTCCGTCACATATCCAAGACGCACTGCCTCTTCTCTAAGGGTTGTACCATTTTTATGGGCCGTATTGGCTATCTCGGCTGCCTTGTAGTAGCCAATTTTGGTATTGAGGGCGGTCACCAGCATAAGCGAATTATTAAGCAAGCGGGTGATGACCTCCTGGTTAGGCATAATTCCAATTGCACAGTTCTGGTCGAAACTCACACAGGCGTCTCCCAGAAGCCTGGCCGACTGAAGTAAGTTTGCTGCCATTACGGGTTTAAAAACGTTGAGTTCGTAATGGCCTTGTGTTCCTGCCACGCTTACCGCAACATCATTACCGATAACCTGAGCACAGACCATGGTCAGCGCTTCACATTGGGTGGGATTCACTTTACCTGGCATTATTGAACTACCCGGTTCATTGGCAGGCAGAATTATTTCGCCGATGCCTGAACGGGGTCCGGAAGCCATCATTCTGATGTCATTGGCTATTTTATTAAGCGAAACAGCCAATTGTTTAAGTGCACCATGAGCTTCCACAAAAGCATCATGAGCTGCTAGAGCTTCAAATTTGTTTGCTGCGGTTATAAAAGGCAGGCCGGTAAATTGGGCAATATACTTAGCTACCAAGACATCATACCCGGGAGGAGTGTTGAGGCCGGTGCCAACAGCTGTGCCGCCCAAGGCCAATTCACTGAGGTGGCTAAGTGTATTCTCCAATGCTTTTATGCCGTGGTTGAGTTGAGAAACATATCCCGAAAATTCCTGGCCTAAAGTCAGGGGAGTGGCGTCCATCAGGTGTGTACGGCCAATTTTAACTACATCTTTGAACTCTTGTGCCTTTTTATCGAGCGTATCCCTGAATTGCTTTACTCCCGGCAAGGTGGTTTCCACTATCATTTTATAGCCTGCAATATGCATTCCGGTTGGGAATGTATCGTTCGAAGACTGCGATTTATTTACATCATCGTTGGGGGTAAGCGTTTTATCGCCCTGGCCTATTTCTTTCCCTGCTAATACATGGGCCCGATTAGCGATTACCTCGTTTACATTCATATTGCTCTGGGTTCCGGAACCGGTCTGCCAGATCACGAGTGGGAATTGCTCATCGTGTTTGCCTGCGAGTATTTCATCGCATACACTCCCAATTAGATCTCTTTTTTCCTCAGAAAGCACACCGAGCTCACAATTGGTATAGGCTGCGGCTTTTTTCAAATAGGCAAAACCGTAGACAATTTCGAGCGGCATCGATGCCGGGGGGCCTATTTTAAAATTATTCCGTGAACGTTCGGTTTGTGCACCCCAGTATTTATCGGAAGGTACCTTTACTTCACCCATGGTATCTTTTTCAACTCTATAACTCATAAGTACATTATTTAATTAAGACAAAGGTAGCTCAAAAGCAAGTCGTTTTCTAAGGGAAAATATGCTATTTTACCTTAATATTTTTTAATCCAATTTGTACAATTAATAGTTTTAGGATTATCTTTGTTTTTGAATAAAAAGCAGCGTTATGTTCGATTTTGATCAATATCTTGGATTCCTTGCCTTCCTTACCATAGTTACCATTGGATTTTGGTTGATGATGTTGTTGTTGCTTTTTATCGTGCCCTATTGGCTTGGAGGCAACCTGAGAGAGATGTGGAAAGAAAGGCGTGAAGCCCGAAGAGCTAAAGAAGATATCTAAAAAAATAAAGCCCGTTTACTACGGGCTTTTTATTTGAAAAGAAATTTATCGGCTGCATAACGCGCTTACTCCTTATTCTTTTTATCCTTTTTTCCTTTCTTTTTCTTACTCTTAGTTTTTCTTACCCCTTTTTCCTGAATCTCAAGAATAAGTTGGTACTTGTCTTCCGGAAGCCCAGCCTTTAGTTCTTCATTCTGATTTTTTCTGATCTGATCGATCTTTTCTTTGGTCTTTTGAGGCTCCAGATCGAGTATGCTGAGTTCAATTCTTTGCTGAATGTACTTGGTAAGGATCGATGAAACCACGGCCTCTTCAAACGGATTTAATTGGGCAGTCTCTGTTATCTTGGGCATTTCATTTTCAACGATCTCTTCAGCGGTTAGAGCCTTGGGTTCTGGTTTCTGATCATTCGAATCTGGAATAATGCTATTAGGCCTGCCGCCATAAGAATACCCGTTGCGGTATTGAGCTTCGGCCTGGAACATCATAAGAAGCAGTAAAGTGATCAGCCAAATTCCTGATAATCGAGGTTTCATTGTAGAACTCTTATTATAGATAGGTTTTGCAAATATAGTTATAGTTTTTGCTGTCTCCCAAATACTTAAGACTATTTAGTGATGAATTCGGCGATGAGTTCGGGAGGTCTTCCGAGTACTGCCTTATCACCGGAAATTACTATAGGGCGCTCAATTAGTTTTGGATGCTCTGCCATTGCTTGCAGAATTTCCATCTTGTTTAATTCTTTGCCCTTATACTTCTCTTTCCAAACCGTTTCATTTTTGCGAATGAGCTGTTCGGGCTCAATCCCCAGTTTTTTTACAATTTTTGCCAGTTGGTCTGCCGACGGAACTTCTTTCAAATATTCTATTATTTTAAAGGCTTGTCCGGATTCCTGTAATATGGCTAAACCTTCTCTAGATTTTCTGCATCTCGGATTATGGTAAATCTCAATCATTTTAAATTATTATCTGCTACCCTAAGTAGGCAGCTGGTTAGTAAATCAGGCTTCTTTCTGCCCCATCATCATTAAATAGGCCTTAAGAAAAGCATCAATATCACCATCGAGTACGGCTTCAACATTACCGGTTTCTTCACCACTGCGAACATCTTTTACCAGTTTATAAGGGTGCAAAACATAATTCCGAATCTGAGAACCCCACTCAATTTTAAGTTTAGAGGATTCAATCTCTTGCCGCGCCTCTTGTTTCTTTCGCAATTCTATCTCATAGAGCTGCGATTTGAGCATTTTCATAGCTGTTGCCCGGTTATCGTGCTGCGATCTGGAGTCGGAACAGGAGATCTGTATCCCACTGGGCTTATGTACAAGTTGAACCTTGGTTTCTACCTTGTTCACGTTCTGGCCACCAGCTCCACTAGAGCGTGCAGTGGTGATCTCGATATCAGCCGAATTAATCTCGATCTCAATACTGTCGTCGACTAGTGGATAAACATAAACCGAAGCAAAAGAGGTATGGCGTTTGGCATTGCTGTCGAAAGGTGAAATTCTTACCAGCCTGTGTACCCCGTTTTCACCTTTAAGCCAACCAAAGGCAAAATCTCCATCTATTTCAAGTGTTACAGTCTTGATGCCGGCTACGTCGCCCTCCTGATAATTTAATTCCTTAACCTTGTAGCCGTTTTTCTCACTCCACATTAGGTACATGCGCATCAGCATAGCCGCCCAGTCGCAACTCTCCGTACCGCCCGCGCCTGCAGTGATCTGAAGAACTGCGGTCATATCATCTCCCTCCTCGGACAGCATATTACGAAATTCCAGGTCTTCAATCTTATCTAAAGCCTTTTGATATAAGTCGGTAATTTCCTGGTCACCTACTTCCCCTTCCTTGTAGAATTCTAACATTACTTCCATATCGGAAAGCAGAGCAGACGCCTGATTATAGTCGGCCACCCATTTTTTCTTGGCCTGAAGCAGTTTCATCGCGGCCTGTGCTTTTATCGGGTTATCCCAGAAACCCGGAGCGAGGGTTTTTTCTTCCTCGTTCTCTATTTCAATAAGTTTTGTATCGATGTCAAAGATACCTCCTTAACGCACCAAGACGTTCAATAAGATCTTTGTATTGATCTGTGCTAAGCATAAAATAGCGTTTGGGCAAAAATAGCACTTAAGTATGGTTAGGCAACCAATTTTATATAAATTTAGAACCTGATAAACCAGGTATGAGACACACTATTTTTACCTCCCTGACTTTAATATTTTGCATAACAGTAATTAAAGCACAAAAGGAGTTCGATAAAAAGAACCTTATCAAATCAGAAGGGTTTTTCAACACGTATTATGACGCTAAGAAAGACAAGTTGTATTTAGAAGTAAACCAACTTGACGAGGAGTTTTTATATGTTTATTCCTTGAGTAGTGGTATTGGAAGTAATGATTTAGGTTTAGATCGAGGACAAATTGGAAATGAACAAGTTGTATACTTTAAAAAAGCTGGAAATAAATTACTATTAGTACAGCCCAATACAAAGTTTCGTGCCGAGACCAACAATAGCTTGGAAAGATTGTCGGTGGAACAGGCCTTCGCGAAATCGGTTCTTTTTGGGACGACCATTGTTGAAGAGAGCGGGGGGCAATACATCATCGATATTACCGACTTCCTCTGCCGTGATGCTCATGGGGTATCCCGTCGTCTTAAGAGCATGGATCAAGGATCTTATACATTAGACAAGAATAGGAGTGCGTTAAATATGGAAAGGACAAAGACCTTTCCCAAGAATATCGAATTCGATATCTGGCTAACCTTTAAAGGAGAACCCAAAGGGGAATTGATCAGATCGGTTACACCTAATCCTAGCTTTGTAACCGTTGCACAACATCATTCATTTATCGAATTACCCAATAAACTTTATGAGCGGCGCAATTTCGATCCCAGATCAGGTTCGTATTCTTTTGCTTACTACGACTATGCCAGTCCGGTTGAAGAGCCGATCATAAAACGGTATATCAACCGGCATCGATTGGTAAAAAAGGATCCTACTGCGGCGATGAGCGAGGCGGTTGAGCCCATTGTATATTATCTAGATAATGGTACTCCGGAACCGGTTCGTACTGCATTGTTGGAAGGTGCCAGCTGGTGGAACCAGGCCTTCGAAGCAAATGGATATAAAAATGCTTTTCAGGTCAAAATTTTACCCGATGATATTGATCCGCTTGATGTACGTTATAATGTGATCCAATGGGTTCACCGATCTACCCGTGGTTGGAGCTATGGGAACAGCGTTATTGATCCCAGGACGGGAGAGATTCTTAAAGGTCATGTAAGCCTTGGAAGTCTTCGTATCCGGCAGGACTTTCTGATTGCTCAGGCGCTTTCCAATACACCGTTTTCAGAGAAGGATGAAAACCATACGGATATGCTCGAACTGGCCTTGGCACGCATCCGGCAATTGTCGGCTCATGAGGTTGGTCATACATTGGGATTTGCCCATAATTTTGCCGCCAGTACCAATGGCAGGGCATCGGTGATGGACTATCCTCACCCAAAAATTGAATTGACCGGAGATCAGATCGATTTTAGTAAGGCATATGACAAAGGTATTGGGGAATGGGACAAGGTGAGCGTGGCTTATGCCTATTCGGATTTTCAGGAAGGTACAAACGAACGAGACGCTCTAAACAACATTCTGGAAGCTGCCTATGAAAGTGGCCTTCAATATATGTCCGATCAGGACGCACGACCCCGAGGAGGAGCACACGCCACGGCGCATCTCTGGGATAATGGAGCCAACCCAAGCGAAGAATTGAACAGAGTTCTCGCCGTCCGGAAAAAGGCAATTGACAACTTTTCGATCGACAATATTAGGACCAATGAACCCATGACGGTGCTCGAGGATGTGTTTGTTCCGCTATACCTGTTCCATCGCTATCAGACTGAAGCAGCAGTAAAGCTCGTCGGGGGATTAGACTATCATTACTCTGTAAAAGGAGATAATTTGCCAGATCATTCTGTTGTAAGCAGGAAAGAGCAAGAAGCCGCCCTAATGGCAGTTTTAAATACAGTAGATGCATCGGTTATTGCCATTCCCGATGAAAAACTTTCACTATTCCCTCCCAGAGCCATTGGTTATGGAAGAACCAGAGAGTCTTTTAAAGGCTATACAGGTACGGCATTTGATCCGATAGGAGCGGCCCAAACGGCTGCAGATTTAAGCCTCGAACTGCTATTTCACCCGGAGCGAGCCTCGAGATTGATCCAGCAGAAAAGTTTATCACCAGATCATCTGGGGCTGGAAGAGGTATTAGACATCATTTTACGCCAAACTCTGATGAAATCACATAATGATTCATATTTCTCAAGCGTTCAAAGTGCCATAAATTATAGGGTGCTAGAACATTTAATATCACTGGGTGCAGCGGAGATTACCAATCCTCAGGTCCGTGCCGTTTGCCATCTAAAACTCAAGCAGCTTACTTCTAAATGGAAGGGCGATGAACAATCAGCCGACCGTGCGGAGATGATCAGGATCATCAATGCTTATTTTAAGGAACCTGCAAACTATAAATCAATATCTGCTCCTAAGATCCCGGATGGATCGCCTATTGGGATGGATTGTGAATTCTGATTATTGATGACGGAGATTAACTTAATCAGCGATACAGTTACCCGGCCCACAAGAGGCATGCTCGATGCCATGATGAGTGCTCGTGTAGGGGATGATGTATTTAAAGCAGATCCCACCGTAAACGAACTTGAAGATAAGGTAGCCCGGATGTTTGGAATGGAAGCCGCCTTGTTTTTTCCAAGCGGTACCATGACCAATCAAACCGCTATCAAATTGCATACAGAGCCCGGAAATCAATTGATTTGTGACAAATATGCCCATGTTTATAATTATGAAGGAGGGGGTGTGAGTTTCAATAGCGGGGTCTCCTGCAAACTCGTAGACGGGACCAGAGGCATGATGACGGCAGAACAGGTATTCGAAGCGATCAACCCGCCAGATTTTTATCATAGCCCATTAAGCGCGCTGGTATGTGTTGAGAACACTACAAACAAGGGAGGAGGAGCCTGTTGGGATTTTGGGGAACTACAGAAAATTAGAAAAATATGCGATCAGAACGGCTTAGCATACCATCTCGATGGTGCTAGAATCTGGAATGCGATCGTTGCCCGCCAGGAAACACCTAAACAATATGGTGCGTTGTTCGACTCAATAAGTGTCTGTTTAAGCAAGGGACTTGGATGTCCGGTGGGTTCGGTACTTGTAGGAGACAAAGAACTCATCCACAATGCACTTCGCATAAGGAAAATCTTGGGCGGCGGCATGAGACAAGCTGGGTATCTTGCGGCAGCAGGGATCTATGCTCTGGACCACCATATAGAGCGCTTAGCCGATGACCATCAAAAGGCAATTGATCTCGGGGCGGTACTGGAAAATCTACCCTATATCAGCAAGGTGGAACCCATTGAAACCAATATCATCATCTTTGAACTAAAAACCGCCATGGTGAGTCAGGAAGCCTTCATTTCATATTTGGCCGAACAGAATATTCACCTGATCGGTATGGGACAAGGGAAATTGCGAATGGTTACCCATTTGGATTACGATGAGAATATGCATGAGCGGGTTTTGGAGGTATTAAGCAACTATACTATAGGCCAGACTTAGCCAATGAACGTATGCTTCGTTTAAGGTTTGAGATTCCGTTTTCCATCCCGGCTTCTGAATTGTATAACAGGCTTTTACCGATAACTCTTCCGCTTTGATCTTTTAAATTGAACATAAAACTGCCATCGTAGTTGGTTTTACGCTCAATAAAGCCATAGTCATTGGTCAGGGCAGTTAGTTCCTGTACGGTTCGTTCAATGTCTTCCCTGCTTTTAAAATCAATACTTTTTAACAGAGTCTTGCCACCCGCCGCCTTTAATCGAAACTGATACGTTTTGTTTTTTCGCTGTTTTATCTCAATCATCGTAATGCATCGAAATTATCAAAATTATTCTGAACAGCTCAGACCTGGTTTATTGCAAAAAAAAATCAAGAAACCAGACCAGATAGTGCTCCACTTCATTACCGACCTAAATGAGCCCGCTATTTAAATAAAGAGTCCATACCCGGTATATTCGGCATTCCTTCTTTGGCTACAGCTCCTAATTCGGCTTCCTGTACGGCGGTGGCTTTCTCAATGGCCCTGTTCAGGGTTAATATCAATAGATCTTCAAGTTGCTCTTTATCATCCAAAAGGCTCTGATCTATTTCAATCGATTTTATAGTACGATTGGCTGTTAGGGTAACCGATATAAGATCTTCGGCCGATTTTTCGTTCAACAACACCGTATGAAGCCGTTCCTTTGTCGCTTTTACTTTTTCCTGGGTTTCCTTTAGTTTTCCCATCATACCCATTAAATCTCCAAACATTGCAGTCGTTTTAATTCGTTTCTAAAGTAAAAATACGGATTTGACTCAAGGGAGTAGGGTAAAGGACCGATTAATGATCGTTAAATATGGGTTATAATTGGTACTTTTGCACATTTATGCCAAATCGGATCAAAAATAAGAGTGTCTCTAATGGGCCATTGGCTCCCAAAAGATCTAAAAAGTTAAGCCAGCATGGCGATGAACGGATCGATAATTACTTCTGGCTGAATCAACGCGAGGATACAGAAGTACTGGATTATCTCAGGGAAGAGAACGAATTTTACCGGATTAATACCTGCCACCTTGAAGATTTTCGCCAGGAGCTATTTGGCGAAATGAAAGCGAGGATTAAGGAAGACGATCAGACGGTCCCCTACAAGTTTAACAAATACTGGTATCAGACCCGGTTTAATACCGAGTTGGAATATCCCATCTACTTGCGCTGGAGGGATGAAAATATAGTATCAGAAGAGGTCATGTTCGATGGCAATAAAATGGCCAACGGCCATGAGTATTTTCATCTGAAGGGAATATCTGTAAGTCCGGATAACAAGATGGCAACTTTTGGCGTTGATACGGTCTCACGAAGACAATACACCATTTTTATCAAAAATTTGGAAAACGGGCAGATATATCCCGATAAACTTGAAAATACTACGGGTACGGCGGTTTGGGCCGATGACAATAAGACCATTTTTTATACTGCAAAAGACCCATTAACCCTTAGGGCCAACAAAATTTTCAGGCATAAGCTGGGAACTCCCATCACCGAGGATATTTTAGTTTACGAGGAGGCCGATGAAACCTACATCACCTTTATTTATAAATCCAAGTCCAGGAAATATATCATAATTGGTTCCTGTAGTACTTTAACCTCCGAGTACCGTATTTTGAGATCAGATGATCCAGACGGAGAATTTGAGATCTTTTCACCCCGAAGCAGGGGTCTGGAGTATTCAATCTTCCACTACGGACAACGATTTTATATACTAACCAACAAGGACGGTGCGACTAATTTTAAGCTGATGAGCACCGATGAAGAGCACACCACTAAGGACAGTTGGGAAGAATTCATCGGGCATCAAGACGATGTCTTGCTCGAGGACGTAGAGATCTTTGAGGAATACTATGTTCTGTCTGAACGAATAAAAGGACTCAACAAACTAAGAATAGTCCGTTGGGATGGATCCGATTCCTATTATATCCCTTTTGAAAGCGAAACCTATGTGGCAGGGACTTATGTAAACCCCGACTTTGCAAGCCATAAACTGCGTTTTGTATATAGCGGCATGACCACGCCGTATTCCATATTTGATTTTGATATGGAAACCAAAAAACAGAAGGTCCTAAAAGTACAGGAAGTTCTGGGAGGGGAATTCGACCAGAAGAATTATACCTCGAAAAGGCTGTGGGCTACCGCGACTGATGGTGCGCAAATACCGGTTTCACTGGTGTACAGAAAAGATACAACACCCGATGGTACCAGCCCCTTGTTATTATATGGCTATGGTGCTTATGGGAGTACCATTGATCCCCATTTCTCCTCGGTGCGTTTAAGCCTGCTCGATCGAGGTTTTATATACGCCATTGCCCACGTTAGGGGAGGGGAATACCTGGGACGTTCCTGGTATGAAAATGGCAGGCTGTTGTTTAAGAAGAACACTTTTACAGATTTTATCGATTGTTCAAAGTTTTTGATTCGCAAAAAATATACGAGCCCGGATCATTTATACGCATATGGCGCTTCTGCAGGCGGACTACTGATCGGGGCGGTAATCAATATGGCACCAAATCTTTATAATGGGGTGATCGCTGCGGTTCCATTTGTAGATGTGATAACCACCATGCTTGATCATACGATCCCTTTAACGACGGGCGAATACGACGAATGGGGTAATCCTAACGAAGAGGAATACTATAATTATATCAAATCGTATTCACCCTATGATAATGTACGCCCACAATCATATCCTAACATGCTGGTTACCACAGGATTACACGATTCCCAAGTACAATTTTGGGAGCCGGCCAAGTGGGTCGCGAAACTAAGGGATTTAAAGACGGATAAAAACCAGCTATACCTTGATACCAACCTGGGTACGGGACATGGCGGAGCATCGGGTCGATTCGAGGCATTAAAAGAAACAGCCAAGGAATATGCTTTTATTCTCGATTTAGAGGGTAAAATTCCCAAGTCAGAAAAAAAATAGTAATTTTGTCACCGTTATTGATCCCGGAGACGGGATCCATAGAGCTAACCTAACTTTATGGAAAATAAAATAAATGCTTTTAGCAACATCCTAGATCTCATAGGAAACACTCCCCTTATCAAACTCAATCGCATCACAGAATCCCTAAAGGGAAACTATTATGCCAAAGTGGAGGCCTTTAATCCAGGTCATTCGTCTAAAGATCGAATTGCCGCTTATATTATTGAGGAAGCCGAGCGCAGGGGATTATTAAATAAAGACAGTACCATCATTGAGACGACATCTGGTAATACCGGATTTAGTTTAGCTATGGTGAGTATTGTAAAAGGATACGAATGTGTTCTCGCTGTGAGTTCCAAATCGTCTCAGGATAAGATCGATATGTTGAGGTCTATGGGGGCCAAAGTTTATGTTTGTCCGGCACATGTCAGTGCAGACGACCCCCGTTCCTATTACCAGGTGGCCAAAAGGCTAAGCACTGAGATCAAGGGGTCTATTTATATCAATCAATATTTTAACGACCTCAATATAGAGGCCCACTATAAGACTACCGGACCTGAGATATGGGAACAGACCAATGGCCATATTACGCATTTAGTGGCTTGCAGTGGAACGGGCGGAACCATCTCGGGTACTGCTCGCTATTTAAAAGAACAAAATCCGAAAATCAGAATTATTGGCGTTGATGCCTATGGATCTGTGCTCCAGAAATATCATGAGACAGGAGAATTTGATCGTGAAGAAATTTATCCTTACCGTATTGAAGGGCTGGGCAAGAACTTAATCCCCGATGCGACTGATTTCGATGCTATCGATCAGTTTATCAAAGTGTCTGATGAAGATAGTGCACACACAGCCAGGGAAATATCCCGCAAGGAAGGTATTTTTGTTGGCTATACCAGTGGTGCCGTGATGCAGGCGATTAAAAAATTAAACCGATTAGGCGAATTCGATAAAAACAGCCAGGTTGTCGTGATTTTCCCAGATCATGGATCGAGATATATGAGTAAGGTCTATAGCGATCAATGGATGAGTGATCAAGGATTTTTCGACAGTAAAAACGTGGAGAATAAACAAAGCGTTGAGTTTGTAAAATAACAAGGTACCCAACAACAGACCAGGGCAATGAATTTCATTGCCCTTTTTTATTATAGGTCTGATTATTAATAAGTTAACTTATATTTCTTCACTTTACCAGGCGTAAAACCCACTTTTTTAAGCAAGCCGATCGGGCAATATTATTATGATTGCTGCCTAAATTTTTATAGTTTTGCAGACAATTCCAAACTGAACTAAATGAGAGATTTATTCGACAGAATCACAGAAAATAAAGGTCCTTTAGGAAAGTGGGCTTCGCAGGCAGAAGGCTATTTTGTATTTCCTAAGTTAGAAGGTCCTATCTCCAATCGCATGAAGTTCCAGGGGAAAGAAGTTATTACCTGGAGCATTAACGACTATCTGGGTCTGTCTAATTTGCCTGAGATCAAAAAGGTTGATGGTGAGGCTGCGATGGAACACGGTGCTGCATACCCTATGGGTGCCAGGATGATGAGCGGCCATACCGATTTTCACGAGCAATTGGAAAGAGAGCTGGCAGAATTTGTCAGCAAAGAATCCGCTTATTTACTAAATTTTGGTTATCAGGGTATATTATCGACTATCGATGCACTGGTATCCAAAGACGATATTATAGTGTATGACGTTGATTCTCATGCCTGTATCATCGATGGAGTGCGTTTACATGTTGGAAAACGCTTTACTTTTAAGCATAACGATATTGAGAGCCTGAAAAAGAATCTGGAACGGGCTACAAAAATGGCCGAACAGACGGGTGGAGGTATTCTGGTTATCTCAGAAGGGGTCTTCGGAATGAGAGGAGAACAAGGAAAGCTCAAAGAGATAGTGGCGCTTAAAAAGGAATTTAATTTCCGGCTTTTGGTAGATGATGCCCATGGATTCGGAACACTTGGCAAAACAGGAGCAGGTGCTGGTGAAGAACAGGGAGTGCAGGACGATATTGACGTCTATTTTGCCACATTTGCCAAATCCATGGCGGGTATTGGAGCGTTTTTAGCTGCGGATAAAGAAATTATCGACTATTTAAAATACAATTTGCGTTCTCAGATGTTTGCCAAATCGTTGCCGATGATCTTTGTAAAAGGGGCATTAAAACGACTGGAAATGTTACGCACCCGTCCGGAACTCAAGCAAAAGCTTTGGGAAAATGTTGATGCACTTCAAAACGGACTAAAAGAAAGAGGCTTCGATATCGGAAATACTTCGAGTTGTGTTACACCGGTCTACCTGAGCGGTAGTATTCCGGAAGCCATGGCCCTTGTAAGGGATTTGCGGGAAAACTATGGAATATTTTGTTCCATTGTTGTTTACCCTGTCATACCTAAAGGTCTGATCTTGTTAAGGATGATTCCGACAGCTACCCACAATATGGAGGATATCAAGGCGACTCTCGAGGCATTTTCCGCCATACGCGAACGCCTGCAAAATGGCACTTATAAAAGGCTTTCGTCTGCAGTAGCCGCCGCGATGGGCGAATAAAGGCAAAATTTCCTTTCCAGACCGATTCCAGCTTTACTCTATCGTATCGAGGAAGAGTTTATAAGTACACCTTCTTTTATATACTTCGGGCTTGAAGTATTTCCACATTTGCTGTATGGCCAAATTATCGGCAAGTTCAGGGGAACGATAGCAATTCACAATTCCCTTTTTATGGAAAGTTTGAGCAAATTCATAAATAATCATAGCGGTGATCCCCTTATTCTGGTATTCCGGATGAATGCCAATGAGATAGAACAAAACCCCTTTGCCCTTTTTTCTGGCCTGGTTCAAATGAAAAATTCCGAATGGAAATAACTTACCCCTGGCCTTTTTCATAGCTTCTGAATAAGAGGGCATCACAATGGCAAAAGCGACCAACTGATCGTTTTGATCCAGGACGAATTTGATGTATTCCGGATTGATGAACCTGAGGTACTTTTTCTTGAAATATTCAATCTGTGGCTTAGAAATAGGTACAAAGGAGGAGAGTTTTAAATACGTCTTCTGAAAAAGTTCGAACATACGGTCTGCCCAGGGCATAATATCGCTGATTCGACTGAAATTCATGGTTCTTAACTTGTACCTTGCCTTGATTATCTCCTGTATTCGTTTATAATGATCGGGGTCTGTATGCCCAAGGGTAAAACGGCTTTCCAAATAGGTTTTTTCGACCTTTAACCCAAAGTTTTCATAGTGATCTCTATAATAGGGAAAGTTGTACCAGGTGATCATGGTTCCGGGTGAATCGAAGCCTTCTGTAAGCACGCCCACTTTGTCGAGGTTGGAAAATCCGAGTGGCCCTTCCATGAACTCGAGTTGGTTTTGCAGGCCTATCTCCCTTACCTTTTTCAGCAGTGCAGTCGAGACCTCCACATCGTCGATAAAATCGAACCAGCCAAAACGGATCTTTCCGATGCCCTGATCTTTAACCTCCAGCCAATTGATGATAGCCACAATTCTTCCTGCGATCTGTCCGTCTTTATAAGCGAGGAAAAAGTGTGCATCGGCATCTCGAAAAACAGGGTTTTTTCTCTTGTCGAAACTTTGGACTTCTTCACTTATGATCGGGGGAACCCACTGGGCAGAATCCTTATAAATTTCAAAAGGAAATTTTACAAACTTCTTCAGATCAGCAAGACTAGAAATTTCTTTCAGGGTGATCATATGAGTAAATCATAGGATCAATATTAGGCATAATTGTAGAGGGAATGAAGTGTCGGCGGCCATTTTTAGATAAGTTTAAGAACCGCTATCCTTTATATTCAGCTTTTAGAAATCGAAATCGTCCTTTTTCTTTTTATTCTTTTTGGCTTTTTTGCGCTGTGCGCGGATTTCTTTTTTGGAAGGACCGATCTCTGAGGATCTATTCTTCCTCATCGAGTTTTTCTTGATAGGCCCACCGGGTGCCTCCGATTTAATAAGCTGATCTTTATGAAAATCCAAACGGTAGGAGAGTCCGATAGTACCGAAATAACGGCTTGGCGAACTTTTAAAGTTCCCACCCAGACCCAGATCTACTTGAAAATCAGGATTGAACAAATGCGATACCCCGGCGCGTAGTAATATATCTGAATATCGATCGCTGCTAATACCCTGATTCTCTATAAAAGCACTCCATTTTGGATTTCTAAATGCGCGTGAAAAGGAAATCACATAACTCATCTCTGGGAAATCAGTCCCGATTCTGTCGTAGATAAAATTCAGGATTAGAACCGATTTTGGGGTTAGCTGACTTTGTGTTGCCAGCTTAACCCTGGGCGATACAATAGGATCTTCGACATAAAATGGATTGTCGCCCAACACGAAATTAGCTCCGGCATAGACCGAAATTGCAGGAATAAGATTTTTCCATTGAAATTTGTTGTTTGCGCGCCAACTACGCAGATTGGGCTTGTTTCGTTCGGGGTTTTTATAAGGGTCGTAGAACAAGTATTTTAAGCCCAGGCGATGGACGGTAAAATCGGTCCTCGATTCATTAAAACCCAGAGCCGTATAATCAATATCCTGATTATGGTAGCTCCCTTCCCAGATGATTTCCAGGCTTTCGAAAAGAAGTCCGTATCTGAGGGCGAGATCGGCCCCGATTATATTCGATTCTGTTGAAAGATCGTTATGGTTCTGCTGTTCGTAGTACCCCCCAAATTCGGCCTGAACCACGTTTCTGCCCACGGCATAGGCACTGACCGAAACGCCCGGCCGGTTAGAATTGATAACCTCTGTGTATTGAGAATGTACTGAAAAAGGAGTGTTCAGGAATAGAATTAATAGAATTCCTCCATAAAGTTTCCCTGTGATGCGTTGCCCCATAAAGCCTGTTTTATTAATATTTTATGACTTTTGTACAGTAAATACAACGTCGGAATTGTACTTTTGATATATCAATCTCCAAGATTATGGGAATTTTGAAGACTTTATTGGTCATTTTACTGGTCTATTATCTAATAAGATTATTGGCCCGGTGGTTTGCTCCAAAACTTTTTGTTTATGCCGCCCGAAAAACCGAAGAGCGTTTTCGGGAGCAATTCGAAGAGTTTCAATCTAATGGCCGAGAGGAAGATAAGTCGGTAGGAGAAGTGAGTATTGATAAAAAACCGCCAAAGACGAATCGCAGCTCTTCGGAAGTAGGGGAGTATATCGACTTTGAAGAATTGGAATAACCTATTCCCTTATATCTTTTATGAACAACCGCGTAAAAGCATTATTCACCCACTTTTTTACCTTAGTATTTTTTGTATTGGTCGCCCTGGCCTTTTTTCATCCTGTCTTGCAGGGGAAAACCATACTGCAATCTGATATTCAGCAGTATAATGGTATGGCGCGGGAACAAACCGATTTCCGCGAAGAAACCGGAGAAGAACCCTATTGGACCAATAGCGCTTTCGGCGGAATGCCCACATTTCAGTTGGGCGCGCAATACCCTCATCATTATGTAAAGAATTTGGACAGGGCTATCAGGTTTTTACCCAGGCCGGCCGACTATCTGTTTTTGTATTTCATAGGATTCTATATTCTCCTGACTTGTCTGAAGGTCGATTTCAGACTGGCAATTTTGGGGTCGCTGGCATTCGGGTTTTCAACATATTTTATCATCATACTTGGGGTAGGTCATAATGCAAAGGCTCATGCGTTGGGCTATTTACCCATTTTGCTCGGGGGAATTCTATTGGTATTTCGCAAAAAATACTTTTGGGGTTTTGTGCTTACTGCGGTGGCCATGGCATTGGAAATCGCTGCTAATCACTACCAAATGACTTATTATTTCATGCTATTGATCTTAATGCTTGGGATTGTTTTTCTGGTCGACGCGATCAGGAATAAAACACTTCCTCATTATTTTAAGTCGGTAGGCTTGCTACTGCTTGCCGTAATTCTAGGTATTGGAGTCAATGCTACCAGCATTTTGGCCACAAAACAATATGCCGATTGGAGCACGCGTGGGAAGTCAGAACTAACCATAATGCCCGATGGTACACCCAAGAACTCAAATGATGGGCTTGACAAAGAGTATATTACACAGTATAGCTATGGCATTACTGAATCCCTAAATCTGTTTGTTCCCAGACTATTCGGAGGGGCTAATTCAGAAAATTTAGGTAAGGATTCCAAAACTTATGAATATCTGACCGAACAAGGTCTGGCAAGAAGTAGAGCATTGGAATTCAGCAGCGCTTTACCCCTCTATTGGGGGGATCAACCCGGGACTTCGGGCCCGGCCTACCTGGGCGCTGTGGTTATTTTCCTTTTTATTCTGGGACTGATCCTGGTGAAGGGCAAGTACAAATGGTGGCTATTATTTGGCAGTATTTTAGCGCTGCTACTCTCATGGGGAAAGAATTTTTCATTGCTGACCGATTTTATGATCGATTATTTCCCTTTATACAACAAATTTAGAGCGGTTTCTTCGATCCAGGTGATTATCGAGCTTTGTGTTCCACTATTGATGATTCTGGGTCTGGTTAGGTTTTTTGCTAATGATGATGCGCATCAGGAAAAACTACGTGCTTTAAAAATTAGCTTTTTTACGGCCTTCGGATTGGGGGTCGCCTTGTTGCTGTTTCAGGGAATGTTTAGCTTCACCGGACTCAATGATGGCATGTATGAGCGATATTTCGGAGAAGAAGTGGTAGCCGTAATTCGTAGAGATCGCGAGATCGTTTACCGGAATGATACTATACGCTCCCTGATATTTGTAACTCTGGCTGCTTTGACGCTTTATCTCTACCTCAAAAGAAAATTAAAACCGGTTCTTGGGATACTTCTTTTGGCACTCCTGATCGGTATAGATCTGGTTTTTGTCGCTAAGAGATATGTGAACGAAGATCAGTTTGTACGCCAGCGCGTGGTGAAAGAAGCATTTGCCGAAACCCAAACAGACCGGCAAATATTGGCCGACACAACTATTTTTAGAGTTTTTGATCAGACTGAAGGCTTAAACGGGGCCAGGACTTCCAATTTTCACCAGTCGATTGGAGGATATCACGCAGCAAAACCTGCGGGAATGCAAGAGCTTTTCGACTTTCATATCTACAGGAACAATCTCTCTGTGCTCCATATGCTGAATGTTAAGTATGTGATCCAGAATGATGAAGAGGGCAATAGGAGTATAGCTTTTAATCCCAGGGCATGCGGTAATGCCTGGTTTGTGTCGCAACTCACCGCGGTGAAGAATGCTGATGAAGAGATCAGCAGACTCGACAGTCTGGAGGTGCAGTCTGAAGCTTTGGTCAACACCAGCAAATTTCCGGAGCTCAGTGCCATGGAATTTAAAAGAGACTCCAGTGCAACAATAATGCTAACCGACTATCGACCCAATCAACTGCGCTATGTTTCGAACAACGCTTATGAAGGTCTAGCTGTATTTTCGGAAATGTATTATAGTAAGGGATGGAATGCCTATGTGGATGGCAGACTTCAGCCTCATTTTAAGGTAAATTATGTGCTGAGGGGCTTAAAATTACCACCTGGCAGGCATGATATAGTTTTTAGATTCGAACCAGAGGTCGTTTCAACAGGGAGCCAGATAACACTGGCAAGCTCTGCCCTCTTGCTTTTAATAATGTTAGGCGGTATATTTTATACCATATTCAAAGGACGAAAAAAGGCAAAACCCGATGCCTAAAGTATTGGTTATAACCTATTACTGGCCACCTGCAGGGGGCCCGGGAGTACAACGATGGTTGAGCTTTGCCAGATATTTGCCTGAATTTGGATTTCAACCCCTGATATTCGTCCCCGACAATCCACATTATCCCATAAAAGATGAATCACTATTGGCTGATGTGCCTCCAAAGCTCCCCGTGTACAGACAGAAGATATTTGAACCTTATTCCCTGGCCAAAACTATTCTCGGAAATAAGACCAACACCATTAGTTCGGGTATAATCAGGGTGGGATCTCAAAGCTGGTCCGAAAAGATTATGCTGTGGATTAGGGGTAATCTATTTATCCCCGACGCCAGGAAATATTGGATTAAACCAGCCGCCAAAAGGATTTTGAAAATCATTCAGGAGGAGGGAATCGATACGGTGATCAGCACCGGCCCACCGCACAGCCTTCACCTGATTGGTTTGGAAGTAAGGCGGAAAACAAGAGTGAAATGGATAGCAGATTTCAGAGATCCATGGACCAGTATCGGATATCACAGCAAATTAAAACTCGGTTCTGCTGCCCGTAAAAAGCATAAAAGACTTGAAAAACAAGTATTAAATTCCGCAGATAAGATCATTACCACCAGCAGAACTACCCGCGAAGAATTCTCTGGTATAACATCGAAACCCATAACCGTAATAACAAATGGGTTTGAAGCCTCAACATCTAGTGAGCGCTTGCCGTTAGACCAGGCGTTCACATTTTCATTTATCGGGTCCTTGCTCAGTGGACGTAACCCGATCAATCTCTGGAAAGTAATCTCGGAGCTTATTGAAGAAAATCAACAGCTCGCAGAGCAGCTCAATATCAAAATCGTGGGCCTGATCAGTGAAGATGTTTTGAAGAGCATCCATCATTACGGATTAAAAGACCATACCACAATTATTCCCTACGTTAGTCATAAGGAAGCTCAGGAATATCAACGGCGCTCTCAGGTGCTGCTTTTGCTGGAAATCGACAAGGCCGAATGTAAAGGGATCATTCCCGGTAAACTTTTTGAGTATATGTCAGCCAAAAGGCCTATACTGGCCATAGGTCCCGCAGAGTGGGAGGCAGGTCTGATAGTGGAATCCACGAAGAGTGGGGTATATTATGATTATCAAACCCTAATGGAATTGAAAACAAAAATCCTGGAATGGTACGAACTATTTCGGCAAGACAATCTGCATATAGCATCGGATTCTATTGAGATGTATAGCAGGAGATCACAAACAAAAAAACTCGCTGAGGAACTCAAATGGGAATAATCTTTAAGCAATCCATGAAAAATACAGTGGTCACCTACCTGGGTTTCGGGATCGGGGCGATCAACGTACTTTTCTTGTATACCCGATTTCTTACAGAGGCCTATTTCGGACTTGTAGGGGTAATACTTTCCACTTCAGTAATCCTGATGCCCATACTCGCCTTTGGTGTTCCTAATACCCTGGTAAAATATTTTAGCAGATATCAGGACAGGCAAGAGCAACAACACTTTCTGTCCTTGATGCTATTGTTGCCAATGCTGTTTATTCTGCCTGTTGCATTACTGAGTTGGATTGCGTACGACGCCATAGCAGGATTCTTGTCGCGCGAGAACGAAATTGTCGCGGATTATGTATGGTATGTTTTCCTGATCGGCATGGCGATGGCTTATTTTGAGGTTTTTTATTCCTGGTCAAAAGTCCACCTGAAGTCGGTCTTCGGAAATTTTATGAAAGAAGTATTTGCAAGGATTTGCATTAGTGCCGCCCTGATCTTAGTTGCTCTCAACTGGCTGTCTGTGGAAGGATTTTTAAAATGCCTGGTGGGAATTTATCTGCTGAGGACCGGGATCATGAAATTATATGCCTACAGCCTGTCTATGCCGAAAATTTCATTCTCGTTGCCCGGCAATACCCGTGAAATATTAGGTTACAGTGCTTTTATAGTTTTAGGAGGATCCGTAGCAGTAATCTTGTTGGAAATCGACAGGTTTATGATCAATCAGTTTATTGCTATTGAAAATGTAGCCTATTATACCGTCTCGATTTTTATAGCCACGGTTATCGCCGTTCCCTCCCGGGCGATGCACCAGATCACCTATCCTATGACGGCAGAACTTATGAATAGCGGTGGGGTAGAGGCCTTAAAGGAACTGTACAGAAAGAGCTCCCTGACGCTTTTTATAGTAGCCGGACTCATTTTTCTTTTGGTGTTGCTCAACCTGCAAGAATTATATCAACTCCTGCCTCTAAATTATCGCGATGGATTCATTGTTGTATTATTCATAGGACTGGCAAAGGTCTTTGACGCAATTATGGGAAACAACAACGCTATCTTGTTTAACTCTGAACACTATCGGGTATTTCTGATCATGGGGATTTTCCTGGCTGTGCTGACGATCCTCTTAAATATGTGGTTCATTCCCAGATTTGGTATAAATGGGGCGGCATTTGCAAGCTTTACAGCTATCGCCTGTTACAATATCGCCAAATTGATCTTTGTTAAGCGAAAATTTGATATGTTTCCCTTCACTGTTGACACACTAAAGGTATTGGGTCTGTTGATCTTTGTAGGGGTACTATTTTACCTTTTTAATTTTACATTTCACCCTATAGTGAATATCATTCTGAAAAGCATGCTTATGAGTCTGATGTATATAGGAATCCTTTACAGGTTTAAGATCTCTGAGGACATTTTTGGGGTGCTTTCCAACTGGTTTAAAAGGTAAAGCCCCGCGGGGAATAATCCACCGCAGGGCTCAACAACTAACCAACCTAAAAACTATCTTTATCGAACTCTTCTGCTGCTTCGGGCATAAGTTCCCTTTTTATCAGATCTTGAACTCTTGGTAGCGTTGCCCGATTTACTCCTTTCAGAGGGTTTTCTTTGTGCTACGCTCGAACTGCGTTTGCTGTCCCGGTTTCCGGATCTCGCAACTGAAGTTTTAGTCGATTTTGTATTTCTTTCATAAGATCTCCTTCCATCTGGCTTGCTACTGCGCTTCACCACAGAACTTGAACTTCTGGTTGTGACCTGTCTTTTCGGACTATCACTCCGACTTCTATTGACACTATGTCTCGACTTAGGGGCTGCATCGCTTCGCTTCACTACGGTGCGCGAACTTCTAGATGTAACCTTTCTGTTCTGGCCTTCACCTCTATTCCCTTTGACTACTTGTCTGGTATTTGGAGTTGAATTGCTCCGCCTAGTCGATTTTGAAATGTCTCTGGACTGCGGACGCTCACTATTGGCCAACGATCTGCGTACATTATTCCTGCTTGTGCTGGTTCTGTTCACGTTAGAAGATCTCAATCCACTGTTCTTGCGCACAGTATTCCTGCTTGCGCTGGTCCTGTTCACGTTAGAAGACCTCAATCCACTGTTCTTGCGCACAGCATTCCTTGTGCTTCTTTGGTTATTCGCATATCGAACGGTGCCTCTAGTATGGCCATATTCGTTTCTGCCATGGTTTTTCCTAACGGCTACTCTACGGTCATTTCTGTAAATACTAGACCTGTGATGCCTTTTGTTATAGTGATGGTAAGGCCTGCCTACTGTAGCATACGCCCTCCTGTAATTGTGATAATATGGGCTGTAGTATGTATATCGAGTAGGGTAGTAGTACCTGCGGTACGGAGTAGTCCACACCTGGCAATACCCAAGAACAGGTCTTACAAAATAACCATGGTAAGGTCGGTAAACATAAAATCTGTTATAGACATTGATATAGCCCGTACAATAGTCGAAATACCCTCGATTATTATAATAAACGTTCAAACTACCAACACGCCTCACCCGATTGTTGCGATACCAAATATTGACATTCCCAATCTGGCTTACACGTCCGTAATAATCATAGTATATCGGTACGTTTTCAACCTGGACCACTGCGCCATAATCGTCGTATTGTACATAAGAATTGTAGTTATAACCCGAATTGAAAGTAAAACTGGCCGAACCCGAAGATACATATGCACCTACATTGAGACGGTTGTTGATGTAAAAGTCGAATTCACCATCGGGATATACTGAAAACGTAATGCCGTTCTCTTCAAAAATGAAGGATTTCCCATAGTTGTTAAGGTATGTTGCTGAATTGTCCTTTCCAACTTCTGCCTGGACATATGTGATGCCCAGCAAGAGTATAACGGAATAAAATATTAACCTTTTCATGACATTTTGTTTTAAGTTCCAGACGTAACTATTTACATCCAGTATTTGCATTTCAATTAGCGTGCCACAAATTGTTATGAAAAGATAAACACTTGATTATCAATAATATAAAGGAATTAGTCAATAAATGGGATTAAATAAGGAGATGGAATGAATTATGGTAAATGCAAACTCAGATGAGCTTTTCCCTCAGATACTTTGCCGTATGCGATGTTTTGGATCCAAGCAGGTCTTCCGGTGTTCCTGAGGCAACCAGCTGCCCGCCCTTTTCACCACCCCCGGGTCCGAGGTCTATAATGAAATCGGCGCATTTAATCAACTCGATATTATGCTCTATAACAATAATCGAATGGCCTCTGGCGATAAGTGCGTTGAAGGAAGCGAGTAATTTATTGATATCGTGGAAATGCAAACCAGTAGTAGGTTCATCGAAGATGAAGAGTGTTTTATCCTTGTCGCTTCCTTTGAGCAGAAAGGAAGCCAGCTTGATCCGTTGAGCTTCACCACCAGAAAGGGTAGAGGAAGACTGCCCTAATGTTACATAGCCCAGGCCAACATCCTGAAGGGATTTCAATTTTCCGACAATACGTTTTTGGTTGTTATTTTCGAAGAATTCCACGGCATCATCTATGGTCATATTAAGCACATCGTCGATATTTGTTTCTTCAAATTTTACTTCCAGGACCTCTTTCTTAAAACGCTTTCCCTTGCATGTATCGCACTCCAGGTGTACATCGGCCATAAATTGCATCTCCACGGTGATCTCGCCTTCGCCTTTGCATTTCTCACATCGACCGCCATCTACATTAAATGAAAAGTGTTTGGCCTGATACCCTCTAATTTTGCTCAAACGTTGCGAGGCAAACAGGTTACGGATGTCATCATAAGCCTTTATATAGGTAACGGGATTCGACCTTGAAGAACGCCCGATTGGGTTCTGATCTACGAATTCAACATTTTTGATCGCCTGGAATTTGCCTTCGAACTCGGTGTATTGCCCGGCACGTTCGCCATATCCACCGATCTCTTTTTGTACAATTGGATATAGCAGCTTCCGAACAAGTGTACTTTTGCCACTTCCCGATACACCGGTTACCACTGTGAGCATATTTAATGGAAATACCACATCGATGTCTTTAAGGTTGTTTTCCCTTGCGCCCTTAATGGTGATAAAGTTCTGAGATGTACGTCGGGTATCTGGTGTGATAATATTGAGTTGTCCGTTCAGATAGCTCGCTGTAAGGGAGGAAGATTTCAAGACGATATCTATAGCACCATGCGCTACAACTTCACCTCCGTGGGTACCTGCTTCCGGACCGATATCGATAACCTCATCGGCGGCTCGCATGATATCTTCATCGTGTTCCACCACAATTACGGTATTGCCAAGGTCTCTGAGCGATTTGAGCACGTCTATAAGGCTTTCTGTATCCTTCGGATGCAGGCCAATACTGGGTTCATCAAGTATGTACATAGAGCCCACCAGGCTGCTTCCCAAGGATGTGGCCAGGTTTATACGCTGACTTTCCCCACCAGAAAGACTATTGGATTTCCGGTTCAGTGTGAGATAGTTTAAGCCAACCTTGTTAAGGAATCCGAGCCTGGTCGTAATCTCTTTGAGAAGCCGGCCAGAGATCTTTTTGTCGTTAGTATTCAGTTCAAGGCTATCAAAAAAAGTGATAAGCTTGTCGATAGGGAGTTCCACAAGGTCTGAAATAGACCTGTTGCCCAGTTTTATATAATTAGTCTCCTCCCTCAGTCGACGGCCGTTGCACGAATCGCAGCGTGTTTTACCTCTGTATCTGGAGAGCATAACCCTGTTTTGGATCTTATAACTCTTCTCTTCCAATTTCTTAAAAAAGGCATCAATGCCCACAAAATATTCATTGCCAGACCAAACTAATGCCTTTTCTGCTTCACTAAGCTTAAACCAGGGTTTGTGAATTGGAAAGTTGAACTTATAAGCGTTGTTCACCAATTGATCGCGGTACCAGCTCATGCTCTCGCCCCGCCATGGAAAAATTGCATTCTCATATACCGATAAGCCTGTGTTGGGGACAACCAGCCCGTGGTCAATACCGATTACATCACCATATCCTTCGCATTTCGGACAAGCTCCGTAGGGGTTATTAAAACTGAACAGATGTACGTTGGGCTCGGGGAAACTTATACCATCGAGTTCAAATTTCGTACTGAAACCATGCTGCTTACCATTTTCTACTTCCTCAATTATACAATCTCCCTTACCCTCAAAAAAAGCAGTATCTATGGCATTGGCCAGACGAAAGAAAAAATCTTCATCATTTTTCATCACAATCCGGTCTACAACGAGGTAGAATTCCCGCCCCAAACCGGGCAATGAATCATCTACCCGATGGATCTTACCTTCAATTTTTATTCGTGCATAGCCCTGTTTCGACAAAATCTGGAGTACTTTCTGAGGATCTCTGTCTTCGGGCACTTTTATTGGCGCCAACAGCAGAAGTCGGGCGCCCTCGCTAAATTCTTTTAAATAGTTCACCACATCGGAGGTGGTATGTTTTTTCACCTGTTTCCCTGAAATGGGTGAAAAAGTTCTGCCGACGCGTGCGTAAAGAAGCTTTAAATAGTCGTAGATCTCGGTAGTAGTCCCTACAGTGGATCGCGGATTGGTGGAATTAACTTTTTGTTCTATGGCAATGGCAGGGGCGATCCCTTTAATAAAATCGACCTTTGGTTTGTCTAATTTCCCCAGAAACTGCCTGGCGTAAGATGATAAACTCTCAACATAACGTCTTTGACCCTCGGCATAGAGCGTATCGAAGGCTAAGGTAGACTTCCCTGAGCCCGATAAACCTGTGATCACCACCAGTTTATTTCGCGGGATTACAACGTCTATATTCTTCAGGTTGTGCAGTTTAGCCCCCTTTATAATGATGTTATGTTTGGGGTCTGCTTTAGAAATGGAAATCGGTCTGCTCATGGAATTTGCAAAGATACAACATGCCGTTTTCAATAACTAATAAGTGTATTTATACCTCTAAAATTAGTCAGATCACAACATTGTTTTTTTATCAACTCAGATTTTTTCTATATTTGAGGCATAATAATTCTTAACAGATCGCCTATACGTTTACTATTACTTTTTTGTGATTTAACCTAAATAGCTGAAGTCCCTGCTTCTCGATAAGGGCCCCTAATTGAACCAAAAAAGTAATGTATATGGAACTACAGATCGAAGATTCTATTCTAGTAAGAGACTATATCAGCGGTGACGAAACCGCACTCGAAAAGCTGATCTTAAAGCATAATCAGCGCCTCAGCAGTTTTATTTATTCTAAAGTTTTAGACAGGGATATCACCGAAGATATCTTTCAAGATACTTTTATAAAAGTCATCAGAACCCTGAAAAAAGGGAATTACAGTGAAGAAGGCAAGTTTTTACCCTGGGTGATGAGGATTGCACATAACCTTATTATTGATCATTTCCGAAGAAACAGAAGAATGCCGCGTTTCGAAGGATCCGAAGATTTCAATATATTTTCTGTTCTGGGTGATGACAAGCTCAATGCTGAGAAACAGCTGATCAAAGACCAGATTGATAGTGATTTGAGTATGTTGATCGAAGAACTGCCCGACGATCAGAAAGAAGTATTGATGATGAGGATCTATCGAGATATGAGTTTTAAAGAAATATCTGAAAATACAGGGGTTAGCATAAATACCGCTCTTGGACGAATGCGGTATGCGCTGATCAACCTGCGGAAGATCATAGAAAAGAATAATATAGTTTTGACGAATTAATAGGGTTTAGATCGATTAATCAGATTGGTTCTGGTGCTCCTGCCGTTAATTTATGGTTAGAACAAAGCATTATGGAGCAAATCTACCCTGAATTTCAAGATCGCTGTAAACTGGTTAATACCGGTTCGGAAACAATTTCGTTTATACTAAAGTATTCGCAGTCCTTGAATATTGTAAAACATAAAGAATTTACTTTTGAGAACAATATGAATTAAAGTCTTTAGATAGCACAGATCTGATATAAATAGAAAGATCCCTCTGATTTCCGAATCAGAGGGATCTTTTGGTTTCAGGGTATAATATCGGCGGCGGTTCATTAACACCACGTTTTTGCGCACTCAACTCCAAATAAACCGAAATATTGTATCAGATTTATCAAAAATGGTCTTTTACATCAAAAATCGGGGGTTACACAACATAGTTTTTTGGACAGGGGGCTATTTCTCTACTTTTATTCCATGACTCAGAAGAAAAAGAGAAATAACCAATTCTAGTGAAGCTGATCTTTTCAGACAAGAACAGCTATTAACCAAAAAATACTTTATATATGGAAGCGCAATTAGATGATTCAGTACTTGTAAGGGACTATATCAGCGGAGACGAAGGAGCACTTGAAATTCTTATCAAAAAACACAACCAGCGTATCACCAGTTTTATTTATTCCAAGGTATTGGATCGTGATATCACAGAGGATATTTTTCAGGATACCTTTATAAAGGTCATTAAAACCTTAAAAAAAGGATGTTATAGTGAAGAAGGTAAATTCCTTCCCTGGGTAATGCGCATCGCTCATAATCTAATCATCGATCACTTCCGTAGAAATAAGCGTATGCCAAAATTTGAAGGAAACGACGACTTTAATATCTTTTCCGTAATCGGTGACGATAAACTAAATGCCGAAAAACAACTGATCAAAGAACAAATAGACAGCGATCTCGGATTATTGATCGATGAATTACCCGACGACCAAAAAGAGGTTCTTCTTATGAGGATTTATCGCGATATGAGCTTTAAAGAAATCTCAGAAAACACCGGTGTAAGTATCAATACCGCGCTGGGTAGAATGCGTTATGCCTTGATCAACCTGAGGAAGATCATCAACAAACATAAAATAGTACTTACGAATTCTTAATTCGTTCTAAAACCCAAGCAATATTTCCATATTAGTGACGTTATCATTACATAACGATACTATAATCATATGGAAAAAATTTACTCTGAAGAAAAAAGTATTGAAAGATCATTTAAGGTTAGCCCTGAAACGATAAAGTTTCTGATGGATTTTTCCCGATCTTTGCGATACGTACATTATGGGGATCTCAAATTTGAAACAAATTTGAACTAAGAAATCACAGGGCCCGCATTTAGCGGGCCTTTTTTTTGTAATACTCCCTAATAACAGACTTCCTACCCACCGTTTTTGTAATAATGTCCCGTTCAAGGTCCCAACCTCTGGCCGGGCTATACTGCCTGCCATACCAGATAATCTGAAGATGTAGTTTATTCCAGCACATTTCTGGAAACAACCTCTTGGCATCCTTCTCGGTTTGCACAACATTTTTCCCGTTGCTAAGCCCCCAGCGATACATGAGTCGGTGTATATGGGTATCCACAGGAAATGCTGGAACTCCGAATGCCTGGGAAACAACAACACTCGCTGTTTTATGACCAACACCCGGCAGTTCTTCGAGCAAGTCTAATTCCTTTGGTACCTCACCGCTATATTTTTCGATCAGTATTTCCGAAAGCCCTCGTATCGCTTTAGCCTTTGAAGGAGACAGACCAACAGGTTTTATGATTTCACGGATTTCCTCCACACTGAGCTTGATCATTTCGAAGGGTGTTTTGGCCCTTTGGAAAAGCAGGGGGGTAATCTGATTCACTTTTACATCTGTGCTCTGGGCCGATAACAGAACGGCAATTAAAAGAGTGAATGGGTCTCGATGCTCCAGGGGGATAGGAACTTCCGGATAGAATTCTTCCAGGGTGTCGATGACGAACTTTGCTTTTTTGGCTTTGGTCATTTTGTTATTTTTGCACAAAATTGAACGCGAATTTAATTAAAATTGACTATGAAAACATTGAAAGTAGGGGATAAGGCACCAAATTTCACCGCAAGGGATCAGGATGGGAATACGGTTAGGCTTTCCGATTATAATGGGAAAAAGTTGGTCGTGTTTTTTTATCCAAGGGCCAGTACTCCGGGATGCACGGCAGAAGCTTGTAATCTAAGGGATCATTATGCGGAACTTCAACAAGCCGGCTACGAACTCCTTGGGGTAAGCGCTGATTCGGAAAAAAAACAATCTAATTTTAGAAACAAATATAAGTTTCCATTTGCCCTTATCGCGGATGAAGATCGGCAGCTAATCGATGGTTTTGGGGTCTGGGGACCTAAAAAGTTCATGGGCAGGGAATACAATGGCATTCACAGAAAAACCTTTATAATAGACCCGGATGGAGTTGTCTCCAGGGTAATAGACAAGGTGAAAACCAAGGACCACGCAGCCCAAATACTTTGATTCAAATAAAAAAGCCCATTCGATAAGAATGGGCTTTTTTTACTATCAGTTAAGTCTTCAGGACGATACCTTTTGTTTTTCTGCCTTTTCCTCCTGGCTGGTAAAGAGATTATCTTCCTTGATTATTTCAGCAATTCCTTCCGGCAGCATATCCTCCCATCCGCTTTCACTATTTTGGATCTTTTTCAAGACATCTCTCGAGAAAATATGCATGATCTCCGGATCGTAATCAATAATATCCATCACCTTACCATTGTATTTAAAGAACTTGTAGAGCTCTTTCATTCTAGGGTGAACCTTAATATTGTTGCTGGTCATCACCTGCCCGGTTTCATTGTTCTTCATCGGGTAGAGATATACTATAAGATCTTTAAAGAACAGCTTGCCGAAAGCCTCCAGTATACCACCGCTAAGATGGCGGTAATATTTTTCATCAAAGACGTCTATAAGATTATTGACGCCCATGGTAAGGGCGATCTTGGCCTTGGTATAATTATTAAAATATTCTACCAACTTGAAATACTCCTGGAATTTGGATATCATTACGGTATGCCCAAGACTACAAAGCAGTTCGGCCCGATCCATAAAATCCCTTTCATCTATTTCACCCGAAGCCCGGAGATTTGCCAAGGTGATCTCAAAAATCACCATAGTGTTATCTTCTTCCACACTGGGATCCCGAATAAATATTTCATAGGATTTCTGGAACATGTCCATATTTACCTTGGTAACCGGTCTGAAACTCCCGCGCAAGGCCAGAATATTCTTTTTATAGAGTGCAGCCGCAGGCAGTAGATTGTTTCCATCCGGACCAAACATAACCGCATCGGTCATGTCATTCCTGATGAGCTGCAGGCTCATCAAGCGGTTGTCTACATCCTTAAAATTGGGCCCTGAAAAATTAACCATATCTACTTCGATCGTATCGCGATCGATGTGGTCATAAAGGTATTTAAGTAGTTTTCGAGGTTTGTTGTATTTATAGAAAGCGCCATAAAGGAGATTAACGCCCACTATTCCAAGCGTTTCCTGCTGAAGCCTGGCTTCGTTCTGTTTAAAGCGCACATGGAGAATGATCTCATCGAACTCCTCCTGTTTAGGATCTAATTGAAATCGGATTCCCACCCATCCATGACCTTTGTATCGCTTCGAAAAATCGATGGTGGCTACGGTATTGGCATAGGTAAAAAACAATCGGTCTGGATGTTCCTTTCGGTCTATACGCTGTACCATCAGGTTCATTTCATGCTCCAGCATTCGCTTAAGCCTGCTTTGAGTGACGTAGCGCCCATCTACCTCCGGACCGTATACCGCGTCGCTAAACGACTTGTCGTAAGCACTCATCGCCTTGGCGATCGTCCCTGAAGCACCGCCGGAACGAAAGAAATGGCGGGCCGTTTCCTGACCGGCGCCGATTTCGGCAAAAGTTCCATAAATATCGGGGTTCAGATTAATCCTGAGGGCTTTAGCCTTTAGGGAAGGGATATTCTCAAATGCAGATTCCTTATTGAGTACAGAGGCCATTCATCAACTGCTTGAAGGCACAAAGTTAAGATTATTGGGAAATCTATTAAATAAATAAGTTATAAATTTGATTTAAATAGACGAGGGGTTGAAAATTACTTTTTTGGGTACCGGGACATCTCAGGGTATCCCCGTGATCGGGAGCGACCATCCGGTGTGTAAAAGCAATGATCCCCGAGACCAAAGACTTCGTGTTTCTATACTGATTTCCTGGAAGGATTATAACTATGTTATCGATTGCGGACCCGATTTCCGCCAGCAAATGCTGACTCATAATGTTAATCGCCTAGATGGCATCCTATTCACACATGAACATTCGGATCACACGGCTGGTATCGATGATATCAGACCCTTTTTTTTCCGCCAGGGAGATATCCCCATCTATGCCCATAAACGGGTGGTTGATAATCTCAGAAAAAGGTTCGACTATATTTTTGCGGATAGCAACCGATATCCTGGCGCCCCGGCAGTGCAGGTCAATGAGGTATTTAATGATGTATCATTTACAATAGGAGATAAACAGGCGATACCGGTAGAGGCCTATCACAACCGGCTGCAAGTCTTTGGTTATCGCATAGAAAACTTTGCATACCTGACAGATGTAAAGACTATAAATAGTGAAGAAATAGATAAGATAAAAGGAATTAAAATACTATCTATCAATGCATTAAGAATAGAACAACATCATTCCCATTTCAATTTGGAAGAAGCGCTGGAGTTCATAGAGAAAGTCAATCCGCAAAAAACCTACTTAACACATATCAGCCATTATCTCGGATTTCACGAAGCGGTGGAACATAGTCTTCCGAAAAACGTACATTTGGCTTACGACAACCTGGTGGTATCGGTTGCCTGAGGGAGAAGCCCTGGGTCAAATCGTTCAAATATCTGGCTTTGTGACTTGCTAAAACCCGATGATCGGTTACAATTTATAATACAATTTTGGCCCTATGAAGCGAAATATATACTTATACCTCTTTATTTTTTCAGCACTCATCGCTCTTTACCTGGCGGTGAGTGGAAACAACCTTCAAAAAAACATCGAGACGCAGCTCCATAGTCTCGAAGAGCGAAATGAGAAACTTCGGGACACCATTCAGCTAGTGAGGCTTCAAAATCTGGATATGCAGTATTTCTCGCTCGAAAATAACGATGATGCCCTGGCGTATTACGATCACCTTGATTTGGAAGATCCTTCCCGATATATTAGCGATAAACTATTGGAAACCAACGAGGAAAAAGGCGACAATCCACTTGTGCCCTACGAAGGAATGGAGAATTTCTTCAAGATCAACAAAATTAAACTGCTCAATCACCAATGGCTGATTGCAGATTTTTCCGATGGAAAATTCTGGGGCGAGCTTCTCATCAAATATGAACTCAAGGATGATCTAGGTGTCGATTTTACCCTTATAGACAATCTCCTCTATACCAGAAGTCATTAAGCGTCTTCTTCCAGCCACTTCTTAAACGAATAGAAGTTCGAAGGCGACACCCCATGACCGGAAGGAAATTCTTCGTACTTAAAGTCAATGCCCAGGCCATTAAGAAATTCGGGTATCTGCTGTGCCCAGGAAGGAGGGATCACCTGATCAACCTGTCCGTGTGAAGCGTAAATACGCAGTTGGCTATGGTCTTTCCCGGCATAATCGGCCATCAGAACATTTTCATCAATATAGCCACTCAAGGCCACCACATTATCGAATTTTTCCGGATAGGAAAGCGCGACTGCATAGCTTAAAACAGTGCCCTGACTAAACCCAAGCAGGTTTACCCGTTCAGGATCCAGTTCATAGGCATCAACAGCTTCATCGATAAAATCAAGGATCAGATCCCGCGATTTGCACGCCTGTTCAATATCACTCCATTTACCAAAACTTGCGCCGAAGTTTATAGTATACCAGCAATATCCGAAGGGTTGCAAGGCAAAAGGTGCACGGACGGAAATAATGAAGTACTCGCCGGGCAAATCAGACGCAAAAGAGAAGAGGTCTGCTTCGTCGCTGCCATAACCGTGAAAAAGAAATAAAACCGGCGGTTTCTGAAGATTTTGAGCCGGAGGGCGTATCAGATGATATAAAGATAAATCCTTGGTATTCATTAGGTTGGTTGTAATTCATTAAGCAGGTTTAGTCAGCGAACTTGTTATACGATGTGTTCTGTGGTAAGATTAAAAAAATCGTGCCAACGCGTACACCGAATCTATATTCACTGGATAAATGTAAACCATTTTTGAAAATATATACCTAATAAAGGCACTGGTTTTTTGGAGTTGTTCAGGGCGCTTAAAAATCCATAAAACCATAAAACGATGTAAAATATATACAATCCGTACCAGGCATATTCATTGAAGGAGACGCTCAGGAAGATGGCACATCCGAGAAATACCAGATGTAAGCCAAAAGCCTGACGGGTATGAAAGCGGGCAAACTCATATTTTGGCTCCAGGTTCATGGTGATCGCGATAAGTGCACCTACCATAGTGAGATAGGCGATAATGGCCGTGGTTTTGCCTTTTAAGGTGTCGGTCATGAGGTATTTATTGTGCTAGTTTGATCTGTCTATGGGCACATACGCCATAAACTTTTCCTTTAAGGCGTTCTCCCAGGAAAATACTATTCTTTGATGTGGAGCGTATGTCGTTCTTGGTAAAGGTGGTGCTCACATCGGGATCAAAGATCGTTAGATTGGCCTCTTTTCCTTCCGATATCGTCGTTTCGGGAACCTGAAACCGACGTCGGCCTCTGGAAAGGATGTCGATGGCTGTGGCGGTGTCGTAAATTTGGTTTAAAATCCCAAAAGCGGTCTCCAGTCCTATGCTCCCATAAGCTGCATTGTCGAATTCGATTCGTTTTAACTCGATATCCAATGGTGTATGATCTGAGGTGACCAAATCGATTATACCGTCTTTTAGAGCCCGCCTTAATGATTTTATGTCTTTATGATTTCTTAAGGGGGGTTGCACTTTGGTATTGCTGTCGAATCCTTCCAGGACTTCGTCGGTTAGCCATAAATTATGTACAGCTACACTGCAACTAACATCGAGTCCTTTTTTCTTTGCTTCAGCGATAAGTTGTACAGATCTGGCAGTGGATATGGTAGGGATATGGAGCGACCCTTCAGTATATTCCAGTATAAAAAGGTCTCTTGCGATTTGCAACTCCTCGGCCAGGGCTGGAATCCCTTTTAACCCTAATGCAGTAGATATTTCACCTTCATTTACAACGCCTACTCCTGCAATTTGCCGATCCATTGGAAAGGATAAGATAAGGCCATTAAAAACCTGGCTGTATTGTAATGCCAGTTTTAATAGATTGGCATTCTCCAGTGGCTTTTGGTAATCGTAAAAACCTACTGCGCCCGAATTTTTCATATCATAGAGCTCGGCAAGTTCTTTGCCTTCACTCTTAACTGTTAAAGCGCCAAGCGGATACAAACTGCTCGGGCCTTCTTCGCTGCGCTTCAACAAAAATGCGATATCCCCACTGCTATCGGGTATCGGATGGGTATTGGGATTCAGAACAATGTCGGTAAAACCACTATGTGCAGCTACTGCAAGCCCATTAGCAATGGTTTCGCGCTCTTCAAAACCGGGTTCACCAAAACTTACACTACTGTCGAACCAACCTCTCGAGACATGCAAATTTGGCCTTTCTATAATTTTGACGCCCTTTATCTTCTCAATTCTGGCCGCAATTTTGTCGATCACTCCATTTTTGATAAGAATGTCCCTTTTCTTTTGATCGAGTTTTTTATTGGTATGATCTACAACAACGGCAGATTTTATGAGTACGTTCATTTCATAAATTTTTGTACCAGAACCTCTGCTAATACAAACAGCAGGGCTAAAATAATAAACCATTGCCAAAGCTCCTTTAGTTTATTGCGATCTTCCAAATTGGAGGCTAATCCGGGTATATCCT
Organism: Flavobacteriaceae bacterium; assembly: GCA_965212205.1. Lineage (GTDB taxonomy): Bacteria > Bacteroidota > Bacteroidia > Flavobacteriales > Flavobacteriaceae > JAHEJJ01. The sequence continues at coordinate 932,668 of CBDBUX010000011.1, forward strand.
CGCTCAAGCTGGCCACTGGGGCATTGGTAAGGTCGGCATATCGTAATTCGCTCTCCGTCCTTGGGTAGTTAAAACTAATCTTGCTCACGATAGTGTCTTGCAGAATGATGTCAAAAATACCATCCTCGGAAGGATACTCATCGAAGTTGAGAGTGGTTCTATTGGAAAATGATCGTTGAAGTGGTATGAACTCGTAATCGTTTTTTACAACTTTTACAATTTCATCGCTCTGCAGGGCTATAGGAATATCTATACGGGTACTGGAGCTCAGAACATGTTGGAGTGCTGGCAGATTTAAACTCGAGGTACCGATATTATAAAAACTTGGAACGATGAGGGGAGAATTTATAAAATTCGAATTATTAGGATCTATAGGAGCTGTGAAGATATACAGACCTTCACCCCCGGTTAAAAACGAGTCGCCGTTTTGGTAGCTGAGAATAGCAGGTGTTCTGCTTCTTGTTTTATAGTATCCATTAACTTTTGGGTACTGAAAGTTGCTTACCGATTTTTCGAACACATTTTTGTAAAGCGGATGATCGAATGATATGGTCGTGATCAACTGTTCTGTGTCCACATACTCGCCATAATAGGTGCCGAATCGATCGCCAAGCCAGTCGTTATAACTCTCAAGGTTGGCATTGTCGGCTGGTATTATTATCAAGCTTCCTCCCTCTTCCTTAAACGATACCAGGGCATTCTGCATTGAAGACGGAATTCGTTCTAACTGATTAAGTAATATTAGATCCTGTTGATCAATAGATGAATAATTCAGATTATCTGGTGTGTGGAATGTTAACTCAGATTCGTTCTCATCAAATATCCGCCTGAGAAACTCGGCGGATATATCTCCCACGACCAGGATCTTTATCTTGTTTTTTGCATTGATATTAAAGTATAATTGATTGTCGTAGCTCAGGCCACCATCGTTGAGCTGAATTTTACCATCGATCACCGAATTCCTGGGGAGGCTAAAATCGACTGCCGATCTCCCGTTTTCCCCAAAATTTACAGCGGTCTTCGCGATGAGCTGATCTTTATTCCAAATAGAGATGGGAGTACTCTCCACCTCCCCGCTACTGCTTAGAAGAGCCTTTAACTCAAGTTGGGTTGGCGTGGTGTCGCTAATATATACAGAATCCAGGCTAATGTTCGAAAGAGGCTGGGGGAGGAGACGTACTAGATGAACATCTGTATCAGGTAATGAATCTGTCGGTTTATACATCGATTGTTGAAAATCTGATACGATCCAGAGTTCTTTTTTGCTTCCTGGTCTTTTATGAAACAAAGACCGGGCCTTGATCATCACCTCTTGAAGGTCTAGTTGCCGGAAAGAATGCGTTAGGCCAAGTAATTCATTCTGGATTCCTGCCAGTGTTACCTGCTCAAAAGTATGTTCATTGGTAAACAAACTCAATTCGCTTTCGGGTGGAAACTCCCTGATCAGATCCTGTATGGCCACCTGCAGGAGGTCCGAGGATTCTGAACGGGCCTGCATGCTAAAGGAATCATCTATATAAATTACCGTATCTTTTTCTGCTAGAGCCTTTTCAGAAGCCCAAAAAGGTTGTGTAAAAGCGAAGATAAGAGCGGTAAATAATAGCATCCTGCTAATCAGCAGCAGCCATTTTTTTAGAGTACGGCTTTTTCTTGTTTGCGCCTGCACTTTCTTAAGAAGGCTGACATTGGTAAATGAGGTCTTTTTAAATCTGCGAAGTTGAAAAAGATGAACCAGGACCGGGATAAGGAGAAGCAAAAGGGCCCAAAGAAGTTCCGGATATTTAAACTGCATTCACAACTTTGATTTGACAAATATAACAATTTAAGGTCCGAATTTAGGGGGCATTATGCTGATAATTAAAAGTTAAATATCACCAGGCATGTAATGTTTGATCCAAATCTAGCAAAAGAAAAATGAGTCTGCCCGATTTAACCCAAGTCCTCTTAAATAGTCCCGAATTGTTTTCTGAGCTGCTGCGTTGGCTACACTGATAATACTTTGCGGTTTGTCAAGAGATTCCAAAAATGTAAAGGGCAGAAGTTCGCAACCGTATATTTTCTTGCCGATCTTTTTCGGATTGTCACAAAGCCAATAAAACTCCACATTTTTTTGGAGTAAAAGTTGGGCTATGGTCTTTCCTTTGGTCCCTGCGCCCCAAATGGCAAGTGGCCTGGCCAGATCGTAATCAAGACTCAGAAAATAATGGACTTTAATGTCCAGAAAGTAGTTTTGGGCATAGTGTTCACTGGTTCTGGAAGTTCTTGTGGCGTAGTCTCTCCACATATGCAATACCTGATCAGAAGCCAAACATTGGATTTGATGTTTATAAAATCTAAAGGTTAGATCGTAGTCTTCGGGATAGCGGTCAGCCTCGAACCCCCCTGCTTTTTCAAGATCTTTGCGGTATACCATCCACGCCGGAGACGGGATAACACATTCTTTATAGATCTCGCTGTAATTAGTTCCTTTGGCGGTCAGACCATTTATCCATTTTTCGTAACGCGCATATCCATCGCTGATCCCCGTTTCGGAGAAATAGCGAACCTGCCCTATCGCAACATGCCCGGGTCCTGACTTGCGCAGGCTATTTGCCATAGTTTCCAGCTTTGTTTTTAGCATCAGGTCATCAGAATCCATTCTTGTGATCAGATTCCCCTTACTGGCCAAAAATGCCCTGCGAAGTGCCGGAATGATACCATTTCCATTATTGGTGGCGACAGTAATCCTATCATCCTGTTGGGCATAACGGGATAAAATGGCATTGCTTTGGTCGGAACTGTGATCGTTTACGGCCAGGAGTTCCCAATTGTGATACGATTGATCGAGAATCGAGTCGATACAATTTGGCAAAAATTCAGCCGTGTTCTTAAAAGGCATTAAGATGCTGATCTTTTCTAAACTCATCAGGTCAGATGGTAATTATCGGTCTATTTGTTCTTCGGTTTAAATCGATATTCATACCCCAGACTCAATTCTGTAAAATCTGCCTGACCCAGATTGGCATTGATGTGAGCACCAAGGAAGACATTGTGGGTTGGCGATTTGCGGGTACTGATAAAATACCATTTAAGGCCCAGCCGGGTGGGTATGGAACGTTTGATTTCATAGTACGAATTAAGCTCGCCGAGGGTAGTTACCAGTTCGGTTCCACTTAAATATGTATCCCCTTCATTGAGTTGCCAGTCGATCTTATAGGCAGGTTTATAAATATTTAATCCTATGCCGAACTCTGCACCAACATGGCCCAGCAGTATTTCTCCTTCTACCATTACTCCAAAATTGGAAGCATATGCCAATGGATCGTCGGCAAAATAGGGGTAGAACTCCTCAACTAGGGCTTCGCCCTGATCTATATAGTCGTAATAATGCTCATATACCCTATAAAACATACCGAGTCCCAGTTTAAATGTAGAGTTGATAATCTTTCCGGTAGAGAAAGCGAAAGAATATACTTCCTTTTTATCGTTATAAACCTCAGAGAGAACATTCTGTCCGATACCTGCCCTTATATTTATGTAGCGTTCTTTGGTTCTTGTCGCGGTTGTATCTTTTTTATAGGGTCGAATCTCTTGAAGGGATTTTGCACTCATAAATTCTGCTTCTACAGTGGCTACAAGAGAATTCAGGCCCTGATTAGGCAATCGGGTATGACCATTTGAATTATGGGTATAGCCCAGGCCTACCCGCCAGCTGACTTTTTTACGTTTCGAAAGGTCGTAGTAGAGCAGTGTCCTAAATGCCCATTTGTAATTGGTACTGACCGCCCGGTTAAATGGATTTGTAACCGAATCGAATTGCTTGCTCAGATAGGATATGCCGAGTGATGTTTTTAATCTCCAGCGTTGAGCGTCTTTCGAAAATGGATATAACTCCAGATAGGGGAGCAGGCTGAGTGCGTAACCGATGCTTTCACTATTTCCAAAATCCGTATAGCCGAAAGTAAGACCGGTTCTTGGGTTTTTCAATCTCTTAGCCCATTCCCGATCTCTGTTCTGCTGAAGCCATCCTATGCTTATAAAAGCACTTTTTTGCATCTTGGTTTCCGGGAAATTAGTATTCGCTTCCATGGTCTTGCCAAGATTGATCTCAGCAGAGAAATGAAATGGATTCTTTTTTTCAGGCTCCTGGGCATAGGCGTAACAGCCAACTAACAGGTAAATGCATGCAATACAGAGACCTGAGTAAATCCTGGTAAAAATAGCCCGGCGTTTTGCTTCAACCACAGAAATATTTTTCAGGCTTTGATCCCAGCACGCGCCTTTTTTATTCTCGACAGTGCGATAATGACATGTATAATAAAGGCAGTGGGTTGCATTTTTCGAAAGGGGTTGGTCTGATGTCATTTATCGAAATATCATTCTGAGGATTCATCTTTAAAGAACTCATTCCAGGTTATCGTCTTCCCTGTTTTTGCTGAATGTTGTGCAGCATGCAAAATTTTGCATTACGATTTTGCTGTTCTCCGGTCCGGAAAGATCATATTCTGGAAGATGATATCCTTTAACCACCACCTGGTGGAGCAGGGCGAATGGATCGTGAAATCCCTCGGCCAATTCCGGAGCTTCAAACGCGACTGGTTTCTCATCACCACTTTCGAACTGAAGCATGTCGGTACTGTTCCGACATATAATATATCCTTTACGGCCATAGACCTCCATGTCCTTGACATTGTGAGGCCAGTTCCATGAGGCCTGGATTATGACTTGTGCTGTGGGGTAGGTAAGGATAAGGGTAGCTTCATCTTCCACCCTGGGGTAGAGATCGGGTTTTATTTGCTGAACCGTGCAGGATACGGTTAGCGGTACGGTGCCTTTAATCAACCAGGTTGTGATATTTGCACCATAACATCCAAAATCGGTCAGGGCGCCACCTCCATTAAGCTTGGGATCGGTCAGCCATTCGAGAAACTCCGGATTACAGCCTATCTCGATTGGACCGGGATGACCGGTGTGAAAGACTATTTTGCGCAAATCTCCGATGGCCCCTTCTTCATGTATTCGCTTGTAGGCTTCATAAATTGCTGCCATACCAGGATGTTTCATAATTGGTAAGCAAGTGTATATTATGTTCTTTGGCCAGCTTTAACATTTCCTGGCTGTGTTCCCAGTTCACGCCAAGTGGTTTTTCAACCATTACATGAATTGCCGCGGGGAGCGCAAAACTGAACGACTTCAAGATGTCCATAAATCGTATTAAATGCTGTTACCGCCTGCGGCTGGGTTTTGGTGACCATCTCTTCCATGGTATCGTAGACGATGTCCATGGAATACCCGTGCTGTTTGGCATACTCAGCAGCTAATGCTCTGTTAGGTTCAACAATTCCTACGATTTTGATATCACCCTGATCCTGCCGGCCCAGAATCCAATGTACATGTGTATGTACTAACCCTATAACCCCGACCCGAAGCGGGGCATCCTTTTGGATCTCTTTATTATGAATTCCGAAATCCGTTTCCAGAGGAATTATGTTTTGTATTTCATGAGCCATGTTCAATTGGAGCGATAAGGCGAATAGTAAAACGATTTTTCCCTGATCATAGCACCATATTCTTAGTGGGTTAACGCCTTTTTAATAGCAGCCTCAGTTAAGGGCGCCATGGTTTGGTAACCTTCCAGATTTGGATGAACGCCATCATAGGCCAAGGCTTCTTGCATCCCATTTTGATGATCTTTCATGGCCGAGAAATAGTCTAGATACACCAAATTATGCTCCTCTGCATATTCTAATAGTAAGTTGTTGAGTTTTGGTATTTTAATATGGGGCTTACAACCTGGTTTCCAAGGGTAGTCGGCAGCAGGGAGTACCGAGGCCAATACTACTTTTATATTGTTCGATCTGGCGATCTCTATCATGCCTTTAATATTATCCATGATCATACCGATCGTAGAAGGTCCCGTATTTCCAGCAATATCATTTGTGCCCGCTAAAAGTACCACTACCTTAGGTTTTAATGATACCACATCCTGGCGGAAACGCAGTAACATCTGGGGTGTGGTTTGTCCGCCGATACCCCGATTTACATATGGTTTGTTTTCAAAGAATTCGGGATAGTGTTCGAGCCAACCAATGGTTATGGAGTTACCCATAAACACTACACGGTTTTCATCTGCCGCAGGGGGTTGAAGTTGTTCATTGGCTTTGGCAAAATGCCCCAATGCAGCCCAGTCCTGGGCCTGAGCTTCGGAGTTATATACGATACTGGCAATTATGACTAGTTGGGCAAATCGTCGATGGGTCATGGGTTTGCACTGTTTAGATCGGAAAGATACAAAATGTGATTATTCTGTTGGTGACTTATGACAAGGGCATAAAAAAAGCCCTGCATGTATCCTGCAGGGCTTTTAGCTATTTTATAAAACTGATTCAATTATTCACAGGCAACATCGTCTCCCATGCCATCCCAGCAGTGCCATAATTCATCTTCAAAATATCTGGGAGCGCGCACACGACCGAAATAATCGGCTCTATTCCATTCTATTCTAATATCGACAAAATCCTCTGTGTTTTCATCGAAAGTATGTGCATCGAAATAGGCGTCGAAATCCCCTTCCTGGAGTCCATACTCCAAATAACTGTCCTTAAAGAGGTCGTCGTTTTCATTCGCATCCAATTCCCTTACCCAGGTATAACGAATGCTTCCGATTTCTTCGCCTTCTATTTCCCAATCGATACGCAGGATCGGATCAGGACGTTCGGGGCCTTCGTTGAGTAACCAGTGGCCCGAATTTCCATTGAGATCTGATACTCCAGTGAACCAAAGGAATTCATCGAAACCTTCAATACCTTCTTTGGTGATATACATCTCCCAAAGCACTTCCTCTCCGGAAATTTCTCCGGTGAGCCTGGCGGTATATTCACTGGTAAAACCACCTACCGCATAAGACCATTGCCATTTCAGATCGCCGATCACTTCAGCATTCTGATTAACAGCAGCGTGGAAAGATGCTACAGGTACTGCAAGAGTGGTAAACAGGGCCGAATTCCACACACCGACAACTAGTCGGGAGAAGACCCAATTTCCATTGGGTGCAGCCTTTTGACCAATTCCCTGGGCCGAGCCAGGTTCGGCGGTAAAACTCTCAAAGTCGTACGCCATGGTTTCAATTGATGGTATTGAAATCGATTCGGTATCCGAGCCTGGATCGTCCGAGCTCTCACAGGAAATAAAGAATACCAATAGAAAGGCGGCTAAAAAGCCGAAAAATTTATTGTTTATCATAACGAATTGGGTTATAGTAAGATTATGTCTAACCCTTTAACGAACCGATGGGCAAATTAGTATCGATAATCAAGGAAATTCATAAAGACAGTTCGCCCCTATAAACCTAACACATAATTCTGATTATCAGTTTATTATATCGAAATGATTAATATTTGGCACTTTCGTTTTTGGGAAGTGTTCGTCTGATGAAGTTACGGATATCATTATTAGCCTTTTCCAGATCCTCTCTTCTGAGATACATCATATGTCCGCTTCGATATCCTTTGAATTCAAAACGATCCTTCATTCTTCCGCTGGGATCGATTTGCCACATGGTATATTTGGCATTGAAATAGGTGGTGGCCCCGTCGTAATATCCGCTTTGTATCAAGACATTTAAATAGGGATTCTGCGCCATGGCCTGGCGAAGATTGTCTCTGGTATTATCGTCCTTATTATCCCAGGGTCTTACAGGACCGAACATATTGTATTTAATGTCGGTCTTGAAATTTAGTTCTTCCTGCAAGTAGTAGTTGATCGCGGGAGTAAAACTGTGTAACCAGGAGGTGATCTCTGAGTTGTAATCCGGTCTATCGCCGGCAAGTTGCTTATCGATCCCCAGATAACGACTATCGAGCCGGCCAATAGTATACCCGCCTTTTTCGCGCAACAAAGCCTTCCAGAAGTAGGAGGTAGGTACCACCAGGTTGTGATCGAGGATTTCTTTAGTGGTAAGACCCGAATAATAGGCCATCCTTTCCGCCACCGACTGTTTTTCTTCCTCGCTTATAAAACCACCTTTGGCAATGGCCGGGATCAGCTTATTGATGGTGTATTTTTCTGATTCAGGCAATATTTCGAGAAGGTCTTTGGCCTGCAATTCTGCCGACAGCGCTTTCTGATGCCAGGCTGCTGCAGTATAGTAGGGGAGGTTCATCGCGCTGCTCACCGGACCTCCTACACGAATAACCTTGTAATCTGCCGGCGATACCATGATCACGCCATTGAGATACATCCATTGCTGATTTTGAAGGGCAAGTGAAAGGCCCATAACCCGGGTGCCTCCGTAACTTTCACCTATGATGTACTTAGGTGATCGCCAACGGTTATTTCTAGTCACAAAAGTATTGAGCCACTCGGCGAGATATTTAGTATCGGCATTGATCCCAAAAAATTTACTCCTGTCCACTTCATCGCCAGTTTCGGGAATGGTGCGCGAATATCCTGTATTTGCGGGATTAACATATACGATATCGGTAACATCGAGAACGGAATACGGATTTTGTCGTACGCCATAGGGTTGAACAGGATAGCCTTCATCATCTATATTTAGCACCCTGGGGCCGGTATAAGCCAAATGCATCCAAACAGATCCCGAACCCGGACCTCCGTTAAAGGAAATCATTAAAGGCCTGGAAGTACGGTCTTTGATATCATTTCGAGTATAGTAAGTATAATGCAAAGAGGCAATTGGTTTGCCAGATTCATCCCAAACTGGTTGTGTCCCCGTTTGGGCCGTATAATTAAAAGAGGCACCGTTTACAGTAACACTGTGCTGGGTACGGACAATAGTGTCGATGACCAGTTTGCGTTCCTGGGCATTAAGAGCGAAAACGGCGCAAAAAGAAAGTAATACTATATTTCGTAAAGAGTTAATTTTCATGGAATTCTGGTTTGAAGGCTAAAAATAGGAATTTCTGCCTATCAATCGAGACTTTTGAAGGCTAACTGCATACACGACTGGTCTGGCCTTGGGATACAGATAGTTTATTATCTTTAAGAGAAAACAAGAAATCGTCTGGAGAAATGAAGAAAATCTCAAGAAGGTCCTTTGCTCATCAGCTATCTACCGGTATGGCCGGTATTGCCCTGACTTCAAGTATGCCATTGGCCTGTGGCATGAACACTAACAAGAACTCGCAAAAATCGCTTGGTGTTGCCCTTGTCGGCTTAGGAAGTTACAGCACTTATCAGCTGGCACCAGCCTTACAGCAGACCAAATACTGTCATCTTGCAGGTATAGTTACCGGAACACCGGCCAAAGAAAAACAATGGGCCACAAAATATGGGCTGAAAGAGAAAAACATTTATAACTATAAGAATTTTGATAACATTGCCCAAAACAACGATATCGACATCGTTTATGTAGTATTGCCAAATTCAATGCATGCCGAATTCTCAATCCGCGCTGCCCTGGCAGGCAAGCATGTGATATGTGAAAAACCCATGGCCATCAGCGTGGAGGAATGCGATGCTATTATTAATGCTTGCCATGAGGCTGGGGTTCGACTGGGTATGGGTTACCGGCTCCACTCTGAACCCTACACCCGGGAGATTAAACGTTTTGTTCGAGAAAAAACCTTCGGAGAACCGCTCTATGTTATGGCTGAAGCAGCATACAGGTCTGTCGGAAATCCGCACCAATGGCGTCTTAATAAAACCTTGTCCGGTGGCGGCGCATTGATGAATATGGGGGTATACGCCATACAAAGCGCCATCTATTGTACGGGTAAGAACCCTGTATCTGTTTCTGCACAGGAATTCAGCACTCGACCTGAATATTTTAAGGATACAGACGAAACTATGACCGCTCAATTTGAATTCGAAGGGGGAGCAATGGCTAATATTATGACTTCGCACAATATAAGGGCGAACCGGCTTCGTGCTTCTTGTACCGATGGATGGTTCGAGTTGGACCCGGCGAGCACTTATATACCTCTGAGCGGAACCACTTCTAAGGGTAAAATTGAATTTCCACAGGAAAGCCAGCAAAAATTGCAGATGGATGATTTTGCGTTGCATATTCTGGAAAACAGAACAAACAGGGCGCCAGGAGAAATGGGAAAGAGAGATATGATTATTGTTGAAGCGATCTATAAGTCTGTGGCCACCGATGGGAAGAAAATAAACTTGGACTTGGGTAATTTAGGTCTTGCAGGTGATTGAATTTCTCATCGGTTAGAATTAAAAATCATCGGCTCATTTTCCCGATCCCTCAACAACCAGATTTCCGCATTTTTCTCGGACCGGAACACTCTTAAAAGTGCGGCCCTGTTGGTGGCCACGGATTGAAAGAACCTGCTATGATAAAGCCCGTTCCAGACTATGGCAATTTTAATATGGTCTTTGAGTACTTCGGCAATATGTTCTCCGATAAAAAACTGCTCTACGATAGGCATCTGGTCGATTTCCATTTCTCTCAGATCCACGAGAATTTTAAAAACCCGCTCTTTCAAGCATTGATTCCGGATGATTTTTGGATATTTTATGAGGTCCCAATACTGATATTCACCAGAAATTTTCATCTCCAGGAATTCCTTTCTCTTCTCTAAGGAATAACGAGTATACATCCGCCGCTTTGATTAAGACGTTCGGTGTCATTAGTCGGTAATTGGTTGTTTGTAAAAGACAGAATTAATTTACAAAAAAAAATTTTAAATACTTTAACATTTTAGGAAAATAATTATTAAATACGCAAGAATAGTATGAAAATAATATGAATATTGTTTTATTATAATTGAATAATTATCAAATCACTATTTTGATCAGCCGAATATCTAAGAAATTGCCTTTTTTGTTTAATGTGCGTCGACTGTAAATATCCCTTAAAATTTTTCGAAAACCCCGAGTCCGAATAAAGCAAAATCGTACTTCACCGGATCTAAGGGATCAAGTTTCCGTAGATTCAAATCCAGCTCTGCCACGGCTTTGGCATCGCTTTGTTTCCGATCTAAAAGCCTTAATTTTCTTGCTACTCTTCCGGAATGAATATCCAGTGGGCAAGAAAGTTGGGAAGGATTCAGACGGTGCCATAATCCGAAATCAACACCTCCGCTGTTGTCTCTTATCATCCATCTGAGGAACATGTTAATACGTTTTGCGGCTGATCCTTTCTCGGGGTCTGAGATATGCTTCGTGCTCCTCCCGGGATGATCCAGTTCAAAAAAATGACGTTTAAAGGCAGCTATAGCAGGTTGAAGACTGTCTTCTGTTGCATGATGTGCAAAGATAGGTTCGAGTCCGCCATAAGCCGTATAAAGATGTTTCAGGGCGATGAAAAAGTATTCCAGGTCTTTGTCATTAAAAGTTCGGTGAACAAATCCTGATAGGTTGTCGGAATGATTGGAATCAAACTCCATTATATATCTATAAGGATCCCACTCCATGATTTCCATAAGTCGGGTTGCACTTTTTATAATGCTTTTTCTGTTTCCCCAGGCAATGGTGGCGGTAAGGAAGCCACTGATCTCTATGTCTTCTTTTCTGGTGAAATTATGAGGAATGCAAATGGGATCATCCTTTAAAAATTCCGGCTGATGATATTGTTCAACTTTTGCTTCGAGAAAGTCTTTTAGTTCTTTGGAATTCATGGCATTGGGATTTCAAGAATTTGGGCCAAAACAATTGGCCCCACCAATACGACATTATACATGGAATGCAATACCATTGCCCAAATAAGACCTAGTTTCACCCGAACGTACCCCAGGATTAAACCTATACACAGCTGTGGTGCAACCAACAACGGCGCTAAGTAAATTACAGTAGGGCTGATCTCAAAATTCGTAATATGGTAAAAACCAAATATCAAGGTGATCAGATAGAAGAAAAAGCCAAAATATCTACTTTTCCTGAACAGATACATTGGTCCTCGAAATATCAATTCTTCGATTATCGGAGCCAGTATTGCCACGACCAGCAGAATAAATAACGGACTGTATTCGTCAAATAACTGATCGATGGCGTGCTCTCCTAATTCCAGTTCAGTGATTATTTCAAGAATCGAAAGAAAGATAGCGATGGCAAAGCTTAGTAATAGTGACAAAGCCAATAGTTTTATCAAGAGTGACATCCTTGTTTTAAGATCCCAACCCTTAATCTGATGGTATTCGGGTTTTTTGATAAATTGGAGTAAGTCCTTATAGGTTTCCATCTACAATCTGGCCGTCTATCATGGTAAGTTTTCTGTCGGCCATATCAGCTAGCTCCTCATTATGGGTGACAATAACGAAGGTTTGACCAAATTCGTCCCTGAGTTGAAAGAATAGCTTGTGTAAATTATCGGCACTTTCCGAGTCGAGATTCCCGCTGGGCTCATCGGCCAGGACAATTGAGGGATTATTGATCAACGCCCGGGCTACCGCTACGCGTTGCTGCTCCCCACCCGACAATTCATTGGGTCTGTGGTGTTGACGGTCCTTTAAGCCTAAAAAGTCGAGTAATTCCAATGCACGTGTTTCGGCTTTTGGTCGGGCTGTCTTTTTAATAAAGGCAGGGATACATACATTCTCTAAAGCCGAAAATTCGGGGAGCAGCTGATGAAATTGGAAGATAAATCCGATCTCACGGTTACGAAAGCGTGCCAAAGATTTATCTTTCAGAGCCGTAACATCTATTCCGTTGATCTCCAGTTTGCTTTTCTTTTTATTGGAGGGGACATCGAGGGTACCCAGGATTTGTAGCAAGGTTGTTTTTCCAGCGCCGGAGGCACCAACAATCGAAACAATTTCCCCTTTTTCGATATGAAGTTCTAACCCTTTTAACACTTTAAGATTGCCAAAAGATTTTTCAATATTGGTCGCTTTGATCATCAGCCCTCGATTAGGCTGTGAAAGTAATCATTACCCCTTATTCTGCAAAATACTTCACATCGACTGGTATAGTAAGACCATTGCCTTATGATTGTGTTGAACATGGCTCCGGTTAGCGGATTTTAGTACGAATGCCTTACCTTTATGCGGTTTTCAAGACGAAATACATTATGGCGCCATATCAGAATCTGGAAGAATACAATATTGAAGTCACCAATGAGGTAAAGGAAAGGTATTCCAAAATCATCGATGAAATCGGAGAAGATTTAGACCGGGAGGGATTGACAAAAACACCAGAACGGGCAGCCAAGGCTATGTTGTTCCTCACTCAGGGATATAAGCAAGATGCCGTGGAGATCCTGAAAAGTGCCATGTTTGCGGAAGAATATGACGAGATGGTACTCATTAAGGATATTGAGGTGTATTCACTTTGTGAACACCACCTGTTGCCCTTCTTTGGTAAAGCACATATTGCCTATATCCCCGACAAATATATTGTTGGGCTTAGCAAGATCCCGAGGATAGTGGATGTATTTGCCCGTCGTTTACAGGTTCAGGAGCGTCTAACACAGGATATTCTCGAATGTATTAACGATACACTGCGTCCTAAAGGGGTGGCGGTAGTTATCGAGGCGGCACATCTTTGTATGATGATGCGCGGAGTACAAAAGCAGAATTCGGTTACCACGACTTCAGGATTCAGAGGACAATTCGAAACCATTGAGACACGTAACGAGTTTCTGAAACTGATCAGCTCTAATCTGCATTGATTTTTCTAATCCACTATTAATGAAGGAAAATAAAATTAAATATCTCCTGCTGGGCCTGTTGTTCGATGCCATAGGTATGTCTTCCTTTATCCTGCCCGGTATCGGTGAATTCTTTGATCTTATTTGGGCTCCGGTGGCAGGCTGGTTAATGACGCGCATGTACAAGGGAAGGATAGGCCAGATAGCGGGGGTAATCGCCTTTTTCGAGGAATTGGTGCCGGGATTAGATTGGTTCCCGTCGTTTACATTAATGTGGATTTATACTTTTATCATTAAAAGAAAGGAAACAGGACAACTCGAGGAACTCACGAAGTAGTTCAAGCTTTATCTTTCCAGAGAAAGCCGAGTCCCATCCTGCTCAGCATTTTCTTTTCGAAATTCCAAAAAAACCTGAACTGTCCAAAAAGCCAGCCAAATACAATAAGCAATACCTGGTAAATGGGAAATATAAGCAGAATCCTCAGCACCCAATATAGCCATTGACCCCACCAGGCTTCGGGAAAACTGGTTTTGCTCATCCCGATCCATATCAAAAAAGGCTTGGCAACATAAACCGAGGCCGATCCCGTGATCGCAAAAACAATAAAAATTATCAGGAGCTGAAAATTGGAGTCAATACCCCAACGCTGCTTCAATCTATCCATGCTTTAGATTTTCCGGCAGCAAATATAGGTTTTATATTCTAGGAAGGTAAGGCCCCAAACGCTGATTATACTTCCTTTGGATATATATGAAATAATTATAGAGCTTGTAGTTTACATCATAGCCGTAGTCAATGGTGCGGTTATAATTGATCTGCCACATATAAAGCTGCGCATCATACTGGGTGGGGAACAATACCCGGCGATTCCATTCGAGCACAAAAAGTTCATTTCGGTTCTCAAGAAAGTGCTGAGAATAATAACCTTCCGGTCTGGCAATACTATTCAACCAGGTATAAAAGCCGGGTTCGATGATTAGAATTTCATATTCGTTCTCCGCATCCGCGATCTTTACCGTATCCTGATCGGTATTTTCAAAAACCGCTTTTTCCTCCTCGCTGAGATTTACCTGTTTATTTGAGCTACTACAGGAAAGTAATAGAGATGAAACCATCAAGACCGTTAGAAAGATGCGCGCGAAATTTTTCATAATAATTGCTTTCTTTAAAAGATACAAAAAAACCGCCTGCGAAAGCAGGCGGTATTGTTAAATAGTGTTAAGCTGTTTACCTGGACGATTATTTTCCGAATAATCCCCCCAGCAAACCACCAATTCCACCCTTCTTTTTACCACCATTCATAACCATACCCGCTACATCGTCGAGTATACTTCCATCGCCATCCGCATCGAGCAGGGTGGTGAGGAGGCTTTGGTTCTGGGCCGGTTGTCCGCCTAGCAGACCTCCTAGCAAATTATTCATACCCGAAGCATCACTTACATTGTTTTGAGAGGTTTGACGTCCTAAATAGCCCATGACAATCGGCGCAGCAATTTTTAGAATGCTCCCGATGGTTCCTGAGTCAACCCCTGATTTCTGACTTAGAGCCATCTCCACATTACTTTGTTTATTCCCAAAGACATGACCTAAAATTCCGGCACCGTCTTCCATTACAGAGTTGTCTACTCCGCCACCGAATAATCCACCAAGATCGTCCAGTATTCCTCCGCTATGTTTTGAGGAGAGTGCATTCATAAGTCCTTCTGCTCCACCTGGCGATGATACATTTTTTTTCATCGCACCCACAAGTAAAGGCATGGCCATACTCAGTACATCGGCAGTTTTGTTCTCAGATTCTCCCGTCTGATTCGCTACTCCACTGATCACTTGCCGGCCTGCCGGGCTGTTAAGTAAGTCTAATAATCCTGACATAGTTGTGTTTTTATAGTTTATGGGAGGAAGATATAAAAAAAGACCTAGAAATTCATGGCGGCTTAGATTATAAATAATGTGTTCTTAAATTAACAGGAGTAGTACAGTTTGAGTAATGCTTTAGGGCAAATATTCCTATATTTGAACATGAAATCCCCCTATCTTCCAGAACAACCTGCCTGGTATATTTCCTATCTGAAAGTTGGCAGGCTCCTACATTGGTCTCTTTTGCTTTTTATTCTGGAGTCCTACATCTATTGGTATTTCATGGTTAATTCTATAGCTTCGGAAGTAGTTTTTTTCACCGTTTTCTGGGTTATTTGTTTTGTGTTCTCCTTTGTTCACATCTTGCTGGTCATCATGGATGGCTGGTCTCGATTCCAGGATTATAAAAGGGCTAAGGACCTTTTTTTTGTCCATGGATTCTGCCATCGTATCGCCATGCTATACCTGGGTTCAAAATGTCAGCGCGCTGCGGCAATTGTCGCTGCTGAAGAACTCGGCATGAAAAATGAAATTATCGATTTTTTCAGGGATCATGGGGTTAAGTGGTATCATTATGTGCCATATTTTATGGTTCGTGATCCCTTCTTTATAATTAGGAGGACCTTCTGGGAACGAACATTCCTTGAAAAATACTACGTGGCTAAAATCGACTTTAGGAGACTGCAATTCGAGCGTCTTTCATGATACTCCGTGTTGATGAAATAAACAAATCCTATGGTTCGAGAAAGATATTGAAATCGATCTCTTTAGGCTGTACCAAAGGCCAGGTCTGTGGTTTGATCGGTCCAAACGGTGCAGGTAAATCAACGCTTTTCAGGATCATATTTGGATTAGTACACCCCGATTCAGGAGTTGTTTCGGTGGATTCTGAACGTAAAAAGCCTCTTGGTGGTTTTATAGATAAACCTGCGCTTTACGGATATTTGTCGGCCATGGATAATTTAAAAGTATTTGCTCATATTCAGAATTTAAAATTCGGCCAGGAACGCTATCTGGAGTTGATGGATCTGGTAGGGCTCGATCCGCTTAGGAAGGACCCGATAAAATACTATTCAACAGGGATGAAGCAACGGCTTGGGTTGGCTGTTTCCCTGATAAACGAACCGGAATGCATTATTCTCGATGAACCTTTTTCAGGACTTGATCCTTTTGGGAACCGATCTTTTCAGGACCTGATCAGGAAACTGGCCAGGGTTAAAAAGATTGCCGTGCTCATCGCATCACA
Source organism: Flavobacteriaceae bacterium (assembly GCA_965212205.1). Taxonomy (GTDB): domain Bacteria; phylum Bacteroidota; class Bacteroidia; order Flavobacteriales; family Flavobacteriaceae; genus JAHEJJ01. The sequence goes on from CBDBUX010000011.1 coordinate 949,312, forward strand.
TAATCTTTATGATATGGGAGATTTGTGCGATGAACTATTTATTATTAACAACGGCGAAATTGTAAGACGAGGAAGGGCAGCTGAGCTTTTCAAGATGGCTTCCCGTAGTTATCGTATTTATGGGGATAATTTAGCTCAGTCTAGCACTCTGAGATTACTCGAAGCAGAGATCTCGGAGGGAACTGCGCTGGTTAGACCGGGAAAAGAGGGTATTGAAGAGATAATACATAATATCATTGCCGAAGAATGTTCGGTTTCTGCCTGTATACCACAACCAAGCTTGAAAATTCTACTACGAAAAGAGATATGAAAGAATTACTGAGCGTAGAATTATTTAAAATCAGGAAGCAGCGAAAGACGTTCTACGGGCTGGCAGCGGTGCTAATTCTGGTTGGCTTTATCATGATCAGTGCTTTTTTCCAGGGTAAGGGATTTCTCGATATTATGCTCAAGAATATCCAGAATTCATTTCAATTTAATGGAAACCTCCTCAATGCAAACCTTATTATTTATCTGGTCCTTAACTCATTATGGTTTCATATTCCTTTGATACTGATGATAGTGGTATCGGGGTTTTTAACCACTGAATACAAAGATCGAACCGTGGAGGCCGTTTTATTGCATCCGGTCCCTCGATGGAAGTTTATCACCAGTAAATATCTGGCAACGGCTATTTTTTCATTCTTCCTGGTAGGTATTCTGATGCTGGTTACCTTTATAATGGCCTATGTATTCTTTGGAAATGGTGACCTGGTGGTCTTCCTCGACGGGTTGAATTTCTTTGAGCCGCAAGAGGCCCTTAAACGATTAATCGGGGCCTTTCTATCCGGATTTTTTATCGCTTTATTTTATGCCGTAGCCGGACTCACCCTTGCGGTCTTGTTTCGCGAAGCTACCATAACCTGGATCGTCTCTGCTTTCTTTTTAATTATAACAACCATGCTTTTGAAGTACGATTTTGGATGGCCGATCCTGAATCGCTATTTTTTTCCGAAACTGATCGATAGCTGGCAGTACTTTTTCTATTACGATATTCCTTTCTCTATTATTTGGATCAAGAATGCTGTGCTATTGGTCTATACCTTGCTTTTTGCGCTGACCGGAATATGGGTTTTTAATAAACGCGATATTAAGTCATGAGGTGGACGGTGATTTTCATTTTTTATTGCATCGGTCTCTGTTCACAGGAACCAGATACACTTCTTATGTCTCTGCGAACCAAACTCGACTCCCTGGAATCCTTTGAGGCGACAATTCATCTTTCAGTGGATATTAAGCATGTGAACCTGCCCGATAAAACCGCCCGGATTCGATTTAAGAAAGGAAGAAAGCTCGATATAGAATCAGAATCTTTTGTTATGATACCCAAAAAGGGACTGGATTTCAACCTTGGAGAATTGTTTCGTTATCCCTATATAGCCCTACGTACTGGTAAAGAAAATATAAATGGCCAGGACTGTGAAGTTTTCAGGATAATTCCTGAGAGCGACAAATCCGATTTTTCAATCGCTACTCTGACGATCGATCCCGTAGGCATTCGGCTTATCAGATCTGAGATCAGTACTAAGAAAAATGGGCAATTTAGCATTAACTATTCCTATGCTTCGGTTGATGATGTTCTACCTGCAATTGTTGAGGTGTCCCTCTCTGTTACAGATATCAGGGTTCCTTTACGGTTTATTGCTAAAGATGTGGAAGTTGATCAGAAAAAACTGCAGACAGAAGAACAAACGGGTACGATCCGCATCCTATTCGAAGATTATGTTATTCACTGGCGTAATTGAAAAGTATACCAGGAACGACTATTTTAAAAGTGAAATAATCTGATTGGCTAATTCCTCTCCAATTCTGTCCTGGGCCTCCCCGGTAGCTGCACCGATATGAGGGGACAGGGAAACTTTCGGGTGCATCAGAACCTTAATATGAGGTGAAGGTTCGGTTTCAAATACATCGAGACCGGCAAAAGCAACCTTACCGCTTTCCAGCTCATCCACAAGCGCTGCTTCATCGACCACACCACCACGAGCCGCGTTGATTATACCAACACCTTCTTTCATCAGTTTGAACTCCTTTTTACCGATAACATATTCCTCCTGAGCCGGGACATGCAAGGTAACCAGGTCGGCCGACCTGAGCAGTTCTTCTTTCGAAATACTCTCGAATTTAAATTCTAGTTGTTGCCCGTCGTAAAAGCTCAGATCGATCTGAGCTTCCTCGATAAAAGGATCATGATATAAAACCTTCATGCCGATGCCCAGGGCAATACGAGCAGTAGCTTGTCCGATACGGCCAAAGCCTAAAATTCCAAGGGTCTTTCCCCTTAGCTCAGTGCCTTTGGCATAGAGTTTTTTGAGCTTCTTAAAATTGCTATCGCCTTCCAGTGGCATATTCCTGTTGGCGTCGTGCAGAAATCGTACCGACCCAAACAAGTGCGCAAAAACCAATTCTGCCACAGACTCCGAAGAAGCTGCGGGCGTATTGATCACATGTAAGCCTTTGGAACGGGCGTATTCCACATCGATATTATCCATTCCCACACCACCGCGGCCAATAAGCTTTAATCCCGGGCAGGCATCTATCAGTTCCTTCCGAACCTGGGTAGCGCTCCTTACCAGAAGCCCCACGATATTCTGATCGTTAATGTATTGGGCCAGCTGTTCCTGTGCAACATTTGTGGTCTCTACCTGAAAACCCGCACCCTGGAGGGTAGTGGTCCCTTTGTTCGAAATCCCGTCATTTGCCAAGATCTTCATATAATAATAATTTGAAATTAAAAATTAGTTGTTTGTATCTATGCCTTCCGCTCCAAATCACTCATCACATCGACCAAAATTCCAACGCTCTCCAGAGGAAGGGCGTTATACATGGAAGCACGGTATCCACCAACCGAACGGTGGCCATTTAAACCATTGATCCCTGCTTCTTTCCACATCGCATCAAAACTCTCTTTTAAGCTTTCGTCGGCAAGGGTAAAAGTGGGATTCATGTTCGAGCGATCTTCCGTTTTAGCAAAGCCGTTGAAGAGCGGGTTAAGATCGATTTCGGAATATAACAGCTTGGCCTTCTTTTCGTTGATTTCTTCTATGGCGCTTATACCTCCCATATCTTTAAGCCATTGCAGGGTTAACATACACACATAGACCGGAAATACAGCCGGAGTATTGAACATACTTTCCTTAGAGATATGAACCTGATAATCGAGCATAGAAGGTATCTTACGACTAACCTGACCCAAAATATCTTCTTTTACCACTACAAGAGTAGTTCCGGCAGGGCCCATATTTTTTTGTGCTCCGGCATAGATGAGATCGAATTGAGAAAAATCCATCTGACGAGAAAAAATATCGGAACTCATATCGCATATAAGCGGGACTTTGGTTTTGGGGAATTCCTTGATCTGCGTGCCGAATATGGTATTGTTTGAGGTGAGATGTAAATAGTCTAAATCGTTAGGAATCATAAACCCTTTAGGGATATAGTTGTAATTCTTATCCTTAGAGGAGGCAATCTCAACTACCTCACCCATGAGTTTCGCTTCCTTCACGGCCTTATCGCTCCAGGTACCCGTATTTACATATCCCGCCTTGGTTTCTAACAGATTATAGGCCACCATCAGGAACTCAAGGCTGGCGCCACCCTGTAGATAGAGTGCTTTATATCCTTTTCCTTCCAGTCCGAGCAATTCCAGAGCAAGAGATCTGGCCTGCTCCATGATGTCGACAAAATCTTTACTGCGGTGGGATATTTCAATAAGCGACAAACCGATGTCGTTGAGCTCAACGACTGCTTCAGACGCTTTCTTCATCACTTCCTGTGGCAGGATACAAGGCCCTGCGCTAAAATTATGCTTTTTCATTTTCAGTGTATTATGCAGAAGAATATCAAAAAATCAGCGTTTGATCGCCAATCGACACCTTCAAGTTTTTATCGACTAAGCCTATTGTTATACAAGCTTTTCCAACAAGTTTCAAAGGTCATAAATTATGACGAAATAGCGGAGGGAATTTTTGGAAAATTCTATTGGGTTCTCAACAAGAATTCAACAGTGTCAACACCGTCTGCATAATCATTTAAATCGGGTTGCTGTGTATGTCCGAATTGAACCTCATCGGCCGAGAAACCCCTGGCAACCACGCATTGAATTTTTTCCTGTTCTTGCTTCAATCGCTGCTTTAATTCCTGGCCCGAATCGTAGTATTCATAAAATAGTGTTGCGATCGGGGAGGCGTAGCTCGCATCTTCTTTCAGCATCATAAATCCATTGTCGAGAATATCGAATTCGCTCATGAGGTATACGGCCTTGTTATAATCGTAGTTATTGGCGAATTTGGCATGTTGCAACAGGTCTTTGTATTTGAAGAATGCCTTGAATAACCTCTCAAAATCGTACCCCTTGGGCACAAATAATTTGGATACCGAACGACAGCCAAGTCCGAAATACCTGAAAACATCCTCTCCCAGAAGTATTAACTCCTCGTCGGATTCATCTCCGGTTAACACGGCTACGGAATTTCTGTTCTTGCGAATGATGTGTGGCTTCTTACCGAAATAGTATTCAAAATACCTGGCAGTGTTGTTGCTGCCTGTGGCGATGACGGCATCGAAATCTTCCAGGATGCCATCGCTGAATTCGATTTGCTCGCCGAACTCATCGTTCTGTGCCATTAAAAACTCCGTGATAAAGGGTAATAAAACCTTATCGTTAGAAGAGCACTTGATCAAGGCTTTATGCCCGGTAATAAGTGTACATAGTACATCGTGAAATCCTACCAATGGAATATTCCCAGCAGTGATAATTGCGACCGTCTTGGGCTGAACTTTTTGAATAGGATATTCCCTGAGCCAAGATTTCAAACGGCTTTCCTGCAAAAGTTCCCCCCAGCCTTTCAGGGCATAGATTACATTCTCATGGGTGAACCATTTGTTATGGAGTTCTGCCTGGCTAACGACGGCCTTTAGTTTTTCCGACCATAGATTGTTAGCCGGGTCGGCCAGCTTTTTGGCGGTAACCCCTCCAACATATTCGTTAAAACACTCACCAAGATTAACAAAAGCTTGTATTCTTTCCTCGATACCCGATATTATATTTGCCTGCAAGACCTTTTGGAATTAATTTTGCGCAAAAATAAGCATTAGAAAAAGAAAATTATGGCAATTATCATTACTGACGAATGTATAAACTGCGGGGCTTGCGAGCCTGAGTGTCCGAATACGGCAATTTACGAGGGTGCCGACGAATGGCGCTATAGTGATGGTACTTCCCTAAAAGGAAGCGTTGTACTGCCCGATGGCAAGGCCGTAGATGCAGATGTTATCCAGGAACCGATCAGCGACGAATTCTACTATATTTCACCGGATAAGTGCACAGAATGTATGGGATTCCATGAGGAGCCTCAATGTGCCGCGGTCTGTCCGGTAGACTGTTGTGTTCCCGACGAAGATCGTGTAGAGACCGAGGAAGAACTGCTGGGCAAACAGCGGTTTATGCACCCTGAGTAAGGGTGTCAGGAGAATTCCAGCATTTTAGCACTGATCTCTTTTAAAAATTTGGCACAAAGCATTCCGGTCATCTGATTGATATCTCGTGAAGGGTTGTATTCAACGATATCTGCTCCCAGAAGCGGAACATTTATATGCTGTATAATGTCCAGAACCTGCCGACTCGTGAGACCGCCTGGTTCATAATGAGAGATCCCAGGGGCAAAGGAAGGATCGAGCGCGTCCATATCCAGGCTTAGATAGAGCGGATTTTTGAATTCGGGCAAAGATTCCCTTGAGTATCCTGCGGCAGGGATAACTTCCACGCCATATTTCCTGGCCTGTTCCTGCTGATGGCTGGTCATGGTTCTGATGCCTATCTGAACCAGCCGGCTGGCAAGATCTTCCTCCATGATACGCGCAAAAGGGCAGGCATGACTATAGCGATCGCCCTCAAACTCCTCGTATAAGTCGGGATGCGCATCGATGTGCAGAATATCAACAGCACCTTTCTGCGCTTGAAAAGCCCGGAAAACAGGGTAGGTAATAGAGTGGTCTCCACCCAGGGTTATTATGCTAAACTTATCATTTAAATTGTTTTTTGTAAAGGTCTCTATATCAAAGTAATCATCGGGTGTTATATCATTCTTATCCTCGAATATTTCTGGAGAAATCTCCATACCATTTTCCGCATAAAAATTCGCCGACGGACTACGATAACATTCCCTGATTATCGCGGGCGCCTTAGCAGTTCCTTTCAGGTATGATGACTTGTCGTCAAAAGAGATGCCCTGGAGCACTATTTTTTGCATTCAATACTATTCTTATACGCTAAATATACCAGTAAAAACTATATTTGCACGCTTAAACAAGATCGAATATGAAAGCAGGGATCGTGGGCTTACCCAACGTTGGAAAATCTACACTGTTTAATTGTCTTTCCAATGCGAAAGCACAGAGTGCAAACTTCCCTTTCTGTACTATAGAACCTAATATCGGAGTGGTTAATATACCCGACCCGAGATTGGAGGAGCTCGAGAAGCTGGTGAATCCTGAAAAGGTAATTCCGGCCACTGTTGAGATCGTAGATATTGCCGGCCTGGTTAAAGGCGCAAGCAAAGGGGAGGGGTTGGGCAACCAGTTTCTGGCTAACATAAGAGAAACCGATGCTATTTTGCATGTTTTGCGCTGTTTTGACGATGATAATGTAGTTCATGTAGACGGATCGGTGGATCCTGTAAGAGATAAGGAAACTATCGATATGGAGCTGCAGCTTAAGGATCTGGAATCTGTTGAGAAAAGGCTCGACAGGGTAGGCAGGGCGGCTAAAACGGGAGATAAAGAAGCTCAGAAAGAAGTTGCAGTGCTTTCCCAAATTCATAATGGCCTCGAATCGGGCACCTCAGTACGCGCGTTGAATATTTCGGAAGAAGACCGCCAGGAATATGTGAATATACTTCAGTTGATCACCGATAAACCGGTACTCTACGTATGTAACGTTGATGAAGCTTCGGCGGTTAGTGGTAACCAATATGTGAATCAGGTTCAAGAGGCCGTTAAGGATGAAGATGCGGAGATCATAGTACTGGCCGTGGGTACAGAGGCCGATATCATGGAGCTGGAGACCTATGAAGAACGACAGATGTTCCTCGAAGATGTGGGATTGGAAGAACCAGGTTCCTCTAAGATGATACGTGGTGCATACAGCCTTCTAAAACTACAAACGTACTTTACTGCCGGCCCCAAGGAAGTCCGTGCCTGGACTATTCCTATAGGCGCTACGGCCCCACAGGCCGCCGGAGTGATCCATACAGACTTTGAAAAAGGATTTATCAGGGCCGAGGTGATCGCGCTGGAAGACTACAAAAAATACGGCAGTGAAGCCAAGGTAAAAGAAGCCGGAAAAATGCGGATTGAAGGGAAGGACTATGTAGTTAAGGATGGGGATGTGATGCATTTCAGGTTTAATGTATAGACCTAGTAGTGATAAGATTGGCCCGCTGGGCTCCCGTAACTATCAACAATTACAGTACTTTTATTGTTAATTACTTTCTTTCGGCTGCATTTTGTTTTCTGGGCTAGAATTATATATTAGCAAGGATAATCCCCAAATTATATGGCGCAATCCCAATATACAGAGGAAAATATCCGCTCGCTAGACTGGAAAGAGCATATCCGGATGCGGCCCGGTATGTACATCGGTAAGCTAGGCGACGGCTCTTCGCACGACGATGGTATCTACATCCTCCTAAAAGAAGTCATCGATAATTGTATCGATGAGTTTGTGATGGGCGCCGGGAAAACCATCGATATTTCTATTCAGGGCGATAAGGTGAACGTGCGCGATTATGGTCGGGGTATACCCCTTGGAAAGGTGGTGGATGTAGTGTCTAAAATGAATACCGGAGGGAAATACGACACCCGTGCATTCAAAAAATCTGTTGGTCTTAACGGGGTTGGGACCAAAGCGGTGAACGCGCTCTCTGCGTATTTCAGGGTAGAATCTACCCGGGATGGGAAATCCAAGGCTGCGGAATTCAATACCGGAGAACTTGTGGATGAGGAATTCCTGGAAGAGACCTCCCGCCGGCGTGGCACCAAAGTTACATTTACTCCCGATGTCGGAATTTTTAAGAAGTACAAATACCGCAATGAGTATGTGGAACGCATGCTCAAAAACTACGTCTATCTCAATCCCGGACTCACCATTGTTTTTAACGGGGAGAAATATCATTCGGAAAATGGATTAAAAGACCTTCTGGAAGACCAGAACAGTAAGGAGGATATGCTTTACCCGATCATTCACCTTAAAGGCAAAGACATCGAACTGGCGATAACCCACAGCAAAACCCAGTACAGCGAGGAATATCAATCCTTTGTTAACGGGCAGCATACTACCCAGGGCGGTACTCATCAATCGGCTTTCCGCGAAGCTATAGTGAAGACCCTCAGGGATTACTACGGAAAGAATTACGAGTCTTCAGATATACGAAAATCGATTATCGCCGCCATTTCTATTAAGGTGATGGAGCCGGTCTTTGAAAGCCAGACCAAAACCAAGTTGGGTTCTACCGAAATGGGAGACGGCTTCCCTACAGTACGTACCTATATCAATGATTTTGTCGGGAAACAACTCGATAATTTTTTGCATAAGAATACCGAGGTAGCCGATAGCATTCAGCGTAAGATCATGCAGGCCGAAAAAGAGCGCAAGGAGTTATCGGGTATCAGAAAACTGGCTCGCGAACGCGCAAAAAAAGCCAGCCTTCACAATAAGAAACTTCGCGACTGCCGTATCCACCTGGGGGATATGAAAAACGAAAGAAGGCTCGATTCGACCCTTTTTATCACCGAAGGAGATTCGGCTTCTGGCTCGATCACAAAATCGAGGGATGTTAATACACAGGCGGTATTCAGCCTTAGGGGGAAACCCTTGAACTCCTATGGCATGAGCAAGAAAATCGTTTACGAAAACGAAGAGTTTAACCTGCTGCAAGCCGCTTTGAATATCGAAGATTCGCTAGAGGAACTCAGGTATAACAATATCGTGATTGCTACCGATGCCGATGTTGACGGGATGCATATTCGATTATTGCTCATTACCTTTTTCCTTCAATTTTTTCCGGAGCTGATCAAAGAGAACCATCTCTATATCCTTCAGACTCCGTTGTTCAGGGTGAGAGACAAAAAGGAAACTATTTACTGTTATAATCAGGAGGAAAAATCCACGGCGATCAACAAACTCAAAGGAAAACCTGAGATCACCCGGTTTAAGGGGTTAGGGGAGATCTCGCCCGATGAGTTCAAACATTTTATCGGCGATGATATACGGTTAGAGCCCGTGATGCTCGATAAGGCGATGTCAATTGAAGAACTCCTTAAATTCTATATGGGCAAAAACACCCCGGACCGCCAGGAATTCATAATTGAAAACCTTAAAGTAGAAGTAGATTTAATAGAGGAGAATCAATTGTAAATGAGAAACTAAGTCTTTCCGAATGGAAGAGAATGGAGAAGTGAACGAAAATTGGGAAGAAGGCCAGAATGCCAATGCGGAAACGCTTACCCGGGTAACCGGGATGTATAAGGATTGGTTCTTGGATTATGCCTCTTATGTGATCCTGGAACGTGCTGTTCCGGCTATAGAGGATGGGTTTAAACCTGTGCAACGCAGGATCATGCATGCTTTAAAGGAGCTCGATGACGGCCGTTATAATAAGGTGGCTAATGTGGTTGGTCATACCATGCAGTATCACCCTCATGGCGATGCAAGTATTGCCGATGCCATGGTACAGATCGGGCAGAAAGACCTGCTGATTGATACCCAGGGGAACTGGGGAAACATTCTTACCGGCGATAGTGCCGCCGCATCGCGTTACATAGAAGCCCGCTTGTCTAAATTTGGTCTGGATGTAGTTTTTAGTCCGAAAATCACCGAATGGCAGCTCAGCTACGACGGCCGTAAAAAAGAACCGGTGAATTTGCCGGTAAAATTCCCCTTACTCCTTGCACAGGGTGCGGAAGGGATCGCCGTTGGGCTTTCCACCAAGATCATGCCTCATAATTTTAATGAGCTGATCGATGCTTCCGTAAAACATCTCAAAGGACAGCGGTTTAAGCTATTCCCGGATTTCCCAACCGCCGGTATCATCGATGTGACGAATTATAGTGAAGGGAACCGCGGAGGGAAGATCAGGGTACGCGCCAGGATCAATCAACTCGACAAGAATACCCTGGTGATCAAGGAGATCCCTTTTACCAGCAATACCTCTTCACTTATAGACTCTATCCTAAAAGCCAATGACAAGGGTAAGATCAAGATCAAAAAAATAGAAGATAATACAGCGGCAGAAGTGGAGATCCTGGTGCATCTGCCATCTGGGATTTCACCAGATAAAACCATCGATGCCCTATACGCCTTTACAGCATGCGAATCATCTATTTCGCCTTTGGGTTGTGTAATCGAAGATAACAAGCCGCTTTTTATCGGGGTTAAAGAGATGCTGGTACGCTCTACCGACAATACGGTTGAATTACTCAAGGCCGAGCTCGAGATCCAGCTTAGCGAACTGGAGGAACAGTGGCACTTTGCTTCCCTAGAACGTATCTTTATTGAAAACAGGATCTATAGGGATATAGAGGAAGAAGAGACATGGGAAGGAGTGATCGGAGCTATAGACAAAGGATTGAAACCGCATACAAAGCACCTGAAACGCCCGGTGACCAAAGAAGATATCGTACGGCTCACCGAGATCAGGATCAAGAGGATCTCGAAATTCGATCTCGATAAGGCGCAGCAGCATATCGAAAGCCTCGAAGATAAGATCGCTGAGACCAGGCATCATCTGGATAACCTTATAGACTATGCAATAGCTTATTTCAGGGATCTGAAAAAGAAATACGGCAAAGGCAGGGAGCGGAAGTCGGAGATCCGGATTTTCGATGACATCGAAGCTACCAAGGTAGTGATCCGTAATACGAAACTCTATGTAAATAGGGAGGAAGGCTTTGTTGGCACCTCACTCAGGCGCGATGAATATGTAACCGACTGCAGCGATATAGACGACATTATTGTATTTACGAAAAGCGGCCAGATGATGGTAACCAAGGTCGATTCTAAGACTTTTATCGGCAAGAATATCATCCATGTGGCGGTTTTTAAGAAGAAAGATGGGCGAACCACTTATAACATGATCTATAAGCATGGCCGTGGAGGTTCGAGCTATGTAAAACGATTCAATGTTACCGGGGTCACCCGCGATAAGATCTACGACCTCAGTGGAGGCAAAGCAGGATCGGATGTGCATTACTTTTCAGCAAACCCTAACGGCGAGGCCGAAATGGTTACCGTTCATCTGCGGCAGTCTGGTAGTATTAAGAAATTAAAATGGGAACTCGATTTTGCCGATGTGATGATCAAAGGACGGGGATCTAAAGGGAATATCGTGACCAAATATTCGGTGAAGCGCATTGAATTGAAGGAAAAAGGGATATCTACCCTTAAACCACGGAAGCTTTGGTTCGACGATACAGTTCAAAGGCTCAACACTGATGAAAGAGGGGAATTACTGGGAGAGTTTACCGGTCAGGACCGCTTATTGATCATAAATCAAAAAGGGGAAGTACGAACTACAATCCCTGAAATCACCATGCGTTTTGAAGATGATATGATTGTATTGGAAAAATGGAAACCCAATAAGCCAATCTCGGTCATTCATTTCGACGGGGAGAAGGAGCGCTTTTATGTCAAAAGATTTTTGATTGAGAAGGAAGACAAAGCAGAGAAAGTGATCGCCGATCATGCCAAGTCCTATCTGGAGCTGGTATCCACAGACTGGAGGCCACTGGTAGAACTCGAATTCATAAAACCGAGAGGGAAAGACGCAAAGCCCAATCTACAGGTAGATATCGAGCAGTTTATCACTATAAAAGGGATCAAGGCCCAGGGAAATCAACTTACTTCCGACAAAGTAAAAAACATCAATATACTGCAACCCTTGCCCTTCGAAGAACCCGAGGCGCATGATACACGCGATATCGAGGTGATCGATGAGGAAAACGTTAAGACCGGAGAGCCTGTGGCAGAAAAGCAAACCTCAAAAACCAAGGCCGCTAAGAAAAAACAGGCTGATGAGGAGTCTGAGTCTTCAGAAGGACAGATTACACTTTTCTAGTTTGAGAATCCTAATTAAAAGCTGCATCAGGACTTCAAGAATTTTATCATCAGGGGAAATAGCGTTGCTCCATCGGTTACACAATCTGATGGAAGCGTAAATTGAATTGTTGCACAATCCCCGTAAGAACTAAATACTTTTCTATTCCCAACATTAACCGGACTTTTTTGGGCTCGCATTTTTTCTCATCTTCATATTGAGAAATTCCACCAGGAGCGAAAATGCGATAGCAAAATAAAGATAACCCTTAGGGATCACCCCGATCTCTGTGTCGAATACCTTTGTGTGGCTCAGATGTGCGGCCTCGGCAATGAGCATAAATCCTATAAGGATTAGAAAGGAAAGGGCTAATAACTGCATAGAAGGATGCTCGTTGATGAATTTTCGGATACCATTGGCAAACACCATCATAATGATAATAGAAACGACCACTGCAATTACCATTAACACCAGGGCATCTATAGGTTTTTCGCCTATACCATTAGTCATTCCCACGGCCGTGAGTATCGAGTCGATGGAAAAAATGAAATCGATAATGATAATCTGAACAATGGCCCGGGACAAACTGGTGAGATTTTTGGCCTTGATACTGTCTTCGTCGTGTGTGGGCATTTCCACTTTTTCGTGGATCTCGGAGGTACTTTTGTAGAGAAGAAACAGTCCGCCGAAGAAGAGTATTATCGCCTGCCAGCTAACCCCCATGGATAACCAGGAAGTGTTGATATAGTAGAATGGGTTTTTTAACCCGATAAGGAAGGAAACCGCAAAGAGCAGTATAATCCTCTGTAGCATCGCCAGGAGCAACCCGATATTCGTTGCCTTTTTCTGGTCTTTCTTAGGTAGTTTATTAGCTGCAATAGAAATAAAAACAATATTGTCGATACCCAGAACGATTTCCAGAAAGGTGAGTGTTAGAAGGGCGACCCAAGCATCGGGACTGGTGAGGATGTCAAACATATTATTTTATTTTTAGAGCGGTGCCTTTCGATTTGTTCGAACTGCCTACTATCCCATATTCAAAAGTATATGTATCTGCTGTTGTAGACAAAATTTTCATATGGATCGATTTCTCCTCCGACCTGCTTTGTGGATTTAACTTCCGAACGATGTATTCGCAATTGTTGATCCAGCGCACCTCAGACGTATCGCTTTTGCCTTTAAAATAGTCGATTTCAATGTCGCCCTGCCTAACGAATGTCGTCGTAACCTTCTGGCCATCGAGTTCAGCTGTAAATTCGAATGTACCTTCTTTAAAGGCCTGGCAATCGCGTTGAGCTTCGTAACACGAAACTATCAACAAGAGACAAGCTATAGATAGAAACCGGTTTAACATGGCCACAAAATAACGAATTAGGGTCGATATTTCATAGTCCGAATATAGGCTTAGGAAGAAGTTGACTTCTTAGCCGACCCTTCAAAGGCTTCAAAACTGCCATCGTCATAAAAAATAATAATCTTTTTGATCGTTTTCTCCCCGGTCTCAGCACCAGGGTCATCGGATGGTACCGAAGCAGGGCTGGGGGTGAGGACCTTTTTTTGAGGAAAACTTCCCTTACCATTCAGCAACCAGTAGAGATTTACTTCCGGATAATTCCGTATTACCTTAAGAACGAATTCCAGACTTGGCTTATTTCTTCCCGTTAGCAGATGAGAGATGCTGGATCGCTGCACACCGATACTGTCGGCAAAAGCAGAGGCAGAAAGACCATAATACTGCAGGATGCGCTCTAGTCGCTTTATAAACTCTTCATTGTTTACCATTGTAACAAAAATTGATCAATTTTCAGATGTTTATATCCTTAAACCCATCGAAAATTATATAATATAACTTTAAATAATAAATATTAAACTGCTGATATATAGATTTATAGCTCTAATATATTGTTCAGCAATAAAAAATTAACAAATCTGTATACACTTGTCGACAAAACACTTTAAAAACCGCTTCCTATTTGTATACAAATGTAATTAATTTGATAACAATTGTAATTATTTTTGGCTGTACATTTGTGCGAAAGAATACCGACCTCTTGAATGTATCCGACCTATATTATGACTCCATCAGAGAAAGAGATGTCTCAGGCAGATATGTAAATCACCATCATCTCGATTCCTTTCTGAAAAAGCAGCATACAAATTGGTCTATTTTTCCGGAAGGAAAATCTGTTGAGGGCAAAACCATTTATTCGCTCGAATTCGGACAAGGGCCGCTGCGCGTTTTGATGTGGTCTCAGATGCATGGTAATGAAAGCACCACTACCAAGGCGGTTTTCGATCTTGTCAATAGTCTAAGCACCGATACAGAATTTAGCAAGCGCCTTCAAAAAAAGGCTACTCTCAAAATAATTCCGATCCTCAATCCGGATGGGGCTAACCGTTATACCAGGGTTAATGCCAATGAGATCGACCTCAATAGAGATGCGCAGCAACAAAGTCAGCCGGAGAGCCGGATATTAAAAGGAATTTATACAGATTTTAACCCGGATTTCTGTTTTAATCTTCACGGCCAGCGCACTATTTATAGCGTGGGCGATTCGAAACGGCCCGCAACACTGTCGTTCTTATCTCCGGCTGCGGATAATGAAAGAAGCCTCACCACATCTCGGGAAAAGAGCATGAAGTTAATCGCAGCTATGCATAAGGAGTTATTGCCTTTCTTAGGTCCTCAGATGGGTCGCTATGATGATAATTATAATCCGGATTGTGTGGGCGATACACTCCATTCTGCCGGCATACCTACGCTGCTTTTCGAGGCAGGCCACTTTCCTGGGGACTATCAAAGAGAGGAGACACGAAAGTATATGTGGTTTGCCATCCTTACAGCCCTGAATACCATCGTAAGTGATGGGCTTGATCAGCATTCCATCGAGGAGTACACACGAATTCCTCCGAACCAAAAAAAATACTTTGATATCCTGATCCGGAATGCAGAGCGATTGGGGGGAGGTTATAAACCCGGAGAGCATATCGGCATTCTTTATAAGGAAATACTTCGTAATGGCTGTATCGAATTTCACCCGGAAGTGGAAGAAATAGGCAAATTAACAGGGCGTTTTGGTCATGAGGAATACGATTGCCAATTAGAAAATGACCTCCTCACGCTCAAAGCAGATCCACTGCTGAATTCACTACTTTTTACTTAAATCACAAAATAGGGCTGTTCTTTTACATAATATTCAAAGAAAGCAGATATTTGTTACATTAAATATTGTAATTTTATTTTTTTACCAAATAATCTATAGATATGGGGAAAGTCAAACTAGATGAAATAGACCACCAAATCCTCGATATGCTGATCGATAATACGAGGACTCCGTTTACCGATATCGCTAAAAAATTATTGATCTCGGCCGGTACAGTTCATGTAAGGGTTAAAAAAATGGAAGAAGCCGGAATTATTAAAGGCTCTTCACTGACACTCGATTATGTTCAACTAGGATATTCCTTTATCGCGTATGTAGGTATTTTTCTGGAAAAGACACATCAGACTAAATTTGTACTTGAGCGCCTGGTACAGATACCTTATGTTACAGTGGCGCATATCACCACTGGAAAGTTCAATATTTTTTGTAAGATCCGTGCTCAGGATACCACTCATGCAAAGAATATCATTTTCAGGATTGATGATATTGAAGGAATAAGCAGGACCGAGA
Organism: Flavobacteriaceae bacterium; assembly: GCA_965212205.1. Classification (GTDB taxonomy): domain Bacteria; phylum Bacteroidota; class Bacteroidia; order Flavobacteriales; family Flavobacteriaceae; genus JAHEJJ01. The sequence goes on from CBDBUX010000011.1 coordinate 965,117, forward strand.
CTATGATTTCGTTAGAAGAGAGCATCAACGACAAAAAACGATTGATGCATACTATCTTTAACGAACTCTAGCGTATTTCGGCCAAAGCCTTCCCCTTCAAAAATGGAATAGATGGCAAATTCTTTATCTGTTTTATGAAAGCTGCTGAATTAGACAAAAACGACTACCATCCTTTTTACGGACCTTATATCATGGAATTAGGAGATGTGGAACTGATGGACTTACTCAAAAAACAACGTACTAATTTTCCTCAATTCATCGCCAGTATTCCTGATGATAAATGGCATAGTTCTTATGGGGAAGGGAAGTGGACTATTGCTGAGGTCCTGGTCCACATATTAGATGCCGAGAGGGTTTTTCAATATCGGGCGCTGAGATTCGCCAGAAAAGATACTACAGATCTTCCTGGTTTTGATCAGGACGCTTATGTGCCTCTTTCAGGAGCATCAGCGCGAACTAAAGATGATGTTATTGAAGAATATGATGCGGTAAGAGCTTCTACGATCGCCCTCTATTCGAAGTTTAGCGATGAAAAATTGAAAAGGAAGGGCAGTGCTAATAATGCGGCCATGAGTGTGGCGGCGCTAGGCTTTATCATCTGTGGCCATCAAAGGCATCACAGGAATGTTATCAGAAGCCGCTATCTGGGGCTTTAATCGAGTTCGATATCTTCTTCGGATCCATTTTCGAAATTATGCTCTATTTCAGTCTCTTTGGTCGGGCTTTTCTCGATCTTATCCAATTCCTTTAAGACATCCTCAAAATTGGAAATGAAATGGTTGAGGACTTTACTGATTTTTACCAAGTAGACAGCTTCTTCGGTGCGTAATTCGACCGCCTGAACGATATCCCCCCGGGCGTTGGTGAAGGCGATAATGTCTTCATCGCCATATCCGTTAGGATAGCTCTCTATGAGCATCGTGGCTAAATTGCGATCGAGTTTTTTGTAATCTACCAGTATTCGCTTCATAAATAGGTTTGTTGTTGACGACACATTGGCATTTGGTTGATGGCCATCATTGGTTATCTGCAAACCTAAACTAGACTTTTTTTTAGAAGAATTTTCTAAAGAGTTGTCAATGCGAAGAATTAGTATATGTAATCCTTATTCTTTGTAGTATGCAAAAGCCTGGGCGAATAATTCTTTGGGTACTCGGTTGTCTATTACAGCTTCTCCGATACGTTGGATCAGTACAAAATTAATATTCCCGTGGGTGTTTTTTTTATCGAATTTCAGCAAGTCGAGTATATCCTCAATGTCATCTTCATTAAAGTCAACTCGTGTGTAGCGCTTCAACAGGGTGGTCTTGATATCATTAAGCTGATTGGTACCCAGTCCGAGTAATTTATGAGAAAGGAAACTCTCGAGAATCATACCGGCTACGATCGCCTCGCCATGTAAAAGTGGATGATACTTGTCTTTTTCAAGGTAGTACGACTCAATGGCATGCCCTAATGTGTGCCCAAAGTTCAGGATCTTTCGCAGATTTTTCTCCGTTGGATCTTGCGAGACTATACCATTTTTGATCTGTATGGAATCATAAATCAGGTCATTCACATTGTCGAAAGGCATTACTTGCCGCAGCATAGCCCAATGAGGTTCGCTATCGATCAGTCCATGTTTGAGCATCTCTGCAAAACCACTTAACCACTGACGCTCTTCAAGGGTTCTGAGGAAGGGAGTAATAACCAAAACCATCACCGGTTCATTGATCACTCCGACTTGGTTTTTCAAATTGCCCAGATCAACACCCGTTTTACCACCAATAGATGCATCTACCATGGCCAGCAGGGTAGTAGGTACGTTGATAAAATCTATTCCCCGCTTGAAGGTCGAGGCTACAAATCCACCCATGTCAGTAATTACACCGCCTCCGAGATTGATCAGTAAGCTCCGGCGATCGGCATCGAGCTCAGAAAGCGCATCCCATACCTGTGTACAGGTATCTATGTTCTTAAATGCTTCTCCAGCTTCAATTTCAATCACTTCGAATTCAAAGACCTTATCGAGTTGTGCTGAAAATTGAGGAAGACAATGTTTATTGGTGTTTTCATCGACAAGTATAAACACCTTGGAATAATTAGCCTTGTGAATTTGTTCCTCCAGTGATTCATACGCCTTGTAGTTGAAGTGGATGGCACATCTGGGTGTAACTATAGATTCCATGTCGCTCTCTTAGCTTGTTAGCCCTTGTTTTCGCAATGATTTACTAACACAAATAAAGTGCATTTTTACTGAAATGAATACAATTCCAGTGATTATATTTGATACATTGAATTGAACTATTCTATGGACAGGATATTTGAGGACACCGAAACGGCATTTGCCCTGAAAACAGACTCAGAACTTGAAAGGGCCTATTTTCTTTTTAAACTTATCGCCAACGAACCCCTGGTAAAAATAGGGACAGCCGTAACAAATTTTGCGATAAAAGCGCACTTGCCTGTTGAAGGCTTGATCAGGGCAACAGTCTTTGATCATTTTTGCGGTGGAGTGAACGAATCGGATTGTATTCCGGTGGTGGATAAAATGTGGGAGAAAGGTCTGTATTCTGTACTTGACTACTCAGTAGAAGGGAAGGAGTCCGAAGACCCGCTCGACAATGCGCTGGCCAAGACCCTCGAATTACTCGAATTCGCCAAGGAAAAAAAAGCCATGCCTTTCGCGGTTTTTAAACCTACGGGCTATGGGCGGATTGGAATCTATCAAAAAATCGGTGAGAATAAGGAGCTTACCACTTCAGAAAAGGCCGAATGGGGAAGGGTAGTAGCCCGGTTCGAAGCAACTTGTAAAAAGGCTTACGACCTCGATGTGTCTTTATTGATCGATGCTGAAGAAAGCTGGATGCAAGATACCGCAGACCAGCTGGTTGAGGAGATGATGCGCAAGTACAATAAAGAAAAAGCTGTGGTATTCAATACCTTGCAAATGTATCGGTGGGATCGTATGGAATATCTCAAGGGACTGCATCAGAGGGCTCAGCAACAGGGGTTCAAGATCGGTATTAAGGTAGTGCGCGGGGCCTATCTCGAAAAAGAGAACGAGCGGGCCGAGGAGATGGGTTATCCCACTCCAATGTGCCCTTCAAAGAAGGCGACTGATGAAAATTTTGATGATTGTATTGAATATATCCTCCAGCATCTCGATATGATATCACTTTTCTCCGGGACCCATAATGAAGAAAGTTGTTATAAACTCATGCAATTAATGGAGTCTATGGGAATCCCCAGGAACGATCATAGGGTAGGATTTGGACAGCTCTACGGGATGAGCGACCATATTTCGTTCAACCTTGCAGAAAAAGGCTATAATGTTGCCAAATATTTACCCTTCGGACCTGTACGTGATGTAATGCCCTATCTTATACGCAGAGCCGAAGAGAATACCTCGGTAGCCGGACAAACCAACAGGGAGCTGGCACTTATCAAAAAAGAGAAAAAGCGCCGTAAAATATAAGATCGTAATCTTTTAACTCCGGCGCTTGTTTATTTGGTTTTCGACATTCTGGCAAACCCCGATTAAGACTTAGGGGCGCGCTTCAAGGATAAGGTTAAAGGGAGTCTCTGTAGCTCTTCTGAACTGGGTGAAACCACCATCCATTACCGCTTCCTTTAAACGTTTTTCTCCTGCCTGGGCTCCAAGTGCCTTTCCCACCTCCTGATTGAGCGAACATGGGACACAAAGTTGGGTAGAGAATGCATAAAATGCCCTCCCCACCGGGTTGAGATTATCTTTAAGCGTATCCTTGGCGTAGGGTTCCACGATCATACAGGTGCCATCGGTTTTGAGGATATCTTTTACATGGGCACAGGCTCCGGAGGGATCTCCCATATCATGCAGACAATCGAAAAAGGTCACCAGGTCATAGTTGCTTCCAGGTACATCCTTGGCCGTACATACTTCAAAGGAAACATTATTTACACCAGCTTCCTGAGCCCTTAAGCGGGCTTGTTCTATAGAAGCATCATGATAGTCATAACCCAAAAATTCGGAATTGGGGTAGGCCTTGGCCATTATTATGGTCGAAGCCGCATGGCCACATCCCACATCGGCCACTTTTGCACCTTCTTTTAATTTGTCCTCAACGCCTTCCAATGAAGGAATCCAGGAAGAGATCAGGTTTCCTTCGTACGAAGGGCTGAAGAACTTTTCTGTTCCACAATAGAGACATTTATTGTGATTTCCCCACGAAATGCCTTCTCCCGATTTAAAGGCCTCCATCATTTTTGGCTCATCGTGATAGAGTGAGGTGATCGCGTAGAATGCTCCGGTCATGAATACAGGGCTTTTGCGATTTCCAAAGGCCATTGTTTGTTCAGGCGTCATATGATAGTTATTCGCCTGTTCGTTGTATTGAACATACCCTGAAGCAGCTTGAGCTGCCAACCATTCCCTCACATATCGCTCTGCTGTACCGGTTGCTGATGCCAATTGTTCGCATGACATTGGCCCGTTTTCAGAAAGGGTGGTGTACAACCCCAGTTTGTCGCCGATGGTGATTAGCGGCCCGTTGGCGGCGGCACCCATTTCTACGACAATTTTACCAAGTAGTTCGTGTAGTTTTTCTTCGTTAATTTCCATGATTTTGATTATTGAACAGCAGGCGTTATGATTAGCGGAACTAAGTTTTCGTACCTGTAGGTCGTTGAAAGTAGTGAAGTTCGACTTCTGAAATTATACGGTTGGGATCAATTACTGAAATTATTGTCCGAAGCTTACTCAAAATTTACCGGCCACGTATTCAGATAGGTGAATTACAAATGATATCTCCTGTAATCTAAAGAATTGATTGTCAGGGACTATCTTCTAATTCTATGCCGATAATTTCTTCCAGACCTGCAATCTCTCTGATAGCCTTTTCATAAATAGTGTCTTTTGCCATAGAGAGGTAGCGCACTTCGTAAATGATATTCTGGATCTCGGGAGCATAGAGTTTGTTGGGCTTCAATATGCGATCGGATTTGGACAATTCAAAGGAATTATAGTTCATCACTCCGCGCATCTCCTTTGAAAGCTCGTCGATGATGATAGACCAATTCAGGTCTTCCAGATGGTTGATCCTGTTATAAGTGCTTTCCAGCTTTTTGATTCTCATAGGGATCTCATGATTCTTAAGGAGTTTTAGGTCGCCACTGTTCACCAGCGTCTCATAAATGTTACCATTTCCATTAAAATCGGAATACTGAGACATCATCATGACCAGATATGCCAGTGTATCGATAGCTCGCCTATTTCTATTGCTGATAAGCCGGTTAGCATGTTCTAGTTGTCCCAGGGTCAACCGGTTAAATGCCTGCATCTCCAGTAGTTCTTTTTTATCTTCGGAGATTTGAGTATTTATGTTCCGATACGTCTTGGCTTCCTCCTGACGTTCAATTTTATGATTATTGTAATTATTGATCTGAAGGGCAATAAGGATACCAATCACCACCAGGAGTATTTCACCAAGTGCGTAAAGGACATATTTGCTAAACTTCCTGTCGCTCAAGAGTTGTCTTCTTATAATTCTAAAATAATGGATCATGTGGATGATGCATCGGTATGATCAGTATATACCAATCCTATCAAATGTATGCGCCCATACTATTATATAGAATGACCAATATCATAGTCGAATGATCGATAGATGTACTAATCGCAGTGATAGACCGAATTACTGTTTTACATTTATCAGTACCGATTCGCAGCTTTTGAGATCCGAGTTTAAAACAATTTCTTCGGTACTGCTGTTATCCTTGATCTTGATGGAAACGGTATTAGGCGGAAACTTGCCCAGATTATGGGCATAGAGAAAAAGATCATTTTTTTGATCGGTATTCAGGTCTATTTCGAATACTACCTCGCGGTAGGTTAACAAATGTTTTTTAATCACCTCTTCGCCATTGAGATATATGGAAACCAGGTCGCCATCCTGCCGTCCGTGATCCCAAAGAAAAATCTGAATCTTTCCGCTGTCTACCTCAAGCTCTTTTACATACGAGATCGTACGACCGGCAAAAGTTTTCCTCAAGGGTTTAATCTCAACGGTCTTTTCTGTGATGGTGGGTGCAGATTCAACAGCGATGTTGGTGATTACTTCTACAGGCTTGGATTTTTCTCCTTTACGCGGTGCCTTTTCAATAGTAAAGAAGGGAGTGGCAAATTTTGCAACATGGTATTTGTTTGCAGGCTGTTGTTCAATACCCATTATTCTGTAATTAGATCCTGCCGGTAATCCTCTTCTCAAATCTATGCCGTCCTCATATTCGGTGTTTTTAAATGTTCCCAGATCTTGAACAACCATATCGTCTTTAACCAGGAAGAACCGTATAGGCTTCGTTTTGTCTATATTCGAGGCTTCCCATTTAATATCCACAGGCCCGGGCTGTGTCCATACCGTAGATGCATCGGGGTAGGTGATCTTTATACCCGATCTGAAGCTTATCCTGTCATTGATTCTCGACTGATTTAACCGATCCATCGATTTCTTAAAGTCCAGGTAAGGGCCATATCCGGCCAGGCCAACTTGTCCTTCTTCCAATAAACGATACCACTCTTCGAGTAGCGGGAGCGCTTCAACCCAGGCTATTTGATCGGGATACTTTTTTTCAATTTCCCTGAGTTTGGCCAATACTTTTTTCTTATTCTTTTCGTCTGTGGCAGAATTCTGTTGGCCCGCTGGGTTTTCCAGCAATTTCCTGGCAACACCCAGTTTCGAATAACCATATCGGTTTTCTAGGAATTGCAATGATTCTTCCAGGCTCAATTGATCGGATTGCTGATAGTTTTCCACAATCCCAAAAGCTTTGCTGTATTCAGTCAGGCTATTGTTGATCGTAGCCTTGGCGAGTTTTGAAGCCACAGCCTCAGGGCTGTTCAGCGCCTGGCTGAGCATTTCCAATAATAGTCCCTTTGAGATGTTCTCGCCCAAATTGCTGTATCCACCCTGATAATAATCAAAGGCCAATCGGGGAGATTCGAGCAAAACATATTTATCATCGTTACGGTCCAGCGATGACAAATCCTGATACTCAGATAAAAGCTTGGCTCTTGTTTCGGATTCCCAGGGAGAAGGTTCTTGAATAATGATTTGTTTGCTTAAGGAAACAGGATCATCTGTATCGCCCCCTTCAGTTGTATTATGCGGGTAGGCCATTTGTAAAAATAGACCGCAGAACAGCCAGAATATGCCTTTCATTTTAATCAGTTTGGAACGATTGATCACCTTTTAGGCCAATCGTATATAGATAACAGAAATCATCGATGAATATTATGTTTTCTTCGATGAAACGCATAAAACCTCTATTATTATTCTTTCCAGAATGGAATGCGAACGGTTTCGCGATAGGTAAGAGAGTCTCTTTGACTCTCCATGGGCAATAATACCACCACATTAAGCTCGTGTTCACCCCTGGGTAAATAGTCTACATCAACCACCGTTAGCAGACCTACGTTCTGACGTATGGGATGATTATAAAACCGGAATTTGAGCTTCGCATGTAACGAATCGTTAATATAGATCCTAAAACGCTGTGCATGGCAATCTATGGCCCTTTCGGCATCCATTTGAAATCGGTCAGGATCGTTAAAACCAAAGATGTAAACTCCTCTTTGTGCCGGCACCAGATCTGGACAAAGAAACTCGATTACCTCATCATCCGAACGCGCTATATATGGTAAATAGACATCCAAAAACCCATTGTTGACATATTTCGAAGAAATGCTCGCCGAATAACTGGTAAAATTTTGATCCCAGACATCATCGTATAGGTAAGTATTGATCGATTCATTCATACGGTTTCCGGGCAAATAAGATTCGGTCTCCAGCGTGAGCGAAGAAAAAAATGAAAAAAGCGCCAGATAAGGGATAATAAAAAGTACCACCTTGCGTCCATATTTGTTATCTACCAGGTTGTAGTAGATCGGGCGATATATAAATGACAACGTTAGGGCACTATAAAATCGATAAAAGGGGTAGTAATACCTACCCATCCGGTTTCGTTTTTTAAGCCATCCAAGGGTGATAAAATCTAAAAAGTAGACAACTCCTCCAATGAGATAAATAATCAGGAAGAGAGAAAGCAGAACAGACCAAAATCTACTTTGGTCAGGGTCGATTCCATCAAGGGCCCAGATAGTGAAGAATACCACTACGACAAATAACCCTAGCGAAATAAGAATAAAAATAATCAGAAAGGTAAATCCGAAAACGGAGCTGCACAGTTTCTCCAATTGTTGAATATATACATCGAAACTGCCTATCCTGCGCTTTAAGAAACGGTCGAACCTGGAGACAAATTGTAATTGTTCAAATTCGATTTCTCCACTGATATAGCGCAGACCTATGGTACTGATCCATAGTCCTCTTAGCAGCACATGCATAATCAGATTTACGATGAGCACATGCCATGCTCCCATAAGTACCTGATAAGGTATGTAGAGGACCCCATACCAGGTGCTGCCAGTTGACAGCAATTGTATGTCATAATAGAGATGCCTTACAGGTTCATAGGACTCTGCCAACAGGAAAATAGCGAATCCGGAAATAAGCAGTTCTAGTTGCCAACTTTCCTGCTGAAGGATTTCTAGCCATCGGCTAAAACGGGTTTTTCCCTTATCTTCCATTATGCATCATGTTATATCATCGAGCGATCCCAGTCGATCAGATCATCGACATCTATTGCGTAAATTCCAAAACGCGGGCTATAATCCGTTGAAGGTAAAGCGGATAAAATATCTATTTCATGATATTTATCAGAAAGACCACAATAGGGTCTTAAATACACGGCATCCACATTGGCGGCAGGATACTACAAAATCCGGAATTTCTTCGTGTAAAGAAGCCCGAATGGCTTTTGGTGCATAAATCTATATGGTCGCTACTTTCTTATCGGAATCCAGATCTCTTCTTCCGAAAGCGGATCATTCACTCTGAATTTTTCACCAAGTATTTCAAAATGCGGGCGGTTGTCTAAAACATAACCCGAAGTAGGTATCCACTTGCTAAAGATATAATGGAAAATTTTGGAATTGCCAGAATGACCCTTGTATAGAAAGACAGCATACAATCCTGCCGGAATTTTTAATAATTCCATTCCTTCTGGGATAGCGTTCACATTACTGACTTCTACTACCGACCATTTTATAAATTTAGTGCCCGGATTGAATTCATCGAAATAATTAGATGGGTAAACCTGTACGGCCCACTTATCACTGGATACCACAGATTTAATTTCGGCATGCCGGGGCAGAAAACTCTGCCAAAGCATAGTGGTCTGGTTTTCCATTACCGACATCTCCATATTCATGCCGATCAACTTCTTTTCAGGAAGCTCCCTGATACTAGCTTCTAACCCTTTCATTTTGTGGTTTACTGATCAATCTTTGAGCTCGGGCATTTGCTCGGTCATCAGTTTGGAGCTCAGATAGGAGTAAATACTGGCCATCATAAATGCTTGCTGGTCGTTGGTGGAAGCTGCACCATGCCCTCCTTCAATGGTTTCATAATACCAATAGGGATGTCCCATGGCTTTCATTTTAGCCGCCATTTTTCTGGCATGTCCGGGGTGTACACGGTCGTCTTTGGTTGAAGTGACGAAAAAAACCTCGGGGTATACATGGCTATCTTTTAAATTGTGATATGGCGAGTATTTTTTGATAAACGCCCAATCCTCTTCTTTGTCCGGATCGCCATATTCGCCCATCCAGCTGGCGCCTGCTAATAATTTATTGAACCGCTTCATATCGAGCAGCGGGGCCCCGATAACTACAGCCTTAAAAAGATCTGGTCTTTGAGTATAGAGCACACCAGCCATAAGTCCGCCATTGCTCCAACCAAACGCCCCGATATGCTCCGGTGAGCTGATTTTTCTGTTGATCAGGTCTTCGGTTACGGCATAGAAATCATTATAGCAATTTTGCTTCTTTTCTAATCGGCCGGCCTGATGCCAGGCTGGGCCGTATTCGCCGCCACCGCGAATATTCGCCAACACATAAACACCGCCTCTCTCCAACCATCCCAAACCGGTCGTATAACTGTAATTAGGTTGCACCGAAACCCCAAATCCGCCGTAGGCATAGACCAGGGTTGGATTCTTTCCGTTGAGTACAATGTCTTTATGACGAACCACAAAATAAGGTACGGAAGCACCATCGGCCGAACTAACAAAATGCTGGTCGATAACCAGATCTGAGGCATCGAAAAAATCCTTTAGTTTTTTAACCTGATTTATACCACCCTCATCCGCATGATAAAGAGTACGGGGGGTGATAAAATTACTGTATAAAATAAAATGGTCGTTAGTTTGATTGCTCGAAGACATCAGGTTAATACTCCCGAAGGTGGGCATTTCGATAGAAGACCCTTTCCAGGTGCCATCTTCCAATTTATATCGAAGAAGTTTATTTTGTACATCCTCCATAATATTGAGCGTGATAAAATCCTTTGATCCACTCATGCCAACGTAGCTCGACTTCTTATCTGGTGTATAGATGGTATTTATGTCGAACTGGCCGTCTAAATTATCGCCGAGATCAAAACTGACAAGCGATCCCAGCGTATAAGTGGTGCCATCATGTACCCAATCAGACTGAGGTGAGAGTACCACCTGGCCTTTATGATAGCCCTGTACCTGGGCGTTTTTAGGATAATTCACCTGCTTGAATTCTTCTCCATCTAAATAGTATAGTTCCGATTCCCAGAATGTTATCATTCGATAAAGAAAAAGATGAGTTTTGCCTTCATCATAAAAGGAAAGGCCAAAAACCCCGACATGTTCAGGGTCGGTTTCAAAAATGGTTTTGGCATTTGCGAGATCATCACCGCGTTGCAACAGTTTAACCATCCTGGGATACCCTGAAGTAGTAAGGCTGCCTTCACCGAAATTTCTGGAGACCATAACGTTGTTCTGATCAATCCAGGAGACCCCTCCTTTACTGGATTCGAATGCGAAGCCGCCCTCTGAGAACTGTTTCGTCTCGGCATTGAATTCACGGATTACATTTTCGTCCGTCCCTCCGTCAGATAAAGAGAGCAGGCAATATTTATTTCCAGGGGGCAACCATGTGGCTCCGGCGAAGACCCATTTTTTGTTTTCTGCCTCAGACAATTTATCCAAATCCAGTACTACCTCCCATTGGGTATCATTATTGAGATATGAAGACAATGGCATTCGACGCCAGAGGCCTCGCTCATTCACATCGTCTTGCCAGAGGTTATACACATATTCCCCGACGATGGTAGGAAAGGCAATTCTGTCTTTATCGTTAAAAGCCCCAACATATTTCTGTCTAAGCTCCTCAAAACCGGGATATGCTTCCAGCTTTTCCACCGTTTCTGCATTCTCAGCTCTAACCCAGTCTAAAGGTTGCTCTCCTTCGACCTCTTCGAGCCACAGATGAGGGTCGTCCTGTTCCTGGGCTATGGTAGTCTCAATGGAACAAAACATTGTAGTAAATAATAGGGAAAATAGAACGTATTTCATCATATATGATTTTAAAGAACTCTTTGTGTTAGGAATAAATCCGGCCTAAAATACAAATTATGGGCCGCACTCCCGACAGTGTTCGTTGGTTTAACAGTAAAGCAATATGGATAATTCAAAATATTGGAAGCTTTACCAGGTCTTTTCCATCAAAAAATCGTCCATAATAAATCCGTTTCCAATATCGATCACTATGGGTTTTACTTTTTTAAAGCCCAACTTAACATAGGCCGCAATGCTCTTAGCGTTATTTTTATTCACCGTGAGGCTTATCTGCCTTAAGCCGTTATTTACGGCTTCATCTTGTATAAATTTCAACATTTTACCTCCCAGGCCTTTGCCTCGCAGGGTCTTTCTGAGGTAAATCTTGCTCAAGAAAAGTTCACTTTCCTTTAGATAAAAACTACAATATCCTGCCGGGGTGTTGTTATAAAGCAGCAGGTGGTACCTGGCCCCTTCATCGATCTGAGTTTTGATCGCTTCGGCCGACTGAAACTTACCGAGCATGTAATCGACCTGGTCTTTGCCAATTATGGAGGTATAATGTTCCCTCCATATAGCATCGGCAAGACTAACAACTATGGCAATTTCATTTGTTTCAGTAACTGTTATTATTTCTTTATCCCTGTCCATGGCGCTGTAAATTCCCTTCCCGGGCAATAGGTGATTCCATAAAGTACTCCGTTGTCCAGGTAAGCTGTATGATAATAGGTATGGTTTTGATCTTTGGTACTAAAGGATAAATAAAGCTTTTCCCAGTTTCTGTTTAACAGTCCATTTTCCAGTGGGCTACCGTAGAAACTACCCTCTAAACTATTTTGGTCGATGTTGGTAATTCTAAACGTCTGATAATATCCTTCTGCCTCCGGAGTGGGGCGAAGATCAATGTTCCATTCCCCTACTAAATCTTGATTTTGACCAAATACAAAGGATGAAATAAAGAGCAGAAGTATTGTAATACTATTTTTCATTGGATTGTGGACTAATTTGGCTGTGATTTTAATTTGGAACTCGAAACAACTTAGATGCTTTTACTCTATTCTCCTTAGATCGAGATCGTGAAAATCAAAACTAAAATCTATGTTGGGTGAGATCCCCTTCATTTCGATACGCTGTGCCTTGCCTTCTTCATCGAGCTGGAACATGGCAAAAGCATCTGCATTCATCTGACGGTATTCCCATCGTATGGCAAATGTATTAGCCTTGTAATAATACATTTGACCGATGAGTTTAGGGGAGCGCAGACATTGTATCCAGGGTTGCTGGTCCTTTAAGAACACCTTGATCTTTCCAAACCAGGGATCTTCATAAACACCTAAATAATTACTTAAATTAAAGTTTACTAATATCCTTATTTTTAGTCTCTTGCCATACTTTTTGAGTTACAGAATCTCCAGCTTGTTTTCGTTCATCAAGATAAGTACCATACCGATCTATCCAGTCAAATTCCTCCAGACCTAAATAGCTATCCAGGATCATCTGACTGACGGAACCAAATACAGCGGCTCCATCATCGCTGGTATTGGTCAAAACAACAATACCCAGCTCCAGATCAGGGATCATTACCGTCTTTGAGAGCATCCCAGGCAAGCCCCCTGTGTGCTGCACCTGCATGTTCCCAAGAACATCAGAAAGCCCCCAGCCAAGTCCGTAACCCGCAAAGTGCGAATTATACCTCGGGTTTGTATTGGCATTGACCACCGTGTGGATCTTCCACATTTCACGTTGGCTGGTCTGGCTGAACAAAGTGTCTTGCAACTCATCACCGTAAATACCTTCATTGAGATGAACCCGCATCCACCGGCACAAGTCGTCAACATTAGAATACATACCGCCTGCGGCTCCGTTAATGATCTTTTTATAATCGGGGAGTACTACCAATTGACCCGTATCTGATGAATGAGGGCTGGCCAGGTTGCTCTTGTCTTCAATTTCGTAAATGGAAGCATAGGTGTTATCCATATCAAGCGGGCGGATGATTCTTTGTGTAACAAATTCTTCCCAATTCATGCCAGATACACGCTTTATCAGTTCCCCCGCTACCACATAGAGCAAGTTATCGTAATCGAACTTGGTTCTAAATGCCGACACCGGCTCAAAATGCTGGAAGCTCCCCAACAAATCATCAATAGTAAAATCACCACCGTCGGGGAAAAACATAAGATCTCCCACACCCAGGCCCATTCCACTGCGGTGGGTTAACAGATCCTGAACATTAAAGTTCTGCGTGACATAAGCGTTATACATTTTAAATTCCGGGATATGGTCTACAACCTTATCGGTCCATTCCAGTTTCCCATCCTCTACCAATAGTGCCAGAGCAGCGGTAGTAAAGGCTTTGCTATTTGAGGCTATAGCAAAGTTGGTGTGTTCATTAACGGGACTGTTCGTGCTGACCGATTTAATACCATAGCCTTTGCTGTGAATTACCTTACCGTTTTTTACCACACCTACTGCCACTCCAGCTACATTAAATCTCTCCATCGCCCGCTGAACCAATGAATCTATCTCGGGTATCGATTTTTGTGGATAGACATGCGATACAGTAAGAAGAAGTACGATGATTGAAAGTATTAGTTTTCCGGAGTATCTCATGATTATTTATTTAGTTGTTCAGAATACTTTGAATTAAATCAATCCTTCAGTAGAAACGGGGAAAAGCAAGCTAAGTAAAAAAGGTACAATATAAACCCTAAAAAGAACAATAAAGGCCAATGATGCAAGGACTTTGATAATGCGCAAAAACGGCCTGTCGCCCTCAAAGAATGAAATATAAGCCCAACTTAAAACCGCGACCATGAATAAGGTAATAAAATCTCCGCTTAAGTAGAGTGCGAATACATGCCTCATGATAAAGCTGAATATGGAATTAAATATCAATGCTATGCTAATGAAATAAAAAGATACCACCAGTAATTCAGTGTAATTGTATTTAAGTTTTCTAAAGAAAATGCTGAACGCAACCGGGAAAAGAAAAAGTTGAGCAACGTTTACAGATAGAGCGTACTCTGTTCCCAGCAGATAATTATAGTACTGTATATCATCATATAATCGTTCAGGAATCACTGAAGGATAGTAGGCGTAGTATTCACGAATAAGCCTTCTGGGGGCCGACAGGTAATCTATTAAGGCCTGAAAGGCAACGGTAATGATAAGAAACCTGGTTGGTGCTGTGTACCGTTTGCGCATACCCTGAATGTAATTCCTGGCCGTGATTCCGGGCTTGTAAGACAATTGCCATAGCGTATAGAAAAATCCCTGGTGCAAGTCGAATTCATCGTCGATGAACTTTCCAATTAGCGCGAATAGTTTGAGTCTGGAATTGCCCATTTTGCGCTGTCCGCAATTAGGGCAAAAGTTCTCCTGAAATTCGTGTCCACAATTTTTACATGTCATAGAACTAGTCGGACTTTGATCAATTTTAAAAGAAACTTGATAAATGTAAAAAACTTATAGCATTAAATCTGTATTCGTGATTTTAAGCTATTTTTTCTGGGGATGTCATGTGACTTTTATCATATTTTCCAGACCCCGGTTCTACTAAGTTTGTTTAAGTTAATTCACCAATAAAATCAAATCACCAGATATGAGAAGAAAAGTCCTGATCATGGGGGCCGCCGGCCGAGATTTTCATAATTTCAATACGGTTTTCCGCGATAATGAGCGTTACGATGTATTGGCCTTTACGGCAACCCAGATCCCAAATATTCTTGATCGAAAATACCCTGCCAGCCTGGCGGGAAGTTTATACCCTGATGGTATTCCCATCTATGATGAAAAAGACCTGACCAAGCTGATTCATAAGTTTGGTATAGATGATGTTGTTTTTTCGTATTCCGATGTTTCTTACGATTATTTGATGCATAAATCATCTGAAGTTAATACGGCAGGCGCCAATTTTGTGTTGCTCGGACGAAAGGATACGGCCATAAAGAGTAAAAAACCTTTGATCAGTGTAGGAGCTACCCGCACCGGATGTGGCAAAAGCCAGACTTCCAGAAGGCTGGTCGAAATCCTTATGGAGCAAGGCCTGAAAGTAGTGGCGATCAGACATCCAATGCCTTACGGAGACCTGGAAGCACAACGGGTACAGCGATATGCACAGTTAGATGACTTGAAGAGATACGATTGTACCATCGAGGAAATGGAAGAATATGAACCGCATATCATCCGCGGAAATGTGATTTATGCCGGGGTTGATTATGAGGCGATCATAAGGGCCGCAGAGAACGACCCCGACGGCTGTGATATTATTGTGTGGGACGGTGGTAATAATGACTTCCCTTTCTATGAACCAGACCTTCATATTACAGTTGCCGATCCTCACCGACCCGATGACGGACTAAAATATTATCCGGGAGAGGTTTGTATACGTATGGCCGATGTGGTGATCATCAATAAAATTGATAGCGCCAGACCGGAAGATATCGACAAGCTCAGAAAACAAATTCAGGATCTGGTACCCGCTGCCACCCTGATTGAAGCGGCTTCCCCAATAAGTGTCGCCGATGCCTCTGTGATCACCAATAAAAAAGTATTGGTTGTGGAAGATGGCCCTACACTTA
This sequence comes from Flavobacteriaceae bacterium, assembly GCA_965212205.1. Taxonomy (GTDB): domain Bacteria; phylum Bacteroidota; class Bacteroidia; order Flavobacteriales; family Flavobacteriaceae; genus JAHEJJ01. The sequence goes on from CBDBUX010000011.1 coordinate 981,145, forward strand.
CTCATGGCGGAATGACCCTTGGAGCCGGAACTCTGGCGGCACAAAAATTTGGTGCAAACCAAATGGTAGATCCCAGACCTTATCTTGTAGGTGAACTCAAGGACACCTTTGATAAATACCCCGATATCGGGACCTTGCTTCCTGCCATGGGATATGGCGAGCAGCAGTTAAAAGACCTGGAGGCAACTATCGATAAAAGCGACGCTGAGGCCGTGGTCATAGGAACACCCATAGATCTTAATCGTGTGATCAATATCCGAAAACCAAATACCAGGGTATTTTACGATTTACAGTCGATCGGTAGCCCGAATCTCGAAGGCGTCATCGTCGATTTCCTGATTAAAAAAGGGATTGCGGCCGGTGTAGCAGAAGAAGTGGGGTAGGGGTCATCAGAGATTTTGACACCGGTTCAAAGATGTGATCAGGCGTTTTTCAAAATACCATCGGCTAGTTTAGGGGCAATCCTGCCGATTAGGCGAAGCCATTTGGCCTTGTCGATAAATATTTGAAACCTGTTCTTTTTAAAAGCGATCATAAATTCGTCTACAAGCGCTTTTGGACTCAGTTTATTCTTCCCACGACCCTCGGTCATAGGGGTATCCACCAGGGGTGGAATTATTTCAAAAACTTTTACCGAAGTTTCTTTGAGCTGGTATCGCAGTGCCCTGCTAAGGTTGTGTAGACCAGCCTTGGTGGCGCAATACACTGGGGCAGATTTTTTTGGGTGAAAGGCCAGGGCAGAAGTCACATTAACAATAGCGGCCTCCTCTTTCTTGGCGAGCTGGGGTAACAGTCCGTAGATCAGATGCAACGGGCTGGTCAGATTCACCCGAATTTCGCGACTTATTCTGTGAAAACCATCGTCTTCTTCCAGCCATTGATAGTTGTATTGAATCCCTGCATTATTGATTAGCATGTTAATCTCAGGGTACGTATTCAGGCAATGCTCCAAAAGCCTTCGCAAGGATTTGGGATTTGCCAGATCACATACCACGGTAGACACTTTTGGAAATTCTGTATGGAGTTTATTGAGATTTTCAGGGTTACTCGAAACAACAATGAGTTTATTTCCCTCGCTGTAAAATTGTCTTAGCAGCTCCAATCCTATACCCGAAGTTCCTCCTGTTAGTAATATAGTGTTGCCATGTGCCTGCATTTGATATCTTGTTATGGGTTTCGAAAAGTTTTGTCTCTAAAAATAACAATATTCAAGGTCTATGTCTTTGGATCATAAATTTTCTGAATGCCAGGGATATAAAACATAATGGCGGTCTCATCGTTTGTGTTTAAGGAGAAAAACCATAAAAGTCCAATGAAAGTACTGCGCTTTTTTATATTCATATTCCTTTTTACAGTGAGCAGCCATGCCCAGGAAGCAGGATTTTATGGATTGCAGACTACCTATAGTTATGCCGGGGGCACCTATTATCCGACAGTTGGTGTTTCCATGGAAGCCTGGTTTGGGAAGCATTTCAGCATAAATTTTGCGGCTCTATATGGTCCAATTGATAGCGACACCTATTATTTTGCCACGGGAGGCGGCCAGGCTTTGGGGGTCTACCTGATCAAAAAAGGATTCGAAAACACCAGCGATCTTGCTTATGCCCTGCCGCTGGGTATAATCAGTTTTGTGATTCCCGAGAGTATAGCATACAGGATTCCACTGGGCGAACCAATACAGCTGGGGATATATCTTTCACCCTTCGGATACGAAGTGCTGCGCAATACCGCTGAAGAGGTATCGATGGAGCGCACAAGTTACGAGCTAGGAATGCGATTCTATCTGCGAGCCAATCATTGGATTCATGTTGTACCCCGTGTTGGGATGAAAGGCTACTATGGCGAACGTGATCTGGGTATTAATTATGGCCTCAGTATTCTGTTCAAAGGCAAAAAGAAGGAAGCGCCAGATTAAAAGATTTCGTTTGAAATTGCTATTCCGGTAAAGGTATCTTCTTGAAATACATTAATTTATCCGGACAATCTCCTTTTTCGGACCGGCAATGCATCTCCAGTGAATTACCATTGATCTTGCCCTTGAAATGAAGCAGATCCTTTTTCTTGTCTGAAGGTTGATCAGGATTTCTACCCCCCAGTTTAGTAGGAGACACCGGTTTGTCGCCCACAGATCTCCGTTCTCCCAGAACAAATTGGACACTGTCTTTATCGATACGAAATTTACTCAGACTATGGGCATAATACCACTGACCCTTACCTCTCTTTGGCTGTGTTTTATAATATATCCCATAGTGTTTCTTTTTCAGGGTGTCGATCAATAAGTATTGATTCCGGTGACCGTTAGAGGATTGATACTCATAAAACCCATTCACAGGGACACTGTCATTGAAGGTCTTAATTTTTTCCTTTGACTTTGAACCAGAATTACAGCTGATGATCAACAAAAGGAAGATCAGCTTTGATAAATTGCGCATAGGCAGCTTGTATAAGCCAATGTTGGATATTAAATTTAAGAGGGGAACGGTAAAGAGTAGAATCTGCTTAAAAGTAAGAATTTTCTCAGATAAATCAGCAACTTATCTGTATATTTCTGAATTATGTGATTTGAATAATACCTCGATAACTGCTTGTCAGGGTATACGTTAAATTCCGGAAAACCTGTTGTTTTAGTCCTCCGGATCCTCCAAATCAAAAATTGCCTCACCAAAAGCTTGTTTTAAGCCCAGTTCGCTGGGCTGCCAGATCTCGGTAGTGTAAATAAAATTACTGTCTAAAGGATGTCCGCCGGCAGAATGCACCAATCCCTTGTCGGTTCCCCAACGGTTAAAAACAGAACCTGATACCGAGCCATCGGGATGGGGCTGATAAAAAAGATAAGGTCTGTTAAGTGAATCAAGGCCAAAACTCACCTCGAAAATACTGTCTTTATAAAAACTCAGGCGGCCTTCTTCATCATTAACCACCCGGTAACTGCCCGGATCACAGGCAAGGTCGTGTAACAAGACATAAATATTGTGTTTATGGCCATAGGCCCAATCGGCCAATTGTTTTTCGGTAAATAGCCGCATGGTATCCCGCTTGTCATAGTAATGCACTTTGCCAGCTTTGGCATTAATGACCGCTTTTACATGGAAACTGTCGTTTTGCTGTTCAATCACCAGTTCGAATGTATCAATAGCTCTCCAGATTTCGGAAGTATAGGGGAGGGGCATCTGAGGTTCTGAATGACTAGCTTTAATATAGAGACTCTTTAATCGGCACCAGGCCTGCTTGCCACCAATGGCCTGAAACATATTTTCTGCCCGAACTACCGCCTCCTTTTCTCCAAGGAAACCGGAAGATTCCTTCCTAACTGAGGTACAAGAAATGACGGTAAGGAGTAAGGCCAACAGGCAACTTTTAAAAATTGTATTCAAGGATATTATTTTAGTCTTTACCTGAAATTAATACATCTTTCTGTTAAACCTGACTGAATTAGCAAAAGCTTAAGAATTTCCTGTCATTTTAAAATCCATTCAGGAAAAACCGCACAATGGCCGATTATTTATTTGTAAATATAGATTTAGGGATATGCATGGTAACAAGAACGTGAGGCAGATCTACCACCTCAGCTATCTTAAGGTCGGCCGCAAGGGAACAAAGCATATAAGCTTCTTCCCAGCTCATAGCACGGGAGCTAACGAGATGTTCTACCATATACCGTGTGGCTTTTTGGGCCGCCTCATCCAGCGTAGTGCCAAAACCAGTTGTGGCATAGAATGTGTCCGATTCGTACTGGGGTTCGCTGATCGACATATCGCTTCTGATGCTCAGGCGATATCTGATCCGCATCGGACACTCTACCGCCGTGCCGCATACTTCTCCTAAACCTTGCACAGCATGGCTATCGCCGATAGAAAATAAAGCCCCTTTTACAAAAACAGGAAAATATACAGTGGTGCCTTTTACCATATGAGGATCATCCATATTCCCTCCATTGGCTCTTGGGGGTATGGTATTTAACAGCTCCTCGGTAGGAGGTGCAACACCCATGACACCGGCAAAAGGGCGTAGTGGAATATTGATTCCATCGGAAAACTGTACCGAATTATTTTCCTTATCCAGCTTATAGGTTTTAAAAAGCGATTTCTCCATTTCGTTGGGTAAAAAACCAAATCCGGGGCCGAGGTCGGTCCAACCCCAATCTCCGGGTTCGAGATCGAGTAACTCCACTGCCAGCACATCTCCTGGTTCCGCTCCTTCCACATAGACCGGCCCGGTTAGGGTATGAACCTTGTCCATGTCTAATTGATGTATATCAGCTTGCTTTGATTCGAAATTCAACTGCCCTCCCGTGGCTTCATGGGTATAAACCTCGATCACACTTCCATCTGGAACACGAATTACCGGAGGGATGACACTGCTGAACTTATCGTGCGTTTGTTCTATGGTTAACGTAAAATCTGGCTCTGGTATGGAAACAGATTCCATAACCCCTTCTTTATCATTTACGCCACAACTTATAATACCAATTAATAGGCTAGCGCAGAAAACTTTTTTCATACTTCTGTCTTAATTTGAATTTCTATCAGGCTTTAGATCATTAAGTTAAGGGAAGAGATGCAAACCAGTCGACAAAAGCCTCCCAGGGAGCTAGACGGATCTGGAAAATGATGATACTGTGTACCATTAAGTAGAGTATTAATGCCATTGGAAAAACCCAGCGGCCTTTTTTGGAATGGCGGTCTCTGATGATAAGAGTGATCAGCAGGGCATAGACCAGGCCAATGGTAGCGAGGTATGCTGCCGGATGAAATTCACCGGAGAAGAATACATGGATAATTAATCGAGCCAGGGCTGGTTCTATCAGCACAATACCCGCGACGATCATACCCCTTGCATGGATTGCCATTTCCCTTCGATATCGGATGGCTACACCATAACCGGCGGTGAAAATGATCAGGTCTTTAAATGGCAACCATAGCTCAGTATAACGATCTGGCGATTGCACATCGATCCTGCTGTGCGCAAGAAGTATAATAGATAAATACAGCAATGGGACCAGGATATACGATAGTTTTCCTATAATCCGGTGTATATCAAGTTTTTTTTGGTAAACCAGGAATGGCTGCAGGATCAGAGAAACGATCCACAAGACGGCCAGAACAGCATGGAAATGAAAATAAAATGTGAAATCTGCAGTACCGTCGAAAAATTTACTGAAATAAGTAGGCCAGAAACCTATAAAGGCCAATAGTAAAAGTCCAATAAAATAATAGCCGGTTTTTTTGTACTGCTGCGTTTGTTTTTTGGTAGTCATCGTTTGGTGAGTTGATCACTAAAAATAGAAAAAAAATAACTGTGATGAATCGAGCGCGGTTGTTGCCTACCATCTATCGCGAACACTTATGCTACCAAAATGCGTCGCTCTGTGAAATTCCGCTCATATTTCAAAGTACATACAATAAATGCAAAATCCATTGGATAGGTAAATACTCGATAGAACTATAAATTAAACCTGCCCTAAAACAAGCACAACATGAGTAATTATATGAGCGAGCATAGCGGTTTCCAACCCCTTTTTCCAATAGAGCCATCCGAAGACAATGCCGCCCATAGTATTGGCGGTCATTATATATCCGATCACGACACTGTCCAGTTGTCCAACTAAGGCGTAAACCACGGGAAGGTGCATCAGAGCAAATACTAAGGATGAGGAGAGTATCCCTATCCAGTAAACATAGTTCCTTTTATTTTTTAATAGGCGGAAAAGAAGCCAAATGCCAGCACTCATTAGTCCGAAACGAACTATGATCTCCTCTGTAAATCCGCCATATAAAATACGAACCGCAGCATTAGGTCGGAAATGGGCTCCCATTTGAAGAAATTCTGCCGGTAAAAAGGGTTGAAACACCAGGGTGCTGAGGATTATGATCAGGCCAGCGAAAAGACCACCACCAATGCCTATGATCAATAAGGGATAAATATAGGGTGGTTTCTTATTGGAGAGCCAGGATTCCAATATCGGCAAGCTGAGATTCGCTGGGCCATAGGTAAACAAACCCAATAGTATGCCGAGGATTAGAAAAATAGTCGGATTTACCAACAGCAATCCTTTGATCTGACCACTGGTATACATCTGACTCAGAAACTCCCTGGCTTCACTGGGCAGGGGGAGCTCCATCGTTAATAATGACAATACACCTGTAAAACCAAGGAAGAAGAGCACTAAAGCAAGTTTTAGCTTTTGGTTCATCGGCCCAGCATCCCCATTTATTAAATCGTCTTAAATGTAAGAAATTTCCACCTTAAATGCATTATATTTTTGTGCTATTCATGAAAATGGTTATGATCGGTTGTTTCATAACAAACACAGTTAACAAGAGAAGGGAATTCGTATAATTTTGGGTGTTCAAAATTCCCCAGAAATTTCATCCCGACCTTCTCCATCACACGGATCGATCTCAGATTGGTCGACGGGGCAATAGCCCTGACTTGGTTTAGCTCCAATGAATTAAAAGCGTAGTCCAGGCATTTTCGGGCCCCTTCGGTAGCCAAACCCATACCCCAAAAGTCCTTATGTATTCTCCATCCGATATCAACACAGGGGGTAAACGGGCTTGGATAATCCTGATCACACAGGCCAATAAACCCAAGAAATTGACCGGTTTCGAGGTGGTCTACAGCGAAATAGCAATACTTGCGATCCGCATACATTTGTTGCATGCGTCTTACTAAGGCTGTGGTATCTTCCATGGTGGGCAGGGCAGGGAAGTACTCCATAACCACCGGATCATTATTTATTTCAAAGAATTGTGCTATATCGGCCTCAATCCAGTTTCTAAAACCCAAACGCTTTGAACAAAAATCATATTTATTCACCAGCTGATATTTAAGACTTAGAAAGTATTTTTTTGATCAATACAATCTGCCCCAGATGATAATAACTATGTTCCTGGAGCACCAGGAAGTTCTGGAACCAATTCCCATACTTTTCCAGTGCCATAAGTTCTTTTAATTGATCTTCGGGCATCGATTCCATAAGATCTGCAAACGCTGTTGCATCGGATATACATCGACTGAGCAATTGCTGCCAATCCGCTTCAGAACTAATTTCAGGCATGTCATAACTATACTTATCGTGGGCATCCAGCGCTCCCCCTTTTAATACTTTTAGGACTGCCCCTACATAGTAGTTGATATGAAAGACCAACATGGCAATCGTATTTAATCCATCTACTTGAGTGGTCGCCTGTTGCCAGCTTACACCCTCAAGGGCCTCTTTCAGACTAGAGCCGGTAAGGCTGGGGCCAAAATGAAAAGCCCTGAAATGTTTGGCAAACTGTTGGCTAAATGACATGATGGATATAGGTATTAATTCTGTACATGATTTTTGTGTTTTGCAATCTCTTCTTCCGAAAGGTCGAGAAAATGCGCGGCATTGTTATAAAAGATATCTTCCTTCTGTGCCCAGCTAAGGTAATCTGCCGCATTCAACGTATTTATGGCGATATCGATCGTCTGTGGCCAGGTCATTTGATCGGTACCGAACATAATTCTCTTCCCAAATCCCGAATCGACCAGCTCCTTTAAATACCTATGGAATTCCTCCTCCGGCAGAATCCAATTGATCACCGCAATATCCAAATATATTTGTGGATGAGCATACATTAACGCCTTCATATCTTCGAGGTAAGGCCAACCTCCATGCATGACATAAATCTTCAAATCGGGTCTGTTTACCAGTACTTCTTCTAATTGAAGTGGGTTTGCATTGGCTACTCTCATACCCTTGAGTCCAAGATCGTAAATTCCAGCAGGTGGTCCTCCCGGGAAAATGTGAAATCCAACCGGGATATTTAGTTCCTGTGCCAGATCGAAATAAGGAGTAAGATCCTTGTCATCGGCCCTTTTCCCCCCATAAAATGGAGCCATTTCTGCCATTACCTGCATTCTTCCTTGTTGGTATAAGACACCTAAAGTATCTGGCGGCAAATTACTTTTCCCAATAATTATCTTATCAGGGGCGGCATCTTTCCACAATTCGCCACTGGTGACCATGGCTTTTACAATATTATGTTTTTCAAATCGCTTGAGGGTTTCGTCCATTTGTTCTCTGGCACTGTTTACCCCCTTAAAACGTTCACCCCTTAATGTCTCAGGATGTTCCAGGCCAAAGAAGAATTTTCCGCTCTCCTCGGAATTCGCATGAATATGCATGTCTATGATGGGCCCTTTATATTCTTGTCCTTTCTTAGCTTCAACTGTTGAGGTATTGTCGTGCTTCGACATGCAGGAGAGAAAGCAAAGTGCCAAGACAAAAAGAATTGTTCTTCTTATCATGATTGTTTAAAAGTATAACTGCCTAAAAACAATCCCAGCAGCCCCAGTGATATTATGTAATCTAATAAATTGGCAAGTGTAAAATCTAGAGGGAACATAAACCAGTTCATCAATGGCAGATCGGTCATGAAGCCTACCACGAGTCCAATCCCGATAGTGGTGCGGAGAATATTCTTCATCGATTTATCTGCAAACCGATTGATGATGCCTACAATTAGAATTACGACTATAGCCCCAAAAATGAAGTCCCATAGAAAATTGATCGGATCCATAAAAGGCGTTCCACCGGCTTTGTATACCATGAGTGTAATCCTGGGCCCTTGAGCTATTTTGTTTTTCAGTTCCTCCATGGCGGCTTCCGTATTTTCTTCCGGCATGCCTGGGAAATGATATACTCCGTCTTCGGTCATATGTTCTTTTAGGAGATCGGTGCTTATAGCGCTTTCAGGAATCGAATTCAGGCTTTGTTCATGAAATGGCAATACCATCCATGAAATGGCATTCCAAATAAGCAGAATAAGGGAGCCTACTATTACGGTAATTACAGTTCGTTTCATTGCTTTATACGTTTTAGTCGGTTATACGTGAGGGTATTAAATGTACAACAATGCCTCGATTCTGTCAAGTAAGGTTTTGATATGGGTGGCGGTCAAAACCATGCAAACATTTAATAGAATAAATTCTTATTTCACATTTACCAGCTGCTGCTTTTTCCTAAGGAGGTATTCTTTTTCTTGTTTGTTTTGGACAGATTTCAGGGCAATCTCCAATTGATCGATAGCTTTATTTGTCTCACTCAATCCCAGGTGGTAATCGGCCATTGCACCGTAGTAGAGGTATGCTCTCTGATTTAATTCTTCCGGTCTAATTTTATCGAAATAGCCTTCGGCCGACTTATAATCTCCTTTTTGAATACAAACCACAGCCATTGTAAGCAGATAGGTAGGCATAGGCTGCAAATCGTACAGGCATTGATACCAGTGCAGTATTTTATCCCAGTTTGTATCCTCATAGCGCCTGGCCTTAATGTGTTCGGCGGCGATTGCGGCTTCATAGTGATATGGCGAGAAGGATTCATCTATCACAGCCTTATTCATCATGGCATTCCCGAGCTGTACAAATGGATAGTGCCACTTTTCCCGATCCTGACTTTTAAGGTCTTGCAAGACATTATCCTCATCGGTCTTGGTATCCAGACGTGCCGCGTGAAAGGCCATGAGTGCTAGAAGTGCATAGGCATTAGACGAGCGGGTTTGTTCTTTTTTCAATAATAGTTGACATAGCCTCATCGCCTCGATACAAAGATCTTTTCGTACCAGTGTTTCGGCCTGATTAGAATGAAACCCTTCATTAAAGATCAGGTAAATCACTTCCAGAACACTCTCCAATCGGGCGGGCAGCTCTTTACCTTTCGGAATACGAAAATCTATTTTAGACTTCAGCACCGCTTTTCGTGCACGATGAAGTCGTTTATGCACACTTTGTTCTTTCATCAATAGTGCCGAGGCGATCTCACGGGTACTGAAACCCGAAACAGTTTTAAGGGCAAAGGAGATTCTGTCTCTTGGATCCAGTTTGGGATGGCAGGCTGTGAAGATCATCCTGAGCTGTGCATCCTCCACTTCGGTTTCCAGAAAAAGCTCATGGATGGCGATGGTATCGATACCCTGCCTGAGAAGTGGCAAGTGTTTTTTTTCGGTCTGAAGTCTTTTAAAAATATCGAGTACCCGATTCTTGGAGGCCTGCACGAGCCATGCTTCCGGATTATCAGGCAGTTTCCGTCGCCACGAGATACTGGCTTTAACAAAGGTGTCCTGCACGGCGTCTTCGATGATATCGAGATGTTTCAGGCCAAAAATCCGGGTTAGTACAGAGACCATCTTCCCGCTTTGATGGCGGAAGAGATGGTCAATAAGTTGTTGCTCCATTAGCGTTCAAAAACCATGATTTCTCTGATTTCCACAGTTCCTCCGAGATCGTAATCGGGAAAATCCTGTGCGATTTCCTGGACTGCATCAAAATCCTTAGTGTGTACCAGGTAATAGCCCCCCACTATTTCTTTGACTTCGGCAGAAGTAAGATCTGTTACCGTCCGGTTTTTTCCACTGACACGTCTGATCTGGGGTGTTAATGCGTTGCCCCCTCTTAGAACACCGGCTTTTTCCATTTTATCGTTCCATCCAAACCATTTGGTCATTCGGTTTTGCATTTCTTCCGGGGATAAACCCAAAGCAGTGTAGTCGGCACCGATAAAAATCATCATAAAATCTTTCATAATACTTTGTTTTTTTATTGTTTCTAATGGTATGACGATTCAGCAGGGCAGTAATAGGACACTTCTGGCTGTTTTTTTAAAATCCAAGCTTGTTTATCGCTTCTTTATGTCATAGTATGCGATCTGTAGTCCATTATCATAGACCTTACTTTCCGTTAAATCAAAAACTGCATTGGTAGTTGATGTTCCGAATACAGGGACGCCATCACCCAGCACGATCGGGTTGATCTTAACTTTTAACCGATCGATCAATCCATGATCGAGCAGCCAACCCGCGAACTGGCCTCCACCACATAGATAGACATCAGTTGGGGAGGCATCACGGATGGCTGTAATTCTATCGATATTTGGTTTCTCCAGATGTACCTGAGGGTGGAGAACAGGTATTTCCAGTGAGTTGGAAAAAATAAAATGCTCCATATGAGGATAGGCGGGTTGCCCGGCTTTCAAACCATATTTATAACCAAATTCATACGTCTTCCTGCCCATGATTACGGTTTTATACTCTTTCAGGTCGCTCAGGTATTTTTCCACACCATTGCCCTCGCCTATAAAAAGACTGACGTCTTCCTGCGGGCCACAGATAAAGCCATCCAGGGAGGTGGCGACGTAATAATCTATTTTAGGTCGGTCTGGCATTTGTGTTTTAGATGATACAGTTATTCCAGTTACTCTTGTAAAAGTTAGTAATAAAAATTTCTTGTATAATAATTATATGATCTGCAATACATAAATCACACCTTTAAGATTCCCATATAGTTTTTCCAGGGCCCAACCGCTTCTTTGTATTGAAAGGCCATTGCGCTGCAGACCTGCGCAATATGGTTAAGGTCGTGCACTACCCAGCTGGCCAATAATTCTGAGAGCGTAACTTTGCCAAAATCCGGATGAATAGCTTCCAGTAATAAGTCATCCGCGCTTAGCTTCACCGATCTTAAATAGCTAAGATTGTTTTGGCGAAGCGACGCGAATTCCTCCAATAAGTCTGCTAATGTTCTTCCCTTACTATTCTCGAACTGGGCAAAACGATCGAAAGGTTCAAAAACAGAGTCTTGCTTGCCACTTAGTATGATATCCATTCTGGGGATCCAGTCGGTCTTTTCGCCATGGATAAGATGGCCTATTATGTCGAAGGGGCTCCAGTTTTTCGGACCCTGGCTGTTAGACGTCCATTTTTCGGAAAGCGATCCGATTAAGTTCTGCAAAACGGCGGGAGTATTTTCCAATACCGCCATCCCTTGGTTTAATTCGAATTTCATGGCTTTTAAATTATTCAAATTCTAATCTGGTTTAGGTGCCTGTATTTTGATGACGATCTTTCCCAGGTGCTTCCCCTGTCCGAAATATTCCAGGCGATCAGGGATCTCTTTCAGAGAATAAGGTCCGTCGATCACCGAATTTAGTTTTCCGGATCTAATCCAACCATCAAGCCTATCCAATCCCTCGTTGGGTTTCAATGCCACCAAGTCGAGACGCTTAGTGCTGAAAAGGGCAATCAAGGGTTTGTAAAGCAATAATTGTAGGATTCGCAGCGGACCACCACCTACTGTAACATAACGGCCATGGGGGTTTAAGGATTTTAGGTAGGCCAATGGTGAACGTGTGGTTTTGGTATCGAGTATCAAATCGTATTGCTGACCACTTTTGGTAAAATCACTTTTCTTATAGTCGATCAAGCTATTAAAACCCATTTGACGCATCATCGGAAACTTATCTCCGGAGTCTATTCCATCTACCCGATCTACACCTATATTGTGCGCAATTTGTATCCCAAAAGTACCTACGCCTCCACCGCCTCCATTGATCAAAAGTTTTTGACCTTTGGCCAGTTTTCCATATTCTATCAGCCCTTGCCAGGCCAGGGCACAGGCATGTGGGAGAGAGGCTGCTTCTTCAAACCCTAATCCTTCGGGCATTTTCATTAAGGCCGATTGCGGTACGGCTGCAAATTCGGCCCAGCCTCCGTATCCCACCAGGGAAATATCGCCATACACTTTGTCGCCTGGAACAAATCGGGTTGCTCCGGGCCCCATGGTTTCAACTATACCTGCAATTTCAACGCCAAAGACTGGCTTCCGCGGTCTGAACAAGCCGTATATCAACCGATAAACATAGGGTTTACCTCTTACCAAAGACCAGTCCCAATCATTGATGGTTGTTGCTTTTACTTTCACCAGAACCTCTTTATTACCGGGAACAGGGAGCGCTATCTTCTGCAATTGAAGCTCCGAAGGTTTACCGTACCGTTTACATACTATGGCTTTCATCTTTAAAAAAGTTAGTTTGTATCGCTAAGCTGCCCAAAACACTATCCCATGGATAAACAGCTAAATAGTTAAGAATACACCAACAGGACAATACAAAAAAACACTAAAAAAACCTTAGGTTCACTGATGGTTATATAAAATCTAGGCCGCTTTTTTTCTAAAGATACAGTACAGAAAGTTCTGTGCGTTTCCAGAGGGTGTAAAATGATCGATGGTCTTAGATGTAATGATTTCGAATTGTTTCTCTAAACGATGAACAAGATTTTTTACAGAATACTGCCTAACCGGGAGCCCGCTGCATTGAGACGGACCCTTTTCCGAGAAAGTACCCAAGAGCAAGATTCCCTCAGGATTTAAATGCTGGTAGGCAGTTTGGAGATATCGATCAATTTCATTTTCATCGATTAGAAAGTGAAAAGTTGCGCGATCGTGCCAGAGATCGAATTTTCCAGACAGACCAAGCCGTCTGACATCGCCTTGTATCCAATTTATATCGTCGGCGTTCGCATCAAGTCTCTCTCTCGATTTATTCAGGGCTGTTTCCGAAATATCGACAACGGAGATATCACGGTACCCCAGTTCTAACAGGTGATCAACTAACAGGCTGTCGCCACCACCCACATCAATGATCCTGGCGGTCATCGGCAGATTTGACTGTTGGATCAGTTCAAGCGAGGTTTGAGGAGATTTCTGATACCAACTTACCTCCTCGCTTGCTTTAGTGCGGTAGATTTCCTCCCAATGATCACGTCTTTCAGAATTCTCCATCATTTCAACAATTTTCAATATAGCCGGCAGTTCCACTGAATCTTGAAAGCTTTTGTGTGCGCTTCAAATTTCAATTTTTGTTTTGGTTAGCCGATTCCTCCAGTTCATTGCTCAGGCGATCATCATATTTTAAATTCTGCACCTGCCAGGTATCATCGGGGCGGTAAAGCACAAAACTTAACCTGATGGGCTGGCGATCGTAACGTACCATAAAGCTGGTTAGTTTTAGGTTTTCTCCGATATTTTTTTCTGTGATCACCTCATAACCATTGTAATTGCCAACCAAGGGAAGTAGATTGCTGTACTGGTTTTTAAGATTATCTATAGCATCATGATTCCTGCTAAGCCAGGGGTTGGTGGAAAAAGCATAATCAAATGCCTTCATCGGTTCAATAGCATAGAGCTTAAAAAATTCATCTGTAATTTCCCTATCAGTACTTTGGGCTACTACCCCCTGAAATGAAAAAAAGATCAAGTAAATAATGGCAAAACATTGGAATCTGTTCATATAAGAACGGGTTTGGTTCGTATTTTTATTTCCATAATTAAAAGTAGTAATTATCCATCACCCAGCATCCATTGGCCAACATAGAAATCACTACTTTTAATCTATGACCACGATTAAGGAACACTGCTGCGGGGCCGATCTGTTTTTCGATGAAAAAACGGCAGCGAAACAGTACCGGCAATATCTCAAAAAAGGTCCTGCAAAGGTTACATCGCGCATGATTCGACAGCTGGCTCAAATGCCGGTTAAAGACAAAACACTTCTCGATGTGGGTGGCGGCATAGGTGCCTTGCAATGGTGGTTACTGGAGGAGGGCGGCACCAGGACCACTGCGGTAGACGCCTCTACGGGCTTCCTCAAAATAGCCGAAGAACATGCCGGTAAACAGGGTTGGGGAGCGCAAACACGATTTGTCTTTGGCGATTTTGTGGAAATCCATAAGGAATTGGAGCAGGCAGACATCGTTACCCTCGACAAGGTCGTGTGTTGCTATCCAGATTATCAGGAAATTCTGCAGGCAGCATGTCGAAAATCATCAGGGACTGTTTCTTTGAGCTATCCTATGGATGGGATCCTGTCAAGAATTGTGGCTTTGGCAGGTGCAATATCTGCCAGGAGGAAGACCAAATCTTTCAGACCTTATATACATCCTGTTAATAAGATGCGATTAGTAATTGAGGGTGAAGGTTTTAGTCAGGCGGCACATAACCTGGTTTTTCCATGGCATATAGAAACCTATCAAAGGAAATAATATAGATTCTATCCTTTATATACTTCATGATAGGCCTTTTTCTTCCACATCTTATCATCAACGATACAAAAGATACATAAGCCGATAACCAAGACCAGGAACACCTGGTCTGAAGCTCCGAATAGCTTACCATTGTTGTTTAGCATGCTGTGCATAAGTACCAGTGCCAGCACCGAGTATGCAGATTTGTTATATAACCAGCTAAATACGATGGTAATGGGGATGGTAAATATAAACCGCGGCAGAAGATCCATAAAACCACCGGTGGAATAGAATCCATTATAGTGCAATGGGAGATGCCAGAGGCTCCACAGCACAGAAATCACCAGGACAACGAGTATAGGGGCATATTTTTTCTGCATTTCCTTTTGTAAAAATCCCCGCCAGCCAAATTCTTCGTTTCCACCAAAAAAGAAAAAGGTGCTGAAAAGGCCTATTAGCCAGGTAGCGTTTGCATCGATGACGTAATCTGTGGTTTCCAGACCCAAAGCCTTTCCGATGTAGTAACTTGAAACACTCATGACGGGAAGAAGGAATATTGCTATGATATACCATTTAGATTTCGACTGGTTAAACAGAAATGATCTGATATAATTTTCTTTTAATTCTTGATTAAGTGCATTGCTGATGTTTAATCCCAAAATAAAAAAGGTAATGCCAAAGATTATATAGGCTCCGGGCCCAACATCACCTAAGGCTGGCATCATTCCATTTCCATCACTCATCCCATGATCGATAAGGTATAAACGCAAAACAAGTACAATGAATGCACTTATAAATATGATTATAAAGAGCGGCCAGGACGAGATCTTAATTGAAGAACCCGAATTGATCACCGTTATAAGGTACCCGGCAATCAATGGTCCACAACCGCCCAGAAGCATCAGGGCAAGGCCGATATCCTTAGGTAGTTCCACCCATACGGGTAAAAACCAGAAAAAGAAGGTTATCAAAAAAGTTAAGAAGACAAAACTTAGACTGGGTTGGGACTTAAACAGCGCTTTCAAATTGTAATTTTTTGGTTGATAGTTGGGTTGGATTGGGCAATTTTAGATTCCGATAATCTTTAAAATACAGCTAAACATAAAATTAGGGAATATTGTCATATTCCTGCATTCTTTCAAATAGCGCTTTCCATTTGCGACCGGCTTCTGTGGAATAAACAAACTCCCCTTGCGGTAACAGCTCATAAACTGTAGAATCGCCCGTCTTTTGCGACCATTCGAATACCCGGCCGAAGGCGGCTTCGATTTCTTTGCCGCTTTCCTCATCGGGGTATCCAATAATATGTTTAATTTTTTGGTCCCGGATAACAAATACTACCGGATCGTGCACGAGGTTGGTAATGCCCAAGGCAGTGAACCAGTCGTTATTCTCCACGATACGGCAATAGATCGTATCTGCCGATTGTCTGATATCGCCTACTGCTAAATGACTGTTCATTTCCGCATCGAATTCTTCGAGACCCCGCATTTCGGCTTTGCCTTCTTTAATCCAGACCCCTTTTAGCTCAAATACGGCATCATCGTGATAATACACCAGCGATTTATCAATGTCGTGGGAATTGTGCGTATCGATATAGGATCGAACAACTTCAATGTTGTTGTTAGTGGCACAAGCGAGGAGTAACAGGCTCAAAATAAATGGGAGGCATATTCTTGGGATCATCACCTAGTGTTTTAGACAGCACCATATTGGTCTCGGTATGTTTTAATAAGCGCTTACGGGGGAAGATACCAGCTCCAGTTCAGAGGCTGTAATTATACGTTCTAAGGTATGAAAAATTAAAGAAAGTCTGCTTATAAAGCAGATAGTACAACCTAAGTAAATAGTGAAGAGCACATATAAACTTAGCGGTTTTCCAATCCTGCCAGATAGTCTTCGAGCGATGATTTTAACTCCATGGCAGTTTGCTGGCCGCTTAGGGCGTACATCTTGTTTAAGCCTTCGAGCCAGTTCTTGGCGGTAAGCAGATTGATGATATTATCGCGGTCTGGGTGCCCCAAATCATTTAAAAGTGGAAGCCCCTTAAAGGGATTCACCTCAATGCTTTTCATCATCGGTGGTACTCTTTGGGTAGCTGCTACCGTGGAGTTAAAATCGAATTGTTCGGAATAGATCCTCGACCCGATGATATGCGACAAGATCCAATCGTTATTCCTGGTGTTGTTGTTTATGATGTTCTCAGCCAGGGTGTAATACGCAATGATTTCCTGGCGTACAGAATCGGAGCTGATTAGGTGGAGGCGGCCGGCCGATTTAATATCGTCCATAACCGTATTCCTGTGGTCTGTCCTGGAAATTAGACCTACATTGGTCATATGCTCTATAAGTTCCCCATCGGCTGGCAGCTCCTGATCCTTATAGGCCAATAAAAGCGCATCTATACTCTTGCGGTGTGCTTCAATTTCACCAATGCTCTGGGCATAGGCCCCGATATCGTAGTCGAGATCCGAAATCAGCCCCCTGACATAATTGATCTGTAGCTTTTGATTTTTCGAATTCTCGTTCCAATTGTTGATCTGCAATGCGATAAGGATTCCCAGGACCACGAGTAAGATCTCCCCCAGGGCATAAAGAATATATCGGCTAACCTTATTCTCCTCCAACAATCGCCGTCTGACCTTTCTAAAAAATTGTAGCATGATGAGCTATTTCCTGATAACAGGACAATTTAACGAAATTATGGAGATCGGAGATTAAATAATTGGGCGACTACGCACTACCATTAGCCATTTTACACACTAATCCGAAACAAAGGAAGCTGCGGCTTCATCGTGCAAGTTAGAGGACAACCGACCGGATTCTGCTTCGAGGTATTTTTTCACCAATTCATATCCAATGCTGTATCCTGCCCAACGAGGAATGTTAGCCGCGGCACCAAAGAACCATGCATCGTGATTGTACCCACTATCGTTCCAATGGGTGCGTGCCTCCTGTTCCCAGATCGTCAGTTCATTTTCATTCAGAGCGATAGACCAGGGGGGAGGTGCAATTCCGGTGAGTTCTTTAGAAAAATGATCGGCCAGCCCTTCGCTGATCATCGCCTCCAACAAGGTGTTGCCATAACCTACAGACCGCCGCCGCTTGGCGTGATGAATCTCATGGGCGAGGAGTGGGGCCAACTCCTTTTCGAGTATGTCGGCCAGATTGGTCCGCTTCGGATCAACCGAAATAAATACTTCAGTTGCCGACGGGTTAAACCCGCCCAGGCCAATCTCTGGAATTATCATTCCGGGATCGTTTACAAGCCTGATCCTGATCCCGCTGATGGGCATTTTATTATTTATAGCCAGTACGGTCTCGCGAACCAGGGATTCTATAAAAACCCGCTGACCGCCAAAAGACGCATTCTCTGCAAACACCCCACAGACGCCATCGACACCTTCAACTTCAAATGAACAACCCGATGAGTCCGACTCGGCCGAACAATTGGTCAATAGGAAAAGAAGAGAAATAAACAGGAATGCGAAAGGAGCAGTTTTCATAAGGACGATAATTTGTTATACCACAAGGATACTAACCTTATGGCCCTTTAAACAAGCTCAATTGTGCTCTTTGGTATCAATATCAATTTTTTGGGACGAGTGGCAGGATTATTTTTGAAAGGTTTAACATCTGTCTAATATCGAACTCCTTTATCATTCGCTTACAGGCGGAAATTATACCGGATCTTTAACAGGATCTGCTCGTTTTGTAGCTGCCACCCGCGGTTGAGATCATTGAAATTATTATGGTTAACCACCAGAAAAACCTCGCCAAGCGGTGAGAATATCCAGTGAATACGGGCATTAAGGCCTAATGTCCTGCTTACCGTATCGTACTGTAAGTAACTATTTAACTGTAAGTCTGAGGTTACATTAAAACGCACCCGCAATCCTGCAAGGGTCTGCTCAAAATCCCCGAAGGGCAGGCGGGCCGAATTCCTAAGCCCGCTAAATTCGAATCCTAAAAGTGGCAAAGGATTCCAATTGATCTGTAACACTACTTCGTCGAGGCGGCCATCATAAAAGGTACCGAACCACCAGCTGGCCTGCCCGCTGAGTCGTCGTTTGGCCGCAAACTCGGCTTCCAGGCGGTAGCGCATAAAATGATATTCCCCTTCGGGAATAGTGACCCCTTCAGAGATCTCAAAAGGTTCCAGGATGTTTTCACCTACGGGCCTGATATTGAATTCGACCCGGTCGCCGCTTTCCAGCCTCCAGTTGATGGGAGCGGTAAATACGCTGTACGATTGCCAGGGACCTTCAATATTCCTCACATACGTCGTAAACAACTGATGGAACATCTGGCGTACCAGTGGCCATTCGGGCCGGGGTGCAAAAGTGGCCCCGGCACGCATATAATGTACGCCCTGGCGCGGCACAAAACCCAATGACGGATCAAAATCCTTGCCTATACGTGCGTAAATTGCCGCGGCATCCCATTTGTCATTGGGATAGTCGACCTTAAAGCCAAAGGCCGATTGATCGTTGGTAAGATCCTCACGATCAGTATATAAGGCCCATCCGCCCAGCAGAAAATTCTTGTCACCTCCCATGCTTGTGGTCTGGTATGTAAAATCAACTCCAGACATCCAGCTGTTACCACGGTTGAGCGGATCACCAACCGAACCGATAAAGCCGATAGTACTCTCCTTAAAAACGTTTTGCCTCACCCTAACCACTCCCATATTGGTGGCTTCATATCGGCTCGAATCGGTTTCTACCAGGTCGGTGCGAACGCCCAGCCCGCCAAAGGCAGTCTTTCCCACACGGCCGTTGACCTTGCCACCCACGATGATCGGGATCTGGTTGTTGTCTATAAGCCCTATCCTTCGGCTAAAAAATGGCAGTACGGTATTGCGGCCGGTACCGAATCCAAATTCGAAAATATCGGAACCTTCCAGAAAGAAGGTCCGCTTTTCGGGGAAAAACAGTGGAAAACGGGTCAGGTTGGTTTGTCGGGTATCCACTTCGGTTTCTGCAAAATCGGTGTTCAGTGTCAATGTAGCCAAGACATTGGGGCCGATACGCTGACTGGCATCCAGGGCGCCGTCGAGGGTGAAGACCGATGGCTCGCCACCACCATCTCGGTTAAATTCGCCTACCAATGAGGGGCGGATATTTAAGCCCAGGCCGTAGTTGAATTCCGGAAGACCGGTGAGCAAGCCCGCCTTACTGGTCTGAATAAACCATTGATCCCGATATACGTTGGCCCAGCGAATGGTTTCCTGATTACGCTGGATCCTACGCTCCACGTTAAAACCCCACTGGGTAAGTCCTTTGCCATAGGAGATGCTTTGAATAGGCAATAGTATCTCTACCGACCATCCGTCAGAAAGTATCGCAACCCGGGCCTCCCAAACTGCGTCCCAGTCTTCGTTCTCAGACTCACCACGGTTCGATACCAGGGCATCGTAGCGGGCTGCAAGGGCGTTTACCGCTAAAATATAGCCCGACTGGCCATCGAGAAAAGGGTCAAGAACCACTTTTACATGATCTTCTTCTGAGACATCCGCATCCCTGATCTTGGAAAATCGGACAATTTTATCGGGTTCCGGATCCGAACAATGGATCCCGATTACAACAGTGCGGGCATTGGCCAGTACGCGTACCCGGGTAGGGTAGGATGGGGTGCCCTGTTCTTCCGGAACAACCATCCTGAACTCCTCCAGCACAGGTGCATTTTGCCAGTCTTCTTCATCGAGGATCCCGTCTACAATGATCTCGGATTGGAGCGTTCCGGCTTTGAACTGAGGGCGATCTGTAGCCTGCCCAACACATATTTGGCATATGCCAAGGAAGCTCAATAAAATTAAGGCATTCAAATATGTCCGGTACGAAATTGGCTCAACAGTCTTGTGCTGGTATGGGTTGGTAAGGTCTTTCAATAGTCCCTCTATAAATCAGCAGAATTAGTGGTGTTACCCCAAAGATAACCAACATATCCCTGATAGCAGATGTTTGTGGAAGCTTAGCGTAGTTTTTTATGCTCTGTATAAAGGAAACTTTAGAAGACTCCTTGATCACTTAAAGAGTTCATCCATAACCTCGCCCTGGTTAGTGGGCATTTCGAAGTCGAGAAGTTCTGCAATGGTGGCAGGGATGTCTGTCAAATCCCTTTCCGTTGCGGTGATGGTACCCTGAACAAAATCTGGGCCGTACGCAAAGAGATTAATATGTCTGCAGCCTTCACAATCATCGCCATGAGAGATAAAACCATCGGCGATGCCATCTAAATGCCTGCCGTGGTCGTTTGTGACAAACATGGTGGTCGAGTTTTTATAAAAAGGATCATTTTCAATAAACTCCCAAATTTGATAAACATATTCATCGCTTGCTGCAATTCCTTCCAGATAGCCGTCCCAGTCGTTTCCGTGACCGGAAGAATCCGGTTCCCGAAAATTTATAAGTACCAGGCGAGGATGGTGGGCAGTTAAGATCTCGCTAAGCTGATCATAGGTAATGTTATCTGTCCTATACCCGGTTCCCAACCCATCTACACCACAATTTGTGGCCGGTTGGTACTGACCATGCCATTGTTCGTCATAACAATTGGCCAAAACCTCTAATTTATCCTTACTGGCAATCACCCAGGCTGCGGTACTATCTTCAGCACTTGCTTGCAGCCAATGCTGAAAAATAGAAGGGTTTTGAGGTAATTCCCTTCCACTGTTATTGATTTCCTGGTAATTTCCTGTAGATATGGCTGTATGGCCGGCATTGGTATAGGTGGGTCCGTTATTATAGAAATTGGTATATACCACCCCTTTGTTCGCCAGTTCATTAGCCAATCTCGGTATATGCTGGTGAGTGGGATCGCCCCAGGTTTCAGAATACCTCGGACCATCAACAACCACGACGAAGACGTTTTTAGTCTGATAACCATCTTCAACAGCCGAATCGTTATCACAGGACCATGCTAACCCAAAGACCAGCATTCCCAAAAACAGCCACTTTAGAAATCGTTTCATACTGTGAATTATAACGTCTTGGGGGGTAATATGTTGCATTAATTCATGCGCTGACCCGGGCCAGAGGTATGGCTTGTTAGGAATATAAAACTCCCGCGACCAGGCCCAGTTAGGTATTTTAAAGGCTGCTTATAATCTCAAAGAAAGTAACAGCTTTTTACCGAGATATTAGGGAAGATATACCATCAAAAATCCCTAATGTTTCTGGGCAACCGGATTAACTCAACAAGGAGTATGTGATCAGCAATTGGTTGGCTTTCTTCCATCGGATCCAGCCCTTGCCCTGTTCTTCAAAATTGCTATCAACCAGGGCTACATACATCCAGTCGCTCTTCACCATCAAAGGTTGCAAAAATTCGTAATCGAGTTTCAATTCCTGTGAATTTTCCACTGGTTTTATATGTATTCGTCCTCCTTTGCCATCAGTGAATTCCACGCTATTTACAGAAAGGAGAAATTCTGGCCACGACATGTATTTCCCTTTGCTTTTATCCAAAAATATTCTTTGTCCGGTTTGCCTGTTGGCCTCCACTTCAATCGAGGTGCGTCCTATGCCCAGGACCTTAAAGATCAGGATTCCATAATCGAGTTTTAGATGCTCCGGATAGAGCCAGGGTGGGGCGTAAGTGCTTGTGGGGTTTCCAAAGGCATCTTCTGCGAAAACGATACTGTCTGTAGGGGTGCTGGCTTCCAGGGCAGTTAGATTACCAAGGCCCGCATAGAAATAAAGTGTAGGATACCCGGCCAGGTCTGGTTTAAAGTATCCAACCCCCAATGATGAGGAAACCATATCATCAGAAGTCATAACGGTTGTAAGGTCTGCACTGGGCTTTGTGAAGGCTATAAGGGCAGCGTTAGGTTCTGGCGCAGTAGGTTCCAGCGATGGCGGTTTTTCGGGATTTGGGTCATGTGTTTTTTCACTTAACTGAAAGTAGCCATAGGCAAACAATCCCGCAAGAAGCACGAGGAGGATCCAGTTGATGCGTACGATGATTTTCCTGCTGGTATAGCTAAGAACAACGATCGCGATGAACAGTCCGACTATAGCAAACATAAGACCCCACATCAGCACAATCGCACCTCCTGCAAGCATCTGACCCTCAGCGGCACCACTTATTTTGGCGGCATATAAACCCAAAATGAAACAGAGTAGCAAACTTAGTAGATAGAATCCAAAGCTCGATAATCGGAAATATTTATTGCTCATTTAAAATTTCACTTCACGGATTATGGTTTCATTCTGTGTCACTTCAATCGTAATATTTTGGGCGGTTTTGGCTTTATGCACTCCCAGCGGCTTTATATTTACCTGGTACTGTCCGGGATTGAGCAGGAAAGAGGTTCCTTTCAGATAGGTTCGCGAGCCGGCCACATTGGTGCCGGTACTCACCTCTTTTACCTTCACCACAGTATCTATATTTTCATTACCCACTTTAGTGTAAATTTCAAATTGACCGCTTTTAAAATCATGAGAAACCGGGGTGGTGCTGCCAGCTGTGATCTCAACAGCATCGAATTCGACAAGAGTATCGATCCCCTCCAGGCGCGTGAGGGCCTGGATAGTTACTTTATAAGTTCCAGGATTTACTTCCACATCCTGGATCGAGGTGTAAGTGCGGGTCTGTGCTACTACCTTCCCGTCGGCACCGTAGAGTTTTACCAGGCAGTCCCAGGCCTCTCCGTTGTTGGTAGTGGTGATTCCGAGTTTGCCGGCATCAAAGGAAACCGTTCGGTGTAGTACGGCATCATCAGTACTCTTAATCCCGGTGACAGTAATTTTATCTACATCGGATCCTCCCAGGGCCCGTACTTCCAGATTATAGGTACTGGGGGGCAGATAAAAGAGGGCGGTGTCTTTATATGTTCTCGATGCGATTGGACTGCGCTTGGCCACCACATCATAGGCCTTTACGTAGGCATCGATGGGCTCCCCGTTCTTCATGGCATAAACCGTAACATTACCATCGGGCAGGTCCACAGAAGTAGCCGTGGCTGCATCCAGAACTTCGCCCAATCCCTCGGCATTGGCGGCATCGTAATAATTCCCACCTCCTGCTTTGGCCGCACATAAGAGCTGTTCTGTTTCTGAATCTTTCAGTCCGAAGCCGATGATATGAAGTTTAAAATCGAGTCCTTCTTCTTTTGCAGCGCGTATTACATCGCAAATATTACCTCCACAGGACTCGATCCCGTCGGTCACCAGGATAATGGTAGCCTTCATACGGGTATCCCGAAGCTTATCGATCACCAACAGGGCAGAATAGGCCAGAGGGGTTTTCCCTAGTGGTTGAATCCCTTTAACGGCTTCGATCACCGAAGATTTTGTACCCTGTTCCACATCGACCAGAAATTCCACATCCTTACAATCCCCTTTTTCGCGATGCCCATAGGCGACAAAACCAAGTTTCTGATTTTCGGGCAGTTTGCTCACCGAACTGCTCAGTACATCAGCGGCGATTTCCATCTTGGTCTTGCCCTGCATCTGCCCCCACATAGAACCACTGGCATCGTAAATAAACAAAATAGGTGAAGGTTTTGTGGCAATATCCTGGGCAGAACCGTACAAAACAAATCCTGCTGCGAACAGAAGAAGGAGTGTTTTTTTCATAATATAATTATTAATCGGTATGGCCTTAGGGGCTTAAGACTCTGGTTGTTATGGCAGGCCTGCTGCCACGGGGGAGATCGGTTACTATAAATATATTAAAAATTGATAATTGATAGAGGCGTGTTTTTATTTTACAACGATTTTACGTCTATAGTAGATCCAAATGGCGCCAAGCATAATTAGGCCGATCAGGATAAAAGGCCAGATATTGGCAAGGATCACAAAGAACCAGATCAGGTTGTTCCAGCCATTGCGGAATCCATTGCCGAATTTTTCACCAAAAGCGGTTTCCTTGGCGATACGCTGGTAAAAGGTCATATCGACCGTTGCATAGGCCACGCTCTTTTTCAGGTAGTTCAGCCGGCCTTCGATAGATTCGATCTCCGAGCGCAGCTGCCCGATCTCTTTTTCGATGGCCAGGACTTCGGTGACGTTCTTAGCGTCATTAAGGAGTTCCAGGTAGCGGGCCTCCAGCTCTTTTTTTGTTTTTAGCCGGGCTTCGGTATCGATATACTCCTCGGTTACATCGCGCACGTTAAGGTTCTTGCTGTCGAAACGCTCTATCCCTTTGGTGGCATCGGCCATAAAGGCGTCGAAGTTTTCGGCGGGTACGCGTACAGTGAGGGTCTGACTGATCCTTCCGCTAGATTTATACTCGCTGTCTGAAGAGATATAGCCCTGGTACTTGTTTACCGCTTCAGTTATAGTGGCGCGTGTTTTGCCAAGGTCATCGGTACGGAATTCTACCCGCCCTTCTTTGATGAGCTTACGTTCTATCTCTTCAGCTGCCATCACATCCTGGCGCATGGCCAGTTCTTTCGATTCTGGCATGGCCATGGTAGAAGATTCTGATCCCGAATTACATGCCGCGAGGCCGATCAGGAAGATAATAATCAATGCTCTGCTTGTGATTTTTGCTAGTTTCTTCATATCGATAAATTTTCGCTGAGACTGCACTTCAGGCAGCTCAACCCGCCTTGCCACAGGCCCGTATTTATATGCTGTACGTGCCTGGGATTCGGCATTTAAATATGAAAAATATCAATTATCAGGCCGATCTAAGCAGACTTAAGAGAAGATTAAGAATAAATATCACCTGTGCCAGGAAGATTACAGCTATAGTGGTATGGAACTGAGATTCGAGTAATTCCATGGTATCCCGACTAATAAGTTCCCCAAAATTCTCGGAAAGCGATAAAACGAAACTGGCCAGCCCGATGAGTACTAAACCTCCCAGGGTCAGTGCCAGGTGGATACCGCTTAGCCATGGAGATAGTCTCTTCTGCAAACGCTCCATCAACCAGTAGCCCAGGCCCAGTAAAAAGAGCCAGATGCCCGCCACGGCCACCAGCAAGCCTTTACCGATGAGAAAGTAGGTGTCGTGTATATTAATATCTATAACCTCATCTCCTCCGTCCAGACCAACTAGCAGCAGTAAAAGGGCAAAAAGCCAGCAGAGGGTGTAGGGTTTGGAGAGGAGCAGATTTAAAGACATCTATGGCATTAAGATATTAATGGCTAATGGAAACTTGACCGCCAATACTAATGATCGGCGGAAATTCCTATCAATAAATCCGATTTTCTATGTAGGCACAACTGTTCAGTTGGTGATTCAAGTTTTAATACTAATGGAATTCTACCTCGGGAAAGCAGTCGAATTCAATTAGCAAGTTAATAATGTTTCTTGACAGGATATCGATTTTATATTAATCTCATGGCAACAGGATAAACCAGATCTTCCCACCGAATTTTCAATTCTATTTTCATACATCCTTTCTGAGGATCATCAGTGCGTTTTAAAAGTGCCGTCTGGCTATCATTTGCTGTCGGCATGTATCAATACTGCGAATCACTCCAGAAATTCCTGAGCCCAAACTTTGGTATTAAGCGATAGCCGCTTTCCTAGAATCATTGATACTGGAATTTGCAGATGATGCTTCTACCCGTCAGAAAATTATTAGGAAAATGGAACATTGGCTATTGGCTTTTTTTAATGCCATGTTTCTAATTAATTCGTTTCAATGCTCGTCGGGAATTAAATGCCATACAGACTTTGGATTGTCATTCGCAAATATAGTATTCTGTTGTGAGTACCAATGCAATAGACCAAACCAATTCCATCCAGAAATCCGTCATATTTTCTTTTGCAATAGCCTTTTTTTGAAAATAGTGTATCCTGGTAGCCGGATAGGATTTTTTTTCTGGATAACAAAAAGCTCAAGGTCGAACATGAAATTCTAAAGAAAGAAATTACACAAATCAAAAGCCCCATGGCCAGCGCAGACACCAGCAAGTCAGAACCCCATTCTTAGCCAGGACAATGATCCATATTATTCAGATTCTGATAACCCTTCAATATGAAAACTTGGTGGTTAATGATTTGGTACTATAGTGAATTCTAAACTCAATAACCGTAAAAGTATTTTTTTGGAACTTGCACCTATGCAAATCAGATTCCTCTGAAGCATTCATCCGCTAGAATCATTTGAGCTTCAAACTCATATTCTATCAAGCTGAAAAAGAAAATCTTTATAGAGCTCAACGAAAATGTTCTCCATTCATCACTGATTACTTAGATAAGGTTCGACGATGAATTCTTGTCCATTCTCCCTCAGTAGGCATTGATGAATTAAACAACTTCATTCTCAGGAGCCTTTTGGGACTATATGTTAGGGAGCAAGCCAATAATTACAGTTTTCTAAGCTATATCGGATTGATGACCTTGAAAAACCATCTAAATATCTAGACCAGGGATTCTTACAGATTGAATCTAAGGCTATATAAAGTCTAAATAAGAAAAGAGCTTGCTCGATTGCAAGATGAACTCAAAGTATGCCAAAGCAAGCTGCCATAAGCCCACGCAAATTTATTAATAAATATGGTTCAGTTGTAAGCGTGCCTTATATTTCTGACAAATTCTGCTATTTCAGGATTAGATTCAGATTGAACTCATATGTTCGCGGAAAGATTTTGGCTCTACCTACGCCCCTAGCTTCGATGAACTAGTATGACTTTGTCACGCCGGCGGCGTGTTGAATTACAGGCCTTGTTGTCGATTCGTTTTTTTAAATTTTTTGTCCAAATGTCAAAAGGTTATTGTCTGGGTCGAGCACCGAAAATTCCTTTTGCCCCCAGGGTTTTATTTCCAATGGTCCGTTTGGATGGATTCTTGTCTGCTTTTCCAATAATGACTGGTGAAACTCGTCAATATTGTCGGTTCTTACATAAACTTGTCCATAATTCTCTTTCGGGTTAAGTGCTTTAAATTCAAAAAAATGAATTTGAATTCGGTCTTTTTCCATCATCAAGTATCCGTCAAAGTCGGCATTCCCAAATTCTTTAAAACCCAGTTGGTTTGAGTAATATTCACGCGTCTTATTTTTGTCGCGCATCGGCAATTTCGGATGGATATCTGTGAGCATATTATAACAAATTTGAATTATTGACCTGCTTTGTTTTTGATCTCGAACAAGTTTTCTTAAATGACCGCCAACGGTTTCGTGTATGAGTAGTAGCGGGATTTTCTACTAACAAACCTTTCGCTTTATCCCTTCAACCGCTATTACTTATACACAATGTTAGGCGACGTTTTTTATTTTTTAATCTTTTCAATAGACTTTGCGGTTTTAAAGAGGAAATTAAACCTATTCTGCTACTTGAAATTTTGCTCCTTTAAAAGTTCACCGTTCTCATCAAAAACTTTCCAAGTACCTTTCTTCTTACCATGTTCAAAGCGACCTTCATCCCAGAGTTGACCGTTGGAATGGTATCGTTTCCATACACCGTGTTTCTGTTCCTCATTATCGAAACCGCCTGTCCCTCTAGGTTCGCCATTTTTGAAGTACCATACCCACTCGCCAGTGATCTTGTTGTCCTTGTAGCTGCCCGTGGATTGCATCTGTCCATTATTTAGAAAGTAGGTCCATTTTCCTGACTTCTTTCCATTGTTGAACTCACCTTCGCAAGACACAAGTCCGTTTTTGAAGTACACTTTGAAAGGTCCATTTTTCGGATTGCCGTTTTCATCTATGCCTGGGATATCTTTCATTGCTATTTTTTTAATTGGCTACAACGTTCTGTGTATGGTGTCGTAGCAACCCGAAGGGGGCTATGCACTATACACATTGTTGTAAGGCGTTTTTAATCTAATTTTGATGCTTCCCATCCTATTATTGCCTTCTTTCTGATTGGATTCCAGCGATAACCACCTGTTTTTCCAGAAGATTGAATTACCCTATGACAAGGAATTAAATAAGCAATAGGATTACTTCCAATTGCTGTTCCTACAGCTCTTGAAGCTTTTGGTTTTTCGATTTTTTTTGCAATTTCTCCATAGGTAGCCAATTTTCCTTTAGGAATAGTCAATAAAGCCTCCCAAACTTTTAATTGAAAATCAGTGCCTTTTAAATGTAATTTTATTTTACTAAGTTTTTTCCAATCATTTAAGAATACCATCAATATTTCTTGTTGAATTTCATCAACCTTTTGTTGGTAATTTGCATTTGGAAAACTATTTATCAAAACCTGTAAAGCCTCTTCTTTATTATCTACAAAAGCAATATGACATATTCCTTTTTTAGTAGTGGCAATCAAAATATCACCAAACTGGGTTTCGGCATAGCTATAGTTTATATTTAAGCTCTTACCTCCGTTTTTATATTCTCCTGGTGTCATTCCTTCTATGTTTATAAATAAATCGTGTAAACGACTAATACCTGAAAGCCCTGTGTCTAAAGCAGTATCAAACAATGTATTTTTATCTTTTTTAAGTTTGTTTTTTGCATAATTTACACTCAAAAATTGAATGTATTTTTTTGGTGTAACACCAACCCAATCTTTAAACAATCTTTGAAAATGAAAAGAACTCATATTTAAATGTTCAGCAATATCATTTAGAGTAGGTTGCTCTTTAAAATGCTCATCTAAATATTCAATAGCTTCTGCTATTTTATCATAATGATATGTGTTTGTATTATTTGACATAATTAATCTTGATATGCTTTTCTTTCCTTATTTAATTCTTCAATTAATTCGTCTATTTCTGTTTCGGTTGTATTGTAATTTGTAATACAAGCTCTAAATGTTGGAACGTTTTTTATTGGGTAAACCGATATCCAAGAATTTCCTTTAGCCAAAATGTTGTCTAAAATGGCTTTTGTGAAATTTGCATCCGATTCAAATTTTTGGTGTGTAAAACAGATTACTGGTAATTCGGTACTGTTCTTAATAATCCAATTATTTTCTGTTAGTTTAGTTCTTAAATATTCTCCCATTTTAGCTTGATGATTGATTACTTTTTCATAACCATTCCAACCGTAAAATAATAAAGATGAATAGACTTTTAAACCTATAAATCGTCTTGACCATTGAATGGAATGTGAGAATGGTTCAACAATTTCTAATTCATTTGCCTCTTTAGGCATATATTCTGTGGTAATTCTAAATGTTTTGTTTAGAATTTCTTGATGAGAAGTCAAGAATACGCCTGTTCCCATAGGAACAGACATCCATTTATGTGCGTCAAAAGTTATAGAATCGGAAGCAGAAATACCTTTCAGTATGTGTTTTAGATTTGAACTTAAAACAGCTCCTCCACCATAAGCGGCATCAACGTGAAACCAAATATTATGTGTTTTGCATATTTTTGAAATTTCTTCTAAGTCGTCTATTGTTCCTGTTCCTGTTGTTCCTGCTGTACCAATAACCATTAATGGGCTATGTGTTGAATTATTTAGGTTTTTGATTTCTTTTTCTAATAAATCAGTGTCTATTTTTAAATCTTTAGTCGTTGGAATTGTTTTTACAAATTCATATCCTAAGCCTACAATTTTCGCTGCTTTTTGTACAGAATGATGTGCTTCTTGAGAACAAAAAATAACAGGTTTTTTATCTAAACCAAACATTCCGTTTTTAGCGAAATCAGGATATTTATTATTTAATGCAGATAATACAGCAGTTAAATTTGCTTCAGCTCCGCCAGTTGTAAAAACTCCGTCTGATTTTTTTGGATTTAAGCCAAATTTTTCAATAAACTGATTAATTACGTGAGCTTCTACTTCAACGGCAAAAGGAGCGTGACTCCAAGCTGCTAATTGAGGATTATAAGAAGCGGTTATAAAATCTGCAATAATTCCCGCAAAATTTGCTCGAGGATTAAATAAACCAAAATATTTTGGATGTGGTGTGTGAACAGAATAATTTTCAAATCCGTTTATTATATGCTCTATAGCTTTGTTTGGTTTGGTTCCAGAAACTAAATTTTCAGATTCTATAATATTTCTAATTTCTTGTAAGTTAAGTTCTGGTGTAGTACTGTAATCTTTAGTATTAGTGTAAAAATGCTCTATTTTTTGTGAAACAGTATTTAGTATTTCTTTGCGTTGTTTTTCGTCAAAATCAAAATTCATTTTATGTATCGTTTTATTTTTTGACAAAATTCTAAAATGTTTTTTTGCTATAAAACCCGATTCTTGCGGTTTTCTTCTAAATGACTTACAACTCGTTATATCATCACGAATATAATTTTTTAACACCAAATCCGGTAGGGAAATTACCACAATGTTGATAAGTATTGGTAAGGCAGTTAGGGGAGCAATGTTTACAGTTTGGCGTTCAGGATCAGGCGGTTCTTTCGAAGCTGATCTTGCGTATCCCATGGCCGGTATTGTATTGACGTACTTCCTTAAAACCAAATTTTTGGTAGAGTTCTACGGCAGGGCTGTTATCCAAACCGGTCTCTACCGTAAAGAGGGAAGAATTATAGTTTTTAAATACATAGCGCAGCATCGTACCGGCGATGCCTTGTCTGAAAAATTTTGGATGCACTACCAGGCTCTGGATATGGGTAGAGCTGGGCGAGGCATCGATTTCCATAGCCCCGGCGATCTCCCCCTCCTTCATATACGCATAAAACGCATTGGAACTGGTACGATAACTTTCCAGGCTCCTTTTTAAGGGAGGGAAGTCTACCGCATCGATCAGTTTGGCCTCGATAGCATAGGAGGCCCTAAAAACCGCCTGGATCTCTCTGGCATTGACAATATCGGTATGATCGAGTTTTATGATCAGGAGGCAGAACTTTTAAAATTGCTGATTGGTGATACCCTTTTTAAGTTTGACGCCCTTTATGCTTTAGTGGCCATATGTTCTGTACCATCGCGATGCCAAATCCTGTATTTTATAGTATAGCCCTGCGGTGTATAGATCACCATTGGCAACTTGCTGTTATAGCGGATCAGTATGGCGCCAGACTGTACAAATTCCTCATGTAGCGAATCTTCCGGGCAGGCCATCCGGGTGCTCATCACCATGTGGTTGGTATCGAATTCGTAATACGGATAGCCCCAGCCGGAGACCGATTTTTCTAAGAGTGCGCCCGAGAGGGTATGGCGGTTACAGTCTACCTCCATGGTTTTGCCCGCATAGAGCTCTATTTTGTAATCTGCTTCATTTTCTTTTTCTGGCAACACAATGATCTGCCTTTGGAGTTCGGCTGTAGCCTCGGGGTACATGCTCAGATCGTGACTGATCTTTTCAGCTGCCCGGTCGTCTGTCGCTTTTTTATCTGTTGATCCCATATTTTTTGTGGATTGACAACCCATGAGTAGTGCTAGCACCATAATGGATAGGTAGATCTTCATCTTTGTTCGGTTTCAGTGATAAGGAAGACTAAAATAGCCTTTTCTTCAATACCTATAAAGAAATTTAAGGCTGCCATTCGAGTTTTGTGGCCACCACTATTGAATCGCAGTTTTGGACCATAAGCACGGCATCCTGCCCCCCGAGCTCGTTTTCGATCATATAGGTCTTACAGGGTTTGGCCTTGGTATCGGAAGCGCCAAAATTGATCTCCCCGTCGGTAAAGAAGCTGTAGATCGCGGTAGTGTCGAGCTCCTTTTGGGCCAGTTGTTTCGAAACTGTTTCGGAATAGGAGAGGGGTTTGGTGCGCAGCTCCTTTAACACCCTGCAATTCGGAAGATAACAGAACTGGGCTTTTTTACGGTTCAGGATAAAGGCCAGAAAGACCAAACCGATGGCCAGGCCGGTGAGGTAGAACCCCAGGCGTTTTAAAAAGCTCATGCTAAAAGATCAGGAAATTGATATCGGAGAATTTCAGGTCGAACCATTCGCCCACCGCCCTGCTGGTAAGGATGCCGTGGTACATATAGAGGCCATTACGAAGGCCTTTATCGAACCTCAGGCTATTTTCCAGTCCGCCGTCTTCCCCGATCTTTAAGAGGTAGGGGGTAAAGATATTGGAGATGGAGACCGTTGCTGTTTTGGGATAACGCGCCGGCATATTGGGCACCCCGTAATGGATTACCCCGAATTTATCGATGGTGGGCTTGTCGTGGCTGGTAACCTCACTGGTTTCGAAACAGCCACCCATATCGATACTCACATCGATGATCACGGCGCCTTTTTTCATGTTTTCCACCATGGTCTGGGTTACCACCACCGGCGACCGTTCCCGTCCTCGTACGGCTCCGATAGCCACGTCGCAGCGTTTCAGCGCTTTTAGCAGGTTTTTAGGCTGTAGGGTAGAAGTATATACGTTGTTGTTCAGATTGGTTTGGATCTGGCGAAGTTTGGTCAGCGAATTGTCGAATACTTTTACACCGGCGCCCAGGCCCAGCGCAGAGCGGGCGGCAAATTCGCCTACAGTCCCGGCGCCAATAATAACGACTTCTACCGGAGGTACCCCACTGATATTGCCAAACATGAGTCCGTTCCCCTTGTTGGTGGCCGCCATGATCTCGGCTGCGATAAGTACCGAGCTGATCCCTGCGATCTCGCTTAGTGAGCGTATGGCGGGAAATTTCCCTTCATCGTCTCTGATGAACTCGAAGGCCACCGCGGTAATCCGCTTTTTGGCCAGTTCCTCAAAATAATCTTTGCTCTGGGTCTTGATCTGCAGCGCCGAGATAAGCGTGGTCTGGGGGTTGATCATCGCGATCTCCGAAAGGGTAGGGGGTTCTACTTTTAGGATGATCGGGCATCCGAATATTTTTTTAGTATCCCTGCTGATAATGCCTCCGGCCTCGGTATAGTCCTTGTCGGAAAAGCTGGCGCCCA
Source organism: Flavobacteriaceae bacterium (assembly GCA_965212205.1). Classification (GTDB taxonomy): domain Bacteria; phylum Bacteroidota; class Bacteroidia; order Flavobacteriales; family Flavobacteriaceae; genus JAHEJJ01. Next base: position 1,014,632 of record CBDBUX010000011.1, read on the forward strand.
GGCCGGCGCCCGATTCGATCAGCACCTTATGGCCGTGTGCCGTGATGGCATTTACCGCATCGGGTGTAAGGCAGACCCTTTTTTCCTGGTACTGGCTCTCCTTGGGGATGCCGATAGAGAGTTCGCCTTTTTGTTTCAGGACTTCCAGGGTTTCTTCCTGGGGTAAAAGTTGTTGCTTGCTAAAAGGGGAGGAGGGTCGGTCCATAGATGTATTGCTAGGGTCCCGAAGCAGGACCTATCTCAAAATTACAATTTTTTTGATTATGGGGGCCGGTCAAAAAAAAGCCCCATGCGTAAGGCATGGGGTTAAGCTTTTATTCCTGGCGTCTGTTAAAAGAAGCTTTGAAAACTGTGTTTTAACTGACTGAGCAGTTTTGATAATACCGATTGCGGCATTTTTTCCGAAAGATCGGTATCTGTTTCGGGCTGGGCAGCGTCTTCCTGGGAATATTCCGAAGGAGGTGTAATCCCGTGCTTCCTCAATTCGTTATTTTCCTTATCCCGGTAATACTGCAGTTCCACATCCATGGCTTCCAGGTCGATCCCGTGTACATGTTTATCATAAAGTTTTACTCTTATAAAGTAAACAAATGTAATCACGATCATACAAACAGGTAGGAGCCAAAGTACATTTTCAGTATCAACATATTGATTCTTAAAATATCAATACTTCAAAAATCTGAAAGGCGTACATACAAATAGGGATCAAGCAATATATGATACCACCAGTGTTTATTGGTAAAAAACCAAATTAGTTAATAGATATAATGGAATAAGCTTTGCCTAAGAAGGAACCAACCATAAGTATATAGGTCCACAAATCCATTACGGTCTATTGAACATCCGAAAATATCCATTGTCGCTTCAGGCACTCTTGGCAAGTAATCATGTGACTTAAAGAAAAAGGGCGCCGCTATTATTAGAAATATAATTATTGACTCAGATATAAATCTTTTTTTCGCTCTTTTATTTTTGTTTAATTCCATTGGGGAAAGCTCAGAATTTTAACTACATGGCACAAACGAAAAAAAGGACTGCATTATTGACAGTCCTTTAAACTTTTTTAAAAGATTTCGATAAAATGAGCGGTTACTTGGATTAACGGTCAAATGTACGAAGATGCGTACAATTTAGTTTTGTCAATCCATAATGATTTTATTTTTATCAATACTTTCTTTTTTGCTATCCAAAATAATCTTGTATTAGTCAATACTGTCTCTTATTATCCAAGATTATCTTGTTCTTATCAATACCTTGTTCATAAACAGCATCATCCGCAGTATTTTCAGTACATGCCGCTACGAACATAACTGAAACAAGCCATAAAAGCCTAAAATAATTTAATAGTGTCCATCGTAATAAGTTATTCGTTGTAAGATTTGATTCGTTCTATAACAAATGTCGGAAAAAAACCGCTTTATTATTGTTATTCGTCCGAAAAATACGACCTATTATCGGATAATCCAAGCAGTTTATCGATTTTCTTGCGCTTCATCGAAAACTACACAATAAATCGTAAATCTAATCCTAAGATAGGTCAGAACATTTGCCTACCCAGATTCAAAATTTCAAAAGTGTAGATTATTTTCTGTATATGTCGATTATTTTATATCTTGTTGTAGATATGTTATAAGATTTGTTGTGTTTTCATCAATGACATGGTACGAAAGGCATGTAATCAATATATTGATCGCAGTAATTATAATGCTCAGTCCTTTTATTGTCTATCAACATTTATTTTTCGATGATGTTAGTGCTAATTCCTTTAAAATTTTTAATTACACAGTATTTCATGGATTTAATGGAACACAATCCCTAGCCTGGTATTTTTTGAGTAAGGTTATCCCTGCAATGTTGCTGATTATATGGCTATTTACATGTAGTTTTTCATGGCGTTACGTCATAATTGTTCCTATTTCGATTTATGTTTACTCGATTTTTCTTGAATTGGTTAAGATATTTTCGAGAGATGATATCAATGTTTATTCAATTGCAACTTTCAGCTCGTTAGTATGTGTAATTACTTTGTTATACTTGGATAAACAGCTAACAGAAATTAGAAATCAAAGGTTAAAAAGCAGTTTGCTGAAGATGTTCATCGTAATAGGAGAGTATATGTCCGATTTAAGATTTGACTTCAAAAAATAGGTGGAAACAGGGAGACGATTAGTGAACGCGAATATACAATTAGACTACGCTTTATTCTGCAATGTTATTCAAGAACGCTTAAACCTACTATACAGATCGTCCTCGGCAAATATATATGAGATCTACCATCAGGAAGAATGAGGGCATAGTAGTCGCCGTGCTTCTGGTTGTATTTGGTTTTCTATACTTTATTCATTTAATGATTCCAACCGAAACTTCAGAATTCAAATTATTTTGGTACGTGTTTACTAAGACTGGATTTGCGGATGTTAGCACATATCTCTGGTTTGTTCTAACCAAACTTTGCGCGTTATATTTTCTCAATATTTGGTTTTTAACTTCCAATAATTGGTGGCGTTACGCAATCTTTTCTCCAAGTATGCTATACACCTTTCAATTTTGGGAAGCAATTCAAGATATTCAACAACTAGATGCATATACTAATTTGAAAGCCTTTCCAGCTATATTTTTTGTTGTATTGATAATAATTTTACTATAAGAATGGGTCAATTAGCACAGCTTAAGTTTTCGATTCGTAGCATCAACTTAACGGTGAATTACAATCTGGCCATAAATGAAATGGCGAAAAAAAGCTACGAGCAATTTGAGGAATTTAAACAGTTTCAAAAACTCAAACGTGAATTACAACTATCAGATAAGTCAAGCCAATTTGTTAAAGAACTCATTGAACTACAGAGAAATTTAAACTATCGAATAGATTACAAGCCCTAAAACGATCACTTTAATGAAGATTTTTCAATCTCATCAGTAACTTCCTTAAGCAGATCTTTTAATTCTCTTTCCTGCCGTTCCCTGATCTTTTTTTCAATAATTCGCTCAATATCCTGGCGTCTGGAGGCCGGAAGCTTTTCGAAGTCCAGATCTTCTGATTTTACTTTTTCCTTGATCATACCGCCTTCGCCGGTGAGGAGCCAGACCACGTCGAGCTGGGGATAGGTGCGGATAATATTTTCGATCACATCACTGCCAATAGAAGCATGGTTCTTTTTCATCCTTAAGGTATAGCCATTGGCGGCCCCGATGGAAATATCGAACTGCCTGGCACTCAGGCCGGCATATTCAATAAATTGAATAAGACGATCGATCGTTTTAAGCATCTGTAATGTATGTGGAGGGGCGGTCTAATCAAAAATACAATTTTATCCCTTTGGTTTCTTAAAGAAGCCCTGCAAATCCGCCTCTATTACAAATATAGAAAAAAATCTACCAATATTTGTAAGTATAGAAAATAAACTATATATTTATTTTAGTTAATTAGAGGATTCCAATGAAGACCATTAAAAGTCTTGAACGATTACAACAACTTCACCGGCTGATCGAAAACGAACATACCGGATCGCCAAAAGAGCTGGCCAGAAGGATGGCCGTAAGTGAAAGACTGGTCTACCTTCTTCTCGAATATCTAAAAGACTACAATGCCAGCATCGAATACGACCGCAGCAGAAGAACCTATTTTTATGCTGAAGATTTTCAACTCGATATCCAGATCTCCGTAGCGGTAATCAGCAATAATGAACGTACCGAGATCTTTGGCGGTAGCTATTTTTGATAGAAGTCGGAAGATGAGATAAACGTAGACCCTCTGAAATTGTAATTCCAGCTGTTCCTATACCATATTTAGGAAACCACCAACTCCATACTAATATATCTTCCGAAAAAATCAGATGAAATGCCGTGGATATCATCGGTTTACCGCCTTTACGACCAGTTCGAAGAGCTTCATATCGTCGTGATCGCTGCCGGGTTCTGGATGCTGCGGGGTTTCTGCCTCGTATTTGAGCACCACTACCAGGTCGAGCGAAGGCACCACACCTATGATCTGACCTCCGAATCCGCTGGCCAGGAAAGCCGGCTCCCCGTCTACATAGGTAAGATACCATTGGTAGCCATAACTATACCGCCCATAGATATTTTTTTCATGATCACGGGTAGAGGTTTCCACCCACGACTCAGATAAGATTTGCCGGTCTTCCCAACGTCCTTTATTCAGGTAAAGAAAGCCAAATTTTGCCATATCCCTGGCCGTGAGATAGAGGCCAAAACTAGCCGTTTCAATACCCTGGGGATCTCTTCGCCAACGTTGGGGCAATGGCGGGATATATTCATCCCAACTGCTATATTCAATGGTTCCGCTTAGCGGTTCAAAAGCTATACCCAGCGGATCGAATAGCCTTTCTTTTGCCAGTTCCCCAGGATTTACCCCTCCTTTGTAATGTACAAGCGCAGTCAGGAAATGTGTATTCCCCGATCCGTATTTAAATTTAGTGCCCGGGGGTCGTTCAAAACCCATGGAAAGCGCATGAGCTACCCAGTCGTCAGATAAGATCCAGGCTACCCAGGGGGGTCCTACTTCAGACCAATGAAGGCCGGTGGTATGGGTAAGCACATGTTGTAGGGTGATATCTTCAAATTCGGGATATTGTGGCATGAGTTCTGCCATGGGTTGATCTGTTGAGTTGATGATCCCATCGTCTATCAGGAATCCTATTAAAGCCGAAGAAAAGCTTTTGGTAACCGACCATAGGTTGGTACTGGCATCAATACCGCCTTCGTCGTAATAGTTTTCATAAACGAGATATCCATCCTTGACCACCAGCAAGGCGCGGCTGAGACGATCATTCTCCGCAAAAGCGTTGGCCTGATCCATTTTGGCGATGTCCATATCGTGGTTTTCAAGTCTTGCCGTTTGCCAGCCGTTGGTGGGCCAGTATGCTCTGGTAGCCAATGGCCACTCATACCCGTCGGCAGGGACAATGATACGATCCTCATCCTTTTCACAGGAGAGTAGCAAGAGAATCAGTATCAATATGTAAGAGGGTTTAAGGACCATGATAAATAATCACCGCAAGCTAGTATAGCCCGCGCTTGGAAACAATGATGCAGATCATCAGCATTTGCTTTTACGGGTGCGGAAGGGGGCGCTTTAAATTCGATTTTTGTTTATTTGTGTTTATACGGTCAACTCAACCCTGTATCAACTGTTTTTTAGATCCATGAATGGCAGGAAAATCATATCGATAGTATTTCTGGTTGTAGCATTGGTATTGGGAGTCTTATTCTTTAACAAGATTCAGTTTCCATCAAGCATAGAGCAATATTTCGACATTGGGCAATATTTCGACAAAGATTATTTTAACCAGTACGGCCCGCTGGCCATCTGTGTTGAGCTCCTGATCGCAGGCATTTACCTGTTTAGAAAACACCCGAAAACGAACATTGCCCTGGCCATATTCGGTTTTACTGCCCTGCTTGATCCATTATTTAATGCCCTGGGGGTCTTCGATACTAATGTACCTCTGTACGGCAGTATTGTTTTTGTGCTTTGTGCGATCCCAGCCTTGTGGATTGCCTTTACCAATACCTTCGGCTCGGGCAGGATCACATTCTTTTGGGCTTTTGGCAGTTTTTTAGTCGGACTGATGATCGAACTCTTTTTCAATTATTGGTAGTTCCAGAAAAAGTTGAGCTTCTCTTAAAAGTGAGTTTTATAACTGATTGATATATAAAGCATTGTGTTAAACCAAACGATGCTTTTCTCGATATAAATCGATTATTGTAAAATCCCTGATATATGTCATATATCAAATTCAGTAGCTGTTGTACTTTTCATTCAAATAAAAACCTTATTTTGAGGGTGGATTAGGATCACCCTTTTCAATCAGGTAAACGGGACCGCACATGAAAATAGGCATCTTGAAGGAAACCAAGAAAGGAGAAAAAAGGGTTTCCATCTCTCCGAAAATTGCTGCACAACTCATAGCTAAAGGATTTGAACTTATCGCTGAAGAAAGCGCTGGCTCCGACTCGTCCTATAAGAACTCGGACTACCGAGAGGTAGGGGTACGGACCGAAGAACGAGGCGTAGTCTTTAAGGAAGCAGATATCCTGATCAAGATCAATCCTTTTGATAAGGACGACTTAAAACTTGTGAATGAAGGACAGATACTCATCAGTCAGCTTTTCCATAAATCCGACCCGGATCTTATCAGGGACATTGCGGCCACCAAGGCATCGGCCTTTTCTATGGATGCCATACCACGGATCTCCAGGGCCCAGGAAATGGATGTGCTCAGTTCACAATCGAACCTGGCAGGCTACAAGGCCGTAATCTACGGAGCCTACCTGATGAAAAAAATCCTGCCGCTTATGATGACCGCCGCAGGAACCATTAAACCGGCCAGAGTTTTTATCTACGGGGTGGGCGTTGCCGGATTACAGGCAATTGCCACTGCTAAAAGACTGGGGGCTATTGTAAGGGCTACAGACATCAGGCCGGAGACCAAAGAACAGGCCGAATCGCTGGGGGCCAAATTCATTTCGGTAAATGGGGAAAACGGCGAAAAGAACAGTGTTTATGCCAAGTCGGCTTCTGAAGAATATGCAAGAAAACAAAGGGAAGCAGTAAATAAAACGCTTTTCAAATCGGACCTGGTGATCACCACTGCATTCGTACCCGGCCGGAAGGCCCCAGTCCTGATCACAAGGGAGCAGGTAGAACAGATGAAAAACGGAGCGGTGATCATCGATCTCGCGGCGACAGAAGGGGGTAATTGCGAGTTGAGCAAACTCAACAAGATGGTACGGCATAATGGGGTAAAGATTGTCGGTACCACCATTGCCCCGGAAAGTGTTTCCTATAATGCCAGTGAGCTATTTGCCAAGAACGTGTTCAACTTTATTATGCACCTTACCGAAGAGACCGCCTTTAAATGGGATCTGGAGGAAGAGATCACCGATGAAACACTAATTGTCCATCAGGGAGAAATAAGAAAAACATAAGCGTATGAATCAATTGATCGACCTTATCATCAATAACCTGGACCTGATCTATATCCTGATCCTGGCCATTTTTGTAGGTATAGAAGTAATAAAACATATACCCACCATATTACACACACCATTGATGTCTGGCGCTAATGCGCTGAGCGGGGTGGTGGTGGTAGGTGCCTTGCTGGTGATGTTAAACGCAGACCCCGACGATTACTTCGCCCTGGCACTCGGTTTTATCGCCGTTGTTTTAGGGATCGTGAATGTGGTCGGTGGCTTTGCGGTTACCGGTCGTATGCTTCAAATGTTTAAAAAGAAAGATTGATGAACGCACTTCTCAGTGTGGTCTATCTGGTGGCCACAATCACTTTTATCGTTGGTTTAAAAATGCTGGGACATCCGGCTACTGCCAAGAATGGAAATTATGTGGCGGCATCCGGAATGGGACTTGCGATTGTTGGCACGCTGTTTTTACACGACCTGGAGGTTCCCACCAAGATCTACGTGCTCATCGGCCTGGCCATACTGGTAGGCGGGACTATCGGAGCCCTAATGGCCATTAAGGTTAAAATGACCAAAATGCCCGAACTGGTCTCTCTTTTTAACGGGTTTGGCGGCGCCAGTGCAGCTTTGATAGGGCTCGTGGCCTTTAGCAGACAATTAGGTGATGCCACCCAGGCTATTACTGTGATCTCGGGAATCGTAATAGGCGCGCTTACTTTTTCAGGTAGTATTGTTGCCTGGGGTAAACTCGACGGCACTTTTAAAAGTGTGGTAAACATCCCAAAAAGGAATCTGATCAATAATCTTCTCTTGCTGGGGATCGTGATATTTGCCGGTTTTATAGTGATGAACGGCCAGCCACAGCCCATGTATATTTATCTCCTGCTCGGGGCCAGTTTGTTATACGGGGTGCTTTTTGTTCTTCCCATCGGGGGAGCCGATATGCCGGTGGTGATCTCCTTATTGAATTCACTGACAGGGATCGCTGCGGCGATCACCGGTGTCCTTTACAACAATATGGTAATGCTGGTAGGGGGTATCCTGGTTGGATCTGCAGGTATAATACTCACAGTTGCCATGTGTCGTGCGATGAACAGGACACTATTAGCCGTAATATTCGGCGCCTTCGGTGGCGGTGAAACCGCTGAAGGAGAAGACCGGGCTATGGGCAATATTACCAAAACCAATGCCGGAGATGCTGCCATCCTGATGAACTATGCCGATAATGTGATCATCGTACCCGGTTACGGACTGGCGGTGGCGCAGGCTCAGCATGTAATCCACGAATTGGAAGAATTACTCACCCAACGGGGTGTCCAGGTTAAATATGCAATCCACCCGGTGGCGGGAAGGATGCCCGGGCATATGAATGTACTTTTGGCGGAAAGCAATGTAGATTATAGTTTGTTGGTAGAAATGGAGGATATCAACCCTCAGTTCCCTCAGACCGATGTGGTTCTGGTGGTGGGTGCAAACGATGTGGTAAATCCTGCGGCCCACAACGATCCGGCAAGCCCTATTTATGGCATGCCTATACTGGATGTGGAGAACGCCAAGCATATCATTGTTAACAAACGCAGCATGAATCCCGGTTATGCGGGAATCGAGAACGAGTTGTTCTTTAATGCCAAAACCGCTATGCTTTTTGGAGATGCAAAGGCAGCCCTTACAGAACTGGTTGCCGAGCTAAAAAATATGTAGCTCGGTCTGCATCGGTTTCGTACAAGCTCATTTCTAATTTTCCCTACTGAAGATCAGTTAATTAGGCGTATACTTTTCGCCTTTCTTCGTCGTTATAGCATAGACATCACGTCTGAAACCAAATCATAAATCAAAAACCTACTATGTTTAGAACAACATTAGCGTGCCTTGCATTGATGCTGGCAACAGGCCTTAATGGCCAGTCTACACCTACCTGGACTTCTTCCTTCGACCAAAATGTAAATTGGCAAAAAGTAACTTCCCTCGGGAATTATATTGTACAAACCGATGCCGGATTATTCGGGATCGACACCGAATCGGGTAATATCTTATGGCAGGATGCCGAATTCGGAAGAGTAGAGGAGGCGGCCTTTGCCGAACTGGAAAACTCGCCCTTTGCGAAGATCGAAACCCCTAAGGGGCTCTATATCATCAATAGTTTCGATGGCAGTCGCTTATTCAATTCGTTCGATCATGGGTTTAGCAAGGTGCAGAATCACTTTGTACTCTACAGGTCCAATACTATTATAGTGGCCGGAAAGTCAGACCTGGGGCCTAATACCGTGCTCTCTATCGATATTGCTTCAGGAGACGTGCTCTGGACCTCCGAAGGCGATGTGGGAAAGTTGTTTACCGTAATTGAGCTTACAGATCAGGACTTACTGGGGGTAACGCTGGTAAAAAATGTAAGGATAAAATCCAGGAGCGGTGAGATTGTCTGGAGCAATGAAAATTCGGCCGAAGCCAAACAAATTGAAAAACTGGGCGCTTTTGGCGATCTGCTAAAAAAAGCCGCTGAAACCGCTGCAGAGGGAATGGAGATCAATCTCGATTTTGCCCTTCACCCATCGGGCGACGCCTTTGTGATTGGGGTAGAGCAACAGCAGGAATCTTCCTTTGGCAGTTCAGGACAAACAACCATTAATTACACTTCAGAATATCGTGCGTATGACGTGCATAGCGGAGAACTCCTGTGGGAAAAGCCCGTTGAAGCCAAAGGACAACTGGGCCATATGGCCTGGGTAGGTGAGGAGTTATTGGTTCTGCCGTTTGGCACGCAGAATTCAAGGATAAACCTGCACCGTATGGACGACGGAGCCGGCCTTTGGGGAAAAAAAGGACGTGGAATCAGCATCAAGGGGGGTATATACGATTATACTCCAACCGATGGCGGGATGTTGGTGATCACCACCAGGAACGACAAGCATTTTTTGAACTACCTGGATACAAGTTCAGGGGCCCTGACCTTCGATAAAGCGATCAAGGTACAGGGAGATGTGGGCTATACTATCACTACCGACCATGGTATCGCTTATGTTACGGCAGAAGAGATGAATATTGTAGATATAACTACCGGCGAATTAAAGTGGGACAAAGACCTTAAAACAGATTATCATCTGGTGGCACAAGATCGGGAGATGTTATACGCTTTTGATACAAAGGCCGAAACGGTAAAAGCCATAAATCTTGCAAGCGGGAGCATTGAAATGGAAGGCAATCATCCGCTGGATTTTCAGGAAAAGGAATACCCGAAGTACATGGAACTAAGGGAAAACGGAATCTTCCTGGGGGCAGACCAGAATTTTGCGCTGTATAGTTATGACGGTTCGTTAAAATATCATAGTTATTTCCCATCACCGCGGGAAGCAGGATGGAAACGCGCACTTCTTTTTGCCAATACCATTTATGCAGGATATTACGCTGCTGCGAGTTCCATGGCCGCCGGAGCGTTTAACCATGCCGCCTCCCAGCAGGGAATGGATACGGTTGAAGGACAGGTTTTTTCGGAGATCGGAAATGCCTATAACGAGATGAGCCAATCGGCCGGAAGTGCAGCCAGCATGGCGTTTAAAGCCGCTCAAAGACGCTTTAAGGCCACCAGTGAAGCAAGGGATTATGTGGTTGTCCTCACCAAGGGGGAAGAAGGTATTTCCCTGATGAAGATCGATAAAGACAGCGGGGAAAGCAATAGCAACATCCCATTGGGGAAAAACAGAAAACCCAATTATGCTATCGACCTGGTAGCCGGGGAAGTCTTTTTGGAAGTAGACCCTAAGACCGTTCGCCGTTTCATTATCAAATAAGCAGAAATTTAATAAAACATAAAGTCTAATAGAACTAGTTATGAGTAATATCAAAAATGCATTGTTTACCCTTGGCCTGGCCGTGTCTATGATTACTGGCGGTTTGGCCCAGGACTTATACCAGAAGGGCACCATCCAACTTGGAAAAAAGAAGACTATGGAGGCCTATATCCAGATCAACTGGTCGTATCCTCAGCGGTTTCAGACCAGTGTTACCTATGTGAAGCCCAAGGATTATCAGAAAGCGATTAAAAAAGGGAAGATCAAAGGCAAGATCAAGGAAAAGTTACAACCCAAAGACCTGATCGGATTTGAGTTGGAAGATGGCAGAAAATTTCAGGTGGTTAAGTATGTAGACATGACTTCTGGCAAGATGCAAAAAATGTTGCCCAAGAAGTTGATCCTGCAAAAGGTGGCCGATGGCCCGATAGAAGTATTCAAATTCTATGCCCGCACCACAGGGAAGATCTCCAAGGAATTGGCAGACATGGCCATGGATGCCCATACCGATGTGGAAGCCAGAAAGGTATTGCACGAGTGGATACAAAACAACTTTGAGATGCTGGTCCGGAAGGATAGTAAGAACCCCAGAAATGTAGTCTATATCAACTTATTGAACTACATCGGCGACAACTACGATGTTAAGGACAAGTACGATGCCAATCATTACGGATTAAGAAATCAGTTCAGCGAAGAAAAGAAGTTTGGCAAATATGTAAACAAAGAGTTCGAAGCGGCTTTGCTTCGGATGGTTGATGACTATAACAGTCAGCAGTTGGCCAAATAAGACCGGGGGATCATTAGGATCCTTTCAAATACTGTGAAACACCTTCTTATGAAGGTGTTTTTTATTTGCGCCTATAACATCGCTGCAGGCGGAGGCCACCTTCTGCATCATACCGCAGGCTGCGGGTGTCGTATTTCATGTCCAGTGTTTTCATGATGGTGTCTTTATATAATAGACGCCAATATTGACGGTTTGTTACGATAGCGTTATTACAAATATTAGATGCTTTTTGATTTCTGCACTTATCAATTTAGGGTGGATAGATTATCGATTTTTTCCCATACCGGGATACAAAATACCTCCTGCAACGTCTTATAGAAGTAGGACGGAGGCAGGAGTCGGAAGACGGGAGTCAACTTAAATAATATTCAGGTCTCCACACTTCTAACTTCGGACGTACACACAACATTTTTTGCAATAAAAATTATTTTCCTCGTCTATAGAGATGAAGGGCGCCGAACAAAGGGCGATTCCATGAGAGAGAGCACCGATAATTACAATAAACTGATACGTTTTTTCGACGCGGAATACCAGGCCCTGAGAGCTTTTGTGAATTCCAGGGTAGGGGATGCGACCGATCGTGATGCGGAGGATATCTTACAAGATGTGGCACTCAAGCTTTTTTCGAGAGTAGACCATTTGAGTCCGATCGACAATATCGCAGGCTTTGTCTACCGTTCGGTAAGGAATAAGATCATCGACACGATGCGAACCAAAAAACAACGCATCGACCTGGATGATCAGATGGAAGGTCCGGTGGCAGAACTGGCAGAGCTTTTTTATGGGGATGGGGCCTATGCCGACGCGGACGACTTAAAAGATATTCTTAAAGAAGCACTGTTAAATTTAAAACCGGAATACAGGGAAGTGATCATGGCCATCGATTTTGAGAATTTAAGTTACCGGCAGTTATCCTATGAAACAGGGATTCCGCAGGGAACGTTGATGTCGCGCAGGCACAGGGCACTCTCCCAATTATTAAAAGAATTTGAAAACAAGAAAAAGAATAATAAATACTAGAAGTTATGACAAACAGACAAATGCATGAAGCCAGAATGGAGGGCTATATAGAAAATAAGATAAAGAAGATTGTAAAAGTGATCTTTATGGTACTATTTGGGGCGGTCGCCATCGTAGCGCTTGCCTTTTTATTCGGATATGTGGTTATGCTCCTTTGGAACTGGCTCCTGCCCGCCATTTTTGGCCTGGGAACCATTACCTTCTGGCAGGCGGTAGGAATCGTGATCCTGGCTAAACTTCTATTTGGTGGATTTGGTGGCAGCAGCGGCAAGTCGGGTCGACGCAAAAAAAACCTGGAAAAAAGAATGAAACACAGACTGAGAGAGCGCTGTTCGGAAACCGGTATCAAGGAATGGAGGTACTATGACCAGTACTGGGCAGAGGAAGGAAAAGCGGCCTTTGAGGCGTATGTGGAGCGAAGCAAGAAGGGAAGCCAGAAATTGGAAGACCGGGGCGAGATAACAGAAGTTGAAGGTGATAGTGAATAGTGGACATTGGATAATGAATAATGATAAATCGTTAATGAACAATCGGTAATTAAATCAACAATTACCAATCTCCTACACATCGACTTCTCATGACCAGCTACTAATTACTCTGGTGTCATATTTTTCATCTAATTTCGGGTTTTCATTACCAGCACTGAAATCTGAATGAATTCCCGTAAAGAAACCGCACTTATTATCGCTGCTTTTTTTTCGATCTATGTGATCTGGGGGTCAACCTATTTACTCAACAAAATTGCGGTAGCCCAGCTAGAACCACTAATGCTGGCCGGTGTCCGTTTTACCACAGCCGGACTCCTTATTTTTGGCATAACGTTGATCTTAGGCCAGAGTTTAAAGATCAGCAGACGACAATTGGTCAATACCATCGTCGCAGGCTTCCTCTTTCTGAGCTTCGGGAACGGGATCGTGGTTTGGGCATTAAAATTTGTGGACAGTAATTTCGCCGCCCTCGAGATCTCGGCCCAGCCCCTGGTGATCTTGCTGATGATGTGGATCCTGCAGGGAAGGAAGATCAGGCCGATGTCGCTTATCGGCGTCGCATTGGGCATTATCGGTATCTATTTACTGGTAAGCCAGAAGTCGATCTTACAACAGGAAAACAGCTGGCTGGGGATATTGATGATCTTTTCGGCTATGCTGGCCTGGGCCTATGGTAGCCTCTTCGTTGGCCGGGCCGATTTTCCCAAAAATTATTTTGTCAATACCGGTTACCAGATGTTTACGGGCGGGATCATGCTGATGATCTTTAGCCTGTTGTTTGGGGAGCAATGGCTACTACCCGGCCAATGGGCCACTGAAACCCTGTGGGCGATGGGCCTGCTGGTGATCTTTGGCAGCATCGTGGCCTTTACATCCTTTAATTTTTTGCTTACCCGGGTATCCCCGGAAAAAGTAGCTACCAATACCTATGTAAACCCTATTGTGGCCATGTTCCTCGGCTGGTATTTTTTGAATGAACGCATTACCGCACAATCGATCATCGCGGCGATCATCCTGCTTACCGGGGTATATTTTATCAACACCAAAAATGGTTTTTCCGGCCTCAGAAGGTGGTGGAGACGAGGGGTTTGATAATGGATGATTGATAATGGATAATGGAGAAAGGACAATCCGCAATCAGCAATCAACAATCAACAATTAACAATCTTCATTCAGAGATTGATCACCAGGTACCAGACGGCGATGATAAAGAGGAAGAAAAGGCCTAGTGCGAGCAGGTAGATTGACTTATTGACGCTTTTAAATTTCATCGCTGCGATCTTCGAATTGATATAGATCTGCTGGCCGAGCTGGTCGAAGAGTTCTACTTCGTTCAGGCTGATATTATAGAATGTTTTGGAAAATTCCTTGATGCTCCCATATTTGGTGATCACGTCCTGGAAGAAAAAAATGTTCTTGTCGAATTTGGTCTCCATCCGTGGCATAAAACAGCGGATACTAAAATAGATAGATCCAACAGTACAGATGATCCAAAGCGCAAGTGGCACGTAGATCAGGCCCTGCCGGGAGGCCTCCTCGAGCAGCATATCCACATTCTGATAGATAAGGTTCAATAGGATACCATAAAAGGAAAGGATGAGTCCGGCTTTGATCTCCGAAGCCCGGATCAGTGAAAAAACGTAATTGATACTGCCCCAATAATGGTCTACCAATTCTTCTTTATGACCTTCAATGGTATAGGGCCTTTGGGCTTGGGAGGGTTTATCGTCTGATGACATCTGTAGTGTTATTGGTTGGTTTTGGTTCGGCTTGATGGATTTTGCAACCAAGCCATGGGAAAGATAATCAATTAATCGGTGAGGGTAAAAAAATCAAGCAGGGCAGGAACCACTCTTCTAGGAATACAGAAAAACAATTGATAAATTGACTTCCAATTTTTAAAGTAATCCAATGGTATGTCCGAACCACATCTGGAAATAAGCGCGGCCGACATTTTATATATTCTGGAAAATCCCTGGGAGAAATTGCAGTGGGAGTGGAAGCTTGCTGATGAAAGTGAACGGCAGGAAACGCTGGAGTATATTCAGGATCGTCTGAAAATGGCGAAACAGGGCGGGTATTCCAAAATATGGAAAACACCAGGCGATAAACCACTGGCTATTTTCGGAGGGTTTAAAGTTGAGGATAAGAAATATGAGACTTTCTTTGTATCAAGTCATCATATGGAAGAATATGGTATGGAGCTAAGTTTCGACCTGCGAAGGATAGCGAGGGAACTGGTGCCGCTATTTAAGGGGTGTAGTACCGGCCAGTATGCCAGAGCAGATGATACCGATCGAATTTCATGGTATCGGTTTCTGGGGTATAAACACCAGCCGCAAGGTGATCGGGGCACCTTGCAATATTTTGAATATGCCTCACCAACCGAATGAGTTTCGGTAAGAAATTACGTTCATTCGGACAAAAAAAACCGCTTTTCAGAATATCCATCTTTAAATTGAAAGAAAATATGCTATCTTTTTACCGATAATAAAATCAACAACCAACTAAACTATCAAAATTATGAGCGGAGGAAACTCAACACCAACCCCAGTAGAATATATCATTACACTTCATGTGACATGTGCTGAAGTCACCAATCAAACCAAAGATACTTGTTGCAATTTTGGACAATCATCGGGTACCAATGAAGAATTCAATATTAATGTAGGTGTAGGAGATAAGGTAAAATGGAAGGGACAATACGACGGACCGGCTACTACACCAACACCGGTGATCAATATAACCAAGATTAAAAAAGAAAAGGATTCCGAGATTTTCGGCGCACCCAATGGAGTACTTCAGGGAAGTGGTTCGCCAGAGACTGTGGAGGGGACAGTTCAAAATGACACCTCGGGACAAGATGAGATTTACACTATATTTTTTAATATAAATGGAGGGCAACAATTAAAAATTGATCCCAGGATTACAGTAAATCCTCAGACATAAATTTTAGCATAATGCATTTTTTGAGAAAAGCCTATTATTTATTAATAGGCTTGTTTTGTTTAAATATTATTGTGGCTTTAGGACAGGATCAAAAACTTGCCGACAGCTTGCTCTTAAGATATCAGGCGGATACGGTTCAGGGCAGAGATAAATTGGAATTATTAAAGGATCTTTCTTTTCATTATTCAGATGATCGAAACATATCATTAAAATTTGCCAATGAATTGATAGAACTATCAGAGATCGTTAAAAACGATACATTTTCTTCAATTGGATATTTACGTAGAGGGTCGGCCCATGTGTTGATGGGTAACTCAGACAAAGCTTTAGCGGCTTTATTTAAGAGTGTAGAATTAGCTCAAGACGCAAATTTTGAAACGGGTGAAGGTGCTGCATTTATAGCTATTGCCGATGTCTATGCGTCAATTGAAAATTACAAAAATGCTGGTATTTACTATAATGAAGCCATAGCAATTACAAGATTAAAAAATGATTCGATTACACTCGCAAGTGCCTTATTAAATGCTGGTGATGCTTATTTCTACGACAAAGTATTCGATTCAGCACTTATCTATAACCAGGAATCTGCAGTTATATTTAAAAAGTTAGATTATTTGGCAGGAACTGCCTATGCCCAAGGAAATATGGGGATGATTTATGCCGAGCAGGGAAAAGACGGATTAGCGGAGGCTAATATCAATCAGGCAATCTCCATCTTGGAAAATTTACAGGATTATTATCCAATATCGGTCTACCTTACCTATATGTCTGATATTTATACGAACAAGGACGACTATATCACGGCCCTGGACTATGCCGAAAGAAGCCTGGATCTTGCAAAACAATATGGACTGAAAGAACAGATCAGCGATGCCAATTTAAAGCTCTCGGAACTATATGAGGAAAATGGGGATCCTGCAACTTCCTATCAGCACTATAAGAATCACATTGTTTATAGGGACAGTGTCAAAAATCTTGAGGCAGTACAACAAATGGCAGACCAGCGTACCGAATATGAGGTAAGCCAGAAACAGGTGGAAGTAGACCTGCTTAACGAACAGAAACGCACCCAACGGATCATCGCCATTGCCACTGCCGTTGCCCTGGCATTGATCGGCGTGCTGGCCATCGGGCTCTATCGCCGGAATACCTTTATCAAAAAGACCAACGAGATCATCGCGGCAGAAAAAGACCGCTCGGAAAACCTCCTGCTAAATATCCTGCCAGAGCAAACAGCCCGGGAGCTCAAGGAAGAAGGCAAGGTAAAGGCCCAAAAGTTCGAATCGGTCTCCGTACTCTTTACCGATTTTAAAGGCTTTACGAAGTTCTCTGAAAATCTTCAACCTGAAGAGCTGGTGGAGCGGGTGGATTTCTACTTTTCCAAATTCGATGCTATCATGGAGGAACACGGGCTCGAAAAGATCAAGACCATTGGCGACGCCTATATGTGTGCCGCCGGCTTGCCGTTTCCTATAGAAGATCATGCGGCACGGATGACCAGAGCCGCGATAGAGATCGTCCGCTTTGTCCGGCAGTCCAAAGATGATCCCGATAACGATCAGGCGCATTTCGACATCAGGGTAGGGATCCATTCAGGTCCTGTGGTGGCCGGGGTAGTGGGGACAAAAAAATTCTCCTATGATATCTGGGGCGATACCGTAAATGTGGCCTCGCGTATGGAATCGAATTCGGAACCCGGCAGGATCAATGTTTCCGAAAACACCTACCAGCTCATCAAGGAGGAATTCGACTGTAGCTTCAGGGGGGAGATTGAAGCCAAGAACAGGGGGAAGCTGAAAATGTATTTTGTGGAGGAGGATAAAGGTTAGGTAAGGTCGCAAGTACGCAGTGGCGGTCGAAAGAACTGTAATAATCAATAATTAATGATGAACAATCATCAATTAACAAAGCACCATCAACATTTGCAGCCTCCCGACTTCTAACTTCAGTCTCCAACTCCTATCTTCGTAGTCATATATTTTATTAGCTCACATTATGCATCGTAGAAAATTTATCGCACAGACCTCTTCCCTTATACCTTTAGCCCTGATGCCGGTTCCTGGCTTGGGTATGGGTACAAAAAAGAAATACCAATTTGGCCTTCAATTATATACCGTAAGGGACGCTATGGCGGCCGACCCGATCGGAACTTTAGAACAAGTACGGGCACTGGGTTACGAAGACCTTGAACTCTATGGTTTCGATGGGGAAAAAGGAGAGTACTATGGCTATAAGGCCAAAGATTTTAAACAAATACTCGACGATACGGGCCTGACCACCTCCAGCTGCCATTATGGACTCCCGGCCTTTTTTGACCAGCCCGAAGGCCATCTGATGACCTATGTGGAGCAATGCATTAAAGGAGCCCATATTTTAGGTCAGAAGTATATCACCTGGCCCTGGCTAGATCCGAAATTCCGGAATATCGAAAGCTATAAGAAACTGGCAGGAATGCTCAACAGAATAGGGGAGCGGGTACTGTCTGGCGGGCTCGGATTTGCCTATCATAACCATGGATTTGAGTTTGAAGATCATAAAGGCGAGGTGGGGTACGATATTATCATGACCGAAACCGATCCCGTATTGGTAAAACTGCAGCTAGACCTTTACTGGGTGGCCCACGATTCTGCACTTAGTGCTAACGAATGGATCGCCTTGCAACCAGGGCGTTTTGTGATGTGGCACATCAAAGACATGCACAAGGAAAGCAGGGACTATACAGAACTGGGCAACGGATCTATCAATTTTCACCCGATCCTTCCTGAAGCGGAAAAAGCCGGACTTGAGTATTATTATCTGGAGCAGGGGAGCAATTTTGCGGTAAATTCCATGCAAAGCATCGCAGACAGCGCGGCGTATTTTAAGAAATATTTGAAGAAATATCTTTAATCAACAATCAACAATCAACAATCAACAATCAACAATCAACAATATCCTTATAAACTAAATTTCATGTCAAATAAAAACCTCATATCTGGCCTTGTCATATGTCTTGGAATAATGATGCTGTTCGAGTCCTGTAAAGAAAATCAGGAAAAAAAAGTTGATGTCGCAGCCGAAGAGGAGCAACGAGACTCGGTACTACCTTTGGAACAATTAAACCTCCCGGAAGGGTTCGAGATCAGCATCTATGCCGAAGGTGTAGACGAAGCACGGTCTATGGCGATGGGAGACGATGGGACGCTTTTTGTGGGCACCCGTACCGCAAACAGACTCTATGCGATCCAGGACCTGGATGGGGATTTTAAGGCCGATAAGACCATTGTACTCGACACCACCCTGGAAACCCCTAACGGCGTTGCCTTTAAAGATGGTTCGCTCTATGTGGCAGAGGTGAACCGGTTGTTGCGGTATGATAATATCGAACAGCAATTGTCGTCACCACCGGAACCCGAGGTGATCTATGACGATTACCCGGACGAGTTTCACCATGGTTGGAAATATATCGCCTTTGGCCCCGATGATAAGCTTTATGTACCCGTAGGGGCCCCTTGCAATATCTGTGATAGTACGGTGGTCGATAAACGATACGCCACTATCACCCGGATGGACCCCAACGGCAGTAACAGGGAGATCGTAGCTCATGGTGTACGAAATACGGTAGGTTTTACCTGGCATCCTGATACTGAAGAGCTTTGGTTTACAGACAACGGCAGGGATTTGATGGGCGATGATATTCCACCCTGTGAGCTTAACCGGGTAAGCGAAGCCGGCCAGCATTTTGGTTATCCTTTCTGCCACGGCGGGACTATAAAGGATCCTGAATTTGGGGATCAGCGCCCCTGTTCCGATTTTGTACCCCCAGTTCAGAATCTGGGCCCCCACGTAGCACCATTGGGCGTCAAATTTTATACCGGAGATATGTTCCCCGAATCGTACAAGGGCCATGCCTTTATTGCAGAACACGGGTCCTGGAACAGGTCGAAAAAAATAGGATACCGCATCACCCTGGTTAAACTCGATGGCAACAAAGCCATAAGCTATGAACCCTTTATCGACGGCTGGCTCGATGACGCCTCCCAGGAAAGATTTGGAAGGCCTGTAGACATCCTTTTTCTCGATGACGGATCGATGCTGATATCGGATGATTACGCCGATGTGATCTATAGGGTTACCTATATGGGGTAGTTGGCGGTCAAAAGAACTTTAATATTCAATACTCAATTACCAATAACCAATAATCAGCAATATTCCCAAGACCCAGGTAGAAAGTCATTCATTTTACAGTTGATAATTCTTTTGTAGAAGATGTCTTACAATAAGATTTTTGATATATCTTTAGCTTACAAGCTCCCCCTTTTATACTAACTGACAACTAGAGTGTTATGGGCAAAAAGTCTAAGCCGATGAAAGTTGGGTGGCAGATCGCCCTGGGAGTGGCTTTTATTATTTGGGGCGGGGGTTCCCTGATCTATCAAATGCAACCAGGGGTGATTGGTATTAAATCCATTCCAATATTTATCCTTATCGCCGGAATCGTTAACCTATATATAGGGATCAAACGGAATAACAATCCTGATAAAGCAGCAGGCGCTACCACCCAGGAGGAAGTCAATGAAGCGATGCTTGCGGGTAAGAAAAAAGCTGTCGAGCCCCCTAGTGCCGAACTTCAGGCAAGCGAGCTATACCAGTTCCTCCTCAGCAGTTATGAGGCCTGGAAAGAGGGCATTTTTGACAGTTACAGCGATTATTACACCAAAACCACAAAAAAGAACAGTCCGGCCGAACTCACCGCTTCCATGCTCAAAGAGCGCGAATACAAAAATTTTCTGGAGCGGTGTTTAAAATATCGTGCGCCGGAACAGGGAGAGGTGATGTTTACGATCTCCCCGGATAGTTTTATGAATACCAATACCCATTTATATATCAATACCAACTTTAAAAAGGGAGATATGCTGGTCATACCACTTTGTGATATCGTGGAATATACCAACAAAGGGGTATGGACCAAGAGTGGGACGATAAAAAAGAAAAATGGCCAGGAGCTACATTTCAAAATAGACGCCGTACCCGATGAAAATGCCGTGCGACACCTGCAAAAAGTGCTTAACTGTGAGACAATCATCGATGTATAATAAGTCATCGAGAATTGAAAATTAAAACCGATTATTATGGATAACCAGGAAATTACCGTAAAAAAACGCGGAGGCTGTATTACCGCTTTCCTCATCTTTATGTTTGTGATAAACCCCCTGTTGGCACTCTACTACATATTTGCCGGCGATACCGTGCGGGATACTTTTCCTGACTTGCCCGGCTGGGCCATCCCGGCACTAATCGTTTTTTGTCTGATCAACCTCGGGTTGGCCATCGCCATCTGGCAGTGGAAAAAGATCGGGGTTTACGGGCTATGGGTGAGTGCCGTTCTGGTACTTGGTATCAACCTGGCCATAGGGCTTTCGCCTTTACAATCATTTATGGGCCTGCTTGGGCCGCTGATCATTACCTTATTAGTACGACCCAAATGGGCCGATTTTGAATAAGGGAGGCCTGGCGACTATAAGTTAGGGCCTATATGGCAAAAAAATATTTCACATAAATTGCTGTTAATTAAATAATTCGCAGCATCTTTGCAGCTCAAATAAGTATTTTTAATTTAATTACATTACAATGAGTAAAGGAACAGTAAAATTTTTCAACGATTCTAAAGGTTATGGATTTATCACCGAAGAAGGTGTTGAGAAAGACCACTTTGTACACGTAACAGGATTGATCGACGAAATTCGCGAAGGCGATCAGGTTGAATTCGATCTTCAAGAAGGTAACAAAGGATTAAACGCAGTGAACGTAAGAGTTATCTAAAGACATACATCTTAAGTTTATCAAGGCCTATCTGTTTCAGATAGGCTTTTTTTATACAACTATTTGGTATTGGAAATATATACTTTACCTTAGGGGTCGAAATTTTTATTTTATATATGGCGAAATCGCAACAGTCGTACAACAAAAGGGAGAAGGAGAAGAAACGCTTAAAGAGGCGTGAGGAGAAACAAAAGAAAAAAGAAGCCAGAAAGGCTGAAAGTAAGGAAAGCGGCGGAGGAATTCCGTTCGCCTATGTGGATAAACATGGTAATTTAACCGATACGCCCCAGGATCCTGCAATAGAGGAGGAAGAAATAGAACTCGAGAGCATCGAAATATCGATACCTAAAAAAGTAGAAGAAGAATTCGATCCGATTCGCAAAGGGAAAGTATCTTTCTTCGACCACAGCAAGGGATTTGGGTTTATTATCGATACGGAAACCCAGGAAAAACACTTTTGCCATGTGAGCGGATTGATCGACGAGATCAACGAAAATGACAAGGTTTCCTTTGAACTTGAAAAGGGGCTTAAGGGCATGAATGCGGTAAAAGTTACGCTGGTGTCCTGAGTATTCCAAAGGACTGAGCCTGCTTTTTTCCTTTCATCTGCTCACTTTCCAAAACTATTTCCAGAAATTATAAATACTATTTACTAACGGTTGCCATTGTTTAAGTGCATCGGTTCTTTGCTTTTGATTACGGTAGAGGCAGTAGTATATATTTAGTAATTTTAGACTTCATTCAATACTACCCGCCTAAGTTTCCCCTGTGAATGTAAATTGGTTTAGCTATTCCTTAATATGGAGCAAGCTGACATTAGTATATACACTAAAAGACAAGTTTAACTTTTAAATTTCAGGATATGGGACGCAAAAAATTTATAATCATTGGTTTAATCATATTAGTCGCTTTACTTGTAGTGTTTATGTTTGCCGATCTGGAGAGGAAGGATTTGGGATCGTTAACCATAGCACATCACGATAATCAATTGAAATATTGTGCCTATATAATAAGTGAGGCTGAATCTAAAGAACAGAAATATTTTAAAAAAGGAGACACTGTTTGTATTGAATGTAACACAAACTGGCCACCTATGCGTGGGGTAAACTGGAAATGTTATGAGAAAATTAAATTTAAGTCTCAAGACCAAAGAGCGAAATATAAGGCAGAGCATTTTGGCCTAATTGTTTGTGATCATTGTCCGGATGCTAAAGGGTATTACGTTAAGTAAACACAGCCCATATTCATTTTGACGTCGGTATACATTGATCTATTATTTGGCGCTATGGCTTATCCATATATTCCACCAACTTTTCTAAACGGGAACGAACAGGCTCCCTACCCAGCCTTTCTTCTATAGAATTTATTGCCGATTTAGAAAGAAATCGGCCCAGGGGTAAGACTGGGGTGATGCTGTCTTTTGTACTGGCGATTTGCTTTTCGATCAGCCGCTTAATTTCAATCGGTTCCAGAGCTATCCGGGTGGTATCGAGTTCGATCACAAATTCGTCATCGAGCCGGGTTTCGATCTCCCTGGTATGACCAGATCTTACATTAAGTAGCGTAGACAGCGGTGCCCGGAGCTGGGTAACCGGCTTGGCCGATTTATCCTCCCCCTTGTATTTGATCACCAGGTCGATGATCCTGATTTTGTCACGAAGCAAACTATCATTTTCTTCCAGCGCATCGAGATAGGCCTTAATACGACTTTTAACCCTCGAACTAACACTCCCGCCGATATTGTCGTAATAACCCGAATCTACAAACTGCCCAAGTTTGTTTACACGGCCAGCCGGACTGATATAAGGAAAACGGGCATTGAGCGACATGGCTGTCGATAACATTAGCGAACTGCCCGGATGTGCTGCCTGCATCTCACTTAAAAAATCATTAAGACCATCAAACTCAGGAGTTATATCGAAGCTAACCGGTGAGATCAGGAAGTATTGCCCAGACTGTACATGGGTGGTATTGATGATTAAAAGTGGAGGCGAAAAGCCGTTATGACCAGATTGGTAGAAAGACAGAAATTCTCTTGCCAGCAACGGATCGTTTTCCGAATGGCTGATATGCTTAAAATGCGCCTGTTCCCATTCTTCCTCTAACAATCGCCCCCGGTCATCGTAACTAAAACGGTTGGCAATACTTTGCAGTAGATCGCGCCCAAGTAGTCCTGCTACCGAAGAGGACAGAAAATTCTCGTTGTAAAGTACGCTGGCCTTGTATAGGAATCCGTTGTCCTCTTCCGTCAGGTAGGAGTAAGGGGCCGGGTTTTTAAAAAGCTCTGAGGCCCGGGCATAAAACATCGAATTGCCAACACTTCCGCCAGAAGCACCAGTTAGCAGAAAGAGATGGTCCGTAAAATAATCGGGGGAACTATTTTGCAGGTAACTATGCACTAAAAACGACCAGAGTCCTGCCCGGGAACCGCCCCCTTCTGCCGACACCAAAATAATGGGGTAGTGCTGTTGGGAATTTATGATCTGTTCTTTTCTTTGCTCGAACCATTGTTGGATATGCTCATCAATACCAGATCTGTCTTTGATAGTTGCCGGTACAGGCTCAATCGCATAATGATCAAAACCGTCTTTTTTAGCAGCCATTTCTCCGATGACAAAGCATATTATGATAAACAAGGTGAGCAGAGGTATTTTATAGCGTTTACCGGTCAGTTTCAGTGCAAAAGCCAGGACATAGAAGGCAATAAGACTAATTAGGATCACCAGCAGAGGATTCAGAGACTGAGAATAAGCCGGTTTAATGGCGATCAAGACATAGTATATCAGCACGGCGATCACCAATACCAGGACCACCCGGTAAATGGTATTTTTGGTTATATCAGACCGGATCCTTCTGAACAGGAAGGTAAAAGACAGGAAAACGAAGGCCAGTACACTATTGGAAATAAACAGTTTTAAAATACCGTCTTTATCCTGATCATTGAGAATGCCCAACAAAATAAGCGTCACTACACCTAGAATGATCAGCAAATAGAGAATCCATTTATTCCGTGGAATTTTTGAAAACAGATCCAGGAACCATTTATAGATAGGATAGATCAGCAGCAGGAGAAACAGCACCACGGTAAAGCTTAGATAATTGCCGGCGCTGGTTAAGAGCGGGATGCTGTTATAAGTTTGTTCATAAGCATTGAGGATCCCGGTCGATGAAATAATGATCAGGAGGCTTCCCAGTACTTTGGGCATGGTTTTTTGTACATGTAGACGACTTAGATAAATGGGGCGCCCTTTTAAACTTTTTCCGATCTCTGTTTGGAAAGGCTTTATGGAAAAGAAGCTCTTGATGGTAAGATTACGATAGACCCTGGGATCGAAATAGGCAGGTGCAATCCAGATAATCGTCCCCAGAATCACCAAAAGGGCATAGTATAGTGGTATATGCCAAATGGTGGTGATATCGATCTGGTTAAAAATCAGCAGCAGGTCTATCGCCTGCGGGAATTCCCATATAATAAAGTAGAAAAGCAGAATTATCAGCAGAGAGATAATGTTGTTGCCACCCTCACTGAGTAACATCCGTAGCCAGTCTACCACTCCTCTTAGGAATACCAGGACTACCGAAATGAACTGCTTTAAGGTTTTCAAGGGGCCAGCAATATTTAGTTCGGGGAACTACCTAAAATTACAAAACGGAATGCCTAATATGCTATATCCCGACCATATAGATTTTATGGTTTTCGTTGAGAGCAACAGGTTGAAAATAGGAAATGTTTCAGGCCCTGGACTGATAATTATCATAATCTAAGGCATGTAGCTAGACTAAATTTGTTGGGTTTTTAAGAGGCATTTTTATCGTATGGTAACATACATAATTCCTGCGAATTAAAAGAATTGATAAACTATAAGACATGGTAAAATTTGATGATCTATCCGGAGCATTTCAAGCAACCATTACAATGGTAGTTTTGGGATTATTAATGGTTTCGTTTGGCTGTAAAAACAATGCGAATGAGGCTAAAAAAGAACTGGCCGAAGTAAAGGCAGATTCGCCAGGCATGGTGATCTGGCATATCAAGGCCGTGCATCCCGAAGGCCAGCTCATCGATATTAAGGCGCTCGATAAGGACGGTAAGATTCACGATGTTAAGGCCATTCAGGATTCCGATCAAAGGAGCTTTATGGACATCAAAACCCTCGTGGGAGATAAACAGTTCCCGGTTAAAATACTGGTCAGTGGCGATAAATATACCCGGGTTAAGGCTATTGCAGACGATAGCACGGTTTATGATATCAAGGCGCTAACTCTGGAAGGGGATACACTCGATGTAAAAGGCGTGAGCCGTACACGGAACATCATTCATATAAAGGCCATCGATAAAGAAGGTGCTTTTTATGGTGTTAAGGCGATCTCCCCAGAAGGCAAACTCAACGATGTGAAAGGGGTGAAGGTAACCAAAGGCCAAACCGAGATGTGGGTAAATGGCCATGCCGTATATGCCCATGTAAAATCACTACCCCAGGCCGGAACCATTAGTAACGACCGTAACTGGCATGTAAAAGCCATTCACCCCGAAGGTGTATTTCTGGATGTCAAAGCGCTGGACAAGGAGGGAAAGATATACGATGTAAAGGCCATCCAGGATAATTTCCAACGCCATCTTCTCGATGTAAAAGCTCTGGTGAACGGGGAAGAAGTCCCCATCAAAATGCTGATTAGCGAAGATAAATATACTCCAGTGAAGGCTATTGCTGCAGATGGGACCCTTTTTGATATCAAGGCGCTCACCCCCAACGGGGATAAATTGGATGTTAAGGGTGTCCTTCGATCCGGGAACCTTATCCACTTGAAGGCCATCAATAATGCTGGTGATTTCTACGGTGTTAAGGCGATTTCACCCGATGGTGAATTGAATGATGTAAAAGGGATCAAACTTGCAAAAGTGGCTGTCGAGATGAATGTAAACGGACATGATATCTACGCCCATGTAAAAGCGCTTCCGCAGATCGATTAAGCATTATGGAAGTTCAAATTTTAGTAAAAATCGAATTCTAAACCTATACGCAATCCAGTTGTAATTTTTAGTTTTGTCGTCTTCTGTTTGATTAGCAGAATAAATAAAAACAAAGGACGACCATGTATAAATTTACCAACAGAAACCTACACAGAGATTTTGCCTTTTTCTATGTGGGACTGATTATCGCTTTTTCATTTTCAGGAATAGTTCTAAACCACCGACAGGATTGGTATCCTATGGACTATACTTATGAGAGTCAGGAGGTCAGCGTAGAATTGCCTGCGGATGTAGCGGAAATTTCCCAGGCAGACATAGAAAACTTTTCAAAAGAGTGGGGTACAAGCTACGACGGCCACAGGCTTAGAGATAATACCCTGCGTGTATATTATAAAGACAATGTGATATTGGATGTGGATGCAGGAACCGGTGAAGGTGTGCTGGAATACAAGCGTAAGGTGCCGTTTCTGGGCCATACCATGTTCCTGCATAAGTCGACCAACAGTTTCTGGATCTGGTATTCCGATATTTTCGGGGCGGCCATGCTGGTCATCGCCATGACCGGGATGTTGATCCCTATTGGCAAAAATGGGTTTAAAAATCGGGGTTGGAAACTTGCGCTGGCAGGAATTTTGGTTCCACTACTATTCTTGTTCCTGGTAGCCTAACATTATACGCGTATTTGAAGCATTTAGCGGAAACTTCCCTCAATTAATGGAAAACCAATCCATATAGGCTTATATGCTTTTTACTCAGTTCGGCATAAACTAATTGTAACGGATCTCCTGCTAAAGCTACTTATAGGTATTAACAGCGCTAATCTAACCCATGAAAAGATCTAAATTTCTTAAATGGTTTGTCATAATAAGTGCAATTATGCTGTCTTTGATTGTGTTCATATTAATTGCAACCCGATTCAAAGGCCAGAAAGAGAAGGTAGTTTTTAAATCAGATATATCCATTGAAGGTTTGTTGCTGAGACCAGAAAGTGAGGAACCACACCCGGCCATAATACTATTACATGGTTCAGGCAGCAATCACCAGGAATACAACAAGCTTTATTTTAAATTTCATGCCAATGCATTTCTAAAACAGGGATTTGCAGTGTTGGTCTATACCAAGAGGGGTTCTGGCAAAAATAATGTCGACTATAAGAACTTTACCTATCAGCAGCTTTTGGGAGATGCTCGTGCCGCATTAAGTTTTTTAAGAAATCGAAAGGATATCGACCAGAAAAATATTGGGATTATGGGTCTTAGTGAATCTGGCTGGTTTACCCCTGAGCTGGCCCATTTAGATGGGAATATCAGGTTTATTATCAACCGGGTTAGTTCTCCCTTCGGTCATTCCAAAACGGTAGTTCACGAGGTGAGAATGGATGCCAAGGATGAAGGTTTTACCGAAGCGGAAATAGCTGAACATATCGCCCCCTTAACGCAGAGAATTTGGCAGTTTTATATCGACGTATACAAAGATCCATCGCTCGCAAATGGGCCTGAAAGGGATTCCATCAATGCGCTATTAGTAACAGCCAACAAAGATGTTCGTTTAAGTAAATGGTTTACTTATGACAGTCTATCTGCTTATGATTCATTGAGATACGCCTCCAGGGGTCAACGCTATTCTTATGATCCTTTGCCTTATTTAAAGCAAGTAGAATGCCCTATGCTTTATGTGATGGGAGAAAAGGATAAGAACATGCCCACAGCCCAAATAGTGGCGTTTTTAGAGAACTTTAGGCAAGAGGAGCATAAGAAGATCGAAATTAAGGTATATGAAGATGCCAGCCATTATCTGTATAAATATGGTCTGGAAGATGGTCCATTTGAAGGCTGGTTATACCATGATGGTTACCTGGAACTACTGACGTCCTGGGCAGAAAACCAGCTTGTTTTTGAGTGATAAAAATAATATCTACCAGGGTTGTCTTTATCATCACAATTTTATTTGTGATACGATACATCAACCGTTAAACGTTATTTTTCTTTACTATCTTTTGATCTGTAATCAACCTAAAAATCGATACCGATGACACCCACCGATGTTTTTTCCCTGGCCAATTTGATTGTCTTACCCATGTGGCTCTTAATGATCGTCCTTCCCAGATGGAAGGCCACCCGGTTCCTGATGGATTACAAGCTGGTTCCTTTGATCCTTTCGCTGGTTTATGCAGCGTATATTGTCATCGCCATGCGTATCGGCGGGGGTATGGATTTTGGTAGCTTGTCTTCTGTGATGGCCTTGTTTACCGAGGAGAACGCCGTATTGGCCGGATGGGTACATTACCTGGCCTTCGACCTGCTGGTGGGAATGTGGATGATCAAACAAAACGAAAATCTGGGGCTTCATCGTCTGTTAATGGCCCCCTGCCTGCTGGCGACATTTATGCTGGGTCCGGTAGGTTTTTTGTTATTTATGCTAATGCGATCTATTAAAATGAAAAAGGCATGAAGGAACTGAGAACGGTGCTTAGTACCGTAAAAAAAGAAAGTCCCATACTTTTCGGGATCGCTATGTTCCATTTTTTCCTGAGCCTCATTTGCCTTATTGGCCTGATGGTCGATGATAGAATGTTGATGGGGGTCAATGTATGGCTCAAACCCCTTAAATTTACGGCCTCAGGAGGCATATATATACTAACCGCTGGTTTTCTTATCACGCTTTATC
Source organism: Flavobacteriaceae bacterium (assembly GCA_965212205.1). GTDB lineage: Bacteria > Bacteroidota > Bacteroidia > Flavobacteriales > Flavobacteriaceae > JAHEJJ01. The sequence continues at coordinate 1,044,041 of CBDBUX010000011.1, forward strand.
CCTTTTCAAGAAAGAAGAAAAATATCCTTAACAACATCCTTTCCTGGGCGCTTTTGTTCGAGATCCTTATCATCTTTATGCAGGCAGCAAGAGGTATTTTATCGCATTATAATCAGTCGAACATCGTAGATGGTCTCCTATTTGCGGCCATGGGGATATTGATCGGTATTGTGGTCCTGTTGATGGTCTTTTTTATCATAGAAACGATCAGGTTGAAGATAAACACGCCGAGATCCATTCAGTGGGGCATATTACTGGGCTGGATCATAGTGCTTTATGGCAGCTGGGTAGGTGGGCAGATGATCGGTCAGTTGGCCCATAATGTAGGTGTGGCCGATGGGGGAGAAGGACTACCGCTTTTAAACTGGAGTACGGTGGCCGGAGACTTAAGGGTGGCGCATTTTTTTGGCTTACATGGCCTGCAAATCGTGCCGCTATTTGCATTAGTGCTTTATCGCAAGTGGAAGGCACCGAATATAATGCAGCGCCTGGTTGTAGTGTTGTTCGGCCTGGTTTATATTTCCTGGATTGCTTATACTTTTTATCAGGCCCGACAGGGATTACCATTTATAGCTGGGTAAGTCGAGAGTCGGAAGTATTCGGAGAAGCTTTTATTCCATATTCAAATAAATTTAGGTGAACGGTATTTATTTTCGTTATCTAGCACATTTTTCACATGTTGTTATAAGAACAACAGTATCGTTATTTATTGTTAAATAATTTTAATATTTTCATGCGGAAATAAATTTCAGCTGGCTAAGCCATCTGTCGAAAACTAAACCTTATTACACATTATGAAAAAATTATTTGATCATCGCAGCCTTCAGCTGCAACCCAAATTCCTACGCATGCTAGTCAGCAAGCGAATGAACGTATTTGTATTAGGCCTTTCCATGGGGCTCTTTCTTATTAGTTCCTGTACGGAAGATACCGTTGTGAATGACACAGCAGGACCTGAATACGAGCAGCAGGCCCTGACCCTGGTTCCAGATCCTGACCAACCAATTGAGATCAGGGATGCTTCTAATTTTCTCGACTCGGATCCTGCTCGTGCAACCGATGCAGCCGGAGATGATCGAGGGCGTTTCAACATTACCTTAAAATTTGTGGTTCCACCTACAGAAAGACAGCGTGAAGTGTTTGAACAAGCTGCAGAACGGTGGGAGCGGATCATCATTGGCGATGTACCTTCTTTTACAGGGATCATTCCTTCTGCATTTGAAGGGTTACCACCGGCAGTGGATGGAACCTTAGATGATATCGTCATCGAAATAGCACTGATACCGATCGACGGACCTTTTGGAGTCCTGGGAGCCGCAGGGCCACGATTTGTTCGTACCATTGATTTTTTAACGCTTTCAGGTGTGATGTTCTTCGATTCGGATGATTTGGATTTTCTGGAACAACTCGACCTTTTTGACGAAGTGATCGTACACGAAATGGGCCATGTCCTCGGTGTGGGAACACTCTGGAATATTCCTCCGCAGTTTGGCGACAGGAATCTTCTGCAAGGACCGGCAGACAGCCCATATTTTGCAGGGCGCAAGGCAAATGTTTTCTGGAATGCGGAAGGGGGCACCGGAGAATTACCCATCGAATTTTTAGGAGGCCAGGGAACGGCTTACAGCCACTGGCAGGAGTCTACGCTGAACAACGAATTGATGACAGGCTTCCTGAACCTTGGAGAAAATCCTTTGAGCAGGATCACAGCAGGATCCATGAGAGATCTGGGTTATCGCACCGCCAGTGTAGGGGAGTCGTACGACCTGCCTAAAGGCACGCCAGGTGTAGATCTGAGCACACTCGATGAAGGTGATACCAGTCAGGGCTTGCTAATAGGGGAGATGGAAACCATCTTACAGAATTTCCCATAGGCTATGTTACCTACGACGAAAAGAAGTAATGCCTTAATATAAAAGGAACTGGTTCTCAGCTTAATTGAGCGGAGACCAAAGTTATGATAGGGAGCTCGATGCGGTCTTTGGCCAGTCTCGGGCTCTTTTTTTATGATCATTCCAGACCCTCTGATATAACCTGACATCATAATATTTTGGATCTGGCTGAATTGCGGTTTAATCAAAACCCATGGAAAGGTATTTGGTTCGGCCGGAAATGGTAGATCAAAAGTTGATAAAAGTATTCAAGCTGCAGATTTTTACAGATCTAAAAGCGAGGATTAGTCACTTGAACACGATCATCCAAAAGCAAAAAAATGAATGAAAAAGCAATTATTCGCAATGGGGTAGGTGAGCACTATAACTATTCCCAGGACTATTGTATTATTAAACTATCATCGCCAAAAACCACTTGGCACAAAGCCCAGCAGATTTCCAATTATTTCGTATATTATAGTTAGATAAGAGGCCCTAGGTATTTAATTTTTGGGGTAACAAAAACCAACAATATGACGGCTACCAACACTTCTGTATGGAATACTTTTTATCGCAGTATCAAAACGCCTGGTGAATTCTCGGTTGATTTTGGCAAAACGACAGCACAGGGCTATTTCTGGCGCCTCTGCGGCTTATTTCTTTGCCTGCCAATGTTGATTATGCTGATTGCTGGTTCTGCAACAACAAAGCTCGACGGCACTGAGGTAAAGATGATCGGGGCTCAGGTTGTACTTCTTTTACCTTTGCTATTTTTCAGCATCTGGCTCCTTGGCAAGCTGCTTCCAAAGGTAGCTGAGCTAATGAAGAATGAGAGTGGGAGGGAGCTATATTGGTTATTGGCAAGCAACTACTTTTATCTAATAGCCGCACCGCTTGGAATTGTAGTGCTTATGGCTAACCTGCTTCCCAATCGAATATTAAATAATGCGGTATTTTCTTTAATCATCCCTTTAATTTTTCTAGGGGCAGGATTCCTGTGGTTGCGCTCGGCAACGGTGCTGATACGAGCCCAAACAGGCTATAGCTTAAATAAATCAATATTAATAGCAATTGGGGGTGCCGTGGCCCTAACCGTTACCGCCTGGTTTGTGATTGGCCTGATAGGCATAGCGATACTGCTGCCAATTGGCTTAAGTTTATCGTAGTTGGGATAATATTATTTTTCAAATAATGGAAGAGGCGCGCAGAAATGATGAGTGGTTGATTAAAACCTACGAGGAAGGGTCTGTAAGCTGTCGGAATTACAGTAATCTAACGATGCGGGTCAGGACATTAGCCCAGCACGTACTAGTGGTTGGTGTGGCGGGCCTTGCTGTATTGATGGTAGAATTTGAAAAAGACGAAGAACAGCTACCTTATGCGATCTTAATGGTGAGTTTCTCGCTGCTGTTGTTTTCCATCTCCTTGTTTCTGGTCGACTGGCATTATCAGTCGGCTTTTACCGGAATACGAAATCAACTCGCCAAAATGGAATGTGAAAATGGCATTTCCGGTCCCTGGCTTGCACACCTCTGTGTCAGGACACATTTAAATGATCATATAGCATCATACCTGCCCTTTATCTTACTAGGGATTTTAGGAGGGATAGGACTTTGGTGGGGAGGCGTTAAACACCCAGGGCTTGCCTATGTGGCGTTTGGGGTTTTGGGGATTGTCATCATCCTTTTTGTCGTCTTTTTAATTATCGCTTCCAAAAACGACAAGAGAATCAGGGAGGAACTAAAAAAAGGTATGGGTTCTCAAACACTTCGCGGAGGCTTCGACCCGGGGATCATTAACAAGAGATTTAAACAAGTAGCCAAGGCCGAGATCCCGGATCAGAAGCAGGATACTGGTGGGGTAACTTGAGTTAATGCTAAAGCACAGCTCTTGTAATAAAACTTATATAAGCCTGTCTTTTACCGATCTTATATTGTAAATTAGTTAGTCTAATTTTCAGCCAAAATGAAAGCTACTATTCTGATTTATCTTGGTTTATGCTTCTTCTCGTATCAAGCTTTTGCGCAGGAGACCTGGACCTGTTATACAGACAAGGCAGAATTGCTGATGGATAATCAAATCACCCTGGGGGTTTTCGAATATGTTGATGGTTCAACCTGGTTTGTAACCAGTAAAGGCATTAACATATACAAGGATGGTGAGTGGGATATTCTCAATAAAAAAGATGAACTTCTTAAGAATACCATAGGTTCTTATCTGGTTGACAGCAAAAACCGGATCTGGATCGGGACTGGTTCGCCCGACATGTTCTGGGATGGCTATGCAACTGGGCAATTGTATCAGGGAGGGGTTGTTATTTATGATGGGGAGGAGTGGAAGCCCATGAATACGAAGGAAATGGGTATCAAAGCACCGGTGATTACCGCAATGTACGAAGCATCAAATGGTGATATTTGGCTAGGTGTTTCTTCCGTCACCCCAGGGGCTGAAAAGAGTGGCCCATTTGCTAAAGGAGCGCTACTGCAGCTATCAAAAGAAACAGGGGAGTGGACAGATTTCCGGCAAAAAGACATGCCCTGTAGTGATTGCCATTTTGTTAAGGATTTTTATGAGGATGAGGCAGGGAAGTTGTTCTTCATTGCAGATTACGGGATCTATTATTTTGAGGACGGGGTCTTTCATTCGGTTAAAAAAGACAATGAAGGCTATGATTTCAGCAGGGGTTGGCTCACCGCTGAATTTATAGATAGCAATAATAATCTTTGGTTGGGTGCACCGGCCAGAATTGCTAAATACGATGGGCAAACCTGGCGAAGTTTTAATAGAAAAAATGGCTTACCCTCTGCGGATAATCACCCTTATGGATTTATTGAGACCCCTGAGGGTAAGATTGTAATGACCACGGTAAATGGCCTATACACTTTTGATGGAAAAAGTGAATGGGAGCAGGAAAAACTCAAGGTCATTTATGGGAATAGTTATATAGATGCGGAGAATCGCCACTGGATTCCGACCCTAAAGGGATTGATTATCCGTGATGGTGAGAACGAAACCTTTAATAAGGATATTAATAAAGTTGTACGTTTTTTTGAAGACAAGAACGGTGGTACCTGGGCACTGCCCAGGGGTAATGGCGTAAAACGCTATAAAGATGGTAAATGGCAACATTTTGATAAGAAAAACAAACTCCCATCCAATTCCATCAAACTAACACATGTCTCAGAAAATGGCACCGTTTGGCTGGGCACTACCAAGGGAATTTGTAAATGTGAGTATGATTGATTTGCTCTAGCGGCATCTACTATAGGGTTCTGTATCTGTCCGCCATAGTTTTAGTGAAGATTAGGTGTAAGGAATGGCAAACTAATTGCCCCTTTCACCGTTTAAGTAAATCTCCATAACCGCGTCTTTGAGTTCCATAACCATTTGGCAGTAATCTGCTGATAACGAGCACCCTTTCATCACCCTGACCCTATACTTTATTTCAACCTAAAACGTTACATATTATATAACGTTAATTCACTAATTACTAGGACACTATAAATTAACGCTGTCCTTGATATTTTAAGCTATAGATTTTCATTACTCATTGAATTTGGATAATTATGGCCCCGATCTCCTTAAATCGCTTTTCTGACCTAGTTTTCAAATTAACACACATATACCAATGGTTAAAGGCTACAACAAAATTGGCATTCTTGTTTTTTTTGTTCGTACTGTTGAGCTGTAACAATTCACAGGATCCCGAGCTGCTCGAAGAAGAGATGGATCCGGATATTGAAAATGTTGAGCCAGGAAGTACTGCCCTTACATATAGAAATCACTGTGGAGGCTGCCATGGACAAGACCTGGCCTCGTTTGTTGAACGCGATTGGACTTATGGCAATTCTGTGGAAGAGATCATAGAATCTATAACCGACGGATATTCAAACAATGGTATGCCAGCATACGGATCTTCATTAAGTGCCCAAGAAATCGAGGATTTGACCAACTATATACTTACCGAGATCGATGGAAAAACCAAAGCAATGCTGGAGGAGGAGAATCCCAATTTGTCAGGCTTGATTTCATCCGATGACCTTAGCTTCCGATTGGAAACCATTACCGATGAGATTCCCGGCATTCCCTGGGGGATAGAACAACTGCCCAATGGCGAAATTTTGGTGACTGAGCGAGGAGGAGGGCTATTTTTGGTGCGAAACGATCAACAATTGACAGAAGTTACTGGTGTCCCAACTGTGGCTTCACAAGGGCAAGGTGGATTGTTAGATGTGCTCATACATCCAGATTTTGAAAACAATACATTTGTTTATCTATCCTATTCCCGTACCAACCCCAACAATTCATCCGAACGAACCACGGCAGTGGCAAGAGCCAGGCTTGAGGGAAACAACTTGGTTGATGTGGAGAACATATTTACGGCACTTCCGTATCTCAATAGTGGTCACCATTATGGTTCCAGACTCGTATTTGATAACAATGGTTACTTATATGTTTCTGTTGGTGATCGCGGTTATAGAGATGTTTACCCTCAGGAATTGGACAATGCTATCGGAAAAATACATCGTATCCATGACGACGGTCAAATCCCTACCGACAATCCTTTTTACAACACATCGGGGGCGGTCAATTCTATTTTTACCTACGGAACACGCAATCCTCAAGGAATGAGTCTCCATCCAGAAACCGGAGTGGTTTGGGAAGGTGAGCATGGGCCTCAGGGAGGTGATGAAATCAATATTTTGGAAGCAGGGAATAACAATGGTTGGCCTGTGATTTCATACGGTATCAACTATGATGGCACCACATTTACAGACCTTACCGAATTGGATGGAATGGAACAGCCCGTGCATTACTGGACCCCGTCTATTGCACCATGCGGAATGACATTTGTGTCGAGCGATTTTTATGGTAATTGGAAAAATGACCTGTTTGTCAGCTCGCTCAAATTTGAATATCTCCATCGTTTAAAGATGAATGGTAACGAGGTGGTTGGGCATGAAACACTATTGGATGGTATAGGCAGGGTACGTGACGCACAGATGGGAATAGACGGATATCTGTACATTGTGGTAGAGAGCCCTGGCAGACTTATACGCCTTGTGCCAGAGCAATAGTACCGCACTTTATTCTATTGTAAGAGGCAAATTAATGCACTTTTCTAGAACCGTAATTCCCTTGACATAGTCATGGCCAAAGCAGAATTACTAGAGCAGTAATCAGAAATGGAACTAGTCCAGAATTATTTTTAACGTAATTCCCTTTACATAATTGTGAGCGTTATAATACGCTTTATCAATCGTAGTTATAACTCAATTATGTAAAATACTACGTATTACGGGAATTACTGGATTTGTTCCATAATTTATATTATGTCAAATAGAAATATTCCATATCCCCTCTACCCATAATTATTATCTTTAGGGATCACACTTTATAAAGCGGTTATATCGATGAGATTCCTTTTTCTATTATCCCTTATTCTTATCCTGTCCTCCTGCCAGGATAAGCCCAAAGAAAAAACCGAATGGATGTCACTTTGGAACGGTAACGATCTTAACGGATGGCATTCTTATCTTGGAACACCATATGTACAAGAAACGGATAGTCTGGGAAATACTATAGAACCCTTTGGCGTAGACAACGATCCTCTTGAAGTGGTAAAAATAGTATCATTCGACGATGGTAATGCGATCAGGATTTCCGGTGTGGCCTGGGGTATGATCTATACGGAAGAATCCTATAGGAACTACCATTTAAAGCTTAAGGTGAAATGGGGCAACGACATGCACCCACCCAGGGAAAAAGGCCCCAGAGACAGCGGGCTGCTCTATCACGGTTTTGGTGAGCCCGGATCGGTTTATGCATGGTCCGATTCCCAGGAATTACAGATTCAACAGGGCGATATGGGCGATTACTGGCCTGTTGGCGATGTCGCTATCGATATTCCCAGTATTCCCCTCGATGATAAATTCTATATATATTCCAAGAATGGACCTCTCAGAAGCTATCATTTTGCCGAAATACCAGATACAAACCCACAAGACAGTCTGGCGAAACGCCGGGTTTTTAAAGCCTTTGATGCTGAAAATCCTCATGGGCAATGGAATGAAGTGGAACTAATAGCCATAGGCGATTCCAGCATTCATATCGTAAATAAAAAGGTGGTGATGCGACTCTATAATTCGCGTAAAATGAGTAACGGAGAACCTCTTACCTCCGGAAAGATCATGTTGCAGTCCGAAGGCGCACAAGTTTATTATAAAGACATCTTCCTAAAACCTATTTCAGCTATTCCTGCGGAGTACAAGGAATAATGGTCTACTGCCCCACTTTAATGCTCGCCATACCGTCGGACGACTGGTGCATTTTTTTGCTGTAAAAACCACGGGCGTCGATCTTGCCCATGCCGTCTACACTCAGATCGGCTTCCAGGGCACGGCCTGTGATGGTCATCTTACACATACCATCCAGATCAACTTTTAACCGGTCTACGATAATTTCCATATCGCCCCTGATCATGCCGTCGCCGTTAATCCTCAAAGACTCGCCACGGACTACATCTTTGGTGGTAACCGTTACCAGTCCGTCCATATCCAATGAACTGATCCCCGGATGCTTTACATAAACCGTAAGCTTGGGGGTAGATTTAAAACCGTTGTTCTTTTCTCTATGATGAATTATCAAAGTCTGTCCGCTGACCGATACCTTATAGGCATCAAAATCTTCTTCGTCTTTGGTTTCCAGTACAACACTACTGGTTTTGGCATGTTCCAGGATAATCCTGATATTACCTTCTACTTCGACCTCTTCAAAGCTTTCCAGCTGAGGCGTTCGACGGTTCTGGGCATAGGAAATACTAAGCGCTAGCATAAATACCAGGCTCATAACACTTAATTTTCTCATGGTCGGTGTTTTTTGATGATTGATTGATGAATAGTGACTCCTTATTATAACAGACGCTATAATTAAGAGACGCGTTGCCTGTGGGTTTGTTACAATTTAATTTTATAAATATCGATTACTTGCTCGGCTCCTCCTCTTTCAACGCCATCACCTTGCCTTCATAGCTGACGATAAACCGCTGGTTGCTGTTTACCGACATATGACTCTTCATACTGGGAAATAGCTTGATGTTGAACTGAAAAGTTTCCGTATCCTTGTCGGCCATAAATGAGATTTTATAATATCCCTTTTTCTCATTTTTATCCACCTTTAATTCCCTCGATATTCCTTTAAATTCGATGGCTGTATCGCCCGAATAATGCCCGTTCCCGAATTGTCGTTCCCCATAATAGGGTAAATACGCCATCACCGAATCCCCTTTCATCTCGAAGTAATTAAAGTTTCCGATCAGATTATAACGATTTCCAGAACTCCCGGGTGCCTGGAGATTACTACCCGCAATAGCATTGGTAGCACTGGTGGCTTGTGCCCTGGCCCAATCCGATTCAATTCTGAATGCCCTGGATTCTACCAGTTCATCAAGCGCATTGTTGTCTTTCTGTGCATTGAGTGTAAATCCTACTACAAAAAACAGGGCTGCAACATAAAGGAATGTCTTTTTCATAGGGCTGTAAATTTCCCTTAAATTACTAATTTTTAATGATTTCGGAGGTCAACAAATTGTTAAATCATCACATTTAACGATCTGAAAACCATTTCTTTACACCTATTCAGCTTCCATCTTTTTTAGCATTTCCCTGGCATTGGCCCCCACCGGCCCCTCCGGATCCATCCCTATCGCTTTCTGATAGTATTCCGTTGCCTTTACCTTATCTCCTGCCTTCCAATAAGCTTCTGCAAGGCTGTCCCACGTATTGGCCGAATCGGGAAAGAATTCTGCATTCATGCCAAAAACTCCAATAGCGCCTTCCAGATCGTCGATCTCCAATAACTGATACCCCGCGCGGTTAAATTCATCTTCGAAATCATAAAACTTGTAGGCCGGGTCTTTTACCATCCTTAAAGCCTCGCTTTGTACCTCCTCGAATTTTCCGGCCGTATAGAGTCGGGTTAAATGGGCCATCGGATCTGTGATAAAATCAGGATTGTCGAAGGCCAGGGCCGCCTCCAGCGCCGGATCCTGATTACTACGGTATTGCTCGAAAGTCATCCCCGTAGCGATCTGCGGTGCCAGCCAAGGACGGTTCTCCCACTGTGGTTTGTCTTGCCACCAGGCGAAGGATAAATAGGCATTGAGCTCGCTGTTGGGCAAAGTTACTGGCCGATTATCTCCATAAAAGTTGATATTCTCCCCTGTAGGCTCTCCTACAAAAATGGCATTGGTATAGGAATGGAGTTCATTCACCAGGTTCTGGCAGGCCGAAAAAGTGCGCCTTCCGATGATCACCATTAATTTACCGGGCTGATTGATCTTTTCGGTTTCTATAAGGCCGGTCACAATCGGTTTATTCTTGTAATTGTTGCCACCCCCGTTGAGCCTCACATCCAGGATGAGCTTTTCCACCTCATTGTTTTCAATAAAATCAAAGAGTCGGGCATAAAAAGCAGGAATGTCCTCCCCTTCCTGATCCTGGATCTGACTGTGCCTCACATATACCGTTTTATGATCGGGCAGATACTCGTAATAATAGATCTTATCAAGATGCTTGAGGTAAAGTGGAGTTTCCGCCATATCCCTTACTCCCGCCCACTTTTTACCGGGTACGATCATACCATATTGCCGCGGAATTTCTTCCCATGGTATAGCGGTAATGACATCCTCGAATGTCTCACCATATTTTTCAAGTTGCAGTGTCAGCTCCAATTTCAATTCCTCCGTTATACCTTGTGCATGCAATACTTCCGGGATCGTTGGATAATTTATCCCGTAGCCTTTAACGAACTGATCGTTTTCTGCCGGAACTACCGGGCGGACTTGCTCCAGTACTTCCTCTATCGGCATTCCTTCTATCGAGATGATGCGTGCTCCCAGGATTTTTTTGTTATTCTCTGGGGCTCCGGTAATAAAAATTCCGTCATCGAATTGATATAAAACAACGGGGAGCCGGTGTAAGGGAACCTGGTTTTGTCTCAGGCTCAGCAAGGTATGCCCGTATTCAAAAGAAGCCACCAATTTTGTCAGCCCAACCAGGATCTCATGCTGCTCCATTTGAGGAATGGCGTCGTGGAGATCTTTTACCTTCGCATCCCATTGCGCTGCACTGATCTTTTTAAAGAGGAAGGGATAATCATTATGTACCGTATTATGCAGGAAGTCCAGGTCTTTTTGCCACTCCTCTGCCGTTAATGTTGTTTGCGCAATCCCGTAAAGGGTAAATAGAAAAAAGAAGAATCCAAGTGCCGTTGCACTTGGTTTTAGTATTATAGGTTTCATCTGAGAATATTTTGTGTTCCGGTTTTACAGTAATAGGACGCAGGCTAGTGGGATCTGTTACAGATTTACAGTCAAAGTATATTGATGATGTTTTAAGCAGGACGACAAAACGCGAAGATGGTCACATCGAGGCGGTAACACAGTATCAAAAAACCCAAAACATCTTATCCTTTGATTACTCTGATCCTTATCCCCCCACTTTTACTGATAGGCGTATGGCTTCGGTCGGCAAAATGATTATACGGTATAAGGGGATTCGTTTCTGGGAAATAGGCCGCGGTATTTGCCGGAAGGGATTTTATACGGAACAATGATAAAATTATGTGCGGTCCTGATCTTCCCGTCGTAATCGCTGCTGAGATGGACCACATCGCCCGCTTGAAGTTGCCTGTTTTTGATGTCCGTTTCGTTCATCATAATAATGCGTCTTTCATTATAGATCCCCCGGTAGCGATCATCGAGTCCGTAAATGGTAGTATTGAACTGATCGTGCGAACGGATGGTCATCAACATCAGTTCGTCTTTGGCCAGCTGATGCTGCGGTAGTGCATTGATCGTAATCTTGGCTTTTCCTCCTGGCAATTTCTCAAAATCCCCATTTCTGGCATTGTTGGGCAGATAGTATCCGTTACCCTGAGCCCTTTTGCTGGTGTTCTCAAATCCTTTGACCACCAAGTCGATCTTTTCACGGATCAAGGCATAGTCTTCCCCCATCTCCTTCCAGTTAACCGGATGTACTCCATTAAAGTAAGCTGAGGCTAAGGCTGAGACAATTTCGGGCTCACTTTTTAGATTGTCCGAAGATGGTTTTAGTATCCCTTTACTTTGCCGTACCCTCCCCATACTGTTTTCGGTGGTCACATATTGTGGTTGTCCGCCGGTCATATCTTTTTCTGATCGCCCGTAGGTGGGCAGGATCAGGGCTGTTTTGCCGGTCACCAGGTGCGATCTGTTGAGCTTGGTACTTACCTGTACAGTAAGCTCACAGTTTTCCAAGGCTCTGGCCGTATAGTCGGTATCGGAGGCAGCCATAAGAAAATTACCGCCTAATGCCATAAATACCTTTGCCTTGCCCTCGTACATAGCTTCCATTGAGCCTACGGTGTCCAATCCGGCCTTGTCGGGAGGTTGGAAACCCATATGTTTTTTTATACGCTCGTTAAGGCTTTTGTCGACATAATGCATAATGCCCACAGAGCGATCACCCTGTACGTTGCTATGCCCCCGAACCGGACAAGTACCTGCGTGTGGTTTACCTATCGATCCTTTCAACAAAAGGAGGTTTACGTACTCCCTGATGGTCTCCACGCCGTTCTTATGTTGGGTGAGCCCCATAGCCCAGCAGATTACAATCTTTTTCCGATCGGCGATTAAGCGAACCGCCTCCTCTACCCTGGCCTTCTCCACCCCGCACAGGTCGAGTAATTCCTGTTCTGAATATTGTTCCAGGTCATCTAAAAGCGCCTGGTATCCGGTGGTAGTATGTTTGATAAATTCCTGGTCGAAAATCTGTTTTCCCTGAGACTCAATATTATTTAACTTCTTAATAATCAGCTTAATAAGCGGAATATCCTGATTGATATTTACCGGCAGGTGAAGATCAGCGATCGGGCTCCCCTGCCCTATCCAACCCTTGCTGCGTTGCGGGTTTTTAAAACGGACAAGACCGGCTTCTTCAAGCGGGTTAATACTAATAATCTTTCCGCCGTTTAGCTTGCATTTTTCCAGAGCTGATAACATCCTGGGATGGTTGGTGCCCGGATTCTGTCCGGCGATAATGATCAACTCCGCTCCATAAAGGTCGTCCAGAGTAACACTGCCTTTCCCGATGCCCAAAGTTTCAGACAGGGCCACCCCGCTCGATTCGTGACACATATTGGAACAGTCGGGCATATTGTTAGTGCCAAAAGCCCTTACGAACATGCCATATAAGAAAGCCGCCTCATTGCTAGAACGGCCCGAAGTATAGAAAATAGCCTGATCAGGCTGATCGAGAGTTTTCAGGTGATCGGCGATTAATACAAATGCTTTTTCCCAGTCAATAGGTTCATAATAAAGGCTTTGTGGTCTTAGAACTAAAGGTTCACTTAATCTTCCAAAAAAATTAAGTTCGTAATCGGTAAAGCGCGAAAGTTCCTCCACACTATATCTGGAAAAAAAATCCGCTGCTATGCTTTTGGTAGTGGCTTCATCGGCCAGGGCTTTAGCTCCATTTTCACAGAACTCACCCAGGGTGGAAGGTTTTTCCGGATCGGGCCAGGCACAGCTGGGGCAGTCGAACCCTTCTTTCTGATTCATTTTAAACAAACTGCGCATAGAGCGCCAGGCTCCCATTTCTTTTAAGCTGTGCTTTAGTGCGGCCATCACACCTTCTTTACCTGCAGCAAAGTCCTTGGGTTCATCCAGTTTTAGGCCGGTAAAATGGTCAGGCCCCCTGGCAAGAACATTTCTGGAAAATGAATCATTTTTATTCACCTTGAAAAGGTAATGAAGAATTGTTAATAATTGATGATGGAAAATGGAGAATGGACAATCAACAATCAATAATCTCCAATCTATTCAACCGCTTTTGGATTCATGTAATTGTCGGTTTCGTCTTCTCCGCGGGGGCTGAGACAGGTAAAGTCTTTTTCGAGCAGTAGGGATAGCTGTTGTTGTTCGGGTAATTCGATCGTGTGTTCGAAGCCGACCTGATCATTGGTGTACCAATCTTTTCCTAGGGTTTTGGGAAGATATAGCGTGATGTGGTTATCCTTGAAGCTGGCATGTAGCTGTTCGAACTCCGAACTAATCCTGACACCATAACCAAAGGTTTTGTCTAAAAAGGCAGTGGATTCTTCCACCGAACCTGCAGTACATAACTGCTCTACTTCAGATTTTGTGAGTCTGAAGCGGATAGAATTTGCTCGAATTCGTATTTTCATAGGTAGAACTAAAATAGATCTGTTTAAAAGTACAATATAACTGACTATTGTCATAGGGCTTTCAGTTTCAGATATTGAATTTTGTCCGTAAAATATTATATCATGTCAAGCGAAAAAAAATCACACATACATCACACATCTAACGCCGTATACGGATTGGGTTTCCTGGGAGCTGCGATATACTATGTTCAAATGGCCAGCGGCTTTTGGAGCGTGGTAGTTGGTCTGATAAAAGCTGTTTTTTGGCCGGCATTTCTGGTGTACGAAGTACTAAGACACCTCGAATTATAGTACCTGTGCCACTTTGCGGACCAAAATGGTCTGTTGTAATACATCAAGATGGCATACTGTACTTAAGCATTATTTTTATTAATGATAAGATCCAATTTAAACCAGGGCTGACACCTTGAAAATCAACAATAAAGTATGAAGACTTTTAAAAAAGTCCTGAAATGGACATTGGGAATACTCCTGTTACTGATCATCGGCGTTTTCCTTTTTTTCTTTATCAAGATCCAGAGCATCAAAAGTGAAGGAAGGGATAAATTGGTAGGTCCCGCCCCTACCCTTACCGAAGATGGGTATAGCTATAGGGATCTCAATAAAAATGGCAGCCTGGATGTCTATGAAGATTCCCGTGCTGGTGTGGATGCGCGGGTCGAGGATCTTCTTGCCCAAATGACAGTGGAAGAGAAAGCGGGACAAATGTTCCATCCTTTTCAGTTCTCCGGTTTTGAGCCTATACGGGCCATGCGATTTATGGCGATGATGAATCCGCCTGAAAAATATGTCGGAATTCGCGGACTAACACACTTTTCTACTGCTCTGTCTCCTGAAGATGTCATCGACCACATAAAATGGACCAATGAGGTCCAGGAATTAGCAGAACAAACCCGCTTGGGGATACCGGTAACCTTTAGTGCCGATCCCAAGCATAGTGAAAAGCGCGGAGCCTCTTTCTTTATGAAGGGATTATCGCAATGGCCCGATGCTACAGGATTTGCCGCCTTAAGAGATTCTATGCTTATTTACAGGTTTGGCCAGATCGCGGCCAGGGAATATAGGGCTATTGGATTACATGCCTCCCTCCACCCGGTGGCAGACCTGGCGACAGAACCTCGTTGGGGCCGGATCGCCGGTACTTTCGGAGAGGATTCGCAGATATCTTCTATGCTAACGGCTGCGTATATCTATGGAATGCAAGGCGACAGCCTTGGGGTTAATTCCGTATCGACGATGACAAAGCACTTTTCGGGCGGTGGTCCGCAAAAAGACGGATGGGATGCCCATTTTAAATATGGTAAAGACCAGGTTTATCCGGGTGATAACTTCGATCATCATGTGATCCCGTTCAGAGCAGCTATCAAAGCAGGTACGGCCCAGATGATGCCTTACTATGGAATACCCGTAGGCCAAACCGGAGAAGATGTGGGATTTGCTTTTAATAAAGAGATCATTACCGATCTGTTGCTCGACAGCCTCCAATTTAAGGGAATAGTATGCTCGGACTGGGGTATACTGCGTGATCCTGACCGGGCCGGTGCCAATTTGATTGAACCTATGGACCATGGTGTGGAACAGCTCGATGTTTATTCTCAAACCGAAAAAGCCTTAAATGCTGGCATCGATCAATTTGGGGGTAACGACAACCCTGAACTGATCATTAAGTTGGTTATGGACGGGCGTATTTCGGAATCACGACTCGACCGGTCGGTTCGCAAGCTCTTAAAGCAAAAATTCGTGCTAGGTCTTTTTGAAGATCCTTATGTTCATGAGGAAGAAGGATTGAAGAATGTTGCAAGACCCGAAGATGTTGCACTTGGACTCCAAACCATGATCCGGTCTACCATCTTATTAAAGAACGAGGACAATATTTTGCCCTTGGAGAAAAATAAAAGGGTCTATGTTGAAAATATGGATAAGGATTTGGCCTCTTCATATTTTGATGTCGTAAAAAAACCCGAAGACGCGGATGTGATCTTACTTAGGCTCGAGGCACCTTTTGAACCCCGCGAAGGCTTGTTGGAAAGTATTTTTCATCAGGGACGCCTTAATTACACCGAAGAGGAACTGGTGTCTATACTGAAGCTCTTACGCACAAAACCCACCGTGGTCTCGGTTTACCTGGAACGACCCATCGTCGTCCCGGAGATCAGCGACGAAAGTGCAGCACTACTCGGACATTTTAGTATATCGGACAAGGCGCTATTTGAACTTATTTCGGGCAAAGGTGGCCCTGAAGGAAAACTCCCATTTGAACTCCCCTCCTCGATGGAGGCGGTGAAGAATCAAAAGGAAGACCTGCCGTATGACTCGGAAAACCCACTATATCCATTTGGTTTTGGGCTCGAATACGATTAAAACAAATTGATCTCTAAAAATGACAAGCTACATTTATTTGTACTTTTAATCTAACTAATCTACTTCCTGATGCAAAAAATAATCAGAGCCATTGTGGCCTACTGGGGAGCCCGAAAGATGAGCGGGGGTCGTTGTGGCTGTATGACTATCGTACTTTTTGTAATTCTTTATTGGTTATTGGGATACGTCTTCGAGCTTTTTTAATAGCTATCCTCTGAATGCGCAATATTTTCCAATAGTTCTCAAGCCCAATTCTTCGGCAATAGTGTACTTTTGCCGGATGGTAAAATCGAGCCAGACTCAATTGGAATTTGTTGCCCTTATGGCCGCGCTGATGTCTATCGCTGCGCTGGCACTCGATGCGCTTTTGCCTGCTTTGGATGTGATTGGAAGAGCTGTAGGTAATAACGATCCCGTTCAAAATCAATTGCTGATCACACTTTTCTTTCTTGGCCTGGGAACAGGGCCCTTGCTTTTTGGCCCAATTTCCGATAGTATTGGCCGTAAACCAGTTGTTTATTGGGGTTTCGCTCTCTTTATACTTGCCAGTTATCTATGTGTAGCAGCACAGAGTTTTGAGATGCTGGTTGCCGGACGAGTATTGCAAGGGATAGCGCTTGCAGCTCCAAGAACCATTGGAATTGCGATGATCAGAGATTGTTATGATGGCGATTATATGGCCCGTATTATTTCCTTTGTTACGGTGGTGTTCATACTGGTTCCGATTATTGCCCCGGCCCTGGGGAAGGCCATATTCGATGTCTACGGATGGGAAGCTATCTTTCATATGCAAGTCATATTTGCTGTGCTGGTATCCATTTGGTTTTGGAAAAGACAACCTGAGACACTTGAGATCCGAAAGCGGACCTCCTTCCGTTTCGGTGTATTTATCAGCGGCTACAAGGAATTATTGGGCTATCGGCAAACGATGCTATTTACTCTGATCTGGGGCTTTATCACCGGCTCTTTTCTGGTATATCTCAGCACCGCCCAGCAGATTTTCCAGGAACAATATGAACTCAAGGAAGCGTTCCCGTATATTTTTGCGGCACTGGCACTTACCATTGGAACTGCAACACTCTTAAATGGCACTCTTGTAGTACGTTTTGGAATGTTGCGCATTGTAACGGTAGCCCTGGGCGCTTTTGTTTTGATCTCACTGTTTTATATCATATTATTTGCTAGTTCGGGCAATCCCTCTTTTCCGGTGGCGCTAAGTTTTTTTGCCTTACAGTTTTTTGCGATCGGGTTTCTCTTCGGGAATCTCAGGGCACTGGCCATGGAACCGGTGGGTCATATTGCAGGAATCGGGGCAGCGATCAGTGGTTTTATCGCCACCATAATGGGCGTACCGATCAGCGCCTTCATCGGAAGCTATGTTACTAATAGCGTCCTTCCCATGTTTGTAGGGTTTCTGGTGTGTGGGCTAGTCTCTGTTGTTATCCTTGGATTTTACCACAAAGGAAAAGGGATCCGTAGCCGTGTATAAGCCTGGATCCCTTGTAGATTCCTAATTGTTAATTATCCATTATCCATTGTCAATTCTCCATTAATCATTTATTAACCCCTGCGTCTCAATCCACGGAGCGCCTGCCGATTTAAGAGCGGTTTCAAGGACTGGAAAATCGCTTTCTACGATGGCCTTTAAAGATGATTTAATTCTCTTCAATTGGTTCTTGGATGTGTTTAAGGTCGTTTTATGCATTTCAGTTGGTCCATAGGTACTACTGGCCAATGCAGCCTTACCTATAAAGTCTGCCCTGCCCGGACTAGGATCGTTCTTCTCGCCTACGTCTGCTTTAGCTTTGTTTCCATTTAACTCGCTGTCTATGGCAAGAATTTTAGATCTTGTCTCATAAATTTTCTGGGCGAGTTGATCTGATGGATTAGTTGCTCTCTGAAGCGCACGCTGCATGGCATCGACTTTCTTTTTACTCTCCTTAAGCACAGTTTGGGTAGCTTTATAATCTTGCTGGAAGGCTTCCCATGACTTTCTAAAGGCATTGATCTCTTCCGGTGTTGCGCCTTCAAGTGCTCCTTTAGCCAGAGGGATAACTTTAAAGGACTTCGGTGCTCCAATCTGCTGCAGTTTCCCATCGGCCCATTTTTCGAGGGCTACGGTATAGTCTCCGGGAGTAGCCATAACATTCAGATTGAAATAATCTTCCCCTCCCTTAGGTGGGTTTAAGATCTCGCCACTTCGATCGGCAACTCCGAGGTTCCAGGCTACACGATTAAATCCTTTTTTATTAGTTCCCTTAACAACGTTTACAACTTTACCGTCACGATCTTTGACCGTTAACAGATATCCTGGTTTTTGTTCGATCTTTTCGGCTTCCAGTGCGTCCCATCCGGGGAAGGGAATACTGGTTTTTCCTTTCTCAGATAGTTTTCTTTGTGATTCCAGCGAAGGAAGCGAATCCTTTAAATAATAGGTAAACACCGCCCCAAATGGTGGATTATCTGCTTTATATTGGTTACTACCCTGGGCGTAAACCTCACCTTTAGGAACGTACCAATAGGCAGGTTTAACATCGAAAAGCGTAGCCTCTTGCTGCATATCAGCGGAGGTTATGTCGCGCAATGGTGTAATGTCATCAAGAATATAAAATCCTCGTCCGAATGATGCGGCGACCAAGTCGTTCTCTCTTCTTTGTATGGTGATATCCCTGATCGAGATCGTTGGCATTCCGCCTTTGAGCTGAGTCCAGCTACCACCTCCATTTTTGGTCATATATACCCCATATTCTGTGGCCGCAAACATTAAATTACGATCCACATGATCCTGTACCAATCTCCATGTGAGGAGTTTCCTGGGCAGATTTCCATTGATTGAACTCCAGGTACGGCCCTTGTCTGTGCTCTTGAGAAGATAAGGTTTGTAATCGCCATATTTATGGTTGTCCAGCACCAGATAAACGGTATTGGCATCAAATAAATCGGCGCGAACATCATTAACAAAAGGTGTAGCAGGAACTCCTTTAATATTCCCAAGTTCCAGTTTTCGCCAGTTGGCACCACCGTCTTCACTTACCTGCAGGATACCATCGTCTGTACCTGCATAGAGCAAGCCTTCCTGTACCGGGGATTCGGCCAGGGAAGTGATCGTATTATAGGTAGACATAGCCAGAACGTCCCATGCATTATCCCAGCTTTGCTGAGATCCCATGATTGGTAATGCGAGTCTTTCCTGATTTCTTGTAATATCGGGAGATATGGCATCCCAGGAATCTCCACGATTTTCGGACTTCCAAACGCGTTGGGAAGCAAAATAGAGCCGGGTTGGCTTATGAGGACTTACCAGAATCGGGGAATCCCAATTCCAACGTTCTGCCGGATCACCTGGCGCAGGTTGCGGCTGAATGTATACCGTTTCACGTGTGGTCTGATCTACCCTCCACAGTACACCTTGTTGAAATTCACCATAGGTTATATCTGGGTTTCCAGGTTCTGTGGCCGACTGATGTCCATCGGCTGATAGGGTTACCCACCAATCCGAATTATAGATCCCGCCACTCTTTCTTGTGCGTGAAGGGCCGCCATGCGAACCATTATCTTGTGTGCCGCCATAAATATGGTAGAAAGGCGAAGCGTCATCAACAGCAACCTTATAGTATTGTATCACCGGAAGATTGGATACATATTTCCAATTCTTGGTATGATCGAAGCTTTCATAGAGTCCGCCGTCTGTACCGAAAAGCACATAATTTGGATCAGACGCCTTGAAAGCCACTGCATGACTATCGACATGCTTTCCTTTCTCATTCATCTGAACAAAGGTCTTGCCATGGTCTTCAGAGATCATGACGTAGTTGTTCATCAGGTATAGCCTTCCATCTTTGTGAGGAGATGCATAGAGTTCCTGGTAATAATGAGGACCTGTACCTCCTGAAACCGTCTTCGACATCTTTTTCCAGGACTGACCTCCATTTGCCGACATAAAAACTCCACCTTTGCGTCTTTCCATCTCGATCGCTGCATAGACGACATCAGGATTTTTATGATTCATCGCCAATCCTATTTTACCCAGGCGTTCTTTAGGAATTCCTGTGGTGAGTTTGTTCCAGTTTTCTCCTCCATCTGTACTCTTATATAAAGCGGTTCCGGGTCCGCCTCCCAGATATGCTGCCACTGTACGGTGACGTTGCCAGGTGGCGGCATAGAGCACATCAGGGTTACGTGGATCGATCAGCAGGTCGGTAGCCCCGGTCCATTCATTTTCACCGGCCAGGGATTTACTCCAGGTGCTGCCGCCATCGGTAGATTTATATATGCCCCTTTCGCCTCCTTTGCTCCAAAGCGGACCTTGTACGGCCACCCAAAGCGTGTTTGGATCGTTAGGATGTATTATGATTTTGGAAATGTGCTCAGACATTTTCAACCCTTTGTTTTCCCAGGTCTTTCCGTCATCATGACTTACATAGATGCCATCTCCGAAACCTACGTGCCGGCCACCAACGTTTTCTCCGGTACCTACCCAGATGGTTCTGGGGTTATTGGGATCAAGGGTAATGCATCCTATAGAATAGGAGGCTTGCTTGTCAAAAATAGGAGTCCAGGTAGTGGCAGAATTGGTGGTTTTCCATACACCGCCAGATCCGACAGCTACATACCATACATTTTCATTTTCAGGATGAATCGCGATATCCGCAATACGTCCGGAGGTAAGGGCCGGACCGACATTCCTGAATTTCAAACCGCCATAAGGGTTTTGATCTTTTTCTTGTGCCAACCCTGTAAGAGTTGTGCTGAATGCTAATAAAAACAGTAAAATTTTAGGTAGTTGTGATTTCATAAAAGTTAGTGAATTTTAGTGGCGTGAATGTAATTAAAATCCTCTTATAGATTAGTTAAGAAATACTAAAATGTTTTCCTAAATGTAGAGTGATGTTGCAGGGTAGCAAAGACCATGGACTTTGGGCAACAATCGTACATGGGATGTTGGGTGAAGGATGTTAGTAGATGGAAGACAGGAGTTGCCTGCTCCTCTGAATGCGCTAAGGCGGAGAAAGTGGGAAGTACGAGAATGTTAGATGGGATACTGTAGATGGAAATCCGGATAATCAACAATCAAGAATGAAGAATAACCGATCCTCCCTGGAAATGCTCCTAATAGGACTGCTGGCAAACCTTAATAGTTCCCTCCATTTTTACATGGGTTGAATTTTGGGCTTTAACTTCTTATAGAGTTTTAGTTGATGGGCATTCAGGATCGAAGCCATTTTTGTTGTTTCCTCCTTGGAGAGGGCTGTTAGTGCAGATTTTTGTGCTTCCGGGGCCAGGGCTTTATTTTCGATTTCGTTACGCTTTAAAAGGTAGGACGAAATGGTATGGTGAAAATCGGTGACCTGTTCGATTGTGAGTTCCAGATCTGCCTGATATTGATTCAGTACTTGTTGTGCTTTTTGATCGGCTTGTGCTTTGTTCATTTGCTGGGCAGAGGCAGAGGCACACAAAAGAACCAGCGCACTGATGAATAATGTAGTAATTTTTTTCATGGTATATGTTTTTGCATCAATATCGACACAAAATACAATTTTTATGCCGCAATTGTAAAATCCAATTATTTTCTGTCATGGATGTACTCAATGGGATGCTTATATTTGCCGACTATGATCATCTGGATTAGTTTTTTACTCCTCATTTTCATTTTCCTGGCCATAGATCTGGGCATATTAAATAAGAAGGATCATGTGATCAGGACCCGTGAAGCCGCGCTCTGGACGAGCCTCTGGGTGAGCATTGCGCTGAGCTTTAGTTTTGTGATCTATTGGCTGTTCTCTTCCGGACTCATCGATAACCCTACAGGGCTCGAACCTTCCGGGGCGGTTTTAAAATATATCACCGGCTATCTCATCGAGTTGTCGCTGAGTATCGACAATGTCTTTGTAATAGCGATCATATTTCAGGCCTTTGGCATACCTCCCAAATATCAGCATCGTGTACTTTTTTGGGGTATTCTCGGAGCCGTCGTATTCCGGGCAGTGATGATTCTCTTCGGGATCACTCTCATCAACCAATTCGAATGGATCATTTATGTTTTTGGAGTTTTCCTGATCTACACGGCCTACAAAATGTTTCGTTCAGAAAATATCGAGTACGATCCAAAGAACTCTTTTGTGTTCAGGCAGGTAAAGAAGATATATCCGCTGACCACACAAATACAAGGTAACAAGTTCTTTATGCGAAGGATGGGGGTAAATGCTGCTACTCCCCTATTTGTAGCACTTATTGTTATCGAAATAACCGATATCCTTTTTGCCTTCGATAGTATACCAGCGATCCTGGCCATCACCGCAGATCCTTTCATCGTATTTAGTTCTAATATAATGGCGATTTTAGGATTGCGTTCAATGTATTTCCTGGTCAGTAGAATGCTGGCAAAATTCCGGTATATTCACTATAGTCTGGCTGTGATATTGGGCTTTGTGGGTGTTAAAATGCTAACTGCCCATTACTGGCATATCGAGGAGTGGGTCTCACTGACCATAATTATAGTTTCACTATTCACAGGAATCGCAACTTCTTTACTGATCCCCGAAAAAAATGAAGATTCAACTGCTGCCTAGCAATGCATTTTGGCCATACCAATATATTCCATCACCCGGACCTCGATGTTCTTGTAGGCTTCAAACTGTTGTTTGACCTTTACCTTGCCTTCTTTTAAAAGCAACGACTTGCTCCTTAAGTTACTGATGAGCTCAATATTATTGCCATGCATATCGTCCAGATGCTTTTTTAAAGATTCCATCTTCTGGTACAGACTTAGTGTTTTAGGCTCACAGATATAGGAATTCAACTTGGTTCTCAGGGAAACCAGGTTTTTATTTATACGCTCTAACCGGTGTATAATGCTATTGCTATTAATAGATCTGGGCGAGTGAGGAAGAAAGTCTGCTGATGTCATAAGTGAAAGATTATTTGGGGATACTAAATGATTTACCGTAAAAAAGGTACGAATTTCCGTTCAATATTAGATACTCGAATTCTCTGTTTACGCCAACTTTAACGATTTGTTGGTATAGTTTTTACTTTGTTTTAATACTTCCAGAAGTCCTCTTCGCCCCACTGATGATAAGGCCTTCATATTAATGGCAACGCAAGGGAGGAATAATCTATTGTTGGGAAGTGTGGTTATTCGACGAAATAACCAGGATGATATTCGGCGTATAGGACTAGTCGATGTCTTCCTCGTCGTCTGCCTGGATCTCTGCGATCACTTTATCCCATTTATAGGAAAAAGGAGAACGATAAAGTTCTTTGAGGAGTTTTTTTCTTTTGCGGTCAGAAATATCGAGCGTATCGATGATTTCCCTTCGCTCTTTAATGGTAGCAAGGCGTTCATATTTTAAACGCATACGCTCATCTGCCGGTGTAACGAGTTCCGGTTCGTACTGTGCTAGTACGGTGTGCTTCTTTACTTTTATTTTTTTAGCCGTGTTCGATTTTGTTTCCTGCTGAGCCATTGAGGAAACACAACCCAGGCATAAACAAAAAACGGCAAAAAAACCGATTTTTTTCCAAAGAGTGTTCATTTTAATCTATAGTGTTCAACGGAACAATATATGAATAATAATAAGCTTAATAGATTGAATAATAAGCTGCTATAGGAATTTCAACGAATTTTTTGCACCTTTTGTCTGATAACAGAAGTCCGGAGAGTGTGGGCAGCAAGACTAGGCATGTAATTTTGCGGTGCGGTTGACGTCTTACTTACTAGAGATTAATCAAGCCTGAGTTTTGGAACATTAAATTATAACGCCATGAACAGAATATTTCTTTTGCTAATCTTAGCTATTCTCTGGGTCGGACAGGTTAATGCTCAAAGTGTCATCGTTTCTGCCGAAATCAGTTTCGTTTTTGTATCTAAGGATGTCGAAGGAACGATTGGTGGATTTAGTTCTGAATCTTCAATTGACCTGGAGCAGTTACTCAATTCCCGATTTAAAGGCGCCGTTTTGGTAGACGACTTGCGTACGGGGAATTTCTTAAGAGACTGGTCTTTAAAAAGCTCTAAATATTTCGACTCAGACGAGTATCCAAATATTCTATTCCAAAGCACTGATATCATCGAAAAGGATGGCGGATTTGTGGTCAGTGGCCAGCTTAGCATCAAAGATGTTTCCAGGAATACTTCTATCGTTTTTCGACGCGAAGGGAAAAAACTTACCGGGACCACGGCCATCTATAGCTCCGATTTTGGCATCGATATTAAGAAGAAAAGAGAGGATAATCTTGTGGAGGTAAAACTAGTTCTAATGCTGGAGTAGATATCATGATCATAACTTTAGATCAGCCAGCCTTGTTCTTGTGGTCGAACATCAAACTGTAAATTTTGCCTACCGCCCAGTTTCCCAGGGGGAAATACCATGCAAAAAATAAAGCCATCGCCAGAGAAAAATTTCGGGAAGTAAAAAATTGGTCGATGAGATTATCCGGATAAGCATAAGATGACTGTAAAGCATAACCGCTGAATTCCAGTATTCCCATGGCGATCAGGCCATAGGCGTACTGAGCATGTATGGGTAATCCCCTGAGTAATAAAGATATTGGGACCATATAGATCACATAAACCGTAATTACTTGCCACCAATATGTAAACCGGGCAATACGGACTTCCTGACCTACCCAATTCATCATCGTGCCCCAAAGCAGGTAGACCACAACATAGATGATCACAAGTCTGAAATCGACTTTAAACTTCGATAAGACCCAGTTATAGTATATGCTCATTCCTTTATTTTGCAGCTAACTTTTTTTGGATGAGTTCAATAGCATGCTCAACTGTTTGCATTTGATCCATATCATCATTTTCAAGAACAATATCATATTTGTCTTCCACATCTAAAACGATATCTACCAGATGGGCAGAATTGATGTTGAGCTCCTCCACTAAATGGCTCTTGGGCCCCACCTGATCCGAAGTGACATCTTCGGGCAAATAAGGTTGAATAATTTCTAACAAGTCGTCGTAAAGAGGGGATTTATCCATAGCAATTTCTAATCCTTAAATGCCTTAAAAATAACACAAGCGTTTACATCACCAAAACCAAAACTAGCTTTTGCTATAATTTCTGGTTCAAAACCGATGGATCTGAGCGGAATAGATTCCCCAGACAATTCTTTCTCTATTTCCGGGTGAAGATCCTCACAATTTATATTCCCAAATATTTCGCTATGTTCGAATTGCAACACGCTTCCTACACACTCCATGCTTCCCGCTGCTGCCAATCCATGCCCCATAGTACTTTTAAATGAATTTAAATACGGGAAAGAGCGACGGTCGAGGTCCAATGCTTTTTTCCAGTTCCTGACCTCTACAGGGTCTTTAGCTGTGGCGGTTAAATGACCATTTATAGCATCGATCTCTTCCGCCTTTATGGCGGATTGCTTCAGGGCCTCCCTAATGCATCGCTGTACCGCGGTAGGATTAGGCGCGGTAATAGTGCCACCACCTCTTTGTCCTCCGCTATTAATCGCACCACCCAAGACCTCCGCATAGATTTTGGCATTCCTTTCGATCGCACTTTCGAGCGATTCCAATACCAATGCCCCTGCCCCACTGCCCGGCACAAAACCTGAAGCCGTTGCACTTAAAGGCCGACTCGCAGCATGAGGGTTATCGTTAAACTTTCGCGGGAGAATACGCATAGCATCGAAACCAGCCCAGACGTAGGGCCCGCTATCACTACAACTTCCCACCAGCATACGCTTGGCATGGCCCTGATTAATACGATGATACGCCATGATCATGCCTTCTGTACCTGTGCTGCAAGCTGAAGAATTGGTGGTCACCTGATTGCCGGCGCCTAAAATTCCACCGAGATAGGCGCTGATACCGCTAGCCATGGTTTGCACCACCGAGGTGCTTCCCAGGCGACGTACCTGACCTTCATCGATCAGATATATTGCCTCGCGAAACTTATCTACGCCAAGGACACCGGTACCAAAAATGATCCCACTATCCCAGTCAGGTTCAGATTTGGCATCTACAGGCAGCCCGGCATCGGTCCAGGCGTCTTTTCCGGCCATCACTCCGTAAATTAATCCGCTGGCCTTAAGTCCTCTTTGCTGAACCGTAGTGAAGTAATTATCGATACGACGATCATCAATTTTGGGATATCCAGCAATTTGACAGCCAAAACTCAAATCTTTCAGATCTTGCCTGAATTCGATCCCGCTGATCCCCCGACTAAGGTTTTTTCCGAAAGACTCAAGGTCTAGTCCATTGGGTGCACAGATGCCCATTCCAGTGATGACCACTCTATTTTTCATCCGATACCGGTTTAAGCATGCCTGATAATTGACCTTTGCAGACCAGGGTCTTATCAGAATTGTACATTTTCACCTCGCATTTTAATTTGCCAAATCGGAAATATGTTTTTTTGGCGAATACCTCTACACGTTCATTAGGGTATACCGAGTGGTAAAACTCCATTTCGGAGCTGCTAAGTACCATCATAGCATGAGACTTTGAACCTTTCATCAGATATATCGCAAAGCAGGCCAGCCCGATCTGTGCGCAGCATTCCGTAAGAATAACCCCGGGAGTTACAGGTGTTTCTCTAAAATGCCCCCTATAAAAGTCGAGTTCTTCCCTAAAAGTGAAGCTTCCTCTTATCCCCTCTTCACCAAGCTCCTGAATTTCATCGACAAACAGAAAAGGTTCGCTATAAGGAAGTTTTTCAATGATAGATCTATAATTCATTACAATAAGATTTCGCTCCCGTCTGCTTTCATTTTATCCAACTATCGATCTTGGGTTTACCATTGCAAAAGCACTCTTTGAGCCGAAAAACCCGGACCAAAGCTTAGGATTAGCCCTTGTTCACCTTCACCGATCTCCTTCTCCATAAAACGTTCCAGCACATAGAGTACTGTTGCACTGCTCATATTGCCATAAAGTCTTAAAGTTTCGCGAGTATCTTCAATGCTTTTTCCGAGCTGCCCAAAGAGTTGCTCAACGGTTTGAACAATCTTACGGCCGCCCGGGTGGAAAATAAGATGGTCTACTTTATCAATAGAGGAATCCATTTTTTCTAAAAAGGGATATATGATCTCAGGAAAATGACTTGATATCATTTCCGGAACTTCGGGATCCAGGATCATTTTTAGTCCCGTATTGGTAAGGTCGAAGCCCATCAAATGTGTTGCGTCATTAAAATGATACATTTCCTCTCCTAATATTTTTGGTCCTGAAATGTCGGCTTCTGAGCTCAGCAATACACAGGCGGCACCATCTCCAAATATGGCAGCACTAACCATATTGGCCATCGAAAAATCGTTGTGCTGAAAGGTTGCTGTTGGACTCTCAACGGCAATTACAGCGGCTCGTTTCCCAGGATTTGCCTTTAAAAAGTTAGCGGCATAGATAAGACCGGATACTCCTGCCGCACATCCCATTTCGGTAACCGGCAATCGCAGTATGTCGGGCCTTAGTTTTAGTTCATTAACTATATAGGCATCGAGAGATGGGATCATAATACCGGTACAACTAACCGTGATTATATAGTCTATGCTATCGGCTGTCCAGCCACTTTTATTCAGCGCTTTCTGAAGAACCTCAATCCCGAGTTTCTTCACTTCCCGTACATAGATGGTGTTTTTTTCTTCGAAGGAGGTAGAGGTAAAAACCGCTTCGATATCCATTATACTATAGCGCTTGTCTACTGCGGCGCCCTCAAAGATCTTAAGCACTTTACGTTTGAAACGTTCATCCTGATCCCGCAACCAATCTGTAACAAAAGGTAAGATTTCGTTGGTATAATTGCTGTTCTCCGGCAATTGTTTGGCTACTGTATGTATCCGTATTTCGCTCATCCAAGTCTTGGTCGCTTTTTTTTAATAACCCATACATATCTGAAAGCCCAGTTCCATTTAATGCTGTGTTCCCAGTTTGGAAATCTTTTCGACATCTTAAGAAGTTCGTTTTTATGAAACGCCCTTCTTATCGAAACCAACCCATCGTTACTGGCTACTGCCGATCGTATAAAAATAGCGCTAAAGATTTTAAAAAGATAGTAGGCAGTTTTGTTTCTCTGCAGGTCGTTGATGATCAGGGCATCATCACAATAGTGCAGACAAGCACTGATCACCTCCGGGATCTCACGATCGCTAAAATGGTGTAAGGTAAGTGTACAAAGCACATAGTCGTATAGCGACGGTTCGCTCAGATAATTCAATAAATCACCGGATTCATATTTGATTTCGGGATAGTCCTGGGAATTTTGCCTGGCAAGCGTTATAGCATCGGCACTCAGATCGAGACCCAGAAATTCTGCCGTAATGTTCAGTTTTCTAAAATGCTGTGCCAGGTATCGAAGCATGCCGCCATCGCCACATCCCATATCGAGAATACGAAGCGCATCAGAATTCGCCCTGGATGCTACCAGACTTCTTATCGATCTGAAAGTGGCCGAATATCCACCTAGAAGTTTGTTGGAACGGTTGATATCCCGATAGGCGGCAGCAAGAGAATCCAGATCAATTGTCGCCTGATCCATAATCTCTTCCTGGTCGATACGTTTTTCGAAATTCATGATATATCTATAGGTTTACCATGCGTCTTTTTAATAATGGCCTTTGTGATCGAATCAAATCGGGTTAATCCGCCGATCATCAGGTGAGACATCTTTGGATTTAATATAAGATTTTGCAGATACCTACCCCATCGGATCCTGTTACCGAAGTGTAGGTTCCAGCTTTTGGTGTAGGCGCGTTCCATGGAAAGCCGATCGAAATTCTGATCCTCAAGGAACCGTATGAAGAGTTGTGAGGCGATCCGACCACTGTGTATGGCCATGGCCATCCCATTTCCGCAAAGTGGGTGGATAAGCCCGGCCGCATCGCCACACATGAGGATATGATTTTCGACCTGCATTTTTCTTTCGAAAGATACCTGTGCGATACTGATCGGTTTGTCGAATATGGGCTCACCATTATTCAATAGTGTTTTGAGCCTGGAGTTCTGACCTACTACATGCTGATTAAAAGATTCTATATCACCAAATCTTTTAAACACCTTATAATTTGCCAGATAACAAAAATTCACCAACCCGGTTTCGGTTTTCGATAACCCACCATAGCCGCCATCAAATGAATGTACCCCTACAAGATTGTCTTCAAATTCCTTAAAGCGGTAATGATTTTTAACGCCAAGCCAGGGCGCACGCTTTGTAATAAATGACCTTTCCAGATTTTTATCGAGGTTAGATCGCTTGCCATAAGCACCGATAATTAAAGGTGTAATCAAGGTTTCTTCTTCAATAGTACTAACCTTAAATTCCTTGTTTATATGATCAATACTAGTCGCAGTGGTGAATTTAAATTCGGCTCCCACGCTCTTAGCTTTCAGGTACATTCTGTGATCGAGCGCATATCGGCTGATGCCCACGCCACCCAGCGGGAGTTTCGTTTTCAAAGACCTACCGCTTTTACTGCTGATCTCGAGCGTGTCGATCTTTGCGGCATCATGCAGATCTATTCCCAGCGATGCTAAATATGGCACAACTTCCTCAGATAGATATTCCCCGCATACCTTATGCTTCGGATAATTGTTTCTTTCGATGACCAATACGCCGACACCCTTTTGCGCCAATTCGATGGCCGCTGTAAGTCCGGCCAACCCGCCTCCGATAATGATCGTATCCCATTGCTTCACCTCTGCAAGTTATAAGGAATTCCATCAAAAAACCCGACATATGTGCCGGGTTTTGAATTTGAAAGGATCTATAGTTTAGTTAGACTTCGCCTTGGCGTCTTCTATCATTTCTTTATTGGCAGCAACACCGATTTCTACCCGGCGATTTTTGGCCTGACCTTCTTTGGTCTCGTTATCATAGCGAGGGGCCGTTTCTCCAAATGCAGCAACGTCCATGCGGCTAGCGCTAATCCCCGTGGTTTTGAGAAAATCAAATACGGATTTAGCTCTGCGTTCCGAAAGCGTCATATTATATTCCTCCGATCCGGTACTATCTGTGTGCCCTTCGATCATTAGGTTGGTGTCTGGAAATTCCAGAAAAACTTCTGCGATCTTTTCAAGGTTTTGCTTTGATTCTGCCGTGAGCTCTGCGCTGTTAAAGGCAAAATTCACACCGCTGTTTTCATCAAATGTAACCTGAATACCTTCTCCTACCCTTTCTACCTGAGCGCCGGGAAGTTCTTCCTCTATTCGCTGAGCCTGTTTATCCATTTGATCTCCAATGATCGCACCTGCAGCTCCTCCTATCACTGCTCCGAGTAAGGCTCCTTTGATATTACCCCCGATAAGTCCGCCCAACAAGGCTCCACCTGCTGCGCCAACCACAGCTCCTTTTTGTGTTTTGTTGGCATTTTGTACCGATTTACACCCTACATTAAGGCTAAGGGAGAGGCACAACACAAGCATTATACTGGCTATTTTTCGTGTCATAGTTGTTTATTTAAGATTTAGTTACAATGTATAATCTTCCGAGATCTTGTCCATCGTAAGCACAACATCAAAAGAAGATCCCTGGTAATTCGATTTTACGCGCAAGACCATATTGCTGGGTGTCAGCGCATCTATTTTTGCCCGATACCCACTCCTATCACCACTGAGGGGTTTATTTTTTTCGTCCACATACTTAAATTGTAACTGAGTGCTACCATATCCGGTTTCATTAAAAGACCAGAGTATGCGATGGGTACCTGCCTGGCAACTGTTAGTGGCTTCAAGGGTAAATTTACCGGTACCATTATTGGGTATAAAAACCCAGTCGCTCCCTTTGAAGCAAGGAGAATCGGCCAATCCGAATAAATTGGCTTTATACAAGCCTTCTTCGCCTACAAATCGGATGTCTGAAACTTCCCAGGTACCTTTTAGTGTTTTTTTGTTCATTTTGGCCGTGGTATCTCCTCCGGTTTTAGAAGCCGAACAGGAGAACAACAAGGCCACCATAGTTAAGTAAATAAGTTTTTTCATAGTTAACAGAGTATATAGGTTATGTGCTACGAAGATAGAAAATTAGAGCGAAGAAGTTACTTTTTAAAAGGGCTGAACATCACAATTCTAATATGAAAATAATTCGAGTAATGCCTCTTCGAACCTTTTATGAGGCAGATAATCATTTTCAAGGTTTTTTGCAAAAGGAACGGGCGTCTCCAGGCTACCCGCCCGCCTTACCGGAGCATCGAGATACTCGAAACAATGTTCGGCCACCATAGCAGAGATGTCGCTTGCAATTCCGCCAAAAAGCGTGTCCTCTTGTAAGACGAGTAATTTACCGGTTTTCTTCACGGAAGCGAAAATAGCATCTTTGTCTAAAGGTTGCAGGCATCGAAGGTCTAGCAGATCTGCTTTGATATGCTCGTGTTTTTGTAATGTTTCTACGGCCCAGTGAACCCCTGCGCCAAAAGTGACAATACTGAGGTCTGAACCTTCTTGTACCAGACGGGCTTTGCCGAGGGGTAGATTATAGTAATCTACGGGCACTTCCTGGTATATGCTGCGGTATAATGCTTTGTGTTCAAAAAAGAGAACCGGGTTGGGATCTTCGATAGCGCTGATCAGCAAGCCTTTGGCATCGAAAGGATATGCAGGATACACCACTTTTAGTCCGGGGGTTTTGGTGAACCACGCCTCATTGGTCTGGGAATGAAAGGGCCCTGCGCCAACCCCACCGCCACATGGCATGCGGATCACCACATCGGCTGATTCGTTCCAGCGATAATGAACCTTGGCCAGGTAGTTGACAATCGGGTTGAACCCACTGCTGACAAAATCAGCAAATTGCATTTCCATCACCGATTTCATGCCGTTGATCGACAGGCCCATGCTGGCGGAAACCACCGCCGATTCGCAAATGGGTGTATTTCTGACCCGCTCTCTGCCAAAATCTTCTATAAAGTCTTCTGTGATCTTAAAAACACCCCCATATTCGGCGATATCCTGTCCTAAGATCAGGAGATCATCGAACTTCTCCATCGCCAGTTTTAGTCCTTCAGAAACCGCGTCTACAAAGCGTATATTCTTAATAATACTACCAGGTTTAACCTCTTGATATTTAAAGTCTTTATAGACATCACTTAATTCGTTAGTTTCATCTGATATTATAGGTTCCTCGTCGAAGGCAAGCTTCAGTCCGTTGTCAATTTCTTCTATGATCTCTTTTTTGTACCGCACTTCCTCTTCTTCACTGAGAATACCCTCCTGATGCAAATACTCAAGATAGTTTTCCAGTGGGTCTTTGGCTGCCCATTCCTCCAGTAGTCTTTTGGGAACATATTTCGTGCCGCTGGCCTCTTCATGGCCCCTCATTCGAAACGTCTTGAACTCCAGTAATACCGGTCTTGGTTTATTTCGAATACTCTTGCAAATCTTGTCGACCGTTCTATAGACTTCAAGCACATTATTACCTTCAATAATATGCGCTTCGATTCCATAACCTTTGCCTTTATCCGCGATATGCTCGCATCGGAATTGCTCATTTACAGGTGTAGACAGGCCATAGCCGTTGTTTTCGACGCAAAACAGTACCGGAAGGTCCCAAACCGCTGCCAGGTTGAGCGCTTCGTGAAAATCACCTTCACTGGTGGCACCTTCACCTGTAAACACGGCGGTTACTGCGGCTTTTTTCTTTAATACATCGGCTAAAGCAATGCCGTCTGCAACCCCGAGTTGTGGACCGAGATGTGAGATCATGCCGATTATTTTGTATTCCTGTGTGCCAAAGTGAAAACTCCTGTCGCGCCCTTTGGTAAAACCGCTCGCTTTGCCCTGCCATTGAGCAAAAAGCCGGTGTAAAGGCACATTACGAGTGGTGAAGACCCCAAGGTTACGATGCATTGGCAGGATATATTCATTTTTGTCGAGAGCCATGGCAACACCTATTGAAATCGCTTCCTGTCCAATTCCACTAAACCATTTGGAAATTTTGCCCTGCCTTAACAAGATCAACATTTTTTCTTCAATCATACGAGGCTTAAGCATCTTTCTGTAGAGTTCTATCTGAAGCTTTTTACTGATCCCCCCGGAGGAATATCGCATATGTTGCATAGTGTTTAATTGGGCATAAAACGCTGTAAAAGTAACAAATTAGATTGTGAAAGAAAGCGGATTATCTATGGTTGTTGATCTACATATTTCTTACATTTGGTTAACTACAAATATTGATGAAATGACAGCTATACCAAGTGTTGATTTAAGGGATTTTGTCTCCGGAGATGATGAGCGAAAGAAAAAATTTGTCTCGGATATCGGCAGCGCTTTTGAGAATATTGGATTTGTAGCACTAAGCGGGCACTTCCTCTCAGACAAACTAGTAGATGAACTTTACGAAGAGATCAAGCAATTTTTCGCATTGCCACAAGAAGTAAAAGCGCGATATGAAATCGAAGGAATCGGGGGGCAGCGGGGTTATACTTCGTTCGGAAAAGAACATGCCAAAGGCCGTAAAGAAGGAGATCTCAAAGAATTCTGGCATTTTGGTCAATATGTGGAAAACGATCCGAAACTCAAGGCTGAATATCCGGAGAATGTAATGGTGAAAATACTTCCAAAATTTAACAGGGTGGGCGAAGAAGCCTATAAAATGCTTGAGAAAACCGCCCAATATGTTCTTCGTGCCCTGGCCATACACCTGGATCTTGAAGAAACCTATTTCGACCGATATATCAAAAACGGCAATTCTATTTTGCGCCCCATACATTATCCTCCTATCCGCGAAGAACCCAAAAATGCAGTAAGGGCGGCCGCTCATGGTGATATCAATCTGATCACCTTATTAATGGGAGCACATGGAAAAGGACTGCAGGTGCAAAATCATGAAGGGGAATGGATCGATGCGATTGCAAAACCCGACCAGTTGATGATCAACGTGGGCGACATGCTAAGTCGTTTGTCGAACAATAAACTAAAGTCTACCATACATCAAGTCGTGAACCCTCCAAGGGAAATGTGGGGCAAATCGAGGTATTCCATTCCTTTTTTTATGCACCCTATCAGTGAGATGCCGCTTAATTGTCTCGAGAATTGTATCGAAGATGAGCACCCCAAACTTTATGAAGATATCACTGCAGGAGCGTTTCTGAACGAGCGGTTAATCGAATTGGGATTAATAAAAAAATAATTATAAATAATTAAAATAGAAAATTTTAGGTTAGCGTATATAAATAATAAGTTTATATGTATATTGCTCGGATTAGTTATTGTGTTAAGCCTGGCTGGCTGTGCCAAAGAGACCTCAGTGCTCACGGTAAATGCGAAGAGTTCTCTTATTCCCGAAGGAATCGCCTTTGATCATATCAATAACATTATATACCTGAGCAGCATTTATCACGATAAAATCATCGCCTTTGATCCGGATAATGGGGAGGTTTGGGATCTCATTGAACCAGGCCAGTATGGTTTTAAGCATGGCATCGGGATGGAGATTAAAGATGGGTTGCTTTTTGCGCTCAGCAGCACCAAGACCGCTAAAGAAAGTACCTCCATATTGATTGTTTATGAACTGGATGAAGATAGATTTCTCAAAAGTTATACGCTAAAAGATACCATTGATCATTTTATGAACGATTTGGCAATCAGCGATGATATGAAAATTTATATCACCGATACCGACCGTCATTTAGTATACCAATTGGATTATCCTGATGGAGAGATAAAGGAATATGTATCTGACCCTACACTTCAATACCCTAATGGCATTGCCATTTCGGACGACAACGAATTCCTATATGTTGATTCCTGGACCGACGGGATCCGGGTGGTGGATCTTGAAAAACATGAGGTGATCAATGGTTCATATGCCGGATCGTCATTAAAAGTGGCCGTTGACGGGCTTAAATACCATGAGGGTGCATTGTATGGGATTCGCAACGACAGCAAGGATAAACGTCGGCACGGACTTGTAAAGATTGGCCTTGCGAAGGATAAAACGACTGTAGACACTATTATACCATTGTTGATCGATCATCCGGCTATGAACATCCCTACGACCGTGAGTGTGGTCGATGGCGTGGCATATATACTTGCCAACAGTCAGTTAGATCGTTTAGACCAGGAGAATCATACGATCCGTTATACGGATAGCCTCACCCCTACCTATATCATAAAACATAAGCTGTAATGGACTTAAAGGATCAATTAAAAAATCTCTTTCCAGATCATGTACCTGAAGAACCTGCCGCAAAAAAAGAAGCCGATTCGCCCGATCTATGGATGCAAAGCGAACCTATAATATGCAAATACGAGAAGCGCAAGGGTAAGCCAATCACAATT
The DNA here is from genome assembly GCA_965212205.1 of Flavobacteriaceae bacterium. Classification (GTDB taxonomy): domain Bacteria; phylum Bacteroidota; class Bacteroidia; order Flavobacteriales; family Flavobacteriaceae; genus JAHEJJ01. The sequence continues at coordinate 1,079,735 of CBDBUX010000011.1, forward strand.
CTCGAAGGGTATCAGGGTTCTGACAAGGATCTTAAGGCACTTTCAAAGGCTTTGAAATCCAGGCTACATGTAGGCGGAACCGTTAAAAACAACCTAATTATCATTCAGGGAGATCTCAGAGACAAGATAATGGAGATCCTCAAGGATTATGGATTTAGAACGAAACGGGTAGGTGGCTAGTCATTAAGAAATCTTTACAGAATCGGTGTAAATATTAGCATATCAGCAGTATGAGATAATTTTGGTTGCGTTTTCTGTTAATTTTTTTTTGTTTTTTTCGATTAAATGTTACTTTTAAACGTTATAATCAGAACATCTAATTCCAAATAATGAGTTCCCAATTGCACATCACCAACGGGGATAGTTTCACCGAAAGATTAAAGGAACTAAATCTAAAGGGCGACATTATCACCTGGCGTGAGATGCTCTGCGAAGGGAAAACCGAGACCAACGTAGGTAGCGAGTCTTTCTGGAAAACCCGATTTGATTATCTTCATAAGCACTACAAGATCAGCAAGGCCTGGTTTGTAGAAAAAACACTTAAGGAATATCGTTCGCTTTGTAACCATAAGCAGCAGGATCAGATCATACTCTGGTTCGAATACGATCTGTTTTGTCAGATAAATATGTTGGCCGTACTGAGCTGGCTTAAGACACACCGGCGTTATGCTCAGATTTCACTGGTCTGCAGCGGTAACGAAGATGGGACCGATAAAATGTTCGGGCTAAATGATCTATCAGATGATCAATTGATGCGATTATATGAAAATCGAGTTCATCTTTCACAAAACGATATCGAATATGCCGACTATGTCTGGCAACTCTATTGTAGCGATAATCCTATTCGCCTGGAAAACCTGATCGATTTCGAAAATTATCAGTTCCAATATTTATCCGATGCTATAAAAACGCATCTGAAACGCTTCCCAACAATCACAAATGGTCTGAACGAAGTGGAGAATAAGATATTAAAGATCAGCCAGGAGGAAAAGCCGAAATCGAAAACCGTACTGCTCGGGAGCATTCTTCAGAACCAGGGCTTTTATGGTTTTGGGGATACACAGTATGAAAGAATAATCACCAACCTGAAACCATTGTTCTCGTCTTTTAATCCTGTGAGACTCTCCAAAAAAGGTAAGGAAATCCTCGATGGACAAACGAGTTATTATTCCCAAATCAAGGACGAAGAGGCATATTTAGGAGGGGCCTTGAAATACAATTTCCTTTACAATACCGAATCTGAGCGAATACTAAAACTATAGTATGCCAATCGGGCCCTCAGAATTGATCCTTAACGCCGATCAAAGTATTTATCACCTTAATTTACGACCTGAAGATATCGCCGAGACGATCATACTGGTAGGCGATCAAAATCGTGTGGAGAAGGTATCCAAATATTTCGATGAAGTGGAGGTTCAAAAGCAAAGAAGGGAGTTTATCACCCATACCGGAGTGCTTAATGGGAAAAGGATTTCTGCCATATCGACCGGTATCGGCACAGACAATATCGATATCGTTCTCAATGAGATCGACGCACTTTTCAATATCGATTTTGAGACCAGAAAGATCAGGCAAGACCCTGTCCAGCTAGATTTTGTCCGTATCGGGACTTCGGGAGCCATTCAACCCGACATTCCTCTGGATTCCTTTGTGATGAGTGAATATGCGATTGGTTTTGACAATGTCTTGCATTTTTATAAAGGTGAAAACATTCAGCATCCTGATGCACAAATCGCATTTATTGAACATACGGATTGGTCTGTTTACAAATCGATCCCATATGTAGTGGCATCGGACCTGGTTCTTGCTGAGAAACTTTCAGGGGATGAGATTATCAGAGGGTTTACAGGAAGTAATGTGGGGTTTTACGGGCCACAGGGACGTTCATTGCGGCTGGCACTCGAAGACGAAGACCTCAATGCGAAGTTGACGAGCTTTGAATTTCAGGGAAGGCGCATCACTAATCTGGAAATGGAAACCTCCGCCATTTATGGTCTGGCCACTCTTTTAGGGCATCGGGCACTGTCGATGAACTCAATTCTGGCAAACCGAAGCACCGGGGAATTCTCAACAGATCCGGCAGGCGCCATCGATAAGTTGATCCGTTATAGTTTAGAAAAACTGACCACCTCTTGAAAAAAGTTAGAATTGTTGGTGTTCCGGAACATTTCAACCTACCCTGGCTGCTTGCATTGGAGGAAGGGGCTTTTGCTGATCGCGGTATTGATCTGCAATGGACCAATGTACCGGAGGGCAGTGGAAAGATGAATCAAATGCTCAGCGATAATAATACCGATCTCGCTATAATACTCACGGAAGGAATCATAAAAGGTATTTCGGCGGGCAATCCAAGCTTAATAGTCCAACAATACATAGGATCACCCCTTTTATGGGGGATTCATGTTTCGGCAGCTTCTGCCTTTAAGGATTTAAATGATCTGAAGAAGAAAAGGGCGGCAATTAGCCGGTTTGGCAGTGGAAGCCATTTGATGTCATATGTATTCGCGGAAAGTATGGGATGGGATACTGAATCACTTGAATTTCAACTTGTTCATACATTGGAAGGCGCGGTAGAGGCGCTTACTGAGGGTAAGGCAGACTATTTTATGTGGGAACGATTTACTACAAAACCACTGGTAGACAGGGGGATTTTTAGGCGCTTAGATGATTGTCCTACCCCATGGCCTTGTTTTGTTATAGCAGTAAGGCGCGAGTTCATCGGGTCGGAACCAACTACACTTCAGCATATTCTCGATGTTATAAATCTATATACAAGCGAATTCAGGCAGATACCCTCCATAGATCGCACATTGGCAAACCGCTATGATCAAAATTTAGAAGATATACAGGAATGGCTTGGGTTAACACAGTGGAGTCAGACACAAATAGACAACCAAGTTATTGATAGAGTGGTTTTTAAGCTGCATAATCTAAAGTTAATTGACGATAAAATAAACGCTGCCGATATCCTCACCAATCTATAGGTTCGAGCCTATTTTTAAGGAGAAGTTCGTTGGTTTTACTAAAATGTTTATTCCCAAACCAATATCCCCTGTTGGCGCTTAAGGGAGAGGGATGACCCGAAGTAAGAATATGGTGTTTTGTGGTATTGATAAGTTTGATTTTCTTCTTTGCATAGCCTCCCCATAGGAGAAATATCAGTCCTTCTTTGTGGTCAGACAAATTTTGGATTACGCTATCTGTAAAGACTTCCCAGCCTTTTCCCTGATGGCTGCCTGCTTGATTTGCTCTTACGGTCAGGGTTGCATTTAAAAGTAAAACACCCTGGCTGGCCCAGCGTTCAAGGTTTCCGCTTGTGGGATAAGGTATATTCAGGTCGGTTTCTATCTCTTTAAAAATATTGATCAGTGATGGTGGATGAGGGATCCCATCATTGACCGAAAAGCAGAGGCCATTGGCCTGACCAGCTCCATGGTATGGGTCCTGACCAATTATGACGACTTTAGTTTGGTCGAAAGGAGAATGATCGAAAGCTGCTAATATTTGCTTTCCGGGTGGAAAACAAGAGTATTGTCGATATTCAGACTTTACAAAACGGGTAAGCGTGCTAAAATAAGGCAATTCGAACTCGCTCTGTAGATGAGACTGCCAACTGGGGTGAATATTTACCTGCATATTCGATACTCAATTAAACAGCAAAAGTAAAACAATTCGGCTTGTAGTGGGGACTGCTGTTGTTTCTAAGTATTCGTGTGTAAACTAAGGGATAACATTTCGGAAGGAACTCTACTCTGCCGTTTTATTGAAGAAATTGGTCTTCGAGTTGCTGCTGAGTTTTAATTCGGTCGTTTAGCGCGAGCACATATTGCTTTGTCATTTTTGAGTCGTAGAATTCATTGGATTTCGTAGCCAGTTCAAGAGCGGATATGAGATCGCCGTGCACTTCATTGATCACAGCCATATTGTAGTAAGCACGACTCCTGACTTTGGGTTTTGTATGAGCCATATCTAATTTCCATAAAGCGGCTGCGGCCTGCCAGTCTTCTGCCTCAGCCATTACATTTGCCTTTTGCAGGTTATCAGACCCTTTGGCGTAGTACGGACGAGATATTGTTTGCTTGTGGGGTTGTAGCCTCGAACCAAAATTGGTTCCTGTTTTGGCACTGAACGAGAGCACAGAATCACGCCTGTCCTCTATGGCCTGAAAGGCTTGTATCGGATCTTCTCCTTTAGCCTTGCTTACCAGTTGATTTTTCAGGGTAATTTCATCGAGTATGCGTTGATTGAAAGGATCGTAAATGCGCCACCCATTCTCGATCAAAGTTTCAAGGGTGATCTCATGGCCCCGCGTTTGGATACGTTCCCGCAGCAGGTTGCGCTTTTCCATTTTGGTCTTTTTGAGCGATATTTTGGTGTCGGTCTCATGAAACGCCAAGGCAAAAAGCGCGTCAACTTCATACTTTTTACAGATCTCCTCCATATGTTCCCAGGGGATGTTGCCATTGATATGCTGATCTGTTAACTGTAAATTGCTTTCCTGTTGAAGTACCAGGATCGAATCGAACCTTGAGTCGTGTATGAGTTCATTGAAAAGACCCTTGAGGGCGGCATTTTTGGCAGCCTCAGATATGTCTTTATCGGAATACCGCACCCATGCCTCCAGTTCACCACTTTCCTGATCAAGCTCTCGTGTTATACTTTCATTGATTATCCCTATGCGTCTTATTCCAGTGGAAAGATCCACTTTTGCGGGTTCTATGGTCTGGACTGCCACCTGATGGGTGACACCGCAAGACGATATTAAGAGTACCATAGCTATCCCTAAGATGAACTTACATAGAAATAATATCGGGTTAAAGTGTAGATAATCTTTCATTGCAAAAGGTGCTAATGGGAATGAATTATCGGGTCATTTGCCTTTCCAAAAGGGCGATTTGTGAGCTTCGGTATTTTAGAGCATTCAGATACCTCAGGGCCGGTTTGTTATTATAATCAGAATATGCTTTTGAGGCCCAATCGATCGCCGCCTCCAGATTACCATTGATCTCATTGATTATCGCCATATTGTAATATGCCCGGCCGGCAATCTTAGGGTCAGTATTATTCAGCTCCTGCTCCCATAGCGCGGCAGCACCTTCCCAATCGCCCGTTTGAGCGCGTCGTTTGGCAACAACAAACTTATGTGAGCCTCTGACATAGTATTCCCTGGAAATACGACGATAAGAAGGCTGTAACCTTCTGGCATAGTTGCCACCCATATTAGAGCTATATTGAATTACCGCTTCCTTCCTTCCTGCAATGGCTTCATAAGCCTTGATGGGGTTAATTCCTTTGCCCACGGAGACCAATTGCTCATTGCACAAGAGCTCGTCGGCAATATTTCCAAATTTTGGATCGTAAATTCGCCAGCCATTTTTAACCAAGGTACGAAGGGTGAGTTCGTGAGCCGGCACTGCCACTTTTATTCCAAGATCGTTCGGCAGCTGCATGGAGGTAGCCCGATAATCGATTTTAGTTTCCGTATCGTAAAAAGCTAAAGAGAAGATGGCATCAACTTCATTTTCTTCACAAAGTTTATCGATCATTTCCCAGGAAAGATTTGCGGGCCATATGCCAAGTCCTTTGTTAATTTCATTTGAAGGTGCAAGTATTTTTACCTCCTCATAATTGCCCTGTTGCAACAGCGAATTTTTGAGTGCCCTCAAGGCGGCCTCGGAGCCATGTTGATCTAGTTGAAGGCCTTCAACCGAAAGGATCTTATCTATTTGATCTGCTTTTTGGTTACCTTCCGATGGAGTACTCCTATTGATTATACCGATTGTTTTTATCTCGGGAGATATTTCTACCACTGCGGGTTCGTTCACCCCCATGGTGAGATTGTTGGTAGCACTACAGCCAAACAAGAGGTAGCACAAGGCCAAGAAAGCCGTTAGGTTAAGTCGTTTCATTGGTATTAATTTGGTAAATGCCATCTCCTTAATTTATTGGGTAATAAAGGAGAATAACTATTAAACTTTCGAATAGGGCATTTTATTGTCTATCGATTGAAAATCAATTGATTATTAATTGTGATTTAAATTTGATTCTGCTATGTCATTTTCTGTGCAGGCCCGATTCTTTACCTTTGCCTTTTTCAGCTTTGAATAATGAGCAGTATAATTAGGAAAACATTAATAGATCTCGAATTTCCATCGGTACTGGAGCAAATCGCTTCCCGATGCAATACTATAAAAGGAAAAGAAGCTTCGCTGAAGATTGCCCCACTGAAGTCTGAAGATGCAATAATGCGCAGTCTCGGTGTCACCTCGGAGTATGTCTCCTCATTCAGCAATGAAAATCGGATTCCTAATCATGGATTCGAACCGATTGATGAAGAACTCCAACTTTTGAAAATCGAAAATACCGTATTGGAACCGGAAAGCTTTAAAAAAGTGGTTCATATAGTAAATACGGCAGTCACTCATAAAAGATTCCGTAAAAAGTTTAAAGAGTACTATCCACTGCTGTTTGAGGAGACCGACCAGCTGGAAGAAAATAAAGAAATCCCCAAATGGGTGGGCGAAGTTATAGATCGGTTCGGTGAAATAAGAGATGATGCTTCCAAAGAATTGAGTCAGATACGGCATCAGATCAAGGAAACCCGTGCCAAAATCAATCAGAGTTTTGGAAGTGCCATTCAACGATACCAGGGTTTAGATTTTTTAGATGAGATCAAGGAATCCATTGTAGAGAACAGGCGCGTATTGGCGGTGAAAGCTATGTACAGACGCAAGGTGAAGGGTTCGGTCCTTGGGTCATCTAAAACCGGCAGCATCGTCTTTATAGAGCCAGAAATCGTAATTCAGTATAGCAGGAAATTGACCCATCTTGAGTATGATGAAACCGAGGAGATACAAAGAGTTTTAAAGGCACTTACAGACCTTTTAAGACCATATGCCGGTCTGCTTGAGAAATATCAATCCTTCTTGGTTAGCACAGACATAACTGCAGCTAAGGCCAAATATGCTCGTGATATAAATGCTTTGCTGCCTGAAATAAACAAAAAACAGCATTTATTCCTGCGTGATGCCTATCATCCACTGCTCTATCTAAACAATAAGCTACAGGGAGAAAAAACATGGCCTCAAACCATAAATCTGCATCCGGAAAATCGGATAATTGTTATTTCGGGGCCTAATGCGGGAGGCAAAAGTATTACCCTAAAGACTATTGGGCTACTTCAGCTAATGCTTCAAAGCGGGATGTTAATTCCGGTACATGAGCGCAGCAATGTTTGTTTTTTCAACCGGATCCTTACCGATATCGGGGATAATCAATCTATTGAGAACCATCTGAGCACCTATAGTTACCGACTTAAAAACATGAATGGTTTTCTGAAAAAGTGCAATAATCGCACTCTATTTCTAATAGATGAATTCGGTACAGGTAGTGACCCTGAGCTGGGTGGCGCACTTGCAGAGATTTTTCTGGAGGTATTTTATGAGAGAGGTTCTTTTGGAGTGATCACCACCCATTATGCAAATTTGAAATTACTGGCCGATGAACTGCCCTATGCCACCAATGCCAATATGCTTTTCGATTCACGCACCCTTCAACCGCGCTTTCAATTAGAAACCGGGCAGGCCGGTAGTTCCTTCACTTTTGAAGTGGCGCAACAAAATGGGATTCCGTATGGCTTGATCAACCGGGCGAGAAAAAAGATTGAACGTGGTAAAATACGCTTCGATGCGACAATTGCTAAAATGCAGAAAGAGCGCAACAAGATGGCGAAAACAGGTTCGAGATTACAAGAAGAAGAATCAAGAGCCAGAGAGGAAGCTGATAGACTCGAAAAGGTGAATTCCAAAATGAAGGTAAAGTTGGAAAAATATCAAGTGCTTTACGATCACAATCAACGGATGATACGCCTTGGAAACAAGGTAAATTCAGTGGCGGAGAAGTATTTTGGAGATAAGAAAAAGCGGGTTCTGGTTTCCGAATTATTGAGGATAGTGGAGACTGAAAACAGCAAGCGGAAAAAGAAAAGTCGCATGGAAATCAAGGCTGAGAAGGAAGATCAGCACAAGGTTGAACAAGAGCTCCAACAAGAGATCAAAACGATCCGCAAAAAGAAAAAAATCGAGAACGCGAGAGCAGCCAAGGCCGAGAAGAAAAAGCCTTTGCCTGTATTCAAAATTGGAGATCAGGTACGGCTCATAGATGGCAAAGCTGTGGGTAGTATTGATAGTCTTGAAAAGAATAAGGCGGTGGTAAATTATGGGATGTTTACCACAAATGTTAGTGTTGATCAACTGGAGTTGGTAGCATCAAAATGATGCGAAAGTGTTATTCTAATAGCATATGCTGATTGTATATGATTAGTAATGAGGTAGTATGAGACTATAAGAAAAGGAGGTTTACACATCAAGCCTGGAATTTTATCATTTCGGGGCTAACGCCTCCTCCCCGCAGAATCAAATTAATCTTTTTGGCTGTATTATCCTTGCATATTTCGCTAAAACAAGGCCAGGATTCTTCTTGATACTGCCCAATGTCATTTTAAGGGATATTCTAAAACTCCGTTGTATTTTTACACCGTGGAATTTCCTGAAAACAAAAAGATTGTGCTTTTCGATGGAGTATGCAACCTGTGCAATGCCTCAGTACTATATATCATTCGAAGAGATCGTAATGATCTGTACCGATTTGCTGCACTTCAAAGTGCGCAAGGAATGAAATTCTTGAAAGAACGGGGCATCGAACGAGTTGAAACGGATAGCATCATTTTGTATGAACCTAAAATGGCCTATTATACACGATCTACTGCAGCACTAAAAATCGGGAAATCTTTTGGGGGTTTATGGATATTATTGGCCCTGTTTGAATGGATTCCAGAACCCATACGGGACTTCTTCTATAATTTGATTGCCAGAAACCGATATCGCTGGTTTGGCAGGAAAGAACACTGTATGATACCCTCACCTGAGCTTCAATCAAAGTTTCTTTAAATTCAATAATCCTGTTAGTTCAGAATGACGCGAACCGCCGGCAATTTGATTTTAAAAACCAAGCTGCGAAATCGAAGGTTTTACTTTAAGTTGTTCAAAATAAAATCGAGCGTCTTGTTATCGCTATTCTTGTGGTCAAAAGCATGATTGCGATGGGTGATTCCGTTTGCCAACCCTTTGTCTTGCAAGTATTTAATCTGATCTTCATAAGCAAGAGAAACCTTACCGGTTAGCAGCAAGTCCATTGAATTTCCTTGAACATAGCGATTAAAAATCTTTCTCAGGCCACTTAAATATAACCGGTCTTTGGTAAACCCACCACCACGATGTGCTCTTAATGTTATGGTAAACGCGTCTTTGCGATTGAGTTTATAAGTGCCGTGTATTAAATCGAAGGTATCTGCAAAACTATATCCTTTGATCAGGCTGTCTGAAGCCAGGACCCTGTATGCGAGTTCCTTGAGACGTCTTAAGGTCAAAGCTCCACTCATATACTCGCTGAAAACCGATAGTCCTTCCTGTGTCTCTACATTTTTTGGTAGTCCGTGTGAGAATATTTTTAAAGGTTGTAGAAGTCCATTGAAAGTAGTGACAAGATGCACGCCAATTTCATGGTTTGCCAGTGTTAGTAATTGATTTTTACTAAATGTTGTATTTCGTTTGATCAGCAGTGCCTGGCGGGCGTTACTAACCATTGCCTCTGCGGATAGATGTGTTGTAAAGTAAATATTCAAGGGAAAATCATAGGCCTGTGCAAAATCCTCGAAGTACCTTTTAGCTTCCTGCGGAGTAAATATCTTTTCCATTGCTGAAGAAGGGGGTTCGTCTTCGAAATGCAAAATAAATTTTGCGTTCTGCACGTCCTTTTCGGTTGGCGTGCCATAGACACGGAGTGAATTGTAGTAAAACTCCCTTCCTTTGCCGATGGTCTCAATACACCGAACCATATTGGCGTAGTGATAGACAATATCGGAATAAAGTGCGCGAATCTGGTCATCCTTAATTCGCTCTAGTCTCTGCGCAAAAAAAAGGCGATGGAGTTTGTAGGGATCAAACTTAAGTTTGGGGTACTTGAACTCGGGCTCCTCCTTAAATTTCGAACTGAAAAACCGTTGTTTTTCTTTTTCGATGTTTATCGGATTCACATAGCTTAACAATTCGATACGCCGCACCAGGCGATCCAGGTTGGCATCTATTTCGAAAAGATCTGCATAATCCTTTTTAAGCTCAGGGTCCTGTTTATCGCTGATCATATTTTTTGCTGATGAAATTCTTCAGCCTGCAAAGGTATTAATTCTTTTAATTGTTCTTCTACTGATTTAACTATTTCAGGGTATATAATGCCGCTGTATTCATCGCAATAGACCTTAGCGATTTCTGTAGCCAAAACCAGGGTATCCTTAAAATGGTCAGTGATATATTTTAGAAAATACCCTTTGCCGTAAAATGTATCGTTTATTCCTGCGGTGGAGTTTAACCCGTTGGGCAGACTCATCTTTGAAAGTTTAGCACGCCAGGAATTTACTACTTCTCCGTACCGACCGTTATCTATATTCGTTGTTCCCAGATTCCAAACCGGGACTTCTCTGTCCCAACGTTTCCAGTTATAGCTGTGCATGTCGAAAACGATTGCTTTGCCATATTTATTTTCAATTTTCGATATAAGGGCATGAGTTACCTTATAAAAGGCCTCGTGTTTTTCAAGGCTATGCTCCCGTTCCCGATCAGATAATGGTTCCTTCCAAAGTGCTTTCCCCCATGCATCATTATATATCGCAGTTTCGGGCCCCCGGTTTAAATCGTATTCAAACCTACTGTCGCATCCCGCAATGACCACCGGATGGGTACGTACCATCTCCTTGGTGCACGGATCCTCTTCATACCAGCGTTCGTATTCGGTATGAAGACAATTCTCCCATAATGATCTTCTGAATTGATTGCCATCGTGAACTGCTCCGCAAACATAAGGCGCATATTCACTGATCTTAATTGTAAAGGAATAATCATCGGCTACCGCCTCGAAGGTCTTACCAGCTTCTATGGAAGCCACTATTTCGGGTACAGACAGTTTAAGCATTCTCTACTTCGCTGCGCAGTCTCGATCGCCGATCGAATGCTTTTAATTGATCCATCACCTTTCTTTCGATGAAATCGATCACCTTTGTCTGAAGCTTTGTTTTATATGCCTTGTTCATGTAGGTAATTCCGCCGGGAGACATTACATTAACTTCCACTAACTTCCCGCCAATGACATCAATGCCTACAAAGTACAGACCATCTTTTACCAATTTTGGACCGATTTGCATACACAAGGCTTTTTCTTCTTTGGTGAGCGAGTGTTTGGCTACCGAGCCGCCTGCAGAAACGTTGGAACGATGATCACCAGATCCCGGTATTCTGCGCATTGCCCCTATAGGTTCGCCATTGAGCAAAAGTATCCTGACATCACCCTGGTCTGCCCCTTCAATATAGTCCTGGAGGATGACATAATTTGAGCTTCCGTCTGAATTGGTAACATAGAAATCCAATAGGGATTTAATGTTTTTCATGGCCGACTTTTCGATCAGGATCACCCCGGAGCCCCCAAAACCGTTCAAAGGCTTCAATATCATTTTATCGGACTTGGATTCCTTAATCTGACTTACTAGGTATTCCTTGTTCTTGGAAACATGTGTAACAGGAATTATGTTGCTATGAACATCTCCAAAAGCAGCCGTATATAATTTATTATTAGCCTCCCGTAATCCCTGTAAAGAATTGACAATAAATACGTCGTCCTTTACCGAATCAAGAAAGTTCAGCATGATAGGATCCAAAGGAGGATTAGCCCTCATGACAATGACGTCGAAACCAGCCAATGGAAGCATTTCATCTCTGGTGATCGCATTTTTATAATAGCTTTTCTGACTTGCAGGCACTTTCTCCATCTTATTTAAAACGGTGCAAAATGCACTGGTAACACTATTTCGAATAGTGAGATTGGCGGGAGTACAGAGCGCAACACCGTGCTTTCTCTTGGCGCATTCGTGGATAAGCGACAAACTGCTGTCGTTATCCGGATCGATTTGTTCCCAGGGATACATTAAAAAGCATATGTTCATACTATGATTTTTTAAATTCACCAAACCTGAGCCCTCTTCACAAATTAAAGGCTCTGGTTTATCAGTAAAAAGTTACATGATAATCCAAAATAATCAAACTATTTTTCTTTTTGGCCTTTTACGGGCTCGTAATAGTCGTCCCAATCTTCTACGCGAGGTTGTCCAAGTTTACCCACCGATTTGGCAACGACCATAGATACCGTGGCATCCCCTGTAATATTGATCACTGTCCGGCACATATCCAAGGGCCTATCTACGGCAAATATCAATGCGAGCGCAACAGGATAAAGATCCGCCGGGAATCCGATCGCCTCGAGTACGATCACCAGCATTACCATTCCAGCACCTGGTACGGCTGCTGAGCCTATTGAGGCAAGGAGCGCGGTGAGAATGATGGCCAGCTGATTGCTGAAACCAAGTCCTTCAGGCCATAATACCTGCATGATAAAGACCGCTGCCACCCCTTGATACAGACTGGTTCCATCCATGTTGATGGTGGCACCTACGGGTAATACAAAACTCGATACCTCTTTATCTACACCTATATGTTCCTCAACCCGCTCCATGGTTACTGGCAGTGTTGCTGCACTTGAACTGGTGGAAAAGGCGAGTAATTGAGCCGGACTTATCTCTTTAAGAAACCAGAATGGATTTTTCCGAGTGTAAAGAGAAACAACCATCGAGTAAAAGAATATCATCAATAAAAGTCCAAGAACTACAACACCGGAATATTTTAACAAGGCTAACAAAAGCTCAGGATCGCTGGAAGATACTACCACGCCCGCTAACAGTGCAAAAACTGCATAAGGGGCAATTAACATGATCAGATCTACCATCTTTAAAACGACAAAATTCAAGGAATCGAAGAAATTCTTCATCGGTTTGGCACGCTCCTCCCCTATCAAAAGCATTGAGATCCCGAAAATTATCGTAAACACAATTACCTGAAGCATCAAGCCGTTTTCGGCAAATGCCTTAAATGCATTGTCTGGAACCATATCTACCAGAAATTGTAACGGACCGCTTTCTTTCTGCTTGCTTGCCATCTCGAGCTTAGAGGTAACCGCGGTATCACTGGCAAAAGTTTCTGAGAGTTTTGTAATGGTACTGTCCGATATTCCATCTCCCGGTTTGAGAAGATTCACGAGGATTAGCCCTATTGAAATAGCCACCACAGTTGTTCCGATGTATATTCCGATTGTTTTGAGCCCAATATTCCTAAACTTGGAAATATCCTTTAAATCTGATATGCCTTTCACAAGTGAGGCGATAATCAGCGGTATTGCTATAAGCTTGAGTAACTTCACAAAAATATCCCCGAAGGGTTGGATCCAGTCCGATACTAATTTTACACCCCAGTCGGGAAAGGTCATCACAAATCCGAATATTATACCCAGGATCATCCCGATGAGTATCTTCCAATGCAGTTCCAGTTTCCGCATATATTTTTATTTAGTTCAGTAAGATAATATTTTAAAAACCATGCACCATATTTTTTGCGTTACCAAAGTCGATCAGTATTGTTATCGCTAATGGTAAACTGGAATATGGTATTTTGTTGATATTATAAACCAGGATTTTAGGGCTTGAGCTTTATTGTTCTATTCTGCAAAGCAAAATCGGCAAGGACGAGTGCCGCCATAGCTTCAACTATTGGCACCGCGCGTGGTACTACACAAGGATCATGGCGGCCTTTGCCCTGAGCCTTTACCTTATTACCCTCTTTGTCTATGGTTTCATAAGACTGAAGGAGTGTTGCTACCGGTTTAAAGGCTACCTTAAAGTAGATGTCCATCCCATTACTTATGCCACCCTGTATTCCACCACTATTATTAGTCTTAGTGCTGCCGTCCTGATTGTATTGGTCGTTGTGTTCGCTTCCCCTCATCGAAACTCCGGCAAATCCACTGCCAAATTCAAATCCTTTTACAGCATTGATCGACAACATGGCTTTGCCAAGCTGAGCGTGAAGCTTATCAAATACAGGCTCCCCGAGCCCAACCGGCACATTGCTTATTACGCAGCTGATTACCCCACCTATGGTATCCCCTTCTTTTCGTACTGCCTTGATATAATCGATCATTCGGTTGGCCGTTTCAGGATCCGGACAGCGAACCGCATTGGTTTCTTTTACCTCGAGCTTCAAATCCTGATATTCCTTATCCAGGGTAATATTACCCACTTGTGAAACAAAGGCATTAAAGTTTACACCACTCAAGAATTGTTTGGCTATGGCGCCTGCCACAACTCTAGAAGCAGTTTCCCTGGCGGAACTTCGACCTCCACCCCTGTAATCCCTCAGTCCATATTTTTTATCGTATACATAATCGGCATGCGACGGCCTGTAAGAATCTTTGATATGACTATAATCTTTGGACTTCTGATTGCGGTTATGGATGGCAAATCCGATAGGCGTTCCGGTTGTTTTACCTTCAAAAATCCCTGAATAGATTTCGACCAGATCGGACTCTTTGCGCTGCGTAACTATTGAGGATTGTCCTGGTTTTCTTCGATCGAGATCTCGTTGAATTTCTTCGAGATCTAATTCTATTCCGGCTGGGCAACCATCGATAACCCCTCCTATTGCCACACCGTGAGATTCACCAAAAGTGGTTATCCTGAAAATCGTACCAAATGAATTGCCGGCCATGTAGTTAAATATAATATGATATGACGAACCCGGTTCTCACCGATTATTTGGGCTCAAAGATAGAAGTTAAAGCAAAGCCCACCAAAACCACTAAACACTCAGTTTTAAAAACTGCAGATAGTGTCTAGATTTATTCATCATTTTATAATGAAATATTGAGCCGACAGAAAAGAAAGCAAACCGATCTCCACCTAAATATATTTGAAAACACACACAAACTGAAAAATTAAAAGAGCGAAGGGTCAGTCCCGGACTAATGAATCTTTTAATATACTTACCGGATGCTTGGCAAGCCGGCCTGTGCCATCGAAGATCTGATGCCGGCAACTGGTTCCATTGGCCGCCAGAATTATATCTTCAGCAGAATTACGTATGGCGGGGGAAAAGACTTAAATCGCCAATTTTCATGCTTAGCTCGTAATGTTCTTCCTCATAACCAAAAGAACCGGCCATTCCACAGCAACCAGAATTGATTATCGAAACCGAATAATTAACCGGCAAATTAAGAATATCAAAAGTCACTTTTTGGTTGGAAAGCGCTTTTTGATGACAGTGTGTGTGAATTTTTACTGATTTCCTGGCTTGTGTAAACTGGGCGGAAGTTATTTTTCCTTCTTCCGCCTGCTTTGCCAGGAATTCTTCAATTAGAAAGCTTACTTGAGCCAGTTGATCGACTTTAGCTTTATCGAGATGGAATTTTTTATACTCATCCCTGAAACTCAAGATGGCTGAAGGCTCCAACCCTAAGACGGGGATGCCCTGAACGGCGAATGGGTATAACTTCTCAATATTTTTAACCGCCAACTGCCGGGCTTGTTTTAGAAACCCTTTTGATATGTAGGCCCTGCCGCTTTCGCCGTAGATTAGCTTGATATCATAGCCCAGTCTACTTAGGAGATATATTGCATCTTTCGCGACTTCAGTATCCCAATAATGACTGAATTCATCTATAAATAATATTATCTTTTCATTTCGTGTAACTTGCTTATTTATAATATGTTTTAAATATTTATTTAAGTTAACACTTGATACCTTAGGTATACTGCGCTGAGATGCCATTCCCATGCTATTCTTTAGAAGCCTGCCCAGGAGTTTTGATTCGAAAATGGCATTGGCTAATGCCGGCCATTTGCTAGCCCAACGGTTGAGCATAACATTGTAGGCAAAGAGCTTGTTTCTCCATAAATAGCCATTGGCCTGCTGGTATTGGTATTGGAATTCGGCTTTAAGTGTTGCAGCATCTACATTGCTAGGACATTCACTAGCGCAGGCCTTGCAGCTTAGACAAAGGTCAAAAACGTCTTTTAAATCCTCTGAATCAAATCTATTCGTACCGGCGGTATTTGTCAGCACCTCACGCAAAGCATTAGCCCTGGCACGGGTGGTGTCTTTTTCCTGCTTCGTAGCCTGATAACTTGGGCACATGGCCCCGGCCGTGAGATGGGTCTTCCGGCAATCTCCACTGCCATTGCACTTTTCTGCAGCCCGTAATATCCCCTGGTCTCCCGAAAAATCCATCAGGGTATCGATCTTTGGCTCCTCACGATCTACTTCATATCGGAGCGATTGATCCATAGGATAGGGGTCTACGATCTTACCGGGATTAAAAATTCCCTTGGGATCAAAACTGTTTTTTAAACGCCTGAACAATTCGTAATTATTCTTGCCTACCATTAATGGGATGAATTCGGCCCTCACAATCCCATCTCCATGTTCGCCGCTGAAGGATCCTCCATAGCCTTTGGTAAGATGAGCCACCTCGGTGGTAATGGACCTGAAAAGCCCGATGTCTTCCGATTTTTTAAGATTTAGGATCGGCCTGAGATGTAATTCACCGGCACCCGCATGGGCATAATATACCGCCTGTTGTCCGTATCGCTCCATAATTCCGGTAAATTCCGTTATAAAGCTTTTTAGCTGATCAACTGCCACTGCGGTATCTTCAATACAAGCTACCGCTTTTCGGTCACCTACCATGTTTCCAAGCAATCCCAAACCTGCCTTTCTAAGCTCTATGGCCTTTGAGATGTCTTCGCCTTTTAAGACTGGGTGCGCATAGCTGTAACCAGACTCTTGAATACTAGCCAAGAGGGCTCCGATCTGGGCTTCCAGACCTTGGTCAGTATCATCGCGGAGTTGTAGCATCAGCAAGGCCGCCGGGTCTCCCGATACAAAAAACCTATTGGCCCTCTGTGCCCGATTGTTTTTTGTACAATCCAGGATTACCTTATCCATCATCTCGCACAGATGCAAAGAATGATTCATCAGTGGTGCTACATCCGACAGGCAGTCGGGCAAGGAAGTATAGTGGGTTACCACCATAGCTGTTTTCTGAGGCGGAAGATCATCGAGCTGAAGGGTGATCTCTGTGCTGAACGCCAAGGTACCTTCACTGCCGCAGAGAAGTTTTGCAACATTAAGATCCTCGGTGCTTTCTGTAAAAACGCTGGTGTTTATTAGCGAGTCTACACTGTATCCGGTGTTTCTTCTATGGATCCTGGCATCAGGGAATTCCTTTAAAATCTCTTCCCTTACCCCTGGATTGGTAAGCTCCTTGAATAGATCATTATATATTTTGCCCTCGAGGGTGTCTTCCCGCCGTTTTTGATCTAAGATAGTTTTATCTACAGGCCCGAATATTGCCTCCGATCCATCAGAAAGCAATACTTTTAAAGCAATTACCTTATCCCTTGTAACTCCATATTTGATAGAAGTTGTACCACTGGAATTATTTCCTGCCATACCCCCTATCATACAGCGATTGGAAGTGGAGGTATTAGGTCCGAAAAACAAACCATGTGGTTCCAGATAACGATTTAGTTCATCTCTGATCACACCTGGTTGTACGGTCACCTGCTTTTTTGCCAAATTCAGATCAATAATAGAGGTAAAATACCTGGAAACATCGACCACTATCCCATCACCAACACATTGTCCGGCCAACGACGTGCCTGCAGTCCTGGGAATCAGTCCAAGTTCATTGTCCGAGGCATAGCCTATAATTTTTTTTAGATCCTCACTGGACTTAGGATAGGCTACGGCCAGAGGGGTTTTGCGATATACCGAGGCATCTGTGGCATAGAGAGATCGGCTCAATGAGTCGGTTAACAGTTCACCTTCGAGTTGATTTCCTAAAATTTTCAGATCGAATTTTGCCAAGGCAAGACAATTTTAGCGCTAAAATTAAGTTTTTAATATCTGAGAACCATGAAGGCAGTGTCCTAAAAAACTTGAAACATGAAAATATTTAAACTCTTTGTTTTTCTTCTCTTCACAGTACTTTCTGTTCACGGTCAAAATATTGCCGATAATGCCCTGGGGCTTAGGCTGGGCGATAGTGATGGATTTGGAGCAGAAATCTCCTATCAGAGATTGGTGAATCGATATAAAAGGGTAGAGATCGATTTTGGCTGGAGGGACAGTCGGGAATTCGATGCTTTTAAATTTACCGGCATATATCAGTGGGTGCATCATATCGATGGAAATTTTAATTGGTACTATGGCGTAGGGGGAGGCTTAGGCAGTGTTGATTTTGATCCTATACCCGGGCCCGGAAACCAACCGGAAACCCCAGACGGTGGTTTATTTGTATTTGCTGCAGGCGATATTGGTGTAGAATACGATTTCAATATACCATTGCTGTTATCACTCGATTTCAGACCCGAGATTGGTATTTTGGGTTATGATGAATTCTCCGATAATTTTGATTTTGACATCGCTTTAGGGATCAGATATCAATTCTGAATTTTACTTCAGCATTCTTTGGCATAAGCTTATGTTAAGGGTTTTTTATATTCCTATATATATAGGTACATTTGCGCATCCTAAAAAAGACAAATAATGATCAGATCATTAGTGATTATCGCCATATTGGTATTTATTAGCAGCTGTGAAACCGCTAAAGATGAGTTTTTGATTAATGGTATAGTCGATGGTGCGATTCCGAATGGTGCTTCGGTATTTCTCCGTAAAGTCGATGAAAACAACCGTCCTGTAGATGTTGATACCACACAATTGCTGGCTGGAAGTTTTTCTTTTACCGGTGTTCAGAAGCTGCCTGAGGTCTATTATATATTTATCGAAAGCGTCAGGGGAAGTATTCCCGTAATTGTAGAAAATACTACAATCGATATTCAGGCTCAAAAAGACAGTCTCTTCTATGCGAAAGTTAAAGGAACAAAGCAGAATGAAATATTCGGGGATTTTTTTGATGCCGCCAGGCAAATGGCATCAAGGGCACAATCGATGAATCAGGATATGAGAGCCGCAGTGACCAACAAGGATACCGCTGTAATGAATTCGCTCAGAGAGGAATATTTTGACCTGCAACAGGAAGCCCAAGATCAGGAGGTTGAATTTGTCAAAGCTCATACAGATGCTCTTGTTTCTGCACTGATCGTATCGAAATTAATGGCTACCAAAGCGCTCCCTGATGAAGAAATAAAAGTCCTTTATGATACTCTTACACCTGAAGTACAGCAATCTAATGTGGGGAAAAGTATCAAAACTCAACTCGATAAAAATAAGCGCACGGCCATTGGGTCTAAAGCGCCAAATTTCTCTGCTCCTACACCAGGGGGGGATAAACTGGCTCTTAATGAGGTGCTGGGCAGAGCCACAATCCTCGATTTCTGGGCCGCATGGTGCAAACCCTGCAGGGCCGAAAATCCTAACGTCGTCAAGATTTATGATAAATATAAAGATAAGGGACTTAGCATTCTTGGCGTTTCCTTAGACCGTCGTGCGGAAGATTGGAAGAAAGCCATAGAAGATGATGGACTAGAATGGCATCATGTTTCCAATGTGCGTTATTTCGATGAAATTGCCCAACTCTATAACGTATCGGCTATTCCTGCCACCTTTATTCTCGATGGCAATGGTGTGATTGTCGCCAAAAACCTGAGAGGCCCTGAACTGGAAAGCAAGATCGCAGAGCTACTACAATAAATTTGTGTTTTTCTTTGGGTTCCTAGATTAGAATTTATCCCTGACATCTTCGAAGTTACCTGTGATGGTGACATCACCATTAATTTGGACACTACCGAAGATATTTACCACATTATCGTCGCCGATAAACTCGAGGGTCGCACCATCGTTTAGGACCAGGTCACCAAATAAGGTAAGATTTCCTTCAATTCTGAGACTGCTGTTTTCACCTACGATAATATCTCTTCTTCTATTATTACGCCCGGCAACCAGGGTACCGTTCACTTCGAACAGCCCATTTTCTTCGATGTTGACACTATTCCTGACTGTCCACGTGCCACAGAGTATGAGGCTACCACCTATGGTCAAAGTATTAAAGCGCTTACTTCCTCTATATCCTAAACTTTCTCCTACAGGAACGTTGAGTCTGCTGCTTCCACTATAGGCTGGTAAGGTGGCACAACGACTTTCGAGGCTCTCGGAAGGCCTGTTCAGTTTTATGATCTGTAGTCCTTCTCTACCTGAAGCGGCAAATATATAGTCGTCTTTTGAAGCGACATAATTAATGGACCCTTCCAATTCAATGATTCCAAAAGGATCTGTCTCAGTACCTTTGTCTTCCGATAAACATAGTCCGGCTCCTCCGTTAGCCATCAGAAAAACGTTTTCATTGATCGCTACTGCATTGGTGACAATATCTCCTTGATCCACTCCTTCAGGATTTAACAAAATGGGGATATATTCCAATAAAGCTCCACTGGAATAACTGTATATACCAGCTCCTTTACCGGCTTCAGCTACGGTGATCTTATCACCCTGAAAATCGATCGATTTCTTACTGAAATCACCAAAGTCCGAATTGATAGGAATTTCTTTAATGATCTGTAATGCCTGATCAAGTATCTTCACACCATCGCCTGCATCCAAAACTGCGATCTTATCACCGTCTATTGCAAGGGACCTTAAATCTGAAAAGGGAACTTCATCCTGAATTTGAAGGTCGGCCTGACTATACGATGTTAGAGTACCATCTTTACCACTGGTTACCCAAACTTGACCATCTTTAAAGCTGATGTCATTGGCGTTAAAGCCTTGCTGAAAACCATATACAATACCAGCACCCAGGTCGAATCTGGCCCCGGATAATTGCAATTTTGCTACAAATGAATTCGAAGTCGCAGTTACAGAAGTCTCCGCATCAACGCCCCCGGCAATGTAAACAAAGCCGTTATTGTGTTTTACAGCATTTATATCGGCATTCAAATAGAACACTCTTGAGGTTACCCTTGGATTATTTGGATCACTTATATTTATTATTTCAATCGCGCCAAAGTAATCCTCGCCTACAGAATTATAAGACACGTAAGCATAATTACCCTGGATATCGACATGTGATGCAGTTAATTCACCACGGCCAGAATAGACCGGTGGCTTTACCTGTGCTACGAGCGTTAAAGGATAGTCTCCGGCCATTTCGTTAGCACTACGTGCCGAACGGCCTCCAATAGTACTCTCTTCCATAATATCGAGCACACCAGATTTGTCATAGGACACACTGCCTTGTAAACGGGTTTCACTGGTTTCTAAAACGACCTCATCTTGAAGATCGTCTGAATATACTGTGGTTTCGTCCTTACAGGAAGTTAGAATAACAAAGGACAGAAAGAAGAGGGGGAAAACTTTCTTTAGCATTTTATGTAGGTTATTAGTTATAGGTAATATTGGGAACGGCAAATGTAGTTATTTGGTATGCTTAACGGGTGATTTTTTCGATGAAATGCACGAAAATCATATAAATAGCGTAAGAAATAACTTACTTATTATAAAGAATCAATGAAGATCTCAGGTTTTAGATTTTCCCAATTTTTTCCAGTACAAAGAGTATGACAATGGGAATAGCCAGTAGAATCACCATCAGGGTATCGGTGATGACCAGATCTGGTTTAAAAAGTAAGGTAATTACATATCCTCCTATGGCCCCTCCAAAATGAGCAGTATGTCCAATATTACCCAAGCGGTTTTTCATGCCATAGATAGAATAAAGCATATAGGCAATTCCAAGAATATAAGCTGGGATCGGTATGGGAATAAACATGAGAAACAACTTCATATTTGGCTGGAGTAAAATTGCAGCATAGAGAATACCCGTCACTGCACCACTTGCACCCACGGCATTGTAGTAAGGCTCATCTCTATGAAAGAACAAGGCAAGCAGGCTGCCAGCTGCCAGACTGATCATATAAATGATTAGAAATTTAGGGGCGCCAAACCATTCGATCACCACATCAGCGAAGAAATAAAGGGTGAGCATATTAAGGAATAGATGTGAAAAATCTACATGAAGAAATCCGGAGGTGATCATTCTTTCGCGCTGGCCGGCCTTTATCGCCCCAATGCTGAACTTATAGCGGTCGAAGAAACCTGACTGGTTAAAACCCCTTAATGAAATTAATATATTGGCGGCAATAATGGCAATAGTAGCCAGACTGATGTTCATATTTTTCGCGGTGTTATAGCGCGCCAAATATAGCTATATTTGCCCATAGTTTTAAAGGCATGCAACGGCTAATCTATCTCCTCTCCTATCCATTCCTATGGTGTATCGCAGCAATGCCGTTTGGGCTCTTTTATTTCTTTTCGGACCTCCTATTTATCCTGATCTTTCATATTGTTCGCTACAGACGGAAAGTGGTGAGGGAGAACCTTAATTTAGCCTTTCCTTTGAAGAACCGTTCCGAAATCAACACTATTGAAAAGGAATTTTACCATCATATGTGCGATGTGTTTTTGGAAACTATCAAAACGATGAAAATTGGGCGGGAAGAACTGATCGAACGCTACAAAGTCGTGAACCCTGAAACCCTGACTGAACTCGAAAAAGAGCGAGGTATTCTGGTGCTGATACCGCACTATGGGAACTGGGAATGGAGCATTGTGGTTAATCTGATGTTCAAAACACCCGGCTACGCGGTATACCAGAAAATTGGAAATCCTTACTTCGATGCCTTGATCAAAAAGATACGTGCCAGATACAACACTATTCTGATCCATCAAAAGGAAATGGTCAGGACCATAGTAAGAAATCAGGACGCGGGAACCAATGCAGTTTACGGCGTGGTCAGTGATCAGTCGCCCCAACGGCACCGGACTAAATACTGGCGATCATTTATGGGGATTACCGTACCCGTATTCGACAGTCCTGAATTGTTGGCCAGAAAATATAGGCTAGCCGTAGTTTTTGCAAAAATCAGCAAGTTAAAACGAGGACATTATCAAGTGGAATTCGTACCGATAGCCACTGAGGGAAGTAAGGCCCCTGAGCACGAGATCACAGACCGGTTTTTTGAGCTTACCGAAGAGTGTATTACCCGGACGCCTTCCTATTATTTGTGGACTCACCGACGCTGGAAACACCGCGATAGCGTTCCGCCGGAATTTCAATAAATCTTCGGACTAATCCAAGCCGGCAATCGCTTTGATTTCCTGGAGTATTTGTTGGGCCAGTTGATCTGCCGCCTCCTGGGATGGGGCTTCTGTATAGATACGTATAATGGGCTCGGTATTGGATTTCCTGAGATGAACCCAATTTTGAGGAAAATCGATCTTAACGCCATCTATTGTACTAACTTCACTTTCTTTATACTTCATTGCCATAGCGTCAAGCAAATGATCCACATCGAGATCGGGCGTCAACTCGATTTTATTTTTGCTCATATAATACGATGGATAACCTGCTCTCAATTCACTAACTTTTGAGCCGGTTTCTGAAAGAAGCATTAGAAATAATGCAGATCCTACCAGAGAATCGCGCCCATAGTGGCTTTCCGGGTATATAATCCCTCCGTTTCCTTCACCACCGATCACGGCATGTATTTCTTTCATTTTAGCCACTACATTAACCTCACCAACCGCAGAGGCATGATAAGAGCCTCCATGATTTTCTGTGATGTCGCGCAAAGCACGGGAAGAACTTAAATTAGAAACCGTATTGCCTTTGGTCTTGCCCAGCACATAGTCTGAACATGCTACCAGGGTATATTCTTCTCCGAACATTTCTCCCTGCTCTGTGATAAAGGCCAATCGATCAACATCCGGATCGACCACAATTCCGAAATCGGCCTTTTCCTCCAACACCTTTTGGCAGATATCACCAAGATGTTCTTTTAAGGGTTCAGGATTGTGTGGAAATTGGCCATTGGGTTCGCAATAAAGTTCTACTACTTCTACACCGAGCGCTTTCATTAATTTTGGGATGGCGATACCACCGGTAGAATTAACGCCGTCTACAACTACTTTGAATTTCTTATTGCGAATAGTTTCAGCATCTATTAAAGATAGATTGAGGACTTCTTTAATGTGGATATCGATATAATTGTCCTTTTTTTCCACTTTTCCCAGATCATCAACTTCTGCAAATTCAAATTCTTCATTTTCTGCCAGCTCTAGAATAACAGCTCCTTGTTGGCCATCCAGGAATTCTCCTTTATGATTCAGAAGTTTTAAAGCATTCCATTGCTTAGGATTGTGACTTGCGGTTAAAATAATACCCCCATCGGCCTGTTCCAGGGGAACTGCAATCTCTACCGTAGGGGTGGTAGAGAGTCCCAGATCTACGACATCTATACCAAGCCCGGTGAGTGTAGCAACTACCAGGTTCTGTATCATTTCACCAGAAATACGGGCATCACGGCCAATGACAACTTTGCCATTTTTGTTGTTCAGCCCTTTCCGCATCCAGCTACCATAAGCGGCTGCAAATTTCACGGCATCGAGCGGTGTAAGATTGTTACCCGGCTTTCCTCCGATTGTACCCCGAATTCCGGAAATGGATTTTATAAGCGTCATAGATCAAATAAGTTTTTGCAAATATAAAGGTCCTGTGTATAAACAAAAGCTTCATATTTGTAAATTCAAGCTGTTATTTTAAGCAGATGTCTTTATGAATTTTCTTGCGCATATATACTTATCGTTCGAAGATGATGAAATAACTATCGGCAATTTTATCGCGGATAGTATCCGCAGTAATAACTACAGGCACCTTCCCCCTAAGATTCAAAAGGGGATACTGCTACACCGCGCCATAGATACCTTTACCGATTCGCACCATACGCCAAAGAAAAGCAGTAAAAGACTTCATCAGAATTACGGACATTATAGCCGGGTAATTGTAGATATATATTACGATCACTTTCTGGCTAAAAACTGGCCGCAATATTGCGAGACGCCTTTAGGTAAATACGTTGATCGGTTTTATGATCTATTGGAAACAAATTATGACATCCTTCCCGATGGAATACGTCATATGATGCCTTATATGATCGCCGACAATTGGCTTTTGAATTACTCTAAAATGGAAGGAATAGGCCGTGTACTCAGCGGTATGAACCGAAGAACAAACAACAAGAGTAAAATGAACTTTGCCATTTTGGATCTCGAATCTCACTACGATGATTTCGAGTCGGAGTTCACTTCATTTTTTGAAGAGCTCATCGTTTTCTCCAGACAAAAATATAATTCTCTATGCGAAGATTGATCTTTGGACTCCTGCTTATTCTGGGCAGTTCCTGCACAAAGACGCCGGCAGAACCCACCGGCCTGGTAACAAAAAATGCTATGGTGGTGTCGGCCCGGGAAGAGGCGTCCGCTATAGGAGTTGAGATCCTACAACGGGGAGGTAATGCCTTTGATGCAATGATTGGAACCGAACTGGCCCTGGCCGTGGCCTATCCATTTGCAGGGAACCTCGGCGGTGGGGGTTTTATGGTCTATCGCAAGAGCAACGGAGATATAGGCGCCCTGGACTACAGGGAAAAAGCACCAATGGCTGCTCACAAGGATATGTATCTCGATTCCTTGGGAAATGTAATTCCCGGCATGAGTACCAAGGGTGCTACCGGAGTTGGCGTTCCAGGCACGATTGCAGGGATATTTGAAGTGCACCGGCAGTTTGGGACAATTCCGATGAATGAAATCATCGAACCGGTTATCGAGCTGGTTGAAGCCGGTGTTATAGTTACCGAAAAACAGGCTGCCCGTTTGGATAAATACTGGGAGGATATCATGGAGGTAAACGGTGATAACACCCTTTTTTATAATAAATGCGTGCAAGGCGATACCCTGCATTATCCGGCACTGGCCAATACCCTTAGAAGGATTGCCAAAAATGGGCGTGACGAGTTTTATAATGGTAAATCCGCTCAAATCCTAACGGATTTCATTCAGGAACAAGGAGGTTATATCACTATGGAAGATCTTGCCGCCTATGAGGCGAAGTGGCGACAACCGATTGTTTTCAACTACAAGGACCTCCGACTGATATCGATGTGTCCTCCCAGCAGCGGTGGGGTTACGATCAATCAGATTTTTAAAATGCTCGAATCGCATGATATAGGCGATGGGGAGTACCATTCTGCCAGAACATTACAACTCTTTACCGAAGCAGCCAGAAGAGCTTATGCCGACCGGAACTATTTTCTAGGAGATCCTGATTTTGTGGATATCCCACTCGATGTGCTTTTAAGTCAGGATTATATTAGGGGGCGGATGAAGGATTTTAGTTTTGATCGGGCCACACCTTCTGAGGATATTCGTGAAGGAAATTTGGTGATGGCCGAGCACGATGAAACCACCCATTATAGTATTGTAGACCAATATGGTAATGCGGTTTCGGTAACCACGACCCTTAATGGCGCCTACGGATCTAAACTCTACTGCGATGAGCTGGGATTCTTTCTCAACAATGAAATGGACGATTTTAGCGCCAAACCGGGCGTGCCCAATATGTTTGGTTTGATCGGTGCAGGAGCGAACAGTATCGCAGCTGGTAAAAGAATGTTGAGTTCAATGACGCCGACCATAATCGAAAGAGACAAGGAACTATGGATGGTGGTAGGGTCACCTGGAGGTTCGAAGATCATCACTGCCGTGGCTCAGACAATACTCTATGTTTATGAATTCAATATGAGCATGCAACAGGCGGTGAACACCCCCCGCTTTCATCACCAGTGGGTGCCCGACGAGATTGTCTTTGAACCCGGGGGATTTTCGGAGGAATTAAAAGATGAACTCAGGGCAAAAGGTTATATTATCAATGAAAAGGACACCCCTATTATGGGCAAGGTAGATGGAATTAGAGTTCTTTCGGACGGAAGTTTAGAAGGCGGCGCCGATAGAAGGGGAGATGACACAGCAATTGGATTTTAATGTTGAGTAGCGGGCCGAGAAAAGCATTATTTATTACTCAATTGCTGTTTTAGATCTTCCATCGATTCCTGTAATTGCCTTAAGAGACCTTTTTCTGTAGAGGCATCGACACCGAATGTCAATTTACTGCTAACCTCCCACAATTCCTGTATTTGATGTGGTTCAATTTCGTAGGGCGGGTAGTTTTCATTTAGCGAGATCAGTACCATATTGGAATTGCCGGGTAATCTTTCTACTTTTTTTACTAAAACCGCATCCTGAAGAACCACTACGTAGATTTTATTCTGACTGAGATCCTCTATTGATTCAACGGCCCTTGCCAATACCCATTCCCCCGGATAAAGATTTGGGATCATGCTGTCTCCCTCTACCTGGAACCCCCTGTATGTAGCATTGCGGAACTCGGGTATGGGAAGATCAAAAGCGGGAAGTTGTCTGTACCAACTGCTGTCTTGAATGTTTTGAGGATATCCCGCCGCCGCCTTGGCATTGACCAGCACCATATTTTCTTTATCCGCTGAATCGACAGTTACCACTTTTGGTATTACACTTACCATGGCGGTGTCTAAATTCTTAGATTCGCTCTGGCCAAACAGCCAGAGTGGATTTATTTTGAACTGCTTTAATAATTCTGCCACCACTTTACCAGAGAGTTTGGTTCTTCCCCTTTCTATATCAGCTGTAGTACTTGATATTCCCAAAAGCTTGGCAAATTCTGCCTGGGTATGCCCAAGTTCTCTTCTGATCTCTGTAAATCGTCTGATGGTCAGTTCATTCTCCATAGTTAATAAGTGGTTTACTGGCCTCCCTCACTTGTCATTTCTGGTATTATCAGCCTGGAAAACCCGGTTATACTCTATCCAAAGGTACAAAAAATGGAATATATCCAAAATATAATTGGATTATTTCCATAATATGGATTATTTCCATATATTTGGACATATTACAGATAGGGATATGTTTTCAAATGAAATATCAGATAAACTACAATTCTTTGCAAAGCAGGGAATGAGCCATGAATCGGTTATGGATAGGCCACGGAGAAACAGAAATATCGGTCGCACCGAGTTCAAGAGAAAACACAATCCTTTGAAAAGCCAGCAATTGAAATTATTTTGATCATGAAACACAACGATACCACTTTGATCTACGACAGCAGTTTTAGCGGATTTTTAAGCGCGGTCTATTCTGCCTTTAAGGAAGGCTTGTCAGTGGCAGAGATTCGTCCGAAGGAAAATGTACAGAATCTGCTTTTTTCCGATGCCCTGGTTATCAAGAACGATAAAATGGCGGCCAGGAGGGTGTGGCAGGCTTTACAGAAACGGAATTACGAGGCCGCCAAAACAATATATTTTGCCTATCTGAGCGAATCACAGAGTATTGAAATATTACTCTATAAATACATTAGATCGATCTTGTCAAAGGACAATGATTCAATGGTTTACATTGATTCTGGATCTGTAAAAAAGATTAAACTATTGGCCGGCTTAGTCAGCCGGGAGAAGAAAAGAATGGAAAGCCAGGTATTACTCCAGCAGGCCTATCCCGACCTTCAATTGGCTTATATCGAGCCAGAATTCAATGTGCTTCCCTTGATTACAAAGTTTTTTAAGTCTAGTCAGAATACTCAATCCTGGACAATTTTTGATAAAAGGCGAAAATATGGAATCTATTACGACGGTCAAATGAAACATATTATATCCTCAGATCATTTAAACATGCTTCTAACGCAAAAGCACCTGTCTGCGCCACATGCCCACTCATTGAACATGGATTCATCAGCTGCGGGTTCCAATGCTGTACTTGGCAAGGATGTCAGAAAAAAAGACTCATATCCCAAAACCATAACCGCTGCTTAAATGATTCAGGGAATATTCTTTCCAATTTTGTCAACTAACTGAAAATGAATAAATCATCAGATGGGTCATCCCGCCATAAAAACCCACACCTCAGAACGGCGTTATACTGTTTAATACATTGAACAGGGCTTCTTTTTTAGTCGTCAAAAATGTACCTTTGCAACTTTGCCCTGATTTATGGCCGAGCAGGAAGAATATATCGAAGTAAAAGGAGCCCGGGTACACAATCTGAAAAATATTGATGTCAGTATACCAAGGGAAAAACTGGTGGTAATAACCGGTTTATCTGGTAGTGGTAAATCATCGCTCGCTTTCGACACAATCTACGCTGAAGGTCAGCGACGTTATATAGAAACTTTTTCTGCCTATGCCCGACAGTTTTTGGGAGGCCTCGAACGTCCTGATGTAGACAAAATCGACGGTCTTTCTCCTGTTATTGCTATAGAACAAAAAACTACCTCCAAATCTCCCCGTTCAACAGTGGGTACGATTACCGAAGTTTACGATTTTTTACGACTTCTTTTTGCCCGGGCATCCGATGCATACAGCTATAATACGGGTGAAAAAATGGTCAGTTATAGCGATAATCAGATAAAGGGACTTATCAAATCGTCCTATAATGGGAAAAAGATAAGTGTTCTTGCGCCGGTCATTAAATCCAGGAAAGGACATTATCGGGAGCTATTCGAACAGATCGGGAAACAGGGTTTTGTAAAGGTGAGGGTTGATGGTGAAATACTGGATATCGTTAAAGGCTTAAAAGTTGATCGTTATAAAACGCACGATATTGAGATTGTTATCGATCGTCTATTAGTAGATTTATCCGACGCATTAGACAAACGGATATCCGAAACGATCAATACCGCAATGTACCATGGAGATAATGTCTTGATGGTACTGGAAGAAGGATTGGACCTTCCCAGGTATTTTAGCCGGGATCTGATGTGCCCAAGTACAGGGATCTCCTACCCTACGCCCGAACCCAATACATTTTCTTTTAATTCTCCTAAGGGTATGTGCCCAAAATGCCATGGTTTAGGCCATGTTTATGAGGTGAATGAACAAAAAATCATTCCAAATAAAAAGCTATCTATTCACGCTGGTGGTATAGCCCCATTGGGAGAATACAAAAAATCCTGGTCGTTTAAACAGCTGGAAACCATTGGCAGGCGATATGGATTTGATCTCACCGACCCCATTGCGGATATTCCCGAGGATGCGTTACAGGTTATACTCTATGGGGGAGATGAAAGTTTTGAGGTAGACTCAAAAGTTTTGGGCGTTAGAAGAGAGTACAAGATAGACTATGAGGGAATCGCTAATTTCTTAAAGAATCAATATCATACCGCAGATTCTACCTCTATTCGCCGTTGGGCAAAAGATTATATGGATCGGATTAGTTGTCCTGATTGTGAGGGATCCCGACTAAAAAAGGCCTCACTCTATTTTAAGATCAACAGAAAAAATATCGCTCAACTAGCGGCTATGGACATCGCAGAGCTTTCAGAGTTTTTCGATGAACTGGAACATCACCTGCAGGGGAACCAGAAAATAATCGCCGAGGAGATCATCAAGGAAATCAGGACCAGGATCCGATTTCTCCTCGATGTAGGGTTAGATTACCTGTCGCTCAACCGCAGCTCCAAATCACTTTCGGGTGGGGAAGCACAGCGAATAAGACTGGCTACTCAGATTGGCTCACAGTTGGTGGGGGTTCTTTATATTTTAGATGAACCCAGTATCGGACTCCATCAAAGAGATAACAATAGGTTGATCCGATCGCTCGAGTCTTTAAGGGATATCGGGAATTCTGTGATCGTAGTGGAACACGACCGGGATATGATAGAAAAAGCGGATCATGTCATCGACATTGGGCCGGAGGCGGGAAAACACGGTGGGGAGATTATTTCTGAGTGCCATCCGACACTCCTGAAACAACAACATACACTAACAGCAGATTATATCGCTGGTGTCAAAGAAATTCCTGTTCCGGGGAAACGCAGAAAAGGAAATGGTCATAAAATTGTTCTCAAAGGCTGTAAGGGTAACAATCTTCGTGATATCAAGGTCGAATTCCCTCTAGGTAAAATGATCGGGGTTACCGGCGTTTCGGGTAGTGGTAAATCTACCCTGATCAATGAAACGCTTTACCCTATCATGAATGCCCATTATTTTAACGGGGTTAAAAAACCGATGCCCTATTCTTCCATCACGGGTCTGGAACATATCGATAAAGTAATCGATATTAACCAAAGCCCGATCGGCCGCACACCGAGGTCTAATCCGGCTACCTATACCGGCGTCTTTGGAGAGATCAGATCTCTTTTTTCCAAGACCCCGGAGGCAGCCATACGCGGATATAAACCAGGCAGGTTTAGCTTTAATGTGAAGGGTGGGCGTTGTGAAACTTGTCAGGGTGGTGGTCTGCGCGTTATCGAGATGAATTTTCTTCCCGATGTATACGTAGATTGTGAAACCTGTAATGGTAAAAGATTTAATAGGGAAACACTCGAAATCCGCTATAAAGGTAAATCGATCGCAGATGTATTAGAGATGACCATAGACGAAGCGGTGAGTTTTTTTGATATGATCCCAAAAATCCATAGAAAACTTAAAACCATACATGATGTTGGGCTGGGGTATATCTCCCTCGGGCAGCAATCTACCACACTTTCTGGTGGAGAGGCGCAAAGGGTGAAATTAGCCACCGAATTATCCAAAAGAGATACGGGAAATACATTCTATATATTAGATGAACCTACAACCGGACTTCATTTTGAAGACATCCGCGTATTAATGGAGGTTTTGAATAAATTGGTAGACAAAGGAAATACCGTACTGGTGATCGAACACAATATGGATGTTATCAAAATTATGGACCACATAATAGATATAGGTGTTGAAGGAGGACGTGGCGGCGGTGAAATCGTAGCTACCGGCACCCCTGAAGAAGTAGCCAAGAACGACCAAGGTCATACGGCACAATTCTTGGTTCGTGAACTAATGCCGAAAACCGCAATCGCCAAATAAAGGGCTGCGGGAAATAAAGAAGTAAATCAAAACGTTTTTTCAAAAGACAACAGGATAAATTATGCGCAAGGAAAAACACCACAAAGGCTGGAATGAAATAAAAACAAATGACTCCTGGGCCATTTTTAAGATCATGGGCGAGTTTGTTAATGGTTTTGAAAAAATGAGTGCCATAGGGCCTTGCGTGACCATCTTTGGTTCAGCAAGGACGCAACAAGAAGCAAGGTACTACGAACTAACGGTAGACATTGCCAGGAAGATTTCCGAAGCCGGTTACGGGATTATTACCGGTGGGGGTCCGGGGATTATGGAAGCGGGAAACCGAGGGGCGCATCTGGCCGGGGGTACTTCGGTGGGCCTGAACATTGAACTTCCATTTGAACAACATGATAATCCTTATATCGACGAAGATAAAAGCCTTGACTTCGATTATTTCTTTGTTCGTAAAGTAATGTTTGTTAAATATTCACAGGCATTTGTTGTATTGCCCGGTGGCTTTGGAACACTCGATGAATTGTTTGAAGCGATCACACTCATCCAAACTAATAAAATAGGCAAATTCCCAATTATACTGGTGGGATCCGAATTCTGGAAAGGTCTGCTTGGCTGGATCAAGAGTATTATGCTGGATGCAGGAAATATTAGCCCGTCTGATCTGGATCTTATTAAGACTGTAGATTCAGCAGACGAGGTGGTCAATATAATTGATGCATTTTACAAAGGTCATACTCTGAGCCCGAATTTTTAAGCCTCTATGCTCAAAAGAATTGCTTACCGTCCTCTCTTTTACCTTTGCATAGGCTTAAGCCTATATGCGCCTGAGGCCAAGGCTCAGCATACCAATACCATCAGGGCATATCTTGACGATCTTGAAAAGGAGATCGAAATCTCACAGGAATTCACATACCTCAATAAAGCCAACGATACCCTTCATGAGCTGTTTTTTAACGATTGGGCACATGCATATTCCAACAAAAATACTGCCCTTGCCAAGCGCTTTGCAGAAGAATTTAGAAAGAGTCTTCATTTGGCCAAAGATGAAGATCGGGGTTCTACCGAGATCTTAAGCGCGGTGGACCAGAATTTCATGCAAGTGCAGTGGCGCAGGACAAAGGGGCGCGATCTGGTAAAAATGGAACTCAACCAGCCCCTTGCCCCGGGTGATTCCGTAAAGCTATATATCGCGTACCGCATTAAACTTCCGCCTAACCGATATACACCTTATGGCTACAATAGTCTTGGCGATTATTACTTAAAGGATTGGTATCTTACGCCGGCGGTATTTGAAAAACAATGGCAACTTTACTCCAATAAAAACCTGGAAGATCTTCATACCGATAATACCAATACGCAAATCTCTTTTACATATCCCGATTCGCTCTTCCTGGGCACCAATTTCAACGAGATGGATATCACGGAATACCCTTCGCAATTCGTGGCCACACTCGATGGACTCAATAGAAAGAGTTGCGATATTATTCTTAACTCCAGGAGAAAATTCAGAACACATGTAACTCCGCATTTGGTTGTGGTAACCGACCTGATTGCACCTAAATATGCCGAAATAGCACAAGGGATCTCCATTAATCGGGTATCGGAGTTCATACACGAAAACCTCGGTGACTTCCCTTATGAACAACTCCTGGTAAGCCAGATCGATTTTAATAAGAACCCCCTATATGGCCTGAATCAGTTGCCAAGGTTTATACGGCCCTATGAAGAGCAGTTTCAATTCGAGATGAAATTTCTCAAAACCGCTCTAATCAGCTATATGCGCGAATCGCTTTTTCTGAACCCCAGAAAAGAAAAGTGGGTGACCGACGCTTTGGTGAATTATATGATGATTCGATATGTGGAAACCTTCTATCCGGACCAGAAACTGCTAGGCAAATTATCTGATGTCTGGGGAGTTCGCAGCTTTCATCTGGCTAAGATGGATTTTAATGAACAGTATCCGTTTTTATATATGCTTACGGCCCGTAAAAACTTAGACCAGGCCCTCACAACCTCTAACGATTCGCTGATCAAATTCAATCAGAAAATCGCGAATACCTATAAGGCGGGCCTTGGTCTGGCCTATCTTGCTGCTTATGTTGGCAAAGAATCTATCGATAAAAGTGTTAAGGAGTACTATGAAACATATAAGCTACAGCCGGTTGCTCCAGAAGATCTAATTGCCATCCTCAAGAAGAATTCCGATAAGGATATCGATTGGTTTTTCGATTCATACGTGAATACCAGCGACCAGATCGATTTTAAAATCAGCAACATTATAAAAACGAACGACTCATTATATGTTACTTTAAAGAACAAGACGGGTACCAATGTCCCTATTTCTCTTTTTGGATTGAGAAAAGATACGGTGGTGTCGAGGTATTGGTTTTCTGGTATTCAAACCGAAGAAGAAGTGGTCATTCCGAGGAACAAGGAAACTCGGCTGGTGCTGAACTACGATCAGAATATCCCAGAGTTTAATCAACGTGATAATTGGAAGACCTTAAAAGGTTTTTTTTCTAGTAATAAAAAATTAAAATTTCAATTCTTTAAAGATGCGGAAGACCCTTATTACAACCAGATCTTCTATATGCCTATTCTTACCTTCAACGTATATGACGGGCTTACACCAGGAATGCGATTAACCAACAAGACCTTGTTAGAAAAACCCTTTATCTGGGATATTGCACCTTCCTATGGCCTACGTCAAAAAGAACTGGTGGGCTATGCCAAAATGAATTATAGAAAATACCATGCTAAAAGCGGGTTTTATGTCAGCAATTATTCTATAGGCGGCAGTACATTCCATTTTGAAGAAAACTCCCGCTATAGTACCATTACCCCTGCCGTAAGTTTTGGATGGCGGCCAGATGATCTTATTTCAAATAAACGAAAAGCTTTAGTTGCACGATATGTAAATGTTTTCAGGGATATTGACCCCAGCCTGGAATTGGAAACCGATCCCGATTACAGTGTATTTAATGTGCGATACAATCATACTAACAATGGCATAATCGAGTACTTTTCATACTTCTTCGATGGGCAGTATGCGGCCAATTTTTCCAAGCTGGCCTTCAATATGGAATACCGGAAACTATATCAGAATAACTTTCAGCTCAACCTCAGAGTCTTTGCAGGAAAATTCCTTTTCAATGATACTGGCTCAGACTTTTTTAGTTTTGCGCTAGACAGACCTACAGATTACCTTTTTGATTATGGCTATATCGGGCGTTCCGAAGATTCGGGTATCTGGAGTCAACAGATTATAATCGCCGAAGGTGGCTTTAAATCTGTCCTGGATGAACCTTTTGCTAATGACTGGATAGCTACTACCAATGTGAGTGCAAGTATCTGGCGCTGGATAGAGGCCTATGGCGATGTAGGTTTTATCAGAAACCGTGGGAGAGATCCTCGTTTTGTTTATGATTCAGGTATCAGACTAAACCTCGTGACCGATTATTTTGAACTCTACTTTCCTGTGTATTCCAATAATGGCTGGGAGATTGCACAACCCAATTATGCCGAGAGAATACGTTTTGTGATTACCCTTAGTCCAAAAACCTTGTTAGGACTCTTTACCAGAAAATGGTTTTAGTCAATTACGAATTATCCAATATATTGTCTTTTTATTGATGTATTCTTAATTAAACTATAATTTAAACCTCATTTTTTAATATATTGTTAATAAAGAACCGTATTTTTTAATTGGATAACTCCCTTGGTTTTGATATTTTTGTGCAAATTCTCACCTTTTGATGGATCCTAAGCCTGAACTCAGTAACGACATTTCATTTGACGATTTTAGGGCTCAAATTTTATTCGATTACAAAATAGCCGTCTTAAGTCGGGAGTGCAGTCTATTAGGCCGGCGTGAGGTACTTACCGGTAAAGCCAAATTCGGAATTTTTGGTGATGGAAAAGAACTTCCCCAGATCGCCATGGCCAGATCTTTCCAGGATGGAGATTTCAGGAGCGGCTATTATCGCGATCAGACTTTTATGATGGCCCTGGGGCTCTTAAATGCTAAAGATTTCTTTCATGGTCTTTACGCTACTACTGATATTGAGTTAGAACCTATGAGTGCTGGCAGGCAAATGGGAGGACATTTTGGCACCTATAGCCTTAGAAAAGATGGTAGTTGGAAAGATCTTACCAAACAAAAGAATAGTAGTCCTGATATCTCGCCAACCGCAGGCCAGATGCCAAGACTTTTAGGAATTGCACTGGCTTCGAAGATCTATCGGCATGAAAAAGCTATCCCTTCAGACAAATTTTCTGTCAATGGAAATGAAGTTGCCTGGGGTACTATCGGCAACGCCAGTACTAGTGAAGGTCATTTTTTTGAAACTGTAAATGCTGCGGGTGTACTGCAAGTACCGATGGTCATCAGTATCTGGGACGATGAATACGGAATTTCCGTTCCAGCAAAATACCAGACCACCAAAGAGGATATTTCGGCAGTATTAAGTGGATTTCAGCGAGATGAAAATCAAGTTGGATTCGAAATTATAAAGGTAAGGGGGTGGGATTATACCGCCTTGATTCATGCATTTGAAAATGCATCAGACATTAGCCGGGAGGAACATGTTCCGGTAATTATTCATGTAAAGGAACTCACCCAACCACAGGGACATTCTACTTCGGGATCACACGAACGTTACAAAACAGAAGAACGCCTGGCATGGGAGAGAGAGAATGACTGCAACAAAAGATTCAGAGAATGGATCCTGGAAAACAATATTGCCGCCGAAGAAGAATTAAAGCAACTCGAAAAAGATATTAAGAATGAAGTGCGGCTGGCAAAGAAAGAGGCATGGAGCGAGTTCCTGGCGCCAAACCGCAAGAACAGGAAAGAATTAGTAGCATTATTGTCAAAGGCTGCAGAGGGCAGCCCGAATAGGAATTTTGTAAATAAACTCAAAAACGATCTCATTGCCATTGAAGAACCTCTTAAGCGAGACCTTTCCTCAAAATCCAGACAGGCCCTGCGTTACCTGGTTGGATGGGAATCTAAGGGTAAGGATGCTTTGATTCAGTGGATCGAGAATTACTTGTCGGAAATGCAGCCGAAATTTAGTTCACACCTTTATAGTGAACTTCCAAATAAAGCTACTTCCGTTGAGGCCGTGAGTCCGTCCTATAGTGAAAATTCAGAAGAAGTAGATGGGCGTATTATCATCCGTGATAATTTTGATGAACTTTTTAGTAAACATCCCGAGTTGTTGATTTTTGGTGAGGATAGCGGCACAATTGGAGATGTAAATCAGGGATTAGAAGGCCTGCAAAACAAATATGGCAAATTACGTATCTCGGATACCGGAATCCGTGAAGCCACCATCATAGGACAAGGAATTGGATTGGCGTTAAGAGGCCTCAGGCCAATTGCCGAAATTCAGTACCTGGATTATGTATTATACGGATTACAAACCCTCAGTGATGACCTTGCTACCCTACTCTATCGAACGGTAGGAAAACAAAAAGCTCCTTTGATTGTCAGGACCCGCGGACATCGTTTAGAAGGCATATGGCATTCTGGATCCCAGCTAGGCGGACTGATACACCTGTTGCGGGGTATGTATATTCTCGTTCCAAGGAATATGACCCAGGCTGCCGGTTTTTATAACGCGCTTTTAAAAAGCGATGAGCCGGCTTTGATCATCGAAAGCCTTAACGGATATAGGTTAAAAGAAAGAAAACCTGACAACCTTGGTGAATTCTATACTCCGATAGGCAAGGTTGAAACACTAAAAACCGGAACCGATATTACACTTGTTTCCTATGGATCCACTTTGCGAATTGTACAACAGGTAGCCCAGGACCTTTTAGAAGTTGGTATCGATGCAGAAGTGATCGATGCGCAGTCGTTACTACCCTTTGATATAGATAGAGATGTACTGGAAAGCATCAAAAAAACCAATCGCTTATTGGTTATCGATGAGGATGTTCCCGGTGGATGTTCGGCCTATCTTATAGGTGAAATCATAGAGAAACAAGGGGCATATATGTATTTGGATAGTGCCCCGCAAACACTCAGTGCCCGAGCGCATAGACCGGCTTATGCATCCGATGGGGATTATTTCTCAAAACCGAACGCCGAGGATATCTTCGAAAAAGTATATGGGATCATGCATGAATCGAACCCCGCAGACTACCCCCGACTTAAATAGTGCCATAACTAAATACTCCTCTGGCTATCCTATTCTTATTTAGGCTTCAACAGTAGGGAATTTTTATTTTAGTGCAAAGTCCGATGGCTGTTTCTCACCTTTCCTTATTTTAATCTATACAGTACCCACTATTGCTTCTGGTGAGCCAGGAGTGTTTTTTGGACTACTCCCTCCTTAAGATTGCCGGAAAAATAGAATACTATACGGCCTTTGATGATACCACATTTGCTCTAAGCAAGGAAAAACATAAAAATAAGTCTGCACTACGACTATTTTTTTTGCATTCATAAGAATTGGCTTAAGTTTATTCTTCAGTAATTGAAGCATTGGAGGAAATAAAAAAAATATTAAAACATCATTACGAGCTCAATATCATCAGCCTGAAACGGCTGGAGGGGTTCGAAGATCAAACCATTAGGGTTGATACCTCTGAGCAAATTTTTATATTCAAAAGACAACGCTATTCGGAGGAATCACTTTCTATTATTGAGGCAGAGCATCGTGTACTGATACAACTCAGCCGTGTTAAGGCCTATCAATTCCCAAAATCGATTCTAGCCAAAAACGAAGCTTCTTATGTGATCGGCGGAGACTATATCTACCGGCTGCTCACCTATGTCGATGGTGAATTATTGGGTTCAGCAACACAAAACCATGAGTTACTCAATTCCTTTGGGGCACTGCTTGCTTCTATGAGCCAACAACTGCAGGCGTTAACGGAGCCATCCGTAGCGGCAAGAGAAAATTCATGGGATCTGCGTCATTTCAGATCGAATCTTCCTCTTCTTGAGCATATTGATGACCCTGCAGACCGTAGTTTGGTGTCATATTTTTTTCTGCAGTTCGAAGAAAACGTGGTACCCCATACTTCAGGATTGCGAAAATCTATTCTTCATAATGATGCCAACGACTGGAATGTAACAGTAGCCGATGGTCGCGTTAGAGGTATTTTTGATTTCGGTGACCTGGCGTATTCCTGGCTGATCAATGAGGTGGCCATCGGGATTACCTATGCCATGTTCAGGAAAGTACATCCATTAGAAAGTGCAGTTCAGGTTCTTAAGGGTTATCACGATATATTGCCACTGGAGGAAGTCGAATTAGATGTGCTATATTATCTTATCGCTGCCCGATTATGTGTTAGTGTATGTAATTCGGCCTATGGGAAGAAAACGAAACCTGAATCTGAATATATCACAATTAGTGAGGAGCCAGCCTGGAACTTGTTAAGAGATTGGCTTAAAATTAACCCCCTACTGGCGAGAAATACTTTTAGGACATCCCTGGGCTTTGCATCGGTTAACAGTACTGATATTTCAAAACTGATCGGCCTAAGAAGACAAATCATGAGCAAATCGCTTTCTCTGAGTTATGAGACACCGATAGCCATGGAAGGTGCCGCCTTTCAATATATGTATGATAGTCGTGGTGAGACATTTTTAGACGCCTATAACAATATTATGCTGGTAGGGCATTGCCATCCTCATGTAGTCCAAGCGGGTCAGCGTGCAATGGCCCGTCTAAATACAAACACCCGCTACCTATACGACTTATTGAGCCGTTATGGTGAACGTTTATTAGACCGTTTTCCCGGTTCGCTCAATAAGGTGTTTTTTGTGAACTCTGGAAGTGAGGCCAGTGACCTGGCGATCAGGATTGCCCGGACATATACAGCCAGGAAGGGTGTTATGGTCCTCGAACACGGATACCATGGGCATACCACTGTTGGCACAGAGATCAGTCATTACAAATATGCATCTGCCGGCAAAGATGGGAGGGGTCCGAATATTATCGAAACCCCAATGCCAAAATATTTTGGTTCGGGATTCACATCCGAAACAGAATGCGGGCGTCACTATGCTGTAACTGCTTCCGAAAATATTTCCAATTCTCGGATCGAAATTGCAGCATTTGTTGCTGAACCAGTAATGGGTTGTGGAGGTCAGGTCCCTCTGGCCAAAGGATATCTAAAATCGGTATACCAGCATGTTCGCGATCGGGGTGGCCTCTGTATTAGCGATGAAGTCCAGGTGGGTTTCGGTAGACTGGGGGAAGCATTTTGGGGTTACGAATTGCATGAGGTGGTACCCGACATAGTGATTCTGGGCAAGCCGATGGGTAATGGACATCCGATCGGGGCCGTGATTACATCCGACAAAATAGCCCGAAAATTTGAACAGGGACCAGAATTCTTTAGTTCATTTGGCGGTAATCCGGTGTCTTGTGCCATAGGGATGGCGGTTCTCGAAGTCATAGAAACCGAAAGATTACAGGATCGGGCTAAAGAAATTGGCGACCATCTAAAACTCCTTTTATCAGGACTTCAAAAGAAATATACTGAAATAGCCGATGTCCGTGGCTTCGGTATGTTTCTTGGTGTGGAACTCGCCAAAACCGACGGTAGTCCGCTTACCCTGCTCGCCCAAAAAATAAAAAATGAATTGAGGCAGAATAATATTCTGGTTGGGACCGACGGCCCCTTTGACAACGTTCTAAAATTAAACCACCACTGTCTTTTAATAAGGAAAATGCAGACCTTCTGGTGAGTACTATAGACCATATTATGCATTCAATTTTATGATATTGTCAAAAAAAATGTAATTTTATTGCATATCCAATCTTATAAACTATGGCCAAAACCTTAAAATCCGATATCGGCTTAGCGATCCTTCGCATTTTTCCATCGATCTTTCTACTGACCCATGGCTGGGGAAATTTAACCGTCTCATTTCTGGAAATTTCGAATTTCCGGATCCTATTGGAATTGGTGCCTCCCCTTCCCTATTCCTGGCAGTCATCGGGGAATTTGTTTGCCCTATCCTTATTATTATAGGTCTTAAAACCAGATGGGCCGCCATACCAGCCGCGATCACTATGTTTGTCGCTGCATTTATTCATCATAGTGCCGATCCCTTTTCTGATAAGGAAAAGGCCTTTCTATTTCTGGTAGTCTTTATAGTGATTTTTCTAGTAGGCCCTGGAAGATTTAGTATAGACCGGAAGTAAATCTTATGTGATCTTTACAAGTAGTTCTTTCAATAAGTCCTCCTGACTCAGGTTCTGGGCGCCTACACCTTTTCCTTTCATATCCATTTCACGCAACTTGGAAACGATCTGGCTCACCTGCTTCATCGGGTAATTCCTGGCGGCGGTCTGTATTTCCGAAACAAAATAGGGGTTTATTCTAAGGCTACTGGCCACATGCTTCGGATTGTGGTCGTGTAATCCATGATATTGCAGCAGTTGTGCAAAGAAGCTATGTAAGAGTGTAACGGTAACTACAAATGGGTTTTCCTTTGGGTTTCTGGCAAAATATTTCATGATCTTGGTGGCTTTTACAAAATCACGTTCACCAAGAGCTCGCCTTAATTCAAAATTGTTGTAGTCTTTGCTGATGCCAATATGCTTCTCTATAGTTTCGGGGGTGATCTCGGAACCCTTCGCAAGTACTATCCTTAGTTTCTCCAGCTCGTTATTGATCCGGCTTAAGTCCGTACCCAGAAATTCGACAAGTAAAGCCGAAGACTTGTGTGAGATAGAATACCCTTTTCCCTTGAGCATCTTTCGTATCCAATCGGCTACCTGGTTTTCATAGAGCTTTTTACTATCGAAAAGCACTGCATCGCTTTTCTGAAGTGTTTTATAAAGTTTCTTCCTTTTATCTAGCTTGTTAAACTTGTAGCACATTACAAGAACCGTAGTCCTCTGCGGATTTTCAACATATTGAGACATTTTATCAATCTGACGAGACAAATGCTGAGCCTCCCTTACAATAACCACTTGCCTTTCCGACATCATCGGGTAACGCTTCGCATTACCAATAATATCCTCAACACTGGTTTCTTTACCATAGAGAATAAGTTGGTTAAACCCCTTTTCTTCATCGGTCAGAACATTTTCGGCGATAAAGTCAGAAATTCGGTCAATAAAATAGGCCTCATCGCCCATCAGGAAATAAACGGGCGCAATATTGCCTTTGCGTATATTGTCTACGATCTGTTTAACTTCCTCCATCCAAAAAAAATAATGACATTTGTACGATGCAGTTATTGAACTTTCCGGCCTGCGACTTTAGGGTCAAAAGTAGCGAAAATAAGATCCTGATCTTTGATATCATCCGCAAAAAATTTGTGGTGTTACAACCAGAAGAATGGGTAAGGCAACATGCGGTTCACTGGCTCATCAACCATAAACATTTTCCGGCCAGTCTTGTCAATGTAGAAAAAAAAAATCACGATCAATGATCTCACCAAGCGATACGATATTGTAGTGTTTAATCCAGACGGCTCTATAGCGCTTCTGGTAGAATGTAAATCATATACTCAAAGTCTTACTCAGGAAGCCTTCGACCAGGTAGCACGCTATAATCTTCAGATGAAAGCCAGCTATTTAATGCTTACCAATGGATTGCAGCACTATTTTTGTAAACTGGATCCCGAGGGAGAAAAATATACCTTTTTAGAGCAAATTCCTGATTTTAGCCGTTAATTTGCATCCGTTTTGAATATTGCTGTTGTCATACTTAATTGGAATGGAGAAGCTCTTTTGGAGCAATTTCTCCCTTTTGTTATATCATATTCCCAAAATACCGACATATATGTGGTAGACAACGCATCGTCTGATGGATCAGTGGCATTGCTTAAAAATAAGTTTCCGCAAGTCCGAATTATAGAGAACAGTACCAATGGGGGATTTGCAAAAGGGTATAACGATGCCTTAAAACATATTGAGGCCGACATTTACTGCCTTTTAAATTCCGACGTGGAAGTAACGCCAAATTGGCTCGAGCCAATAATCCCTCATTTTATTAAGCATAAAAACGTTGCTGTTATTCAACCTAAAATTCTTGATCTTAGAAAACGGGATCACTTCGAATATGCCGGTGCTGCAGGAGGATTTATCGACATGCTGGGATATCCTTTTTGCCGTGGGCGAATTTTTCAGGCTATTGAAGAAGACCAGGGCCAGTATAATGACGTAAAGGAGGTGTTTTGGGCTACCGGGGCCTGTATGTTTATCAGGAAAGCGGTTTTTGATGATCTCAATGGATTTGATGAAGATTATTTTGCGCACCAGGAAGAGGTAGATCTTTGTTGGAGGGCTCAGAATCATGGA
Organism: Flavobacteriaceae bacterium; assembly: GCA_965212205.1. Lineage (GTDB taxonomy): Bacteria > Bacteroidota > Bacteroidia > Flavobacteriales > Flavobacteriaceae > JAHEJJ01. The sequence goes on from CBDBUX010000011.1 coordinate 1,122,728, forward strand.
TGGAAGATACACTATGTAGGTCATAGCCATGTTTATCATTTGGGTGGGTCGACGCTCAGTAATATGAATCCGAAAAAAACATATTTGAATTTTAGAAACTCACTGTTTTCCATTACAAAAAATCTACCCAGGAGAAGGGCATTCCCGATTATATTAGCCCGACTCATACTCGACGGCATTGCGGCGATACGATTTATTTTCCAATTTAAATTTGTCCACTGTATTGCTGTATTACGTGCTCATCTTAGCTATTATCGCCAATTAAGGAAGATGTATAAGAAGAGAGAAAAAAGCAATTTTCTAACAAAGTATTACACTACAAAGTCCATAGTGTGGTCTCATTACGTAGATCAGGTAAGTATTTATGATAAATTAGTAAAAGATTAACTAATTTTGCCTGAGGCGGGATAGGTTATTCTATAATTTCGCTTGAAACTTTCTGAATATCTCAAAATTTTAAAACACTTAACATAAGAATCATTATCATGAAAAAAATTATTTTAGGCTTTGTGGGATTAGCCGTTCTCTTGTCTTCATGCGTATCACAGAAGAAATATGCTGATCTTGAGGCACAACAAAAAGAGACGCAAGACTTATTAAATTCTGCGACCGTTAAACTGAATAGTTGTTTAGAAGAAAAAGCAACCGCAGAAGCTCGTATGAATACCCTGGAAGATCAGAATGCATTTCTGAAAGCCAATAATCAGGAGTTGATCAACAATATGGGTAACCTTACTACCCTAACTACCAAAGGTGCCGAAAACCTGGAAAAATCACTTGAGAGTCTTCAGGAAAAAGACCTGACTATTCGCAAATTGCAAAATGCGATTACACGAAGAGATTCTGTGAATCTATCGTTGGTCCAAAGCCTGAAAGGAGTGCTTGGCAATCTGGACGATGAAGATATAGAGATCAGTGTTGAAAAAGGAGTTGTCTTTGTTTCTATCTCCGATAAGCTTCTCTTTAGAAGCGGAAGTTACAATGTTACCAACGCTGCAAAGCAAGTACTTGGTAAAGTAGCTCAGGTAGTGAATAACAAACCCGATTTTGAGTTCATGGTAGAAGGACACACAGATAATGTACCTTACCGTAGTGGCGTACTTCTAGATAACTGGGATCTTAGTGCCAAGAGAGCTACAGCCGTTGTGCGCATACTTCAGAACGATTTTTCTGTAGATCCTGCAAGGATGACTGCTGCTGCCAGAAGTTATTATGTACCTCTAGCAGGTAACGATAATGTTTCCGACAGGGCCAAGAACAGAAGAACCCGTATAGTGGTACTCCCAAAACTGGATCAGTTTTACAGTATGATCGAAGAAGGAATGAAAGATCCTGCGATCGCCAACTAATCTGGTGTAAAAATTATATATCAGCCGCGGCCTTGGGTCGCGGCTTTTTTATTACCAAAGATCGCTGGTTCCTTTTCCCGGCCTGATGACCTCCGGTACCTCACCTGTTAAGTCTACCACAGTTGAAGGTATATTCCCACCAAATCCTCCATCGATCACCGCATCGACCAGTTGGTGCCACTTCTCATAGATCATATCAGGGTCTGTGGTATATTCGATAAGTTCATCTTCATCTTTTATTGAGGTAGATATTATCGGATGTCCTAGTTCTTTTACCAGTGCCCGGGCCGTATTGTGATCGGGTATCCTGATTCCTACGGTCTTTTTCTTTTTAAATTCCCTGGGTAGACTATTATTTCCATTTAGAACAAAAGTATAGGGCCCTGGCAATGCTTTTTTAAGTATTTTGAAAGACGGGGTATCGATATGTCGTGTATAATCTGATAGGTTGCTAAGATCTGCACATACAAAAGACCAGTGGTATTGATGAACTTTTACACCTTTAATCCTGGCCAGGCGTTCCATGGCCTTTGTGTTAGTGATATCACATCCCAATCCGTAAACCGTGTCGGTGGGGTAAATAATCAAACCGCCTTTGCGCAGGATTTTCACAACCCGGTCAATAGCCTTGGGGTTGGGATTTTCTTCATAGATCCTGATCCGCTCTGCTTTCATATACCAGGGTTTTAGGGGAGGCCTTACAAGATTTCCAGTTTGGCAAAACGCAAGAGGAGTTTCTTGGTATCGCCTTTTTCGAACTGGATCTCGGCCTTTTTATCGTGACCGTTCCCTTCAACTTTTAAGACTTTACCCTTTCCAAAGCGGCCATGATTTACCAGCGAGCCTACTTCGAGATCCAAAACTGCCTGATCTGTATTTCCTATAGGCTGTGAGAGACTCGGTTTTAACTTCCGAAGTTTGCGTAATTGATTATCGGCAGGTGAAATCCTCCCTGAAACCTTTGCCGGAGCCTTGCGAGAGGTTCCACTATTCCCGAATATATCGGGGCTTACAAATGGTTTATAAGTATAGGTCGATGCAGGGGTCAGATCTTCCACAAAAGCTTCATCGATTTCCTCGATAAACCTGCTGGGTTCAGCATCGATAAGCTTTCCCCAACGATAACGATTTTGGGTGTAGGTGATATAGGCCTGTTTTTCGGCTCGGGTGAGTGCGACATAAAATAGCCGCCGCTCTTCTTCAAGTTCGCTACGGGTGTTCATACTCATGGCCGAAGGAAACAGATCTTCCTCCAGTCCAACGATATAAACATATGGAAATTCGAGCCCCTTGGCCATATGAACGGTCATCAAAGCCACCCGGTCTGTATCTCCTTTATCATTATCCAGATCTGTGGCAAGGGCAACATCCTCCAAAAACTCGGTGAGATCCCCTTTGGTGTCGGCCAGTTCCTTTTGCCCTTCAACAAAATCTTTGATCCCGTTGAGAAGTTCTTCAAGATTTTCAATTCGGGTAACACCTTCAGGGGTACCATCTTTTTTGAATTCAACCAATAATCCTGATTTCTTCACCACATGTTCGGCCAGGGTAAAGGCATCGGCCTCTTGATTCATAATCTGGAAACTCCTGATCATATTTGCAAAGTCCTCGAGTTTTCGTCGGGTACCGGCATTGATTTTTAAATCGAGCTTCTCCAGGTTTTCTATAATCTCGAAAATCGATCGCGAATAATGATTTGCAGCAATGGTAAGACGATCAATGGTCGTCTGACCGATACCACGGACCGGGAAATTGATGATCCGCTTCAGCGCCTCCTCGTCTTTTGGATTGATCACCAGGCGCAAATACGAAAGCAGATCTTTGATCTCCTTGCGTTGATAGAAGGAAAGCCCTCCAAATATCCGGTAAGGAATATCTTTTTTCCTCATGGCATCCTCGATAGCCCTGGATTGTGAATTTGTTCGATATAATACTGCAAAATCGGAATGAGGCATTTGTTGTTGCATCTTGTGCTCAAAAACAGAGCTTGCAACAAAACGACCTTCGTCTGCATCTGTAGGGCTGCGATGTAGTTTTACTTTTGAACCTTCATTGTTTGCTGTCCACACCACTTTTTCGAGTTGGTGCTTGTTATTGGCAATAATCGAATTTGCGGCATTTACAATGTTTTTTGTTGACCTGTAATTTTGCTCCAGCCTGTATACGGCTACATCGTCATAATCCCGTTGAAAATTTAGGATATTGGTAATATTCGCCCCTCGAAACGAATATATACTCTGGGCATCATCGCCTACTACACAAATATTCTGATAACGGTCGGCCAGGGCTCTTACGATCAGGTATTGTGAGTGATTGGTATCCTGGTACTCGTCGACCAATATATAACGAAACCGTTCCTGGTACTTGGCCAGCACGTCGGGAAACCTGTTTAGCAGCTCGTTGGTACGCAGCAAAAGATCATCGAAATCCATTGCGCCTGCTTTAAAGCATCGATCCACATAGTTTTTGTAGATCTCCCCCAGTTTGGGCCGCTTTGCCATAGCATCGGCCTCTATAAGTTCCGGGTTTTGAAAATAGGCCTTTACCGTTATCAGGCTATTCTTGAAAGCAGAGATACGGTTTTGAATTTGTTTGTATTTGTAGATGTCTTTGTCGAGCCCCATTTCCTTAATGATAGAGGCGATTAGACGCTGACTGTCCTGTGTATCGTAAATGGTAAAATTGCTGGGATAGCCAAGTTTTGGGCCATCGGACCTCAATAACCTGGCAAATACCGAATGGAAAGTGCCCATCCATAAATTCTTGGCCTCGGAACCTCCAACCAGGTCGGCTATACGCTGCTTCATCTCCCTGGCTGCTTTATTGGTAAAGGTTAAAGCCAGAATATTAAAAGAATCTACGCCCTGCTCCATCAGGTGAGCAATCCGATACGTAAGCACCCGTGTTTTACCCGATCCTGCACCGGCAATTACAATCAAGGGGCCTTCCTTGTGCAGTACCGGCGCTCTTTGCGCTTCATTGAGTTCTTTTAAATAATCCTTCAAAGCCTGAACATTTTACCGTGTGAATTTAGCCATATTTCACCGCATGAAAAAGATGATTTTTAATTATTACAAAAATGCGGCCCCAGAGTTTCATCAATTTGAATATATTTAGAAATTCTATGATGGCACGTATTTTTTTAATGGTAAGATTCCCAATCATTATTTTAATAGCTGCAATTCACTCAGAGGTATATTCGCAAGTGAAAACTGCAGGACCAATAATTAAAGAATATGGAAAAGTATGGGATATCCATAAACCGGATTACCCTACCGATACCACACTGGTCTTTAAAGCTGTATTCGATATTATGAACAGCCCTGAGGCCCCAGACAGACTTAATCCTTCGATCGAAACGGTAGCGCGATATCTCAACATGCATGCCAGGAGCGGCGTTCCTGCTGAGAAGCTAAAGGCGGTTATGGTGATACATAATAAGGCTTCGAAGGATATTATGCTGACTGAGGCGTACCAAAGGAAATACGGTGTTGAGAATCCAAATCATCAACTCTTGCTAGAGCTTCATAATGCCGGTGTACAAATAATTTTTTGCGGGCAATCCTCTTTGTCGAGAGATATTCCCAAAGAAGATGTTCTTCCAGAAGTCCAGTTCGCTCTTTCCGCTATGACTGCGCTTATCCAGTTACAGAACAGCGGTTATAATCTTATAAAGTTTTAAATGATCAACCACATGAAATATATTTTAAGTACCAGCCTGAGTCTGGTTGCCCTGGCAGTGATGTCTCAAACCAGCATTCCAGAGGAAGATTACAAGATGGTCGAGTCCAGGGTAATAGAATGGCGACGGGATATACACCAGAATCCTGAATTATCGAACCGGGAATTTAAAACAGCCGAAAAAGTTGCCAGGCATTTAGAATCACTTGGGATTGAAGTCAAAACCGGTGTTGCCCATACAGGGGTTGTCGGGATACTCAAGGGCGATCAGCCGGGCAAGGTTGTTGGGCTTCGGGCCGATATGGATGCTCTGCCGGTCACTGAGCGGAATGACCTCCCGTTTAAATCGATGGTTACCGCCGAATTTCTTGGAAGAAAATCTGGGGTGATGCATGCTTGCGGCCATGATACTCATACGGCAATCCTTATGGGAGTGGCAGAAGTACTGGCTAAAAACAAGGACAAGCTTAGGGGTACGGTTAAATTTATTTTTCAGCCGGCTGAAGAAGGACCGCCTCCGGGAGAGGAAGGCGGGGCTCTGCTTATGATTAAAGAGGGGGTATTAAAAAATCCTGATGTGGATGCTATTTTTGGTCTCCATATCAATTCTCAGACGCCGGTCGGAATCATCGCCTATAAATCTGGTGGCGCCATGGCGGCAGCACAGCGATTTGTTATCCAGGTGAAGGGTAAGCAGACCCATGGGTCGCAACCCTGGGGTGGTGTGGACCCAATTTTGATCAGTGCCAAGATCATAGACGGACTTCAAACTATTATCAGCAGGGAATCAGATCTAACTAATGAAGCTGCGGTTATATCTGTTGGGAAGATCACCTCCGGGGTACGATTCAATATCATTCCCGAGAGCGCCGAATTGATCGGGACCATCCGCACGCTTGATTACGATATGCAAAAGCATATAAATAAAAGAATGGAAGAAATGGTTCCGGCTATAGCCAAGGCTTATGGTGGAGATGCTACTATCGAGATTAAATCGAGTACAGACATCACCTATAACGACCCGGATTTGGTCGGCAGTATGTTGCCCAGTTTAACCAAAGTGGCTGGCGATGATAATGTAAGGGCACAAAAGGCTAAAACGGGCGCAGAGGATTTCTCCTATTTTCAGAGAGATGTTCCGGGCTTCTATTTCTTCCTGGGCGGAATGACCCCGGGAAATACGGAATCGTTTCCACATCATACACCAGATTTTATGATCGATGAAAGCGGATTGCTGCTGGGCGTAAAGGCATTGGCCCAAATGAGCCTTGATTACCTGCAGCAAGAGTAGGTAAGGTGCATTGACCTGCTGATATCGAGTTGAGTTAGTGTAAGTCTTTTTGAGAAGAAAAGTATATTTTTGCAACCAGTTTATTAGAGAAAAGGTCTATGAAAAAACTATTACCCATTAGCATTATCGCATTCTTAGTGGCCAATACGTCTCTGGCTCAAAGCAAAAAAGAATTGCAGGCAGAACTCGATCGTTTAAACACCGAGATTGTAGAAAAAGACAACGAACTGCTCGAAGCCAGGAAAACCGAACGTATCAGTGTAGCCAAAGCTGATGAATTTGAAGCACAGGTGGCTGAATTACAGGAAGCAAACGCTACCCTGCTCAACAACCTGAAAATTTTTACCGAATCGTCTAAGCAGCGTTCGGAATCCATCGGGCAAACACTGGCGAGTCTTAGGGATAAAGAAGCTAAACTAAAGACGATCAACGACGAGTTTAGCAAGAACGATTCTATTGGACTGCTGGTCATTACCGGATTTAAACAAACCTTAGGGGAAAATGCACGTGTTGGAGTTAAGGAGGGCGCAATAATTGTAGAGCTGAATAAAGCGATGTTATTTGGTAATGGCTCTTCTGCAACCGATGTAGCGGAAGAAGGCCAGGTATTTATCGGTAAAATTGCTGATGTATTGGCGGCTTACCCTGATACCGAAGCCGCGGTTATCAGCCAGTTAGATTCAGTTGGTGACCCGCAAACCACTTATTCGCGATCCCTTTCAATTCTTGGTCATTTAAATAAGGTCGCCAAGGATCGGGTATCTGTTTCCTATTTAGAGGGCACAGGAGAAAACTATCAGATAAGAATCCATCCACGATTTAACAGCTTTTATCTTAAAGTGAGAGAGACCGTAAAGAAGTAGCAATAGTCTTTATTTCTTTAAGAAATACTATTTTTTAAGGCCATTCGTTCTTTAAAAGTAAACTGAACTAAACACCACCAAAATGACCGGCGATGATATTTTTCAACTTTTTGCATTTCTGCTACCCGCAGTAGTAACAGGGGCAGTAGCCTTTTACTTTTTCAGACTACATACCAACAACGAAGAAGGCAGAAGACGCTATTTACTTCACAAAGAATCGCAAAAAAACAGCCTTCCCATCAGGCTTCAGGCCTATGAACGAATGGCTCTTTTTCTGGAAAGGATTTCTATTCCGAGTTTAGTGGTCCGCGTTGCACCAAAAAACTCCGATAAAAACGAATACGAACATTTGCTGATCCGTACGATAGAAAAAGAATTTGAACATAATCTCTCCCAGCAAATCTATATGAGCGATGAATGCTGGAATATTATCAAGGCTGCCAAGAATGCTACGATACAGGCGATCCGTAAAGCCGCAATGAGTCAGGCCGACGCAGCAGATAAACTAAGGGAGGATATTCTCAATTCTACCATGGATAAGCAATCTCCCTCTGCTACAGCTCTTTCTTATGTAAAGAAGGAGATAAGTTCACTTTGGTAAACAACTGAACATCATGCGCTATTCTGGCTCGATCTCACTCTGATCGAGGTTTTTACTCATCGCATAGTCATAGCCGCTTTCCCACCAGGAGGTCATTTTGTCTTTATCGAAGATCAGCGAATTGGTCGTTAACACCGTTGGGGTAAAATAGAAATTGATGATGGCATCGTTATGGTTGGCAACATACTTGCCGATCCGGATATTTTGTTTTTCGATACGGTCTAGCATAAAGGCAAACATACTGGTCAGCAGGGAAAATGCATTTCTTGAAGGCAGCCTGTTGAAGTGGGTCATTTCGGTATGGAGGATAATCGCATCGACCTGCGTTGCCCCTCTTTTTACCGCCTCTTCGATAGGCACCATACTCCCAAGGCCCCCATCCGCGTATTCACAACCATTCTTGCGCACCAGGCTCATAAATGGCGTGTAATTACATGATATCCATATCCATTCACAAAACTCTTCGTAGTCGAATTCCTTTATGGATTTATACTCAACCTGGTTAAGTGAAAGGTTTGAGACGGTAACCACTATGTCCTTGGCGCCGTGCTTAAGAGCGATAAACTCTTCCTTTGTCAGTGTGTTTTTGATCAATTGAAGCAGGTTATGGCTTTCCCCGAAGGTCTTACTCCCTTTGTAAAAGTTTTTCAAAACGTTCCAATGGTTAATACCAATATTATCGACTCCATATTTCTTTTGAATTACAAAAGGACAATTGCTAAAAATACTATCCTGATTAACGGTGGTATATACTTCCCGGATCTTTTCAATCTTTTGGAGAGCGAGGTGTGAAATTAGCAAGCTTCCGGTTGATGTTCCCAGAAAGAGATCGTAATGATAGCCCAGTCCTTGCATAAGATATTGAGCTACTCCACCTGCAAAAGCACCTTTACTTCCACCTCCTGAAATTACCAAAGCTCTCATTTTACCTCTAGTTGTTTAGTTATAAAACGCCTTTCTTCTTCGTTTAGTCCATCTGATAATTCCTGTAATCGTATCCTTTGGTTATTATCCTTCAGAATCCCGTTTAACAATTGACGGGCAAAAGACCTGAATTGCCAGACCCTATGAACCGAAGCATTTACCAGGTCTTTCAGGTTCTGATCGGGTAGTTCAAAGACCTCTGTAATCACCGAAAAAGCATTCTGCCTGATCTCGTAAGCGTACTCCTGGCGATGTATAGCCGAAAAGTTCTTCTTTATATGTGGCCCTGGCTTCTGGTGTCTCGTATTCCTGTGTGAGGATGGCTAAAAATAGCCAAAGTATCCTGATGTTATAGTTGGGCAATCCTACAATTCCCCGTGTCCGATCGAGGTATTCAGATCGGCTAGCCGGAAAATATATCCATAGCTTGAACAGCGCATTTTCCCTGCTGATATAGCTGTCATCATCAAGCAATGACTCGAACTCAGATTTCAATTCCGGCGCTATCCTTTCCAGTTGTACTGCCAGCATCTTACGTAATTCCGGTTCCCCTGTCTCGAATAACTCCTTTATAAAGTCTGTAGACAGCGATTTTGTAAATTTGGATAGGATCTTTTTTTTAAGTTCAAGGGGAGTTAGCTCGTTCCAATAACGCTTTATAATTACCTCATTAGCCTCCGCACTGGTCGTAAGTTCGCGCCTGAGCAAGAGCCAATCCCTGATTCCCTTGTTGTTTTCTTTTAGATAATTTATCGCAGTGGCTGATGGAAATTCAACCGCTTGCAACCATTCTTCTTCGAAAACTCCGAGATCGTATTCGGTATGAGGCTGGAGGCTTTGAATAAAATCATCAATTCCGGCATTTTTAAATGCGTAGTCCTTTAAAAATTTCTGCACTCCTGCTCTGAAGGCTGTATCCCCTACCCGATCTCTGAGAATCACAAGGGCCCACGCCCCCTTTTCATAGAATGTGAGGCTACTGGCCGATGGATCGGTGAGAGCTTCGGCTTTACCCTCGTCTAATCTCTTAGCCATTTCGAATAGTTCCCAATAGTAGAAATCTTCGCCAAAAACTTCTCCACGAGCCAGCAATGAGTAATAGGTTGCAAATCCCTCATGAAGCCAATGGTCTTCTGCACCGAACTCGGTAACCATATTTCCAAACCACTGATGAGCCATCTCATGAGCATTTATTTCTACATAATTCCGGTCTGAAAATGCTAGTGAGTCTATAAGGTATCCATCAGAAAAAATGGTGGTTCCTGTATTTTCCATACCCGCATACAAAAAATCTCGGACGGGTAATTGTTTATAGTTCTGCCACGGATATGCTACTCCGATCTCGTCCTCCAGGAAGTCCATGATCGCTGGAGTATATCTATATGTAGGTTCAAATTTGCTGGCCTGATCGGTATAGATATACTGCTGGATGGGTATACCAGATGAAGAATGTATGATTTTAGATTGATAAGGTCCTGCAGCAAAAGCCAAAAGGTAACTGCTCATCGGGTCTTTCATGGAATACCTCCAGGTTTTAACCGAATCCTTTATCTCGGTTTCTGAGAGTATTCCATTGGCCACCAATTCATAATCCTTGTTAAAGGCTATCCGCAGATCGAAGACGAGTTTTTCACTCATATCATCAAAACTGGGCACCCAATGGCTCGAATATTTCCCCTGACCCTGAGTCCATACCTGGTTATTCCCGGAGATCTGATCGTGCCAGCCCAGGAAATAGACCGCCTTTTTGGGTTGTGCTTTATAGAATATTTTTAAGCTATAGGATTTGTTTGCCCTATATCTTTTAAAAACGATCAGCTGATTTCCATCGTAATTATAATCGGTCTTCTTTCCATTGATCTTTACGCTCATTATCGTCAGATCGCGGGCATCGATCATAATCGAATCTCCTTTTAGTGAGGTTTCAAATTCATAGACGACGCTTCCTTTAATAGTTTCTTTATAAGGGTCGATGGCGATATCGATGTTGCCCGAAGTGAAATCCACCGCTTGCTGAGGAAAAGATGAGAAACATACCGTAAGGAAAATCCAATATAAAAGTAAGCGATGATTCATAAGACTATTTGAACATAAGCTATGCCAAATTTAGCATTTTGGAATATTGCAGTTGTATAGTTGAAAGACTAATTTAGTCAGATGAATCCTGATTTGCTCCAAACCCCGATTACTTATCTGAAAGGCGTTGGGCCCGGAAGGGCCGAATTACTTAAAAGCGAACTTGCGATTCATACCTATGACGACCTGTTACATCACTTCCCAAACCGCTATATAGATAAGACCCAGTATTATAAGATCCGGGAGCTCAGTCGCACAGAATCGGAGGTCCAGATCATTGGCTGGGTCACGGAGGTGAAAAGTGTAGATCAAAAGGTGGGAAAGCGTCTGGTAGCCCAATTCGAAGACGAGACAGGTAGAATAGAGCTCGTATGGTTCAGGGGGCAAAAATGGATCTCCAAAAACCTTAAACTTAGACAGAAGTACGTCATCTTCGGCCGTGTTAATTGGTTTAGCAACAGATTTTCCATGCCCCACCCTGAGATGGAACTGCTCGAAGAGCACCAAAAGGGCCTGAGGATAGCCATGCAACCGATCTATCCTTCAACTGAAAAATTAAGTAGCCGTGGGGTAACCAACCGGGTTTTGATCAAATTAATACAGCAACTCTTTACAGAAACCAATAAAAGCTTTCCCGAAACACTATCGGAAGAGATCATAGCCTCGTTGCGTTTGATGGACAGGTCTGATGCCCTTTTTTATGCGCATTTTCCCAAAGACCAGCAAACCCTTGCCAAAGCCAAGTTTCGGCTTAAGTTCGAGGAGTTGTTTTATATCCAATTACAACTGATCCTAAAAAAAATTCTTCGCAGACAGAAGATCAAAGGATTTCCTTTTGAGAAGGTAGGATCGAATTTTAACTCATTTTACAAAGACCATTTACCCTTTTCTCTTACCAACGCCCAGAAAAGAGTTCTCAAAGAGATTCGTTCCGATCTGGGAAGTCAGGCTCAGATGAACCGGCTGCTTCAGGGAGATGTGGGCTCGGGCAAAACCGTTGTGGCGCTAATGTCTATGCTTCTGGCCATAGATAACGGATATCAGGCTTGTCTTGTTGCGCCAACCGAGATCCTGGCCACCCAGCATTTTAACAGTATAAAGCAATTAATGGGCTCCTTGAAAGTGACTATAATGTTGCTGACCGGCTCTACGAAAACCAAGGATCGGAACCCGATTCATAAAGGACTACAAGATGGCAGCTTACATATTCTGATAGGCACTCATGCCGTTTTGGAAGACAAAGTACAGTTTCTTAACCTGGGGCTGGCCATAGTAGATGAACAACACCGCTTCGGGGTAGCGCAGCGTTCTAAATTATGGCATAAGAATATCATCCCTCCACATATCCTTGTAATGACTGCAACGCCAATTCCACGCACCCTGGCGATGAGCCTTTATGGCGATCTCGATAACTCTGTAATCGATGAGCTTCCACCGGGACGTAAACCGGTAAAAACGGTCCATAGGAAAGACAAGGACCGCTTAAAAGTATTTCATTTTATTCGTGAGGAGATCCGCAAAGGCCGGCAGGTGTATATAGTTTACCCACTGATCAAGGAATCTGAAGCCCTCGATTACAAAGACCTGATGGATGGCTATGAGAGTATTGTACGCGACTTTCCCCTGCCCGAATATCAGATATCTATTGTCCATGGCAAGATGAAAACAGAAGACAAAGACTATGAAATGAAACGATTTGTGGATGGACAAACCCAGATCATGGTAGCGACTACCGTAATTGAGGTAGGGGTTAACATACCAAATGCTTCGGTAATGGTTATTGAAAGTGCCGAACGCTTCGGGCTGAGTCAGCTGCATCAACTCCGGGGCCGGGTTGGTAGAGGAGCCGATCAAAGTTACTGTATTCTCATGACGGGTCACAAACTAACTTCAGAAGCGCAAACCCGACTCGAAACTATGGTGGGCACAAACGATGGTTTCGAAATTGCGGAGGTCGATCTTCGCCTGAGAGGTCCGGGAGACCTGATGGGAACTCAGCAAAGCGGATTACTCAACCTTAGAATTGCCGATCTCATTAAAGACAACGACATACTTAAAACTGCACGTTACAGCGCTCAGCAACTTTTAAAAGAAGACCCCCGTCTTGAACTCGATCACAACAAGGTCATCGCCCATAACTATTCCAGGTTGATGAAACAAAAAGATATCTGGACACATATCAGCTAATCAGGCAACCGTTTTATAAGTTTCACGTATGTAAATAGTTTTGGCGGCATTAAAAAAGGCCGAATTTGACATTCGGCCCTTAACTTGCTTCTAATATAATACTAGTTAATCCCCTCTCCTTTTTCGGCCTTCGATAGATTCGCTGCTACCCTGTCTTTATTAGCCTGGGCAGGCGCATTATCATGTGCCAGTTTGAGGTATTTCACAGTGCTTTTATGATCCCCTTTGGCCGAATATGCTCTTGCCAAACCATAGTTTACCGGCCAGGCACCTTTATGATTCTTAGCGTTCCATTTAAATACCTCCATGGCCTTATCATGTTCGCCCTGTCCTATAAGCTGTCGTCCATATCCGTGAACCTGGAATACCGTACCTAAAGGCATGGCTTCCTTCATTAAGGCATCGGCCGCTGCTGAATTACCCTGCTTGGCCAGGATCTGTGATTTAATATTGAGATTGTTAAAGGTTTTCTGACTGAAAAACTGACCTTCAATAGCCGCATCTATCCAACTCATAGCCTGATCGAGATCTCCTCCATTATTTAGTGCATAATTTGCAGCCTGTTCCCATGATTGACGACTGAATCCCGGAGTATCCTGTAGTTTTTGCTTGATATCGGCCATTACTATTTCTGAAACATTGGCTTCGATCTTGAAGGGGATTTGTTTTTTCTCCCAGTTCAATGAAGCGACTGCCGAGCTGGCGTCGACATCATTAAAGTTATAGGTTAGCTGTTCTACATGTGAAATGTCTTGCATCGATACATCGACACGTAAGGCGTCTTCGCCCGGTTCGTAAAAATAGCTGCCCCAGGCCCCATGATTATTTGAAAAAATAACCGTGGCTGTATTATCCTCATTTACTATCATATGAAGGCCATATTTACCTGCCTTTAAGGATTGGCCTTCTACAGAAACATCGTCGCTGAATTTGATGATTGTGTTCTCGTTTGCACCTGCTCTCCAAGGCGATTCCTTGGCCGTTCCAAATCCCAGATTATTCATTCCATAGGGAACTAAAGCACCCCAGATCTCCCGATCGTTAACGCTAGGCCTTGAATAGACTATGGTTACATCGGTGATGCCGATCCGTTGAGATACTTTGGCCATCTGACTTCCTCTGGGAAGATCTAATTGTGCGATGGCTTGTGAACAGAACATTAAAGCCCCTAGCAGTGTAAGGACCATACTTCTTTGGTACTGTTGTTTCATGATTGTGTTTTTAATTGTTGTTTATATTATAATTAGTCGATATGAAAGATAGAGAATACCGCAGGGGCATATCGTTACTGATATGTTAAACTAGCTCTGGTTTTTGTTAAACTACATTATGTATACCCGCAGGCATACCTATCCAGGGATTTACAATAGCTATTGGGAGTAAATCTGCGTACTGGTTAATAATTAGATAAAGCATTGATTATGTGATTTTTACACTATTAGCTATTGTGTTGAACATCGTAATTTCTGCCTGGCTAGAACAACGTTGAAAACACTGCATTTCATACATTTGTAAGCTTTAGAACTAAGATGTTTGGAAATGAAAAAAACACTATTCGATAAGGTTTGGGATTCACATGTTGTCCGAAAAGTTGAAAATGGTCCGGACGTCCTTTTTATAGACAGGCACCTGGTACACGAAGTGACTAGTCCGGTGGCATTTCTTGGGCTTAAAAACAGAAATATTAAGGTCCTCTATCCTGAGCGTACATTTGCGACTGCTGATCATAATACTCCTACCGTTGATCAACACTTACCGGTAAAGGATCCACTTTCCGCAAACCAACTCAAAACATTGGAAATCAATACAGAAGCACATAATATCCCCTATTGGGGCCTTGGGCACGAAAAGAACGGCATCGTTCATGTTATTGGGCCGGAAAATGGCATTACCGTTCCGGGATCAACTATCGTTTGTGGTGACTCACATACCAGTACCCATGGTGCTTTTGGTGCCATAGCCTTCGGTATTGGCACCTCTGAAGTTGAAATGGTATTGGCCACTCAATGTATTATGCAGCCAAAACCAAAGAGTATGCGGATTTCGGTGACAGGTGAACTCAACGAAGCCGTCACACCTAAAGATGTGGTGCTTTATATTATTTCCAAGCTCTCCACTTCTGGTGCTACGGGTTATTTTGTAGAATATTCCGGTGATGTCTTTGAGAACATGAGTATGGAAGGTCGTATGACGGTTTGCAATATGAGTATTGAAATGGGGGCACGAGGCGGTATGATCGCACCTGATGAGACCACCTTCGCCTATGTTGAGGGAAGGGAATATGCCCCAAAGGGGGCCGAGTGGGATAAGGCGATGCTGTATTGGCAAGAATTAAAGACCGATGAAGGCGCCATCTTTGACAAGGAGCTCAGCTTTAATGCTGAAGATATCGAACCGATGATCACCTACGGGACTAATCCTGGCATGGGTGTCGGAATTTCAGGAGGTATTCCTTTGGCGGCATCTATTGATGGAGGCGCTGCGACCTATAAACGATCGTTGAAATATATGGACTTTAACGAAGGAGAGGATGTTTTAGGTAAAAAGATCGACTTCGTATTTCTGGGAAGTTGTACCAATGGGAGAATTGAAGATTTTAGAGCCTTTGCTAAGCTGGTAAAAGGCCGTAAAAAAGCAGACCATGTTACGGCATGGCTTGTACCAGGTTCTCATAAGGTAGAAGCAGCAATACGCGCGGAAGGGATTTATGATATTCTTACCGAAGCCGGATTCGAACTGCGCGAACCGGGTTGTTCGGCCTGTTTGGCAATGAACGATGATAAAATACCTGCCGGTAAATATGCCGTTAGTACTTCAAACAGGAATTTTGAAGGTCGCCAGGGGCCTGGTGCACGGACCCTGTTGGCTAGTCCTATAGTTGCTGCTGCCGCAGCAGTGACCGGGAGAGTAACCGATCCCCGCAAATTAAAAACTCTAGAATCTGTCTAAAAAAGTAAAAAATGGCTTACGATAAATTCAACATACTAAAAAGCACAGCGGTGCCTTTGCCGATCGAGAATGTAGATACCGACCAAATCATACCCGCGCGATTCTTAAAAGCTACTGAACGAAAAGGCTTTGGGGACAACCTTTTCAGAGATTGGCGATATAATCCGGATAATACCCCTAAGGAGCATTTTGTTTTGAACAATCCCATATATAAAGGAAAAATCCTTGTGGGAGGTAAAAACTTTGGATCGGGTTCTTCAAGGGAACATGCGGCATGGGCGGTTTATGATTATGGATTCCGATGTGTTGTTAGCAGTTTCTTTGCCGACATTTTTAGAAATAACTGCCTGAACATTGGAGTACTTCCCGTGCAGGTCAGTGAATCGTTTCTTGAAGAGATTTTCAGGGCGATCGAAGGGGATCCGGAAACAGAATTCGAACTCAACCTGCCCAATCAAACGATTAGTATCGTAGGGACACAAGCCCGTGAATCCTTCCATATCAATACTTATAAAAAAGAAAATCTGCTTAACGGTTTTGATGATATCGATTATTTGCTGAACATTAAGGATGAAATAGAATCCTTTGCTAAATCTTCACCATTATAGAAACAACTGCGGCGGCTTACAATCAATTACGCTTAAGGAAGATGAATTAATAACGCTATGGGGAAGAGAAGAATTGAGATAATGGATACCACGCTGCGGGATGGCGAACAAACTTCCGGGGTATCATTTTCTGCATCTGAGAAATTTACCCTGGCTAAATTACTTCTCGAAGAACTCAAGGTAGATCGTATAGAAATTGCCTCTGCCCGGGTATCTGAAGGCGAATTCGATTCTGTTCGTCAGATTTCAAACTGGGCGTCAGAACAGGGGTATTCGCATAGAATTGAGGTTCTCACCTTTGTAGATAATGGAAGTTCGCTCGATTGGATGGAAAAAGCAGGTGCCAGGGTACAGAACCTGCTCACCAAGGGGTCTCTAAACCATCTTGTCCATCAGTTAAAGAAAAGTCCGAAGGAACATTTTAAAGATATTCAAGGCGTTATTCAGCAGGCAGGGCAAAGGGGGATTCAAACCAATGTATACCTGGAGGACTGGAGTAACGGAATGAGAAACTCCGAAGAATATGTGATGGAGTTTCTTGATTTTTTAGTAACTCAGCCCCTAAAAAGAATTATGCTGCCCGATACACTGGGTGTTCTTACCCACGGGGAAGCCCATGATTATGTCTCCAGGATCGTAAAAAGATATCCGGATATTCATTTTGATTTTCATGGTCACAACGACTATGATCTTAGTGTAGCAAACGTGATGGAAGCCCTTAAAGCTGGTTGTCATGGACTTCACCTCACGGTCAACGGAATGGGCGAACGTGCAGGAAATGCACCACTGGCCAGCGTAGTAGCCGTAATCAATGATTTTCTATCGGAGTTTGAGATCAATGTAGATGAATCCTCTCTTTTTAAAGTAAGCAAGCTGGTCTCGGCATTTAGCGGTTTTGGTATCCCGGCCAATAAACCAATTGTAGGAGATAATGTATTTACACAAACAGCTGGAATACATGCAGATGGAGATAATAAAAAGAATCTTTACTTTAATGATCTTTTACCGGAAAGATTCGGGCGCAAACGGAAATATGCGCTGGGTAAAACGTCTGGTAAGGCCAATATTCAAAAGAATCTCCATGAGTTGGGACTCACACTTAACGAAGAAGAGTTAAAGAAGGTGACCCAACGCATCATTGAGCTTGGGGATAAGAAAGAGGTGGTTACTAAAGAAGATCTGCCCTATATTATATCGGATGTACTCGACAGCAGTACTTACCAGCAAAAAGTATTCGTTAAATCGTTCGTGCTGACGCATTCCAAAGGGTTAAAACCATCGACCACAGTTTCAGTCGAAATTGAGGGAGATACCGTGGAGGAACATGCTCAGGGAGATGGCCAGTTCGATGCCTTTATGAATGCGCTTAGAAAGGTATATCAGTCCAGGAAGCTTACATTGCCTATGTTGATCGATTATGCCGTTAGAATTCCCCCTGGGAGTAATTCTGATGCGCTATGCGAAACGATCATCACCTGGCAAAACAATGGTAAAGAATTTACCACTCGTGGACTGGATTCAGATCAAACGGTTTCAGCTATTAAGGCCACTGAAAAAATGTTGAATATCATTATTTAAAATCCAACCAAATATGAAACTTACTATTGCTCTGTTAGCCGGAGACGGAATAGGACCCGAAGTCATAGATCAGGCTGTAAAAGTATGTAATGCCGTCGCGGATAAGTTTTCGCATGAGATCGACTGGAAGCCTGCATTGACAGGTGCTGCGGGTATTGATGCGGTTGGTGATCCTTATCCTGAAGAGACACATGAAATCTGTAGCTCCTCCGATGCGGTGCTCTTCGGAGCCATAGGTCATCCAAAATATGATCATGATCCCTCAGCCAAGGTTAGGCCAGAGCAGGGATTACTCAAGATGCGTAAAAAATTGGGGCTTTTCGCTAATGTTCGACCCACCTTTACATTTCCCTCGTTAATCGACAAATCTCCCTTGAAAAGAGAGCGGATCGAAGGAACCGACCTGGTTTTCCTGAGGGAATTAACTGGCGGAATTTATTTTGGAGAACGAGGCAGGAAAGATGATGGGCATACCGCCTATGACACTTGTACCTATACCAGAAAAGAAGTAGAGCGCCTTGCTCGAAAAGGATTCGAGCTGGCACAAAAACGATCTGGTAAGCTTTGCTGTGTAGATAAGGCGAATGTCTTGGAGTCGTCCAGGTTATGGCGTGAAACGGTCCAGCAGCTAGAAAAAGAGTACCCCGAAGTTACCGTATCTTATGAATTTGTAGATGCAGTAGCCATGCGCTTGGTACAATGGCCCAATGAATATGATGTCCTGATCACAGAAAATCTATTTGGAGACATACTTACCGATGAAGCCTCTGTGATCTCAGGTTCTATGGGATTAATGCCGTCTGCATCTTTAGGAGAGTCTATAGGTTTATACGAGCCTATCCATGGGTCTTATCCTCAGGCAGCTGGAAAGGATATCGCTAATCCATTGGCCACAGTATTGTCTGCAGCCATGATGTTCGATGATTTTGGATTGGCCAATGAGGCTCAAGCCATTAGAGATGTGGTTCACCGCTCTCTGGAACAGGGTATAGTTACGGAAGATCTTGCCGAGGGAAATAGAGCCTACAAGACCTCCGAGGTAGGCAATTGGCTTGCTGCTCAGCTCTAAAAATCCATGGCTTGCTCAGTGCTATAATAGGTAATCCGTACTGATAAAGTTAGAGAGTTTGGTCTCCAGTAATTTTTCCAGTATCTCTACATTGGCTGGATTATCTTTCGAAGCGACGAAAGTTCTTATTGAA
Organism: Flavobacteriaceae bacterium; assembly: GCA_965212205.1. Classification (GTDB taxonomy): domain Bacteria; phylum Bacteroidota; class Bacteroidia; order Flavobacteriales; family Flavobacteriaceae; genus JAHEJJ01. The sequence goes on from CBDBUX010000011.1 coordinate 1,142,037, forward strand.
AATGATCTGAGTGCGTCATGTACACTTAAGGTGGCCACTGCAGAATCTTTTCGCCCAGTAAAGGGGTATACATCCGGGCCTCGCTGACATGAACTGTTAAGGTTCACCCTGCATACGAGGTTAGCCAAGTTATCGATTAAAGGTGCCAGTGTGTATACATCTTTTCCAAACAGACTTACCTGCTGTCCATAATTCGACTCAGCCATATCGTCTAACGGTTCCTGAATATCCTCAAAGGTGAGTATAGGGATTATCGGCCCGAATTGTTCTTCTTCATAAACCCGCATTTCTTTTGTTACAGGAAACATTACGGCTGGCCATATAAAATTTTCTGTCCGCTCCCCTCCTCTTTTATTGATTACCTGTGCACCCAGGCCCTTGGCATCTTCTATGAGTTCCTGAATATAATCTGGTTTATCTTTCTCTGGTAATGGGGTGAGTTGTACTTCCGGATCCCATGGATTCCCAAATTTAAGCGTATCTACCCGTTCCGAAAACCGTTTATTGAATTGGTCTGCGATGTCTTTATGGACATAGATAACCTTAAGAGCGGTGCACCGTTGGCCGTTATATGAAAGCGTCCCTGAAATACATTCATCGATCGTCAGATCGAGATCAGCATCTGGGAGTATTATTGCCGGATTCTTAGCTTCAAGGCCCAGGACTAGTCTAAGACGATTGCTTTTTGGATGTTGATTTTGCAACGCATTAGCAGATGAGCTATGCCCTATCAAAGCCAAGACATCTACTTTACCTGTCTCCATAATGGGCCCTGCAATAGCTCTTCCCCTTCCGAAGAGAATATTCACCACGCCCTTTGGAAAACTTCTGTGAAAAGCCTCTAATAGAGGTGTTATAAGGAGAACTCCGTGTTTCGCCGGTTTAAAGATGGCGGTGTTCCCCATAATTATCGCCGGAATCAATAGGGTAAAGGTCTCATTCAGCGGATAATTATAAGGCCCTAAGCATAAAACTACTCCCAAAGGACCTCTGCGTATATGGGCATGAACCCCATCACTTTTCTGAAACTTAGCCGAATCCCGATCTAGCTGTTTATAATCTTCGAGGGTATCGTAGATATAGTCTATGGTCCTGTCGAATTCTTTTTCCGAATCGGCCAAAGATTTTCCGATCTCCCACATAAGTAGTTTCACCACTTCGGCCCTCTTGGTCGACATGATGCGGACAAAGTTTTCCATACATTCGATACGATCTCTCACCTTCATGGTTGGCCAGGCACCTTGTCCCTGATCGTAAGCCATTACAGCAGCGTCGAGTGCAGCCAAAGCCTCCTCCTTGCCCATATCTGGCATCGTGCCCAATAAGGTTGGTGCGTAAGTTTCGGTAGTGGAAATAGTGGAATACACTTCGGATGTCTTTCCTTCCCAGCTTAGTAATTCACCATTTACCAGATAATTATCATGATAAATCGGCTTCTCTATGTTCAGTGCCGGCGGTATTTTAGTTTTTACAATGCTTTCCATCGATTGAGATTTACTGATCCTTGATTTCACGATATCTTTATCTAAACAATCGGTTTCATCGCGGTCATGGATTCTCGCAGTCTATTGCCAACTATTTCAATAGGATGATTTCTTAGTGCTTTGTTTACAGCAATCAGCTTGGCATTGTCTACGCCATTGTCCTCACCTTCCCCATAATGCTCACCAATTACATCAGTATCGATATTCACCATAAAATCGGCCAACAGGGGTTTACAGGCATGATCGAACAAATAACATCCATACTCTGCCGTATCCGATATAACCCTGTTCATTTCAAAAAGTTTTTTCCTGGCTATGGTATTAGCGATCAGTGGAGTTTCATGTAAGGATTCATAATAGGCAGATTCCCCGATAATTCCTGAGTCGGTCATGGCTTCATAAGCCAGTTCTACACCAGCCCTCACAAAAGCGACCATAAGTACTCCCTTATCGTAATATTCCTGTTCCGTAATTTCGAGTTCTGTCGCAGGTGTTTTTTCGAACGCGGTTTCAGCAGTAGCCGCACGCCAACTAAGCAAATTGTGATCGTCATTGGCCCAATCTTCCATCATGGTTTGGGAAAAGTGACCGCTCATAATATCGTCCATATGCTTTTGGAACAATGGTCTCATTAGCTCTTTCAAGTCTTCTGATAATTCAAAAGCTTTGATCTTAGCAGGATTCGACAGCCGGTCCATCATGTTGGTAATACCTCCGTATTTCAGACCTTCAGTTATGGTCTCCCATCCGTACTGGATGAGTCGGGATGCAGTCCCGGCATCGATGCCCTTCTCAATCATCTTGTCGAAGCAGAGAATAGATCCTGTTTGCAATAAACCACACAAAATGGTTTGTTCGCCCATAAGATCCGATTTAACTTCTGCCACAAAGGAAGATTCCAATACACCTGCTCTGTGCCCTCCCGTGGCCACTGCATAGGCTTTAGCCTGTTCCAAACCTTTACTTTCAGGATCATTATTGGGATGTACCGCGATCAAGGTAGGTACCCCGAAGCCTCGCTTATACTCCTCCCTGACTTCAGAACCAGGGCATTTTGGTGCTACCATAATCACGGTGATATCTTTCCGGATTTGCATACCTTCCTCCACAATATTGAAACCATGAGAATAGGATAAAGTGGCTCCATTTTTCATCAGCGGCATCACTGTACTGATCACATTAGAATGCTGTTTGTCTGGGGTCAGGTTCACCACTAGATCTGCTTTAGGCACCAATTCTTTATAGGATCCCACCGTAAAACCATTTTCAGTAGCATTTTTATAGGATTGTCGCTTTTCGGTAATAGCCGAATCTCTTAGTGTATAGGAAATATCCAATCCGGAATCTCGCATATTCAAACCCTGATTCAGCCCCTGGGCGCCGCATCCTACAATAACAATCTTTTTTCCTTTTAAAGCCGTAACCCCTTCGGCAAATTCTGAAGCTTCCATAAACCGGCATTGGCCTAATTGTGTCAGTTGATCTCGTAATGAAAGGGTATTAAAATAGTTAGCCATGAATGTTCTCGTTTATTTGGATATTAGTTTTGATAAAATTCGTTAAGTATTGTCGTGATTGGCATCTCTGCCTTAGTTACCGAAATTCGGCCAGACCGAACAAATTGCATAATACCAAAAGGTTCCAGGTTATCGTGCATTTCATCTATTTCGTGTTTACGCCCTGTTTTAGCTAGTACAAAATACTCTCGTGACACCGTTACGATCTTAGATTTGCTTTCGGCTATAATGCTTTGAATTTGAGGCTCATCAAATAAAAGATGAGATGCTATTTTGAAAAGGGCCGATTCCTGATAGATGGTCTCATCATCTACATGATAAAATGCCTTGATCACCTCTATTTGCTTTTCAATCTGTCCCACAATTTTCTGTGTCCAGGCTTCAGTGGTATTTATGACAATAGTAAACTTGGAGACGTGTTCAATTTCTGATTTCGACACATTTAAACTCTCAATATTAATATGCCGTTGCATGAAAACACCTGAAATTCTATTGAGTAAACCCACACTGTTTTCTGAGTATACCGAAATAGTAAACCATTTTTTTTCCATCTATTCTTATTTAAGTCTGATATCTGATACGGACGCCCCTGAAGGGATCATTGGAAATACATTGTCTTCTTTCTCGACCCTCACTTCTAAAAAGAAAGGACTATCGGAAGCCATCATTTGATCTACGGCCTTTCCGAGATCTTCACGTTCTGTAACCCTTCTGGCTTCAATATGATAGCCTTCAGCAATTTTTACAAAGTCGGGATTCGTCATCACTGTAGATGCATATCGTTTTTCAAAAAAGAGCTCCTGCCATTGGCGTACCATCCCGAGATGATCATTGTTGAGTACTACAATTTTTACGGCAGTGTTGTTTTGATAGATCGTTGCCAGTTCCTGAATGGTCATCTGATATCCTCCATCACCAATAACCGCCACTACTTCTCTTTGTTCCGCTCCCATTTTAGCACCAATGGCCGCTGGTAAAGCAAAGCCCATTGTTCCCAGCCCACCAGAGGTTATATTGCTCTTTGATCTGTTAAACTTCGCATATCTGCAGGTGATCATTTGATGCTGCCCCACATCTGTAACAATAACGGCCTCATTTTTACTCGCACGATTGATTTCAGCAATCACTTCACCCATGGTGAGACCTTTCTTCACCGGATGAAGATCATTTTTTATAACTGCCTCAAACTCCTCCTCATGCATCTTGGCAAACTCTGCCAACCAACTTTCATGGTTGTTTTCTTTTAAGAGGGGTAGTAGCATTTGGAGCGATTCTTTGGCATCTCCCAGCAATCCAATATCTGCTTTTACATTTTTATCGATCTCAGCAGGATCGATTTCCAAATGAATAACCTTTGCCTGTTTAGCATAAGTGTCCAGATCCCCGGTTACCCGGTCATCGAATCGCATACCGATCGCAACTAAGACATCGCATTCGTTGGTCAATACATTGGGACCATAATTTCCATGCATACCTACCATACCAACATTTAAGGGATGATCCGTAGGAAGTGCAGACAAACCGAGAATAGTCCAGGCGGCCGGAATTCCGGTTTTCTCGATCATGGTTTTAAGCTCTTCTTCGGCTTGCCCCAGAATCACACCCTGGCCAAAAATGATATAGGGTTTTTTGGCATTATTTATAAGATCAGCAGCATTTTCCAGTTTCTTAAGATCCGGTTTTGGTTTTGGATCATAACTTCTTACCCCGGTACAGTGCTCATAAACAAAATCCAGATCGTCGAACTGTGCATTTTTTGTAACATCGATCAATACCGGTCCGGGTCTTCCCGATTTGGCAATATAAAAGGCTTTGGCCATTATTTCCGGGATTTCGGAAGCCTTTGTGATCTGATAATTCCATTTTGTCACCGGAGTTGATATTCCAATAACGTCGGTTTCCTGGAATGCATCTGATCCCAGCAGGTGCCTTGGTACTTGTCCTGTTATGCAAACTATGGGGGTTGAATCGATCTGGGCATCGGCCAAGCCTGTCACAAGGTTAGTTGCACCAGGGCCCGATGTGGCTACAGCCACGCCTACTCTTCCTGTAACTCGCGCATAGCCTTGAGCAGCATGTGTTGCTCCCTGCTCATGCCTTGTGAGAACATGATGCAACTTATCCTGAAATTTATAAAGTTCATCATAAACCGGCATAATTGCCCCTCCAGGATAGCCATATATCAAGTCCACACCTTCTGCCAGGAGACAATGAATGATAGCTTCAGCACCCGATATTTTGATTTCGGTTTTTACTTCTTTACGTGAGGTTTCCTTTATTGTTTTCATTTGATAATCATCTGGGCTTCAATACCTGCCCTTTAATAGTTTAAAGCGCATCTGTAACACAACCTTCGGAAGCAGATGACACTGTTTTGGCATATTTATATAAACTTCCCCGGCTTACTTTTAAGGGGGGTTGTTTCCATAGTGCCCGCCTCTTAGCCAGCACTTCTTTGGTGAGGTCTACACTTATTTGGTTTTGCTCAGCATTAATAGTGATCATATCGCCATCTTCCAGGAGCGCAATGGCGCCTCCTTCCTGTGCTTCGGGGGCAACGTGTCCTACCACGAAACCATGAGTGCCCCCTGAAAACCTTCCATCTGTAATGAGCGCGACGTCTTTTCCTAAGCCGGCTCCCATAATGGCCGCTGTGGGTTTTAGCATTTCAGGCATACCGGGGCCTCCTTTTGGCCCTTCATAGCGAATCACTACTACATCCCCTTTGGTTACTTTACCCTGCCCGATGCCTGTATTGGCTTCGAACTCATCATTAAAAACTTTAGCTGGCCCGGTAAAATGCAATCCTTCTTTACCAGTAATTTTCGCAACCGCCCCTTCTTCGGCAAGATTACCGTAAAGTATTCGAATATGTCCTGTCGGTTTAATGGGTTGTTCCAAAGGCATAATCACGTCTTGATCTTCACTCAGTCCCGGTACTTGAGCAAGATTTTCCTCAACTGTTTTACCGGTTACCGTCAGGCAGTCACCATGAAGCATCCCATTGGCGAGCATAAACTTCATAACCGCGGGAGTACCGCCTATACGATGTACATCTTCCATCAGGTACTTCCCACTGGGTTTAAGATCGGCAAGAAAAGGGGTCTTGTTGCTAACCTCCTGAAAATCTTTCAGAGTAAGGTCTATCCTTGCTGCTCTGGCGATAGCAAGAAAATGTAGTACGGCGTTGGTAGATCCTCCCATCACCGTAATGAGCCGTAAGGCGTTTTCGAGCGACTTTTTATTGATTATGTCGCTTGGCTTGATATCTTTTTCGATCAAAGAGCGCAATGCTCTGCCACTGTTTATACAATCCTCTTTTTTTTCATGACCCGTGGCCGGATTAGATGAATTATACGGAAGGGCCATCCCCAATGCTTCAATAGCTGAGGCCATGGTATTAGCGGTATACATTCCACCACAGGCACCAGCCCCTGGACATGCATTTTGTATCACAGTCTTGTACTGATCCTGGTTAATTGTCCCGGCCACCTTCTCACCCCAGGCTTCAAATGCCGAAACGATATCTAATTTTTTATCACCTACACATCCTGAAGCTATGGTACCTCCATAGACCAGTACCGAAGGCCTGTTGAGCCTGATCATGGCCATCAGAGCACCAGGCATGTTTTTATCACAACCCACAACGCTAACCAGTCCGTCGTAGTTCATGGCCTGGACCACGGTTTCCATCGAATCTGCAATAATATCCCGTGAAGGCAAGGAGTATCGCATTCCGTAAGTGCCCATGGAAATTCCGTCACTAACGCCGATGGTATTAAACACCAAGCCAACCAATTCCTTTTCAAGGATCCCCTTTTTTACATATTGCGCCAGTTCATTTAGATGCATATTACAGGGGTTGCCTTCATAGCCCGTACTTCCTATGCCAATAAATGGTTTTTTCAAGTCTTCCTCGCTAAGTCCAAGAGCATATAACATGGCTTGTGCTGCCGGCTGAGTAGGGTCTTGGGTTACGTTCTTGCTGTACTTATTTAATTCCAAATTTTATCTCATTGATATTATCGATTTTCAAAGATATACCTTTCGGTCAGCATGTTTTTTTAACAATACTTCTTAGTCTAAACTCAATAAATAAAATATTTATATATAGGTCTGATAATGAGTTATATAAATAGTTATTTCATATCATATCCAATGCATGTTCAGGCAGTGAAGAAAGCCCGGCCTAAGGGTCATTTTAAGTGTAATGTTTTGAATGATGAGGACTTGTCAGACCTTGTTGAAAAATATTTGCTCTCCAAACTTCTTTTGAGCTAGCACCGAAATGGCATTTTCGTCGAGTTGCAAAACTCTGGGATATCCACCCGTAGTCTGTCCGTCGCGCATTAAGACAATGAGTTTACCTGAGGGGGTTAGTTGTACGGTCCCCGGCAAATTTGCAGAAGTAATCATCGAGATTTTAGGTGAATTGATTTTTTCCTGTAGCTGATACGCCATCCGGTTGTACTCTTTAGCTATGGTAAATGGTGAACCAAATAATCGCTGTTTGCTCGAAGTATCTAGGTGAGAGAATTCAGGACCTTCACGAACATCTACCTTTTGTTTCTTTAAATGAGAATTCGTTTTTAAGGACGTAATCTTTGGATGAAATTCATTGATGGGACCATAAGGAATCTCATCCCCTGCTTCTATCCTGTCCTTTTCAGTAATGGATTTGAAATAAGATCGACTTTTTAATTTCTCAGGGGACTGAATCCCGTTTTTAATCGCCATATAAACCCTAAGACCATTTTGGAGTTTTCCAAACGTTAGTATGTCTCCCGGTTTTATCTGGTGTATTTCATTTATTGCCAATTGCTTTCCTGCGATAGATGCCGGCATTTCCGCACCACCTAACGCAATAAAAGTGGGCTCCTCAAATTGAAGTGTCGGTCCTGTCATGGTAATCTCCAAAACGGCATCTCCCAATCGATTTTCAAGAAGCGAATTCACCAGCTTAGCTGTTTTAACATCCATATACCCACTCCAGGGAACACCCTTATCTCTCAATCCGAAGCGACCTTCGTCTTGAATGGTGGTAAAAAAACCAGGATCTAATACTTTAAACATCTACTATGCTGTGTTCTATTTTATAAATACCTACTTGTGTTTCAATCTTGTAAAGGTCGTAGGCCGCTCTTGTAATTGAGTAAAACTCGATGCGATCCCCTACATTGACAAAACATGGCGTTTTTCCCTCAGCGTTGAAAATTGGGATGGGGCAGTTTCCAATTATATTCCAACCTCCCGGTGATTGCTGAGGATAAATTCCTGTTTGCGGACCGGCAAGGCCAACAGATCCCTGAGGTACCTGAAGTCTTGGAGTTTCCTTTCTTGGAATGTTTAACTTATTGGCCAATCCTCCGAGATACATAAATCCCGGTAAGAAGCCTATGCCATATACGGTATATCTAGATCGGGTATGTATTTCTACGATCTGTTTAACCGACAGATTGAGGGTGTTCGCAACTGTTTCCAGGTCGATGCCAAATTCCAGATCATAACAAACAGGCAGCTTCCAGAGTTCACGTTTTATGGGTACCCGGCTCTTTATGTCAAGATACCAGCCTTTCAACTGTATTATGAGTTGATGCGGATCGCTGATCTTGTCACGGCATATTAAAACAATTGAGTTGTATGCCGGGACCAATTCCCATAAGCCGGATTCGAGTCGCTCGGATTTTAGATGTTCTGTAAAAGCCAGAACATCGTACAAGATTGTTTCATCTACTTCTGTCGGCCATTCAACAAGAATAGCTTTCTCGCCAAAAAGTTTCAAAGAAATGGGATATTTACTCACCTGTCAATAATAATACCACGGCCGGGTAATTCCTGAACAAGATACGTCAATATTTGTAATGCAGAAGTTGTGTCGCCATGAATACAAAATGTATGCGCTTTAATGGGGATTGTTTCTCCATCAACGGTTCTCACTTCACCCCTTTGAACCATGCGTGCCAGATGCTCAATGACCGATTCCGGTTGATGAATTAGTGCATCGGGCTTTGCTCTCGATACAAGACTAAGGTCACTATTGTAGTTCCGATCCACAAAGGCCTCGAAGGAAACCTCAATTTGTTGTTGAGCCGCTATATTTGCCAGTGCAGAATCGTAAGGAGCATATAGTTTAACCCCATTTATATAAGGTTTAATACCCTTGATAAAAAATTCGGCCAACGCCCGGTCTTTAACCATATCATTATATAGTGCACCATGCGGTTTTATATGGTGCAAACTGGCCTGTTTCCGATTCAATGCTAGCATAAAAACATCGAGCTGATTTCGTATGCTTTGTATTAGTTCGTCTGGTGGAATGCTCAGGCTTATCCTCCCGAAATTCTTTCTATCCGGATAAGATGGATGGGCTCCGATCCGAACACCATATTGTTGTGCCAGCGCTATGCATTTCTCTATAGATCCTTCATCTCCTGCATGGCCCCCACAGGCAATGTTACATGAAGAAATATGTGGAAAAAGTTGGGCTTCGTTTTCCTGACCTTCTCCAGTATCGCAATTAATATCGATGATATACTTCTTCATATCAGCCTGAAAATACGCCAAAAATACTCTTAATGCCTAAAAGAAATACGAGGCCGATGATCGCCAACGACAGTACATTTTGCCATACAGCATTTTTATGAGCACCCATAAGTCCTTTTCTGTTGATCATCCAGAGCAGAATGATGGCTATAAGTGGCAGCAATAAACCATTGGCCACCTGCGCAAACTGAATGATTTCGATTGGCCGTATTCGCAGACTTAAAGAACCTGCCCCGATAAATAACACTATCATCCATACCATCCTGAACCGAGGGTCTTTTAAACTTGCATTCCACCCAAAGCAGTTATTAACCACATAAGCCGCAGCAAGGGGTGCAGTGATGGAAGAGGTAATACCTGCCGCAAACAAACCAATTCCCATAAAAATTGAGGCAGCGTTTCCGTATAGTGGTTCGAGGCTTTTGGCCATGTCAAGCGCATTTGAGATCTCATCTTTTGGAATGGAGGTCGCGGCGATTATCACTGCCATGGAAACTAGACCTCCCAGGATTACCGAAAATAAAGTGTCTTTTCTAGCTTTTGAAAGATCGGATACGGAACCCCATTTCTCCCGCACAAGAGATGCGTGAAGAAAGAGGTTATAAGGCACCACGGTAGTCCCGATCAAGGCAACGATGGTCAGCAGACTGCCGGAAGGAATCTCGGGTGCAAATAGACCTTCTAAGATACCCGGTATGGAAGCATTGGTCAGAATAGCTGTAATCACAAATGAAAGGCTCATCAAGCCAACCAGTACTATAAAAGTTTTTTCTAATATCTTATACGATCCTACAAATAGAAGAATAAAAGCAAGCCCGCCTATGATCCAGGGATAATAGGCAAGTCCGTCATTGCCAAATAACGCTTCTAATCCAAGGGTAGCCCCGCTGATATTGCCCGCTTCATAGGCTGTATTCCCGATTACGATCGCGGCCAGAACAAGACCTAAAACCAAATTTCGAATCATTCCATTCGATATTTCAGCTCTCAAAAGCGAAGTAAGCCCCTTTTGGGTCACGATTCCTACGCGGGCTGCCATTTCCTGAAGCACTATGGTAGCGATCACCGAAAGGAGCATTGCCCATAAAAGGGCATATCCAAAATTCACTCCAGCCAGGGTACAAACAGTAATGGTGCCTGGGCCTATAAATGCCGCAGCGACCAAAATTCCCGGCCCAATATTCTTAAAAAAGTTCCTTAATACCATAATATTTCTGAGCCTGGTAAATATAAAATGTTTTAGGCGTTAAACTAGTCTGTTGTAAAAGTGTTCTTACCACAAAATTTTAACATAAAAGATGCATTTCATCTAAAAATTTGCATTTCATCTAAAATCGGGGTGCAGTACGTCGATAACGTATAATAATCATTTAATCGTCTGGTTATAATTATTCCAAATCAAAAACGCACCTACCTAAATGACATGTTTGGAATGTAACAATGAACTCAACTATATGGATCATCGTGAAGCGATGGAAACCCTGGGGGTTGAGCTCTGTAAAAAACATAAGAAACGAATCGATAGGCTAATCCGGGCAAATAATACGCCAGTGGCTGCCATTCGGTTGTATTATGGCCTTAAGGCCGAAGGGGAAAGTCCGATGCTGGAATGGTGGGATGGTAATAAATATGTAGATCTGGCTTTTTCGCGTGTGAAACTCAATATAGAGATAGATGATAAGTATGAGAAACTGACCGATGAAAAGGCTCTGGAGTATCTGCAAAAAACTATGGAATCGTTCGAAAATGGGTTTACCACGATTAAAGTTCCCCATACGCTGATCAAAAATCATTTAAAGGAGACCATACAGAATATAATGGGAATTATGGAAGGTTTGAGGGCTAATGTAAAACTGATCTAACGAGATAATTCAAAAAATTCTGAATGATGGATGCAAACACATATTATACAGATCGATCGTATAAGGTAAGTAAGCTGATTTTATTCTTACTAACCTTCTCGGCACTAACCATTGTAATAAATATACAACCCGAAATATCCAGATACCTTTTCGGATTGCCAATTATAGCTTCGGGACTCTTGGGAATTTTCGGTGCCTACATCCTTTATAAGGGCAGGAATGAACCTACCAATGAAAAAAAACTGGTAGCCCTGGTAGTACACTCAGCCATGGTTATTCTAATTCTCACCATTTTAATTTCTAATACCCTATATAAGCTCTAAGTAGCGGGTATATCTGATCAGGTATTATTCATATTGCTGCTTAGATAGGCTCGGCATCTGCTTTTAATACAGACAGATTTTCCGAATCTTAGCATATTCTTCGTATCTTTTTTCATAATCCACAGGAAATGAAAAATATCGATAGAAGAAAGTGGCTAAAAACCGTTGGGATGTCTGGTGGTTTTGCCTTGCTTGGAGGATTTGAAGGCCTGGCCTTTCCTCCTAATTCGAATCACAGGAGCAACTACTCCCCTATTTCTTTAAACGCCAATGAGAATCCATATGGCCCTTCCGCCAAGGTCCGCGAAGTGTTATCTTCATCTTTTGATCTGGCCTGCCGTTACCCTTTTCGTACGCTCTCAGGGGTTGTTCAACTCATTGCAGAAAAGGAAGGCGTAAGCAAAGATCACATAGTGGTCACCGGAGGTTCCACAGAGGGTCTTAAGGCATGCGGACTGCTCTTTGGAGGACCGGGTACTGAGATCATTGCAGCCGATCCCACATTTCAGGCCTTATTGCGCTATGCGGAAAATTTAAATACCAAAGTACACCGGATCCCATTAAACGAGCGTCTGGAACACGATTTGGAGGCCATAAGCAATAAAATAAACGACAAAACCAGTCTGATCTTTATTTGTAACCCCAACAATCCTTCCGGGACCCTGCTTCCTGCCGATGCGATGAGAGATTTTTGTCTTTCACATGAGCAGGATGCTGTAATTTTTAGCGATGAGGCCTATTATGATTTCATAACCGAACCCGATTATCCCTCTATGGTAGACCTGGTTAAAAAAGGTAGAAATATAATTGTCTCTAGAACTTTTTCTAAAGTATACGGGCTTGCGGGCATGCGGATCGGATATTTGGTAGCCCGGCCCGATATCGCCAGCAAACTAAAGAAAGTTGTTATGGCCAACACCAACATTCTAGCACTGGAAGCAGCCAAGGCCGCACTCGCGGATGACGAGTTTTACCAGTTCAGTATCGTTAAAAATTATCAGGCCAAAACAATGATCTATAAGACTATGGAAGAACTAAATTTGCCCTATATCGCATCTCATACCAACTTTGTATTTTTTAAGTCTGGCATGTCTGTTCATGAATTGATCCCGGCCATGAAACAAAAAGGGGTACTCATCGGCAGGCCTTTTCCCCCATTAACAAATTGGGCAAGGATCAGCACAGGTACAGAAAAAGAAATGGAAATGTTTTCGAAGGCATTAAAAAATGTAATATATTGATATATTGCTAATTATGCTGGTCCTATTCATTATTTTATTTAAACAAAAAATTACTTTCAAAACACAGTCCGCCAATAAAAAAATTTGAAAAATACCTGGGTGAATTCGTCTATGGCGGGATCGATGGATGTGTTACTACTTTTGCGGTCGTTGCGGGATCTGTAGGGGCTGGATTCGATAGCGCTATTATTATTGTCCTCGGTTTTGCCAATTTACTTGCTGATGGTTTTGCTATGTCTGTGGGCGCATACCTTTCGAGTAAGTCGAACAAGGATAATTATCAAAAACACCGCCAGATAGAATACCAGGAAATTGAAGACGCACCAGAGGATGAGCGTGAAGAAATCAGGCAAATTTATCGGGCTAAAGGATTTAGCGGAGATCTTCTCGAACAGGTTGTTGGTGTCATCACCAGTAATAAAGATCGTTGGGTTAACGATATGATGCGTGAAGAGCTGGAAATGCTGGAAGAGGATAAATCGCCAGTAACCATCGGAGCGATTACCTACCTCTCCTTTATTTTTATCGGACTGATACCATTGGTGATTTACGTTATAGATCTTTTTTATCCTTTGGAACAAAACCTGTTCCTGATCTCCTCGGTTCTTACGGCGCTGGGTTTTTTAATTATAGGATTATTGAAAGCCTATGTTAATCAGACAGCGTATTGGAAAGGAATGGTCGAAACTGTGTGTCTCGGCGGTATGGCCGCGATGGTGGCTTACTTTGTGGGAGACTTGCTACAAAGCCTGGTTTCAATGCCCTGAAATAAAAAAGTAGGAATTTTCTTTATAAATCAGTCGATTTAAGTAATATTTTAATCGTTTGTAGGTAAAATATGTCATTTAATCGATAACAAATGTTCCAAAACGATTAAATTTCAAATATTGGTTATAATAGTGTTGATTTGATCAATTGTATCTATTTGTTTGTTAAAAGCCCCACATATGAACAAAAAAACTACTATTTCCTACATGCTGTACGCTTTCTGTACTTTCTGCATACTTTGGGCCGTATATATTATGCTTTTTCGTATCTGAAAAATTCAGTTACGCAAGAGTGCCATGCTAATGAGGTGTCTTAGAGTCATCGCGTAAGGTCCTTTTATGGCATCAAATAAACTAACGCAGTTCTATCAATTCAACAAAAATTCCGTCTGGATCCCGTACAATTACCAGTTTATAAGCTTCCCGTTCTACTTCACCAATCACCGCAATACCCGCATTTTTAATCCTTTCTTTAACACCTTTGAGTTCATCCAAATAAAAGGTTATATAGTTTACCCCTGCATTCTGGCCTATACCCTTACTATCTTCTGAGGCTTTCACCTCATCGAAATAAGCAAGTTTTAGCATGGTAGCTGTATTGGTATTTCTCATCTTGAAAACCTTAACCGCAAATGGCCTGTTCTCCGACATGCCAGCTTCCTGGGCCCATTCTTCAGACAGTTCAAATCCGCCGGCCTCCTTCATACCTATAATTTCGGTATAGAATTTCTCCGACTTCTTTAAATCATTTACCACGAGGCCGATGGCCCCTACTCCGAGCTCTGCCGGCTGTGAGAATAATTTGGTCGATCCAAACAAAAGCAAAAGTGCTACAATTGTGTATTTGTACATTTTTAGGGATTTAGATGCTTAAAGTACAAAAAAAGCCCTCATAACCAGGGCATTAAATATTAGATTTCGAACTCGTTGAAAAAGTGTAAATTCTTTATGGTCTCAATATAAAAAAGGGTAATCCTAATAAGAATTACCCTTCTAAGTTATTCAAACCGAAGTGGCTTACATCATTTATAATTCCACTACAGCAGCTTTCGGTGCATTTTTCTTAACCGAAGAGATTCCATTTTCCATAGCAGAGTTGCTAGAGTACATCTGGCTGGTGCCAATTACCTGACCATTAGTTGATTTCAAGTTGAATCGTGGCTTTCCATTCGATGCGGTAGTGCGTTCGAAACAATTGTCATTGGAACAGTTTTTTTGAACGGAAGAAATTCCATTTTCGCAGGCGCTTTTAGAATTGTAGCCTTCACTGCTTAGAATTACCTGCCCATTGCTCGCTTTTAAATTGAATCGAAACTTGCCGGCTTTGTCTTTTTTAATTTCAAATTTACCCATGGTACTTTTTTGTTATGTTTTAATTTAATGGTATGTGTTTAATTACCCGATAAATATAAAAATTAAAAGTGTGGTTTCCGCGATTTTAAATCTCATTTTCATCGATCTTTTCAACAACCTTTCATTATGGCCGTCTGAATGCTAATTAATTAGGGGCTATTTTCTCATTTTCCCCTTCTGTTATAATTGTATAAATAAGCCAACCTAGGTGTGCAAATTCACCCAGGAGCTCTTTCTGCTGTCTTATTTAATGGTATTTAAGATGCGATAATCTAACTTCTGCACCGGTATAGCTAAGATTATTGTTTAATTGTTAAACTTGATTGGCATAATAACTCGCCATAATTTACTAACTTAACTAACCTAATACTAGATAGTTGGTCTCTCCAACCTCCGATGGAATTAATCACCAACACCCTTGTCCGAATCACAATTAGGATGTATTGATCAATAGTAATTGACGATGAGACTTGCGAAACTGATTTCCGAGCTTAAAAGAAGAAATGTATTCAAAGCTACGCTTGCCTATTTGGCCGTTGCTTGGCTTGTTATCCAAATCGCCTCCATAATCTTGCCGGCTTTTAATGCACCGGAATATGCCATAAAAATTCTAATTTATATCCTGATAGCGGGACTTTTCTTTTGGGTTATATTTTCTTGGATTTACGACCTTACGCCCGAAGGCCTACAAAAAACAGGAGATGCGCCTATAAACCTGGAGGTGAACAGACAAAACAATCGTCGCCTGAATACCGTCATTGTCAGCGCTTTAGTACTCGCTGTTCTACTGCTTGTAATGGCCAGTTTTTGGGCCGGGTCTCAATGGAACGAAGGTGTTTTTTCATCTGAAACCAAGCGGATCGCAATCTTACCTTTTACAGAAAAAGTAAGTGGTGAAAGTGAGGAGTATTTTAGGTCGGGTCTTACAGAGGGGTTTATCGATGAGCTTTCCAAGGTAGACCAGTTGAGCGTTCTGAGTTATTCCTCTGCCAGCGTTGTTGCGGCAGGATTTAGCCCTACAAACATGTTGATTGTCAATGAAGTCAAATCAGTAGACTACTTTATTGACGGTTCTTTTGAACGATTTGACAATAAACTGATGGTTTTGATCAGGATCAGAAAATCTCTGGAATCCGATCCGTTTTGGAAAAAAAGTTATGAGGGCGATCTATCCGAAATTAGAATTTTATGGGCCGAAGTAGCCATGGACCTGGCCCAACAAATGGGCGTTGAAATTAAGCAGGAAGACCTTGCACTTTGGACCAGGCTCAGATCAATCAGACCGGAAACATACGAATTGTACCTAAAAGGGAAGCATTATTTGAATAAATCGACCTACGAAGATTGGGATCGTGGACTTGTCTATCTTCAGGAAGCAATTGATCAAAATCCGGCCGATCCCTATGCCTATGCAGGTATGGCTGAAGGATATATTACCATAGGACACAGTCTTATGCCACCATCGGACGTATTCAGCAAGGCGGAGGCAGCCGCTAAACGGGCTATTCAATTAGATTCATTGAACGCCGAAGCCTGGGCGGCGCTATCACATTACCACACTTATTACGGATGGGACTGGCAGTTGGCTGAATACGCTTTTAAAAAGGCCGATGAACTTAATCCGAATATGGCTTATAACCATTATCACCGCGCCTGGTACCTGGCACTTTTTGGCCGTATGAATGAGGCTATAGAAGAACACAAACGCGCCCAGGAATTGGATCCCTTCACACCCCTGCACTCGGCTTGGCTAGGGATTTTGTACAGCTGGGTAGGCATGTATGATGAAGGTCTTGAGGAAGCCGAAAAAGCACTGCAATCTCAGAAGGATTACGCCCTGAGCATATTTGTAAAAGGAAATATTTTGATAGAAAAGGGAGAAACCGAGGCCGGACTGGAACATCTTAAAAAAGCGGCAAAGATAAACTCTGGCTGGAAGTTTATGGGCTATGGCAGGGCTTTGATCCAGGCCGGGCATATTGATGAAGGAAAGAAGATTATCGATGAACTTGAGAACATGGAAACCACTTCATTTGGTTCCTTGTGTTTGGCATATATGTATGTGGAGTTAAAAGACTACGACAAGGCTTTCGAATGGTTCAGCCAGGCGAAGCGCCATGCTTTCTATCCCTGGATCAGAGTAATGATAAAGGACGAAAATTTAAAGAAAGACCCGAGATATCTAAAATTGATCCGGGAAATGAAATTGCCCGACCCATCACCCCTGGAATTTGACCCAGACCTACTATGAGTGATATACTTCGAAAGCTAATCGGTATTTAAGAAACTATAATTGTATTCCTCGCCCAGTTTGATCAGGTATTTTTCCCATCGCGGATCGTTGTGTAAGGCATTTAAATCTGATATGGTAAATAGCCATTCAGGCCAGAGGACTATATGATCGAAAGATTTGTCGAGATAGAGAAAAGCATTGTCTTTATCACCCATATAGGCATATAAACAGGCTATCTCAAAATAGTGTTCAGGGTCGCTGTATATAAAATCCTGCCGGTGCGTTACTTCGGGATAAGCGATGATTTCTTCAAGGATGCGAAGAGCGTTCTCAGCATCGCCTTTGGCAAAATTCAACCGGCATTCAAGCAGCAATCTCAGATAGTCATTGGATTCTTTTTCCATCCACGAACGCGACTTTTCAAGATCTCCCATATTAGCATACAATACACTAAATTCATAGTTCTTAAAATAGGGTACTAATCCGTATTCATATACTTTATTGATCAGGATTTCTGCCGACTTCAAATCTCCATTTGCCCAACGTATAAAGGCTTTTCTTCTTATGGCCATAATATCTTTTGGGTCCATGGTGAGCGCCTTATCGTAAAACTTTTCTGCCTCAATAAGTCTGTTAGTTTGCATTGCCCAATTGCCCGCCTGTCCCAGAATATGAGGATTATTGGGCTCTAATACCAATGCTGTATCCATGTAAGAGGAAGCCTTGGTTGCCTCCTTTACCCGCCAGCTGTAGTTCGCCAGCCATACATAGCCCTTACCATTGGTAGAGTCTAACTCCACAGCCCTTTTGGCAGCAAGTACGCCCGACTCATGTCCTATCTCCTGGTCTGTTAAAAAGTAGTCGTAGGTTTGAGAAAAAAGTGCTTGTGAAAGCAATGCCCAAGAGGGGGCATAGGTAGCATCGAGCTCGAGTGAACGTCGTATAAGTGAATCTGCCTTTAATATCCCTTCGTCTTGATAAGTTTTCAATGCATTTTTGGCCTGAAGGTATAGTTTATACGCCTCCGGATCGATCTTTCTTTCGCGAAGGTCCTCATTTAAAAGGGTTACCTCTAATCGCTCAGCCACAATAACTGCAATTTCCTCTTGTACCAACAGTACATCTTCCACCGTACGATCGAAAGTGTCTGACCAGATATGTGCCCCATCTGAGACATCGATCAGCTGTACTGTAATACGAAATAAATCTCCAGACTGCCTGACACTACCTTCGAGGATATATCCAACTTCGAGCTCTTCCCCAATAACATCTAAGGTAACATCCTTGTTTTTATAAGAAAAAGAAGAGGTTCTGCCTATTACCCTTAGCTCTTTACAACGTGCCAGTTTGTTGAGTATTTCCTCGCTCATCCCGTCAGCAAAGTACTCTTTGTTGTGTTCAGGGCTCATATCGGCAAAGGCAAGGACTGCAATCGAAGACTTGAAGTCCGGGATAATGGAGGCCTCGACAACTGAATTCACTTGCCTATCAGACTTCATACGAAATGTATTGACCAGAAGTATCACGACAATAATCGCCAGGGCTGTAATAATTACCTTATTGAGATTGACATTTTTTTTGGAAACAGTTTCAGATTCGTATTCTA
>CBDBUX010000012.1:0-10307 GCA_965212205.1 Flavobacteriaceae bacterium
TTCTCTATTGCTATAAACTGATTGATCATAAACCTGTCGATCTCCAGCAATATTACCGCCACCGAGCCTCCGAGTACAATGAAGCCACTGTATATAATGATCTCTCGGATATTAGTCGGTAATGAAAAAGAAAGTTTCGGCATAAAAATACGGAAAGCATATAATTTCATAATCGCGGCCCGCAGCAGATAAATACCCACCAGGCATTTTAAGAATTCCTCCACGGTGAGCCAATCAATAGCTACCAATACCAGTGCTGCACTAATACAGATTCTGGCAAATACTTCTTTCATAAAGTTGCCGAAAACTGACTTCAGATGGACTTTAGACCATGCATAGAATACTTCAAAATAAGCCATCGCCAAAGCGATTAAAAAAACATACCAAACATAATCCGCGACGATCTCATTCTCCCTGGCTAAAAAGCCCGCAATCGCATCATAGGCCAGCCAGCTCAACAATGCCAACGGCAGGATGAAAAGCATTGGAAGCAGCAGCATAAATGACATAAAACACTTCTGCTCCTGTCTGTCCTTATAGACACTAAAATACTTTACCAGGGTATTTGGAACACCAAAGGCTAGCAAAGGCATCAGGATAACAGAAGTGGAGAGTATAACGCCCACCAGTCCGAAATACGCCTCGGAGAGAAACCGGGTATAGAGGAAGAGCACATTGATCGCTCCTATCCCGAAGCCGAGATAAGTAACCACCGTATTCCGCATAGACTGTTTAAAAATTATACCCATTGGAGCAGTTTTGCGAGTTTATCTGTGAGTGATCGCCGACTATATATACTAATCGAATCGGCATTTAATTTAAGTTTGCCCACCCTATATTGTTCGTACCATTCCCGGATTTGTTCTTTTAATTCTTTAGCGTTGTTATACCCAAAATAAACCCCACTCTGAGTAGTTTCTACCATATGGCCTGCTTCCCAGTCTTTAGGGCCTATCGCCAAAATTGGTCTTTCGGCCGACATATATTCAAAAAGCTTTCCCGGGATAATCCCTTTGCATTCGGCACGGTCTATTTCAAGTAGAAGTAAGACCTGTGACGATCTCTGATAGATCTGAGCTTCCTTATGTTTAACGTAGGGAATTAAAACCGTATGGTCTTTCAACCCAAAATTGTATATGCTCTGCAAGACGTCCTCACTGATCAATCCTACAATTTTGATTTTAATACGCTCCCTGAATTCCGGTATTTCTTCGATGAGTTCTGAGATTACTTTCCATAAGTTTTCCGGGTTCCTGCCGCTGAGTAAGGATCCGATAAACGACAGTGTAAAGTCCTGATCCAATCGCGGGTTCTCATTTAACGCTAATGGCTCATATCCATTAGTGATAACTTCAATGGGTTTCTTAGTAATCTGAGCGAATTCTTCGAACGTTGTCTTACTGGTGGTAATGATCTTATCGGCAGAATTGAGTACTTGCTTTTCAAGTCTTATATGCTTCTTCAGGGCCGAGGGCCTTAGTTTTAACTTCCGATGGTAGCCAATGCTTGTCCAGGGATCCCTAAAATCGGCAATCCATTTTACCCCTGTTTTCTGTTTGACCCTATGACCAATAAGATGAATACTATGGGGTGGTCCGGTGGTGATTAAAGTTTCGATTTGTTCTTCCTGTATTATTCTGCAAACCTCTTTGAAGGCAGGACCTACCCAAAATTTCCTGGCATCGGGTATAAATAGGTTCCCTCTTATCCATAGCATAAGACGTTCCGACCAGCTTTGTGATTCCTCCTTGATAATGCCCGAGCTCATGGTATCGGTCTTCTTCCCAAAGAATCTCTTCGCCAGTGCGTAGGGTTCGTATATTTTTTGACGGTAGATAGTAAGGCCTTTTGGAATCTCAGCCAATAGCGATTCATCCTTTATCGGATAATGAGGGTTATCGGGAACAAATAATAGCGGTTGAAATCCAAATTCAGGTAAATATCTACTAAAGCTCAACCATCGTTGTACTCCCGGCCCGCCTGCCGGAGGCCAATAATAAGTTATCACCAGGACTTTAGGCATCGGGGTTCACCTTTTTTCGTCCTCTCGATATAGTATAAAATATCCCACCCAGTATTACCAGGAGCAGAAATGCGGAACTCGCCAGACTAATTTTGCTTCCCCTGGCCACTACCTCAGGTTCGAATCTGAATTCTACTTCATGCTGTCCGGCAGGTAGTTGGATTGCCCGTAAGACATAATTTACTCTAAAATGAGGCTGTAACTGCCCGTCTACATAAGCATTCCAGCCTTTTTTATAGTACATTTCCGAAAAAACTGCCAATCCTTCATTTGAGTTCGTAGACACATATTTTAATCGATTAGGACGATAATCTGTAAGCACAATAGTTGCACTTGAATCCAATTCGAATTCCTTAGGTCTGATTTCGGGAAATTTGCTCGTATTAACCAGGGCCTCCGAATCCACCTCAAGGCTATCGAGTGTAATGATCTCAAGATCAGAATTCTTAACCCCTCTCAGTTTTGAAACAAACCAGGCATTTCCACAGGCTCTAGGATTAAAGGCTACCCCTTTATTTCCTTCCTCGTCATTCTGGATTACGTACTTAACATTCAACATATGAAGTACAGCCAGATTGTTGCGGTAGATATGAAAATCGAAAAGCTCCTGCATCCCTGCTGGTTTTGCTGCGTGGTATCCACCGATAGAATGATGGAAATTTGAAGTCCTGGCACCATTAAGTCCTTCGGTCTGGTCGAAAACCCTAAAAACGGTGGCATCTGTCTTAATTTGCTGATCTGCCTGAGTTTCGGCAAATGGCTCCTTCACTATTCGCTGTCGTACGAATTGATCTTCATTTACATAGCGTTTGGCAACGGAAACCAAATCTATACTGATTAAAAGTGCCAATAGAAGGATCCCAAAAAGCGGTTTGAGCTTTCCTTTCAGGTAAATAAAAAGTACCAGGGCTGCAAGGCCAACAAATATCATCGAGCGAATAGTATCGTTTCGGTATACAATTTCGCGGTCCCTCCGAATCACGGCTACAACCTCTTCCCCAAAGTATCGTTCGTACATACCGTCATTGAGGCCCGTAAAACTGAACATCCCCTGAAATAGTAACAAGATGAGTCCAAGGCCAAAGACAGCAAAGAAGCTAGTTTTTAGTGCACGTAACTTTTGCTGCTCCTCCCCTGGCCCGTTAAAAATCTTAACCAGTCCCAGTACCATTAGTAGTGGCACACAAAGCTCGATGATCACCTGAATTGAAGAAACTGCCCTGAATTTATTGTACAAAGGGAAATAATCGATCATAAAATTGGTAAGCCCTGGAAAATTCTTGCCCCACGATAGAAGCAATGCCATAATACTGCCCGCTAACAACCACCATTTATACTTCCCTTTTACAAGTATTAAGCCCAAAATAAACAGAAAGAAAACCACTGCACCAAGATAGGCCGGCCCTGAGGTCCCGGGTTGATCTCCCCAGTACAGCGGTAGTGCACTGCTAAACTCCAGGGCCCTGGTTCTGGAAAGTCCTTGTTCAGTGAGGTAGTCGTAAGTCTTGGAATTCTTACCCAGATTTTCCGAATTTGAGCCTCCAAAAAGACGTGGTACAAACAGATTAAGCGATTCTGCTATTCCATAACTATACTGAGTAATGTACTCCTTATCGAGGCCTTTTGTAGCCGTCTTAGGGCTGCCGTCTGGCTTTATGGTCAGCTCCGATGTACCCCTTGTACTCCAGTCGGCATACTCTTTTGTAGCCAGAATACTTGTTGCATTGGCCCCGATCCCCAGAACCACAGCAAATATTAACAGCCCCACCGATTTAAAATAATGAGGGAGCGTTTTTTTTCTGATGGCATCTATTAAAAAGACAAGTCCCAGCAGCAAGATCAACAGCATGAAATAATAGGTCATCTGGTAATGATTTGCAGCAATTTCCAGTGCCATAGCGAGCGAAGTTAGTATAAACCCCCAGAGATAATTCTTGCGAAACATCAATAATATTCCCCCCAGTAATAAAGGCAAATAACCTAGAGCATGGGCCTTTGCGTTATGACCTACGCCAAGTATGATAATAAAATAAGTTGAAAATCCGAAAGCGAGTGAACCGAGTATTGCCAGTCTGAAATCGACCTTTAAACAGCTTAAAAGTATATAGAATCCTATAAAATAGAGAAACAGATAGTCTGACGGTCTGGGCAAAAACCTGATAATCCTGTCCAGGTCCTTTATGTAGTGATGAGGATAACGGGCGCCCAACTGAAAAGTGGGCATGCCCCCGAAGGCACTATTGGTCCAATAGGGTTCCTCGCCAGTCTCTTCACGAAATTCTGTTTGCTCCCGGGCCATGCCATTATACTGCTGAATATCCGATTGCAATATGGTTTTACCCTGTAGAACAGGATGAAAAAAGGCCAGCGCGACCACTGTAAAAAATACTATTGTAAAAAAGTGGGTGAATAATGCTTTTACGCGGTTGTTCATAAAAGTTATAAGGGAATGGTTTATTCCAATTCTTCAAAGTCTATGTACTCTCCTACTTCCGAAGCGGTGCGATTATTTTTCGAGGGATTTTTATCGATACTAACATCACCTACCGGCCTCTCTTCTTCCTGCTTAAAAGATTGAAAATCGCTGAATTGCTCTTTGAAACGCTCTTCGGTCTTCCGGGCTGCATACACAAAAAGTTTAGGAGCGAACCATCTGGCCAGTAATCTAAAAAGATAATAGACCAATAAAATGACCAATATAGTCTTTAAAATTCCCATAATCTTGGAGATTGATATATCAAAAGTACAATTCCGACGTTGTATTTACTGTACAAAAGTCATAAAATATTAATAAAACAGGCTTTATGGGGCAACATATAGCAGGGAAAATTTGTAAAGGAATTCTTTTATTTCTGATCATCAACTCTCCATTAACGGTATTTTCTCAATACACAGAGGTTATCAATTCTAACAGGCCGGGCGTCTCAGTTAGTGCATATGCGGTGGGTAAAGGTGTAGTTCAGGCCGAATTCGGCGGATACTACGAGAAGCAGGATCATTCGGATCTTTCAACAAATTCAAACATTTATGGAGCTAATCTTGCCCTGAGATATGGTTTGGTCTTTGAAAGTCTCGAAATAATCTGGGAAGGAAGTTATCTTAATCAGGATATTAAATATACAGCTTTTGACCTTGAGGAATCGCGGACCGATTTCGCCGTTAACCGTCTCGGATTGAAATACTTGCTCTACGACCCTTATAAAAATCCCGAACGAAACAAACCTAATCTTCGCAGTTGGCGGGCAAATAACAAATTTCAATGGAAAAACCTGATTCCAGCTGTTTCGGCCTATGCCGGCGCTAATTTTGTTTTAGGAGAAAACCCCTTTTTTGTGGAAGACCCCACAGTCTCACCAAGGGTCATGCTTGCCACTCAGAGTCAACTGACCCCAAAGTCGGTTTTGATTCTAAACTTTATTTATGACAGAATCGGGACAGATTTCCCGGAAATGAGCTATGTGATTTCCTTTTCACGAGCATTCAGAAATCCAAAGTGGAGTGCTTTTATAGAGAACCAGGGTATAAGCAGTGATCGATATTCAGACATTTTATTAAGAGCCGGTGTATCGCATTTGTTCAACCGTAATTTTCAGGCAGATCTTAGCCTGGGTGGAAATTTCAAAACTAGTCCAAGTCGATATTTTGGCACCTTTGGATTGTCGTACCGACTAGATTTCCACAAGGATCAGCTTATTAATAAATCTGAAGTTCCCGGCGGGCCCATCCGAAAAAATTCGATGAAAAAGAACAAGTCTTCCGACATCGGTTCCTCTAAAAGTGATATCCGTAAACAACGTAAAAAAGCCAAGAAGAATAAAAAGAAGAAAGATGATTTCGACTTTTGACCACTACTATCTTTAGTCAGAGGATCATAAACTTATCAAAAAATGGCCTTCTACACTTCATTCCCTGTACAATAATGCCTAATATTGATCTTATGATTTGTTCATATGATCACCCTGAAAGAAATTTCGAGTACTACTGATCTGAAATCATTTGTAAAATTTCCTTTTGAACTTTATAAAGATTCGGCGCAATGGGTTCCTCCCTTAATAAGTGAGGAAATGCAGAGTTTTGATAAAAGGAAGAACCCTGTATTCGGTGATGCGGAAGCGCGTTTTTTCCTCGCTTATAAAGACGGTAAGATTGCCGGGCGGGTAGTAGCCATTATTAACTGGCTGGAAGTAAAAGATCAGGGTGTTAGAAAGATCCGCTTCGGATGGTTCGATTTTATTGACGATAAAGCCGTCTCAGCCGCTCTGCTGAATAAAGTTCGGGAAGTAGGACGGCAACATCAGCTCGAATTCATGGAAGGCCCGCTTGGATTTTCTAATCTCGACAAGGTTGGGGTGCTTACCGAAGGATTCGAATCGGCAGGAACCATGATTACCTGGTACAATTATCCCTATTATAAAGATCACTATGAAAGCTTCGAACTAAAAGTGGAAAAGACCTATTTAGAAAGTCGTTTTTCCCTTGGGCATACAGACCCTGATCATTATAAGCGCATACAGAGTGTTATCAAGTCGAGATATTCATTAAGGACGGTTAATTTTACGAAAACAAAGGATATAATGCCCTGGGCAGATCGTATGTTCGAATTGTTCCAGAAGACCTATGTAAAACTCTCGTCTTTTGTACCCATTTCTAAGCCTCAGATCGAATATTTCAAAAAAAAGTATCTCAAGTTTATCAATCCGGAATATATCAAATTTGTACTGGATAAAGATGATCAGCTTGTAGCATTTGCAATAGTAATGCCCTCATACTCAGAGGCGATGATAAAGGCTAAGGGCAGGTTGTTTCCCTTTGGCATATTTCATTTAAACCAGGCCAGAAGGAAAGGCAAAGGGGTCTTGTTCTATCTCATCGGCATTCATCCGGAATATCAGAATAAGGGGATTACTGCTATGATTATCTATGAATTTGCTCAAACTTTCAATAAAAAAGGAATTGAGAATTGCTACCGGTCCCCCGAACTGGAAGATAATTTAGCCATCCAGCAAATGTGGAAATACTTTAAACCTGAAGTCTACAAAAGAAGGTGTACATACAAACTCACGCTTAATTCAAATATGCAGACCCATCAGAACTAAGGAGTAGCTGCGTGGTGTCTATTCACCCATCGCTGCTGCCACGGCTGAAGAAAGCCTTTTATATGTCCCATTTTGAAGACGTTCCCGTATAGCCGAAAATGCCTCCAGAGTTGCCTCAATATCCTCCATGGTATGGGTAGAAGTAGGGATCATTCTTAATAGAATAAGGCCTTTTGGTATCACCGGGTACACCACAATAGAGCAAAATATACCATAGTTTTCTCTAAGATCTCGTACCAGGGCCATAGCCTCGGGGATACTACCGCTGAGATATACCGGAGTAACACAACTGGAAGTGGTGCCAATATCGAAGCCTCTTTCTTTCAGGCCATTTTGTAGTGCATCGACATTTTCCCATAGCTTCTGTTTGAGTTCCGGGCGGGTGCGCAACATTTCCAAACGCTTTAAGGCGCCTTTTACAAAGATCATGGGCAGTGATTTGGCAAACATCTGAGAACGCAGATTATATTTTAAGTAGTCGATAATCTCCTTATCTGCCGCTAGAAAAGCTCCAATACCGGCCATGGATTTAGCAAAAGTGGCAAAGTAGACATCTATATCGTCCTGAACCCCTTGTTCTTCACCAGCGCCGGCTCCTGTTTTACCGAGCGTGCCAAAACCGTGGGCATCGTCTACCAGAAGTCGAAAATTAAACTCCTTTTTCAGCGCCACTATCTCCTTCAGCTTCCCTTGTTCTCCCCTCATACCGAAAACACCTTCAGAGATAACTAATATGCCTCCACCTGTCTGTTCTGCCATCTTTGTGGCCCGTTCCAGATTCTTCTTCAGGCTCTCAATATCGTTATGTTTAAAAGTAAAGCGCTTTCCAACATGTAGACGTACTCCATCGATGATACAGGCATGAGAATCTACGTCATAAACTATTACATCGTCTTTAGATACAAGTGCATCGATGGCAGACAAAATTCCCTGATAACCAAAATTCAGTAAATAAGCGGATTCCTTGCTGACAAATTCTGCCAGTTCACCTTCCAATTGTTCATGAAAATCTGTATGGCCGCTCATCATTCTGGCACCCATTGGATAGGCAGCACCATGCTCCATTGCAGCCTCCCCATCAACTTTTTTGATCTCAGGTAGATTAGAGAGACCCAGATAGTCATTAATACTCCAGGTAATTACTTCTTTTCCCTGAAACTTCATTCTATTGGAGATAGGACCTTCTAACTTTGGAAATACAAAATAGCCTTCTGCTTGCGAAGCCCACTTTCCTAAAGGACCTTTATTTTCTGTAATTCTATCAAATAAATCTCTCATTTAGCACAGTTTGGAATTGTCTGCAAAACTATGGAATTTTAGGCAGCAATCATAATAATATTGCCCCGCGATCGCCCCTGAAACTCTTGATTATTATTCTAGAATAGTGTTGAAAAATACTATAAACATCTGATAATCAGTAAATTTATAAAAAAAGGGCAATGAATATCATTGCCCTTTAGTTATAATACGTTATCCCGCTTATTTTACAAACTCTACACTTTGTTTATCCGCGACATTCTTACTGTCGAAAAATCCCTGATCATTCATCCATTGATCGCTATAGATCTTACTCATATAACGCGAGCCGTGATCTGGGAAAATAACGACAACCTGGCTGTTTTTATCAAACTCGCCCAGACGATTCAATTTTTTGATAGCCTCCATCACCGCCCCACTGGTATATCCCACAAAAATTCCTTCTGTACGTGAAATTTCTCTGGCCGTATGGGCACTATCCTCGTCAGAAACCTTGATGAATTCATCTATTGTATCGAAATCGGTAGCATCGGGGATCAAATTCTTACCAAGACCTTCAATCCTGTAAGGATAAATCTCATTGCTGTCGAATTCTCCGGTCTCGTGATATTTCTTAAGGACAGAACCATAGGCATCAACACCGATGACTCTGACCTTTGGATTCTTTTCTTTTAGGAATCGAGCAGTACCTGAAATGGTACCTCCGGTTCCACTACAAGCCACTAAATGGGTAATATGTCCGTTTGTCTGCTCCCAGATCTCCGGGCCGGTAGTCTTATAATGCGCCTCAATATTAAGCTCATTAAAATATTGGTTTATATAGATCGATCCTTTGATCTCATTGCTCAACCTTTTGGCCACCTGATAATACGACCGCGGATCGTCTGCACTGACATGAGCCGGGCAGACATAGACCTTGGCTCCCATAGATCTCAACATATCGATCTTATCCTTCGATGATTTCGAACTCACCGCCAGAACACAATCATATCCTTTGACGATACTCACCATGGCTAAACTGAATCCAGTATTACCCGAAGTGGTTTCTATAATCGTACTGTTCTTCTTTAAAATTCCCCTGCGCTCGGCTTCATCGATAATAAATGCGGCAATTCTATCCTTGGAAGAATGACCGGGATTAAAAGCCTCCACTTTAGCATAATAGTTTCCCTTTAAGGATTCTGTAATGCGATTGAGTTTGATAAGGGGTGTGTTTCCTATGAGTTCTAGGATGTTGCTGTAAGCATTTATTTTATTTCCCATAAAGTTAGGTTAGCTCTATGTATTCCGTTTCCGGATTCAATAACGGTGACAAAATTACTATTTTTTTTTCGACTGGGTAATTTTACCCTCCAAATCGAGTATAAATGCATATTCTTTTGCTGTTTCCTTAAGGGCTTTAAAACGGCCCGAAGCCCCGCCATGGCCTGTCTCCATATTGGTGTCCAGATATAGTTGGTTATTATCGATCTTCAGTTCCCTTAGTTTGGCTACCCATTTGGCTGGTTCCCAATATTGCACCTGGGAATCATGTAAGCCAGTAGTAACCAACATATTAGGATAGGATTGTGGGAGTATATTATCGTAAGGTGAATAAGAATTGATATAATCGTAATATTCTTTTTCAGCCGGGTTTCCCCATTCGTCGTACTCGCCTGTAGTTAAAGGGATGGTATCATCCAGCATAGTAGTGGTCACATCCACAAAAGGAACCGCGGCAATTACCCCATTGTATAGTTCCGGTGCCATATTTATAACAGCCCCTATCAGCAATCCTCCGGCAGAAGCCCCATAAGCATAATGATGCGCCGGGCTGGTGTATTTTTCTTTGATTAAATGTCTTGAACAATCAATAAAATCGGTGAAAGTGTTCTTTTTAAACAATAAACGGCCGTTTTCGTACCAAGACCGTCCAAGGTATTCCCCTCCCC
>CBDBUX010000013.1:0-9564 GCA_965212205.1 Flavobacteriaceae bacterium
ATAATTGAAAAATAATCGTTCTTCATTAACGGTTGCGACATCGAAAAAGCCCAGTACTTTCTCGCTCTCATTGGAATCTGAACTGACATTCCCATTGAGGAATCCTGGCTGTGTGCTCGAGAACAGGCTTTCTGAACCCGAAAATTCATTCAAGGTCTCATAAAACGTATAACTCGCATCGGACTGAATCAACTGCCGTACGAGGATGGTATAGCGATGAGAGATTATATAATCCTGATTGCTTATAAAACGTATCAGAAAGCGACTCACACGGTCTTCGTCAAAATTATCCGTTTGAATTTGTATAATATCAGTTGATTTTTGAGTTCTGTAACAGGTTTGTTGTTCGTTTTCCCTCGGTACAATTTTCACCGCACATGGCCCTACTCCAATGGCATCATTTACCGCAAGGTCATCTGGCTTCCAACTGGGGGCGATAATCCTAAAAGTCTCCTCATAGGTGTATCTGTAATTGTTCGAACTGCCTGTCGGATCAAAACTATCAACATAAATGGCGATACCGTCTACCCCATTATTGTCGACAATGCGCTGGGCGTAAACGCTGTCAAGGTTTGTTGAAGCTGGTAATTCCGTAACTGTTGAGCTATAAGACCGGTTGTCGGCCGTAGTGATGTTAAGGGTATAGCTCCTATCGGTATTGGCCATGAATCCGGCCACAGAGCGGTATACCCCGGGCTCATTTTCGGCAAAGGGGTACCTCGTTCCCTGATCGTCCGTAACCTCAACACTGGCATTGGTCTCTGCCTCAGGTCCTTCATCCTCGAAAGCATAGGTCCGACTCAGAAATATTTCCTGTGTTTTCATCTCATCCGTTATGGTCGCCTCCACCACAAGGGCACTCTCAAAAGTAATCGTTTCGGGCTCGAATTCCTCTACACAGGTGGTCATAAGCAAACCACCTAGAAGGATCGCGTTATATCTCAGTATTGCTTTTAACTTCTTCATTCGCAGCAAAAATTAGAACCTGAAATTATAGGTTATCGTAGGTATAGGAATTGCAAAAATAGAGCTTTGATAAGCTTTTATTTCACCACCCTCGGTTACAAAAAAGACCGAGAATGGGTTGTTTCGTCCCAGCACATTATATATGGAAAAATTCCAGAAGCTATGGGCAAATTTTTTGATCTTATGATTCCCTTCCATATTGAAGCTCACATCGAGTCTGTAATAATCCGGGATCCTAAAAGCGTTTCTGTCGCTATAGAACACAAACTCGGAGTTATTAAATTCGAAGCTGCCGATAGGGTATGTGACAGGGCGGCCGGTCTGATATACAAAATTGGCCGATGCACTAAATCGCTTTGTAAACTTATAATTGGCCACGATACTAAGGTCGTGGGGTTTGTCGAAATTTGAGGGAAAGTATTCCCCATTGTTAATCCTTTCTTCCGGAAATTCGCTATCGAGCCTTATAAACGAGCGTGAATATGTATATCCCAGCCAGCCATTGAGTCGGCCGGCATTCTTTTTCAAAAGAAATTCAATACCATAAGATCTTCCATCACCTTGTAAAACCTCGGTTTCCAGCATTTCATTTAATAGCAACTGTGCCCCTACTTTATAATCTAAAATATTCTCTGAGCGTTTAAAATAACCCTCCAGGCTAATCTCGTAGTCGTTGCCATTAATATTCTTGTACAGACCCAGTGATGCCTGATAGCCCTGTTGCGGTTTGATGTTT
The DNA here is from genome assembly GCA_965212205.1 of Flavobacteriaceae bacterium. Taxonomy (GTDB): domain Bacteria; phylum Bacteroidota; class Bacteroidia; order Flavobacteriales; family Flavobacteriaceae; genus JAHEJJ01. Next base: position 1,703 of record CBDBUX010000013.1, read on the forward strand.
ATATCCGAAAGTTTCCAGGTATCGGTTGGGGAGGCTGTGGTGTTATTGGTAAGCAGGTGAATAAATTGATAAGTATTGTTGAAACTGGCCTTGATTGAAAAATCATCTGCCAGAAAATAACGGGCAGAAACACGTGCTTCGGGCCCACCATAGGTTTCAATGACTTCATTATCGCCAAATTGCTGCACTTCAACCAGCGTTCCACTGCTTTTGGGAACCCCATCCTGGTAGATGCGCTGTTCGGCCTCACCTAAAGCAGCAAAGAACGAATATCGAAATCCGGCATCTATAAGGAATTTGTCACTCACCTTGAAACTATCAGATATAAAAACACCTCCTTCAAGCGCCTGTTCTCGGGGAATGACAACCGGAGTAATTATGGATGCTGCATCTAAAGGGTCTATCGAGCCGGGATCAACACGATAGTACTTGGCTGAAACACCATAGTCAAAAGTATGCGCTTCGCTGTGCAGGTATTTCATTTTTAGTTTTAATTCGGTCTCATTGATCTTGTACCGGAGATCAAAATTTGTGTCGGTATCCCCATCGAACTCAATATTGAACTGATATTCACTATTGGCGACTGAAACCACAGCAGTGTTTTTTTCATTAAACTTATGGTCCCATTCGAGCGATATAATCCTATTGCTGAATCGAAAAAGCGAATCTGAAGTCACGCTGAAAGCATCCTTGCTATAGTAACCGGTAGCCTTAAGCTCATTGTTCTCATTAAAGGCGTGGTTGTATTTACCTATTACATCGTAAAATGAAGCCTGACTATTTTGTAATTCCGGCTCATCCAATGCGCGTAAAATCCAATCAGAATACGTTGCCCTTCCTCCAACTAAAAGACCTGATTTCCCTTTTACAACTGGCGTTTCGAGCATTACATTGCCCGTTACAGGACCTATGGAAACCTCTCCTGAAAGTTTTTCGATTGTGGCATCCTTGGTGTTAATATCGAATACCGAAGAAAGTCTTCCGCCATACTCTGCAGGTATCCCACCTTTATATATGCTAACATCACCAGTGGTAAAAGGGTTCAAAGCCGAAAATATCCCAAAAAAATGCGTGGGATTATATAAAACCCCTTTATCGAGAAGGAACAGATTCTGATCGGCACGTCCTCCCCTAACATTGTACCCTTGAGCACCTTCACCCGCCGTTGAGATACCGGGCAGTGTCACGGCAGCTTTTAAAATATCCCTTTCGCCTAAAACCAAAGGAATGGTCTTGATCTTTTCAACTTCAAGCACAGTTACTCCCGTGACCGCTTCAGATACATTCCGATCTGTTTCGCCGCTAACCACGACCTCGTCGAGTTGTGTGAAACTTTCTTCCATATTAAAATTTAAGGTGCCATTGTTATAAATGATCACCCTTTTCCGATTGGTCCCAATACCCAGGGATCTTGCCTCAACAATATTCACCCCTGCAGGTAATTCTATGCTATATCGTCCGTCAGCGTCGGTGGTAGTACCCAGGTTGGTCCCCTGTACTATAATAGCGAGTTCAGGGATTGGTTTACCGTTCTCCGAATTCACCGCTCTGCCCGAAAGTGTAAAATTTCTACGTCGATTATTGCGGGTTTGCCTGCCGATGCGAATCGTTTCCAATGCCCGAACTTCTTCAGCCTGTTCTTCATTTACAAAAAGAGGATTTACCTCATCCTCCAGCGGTCCGGTGATCTCCTGATCTACTTTACCGAAATATTCCTCAGGCAGCTGATCGATTATGATGTTATTTCGGGTAAGGACTACCGTACCCTCTTCACTCAGAAAATAATTTATCAATGTATCCTTAAATACAGTATCCAGTGCTTCATCGAGAGGCGTCTCATTAAAATCTGCCGTAATGCTGGTATTTCCCAGCCAATCCTCTACGTAATAGAATTGTAAGCCGGTGATCTCCTCGAAAGTCCCGATTACCTCAGCAAGGGGCGTATCATTGAAAGAAACGGTAATTTGCTCTTCCTGGGCTTGCCCCGCGGCAATAAAAAGGAGCATGTGGAATGCTAAGAGGAGCTTTCTCATGATGATGATCTGGATTGGTTTTGCAATAAAAGATCCTCTATCCGATTAACCAATGCAATCATAAAGGCATCCTTATCACGGCTGCGCAGCTTTTTGTTTTTCTGATAAAAATCGTCTACTTCTTTTTTGAATTCAGGAAAAAGGGTTGTAACATCTTTTTTCTTTCCAATCGGAGTGTATTTCCCATCATAATGTAGGAGATGTAGTTTTTTTTCATCTACGAACTCATAGTAAAGTGAGCTTCTGTCTTTTCTCAAAAAGTCATTTTTCTGATGTTTTGCCAACAGACGCATTTGATCGTTCTTCCATAATAATTCATAGAATCCAGTGCCCCCGGAGGATTCAGAAATCTCCTTAACATTAACAAATTTGGTATTATCAATAGTGAAGGTCGATACTTTATCCTTAAACAGTTGTATGGCACCTCCTGCCAGCCCATCTTTGAGCTTGATCAGCAACTGATCTCCGAAAACGTCGTATCGCATAGGGATTTCTGTAAACAACTGACCGGTATACATCACACTGCCATTAAGCCATGCCGAGGTTTTGTAGAATTTGATCTTATCGTTTATGGTACGGTAGGTCTCCTTGTAGATAACGCCATCATATAAAGCGGTATTTTCAAATCCAACCTGTTGGTCGAACCAGTCCAGTGAAGGATCCTTTTCTTTGGTTTGTTGTGATTTGAGTGAGGAGGCGATCAAAAGAATGAGTGCCAATACTACTAATCGAACTACAGGTTGATGGTTTTTTGCAATCAAGAGTTTATACGTTATGTAGCGCAGAATAAAAAAGCTAAATACAGCAACCGGGACTTGTCGTATTTAGCTAATGGTTTATTATAGCGGCTTAAATATAAGTAAAGATTTGGAAGAGCCCATAATCTCCTCCTTATTCATCATCATTTTTCGGTATTCTCCCTTATTGTACATCTTTGCCTGGTCCTCATAGTGGTCGCTAAACGGATTTCCAGACTGCCCGGTAGGCAAAATACTCCATCCGTTTTCAATATCCGAAAAATCGATTACCCTACGGGTAGACGGGCCTGAATGGACCGGATAAGTACTGATAGAGTCGTATTGAAAAGCCATATTGTTGATCACCTCCCTGCTTCCCTCAATGGGAAAAGGTCCCGGATTGAAAAAGGACCTGAGGGATGGCACCTCCCCTATGGGATGTTTGTGCTCCAGGGTGTGAATTTTACCCCATTGCCACTGATCTGGATCCGTACCCAGATCTTCAAAAAGCGAATCGAATGCTTGTTGCAAGGCAAGATTTATTATATCGCTTCGCGTTTCCTTCCGATTTTCGGTAGCTATATCATCCCACCAGATAGATTCATTATCAGCAATCATCGGAGCGATGAGCCTTTTTATCAAATGGGTTCTTAGCAGTTGAGTAAAACGTTCCTGGCCCAATTCATCTTCCAAAGTATTTTTTAGAACGTAGTAGATCCACCGATGATATATTGCAGGTTCGGTCTGATCTGCCTTATAAGATCCATCCCATAGATACAGGCGGTCTAAAACCGCTGCTTCCTTAGAGCTTAGGCGGTCTTTTTCTACATTTGGCATTAAAACCTTGATGATATCAGGATTAACTGCAGAAACCACGTCGGTCACCATCTCGGCCGCCTCCTCCTTGTTCCAGCCATCTTTCTTTTCGAGTAACTCAACAATTCTCCTGGCCCGGTTTTCCGGCAAATAATACCCCGGATAAAGCTGGCCAGCTATACTGTCGGGTTGGTTATTGGCCGAGTATACATAATTCCATGGCGGATTTACAGCTTGAGGATTATGTTCAAAATCTAGGTATTTAAGAGACTTAGTGCTGTTAGCGCTTCCATTCATTATCAGTTTGGTATTCAGGGAGTCGGGAATATCATATAATTTAGCTGTGGCCCACCATGCGATATTCCCTTCGGCATCGCCATACATCACATTCAAGCCCGGGGCGTGAAGGTCGGGCAAGGCCGCACTGAATTCCTCAATATTTTTACCATGACTCATTTGATATAGAGTCTCCAGGAGTTTGTTTTCGTACTGAGTATAAATCCAATGAACACTAACAGGTGCCAGACCGCTGATCTGATCCGCAATATTATTAAGGACCGGGCCATTTTTGGTCTTTTTATAGGTAAACAAAAGTTCGGAACTGTCCTTGACCGCTATTCTTTTTTTCACTAATTCGAAGGGCTCATAGCCATCTTGAACAAGGTATTGGCTGCTGTCTTGAGGATGGAGTTCTTCAAAATAAAAATTTAGATCATCATTCTCGAACATAGTAAGCCCATAGGCGAGATTCCTGTCATGGGCTAGTAAGGGATAGGGTATACCAGCCATATGATAGCCGTATTTCTCATACTCCGGACTAATTAGATGTGCCTCGTACCATACTGAAGGTTGTGAAAAACCTATATGGGGGTCATTGGCAAGAATAACCTTTCCGTTCTTGGTTTTATCCGGTGCTAAGACCCAACTATTGCTTCCGATAAATGAAGGTACTGGCAATTTCTCCATGGCCCGATTCACTGTGGCAACCATCGATACCAGCGCTTCTTTGTCGGTTTGAAGATCATAATTCCTGATCAGTTCTGTATCGGGAGCTACAGTCATTCCCAGGCTGGCTACGTATTCGGGACCCAAACTGTTGTGGATATCGGTAAGTAGCGGATCTGTTTTAAGACCCATCGCAAAACTGAATGCCATATAACCGATGATATTATGAATATCCTCCAGATTAAAAGGTGTTTTCTTTACCCCGGTAAGGTAAAATTCGATAGGGGTAGGTCCTTCCTCTATAAATCTATTAACGCCTTCCAGGTAATTCCGGGCCATGACAACGCTCCTGGCATTCATATCGAGCTCTGATACTGTTTTTTGGGTAGCATCATCAATGCCAAGTGATAAAAAGAGTTTATCCGTAGCGATCAGGTCTTTCCCAAAAATTTCTGAAAGTCTTCCCTGGGCAATCCTTCGCAATAACTCCATCTGCCATAACCGGTCTTGCGCATGGACGTATCCAAGCGCACGAACTGCATCTTCTTCCTGACTGGCGTAGATATGCGGTATTCCGTAGTCGTCGTAATATACCCTCACTTCTTCCCGGATACCAGGGAATTCGATTTCCCCTTCATAGTCGGGCTTTAGGGATTGCACTATAAAATATCCTGCAACGCCCAATAGTATAATCAGGGCAAGCAGAATTCGTAATACTCTTCTGAAATATTTCAAGATCTTTCTTTTGGATTAAAGATAGACCATATTAGAAGATATCAAAACTCAATCAGCAGTAGCCGAACTCAGGTAGGTATCGGTCTGGTGGAAACTATCAAGTCCAATTTGGAGCCAGTCCCTATAGGTATCGGTATCGGTATTCTGAATCGAAGTATTCAGCACCTCCAGATCAGGTGATAAAAGGACATAATAGGGTTGCGATGCCGCCCCGAAGTTGATAGTCTGGAATGTACCCCATTTTTCCCCTATTGTATTGATGGTCTTTACATTGCCAGATGCAAATTCGAAGTTAAATTGTTCTTCATCTGCCAAGGGGGTGCGGTCATCTATGTATAAGGAAATCAGCACGAATTGGTCGCGTATCAACGGATACACCTCCGGGTCGCTCCAAACGGTTTCCTCCATTTTGCGGCAGTTTACACATGCCCACCCCGTAAAATCGAGTAAGATCGGTTTGTTAGATTCCCTGGCATGGTCTACCCCTTGCTGGAAATCCTTATAGCAATTAAGACCCAATGGGCAATCACTAGTACTGTCGACTACCGAATAAAAATCCGGAGGTGGGAATCCACTCAGTAGTTTCAGCGATGTATAATTCATAGCGCCAGAGAGTAGATAAATGGAAAAAATGATGCTCACCACTCCCGTCCCTTTGCGGAGACCCGAAATCTTTGTCTGTTTCGGCTCGTGAGGAAATCGGATCAATCCGAAAAGATATGCGGCCAACAGCAAGAAAAGCAAAATCCAAATCCCTAGAAATACTTCCCTTTTTAAAAATCCCCAATGTCCTACCAGGTCTGCGTTAGAAAGGAATTTAAATGCCAGTGCCAATTCTAAAAACCCTAGAAAAACTTTTACTGTATTCATCCATGATCCCGATTTTGGAATCGAATTTAACCAGGAAGGAAATAGCGCGAATAATCCAAAGGGCAAGGCCAGGGCAAGGCCAAAACCGGTCATCCCTGCGGTTAAATTGGTAGCTACATCGCCGATAGAGAGAGCAGTACTTCCTAATAATCCCCCCAGAATTGGTCCTGTACAGGAAAATGAAACAATGGCAAGAGTAACTGCCATAAAAAAGATGCCAAGGATCCCTCCTGCCCTGGAAGAAGCTGCATCCATTTTGTTGGCCCAGGAATTGGGCAAGGTGAGTTCATAATAACCAAAAAAGGAAAAAGCAAAAAACACGAATATGAGGAAGAATAGTATATTAATCCAAATATTGGTGGCGATCGTATTTAGAATTTGTGAATCCAGAGTATCAAATGCGTGAAAAGGTAAGCTCAGCAGGAAATAAATAAGCACGATACAAAAGCCATAGAATATGGCATTGGCCACGCCCTTTTCCTTGTTTTGTACCCGTTTGGTAAAAAATGATACCGTAAGTGGTATCATCGGAAATACACAAGGCGTCAGTAAAGCGATAAGACCACCTATGAATCCCAGCCCAAATATTGCCCAGAGTCCGTTTTTAGATTTTGGGTCAAAGCCATTATTGCCTGATAGTATTTCTTTTTGTTTCAGATCGAGCCTCAGCGAATTTCCGAGTAACTGACTGTTGGCATCCACCGTTTTCTTAATTGCGGTATCCACAGCCCCATCGAGCGATATACGGAAGTCGATTTCCATTGGAATACAAACTTCTTTGCACACCTGATAAAACAAACTGACATTAATCTGTTTAAGCTCGGGAGAAAGTCGTTTAATTTTTTGTGTAAATAAAGCCTCCCCTTTAAAGAATGTCTCTTCTACTTCAAATATCTCGCTATAGGCTTTTTCTGTAGGCCCCTCCTCCACATGACCCAGTAATTGATATCCTTCACCGGCATTTTCGAAACTGAATTCGCTGGGTAGTGACCCCCCCTCGGCGGTGAACTGTGAATATACATGCCACCCCTCAAGGATATCTCCCTTGATAACAAATTCGAATTCTTCCTCACCCAAATCACGGACTTCATATGTCCATAGGACAGGATCATCTTCGGTCTGGGCAGAGCCCCATCCGTAGCTAATCAACACTAATATGAAAAATACAATGCGCTTCATTCTATCCACTGAATTCTTAAAATTTCTTTAGTCTTCGGACCAATCTTGAACCGATCGTCTGCCCTTCTGCCAATCACCCATAAAAGACGGTCACCAGAAAATAAAAGCCACTGAGCTTCTTTTTCAAGAGTGTTCATTTTTTGATCTTTATAGAACTTCGACACCATTTTCTTACCGCCCATTCCCAAAGGGTAAAAATAGTCCCCTTTTTGCCATTTTCTGACCTCCAGCCTATGGTTTAACGTTTCTTTATCAACATATAGTATGCGATCGGATGTAGCTCCCATAGCCTCCACCTGGTCGATTATCATTGGAAGAGGCCAATCAATATTCCCGGGCTGGGGATCTATGAAATAGGTTTTGTTATCAACTTTTTTAATCTCGGCCAGCAAAAGATCATCCCGATCTTTTATTAGCCTATGGGTAGACGAGTTGATCTGTTTTCCACTGGGTGCTTCCAGTAAATCGGTTAGACCATCCCAATCTGTAAAACCAAAGTCGGAAAACAACAGATAAAGATATGCTTTGAGGGGTTGCAACTTATGTA
>CBDBUX010000014.1:0-49915 GCA_965212205.1 Flavobacteriaceae bacterium
TTTACCATAACTCCAGGATCGGAGCAGGTGAGATATACCATCGAACGAGATGGATTTATCGACACCTTCAATTCTATCGGTGCTACGGTGTTTGCTAATGCCTGTGGTCCATGCATTGGGATGTGGGACCGCTATGGCGACAAGGCCGCGAACGGCCCCAGGAACACTATTGTACATTCCTTTAACCGGAACTTTGCCAAGCGCGCGGACGGGAACCCTAATACCCTGGCTTTTGTCGGATCACCGGAGCTGGTTACGGCTATTGCTATTGCCGGCCGTTTAGATTTTAACCCGCTAACCGATAAGCTTATCAACGAAGAAGGAGAGGAAGTAATGCTCGATGAACCCAGGGGATATGAATTACCACCTGAGGGCTTTGCAGTGGAAGATGCCGGGTTTGTGGCGCCATCAGAGGATGGAGCTTCGGTAGATGTAAAAGTAGCTCCGGACTCGGAACGTTTACAATTGCTCGATCCGTTTATCCCGATTTCGACAGCCAGCCTGCAGGGGATGAAACTTCTGATCAAAGCTTTTGGCAAGTGTACTACAGATCATATATCAATGGCCGGACCTTGGCTGCGATACAGGGGGCATCTTGATAATATTTCGAATAATACTCTGATCGGTGCTGTAAACGCATTTAACAAGAAGACCAATTTCGTAAAGAATCAGCTTACAGGCGAATACGGAGGTGTACCCGATACACAAAGGGCCTATAAGGCGGCAGGTATCAAAACCATTGTGGTAGGTGACCACAATTACGGAGAGGGATCTTCACGGGAACATGCTGCTATGCAACCCCGTCATCTTGGTGTAGCCGCCGTATTGGTTAAATCATTTGCACGTATCCACGAAACTAATCTAAAGAAGCAGGGTATGCTGGCATTGACATTTGCCGATGAGAAAGACTACGATCTTATTCAGGAAGACGATACTTTTAATTTTATCGATATCGATCAATTTGCTCCTGAAAGGCCACTTAATATAGAGGTAGTCCACAAAGATGGGTCTAAAGAGATAATCGTTACCAAGCACAGTTATAATGAGTCTCAGATCGAATGGTTCAGGGAAGGGTCTGCCCTCAATGTGATCAAAAGGGAAAATGCATAATATGGACGAATATCATAATTGGAGGCATTTACGGGAGAAGCATTAAAGGATGAAGATCAGCAAAAAAACGATTTTCAATATTCTGTTAATTGCCCTGGTGGTTTCGTTTTTCGTAACCCCGTTAGGTTATCACGGAAAGATTCTTCTAAATAGGATGTTTGCTATGCGACCAGACATCATTCCGAAAACCGAAGCCGGTAAAATTTCTGATTACAATTGGCAGCTTAAGGACCCTCAATGGGAATTTTTTAGTTTCGAACAGTCGGAAGGCCGGGTGGTTTTTATCAATTTCTGGGCCTCCTGGAGACTACCCTGTGCGGCAGAATTAAAAGGAGTTCAAAGTCTTTATGACCGTTATCAGGGATCGATAGACTTTTATATCATCACTGATGAGGAGCGCGATCCTGTTGAAGAATTTATGGCCGAAAATGATTTCAACTTTCCGCTAACTTACCTGATTATTGGTGCTCCTGCCCCATTTGAAATCCCCGAACCTCCGGCCACATTTATCATTGATAAGAGAGGTCATATACGGGTGAGGCAAGAGGGAATTGCAGACTGGGACAATGGTGATATCTATGACCTGATCGATGACCTGATAGAAGAAGAATGAAAAGGGGGCAAATTACCAATATTGTATTACTACTGCTTTTTGGATTGATCGTGTTTACACCTGTAGGATTTCATGTAAAAGTGTGGGTTAACCGGGTGCTTTCATTCAATCCTACTCCGGTTGAGGAAAGGAAACAGGAGGTGTTAAGTTCGTATGCCTGGCCTTTGGAGCATCGGGAAGGAGGAGTTTATGATTTGAATAATGCCAACGGAAAAGTGGTCTTTATTAATATCTGGGCCAGTTGGTGCCCACCCTGTGTGGCTGAAATGCCCGATTTACAAGACCTGTACAACGACTACAACGAACAGATTGTTTTCCTTTTTATCGCCCGCGATCGAAAAGCAGATGTCAGTAACTTTTTGGAAAAGAACCAATATGATTTGCCGGTGTATTACGAAATTGGTGCTGGTCCGGCTCAATTGTCTAGCAACAGCCTGCCCACCACGTATATTCTCGACCACCAGGGCAAGATCATCGTTTCAAAAACCGGTGTTGCTGCCTGGAACAGCATGGCGACAAGGGAATTGCTCGACGGTCTGATTCACTCATACCAGCAAGCACAGTAATCCTTATTTCTTAAAATATTTTAAGGGGACTACCAGCATACCGAAGCATTCACCTTTTTCTTTGCCCAGATGTTTATGATGAATTTTGTGCGCCCGGCGTACCCCTCGGGCATACCAGTTGTTCGCATTGCGGAACATCTTAAACCGCTGGTGGATAAAAATATCGTGGACCATGAAATATGCAATTCCATAGGCCAGAATACCCAATCCTAGCGGCCATCCCACCCAGAAAGTGGTATTGGCCCCAAGGTAAAAACAGACCATACTCACCACGGCATAGAATAGAAAAAATGCATCGTTTCTTTCAAACCAGGAATCGTGGTCTTTCTTGTGATGATCTTTGTGCAAACTCCAGAGAAATCCATGCATGATAAACTTATGTGTGAACCATGCCATAAATTCCATGAAACAAAATGTCGCCAAAAAGATTAAAATCCCAAAGACTATATTCATCTTAGAACAGATTGAGTTTATAATTTACATATGATTTCGCGAGCAGCCCAAATTTTTGATAATTCGGAATCCTTATTCGCGCATTCTTTATCTCCCTCGAGGGGGTTCGTTTTAATTTATTCAACAATTTACTATAGTATTTATACGCCGTATAAACCCCAAATTTAGAACTGTTAGGTAGTTTAAGGATGCCTTCGTAGCCAATTCTCAGGTCTTCTTTTATTTCAGCAACAATTCGGATTTTAGATTGCTCATCAAGATCTAATAGATTTGTGTTCGGGAAGTACGAACGGTTGAGATCTTCGTAATCTGCTTTAAGATCCCTTAAAAAGTTTATCTTTTGGAAAGCCGATCCCAATGCTTTTGCCGCATCTTTAAGATCCTCGTATTTTTCCTGATCTCCATTGACAAAAACACACAGGCACATCAATCCTACCACATCGGCCGAACCGTAAATGTACTCCCTATATTCTTCCTGGGAACTATATATGTTTTTACTCAGGTCCATTCTCATACTTTTCATGAAAGAGTCTACCAGGTGTTTGGGAATTCGATACTGATGATAGGTCTTTTGAAAGGAATTGAGAATAGGGTTGAGGCTTATTTTGTTTTCAAGTGCATTTTCCAGGGAGCGTTCAAAATCGTTAAACAGGGTTTCCTTATCATAGTCATGAAAAGTGTCCACGATCTCATCGGCGAAACGTACAAAACCATAAATGTTATAAATATCATTTCGAATGGAAGATGAGAGCATCCGGGTAGCCAACGAAAAAGAGGTGCTGTAGGATTCGGTAACTATTTTACTGCATTCGATAGAAACCCGATCGAAAATTGACTTCATACTGTTTGGTTTATTGTGTCTTACACATCAATTCGGAAACTAGTTTTCCAGAAATCAATGAGGGTGGTACTCCGGGTCCGGGTACCGTTAACTGACCAGTAAAAAAAAGGTTTTTCACCTTTTTGCTCCTTAATCCGGGCCTTAAAAAGGCCGTCTGTGACAGTGTATTGGCCATGCCATAAGCATTGCCTTTATAGGAGTTATACTGTTCCACAAAGTCGTTTACACAAAACGATTCCTTAAATATAATATTATTTTCTACGCTTTGACCTGTTCTGTCCTGAAACCTCTTCATCATGATATCGAAGTACTGAGACCTGAGTTCCGGCGTATCTTCCAGTCCGGGCGCAATGGGTATCAGGAAAAAACCGGTTTCTGAGGCATTGGGTGCCATGGAAGGATCGGTTACCGATGGGAAATTTGCATAGAAAAGCGGTTTGCTCGGCCAGCTGGGCGTATCATAGATCTCCTGGGCATGCAATTCAAAATCGGTATCAAAAAAAAGGTTGTGATGTTCTATATTCTTAAGTTTTTTATCGAATCCGATATAAAAGAGCAGAGAGGAAGGCGCAAAGGTCTTTTTAGACCAAAAAGATTCGGAATACTGCCTCAAGGGTTCTTCCAGAAGCGTTTCGGTATGATGATAATCGGCCCCGCTAAGAACCATATCGGCAACGATTTTTTGCCCCCTGGTTTCGATGCCATTGGCCCGACCGTTTTGCACCAGAATACCATCCACGGGATGATTGGTCTGGATGTTCACTCCAAGCTCTTCGGCCAGTTGGCGCATCCCTTCAATAATTTTATACATCCCGCCACGGGGATGCCATGTACCCAGTCCGAAATCAGCATAGTTCATAAAACTATAAAAAGCCGGGGTGTTACTGGGTTTGGCGCCCAGAAAAAGCACCGGGAACTCTAGGGTGGCAATAAGTTTGGGATTCTTAAAATTCTTTCGTACTTCGCCACTGATATTTTTAAAAAATTGTCCCAGCCTAAGGACTGTATCCTTAGTCACCAGTTCAAATGGAGATATTCCGGGCCGGTAAACGATTTCATTTATCGCGATCTCGTAATTCCGCCCTGCTTTGGAGATAAAACTCCTGAGAAGTTTTGAGCTGCCTTTTTCCACGCGCTCAAATTCCGCGCAGATCTTTTCCATCGTGTCTCCGATGGTCATCACATCATCCTCAAAGAAAATTTTATAGGCCGGACTTAGCTTGTCCAATTCATAATAATCTGAAGTACTTTTCCCGAAATCAGCAAAGAAACGCTCAAAAATGTCGGGCATCCAATACCAACTTGGCCCTATATCGAAGGTAAAACCATCTCTTATGATTTGCCGGGCCCGTCCGCCAACCGTGTCGTTCTTTTCATAGACCGTCACTTGATGGCCTTGTTTGGCGAGATAGCATGCTGCCGAAAGTGATGAAAATCCAGATCCGATTACCGCTATAGATTTACTCATGGAGATATGTACGTTTGGGCTTCGATCAAAGTGCTTCTGAAAGCTCTTCTATTGACCGAAAGATACGAATATCGCCCGACATATTATGCTGATCCAGGTGTTCGGTTTGCCTGCCAAGTAACCAAAGCTTAGAATCTCCCTTGATATTGATCTCCCGCCTGAATTCTTCGATATATTTACTTATTCTGTCTTTGTTGGGCTCAATAGTAAAATAGGACAGGAAATGTATGTTATCATAAAAATTTTGCAGGTCCGCCAAATTTTCAATCGGCATGGTTTGTCCGAGATAGATGGTTTTGTATCCTTTGAGCACTACCTCGTAATTGATAAAGAGCAATCCTATCTCATGGATCTCATTTTCCGGTAAGTAGAGTACAAAGACTTTGTCATTACGGCTGTGTTCAATGACCTGCAGTTTTTCTGTAGCCGTATATATTTTTTGTTTAATTAAGTTGGTGATAAAGTGCTCATGTGCCGGACTGATGGTGTCGGTTTGCCATAGCAGGCCCAGTTCCCCGAGCAGCGGCATAAATACTTCCCAAAAAACCTCTCTAAAAGAGCGGGTGGTCAGCAAACGGTTATACGTATTTTGGAATAAACTGAAGTCAAAATTGATCATCGATAGTTTAAAGGCATTGATAGCGTGGCTTTTCATGCTGTTTTTTGCAATGACCTCCCGGACTACTGACGGCAGTTCCTTTTCATCGATCTTGGCTATCTTTGAGATCTTATAGCCATTATTGTACAGTAAAATGATATTCAGAAGTTTCTGCAGGCTTGCTAGGCTGTAAATTCGGATATTAGTATCGGTACGTTCCGGGGATAATAGGTTATATCGTTTCTCCCAGATACGTATGGTATGGGCCTTGATACCTGATAGGTTCTCCAGATCTCGGATACTAAAATATTTCTTAACGTTGTTCATATTTAACCAATAAAAGTTAAACAAATCTACAACTTTTAAGAATTTGATTTTCTAAGCGTTACGTTAAATTTTGCATAAGTATCGATTTGGGTAGGCTGGCATTTAATAAATCTTTCAAGCCAATTGAAATGGCATTTCATGAGCCGTCTATTATTCCAATCCCCTTTGAAGGTAAAAGGGGTTAAAATGCCAGGGATTGGAGTAGAAAGCTGGCACCTTAATGTGCATATTGATAAATAAGAAAATTTCCGTGTTTTTGTGTTCAAACTCACCACCCTTCAGTAGAATTGTTAGAACCAGAATAACCTGGTCTTTGCGAATTCTTAATATCAAGTTTGTGGATTCTTTTATACCAAAACAAATACAAAGCTGATTGCAAATTGCAGTGAAGCGAGCTACATTGTCACTAGGGGAGTGGGGTCACGGACCCCAACGTTACTGAAGCTCTTAGCCATACCCAAAAGTAGTTCTTAAGGCAGGAAGGGAATAGACTTCCCATATTTTGGTCTTCAGACAGACTTATGATCGATGCATGCTTTGGTGCCTATACACACCTTCAAAATAATAAGATTTGGAAAAAGAAAAACCCCCTGAAAAAGGGGGTGTTTAGTGCCCAGGATGGGAGTCGAACCCATACGCCCTAAAGGACACATGGCCCTCAACCATGCCTGTCTACCAGTTCCAGCACCTGGGCAAGGATTTTTGGAAGTGCAAATATAGGGAAGTATTTCAATTTCCCTTCCGGATTCGATAAGAACTCCTCTAAGTTTTTAGGAGATTAGTGAGTTGCTCACTGTCGATGACATATTCGGTGATCCTAAAAACTTCTTTGCGATTAGCCCTGAACTCCTTAACAAATTTATAGATGGCGTTTTCCATTTCTTCATGGTCGTTCATAACCTTCTCCCAACGCTCCCGTGTCGCATCTTTTTCTAAGCTAGCCAGGTTGTGTTTATGTTCAGCCACGCTGTCGATCATCTGCAAGCATCTTTTTTGAAGATCCAGTACACTTAACATGATCTCTTTAACCATCTCAAGGTTTTCACTCTTGGTAATCCAGATCACATATTTGTCTACAAGATGGTGTAGAAAACGCAAGTCGTCTTTATAAAACTCGAGATCGGATTGCCAGTGCTCTGTTAGTACATATAATTCCTGCCATTTAGGATCGGCGGCAAGATCAACTCTGGTGAATTTATCTGAAGTATTCATATCTGAAGATTTAATGATACTAAATGTAGTATTGATGTCCAGAAATAAATATGATATAAATCATAACGTACTCAACAAATAGCTTAAATATCAGATCTTCCAGCCAACCGGGATCTCGAAGAACAACTTGAGATCAAATCTCTTATTAAGAAGTACAAGCTTGTATGAAAAGCTAATGATTGCCCTTAATTATCCTACCATCTTCCATGGTGATGATGCGATCCGTTCTGCGAGCAAAGTCGCCGTCGTGGGTTACCACCAGGAGTGAAAGGCCTTCCTCTTCTTTAAGTTGTTTAAAAATTTGAAAGACATTCTCCGAATTAAAACTATCGAGATTACCCGTAGGTTCATCACCCATCAGAATATCCGGCTTATTAATCAGTGCCCTGGCGATAGCCACACGTTGTTTTTCACCCCCGGATATCCTTGAGGCACGTTTCTTGCCAAGATGTTCAATGCCCAACATCCCCAAGCTCTTATAAGCTTGTTTTTCTATCTCCAGGCGGGTTTTGGCGCCCAATTTCTGTGCAGGTAACATAACATTTTCAAGCACCGAAAATTCGGATAAAAGATAATGGAACTGGAAAACAAAGCCTATATGTTGGTTGCGAACTCTGGAGAGTTGTTTTTGCTCCTTGCCCGTTAAAAGATCCCCCTTGAGAAATAAACGTCCTTCATAATCGGTGTCGAGCGTAGAAAGAATATAGAGCAGGGTCGATTTGCCCGATCCGGACTTGCCCATAATACTTACGAATTCTCCTTGCTGTATGGAAAAACTGATGTCTTGCAGTACATGAAAATCAACGGGTTTCCTAAAATGCTTATTGATATTTTGTGCTTCCAGTACAATTCCCATCGCTCAGATTTAAGTGCCCCTTATGATTCTTACCGGATCGATCTTTTTAGCTTTGTTCGCCGGTAAATATCCTGCTATAAAAGTAGATATCAAGGCAAATACAATTCCTATAACATAATAGCCCAGCTTATAGTTTACGGGAAAAGTGGTTATGGTTGGTAAAGCCTCAGTTTCAAACGGTATTCGATCTATGACCCGCGATAATAAAAATCCGATCAATAACCCCATCGCCCCGCCGATCAAACCGATGATCATAGCCTGACTCATAAATATCAATTGTACATCCTTGCCCGAAAATCCTGTGGCTTTTAATATGGCAATATCCTTCATCTTTTCATAAATCAGCATATTAAGGATATTGTAGATGCCAAATCCGGCAACGATTAGTAAAGTAACCGATACTGCGTAGGTGATGAGATTCCTGATGTTGGATCCGGTTTCAAACTGTGCATTGGCCGCTATGATATCTGTTGCCTTAACATCGAACTGGTTTTGTAATCGCCTGGCCATGGGAACCGCCTCGGCTAGATCGAAGAGTTTTATATTGATATCGGTAATATAATTTTCGGCTTCACCCTGAATGCGCTGAACGGTCTTAAGATTTGTATAGCTTTGAATATTATCTATATCTGCGATACCGCTTTGGTATATCCCGACAATCTTCAGTGGGAAAACGTCGCCTTTAACCGTACTGATCTGTACCCTGTCTCCTATAGATAAAGACATTTTATCGGCCAGTCCGGAGCCGAGCAGAATGCCATTTTCGGTATTCAGCAGTGCCTCAGCACTCCCCTTTACAATATAATCACGAAAACTAGACAACCTGATTTCTTCCATGACCTCAATACCGATAAGATTACCGCCGATTTCAATGGAACCCGACAAATAAAAAATCTGAGCCCTCAGTTGTGGAGATGCACCTTTTACATTTTCTTTTTGCCGCAGATAATTTAAAATCGGTAGAGCATTGTGGATTTTGCGCTGACTTTTCTTTGGTTTTACAGAATGAACAATGTTAACAGCTTCTTCGAATTCGCTATAAAGTCCTACCGGCTGTTGTGCGGAAGGTTCAATTTCATTGTACAGATGGATATGAGGGGTCTGGTTAAGGATGAGATCGTCGAGCATCTTGTTGAGGCCGGTCATAAAGCTCACCAGTGTAATATAAGCACCAATACCAAAAGTGACACCAAGCGAGGCCGTTACCGTCGATTTCATCTTGGTCACCAAATGTGTTTTCGCGATTTGAAGAATAACCTTCCAATTGGTCATCACTCTGGCTTTAGAATATTTGTGTTTTCATCTATCCCATCCAATATTTCAACGAGTTCAAGATTCCCAAGGCCCAGCTGTACGGTTACCGGCCCATCTTCGGTCAATACCTGATTTCCGTTTACAAGATATTCGCGTGGTATGGTCATGGCATCTTCTTTCTTACCTACCATAATATTCCCTTCGCCGGCCAATCCCGGGTATAAGACCTCTGGCGGAGACATAAACACGGCTTCTATCTTAAAGGTTTGTGTTCTTTCATCTTTCCTGGGATAAATTTTACTAACGCTGGCTTCAAAGACCTGGTTTTTATAAGCATCAAGGGTAACCAAAACCGGCTGGCCGGGTTGAATCTTAACAATGTCTACTTCGTCTACCAGTAATTCGATGATAAATTTATGAGAACTACCGATAGCTGCCAGTGGCTCTAAAACACTGATGGATTCCCCATGATTCTTATAAAGCGCATATACCGTTCCATGGATTTTGCTTTCCACAGTAAAATCACCGGTGGTAATCTGGGCAGTTTTGTAATTATTCTCGGCCTGGATAACTTTGGTTTTCAACTCGTTTTTGGTCCGTTCAAAATTGCTGAGCAAAAGCGATAAGTTGTTCCTTGATAGCTCATAGGTTAGTTTTTTGCTATCGTACTCCACCTCGGAACCAATGTTTTGCTGCCAAAGGTTTTTCTGCCTGAAATAGTTGACCGAATCGTTTTGAACCCGCAATCGCGCAGCTCTTATTTCATCTTCTAATGTCTGTATTACCGCATTGTTTCCGCTGTAATTGTCTATGGCTAATTCAAGACTGAGTCGAGCATTTTCCACATTGAGTTGAGGGGCATTGTTTATAATCTGTGATATAGGAGTACCTCTGTTGACGGAGTCTCCCTCTTCAACCAGGTTCTGATCCAATATACCCGAGACAGCGGCATATACCTGATAAAGACTGTCTGGTTGAATGGTAGCAGAAGAATATACAGATTCTGTAATAGTATTGATTGCAGGCCTGATGCTATCCTTATCGGAGCTACAGGCCGTAAATCCGGATATGATAGAAATACCCAGAATGATTCGGAGTGTTTTTACGATATATCTTTGCCATTTTGATGCCGCAAAAATAAATAACCAATGTTTTTTAGGATCCTGAGGCATATTATGTTGAATTTTTATGCGCATTGATTTTCTCCGGTTTGCTGATATTCGAGCTTTACCTCCTCTGTAATGCTCGTAAATCTTTCCTAAATTACCTCTTTATTTAGCAGTTCACTAATCTACCTCAGCTACCCGAAATTTAAAATAAAGGAAACCTATAGCCCACAGGGCTTTTTTACTATGACATTTATCATCTTTTTGTTGTCTGAGCACGGTTAGATTAGCGGCTTCAACCAATTAAGAATGAAAAATATCTCGTTACACCCGAAAAGAATAATTTCCCAAATATCGATACTGCCCATTAGCATGGGCCTTGTATATCTCTGGTTTGGCAGCCTCAAATTCTTTACAGGGGTTAGTCCGGCCGAGCAACTCGCCAAAAATACTATCACTCATCTGACCGCAGGTCTATTACTTCCTGAGCTATCCATACTTTTGCTTGCCATTTGGGAAACCGCTATCGGCCTGCTTTTAATCTTTAACCTATGGACACGTTTTGCTTTACGACTAGCGTTGGTACATATTTTACTTACATTTTCACCTTTTATATTCTTTTCAGACCTGCTATTGACCGATGCTCCATTCGGACTTACCTTATTAGGGCAGTATATCATTAAGAATATTATCATCCTGGGGGTTCTAATGGTGCTGCTTTGGAAAAAAAGCGAAGAAAGGATCTAAATTTTGCGTTGAAAGAACAATCCGATCCTAAATTGTTGTTTTTTATAGATTCCCGACCCGCAATTTGACCGGGAATGATAAAAGTCATAGTTTTCTACTCTGAGCTCAGCGAAATTTATGTATATATCTCAAAACTTCTATTTATGACGATTAATTTCCAATATGTTCAAATGCCTAATAGTGAGGCCATGAATGAATTGATGACAAGCAAACTGAATAAACTGGCCAAAAAATTCGATTTTATCATAAGAGCCGATGTTTTTTTTAAGATGGAAAATGACCCTTCGGGCAAGGGTAAGATCTGTGAGATCCGTTTAAGCGTGCCAGGCCCGAGAATATTTGCCAAGGCCAATGAAGACGATTTTGAGAAGGCAGCAGCCGCTACGATAAAGGAATTGGAATCACAACTACAAAAACGTAAGCATACGTTTAAGAAATACTGATAATTAGCATAAAAACTCGAATTATGAAGAGGATCCTGGTACCGGTCGATTTTTCGGAACATGCGGGATTCGCACTGGAGGTGGCAGCTATATTGGCACGGAAATACGAATCCGAAATTATTGTGCTTCATATGTTAGGACTATCTGAGGCTTATCTAACTAAAGATGA
The DNA here is from genome assembly GCA_965212205.1 of Flavobacteriaceae bacterium. Classification (GTDB taxonomy): domain Bacteria; phylum Bacteroidota; class Bacteroidia; order Flavobacteriales; family Flavobacteriaceae; genus JAHEJJ01. The sequence continues at coordinate 11,764 of CBDBUX010000014.1, forward strand.
GACGCAGGAATTTGCAGAGGCACATTATTACATGAAATTGGCTAAAACCAGGTTCGACCAATTTCTCGACAAACCTTATCTCAAAGGTTTGGAATTGAGGGAGATGGTTCAGAATTATAAGATTTTTAGTGAAATCAATCAAATTGCGACCGAGCAGGATGTAGACCTTATCGTGATGGGTTCGCATGGTACAGGCGGACTGAGTGAGTTATTTGTGGGATCCAATACCGAAAAGGTGGTCCGTAGTTCGGAGATCCCTGTACTGGTTATCAAAGCCCGGCGCCCCGAATTTAAACCCGAAAAAGTGGTCCTTGCCACCGATTTCAGCGTTGAAGGATTAAGCGCTTATACCCGTATAAGGAAATTGGTAACCAAATGGGATGCCGAATTATGCCTGGTATATGTAAACCTGCCCAACGAACGATTTAGAAGCTCAAAGGAAAAGCAAGAGACAGCCAATAATTTTATGGAAGCTGCTCATGGAGGCAAGATCCCGCCTAAGACCACGATCCGATTCGTATCGGATTATACCATAGAGGGAGGTATTTATTTTATCGCGGAAGAATTAAATGCAGATCTGATCGCGATTCCCACTCACGGACGTAGTGGTTTAATGCATTTTTTCAAAGGAAGCGTAGGAGAAGATCTGGCCAATCATGCCAAATTACCTGTTATGAGCTGTAAGATGTAATATCCTTTTCCTGGATTGAGAACGAGCTTAATTAAATATTTCCTATGCGCGTTTTTAAGAAAAACAGCAATATTTTTCACCTGCTCTCCGAAGCGGTAATGGAGGGCACCATTGTGGTGAACCAGGATTTCATGATCGTATCGATCAACGGGCGCGCAGAATCTCTTTTTGGTTATGAACACAACGAACTCATCGGTAAATCCCTGTCGCAGATCATTCCGGACAAGCATAGAAATATTCATGAAAAACATATGACCGAATTTTTCCTTCACGGGAAGCAAAGCCGCATGGCTCAAGGCAGGGTATTATGTGGATTAAAAAAATCGGGGGAGGAATTTCCTTTGGAAGTAGGGCTTAGCCCTTTTACGATCTATAAGCGAAAATATGTATTGGCTTTGGTATACGATATGACCCAAACTCTCGAATATCGACGCAAGCTTAAAATTAAAGGAAAGGCACTGGAATTTGCACATAATGGGATCGTAATCACTGATGCTCAAAAGGAAGATAATCCAATTATTTATTATAATAAGGCATTTCAAAAACTGACCGGCTACCGTAAGGAAGAAATCATGGGTCATAACTGCCGTTTCCTGCAGCGCAAAGATCGCGATCAGGAAGGATTGAAAAAGATCCGCGAGGCTATCAAAAAAGGTATCAGTTGCCAGGTCCAGGTAAGGAATTACAAAAAAGACGGCACCATGTTTTGGAACGAGGTGTCTGTGAATCCTATTCGCGCTTCCAATGGTAAAATCACTCACTTTGTAGGCATCCAGAACAATGTCACAGACAGGGTTATGGCCGAACAGGAAATAAACCACCTTATCAAGATATTTAACGATTCCCTGAATGAGATTTATGTTTTCGATGCAGAATCCCTTGAATTCACACATGCTAATTTTGGGGCTCAAAAGAGTATTGGATATAAGTTGGCCGAGCTCAAATCGATGAAACCTTATGAGCTAATGCCAGAGTTTAACAAGAAGGAGTTCAAAAAACTGATAAAGCCAATTCTTACTAATTCACGAAGAAAGGTTGAATTGGAAACCACTTATTGCCGTAAAGATGGCAGCCATTATCCGGTAGAGATCCATATTCAATCTTCTTCTCTGGCCAACCGAACCCTGGTACTGGCCATCGTTATGGATATCTCAGACAGAAAAGATTATACACGTAAACTCGAAATAAAGGTTACCGAACGCACCGAGCAGCTAAGGCAGGCTTTGATCAAAGAAAAAGAGCTCGGTGAACTAAAAACCAAGTTTTTGTCGCTGGTATCACATGAGTTTAAAACGCCTTTAAGCGCCATTCTCACATCGGCGACCTTAATAGGGAAATACCCCTCTGAAGAACAGCAGCAAAAAAGGGATAAACATATAAAATCCATCACAGCTGAAGTAAAACATCTATCTGGTATTTTAGACGATTTTTTATCGGTAGAGCGTCTGGAACAAGGCAAGGAAATATACACCTTTACCGAATTTTATCTAAGCAAAGTGGTCAATGAAGTAGTGTATTCTGCAAATATGTTATTAAAAGCAGGGCAGAAAATAGAATACCCTTTGAACATCGAAGAGGTCAGAATTATGCAGGATGAAAAGATCGTTGCCCTGACCCTGACCAACCTCTTGCACAATGCCATCAAATATTCTCCCGAAAACACTACTATATTTCTCGAAGTAGAGGTCATGGAAGAACAAATCATAATCCGGATCAAGGACCAGGGCGTAGGAATACCGGCAGGAGACCAGAAGCATATATTTGAACGATATTTCAGAGCCGAAAATGTCTTAACCACTCAGGGCACCGGAATAGGCCTTAACATAGTAAAAACCCATATCGAGAGTCTAGGGGGAAGTATAGAATTCGAGAGTGAAGAAAATCGCGGGAGCGTTTTTACAGTGGTGTTGCCATTAGAAAAAAGGCCTGTACGATGAGACTGAGGTTACACTATAATTGTTCATTGTAGAATAAATTGTACTAAAATTGAGGATTCGATGAAAAGAGTACTCCTTATTGAAGACGATAATGTACTAAGGGACAATACGGCCGAATTGCTCGAATTAGCCCGCTACGAGGTACTTACAGCTCCGAATGGGAAAAAAGGCATTGAGACCGCAAGGCAAAGCCATCCCGATGTCATCGTCTGTGATATTATGATGCCCGACATAGATGGTTACCAGGTTTTGGAGGTTTTGGCAGAGCACCACGAGACACAGCGAATCCCGTTTATATTCCTGTCTGCAAAGACCGAAAGAAAGGATATTCGCAAAGGCATGGAACTCGGTGCAGACGATTATATTACCAAACCTTTTGAGGAAGCTGAGCTCATCGGTGCTATTGAGAGCCGTATTGCGCGCTCGGTAATCCTTGGGGAACTGGCCAAACATGAAGGGGAAAAGGATGGCCCCAGTGAATTGGATATAAGGAACTTAGAAGAATTTAAGAACTATATAGACGACCACGGCAGGGAATTCTCTTTCGCCTTAAACCAGGAAATATATCGTGAGGGAGACAACTCAAATCTGGTTTATCTGATTCTCAGCGGAGCTGTGAAGACCCATAAACTGGATGAACAGGGCAAAGAACTCATCACGGGGATTTACAAGGCCGATGATTTTTTTGGCTTTACGAGTTTTACTAGCAATATTCCTTATCGGGAATACGCTACCGCGATTGAAGAATGCAAACTCACAGGAATTACTAAAGAGCAATTGAAAAATGCTCTGGAACACAATTCTGACCTTATCATGGAGCTATTGCAATTACTCGCGGAACATTTGTCTGAAACCAGAGAGCAACTTCTGGAGATGGCCTACGGCTCTGTTCGAAAAAAAACAGCCAGCACACTTTTACGATTTGCAGATAAATTGCAGGAAGATGGTCAGGGGCATATTCATATACTTAGAAGCGATCTTGCCGGGGTAGCAGGGATGGCCACAGAAACACTGATCAGGACACTTTCCAGTTTTAAGAAGGAGGGCATTATCGACATCAAAGATCGGAGCATCAAAATCATCGATATGAAAAGTCTCCGGAATATGAGATAATCCCGTGAGATAGTAATAGCTAATATGATGAGAGTCATTTACAAGTAGGGCGGTTGACAGTATTTTTGTGAGCATGTAAATCCTATACCGTTATGAGACGCATATTGCTACCAACAGATTTTTCCTTAAACTCATGGAATGCTCTAAAATACTGCCTCGAGTTTTTCAAAAACGATAAATGTACCTTCTATCTGCTTCATGTAAATCCAATCCCACCATATTCTGGTGCAGGGAGTTCTGTAAGGACATCAACGACCATCCTCAGGGAATCTATGCTGAAAGAGAGCAAGGCGCAGCTTAGAGTTTTACAGGAGCAAATCAAGGAATACTCAGACAACAAAAATCATATGTTTATTACTATAGCCTTATATGATTATTTTGTAGAAAGTGTAAAACGAGAGGTCCAGGACAAGAAGATCGACCTGATCGTTATGGGTACCAAAGGAGCCAGTGGACTAAAGCGTGTGACCGTAGGCAGCAATACAGGCGATGTCATTACCAAGGTAAAATGCCCCTTGATGGCGGTACCTGAAAATGCTTCGTATAAGATTCCCAAAGAAATCGCATTTCCGACAGACTACCATATTGCGTATGATATCAAGGTACTCGATACGCTGATCGAAATGGTTGAAATGAACGATGCTACCTTAAGGATTGTTCATATATCTAAAAAAGGCGAGGATCTCAGCGAAGAGCAGATAGAGAACAAAGACCATCTTCATGATTACCTCAGGGGTGTTCAGCACAGTTTTCATTCGCTGACCAGTACCCGTCTCGAAACCGCTATACAATGTTTTGTAGAAAGTCGGGATATCGATATTGTCGCCATGGTGGCCAAAAACCTAAACTTTTATCAACGTATTTTATTTAAGCCCAGAGTAGAGGAGATCAGTTATCATACAGACATCCCATTCCTGGTGCTTCATGAATAATGCTGCTCAAAGGAACAGATTAGACATTTCAAGCGGTTATTTGTGACTCTATGGCCTGAAGGATGGCCTCCTTACTGAGAACGCCAGATTGTCTCCAGACCACCTCGCCGTTTTTGAATAGGACCATGGTTGGCACCCCCCTTATTTGAAACTTGTTGGCCAAGCCAGCGTTTTTATCAACATCGACCTTTATAACTTTTACAGTATCGCCCAGTTGCTTTTTGACCTCAAGAAGTATTGGTGCGAGCACTTTACAGGGGGCACACCAATCGGCATAAAAATCAATTAATACCGGTATATCTGTAGCTATGATTTTTTTGAATGATGCTTTCATACTTATTATTTTTAGAGAACCAAAATTATTGCCCAGCTACAATTGAATAAGATCGGAATCGAAATTAAATAAAATCAGCAATTGTTCACCTGATTTTTATCATGGTTTAGCGTCATAGGCCGTACTAATTTTATATCAGACCCAAATTGCATCCATCATGAGAAAAGTGGTCGTTCCAACGGATTTTTCACCAAATGCTTTTAACGCTTTAAAATATACCTGTCAGGTATTTAAGTACGAGAGAAGCGAGATATACATTTTACATGCCTATGCAGATGAGGTGTATCGGCAGGATACTGTGGTAAAGCGGAGTTTTTTGGATGAAATTAAAGAAGTTACCTATCAGAAAACACAGCAGAAATTAAAAGAGACGTTAGATCAAATTCAGGAATATTCACCTAACCCGAAACATAAATTCAATTTGATCTCTGCCTTTGGCACCCTCACCGATGAGATCAACGATCTGGTTAATACCGAAAATATAGATGTGGTGGTTATGGGTACACGAGGTGAAACCAACGACCGCAAGATCACTTTTGGGAGCAATACGCTTCAGGTACTGAAATATGTACAGAGTCCGGTATTGGCTGTTCCGGAAGAATATGCATACCACCCGCCAAAAGAAATGTTGTTTCCAACAGATTATATGGTACCTTACAAAAGAAGGGAATTAAAACTGTTATGCGAACTTTCCGGGTCTTTTCGTGCCAGTATCCATATGCTCTATATCAACCCGCTGAGAAAACTTTCGCTGAGGCAGGAAGACAATCTGGAATTTCTTAAAGAATGTCTGCAAAAGGCAGAACTGACCTTTGAAACCACAGAGGAAATCGATAAAACGGTCGCGATTACCAAATACATTGTTCATAAAGATATCGATATGTTGGTCATGGTAAACTCCAGGCATTCACATCTCGAGGATATGCTTTATCGCTCTACAATAGATAAGATAGGCTTACATATAAAAATACCATTTCTGGTCCTTCAGAATTTGGCGAGGTAACCAGGAGAAAACCGCAAGACATGAAACGAATTATTCTTCCTACCGACTTTTCAGAAAATGCGTTAAACGCCAGCAGGTATGCCCTAAAGTTATTTGAAGACCAGGAGTGTACATTTTATTTGATGAATACCTATACCCCTGCGGTATACCAACCCGAATACGTATTGCACAGTCCGGGGCAGATTGGTCTTGGGGATATTTATCAGTCCGAATCCCAGGAGCAACTCGATAAAACTCAACAACAACTTCAACGGGAATTCAGTAATCCGAAACATACGTTGATCACTCATTCGGCCTTCAATATTCTGGTAGATGAAGTGTTGAGTATGACCGAAAAGGAAAAGGCCGATCTAGTTGTTATGGGTACTCAGGGTGCCAGCGGAGCTAAAGAAGTATTTCTCGGAACACATACCGTACATGTGATCAAAAAATCTAAAATACCGGTGTTGGCCATACCATCCGAATACCGGTTTACACCTCCCTTGTCTGTATTGTTCCCCACAGATTTTGAAATAGACTATCAGCCTCAGGAGTTTTCAGCCCTTTTGGAGCTCGTAGCTATGGTTGGTTCGAAAATTCATGTGCTGCATATTGCCTCGGGTTATGGACTCACCGAGAATCAGAAGAAGAACAAATCTAAGCTAGAACAGGTACTAGCCCCATATAACAGTGAGTTTTTTGAAGTGCCAAGCCAGGAAGTCATCGAAGGCATCAATAATTTTCAAAAAAAGCACAAGGTAGATCTTCTTGCCATGGTTCAAAATAAACACACTTTCCTGGAGCGATTATTTATCGAACCAATCATCAAAAAAATTGGGTTTCATGTTTCCATACCCTTTATGGTATTATCTCACAAGTAAAAAAGTGAAATATGAAAAATATCCTAATCGCCACCGATTTCTCAAATGATGCGTATAATGCATTATTCTTCGCTACTGAACTTTTCAAAGAGCGAAAATGTAATTTTTATCTGTTAAATTCTTATACCGAATTAACCAAACTGATCAGCCAGAAGGTAAGTGCCGGAAGTCGGCCATCGCTGATCGAACAATTGTCCGAGGAGTCTGCCGAAGGTTTAAACGAGGTCTACCACAGGATTCACCTCGATCAGAATAATCCGCTACATCAGTTCAAGACATTATCCAGAAACGGGCATTTCACCGACATTGCCAATGAGGCCATAGACCACTACCAGATAGACCTCGTGGTTATGGGGCATAAAGGAAAAGCTGCCGTAGAAAATCTCTTCATTGGAAGCACGGTTTCCAAAGCCATCGATGAGATTAGTACATGCCCTTTGCTTGTTGTACCCAAGGAGATCGAATGCAATATACCTGAGGAGATAGCATTTGCAACAGACTACAGGCACCCGTATAATGCAGGTCTATTACACCCCCTGATAGAACTGAGCGCCTTGTGCGGAGCTTCGGTGCGTATTGTGCATATCAATGAAGAAGATCGCTTGAGTTCCTCACAAAAAACGAATTTGAATACGCTCAGAGAATACCTGGCCAGTCTAGACCATTCGGTGCACTGGATGCCTGATTTTAGTAATAAAAGTAATGTGATACGAACATTTGTCGATGAGCTCAACATAGAATTACTGGCCATGATAAAATACGAACACGGTTTGTTTGCTCAACTGATTCGCGAGCCGGTGTTCCATAAATTAATATTCAGTCTCGACATTCCATTTTTGGTAATGCCAGCCGAAAGCAATAAAGAATAAGGCGTATTAATCAAATCCGAAATAATGAACAAAAGGATATTGATCCCTACTGATTTCTCTTCTGCCGCCTTAAATGCCAGTCGCTATGCCATGCAATTATTTGCCGAGGTAGACACTGATTTTTATCTGCTAAATGCCTATCAGATCAGCGGATACTCGGTTGATAGCCCTTTCGATCCTGAACCCGAAGATATCGCCTATCAGGCCGCTAATTCATCCTCTGAAAAGCAACTTTCCGAGCTTTTAGAACGTATGTCTTTTCATCCCCAAAACCCCAGACATCGATTTAATTTGATAGCCAGCTATAATTCGCTCTTACATGCCGTGGAGACCGCAATAGCCCAGAAAGATATCGATCTTGTGGTGATGGGCACTAAAGGAATAACCGGAGCTGAAAGCCTTATTTTTGGTACCAACGCAATCAATCTAATGGAAGGGATCACCAATTGCCCGGTACTGACGATTCCGGAAGACTATGGCTTTCAATCGCCAAATGAAATAGTGTTCCCCACAGATTTTAAGGCCGATTTTAAGAAAAAAGAGTTGCAGCATATGATCGAGATTGCCCGACTGCACAAAGCGGCAATTCGGGTCTTGCATATTGAAAAAAAGAAAGGACTGGACCACCAGCAAATAAGCAAACAGGAATTGTTGACCTCAATACTCGAAGGAACTACCAATAGCTTTCATATTTTGAAGGACCGCAACGTTCACAAGGGAATCGGCGCATTTATCAATAGCGCAGGCAGTCAGATGATTGCCTTCATCAATCGTAAGCACAATGTATTCAGCACCCTGCTTTCGAGGCCCTTAGTGAAGGAAATCGGCTACCACTATAAAATTCCGATGCTGGCCCTGAACGACCACACTTAAGCGTCTGGACCGTATGATACTGGTCATTCCTTAAGGAAAAAATAGTATTTAGTTTGATTGGACCACAAAAAGATTAAACGATGACAAAAGAGGTTTCAGTTAAAAAGCAAAAAGATATTGATGCTTTATACAACGATGTTCATAAATGGGTATCCGAGATACATTTTGTTCAAGACGAAATCATATTCGTGAAGAAATTGTTGAATTCCGACGCATTTGAACCCAATACTCCAAATTTGTTTGAACGTATAAGGGAATATGTCGGCTCGCTCGAATCCTTTGAAATAGAATTAATTGCTTTTAAGACTAAGTTACTGGGTCATGAAAAAGATCTCGGTACCTATCTGGAATGTGTCGGGCAAGACCATAGTGGAATAATTAAAAAACACTGGGAGACAGTCGGACAATTAGAAGTTTTACTTGGTAAATTTCAGATGCTAAAATCTGAAATATTTGAGTATGTCCGTGGGATTTTTAGAAGGAAAAGTAGCTAGGGTGTTCGCTTTCGTTCAAGAACCGAACTGATCATGATCATTTCTCTACTCTGCTCACTGATGTAACTTCATGTTGACAAAGAAATTATTGGTAATTAAAGAAGTACAACCATGAAAGTAAAAGAGAAAACACACCGATATATCGAGTGGATCAGTCCGGAGGATATGCATACAGAAACCGTGGAATGGCTATCCGAGCTTAATTTTGTACGAGACGAACAGGACTTTCTTAATAGTCTGGTAAAGCATTATACGATTCAACTGACAGATGCCGGCCGCTTCGAAAAAAGCAAGGCTATCGTAGGAGGGATCCTGGATGCAGAGAAAGAAGTAAAAGTCTTGATGAAGAAGATCCAGGCGCATGAAAATCAGTTAGATATTATGGTCGATGATATCGATCAGCCCACCATGGAAAGAGCATACAAAGAAACACATAGAGAGTTAATGGTCCTTATGCAGCGCTATTTAGAGGGTTACAGAGGGCTCAAAAAACGATTATTTAGTCTGATTTCGAAAGTGATCAAAAAAGAAAAACAGCATCGTTTGCTGAATTAAATCAAAACCCCATGAAAAAGGTAATTCTCCTAATAGTAACCGTACTTATATCTTGTTCCTCTGCACAGTTGGTAGATACCTGGAAGAATCCAGACATCGTCATATTTGATGCCTACAAGGTGCTTATTGTAGGCATGACACCAAATGAAGACGCCCGGGAAAAGTTTGAGACCAAAATGAAACGACAGTTCACCAAGCGAAAGATCGAGGCGGTCCGAAGCATCGATTTATTTGACGTTGAATTTACCATTACCGCCCGTACCGAAAAAGAATTAGACGAAGTAGAGCAAGTGCTTTTAGACAGGGATTTTGATGCTATATTATTTACCAAGGTCCTGGGTTCGGAAAGCAAACAAAGTTTTAGACAGCGTATGGCCGACCTGGATAGTTATTATGGAAAATTTTCGGATGATTACCTTTCTCACCAGGATATATATTACGATGATACTTATTACGATCAGTATATGATATACCATGCCGAAACTTCCTTATACTGTATCTGCGTGGGCAAAGAACGCGAGCTTATCTGGCGTGGGGCGATCGATATCACAGACCCTATCGATCTTACCAAAACCATCGATGATTATATAAAACTCGTCGTCCTGGCTATGGGAGAACAGGATGTGATCTTTCGCGAAGAATTGAATGGAGAATCTACAAGCCCATAAACTATTCCTGTTCCTGGAGGGCTTTAATCTGTTCGATCTGCTCGGCTGAAACTTCAAAAATCCTGTGTGCGATATACCATTCTACCGTTTTAGTAAAGGGTTCAGAGGCCAGAAAGCCGGTATAGTGGTAAAAGCCTTCCATATCCAGATTTGTCTTATTCACCATCGCCTGTCCTCCTTTCAGAATACCAAGCAGGGTTTCCGACTTAGAATGGCCCAAATCTGAAGATTGAATCATCAATTCGCGGATGAAGGGATTCTCTTCACCAATCTTGAATAGGGTGGAAATCACCAGGTATTCCCCTCCCGTGTTGCGGTCTGCAGGTTCTGTAACCACATGGAATTCCATAGGAAAGCTGATACCTTCCAGTAAATGAGGCCCCGGACTATGAAAATGAAGATGCTTAAAACGGTACTGACGGCCTTCGATCTCGAGGGCGGATTCGAAGTCAAAATTGAGATCGGCCTTTCGTCCTTCCTCCTCGACCGTTGTATTTTCGAAAGTATTCATCACCACTTTAAACTTAGTGCTATCGGCAGGTAGTGGAAGAATCTGAACAGGAGGGTTGATCAGGGCATGGGCAATCCCTTCAAAGACAGGAGGCGGTTCCATCACCTGGCTTTCACGCATATTTTTTTTACCGGCATCCTTACAGGAAAATAGGAATAAGGAAGCCATAAAACAGCAATAGAAAAGGGTTCTATACGATTGCATAGCTGGTAAAAAAATAAAGGTTTACGATGATATTGGTAAAATTACAATTATTGATCAATCCACCTAAGAATTTGAGTATTCGTAACATAAAGCCTGAAAATTGTTCCCGACTATACCAGAAAGATAATAAATCAAAGAGCAACAGAGGTATGAGTGAATCTTAAAATTTGTTACTATCAACGCGAAGGTTAGAAAGCCTCATTGACCCCAAAGTAAATACCGCTTCTGACTCGTCCCTTACCAATACCGTAATCCAAACGCTTAACCAGGTAGCTTTTGTCCTTAAATACCTTAAAGCGGATCCCTGCCACCGAATGCGGGCTTAAGATTATTCGAATTTGAAAAGAGTCATCTGTTTCGCTCATCGTTTACACTTCCCAACAAGGCCGAAGGCATTAACGGCCCATCTGAGGTTTAAATCTGTAGCGATATTCTCCTTGTAGATACATACATATGGTTATCTATAAACCTGCCTTTAGAAATAGCCCCTTGCTCCTGCTGGACTGCCTCCAATAGCGTAGCCTGACCTTGGAAAGGCACATTGCCATAATTAGTTTCAAGATAAACTTGAGCAGCAAAGGACACTTTTTTTACTTATTGGTTTATATGTTCGTGAAGTCAAGAATATAAGTATTAAAGCCCTGAGTGGCACCAAGCAGCTCACTGGAGAATCGAGCGCTAAAAGCATAGAATAATTACCGGCGGTCTTGTAGAACTGATATCATCCCGGTCGAATCCATGTTAAAAATAGCACCAAATCCAGCGATGACAGCCCTGTCACTGCCAGTGTATCAGCCCTGGTTCTAGGATTGCCCACCCTCTTCAACCTCCGTGATCTGGTGATTGGCAAAATCGGAAATGTAAATCCGAAGTTGAGGTTGGGAGGTAAGACGTTTTAGAAACTTTATCTTAAGGATGTTGACTGGTTTGGTTATAAATCTCCCGCATTTTCTTCCGGGAGTATTCGGGCCCTATACCCCAGAATGAATTGGGAAATATTTCGAATCGATAGGCTCGCATCTATAAAATAATTACCACTTCCTAAATATATCTCAGGTTTGAGCGCCTCTATTATTAGCTGCTTTTGTGTAGTATAGATACCTGTGAACAAAACATTGGAGATCCTGTTTCGAAATCTGGATTTTTCACCTAATAGGAATAGTTGTCCCCCGCCTCCAAATCCAAATTCTGTTTCCGGCGTATAAAAAGCCACAGGAATGGCAATGATCTGTAACTTTTTCTCTTTCCGAAGAGTGTCAGATTTAACGATTGGGTCCTGAGTCCTCTCCTGCGCCAACGAATAGAAAGGAAGGGTTAAAAAAACAAGGATCAATATGTGCCAACTTCTTTTCATTGAAAAAATCTATCTAATAAAACCCTGAATCCAAAGGAGAATGATGTACTTCTTAGCCCTATGTCGTCTTCGAAATTGATATTGCCAGGTTGTTGAGTACGCTCTATTTCCAGCCATCTCTGAGACACAGTGACACCAATGTCAAAAGCGATACGGTCAAAAACAACATAGGAGTAACCGAGATTAATCAATAAACCGAAACCACTCCCCTCTGAACTTTCTTCAATGACCTCCAGGTCATCAGCAATGCGAATAAGATTTCTATAACGTGAATAGCCTGGAGATAATAAGAGATAGATAGACCCATTTTCCGAATTCGAAAAATAACGTGATATCATAGGGCCAACATAGATTAATTCCGTAGTAAAGTCTGTCAAGTCATCCGCATCGGACCGATCCATTTGAATAATGCCGCCGATAAGCCATCTGTCCCGGAAGAATTTTCCACCTATAATGTTAATATTATATTCATTACTGGTGTTCCTTCCTTCCTCGCTTTTAACATCTACCAGGCTGGAGTTTATTCCACCGGTAATTCCGGTAATCCATCGGCCTTTTCTAAAAGGTGTTACGGTCGAATCGGCCGCGCTGGTCTGGGCAATGATTTCTGAGTAGCCCATGCAAATGCAGCAAAGAATAACGAGTGTCAGGCCGTAACGATAATGGAGATTCATTCAGGATTCATTGATATTGAAAAGGTATTAAATATTTTTTAGTAGACAAGATTTTTGAAAGTGTTTCACGGTAAAACAATCCAATTGAATTATGAAGATTGAATAAATAATCGGAAGATCTATCCTGTATTCCTGTTAGCTCCTGCTATGGCATTGATAGATAACAGCAGTTCCATCTGGGTTCTCCCCGATACCTGTCCCTGTTCTTTTTCTATTCGCCATTTATCCAACAAACAGATCTGCTCCTGATGCAGCGTCTCCATCAAAACAGAACGCAGCTGATTGGAGTGGTGGTGGTTTTTTCTCCGTTCCTCAAAACTCCTTCCAAAAAGCCTGGAGAGATGAGTTTTTACCAATTCCAGCTCATCTAAAAAAATACCCAAATAGCGTTCACGCAGCACTTCATCTTTTACCAGTTCGGCATAAGCCTTCATAGTATCAGGATCGGTGGCCGCCAGACTGGTGTCTACATTGGTAAAAACATATCTGAGAAAGTCATCTGTTTTAAGGGCTTTGGCCAGTGAATCGTAGTACTCGGGTTTTTCCTCTTTCATTTTTTGGAGGGCCGAGCCCAAGCCAAACCAGCTGGTCATATGATATCGGGCCTGACTCCAGGAAAATACCCAGGGAATAGCACGGAGGTCTTCGAGTGTATTGGCCCCGGTTCGCTTGGCCGGCCTGGATCCTATCTTGCTCGATTCAATCGCGTCTATCGGTGTAGCCTGACGGAAATAAGGTATAAATCCATCGGACCTGAGTAATGCTTCGTAAAAAGACTTGCTTTCATTGGCTAACCATTCGATCAAAGCTTCATTTTCATGATATTTTCGTTCTTTATGATTATCCAAAAGTGTTTTATAAAGAGTATTAGCGGCCAGTAATTCTATATTATAGGCCGCATTTACTTTGTTGGCGTATTTCTGTGCGATGGTTTCCCCCTGCTCAGTAAGTCTGATATGCCCTCCGGGTGAACCATGAGACAGCGCCTTGAGAAAATAATGTGTTGGGCCCGAACCACGACTGATAGAACCGCCTTTGCCGTGGAAGAATCGGATATCGATACCATATTTTTCCGCGAGTTCGGTAATGCGATATTGGGCCTTATATAAATGCCATTGACTGGCAATGATACCTCCGTCTTTATTGCTATCGCTATAACCCACCATCACCTGTTGCTGCGGATTTTTAAGTCCGTTTTGCTCCTGATAGTAGGCCAGGGAACGCTTAACTATTGGGGTTTCAAAATATTTTTTCAGGATTTCCGGGCCATTTTCAAGATCTTCGATCGTCTCTAACAATGGTACCACATGGACTTTTAAGACCAATCCATCGGGGCCCATAAATGCCAGTCCGGCTTCACGGGCCAGCACATAGACAGCCATCAGGTCGGAAAAAGACCGGGTCATACTTACAATAAATGAACCGATACAATTAAATCCGTATTTGAAGGTATGAGACTCCACTAAACGATAACAGTCCATCACTGCCAGTGCCTCATTTTCTAATTTTGTTCGAGGATGAATAAAAGGACGTGCGAGTTCCAGTTCATCTAATAAAAATTTTGAGCGCTTTGCCTCGTCCCAGTCTGCGAATTCGGTTTCCGGTAGGTGGGCAGCCTCCAATAATTGGGTAATGGCCTTGTCGTGAAAAGCACTATTCTGACGAATATCGAGTGCTGCGAGGTGAAAACCGAAAACACTCACCAGGCGTATCGCATCTTTTACGTCGCTATAGGCAATAGTTCTCGCCCCGAAAGCCAGCAATTCTTCCTGTAATAATCGCAGATCTGCGATGAGTGTTTTGGAATGGCGATACGATCCGGGTAGTTCTGAGAGTTTTGTAGCATGGCCGCGTTCGGTATCTACTGGTAATTTGTTGATCATCAAATGAAGGATCTGCCTGAAAGCTTCCCCTTGATTTCGCAATAAGCCTTTTTCTCCCTTAGTTCCTAACTCACCCGCGAGTTCCACCACGCGATCCTGATAGGTCAACGAACAGGCTTCCAAAGCGTGACTAAAACTCATTTTCCTGACCAACTCTACAAGTTTTCTGCGAATGACCACAAAGGCATTCAACCTTAATGTCAATAGTGTTTCGCGGGTAACATCTGCCGTAACCAGTGGATGACCGTCACGGTCGCCACCCACCCAGTTCCCGAAACGGATCTGTGGATAGGCATGGGCCGTTTTTACCAGGTCTTTTTCACTGCCCAGGTGATCCAGGGCCTGCTCCAGGCGCCGGTCTACAATAGGAACCACCTGCGGAAATACATTGACCAGATAGTGTAAGACATTTCGTAGCTCGGAAGAAACATCAGGTTTTTCCAGATAGATCTCACCGGTCTTCCAGAGGCGGTAAAGCGATAATTTGATGTTGTTCCGGGTATTGAGCTGCTCTTGCTTGGAATACATTTGGTTTTCCAGTTGTACCAACAAAAGATATAACTCACGATGGTGCTCCAACACCGTGGCGCGTTTGGCCTCGGTAGGATGTGCAGTTAGCACTGGTTCAATACTGATCTGATGTAGTTCTGCCAGGATCTCCTTTTCAGAAATTCCCTGTTCCAGTGCACGACTTATATCCTGAGCCCAGAGTCCGTTCACTTTGGTGATATCAATATCTTCTACGGCTCTTCGTTGCTGTACTGCATGGTTTATTTCCACCATGTTCACCAGCTGAAAGATAAGAGAATAGAGTTGTACGAGCTTGGAAACCGAGGGAAGTTCTTCTGCAGCTTCAGGATGAATCCAGGGAATACTTTGGGCAATTTTAGCCTCCCCGTTTTCGATCAGTATTTCATCTAAGGCTTCGAGCAAAAACCTCAAATCCTTATAGGGTTTTCCGATTTCCTGCTCTAGCGTATGTAGCGTAATTATATTTTCCTTTATTCCCATTTGTCGCCCGTCTATACGTCTTTTTAAGAGCAATCGAAATTAAATGATAATCTTGTACCAAAAAAGTCCTGACCTAGTTTGTTTTGTTATAAATATTAAGACAGGAAATATCCAATTCCGATGCAGGTTCGTCCATAAACGCATTCATTACTTGATCTTTGCATTCTCTATTACCAGCTCCATGACCGCCTTCATCCAGAATTAACAGGGTGCCATTGCTGAGTTTGTTCATAAAAATGTGTCCGTTCTCGGGTGGTGTTACCGGATCATATTGATTGACAAATATAAGCGTAGGGATATCCGATGATTGAAAATGACGATCGGCCAGGGGTAAATAACCATCATGCCATTGCATTCCTGCCTGGTAGAAAGCGTCGAAAAATCCAAGTTTTACAGGGATGAGCGGATATTGCTTATAATGATTTTCAATAGCCGCTGCGGAATTATCCAGGTCGAATTGCTCGTACTTCTCCACCGAGAGTAGCATACTTAGGTTGAGACCATCGCTCAACATGTACTCGATTTCCAAAACCTGATTGATGACAGGCCCTTCCCCATCGATAAAGGCTTTGATGAGTTCAGGGGCCTTTTCCCGGGCATTACCCTGGTATAAAAGCCTTCGCAATAAGTAAACGCCATCCTGAGCATTGATAACTACCTTCATACTGTCGTTCATGTCTATGGTCAGTGGTTGCTGCTTAAGTTGTTCAATTGCCTTAAAATAATCCTCTTCCAGATTAGGGTATTGTTCATTACAGTCCTGATTCTGTGTACAATAGTCGAAAATTCTGCTTAGGGCCAGCGAATAACTTTTTAGCCGGTCCATAAGAAAGTCACCGTTTAACGGAGAAGGGGAATCCAGAAGCGATGTATGTATATATTCCGGAAACATATCCTGAACTACCCGGGCAATCCTGGTTCCGTATGAGCCACCCATCAAATTATATTTTTCATAGCCAAGATGTTTAAAAAGCATACCCACATCCAAGGCATTCTGATGGGTATTGTAATACTGGGTTTGAATTCCCTGCGTTTCGCACTTTTTCTGATATCGGTCGATCAGTTCTTGCATATGCACTAATTCTTCAGACTCGTCAGCATCCCTGGCCATAAGATCAAAGGCATCGAGCGACATATCGGGCAGGTCGGAAGAATATCCGATACCGCGTTGATCGAAGAGAATAATATCCCGCTTTTCACTTATCGGGTCTTGTTTTAAAAAATCGACCAAGCCCGGATTTAGTGTTTTGCCACCGGGCCCTCCGGCAAAGAAGATCAGCGGATACCGCGAAGATGAGGTGTCCTGAGCATGGAGGATGGCATAAGCGACTTTGATTTTTCGACCCTCGGGTTCGTCGTGGTTTTCCGGGACTAAAATCGCCCCTCCTGTAACCCCGCCAGCATTGGCTAACCATTCGATATTGTGGGGCGTTGTTTCGATTTCAACGGGCTGTTCCCGACAGCTCCAAATCAGCATTATAAAGCAAGTAATTACAAGAAAATATCTAGGCATTGGACAAACGTTTATTTAGGTTGAGGTTGAAAGATCAATGATGTTCGGTATTTATCGGTATTAGGAAGTTGCCCGGGAGGGCATCTGATTTCCTATTCTGTTTTCATTTCAATAAAGATAAGATTTTTGATCTGCCCTTTAACGATGCCTCTGTATAGGAAGTAAGCATATTTAGGTAGACCAGCCCGGCTAATATTCATCAGTAAAGGAACCTTAAATAAAGCTGGGATGTCAATCGTTATTTTTGGTACATTTAAGGGAAGTAGTGACCAGGAGGAACCTGCCGAAAAGGGCACAAGCTTCTAAAAGCCTAAATATTTGCACAACCAAAATCAACAAAAATGGAGAACAAGTTTTTTACCTTTATCAAACCGTACTTGTCTTATATAGACAGCGGAGAATTTTATCGAAAACCCTTTGCCTGGCTCTACATTTTGCTGGCGATCCTGAACCTGCTCTTACCGCTCGATGTCATCTACAGAGCTTTCGATAACCGGGTCTTCGATGCACCCCCAAAATTCGTCCTCGCTTTTATTCTTACGTGGTTGATCATTGCCTTTGCTTCATGGATCAGTTTCCAGCTATGGTGGGACCGTAAAGAAAAGGTCAAAAAGATCTCCAGTGAGGGTGATGAGTATATGGCTACTCCCGGGGTTGCTCATTTTGTGCAAACTTTCGGGGAATGGCTTGGGACATGGATAGGCTTTGTAGGCGGTACAGTGGCCCTTATAACCACCTTGATTTTGGGCGATGAAGGCCGATACCTGCTTAGGCAACTCGATTATGATTTTCTACAAAGCGGACTGCTGTTTGTCGTATTAATGCCTATCTATGGTTTCTTAATAATTATCGGCACAAGATACCTGGCAGAACAGGGTAGAGCACTTACTGCTATTGCCAACAATACCAGGAGGTCGTGAACCTTAAAAAACCAACCTATCCTGCCAGAGTATTCATCGACGGTAAGATTGTTGATGCAGCAGATGCCCGTATTTCCGTCTTCGACCGGGGGTTTATCTTCGGCGATGGTATCTATGAGGTAATGGCACAGATCAACGGACGTTTTTTTTATGAAGAGGCCCATATGGACCGACTCAAATGGTGCTTGCATGAGATAGGCATCAGCGCCGATATCGGAATATTTGAGCGCAATATTCCGGCGTTGCTGGAAGCCTCCGATCTTACGGGAAAGGATTGCATGTTATATATGCAGGTGAGTCGTGGAACAGCCCCGAGACAACATTCCTTCCCCCATGGAATTTCACCGACTATGATGATGTATGCCTGGCCCAAAAACTTTCCGGATATCGAACAAATCAATGCCTCCGTGATAACGATGGAAGATTTTCGCTGGTCGCGCTGCGATATTAAATCAACTTCATTGCTGGGTAATGTTATGGCTAACGAGATCGCCATGGAAAACGACTGCTTTGAAACGCTCCTTATACGGGATGGAATTATAACCGAAGCATCGCATTGCAATGTGTTTTTTGTAAAAAAAGGGATGATCTATACCCACCCCTCCGGGCCTTTTATCCTCGATGGTATTACCAGGCAGGTGGTCCTGGAAATATGTGATAAGTTGAAGCTGGAAGTCAGGCTGGAAGGCATCCGGGCATCGGAGCTTCATAATATGGATGAAGCTTTTCTCACCGGAACCGGAAGCCAGGTGGTAGCGATCAAAGCCATCGATGGTTCGGACCTGTTCGCAAATGCAGCCGGACCCATCACCCATAGCATTCAGCAGGCGTTTCTAGATCTTAAATATAGTTAGTTCTCCGATTCCAGAAAACCTAGGACATAAACCAGGGCCGAATTCCAGTTCAGGCAGACCTCATTGCTGGCAAAACTGGGTTCCACATCCTTCCAGCACAGCATAGGTGCAGCATTTTCGGCATAGTCCACATCATGGGCATCCTGTTTCCGACTATTGGGCCCGCCCGATACAAATCCGGGAATAGGTTCCGCTATTTCATCGCCGGCACTGGGCCGATGATGGACGAACATTGGGCTTTTACTGCCGAAACCGGTCAGGAAACAGTAGCCTGTCGCGTTCTTGCCAAAAATATAATCGGTTGTCTCGCGGGCAGCATTGAGATAAGACGGTTTAGGATCTATTCGATAGGCCTGTGCCAGGATCATGGCCGCATTGAGTACATCACTATTCGATCCCCATTGAAAATCAACCACCGGCTGATAATAGTCGTTCTGGGCAGTTTTGCTGACCAACTGATTGGCTGTGCTGAGTAGGAGGTCTGAAACCTCCTGTGTAATAGCGAGGTCATTGACATAGTCTATCAGCGCGAAGGCCCCAAGGAAGTGGGCAAAATTAGCCCAGCTTTCCCCTTCTTTAAAACTGAAGTCCAGCTCGTCTATGGTTAAGTATGGCAGATATCTTTCATCTTTGGTATTGATAAAAAGTTCGGCAGCTGCCCAAAAGAATTCGCTCGAAAAATCCGAATCACCGTATTCACCGGTTTTGATGTCCTCCGGATTTTTAAATGCCATTTCGGGATGTGCTACCGCCCAGTCCCATGCCTTTTGAGCCGCTTCAAGACATTTGGCCGAATAGTCGGGGTCGATCTTGGAATAGGCTCGTGACATCTTGGCGGCAACGGCTGACAGGTTAAGGCTAGCCGCGGTACTCTTGCCGATGATGAATCTCGGGATGTCATCTAATTCATGAGGTAGCTTCATGGCCGTAAAATTCTTGGTGGTTAGCTTAACAAAAGATCCGCCGTCTTCATCCTGCATGCTCAGTATCCAGTCCATTTCATATTTCAACTCATCGAGGAGATCTGCTTGTCCGTTGCCACTTTCGGGGATATTTAAGCTCCCATCCCCAAGAACCTCTGGATATTGTTCATGAAGGACCAGCATTTGCCCTAATGAAAAACCTCCGTTTACCACGTATTTACCATAGTCACCGGCATCGTACCAGCCCTTGGTGGAAGCGGTCTGGCCTGTTTTACCCGTCGATGGGTGGTAATTTACCTTGTCATCAGTATGGCCAGCTGGCCGGTGCCACTGACCAGCGTGGCTAGAATCGAGCGCAAAACCCGACCGCTGAAAATAATACGACTTCATACCTGCTCTTAGGGGCTCTTTCATTATGGTTGTTGATATCTCGAACGGAAACGAATATCCGATATCATCAACATAAATGGAATATATACCCGGGCTACTGACTTGGCTAAAGTCGGCAGTAATTATTGTCTCCCCTGCCAGCACCCAGTCTTCGGGAGCGCTCAGTTTACCTTCATAAACCATTTCCATATCGGCCACTTTAAATACCATAAACTTTTGGGCCGTCGTAGCAGTGGCTATGATGGCTTTTTTCGGACCATCCGGATAGTAACCTACCTGGTTTATGCGGATGGAGGCATTGTAATCGCCTTCAACCATTGTCGATGAATTCTTTGGTTTACATGCTCCGAGCATACAAAGGCAGCACGCGATCAATAATATTCTCTTCATGACTAAATATTTTTTATATCATTCTGTTCATAGCATGTCGACGATTACCTCAGTAATACTACCTTCTGGTTGGATGGGCACAATGTTCCCATCGATCTCAGACCCGTTAACCATTATCCTGGCCACACCATTATTCTTTTTTCCGGGCTTTACCGAAATATGATAATCAGCTCCTCTGAACTTCCTTTTTACTATGAATTTTCCAGTATCAGACGCCAGACAGGGATCGATCATCAATCCGTCGTAATGCGGTCTTACCCCAAGCAAGTACTGGGTAACGGCATAGAAATTCCAGGAAGCCGTACCTGTAAGCCACGAGTTTTTGGCCTCGCCTGGTTTGGCAGCATCCTTTCCGGCGATCATCTGTGCATATACATAGGGTTCAGTACGGTGGAGTTCACTGATATCTTCGAGATAAGCAGGACATATTTTTTTGTAGTAGTGCCAGGCTTCATCTCCCCTGCCAATCACAGTTTCCCCTATCATGATCCAGGGATTATTATGACAAAAGATACCCGCATTCTCTTTGTAACCAGCCGGATAAGTAGAAATCTCTCCATATTCGATTACATAACGGGTAAAAGCAGGATTGTTCAAGACGATCCCATAGTCACAGTCTAATCTTTCCTTAACGGAGTCCAGAGCCTTTTCAACCATACCTTCCTCTTTTCCGATACCGGCCATAGCACACCAGCCTTGCGACTCGATAAATATTTTTCCTTCTTCGTTTTCATCCGATCCTACTTTATTTCCGAAAAAATCATAGGCCCGTAAATACCATTCGCCATCCCATCCTTTGGTCTTGATCGCTTCTTTCATCTTGTCAACTTCTTTTTGGGCCCTGGCGGCCTCAATATCCCTGCCCAGCAATTGGCATAGGTCTGCATAATCCGAACCATATACCACAAAAAGTCCTGCGATCATCACCGATTCCGCTTTCGATCCTTCGGTATTATTTTCTGTGGTCTGAAAAGACTCGTTAGGATCTGTGGAAAAACAATTGAGGTTCAGGCAGTCGTTCCAGTCGGCACGCCCAATAAGTGGCAAACCGTTTGGTCCAAGGTTATTTACAACATGATCGAAAGAGACGGTAAGATGGTGAAATAGGGTTTGCGCGAGTTTTGGATCATTATCGAAGGGTACCATTTCGTCGAGAATAGCGATATCGCCGCTTTCTTTGATATAACTGATCGTCCCCAGGATGAGCCACATCGGGTCGTCGTTGAATCCTCCACCTATTTCATTGTTTCCTCTTTTGGTCAGTGGCTGATATTGGTGGTAGCATCCACCGTCGGGAAATTGGGTGGAGGCAATATCGATGATCCTTTGCCTTGCACGTTCGGGAACCTGGTGGACAAATCCGATCAGATCCTGGTTAGAATCCCTAAAACCCATCCCACGGCCTATTCCTACTTCGAAAAAGGAGGCTGAACGCGACATATTAAAGGTGACCATGCACTGGTACTGGTTCCAGATATTGACCATTCGATTGAGATTCTCATCCTTACTTTCTACCTGATAAACACTTAGAAGCTCGTCCCAGTAATGATGCAGCTCCTGTAGTTTTTGGTCTACTTTCTCAGGACTGTTGAGCGATTCGATGGCCGCTTTGGCTTTAGCTTTATTGATCACGCCTTTCGACTCCCACTTTTCATCCTCCTCATTTTCTACATAACCCAGAAGGAAAATCAATTCCTTCGAAGCATTGGGCTGGAGTTCCACCTCGATATAGTGGGAAGCAATAGGGGACCAGCCATGGGCGATGGAATTAGTGGGTGTGCCTTCTAACACTGCCTTTGGTTCTGAGAACTCGTTGTAGAGTCCCATAAAAGATTCCCTGTCTGTATCAAAACCATGAACCGGGGCATTAACATGGTAGAACGAGTAATGGTTACGCCTTTCTTTATACTCCGTCTTGTGGTAAATGGTAGAATTGTCGACCTCTACTTCTCCTGTCGACAAATTCCGCTGGAGGTTATTCTGGTCGTCCTCTGCGTTCCACAGGCACCACTCAACAAAAGAGAATAGCTTTATTTTTTTCACCTCCGATGAGGTATTGCTGAGCTTTACTTTCTGGACTTCAGTCCAGCTTTTTAGCGGTATGAAGAATAAGACTTCGGCCTTGATCCCGTTTTTGGTGCCGGTGATCCTCGAATAACTCATACCATGCCGGCATTCATAAGAATCGAGGGGAGTTTTTGTCGGTTTCCAACCGGGGTTCCAGACCGTATCCCCATCTTTGATATAAAAATAACGCCCGCCGTTGTCCATCGGCACATTGTTATAACGATAGCGCAGCAGACGGCGGAACTTGGCATCTTTGTAGAAGGCATAGCCACCGGCCGTATTCGAAACCAGTCCGAAGAAATCCTCGTTGCCCAGGTAATTGATCCAGGGATAAGGGGTCTGTGGGTTGTTGATGACGTATTCGCGGTTTTCGTCATCAAAATATCCGTATTTCATATTATATATTTTTTCGGATCTTTAGATCCGTTTTCTCTTGATTTCTACAGCAAAAAATTGCTTCATGAAGCTGCTTTTTTTGCCCTCATCTCCTCCAGTTCTGTACCGATCGTTTCGACCTTTTTACGGCTGAGTGGGTAGGGGAGGATGAATAGGAAGGTGAGAAAGGCTACCAGGGCGGCACCCCATGACATGAGGATCTTTATCCCTTCCCGGGCCTCTTCTGAGGTAAGATCAGACATACCGTCGTAATTATAGGCGGTAAGCACAAAGCCGATAATGCCCCCGGCAACACCACCTCCGAACTTCATCGCAAAGGTCCCTGCAGAGTAGATCAGTCCTGTGGCCCTTCTTCCGGTTTTCCATTCCGAATAGTCCGACGAATCACCCAGCATCGCAAAGAAGAGCACCGGTGTCATCCCTGCAAAGAATTCCGATATTGACCCCAGGACAAAGACACTGGTGGGATCCGAAAAAAAGTATATCAGGCCGTTAAACAATCCGGAGAGCAGCATGGCAGCGATAAAAATATTTTTCTTGCCGTATTTTTTGGCCAAAGGCGTGGTAGCAAAGGCAGCCAGCATCGACACTACCAGCAACACCACCATGTAGGAGGCGGCCAGGGTCTCATTGTCGAGGAAGCGCTTGAAATATATAACCGTGATCCCTTGTTTGATCGAATTATAGGTCACAAAACCAAAACCGATAAAAAGCAAGGTAATCCAGGCCTTGTTCTTTAAAAGATCTTTCAGGTCTTCCCCTATGGTATTTTTACTTGTTTTTACTGGCTTAACCCGTTCTTTGGTGGAAAAATAAGTTATCATCAGGAAAAGGACCAGGACGCCGGAAAGTAAATAAATTGCGTATTGATATCCCTTATTTTCATCGCCATTGCCCAGGAAAAGAACGAGGTAGATCAGCAAACCCTGTGTAAGGATTCCTCCAAGATAGGCTCCCGCAAAACGATAAGAGGAAAGGCTGGTTCGCTCCTTGTCATTGGGGGTCATTACACCCATAAGGGCAGAGTAGGGCACGTTATTGGCGGTATAGGCAAGGGTTAATAGGATGTAGGTGGCATAGGCATAGACGAGCTTCCCGGTATCCCCAAAACCGGGGGTGGTAAAAGTGAGCGCCATGAGTACACCTAAAGGCAGGGCTGTCCATAATATCCAGGGACGAAATTTACCCGCTTTTGTGTCGGTCCTGTCGGCGATCATCCCCATGATCACATCGGTGACCCCGTCGGAAAGTCGGGTTACCAGCAACAACACTCCGGCCGCTGCGGCCGAAATACCATAGACATCGGTATAAAAGATCAGCAGAAAGGTGGTTAGGGTTCGCCAGGCAATATTGGCGGCGGTATCCCCAAGGGCATAACCTATTTTTTCGCCAATTTTCAGTTTATCGGTGGGTTTCATAGGATTAGGTTGGTTTGTACTTGCAGCGCTCTTTGAATAAAAAGGTAAAAATAGGAATGGGCACTTATTCTACCTAAGAATTTATCGCTTTTTGTTTCTGTAATTTCCCGTATCAGGTATGTATTGTTAATACTCGCAGCGGCTGTTATCTGACTTGATATAGTACGTTTTATAGTTCTTTGCTTTTTTATCTGTGCAACCACACAGATCGAGCACTTCGATAGACTTAAAATCCGTAGGGTGGGTCTCAGACTGAATCGCGATATACCCTGCATCCAGCGATTCGCCTTCCCGGTATACTTCCTCTTTATATCCGCTGATATCACCACCGCCTATCGTTGGGTTTCGGTATTCCATCACCACTTCCCCCTCCAGGATATGCTGGATGAGCGAATCTCCAAGGACCAGGGCTTCCACTTCTACCCAACGGTCTCCGTGATAGGTTCGGGAGGTGGAATTGACACAGTGAGGGGTGAAAAGGGAATCACCCATTATAACATTGGTGCCAGGCGTGCAGAGATTGGCATTGGTGCGCTGGTCGGTTCCGTTTCCGCCCAGAAGCTGCAATTCCAGTGATATGGGAAAGTCTTGTTGCAACCCCATGGTCTTAGGATCCTGACTGTGGAGCATCAAACCATTGTTTCGATACGCCCAACCCGGGCCGCCTGTCATCTGTTCCCCAACAAATCGATATACCGCTTTGATCCTATAGTAAGAGAAGGGGTCTTTATAAAACAAGTGTCCGAAGTTCCCTCGAAAACTGTCCTTTTCAAAGTAACGCACCCTTAAGAGACTATCCCTGAGTTGAAATCGCTCACGAAGGTTTTCATTCAAGGTATACCCGGCAAATTTAGGCGTCCAATGGTCGATGTTTGAACCATCAAAAATTTGGATCCAATCTTCCCTGTCGGGGTCTGCCTGGCTTGGTTGACAGCTCGAACAAAAAATCAGCAAAGCCGAAAAAAGGCCGCAAATCAAAAAAATCTTGGTTGTATTAGTACAGGACTTCATCAGGAATCTGAAAAGACATTAATGCTGAATACAATTTGGCTCAGCCGGACTGAAAATACAGGAGTTTTACTGCTTTGGCAAGAAAGTAGCCAATTATTCGAAACGCAAGACCCGCAATTTGCTTGGATCGGCATATAAAATAAGCCTGCTTCTTTCACGTTATTACCATACCCGAAATCATAAATGAACACCTATGAAACTCACATCTTTGGCCGTGGTGAGTCGGCTTGCGAAAATCTTCGTTCTCTTTCTCCTGCTTGGCGTATTGAGCATAAATTCTTCCTGTAGCCCTGATCAGGATAATGACACTGAACTAATTGATGATCCTGATAATACGGATGATCCTGACAATCCTGATGATCCTGATGATCCGGACAATGGTGAGGATCCCGATGAACCCGATACGAGCGGTTCCGTGGTTTTCGAGGATAATTTTATCCTGGACGAGGACAGAAAGCTGCTAAAATTTGTTTTGTCGGATAGCCAATACAACAGCTTTCTGGAAGGCGATGGCGATTTAAATATGGTCTCCGAAAAAGTATTTGAATACCTGGAGGATAGTTTCGATTTCATTTTCATTCTATCGGTGGAGGAGAGCCAGCCAGCCGGACTCTATTATGGCAGGTCGACCAAGATAAAAAACGATGTTCAGGGCATTGGCTCGTCGCTTTATGATGGTACTTCAGGATATGGATCGGCAGGCAGACTGAAAAGTATTATCCATATGCCGCGCACGGAATATGTCGTGAACGGACCCTTTTTACATGAAATAGCACATTATTGGGCCAATCAGGGCTTTATTCCCACCACAGTTGGAGGGCATTGGGGGTATTCCAGTGCCGGAGGACAGTTGGGAGGTTTTGATGAGCTTATCGACCTTGGGAATAATACTTACCAGGGTAGATTAAATGGAAGTGATGGATTTGGTGCCATTGCTAATGGTGGCAATTCCCTGCCTTATAGCAATGTAGAACTCTATACCATGGGTCTTATCGGGCCAGCAGAACTGGAGTCTCTTCAGGTGGCCGTTAATCCACAATCTAATGGCGAAGTAGGGCAATTTACCGCAGATGCTATTACGGTTTATACCGCCACTGACCTTATCACTCAACACGGAGAACGTATCCCTTCTGAAATGGATTCCCAGAAAGAATTTAAGGGGCTTGCCGTAATCATTTCGACTACTGAACTCAGTGATGAAAAAATCGACTCTGTTAATCGCGACCTCGAGAATTTTTCCAGGCAAGACGCTCCAGACAGTTATTGGGGTAATTCCTTTAATTTCTGGGAGGCCACAGGAGAACGAGCAACACTGGAGATTCGGGTATCAGACAATGATATCAAATAAAGACGACCACCAAAAATCTTCTTAGTTCCATATTTTTTATGCTTACCGGTTTATCTCCGATGTAACCTAAAGCCTCTCTACTCTTAAAATTAAATCTTGTGTTAATTTTTAGCATCTCGGCATCTGTGATGGTCATTCTCTCGTATAAGATATAGTGACCTATATAAATCACCTAAACGAGTAGCATTAAAATGAGAGAATCGCAGTCGTCCCTACCCGGAAAACCCCAGAATCCAAATACATTTTTAAATAAAATACAAGCCTTCTTTAACCGGGCTGATGCCTCGACCATCTTTGTACAAGGTAGTACACTGGTACTTCTTCTAGGTGCCGTTCAGATGATCTTCGTATTACAGGACGATTTTGAGCAGTACCATATAAGCCGCTTAAACTCAACTTTGGCCTATGGCTTCTTGGTACTCTCTGTAGGATTCTTATTGTTTAAAGCCTTCTTTTTTGTGTTTCTGTTATACAGGTTCTTTAAATACAAACCCATCTCATCTGTTGCTGATAAAGATTTACCGGTTTGCACCATCATCGTTCCCGCCTATAACGAGGGAAAACAGGTGTGGGCTACACTTATGAGTCTGGCTAAAAGCGATTACCCTCAGGAAAAAATACAGCTGATTAGTATAGACGATGGCAGCCAGGACGACACCTGGGATTGGATGCAAAAGGCTAAAGAGGAGCTGGGCAACAGGGTAGAGATCTACCAGCAGCCCAAGAATATGGGAAAACGCCATGCGCTTTACAGAGGTTTTAATCTCGGTAAAGGCTCGGTTTTTTTGACGGTCGACAGTGATTCTGAGGTAAATCCTGACACACTGCGCCTAATGATGAGTCCGTTTGTTACGAATCCTGACTGCGGAGCCGTGGCCGGAAATATCAGGGTTTTGAACAAGAAGAAAGCGCTTTTACCCAAAATGCTGGATGTAAGTTTCGTTTTGAGTTTCGAATTCGTACGTTCGGCCGAAAGTAGTTTGAACACGGTTTTGTGTACTCCCGGAGCCCTGGCGGCCTATAGGAGCGAAGCGGTATTTAATTGCCTGGACCAGTGGATTAACCAGACCTTTATGGGGCAGCCGTCTGATATTGGTGAAGACCGGGCCATGACAAATATGATCTTAAAGCAGGGCTACCATGTGCTTTTCCAGAGAAATGCCTTTGCGTATACCAATGTACCGGAGAATTTCCGCGGTTTGCATAAAATGTTCACCCGCTGGGGCAGAAGTAATGTTCGGGAAAACATTCAGATGGCCAAATACGTATTTACGAATTTCCGAAAAGGATCCAAGGCTGGCGCCCGATTATTATTCATCAGTCAGTTCTCTCGTATCCTAATGACCTATCCCTTCCTCGCCTTTATGTTGATATTTGTAATCTCCCACCCTTTGCTGTTCCTGAGTTCAACGCTCTTCAGTATCCTGGTTGTCTCAACATTTCCGGTATTATTTTATGCAGGAAGGTATAAGCTTTCGGAATCCTTCTGGGCCTATTCCTATAGTATTTTGTATACGTTTGGCTTGTTCTGGATCACACCCTATGCGATCGCAACCGCGAATAAAAGAGGTTGGCTGACTCGTGGATTATAGATTAATAATTTCTTAGCATAGCTATGACTAATCCGTCTTCACAACGATAATTTCCGTATCCCGGATAATATTCTCCGCAGTCAGGCTTATGTTGCGTAGATAGTTGATAAAATTGATCTTTTCTTCTTTTATTTCCACTTCCAGATCGTGGGTTTGACTAAGGTCCTGGAGTTCATCTTCCAGGGATGGTATCGTTTTGAATAAACTTTTACGATTTTTCGGGCTTATCTTTTCTTTGTTATTGGACTTCCGTAGTTTCTTGAGGAATTCGGACATCGCTTCAGCCTTTTTCACCCTTATAATATAGGCTTCCTCCAAATTGAGTAATGAGTTATAATGCGTGCCCAGATAATTGACAGAACTGATCAAATGTTCCTGAATCCCCAAAAATTCGATACTGTTCGACAGGCCGATTTCTGCTCTAACTATGTTGAGTTGTTCTTCTTCCTCTGGTTTGAATGAATAAGGGACACTTCCGATGGAACGGACGTAGTCTGCCCAGAGGAAATTGTCGTACACGTCGTTCAACAGTGAAATCAGCCGTGAGAATTCATAGGCCGGAATCATATCCACCAGGTTTACTTTTGCTATGGCATATTCTTTTTTCATTCTATTGACAAGTCGGAATCAATATATCATTTTTCTTTCGCTCCGGATTGCAGCGGCTACATATTTTTTCCTTATCGCATCACCCGGCCACCTTTTTGAAACTCCCTTTGAATCCCATTGATCACGAAGGGTTTTAAAATGGTCTTTTTGGAACCTTCCAGTGCCCTCAGGCAGGCGTACTGCACTATATTCATAATTTCGGCACCCGAAAGTTCATATTTTTGCGCGATTTGATTGAGATTGAGCTCGGAATGGAGCCTCACCCCCGGGGGGAAAGCTTTTTCCCACAACAACAGCCGTTCGCTGGCTTTGGGCAGTGGAAAATGAATGATCGATTGAAACCGCCTTACAAAGGCATCGTCTATATTGCTTTTCAGGTTGGAAGCGAGGATGACCAGACCTTTGTAATTCTCGATTCGCTGCAGGAGATAGGACACTTCCTGATTCGCATACTTATCGTGGGCATCCCTCACATTGGTTCGTTTCCCGAACAGTGCATCTGCCTCGTCGAAAAAGAGGATATTTTCCGTTTTTTCGGCTTTGGCGAGAAGGTTGGCCAGGTTTTTTTCGGTCTCCCCTATAAATTTTGACACCACCATGGAGAGGTCGATCTTAAAGACGTCTTTCCCCGTAAATTTACCCAGCAAGGTGGCGGTAAGCGTTTTCCCGGTGCCCGGTGGTCCGTGAAAGAGTACCCGGTACCCTGGTTTCAGCTTTTTGTGCATACCCCAGTCATTCAGTAGCGTATTCCCGTGCTCGATCCATGTAAGGAGTTCATCGATCTGGTTCGCTGTTTCTTGGGGCAGTACGAGGTCGTCCCAGTCCATTTCTGTTTCGATCAGCTGGGCAGGGAAACGCATGCTAAATTGTGGGTTGTTAATTTTTCCAAGGAGGAAGAATTCCGCATAGTCTTCAGAAAATATGATTTTGCCGCTCATGGCGGGCTCCCCTTCGGGAGGATCCTCAAGCCATAAAATGCGGTTTCTGCTAAAAAAATGATCGGACTCAAAAAAAGAATATACCAACTTCCTTTTCTGTATATCATCGCCTGCCAGCAGAAACAAAGCGGTTTCACCTGTAGGTAGAAATCCTCTAAAATTTTTACCACGTACCCCTCCTAGCTGTGGAAAGTCGCCTGCAGCATCCAGATTTTGCTGGAAAGCACTATCCAGGAGATTGCCGTCGAGATGAGGACATAGGGCGAGCAGTAATACCGTGCGTTCTTCGTAGGATAGCGCTGCCTCTGTGATCAGTTCCGGAACATAGAGGTTCCAGAAATGAAAGGGAGGAAGTTCAGGCGGTTTCTGATAGTCATCTTCGCCAAACATGCTTTCGATCCGATATTGGATAAAGCTGCGCAAATAGTCAAGGACGTGTAGCCTTTTATTCTCGAGGACAAGTGGTAGTGTCATGCTGTTGTTCATTTTTTTCGATTTTAATTAAACCTAGAAAATTTGATCTATCTATGCCTTATTATTAGAATCCGGATGTCAACCACTCTATTTTGATAGACGCTCTCATTTTTATTCATTATCGTGGGTACATGGTTTGTGATCTTAAGCAATTGTTGGGTCGGAATTTGGACCCTGCAACGGTCGGCAAATTGTTTCCCGATATTTTTCAATGATATCCCTAACATTTTTGCTTTCCAAAATGCCCTGATTGATGCCCATTATATTGTTTTCATAACCTGCATCTGGTTGGGTCTCTCTTGAACACATGCCTTCAGGACAAACCAAACCCCAAAGTACGGAACCCCATGTCTCAGAATATTTATCATCCAGACCAAGGAGGTGACCAAATTCATGAGCTGGTGACCAATCGATGTCCGTACCACTTAAATTATACCGCATTGTTCGAGCACCAGGACCCCACATATGTGTGACCATACCCAATGCCTGACCTGGTGAATCATGGACATATATTTGTGTGGCACCAGAATCGGCTGCTTCATTATCTGCCCTATGTGAAATAGATACTGTTGTATTAATAGTGTAGCCATCAGGGAATGAACCTGTCCACAGTCGTTCAATGGTATTCTTCATGGAAGTGGCAATTGCACCGCTGGCTGCAGGTCCATGAACTTGTAATCTTGCCGTAACATTTACATTCGTCCCAGAAAAGGAAATCTGAATTCCAGGGCCTGGATTTGCACTGCCACTAGTTGCTTCGTGGCATTCCTGAATAATGATTGGAATGGGTGGAAATAGCTGAGTTTGAATTTTCGGTTTCACTTCACCTTCTCCTTGTTGAACTACATGAGTTAATTCATGAGCCAGTAATCGTTTCCCCTCGCTAGTTTCCGGGTTGAATTTTCCCGAATCGAAATAAATATCCTTGCCGTGGGTAAAAGCCTGTGCTTTAAGATCCTTGTTCATTTCTACAGAGTCCTGATCAGTATGCACATTTACGTCCTTAAAATCCCTTCCAAAGGAAGATTCCATCTCCATACGGGTTTTGGTAGATAATTGTTTTCCTTTGCCTGCGGTATTCTTAATTTTTGTTGAGAGCCCGGGTTTGGCCGCCTGCTTTCCGCTCGCATTCGTTTTGGTTTGAACGCTGGCTGTATCACCTTCTTCCTTTTCCTCCTCTTCTCCTTCCATCTTATTGATCATGCCTTCTTCCTCTTCTCCCTCCATTTTGTTGATCATACCTTCTTCCTCTTCTCCTTCCATTTTGTTGATCATGCCCTCTTCCTCTTCGCTTTCCTGTCGTTGTAGCTCTGGTTTTTCCTGAACGAGCTTATCCTCTTCCATCCTTTTTTCGGCTGTACCGAGTTTTTCATCTTCCAGCGGGGTGGCGAGGGATTCCCGTTGGATGCTACTGATCTCTTTGTTCTGGATGTCGGGCTTTGAAGCCGAATTATTGACTACCGCGTCGGCCATGGAATCGGCTTCTTTTTCGTACTTATCGCCTGGCTTGCCAACGCTGAGTTTGGTTTGAACTACGCCTTTAGACGGGTTAAAAAACGGGCTTTTGCTTTTTTTGGAGAAAAAGGAACTACTCTTGCGTTCCTGATCATCGTTCTTGTGAGGCTGTTTGTTTCTTCTGCTTGAAAATATAGATTTCATTTTGCCGTCCTTTTAAGATTTTACTTTTGCTAAAAATTCCTCTGTAAGCGCTGCGTAGTCCAGGGCCCCGTTCGACCTGGGGCTATGACTATAAATATCCTGTCCGTCCTGTTGCGCTTTTGCAAGCGCAATATTGGTACGTATGAAGGTTTGGAATATTTTTTCTTTACCAAATTCCTGCTCTAATTCCTCTTTGATCTGCCGGTTCATCTTCTTGCGATAATCGTATTTGGTGAGTACAAATCCCAGCAGACTTAAACGCTTGTTGAGTTTTTTGATCTTTTCATAATGCTTCAAGAAGCCAAGCGCGCCCTTTAAGGGTAAGTACTCCGCTTGCAGTGGAATCAGAATGTGGTCACTACCAACCAGGGCATTTATGGTCAGCAAACTCATGGCCGGGGGGCAATCTATAAGTACATAGTCATAATCCGGGAGAGCGTCTAGTAGTTGAGCAAGGATCTGTTCCCTGCCATATACACTTGCAAGTTCCATTTCGGCATTGGCGAGATCCAGGGAAGACGGGATGAGATTCAGACCGGATGCGTTGACAAGGGCATCTTGCAATCTTGTTTCTTCGCCAAAGGCCGCTTTGTGGATCACGGTGTAGATCGATGGATCTGCATTTCTGGTAATCCCTAAAGATTGGGTCAGGTTGGCCTGGGAGTCAATATCCAACAGCAACACCCTATACCCATGGTGCTGTAAACCGGCGGCCAGATTGATGGCCGTGGTGGTCTTACCCACTCCACCTTTAAAATTTGCGATCGAGATTACCTGCATTACTTCTATTTGTTAACCCAGTTCACCATTGAAATAGTCCACTGCCTTCTCCCAGACGGCACAGCCGACTTTAACTCCCAACTTACGTCCTTCTTTATCCCCATCATGAAAATGAATTCCACCATAGAGCCGGGAAATGCCCGCCTCATCTGCGGCGTCCTTTAGTTCCTTCCATTTTAGGGTGATGTTTTCTGCGGGGGTACAGTCTGGTTCAATACGGGACCCTCCTTTTGGAATAACCACATCTTCGCCGTATTTCGGACTATCACAGAAGGTCGATAATACCTCTGATGCCGCCGCACTGAAGGTGCTATGTCCTGAAACATATTCGGCAAAAGGTGGTGTCGGGATATAGGGGATCCAATTCTCACCTTCTATCTCTTGTGTGCCTTCACAAGCCCCCCCCCAGGCCTTAATACTTTTACCCCTATAGAGGTTTTGTATGGCTGAAATGGGCCGGACATAGTCATAGAATACCTTGCAATCCCAGGCGGCAATCCCGGCATCCAGCAGGGCATTGGAGAGCAAGAAGAACATTTTGATATCATAGGCGTTTTTATGACCATATTTTTTAGACAAATATCGTGCCTGCCGGCAGCACTGCTCGGGCGGCGTGGCGGAACGATCGCTGTCGTCCTTTACCGAGTCTACAAACTTATCTTCATGCATCCCGGCCCAGAATTCGGCGATGATCTTTTGTTTATCTGTTAGCTGCTCACTGAATTGGAGCACTTCATCTGCCTGTTTCTTGAATTCATTCTTATCGCACTGATTGGGAGAAGGTGGGCGGTATTGACCACCCCAGGTCAGGGCAAAAGATTTTACCAGGCCCCAATGCGGGGTCATAAAAACCTGTGGTTTATGATCTCTCAGCTGTGGTTGCCAACGGTCTTCATGCTTTATGGGTTGTGGTACCGGCGGATTTGCCGGTTGATAATTCGTATAATCCGAATAGGTGCCTTCATGCAAGGTGGCTCTTGGGTTGGCCGCATCACCCAGACGGCATTCCAGCACCAGCAAACCTGAAAGATTACCGATACCAGCGGCATTGTCGGGTTCCAGGTTCTGATCATCAGGATTATAGTCACATGCACACATGAAGTCGCGGAACATATTTTTATGCTCGGGCGGCAATGCGCAATAGAATATTGCTTGTGCTGCTGTATAGGCGGCATATGAATAGGCTTTTTCACGGTTTTCTGAGGTACAGGCCGCATCCGGTTGTTTGAGCCGGCTCCCTGTCATTGTGCTCACCTCGCAACCGCTGTCGTTATAACAGGTCCAGGCATCGTACATAGCTGTATGTACGACTGCCAGGGCCCGTGCCGCCACCGTTGGTGGAAAATCCACATAATGAATGGCATCGCAGATCAGACGATTCCATTGGTGGGCTTTGCTGAGGGTGTATGATTTGTTTGTTGCCATGATTTTATTTTTTATTTCTTTAATAGATCAATTATTGAATCAATTTTAGCTAAGGCCAGAGCATCTTGGCCATAATCGTTCGAAATGCTTGGATCAGCTCTTGCGGCCATAAGTAATTTTACATTTTCGAACTGATTATTTGCTACAGCAAAATGAAGGGGCGTATAACCGCCGTTACTTTTTTTAAGATTAGGGTCCACTCCTGAATTGAGAATTTTAGAAAGAATATTGGGCATATTCATTGAGGCTGCGACATGTATAACTGCACCGACTTTCTGGTCAGTATATGTTAGATCGGCTCCAGCCTCAATCAATAGTAAACTTATGAACTCAAGGCCCTTATTCATAGCTATCATAAGCACGGAAAAACCATCTGGTCCAATTTTGTTGACATTCGTGCCATGCTCAATTAAAATTTGACAGAGAGGTTTTAATTCATTTAGATTATCATTGGAAATATTGAACTTGCTCAATACCATTTCGAATGCGTCCAGCCCTTCTTTGTTAAGTTGATTGAGTTTTGCACCGGATGAAAGCAAGGTTTTGCCAATCACTTGTGATGTGACAAGATGCAATGGCGTATCACCATTTTTATTATTTTGCTCATTTATTTGTCCGCCATTATAAATAATCAGTTGAACAACCTCACTCCAATTTCTAAATACAGCCCAATGCAATGGACTCCACGAGTTTCTCGTTCTTTTAATATTTGGATTTGCTCCTCGCTTGAGCAGATTTACGGCGACATCCGGTTTCTTGGACCTGGTTTGTGCCAAAAACAAGGACAAAGGGGTATCATTGGTTTTATTTCTGATATCGATTTTAGCTCCGCCAGCCAATAAAACAATTACCACTTCACTTCTATTATTTAATACTGCTAAGTGAATCAAACGATCTCCATTGTTTAATTTAAGATTTGGATTTACGCCCATTTTGAGAATCTCCCTAACCTTAGCTGGTGTCCCCTTATTGACAAAATTTATTATTTCTCTCTCTTTCAAGTTCATATTCCACTCTGTTTAAGAATGCGATCTGATTTTAAACCACTTGTTAAATAATTTCATAGGTTTTTTTGTTCCTTTTTTGCCAGTCTTCTTGTTTTGATAGTGCACAGTTTGTCTATAAACTTCATTTCCTGCATTATTTGCACTTGAAGAAAGAGGCCATAAATTTGCTATTTTGTCTAATCTACTACCACCCCAAGCCAGATCTTGGACATGATCAGCTTCCATATTACGCCAGTCAAACCCATTAGGCTCAAGTAGCTTATCTCTAAATTTAGATTGAACAGTTCTACTGGCATTTGTAGAATAAGTACGTTTCATAACCTTACCACGATATGGTCTTAGTTTTCTTGCAACACCAATTCTTACTTTTTTTATTGTCACAGATTGCCCACCTCGAGTAACAGTGTGATCTCTAGCTCTAAGGAATGAGCGATATCTGCGAGAAGGAACTTCAATTTCATCACCATCCATTGAAAAAGACTGATTAGTAGGAGCTGGAGGTGGGGCAATGTTAGGATTCCACTCACTCGGATCAAATCTACTTGCGTGGGTTGAAATAGGATTAGGGTATCCCCTTTTATACCAATGTATTGAAATAGCTTCTTTCCGAGATTCTCCTGTTGGCAATCTCAAAATTTTACCTACTTTTTTAGAACCCGGGAAGAAATCGACAAAAGCTTTAATAACGTATCTTCCAGCTGTTTTTTTCGTTCTACCATGAGGAATGCGTACAAATTTTATTACGCTTTTTATTCTACGTGGCTTTCTTGCTCTTCGAATTACTCTTCTTAGTTCCTTTTTAGATATACCCATGACTCTAAAAGGAGAAATCCCGGTTTGAACTCGTGCCTGAAATTCTTTAAACGCTGCAATTTCACCAGGTGTGGGTTTTCTTTTCGGTCTTGGTCTTTTCTTAGGAGGCTTCTTTTTCCCAAATGCTCTTGCAAATGTTTTTTTGAACCAGGCAATAATATCATCCATCAACTTTTTAAGTCGATTGAATACCTTGGATAGTGTTCCTTTAACTGCACTTTTTACAACTTTCCAGCCTGCGCTAGCTATGGATTGAATGGCCTTAAAGCCTCTCATGATCCATCCACCACCAGTTTTAAGTCCTTTTACCAGTAATTTTAGTCCTTTGCCTATCCAACTTAGCGCCTTACTTCCCCATTTTACCGCATTTCCTATCGAT
Organism: Flavobacteriaceae bacterium; assembly: GCA_965212205.1. Taxonomy (GTDB): domain Bacteria; phylum Bacteroidota; class Bacteroidia; order Flavobacteriales; family Flavobacteriaceae; genus JAHEJJ01. The sequence goes on from CBDBUX010000014.1 coordinate 48,636, forward strand.
CCCGAGAACACCAACAATAGTATTTCAAATAGGATCATTCCTATGATGGTGCCGACCTCCAAACCTATTGTAAAGGCGTCGCTGCTCAGTACGAACTTAAAGAGTGAATCCGCTAACTTGGCTCCTGCCTCTTTAGCCCAGTTTTGCGCTGTTTCAAAAGCTTTTTCAGCCATTGAGAGGAGAATTTTTGGACTCTTTTTAATGAAGTTTACGATCTGATCCAGTAGTTTGGGATCGTTTATAAACTTTTCTACATCCTTTTTAAGTTTAACGATGGTTTTTAAGATCTTTTTGATAGATGCTATGTCTGTGAGCAATTCCTTGAAGAAATTGTAGATACCAGAAATAAAGTCCGGAAGCATTACAAATATGTCAATCACAGATTTGATCAAACCTACTAATCCATCCCAGACGATTCCTTTAATTACTCCTACTAAAAGGCCGCTATAATAGCTGGGATTAATGACTGTATTGATCAACTTTTCTATGAACAGCATTTGTTGATTGACGCCCTTCTTTTGGATACGCTCCAAAAATCCAATAGTGCCCGCGATGACAACATCCCACAGTGATCCAAGTTTTGTAGGAGGTGATATATACTTCAAGCCCTTAATTGACATTTCTATTAGAAATTCAACCACTGGACGTTTTACGAAATCCGGGATAAGTGTCCAAAGTAATTTGGCGGCTAAAGCAGAGAAATAGATGAACCAATTAGCAGGATTTGAAATGATTATCACGATTCCGGCGGTAAAAGTCAGCAGGGTTTTAAGAAAACCCCAAAAATCAGTCATGACAGAAGTAATAGCGTTTACCACAGGATCCGATTAAACTTACAAACAGGTCTTTCACCAAATTAAATACCATAGCAATTGCGCTGACTACACCTCTGATAACGGAAAGTAGAATGCCCTTGAGTACATTTATAAGAGACTTAAACGCCGCTGAAACGGAGTTAAAGACAGAGACCAGCCAGGTGAAACCTGCAGCCAGAAAGCTTTTGATTTGGGTGATGCCCTTTAACAGGAATGGGAACACCACATTTTTAAGAAAGCCTGCTGCTCTGATCAACATTTTTGGAAAGTTGATAAATTGGATCAGGAGGGAGGCATAATTCCAGAAAGTGGAAGCCAAATTCATCAGTGGTGCCAGGGGCCCGGAGGATAAAAATAATTTAAATACAGAGCTAAGGAATTTCAGGGGGTTTAAAACCGGTTTGATAAATGTGTAAACTGCATTCCATGCGGCCTTGATCTTATTTTTTAACCAGTTCCAGACCG
>CBDBUX010000015.1:0-40352 GCA_965212205.1 Flavobacteriaceae bacterium
CACCTTCACAACCTATACTTTTAATTGCTCAAGGTCTTCCAGACTCGATATCCCACCGCTGGCTATAAGATTAATGCCTGGCACCTCCTTGTCTTCCACCCCGCTCATGCCAATAGTTGTTTTGGTGATCTTGGTTTTATCGAGTATTCTTTTATAAAGGTCTACCGCTGGTCCCTGAAGCATACCGTCTTTACTAATATCCGTGCAGAATTACGTATCGGGACCCCTTTTTTTCTGTGCGAATCAATAAATGGTATCAGGTTTGTACCGGTCTCTTCCTGCCAGCCCGAAATAGCCACCTTTTCTTCCTTTGCATCGGCACCAAGAATGATTTTTTCCGAACCAAATCGATCCAACCAGTCCTTAAAAACCTTCGGGCGTCTAATAGCAATACTTCCACCCGTAATCTGATTTGCTCCGTCTATTAAAGGCTATTTCCAGGTCATCCTCTGAATTTAGGCCGCCACCAAAATCTATCTTTAATGAGGTACCTGAGGCTATCTGCTCCAAATACGTAATTGATGATCTGCTTGGCCCTGGCACCATCTAAATCGACCAAATGAAGATAATCTACCCCATGATCTTGAAATTCTCTGGCGACTTCCAGTGGGTTTTCGTTATAGACTTTTTTAGTAGCATAATCGCCCTTCGAAAGTCTTACACACTTTCCTTCAGATAATATCTATAGCCGGAATTATTCTCATTTATTTCTTTTTTCTCAGCATCCAAGTCTCGGGATGTGGAATGGATTTAAATTCATATTTTTATACAATTCGTGTGCATCTTGTGTCCGAAATCCAATACTATTGACATCTTGTAACTCAGGATGTTCAATGATGGTTTGAATCAACATACGGCCCAGACCTTTGCCCCTGTAAAGCGGATCAACAAAAAGATCCATTATCCACGCAAATACCACATAATCTGTGGCCACCCTGCCAAATCCGATTTGCCGGGTACCCGCAAAAAGGCCAAAACAAAGTGAATGAGACATTGATTTTTTTACGCGTTCTATACTTCGTCCCTTAGCCCAATAGGATTGCCCGAACAGATAAACATGGATAAATTCCAGATCCATCCGGCTTTGATCGGTAATAATGTAAAATTTTTGCTCCATTACCAATCAAAGGTTTATAAAGTTTTCAAGGATCTTTGCTCCTGCAGTACTGCTTTTTTCGGGGTGAAACTGGACCCCGTAAAAATTATCTTTCTTAAGGGCCGTGCTATAGGTAATACCATAGTCTGAAACTGCAATGGTTTCATCACACAAAGGCGCATAATAGCTATGTACCAGATAGATAAACTCTTTTTCGGGTAAATCTTTGAACAAATCAGATTTTAACTGTTCTATGGTGTTCCATCCGATCTGTGGAACTTTAACACTATGATTAAAACGCATAACTCTAGTGTTAAAAACGCCCAGACCTTCTGTGTCGCCCTCTTCCGAGTAGTTACATAGAAGCTGCATTCCCAGACAAATCCCTAATACTGGCTGGGTCAACTGAGGGATCAGCTTATCGAGCCCGGTTGCCTTCAATTTAGACATAGCGCTGCCCGCTTCTCCCCACACCCGGAAAGATTACCAGGTCTGCCGCTCCGATTTCCTCTGCCTCATCACTTAAGACAGGATGTATCCCCAGCCGCTCAAAAGCAAATCTGATGCTTTGGATATTCCCAGCTCCGTAATTAATAATGACCGTTTTCATATCTACACTCTAAATTTGATATCGGACTTATAATATACCTTTGGTCGATGGCAGTATCATACGATCCGGGTCTCGTTTTACAGCCATTTTGAGCGCCTTGGCAAAGGCCTTAAAAATCGCTTCTATTTTGTGATGCTCGTTATTACCCCCGGCCTGCACATGAAGGTTTGCTTTCGCCCCGTCGGTAAAGGATTTAAAAAAGTGAGAAAACATCTCTGTTGGCATCTTACCTATCATTTCTCTTTTAAATTCAGCCTCCCACTCGAGCCAGTTTCTACCGCCAAAGTCTAGCGCTACACTGGCCAGGGCATCGTCCATTGGCAGGCAGAATCCATAAACGTTCCATACCCAACTTGTCGCCCAGGGCAATATGGATTGCCTCACCCAGCGCGATTCCGGTGTCTTCTATGGTATGATGTTCATCGACCTCCAGATCTCCTTCTGCCTTTAACTGAAGATCCAGTTGACCATGGCGCGCTAATTGATCGAGCATATGATCAAAAAATGCAATCCCTGTGTCTATTTGGCTATTACCGTTTCCATCGATATTGAGACGAATGCTGATCTTAGTCTCAGCGGTCTCTCTTAGGTATTCTACTGTCCGTTCTTTGAGTGCTAAGAAATTATAGATCTCCTTCCAATCCTGGGTTTCCAGTGCAATAGCCTTTTCAATTTCTTCTTGGGCTACCTCAATTTCTCCTGCTCCCAATTGAGCCGTTCCATTGATCAATATTCCTGAACAGTTCAGGTTTCGAGCCAACTCCATATCGGTAAGCCGGTCTCCAATGACATAAGAGTTTTCAAGATCATATTCGGCATTAAAATAGGATTTCAAAAGGGCCGTCCCGGGTTTTCGGGTTGGTGCCTTATCTTCCGGGAAGGTTCTGTCGATCACAATTTCATCGAATATAATTCCTTCATTTTCAAGCGCTTTAACCATGAAGTCGTGTACCGGCCAAAAGTCTTTTTCCGGATAAGCATCCGTGCCCAGCCCATCCTGATTGGTCACCATCACTAAACGGAAGTCTAACTCTCGCATAATCCTGGCCAGGTAGGTGAAAACACCCGGGTAGAATTCAAGTTTTTCGAACCGGTCTATCTGTTCGTCGGCTGGTTCTATGATCAGGGTACCATCTCTATCGACAAATAGTATCTTTTTTGCTTTTGCCTTTATATCCATCATATCGAATTTAAAACTTTTAACAATTGTGTATTCTCCGATTCCGTTCCCACGGTAAAACGTAAGGTATTCTGGCATAATGGCAAGCCTGAACGATTCCTAACTACAATCCCTTTATCAAGGATCTGCCGATACCTCAACTGTGCATCGTCAACCCTTACTAAAACAAAATTGGCCTCCGAGGGATATACTTTCGCAATAAATGGTATTTCACTTAGTTTTTCCGCGAGCCTATTGCGCTGAATAACAATTTTACTGATCTGGCGCCTAAGATCCTCGGTTTCGGAAATCCTTTTGAGTGCTGCTTGTTGCGTCAGTTCGTTAACATTGTAGGGAGGCTTAATACGGTTCAGAATTTCGATAATCTCGCTCGACGCCCAACAGATCCCCAATCGTATACCTGCCATGCCTATGGCTTTAGAAAATGTTTGTGTGATTATCAGATTAGGATAATTAGTCAGTTTTTTTGTCCAGCTCTCCCTGTCCGAAAAATCGATATACGCCTCATCGAGCACCAGGACACCACTAAACCCTTCTAACAAAAACTCTACATCATCTGCATTAAAGCAATTACCGGTCGGATTGTTAGGCGAGCAAATACAAATCAGTTTTGAGTTCGGATCCACAGCCTCCAGTATGGCATTTCCATTTAATTCGAAATTCTTCCTAAGAGGTATTTCGCGAATCGCAACTCCGTTTACCCCTGCCAGGACTTTATACATCCCGTATGTGGGTGGTGCTATAATGATATTATCTTGTCCTGGTTCACAAAAAGCCCGGAATATCAGGTCTAATACTTCATCACTCCCGTTACCCAGCAGAAGATTCCTTGTGTTCATACCTTTTAATTGGGCCAACACCCCTTTCAACTTCCTTTGCTGTGGGTCCGGATAGCGATTCATTCCATTCTCGAACGGATTTTCGTTCGCATCCAGGAATATTTTTTGGGAGCCATCGGATACATATTCATCTCTGGCAGATGAATAAGGCTTCAAGTCACGGACATTTTTGCGTACGAGTGTTTCCAGTTCAAATTTCATGAGCTCCCCTTGTTAGTTTTTATTTGTTCCAGGCGTAGTCTTACGGCATTTTTATGCCCGATCAGACCTTCTGCTTCGGCCATTATTTCAATGGTTGGGCCAATATTTCGCAATCCGGCGTCGGTGATTTTTTGAAAGGTGATACTTTTTAAAAAGCTATCTAGATTTACTCCATTATACTGTTTGGCATAACCTTGAGTAGGCAAGGTGTGATTAGTGCCGGAGGCGTAATCCCCTGCAGATTCGGGTGTATATGGCCCTACAAAAACCGAGCCTGCGTTACGAAGGGCTCCCAGTAAGTAATCTTCGTCCTCACTGCAGAGAATATAGTGCTCCGGTCCGTATTGATTGATAAATTCGGCTGCTTCTTTTACATCGGACAAAAAAATCAATTTGCTGTTGGCTATAGATTGTTGTGCAATGGTCTTTCGAGGAAGTCGATTGATCTGCTTCATAACTTCAGCCTCTACCTTATCGATCATTTCCTTCTCAGTGGTCACCAGGATGACCTGACTATCGGGCCCGTGTTCAGCCTGACTAAGCAAATCGGAGGCTACAAATGCCGGATCGGCTGTATTATCGGCCATCACCAGTAATTCACTCGGACCGGCAGGCATGTCAATAGCGGTGTTATAGCGAGTTGAGAGTTGTTTCGCAGCTGTAACATATTGGTTTCCAGGCCCGAATATCTTATAAACCCTCGGTATGGATTCTGTACCAAATGTCATGGCCGCAATGGCCTGAATACCCCCCACCTTATAGACCCTTTTAAGTCCACACAATTGGGCTGTATATAAGATGGAAGCAGGAACATTACCATCTTTTGCCGGTGGAGTACAAAGGATAATTTCCCTGCATTCTGCAATCATCGCCGGAATAGCCAGCATCAGCACGGTAGAAAATAAAGGAGCCGTTCCTCCTGGTATATAAAGCCCGACCTTATCAATAGGTCGCTTTTCCTGCCAGCAAAAGACACCTTCAGTGGTTTCCACTTCAACTCTTTCAGCTCGTTGGGCCAGGTGAAAACTATAAATATTGTTATATGCCCTTTTAATGGCAGACTTCAGTTCAGAAGATAAATTATCAGAGGCGTTATCAAATGCATTTGGCACCACCTCAAGATCTTTCACTTCTATTCCATCAAATTTTCGGGTATATTTCCTGATGGCTGCATCACCCGTTTTCTCCACATCCTGGAATATCGGATAACAGATCTTTTCTATTTCAGAAGTATCCTGTGTAGGGCGTTGGCATATCTCGGGCCAGCTGCTGCGATCTGGATTGTAAATTTTTATCATAGCACCATTTTTTCTATCGGGCAAACCAGAATACCTTCTGCTCCTGAATCTTTTAGCTCCTGGATCACCTCCCAAAACTTGTCCTTATTGATTACTGTATGGACTGAGCTCCATCCTTCCTCGGCAAGAGGAAGTACAGTTGGGCTTCGCATACCCGGGAGGATCCGGACGATCTCCTCGAGATTATCGTTCGGGGCATTGAGTAGAACATATCGGTTTTGTCTTGCAGCAAGAACAGACCTGACACGAAACCGGAGCTGTTCAAAAAGCGTCTTAATTTCCTTGTCAATCTTTGGAGATACCGCCAGTACAGCCTCGCTTCGTAACAGCACTTCGACCTCTTTTAAATTATTCTTAAACAGTGTGCTTCCGCTCGATACGATATCACAAATGGCGTCGGCTAGCCCAATGTTTGGGGCGATCTCTACCGAACCATTAATTATATGGAGATCTGCTTTTATGCCGTGCTGTTCGAGAAACCTATTTACGGTATTAGGATAGGAAGTTGCAATTCTTTTGCCCTGCAGATCTTCGAGTCCGTTATAGGAATGTGATTTTGGCATTGCCAGCGATACCCGGCATTTTGAAAAGCCCAGCAATTCCTCGACCTTAATTTCACTGCCTTTTTCGATTATTACATTCTCGCCGATGATGGCCGCATGTACCACTCCGTCGCTTAAGTACTGAGGAATATCACTATTTCTTAGGTAGAACACCTCGAGTGGAAAATTCCTTGCAACTGCCTTTAGCTGGTCTTTACCATTGTCTATGGAGATTCCACATTCTTTAAGGATCCTGAGCGAATCTTCATTGAGTCGTCCTGATTTTTGAATGGCTAATTTAATTCTGTTCATAGTAGCGTTTTCTACGAAATTTGTTCTTATCAAATAAAAAACCCGTTTGATTGCTCAAACGGGTTAGGTATAAAGTGAAATACAACAACACAAAACTACCTCGCCTGAGCGCAGGGATAGTCGTAATGATGTGTATTTGAATTTCTCATTGCGGGGTAAAATTAGAATTAATTTTTGTTTATCAAAATTTTATTTGTCTTAATTATTTCCCAGGATCAATGGAAGCCCGCTATCACCAGAACCTACCACAACAATTTTGGAATTTGGAGATTGGGATAATTTAAGTGTGGCCTCAATGCCTTTGTCCTGAAGGATTTTATCTGTAAGCGAGGCACTTAAAATCCTGTTCGCGTCTGCTTTACCCTGTGCTTCGATACGCTGGCGCTGTGCCTCCTTATCCGCAGTTACAAGGCGGAATTCATATTCAAGTGTTTCCTGTTCCTGTCGAAGTTTCTTCTCAATTGCCTCTTTAATAGTGGGTGGAAGGGTAACATCCCGAACTAAGACCTCATTGAGTTGAATATACTGTCCTTCAACAATTTCTTTAGTCTCCTGGTATATTTCATCCTGAATTGCATCTCGTTTGCTGGAATATAATTGTTCTGGAGTATATCGACCTACAACACTCCTTGCAGCAGAACGAATAGCAGGCAGTAGGATACGATTGATATACTGTTCACTCTTTTCCTGATGGAGCTTTCCTAAATCGTTAAAACTAGGCTGAAACCAGGCAGAAGCGTCGATCTGAATCTCAAGTCCATTGCTCGAGAGTACTTTCATCTGTTCAAAAACCTCTTGCTGTCGAACCTCATAGATATAAACCCGGTTCCAGGGTGCCACAATATGGAATCCCTCATCTAAGGGTGGTTGGTCTGTTACCACACCGCCACCGAAAGTCCTATATAATACTCCTGCCTCCCCGGAGCCTATTGTGATGGCCGATTTAGAAATAAGAATAATAAGCACTATAATAGTAAACACTACTGGAAGGGCTACTTTTGGAAGTTTGTCCATGCTATTTTTTTTTAAATTAATCCGTTGTATTTTCTAATGAACCACTCCGCTGAAAAAGCGAGAATAACTATGGCGAGCAGTATCTTAAAATCGATCAAAGATACGACATTTTGTTCGCTTTTTTGAGTAGGAAGGAAGTGTTCATTATTCCCGAGATCCCGGATCAGTTCATCTACCTGATCAGGAAAAAATCTAGTCCCGTTTGAACGACTGGCTAACCGTTCTAACTTATCAAAATCAGCGGTTATATATTGCTTCTCAACATCGAAATCGAGTATGGAAAAGTGTCCGGTACGTGTGAGACTACTACCCTCGACACTAAGTATAAAATCAAAGTCTCCTGCGGCCAAACCACCGAGATCTGCCTCGTAATAATTTCCCTTTAGCAACAATGGGAACTCGAGGTATGACTCATTGTCTGATGGAGAAATACGTACACTCAAGTTGGCGTTCTGCTCAAATTCGTAGGTGTCGTCAAAATATACCGCTCTGATCTTTGCCGAGCTGGCGTCTGGATAAATATTATCGTATTCCACCGTGAGACGCTGACGTGTCTGGTCTGTAGCGAGGTAGAAAACCAACTTTCCCATGAATTCGTCGAAACCGGTAAAATTACCCTCATTCCGATACCACTGCATCCTCCATTTCCACAGGTCTTCGCCAAAAAGCACTGCTTCTCTTTCAGATTTCAGACCTAAAACGCACAGCAAAGGATCATCTATCGCCACTCCCTTTATTCGTTGTTCCAATATAACCTGTGCAGGAACTGTGATCAAAAGGTCTCCCAGGGTTGTTCTAAGCGGTGGGAATTCATCGACCGCAAAATCAGATATATCAAAAGCTGAGAATCCCTCATTGAGCAAAGGAGTTACAAATTCGTCTTGCTGAAAACTATTCTTTTGAAAGCTATTTTGTATCGCATTGAGGAAATTCCAGTCCGTTTCCGTTCCAGTAATAGTGAAGATATTCAAGTTTCGTTGCTTTGCGACCTCATATACTGATTCGAAAGATCTTCTGGGCTGATAAAGGATAAGCAGATCGGCACGATCAAGTATTGAAAGATCGTCGAGTGATGGCTTAAAAATACTTACAGTTCTTTGGTTGTTGCTTTCTATGGATTTTTTGAGCATACCCAGATCCGGGTGATTTATATCTGATACGATAAGAACTTCTGTCTTCTCGTCTATGACTTCCACCGCAACACTTTTTCTATTATTATTTGTATTCCTCTCTGTTTGAAGCGTCCCCACACTGACCTCAATACGTTTAATGCCTATAGATTCGGCTTGCAAAAGCGTCTCAATACGTTGTGAATTATCCTGTTTATCGAATTGGAGATCTCCCCGATAGCTAATTTGACCATCTACGGCAACGGTTATAGGCACTCTTGCAGCTGTGGATCCTTGATAATTTACCAGGATTTCAATAGGGTATTGGTTATTAAGAAAGGCATATTTGTTTGTGTTTATCTGCTCAATGCGTACATCTTCATAAGCCGTGGTATCACCAATCACAATAGGATAAATCCTTTGATTGTCTGTCGTGTTGAGGAATTCATAATTGGAACCCACTGTTTGATTGCCATCGGTGAGCAAAACTACGGCCGTAGGTTGATCTCGATAGGTCCTGCGGACGGTAGTCAAGGCCGATGATATATCCGTTGTCCCTTTATCGAAAGATAGACTATCGAGCTCAGAGACTTCACTATCGAATTTTAGCATTTGTATTTCAAATCGTTCCTGAATTTCAGGGTTATCCGAAATACCTTGGATCAAATTGGTAAGTACTTCTTGCTGTCCTGAATCGGCAATGGACGATGAGTCATCGGCTAATACGATTAGTTTACTCTTAACCAGGTATAATTCATCTTTAACAAATTCAGGGTTGATCAGTAAAAGCAGCAGGCTCATAATACCTGTAAACCGGAAAAACGCCAGCAGGAGATAAAAGCGTTGATGTTTCTGTTTCAGTCCAGGGTATTGGTAGATCACCAACGCCAGTGATACAGCAGCAGCAAGAACGATCAGCAAAAGGGTTTGTATCTGCATAATGAATCAGTCCTCCCGCTTCACTTTTAAGTGCCGGAAGAATGGCAAAATTACTACACCGCGGTCTATTGAAAAACTATAAGTAAAGGTCTGGTTATCAGGTTAGCATTCCACCATCGACATTAATAACCTGGCCGGTGATATAAGCCGACATGTCCGATGCTAAAAATAAACAAGCATTTGCAACATCATCGGGGGTGCCACCCCTCTTTAACGGAATAGCATCGCGCCAACCCTGTACAGTCTTCTCATCGAGACTCCCGGTCATTTCGGTTTCGATAAATCCGGGAGCGATGGCATTGCAACGTATATTTCTGGATCCCAATTCGAGGGCAACAGATTTAGTAAACCCGAGCATTCCCGCTTTAGATGCAGCATAGTTGGCTTGCCCGGCATTTCCTTTTACCCCAACAACACTACTCATGTTGATTATAGAGCCTTTACGTTGCTTCAGCATCGTACGCTGAACCGCCTTGGTCATGTTAAATACAGATTTCAAATTCACCTCTATAACGGCATCAAAATCCTCTTCAGACATACGCATTAACAGATTATCTTTGGTAATGCCGGCATTGTTGATCAGTACATCGATTCCACCAAAATCATCGAGTATACCGGATACCAGGTTTTCGGCCTCTGTAAAACTCGCAGCATTGCTTTTATAAGCCTTTGCCTTAACACCGCTTTTGGTTAATTCCTTTTCTAGTTCGATGGCCGGACCTTCACTGGAACTATAGGTAAAAGCTACGTTAGCGCCATGCTCGGCAAAAACCTTTGCGATTCCCATTCCTATTCCGCGGCTGGCCCCGGTTATGATCACATTTTTTCCTTCGAGTAATTTCATGCCAGATAATTTATTTCTAATTCAAAATAAGCCTTTGCAACTACGAATCAACTATTGAAATATTGATCGTTTTGGTATGACGATCGCAAGGGTATTAGCCCATAACTTCCTTAACCTTTTTCCCAATCTCTGCCGGAGATTCCACAACATGTATTCCACATTCTTTCATTATACTCTTCTTCGCCTGCGCTGTATCATCCGTACCGCCTACAATTGCACCCGCATGACCCATTGTCCGGCCGGCTGGCGCAGTTTCGCCCGCGATAAAGCCGATAATAGGCTTGTTGCTGCCGCTTTGCTTATACCATCTTGCCGCCTCAGCTTCGAGCTGGCCTCCGATCTCACCAATCATAACGATACACTCCGTTTCCGGGTCGTTGATAAACATTTCGATAGCCTCACGGGTAGTAGTCCCAATAATGGGATCCCCTCCTATTCCAATTGCCGTAGTGATACCCATACCTTCCCGGACCACCTGGTCTGCAGCCTCATAAGTGAGAGTGCCCGATTTGGAAACAAGTCCAACATTACCTTTTTTGAAAACAAAGCCTGGCATAATCCCGACTTTGGCCTCGCCGGGAGTGATCACCCCTGGGCAATTAGGTCCGATGAGCACACAATCTCTATTCTTGATGTACTGATAGGTTTTGACCATATCAGCAACAGGAATCCCCTCTGTAATGGTAATAATGACTTTAATGCCCGCCGTTGCAGCTTCCATAATAGCATCGGCGGCAAAAGCCGGGGGTACGAAGATTATAGTGGTATCGGCACCTGCTTTTTCAACCGCCTCTTCAACAGTATTGAAAACAGGTTTGCCAAGATGTTCCTGCCCTCCTTTACCAGGGGTAACACCACCTACTACGTTGGTGCCATATTCAATCATTTGCCCGGCATGAAAAGTGCCTTCACTACCGGTAAATCCCTGAACTATAATTTTGGAGTTTTTATTGACTAATACGCTCATTCAATTCGGTTTATTTTTGGTTGCACAAAAGTATGCTTTTGCGATCTATTTGTAAAAGATTCTTTGGCTATTCCTTTATTTGATCAAGTATAGAAGGAATCTTCTTTATGTTGTTCAACTCTCTCATTTTTTCACGGGCGTCTTCTGCCGGGCTCCCAAAATAGGCTTTTCCGCCCTCCAGGGACTTAGCCACTCCAGACTGGGCATAGATCACCGACTTTTTACCGATGGTTGCTCCGCTAACCACCCCTACCTGTCCCCATAGGGTTACTTCGTCTTCTACTACCACACAACCTGCAATTCCCACCTGGGAGGCGATAAGACATTTCTCCCCAATGATCGTATCATGCCCTATTTGAATTTGGTTGTCGAGTTTGGAACCTTTTTTAATTGTTGTATCGCCAGTAACACCCCGGTCTATTGTACATAGCGCACCGATGTCTACATGATCTTCAATGATCACCCGCCCACCGGAAAGCAGCTTATCAAAACCTTCAGGTCTGTTTTTGTAATAGAAGGCTTCGGCACCGATGACCGTACCGGCATGAATGGTTACATGATCCCCCACAATACAGTGATCGTAAATAACCACATTTGGATGTATAGTACAATGATCGCCAATAGTCACATGGTTGCCCACAAAAACACTTGGCTGTATCACGGTATTTTCTCCTATGCTGGCAGTTGGAGCAATCAGCGCGCTAGCCGGTTCAAATGGTTTAAAGTGTTTTGTGAGTTTGTTGAAATCCCTGAATGGATCGTCTGAAATCAGCAGCGCTTTTCCTTCAGGACAATCGACCTTTTTATTGATCAAAACTATAGTTGCTTTGCTATTCAGTGCTTTGTCGTAGTATTTTGGATGATCAACAAATACGATGTCGCCTGATTCCACAACATGAATTTCATTTATTCCAAGAACTGGAAAATCGTCGGGACCTACAAAGGGTACCCCGAGGAGGCTTGCAATATCTTTTAGCGAAAAGGGTTTTGGAAATTTCATATCGGCACCCAGACTAATCTTTAGCGCGCTCCATATAGGCACCTTTTTCTGTATCTATCTTGATCTTATCCCCCTCGTTGATAAACAGCGGAACATTTACTCGAGCTCCGGTTTCCAGGGTGGCGGGCTTAGTGGCGTTTGTGGCAGTATTCCCTTTTACACCAGGTTCGGCATGCGTTACTTCCAGTATTACACTGGCCGGCATATCAACAGATAATGGCATACTGTCTTCTGTATTGAACATAATGGTTACAATTACACCTTCCTTCAATAAATCTGGCGCATCGAGTGCACTTTCCTGCAGAGCGATCTGGTTATAATCGTCTGTATTCATAAAATGATAAGTGCTGTCGTCGGAATACAAAAACTGATACGAACGGGTTTCTACCCGTACATCCTCGATTTTGTGCCCTGCGCTAAAAGTATTATCCAGGACTTTACCTGTGGTAACGCTTTTTAATTTAGTCCTGACAAAGGCAGGTCCTTTGCCCGGTTTCACATGAAGGAATTCAACAATCTTGTAAATGTCATTGTTATATCTGATACACAATCCTTTGCGGATATCCGATGTTGTGGCCATAAATAATTAATTAGTTGTACTAAAATAACCCTTCATTATTCCGCGCTGGGAATCACGAATGAACTGTAAGATCTCGTCTCGTTCCGGCGTAGCCTCCATCTCTGCCTCAATAATACGAACAGCCTGAGTATTATTATAGTTTTGTTGATAGAGTATGCGATAAATATTCTGGATCTCCCTGATCTTGTCCGAATCGAATCCCCTTCTGCGAAGGCCAATGGAATTTATCCCCACATAGGAAAGCGGCTCTCTTGCCCCTTTTACAAAAGGTGGTACATCTTTACGCACCAGGGATCCACCGGTTACAAAAGCATGATTTCCTATAGAGACGAATTGATGTACCGCCACAAGACCGGCCAGAACCACATTGTCTCCAATAGTGACATGACCCGCCAGGGTAGAATTATTTGAAAATATACAGTTATTCCCGATAAAGCAATCATGGGCAATATGGCAGTATGCCATGATAAGGCAATTTTTACCGATAACTGTTTTCATTCGGTCCGAAGTGCCTTTATTAATGGTGGCACATTCACGAATAGTTGTATTGTTTCCAATATGTACGGTGGTATCTTCTCCTTCATATTTGAGATCCTGAGGAGGAGCTGAAATTATCGCACCTGGAAAAATATTACAATTTTTACCGATTCGGGCACCTTCCATTATGGTCACATTAGATCCGATCCAGGTACCCTCTCCTATTACCACATTATTGTGTATAGTGGTAAAGGGCTCGACCACAACGTTTTTAGCAATTTTGGCGCCAGGGTGAATATAGGCAAGCGGTTGATTCATTCTAAGTCTTTTTTGCAATTTGCGCCATCATCTCGGCCTCACATACCAATTTATTATTGGCATAGGCATAGGCCTGCATATGGCAGATGCCTCTGCGTATGGGCGACATTAGGCTGCAGTGGAAGATCAATGTGTCTCCCGGTAGTACCTTCTGTTTGAATTTGACGTTATCGATCTTCATAAAGAAGGTCAGGTAATTTTCAGGATCCGGCACTGTACTTAGCACCAGAATTCCACCGGTCTGGGCCATGGCCTCAATCTGCAAGACACCAGGCATAACAGGAGCTCCAGGGAAATGACCTACAAAAAATGGCTCATTCATCGATACATTTTTCATCCCCACAACGTACTGGTCGGTAAGTTCTAGAATCCGGTCTATCAAAAGAAATGGAGGCCTATGCGGCAACATGGCCATAATCTGGTTTATGTCCATCAAAGGCGGAATACTTAAATCGTATTTAGGGATATTATTCCGCTTTTCGAGCTTGATAATTTTTGCCAGTTTTTTAGCAAATTGGGTATTTACATAATGGCCTGGCTTATTGGCTATGATCTTTCCCTTGAGCCGGGTTCCCGTAAGGGCAAGGTCTCCTACCACGTCGAGCAGTTTATGACGGGCAGCTTCATTGGGCTGGTGAAGTGTCAGATTATCCAGGATACCATTAGGTTTTACTGAAAGCTTTTTTTTCTTAAAAGCTTTTTCCAGTCTTTTCATCGTAGATTCGGAGATCTCCTTGTCCACATAAACAATTGCATTGTTAAGGTCCCCTCCTTTGATCAATCCATTTTCCAACAGCATTTCCAGTTCATGAAGAAAACTAAAAGTCCGTGCATTGGCAATTTCAGACTTAAAATCAGATATATGCTCTAGGGTCGCATTTTGAGTGCCGAGTACCTTGGTCCCAAAATCGACCATGGTAGTTACCTGGTATTCTTCTGAAGGAATTACAGTGATCTCGCTTCCCGTTGCTTCATCCCTGTAACTGATTACATCTTTTACCTCGTATTCCTCCCGTGCTGCATCCTGGGCAACGATTCCGGCCTTCTCTAATGCTTCGACGAAAAATTTGGCCGAGCCATCCATAATTGGAGGTTCGGGTGCATCTAATTCGATGAGCACGTTATCGATCTCTAACCCTACAAGAGCCGCCAGAACATGCTCTGAGGTCTGTATTTTAACGCCTCTTTTTTCAAGGTTTGTGCCGCGCTGTGTATTCACTACATAATTGGCATCGGCCTCGATGATAGGCTCCCCCTCCAAATCTACACGCTTAAAGGCATAACCATGGTTTATAGGCGCCGGTACGAATCTCATCGTAACATTGGCCCCGGTATGTAGCCCAACACCTTTTAAAGTAACCGCGTTTGCTATCGTATGCTGTTTCGTCATTTTCCTACTTTCCGTTGTTACCTTTATCTATTTCGTTGATTTTATTTACAATCTTAGGCAGATTTTTAAAATGCACATAAGACTTATTATAATCCCCATAATTCAAAGCAGGGGAACCCTGTAAGACCTCGTCGTCCTTAACGTTGCGTCCAATTCCGGACTGTGCCTGAATTTTCACTCTGTCTCCGATGGTAATGTGCCCCACAATACCAACCTGACCCCCGATAAGGCAATTTTTACCAATTTTAGTAGAACCGGCAACTCCTGTCTGAGCAGCGATTGCGGTATTTTCACCTATCTCCACATTATGGGCAATTTGAATCTGATTATCGAGCTTAACGCCCTTTCTCAAAATCGTAGAACCCAGGGTGGCCCGGTCTATAGTAGTTCCTGCCCCAACATCGACGTTGTCTTCTAAAATCACGTTTCCGGTCTGGGGTACTTTGGAATATTCACCATTATCATTGGGGGTGAATCCAAATCCGTCTGCGCCGATAATAGCACCACTGTGAATTACACAATCGTTTCCTATGATCGATTCGGAATAGATCTTGGCCCCCGCAAAGACCACTACATCGTTCCCGATCTGGACGTTATCCCCGATATAAACATTAGGATAAATCTTGACGTTTTCCCCAATATTCACACGATTTCCCAGGTATGAGAAAGCGCCCATATAAAAATTATCTCCATAAACCGCTGATTTGGAAATAAAGACAGGGTCCTCGAGTCCGGTTTTATTGAGCTTAACCTTATTATAATACTCCAGAAGTTTAGAAAAGGATTTATAAGCATCGTCGACCTTAATAAGCGTGGTAGACAGCTCCTGCTCCGGAACAAAATCTTTATTGACTATAGTTACTGACGCCTCTGTACTATAGATATAGGAGGTATACTTAGGATTGGCCAAAAAGGTTAAAGAGCCTTTTTCCCCTTCCTCAATTTTTGCCAGTTTATAAACAGCGATTTCCGGGTTGCCTTCAACCTCGCCCTCAAGCAAATTTGCAATCTGACTTGCTGTAAATTCCAATTCCAACTGTTTTAACCCCTTGCTTAGGTGCACACAAAAGTAAGAAAAATTGGTTAGTCCGCTAATTTATCTGTATCCCATTAAATGAAGGTCTTCATTGGCAGTAGCAATAACAATTAAAGGATCTGCGGATCAAGGGATTAATCCAATTTTTTGGGGTAGCAGTAGTAATATTTTACGACGCTTCGCGATAGCATTTTCAGGTTCAAATGATCCGAGGCCGAAGCGACGTCTGTGAGTTCTGTATTGCCCAGAAGGATATTTATTGCCTCACTATTGAGGTCATAGGCCGTATTTTCGATCTGTCCCTTAAAAACAAAATATGAGGTTTCCTCCTCCGTAAGATCGTGGAGATTTTTGAAGGTGGTAAATCGATCCTGAAATTCGGACTCCTCAACAGCAGTGTTTTTTAGCCTGATCTTTAAGAATTTTCGATTGAGAATCATTTTACAGAGTTCCGAAAGCACAAAATCGTTCTGATATTGCCAGCTCTTGATGGCTGATAGGATATCGATGTCATCGAGCTGAGCAAATTGGGCCAATACTTTATTATCGAAGGAGGCCGAATCTATTTTGCTGTCCATGAAGTAAGACAGTGGTTTGCTAGCAGGTAAATTTGTAACCCGATGCAATTCTTTGGCACGTTTTAATATTCTAATCAGTAATTGCTCGGCTACGATGCCCGTTTTATGAAGATAGACCTGCCAGTACATAAAACGCCTGGCCATCAGAAATTTTTCTACCGAATAGATCCCCTTTTCTTCCACCACCAGAGAATTCCCGGTAACATTAAGCATACTGATCAAGCGTTCGGCATTAATATTGCCTTCGGCCACTCCGGTATAAAAACTATCCCGTTTCAAATAATCTAGTCTATCCATGTCTAACTGACTAGATATTAATTGGTTAAGAAACTTTTTTTTATGTGTTCCTTTAAATATATCGATCGCCAGGTCTAACTGGCCATTGAATTCTTTATTCAAGGTATTCATAAAGTGCAATGAGATTTCTTCATGAGAAATACCATGAACTATACTGTTTTCCATGGCATGTGAAAATGGCCCATGGCCTATATCATGCATGAGAATCGCCAGTAGTAAGGCGTTGGACTCATCATCGGAAATCGGCACTTTTTTAAACCTCAGTACCTGAATGGCCTGGCCCATCAGATGCATACTGCCCAAGCGCATGGTGAAAGCGTGTATGATGCGCACCGGGGTATACTAGATATGAAAGGCCCATCTGGGAAATTCGGCGCAGTCTTTGAAAAAAAGGATGGCCGATAAGATCAAAAATAAGTGCATTGGGTATTCTAATAAATCCGTAAATTGGATCATTAAATATTTTGAGTTTATTGGTCTCGGGCAAAATAGAATTCTTAGCTCGGTAAATATAAGGAGTTAATGGACAAGATTACAATCCTATGGGTAGATGACGAAATAGATCTCCTAAAACCTCATATCCTGTTTCTGGAAGACAAAAACTATGAAGTAGTTACCTGCCAAAGCGGCCAGGATGCCCTTGAAGAAATGATTGAAAGACAGTTTGATATTGTCTTTCTCGATGAGAATATGCCCGGATTGTCTGGCCTGGAAACCCTCACGGAAATAAAGGTGAAAGATGCCACTCTCCCTGTGGTAATGATCACCAAAAGTGAAGAGGAATATATCATGGAGGAGGCCATTGGCAGCAAGATTGCCGATTATCTGATAAAGCCTGTAAATCCGAATCAAATTCTGCTTTCCCTTAAGAAGAATCTCCAGCATTCCAGATTGGTTTCTGAAAAGACCACCGCCAATTATCAGCAGGAGTTTCGAAAAATTGCCATGGATCTTTCTATGGTAAACACCTATGAAGAATGGGCAGAATTATATAAAAAGTTGATGTATTGGGACCTCCAGCTCGAAGAAATCGAAGATTCCGGGATGTTTGAAATTCTGGAATCACAGAAGATCGAAGCTAATACTCAGTTCGGGAAGTTTATCGAACGTAATTATGCCTCCTGGTTCACTCGGGATGATGGCCCGGTAATGTCTCATACCCTATTCCGAAAAATGGCTTTACCCGAACTTGAAAAGGGGCCTACACTAATGGTGGTGATCGATAATCTCAGATATGATCAATGGTTTGCTTTCGAAGATACGCTCAACACATTTTATAAAAAAAGGCGCGAGACACCATATTTCAGCATTTTGCCTACAGCGACCCAGTATGCGAGAAACGCTATATTTTCTGGCCTTACGCCGCTGGATATGGAAAAAAAATATCCTCAGTGGTGGAAAAATGATACCGACGAAGGCGGTAAGAATTTGCATGAAGACAAGTTCCTTGGAGCCCAGATCAAGCGTTTGGGTCTGGATATCCGTTGGGAATATCATAAGATCAGCAGTTTAAAACAAGGCAAGCAACTCTCCCAGAATTTTAAAACGCAGAAAGATAACGACCTAACGGTAATCGTATACAATTTCGTGGATATACTATCGCATTCCAAGACAGAAATGGAAGTTATCAAGGAGTTGGCCTCTAACGATAAAGCCTACCGATCGCTTACCCTGAGTTGGTTTAAAAATTCTCCGCTGCTTGAAATCATCCAACAGGCACAATCATTAGGACTCAGATTGATCATTACAACAGATCATGGCACCATCAATGTAAAACAACCCTCAAAAGTGATAGGAGATCGTGAAACCAGCCTGAACCTTAGATACAAAACAGGCCGAAGCCTTACTTATGAAGACAAGGATGTTCTGGAAGCCAGGGATCCGGCTGAAATTCACCTGCCTTCTATTACCATGAGCAGTTCGTTTATCTTCGCTAAAAACGATCTGTTCTTTGCCTATCCCAATAATTTCAACCACTATGTGAGTTATTATCGCAACACATATCAACATGGCGGTGTGTCGCTCGAAGAAATGATAATCCCATTTGTGGTCCTGGATCCGAGATAGCTATGGAACTTGTTTATTCCGAAGATCAGATCGATAGAATTGCCGAAAAGATCCTTTCGACAATTAGCGGTAAAACCATTTTATTCTACGGTTCTTTGGGTGCCGGAAAGACAACGCTCATTAAAGCAATCGTAAGTGCCCTTGGAGGTGCCCAACAGGGGAATAGTCCAACTTTTAGCATTGTAAATGAATACAGCACAAAAAAAGGCGAATTACTGGGCTACCACTTCGATTTTTATCGGCTTGAAGATGAACTTGAGGCTTTGGATATTGGCCTGGAAGATTATTTATCTCAAGATGCCTGGATTTTTATGGAATGGCCCGAGAAAATAGCCTCTTTTCTACCTATGGATGCAGAAGTAATTCGAATCGAAATTATTGATGCAAAAACACGTAAAATCATATTGAAACAGCAGGATGGCTAAATTTTAGCAGTATGAAGAAAAAAGATAGTTATGGTAAATGGACTACCGAACAATTGATCAAACAAATCAAAAATCTCAAGCTGACCACAGGTTTATTGGCCGGAATACTCCTTGTTCTTTTTGCTATTACTATTTATAATACGATAAAGGAAGGACAATTTGATCCCTTGATGATCTCCCCTATCGCGCTCTCCATTATAATTCCCCTCAATATTAAGAGGATGAGGGAAATAAAGGACGAGATACAAAGACGCGAGAAAAAAGACTAATCCAAACCCTGTCTTCTGTGGTTTGGCTTGCTGATCTTTGTAATAAAATGGTCGCGAATGAGTTATTTGGCTTTTCTAAGGTCCATTAGAGATACCAGTACTAGTACTGTACCTAAAACAAGCTTATAAGCGATATATCCGATTTTGGTTGTCTCTATTCCAAAAAAGATTTCGTAGGAAACCCTGGAAGTAAACCCAAATACGAGTGCCAGGACCGAAACCAAAATGACGGCTCCCACAGCCAGAAAGAAGTAGTTTAAAACCTTTCTCATAATTTGCGCATTACGAAATACACTACACAAGATAATGAACTGTACCTTGACGCCGGCCAAAGTACAGCTCATTATCAACCTCACTCTACTTAATGAATTTAAGCAACCGTCCGACACCAAAAACAGTGATGGCTACTTCTATAAGGTCTCCTACCAGAACCCCAGCATGATAGGCCGAGCCGTCGTGGCCACCGTTGATCGCAGCTAGTTCTGAGATTTCTAATTCTTTATACATTTTATGTCTTTTTACAGATTAACAAATATTCTAACTAAACAGGTCTGTCTACCTCCTGTTTACTTCCACAAGGAGCTCAACCCGTCTTTAACACCCCTGAAAAAATCGTGCATGCCATGAGATCTGTAGGCTATTCCGCCGGGAGGTCCAAAACCACCATTAACCGATCTGAGTTCCTTACCATCGAGTTCCACCATATCATTTGTCGGTATATTTTCCATCTTTTTTAAATTTAATTATGATTAAAATTTCTGAATTCAATGATCATTTTCTCAATCCGGACAATACGAAGATAGGACTCAAGGCTGCATAAGGCTTGCAGTAAAAAATAATTAAGATTGTTTTTCAGAGATTCTTCAGGATGGCGGTCATACGGTCCCTTCGAAGAAGTACTTCTTCCATGCTCCAGCTGAGTTTAATAAGACATGACACCGTTCGAGACATCCAGTGATCGGAAGCTTCAAAATCCTTCTCATTCCAGCTTCGTATGCCATCGCGCACATCGCTGCCAAGCTGGCCCAGGCTATTCATTTGCTTTAAATGCTGCCATTTCCTGTGATAATGCCAGTTGTTGTCGTACCAGTAAAAACAACCATCAATACCCGCTTCAGCCAGTTCCTTTACTGCTTTTCGGGCTTTGGTTCGGTCTGGGAGGAAAAAATTGAGAAAAGAATAATTTTCAACTCCTCCTTCAGGTACGCGTCTAAATTCTACGTCTGAAACGTTTTGCAACCCTTCCCTAAGCACACTATAATTTTTCTCCTGAATTTTTAGAAATTCATCGATTCGTCTTAATTGCGCTAGACCGACTGCAGCATTCAACTCCGAAATACGATAATTATAGCCCAGAAAGGGATGCTCCTCCGCTCCGCGGTCTGTTCCCACATGATCATGGCCATGGTCCGAATAATGGTCTGCCTTTCTATAATATTCAGGATTATCGGTAATCAGAGCACCGCCTTCTCCACAGGTTACTGTCTTCACATAGTCGAAACTAAAACAGCCAAGATCACCTATACTGCCCAGGGGTTGCCCTTTGTATGTCCCACCGATAGCCTGGCAGGCATCTTCGAGCAATATCAATTGATACTCGCTGCAAATCGCTTTTAAGGCATCCAGATTTGCCATCGAACCGCACATATGAACCGGCATTACCACCCTGGTCTTTTCGGTAATGGCATTCCGTACTGCTTCAGGATCGAGAGTTAGTGTATCGTCTATATCCACTAGTACCGGTACTGCCCCTAAAGCCAATACCGCCTCAAAACTGGCCACGAAGGTGAAAACCGGCAGGATCACCTCATCGCCGGCCCCAACACCACAACTGGCCATAGCAACAGTCAAGGCTGCGGTCCCGCTGCTGAGCAATTGAGCATGTTTTACCTCCATACGCTTTGCCAGCAAGGTTTCCATCTCCCGGGCCTTCCAGTGACCGTTGCGCACGCCGTCGAATCCATAGCGCATCAATACGCCCGATTCCAGATACATCATGGGTCTCTTGACGTTCCTGTTCACCGAATAATTCAAAACCTGGCATAGTCTTCCGAGATTATTTGTTATTGAATATAAGTTAATTTAGGTCAGGTCGATGATACTGTCGGAAAGTCGGCGACGCACTTTTTTAAAACCGGAAAATTCATCGTCTTCAGCCCTGTATCCAACGGGAAGTACCAATACAGAGGTCAACCCTTTAGCGGGCAGGTCCAGGATACGGTCGTACTCTGCGGGGAGAAATCCTTCCATCGGACAGGAATCAATTCTCTCCAGGGCACATATGGTCAGTAGATTACCCAGTGCGAGGTAGGCTTGTTTCTTTGCCCATTCCAGGACCTCCTTCGGATCCTTTTTCGAGAAATCCTCTACGAGTGCCTCTTTAAAAGGGTCCAGGACTGCATCGCTGGTTCCCCTAATCTGTTTTACCCTATCGAAATAAGAATTGATATAATGCCCATCGACCCTGTTCTCAACACAGAGTATTAACAGATGTGAGGCCTGGCCTACTTGTGGCTGTGCATACGAATGAGGGATCAACTGTTTCTGTAATTCTTTGTCGCTCAAAATCACCATTTTTATGGGCTGTAGCCCATAGGATGTCGCGGTGAGATTGAATGCTTCCTTTAGAATATCGAGTTTTTCCGGTGGCAGTATCCGGTCTTCATCAAAACGTTTTACCGCATATCGCCATTTTAGATCTTCTACTATATCATGCATGCTTTTATCGTTAAAAAAACCAAAGTTTTATCGCCATGATCACTACCATGACAATAAGAAATACTTTTATAAAGTTATCGCCCTTACGTACGGAGATCCGGCTCGAAAACCAGGCCCCGGTGCCATTGCCTATAGCCAATACCAGTCCTACCTTCCACAATACCTTATCGTTATACAAAAAAACCGCCAGTGCAGAGAGCGTATAGATAAAAACTACCGCTACCTTGGTTGCATTGGCACGTACCAGCGACATATGGTTTACGTAGTGTAAAAATAATAGAATTACAAAGCCGATCCCAGCATTGATAAACCCTCCGTAGATCCCGATAAAAAAAAAGGCGATAATTCCAACCCAAAGGTATTTTCCTGTAAGCCTTTCACTGAGGTCTGCTGCACTTATCCTGGGTTTGAATATGATGATCAGAACCACCAACAACATTATAATAGCCAGAATCCTGTTAAAAGTTTCTCCTTTAATGTCTACCGCGATCTGGGCGCCAATTATCGCACCCAGTAGGGCCGAAATCCCAAGATAAATATTGAAGGGAAATGTAGCAACACCCTTACTCCTGAATCCGGCAATGCCCATGGCATTCTGGATTACGATGGCGATTCTATTGGTTCCGTTTGCAACGCTCGGTGGTAATCCTAAAAATATGAGCACCGGTAAGGAGATCAGGGAACCACCCCCGGCAATGGTATTGATAAAGCCCACCACAAACCCGACTCCGATCAGTAACAGGTAATGATACCATTCCTCCATGGGGTAAAAATACAGCTTCTTTTGAAGACTTAAAATGAATTCAATGTAGTACAACCTTTGTTTGGAACAAGAAAAGGCAGCTTCAATGAAGCTGCCTTCCAACCATAAACAAACCGCAGGCTCACCCCAGTGTGAACGCTGCGGCAGTTACGCTACATTTTTATGATGCAAAATCTAGTTCTCTGAGCTTCTGAAGAGCTTCAGATTTAGAATTCACGTCGAGTTTTAAGTAGATATTTTGAATATGGAAATTGATCGTACTGGGTGTTACGAATAACTTATCGGCAATAGCTTTATAGGTTGCTCCCTGACCAAGGTATTCGATGATCTGATTTTCACGTTCTGAAAAGATCTGATACGACTTACGCTGGAACATCGAAATGATCTTCTTAGCGATATCACTGCTTAATGCGGCACCTTCATCCCTGATGGAGTTCAGAGCCCTTAACAGCCTCTTTTTTGAAATGGGTTTGGTAAGATAGCCATTAGCCTGATTCTTAAATGATTTCTTGATGATATCGAAATCATCTTCTTTACTCACCATGATCACTTTAATCTCAGGATCTTTCTCCTTAAAGCGGCTAATACCTTCTATTCCGGAAAGTCCATCAGACATAGTTACTTCAGAGAGGATCAGATCGGGCTGAACCCAATCGAATTCCCCCAGTGCATCTTCCACCGAAGTATAAATACCCTCGAGTGAATAGTTGAAATAGGATCGAAAATAATGATGATAAGTGCTGTGAAACGCAACGTCATTATCGATAGCGATAATCTTTAGAGTAGTTGTTTTCATATTGGGTAATATTTGGGGTTGTATTATTTTGGGGTTGTATCTATTACTTGAAATCAATAGCATAATATTCTAGCTGTTTATTGCCGGGTTGAAGGGC
The DNA here is from genome assembly GCA_965212205.1 of Flavobacteriaceae bacterium. Taxonomy (GTDB): domain Bacteria; phylum Bacteroidota; class Bacteroidia; order Flavobacteriales; family Flavobacteriaceae; genus JAHEJJ01. The sequence continues at coordinate 23,763 of CBDBUX010000015.1, forward strand.
GTACAGTTAGCCAGATCTCGTTCTTAAACGGAGCTGAAAATACCTGCCAACGATCCAAAATGGACTGTCGGTTTAAAGGGATTAATAAGTATGCTTAACGGTTCAATTTGCCGCTACGGAAGATCCGTTATTTCGGATGGGCGGCCTTATTCTTTTGACGCATTAAAAAATCGTGGAAAGTCTTCATAGAATGGGGGTTTTGGGGTTATTATAAGATTCGGGTTGTGTATTTTACGTTCGATGAAAGTACCTATTTTCCCGATGAGCACCTAAAATAAGTAGGTGTTTTCGTTCAAATGCAGAATATTTTAACTTACCGACTAAGCGGTTTGCGGTCTTTGCCTGGGGCTTCTTCACTTTTGAAAAAGCCCCGGCCAGACCTTAGGTCAACGTTGCTCGTACTGAACAGCAGCGGTAGCAACCGGTTCGTAGATCTCGAGGATCCATTTTTCATCCTCGTAATCTCCGTCGAGGTGCGAAGCCATCGCCAGACGTGCATCGTCTTTAGTGGAGAAATCGGCCAGATATACGTAATACAACCCATTCTTTCTATTATAAAATTGTCTGGCATTCAAACCTTCATTGTTCAACTTGTTTACAAAAGCCTTCAAATACCTTTTATTCGAATAAACATTGACAATTAAATAATAACCAGAATCAACCCCGATAATATCCGACCGATTTTGATTTCTTATTGGAATTTCTTTAAAATCTTTTTTAGTAGGCAACTTATTGCTGGTTTTATCAACCGAGCTGGTTGCTTTCTTCTTTGTTATATAAATATCGTCATCTATAGACGCTGTGGCCGTCTCATAATTTACACCTGTTAAGCGGTTGAAACGGTCCTTGGTCTTAACATCGATTTCATTTCGCATAAGCCTTACTATAGTTTCAAACTGCTTTTCATACATAGCCGTTCTTGCCTTCTCTATAGAATCTTGTCTCCAGATCAGCTCATCGAGGATCATACGGTTTTCCATCGCCAGGCTATTATCCTCTTGCTGAGCAGTGCTTATGGCAACAGCGGTTTTATCAACCGAGGTAGATTGGCGATCCTTGCGCTTACCCTTTTGATCTTGCTGTGATTTTTTCAAATCTGCGATCTGTTCTTCATAGTTCCTTATGATCATATCTATTTGCGCGTCTTTTGAATCTACGCTGCTAAACAGACCATCTGGAGTACTTAAATCTTCTTTAAAAGTATAGGCCAGTGATAATTCGTGATTCCAACCCAGATTGGCCGACTGATCTGAGATATTCTTCTCCATCAAATAACCGATAGAAAGTTGTTTGCTCAGATTAAATCCAAGACCAAAGGAGAGTCCATAGGTCTGGTCATAAGTACTCTGTAACCAACCGTAAGAAGGTAAATCGAGTAATATTGAACCGATATAGGTAATTTCACCTTTAGCATTCTGGCCCACCTGTAAGAGCGGCATCATACGGCCATTTTCAAACATACCGGCGGCAGCCGCAAAAAGATGGCTATACTGCACAGAGGCTTTAATATTTTCTGTCGCAAATCCGGTGATAAGTTCGTTCGAGGTCTGATTGTATTCAATAAGATCCTTGGCATAGAGTCCGAAATCGAACTGCCCTACCGACAAAGCGATCCCGGGATGGATCCCGATCCTGTTCTCACGCCGTGTATCCAGCAGTGTAGGATCGTTTTCAGGCGTCACAACACGGTCCTGGGCGATACCTCCGCTCATATAACTTACATTGGTACCAAAGGTCAGACTGGTTTTTTCGCCCAGTCGTACCGAGTTAGCATAATTGGCATTGAAACCAAATTCCTGCATAACACCAGACCATTGTCCGTATACGCCGATACCAAGTGCTGTATGATCGTTCATCTTGTTACTAAAGCCCAGGTAATAGTTCTGCGCATTGTCCTCAAACGAAGCGTACTGGTTCCTGTGAAGGATATTGATGTACGATTTGTTTTCACGGACCAATGAGAAGGTCGGGTTTATTAAATATCGATTAAAAAACAGCTGGTTGTGAAAGGTGCTGTTGACACTGATCTCAGTCAGGTTTTCCTGTCCGTATGTGCCGCTAAGGCCAAAGAGCAGGCAGATTGAGATAATCAGATAGTTCTTTCTTTCTGTTATGTGGCTAAAAGCATTCATAACTATCATCTTTAGGGTTGTACTGTAAGACAAGGGTCTGTAGACCATTGTCCTTCGGGGTTGTTTTTCTCCTGGAATTTCTTCCAATTAACGATCTGCCGTACCAGGGGTTAGGTGGCGGGCGATCGGTAGTCCCCCAGTCTTATAGGACCGGGGGAGGTTCCTTCTTTTAGTCCTGAAATAAGGTGTTGGTATATCCTGTACTCAAGGAATTATTCACCAGGTTGAGATATTCGTTATCTGCTTTCTCCAGCAAAGCCTGTTCTTCGGCTCCATCGTAGGAGAATACCAGTTGACGTATGTCTTCGTTTGCTTTGCCACGGTTCGACATTACATATCCCATACCACGGTCGGTCATCAAGGCGATAGAAAAATCGTCCTGCTTGCTGTTGATGGGGCTGCCAAGGTTAATGGCAGGTCCAATCTGATTCTTGGCGATCTGCGTGGCGTAAAGATCCAGACCTCCATAACCATCTCTTCCGTTTGAGGCAAAGAACAACAAGGTTCCATTTACCAGATTCGGATATAGATCATCTTTTACAGAATTCACCTTACTGCCCAGGTTCTGAGCTGTTCCGAATTGGCCGCTAGACTGTAACTCGGCTACATAGATATCATAATTACCATAGCTCCCGGGCATATCAGAGGCGAAAAATAGTCTTTTACCGTCCTCTGAGATCGCTGGATGTACGGCCGAAGCATACTTCGGACATACCGCTACTTCATCGATGTTGGTCCACTGCCCGTTGACGCGATCGGCTTTGTAAATCTTATACATCTTCTGTTTTTTGGAAAATATTCCATACAGAGGTTTCACGTATACAGCTTTACTGAAATAAGCCGTCCTTCCGTCTGATGTCACCGCAATTGGGGGATCATATGCGTCTGAATACTTGGGTGCGGTCCGGGCAGTTACCAACTCTTCCCGCTCACTGGCCAATACAAATTGCTTCAGTTCGTCGAGCGACTGAGACTTGTGGATGGCCGCAAAATCGATTTCCCTGTACTTACTTACAGGTGATGCTGAGGCATAACGCCTTTGATTTTCTTTTTTGATCTGATAATCCTTCTTGATTACCGATACCCAGTCTTTTTCAACTTCAAATGTCGGCGATTCTGCATTTTTAGCTTTTGCCATTGCAAATTCGTACCGTTCGTAATAACTGGTATTGATGTTTTGATCATCGCTGAGGTCGATCAGCTTCTGATACCAGAAAGCTGCCGTTTCATAATGTTCCATAAGGAAATTGGCATTCCCGAGATCTTCGAAGATCTCCTGTTCGGAATAACCCATTTTAACCAGCTTGAGGTAGTCGTCTATTCTCTTGTCGGCCTCCTGCCTTTTGGTTAGGGTCGTACTGACATCTCTGGGTTGCTGTGCACCCACTGTTAGAAGCATAAGTAAGCAAGTCATGAAAACAGTGCTTCTGTAGGTAAATAAATATTTCATAACACGAGATATTGGGGGTTTGTGAAATCAAAGATCGAATAAGAACTCAGCGTTGCATTATGAATTTTTCACAGGTTTTTTTCCGTTTTGAGCCATTTTTTGTTAAAAAATTGATCAATTGCTATGAATTTTTCACAGTTTCGTTAAGTGGTGCATTTATTCGGGTCAACGATATCGATGAACTGCACTGTGCCAAAATGACTTAAAATCGCAGCCGATAAACAGCTATTTTTGACAGATAAACGGTATAAAAACGATCCCATACTCCTTATCTTAAGCTCTTTGATTGTAAAAAAGACCAAGCTGCCCAGAATAATCCTGGCTTCCCTCAGAAGCAGTCATTTAAACCTAAAGTACCTTCTTTCCCTTTTCAGAATTTAGATTTTTTGGACTATTATTGATTCACGGAATAATTATATAAATTGGCAGTCTGAATAAAGAGATTAGCGCTGACCAAATTACTCCAAGCGGTATATACAATCTTGATCAACCACAATATGAATATGAAATTAATCTATAGAATATCCTTCCTTTTTGGCCTCATTCTCTTATTCTCCGGATCTGTCTTTAGCCAGGAAGGCGATAAACTGGGGTCCTGGTACGTTTATAACGGCTTTTTAAAGTTTAGCCCTAAAACTGAATTGTTCCTCGAATCTCAATGGAGGACCTACGAGCCGATCGGCAATACGCAGACATTCTTTTTCAGACCATTTTTCAGTTATAATTTCAATCCTAATTTTCAGCTCAGCCTGGGGCAGGAATATCATATGAACTGGAGCTTTGAAACCGATACCCAGGCAAGGGTAAAAACAGAGGAGTACAGGACTACCATCCAGCCGATGCTTTTCCATAACATCGGGCGCGTTTCCTTTCAGCACCGGTACCGTTACGAATGGCGCTTTTTAGACGAAAAAGGAAAACAACGTACCCGCTACCGGATCCAACTGGGCATTCCCATCTCAGCACCTCAAATGGCCAAAGGCGTATGGTTTACTACTGTGGGCAACGAATTTATGGTCGATACCAAACCCGATGTCCAGCTTAGCCAGATGCGTACCTATGCCATGCTGGGGTACCAGATTGGTAAGAAGACACATGTTCAGTTTGGATATATGTACATCAGTAAACCGCGGGGCGACAATCTGCACCGGTTGCAGTTCTTTTTAACCCAAAAGTTTAAGTTTTATACCCCAGATAGTACTCCGAACTGATTTGTTTGAATCAAAGAGGATCTTTAAGGTATCAAATTTGCCTGGTTTGAAACTTCGCAGCACCAGAGTTTACACTTTTTAATAATCGAGTTTTTGTTTTTTCATCGCCCTGCGATAGTTCATAGCTACGGTATCGAATTTAAGGTGTAACTCTGCTGCAAAATCAAATGGCACTTGTTCAGGCCTCTGGGATTCAACCACTCTCTTATCCTGATCAAAAATAACTTGTTCGAAATCCTGTAATACTGCATCCGGGTCATCGAGGTTATAATTGCGGCCAATTATGCAGTAACCCCTGCATTTATTATGTGAAATCGGTTGGGAAGTAAAAAAATAGACCATGCCTTCTTCCCCACCCCATCCCAGGCGCAGTACTATGGTATAAGGTAAATGCAGTTCGTAAACACTTCTTCTTTCAGGTTTTACCACATCTTCATTGGCAAAAATCGGGAAGTCATCGCTGTTGGCCGCTTCAGGCCTGACCACGGAATAGTGTAATACGGCGTCTTTGATCGTCACTTTGCATTCCGGTACTTTTGGCCGCTCTGGGTCGCCAAGGAGTCCGGGATGTACCCATGGAAAATGGCCGAAATCGGTAAAGTTTTCTACCTGCCTGGAACTGTCGCTATTCCAATCGAATGGACCTGTGTTTACCAATTTCCAATCTGCACTTTCATATTCAGGTATTTCGGGAAGCTCGAATACCGGATCCTTTAGAGCGACCCAAACCAGGCCGTATCTTTCCCTGCAATGGTAGACAGGCGTTTTTGCTTTTTGGGGTATATCGATCTCAGGTGCTTGTGGAATCAAAACACAATCCCCTTTTCTATCATATTCCCAGGCGTGGTACGGGCAGACCAGGCAATCATCTTTTATCCATCCCAGTGATAGTGCCGTTCCCCTATGGATACAGAGATCACGCATCGCATGAATAGCCCCGTCAGTTGTACGCCAAATGACGATGGCATTATTCAAAAGAAATGTACCAAAAGGCTTATCCTCTTGTATTTCATGACTATAACCCACAGGATGCCAACAGGCTGATAATTTTTCCGGGAATGCAGTTTGCATACAAGGGAGTTTTTTGAATAAGTGAACAGTTATTGTTGTAAATATATTCGTTTGTTGATGAATGCTGCAACTCAAAACGAACAAAGTGGGAGACCTGCAATCAAAATGCCTTGATTACCCAATGGCTCCCTTTATTTGTTATGCATCCCAATCAGGTTTGGATGCTTTACAAACAAAAAACGCCACATCGTTCCGATGAAGCGTTTTGATTGCGGAGGAAGAGGGATTCGAACCCCCGGAGGTGTGACCCTCGCCGGTTTTCAAGACCGGTGCATTCGACCACTCTGCCATTCCTCCTAAAAGTGCCTCCTTGCCAGGAGGGCAGCGCCCTTCGAAGCGCCGATAAACATCTGCGCGAAGGAGGGTGCAAATATAATAAGCTTTTTCAATTATTTGAACTCTTTATCGATATTAAAACTCAAAAGTTATTTGGCGTCTGAGAATCATTTTCTTTTTCCTATTTTTGGGGAATTTTGAAACCAACGCCTCTGTAACATGAAGAATATCTGCCTTTTAGCCCTCGGGCTTGCAGCTGCATGCAATACCTCCCAAAAAACGGTTAACGAAACTCCTGCCAGCACAACCAACATAGCGGTAGACCCAAGTGTTTATGGCCAAACCATTACCGAAGAAGAGCTCAAAGAACATCTTTATGTCTATGCTTCAGATGAATACGAAGGCCGGGAAACAGGCGAACCAGGTCAAAAGAAGGCGGTGGAGTATCTAAAATCTGCCTATCAGGAAATGGAAGTATCACCTGCCGATAAAAACGGCAGCTATATCCAGGAAGTACCACTGGAGATGGCTAAGCTGCCCACCGGCTCTATAATAGTAAACGAACAAACCTTCGAAATAGGGGAAAATTTTTTAAGCTTTTCTGCGGCCGAGGGTAGTTATAATGAAATAGTTTTCGTGTCCTTTGGAATAGAAGAAGATAACTATTCTGACTATCAAAATCTCGATGTAAAGGATAAAATTGTACTGATCAAATCGGGCGAACCGAAAGCCGAAGATGGCACGTACAAGGTTAGTGGAACCAATAAACGTTCGATCTGGAGCAATAATTCCGAATCGCTTGAAAAAAGGCTCCAGGCGGCAAAAAATAACGGTGCTAAAGCTATTCTTTATTTCGATCCCGGGAATTATAATCGCTTTAAGCGGTATTTCAATTTTATGGAATCGAACGGCAGTGGGCGAATGGATCTGAAGAAAAATGACGATACACCCCGACTTATAATGCTAACCGAAGAAATGGCTAAAGCAATTTTTTCAGAGATCGAAGAATCGGACCAGCCGCAAATCCTGGAAAGGACAGTAGAATTAGCACTGGAAAGCGCTAATATTGAAATACCATCAGAAAACGTGGTAGCCTATATCGAAGGATTCGAAAAACCTGAGGAATATTTGGTGATCTCCTCCCATCTCGATCATATCGGCGTATCTGCCAATGGCAAAATAAATAATGGGGCCGACGATGATGGTTCGGGTACCGTAGCCATGCTCGAGATCGCAGAAGCCTTTAAAAAAGCTGCCGATACCGGGAACGGACCCAAGCGCTCCATAGTTTTTCTCCATGTAACCGGAGAGGAAAAAGGCCTGTTGGGCTCCCAATACTATACCGACGTAAAACCTGTCTTCCCATTATCGCAAACCGTAGCGAACTTAAATATCGACATGATCGGACGAATTGATCCAAAAAGAGAAGGCAGCCGAGAGTATATATATCTGATAGGGTCGGATAAACTCAGTCAGGATCTGCACGAGCTCTCAGAAAGGATCAATGAAAAATACACCCGATTAGAGTTAGACTATACCTATAATGATGAGAACGACCCCAATCGTTTCTACTACCGTAGCGATCACTATAATTTTGCGAAGAATAATATCCCGATCATTTTCTACTTCAACGGCACACATGCCGATTATCACCGTCCCGGTGATACGCCAGATAAGATCAATTACGATTTGCTGGCCTTACGCTCTCAACTCATCTTCTACACCGCCTGGGAGATTGCCAACCGGGAAGAACGAGTAATTGTAGACGAGATATCCAAATAAAAAAACCTCCAAGTTACCTTGAAGGTTTCACTGGGTGGAAGACCGGGCTAACTGCGTTGATCCGGAAAAAAGGAAACCTGCCAATAAAACCTAAAGGCTTACGCCTTTGGTCGTTTTTATCCGCATAATTTCAAAGTAAACTTTGAATTCGCGAACAAAAAAACCCTCAAGTTGCCTTGAAGGTTTCACTGGGTGGAAGACCGGGTTCGAACCGGCGACCTCTGGAACCACAATCCAGCGCTCTAACCAGCTGAGCTACAACCACCATTTCATAGAAGTGGCAAAGGTAATTTTTTTTACATATTGCTTCAAAATAAAAGGTTACAATATTTCACAAAATAGCAGTGTAGTCCCTCGATCTTCATATGCATAATTTTCCTACAATTATGCCCTGGAAGGCCTAATTCACCGATAAAACAACAGCTAATTCCGATCTAACACACAATTATAGATGATTCACAACATTATTTAGAACAGGCCGCTTGTAGGAAGTATTTTTATCATACAATATTCAGTTCCCCAGACCGTGTTCAAAATAACCGACCTTAACCAGTTCATTAGATCAGTGAAAAGATCACTTGTTGTCATATCTTTTTTTATGCTGGGTGTTTTCTATTGCTATCCGCAGGCCGAGATTAGAAAACAGCTCAAAGACAGCATACAGATCCTTCGCGCTGATCCTGAATTTAGCAATCAGGACACAGTATATATCGACCTGCTGACCCGGCTTGGCAATCATATGCGATATTTCGATGCAGACAGCCTTCACATTTTAGCTAAGCAAGCCCAAAAATATAGTAAACTTGCCCAATATACCCGAGGTGAAAGTTTTGCTTTTCTCCGCCTTGGGGATTATTATTCAGATCTCGGACAGAACGACAGGGCCATCAATTTTTACACAAAAGGCCTCGTCCTGGCACAGCAAATAGACGACGATGATCTGGCCTTGCGTATTATAAACAATCTGGCTGGTGAAAATGGCTATAAAGGGGATTATGCCAAAGCACTCAGTGGTTATCTCGCAGGAATTGAACTGGCCCAAAAGATCGATAATAAGGACATGCAGTCTATCATGAACGAGAATATTGCCAACCTTTATGCGGCCCAGAAGGATTATAATCAGGCACTTGTCTTTTTCAAAAAAGTTAAAAAGATCAATGATGAAATCGGAAAGGAGATCTACCAGGCCGAAACCATGAGTAACCTGGCGTCGCTCTATGCTGATATGGAAAAGCTCGACTATGCCATGTACAATATAAACCGGAGCATCGCGATTTTTGAAAGGAATAGTATCATAGATTGGCTCGCCTTTGCCTATGAAATAAAAGGCAAGGTGTATTTAAAACAGCAAGACTTCAAATGGGCCCTCTTTTGGTATAACCAGAGTGAATTGCTGCACCAGGACCTAGACGACGACCGAGGAAAGATCGATCTTTTTAACGGTATGGCCGAAGCTTATTTGTATCAGGGAAAGGATAGTATTTCTGAACGATACGCTTTAGATGCATTCGATATTTCCACCCGTATAAAGTTTATGGAAGGGAAACAAAAATGTGCCCTCACGCTTTATAAGATCCAAAAAAATAAAGGCAAATTTCAAAAAGCCCTGGCATATCATGAGATTTTTCAGGATCTCTCCGACACCTTACATCGTAACGAAAACAAAAGAAGTCTTACCCTGTTAAAAACAAAAACAGACTACGAGCAACAACGGCTTGCGCTCATCGAAGAAAATGAAAGAGCCCTGGCCACCCAACAGCGCTATGTGAACGCAGCAATGCTCATACTTCTCATATTTGTGGTGGTGACCTTTATGGTGCACAGAAATCAGAAAGTTCAGAAAAAACTAAACACAGAACTTCAGGCCAAGCAATCAATACTTGAGAAGCGTGAAAAAGAACTCAATTCAAGTAATGATACCAAAAACAAGCTCTTTTCAATTATCGGCCACGATCTGAGAGGTCCGATAGGTGCGTTACAAGAGCTGTTAAAACTTTTCGGAGAAGGTGAAATGGGCAAAGATGAATTCCTTGATTTTATTCCCAAATTGCGTGAAGATATCGATCATATATTCTTTACACTTAATAACCTGCTCTCATGGGGTCGCACCCAAATGAACGGTTCGGTTACTCAACCGGTGGTGGTAGACCTTGAATCTCTGACAAAGGAAAACGTAAATCTGTTATCTGAAGTGGCCAAGAAGAAGTCGATTAGAATCGTTAACCATATTGAACCAAATACTTTTATCTGGTCTGATACCAATCAGATCGATATCGTGGTTCGAAATCTTATAAGTAATGCCTTAAAATTCACACCTATGAACGGTATGATAACGATTGATGCGGTAGATATGGAAGATTGCTGGCAGATCTCGGTAAAAGACACAGGTGTTGGAATGGATAAAATTACCCTGGGCAAATTATTCGATAAAAGCGCTAATGTCTCTACTTATGGGACTAATAATGAAAAAGGAACCGGCCTCGGGCTATCGTTGTGCAAAGAAATGGTTGAGAACAATAAAGGACAAATCTGGGTCGAAAGCAGCATTAATATCGGCAGTAGTTTCTATTTCACCCTGCCAAAACCACAGGCTCGCTATTATAGAGCCAGCTAATAAATATCGCGCAGCGTATTCACCGTGATGTGTTTTTCCACAGTGAATCCCTCGGCATATTCCACGCCGGCTAACCTGCCCAGATCCCTGGCCCTGTATCGGATACTTTCTGCAAAATTCTTACTGCTGATCGGTGTTGCCGGCTCATCGCTCTTCGGATCATAGAATTGAGAAGCATATGCGGCAATAGCCTCCATTTTCTTATCAACAAATCCTGAAACGTCTACGACAAAATCGGGCTCGAGGTTTCTCCACTGGATATAGTGATATACCTGGCGGGGCCGCCACGGCTCCTGCCACTGATCATCACCCTCGAGCATTGTATCGATCCTTATCAATCCGCTTAGAAAACAAGAATCACTAACTAATTTGCTTCCCCTGGCATGGTCTATATGGCGATCCTCTACAGCATTGCATAAAACAATATCCGGACGGTACTTGCGCAAGGTCCTGATTATCACCATTTGATGTTCGCGATCATTGATAAAAAACCCATCTTTAAATTCCAGGTTTTCCCTAACGGTTAGACCGAGGATTTCTCTTGCTTTATCGGCTTCCATATCCCTGATCTCGGGTGTTCCCCGGGTACCCAGTTCACCACGGGTGAGATCTATTATACCTACTTTTCTTCCAAGAGCGACCTCCTTGGCAATAGTGGCTCCGGCACCCAGTTCCGCATCATCAGGATGGGCACCAAAAACTAAAATATCTAGCTTCATTTATGTATTGTGATTAATAATTTTCAGAATCGACCAAGGTGGTCGTATTTTTAGTATGTTCGAGGGCCTGTTCGATATCTGCTATGATATCCACTGCTTCCTCAATACCCAGTGAAAAACGAATAAGCCGGTCTGAAATACCCTGTTTGGACCGTTCTTCAGGTGGCATGAGTGCATGTGAAGTTTTAGCCGGGGATAGAACAGTACTTTCAACGCCTGCAAGACTCATTGAGGGTTTGATCATTCGTAGTGCTTTTATAAAAATGTCTGCATCTATTCCCTTTTTCAATTCAAATGACATCATACCTCCAAATCCTTTCATCTGCCGGAGCGCCAGTTCGTGACCCGGGTGTGAAGGTAATCCGGGATAGTAGACCTGCTCAATGTCCTCGTTCTTATAAAGGTATTCTGCCAATTTCTGAGCATTCTCGTTTTGTGCACGAACTCTTAGACCCATAGTTTTTATACTTCTTTCCAGTAGCCAGACCGTATAATCACTAAGGCTTCCTCCAAGGGCGATGCCCATTTTAAAGATCTTCTCCATATTTTCAGCGGTTGAAGCCACAGCACCGGCACATATATCGGAATGCCCGCCCATATATTTGGTAGCGCTATGAATCACGACATCAATTCCGAAATCGATAGGTGTTTGATTTACAGGACTCGCAAATGTATTGTCTATCATGGATACCAGATTGTGTTTTTTGGCCACCGCTGAGATCGCTTCAAGATCGGTAAGTGTCAGCAAAGGATTAGAGGGCGTTTCCACATATATTACCTTGGTATTCTCCTTTATCAATTTCTCAAAATCTTTTGCTTCCAATCCATCGGTGAGGGTATACTCAATTCCAAAATCTTCAAAATGTCTGAGTACAAGATTATAGGTGCCGCCGTATAGCATATTCTGCATCACCACATGATCTCCAGCGTGCAAAAATGCCAGCAGTGCAGTGCTGATAGCGGCCATGCCGCTTCCAAATATTAGCGCCGATTCGGTTTTTTCCAGAGCCGCGATCTTTTCGGATAAGGCTTGCTGGTTGGGCGTGTTAAAATACCGCGGATATCGTTTTACATCTACATCTTCGAAAGCATAGGATGTACTCATATAAAGGGGCGATATCGCTCCTTTATAAATCTCATCCTTCAACTCTCCGGTATGCGTGCAAATCGTGTTAAGACCCTTTCCTTTTTCTTGCATTTCCTGTTAATTTTGCCCTATAAATGTACAAAAAAGGCTTATACCTCAACTTTTTTCCAATAGCCCTTTCGGAACCAGATCATGGCGATTACCGATAGCAGTACTTCCGCAAAAGTGATTGCTAAAAACACACCTAACGCCCCCATTTCGAAGGTCATGGCGGCCAGGTACGCAAAGGGTAACTGGAATAACCAGAAAGCTATGAAATTGATCTTAGTTGGCGTACGGGTGTCCCCTGCTCCATTAAAAGCCTGGGAAATAACCATTCCATAGGCATAGAAGAGATATCCAGCCGCTACTATACGCAAACAAAGTGCCCCGTTTTCTACAACTTCGGTTTGCTGATTGAACAGCAAGATGATTTCCGGAGCAAAGATCAGATATACCACAGAAACCGATAACATAAAAATGGCGTTATACTTACCCGTGATCCAAACCGAGCGCTCTGCTCTGTCGGGCTGGTTTGCACCTAAATTCTGCCCAACCAAGGTGGCTGCTGCATTACTCATACCCCACGCAGGCATAAATGTAAACATCATAACTCTTATCGCAATCGTATAGCCCGCCAGGACCTCACTACCAAATTCCGACATTATCCTCATGAGAAATACCCAGCTCGAGGTACCGATCAAAAATTGTGCTATCCCCCCTAGCGAAACATTGATCAGGTTAAGCATAACCTCAAATCGTATAACAAGATCACTAAGGCCTAACTTGATACGACTCCATCCAAAAAATAGAATTGCCAATTGGAATAGTACAGCTGTACCCCGACCGATATTCGTGGCAATAGCTGCGCCGGTAACACCAAATTCAGGGACAGGGCCCCATCCAAAAATGAATATGGGGTCGAGGATAATGTTCAGCCCATTAGACAATACCAGGGTCCACATGGCCACCGAGGCATCACCGGCGCCACGGAAAATGGCATTGATCAGGAAGAGAAGAACAATTACAATATTGCCACCAATGAGCAACTGTGTATAACCGTAACCTTCTTCAATCAAATCGGGTTCACCACCCATTAGTCCCAGGATTTCCTTGGCATAAAGCAAGCCTACAATTCCAATTGATACAGCAACAAAGATGCCTAGTACTATGGCCTGAACGGCCGCCCGGCGTGCTCCTTGCACGTCCTTTTCACCGATCCGCCTGGCCACCACGGCCGTTGCGGCCATGCTTAATCCTATGGCGATGGCATAGACCAATGTGATAACGGACTCGGTAAGTCCTATAGTCGCAACGGCATTTACACTTACCTGTGAAACATAGGCGATATCAACAATAGCAAAAATAGACTCCATCATCATCTCCAGGATCATGGGGATGGAGAGCATAAAAATAGCCTTGCGTATACTGCCGGAGGTGAATTCGCTTTGCCGGCCCATAACGGCATCGACAAATGCGTGGGCGATTTTGCTAATGGTTAGTTTATTCTGTGATGTCATTAAAAAAGAAATTATGTATTGTAAAGAGGTTAGATATCAGAATCCTGAGCAAGATCGGTCAGAATTAGAGGGTTTTCACCGTAATGACATCTATTGTGAACATAATTCCCGTGTTATTGGAGACATCAAAGATGCAAAAAAATCCCTCAGGAATGAAAAGGATCAATAAAAAACTTGATCATCGACAATACCCATAATTACTAATCTAACTTCACAGGGCCATCTGAGGTATTATGGATCATCCATCGTTCATTCTGCAGAGATTTGTATACGACTTCAAAATAAAGCCCCTTTTCTTCAATAGCTGAGAGCTTTTCAATAATTAAACTATAGTCCTTTTCAGAATCATAAACACTAAAAATAATGTATGTTGAGTTGGCAGGGATGGCTATTCCCTTATCTAAAGTGGAGGTATCCAAAGATCCAATTGAGTCTAATTCGGGCGATATTGCCCTCAATACATTGAACAAATAGTTATCATAGTCTTTCAGGTTATATTGCTTTCCTTCGTGTTCCAAAACAACCGATTCAATGATTGCAGGTCCTACCCCGTGATTTTTAAGACTCAGACTATAAGTATTTGAAGCCGGATTATTTGAGGTAGACACCTGGAGATAGGGCAAAATGGAGAGGTAATTCTGTTTGCTCATCAGATTGGTCTGGTAGACAAATATTACCAGAGTGATAAAACTGATGCTCATAGCCGAAAGGCTGAGTATGCGCTCAGAATTCCATTTAATTTTTCTTTTTGCAGACATCCTGATTATTTAGGTTTCCTAAATTAAAAAAAACTGTCAAGGGGTAGAAATAATGTACTTCGTTAAGTGGTATAATTGATCTTATACCTCCAATAGCTGATGGCGCCCAGGACAAGAACGCCTGCCAGAATATACCAAACGATTACTGGTGTGATCACCTGTGCCCCACTCGCATAGCTGTGCAGTCCAACAAGGTAGAAGTTCACCCCAAAATAGGTCATCATGATGCTGCCAAAGGCTATAATGCTCAGGAAATTGAACGTCCAACTGCCCCTAAGTCCGGGTACCAGCCGTGCATGGAGCACAAAGGCATATACCATTATTGATATCAGGGCCCAGGTTTCTTTAGGATCCCAACCCCAGTACCTACCCCAACTTTCGTTGGCCCATTGGCCTCCGAGGAAATTACCAATGGTCAGCATCACAAGTCCTACGGTCAGGCTGAGTTCATTGATGGTCGTGATCTCCTTTAAGTTGAGTTTCATCCTCTTTTTATTCTTGTCATTGGTAAGTATGATTAAGATAAGAGCCACAATGCCCAATATCATCCCCACGGTCAGTGGGCCATAACTCCCTACAATGACCGCTACATGGATCATCAACCAATAACTGTCGAGCACCGGAACAAGATTGGCAATTGCAGGATCAACCCAGCTCTGATGAGCGATCCATAACAACATTGAAGTAACAAAAGCGGCCGCAGCGATGGTAAGCTGACTTTTCCGGCCTAATAGCAGTCCCATGCCCATGGTGGCCCAGCTGACATACAGGATACTCTCATAGGCATCACTCCAAGGGGCATGTCCTGAAATATACCACCTCAACCCAAGGCCCGCAGTATGCCAAAGGAACAGAATAACGATACTTCCCTTGAAAAAATATGTAGCGATGCGCCATATTCGTCTTTCCTTGAAAATCGTGAAGACAAGTACGAAGAACATCACCAAACCACAAAGGGCATAGTACTTATACAGCCTGTTAAAAATATCGAGTTTGTTATAGATGATCTCGGTATCGATTACTTTTTCAGATGGTAAAACCTCGCTCCCGTGGTTTTCTTGATTCTGATGGAATGCTTCCAAAAGTTTATCTGCCTCGGAATAATTACCAGATCTTATTCCCTTGCGGACCGATAAAAGATAATAAGGAATGGCATTGCGGATAAAATTCGCGTAAAGCGTATCGCTCACCTGGTACCGGCCCGACCGGAATTCCACAGCCGATATCCATTTGTTGTTCTCATCGTTGAGCAAGGGAAAGATCTTTACGATCTCACCTCCCAATGCACGGTTTAAAAGACCAAGCCGCAGGTCTACTTCCTTAAAATCCTTCTGAAACTTATTCGGATTGTTGGTGGCGTAGGCATCCTCGAGATAGGGCCCTAGTTTGTAATGGCCATCTGCATTAAAAAAATCGGTGGCCTTGACATATATACGATCTTTGGGAACTCCTATTATGGATCGGATACTATCGTTTTCCGACTTTTTATCCAGGGCGATAAATTCGGTATTATACCAAAGGGGTGGGTTGAGCATCATTGAAAGGAATACCTGATCCGGATTGAGATCTCGGTACGAATTCTTGTAACTCAGCTTTCGAAGCAATTCCGAGGCGAAGGTATTAACAGGCTTCATCCTGCCGCCATCATCCTGTATAATTAGCCGGCCAAATGCAGATGCATGTTTTTCTGAAACTTTTGATTCTTCCAGCAGCGAATCAAGTTGTGCTTCAGTAGGCATGGTATTATGAGGATGATCCTGAGCAGAAACACTCAATAGCATTCCTATGGCAAGTATGGTTGTAAGCGCTGCCTTTTTTTCTTTGAGCTTATTCAGGGACCTGGATAAGTCTTTAAACCTGGTTTTACCAAAGAACATAATGCCCATAAGCCCAAGATATAACAGGAAATACCCCAGATATGTGATCCATGT
>CBDBUX010000016.1:0-287438 GCA_965212205.1 Flavobacteriaceae bacterium
TCCGTGCGGGTTCAAGTCCCGCCTCGAGTACGGATAAGAAGAAAAGTCAGAGCAATTGCTCTGACTTTTTTGTTTTGAGTAGCGAACCAAGTTTACTTGAGCGAGTAAATGAAAAACAAAAAAAACAGGCTGAAGGCCTGGCTTTTCTTCTTTCAACACGTTCGGGCGGGACTCACCGACGAAGTAGGTAATTCCCGCCTTTCAGGCTTACTTTTCTTCTTTCAACACGTTCGTGCGGAGACTCAGCAAAGCTAAAACCGCCTCGAGTACTTATAACCCTCTTAATCATTTGATTTTGAGGGTTTTTCGTTTTTGTATAGTCAACTATTAGACAACAATTGTAAAGTTAACTTGACTCAACTTTAATTTCTTAGTCTTTTTTCTAAAGAAACAGCAGCCCATTATCTTAGGAAATAATTGACAGAGATGAGAGTCAGATTTTATTTTGGTCTTAAATCATCATTTGTTTCTATATCCCAAAACTTTTAAGGTATATGTTATATTTTTATTGACATATAACAAGTTAGCTAACATAGAATAAACGTGGAGATAAACATTCCAAACTGGGTAATAATAGCAGGAGGAATTGGACAAATTTTTACTGCTTTGATTTACCCCTACATCCGTCATCAAGTTTTCGATTGGTATAATGATGTAAAAAAACTAAAACCTCTTAATCAGGAAATAGCCAAAACATATGGAAGATATATTCAAGGTTTGAACTTTACATTTGGATTAATAGCAATATTAATCCCTTCAGATCTCAAGAATCAAACTAATTTGGCTCTTGCTCTAACTGGATTAATCGGGGCTTATTGGATTGGAAAAGTTGCAACTCAATTTGCCTATTATCCAATGTATCAAATACCTCAAAAACCAATTTTTAAGATTGGCAGTTATGGAATGAATTTCTTATTCTTATTTTTTGCGGTTGTGTATGCACTTTTATTCATCCATAATATTGGCTAAAAACTACGTTAGCTAACAACGCCTATAATTAAGTGCTAGCTTTCCAAGGTCCGGGAACTTTTCTTACATTTAAAAATGTTTAATAAAGGCTAAAATGATTTAACCCTGGCTGCCCTTTGTTCGCTGGATAATCGCACCAGCCCGCGCGCACCGCTCACAAAGGCCGCTAGACGCACCAAATCATAGCCTAGACCGTTGGCAAATATTCTAATATGGTAGTAATTCAAAATAATCAAGGTGACGAAATTGATATTGATTATTATACCAATGTTAAAGGTCAGATTATCTCAGACTTCATAGTAATCGAACGTAGACTGAATGAAGTTATAATTGCGAAAATACAGCCAGCCGATAAGGAGTTTTTCAAGAATATAGTCCTCAATAGTAGTATTCTCGGAATCGGACAAAAAATTAAGATATTAAACAATATTGATAACATAGACTCCTCAATAATAAAGCCAATAAGGGAGATGAATTCTATTAGAAATGGTTTTGCTCATGTCAATTTTAGTCACACACTATCCGTAGGCAAAAACAATGCAGGTGCGAAAACTGAAATCGTCATAATGAACGCGGAAGGCAAACTCAAAAGAAAGAACGCAGATGAATTAATAGATACCTATGTGGAGTTAAGCAATAAAGTTCATAGTCTGCTAGATAGTTATTTAAGAACAAATAAATCTAACATTTGCCAACATCGGCTATAATTCAGCGGGCAGTTGGTTAAAAAGAAGAAGAATTCCTACATTTAACTATAAACAAATCCAGAAAATGATTCCGGCACAAATGGCTCGCCTTGCCAACGCTAATCCCTCCTAACTCTGTCAGGAGGCCCGCCGCAAAAAAGGCTCGCCTAAAGAACCCGCCGAAATCATAGCCAGGGCCGTTACCTGTAATTTTGAAATTGTCAATTGGAAATAACCAAATCCTGACATAGTTAAGTTAATCGAAGCAAAGCAAACAGACAGCTTTACAACTCACCTTTTAACAGTCATTAAGTGGGATTGTCGGCCATCTGGAGAAATAAGAAATCGTGAAATCAGGGTTTGGCGACAAAGCGGTTGGAATAAGGTGTTTTATCCAATTTTTAAATTTGACCTCAATCGGGATGGACATCTAATAAATATCACCGACAGAATGAATCCTTTTGGTCGAATCATTTATATTCTTTTCTGTGTATTGTTATCCATTCCTTGGCTCCATTGGGTTATTGGAGATTTTGAAATATCGAATCACTGGTTTCAAATCATTGGCTGGGTCATCTTCCTTGGAATTTTCCTTATAGTAGGTTTTAAAGTCTATCGGATGGAAAAGAATATGCAACTAAAACAGATTTATGAAATATTGGATATTGAAACGGATAAAAAAATTGAAAAAGAATGGAGTTGGTTTAAAATTTTGACTAGATTGATAATGTATCCATTAAGTTTTATTTTAATTATTGTCAATATAATGTTCATCATTCCTAGAGGACAATATATCCTTACAATTATCAGTTTAGGACTTGTTGGCGCATATCTTTATGCGGACTTAAAAATACTAACTCGAAAAAAAACTACAGGTAACAACGGCTATAACTAAGCCCTGCCAGGTGCATAATAGAAAGAACTTTTCTTACATTTAATAACCAGTAACCAATAATAAATAATTCCGGCCCAGGGCCAAGTCATAGCCTGGACCGTTATCACAAAGAGATTATTAAAATGTGTTATACGCGTTTTCATTAGAAATTAAATAATCAATATGTCTATCTCATTACCCACAGAACCTGTATACTATTTTGAATGTTATAATGGAGAATTTCGCCTTACCTATTTTATTCCAATAAGGAAATTAAGGGATCTAGTTAAAAAGGGGCATGCAAACGAATCTATTCTCAAGGATTTTCCAATTGGTGTTGACATTGATTGTTATGAACAGGAATTTAATGACTTTAAAAAAACATATTCGTTGAAGCTGCCTTATTCTCCAGAGGATATGGCAGATGCTTTTTTTGCCATTTTCACATCCACAAAGAATTGGAAAAATTTCATTGGAACAGGCTACTTGCGAGCCATTGATGTGGAAAGGCACATAAAAGAAGTCAGTAGAGGAATAAAAGACCTGGATATTATCGAAGAGAGAATCACTCCACCTTCAGACAAGCCTTCTTATAAGCAAATGAAATCAAACACGAAAAGGAGCATAAATGCAAGTAGAAAAAAAATGCAATACTTAAAAAAGTTTACCCCTGATGAGTGGGTGGAAAATGATAAGCAGATCAATGAACAGAATTTTCCTAATATAAAGATGGAGAAAGGAAAAGGGAAGGAAAATAGAGAGGAATTCTTTAATAGGATCTTAAAAAACAAATCTCATGGTAAATAATCCAGATGGTCATCTCCACATATATGTAGTAAATGTTGGCCAGGGCGATACTACTGTAATTGTAACACCATCAGGAGTAGTTACAGTAATTGATGCCGTACGTCCTGACAAACTTGTTAACTTCTTCAATACTCGAGACGATCTTGGCGGATTGGGTCTTGATGGAACAATTGAACATTTAATTATAACACATCCTCATTCCGATCATTTTAGTGGAGGGAATAGGCTTGCTAATGAATTTAATATAACTCGAGCAACCTTTGCTCCTTCTTGGCATACTCTTGGCTTGGGCCCTGCAACATATCAGGGATTAGTTAGTAATCTCGAATCCAATAACACTATAATTAATTTCCTATCTGGCTATAGTCGTTGGTATCCTGATAATCTACTGATAATTCCGCCTGGAGGTCAGAATCCAATAGTCGACGAAGATGCCTTGTATTTAGAACTGCTTGGACCCACAAACGCACTAATTCGTTCTTTGGAGGGTGCCAGAAATCTGAATACAAATCATCTTTCCATTATGGCTCGAGTTAACTGGAGAAATGCAAGAATGATTATTGCCGCAGATGCTCAAATGGAGAATTGGGCGTCATTCAGAGAAGAGGGTCTCATGGAAGAAAATTGCCAGGTATTGCGATGTGCTCATCACGGAAGCAAAAATGGAACTCAATGGGAAATTATTGATAGAATTGATCCTAGTTTTCTTATTGTGTCTTCAGATCCGGAAGGACGCCATCATCTCCCAGATCTTTCAAGTGCTGGAGTCTTTACATCATTTGATAATAGTGGAAACTCGCGATCAACAGTAATGACTAATGATTCAGGTACAATTCATTTAAGATCACAAGCTGGACGAAGATTTACCCTTGAAATTTGTCGGGAATTAATAAATGATACTATTGATCTGAGAAATAGTATTAGGTTGTCACATTTAAACAATCCCTCTAATTTTTTAGATCTTCTTAATAGGAGAATCGCAGACCTATAACATGGTCCAGTAAAAAATCTAATTGTCTTACGGGTTAGACTCCCGCCTCTAGTACGGATAGATAATAACCAGTGCAGCTGCACTGGTTTTTTGTTTTAGGAACATGGCCAAACTTGTTTGAGCCAATGTGGATAAAAGAATAAACCAATGCTTTTAGGCTTGGTTTTTATCTTCAACACGTTTGAGTGGGACTCACGAAATCACGAAGTGATGAGTAATTCCTGCGGTTTGTTGTCTCTTCATTTTCTTTGATATACAATCTGGCCATTGCATATTGTTTGCTATGTTGTTTTTGCATTTAATAGTGTGGCTAAATCTTTTCCATAATCGATAAACGATATAGTTTCGTCGGTGCGCGCCAGTTTGATCTTATTGAAAATGATCAACGCTTCGCCATTACTTTCCAGGTGATAGATGTGATGATCTTCAAAAAAGCCAATGACCTCATCGGTAAAAAATGTCCGAATTTCAGATTCGTCATTCCCCATAAGCAGGAATTTATTGGAAAAATCCGGGTACCTCTCAAAATCAATATCCTTATAACCCGTAAATGCCATAAGCCGGTCGAATATTTTTTCCAGTACACCTTCCCTTTCCATAGTGAAAACGGGTATGTTTCTATTCAGCTTTAAGAGCATTAGGGTCATATTAAAGGTCTCGGCCGTAAAAGCCTGGCCTTCATTGAAAGTTACGTCCGCGATTTCCCATGACATATTCAGGTCTTTAAAAGTCCCCCTCAGACAATTTGATTTTCGTTCAATGGGCCTGATCTCAAAGAAGTGAAACTTTTTCAGGTAGATAGTATTCCAATCTACTTGGCTGGTGTATTGATAATCTCCTTCATTGGCTAAATTTTGCAATCGAATTTGCCTGGAGGATAATTTAGCGGCTGAACTGGTCAGGCTAATTTTTAAAGCCCTGTTGTAGGTAGTGGACGAAACATGCGAATCAAGCCCCGTTATAAAGACGTTGCCGCCTGTATCCCGCTGCATTTTTAGGTATTCCACGATATAGTCCATATAGGTCATGCCTACCAATCTTGTTTCCGACAGGTCGATGTTGACATCTGCCCCGGAAGGAATTTTAGCCACTAACTTATCGGCCTTCAGGACGCCCAGAAAATTGGCAATCCCCTTAATTTTTAGCACATAACTGCCATCGGGGTTCTCAAGCAGATCTGATCCCGATCTATAGACCATCTTAAAGAATTGAGGTATGGACAGCCGGGCCAACAACATATGACTCACCAGCGCCAATAACAAACCACCCAACAGTCCGATCAATAAATTGGTATAGAGGGTAAGAACCATGGTACAAACAAAAAATATCAATTGCTCTGTACCTTGGTTATAAGCTTGTTTGAAGACGGCAGGTGAGGCTAGTTTAAACCCCGTGTAGACCAGTAAAATGGCAAATGCACAAAGCGGTACTTGTCTCATGATCGGGCTCAATACCACGATAAAGAGTAACAGCAATATCCCCTGATACATATTCGACCACTTCGTCTTTGCGCCATTATGGATATTGACCGTACTGCGAATGATCACGGCAATAATGGGCAAACCTCCCATCATACCGGCTACCATGGTGCTCAATCCAATCCCTGTTAGATCTTTATTCAGGTTTGTCTTTCGTTTATAGGGGTCAATTTTATCGACCGCTTTTGCAATGGCCAGAGATTCAATGCTGGTGATGATCAGAATGGAAAATACCGTGGTCCAGAATTCTATGGTATTGATCTTGCCAAAATTCGGAAGCATGATGGAATCCATAATATTATCGGGTATGTCTAACAGTAGATTGGGTCCTACCTCATAAGCTTTTCCAAAGACTGAAATCGTATGCTGGTCGAAGAAATTGAAGGCATACACAAACGGAATGGAAAATGCGATGACCCACATGGGGGCCGGTAGAAAATGGAAAAACCGGTTGCTGATCTTGGAATGGAACAACAATATCAGCAAGCCCGCCAGGGCAATGATCAATACAAATGGATTGGCTTGTGGCAAGTAAAGAACCGCATCGATGAGGTTCTGTACGATGCTTGGGCTATCGGAATTTGTGCCCATGGCCACATGAATCTGTTTAGCAAATATGATGATCCCGATGGCTGCCAAAATGCCGTGGATCACCGAAGTGTGGAAGATGTCTGCCAACCTGCCTAACTTCAATAATCCCAATAGGGCTTGAAGGGCTCCTGAAACCACCACCGCTGCCAATATATAATTAAAGGCTTGCCCCGAACCATCATCCATCAGAACAATACCAAGAAGAATGACCCCGATAACTCCCTTAGCGGGTCCGTTCACCGATATATGGCCACCCCGATAAAGGGTGGTTACCAGGCCACCAATTATGGCTGAAATTATTCCCGACATGGCCGGCGCTCCCGCGGCCAGGGCAATACCCAGTGATAGGGGCAGGGCAATGAGTGCGACACTCACCGCTGCGATCAGATCATTGTGCCAATTCTCGATTAATCCCTGAAAACCTGTTTTAGGCCTATTTTCCATTTAGTTAGCTATCCGTTGGTTGATAAAATATTGATCTGATCGTGAAAAATAGTAAATATTCAATAGTATTAGCAATGAATATGAAAGTGGTTATGGGATTCGGAACACTGAGAAGGTTCTTCAGGCGGATTGAATTTAGAAAGAGCTCAAATTAATTTGAGCTTTGACTGTACAACACATTTCTAGTAATATGCTCGGTGAAAATTTCCCATATCTCTTACCCTGAGAATAAAGAACTTAGAATTTACCCTATTTTTGATTAGCTCTTTTCGACAACCAATTTGAATAAGGTACTGCAGAAAGACCATGTAAAAATACACTCAGAGTGACTGTAAGCACGATAGTAGCATAAACCGGTGTGTAGTTTTCGTTATGCTCCAGTAAATTAAACGCTAACAGAAAATAGAGCAATGAAGCGATCCCTCTGGGGCCAAACCACGAAATGAATACCTTTTCACGAAATTTTAAATTATCACGCCTCAGACTAATAAGCACAGGTATCATTCTCAATACAGTTAAACTCAAAATAGCATAGAGAACTACCTTTCCATCCATAGATCCTAAATAATATGGAATAATTGCGGCGCCCAGACAAAAGAAAACGAACAGGGCTAATGGCTGACTCAAAAATTCCCCAAACTCCTGGCCGGTATGGAGAACTTTTTTTGAATCGGCATTAAAAAACAAGCCACTGATAAAAGCTGCTATATATCCGTTGCCGCCAATATGTTCTGCAGCAACAAATGAAATGATAGATAAAGAAAAAACAATAATTCCCTGGTAAAGATGACTGGAGTATTTATTCCTTACCGACCAGTTAATGAATTTACTACCCGCCCAGCCTATTAACCCACCAACCAGAGGCGCAAACACTATTTGTTTCGAAACATAAACTAAAATAGAACTCCCATCCATAGACTCTATCTGGCCACTAACAATAGCTAAACAAATTAATATAGGTGGTAGTACCAGACCATCGTTAAGCCCGCTTTCTACATTGATGGCTTCTCTTATTTTTTTTGGGATTTTGGGACTTTGCACCACCACTTGCCCCAAGGCCGCGTCGGTAGGAGATAAAATAAATGCCATAATGGCCAGCATGATCAGATCCACTCCTTCAAAAATATAAGTTGCTGTAGCCGTACCGATAATCATAGTAATGGGAAGCCCAATAAAAAGCAATCGAACCGGGGTTTTATATACCTTAAAAAACTCCTTTAATGAAATATTACTGGCATCTGTAAATAAAATTGCAATTAGTGCGATCTGACCAATTATTTCTAAAGTTTCACCATCTATTTTAAGCTTTTCGGTAAAGCCAAGCCAATGCATGATCAATCCAAATATGGTGAAAACCATTGGGCCGGAAATTGATATTTTATTAAGTTTTTCTGAGAAAAGTCCGTAAATGAATAATAAGAAAAAAGTAAAGCCAATAAGTAAAATAACTTCCATAATTTCTGGATATCTATTGGTTAGTGTTCTCATCATATTGCCACCCACCACCAAGTGCAACATATAAGTTTACTATACTACTTAATTTAAGTTGCATAGTTTCAGATGCTTTTAGTTCTGAATTAAATGCCGACCGTTGTAAATCCAATATCTCAAGATAGCTGGTTACGCCATTGTCATATCTCACCCAGGCCAGATTCAAGGCTGAATTGGCGGCCTTTACCTGTTTAACACGAGACGTTAATTCATTATCATAAGTTTTAACGGCAACCAGGGCGTCTTCAACTTCTCTAATAGCATTGATAAAGGTATTTTGATAAGAAAGTAAGAGCTGTTCGGTAATTTCTAATTCTATTTGATAGCGTTTCTTATTCTCCTGACTGTTGAAGATGGGGCCGAGTACCTGTGCACCGAGATCAGCAAATGCAACCGTAGGATTCAGGAATGAAGCGCCCAGATCAGCGGTAATTGTCAGGCTTGGATATTGTAAAGCTTCAGTAGCGCCGACTCTGAAATGCTGAGCCTGGAGATTTCTTTCCGCAACGAGTAGATCAGGACGCCTATCCAATAATGAAGATGGTATACCGGCTGGAGGTTCGGGGGGTAATACTTGTTCAAATATGGGTAGTCCCCTTGGAATATTCATAGGAGGTTTTCCCAATATTATACTGATGCTATTTTCGGTCTGCACCCGAAGTCTGTTAAAAGTTTGGATAGAAGTTTTAGCTTCTTCTACCTGAATAATCGCCTGGTTAACCGCAACCTCTGAGATGAGTCCGGCTTTATTCCTGGCTAAATTAATTTCCAAATTATCTTCCCAGGATTTGGCAGTACTCTCAGCAATGAGCAAGCGATTGTCTAAATCCCTTAATAAAAAATACGCATTTGCAATACTACTGATAAGGTTGATCGTAATATTCTTATAGGCTTCTTCGGTAGCCAGATAATCGTAATATGCTGCGTCATTAAGATTTTTAAATCGTCCCCAGAGATCCACTTGATAGGATATTGGAATAACGCCGGTAATGGCAGATTGGTTTTCTTCAGTAGAAAAACTGTAACTGCCACTAGCAGCATAGTTCACACGTGGGAACAGATTCGCTCTGACGACTCCCAACTGGGCTTCGGCCTGTCTTATTCTCGATACAGAAGCTTCTAAATTTAAGTTGTTGTTGAGGGCAGAATCAATAAGGGTAGATAAAACAGGATCTTTAAATAATTCCCACCAGGGAATGTCAGCAATAGTGGCGCTTTGTTCAGTCGTAAACCTGTAGCTCTCAGGTTTGAATTTTTCAACTCGTTGATATTTAGGGCCCACACGGCAGGAAGCTGCAAAGACCAGCAGGAGAATAGATATAAAAATGGACCTAACGTACTTCATCTAAGCTTTCTTTCCATTTATCTATATATGCGAATGCCAGAGCAACATATACTACGGCCGACATTATTTGAATAACGCGTATCCATACCTTGTAGTTCGCGGTTGTATCTCCACCACCTGTAGTTGCCCCAATAATTAACAGAAAAGTAGAAAAGGCCATTCCAAAAAGAGGTGCTGCGGGGATTCCACTGAACAATTTTCTTCCTGCTAGCAAGCCCATTAAGGATACCGTTATTAGGGAGAAACTCAGTAAAGGAACAACTGTGTAAATTTCATATATAACGATGGCCAGAAGGCCCCCAATGAGATTTCCGATGATCAATGCTTTACCTGCTTTGAACCCCGAACCGAAACCAGCCTGCATGGATAATATAGCGATGAATACCAGGACCAACAGGGCACTTGCCAGATCAAAGAAGTAAAACAATAATACGACAGGCATTATTACCACTGTCCTGATCAATGCTCTATCGAAATCAATTCTCGTATATTCAATTTCCACTGGTGCTTTTACCATATGTTCCGATGGTGATTCCTTTACAGGAAATATATAGTAGCAAATCCAAACACAGATGATACATTCAATAGCAATGGCAATCAAATTAAGGCTGATAACCTGAGCCAATGCAAACGACTTAACTGAGATATTGGGAATAAGTAAAATGGTAACAAGCAGCCATATTTTCATATTGGCATTCATAAGTTTATGCTTGCTATAATACACAAAGAACAATACGAGAAAAATAACAGTGACCAAGACAAGCGGATATTCAAGACACAATAGGGTAACAACATTTGCCAATAGAACAGCTATTGTAATTATTCCAATAAAATTGAACCCTTCCGTAATACTGAGTTCCTTGTTAGCTGCAAGAAACGGGAGTGCAAGAACAGGCAGAACATAATCGAGCATTCCACCAGAGACCACTGAGATGGTCAGGCCAATTAAGGCTCCGAAGGCATATCGGAATATTGAATTGTCTGTTCTGTATTTCATATAATCAAACCGACTATCTCATGTACGAAAGGTAGCTATTGATCCTTATCCTTATATTGGCAATAAATTCTAATAATGCACTCGAATCTGTATAAACTACTACATCTACTTGTCCGCCTAGTCTGTTGTTAAAAGGTTTATTCTCTGTATCGTAATCAATTATGACCGGAAATCGTTGAGGATCTTTTAACCATCCCTTGCTCTCCGAAGGATTTGGCAACTCACCACGTTTGATATTGGCAGAGTTTACTCCGTATCCAATACTTCTTACTTTCCCAGTATATACTTTACCTGGCTCAACGTCAAAGGTAAATTCAACCGTATTGCCTACTTTCATTTTTGATAGATTGTTTTCTTTCATCGCCGCCTCTATCCAATAATCATCAGAAGACACAAACATAGCTAAGGGCTGACCAACCTGACTGTAAAAACCCAGATCTACGTTAAAAGACTCAATGGCTCCATCTGAGGGAGCTAATATGGTACTGAATTCTAAATCCAATTGTGCTTGCTGTAGTCTCACTACTGCAGCCCTGTACTGAGCGTTTTGTTCGCCAGAAATCCCAAGTTGCTGCTCTGCCTGTTCCAGGTCGGCTTCTGCCGATGTCACTTGTTCTATTGCCGAAGAAAGAGAAGTCTCAGCCCGGTCTTTATCGGCAAGTGATAAGGCACCAGGGTTCTCCTGCAATACATTTTGAACCCGATTATAATTTCTCTGGGCCCGGTCTAATTGCGCTTTAGCCATACCCAGTCTTCCTGCCGCAGCTTTTACCGTAGCAGTTTGAGCACCAACAGTCTGTAAAGTGTTATCCAGGTCTGCCTCTGCCGATTGTATAGCCAAAATAAAGGGCCGTTGATCTAATTGAAAAAGCGTGTCTCCCTGATGAACAATGCTATGAAGTTTTACATTGATTTTAGTCACATATCCGGAGACTCTCGGATAAACAGGTATTGCCAATCCTTTAACCTTCCCCTCATCGGTATAAGGGGTGTACCTGTCTGAAAGCACATACCATACAAATAGAACCGCGATGGCAATTAGTAGAATTCTGGTGAGCTTCTTAACAGGATTATTTGAGGATTTGGATTTTACTGGCTCCTCTTCTGGAATTGCATCATTCTTGTCCTCCATAAATCAATTCTGGTTATTCGTCTGGATTGATAATTCCGTTCAGTTGAAACTCGCAATAGGCAAAGCTATCCTTTCCAGCTTTGGCGATCTTTTTTACTTCAGTCAAAAGATTTTCTTTGTCTGCATCCTGTACCACTATCTCTGCAATATTGAAAATACCATTGCTGCTGCCACCGAACAAATATGGTCTGCCTATACTTCCTTTCGGGCTATAACCGCCTTGATCTTCTATGTGAAAAATATTCGCCCTGTGTTTTGCACAAAGCTTTTTTAAGTCTGTAGTAAAATTTCCGCTTAGACCAAAAGCTTTTTCCCCATAGTAGAGCCTGATTGCTGTCCAATTAGTATCCATTGTAATGTAGTTTTAAATATCAGTAGTTGAAATCAAGTTCTCTTAATTTCACCTTTTCTCGAAAGATATAAATAATGCGTGAAAAAGAGTCTAGGGAGGAGGGCAGATACTACAATTACAAAGAATTTAGCAATGCCAGGACACTTATAGAATACCCTTGTTCATGATGACCATTTATCTATTACGCAATATGTTCTTCTATGATCTAGGGTCATCTCGGAATTTGCTCAATACAATTAAGACATATTTCTGCTAGAAATTTGCAGCCTCTATGCTTATCTTGATCATGCGGGGAGGAGGCGTTTAGCCCCGTACTGCTTTCGAATTAATAAAGTAGGTTGTCTTTCCCCTTTTTTTAATACTTGAGAGCGGCAGGGACTCACCTGTATTATTCATATTGCGAATGCTCAATCCTGATATCATGAGAAGTGTAATCAATACCTAGGTCTGCCAGCTCATCCAGCACGGGATCATAAACTTCTTTAGACCATGGAAATAACACACCACGGCTTTTAATTTCTCCAAGGAGGATAAATTTTGCGGCAATTGCCGCGGGTAATCCAACAGTACGAGAAATGGCAGTATGCCTATAATCCAAGCCTTTTGTTACCAAATAAGATATATGTTCAAATAATTCGTCCCGGAGTTTATATTCTATCCTTTCGTAAAAAACCAGCATATCGGTATCACCATCCTTAAATTTTAGTTTCTCAAGCAGTAAGTCCAATAGTATCTCGGCAGGAGTGCCATTTACCCGCCTAATTGGCCGGTCGGAAAGCAACTCGGTCCAAAGCAGTTGTTTATGAAGTATTCCTCCTCTATCTATATCTAGGCTATCTGCCAATCTATCTTCAAGACTCTCATCATCATCATCATCAGAAATATACGATGCCATCCACTGGCGATAGGTCATATTTTCACTGCCTTCAATATGATAGTTGTTGGCCGTTAACCCCAGTTTAATAAGCAAATTCCAGGCATCACAAAAACCAGGGTAACGCAGCGTTGCCCGTATAAACGTGGGAATGTCATCGAGCTTGTATTTTTTTCTATAGACTACGGAGTCACGATTTTCATATGCCTCAAATTTCCTGAAACCAGGAATCTCTATAACTTTTGGAATGGTAAATAACCGATGATAAGGGATGCAACGAAAATTGCTTTTTTGATAATAACACGCTCCTGAGCTACCTGCCAGGATCACGTTCATCGGGCTCCATGTAAACTTGTAACCCCATGGGTTATCATTGCTCTCAGGGGCAACCAAACTGCCACAGTAGGATGTAAAGGCCACTAGTTCCCCTCCCTTTTTCCTGATTTTGTCTATAGAACGCATTCCATTCATATGGTCGATTCCCGGATCAGCTCCTAATTCGTTTAGAAAAGTGAGCCCTTTTTCCTTTGCTTCTTCATGCATTTCAATCATTTCCTGGCTAGCATAAGAGGCTGTTACCACATGGGCATTGTAGCGAAGCGCGATTTTGGCTGCTGCAGCATGCATACCCGGAGGTAACAACGAGATGACAATGTCTGCATCCTTAATGTATCGCTCCATGATTGAATTATCATAGCAATCAAAGTACACCGCTCTCCCCCTCGGATGGCCACCAATTTTCTTTTTTGCAGTTTCTACCAAAATATCACCAACCGTAACAAACCAGTTAAATTCTTCAGCATGCTTAAGCATATACCAAATCAGATCAGTGGCCGACATGCCTGCTCCACAGATTAAGACATTCTTCATAGAGATATCAAAAAAACTCAACGTTAAATTAAGGGTAAAAAGGTTAAAACAACAATTAATTCCTCGGTTAAGAAAACAGGTCTTCTGGCCTTACAGCTCACTATTCAGGAGTTTTGGGTCCAACTCACAGAACTACAAAGTGATAGACAATTCCCGATAAATCCTTTTACCCTCAATTTTTCTATCCGCAACTACCAGTTTTGGAAATATGAAACAAATCAATGCTAGTAATTTGCAGTCTTAAGACGTAAATTAGACATGCGGGGAGGGGGTCATAGCCCCTCATTATTCCCTGAAGAGAAAAGACAGGCGTACTTTCCTTTTTTAAATACGTTCGGGTCGGAACTAACCAAAGGGAGTTGTTCCGTTTTCTAGCTTAACTCATTTTGTCTGGAAACAAAATACATCTCCACCTCACCTTTTCCCTTGGCTTTGATCTTGCCCCGGGTCTCAAATGTAAATTGGGGGTCGTCTTTGATGATCTCATAGGTGGCCTGGGAGATATTCACCTTACCCACTTCACCGCTGCTCTCCATTCGAGAGGCCGTGTTTACCGTATCGCCCCAAATGTCATACTGGAACTTCTTTACCCCGACGATACCCGCCACTACCGGACCGGTATGAATGCCCACCCGCATCTCGAAGGGGATCTCATGCTTTGCCTGCTTCTCCATAGCCCTTTGTTCCATAAAAGCCTGCATCTCCAGGGCAGCTAAAACCGTGTTCTTTACCGCATCGTCAGAGGGGACCGGCAGTCCGCCCCCGGCCATATAGGCATCGCCAATGGTCTTGATCTTCTCTATATTGTAGTTACCACAGATATGATCAAAAGCCTTAAAACATAAATTGATCTCATCGACCAGCTCCCGTGCCGATAGCTTTTCGGATCTGGTGGTAAAACCCTTGAAATCAGTAAAAAGTACCGATACCTCGTCAAAATCCCTGGCGTCCACGCTCCCCTTGGCTTTAAGCTCTTCGGCGATCTCCGAAGGTAAAATATTCAGCAATAGATTCTCTGAGCGGTCTTTTTCATTTTCAATAATTTTTTTTGATTTCCTTACATAACGCCAGCGACTATAAAAGCCTCCGGAGAGGACCAAAAAGAAAATCCCCGCCCCTATGGCCAGGTTGCGGTTGCGGTCTTTTTGCCGTACCTCAGTCTGATGGGCCATCTCTACCTGCAGCTCTTTTTCCACCTGCTGTAGACTATCGGCCATTACCTGTTTGGCAAATTCCATCTGTTGGAGTTTTTTGGCGGTTTCTTTAGAATCTAAGCTATCCTTAAACTCCAACATTTTTTCATGGTATTGTAAGGCTCTATTGCCTTGTCTCGAACCCTTGTAAGCCTCATATAGGCACTCACAGGCATTAAGCTGATCATGTAGAACGCCTAATTTACCAGCCATTTCATATGCTTGCTGACAATAGGTAATAGCGTTTCCGTAGTTCCCCTTTCTATTGTGCGCATTTCCAATATTAGTTAATGTTGTAGATACTCCTTTATCGTCTTCGATCTCATTTTTGATGTTTAAGCTTTTTGTGAAGAATTCTAAAGCTAGGTTAGGGTTGTCCTGATCAAAGTAAATGAGTCCAATATTATTATAAGCATTAGCCACCATTTTAGTGTTTCCAAAATTTTCATTCATTTTTAAGCTTAAATCGTGGTATTTCAATGCCTTATCAAAATGCTTCATTCTTGCATATACATTGGCAATGTTTCCTAAACATAGGGCAGCATTCCCTTTCTGCTCTAATGAATTATAAATCTCTAGGCTTTCTTCAAAGTATGCTAATGCGTTTTCATAATCTCCTTCGTTCTTATAAATAATTCCAATTTCATTTAAGGAATTCGCAAGCCCTACCTTTTCTTCAATTTCTCTAAAAATATTGGAGCTGCTATTCAGTAATACAATCGCCTTGGGATAAATACCCATAAATTGGTAATTCCGTCCAAGATTGAATAGAGTCATTGCCTGAAACCGTTTATTTCCAAGTTTCACATGAATCTTTAAAGATTTGTCGAAGTTCTCCTTAGCTAACATGTATTTTCCTTGATCGGTGTATACCATGCCAATATTGCTCATGGCATAAGCCATACCTCCTTCGTCTTTGATATCCTTATTGATATTTAATGATCTTGTGAAAAATGATATAGCTCCAGCATAATTACTTCTAAAATAATGGCTATATGCCTGAAGATTAGATGCATTGACCATTCCCTTCGAATTCTTTCTTGCTTCGCTGAAATCATATAGTTGTGTTGCCAAAATCTGAGCGGTGTCCGGCTTGGAATAAATAAATCCATCAACTATGTAATCAAAAAAAGAATCAATGCGAAGACTATCAGACCGATTTTCATCTTGCCAGATATTATACAACGAGTCCAGTTTCTGCTGTGCATTGAGGCCAGTGAGAAAAAACATCAGGTATAAGGACAAGACTTTCTTAAGCATCTCTCGTGGATTTTAACAGTCAATATTTTGAATATTCGCTCTCATGAACAATCAAAGTCGACCGGCCTGGCATCAGGGATAATAAAAATTGGGGGAATGACGAATCTGAATGTCTACAAATTCATCTTCAATATAAGATTTTAAAACGAAAATCCACAGTTAACAGATCCGTGAGGCCAGTGGTGGCATCAGTCTTCTGCTAAGGCGTTCCGGCGCAGCCCTTCGATTTCTTCAAAGGTAAAAAGTCCTTGTTCGAACAATTGGGTAAACTGATCCGTTATCGTAGCACCAAAAAGCAGCAGGTCGTCAGTATTTATAGTGATCCGAACACCGGCTTCATAGAGCTTCCTGAGGGGATGAGTTGAATAATCCTCGGCAGCGCCAAGGGCTATATTACTTTGTGGACAGATGTTTAACCTAATACCACGGTCAACGATCATCTTCATGGTATTTTCCGAATCGGCCGCCCTGATCCCATGCTGAATCTCATGAGGTTCCAGGGCAATGATGGCCTTCTCTACAGACCGATGATCTGTAAACTCCCCTATATGCACCTTTGTTTTTTTAGAAAGCTTCCGGGCCTGATCAAAAATTTCTCTGAACCCAGTCAGATCCTCATCGCTTTCTTTGCCATAAAGATCAATCCCCTCGAAAACATCGCTTTGAATACAGGCTCTACCCATTTGGTATACCATATCCAGTGGACTGTCTTTTTTAATGCCAATTTCCGGCCTGAATTCCAGTTGATTTTTATACTTGTATTTAAGACTTCTGATCGCACTTAAATATTCTTCTAATGAATCATCAAAATATTTTAGCAGCTGCATATCCACACTTGCTTCCAAAAGTTTTACCTCGTCATCAATGGCCGAACGCAGGGCAAGATCCATCAGCATGATCACATCTTCTGAGGTCTTCATCAATGGGTTTATATACTCTTGGATAAAACGCATCATACCGTCGAAACCATCATAGGATTCGGGAATCCTATAGTCTATGTGTGGAAATTTTTCTTTCAACAGCATAAAGCCGCCACTCAAATGCAGATGATTATGCACAT
This sequence comes from Flavobacteriaceae bacterium, assembly GCA_965212205.1. Lineage (GTDB taxonomy): Bacteria > Bacteroidota > Bacteroidia > Flavobacteriales > Flavobacteriaceae > JAHEJJ01. Next base: position 17,415 of record CBDBUX010000016.1, read on the forward strand.
CTGCTTTGGGTAGTTCTTGAAAATTTGGTTTTTGCTCCTCCATCAGAAAATGATCAACTGATCATCTTTTTAAGAAAAATAACAAATATTACGGAGGTATTAAAGTTTATAGGTGTTATGCGCTAATTTTAAAGCTCATATGCAAGAATTTCAACGAAAAGGCCAAGAGGTAAATACCGACGGGAGAAGTTAAATTCCAAAATTTCTATTCTATAAACTCTTCCATTAATCCTCTCGGAACTTCGCTGTTAATCCATCGATTAGGATTCGGTATACCACAGGATGTTTTTCCGATTCCATTTTACTTGAGAATTCTCCAATAGCCCGGGCATCTTTGCCTTCTTTCTTTTTAATGATCTTCTTAACGCCTTCAGCAAATTCATGCAGGTGATACTTTGCATCAATACCTTGAAGTTCCTCGAATTTTCCGTGCAACAACACACAACTCCAATGGTTCACAGATTCGACCTCTTCAACTTCGAGGGAAACGTTGGGATTCTTTCGCATCGCTTTTATCTTATGCCCCTCGGCCGCATAGCTGATAATGTAGTTTTTGGCCTTATTGTAATAATAGGTAATCGGTAAACTATAAGGCCATTTCCCCGCGATAAACGACAGATGGCCGATATAATGATCCTGTAATAATTGTTTTCCCTCTTTGGTTGCCAGATTTCCTATCAAAACTTTATATTTTGACGTAAAGTTCTCCACCCTTGGGAATTGATCCAATGATATTGGTCATAATGAAAATATCCGCTTAAAGAAAAGACCCATGAAAATGACCTATTTCAATCTAGAATATTATGAACTAATAGACTCTTTGGGGTTTAACGTGATACTCTACCGGAAGCATCTCCTCCCATCAGTTTTTCGACCTCTGCCACAGACACCATATTAGCATCACCTTTAATGGTATGTTTTAGACACGAAGCAGCAACAGCAAAATTTAGAGCATTCTGATCATCTTCCGGGTATTGAAGCAAACCATAGATCAGGCCTCCCATAAAGGAATCTCCTCCTCCTACCCTATCCACAATATGTGTGATCTGATATTCCTGAGATTTAAACATTGTTTTCCCATCATAAAGTACCCCGGCCCAGGTATTGTGGGATGCTGATAGTGACCCTCTTAGTGTAGTGATCACTTTTTTGGCCTTAGGGAATTTCTTCAACATTTGTTGGCATACCGAAAGAAAGGCTTCTGCCTTTACTTGTTCTCCCTGGGTGGTGATATCCAGGCCTTGGGGTTTGATACCAAAGTGTTTTTCAGCATCTTCTTCATTGCCCAGGATAATATCACAATACGAGGTGAGTTCGGTCATGATCGCCTCGCGGTCGCCTCCGTATTTCCACAATTTGGCCCTGTAATTCAAATCCGTGGATATGGTTATCCCCAGATCGCTGGCAGTTTTAACAGCCTCCAGACAAACATCCGCTGCACCCTGAGATATAGCTGGTGTAATTCCTGTCCAATGAAACCATTCTACGCCAGCGAATACCGATTTCCAGTCGATCATCCCGGTTTCAATTTCTGCAATAGCAGAATGAGCTCGGTCATATATCACCTTACTGCCCCTTGAGACAGCACCGGTTTCCAAAAAATAGATTCCCAGACGGTTCCCGCCAAAAACAATCTTATCTGTGCCCACGCCTCTTTTGCGCATTTCCATCAGCGCGCATTGGCCGATATCGTTATCGGGCAAACGGGTAACAAAATCTACTGGCACTCCATAGTTGGCGAGTGATACCGCGACATTAGATTCACCGCCTCCATAAATCGCATCGAAACTGGTGGTCTGTGAAAATCTTAAAAATCCCGGAGGAGCCAAACGCAGCATAATTTCTCCAAAGGTCACTACTTTTTTCATTGGCTATAAAGTACTATTTTCTAATTACTCACTACTATTTGAAAATACATTAGGTGGAAAGAGGTTAATCTGGCCCTATAAGATCAAATAGAATGGAATACTTCAGGATATCACCTAGTCCAAACTCTTATAAATTGCCGTAACAATCTCCGAGGGATCTATAAACCCCTGCCCAAACTCGGCATCCCATTCGCTGGAAAGGCCCATCGCACGGGTATCCTCCAGAGATTTGCCTGAAGCTTTTGCTTGTTTTACCCTGGAACGGATCGTAACAATCATATCTCGGTATGCCATCAATCGGGCCCTGTTGGTAACCGGTCCGTGTCCGGGTATGATTTTGGTCTCGTCATCGAGTAGGAAGAGGACCATATTGTGATTCCTGATGAGTCCGTCGATGTCTCCCCCAGAATTCAAATCGATATAGGGATAGCCACCATTTGAAAAATTATCCCCCATATGGATCACATTGCTCTCAGGGAAGTAGATATAAGAATCCCCATCGGTATGGGAGGGGTTCACATGCATTACGCGCATGGTCCGAAGACTATCCAGATGAAAGGTGAGTTGATCCGTATAGGTAACTTTTGGCAATGCCATATATGGTGAAGCCGGCATCTCACGGTCCCCCCTCTTGTGCGGTAAACTCATTCGCTTCCTCACCGCTTCATGAGCTACAATTACCGTACCTCCTTCGGCGAAATTTTCATTCCCTCCCACATGATCGCCATGCCAGTGGGTATTCACAAGATATCTGATAGGCTTGTTGGTGATCTTTCGAACAGCTGCGATAATTTTATCGGAAAGGGGCGCGAACTGATCATCGATCAGGTAAGCATAATCATGCCCTACAGCTAATCCTATATTCCCGCCTGATCCAAAGAGCGCGTAGATATCTTCAGTCACCTTTTCGGTCCTTATTTCGATAGCGTCCCAGTCGCGTTGCGCAAAGAGCATCGATACGGCCAGACTACATGCAAGAGTGCATATGAATTTCATAATTCAATTCCCTAAATTTTTCAAATTTTGCCAATTTCCTCCAATACCAGAAATAAAGGTGTATCTGTCGGCCATAGGTTGTTGAGTCTTGGCCGACAAAGATTACAACCAGTCTAGATAATTCTTAAAATGAATCGTATTTGAATTTTTGTCCGCCTATAGAAGCCTCATACATAAGTCCGCCTTTCTGCATAGTGAAAACCATGACCCCTCCTTCGTAATCAGCCTTGGCAGAAGCACCGGCAGTAACGGCAACGGCTGAAGCCTGGGCTGAGAATTCAAAATTATTGCCCATAAATCGATCCATGGCTGTTTTGTCCTCAAAAAATATGATCTCGCGATACGCCTGGCCACCTGCCTGGAAACCGATACTCAGCTGTGAGAGCTTGGCGGCCCCGATCTCCTGACCTCCCTGGTAGACAATGCCATTCCCGGCAGCACCACCTACACCCAGTCCGCCTTTCCCAACATTCGGGAAGATAACATAGCCATAGGCTTCTTTAAAGCGGTCTTCCATCCGCCAGTCGGCCTCCAGGAATTCTGCCTTGGCCGTCTGGGCGTCTTCCTTCAAGGAAGCGATTTTTTGCTTGGATTGTGCGTGCAGGCTTAGCGCACCCGATAAAACAAATAAACATGATAATAACAAGCTAATTTTCAGTACTGATGTTTTCATTTTATAGTATATCTTAGAAAAGTTAAATCCTTCTAATATACGATATATAAATACCTGATCCAATGAAAATCGGAATACTATCGGATATCCACGATCATATCTGGAACCTTAGAAAAGCCCTTGAAACTCCTGAACTGCAAAATACGGACACATTGTTGTTCTGCGGTGATCTCTGTGCACCCTTTATCATCAAAATACTCGGACAGGAATATTCTAAACCTATACATCTGGTATTGGGAAATAATGATGGCGATGTGGCTGCTATTATCGCAAATGCCAATAATTTTTCCAATGTCTTTATCCACGGAGAATACTTCAGGGGAGAGTTCAATGGCAAGACGATCGCAATGAACCATTACCCCGACAAAGCCCGTAAACTTGCAGAACAAAGGATATATGACCTGGTTTGTTATGGTCATAATCATACCCTGGCAGAGGAGTGGATCGGGGAAACCCTCCTGCTCAATCCTGGCACCTTAATGGGCTTTCATGGTGGGAAGTTAAAAGACATTCCAGCATCATTTGTCACCCTGGAAACCCAGACCATGAAACCAAGGACAATTAACATCAAATAGCATTCACTTATCATAACAGGGAAACACTCTCTCATTCGAAGTAAAAACTTTTCTTCAAAAAAAGATTATAATCTGAGCGAATTATAATAAGCCCTATTTTGGAGATTCAGGAGATTCCCTTTCTTTTAGCCCAGGTCCTTTTTTTGAGGTCATTCCTGGACCTTCTTTGGAAGTCATTCCGGGACCTTCTTTGGAGGTCATTCCGGGACCTTCTTTGGATGTCATTCCTGGACCTTCTTTAGAGGTCATTCCTTCTTTAGAGGACCTTCTTTGGAAGTCATCCCAGGTCCTTCTTTGGAAGTCATCCCAGGTCCTTCTTTGGAAGTCATTCCGGGACCTTCTTTGGAGGTCATTCCTGGACCTTCTTTGGAAGTCATTCCTGGACCTTCTTTGGAGGTCATTCCTGGACCTTCTTTGGAGGTCATACCAGGTCCTTCTTTGGAAGTCATTCCAGGACCATCTTTAGACGTCATTCCGGGGCCTTCTTTAGATAAGATTTTGCGCTTTGAATCTTCTTTGGTTGTTTCGGACATGAGCTTGTTTTTTAACAGTTGGTATATTCACTATATTAGTAAAATATTCGGTCGAATCCAATTAAAAAGCCCGCTAATTCTTGGTTTGTAAGGCTTTTCTGATGCAAATATGAAGCTTAAAAAATTCATTAAAGAATGCCGTGAAAATGAAGTTTTTAAGAACTTATCTATTTACATTGTTTCTAGTTGGGTTATCATACAGGTGGTAGGCCAAGTGGCTAAACCATTGGGACTGCCAGAAGTATCACTTACTTATCTGCTAATAATCCTGATTTTAGGCTTCCCATTATATATCTATCTCTTATGGAAGTATACCGTAAAAGACAAGATTAAAAAGAAGCCGTTATTAGACCGAACCGGAAATCCAATTCCAGGTAAATTTGCCAAGAGCCCATTTCAAAAACTTTATTTCTACTCTTTAAGCATCATTGGTATAATTGCTGTCGGGGTGGTAATGATTGTTATCGACAATAAGTTTGTAGATGATATGAGTTTACCGGAAATCAGTGCAGCCGATAAAATTGCGGTACTTGAATTTCGTAATGATATTGGCGATAAAAAATACGACATTAATGGTAAAATGGCGTCAGACTGGATCATTCACGGCATTAGCCAGAATAAGCTTGGCCAGGTTATTTCAAGGGAAATTATTGACGAATATTCTAAAATATTGACGGCCTCCATACTTGCTCCGGCTGAAAAGAATACCACGGTGACCAATTACTTAAAACCTTCAAAAATAATCGCCGGACAATATTTCATCTCTAAATCAGAGCTGGTATTCCAATGTTCGATAAACGATGCAATGATGAATCCCATTATCGCATTTGAAGCGGTCCGATGCAACCCCGAATCTCCATTGGATTGCATAGAAGCCCTAAAGCAGCGTATACTGGGATATTTGGTTACAGAAGATAAGAAGACGGCCACTCTGGAAGATTCTCCTCCGAATTTTGAAGCTTACGAGGCCTTCATTCAGGCAAAGTCAAAATACCTGGAAGATCCTTATGGCCCGGAAACACTCCAATTGGTGGAAAAAGCAATAGAGGCTGATAGTACCTATTTCGAGCCCAAGGTATATAAGTTCCAGTACTTCTATAACCGTGGAGCACTAGCAGTTGCCGATTCACTTTTGAAGCCACTTCTAAATTCTCCTGGTACCTCAGAGCGCCAAAAAATATTACTGAGAATCTACGAAGCCCTGCTCGATAGAAAGTACAAAGAGGCTCACAAGAATCAGCAAATCGAATACAACATCAGCCCTTTTGATCTGCAAACCAACTCCAATATGATGATCCACTCCCTGCAGTTGGTGAATAAGCCAGAGGAAATTGATTCCGTTTTTAGTGAAATCAATATGGCAGAAATGGACATCAGCAGAAACAATTTCTGCGTTGAGCGATATAAGATAAAGGGTATGGCGGATATTGAAAGAAAGCGATACGATGACGCCATTGATCTGCTTAAGGAATTTGCAGCCGAAGAGGAATTTCCTGTATTAAAAAAAGTACTCTTGCGTGCCTATATCCGGGCTGGAAAGTACGCACTGGCCGATGATGTATTAGCTAATCTCAATCTAACTCAGGATAATTATCAATGGACAGATATACACCTAAGCGCTGCAAAGGAATTTATCTGGTCCAATAAAGGTGAAATGGCAAAGATCTATCTTGATAAGATCGTGGCCACTATAGATAATGACTTAAATTCTATACCTGAGGATCAGCTTCATTTATTTGCTCAAACCCTGTTTTATAAAGAGAATTACCAGGATGCAACTATCCTTTTAGAACGCCTCCTGGAAAAATATCCCGGCCTTATAGACTATCATGCCTTGCTCGCCATAGCTTACCAGAAATCAGGGCAGAGCAACAAGGCAGAGGCTAAAATCGCTGATCTAGAAAACATGAAAGCAGAGTTTCAGCTTGGCGAAGTGGATTATGGACTCGCTCAATATTATGCGAGTATTTCAGATGATAAAAATACCATTAAATATCTGTGGCAGGCAATCTATGATGGTCATTGGTATGAGACATGGACCTTTCAAAACGATCCGTTGCTGAGGTCCTATTTTGAATCCCAAGACTTTAAGCAAATTTTAAAGAAATGGCACTAAAAAAGATCAGAAAGACATCCGAACCGATACCCGGCAATCCTTTACACTGAAATCATGAGTCTACTCAAAAATGCACATGCACTCGTTATCGGAATGAAATACGAATTCGATAATCTAGATACCACACAGGATGCAAAAGATATCGCTGCCGTGTTAAAGGATGAGGCTATATGTGGCTACCCTTCCAAAAATGTAACGCTATTAACGGGAAACCAGGCCGACAGGAAGGGAATTCTGGGCGCTTTAAAGGCATTAAAGGAGAACACCGATGAAGACTCATCTGTTTTCTTATACTATTCCGGTCATGGGGGTTACGAACTCGATACGTTTCATTTTATTCCATCGGGTATTAAATCGGGAATGAGCCCCGATGAATACACCTCTGAGTGGATAACAGCAGAGGAAATCAGAGAACATATCAACGCCCTTAGGACCAGAAGATTAATATTCTTTATGGATTGCTGTCACTCTACCGGTATCGCTTCAGAATCCTTTGCAGGCGGTCAGAAGGCCACAAAAGATAATAAGTCCCGTTCTAAAGAGTTTACACAGCAAGACGGCCTGGCTCAAAAAGTGGACACCGAAAAAGGGATTTCTGTAATCGCTTCCTGTAAGGAGAATCAGAAATCATATAAAATGGATGCCGATCAAAACAGCCTGTTTACAAAACATTTGCTTATGGCTCTAAAAGGGCAGCATCAGGCCGAGTTTGTGGATCCATATGTACGGATACTTCAGGTTGCCGGGTATCTAATGAGGGTAATCCCGCCAATTCTTGAGGATATCGCCACCAAATGGAATATGCCCGATGCGGTTCAGGAACCTTATGTAAACCTGGAACTCTACGACGATTTTATCCTTAGCTATGTACCCAGAGCACTCAGGCAGCGCCTGGAATTGCCCGAACCTGAGGAAGCATCCGAGCCCAAAGCGAAGGGCAAAAAAGAGGTCAAGACGGTGTACAGGGAAACACCCGGGGATAACAATCTTCTTTTATTCATTCATGGCTTTTCAGGTGAAGCTGGCGACACTTTTGGGAAAATACCTTATATGCTCATCAAAGACCCTAAAATGGATGGCTGGGATATGAAACCTTTTGGTTATTCCCAATTTATCGACCCGGAGCTTGGCAAAGATGTTTGGGCAGGGGTAAAAGATGTTGACCGGATTGCCGAATACCTCTGTACTTCTGTGCGATATAAATTCGAAAAATACGATCGGATAGCCATTGTGGCCCATAGTCTGGGCGGACTTATCGCTCAACGTGCAATACTCGATTTCAAGGAAGAATTCCGTCAGAAAATTACACACCTGATATTACTGGGTACTCCCAGCAATGGTGTTGAACCCGAAAAATTAAAAAAACTCTGGAATAATAAATACACAGAAATGAGTAGTGAAGGCAACTTTATCGGTGGTCTTCGAAAAGAATGGGACGAACTATATCAAGGCGAATATCCTTTTACCCTAAGAGTGGCTGGTTCTGTGGATGATGAATTTGTAACCCTGGATTCCTGTTTTGTTCCTTTCGATGAGGACCAAAGGTTTACGATCGCTGGCAGACATCTTGGCATGGTAAAGCCCGAAAATGAGGAGGACGATTGCTACAGGCTCATATTAACTACATTGACAGACACTAAATTTGCCAATCAATATACCAACAACGAAGAAATCAATATTGCGCTCGGTAAATACGATGCGGTGGTTAAAAAACTGCTCACCCATAAAGAAACTCTGGATAAGAATGGGTTAAAACGACTGGTTTTTGCCCTGGAAGGATTAGATAGAAGAGAGGAAGCACTAAAGATCCTGGATGAGCACCCCAGCGCACAGGAAGACACCGATCTTATGGGAATAATCGGTGGACGCTATAAGCGGGCTTACCTGAATTTTCCTTCACAGGACGATGCAGAAACAGCATTTGTCTATTACGAACTGGCACTGGAAAAATCGACAAATAATAAAAATTACGAACAGATTTATTACCATGCCATAAACCTTGCCTTTTTAAGCCTGGTGGTGAAGGACAACAAAACAGACATGACCAAATATGCCGAACAGGCACTTCATGTGGCCAAGAATTGTGCGGATAACCTATGGAAGTATGCCACAGTAGCTGAAGCGAATATGTATTTGGGTGAGATAAAAGCAGCAAGGAAATTCTACAAATTAGCCGCTGAACAGGCAGGTATCAGGGAAAAGATTTCAATGCATCTAAATGCCTATGCCGGCTATACAAGCCTGATGAATACCGATAATCCCGAAGATCCCTTTATTGTTTTCCTGAAGGAACAATTCCTATCATGATATGCGCGTGGAGTAGAATTATGATTGATCTGGAAATATCAGCGTTTAGACTTAATATGATATATTCAGAAATATCGCACCTCCAACAATCTCCTTGTCCAGGACCCTGGCGAGATTGTCTTCTCTAAGGATCGCACCTTTCCGGTTGATAACGGCATTTCCCGTAAAATCGTTGTATACCGATCTTGTGGACTGCGCCTTTACCACATCACCTATTTCTGGCACTGAATTTTTACCGCCACCAAGTACCCTAAATACTCTATCATCGGAGCTATTGATTCGGCCACTGTACAACCAACCCGTTCTTCGGATCTCATTGATTTTTGTATTGGCATTATCTATACGTGTTGCAATGGTTTCTTCAGACAGCTCCATGGTGTTCTCTTCCATATATTCGATATAGGCTAAATAGGCCGTCACCGTGTTATAGGAAGATGCCTTACTCCAGGCCTGGTCCTCTGCGTATTTTTCGAGAGAATCCCTAGCCTGCTGTAAGTGTCTAGCCGTGGAAGTATTTCGATAAACACGGCTACTCTTGGTCAGGTAATCGGTATAAGATTTAATTTTTTCGCCCTCAGCTGCACTGGCTACCGCGGCCTCCCAATTGATAACATCGAGAGTTCTTTCTATACTGTCAATTTTTTCTATGGCTTTTACACGTAGATCCTGAGCTGGTTTTACGAGTGTATCATTTTCAGGATCGAATTTTATCTCCCCCAATGAATCCACAACCTTTGCATTTTTATACAGATCTTTTTGTGAGCCGATAAATTTTACCACATCGTAATAACCGCTCAGGTCCTTTTTCTGATAAATATTATTGGCGTTCCCCATAATCTCTTCGATTGCGGTTCGTCTGGCATAGGAGGCCGAAAAAATAATTGCGATAAGCAGAAGAATAAGCACTCCCGCGGTAATAAATGTTCTCACCAAATACTTCCTTTTCCGGACTTTACGCCGGGCTGCTTTTTCTTTAGCCTCACGGACAGCTTCGCTCTCCTTTAAGTATAAAATACTCTGCTCAAAATCATCATCATACCGCTGAGCCCAGGCTTCAGTGGGTTCAAAACTATTAAACCAGTTCCAGGCGATCTCCAGTTCCCGGCCATCCAGCAGGTCTTTCTGGTCATCCTTATACAAACGCATGTCTTGCGAGAGTTTGATATAGACCGAAGCTGCTTCCGATTCTTTATCCACCCAGCGATCGAGGCGTTTCCACTGGCGAATAAGACTTTCATGCGAGATATCTATTAGTTTGTCATCCTGACCCGGAATTTCATTGATAATGAGAAATGAACGCTTGTTATCTATAAAAGCATGTATAACCTTTTTAAGTGTTTCATCACTCGCACCAGTCACTTCCTTAAGCAGACTATATCGGGCTGGTCTTCTGGTTTTTCTGCCATGATCATCGATGGTTGTCAGGGCCTGAAATAATACCTTGGCTATTTGAAACTCATCTTTGCTCAATGTTTTTAAAGCCTCATCTGCATGGATAGAGAGCGCCAGTTCGATACCACCGATAGCCTTATAGTCATCATGATCCAGTTCGCCATTTTTATCTTCACGGACTTCAAAGTCCCACATACGCATCAGGGCATGTTGTAGTAACGGCAGTTCATCTCTTACTTTTCCAAGCTTGTTGAGTAATTTGGAAGTGAGAGAACTGTTGCAATTACTACCATACAATCTGGCCGGGCCTTCGATGACCATCTTGAGTTGTTGTCGGTTTAATCGTGGAACCAGGTACAGGCTTTTGTTCATGGCTTCTGGTAAACCATGAAATTCTGAACAGTCTCCAATAAAATCAGAGCGCATGGTCAGGACTACATAAAATGGCAATATTTTCTGATTTGACAATTCGAGCATGATATTGACAAAGTCTATGGCTTTGTCTTTTTGCTCCCTTGTATTCTGCTCCATGGTAAATCGAAAAAGCTCCTCGAATTGATCTACCAGCAAAAAGAAGTTTACCGCTTCTCCGTCGCGGAGCGGGGTCAACAGCTCGATAAGAACATCCACACCCTCTTCTTCAATCTTGGTGACCAGAACTTCTGCCTCTGCCTCGGTCGCATTAGGATTTATACCCTTTAGGAGGGCATCAGCCAAATTAAAAAGCGGACTCTGACCCGGTTTCATAATAGCGATAAACCAACGGTCACTATTGTCTACCAGATATCCGGCTTTTAAGGACGGGATAAGACCAGCCCGAAGCAAGGAAGATTTCCCGCATCCGGAACTACCCACAACAGCTACAAAATGATGCTGATGCAATCGTTGTAATAATTCGAGTGTCTGTTCGCCACGCCCAAAGAACAGGAGGCTCTCCTCGTCGTTAAACGGTCTTAGTCCGACGTAGGGATTTGGTGTCTCTGTGCTCATCAGGATTCCAGTTTTAGATCATGCAAAAACTTATCGACCACCTCTTCATTTATCAACTGGTCTTGACTGCTGTTTATAACATTGACTTTCAACAGTCTTTGATTGATAGAGATATCGCTGGCTTCCTTGTGAGGTGGAGCCATATAGATAAAGAAGTCTTCTATGGGATAATTATTGGTAAGGATGAGCTGCAGGGCGGCATTCATCCTTTCAATAACCCATTCTTTAGAGACATTACCATAGAGAAAAACAAGTTTCCTTACCTGTTTCATGCGGTTCCCCAACATATCCAGATTTTTGCGAGGGTCGTCTTCCTGCGGATTGATAAATGGGCGAATATTATTCTGCAACAGCGTCTTTCCAAGATCAAGAGCATATAGATGATCCTTTTCATGGGCATCGAGTAATATCGGGATTTCCTCATCCGATTCGTTTTCGGTCACCGTGCTCGACTGGATCCGTCGGGCAAATTCCATGATCTGTTTTGCCAGGGTACTCTTACTCCCCCGGATGAACTCATATTCCTTGTCAGAGATATTTCCCTCTTCCAAATCCTCAATAAATTGCCGATACGACTCTTCTTCAATTTCAGACAAATCGGCATCTTCAGGGATCCATATTATTTGAGGGGTCTCCGAAGCCAGCCCCAATTCTGCTTGTCGCTGGGAAAAAGACATTTCCTGACTGTCCGAAATCTCTCGTCCCGGATAGATGTCCAGCAGATGTACAGAAAGATTTGCGGCATCGATGGCTGCTTTGGCTTCTCTGTCATGGCCCTCCTTTTCACCAGGTGGTGGTATCCCCTGACTTATATGGAAATCGTTTTTCTCCAACTCAGCAATTATGCGCTTCCGCGGAGATCGTTGAGTATCGGCTACCTCGGCCATAAATATGGAAAACCCCGTTTCAGCTCCTTCGGGCTTTGTAGTTCCTCCTCCACTCTTCGGAGTAATGGCCGGGGTTTTCAACTCCTGGAAGTCTTCCAGGATGTTGCATACGGCATCCCTGACATTCTTCATCTCTTCTCTGAATTGATCGGATAGTGTTTCCACTGTATCGCCCAGATCATCGCTTTCTTCTGAGTCGTGAAATGGAAAACCACTTGTTCCGCTCAACTCCTCCGGCCAATCCTTAAAGGGCATATTGTTCAACAGAACATTTAGTATCCTCGATCGATCGCCCACTTTAAGGCCGGTTCCATCTTTCTTAACCTTGTTGTAAAAAAGATCGAGTTCCTTTTTGCAATATTCAGAGGCTACGTACCCCGGAGAGTTGAGGCAAATCATTATTGCCGATTTCTTGATTCCATCCGCGATGGAGTCATCGAAGAGAACGCTGCCGTCGAGTTTCTTGCTGTCCCACCAAATCTTTACCTTGTCGAGCCTGCCGAAACGTTTGGCGAGCATCAGGTTGAGGTTTTGATAGAATTGCTTTATCCACCCATCACCCTGTCCGGGAAAAGATAGATTATCTACATGGGCATAACTGATGAAAATATCATATTCATATTCTGGAATAAGGGCCATTTTTGATTGTGTTAGTTTGGTATGGAATCGAAAAATACACGATTTTGAATTGGTTTGTTTAGATAGACCAACTAATATAAGGATAGTTAAGGTCTTTTAACAGCAATCGACACCAATTTTATGCCCCGCTGAATTATTCAGATTTGGATATCTTTATAGGAAATCCAAAACAACCACAGCCAAAGCTGTGCCTTTGCAAGAACTGCATTGATGCTGAAATTTAAATCCAATACTCTTCCCGAACTAGCCTTTAAGGAGGCTATTAAAAAGCCTATCAGGATCCGTTGTGTTCAGATCGAGGAACCTTTTGAAGTCGAGACCATGGAAGGCAAACTCAAGGGTAAGGCCGGAGACTGGTTGATGGTTGGGATATATGGTGAAATGTATCCTATAGACCGGGAAATATTTGAGAAAACCTATACGCTCTGCGATAAGTGAACAGCATGGAAGTTAGTCCTAACCCGCTCCCTGCTCATCCGATCCTGACTTGCTGATTATTTCTGTCCATTGCTCATTCTCACTATTCATGATCCGCTCGATATTCTGAACAAAAAACTTAAAGTCGGTCCCTCGGCCAGTGTAAGGGCCTGCCCCGGTATTGTATAAGATCTTCTCACGTTCTAGAGCTTCGGCCGTCATTCTATAAGTTGCCCATTTCTCCTGAAACTTCCACAAGGAGGCAATGCCCGTAAGAGAGGCGGTAACGATTCCAAGTGCCGCGATTACCCATCTCAATTTTTCCCCATAGGCCTCGGAAGAACTAAACCCGGATAAAGCCGGGATTGAAGCTGCAAAAACAATGATAATCCCATTAAGCCTCAGATATAACTTCTTGTTGATCGTGCTTTTTTTGCCATACCAGGAAATCTGATTATCTACACGGTCCTTCATGTATTGGGCTTCGGTCATAATTCAGTTGGTTTTTGATTGGTTCTAACAGATAAACAAACATCTACCAGGGCTTTCAATATAGTTAGAATAATCTTAATTAGATAGTTGATTTATGGCATTTTGGCTATATTTCACTTCCTAAGTATATAGAAAATGATCCTTCAGCAAATAGTCACCAAATACTGCCAGCTTATACTTTTATTCTTCTTGTTGACCACAACAGGAATTATGGGCCAGCAAGGAAATACGACAAACCCAAAATTAGTGGTAGGTATCGTTGTAGATCAGATGCGGGCCGACTACCTCTATAAATATGAAGATATGTATGGAGACGGCGGTTTTAAGAGGCTTATACGCGATGGTTTTAATTTTAAAAACGCTCAGTATAACTATGTGATTACAGAGACCGCTCCGGGGCATGCCTCCATCTATACAGGTACTACGCCCTCTACTCATGGAATTATCGGCAATAGCTGGTACGACAGAGCACAGAACGACATTTTGAGCAACGTAGGGGATACAACAGTCACCCTGGTTGGATCCGAGATCCCGAATTCGAATGGATTGTCTCCTCACCGGCTGCTCTGCAATACACTCGGCGATGAACTGCGGCAGGGGAAAAATTTTAAATCAAAGGTCATCAGCATATCCCTTAAAGACCGGGGTGCTATATTACCTGGCGGACGTGCTGCGAATGCCGCCTATTGGCACGACTGGGTTTCCAGCCCTGGCTATTTTGTGAGTAGTTCTTATTACATGAAAGATCTTCCAAATTGGGTAAGGAATTTTAACAAGAAGGGAAGATCTGATGCCTATCTCAACACCCAGTGGGAAACACTCTACCCCATTGAACAGTATACACAGAGTGCAGCGGATAACAACAACTATGAACCCGCCATAGGGGGCAAATCATCGCCTACCTTTCCCTACGATTTTAAAGAGATGAGGGAGCGCTACAAACAAGCGGGCGCAGAATACCAATTGATATGGGTATCACCTGCCGGTAATTCGCTACTTACAGAATTCGCCTTGGAGGCCCTAAAACGGGAAAAACTAGGCCTGGATGAATACCCAGATCTACTGGCCATCAGTTATTCATCTACCGATGTAGCCGGGCATACATTTGGGCCGCAATCGGTAGAAATCCAGGACATGTACCTGCGGTTAGATCAAAATATAGAAGAACTGCTAAATGCACTGGATCAACAGGTAGGGGCCGGAAATTATACACTGTTCCTTACCGCCGATCATGCTGCTATGCAAAATGCGCAATTCTCTGATGATCATAAATTACCGGCAGGTATCGCCCCCATAAAGACATATCAGTTTGCTCTGGCTGATTTTCTCAACACCAAATATGAGCAGCAAAACCTGCTCGAGTCATTTAATTATGAGCAGGTATATCTGGACCAGGACCTTATCCTGAAAAGCGGCCTAGACTTATCTTCGGTTCAGCGATCGGCTGCAGATTTCCTGCTTACCCAGGAAGGGATTGTAGGTGCACTAACTGCTTATGAAATGCAATCCACGGTCTATGAAGATGGCCCCAGACAAAAAATTCAAAATGGGTATCACCCCAAACGATCAGGTGATATCATCCTTACATTTTTGCCGGGCTATATTCAAAATACAGCGGCCGGTATGAAGCTGGATAATGTAAAGGGAACCACCCATGGTTCGGGCTATAATTACGACTCCCATGTACCTTTGCTTTGGATGGGTAAGGGCATTCCTATGGGTAATTCCGTCAGGCAGGTCAAGATCACCGATATTACCCCTTCACTGGCTATGATCCTCAATCTTCAGCTACCCGATGGTTCGAACGGACAGCCATTGCAAGAATTATTTGAATAAGACTTCGATGTAATTTTCGGGTTGGTCGTAGAAAAGCGAGTAAGATGTACTATTTCGTCCGGGCTTTATCCTGAATTTCACTTTTAAATTTTACAGGATCGGCCAGGATAGTAAAAAAATCGGACACGTATTCACGAGCCAGTTTGTACTCCTGCATGTCGTCAAAAAATGGTTGTAGCTTGTCGACCTCCGATAGCATTTGGGGCTGTTTTTCGAGGTACTCCTTCCTTACCTGTTTCAATATCTGCGGACTTCTTTGGTAACCTCTATAGAGTCGCTCTGTAACATGAGTAATGGGCAGAGATTGATTGCCCACTTGCGATACGACGGCATAACTGGCATTCACAAGTCCGCAAAGATCAAAATCATAAGGAATAGGAACGATTTTCTTTTCATTGGTAAAAACCAGTTTTGTATTATGCTGATAAGCATTGGAGTAATCGGTATTACCAATCATAAACTGGAGCATATCGTTTTGGATCGAAGCATGATCATCTTGCTGTAAGGGGTGTACCTTCCGGTCCTTTAATTCCTTCCCCCCGGCACGAGCAGCTATATTATCGACATCTTCCTGAAAGAATCCCTTCAATTGATAGCTTTTGTTCTTTTTAGCCTTTACATCGGTAAAATCTATTTCTAACAAACGTGTTTTATAATAATAAGTGGCCACTTCTTCAAAGATCTTGTAGGCCACATATTCCTTGAGTAATTTGTCGTTTTTCTCTGCTTGAATCAAACATGGCAAAACAAGCTTTAATTTCTTATGTGTCTCAAAAGGTGTCCCCTGACGCTCCGCCTTGCTGATCTTTACTTTAATTGGGGTAAAAAAACACGTTTCTCTCCGATTATGTCCCCTTGCCCTTAATTTAACCTCCAGGGAATCCCAGTCTCCGTTTTCAAGTTTGTAGTGAAGTGCTGTTTTAATATAGGTGCTATCGTTTGTTTTCGTCCTGATCTCCTTAACGGAATAGGCAAGTCTTATAGAAAGTATAGCTTCAGAATCGAACAGATCGGCAGTCGAATTATTGGTATTGGGAGCATTATTTTGTTGAGAAAAAGAAGCACTTATGCTGATCAGCGATAGGAGTAGAATGAGGTACTTCACTTGTATATTCACAATATTCTGGCTAGCTTTAAGTAATTAAGGTACTAAAATTCATTCAATTAACCTCTATTTCTCCATACTAAACCACAGGACATTGATCGTGATGATCATTGCAATCCTCAGCACTTTTCTCTCTTCCCATTTTAACATCGTTTTTCATGTTGATTTAACTCTGCTCAGTATCGCCATCGTATTTCCGCTGGTATTTGCCATCCGGGGTTCTTTTAGAAGAAGAGAAAAAGCCCTTGGTCATCTGAGTAAATTCAGGAGTGCCTTACAAACCGTACACTACTTTATTGTGAGCAATGCTGAACTTACTGAAAACAGCAAAAATGAGATGAAAGAAATACTGAATAAGATCAGTGATGAAACCCTGGATCATTTGGCTCAAAAGGAGACTACCACCGCTCAGCTCGATGAAATAATCGATATGGTACAGAAGTTTATAAATACCCGTGAGGAGTTGACCTCAAAATCTCTAAAGGATCGCACATTTCGATTTATGCAAGACCTGCACGAATCCATAGAAAACCTCCATGCCATCAATATTCACCGAACACCAATAGTACTCAAAGCCTATTGCAAATTTTTTATCTATATCTTTCCCTTGGTCTATGCACCTACTGTAATTTATAATCTGGGACCACACACCTTGGTGATTGTTGCCTACGGGGTGGTTATCTTAACTCAGTTTATCCTGATATCACTATACAACATACAGGATCAATTGGAAAATCCATTTGACGATGATGGCCCGGATGATATCAAACTGGATACTTTCAAAATAAATCGATGAGCTGGATTTCTAAATTTCAGCTCCAGGAACACCTTTGCAAAGAAGAATTTTTGCTGTCCAACAAGAGGTCTTTTAATTCCCATAACTAAAGCGGATAATTGCCGATCGTGGCCTATATTTGTTATTCAATTTATATATCATAAGTATTTGCATCCTAAAAAATCCTATGAAAAACCTAAATCTATTCTTAGTACTTGCGATAAGTACGATTTATCTGGGCTTCTCCCAGGTAGATTTCAGTAAACCGAAAAATGAAGATAACTCAGGACGATTTCGCACCCTTCAAATTTCAGGTCATGGAGGCTCACACCTCTACTCCGGGCAATCGCTTACCAGTAAACTTGAAGAATATGGCGGGATTACAGCCAGATTTGGCTGGCAAAGTCGGGATGAGGAAATTTGGGGCCCTTATGGATATCCAACCTATGGTGTGGGTTGGTATGCGGGTTTTGTGGGTGATCCGCAAATTTTTGGCAATCCCAATGCCCTGTTCGGATTTATTCGTTTTCCGATAAGCAACCCCACACGTAAAAATGAATTCGGCATTGAACCTCAGTTTGGACTTACTTATGATCTGAAACCCTATGATCCTGCATCTAATCCACTAAATGATGCGATCGGAGCTCATATGGCTGTTTATTTTGCCCTAAACTTTGGATGGACCTATAAATGGACACGTGAAATGGACATTACATATGGTATTGATTTCACGCATTTCTCGAACGGAAGGATGTATACACCCAATTACGGTCTCAATATGTTTGGCATTAATTTAGGACTGCGGTATCACTATAATGCCGATCAACATCGGGTAGATGATCGTACTCATCCCGATCAGATACTTCAGGCGCGATATCAAAGAAGTAGAAAAACACCGAATGTGAAGGTAGATAAAAATCAAAGCGTTAATGTATACCTTGCCTTAGGCACGGTCCAAAGTCCTGATGACGCTGGTACAAAAACGCGTTACGGTACGTTCACTGGGGTGATCGACTACCAGTATAAATTCAATAATATGCACGGTGCTACCGCCGGGATCGATTATATGGTGGATAACAGCCTTGCACAGGACAATCCTTCAGATCCGGACAAATATCTTATAGGACTTCATGCAGGATACGATTTTATGTTCTGGAAACTGACCCTTGGCGTTCATATTGGCGGATATCTGACCGATAACAGGGGAAAAACCTCTTATTTTACCAGACCAGCACTGCGCTATGATGTCAGCGATCGCTTATTTGCGCAGGTAGGGCTTAAGACCGATGGCTTTGCCGCAGATTGGGTCGAATGGGGTATCGGTTACAGACCTTTTAAATGGTAAATAAAGAACGAGTTCATTTTTGAAAAGAAAATACAGAAATATTCTGCTTATTTTTTTGATCACTCCGCTGATCATCATTTTGCTTAGCCATCTTATCATCGAATTAAGTTCAAAGGGAAAAACCTTTGATGAGATCGCTGATATACCCAAAAATAAGGTAGGGCTTGTGCTGGGAACCTCAAGACACCTTGTCGAAGGAGGGATCAACCCTTATTATTCGCATAGGATCAGTGCGACCATCTCACTGTTCAAGGCAGGCAAAATAAGTTTTGTACTGGTTAGTGGGGATAATGGCAGCATTTATTATAACGAGCCTACCACCATTAAAAAAGACCTGGTTGAAGGAGGGATTCCCGAGGAAAAAATATTCCTGGATTATGCAGGATTTCGTACTCTGGATTCGATGGTTCGGGCAAAGGTTATTTTCGGTCTGGATAGTGTTACTGTGATCTCTCAGAAATTCCATAACAAGAGAGCGATCTATATTGCCGAACGTAAAGGTCTCAATGCAATTGGATTTAATGCGACCGATCTTGGCGCAGACAAAGCCTTAAGGGTCCATACGCGGGAATATCTCGCCAGGGTAAAGGTATTTATGGATTTACTATTCAATACACAGCCCAGGTTTTATGGCGATAAGATCGAAATACAATAATAGGTGTCAGCTCGCAAGAATATGGTATTTTAGAGCAGAATAGCATGGCAGATATGTCAAAAATTAAAACCCTGCTCAAAAACCTGGGTCCTGGTCTTTTATTTGCAAGTATGGCCATCGGGACTTCCCATTTGGTACTCTCTACCAAAGCCGGTGCACAATACGGATGGTTGATGATCATTCCAATCGTCCTGGCAAACATCCTGAAATATCCTTTTTTCGAATTTGGCATCAGGTACACCAATGTTACCGGTCTGTCGCTCATCGAAGGGTATTTAAGAAGGGGTAAAGGATATCTGTGGTTATACGCCTTCATCACTTTAGTAACTACATTTACCATCCTGGCAGCACTTTATGTGGTCACGGCCGGTTTATTTATCAACCTATTCAATGTTGAAAACCTGTCTATAGCCGCCATTGCTCTTGGATTATTTGTGCTGATCAGCAGTATTCTGATCATCGGCCGCTATCGCTTCCTTGAAAACGCTCTAAAACTGGTTATCAGCATTCTGTTTACCGCTTTGCTCATCACCACGGCTATTGTGTTATTCGAAGGTCAGGTAACCCCTGTGGAGAACTTTCAACGACCTGAAATTTTTAATGAAGTTGGGATCTTATTCCTCATTAGCCTGGTGGGATGGATGCCAACGGCGGTAGAAGCTTCGAGCTGGGTGAGCCTATGGAGTCTTGAGAAGTATAAGATCAGCGGAAGGCCTTCTTTAAAAGAAGCACTGCAAGAATTCAATACCGGGTATATTACCACTGCCATTCTGGCGATATTTTTCCTATTAATAGGTCTGATGACACTTTACGGAACCAATACTGAACTCAGTGGAAATGCTGTGGTTTTTGCCGATCAGGTAGTACAGCTCTTTACGACGCATATCGGACAGTGGGCATATATATTTATCGCTGTTTCGGCCTTTGCAACCATGTTCAGCACATGTATGACGGCACATGATGCGATCAGCAGGGTGAGCATAGACATCATTCGTCATCTCAGTCCTAAAGCCAAGGAACTTTCAGGGAGGAAATACTATGCCACCGGGGTGATCGCCCTGGCCCTGGTTAACTTTGTAGTGGTAACGGTTTTCAGCGCCAATATGGGATTTTTAGTTGCCCTGGCCACATTCGTTTCTTTTGTGCTGGGCGCCTATCGTCGGTTATATGAATATTAAAAATGTTATGAGTCATGATTTGCCAAAGGAATATCGACCTAAAAAAGGCCTTCAATGGCTCACCTATATCGGGATTATCTTCCTGGGCCTATTCGCGCTGTACTACTGCTGGATGGTTGTCCGGTAGATTCTCACAAAACAGGAATTATGCTTAGGTTTCAGCATCTCAAAACCGCTGCAATGGACAAAAATTTATAATACCTCAGCTTTTATTACTTCAACTACCTCAGGGTTGAGCAAAGTACTGATATCCCCCAGTTCTTTGGCATCGTGCGATGCTATTTTTCTCAGGATACGTCTCATTATTTTACCACTTCGTGTTTTTGGCAGCCCAGGGACAAATTGAATTTTCTGGAGTTTGGCAATTGGTCCGATCTGTTCCGCGATCTGCAGGTTGATTTCTTTTCTCAGGTTTTCCCGGTCTCTTGACTCCCCTGTTTCTTTCAGGATCACAAAACCATAAAGCGCATTTCCCTTGATCTCATGTGGAAATCCTACCACTGCCGATTCTGCTACGGCAGGATGCTCATTGATGGAATCTTCAATCGGTGCTGTCCCCAGATTATGGCCCGAGACAATGATCACATCGTCTACTCTACCGGTAATCCGATAATATCCAACCTCATCCCTGAGTGCTCCATCGCCGGTAAAATAATTATTTTCAAAGGCATCGAAGTATGTGTTCCTATAACGCTCATGGTCGCCCCAAATAGTCCGCGCCATAGACGGCCAGGGAAATTTAATACATAATTTTCCCGAGACCTGGTTCCCCTTAATTTCATTTCCCTCATCGTCCATAAGGGCCGGTTGAACTCCAATAAATGGCAGTGTGGCATAGGTGGGTGTAGTTGGCGTTACATAGGGTATTGGTGAGATCATTATACCACCGGTTTCGGTTTGCCACCAGGTATCCACAATAGGACTCTTCCCCTTACCTACATTATTGTTATACCAATGCCAGGCCTCTTCGTTGATCGGTTCACCAACAGTTCCCAGGACCTTTAAGGATGAGAGATCATATTTTTCAACATATTCAAGTTTTTCTTTGGCCAATGCACGAATGGCAGTCGGTGCGGTATAGAACTGATTTACCTTATGCTTTTCCACCACTTGCCAGAATCGGTCGTAGTCAGGATATGAAGGCACCCCTTCAAACATTATCGTGGTTGCCCCATTGAGCAATGGGCCATAAACGATATAGGAATGTCCGGTAATCCAACCAATATCGGCCGTACACCAATAGATATCTCCTTCCTTATATTGGAAAATATTTTTAAAGGTATAGGCCGCATAAACCATATACCCGGCACAGCTGTGCACCATTCCTTTGGGCTTACCGGTCGAGCCCGAGGTATAGAGAATAAAAAGCGGGTCCTCGGCATCCATGATCACCGCATTACAATCGGCATAAGCGATATCGAGCAAAGGTTGAAGCCATTTATCCCTTCCCTTCTTCATTGCGATTTTACTCCCTGTACGCTTAACCACATAAACAGTCTTAACCCCATCGCATTCCTGCAATGCCTGATCCACTATCCCTTTAAGATCGATTACCTTATCGCCCCGAAATGACCCATCGGAGGTGATCACGCAATGTGCATCACAATCATTGATTCGAGCGGCCAGAGCAGCTGAAGAAAATCCTGCAAAAACCACTGAATGAACCGCTCCGATTCGGGCGCAGGCAAGAACAGAAATAGCCAGTTCCGGGATCATGGGTAGATAAATGCAGACTCTGTCTCCCTTGCCAATACCACCTTCTATCAGCACATTAGCCATCCGGCTTACCCTCTCATGTAATTGACTATAGGTAATATGTTCGGCCTCTTCTTGTGGGTCATTAGGTTCAAAAAGAATAGCGGTTTTATCCTTCCTCATCGGCAGGAAGCGGTCCAGGCAGTTCTCGGTGATATTAAACTTGGCCCCTTCAAACCATTTGATCTCAGGTTTTGTAAAATCCCACTCCAGTACCTGGTTCCATTTTTCACGCCAGACAAAATGTTCCTCAGCGATCTCTTCCCAAAAATTCTCAGGTTCCCGAACAGATTTCCGGTATACCTGAAAATACTCTTCCAAATTTTTGATGTGGTAGTTACTCATGTTGGTTCGGTTTAGTGTATCTGAGCCTCCGACGATCCTTTGGGAATTCGGATATCTTCCACCAATTCCTGTACTTCCTTAGGAGGATCGGCGGTAAAATTGGCCACAGTAAGTGAAACAATAAAGTTAAGCATCATCGCCACAGTTCCAAAACCTTCGGGGGAAATTCCAAACCACCAATCAGTAGGCCCTCCTCCTCCAAACATATCGAATTTAAACTTTAGCATATAAAACAACATGGACAGGATGCCCACGGTCATTCCGGAGATGGCTCCTTCTTTGTTCATTTTCTTGTAAAAAATGCCGAGGATGATGGCCGGAAAAAAAGATGCGGCGGCCAACCCAAACGCAAGAGCTACGGTAGCTGCAACAAAATCGGGTGGATTGATCCCAAAATATCCGGCGATAACAACCGCGATTACTGCCGAAAAACGGGCGATAATCAATTCCCCTTTATCTGAGATGGTAGGACGTATTTGTTTCTTGATAAGGTCGTGCGACACAGATGTTGAGATTACCAATAATAAACCGGCAGCGGTAGACAATGCTGCTGCCAATCCTCCTGCAGCGACCAGAGCGATCACCCAGTTTGGCAAATTTGCTATTTCCGGGTTTGCCAGTACGGTGATATCCGGATCAACGGTTAATTCATTGCGGTCCGGGTCTGCGACATACTGGATACGTCCATCTGCATTTTTATCATCAAATCGAATCAGTTCTGTTGTCTCCCACTTAAAAAACCAGGAAGGCATATCCTCATATTTTTGATCGCTTACGGTCTCGATCAGATTAGTCCTGGCAAAAACAGCAACAGCAGGGGCGGTAGTATAGAGAAGTGCGATAAAAAACAGGGCATAACCCGCAGACTTCCTCGCGTCTTTTACCTTTGGCACTGTAAAAAAGCGTACAATCACATGGGGGAGTCCTGCGGTTCCTACCATGAGTGCCGCCGTAATAAAAAACACATCGATCATGGGTTTAGAGCCGTCGGTATATTTGTCGAAACCCAGTTCCATGGATAAACCATTGAGCTTATCTAACAAATTGATATGCTCCCCCAGTACTTCGCCCCCCATGCCGATCTGCGGTACAACGATACCCGTCATTTGTATCGATATAAAGATCGCCGGAACCATAAAGGCAAAAATCAGCACACAATATTGCGCCACCTGCGTATAGGTAATACCCTTCATACCCCCGAGAACGGCATAGAAAAGCACGATAAACATTCCTATGAATACCCCGATATGAACCGGTACTTCCAGAAATCGTGAAAATACGAGACCCACTCCGCGCATTTGCCCGGCAACATAGGTAAAGGATACCAACAAGGCACAAATTACCGCTACGGTTCTGGCAACATTCGAATAATAACGATCTCCGATAAAATCGGGCACCGTAAATTTTCCGAATTTTCGAAGATACGGGGCCAGCAACAATGCGAGTAGTACATAACCCCCCGTCCATCCCATAAGGTATACAGAACCATCATAGCCCATAACCGATATGATCCCGGCCATACCAAGGAAGGATGCCGCCGACATCCAATCGGCCGCGGTAGCCAAACCGTTAGCTAAAGGGGGAACTCCCCCGCCGGCTACGTAAAAGTCGCGCGTAGATGAGGCCCTGGACCATATGGCAATACCGATATACAACAAGAAGGTAAGTATTACCAGTATCAGAGTCCATGTCTGTACATCCATGTTGTTCCTGAGGTTTTGTTCATCTATTCTTCATAGCCGTACTTTTTATCTAGTCTGTTCATAAGCAGTACGTAGACAAAAATGAGGATTACAAAGACATAGATCGAACCTTGCTGGGCAAACCAGAATCCAAGTTTAAAACCTCCAATGCTAATTTTATCTAACTGATCTTTGAGAAGGATCCCAAAGCCATAAGAGACCAGAAACCATATTCCGAGTAAAATGGCCAGGTAAAGCAGGTTTTTTCTCCAGTATGATTTGGCTGATTGCGTCAAGGCTTGAGTAATTTGGTTAAATATAAAGAATCCCCTCAAGTATTGATATACTATCGGGGGAATTCGGATAAATCTTTATTTACTGATTTATTATTATTCGAGAAGATTATAATTCAGGATAACTATTAGTTGCCGTTCATTTTGCCGGTGAAGAAAATCGAGACAATAGACCCCATTTTTACACTGGTTGATGATTTTATCCTCGCCATATCCAACGGTGAATAGTATGTTAGAAGAGGAAACACCATTTTCCTGAAGGTATCTTTTAATGGCATCAGCTCTGGACTGGGATATTCTGAAATTGGTAGAACTGCCACCTCTGCTATCGGTATGTGATTCTATGCGTAGCTGGAGCTGAGGGAACTGGCTTACGATTTCCACTACCTTATCGAGTTCCTGTTCAATCTCTGAGGTGATATTTGCACTCCCTCTGGCAAAGAAAAATTTGTCGAGTTTTACGACCCGTTCATTTTCGGTTTCCACTACCAAATCCTCGATATTCGACATCTCAATACTGAGTTCCTGTTGTTGCAATTCCTTCAGCTGTTCCTGGTTGAGGTTTAAGGAAAATTGCGAATGTCTTGATTTTTGTGCAACGATGTTGAGCCCATCCTGCCATGGTACTTCTACCCTAAAATTACCATCCTCATCGGTCGAGATTTCTTTAATGACGATTTGAGCTTTGTCTATCAGCTTTAATGTTACTTTTGGTACCGTCTTACCGGTAACGGGATTAACAACATTTCCTTTGAGTAACAAAATTTTCGGCCCGGGTAATTCTTTTACCTTAAAACCGTAAATATCATCTCCTCCTTTCCCTCCATCACGATTGGAAGCAAAATATCCGATAAGTTCCTCGTCTTCATGTTTTTTGATTATCAGCCCAAAATCATCGGCATCTGAATTGATCCCCATTCCCAGGTTTATCGGAATGGTGAACAAATCGTCATCCTGAATTTCCGACTTGTAAATATCCATGCCACCAAGTCCATAAAAAATATCCGATGCAAAATACAAACTACCATCAAAGATATAGGGCGCGATCTCATTCCCCGGTGAATTAATCCTGGGGCCCAGGTTAACAGGGGAGGACATGATAACACCGTTGTTTGTGGCAACATAATAAATGTCTGTTCCGCCATAACTATTACCCAGGGCCGCGGCAAAATATAGTCTTTGAGAGCTGGCATCGTAGAATGGGTAGTGAAATGAAGTGCTGTGATCCCTCAACATATAATCAAAATCTCCTCTTGTATTTACTGAACCAATAGCCAAGGCATTCTTTCCGTTCTCATCGAATATAAGACCGTCTTCATTTGCATTGGAAAGTATATAAAATACTTTGTCCAGATTCTCTGAATAGAATGGCGTAGCCTGGTGAAATTGCGTCTGTGGTATCCCTGTAAATGGATTAGGATTCATAATACCTCCATCATCAGACAATCTTCCGATATAGATATTGAGAAACGATTCTCCTGAGGGTAAATAAATACTTTTATCCTCAGTAGGACGACTACTAGTGAACAATAGCTTTTCGCCATAAAACGAAGGTGAAAAATCGGCCTCAGGGCTGTTGCTCTCTATGTTAAAGGTTCTAAATCGACGTGCAATAGTATCTGTCGAGCTGAGAAGTTGGTAATTCAGTTCCGCATTCTCCATTACCTCTACCGGAAAGGATGAAACATTCGTATCCAACAATGCATTGACCCTATCCAGGTCCGAAGTTCTGGTCATCGCCTGTAACATCATATTAAAATGATTCGGCGACATTTCATATTGACTCTTATAGACATCGAAAAATGTGTCCGCTGCTCTTTCATAATCCCCCGTCTTAAAATATGAAGCAGCGAGGTGGGTAAATTGCATACTGCTTAATGGAGTGGTCAGCATTTCTTTCTTATACTCCTGGATCGCATCCTGATAGGCATATTCAAGATATAGTATATCTGCTTTTGACAAGTCTTCCTGGCCAAAAGACTGACTGCAAAAGATGATTAACAATAAGGTGAATATCTTAATTTTCATCTGTCTAAATTTAGAAAAACCTGGGCGAATCTATTTGTTTTGGTTTGTCTTTCGGGGCTTTGGATTTATCCTTCTTAGACCGCCCTTCTCCTCGACCAAAATAAAACTTAACAATCACCTCATGAGAACCGCTATTGTACTCCCCCAACCCATTGGTATTATAGTCGTAACTATAGCCGATAAAAGCGCCATTGGAAATTTGAAAACCGGCCAGACCACTCACCGAATTATCCACCCTGTAAGCTGCCCCCAAGGTAACTACGTCCTTGATGAGAAAATTAGTAGAGATATTGACCGTTGCAGGTGCGCCCTGTATATAGTTTACCAGGAAGGCAGGTTTGAATTTTAAATTATCCGAAAAATCAAACACATAACCCCCGATAAAATTGAATTGCATTTTGTCTTCAACCACCGTGGCTACCGCTTCATCATATAAGCCATCTGTCAGAAAATTGGGTACAGATGCTCCCATATACCAGTTCTCCTGATATAGAAAAAGCCCTGCTCCTACTGTGGGATAGAACTCTTTGATATTGTTTCTGTCTAAAATTGGCTCCCCGGGGTTTTCAAAAGAGCCTTTAGAAAAATCAACATTGAGAAAGGAACCCCCGGCATCTACCCCAAACGAGAGTCGGGTTTCCTCTGATAGACTTACCTGGAAAGAGTAGGCAATATCTGCGAACGTACTTGTAGTAGGGCCGATCTCATCGTTGACAACATTAAAACCAAGTCCGTGTCTCTTATTGGCAAAGGGAATATTCATTCCAAATCTGAAGTTTCGGGGCGCTCCGGGTATATCGATCCATTGAGAGCGATATAACCCGGTAAGGTCCAGGTTTTCAACCGTCCCGACATAAGCAGGATTAAAACTCCCAATATTATACATATACTGTGTATACTGCGGCTCTCTTTGACCATAGACACCACTCATGAAAACAAGCATCAAAAGCCCTGTCCATCGTCTCAACTCCAAGAAAGCTTTCCTTCTAATCCCGATCATTGATCTATTATCTTAAGACTTGTATCCACCCTTTGCTTATTTCTGATCCGTCGCCAAGGTCGAGTATATAGAAATAGGTACCATCGGGAACCGCTTCATTTTTGTAAGAACCATCCCAGGTACTACCCTCGGTCATACCCCGCGCCTCAAAGACCAGGTTTCCGTAACGGTTATAAATCTCGATAGAATTATTAGGGTACAGCTCTATGCAATTGATCTTCAAACGGTCGTTGGTACCGTCGCCATTAGGAGAAAACTGGTTGAAAAAGAAACCACATTCGGTAGTGCTTGGAAAATTAACCTGAACTTCAGCCGAGGCAATATCATTATCCGGGTTAGCATCAGCCGGGTTGGAATTCAATATGGCAGCGGTATTAACAAAGGTCCCTTCCCGTGGCACTGAAACTATGATGGTCAATATCGCCTGTTCGCCCAGGGCCAGACTAGGAATATTCCACAAACCGTTATCCGTATTATACGTACCTGTATCAGCGGAATGAGAAATATATACAAACCCGCTGTCGGCTCCACCGGGAATAACGTCTTCTACAAAAATATTATCTACCCTATTTTCTTCAGATTCATTTGTAACTGTAATGGTAAAAACCACCTCATCGCCTACCAAAGGTCGGCTACTCAGTGCGGTCTTAGTCAAAGCAAGGTCTACTCCTTCAGGTGGATCTATATTTAATTCCACCATCACAAAATCGTTGCCCGGAGAACTGTCTGCCGGAAAAGAATCCAGGATCCCGGCAGAATTGGTATACACTCCATTCTCGTCAACATCTACAACGATCTGTAGTACTGCTGTTCCCAGGGCCGTTATTTCGGGTATAGACCATTCTCCCGATTGAAGATCATAATTTCCTAAAGATGTGGTATGAGATACATATTCAAAACCAGATTCAAGCACATCTATCGCCAGGATATCGATAACCCTGCTATCTGAAAGATTGTTTATCGTAATCGTAAAGGTGATCCGATCTCCAATACCAGCATCGGGGTCGTCTATCGTTTTTTGGATTTCCAGATCTATCTGGTCGGGATTACATTCAGGGGTGAGGTTAGGATCACAAGGATCCAACGGATCGGTATTGTTAAATACCTCATCCCCATCGTTAATGCCATCATCGTCGGTATCCGGATCATTGGGATCCGTGCCGATACTAATTTCCTGCCCGTCGAAAAGGCCATCCCCATCAGTATCTATTGCACAATTGGTTACACTGATGGATACATCTGAAGATTGATTTGTACAGGGAGCCTGGGCCCCTGTTGTGGTATAAGTAAAGACATAATTTCCACTGGTTAGTGCGTCAAAATCCACAATATTCTGAGCATCTATGGTTACCCCGCCATTCGATGGATCTGTGGTAATGGTCCAGTTCCCAGGATCGGCCCCGTTAAGCAGATTGTCAAGATCTATGGTAGTGGGACCATTTTCCAGAACATTACAAGCAGATGAATCTGAGGGCGTCCCCGGATTGGGTTGAATATTAACTGTAGCCGTAACCGCTTCGCGTTCAGAGGTACAGCCATTAGCTGTGGTTTCGACCCAGAATTGGGTGGTCTGGGTGATTACAGGCGTGAAAGTGGCCAAGGTTCCCAACACCTCTGTACCGGTCTGGGTAGCATACCAGTTAAAATTCGGATCATCGGAACTTCCCGGGATATCCCCTTCAGCGACCAGGGTAACCTGGCCCGGGCCACAGCGTGTATCTTCTGTAAGGCTGATAAATACCGGTGTGGTATTCACCACAATGGTCACTTCGAGTGTTCCGCTGGCACAACTTCCTCCTGAGTCGAAGAAAAACCCGTAATATGTTCCAGCAACCGGATTAGCGACTTCCCCGGGCGTTAAATGACCGGAAAGCACCAATGGATTGGGGTTTATACTCCACGTCAGGACAGAACCGCCAGGCGGTGTACTGTTGGTATAATCATTCAGACTTACCGTAACCACATCGCAAAATATGGTAGGTGTATTAGTATCTCGAAGTGGACCTTCTCCGAGACAGGCATCGTCATCGATAATAGATATTGAAGCCAAGAATGGTGTTCCAGAGGTATATGCCCCTGGTAATATCTGAAGGCTAACTGATTCTGTAGGCTCTATATCGCCATCATCGATCACAGTGATCACAACCAGTTCAGAACCTCCCTGAGCTGCCGTATAATTGATTGTTACCGTGAATGAAGGAACAACATAGTCTACGCCCGGAGTAGCAGAAGAAGGTGCTAGGCCGTAACTAACATCTACAGAGCCATCGGTTGGGGCCCCAGGAGCAACACTAAACCTGAAACTTCCGGGTACCGGCCCATTTTCACGTCCGTCGCTCTCACCTGATATGGTGACCGTTTGAGAAAACAACGGGAAAGAAAGCAAAAGAAAAAAAACCGTGAAAATTTGTGCTTTTCCGGTTAACTTCAAAGAAGCCCATCCCATACCTATCTTTTTCATTTATCGCAACTTCTTTTATTGAGCTTAAGATATCTTATTTTAAGAGTAATTTGCTTAAAAAACAGAATCTCAATATTACTAAATATCCGGTCATCTGCCCAAATAACAGGCCTAAATATGAGTTTTTCGGTTAAAATACCGGTCTGTACACCCAAGAATTGCTATTCCAATGAGGCTGAGACGGTTTCTGCTTCGGGAAAGATCTTTTTCACCAATCCCTGCAATACTTTGCCAGGACCTACTTCAATAAAATGCGTCGCCCCGTCGGCAACCATATTTTGTACGCTTTGAGTCCATTTCACCGGCGCGGTTAACTGGGCGATCAGATTTTTTTTAATCTCCGTGGAGTTGGTTTCACCCATAGTGGTTACATTTTGATAAACCGGACACCGCGGTGATTCAAAGTTGGTCTGTTCGATGGCCAGGGCCAGCTCTTCGCGCGCAGGTTCCATCAAGGGCGAGTGAAAGGCACCCCCCACAGGTAAAACCAAGGCTCTCCTGGCACCGGCTTCTTTCAGTTTTTCGCATGCTGTATTGACAGCCCCCACCTCACCAGAAATAACGAGCTGTCCGGGGCAATTATAATTAGCCGGTACAACAATACCATCGGTTTGTCCGCAAATTTCTTCTACCACAGCATCTTCCAGGGCTAAGACCGCAGCCATTGTACTCGGTTGTAGTTCACATGCTTTTTGCATGGCCAGCGCCCTTCTGGAGACCAATTTGAGCCCATCTTCAAAACCAAGAGCTCCTGCTGCCACAAGCGCAGAAAATTCTCCCAGCGAATGACCTGCTACCATATCGGGCTTAAACCGATCTTTTAACATATGCGCCAGGATCACAGAATGCAGGAAAATTGCAGGCTGGGTCACCTTTGTTTGCTTCAGTTCTTCAGGGGTACCACCGAACATGATCTCGGTGATGGCAAATTCCAGAATTTCATTGGCTTTCAGGAACATTTCCTTTGCCTCTGAGGATTGTTCGTAAAGATCCTGGCCCATACCTACAAATTGAGCTCCCTGACCCGGAAAAATATATGCTTTCATTTTCTTTGGTGTTTGGATGGCTAAAATAGGGAAATCTTGGAGAAATAGTCGGGGGATACGCTATTATGATTCCTTCTTGAACCAGCCGGAATAGGTGACATAATTCTCCGCGATCCGGTCGATCTCGCCCCTGCTTAACTCTACGCTGATATCTTTGATCTTTCTGGCAGGCATACCTGCAAAAACGGTTCCTTCGGGCACATGTGTACCCTTGGTCAATACAGCCCCGGCAGCGATAATACTGTTGCTCTCTACGATACAGTCGTCCATAATTATACTCCCCATGCCCACCAATACGCGGTCTTTGATGGTACAGCCATGGACAATTGCCCCATGGCCAATGGATACGTTGTTCCCGATTTCAGTTGGGGATTTCTCATAGGTACAGTGTATAATGGCGCCATCCTGAACGTTTACCTTATTCCCCATCCTGATATAGTGTACATCACCGCGCAAGACCGCATTATACCAGATGCTGCACTGGTTGCCCATGGTAACTTCTCCCACCACAGTCGCATTCTCTGCAATAAAACAGTCTTCACCAATCACCGGAGTATGTCCACGTACAGCTTTTATCATGAAATTTTGTGTTAAGCGATCTAAAATTATTGAAAAAATGATAGTAATTCTCGTTTTCTGGAAGAAGAGACCAGTAATTCTTTGCCATTCGATAGCACCACACTACCTCCTTTACCTTTGCGGTATTTAACGATTTCATTTACGTTTACCAGGAAAGACTTATGCGTTCTGGCAAAGCCATGACCTGAAAGAGATTCCTCAAAATACTTTAGGGTTTTGCTCACCAGTATTTTTTTATTTACCAGATGAATTTCAGTATAGTTATCATCGGCCTTGCAGTAGAGAATATCGGCCATGTCGAGAACCTGGAATCCATCGAGCTGCGGAATGGTGATCTTTCCGGAAACCTTAGGCTGAGTGGTTTTTAGAAGTTGATCTTCGAGCTGTTTCTCCTTGATCTTGATCTCTTTCACATGTTTAACCGCCTTCTGGAGTTCATCGATATCGATGGGCTTCATCAGATAATACGCTGCATGATTGTTTAATGCTTCTATCGCATACTGGTCGTATGCCGTTACGAATACTATTTCAAAGTCTCTCTCCGGTAGCTGATCTATCAGATCGAAAGCATTCCCAAAAGGCATTTCAACATCCAGAAAGAGTAGATCGGGCTTGGTTTCACCAATGAGATCAACCCCTTTTGAAACCGTTGCCGCCTCACCAAGAATATCTACATCGGGGCAGTATTTACCGATATAATTCCTGAGTATCTCGCGGCTCTGCGGCTCATCCTCAACTAAAACAGCTTTTAACTTCATCTTTTATTCCTAAGGGTTACCAATACATGGGTACCTGTCCCGTCTTTTTCCATATCGCTGACCTCCACCCCGATCTCATGTTTTCCCATTTTATTAAGGATCTCAAGACGATCTTTGATATTGTTCATCCCTGTCGATTTTTGATCACTCTGATGCCTGGTCTTTAGCTTTGCCGATTGTTTTCTCCCAATCCCGTCATCCGCGATTATCAGTTGCAGATGGTCATTTTCTTTACTCACCCGGACCGTCAGCTGCCCTTTATCTTCCTTGTATCGAAGTCCATGCCAAACTGCATTTTCCACATAGGGCTGTAATAACATAGGTGGGATTTCAAATTGATTTAGCTCCACCCCCGGATCAATTTCCACGGTGTAGTCGAACTTATCAGGGAACCTTGCCTTTTCCAGTTTAAGGTATATTTTAATGAGTTCGATTTCCTTGCTCAGCGGAATAAAATCTTCTTCGCTATTCTCTAATACCGACCTCATCAGGGCTGAAAAATCGCTCAGATATCGATTTGCGCTCCTTTCGTCGTTCTTGGCGATGTAGCTATTCACAGAATTCAGCGCATTAAAAATGAAGTGAGGATTCATCTGCGAACGAAGTGATTTTAGGGCCAGCAGATTGTTGGCTAACTTTTGCTGACGGTTGCTTCGATAAAAGAAAAAGGCTGCCAACGCGGTAAGCAAAATGAGTAATATCAGAGAATATATCACCCATTTTTGTCGGCGATTGGTCTCTTCAGACAGCTGTTGCTGGGTTATAGCCAGTTCGAATTTGCTTTGAGATAGTTGTCGATCCCTCTCTAAACTACTGATCCGGTTCTGCTTAGAGGCGATCTCCCGGTTAAATCGGGCTGCCTGCGCGATCTCGTTCTCCTTACGCTGGTATAGCGTATCTACCACAGCCACATATTGCTGATAGGATTCCAGTGCCCTGGAAAAATCGCCTTTTTCACTATAGACTTCAGATAGTTTTCTGGTCGCATCCTTTTTTACTTCCAGATCGTCATCATCATTGGCCTTTCTGATACTTTCCACCAGGTATGGAATAGCTTCATCGTTCTTGTCTTGCTCTACATAGGCATTGGCAATCTTGTAGTTGATCTGCTGCGCAGAAATGGAGTCTTCTACACGTGATAGTCCGGCGCTTTCAGCGGCCGGGACCTGAATGTCTCCAAGTGTAGACAGACTCTTTTTTCTTAGTTTGATCTCGTCTTCATAACGGCCTTCCCGATTATAGAAATCGGCTACTTTCTCATTCTCCCTTACAGCTCTTTTCGGAGTTTGTGCAGCAGCCTGATCCAGAGAAAAGCCATAATAGGCCTCCGCTTCCTGTGAGCGATTATCGCTTGCGTAGACATCCGCGATCTTGGAATTCAGATCCGGTACCTTGGGAGCGATTCTGTTTTTACGGGCTATTATAAGTCCCTCTTCATAATATGCGACGGCCTGAGGGGCATCCCCAAGTCCGGTAAATATATCCCCAAGGTTTTCATAGAGTTGAATCCGTTGGTAAGGAACCATTCCATCGACCCTAATCAACGGTTGTAGTATGGTTTCCGCCTCCTTGTAGGAACGAATCTGAAGCAGGCTTTCACCAAGCAACAGGGCTGTTTTTGTCGTCTTATTTAATGACTGAGCATCCCGATAATTCGAAATGGCCAGATCGTACTGCTGATGATACTGATAGATTTCTCCAAGATTTGTCAGTGCAAGTGCCCTTTCTTTTTCATTACCCCTATCGTCTAATCCTTCAAGGGCACGTGCAATAAAATCGATACTCTTATCGATATTCGAACTTTTGTTAGACCGGGCAGAATCGAGCAGGGCAAGGAAATGATCAGGCGAGCTGCGCCCTTCAGCAGAAGATTCCCTTTTGCTTACCTGAGAATGCACCCTGGGGATCCCCAAAATCAAAAATGCTACTATGATGGTAAAAGCCCTCATTATTTACTGTAATTCCTGGTAAACTTAGTTGTTTTATGTTGCAATAAAAAATCATCAAACCCATGCCGACCTGCATAAATAATAGGTTTTGCGGGCTTTACGCATTCACTACACTGCCAGACTCATCCAAAGGGCCAGTTTACTCATCTCTACTTTTTTCAGGTTTAAAACCGCTCTACTTTTAGTGGAAATAACTCTAAAAAAGACAAAATGAAATCGATTCTTATCTTAGTATTATCCGGGTTTCTGGGCCTGAATTTTTCAAGTTCAACGGCAGTAGTGCCCAATACCGACACCACAACGCAAGTAGCTCAAAAAAGCAATGCTTTGCATGATAATAAGGTCCAAATAGCACTATTGCTGGATACCAGTAATAGTATGGACGGACTGATCAACCAGGCAAAAGCTCAATTATGGGATATCGTAAACGAATTTACCTACGCCCGATGCATTCATCGGAAAAGCCCCAGGTTAGAGATTGCCCTTTACCAGTATGGCAATAATGAGCTCTCTTCCAGAGAAGGATACATACAGCAGGTATTAGGGTTTAGCGACGACCTGGATGAAATATCACAAAAGCTCTTTTCGCTAACCACTAACGGTGGTGAAGAGTATTGCGGACAGGTTATAAATACATCTATAGACCAGCTCGATTGGAACAGAAACCCCGATCATCTCAGGATGATCTTCATTGCCGGAAATGAACCCTTTACTCAAGGTAAGCTCGACTACCGCGATGCCATAAGCCAGGCCAAAGAAAAGGATATAGTGGTTAATACGATTTTCTGTGGAGATTATCATCAGGGTATCCAGACCCAATGGCAGAAAGGAGCCCTTCTAACCGGTGGTGAATATATGGCTATCGATCATAACCGAGAGATCGTTCATGTTCCTACCCCATATGATGAGATTATTATCCGTTTAAATAAGAGGCTAAACAACACATATATATCATACGGATATGAAGGGTCGGCAAGAATGGCCAATCAATCGGCTCAGGATGCCAACGCCATGGAACTGGAGGAAGCTGTAGCGGTAAAAAGAGCTGTCAGTAAAAGTTCAGGATACTACAAAAATTCGTCATGGGACCTGGTTGATGCCGCCGAAGATGATGACTTCGATGTTGGGAAGGTAGAACGCAAGCATCTTCCTTCAGAACTGCGTTCTAAGACCGATAAGGAACTGGCAACTCATATCGCAGCCAAAAAAGCGGAACGCGACAAAATTCAAGAGGAAATCCGCGAATTGGATGCAAAACGTAAGGAATTCCTCGTCCAAAATCAGAAAGATCAACAAGGGGAATTGGAAAGTGCGATGCTCAATGCGATCAAAAAACAGGCCTCGCGGAAAAACTTAAGCTGGACAAAAAAATAGAGAATGGTCTGCCGGCGAAAGTCGGCGGGCTTTTTCGACTTCTAATAATTAGCCGACGGACAAAAACAATCATATCGATTTTCGCGTTCAGGTCCGAAATCGTAACCCAGAGTTATTTGGTGAAACCCTCCATTATCCAATCGTATGTCGCCCGATTGATAAGAGTAGTTGTAGGAGAACATAAAACGATTCACATTGACACCAACAATAGGGGTAAAAAGCTGCAAGCGCTGTTCTCCAAAACTCCCATCGGACTGGAATTGGGCTCCATCGAAACTGCGTCTGTACGATAGTCCGGCCCAAACAGTACCAAAACTGACATCTTTATAAACCTTGGCATTGATATCGACTGTTTCTTCTTCTGTAAATTCGGTCAGTTGGAATAGAACGGAAGGTTCTATCCGCAAAGAAGATTTTCCAAAAATATAGCCCACCTGTACCAGGTATCTCCTCAAATTATCAAATTCAATAGCCGTATAAAGATCCCTTCCACTGCCCAGGAGATTTAGTACCGTTACATGGGTATAGAACTCCATAAAATTGTACGATGCCCCGATATCAACATTGAAATAATTCGCATTGTTTTGTCCACCACCGATGATTGGATCTGGTATTACAGATACAAATTCACTTTCATCCAGTCTACTCTGAATAAAACCGGCACTAAGGCCAAGCGAAAGCTGATTGAGAATTCTAAAATCTTCCCCGAAAGGCAAATGATGTGCATAAGATAGTTTCAGTCCGGTTTGTGAGTGATATCCGTTGGCATCATTAAAAATAATAGCTCCAACGCCGCTTCTGGTGTCGGGAATCCTGAAATGTGCACTCAATGTCTGCAAACTGGGCGCCTCATCTACACTAAACCACTGTTTCCTGGCCGTTAACCTGATTTTACCACCTTCTCCAATTCCTGCCATAGAAGGATGTACCAGATAATAATTATCAGCGAGGTAATCGAAATAGACCGGGAGTCCTTCCTGTGCGGTACTTAAAAGACTAAAACAGCAAAACGAAAAGAATAGGATCAGCCGATTTTTCATCTACGAAGATTGGGGTGCTTAGTTATTGATTGTCTCCAAATATAATGTATAACGGATGAAAGAGAGCTTTAGTATATCCTTCGAAGCTCGGAAAATGGTTGTATTTTTGTGAAAATTCATGCTGATGAAAGAGTATAATATCACCGTTAAGAAAACAACGAATCCGGCCATCCTCAAATTCGAGGCAAATGATTTCCTGATTGAAACTGGAAATTTTGAGTTTAAAAATATAGATGAGGCCAGTAATTCGCCGCTAGCACAGCAGCTTTTTTACCTTCCGTTTATTAAAACTGTTTACATTTCAGGGAATTTTATCGCTCTTGAACGATTCGATATTGTGGAATGGGACGATGTAAAAGACGAGGTGGCCCAGCAACTTGTGGAATACCTTAATTCGGGGGCTCCGTTGATCCTTGAAGAAGAAGAAAAATCCACGAATATCGCTACTACCGTCTATGCGGAGGTAACCCCTAATCCTGCCGTAATGAAATTTGTAGCCAATCGCAAGATCGTGCCGGCCATGTTCGAATTTAAGAACATCGATGAAGCAACTACTTCGGCCCTGGCCACCCAACTTTTTGGTCTGCCTTATGTAAAAGAAGTGTTTCTCGATGAGAATTACATCTCTGTTACCAAATATGAGGTAACCTCTTGGGAAGAGATTACCATGGAACTGAGAGAAATGATCAGGGAATTTTTGGCTTCAGGTAAAACTGTTGTGTCGGAAAAAGCTAAAAAGATAGGCCATCAAGGCAACAATGTACCATCCGGGCAGACAGATTTGGATCCCACTTCCCTGGAGATCATCAGTATCTTAGATGAATATGTGAAACCCGCCGTGGCGAGCGATGGTGGTAATATTCTTTTCCAATCTTATGAACCCGAAAGCAAAAAGGTAAATGTAATACTGCAGGGGGCTTGTAGCGGTTGTCCTTCTTCTACTTTTACCCTTAGAAATGGTATTGAGACCATGCTTAAAAATATGCTGGGCGATAAGGTCGGAGAAGTGGTCGCGATCAACGGCTGATTTCGGCAACTTTATTAGCCAAATATAGGAGGATTCACTACCTTTAGGGTAATCCAAAAAAATAGTATTCATGTCTGTATTAAAAGTTATAGAAATCCTCGCGAATTCTGATAAAAGTTGGGAAGATGCCACTCAAAAAGCTGTGACACAAGCTTCAAGATCAGTTAAAAAAATCCGTTCTGTTTATGTAAATGAACAAAGTGCTACCGTCGACGATGGTAAGATATCAGAATTCAGGGTGAATGTAAAGATCACTTTCGAAGTGGTCTGATAGCGCTGTTGCTAAGTTATAAAGCGCCTGTGGGCGCTTTTTTTTTACATAACCTTTTCTTCAAAAGATGAATTCTCCAGGTACATGGGGTGTACTTCTATGCTCGCTAACGGTATTTTCACAAAATCCTAAGGAAATGACCCACAAACATACCAATGGTTTGATTAACGAATCGAGCCCATATTTGCTTCAACATGCCCACAATCCAGTAGATTGGTTTGCCTGGAAACCCGAGATTCTCGAAAGGGCAAAACAGGAAAACAAGCTTCTGCTGATAAGCATTGGATATGCTGCCTGTCATTGGTGTCATGTTATGGAAAGGGAATGTTTTGAGGATGAAGAAGTAGCCCAAACTATGAATACCCATTTTATCAACATTAAAGTTGACAGGGAAGAACGACCCGATGTAGATCACATTTACATGGACGCCCTACAAATGATGACCGGTCATGGAGGATGGCCTTTAAATATAGTTGCGCTGCCCGATGGCCGCCCATTCTGGGGAGCTACTTTTGTGAAAAAGGAGCAATGGATACGGGCATTGGAACAACTCGCAAGAATATTCAAAGAAGATCCCGAAAAAATACAGACCTACGCCACTGATCTTGCAAAGGGTATCAGACAGATCAACCTGGTTACCGATGAGGTCGCCGATGGAATTATGTCTCGAGAAGAATTGAAAAAATTGATAGAGAACTGGTACCGTCGTTTCGATACCAAAATGGGTGGGTATAACCGGGCTCCAAAATTCATGATGCCCGGAAATCTGGATTTTCTCCTTCACTATACCTGGTTAAATAAAGACGAAGAGCTCGATGACTATGTAAAGACCACCTTAACCAGGATGGCTTATGGGGGGGTCTTCGACCAAATCGGTGGCGGATTTGCCAGATATTCGGTAGATGCCCGGTGGCATGTCCCACACTTCGAAAAAATGCTATATGATAATGCCCTTCTCACCAGGGTTTATGCGAAGGCCTATGGGCAGACCGGCAATGAATTATACGCCGATGTCGTCCGCAGAACTATTACATTCTTAGAGGCCGAATTGATGAATGCCGATGGCGGGTTTTATTCATCGCTAGACGCCGACAGTCTGGATGATGAGGGTAATCTAGAAGAGGGGGCTTATTATGTCTGGACGGAAAAGGAACTGAAAAATTTACTAGGCGATCTCTTTCCGATTTTCAAAGACTACTTTAACATCAATAGTTATGGCCATTGGGAGCATGGAAATTATGTTCTGATAAGAGATTTACCAGATCCGGAAGTGGCGAAAAAACATCGGATTGGTGTTGAAGACCTTCAGAGCAAGATCGAAAAATGCCGGGAGCTATTGTTGGCAGCAAGGGCAAAAAGAAGTCGGCCCAGACTCGATGATAAGATCCTGTGTTCCTGGAACGGTCTGATGCTTAAAGGGCTCACCGACGCCTATAGATTCCTGGGTGATGAGAACTATTTACATCTTGCGAAACAAAGCGCCGTTTTTCTACAAAAGAATTTTATAAGGAAACCCGAGGGTCTTTACCATACACATAAAGACGGCAAAAGCAGTATCTCAGGCTATCTGGAAGACTATGCTGCCCTAATCGATGGTTATCTGGGGTTATACGAAGTTACTTTTGAGGAGAAATGGTTGTTTGCGGCCAAAGATCTGGCAGAACAATGTCTCCGTAATTATTACGATGAAGAAAGCGGACTGTTCTTCTTTAGCTCAAAAAAAGAGGATTTTACCATCCGACGAACACTGGAAACGGCAGACAATGTGATCCCTGCTTCCAACTCTATAATGTGCAATAATCTCTTTAAGCTTTCAAGGTTCTTTCTGGAATCAGATTTTGATAAGCATGCACTCGGTATGACACTGCAAATGCAAAAGAGGATCATGGACCAGCCCGGCAGCCATGCCAATTGGTTGAATAGCGTATTGTATCATTCTTCCGCTTTTAATGAAATTGCTATAGTAGGCGATGATTTTTTAGAGAAAGCGAAATCGCTGCAGCACAATTTTCTCCCAAATAGTATTATTACTGCAACTGCCAAAAGCGGTGGAATCGAACTGTTGAAAAA
Organism: Flavobacteriaceae bacterium; assembly: GCA_965212205.1. Classification (GTDB taxonomy): domain Bacteria; phylum Bacteroidota; class Bacteroidia; order Flavobacteriales; family Flavobacteriaceae; genus JAHEJJ01. Next base: position 57,872 of record CBDBUX010000016.1, read on the forward strand.
CCGCTATAAACAAGGTAGTACGCTAATCTATATTTGTGAAAATGGTAGCTGCAAATTGCCTGTAGAAACCGTTGAAGATGCGATGAAACAGTTGTCTGTTGCCAATTGAAATCATATTGATAACGCCTTGAAAACCCCATAAATCTTGTTTAAATTTGCAGCACTAAATATTGGCTATGAAAAAATTTCAGGATTATCAGCAACATATAGATAATGCCATCGATTGGTTCTGGAGCATTGCACCGGATATCATTATGGCCATGATCATCCTGTTGGCAGGCCTTTGGGTGATCGGACTGATCTCTCGTTTGTTAAGGCGTTACTTTGACAGGGTCGACTATGACCCAACCCTGGAATCATTTTTATATAGCCTGATCAGGGTGAGCTTAAAAGTAATCCTGGTCGTATTGGTGATTACACAATTAGGCGTCAAAACCTCATCCCTGGTTGCAGTTCTCGCCTCTGCGGGTATCGCAATAGGACTGGCATTACAAGGTTCTTTGTCCAATTTTGCCGGTGGGATACTGATCTTCGTCTTTAAACCTTTTAAGGTGGGTGATTTTATCTCAGCACAGGGTATCGATGGTACGGTGAAAGAAATCTCAATATTCACTACAAAACTCACCACATTCGGCAATCAGATCGCCATTGTACCCAACGGACCTCTTTCGAACAATAACATTGTAAACTATAACGCCGAAAGTATCCGGCGAGACAAGATCAATGTGGGTATCGGCTATGAATCTGATATTAAAATTGCAAAACAAATCCTGCTCGATATATGTTCGGAGAACGTTACTATTCTAAAAGAACCCGCTCCGGAAGTCTATGTCGACTCATTGGGCGATAGTTCTGTGGTACTTACGCTTCGCTTCTGGGCTAAAAATGAAGATTTCTGGGGTGCTCATTTCCATACCATCGAAGCGCTTAAAAACCGTTTCGACGAGTCTGGTATTAAGATCCCATTCCCACAGATGGAAGTGCATACCACCAGCCTGGCGACCCAGAGTGAATTAACAAATTAAGATTCCTTCTTTGGTTTCGTTACAATGAAATCCTTTAAGTAAAAGGGTTCAAAATATGCCGTATTCTCAAATGTTTTCTTGCTAAAAGCATCGTACGACAATATGGCCATGGTTTTGGCCGATGGAACCAATTCGGGTAAGTATTTCAGATCAGCACCTCGAAGGAGCTCCCGGCATTTTATTGAACCATTGCCTAGCAGGTGTACGGGTTCTTGATTTATAAATTCCGAAAAGGAATTTTCATCGACCACCTCAGCCCAGGTGGGTTTAATCAGTTTTCCTGTATGATCAAAAACTGCGGCGTAGACTTCCATTCGCCGGGCATCGAGTAACGGAATTATATAACCACTTTCTACAGAAACCGAACAGGCCATACTCTCCAGTGTATCAACTGAAATCAAAGGGATATCAAGGGCATAACAAAGGCCTTTGGCAGTGGAAACTCCAATGCGCAGACCTGTGTAAGAACCCGGGCCCTTGCTTACGGCTACGGCATCGAGGTCTTTAAGCTCTACCTTAGCCTCTTCCATGCTACGTTCAATAAAAAGATGCAATTGTTCGGAATGAGAATAGCGCGCATGATCTTCCTCGATCAGAGAAAGGTTCTTTCCATCGCGTGCAATCGACACCGAGCAATTGGTGGTAGCGGTTTCAAGATTAAGAACTATGGCCATAAGGCCACAAATATACTCTAGTTTAAAACAATCGGCAGCCCGAAATAGAACTCCAGGATCTTAATCCTGAAAATATATTCATATTTGGTCCGGATGGCATCCGCAGCCGCATCGTCACGTCTGGCTTGTGCCTGACCATAGTCGAAGGCATTCATCAGACCAACATCGTAACGCTCTCTGGCATAATCCAGGGAAGTCTGCCGGGCTTCAAGTGTCTTCTCCGCCGCTTCATAAGCCTTACCAAAACTCTGGACATCAACATAGGCCTGGTTGATAGTAGTCTCCAGTTCGAGTTTGTTCTGTTCGAACTGCACCTTAGCCTTTTCAAGTGATATTTTTGACCTTTTGATACTGTTTCGGGTACTGTTCCCGTTAAATACCGGAATGTTGACCTGGCCACCGAAAGATATCCCGTCATTGGTCCAAAGCTGGTTTTCGAAAGGAACCACTATACCGGTAACCGGATCAAAGAAATTATCGGAATATCGTGTGTTATAATTGAAAAATGCACCCAGAGTAGGGAAATTCGATGCTTTGGCAATAGACAGGTCTTTCTCAGCGAGCTCTACATTGGCCTGCGAGAATTTAATGTCGTTCCTGAAATCCATCGCTTTTGTGAAGATCTCCTTGGGATTATTGTCCAAAATTTCGGACAGTGGAACTTCGAACTCTTCATCGGCAATATCAAAATTTTCATAGTCTGTAATCTGTAATAACTGCGCAAGATTAATAAGCGCAATAGTTACCAGGCTCTCTCCGTTAACGATCGCCTGCTCCTGGTTCGCGGCGGTCGCCTCGATTTCGAGCAAATCACCGCGAGGAACCACGCCAGATTCTACCAGTTCCTTTGTCCTTTTAAGATCTTGTTCGGTTACAACATATTGCGCCCTGGCCACTTTAAGGGATTCCTTGTTAGACAATACCTGTAAATAGGAATTGGCCACATTAAGACGGATGTCGTCGACCAGATCATCGCGTCGGTACTGGTTGGCTATAGCGTTGAGTTTAGCCCTGTTCAATTGATGTATATTTCGCAGGCCATCAAAGATGTTTAATTGAGAACTAACCACACCCGAGGAGGTAAATTGAGTGGCATTTACCGGTTCCTGAGTTGTAGGGTCGAAAGAAAGACCGGTATTGACCGCAGCGTTCAATTGTCCGTTCAGCGTTGGCAGGAAATTACCGATCGCATCCGATTTATCTATCTTAGCATCTTCCAGATCAAGCTCAAATTGCTGGACCGTGAGATTGTTTTCCACCGCATAGGTTACACATTCTTCCAAAGTCCATTTCCTCTGCTGGGCTTGTAAGCCGAGGGCAAGAGACATTACCAGAATTACAGTTAACTTAAGTTTCATATTCGTCTTTTGATTGTATTATTATTCAGTGATTGATCGTCTGCTAAGCGTCTTCTTCCTCATCTTCATCCTCTTCCCCTTTCTTGATCGGTTCTGTTTCATTCCATACTTTCACCTCGTCTTCTTCTGTAATTCCGGAAACGATCTCCACATTTACCCCATCTGAGATTCCGATCTCGATATCCTTTCTTTCAAATTCCTGATCGCCCGTCATGATCTCTACATAAGGCTCATCGGTCTCTTTGTCGAACTGAAGCAAGGCCTCAGGGATCACCATTATACTGTCTTTACGCTCCAATACCATTTCGGCGTTGGCACTATATCCAGCGCGGATCATAAAGCTGCTGTCTACCTGAACATCGCCCTCGATCTTGAACTGCACCGCTCCTGATTCTTCCGTGCCCTTTGGCGCGATGAATTTTAATTTAGCATCGAACTTTTTGTCTTCAATAGCACCGAGACTGATCTCGAGCGGCATACCGAGTTCCAGTTTATCAACCTCTCCCTCATCTACCTTTCCTTCAAAGATCATTTTGCCGAGGTCGGCAATGGAGGCGATGGTGGTTCCATCGTTAAAATTATTACTCTGGATCACCTGGTCCCCTTCGCGCACAGGGATCTCCAGGATGGTGCCATCTACAGTTGCGCGTATATAGGTATTGGCACTGGAAGAACCCCCTGCAGAACCCAGGCGGATAATCCGGTAGTCGGCCCTGGCATTATCGAGCTCTTGCTTGGCCTGATCGTACTGTAATTGCAGTTCATTAAAAGCCTGACTGGATATTACTCCTTTATCGAAAAGTGCCTTGTTCCGGTCGTATTCGATCTTGACATTATTGAGTGCAATATCGGCACTCCGTACACGCCCCTGTGCCTGGTTCAACGCCTGTTCATTCGGCACGACCTTGATGGTGGCAATGAGTTCGCCAGCCTTGACTTGTACCCCTTCTTCCAGGTAAATTTTATCGATAATACCTGAGATCTGTGGCTTGATCTCCACCTCATCTTTAGGGATCACCTTACCCGTGGCGACTGTCTTCTTCTCTATTGAAGACGTAAACGGAGTTTTGGTCTCATAGGTGATCACCGATTTACTATTCGATTTGATAAAAAAGGCGGCTGCCCAGAGAACACCCAGACCCAATACTATGATTAATGCGTATTTAACAATTTTATTCATGGCTCAATTATTTGTCAGTGTTTTTCAATTCCATTTATTACTCTTCACGCAAAGCGTCTATTGGTTTTATGCTAACAGCCCTTTGGGCGGGAATAAGACCGATCAGGGTTCCAAGTATCACCATGATCAATAAGGCCCCGATAACAAGAGGTATTGGTAATGTAGGATTGGTATAGGGAAAATCGATACCCTCGGTGGCCGAATTGAGCGCACTCAAAACTATTGCCCCAAGTATTATCCCTACAATTCCGGCAATCATCGTCAGGAAGACCGATTCCAGAATGATCTGCATACGCACCTCTCGGGGTGTTGCCCCCAGGGCCCTCCTGATTCCTAATTCCTTGGTCCGTTCTTTAACAGAGATCAGGAGAATATTTCCAATGCCGATTACGCCGGCCAGAATAGTAGCCAGACCAACGATAAGGGATAAAAAGGTGATCCCTTTAGAGAATCCCATGATCCTATTAAAGATCTCTCCCAGATTAAAGGCCCCGAATGCCCTCTCATCTTCAGGGTGTACTTTGTGATTCCTTCTCAGAACAGCTTTTACATCTTTCTCGACCTGGACCACATCAGCATTATCATAGGCAGCAATTGCAAAGAAGTCTACGTTCTCTCCTTTGTTGAATATTTTTCTAAAGGTTGAAAACGGAATAAATATGTCGCCATCGTTCTCAAATGGTGTGGTCTGTGTGAATTTGTGCACCCCAACCACCTGGAAATAAATATCGTCTAACCGTATGTACCCGCCGATAGGATCCTCGTCCTTTTCAAAGAGTTCCTGCTGGGTTCTTTCACCAATGACACACACCTTTCGCGACTGCTTCATATCCTCTTCATTGAAGAATCGGCCATTGTCGTAAATTTTTTTGGTAGCAATTTTAGCATAGACCGGGATATAGCCATAAACCGCATAACTGCCCGATTTACCACCTCTTACAGCAGTTGCAGCCGAATCGCCAAATACACCTCTGGCATTGATCGGAGCGATATATTGTATCTCGGGTATCTTATTGGCCAGTATTTCTCCATCTCGATATTTTAGCTGAAGGCTTCTGCCCGTTTTATAGCCTGCATAAGGTTTGCTGGTTGACTGAGACCACGCAAATAAACTATTCCTCGCAACGGTTTCAAATGATTTTTCAAAACCATTGTCCATTCCCTGCGCCGACCCGGCCAGGGTGATGTAGATAAAAATTCCCCAGAGTACACCAATAACCGTGATAATGGTCCGTACTTTGTTTTTTTGTATAGATCCAAAGATTTCTTGCCAGGTATTTCTATCGAAAATGAATTTCATCTTATTCGTCTCTTAAGGCAACAATTGGTTTAATCCGGGCAGCTCTTCTAGCGGGCACATAGCCGGCCAGGGCGCCAAAGAAAATCAAAAGCAGCGTGGCTAAAATGGCTAGTCCGGTACTGATGTAAGGATTCAATATGAAATAATCTTCCAGGTCGTCTCCCAGGGATCTCAGTATTGCGATTCCTACGAGCATACCGGTAAAGCCTGAAACAGTGGTAATAAAAACCGATTCGAGCAATATTGTACTTATCACGGCCCTTGGGGTGGCGCCTAAAGCTTTCCTGATTCCAAGCTCCTTTGTACGCTCCTTTACCACGAAGACCATAATATTGCTTATCCCGATGATGCCGGCAATAATAGTACCGATCGCTACGAAGGTTACGATCAATTGCAGCACACCAGCAAATTGTTGATTCTGCTTTAGCTGATCTGCGATATTCCGGATGAATATACCGTTGCGGTCGTCCGGACTGATAAATTTTTTATCCTTTAAATACTTGTCGATATTATTCTGCAGCGCCATCGCCCCGGCGTATCCGATTTCAGGTTTGAAGCCTACGATGAAAAAGTCTATCTCGTCGGTATTTTTTTCGATAAGCTGGCGGGTAGTATACGGAATGTATATGCGTCGTTCTTCATCGTCTCCCCCATCGTCCTGGAAAACGCCAACCACCTTAAACACACTGCCGCCCACATCGATAAATTTCCCCATCGATTCCCGGCCACCAAAGAGATCTTGTTCAACCAAACGCCCAATTACGGCATGTTTAGTCTTGTTTTTTATGTCCTCCACGTTCAGGAAGCGGCCTTTCATTATGATCGTTTTTTCGGCGAACTGATGGGCCCAGTCTACTGCTCTGGTCTGGTAATTATTTGATTCCTCCTTATATTTTACCAGGGCATTCCTTGAAATCCTTGGGGTGGTATATTCCACGAACATCGCAAAGTTCTTTTTGATATCTTCCACATCACTGTTGTCGAATTCAATCACTCTTTCAGATTTATACCCTTTATAAGGGATACTTGTCCTACCGGGAAAAAGGAAGATCGTATTGGTGGCATCGTTCTGAAAAAACTTATCGAATGTGTTGATCAGGCCATTACCCAATCCGTAGAGTGAAACAAATATCAGGATACCCAGAGCCACGGTAAACCCAGACAAAAAAGTCCGAAGCTTGTTTTTCTGGATAGTCTCAAATATTTCCTTCCATGTATCTCTACTGAACATATTCCGAGGCTCTAACCTGTTTAATTTTTTTATCTTCTTCGATTACGCCATCCTTCAGATAGATGATGCGTTTACACATATGGGCAATGTCGTTCTCATGTGTTACCACGAGAATGGTATTCCCCTGATCGTTGATTTTCTGAATAACATCCATCACTTCGTAAGAAGTAGTACTATCCAGAGCCCCTGTAAGCTCATCGGCCAATATTACTTTAGGCTCTGCTGCCATCGCACGTGCAATGGCCACCCTTTGCTTTTGACCCCCTGAAAGTTCATTAGGGAGGTGATGCGACCATTCTTTAAGGCCCACCAACTCGAGATATTTTAACGCTTTACGATGCCGTTCTTTTCGGCTTACCCCCTGGTAATATAGCGGCAGGGTAACATTCTCTAACGCGCTCTTATAGTTGATCAGGTTAAAAGACTGAAAAATAAATCCCAGAAACTTGTTTCTGTATTTTGCGGCTTTAGTCTCGTTCAGGTTTTTTATCAGCTTTCCATCGAGAAGGTATTGACCAGAATCGGCCACATCGAGCAGTCCCAGGATATTGAGAAGTGTAGACTTACCCGATCCTGAAGAGCCCATAATCGCTACAAGTTCACCTTCTTCGGCAGAAAAATCGATCCCCTTTAATACGTGAAGGGAATTCTTTCCCATCTGATATGACTTATGCAGGTCTTTGATTTCAATCATTGTTGCCATAGTTGAATTTTATGGTTTTTTCAGTCCCGGTAATAGGACATCTAATTTGTTAAAATGTTACAAAAGTTGTGCGACTTTTTATTCCAATAAAGCTATCCCCCGATCTCATCCGATTCAATCTCGTTCCAGACTTTGATGTCATCGTCTGTTTCCAAACCAGATTTTACCTCTACGAAGATACCATCGCTAATACCCAGTTCAACATCTCTGCGTTCGAATTGCTGCTCGCCTGTGGCTACTTCCACAAAAGGCTTTTTAGTATCAGGATCGAATTGGACCAGGGCTTCCTTCAAAGCCAGAACACTATCTGCCCGGTCTAAAATAATGGAAGCATTAGCACTCAAACCTGCCCTGATAAAAATGGAATCGGCCTTGGTTAAGGTTCCTTTGATCTCGAATTGGATCGCCCCGTTCTCTTCATTGCCCTTTGGGGCAATATAGTCTAGAATGGCGTCGAAAACCTGATCTTCGAGGGCTCCAACGGTGATCTCGAGCGGCAGGTTTTCTTTTATCTTCCCTACTTCAGATTCATCGACCTTTCCTTCAAAAATCATTTTTTCCACATCAGCTACCGCAGCAATGGTGGTTCCTTCGTTAAAATTATTGCTTTCAATCACCTGATTTCCGACCTCTACTGGTACTTCGAGCACCATTCCTGTTACGGTTGAGCGAATCAATGTATTTGCTGCACTGCTGAGACCACGGGTAGTACCCGTTTTTACGATATCGTAACGCTTATTGGCAGCCTGGTAGGATTGTTTTGCCTGATCGTGGCTTACCTGTGCTCTTTCGAGATCTACTTGTGAAATAACCCCCTTATCGAACAGGCTTTTTTGCCTGTCAAAATTTCGTCTTTGGTCGTCGAGGTTAATCTTGGCCTCATCGATGTCGTTCCTTGCATCATTCAGGGCGTTAAGATTTGGTACAACACGGATCTTGGCCAGCAAATCACCGGTGGTTACATAGTCTCCTCCTTCTACATATATCTCTTCGATAACCCCAGAAATGTTGGGTTTGATCAGCACTTCTTCGAGCGGTAAAATACTTCCCGTAGCTACAGCTTTTTTAATAATAGTCTGTTTGCTGGGCTTTTCGGTTTCATAGACGATAGGATCCTCAGCATTTTTCTGGTAGAGGTATACCATCGAAAAGCCAAAGGCTATAACTATAATAATCAGGATGATGACAGTAATCGATTTTTTCATGGCTAATGCTTTCTATTGATTGATGTATTTAGATCTCTTTTATATTTTATTCTGTTCTGAGCGCTTCTATAGGTCTAACCCGGATAGCGCTCTGGGCTGGTATAAATCCGGCCAGTAGTCCAGAAATAATCAGTATCACCAGGGCAATGCTAACCACACCCAGGCTAACTGAGGGGTTGAGGAACATATCTACAGGGCCGTTGGCATCGAGTAGCGCATTAACCCCATAAATGAACAATGCTCCCATCACGATACCCGCCATTCCCGAAATTATGGTAAGGAAAATCGATTCGAGTAATATTTGTTTTTTGATAGACCATGGATCTTCCCCGAGTGCCCTTCGTATCCCAATTTCTTTGGTGCGTTCTTTAACCACGATCAGCATGATATTACTCACACCAATAATTCCTGATAATAAAACTAATACACCAACGAAATAGGCGATAAATCCCATAGCACCAAATAGGCTTTCCACCCTGTTGTACTGTTCATAGAGATCGAAAAATCCAATGGCTCTGTTGTCCTCGGGATGAACTTTATGTTTTTCCTTCATCGAGCTGATGATCTTGTCTTTTAGTCCGGTTATGGAATGTCCATCATTAGCGGTGATGGCCATCCAACCCACATCCTCTCCCCGGTTAAAAGCCTGTGAGAAAGTAGTGAAGGGTACAAATATTTCCTTCTGAGCTTCTTCACCGTCATCGCCGGTATTATTCTTCTTATAAGTGCCTACCACCATAAAATTTACGCCCTGGATTTTGATATAGGTGCCCAATACTTCTTCATCTATATCATAAAGATCATTACGAACCCCACGGCCTATTATGGCTATTTTTCTCTTCTCACGTATATCGTTCTGATTTAGAAACCTGCCAGAGGTGATGGTCATGGGATCCTGGTTGATAATTTGCGGATAGTCTCCATAGATATTGTAGGCACCGGTATTGATGCCGCGTACTACATTACTACCACCGCGGAAACCTCCTAACCGGTTTCTCGGTGAAATAAACCTAAGATTGGGGATAGTTTCTCGTATGGTCTGCACGTCCTGAATCTTAAATTCAAATTCGCGGTCTTTGGGAAGTCCTGCATAAGCTTTAGTAGTACTTCTGGTCCACATGAACATGGTATTGGTAGCAATATCACCAAAATCGGCTTTGATTCCATTTTCAAGTCCTTTGCCTGCAGCCAGGAGAATAATAAGGATCAATATACCCCAGAATACGCCGAAAGCCGTAAGTACTGTCCTGAACAAATTGGTGGTAAGTACTTCTAAAATTTCTTTCCAACGATCCCTGTTAAACATCTCTTTAAAGTTTATTCGTCCCTTAAGGCATCTATAGTATGTATCCTGGCAGCACGCCACGCAGGAAAAAAGCCTGCAATGGTACCTGCCAGAATAAGCACAAAAACGGTAGATATGGCAACGGTGAAATTCACCGAAGGATTCACTACATAATCGACCTCAACATGAGGCCCTATAAGTTCTAAGAGCCCCATACTAAAAATTAGTCCCGCAAAACCTGAAATGGCCGTAACAAAAATCGACTCGTGCAGGATCATTCCCACTATAGCCCAAGGTTTTGCTCCCAGAGCTTTTCTGATACCGATCTCACGAGTGCGTTCTTTGACAACGATCAACATAATATTACTCACCCCAACGACCCCAGCGATTATGGTACATATCCCTACAAACCAAAAGAAGAATTTTATATTACCGGTAAGCCCGTAATAACGTTTTGCTTCCTCTAAAGCACTCCACACATTCAGGGCACTGGTATCATCGGGGGCTACGATATGGGCCTGCTGTAAATAGGTTTGCAGGTCTTCTTTAAAAGCAATAGCCTGGGCGGCCGCCTGGTCGAAGTTTTCTACAGGAGGCAGGGTGTATGACATATTATTAATGCGGTCTCCCCCGTTAAATACTCTTTGCGCTGTCGTGATAGGGATATATATACGTTCTTCTTCGCGCTCTTCCTGTTCGTGGAAAAAGCCTATGATCTTAAATGGTATCCCTGAGATCTCTATAAAATCGCCAAGAGGGTTTTCCACGTGATTAAAAACATCTCTTTTTATTTTATTCCCCAGCACAACTACCTTGGCAGTCTTCATTTCATCGCTATAATTAATGAACCGGCCTTCCGACATTTTGCAGTTTTCAATCTGCTGGAATTGGTACGATACTCCCTGAACACTATAAACAAGGGCCTCATTACCATAGTTCACGGAAATATCCCGGACAAAAATCCGAGGGGATTTATACTCGATCTCCTCCTTAAAAAGCTCAGCAGATTTATAGTAATTCTCGTTTCGAAGTTGAATTCTTCTGCCCGGATTAAGGCCCTTGAACTCTTTGGAAGTAACGCCCGGCCAAACCCAGACACTGGTCGCAGCATCCTGCTGAAATTCGTGGGCAATGCCATTCTGCATTCCCTGGCCAAAGCCCAGTAAAATAACAAGAATAAATATCCCGGAGGCTACAGAAAGCCCCGTGAGAAAAGTGCGCAATTTGTTTTTACGGATGGTGTCGAATATCTCCTGCCATCTTTCAATATCAAACATCGGGTTGGTAACTTGTTGATTGATGAATGCTGTAACGTACTTAAATAAGACTCTGAGCAACCGGAATTGTTACACTTTACAGTATTAAAAAGTGTTAAAAATAGCCTAAGCGGGCTTGCTCTTCAATTTTCGGTAAACAAAGTAGAAAAGAAATGCCACCAGAATGTACGGAATGGCCATCAGGTAAACGATTCCGTCGTTAATTCCCTCGGCCATCGAATTCTCACCCGAACTTTCCAATACCGCCCGGCACATCGCACATTGAGCAGAAGCTTCCATTGGGAAAAACAGCATGAAGATTATCCCAATAATGGCAACAGATTTGGAAGTCTGTACTGCCCAAAATTTTATACGATATAAGATGTTTTTCTTTCCGTCAATACGCATAATATGGAGATATCATTACATATACAACTACGCCTGAAACGGCCACATAAAGCCAAATGGGAAAAGTGATTTTTGCCAGTTTCCTATGCGATTCAAATTTTTTTAAATAAGCTCGGGCATAAGTCTTTAACACCAGCGGTATAATGACAATCGACAAAGCAATGTGAGATATCAGGATAAAGAAATAAAGATATCGCAAAACTCCCTGCCCTCCGTAAGGTGTAGCATCAGATGTCATATGGTAGGCCACGTACATCAGCAAAAATAAAAGAGACAACAAGATGCAAGTCGTCATGAGATTCTGATGCAATTGTCTTTTGCCGTTTTTTATAGCCCAAACGGCCACGATCAATAATAGAGCAGTAAACGCATTTATACTGGCATACACAGGAGGTAGAAAATAGAGTGGATCAACATTCGGGAGTTTTACCCCAAATAGCAAGACTACCACCAACGGAACGATGATCGAGATCGCCGTGATCCAGCGGTTAAAATCCTTTTCCCGTCGTTCTTTATCCATCTCTTTATTCCTTCAACAACTTCCTGATATCTTCTTTAAGCATGCCTATCTGTTGGGTTTCTCCTTCTGCATTTATTTTCTGTTCTTCTGAGATAGTCCCCCTGTAATAGATGATAGGGTTGCCAAAATCATCGAGCCGACTTCTAATATACCCTTGTTTATCGATCAGTGCAAACAACCCTGAATGTTCGAACCCACCGGGTGCCTGATCATCTTTTGCCGCATAAATATTAAAGCCGGTATTGGCGAGGTCGTAGACTTGTTCCAGATCGCCGGTGAGCAAATGCCAATCCATATCGGAAATACCATAGCTTTCCGCATATTGTTTTAAAACCCCCGGGGTATCGTGTTGCGGATTGATCGTAAATGACGCCAGTCCGAAATTCTCGAATTCCCTGAACTCTTCTTGCAGCTCCACCAGGTTTCTGCTCATCAGCGGACAAATACTGGGACAGGTTGTAAAGAAAAAATCGACCACAAATACTTTGCCCTTATAGTCTTCATTGGAAATAACCAAACTATCCTGATTGATAAAGGTAAAATCAGGCACTTTTCGTCTTTCCCCATTGAGGGTGATGTAAGCCAGCTTTTCAGACGATTCCAGTTGATGCATCCTGTTCTCGTCCAGGACCTCCTTCTGGCTAATCCTATTGATAATTTTTGGAATAAATATGATGCCAAAAACCAGTACTACCAGTGAAACCCATACATATGTATACTTATTCTTTTTCATGGGGTATCGCTTACCGATTTCCTTTTTTTCAGCGCGAGCCTGTATTCGGCCAGAATTATCTTGACATCGTCTACCATTTTGTTATTGATATCGGCTACCGAAGTGGCGTTGAACCCGAATTTAAGACCTCCATTTTCGTCCTCGTTCCTTCCCCTGAGGTTTCTTTCTTTATCTACAATAAATACATAAGGAGTACCGAGGTGTTCGTCTAGCACAAGATCTGTATTCAGCGCATTGAAGAGTTGTCGGATCTCGGTTTCATTGGCATATACAAATTTCCATTTACGGGTATCGGCCAGGCTACTTAATTCCTTTTTCAGGGATTCTACTTTTTCTTCAGTCCCCTTGGGAACTACCATCAGCATCTGGAAATCTGTGAACTCGTAGAAACGCTTGTATATTTTTTGGTTAAGGTTAAAGGCATTTGTTTTTTTAAGCTCGAGGTTTTCGCCTAAGAAACCCAGTATGCTGATCTTACCTGAGAACCGCTCCGGAGTATCGAACTTGTCCAATTCTCCAATGTTCTCTGTGATCACGGGAAGTCTTCCAAAATTGGTAACCCCGCTGGCAAAAAAGAGATATACCACCAGAGGAAAGACAAACAAGATTATTAATACAAATTTCTTTTTCACCAGTATCTACACAATGCTGCAAAATTAAAAAAGACGGTCCTGAAACCGTCTTTTAATAATGTTAATTCCTTATTAGAAATCCCAGGTGACGAATCCGTCCCTGAAGACGATATAAATATAGTCGGCCTCATACAGCAAGATAAAGATCAGGTAACTCACCAGGAAAATCGGGGTCCATACTATAGCTCTTCGCAGCGAACTTTTTTCGTCGCGCAAGTGCATAAAATCCCAGGCGATATAGTACGCCTTCACCAGGGTGAGTATGATAAAGATCCAGTTTAGAAGCTTCATCCCTATAAATGTATTGGATGTAAGCACATCGGGTTTTGTGATTCCCAATCCTACTTCTACCGCGGTAACAATGGTAAGAAATACAAGTACGCCCCAGATCTTTTGGGTGTTCGACTTAAACTTGAGCAGGCCTCTGAAAATTTCGAGTTTATGTTCGTGCGCCATATACTAATCTTAAATTTAAACCAGATAGAAAAATGTAAATACAAATACCCACACCAAATCTACAAAGTGCCAGTACAAACCTACTTTCTCTACCATTTCATAATGGCCTCTTCTTTCGTAAGTACCCAGTATGATATTAAAAAATATGATAATATTGATCACCACTCCTGAGAATACGTGGAAACCGTGAAATCCTGTGATAAAGAAGAAAAAGTCTGCAAACAAACGACTCCCATATTCATTGTGGACAAGGTTGGCTCCTTCTACTACTTCCTTGGCATCTTTGATCCTTGTGAGCGATTCTTCTCTGGTAAGAAGCAGTTTCTCTCCTTCTTCAGTAATAGTTTCTGTTCTTATTAAAATATTAGGATTTGCCAACAGCCCTTCGGTAACCTCATTAACAGAGAAAGAGGGTAATGCCTTATCCTGATAAAACCAAACACCATTTCTGCGCTCATGATCTACTCTTTCACCAGGCAAGGTCTTGGCAAAATCTGCCAATGCTGCGCGTTCTCCTGTATCGGCTTTTACGAATTGGAGAATACGGCCGCCTTTAGTTTCGATTGCACCATAGTCTCCTTTAATAAAGGTAGCCCATTCCCATGCCTGCGATCCTACGAAGATCGCCCCACCTATAATGGTAAGGAACATATAGAGAATAACTTTCTTCTGTATCATTTTGTGGCCGGCATCTACCGCGAGCACCATTGTTACAGAAGACATGATCAGTATGAACGTCATAAACGCCACATAATACATCGGATAATTACCGTGGAAAAAAGGAACGTGGGTGAATACCTCATCGGCGATGGGCCATGTCTCGATAAACTTAAATCGGGAAAAACCATATGAGGCCAGAAAGCCCGAAAAGGTAAGGGCATCTGAAACGATAAAGAACCACATCATCAGTTTGCCATAACTGGCATCCAATGGTCTGTTTCCGCCTCCCCATACGCGACCTTCCGAAGCAGTGGTAACCGATGTTTCCATAAATTAAAGTTGGTGTTTGTTGATTATTGGCAAATTTACATTTTTTTACTACAAACAAAAGTGGATTTCTGTAAAACCCGAGAATTTTAGATTTTATCTATAGAAATAGAAAAACAAGACCAGGTACACCCACAACAGGTCTAAAAAATGCCAGAAGGTAGCGCCCAATTCCATACCTAACATATCAGCGGCAGAATATTTCCCTCTTAGCTGGTTTATGAGCACTACCAAAAGTGAAATTAGTCCGGCCACTACATGCACTATATGTACGGCTGCAATAAGGAATATATAAGACATGGTAATGTTACTGCTGGGGCCGGTAAAATAATATCCTTGACCGATCAACTGCGAAAAACCAAAAAATTGTATAGCGATAAATCCGATTCCCAGGATAAAAGTCAGCACTAACCACTTCGTACAATTAGCGTCCTGACCATTCTTCAAAGCTCTCTGAGCTAGAATATAAGAGAAACTACTCAAAATGATCATCGCCGTACTATAGATGAAAGCCGAGGGCAAGGTAAAATCCTCGATCCAATCTTCTCTGGTGCTGCTTACGATATAGGCGCTGGTCCAACCGGCAAAACCCATAATCAAACTTGCCATTCCAAACCAGAGCATCATTTTCCTGGCCCTGGCATTTTTTTCTTTAGATGAGCTCTGTGTTACATTCATGTTTTAGTATAAAAATTTATCGAACACATAGGTAATTTGCATCAGGGTGATGTAACTCACACTGGCTATCATCAATCCCCTCGCGGATTTATTATCACGTTTTTCAAATAATCTAAAAGCAAAATACAACATCACCAGTCCCATCAACAACACAATAACCGCTGCCGGAACAGACAAATGAAGGCGCCCTGTGATTCCAAATGCAGGAACGACCGAAATAATGATCATCCAAAAAGTATACATAATAATTTGCAGCGCCGTGCCTTTATCTTTTTTCCCTGTTGGCAACAATTTGAAACCGGCTTTGCTATAGTCGTCATCCAGTATCCAGCCAAGTGCCCAGAAATGAGGAAACTGCCAGAAGAACTGTATCATAAACAAGGTACCTGGCTCTATGCCGAAATCATTTGTGGCAGCTACCCATCCGAGCATAAAAGGAATGGCTCCGGGAAATGCCCCCACAAATACAGCCAGAGGTGTTTTCGTCTTTAAGGGGGTATAAACACAGGTATAAAGAAATATGGAAATAGCCCCAAACATTGCTGTCTTAGGACTTAGATAATAGAGCGATATCACTCCAAGAACAGTCATGATCGAGGCGATGAGCAGCGCGATGTTCGGCCTCATTCTTCCCGAGGCAACAGGTCTGTTCCTTGTACGGTTCATCAACGCATCGAGATCGCGTTCGATGACCTGATTAAATGCATTAGATGCGCCTACCATACAGTACCCGCCGAAGCCCAGCAACAAAAGTGATATCAGCTCGATCTCGTATGCACCTAACAAATAGCCCGCAATTGAAGAAAACACAACACTTATGGCCAGTCGGGCCTTTGTAATCTCCTTAAAGTCGGTAAATACAGCAGTAAGAGAATTGCTTTTTACCGAATTCAATGCGGTTTTCATCAGGTATGGATTTCGTCTAAATCCCGACAGTCATGGTCCGGGAAATGGCATGCAAAGATAAGGCCCGGTTAAAACTCTTGCAACGAAATAATGGCGTTTATCCTAGAAATAATAAAGTGCTCTTTATGTTTTTGAATCCGAGAAGCAAAAAAAAACCCGGTAGTTGTCTACCGGGCTATAAATTTCTTGTGGACTCTTATTGCAATTTAAAGGTGATCGGAATACTGAAAGGTACCCTTACAGCGCGTCCCCTTTGCTTACCTGGTGTCATCTTTGGAAGTTTTTCGATAATCCTCAAAGCTTCGGCTTCCAGATTCTTATCCGGGCCCCTATAACGGATATTGCCTATCGAACCATCTTTCTGGATCGTAAACATCACATTTACCCGACCCTGGATTCCCATTTCCTGTGCGATCTCAGGATAACGGAAGTTTTTCCTGATATGCTTCTGCATCATCTCGTTAAAGCAGGCTCTTTTGTCTTTTGCTCCTTCGCATCCCGGGAAAATCGGCACATCTTCGATAACTGCAAAAGGTACATCGATATCCTCATCCATTTCGTCTACCTCAACATCTTCTACCTCTATAACCTCTTCCTCCTGGCTGGTTTCAGTAGATTCGATAACTGTTTCTTCCACTTCCTCTTCATCTTCCACAACCTCGATAACTTCAGGTGCTGCAGGCGGTGGTGGTGGTGGTGGAGTTTTTATCTGTTCGGTCATCGGCACTTCCTCATCCAATGAATCTTCAACATTCATTGAGATGTCATATTCACTAGTCTTGTCGTAAGTCTTCCACTCCAGAGCGCCATAAACCAACGCCATTACCAAGGCCAGACCCAGCACGAAATATAGACTGCTATTCTTTCTCAGGTCTGCTTTTGGGTTCTTTTTCAGTTCCATATTATTTCGATTTAATCTTCGCTAATTTAACTATTAATTTAATAAAAAAGCAACTAATCCCGCCAATTTAAACCCCATTTAACGGAAAACAGGTATTTTACAAGGATCAGACCCAGGATTACCCCTATAAAATTGGCCATAAAATCGAGAACCTCTCCGCTACGATCATAGGTCATAAAATACTGTAAATATTCGATGATCAATCCGAAAATCGTCATGAAAACAGCGGTATAAATCATGACTTTTGTGAGCGTTATTCTGCCAGCGGTCCGTTCACGAACAAAGAAACACGCCAGTATACTTCCAACAAAGTAAAAGGTGAAATGCACCACTTTGTCTAAATGGGGTATCTCTAATGGTAGCCCCCCATATTCCGAAAAACTGGCCAGGCTCAAATATGTAATAAGAAACATCCAGGCGAAGAACGCAAGGGTGTATTTGTAAGATTTAAGCACCTATTAATTCCTTGTACTGCTGGTCGGTAAGTAAATCGGAAACCTCTTCCGGATTTTGGATTTTGATCTTGATCATCCAACCCTCGCCATAAGGATCGGAATTTACAATTTCGGGAGCGTCTTCCAGGGATTCGTTGAATTCGATAATCTCTCCGGCCAAAGGAAGGAATAAGTCCGAAACGGTCTTTACAGCCTCAACCGTGCCAAATACTTCTTCTCTCTCGAGCGACTCATCAAGTGTTTCAACTTCCACATAAACGATATCACCGAGTTCGCCCTGGGCAAAATCAGTGATTCCCACTGTCGCAATATCACCTTCTATACGGATCCATTCGTGATCCTTGGTATACTTTAATTCGGCAGGAATTTCCATGCTTTATGAATTGATTTGTGTTTCGGAATGTGTCTTTTACAGTGCACTATCCCAATTGTTGCCAGCAAATGTAAGGGATAATGATAAGGTTTTCAAATAAAAAAGACAGCGAAAAATTTGTCGCTGTTTCCGTCTTCTGGTCTATGGAAATGACTTAATAGAACTACTAATTTCCAAAATTATATCGCAATGTAAAACCGGTATTTATTGTGGTTTGTGGAAAGGCAGTTGAGACTGCAAATTTGGAGAAAGAGTGATCATAAAAGAAGAGCGCATTCAGGTTTTTACTCAGAGCATAGTCGGCCGTAAACTTAATCGAAAGTAAGTTTTGTCCTGAAGTGATCTGATTGCTGTCGATATCCAGATTCCTTATGATGGTGATATTATCGCGAAGAGATACATCGGCTTTTAAATTGAGATCGCCTTTTAAGCGTTGTTTTTCTCCGGCGATACGGGTCACCACTTTTACATCCTTAAACCGGTAACCCAATCCTACTGTATATTCCTTCCCATTGATTTCGGTCAATAAGGAGTTGTCGAAACTAAGCGAAAGGGCCCTGTCTGTGCGGACCTCGGCCAGTACGCTCATCGAATTGGCCATTTCAAAATCGATTCGCATCAGTGGGTTGAACTGGTCTGTGAGCACTACATTGTTGATGATTTGCTCAGGGAGAATATCCTGATTCTCGGCATTATAGGGTGGTAATCCATCATTGATGAGCTGTTGTCGTTCCAGGTTGGTCTGAAACAGGTTTACACTGTAACTGGCACGGTAGCCATGGCTGAGTGAAAAGCGCTTAAATTTTTTCCTAAACCACTTATTCTTCATCAGACCGGTATATTTTATATTCCAATTCGGAAGTGGGATATCTCTAAAAGCACTCAGGTTTACACGGTTAACATCCTGGCCACCGTAGGCGGCAAAGAAGGCTGGTAAAAGCACATCCTGGTTAGTCTTGCCATAGCGTATCGGGAAGCCGTCTGCATCTACACCTTCGTCGGGCAATCCTTGTTCGGTGATGAGCCTGTTGGCAATAGTAATGCGGTTGTCTTTGAAAGCATCAAAAGTACTGGAGGTCAGTTCATCACTCTTGCTGAATGAGGTGCCTATCAATATTGTCGAAATACTAAAATTCCCTGAATTAAATGGTGTAAGTGGAATATATTCGCCATTCTCCACTCTATAGTTCTCCTGGAACGATCTGAGCGATTGACGATCGGCTACTATATCGATGGTCAGATCCGATACGGGTTGTGCTGTAGCTGTAATATTCAACTGTTTATTGGTTCGCCTGGTAAATTGTTCATTAAACTCGGGGAAAACCGTTAGCCAGCCGTTCCTGGCCGCCTCAAAACGGACATCAGCCTGGCTTCCGAATACAAAACCAAGGCTGGGACGAGTTGTACCGATAAATCCGAGCGACTGGGTATATCCCGGCAATACCTGACCACTGTTTTGACTATAATTAACATTAAGTCTTTTTACCATGGTCACTATATCGATCAGAGTATTTACAGCCGGACTGGTTTTACCCTTGCTTTTCTTCTGCTTCCCATCGGCCGGATTGCCGGCTTTGTCTACCCTGACTTCAATATCATCGCCTTTTCCCTCGCGTTTTTTAAGGCCTATGATATCGTAAAAACGCGGCATACTTAAGGCTGCCGTTATTGTATGCGTACTGGCATTCTGGACAGTGTTAATGTCTTCGCCCGTTACTTCCCGGATCGCATCTCCACCTCTTTGCCAGTCGAAATTAGCCGTATAGGTGTACTGGGTATTGATAAAATCCAGAAAAGGGATTTTATTAAAAGGAATGTCGTAATTCAACTGGAACTGTTGGGCATGACGGTTGGGTTCCCCAACATCGAAGAATCCATCCCAAATCCCCAGTTCAGGGTTTATATCCGAATCGGGGTTGCCGGCTTCCGTGAAATAGTTTCGTACGATCCTGTTATTCGACGAAGTGAGGTTTAAACGAAGTGATTTAGACAGGCTATAGTTCAGCGCATATTGCCAGTTAAAGAGATAGTTCCGCTGTTGCAACAATGGTAATTCGAGGCGTTCTACACCAGGCTCCAGCACGTCTCTGAAACGTTGCTGATTGAATTGCCGATTTATGTCGGACTGAACCGATAGGCTTGCGGGCAATAGATTGAAATTTAAATCTTTTAGCCATTGCCAATAGCGACTTCTAAAAATGGAATCATTCTTTTGAAAAGGTTCAACCGTGGCTGGTTTAAAATTATAATTGTAAACAAATCCGGTTTGAACGCCCTGATCCTGGAGCTCAGCGACTTCAAAATCACGATGATCGGTCTCGTTGTAGGAATAGTTAAAAGTGAAATTTTCGATATCGTAGAAATGCTCCTCAGCCTCCTGGTTCCGGTTCTTACGAACCCCGATAAAATTAATACTAGTTCTCTTGGTATAGTCTTCAGCCTGCTCTTTAATGGCTTCGGCTTCAGCGGGTGTATCAGCCGCATCGATACGGTCTTCGAGCTTCAGGTCGTCGTAAACCGGGTCGAATTCGGGAGTGATCAACTGTTCGGCGATACCATAGTTAAAAGGGATCTGGATATTCCATTTTTTAGGCAGAAGCTGACCTATCTCCACATTAGTCACTACATCATAATTGATCGCATCCTCTCTTAATCGTTCATTTGGTCTTTGATTGATCGCCCCGAAACCAGAAGTACTGAGTCCGCCGGTAGCAGAAACATTGGCAAAATCGGCGATATTGGCATCCATGGAAGCAGTGGCTGCCCATCCACCATCATTATCAAATCCTGCAAGCCTTAGTTCATTAAACCATACCTCGGCCCGGGCGGGGAGATCATCGATATTTTTTACCCCTACCATTATGCTACGAATACTGCCCAGCGAAGGATTTCCTCTTATACCAATTCGAATCTGACCCAGCGTTCTCGGTGCGAATTCGTCGACCTGTACCGGTTCCCCTCCGATAATTTCATAATAAACCAAACCGCCAAGTGTTTGATCTACGATACCTTGTGATTTTATCTTCCTGAGGTCGGCCAGGACCACATCCAATTCATTGACTGAAGGCCAGATGATATCAGGTGAGGTAGACCCAAAGGGAGTGAATTCCAGGGGAACTTCAATCTGATAAAAGTTATCGGTAAAATCTGTACCCATTCGCAGAAAACCAACGATCGGAAGCTCATCGTCCAAATAGTCCGATTCTGCGATCTCCTCGGCGTGCATAAACATTTTCAGGCGTTGATACTGTCGCATATCAACATCAACGTTTTTAAATACCCCTCTGGAATCCTGTGGTTCGAGCCCGTCAAAATTAAACGAAAGCGACTGTTCATTCTGACGAATAATGGTATTGTTGTTGTTTAGCTGTTCCCTTTGAACTCCTGGAGGCAATACATACGGTATCGGGGTACGCTGGCTGTTCTCCTCAATATTTACGGTATTGACATCTACCACGGTACCATCGTCTTCTGGCGGATCTTCGCCAGGTTGTAATGAATTTGTATAGTTCCGCCAGTCGCCCCGAACCAGGTCTAGGGTCGCGAACCTCAGCACTACAGGATCATCGAACCCGGTGATATACATCCGCATATAGCTGATAGATCGGAAGTCGACAATACCTCCAACGGCATCTGTAAAATCGGCAAGTGGAATTTTATACTGTATCCATCTCCTGTTGAGCTGGTCCCCATTGGGCAGAGTCGGTGTACTTCCTTCATTTATGTCTGTTACGTAGAGATCATCTACTGTGGTATTTGGCTCAATTTGGATGCGGTATTCAAAATAACTGTTGATCGTGTTCATCGTAAGGTCGCGGTCAACATCCTCCACATCGGGCAGCGTAGTGGATCCTCTGTTGGTGTTGGTAACCTGCACAGGGGAATTCCCCTCCACATTATTAAAATCGGTATAACGCTCCAGGATGTTCCCGTCGCGGTTCAGATAGTATACATAGTTATCGAGTGCAGGGTCGTCTGCAGGCCCGTTATAGCCTTGTGCGGCCTCTTCTTCATCCGCAAGCCCGTCTAAACCGATATCCTGGAATGCCCTGTTGGCCTCATCGGCATCGAAGGCATATACCAGCGATTGTGTGGCGGGTACCCTACCCCATTCGGTGGAGTTAGTCAGGTCATTGCTGTTTACACCAGGCAGGCCATTTTCGTATTGTTTCCTTCCGTCTTCCAGTACATCCTCAGAAATATTCCCCAGGTTGATCACCAGTTCACCCGAGCCGGTCGCAATGCCATCCACGAAGGGATCCAAGACCCAAAACTGTACAAATTCCACATTAGACTGTTCAAAATTGGTACTGCTTAAAGATCGCATAATACCGCCCCATTTTTCGTCTGAGGTCAACGCATCGAATCCCGGGCTGGCATTATAGGGACCTTTGTCATTGGGATAATAAGCGATATCCAAAGTATTTTGTACCGTGGTCTGGCCCTGTGCTATATCGGTTTGAGGAAAGATCTCATCTATAAAGACCCTTCGTGTTTCGTTGGTGGAAATATCGTTGTCTGAAATTCCTGCCGGCCTTTGGTTGGTATAAAAAATGGGGTCGATGGTATACCAGGCTACTTTAGCCCTTTCGTATCCCGTTTCGAGGTCGGCCTCTCCATCTTGTTTAAATTCCTGTGGCGTACTTGCCAGAAACCACCCCAATGAAGAGCGAATATCGATAAGGGCCTGGGCACCTTCAAAGTCGTCGAGATAGGCAGTAGTTTCGCCGTTGAAATCGGCGGTCTTAGGCGAATTAGGTCTCAATACCGCCACTTCGCCGCGGAACGACAGATTGGAAGGTACATCGGTATCTATATTCGGTAATTTGTTGACCAGCCGGGTCAGGAATGGGATCTCAGTAGATACATTTCCATTGACTCCGAAAATAGTATTGTTCACCGGTTCGAGCCCAAAATTGGATTTTTGGGTTAACGGACGCTCATTAAGATTCAGGAAAGTCGCCCCCAGGGTAAATTTCTCATTGAACTGATGATCTACGTTGATACCCGTAAATCGACGGGTCTGCTGACCAAAAACTGCGTTGTTTTCCACATCGATATTGATCGGTGTATTGGAAGCCTGCAGGCTGGGGTCGAGAATTTGTACTGTTCCGGCCTGATAATTCACCGTATAGTCTATTCCTTCCTGAAGCTGACGACCACCGGCAGTGACCCTTACCGAACCCCGTGGCACATTGAAAGCCCCGATCGGGATTCCGCTGCTTCCTTCAGATTTATAACGTCCTCTTAACCGGAATCTGTTCTTCTGGGCATCCTGAAGCGACGCTGCTTTGGTCTTGGCGTACATATTCCTGAAAACATACTTCTGCTGATTCGCATTGTACCCCTGATCGTTATCAACATCGTAAATCCCGCCTCCGAGTTCCTCAAAAATATATTCACCAAAAGGTTCCACTTTAGTGAATATGATCTGCCCGTTCTGGGTATTGACGGTAATGCCTGGAATAAAATCGAAGAAACCGTCTCCACCACGCTGTACATCGTTGTATACGTTGAGTCGATCCAGATTAAAAACATCGAGCAGGATCCGCTGTTCGAGCGGACCATTGGGGTCTGTTTCATCGGGCCAACCCGAACCAGGACCGGTCTCAACAGGTGTGATATAATTCCTCGGTGTAGGATCCGAGTAGAGGATATTGAATTTAAAATCTTCCTGACTAAGCTGAAACGCGCCGGTAGAGTAAATATTTTTCATCATCAGATCCCAGATCGGATCTTCCACATTGGTAATATTACTTTTCAGGAGTTTTAGAATAAGGGTATTGTTGGTTACCTCTAACTCCACACCCGGGGATACTGTGGTGGCATCGACTCCTCCGTTTGCAAATTCTCCAACCTGGAAGACCTGACCATTAAAAGTAAACTGATAGGCCACACCCAGCACCTCGTCATTACTGAGTCGCTGATTAAGAGAGATATAACCGAGTTGTGATTCGAACTGGTAGTCTCGACCTTGTTCTAGCTTCCGGGCATTCTCGAGTATTGCATAGTCAAAACCCTGGTTCACCTGATAGGCGGTACCAATATTGAAGCCCTGGTCTACCGTAGCGATATCCCTGATCTCTGAGGTAAGCACACCTCCGGCATCGATCTGTGCCGGGTCGTACAGGTTGGCATCATTTCTGGGCAGTTCAAAATCTGGTACGCCGGTATCGAAAAAACCAGCCGGTTCCCCGTCGAAAAGTCCGATACGGGTATTGTCTTTTATCGCTTCCCCAAGATCTTGTATGGCGACCACATTTCGAACATTGAGCGTCTGTTGGGTACGGTTGGTTACCCATACCTCGAGACGGGTGATCTGAATCTGACTGTTGATATAGGGATAATTTAGAAGTGCATCATCGTAGCGATCTCTAAAAAACTGAGAAAGGAAAAAGTGCCTGTCTTCATCATAATCGATAGCGGTGAGTTCAAAATCCGTCAGGGTCCCGCCGCCTTGTGCCACAACGGTATTGTTCTGCGATCTCTGTTCAGAGAACACCGCCGTTACGGTAGTTCGCCCGAATTGAAGTTGTGTTTTTACCCCGAACAGGCTTTGTGCGCCTTTTATCAGGGAACTGTTTAAAGGGAAATTTACGTTACCCACTTCAATCTTTCGTAGTATATCATCTTCGGTAGGGGTATAATCGAGTTTTACCAGATTCTGGAAATCAAATGTTGCTTCGGTATCATAATTCGCGGTAATCTGCAGACGTTCCCCGATTTTTCCCAGAAGACTAAGGCTGATACGCTGATCAAAATCAAAGGATAGATTGGTTCGGTTCCTTGGAGACAATGCCGGGTTGTCATTTTTTTGCCAAATGACCCCCAGATCCATGGCTACCGATCCCTGTGGGATGACCTCAATAGAATTGCCCCCGAAGACAGATTCAAAGAAGCCGCTGTTGACATAGAAATTGGGCAGTAGATTTTTGCGACCTTCTTCAGAACCCTCTTTTTTACCACTAAAAGCGTCCATTTTCTCTTTGAAATAGGACTTCATGCTTTCTTTACGGACCAGTTCAAAATACTGTTCCGGGCTTAAAATAACAGGGTAGTTTATATCGAAATCGCCAACGCTCTCGGTATATATATAGCGGTCGAGAACGGGATCGTAGGTGTACTTGGTGACTATACTTGATGGATTCTCAAAGGCAATCCTACCCAGGGCTACCCCGGTTTGTACCGAATCAAGCTGTTGTTCGTCGGTTTCCTGCGCCAGTGTATTTTGGTAGAATACCAGGCATAAAATACACAGGAAAAAAAGCTTAAATTGGTTGGATTTAAGTATTGATTCTGCCCCTTTTTCCAAACTAGTTACAAATTTTGAAGCGCCAGTTTAATAATGTCCTCGGCGCTCAGAGAAGGATCTTGGCCTATCGCCTTGTCTACGGCCCTTTCGGCTTGCTTTCTTACGAATCCAAGAACCTCTAATGCTGATAACGCTTCTTCTCTATTTGTATTGTTTGAATTAGGTGAAACTTCACTTATATCATAGAATTTTAAAATCTTGTCTTTCAGGTCCACTATAACCCTTTGTGCTGTTTTGGCTCCGATACCTTTTACACCCTGTATTTTAGCTACGTCGGCAGAGGCTATCGCATCGCGTGCCTGTTCGGGTGAAAGCGAAGATAATAGTGTACGGGCGGTACTGGCGCCAATGCCTGATACAGATATCAAAAGCCGGAACATTTCCCTTTCCGATTTTTCAGCAAAACCGTATAAAATATGGGCATCCTCTCTAACAAGCAAATGCGTATGAATAAGAACCGATTCATCATCTCCTACTTTCGAATAGGTATGTAGTGATATATTGACGAAATAGCCTACTCCTCCACACTCGATCACCAGGTGTGTGGGATTTTTTTCAACAAGCTTTCCTTTAAGGTGTGAGATCATATAAGTTCATGGTATGGGATACTTTCAATGGCTTATACCTATACAGCGTTAGATTTTTTAGATTTTGCCATTTTTCGTTTTTCTCTTTCCTGGGCATCGATGACCGCAACCGCAGTCATATTGACGATTTCCTCAACACTAGCCCCCAGTTGCAATACATGGACTGCTTTCCGCAAACCCAACATAATTGGACCAATCGATTCTGCTGCATGGAGTTCTTTTAGCAGTTTATAAGTGATATTTGCTGATTCCAGGTTTGGAAAGATCAATGTATTAACATGCTGCCCGTCGAGTGTTGAAAAAGGAAATTGAGATCTCCTCAGTTTTTTGTTAAGGGCGAAATCGGTCTGGATTTCTCCATCCACGATAAGTTCCGGGTTTGTATCGTGCAATATGCCTATAGCTTCTCGTACTTTGGCGGCATGAGGATGGTTCGAAGAACCGAAATTAGAAAAAGAAAGCAGGGCCAGGACGGGGTTAAATCCGAAAGCGCTGCCCAGGTTGGCAGTCATCCGTGTAATTTCGGCCAGTTCTTCGGCACTGGGATCGATGTTGATCGATGTATCGGCCAAAATAAGTGGCCCCCGTTCGGTTATCATGATATGGGCAGTTGCTGCTCTAGAAACCTTATTGGCCCTTCCAATCACCTCAAATATCGGTTTTACCACATTGGTAAATGCGCGCGAATGACCGGAGATCATACCATCGGCATCTCCTGTAAATACCATCATGGCTCCGAAGTAGTTACGCTCCCTCATTTTCGTTCGGGCACCATACAAAGTAACCCCATGGCGTTTTCGATTCTCAAAAAAGTGTTGGGCATATATTTTTCTTTTATCCTTGGCGTCGTCGCTTTTCGGATCTATTATCGGAACCTCTGCATCGAAGTCCAGTTCTTTCTTTAAGGCAAGAACATCTTCTTTGTTACCAAGTAAAATTGGCATCGCAATTCCTTCCTCGTGTACGATCTGTGCGGATCTAAGTACATCGAGATGGTTGGCCTCGGCAAATACGATCTTTTTCGGATCGCTTTTGGCCCTATCCATGAGTAGGCGCATAACTTTATTATCCCCACCCGATCGTCTTAGCAATTCTTCACGGTATCGGTCCCAGTCCTCGATAGGTGATTGGGCCACACCGCTTTCAATGGCAGCTTTTGCCACTGCCAGGGGTACCTCAGCAATTAGCCGGGGATCGAAAGGTTTAGGTATGATGTAATTTTTGCCAAAGGTTAGCCTTGTTGCACCATAAGCGATATTCACCTGTTCAGGAACAGGTTCCTTAGCCAGTTTTGCCAGAGACAATGTCGCGGCCATTTTCATGGCTTCATTAATTTTAGTAGCCCGGACGTCGAGCGCTCCTCTGAAAATAAATGGAAACCCCAGTACATTGTTCACCTGATTCGGATGATCCGAGCGTCCGGTGGCCATTATAATATCATCGCGGGTCTTACATGCTAATTTGTAATCGATCTCCGGATCGGGGTTGGCCATGGCAAAAACGATCGGGGTACTCGCCATTGTTTTGAGCATATCCGGACTTACGACATTGGCAACGGATAACCCGATAAAGACATCGGCATCTTTCAGGGCTTCTTCAAGGGTGTCGACTTTCAACGCGGTAGCAAATTCTTTCTTTTCCGCGCTCAATTGTTCCCGGTCTTGACGAATGACCCCCTTGCTGTCTAGCATTATCATATTTTCAGCACGTGCACCAAATGCTTTATACATTCTGCTACAAGATACCGCGGCAGCACCGGCACCGCTTATGACAATCTTGACTTCTCCAATTTTCTTTTCCGTAAGCTCCAAAGCATTTAGCAAGGCAGCAGCAGAGATGATCGCGGTCCCGTGCTGATCATCGTGCATTACAGGTATATCGAGCTCGTCGTTAAGTCTGCGTTCAATCTCAAAGGCCTCTGGTGCTTTGATATCCTCCAGATTTATCCCCCCAAAGTTGGAGCGATCGTTTTGACCGTCTCGATAAATTTTTCCACATCTTTGGTGTCCAGTTCGATGTCGATCCCATCGATATCGGCAAAAATCTTAAACAGTAAGCTCTTGCCCTCCATAACAGGTTTGGCAGCTTCGGGTCCTATATCACCAAGACCCAGTACTGCTGTTCCATTCGAAATAATGGCAACAATGTTGCCCTTGGCTGTATACTTGTATACTTTCTCTTTGTTTTTTTCAATCTCCAGACATGGCTCTGCCACACCCGGTGAGTATGCCAGCGCGAGATCCCTCTGCGTGGCATAAGGTTTGGTAGGTACAATTTTTATCTTGCCTGGTTGTGGTTTGGCATGATATATCAAGGCTTCCCGTCTCTTTTTTTCCTTGGCCATAAGTGGGTAATGTAAAGCTAATTTAAGGGTATTCTTTGGAAGTTGACCGCTATGGAGTAATATTTCCTAAGCACAATATCCAATATCAAATTTTCACTTGTTCTTCAGTCAAAGGTAGCTTGACTACCAGAAATAAATTACAATAATCGCCGTAAGCACCAGGAGGATCATCGCTAACTTACGATAGTTCTGATACCATGGAACAGTTTTGAGTTCTTGGGTCTCATCGGTGAAAAGAGATTTCTTATAAGTATATTCCGCGACTTTATCTGCCGGTGGTTCGGCAGTTGCCAGGCTAACCACAACATGGATCGCCACGCAGATTACAAAGAGAAAGGATGCCTTTGCCAGGAAGTGTATATCGTTGATCGGTTCTACCCATCCATAGACCTGTGATAATATCGTAAATACCGCCAGTACGAAACCACAGAGTAAACTCGCGATAGAGCCTGTTCCATTTGCTCTTTTCCAAAAAAGACCCAGGATAAATGTGGCTACGGCAGGCGGACTGGTATAGGCGATAACGGTCTGTAAGTATTCCCAGAGCGAATCGCTTACCGTTTCAATAAAAGGTACCCAAAGAATGGCAAGGACTACCAAAATAACCGTCGTAATCTGCCCCACCCGTACGAGCTGTTTGCTCGACATTTGTGGTCGCAGTTGTCGCACAAAATCCATGGTAACCAATGTTGAAGCCGAATTAAATGTGGCCGAAACAGACGACATCATAGCCGCCATTAGACCAGCTACCACGAGGCCCAATATTCCTGCCGGAAGTAACTGAAATAACAGCACTGGGTAGGTAAGGTTCGGACAATCGGAAAGATCATCGCACACAGAACCGTCTCCTAGTTGATAATTAAGTCCGGATATATCCAAATCATTAAAAAGGAGGAGTCCCAATACGCCGGGCACCACCATAATAAAGATGACTGGTAACTTTAAAAAGCCTGCAAAAAGTGCTCCCCAACGACCATGATTAAGATTTTTGGCGCCGAGTACACGCTGGACCATGAATTGGTTATTGGCCCAAAAGTAAAACCCGAGAAGTGGAATTCCAGATAGCAACGACCACCATGGAATCTTATCGTTAGACGGGCGCACCAGGCTAAATACCTCGTCAGAATTGGTCGGTATATACTGGCCGGCTTCAATTTTTCTATCAAAGTTTACTTCGCCGTTAGCAAGCATGGTATCAAGGCCGTCCATCATGGCCGACCAGCCACCGCCAAGTCTGTCGAATGCAAAATAGGTCAGCAGGCAGGAGCCAATGATCAATAGTATGGCCTGTATGACCTCGGTCTGAATTACAGAATTAAGCCCTCCGGGTATGGTATAAGCCGCAGCTGCCACTGCCAGAATAATAAGGATCAGTGTAGGATCCAGACCTGGAAAAAGAAGTGTAAGAACAATTTTTCCAACATAGAGGCCTGCAGCTGTATCCACCAAAATATTGCCTACAACTGTAATGAATGAAAAGTAATACCGCGATCTGTTATCGTACCGCCTTTCCAGGAACTCAGGCATGGTATAGACCCCAGATTTGAGATAAAAAGGCAGGAAGAAAATCGAAAAGAAGATCAGGATAACAACAGCATACCATTCGTAGTTATAGACACTGATATCGGTTTGAAAGGCATCGGATGCCAGACCCACCAAAGTTGAACTCGAAATGTTTGCAGAGAAAAGTGCGATTCCGACAATCGGCCAAGTCATGGTTCGCCCTCCCAGGAAATAGTCTTCAGAACTACTCCTTTTGGCCTTGGATATTCCATAGATAATAATGCCCACAAGGTACACCACAATTACTGTGATGTCTAAAACTCCTAGTTCTCCCATACTGTTAACTATTTTGAATGCCAATCAGAACCAGTCTCTGATCATAATTCAGTTTGCTTTTTCTACGGGTATCATATTTCTATAGGTCAGGCTACTCTTAAAATTGTTCTATATATCTCCATTCACATTCCGACGCGATACAGAATTCCGGTTATTAAAATTGCCCATTATGATATTCGGTTAGTCAGGTGAATGCCTGAGTTTTTATAGTTTTTCTACTTCTGCTTTTTCGGCGGTAACTTTTAACCTCATTGCGAGCAGAGCAGCAATAATAAAGAACACACCTCCAAAGAGTATGGCATTAATCGCACTATTGTTCAGTGTATATTTTATGATCGATCCAAAGCTGATGGTTTGCAGCAGCATGGGAATTACTATCATCATATTCACAATTCCCATATAGACCCCACGGCGCTCTTCAGGAATCACTTTAGAAACCATGGCATAGGGAATACCCATCATGGCAGCCCAGCCAATACCAAACAAGACCATCGGTAGGAGCAGAAAGTATTGATCCTTAATAAAAGGCATGCTCAACAGTGCAATGCCTGTTAAAAGCAAACTAAGTACATACACCAATTTTGAACTGTATTTTCGTGCAAATGGCACAAGCGCTAGAGCTACCAGCATTGTAACCATATTATAGGTGCCATTCATCAAGCCGGTTTGTGCAAGCGCCTGTTCCGACAGCAGTTGTATATTTTGTGCAAAAGACATATCTGAAGTACTGATTTCAGCACCGCTTTTGCATGATTCCATGATGGTTTCGAACTTGTCAGTATCGCTATTGCTGATTCCATATAAACTGCTACGCAGCATCGGGGTGATAAATTGCCAATAGACAAATAAGGCATACCACTGGAATAAATAAACCGCTGCGAGATTCCACATAAGCCTGGGCATATCTCCGATAGCGTGATAGATTTCCACCAGGGGCTCGAACGTTCTTTGAAGAAGGGATTTGCCTTCCTTTCGTTCTTTTATATATGCGAGCTCTTCATCGGAAGGGGGAATTTCGGGTGTTTTTATTACCGACCATAATATGGTGGTTATCGAAGCGATAGCCCCTAAAAAGAATGAATAATATACCCATTTGGGAATCGCGGTGACCACTTCAGTTCCGGTCATGCATAATTCTCCCGCAACCGCCGGAACACTGAACCAATCCTGGAAAAGAAATAATGAAAAGTTAGCGAGGGTAATCCCGGCCCCGACAAATAAACTTTGCATTTGAAAACCATAAGTCAATTGATTATCAGGGAGTTTGTCACCGATAAAGGCTCTATAGGGTTCCATTGCAGTATTATTGCAGGCATCTAATATCCAGAGCAAGCCAACCGCAAACCATAAATGGGGACTGAACGGAAATGCGAAAAGACACAGACTGGCCCCTATGGCTCCAATTAGGAAAAATGGTTTTCTCCTTCCCCATTTCGGAGACCAGGTTTTATCGGATATTGCACCGATTAAGGGCTGTATCAATAAGCCTGTGACAGGACCGGCCAGATTGAGTAACGGTAATTCTTCGTGATGGGCACCCAGGAAGGAAAAAATGGGATTAATCGCTGTTTGTTGCAGGCCAAAACTAAACTGGATTCCAAAAAATCCAACATTCATATTCCAGATCTGCCAAAAACTTAACTCGGGTTTCCTAATCTTCATAGGATTCGTTTGGTTGTTTTGTTGGACATGAATCCACAAGTAAACATTTGGTTAGAAGACCATCAATATAAAGTTTTATCCTCATTCTCAGGATAAACTTTATTAAAAAAATTGGCCAATTGGCTCACGAAAACGTTGTAGTTAATGGGGATATTATTTAAGAAACTCTATGTTTCTTTTAAGTCCGGAGTATTTGGTTCGCTTCACCGCAGATTTTTGAAAGACCTTAGCAAAAACTTCTTTCGATATCTCATTCCACTCCTTTTTGCCCATCGACAACAAGGCCGGATGCGGATTAAAAAGAGGTTCCTGGTGTGCTTTTGAAAACCGGTTCCAGGGACAGACATCCTGACATACATCACATCCGAAGACCCAGTCATCGAATTTGCCCTTATATGAAGAAGGTATTTCATTCTTTAATTCGATGGTGAAGTACGATATACATTTACTCCCATCTACCATATAGGGTTGAACGATGGCTTCGGTCGGGCAGGCATCAATGCATGCAGTACATTCTCCGCAATGATCGGTCACCGGAGGATCGGTCTCTAATTCCAGATCCAGTATAAGTTCTGCCAGAAAGTAAAAAGAACCGAGTTGTTGTGTAAGCAGGTTGCTGTGTTTTCCTATCCAGCCCAGACCGCTGCGGGCCGCCCATGCTTTTTCGAGTACTGGTGCCGAATCCACAAACGCGCGTCCATGTATTTCCCCGACCTCATCTTGAAGGTTATGGAGGAATTCCTTAAGCTTGTCTTTAATCACAAAGTGATAATCTGTGCCATATGCATATTTGGAGATCTTGTAGGTGTCTTCGATCTGGTTTTCGGAGGGATAATAATTGTATAAAAGAGAGACTACCGATTTGGCGCCCGGCTGAAGTTTTCGCGGATCGAGACGTTTATCGAAATGGTTTTCCATATACTGCATTTCTCCATGACTGCTATCCTTCAACCATTTCTCTAGTCTCGGGGCCTCCTCTTCAAGGAATTCAGCTTTGGAGATACCGCAGGACAAGAAGCCGAGGCGCTGAGCTTCGGCTTTTATATACTGGGTGTTTTTCTGAAGTTGATTCATATGATAGCCAACCAAACAAGACCGGAGGCCGCTAAGATACAACTTAAAGACAGCCTATTTGGCGGTGTCGGGATCTATCAATACGCCTATTTCAGTCACGTAGTTTGCTGGAAAACCACCTTTGCGGGCATGTTCCCTGATCATTTCCTCATTTTCAGCTTTATAGATACAGTATACCTTGTCGTTGGTAACATAACTATGTATCCATTGGATTTGTGGACCCATATCCTTTAAAACGGAACACGACTTCTGCGAAATACCTCTGAGATCTTCAGCGCTGAGCTCGCCGGCACCTGGAATTTCCCTTTCGATCAAAAAAGTTTTTAATTCAGATTTTTCGGCTATTTTTTCTTTCGCCATTTTCATGTAGATAACATCCTGACCCTGGGCCAAGACAGACGAAGAACCGATAAGAATAATAAAGAGAAGACTTAGTGTACGTTGTAATGTTTTCATAATACCGGATTTTAAGTTTATTAAGCAAACCTAGTATCATAAAAAGCATATGGCTGCTTCGTATGGATCAACAACTATCAAATTTGAATCAGGAATCAGAGCTCTTTCGCATATACCAGAGGTTGTACCCCGTATCGTTGCTGAAAGCATTTCGTGAAATAAGACGGACTGTTAAATCCACAGTCGAATGTGGTTTGTGCAATATTCCGATCGGTTTTTAGCAAATGAAGCGCCTGGCCTAAGCGGTAATCTCGTAATAATTCATTGGGCGACATACCGGTAAGCTCGGTACTCTTCCTATAGAGCTTAGATTTGCTCATCGACATCTGATCACAGAAATCCATTACACCAAATTGTGGATCCTGCCAGTTTTTAGCCAATGTCTCCATCAATAGCTGAAGGAAATTTTCTTCGGTAGGAGAGATATAAATAAATGAATCGCTTAACCGATCGTTTCTATCTGCTTTGTAGATCTCCCGGATGATCGAAGCCACAACAAGCTGGTTTTCTTTGCCAATGCCGCAGAGATATCGGGCCATTTGCACGG
The DNA here is from genome assembly GCA_965212205.1 of Flavobacteriaceae bacterium. Classification (GTDB taxonomy): domain Bacteria; phylum Bacteroidota; class Bacteroidia; order Flavobacteriales; family Flavobacteriaceae; genus JAHEJJ01. The sequence continues at coordinate 91,959 of CBDBUX010000016.1, forward strand.
TATCGCCAAACAACTCCTTACTCTTGTTCACAGGCATTCCGGCATTGAGCCCTATGCGCAGATCGATCAGTTCCCCGGCAATATGCAAATCTTTCATAACCGCAAAACAACAATCAACGGCCTGGTTCACCGACACAAAGGAGGCCACAAATCCGCCTCCTTTCAATTCCACTTCACTCCCTTGATGTACGCTCAATTGTTTTCTCATAATCTCGTGGTAGAGCGCGATAAGTCTGCTGGCTTTATCACTTCCTAAACTATGCTTTAACAGACTTTCAGCTGTTGTAGTACTTACCAGTATGATTCGGAATGCGGGGTCATTAAATATTTTTAGCTCAGGGGTTAAACCGTCGGATATGTCATTTGGATCTGCTATCCTGCCCAAAAAAGCTTCTACAACCTTGCTGTTTACCTGGATGATCTCATGAGGCATTAGTCCATGGGCACGATCATGCATTTTTTTAACAGATTCGATATCCGGCGCGTCGATCAGGCAAAAGGCACTTCCCCGGTCTTCATCTACCCAATAGGTCATGCAGCGGCAACCGAATTCCTCCTGTATTTTAAGATCTTCACGATGCGCTTCGGCCGCATGTTTAGCTTCTATTCCCGGGACAATATGTCTATCCATGTAAATCGGCATGATTCAAGCTGTGATTTTCAACAAATGGTTTATTTAATTTAGGGGGTCGTCATATACCTAAATTAAAGCATGTCAGCGTTTTTAAAATATAAAAAATAGCTCAATAATTGGTAAAAATAGATCAGGAGATGGTGGGCATAGCGTAAAAAAAAATCGCTTAAACACCGGTCTAAGCGATTTTTCAGGGATCAAGAAGTACCCTTTTCTCTAACGTGTGGCTTTCCATATCACTTTAAGGTTCTTTGATTTTTCGCCTTTTGAAATTTGAAAAAGATAGATTTTTTTAACGCCCTTATTGTGAAAGTAGGTTACCCTGTAGGTGTTCTCACTTATGGTCCAATCTGGATACACCTGGAATACCGTATTTCGTATTGGCCCGGGAACGACAACATTTGCAAATTTTTCTACCGAAGATAATATCTTTCCCTGATCGTCATAGGTAGCTACGATACGCCCTTTGCTATTGGAAAAGAAAACCTCGTAGGCCTTATCTATTTTGTTATAAATAGGCGATTCCAATAAATCGAAACTGGCGGCTTTCCTCTCCAACCCTTTAACGGTCACAGGAGTGTTTTTGTCCTGGACCATGGCCAGGTAATCGAAATTCGGTGAGGTAACGGTTACCTCTTCAAGAACAACCTCACCCACTTCTCTCTGGGGTTGTTGTGAATAGACCAGGCTGGCGAAACCCAAGAATAACAAGCCAAATACCCATTTTCTCATGACATAAATTTTTAGGTTAAACATTCCTTTATATTGATCAAAACATAAGTTCAGGAATAAAATCATATCAAACCAAACAGCTATGATGAGGATTATTCAAAGTTTTTTTATAATCCTTTCAAAATTGTTGAAGAAAGTGAGTATAGATGACCTAATGATGTGGATTTGCGGGCATGGGGAATCCCACCTTATCATATATTTCCAGATATCTGGGGTCATCCCGAAGATGGATCAGCATTGGCTCTTCCCGAAGCCAGATCAATTCACACTCATGTCTGTCGAAGGACTTTTCTAACCAATCTAAAGCGAGTTCATTCTGTTGGGTAGCACTATAATACATGGCAATAAACCAAGCCGGACTACCAGACATACCTTCATTAAATCGAGACTCTAACTCAGACAAAGCCTGAGCGGCCAGTTGATCGTCACCTTCGCGATGGGCATGAACCCCCATAAGCCAAAGCACAATAGGCGGCCGGTCTGTGAATTGAGCGATTAGATTATCTAAGAGTGCTTTGGAAGACTCATAGTTCTCCAGATAATAATGAAATTTAGAGGCAGATCGTAGATATATGATATGGTCAGCATAAAGTTTATCCGAGCTGCTGAGAAGATCTGAAGCCTCTCGTTTTCGATCTAAAAAATATAAGGCCTGAGCTTTAAAAAGATGATAATTCATACTATGAGGATGCTCTTTATAAAAATGTTCCACCACATCCAATGCCTCGCCATGCCTGCCCGATTGAATCCTGTAGATTATTCCAACGTTGCTTGCTGTTCGAAAGTTCATTTCCATGGTTTCGAAATCCCAATCGTATATATATAATCCGTCGGTCAGGGCACTTTTTACCCTCAGATTGGTGCTATCGATCTTTTTGGCCCTCATCAGCAAGTCTTTCGCTTTTTGCCAGGCTTCTTTTTCCGTATATATACCCCAACTTGCTCCACTAAAAAGATACTGGTATGCCAGATCCACGTAGGGCTCTATGAAGTTCGAATCCAGTTCTATGGCCTTTAAGAAGAAGGGCAGCGCATTCTCCATACCTGCTTTGGTATATTTTAGTGATTGAAATCTCGCCTTTAACCAATAATTGTAAGCTTCCCTGTTTTTGGTGGGAATCTTATTCAACGCTGCCTTTTCTTCATCTATTATGGACACATTCATCCGATCTGCAATATGTTCCACCACATTCGCCTGGATCTGGAAAACATCATCCCCAGACCAGGTATCGCTGTATTCTTCCGACCAGGAATGGGTATTGGCCTGGCCATCGATCAATTGCAGTTTTATTTTTATCAAATCGCCCGACAACTGAATACTTCCCTGAAGAATATGTGTTACCCCAAGTTCATCGGCAATGGTTATAGCGTTCTTCTCTGAGTTTTTGTACGCTAAAACAGAAGTAAATGGAATCACACGGGAAATAGATCTGAATTCGGTTAGTCTTGTAATTACCGCATCGGTCATTCCATCACCGATATATTCAAGATTGGGATCACCGCTCCAGTTTTTTAACGGTAACACTGCGATGGATTTCTCTACTGACAAGTATTCCGTTTGAGCAGCAGCCTCTGAGTTATCAGTCCTGATATAATACGAAGTACTTAGTACGGCAATGAGTAACAGCGTCAGGATCAGGCCAATGATCCATCTGCTGTTCAGAGGACGTTGTTTGTGTTTAATATGGGACCTATCACGATCTTTCTCTCTGTGTTGCTGATGGATCGTTTTCGCCTTGCCCGGCGTACAACCATAATAATCTTTAAAGCATGAGTTAAAATAAGTTGGACTGGAAAATCCAACTCTATATGCTATTTCGGCTACGGTTAGGTCCTGGATTTTTAACAACCCAATAGCTTTTTGGAGTCTGAATTCCCGGATGAACTGGCTGGTAGAATTCCCATTATAAGCGTGTACCTTCCGATGCAGGTTAGAACGACTCACATGAGCTGCCATGGCAAGATCACTTACCCCAAAGTGCTCATTCTCGAGGTTCTCCTCGAGAATTTTATGCAGGCTTTGGATAAATTTCCGATCTGATTTTTTACCAACTTGCAACATTTCACGAACATTACCATATCCCCTATAGTCCGGAACACGACTAAACAAGATCAAGTATTTTCCTACTAATTAGTGATTTTAAGGCTATTAGACAATGACCGCGATCAGATCAAAAAAAAACCGGGGCTAATACCCCGGTTTTGTTTACTATGGTTTCAAATTATTCTACCCTATGCACCGACGCATAAATATCTCCGCACTCCCCTACTTCATCAGGAATTTCCGAAAATGGCGGGAACCCATAGGGGAAAGTTGTCGGACAACCTCCCAGGTACGATCCTATTTGTTCGTTTACAATACCCGGAACGGCAGGGCCGTGACTTCTTAAAACGCCATGTACTTCGGCTTTCTCAGCATCTAACAAACCGCCATATAGCGGTAGTCCAAATAAAGGATTGATCGATCCAGAGGCTTCATTCTCGTTTAAATGAGCTCCAAAATTTCCCTTTCCGCTATTGCCAACCACATGACCAGTCGCATACAACAACTCTACTTCAATCAGGTTGAAATCCGGATTTGACACAAAATCGGCGTCTGTGCACTCTCCAGGAACTAAACAATATTCGGGATTGTTCCAAACTACCCACCATACCGTATAGGCATGACCAGGAATTAACCCGGTTGCCTTATAGTTAATGGTAATCCCGCTACTATTCCGATGCAAGGTAGAAGTGCCGGCATCTACTCCGTTAACCACATCGAAAATTTGAACGGTTTGTTTACTAGAACCTTTAACAGCATATGCACTGTTTTCGTCTAGGGTAGCATCAATCTGATTATCTCGTGATTCAGATTCTGAATCACATGAAATAACAGCAAAGGTCATACTGGCTAAAAATAGCATGAAAAACTTTTTCATCGTAAATGGTTTACTAATTAGTTGACTGGGTTATCAAGAAACACCCGTTGCTTCAGGTATTGTCCCTTAATTTAGTGAGGACAAGAGGTCGAACGAAGTCCCGTTCCAACGTTTTATTAATCAAGGGGGGGATTTTTGAAAGTGCTACGAATTCAATTTTGTCTGAAAACTGATATTAGTAATATACGAAAATTCTTGATAATACCGCTTATCTTGCTGAATTATAACTCTTTATAAATATTCGCTAGATACGTTCAAATCGAATGGGTACAGATTTTGGCTTGAGGGAAATAAGCGGGTTGATCTCTATTTCGTCCAGATTGGTGTTGATCCTATACCGGGATAATATCCTGTAGAGTGTTAATATCATTTCATACATCGCAAAATTATTGCCGATACACATACGAGGCCCTGCCCCAAACGGATAGTAATATTGGGCATAGTCCTTCAGCGATCGTTCCTTAAAGCGTTCGGGTCTGAATTTTTCAGGATCGCTCCAGAAATTGGAATGACGGTGTAATTCGTAGACCGACATCAGCACTAAACTCCCTTTTTGCAATTCAATGCCCGTTATTGAATCGCGGCCTATAGCTTCACGGTCTATCACATAAGCCGGTGGGTAGAGCCGAAGTGATTCTTCGATACAACATTTGGTGAACGGCAGTTTGTTAAACAAATCCGATATATCAACGGAAGTGTGATGAACGGCAGCGATTTCCTTATAAAGTTTTTCCTGCACCTTACTATCGCGGGCGATATTGTATAAGCTAAAACTCAGCGCATTCGCGGTGGTCTCATGTCCCGCGGTAAAAAGTATCAGCACCTCATCGAGCAACTGTTGACGCGACATGGATGTTCCGTCTTCATATCGGGCAGCCAGCAGCATGTCGAGCAGGTCGTCTTTTTGCAATCCGGAGCTAATCCGTTCCTCAATAATCCCATTGAGAATCTCGCGTCCTTCAAGTGCCAAGTTCAAATGCCTGTTAATCTTACCACTAAGTCTGAACCACCAGTTCAGATAAGGTTGCCTCATCTCACGTATCAGCATGCGTTGGTTGTTTTCAGTAATCTCCTGTAAACGCACCATCCTTTTTCTGATATCCGATCGGCTAAACAGTGATTGTGCTACCACCTGGAAGGCCAGATCGCTCATCCTAGGAAATACATCTGTCTCAATACCCGGCTTTATATGTTCAAGTTCTCCTTCAATCGCCTTGTCCATAATATTAAAAAGGCCTGCCAGTTTTTTCTTGTGGAAGGCGGGTTGTATCATACGCCGATGAACCCTCCAATGTTCGCCATTAGAAGTAAGCAGCCCGTGACCGATATATTTTGCGAGGTCTTCTGTCTGTAATTTTGACTTCTGGTAATTCTTGTGATTTTTTTGAAGTATATGCCTGATAATCTCGGGGTCACGTGTGAAAATTACGCCCGAGGGAGATCCTATTTTTACTCGAAAACTATCTCCAAACTTTTCAAAATTCTCGGAATGAAAGGGAAGTGGGTTACGAAGTATTCGCTTGCGGTTGCGGATAACTTCCCAGTGTGATACAGATGGCAGGTCGGGCATAAAGATGAGGCTAAGAGCTATCTAAATTAGAAACAATTTTGCGCTTCACCGCTCATTCGATGTTTTTTATACTCCTGATAAATTCGGCCTGTAGTTTAAAATAGTCTGGCGGAAAAGCGGGCCATCGGATTTGATTTTCTAATCCTATTCGTCTAAAACCGTGATTATATCCAGGGTACATTTTGATTTGAATATCCTTACCTGATTCCTTTAGCTCCCTTAATATCACTTCGGTCTCGAGCGCATCGATACTCTCATCATCGGGTGTAAGTATTGCAAACAATGGTACATGGAGTTCCATCAATACGGGTATGGGATCGTAATCCATAAACGGCAAATAGTATTTAAGGTGCTCGGGTTCTGGAGGATATTGCAGGTATTCCAATCCAGAAGTATTAAACCAGGGTTCTGATTTAGCGAGCTCGAGGCTCCTCTTATATAATTTCCATTCACCAGATCTGAGGCCTTCATGCCAGTGGTCTACCACCTGGCGAATAAGGTGTATATCTTCTTTATCGGCACCTGCTTTTTCAGCATTATAAATAAAACTCCACTGGGCTTCGCGGGCAGGGCTCACGGCCGGCCCTGCACTGCTTATAACAAATGTGGTTTCGTCCCATATCGTGGCCGCCAGAGGTCCAATCCAACCGCCCTGGCTATGGCCAAAGAACCCGGCAAATTCTATTTCTTCCAAGGCCAAAAAATAGCTGGCCACGGCAATACCATCCTGAGCGAGATCCCCGAAATCTGCTCCCTGCCATTCCCCTTTAGAACCTGCTACTCCCCTTTTGTCGAAAATGATGGAAGCAATGCCTTCTTCAGCTAATGAAAAGGCCGAAAAACGGTTTGTGTCTTTTGGCTGTGGTCCTGAACCATGTAGAAAAATCACCCCGGGAAACGGGCCTTCTCCCTTCGGCAATATTATCTCTGCGCTAAGTGGTCCTTCAGGGCCTTCAACGGTTATCTGGCTACTTCTATACACTGGTCCTGATTCTTGGCGGTATAAACGGATCATGGCCAATTCCTCGAGGCTGGTATCCTGCCAGGATCCTTCGAGATATGGTTCCCCGGATCCATCGTCTACCAGATTTAAAATAAGTATTTGTTCGGAAGTATCCGTGGGAAATCGTAGGGTCAGCTGACCACCATCTAATTGAGCATTTTTGGCCGGCCATCCCATTACCCCCATATCCATAAGGCTGATCGATGCACTGAGCACATTTTTATGACGTTGGAGTTCCAGGCCTACGCGGGTTTGCTCTGCAGTGGTAGTGGCCATACCCTCCCATCGGCCTACGATGGGATCTATCGGATCAGCAAATGGTGGTAATTGAGTCTGATAGGGGTAATAGATTTGAAGACTGCCATTAAAACAAAATAGGGTTATCGTGATTAGTAGAAAGCGAATGATCATCACAACTATAATGTTTTTGTCCTATTCATTAAACGAATGCAGAAGGGTTTCGTTACCAAACAAATCGATCAGTACCATGCAAGGGCTATCAGAACAGATCGGCCTGCCCGCCGCCTTTAAGTTTTCCAAGATGGCGATACGCCAACTCCGTTACCTCCCTGCCTCTGGGTGTTCTCATAATAAAACCTTGCTGAATAAGGAAAGGTTCATATACCTCTTCTATGGTTTCAGCATTTTCAGAAACAGCGGTGGCCAGGGTGGTAATTCCAACCGGGCCCCCTTTGAATTTGTCTATGATAGTGCTAAGGATCTTATTGTCCATTTCATCCAAACCATGAACATCCACATTAAGCGCCTTTAAGCCATATTTGGATATTTTCAAATCTATATCGCCACTCCCCTTGATCTGCGCAAAATCGCGCACCCTCCTGAGCAGTGCATTGGAAATTCTGGGTGTCCCCCGGCTTCGGCCAGCGATTTCAATAGCAGCTTCGGTAGTTATAGGCACCTTTAATATCTCGGCACTACGTTCTACGATTGTGGATAACAACTCGGTATTATAATATTCCAGACGGTTGGTAATGCTAAAACGGGCTCTCATCGGGGCCGTTAGCAACCCGGAACGTGTTGTGGCTCCAATAAGTGTAAATGGATGTAAATTGATCTGAACCGATCTAGCATTCGGCCCCGTCTCGATCATGATATCGATTTTATAGTCCTCCATTGCCGAGTAGAGGTATTCTTCAACTACCGGACTGAGTCTGTGGATCTCGTCTATAAACAAAACATCCCGCTCCTCTAGATTGGTAAGGAGGCCTGCCAGATCTCCGGGTTTATCGAGAACTGGCCCGGAAGTGACTTTAATACCCACATCAAGTTCATTGGCCAGAATATGAGCCAGTGTGGTCTTTCCCAGGCCGGGAGGGCCATGGAACAGAGTATGATCTAATGCCTCATTTCTCAGGTTTGCTGCCTCAACAAATATTTTCAGGTTCTCCAGCACCTGTTCCTGGCCTGTAAAATCATCAAAGGATACCGGCCTCAGGGCTCGTTCTAGTTCTAATTCTTCTGGCGAGAAATTCGTTCCTGAAGCGTCGAGATTCTCATTCATACCTTCAAAGATAGTAAAATACGGAGGGTGATTTTTGCAGTATTTTATTTTCAAAATATAGGGCAGATGTTATTCCTCCTTAATTCCTGATAATTATCAGTTTTTTTAAGAAGATTTATCCCCTACTTTGCACAGTTAATTGGTATTATTAGTAATTTAATCATTCACTTAGATTTATTAAAACTCGGAATATGACTTCAAAATTTAATCTTCGAAAATACGGTATTGAGACCGAAGAAGTGTATAGGAACAGTAGTGTCCCTGTTCTTTACGAATTGGGATTACAACTCGAAAAAGGGACAGCGATCTCAGACGTAGGGGCTTTGTTGGTATACTCAGGTGAAAAAACAGGACGTAGTCCTAAAGATAAGCGCATTGTACGCCATCCGGATTCAGAAAAAAATATCGATTGGGGTCCTATTAATATGGGACTAGATGAGCACACCTTTATGGTAAACCACGAGCGTGCTTTGGATTATCTAAATGTATGCGATCATCTGTACGTTGTGGATGCCTTTTTAGGCTGGGATCCGAAGTACAGAAAAAAAGTTAGGATCATTTGTACCCGTGCCTATCATGCACTCTTTATGCAGAATATGCTGATCATGCCAACAGCAGAAGAACTGGCTGATTTCGGCGAACCTGATTATGTGGTCTTTAATGCAGGAGGATTCCCAGCTAACCGATATACTTCGGAAATGACTTCCAAGACCAGTATCGATGTGAACCTGGAACGAAAAGAGATCGTCATCCTTGGCACCCAGTATGCCGGTGAGATGAAAAAAGGTCTATTTGGCGTTATGAATTACCTGATGCCTTTAGAGAATGTACTGCCAATGCACTGTTCAGCCAATGTAGGGGAAGAAGGAGATGTAACCCTGTTATTTGGACTTTCTGGAACTGGTAAAACCACGCTGAGTGCAGATCCTAAACGAAAATTGATAGGGGACGATGAGCACTGCTGGACAGACACTGGTGTATTTAATATTGAAGGTGGTTGTTATGCTAAAGCAATTGATCTTTCAGCAGAGAAAGAACCGGATATCTACAATGCGATTAGATTCGGTACTGTTCTGGAAAATGTAGTGTACGATAAATATACTCATGAGGTGGATTATACAGACACTACCATAACCCAAAATACCAGGGCGTCTTATCCGATAAATTTCATAGACAACGTACAAATTCCTTGTATTGCAGGTCATCCGAAGAACATTATCTTCCTAACCTGTGATGCGTTTGGTGTATTACCTCCTGTGAGTAAGCTCTCTCCGGAGCAGGCGAGCTATCATTTCATCGCCGGATATACCGCAAAAGTAGCCGGTACAGAAATGGGCGTTACTGAACCTCAGGCAACCTTCAGTTCGAACTTTGGCGCGGCGTTCATGATGTGGCATCCCAACAAATATGCCGAATTGCTGGCTGAAAAAATGAAGGAGCATGGAGCAACAGCCTGGTTGGTAAATACCGGTTGGACCGGTGGTGCCCACGGTGTTGGTTCCAGAATGAAGTTAAAGTATACAAGGGCTATGATCGATGCCATTCACCATGGTGATTTTGACAGTGTTGATTTCGTCAAGGATGAAGAATTTGGATTTGAAATTCCTATGAGTTGTCCGAATGTACCATCAGAAGTACTTGTGCCCAAAAATACATGGGAAGACAAAGATAAATTCGACGAAGACAAGAGGAAGCTGATTTCGCTATTCAACGAAAATTTTAAAAAGTTTGAAGCTGGTGTAAATAAGGAAATTATTGAAGCCGGTCCGAAAGCAGATTATTCTATGCAGTCGTAGAATTATTTTGATTTGATCGAAAATTCCCGGGATTAATTTAGTTCCGGGAATTTTTTTGTTAATCCGGTCGTTTATATAATTCAGAATTCCCGCTGAATTCTTCAATAAGCAGGGAAGCCTCACCGTAAAGGTAAACCTTGGCATTGACAGAAGATGCCAGTTTTATTTGGTCTTGTGCATGAACACGAGCAGAAGCTGTATCGGTAGTTTCCAGAGAGACATTCACCCCTTCGAGTTCCTGGGCCCTGAGCTTGGTGCTGCCTTCCAATCTTATCTCAAATATTTCTGAGGTACCCTGAAGTTTGGCTAAAGCATCGTTGTACATCTCTAATGTTTTATGCCTGCTTACAGAATATATGTCTGCATCAACTTTATCCCGAAGCATTACGGCAAGCGAGTCTGTATCTATATTGAGTCGTGATTTGCTGTTCCCCTCCATCTCCACGATAGTTACCGCAGCACTGATCTGAAGGTCTGTCCGTGAAGTACCAGCAGTGAAAAGCTTGAGCTGATCTGCAGAGATGCTCGAAGCAGATATGATTTTACCCTTATTTATCCTTATAGATTCGAGTTGATCATAGCGGACGGAGATGTCTAACTTCTTCTTTGCGGTTATCTCATAAAATGCGCTGATGACAAGCGTAGAGTCTTCTACTTCTAATTTCAATATATCGATAAGATTATCATCTGCAGTAATGGTGTAGCCAGTCTCGCTCGACTTCTGGAGTGAGATCTCAAGATCATCCTTGAGTTCGATCCGACTGAAATCGGGTAAATCTTCCCGAACTTCAACCACATTTTTATTCCCTTTTATCTTAGGTTTACGCTGGGCATGCACTACTGAGCAACCCATGCAAATCATAATCAGCAGTAGTTTTTTCACTTTCTAGTAATTATTATAATTGATAAATCCCCTTACAAAAATAGGGATATCTTGTTGTCCTGGCCAGGAGGCATAAAAAAAGCCCGTTAAAACGGGCTTTAAATCATTTATAATTGCATAATTAGTGCTGCAATTCTTCCTCATTATCCTGGAGGGGTACCGTTTGGGGTACAAAATCCTGTCCGGGAATGATATATTCTCCATTCTCGTAAGTTTTGCTATAGTCATATGACCATCGGTGCACTTCTGGAATCGGGCCGTCCCAGTTTCCGTGAATGTGTTTAATTGGAGCATCCCATTCGAGAGTTGTGGCTTTCCAGGGATTTTGTGGTCCCTTCTTACCATAGAAAATACTGCTTACAAAGTTATAGGCAAATACCAATTGGGCCCCGGCGGTAATCAGCGCAAAAACGGTCATCAATACTTGAATGTCGGTAAACTCATCGAACATTGGGAATGCTGTATTCTCGTAATATCTTCTGGGTACACCAGCCATCCCGATAAAATGCATCGGGAAGAAAATTCCATAAGAGCCCACGGCGGTGATCCAAAAATGTATATACCCAAGGTTCTTGTTCATCATCCTGCTCTGGAACATTTTTGGAAACCAGTGATATACCCCGGCGAATAAACCATAGAGTGCTGAGATTCCCATCACCAGGTGAAAGTGAGCTACCACAAAATAGGTGTCATGAACATTGATATCGAGTGTACTGTCACCTAAGATTATCCCAGTTAGACCCCCGGTAATAAAGGTAGAAACCATCCCGATTGAAAATAACATCCCGGGATTCAACTGTAAATTCCCTTTCCACAGCGTGGTGATCCAGTTAAAGGCTTTCACCGCAGATGGAATTGCGATCAGCAATGTTGTAAAAGTAAAGACCGATCCCAGGAATGGATTCATTCCGGAAACAAACATATGGTGACCCCAAACTATTGTAGAGAGAAAAGCAATAGCGAGGATAGATGCAATCATTGCCCGATATCCAAAAATCGGTTTCCGGGCATTCACAGACATCACCTCCGATACAATTCCCATGGCAGGTAAAATCACAATATATACTTCGGGGTGTCCAAGAAACCAAAACAGGTGCTCGAACAGAACCGGAGATCCTCCCTGATAGTGCAAAACTTCACCCTGTATAAAAATATCGGAGAGAAAGAAGGAAGTTCCAAAACTACGGTCCATGATCAATAATAGTGCTGCGGATAAAAGAACAGGGAAAGAGACTACCCCAATGATCGCCGTCACAAAAAATGCCCAGATGGTCAGGGGTAACCTGGTCATCGACATGCCTTTTGTTCGAAGATTAAGCACTGTTACGATATAATTCAAAGAGCCCAAGAGGGAAGAGGCAATAAATATTGCCATAGAGACAAGCCATAAAGTCATTCCCATCCCCGAACCGGGTTGCGCCAACGGGAGTGCACTTAAGGGTGGATAAATGGTCCATCCGGCGGCGGCAGGACCTGCTTCCACAAACAAGGATATCACCATAATTACACTGGATATGAAAAACATCCAATACGACAACATATTTAGAAATCCTGAAGCCATGTCTCTGGCACCGATTTGTAAAGGGATTAGGAGGTTACTAAAAGTACCGCTTAATCCTGCTGTCAGGACAAAGAATACCATGATGGTTCCGTGAATAGTCACCAGTGCCAGATATACATCGGCATCCATCACCCCATCGGGAGCCCATTTACCCAGGAAGGTCTCGAACATTGGAAATGACTCACCAGGCCAGGCTAACTGCATTCTGAACAAGAGGGACATGCCTATCCCAATCACACCCATAATCAGACCTGTAATCAGATACTGTTTGGAGATCATTTTATGATCCTGACTAAAAATATACTTTGTTACAAATGTTTCCTTATGATGATGTCCATGATCGTGCGCGTGATCATCAACATGGGCATGAGCTGTTACAGACATAATCTAACTATTATATTATTTTCTATTTTATAGCCTAATTGTTATTGAACCGAAGCCAAGGTCTGTTTAAAGGATTGCTGTGTGGCCATCCAGGCGTTATATTCCTCTTCGGTCTCTACGATAATCTTCATTTGCATATTGTAATGAGATTTACCACAGATCTTATTACACAACAAAACATAGTCGAATTCCCATGGATCAGAGTTGGGTTCACCTTTAAGAGCTCTCTCGGCCCTGATGGCGTTCGTCCTCTTTACTTTGTCTACCACGTCGGGGTTTTGCCTCATCTGCGCTGTTGTTATCGTCGGTGTGAAAGAGAATTCGGTGATCATTCCGGGTACACAATTCATCTGAGCCCTGAAATGCGGCATATACGCCGAATGCAATACGTCTTGTGACCTCATTTTAAAATTAACCTTTCTCCCTACAGGAAGATGAAGTTCTTTCACAATAATATCGTCTGCCGAGTAAGGGTCCGATTCATCGAGCCCTAGAACATTGGCTCTGTTGATATCGATCATCCTTACATTAGCCCCTCCCAAAACATTATCGGCACCGCCATATCTCGCGGTCCAATTGAATTGCTGAGCATATAATTCTACGATCAATGGGTCATCGTCTTCATTGATGTCCATTATATTTGTCCAGGTGTACAGCCCCCAAAGTATCAGACCAGCCAATACTATCACAGGGATGATGGTCCAGATGAATTCGAGACGGTCATTATCGGCGAAGAAAAGAGCTTTTTTACCTTTTTCTCCTTTGTATCTATAGCCGTAATAGTGAAGTAAAAACTGGGTTATGGTCTGTACAAAGAAAATAATACCGAAGGAAACGAGCATAAGATAGTCGTACTCACCACCGTGTTCGGAAGCCGCTTCCGGCAAAAGAAATTTTGAATATTTTACAAAACTAAAAATAGTAATGCCATAGATAAAGATCAGGAAGGCCATCATCATATAGCCGTTGTATCTGTTATCCTTATCACTGGCCACCTGGGCCGTTTCTGCCTTGAGCTGTGACAATTCGAATATTTTGGTCATCTGCCAAATAGCGATTGCCACTAATACTAAAACAGCTAAGATCAAGAATGTAGTCATTTTTGGAACTTAATACACATTAATAATGAAACTGTCTGCTTTCTTCGATAAACGGATTTCTGGTCGGTTGCAAAGGAGCTTTAGTCAGTGCTCTAAACACCCAGAATATAAACAAACCTGCAAAGAAAAAGAACGCACCGATTTCGGGTATTCCAATATACCATTGATCGCCCACTGTAGCAGGAGTGATCATATTAAAAACATCCAGGTAGTGACCAACAAGGATCACCATTCCCGTCATTATCACAAACCAATTAACACGTTTGTAATCACTGTTCATCAAGACCAGCAATGGGAAGATAAAGTTCAGTGCGAGCATACCAAAAAATGGTAATTTGAAATCCTCAATCCTGGTTACGAAATAAGTGACTTCTTCGGGTATATTGGCATACCAGATGAGCATAAACTGACCAAACCACAGATAGGTCCAGAATATACTGAATCCGAACATATACTTGGCCAAATCGTGAATATGACTGTCATTGACATCGGGCAGATATCCCTTAGATTTCAGGTAGATTGCAATCATAGAGATCACCGTAACACCGGAAACGATCATACTGGCAAATACATACCATCCGAACAAAGTACTGAACCAATGCGGATCTACACTCATGATCCAGTCCCACGACATAATGGATTCGGTGATCAGATAGAATACCAGAAATGCAGCAGACCACTTAAAGTTCTTTTTGAAATTCGAATTATCATCTGCATTATCTTGTGCTATACTGAGTCTTCTGGATATTTCCCTGTAAAGGATCCAGCCACCCAGGAATATAGCAGCCCGGATCAGGAAAAAAGATACATTCAGATATCCTGCCTTGCCTTGTAAGAGCTTATCCTGTGCTACGACTTCGGCATCCATCCATGGAAAAATATGATTGAAATGCATTACGGACAATACAAAAAACACAAATATTATGATCCCCCCTGGCACTAAATAAGCCGTTATGCCTTCCATTACGCGAAAGAGCATCGGGGACCATCCTGCCTGGGCTGCCCTTTGAATCGCATAAAAGGCCAATACCCCTAAGGCTATCATGAAAAAGAAAAATGCTGCAACATAGAGTGCAGACCATGGCCGGTTCTGCAATTGATGTAGGAGGTGTTCCCCATGATCAGTGCTGGCATGGGCCGTATCGGAATGTGAGGCAGCCGTACTATGCGCATCATCACCGTGGTCATCGCCATGAGTGGCCACAATAGCCTGGGCTTCTTCGACTGTAGACGGGGCTGAAATAAATCCAACTCCCATCCCCAATAATCCCAGGGCCATCAGGATAATGGAGCCGATTTTTAACCTATTTGAAAACGTGTACATATTCTTTCTCTACGTATTAGTTTGATAAGTCTTCTTTGAGTTTCATCACGTATTCGGATACCTGCCATCTTTCTTCATAATCCAGCTGCCCGGCATAGGAACCCATAGAATTCAATCCGTAATAAATCACATGATAGGTAGAACCCTCTGTGATATTCCTTGCTACATCTGCATAGCTGGGTACCCCCAGGATCTTTTCACGCTTAACGAGTTGTCCCTGACCTTCACCCTGACCCCCATGACAAATGGCGCAGTAAATATCATAAAGCTCTTTTCCTTTGGCCAAATTGGCTTCCGAATTAAGAGAATCGAGCGGGCTTTCCATGGTTCTGGAAAGTTCTTTACCCTCCATATCATTGGCAAATTCGTATGGCAACCAGCCTCTCGAAATCGTATTCTCGGGCGGTGTCATTGCTTCACTTCCTGCCGGAAGGAATCCTACTTCCTGGTACGTTTCATAGCCTACAGGTTCATACATATTTGGCATGTACTGATAATTGGGCCTGCTCGAATCGGCACAACTGTTTGCCAGTACCATGGTGGCTATGATCAAAAATGTAGTCGTCAGCCTTTTCATCTAATGGCTTGTTTTAATTATGTTAAGTTCAACGGCTCCGGTATCTAAAAGCAACTCTTTCAATTCTGATTCGTTCTCGTGCACCTCAATCTCCATTATAAAATGATCATCGGTTGTCCGGACATCCGGGTTTTCTGCCTCTTTAAAGGGCCAAAGTTTTGACCGGAGATAAAAAGTGATGACCATTAGGTGAGCCGCAAAGAATACTGTCATTTCGAACATGATCGGGACAAAGGCGGGCATGTTTTCGATATAACTAAAACTCGGTTTCCCACCGATATCCATAGGCCAATCCTGTATCATGATATAATCCATCATCACGATTGAAACCACAAGGCCTAAAACACCATACATAAAAGATGTAATGGCAATTCGGGTCGGAGCCAGTCCCATTGCTTTATCTAATCCATGTACCGGGAAGGGACAATACACCTCTTCAATATGATGTTTTGCCTCCTTGATCCTCTTGACGGCATGCATAAGAACATCATCGTCATTGTAATATGCGTGAATAACGGTAGCTGCCATAATTACTTATCCCTGTTTAACAATAATCTCGCCTGCCCGGCCCAATCGTCTCTTTGAGCTCTGCCAGGGAACGCCCCTGTAAGAGAATCGAGCAGATTATATTCTTTCTGGGTCATTTTGCTCACTTGTAAAAAGCTAAAAATCCCAAGTTTATTAAGTGTCTTTTCCATCAAAGGCCCTATTCCTTTAACCTTTTTCAAATCGTCTGGAGATTCGTTTTCTGTATCGAATGTCCCGATGGAATCGAGAAGGTTCAAAGCCGTGGAGGGTTGTCCTGCTACCACAGCTTCCTCTTCTTCGTTTTCTATATATGTTTCTCTTACTATTCCGTTCTTACTGATCGAGTATAAAGGTTTTCCTTCTGCACGAAGTCTTTTATATCGCTCTCCAGAAGACTTTAGTATCGATTTCACTTCCGCCTGAGCAATCACCGGGAAAGTGCGCGCATACAATAAGAAGAGAACAAAGAAGAAGCCGATTGTTCCAATAAATATCCCTATGTCTACAAAGGTGGGCGAGAACATTGTCCATGATGAAGGTAAGTAGTCTCGGTGCAGTGAAGTTACTATGATCACAAATCGCTCGAACCACATTCCTACATTAACCACAATTGAGATCACGAAAGATACCATAATACTGGTACGGATCTTCTTGAACCACATGATCTGCGGAGACAGTACATTACAGGACATCATCAGTAAATAGGCCCACCAGTAAGGTCCGGTTGCCCTGTTCAGGAAGGCGTATTGTTCATATTCAACGCCAGAATACCAGGCGATAAACAACTCTGTAATATAGGCACATCCAACGATCGATCCGGTAATCATAATCACGATGTTCATCAGTTCGATATGCTGCACGGTAATATAGGCCTCCAGATTACATACTTTACGCATGATCAGCAAGAGGGTTTGCACCATAGCGAATCCGGAAAAAATCGCACCAGCCACAAAATATGGCGGGAAGATCGTGGTATGCCATCCCGGAATTACCGAGGTGGCAAAGTCGAAAGATACAATGGTGTGAACCGAAAGCACAAGCGGCGTGGCCAGTCCGGCCAAAACAAGAGATACTTCTTCAAATCTTTGCCAGTCTTTCGCGCGTCCTGTCCAACCGAAACTAACAAGACTATATATTTTTTTCTGAAACGGTTTTACTGCCCGGTCTCTTATCATCCCGAAATCTGGTAACAACCCTGTCCACCAAAATACCAGGGATACCGAGAGATAGGTTGATATCGCGAAAACATCCCAAAGCAGCGGAGAGTTAAAATTAACCCAAAGGGAACCAAACTGATTTGGAATGGGTACCACCCAGTACGCCAGCCATGGGCGTCCCATATGTATGATAGGAAATAGTCCGGCCTGAATAACCGAAAAGATCGTCATCGCTTCTGCGGAACGGTTGATCGCCATCCTCCACTTCTGCCTAAAGAGCAGCAATACAGCAGAGATCAAGGTTCCCGCATGACCAATACCCACCCACCAAACAAAGTTAGTGATGTCCCAGGCCCAGTTGACCGTTTTATTCAAACCCCAGGTACCGATCCCGGTGGAAATAGTATATACTATAGCACCGATACCCCATAGGAGTGCCGCCAGGGCAATGGAAAAAACTATCCACCATTGTCTGTTGGCACGGCCCTCAACGGGTGCGGCAATGTCTACCGATACCTCGTGGTAACCTTTGTCTCCAAGGACCAGTGGTTTCCGAATTGGTGCTTCGTAATGCGACGCCATAAATCTCTGTTATAGTTTCGTTTTATTCTATTTTACGCTTCGTTGGTATTTCTCACTTTTACATGATAAAAGACATTTGGCTTGGTGCCAACACTTTCCAATAAGTGATACGTACGATCGCTTTCTTTAAGTTCAGCTACTTCGCTTTTGCTGTCATTGATGTCTCCAAATACTATTGCCCCATTTCCACAGGCTGCCGAACAAGCAGTCTGGAACTCACCATCCTTAACCGTTCTGCCATCTCGTTTGGCATCAAGTATCGTTTTCTGGGTTTTTTGAATACAGAGCGAACACTTTTCGATCACACCCCGCGAGCGGACTGTAACATCGGGGTTCAGCACCATTTTGCCCAGGTCGTTATTCATATGGAAATCGAACTCATCGTTATTATTATAGAGGAACCAGTTAAACCGTCTTACTTTATAAGGACAGTTATTAGCGCAATAGCGGGTTCCGACACATCTGTTATACGCCATATGATTCTGACCCTGGCGACTATGCGATGTGGCTGCTACCGGACATACGGTCTCACAAGGTGCATGGTTACAATGCTGGCACATTACAGGTTGAAAGGCCACCTGCGGATTGGTCGCAGCATGTTCCATCTCCTCGAATCCGGTTTTGGATTCAAAAGCACCTGAAAACTCGTCCTTCTTTATATTATCTTGCTCAAAGGTATCTTCAGAGGAATAATACCGGTCTATTCGTAACCAGTGCATGTCGCGGGAGAGTCTAACTTCCTTTTTGCCTACTACCGGTATATTGTTTTCCGCATTACATGCCATTACACAAGCACCGCATCCGGTGCATGCATTCAGGTCGATGGACATATTGAAATGATGCCCGATAGACCTGTCGAATGAATCCCAAAGGTCTACTGTTGTCGCAGGCACTTCCTGATGATTCAGTGACACTTGCGCTACCTTATTCCAATCACTCGACTCCTTGGTGTTAAAAATTTCAAGCGTGGTCTCTTTGATAATATCACCCCGCCCCATAAGTGTGTTGTGCAATTGAATACAGGCAAACTCATGCGTGCCACCCACTTTCTCGAGGCTAGCTTTCTGAATCGTATTAAAGTCTTTATAGATGGCATAGCCATTGACCCCAACCATCATCTCTTGTTTCATGCCTACTTCTCTTCCGTATCCCAGTGAAAGTCCGATACTTCCAGGGGCCTGTCCGGGTTGTATAATAACCGGTACATTTTGTAATGTGGTATCCCCAACCGTGAGATTCACATAGCTCCCGTCGAGTCCTCCATTGGCTACATTCTCATTTACCAGACCCCATGTATCGGCATCTGCTCTCGAGACGGTAACATAATTATCCCAGGCAACACGAGAAATAGGATCAGGGAATTCCTGCAACCATGGGTTTCCGGCTTGTTGTCCGTCGCCCATTCCAACTTTGGAATACAACGTTAATTCCACTTCGGCTTCTTCTGCAGAAGCCAATTGCCTTATTGCATTTGTAAGTGGGGTTATTGAAGGCTCGTTCCCGGTGGTTAGTTCATCCTCGGAGGCAAGTGCTTCATCAGTAGCAGTGAGTTCGCCCTGTTCAGCAACGCGGAATACCCCGTCATGAAGTGCTTGATTCCATGAACCGCCATTGAGAACCTGAGTGTCCCAGGTTTCCTTTACATAATCATAATAAGATTTATCACTTCCCAGCCAAAGGAGTGCTGCACTTTGGAATTGTCGTGTATCAAAGAGTTCCTTGATGGTGGGTTGCATAAGACTAAAATGGCCTCTTTGCAACTCTGCATCACCCCATGATTCAAGATAGTGGTTGGCCGAGGCCGCATATTGTGCCACCTGAGTGGTTTCAGTCCAGTTGGTTGAAAATGCGACAGAAAGATCAACTTTTTCTATGCCGGCGACAAATTCAGGTGCATTGGGTAGTGTAAAAACAGGATTTACGCCATCCATAATTAAGGCACCTACTTTCCCACTGTTCATATCGGTGATGAGCTGTGCGATCGCCTTGTTGTTTCCCTGCCTGGTAAAACGGGGTGCAGAGGGGTCAAAGGCTTCGCTCTTAAGCATTTCATTTATAGCCAGAACCACACTCTGTGCATCTTCATCGTTTAACCCTGTAACCACAACAGCTTTTCCGCCGGCACCCTTTATTTCTTTGGCAATTCCTTCTAGTGTTTGCAGTGTACCCTCATCCAGGTCGGTATTTACATTGCTGTTATTCAGCATGCCATAAAGGCTGGCGAGAGCCTTCTTTTGGGCACTGGGTTTCAGTGCGATCCGCTTATCGGCATTGGCTCCCGAAAGAGACAAATTAGCCTCGAGCTGCACATGTCTCGACATCTTCCCTTTTACGGGAACTCTTCCTTTGGAGTAACCCGAGTCGTAACCGCCTCCCTGCCAGTCGGCAAGTAAATCAGCGTCAAAAGAAACGATGAGGTCTGCTTTTTCGAAATTATAGTTCGCCAGAGCCCTCTCCCCATATTTGTTTTCATAGGCATTTAATGCCGCTTCTTCAGATATAGCATCATAAGTAATATGAACGAAACCGGGGTAGGTGGCTTTATACTCAGCTATCAGACGATCGGTTGAAGGACTTGCATAGGTCTGGGTAAGAAATACAATTTGTTGGCTGGAATTTTGCAATGCTGCAAACTTGGCTTTTACCGCCGCGTCTAACACATCCCAGTCGATAGGTTCTGCATTGTACAAAGGCCCTTGAAGTCTGGTACTATCATAAAGAGAAAGCACGGAGGCTTGGACCCTTGCATTGGCACTTCCATGCACATTGGCTTCCTTATTATTTTCTACTTTTATCGGCCGGCCTTCCCTTGTTTTGATCAGGATGCTGGCAAAATCAAAACCATTGGCTATGGTGGTGGCGTAATGGTTAGCAACACCTGGTATAATTTGTTCGGGTTGAACGACATAGGGTATTGAACGCCTTACAGGGCCTTCACAGGCTGCTAACGAGGCAGCAGCTGTACTAAATCCGACATATTTCAGAAAATCCCTTCGTGAGGTGGAACTATCAGACAAGTTATTCTTATTGCCAAGAAATTCATCCACAGGGATTTCTTCGGGAAATTCGTTTTGTCTGAGCGTCTCAACAATGGAATCGTTAGGATTTAACTCCGCTTCGCTTTTCCAGTATTTTTTGTTTGATGCCATCAAATATTCCTAATAATTAGCTGCTTTGTTCTTTGTTCTAATAGTGACATTTACCGCACTCGAGACCGCCCATTTGTGCTGCCGTTAATTTCTCAACGCCATACTTCTTAGACAGTTTCTCGTGGATCTCTGCATAGTATTCATTATCGGCAATATTCACATTGGTCTCCCTGTGACAATCTAAACACCATCCCATTGTGAGTGGCGCAAACTGATACATGATCTCCATTTCTTCAACCGGACCATGACAGGTCTGGCATTCTATACCTGCTACGGTAACATGCTGGGAATGATTAAAATAAGCAAGATCAGGCAGGTTGTGTATTCGTACCCATTCGACCGGTTGGGTTTCTCCGGTATACTGCTGGTTTTCCTCATCCCATCCAACAGCCTTATACAATTTTTTGATCTCAGCGGTATAAAACTCATTGGTATAGCCATTGGCCAGATCTTCTGCACTGGGTCCTTCTGGGTTCCCTGTGTATTCATAAATCGATTTATGGCAATTCATACATACATTCAGAGACGGGATGCCGGAATGCTTTGATACTCTGGCAGAGGAGTGGCAATATTTACACTCGATCTTGTTGTCTCCTGCATGGATTTTATGAGAATAATGTATCGGTTGGATCGGAGCATATCCCTGATCAATACCAATCTGCATGAACCATCCGTAAGCAAAATACGCTGCAGACAATAATAAGAAGATCGAAAAGACCAGAACCAGAAACTGGTTTTGGGCAAATGCTTTCCAAATAGGAGTTCCCTTTGCGGCTTTTTCTTTTTCAAGCAACACGCCATTGGCTTGAGCAATTCGTCTCAGGGTCTGATTTACCAGGAAGAGCATCATCACCAACAGAGCGAAAATCAGCACCAATGCACCCAGCACGATCTCGTTCGAAACACCAGGTTCTGAGGCCGTTGCTTCCGTTGCAGTTTCTCCAGTTGCCGCTACAGGTGCAGGAGGAGGCGCTGCGGTATACGCCAAAATATCATCAATATCCTGGTCGGATAGCGTCGGGAAGGCCGTCATGGCCGCCTGATTGTATTCGTCGTAGATCTTTACAGCATAAGCATCACCGTCATTGATCATGGCTGGGCTGTTTTTGATCCAGGTGTAGAGCCATTCTTTGTCTAATCCTTCCTCTTCAGCAAGTCTTTCTTCCACGTTGGCCAAAGCAGGCCCCGTCATTTTACGGTTGAGCGCATGGCAGGCCGCACAATTCTGATTGAACAGCTGTTTCCCTTTAGCAAGATCTGCTCCGGCTGCACCGGAGTCTGCAACAGTTTCAACTGTATCGGTCTCCTGGGCAGGGGTTTCTTCTTGTGAATAAAGTGAGGTGGAAAAGAGTAGAAAAACTACAATACAAATACCAAAAATTTTAGAAATGTGATTGCGGTACGGAACCTTTTTCATATTCAAAATATTTCCATCTGAATTTTGGCACGATAATTACAGGTATAATGGGACAATGGGGGTAATTTATCGACGCTCAAATTGTCGTCAAAAATAAGGAATAGACTTTATTCTGAAAATGTTAACGTCTTGATAATTTATAATTTATAACTATTCTAAATAAGTCTTTTTTATATTGTTTAATCTTTAAAAAATTACTTTTGTATTGCTCAGGAAATACGGAAGTTTATAACGGCATGAAAAAACTAGCAATAATAATAATTACAGTCTGTTTCACAAGTTTTGGTTTCGGTCAAAAAGGGGATATTACGGTTCAACAGGATCCAAAGATCAACAAGTTGCTCGAAGTTTATGCTTCTGCGAATTCCAATAGGGACTTTTATACGATCCAGGTGGGATTCGGGAGCTACAATGAAGCAGAAAAGTTAAAACAAGATGTTGAAACAGACTTTCCACAGTGGAGGGCGAAAATAGTATTCGATTCACCAACTTACCGGGTACGTATCGGGCGGTTTAAAACCAAATTGGAGGCAGAACGACACTTTCAAGTCGTACGTGAGAAATACACTCAGTCTCTGATTCTCAAATCAGAGAAGAAATAAGATGAATTAATAATCCGGGGATTTAAAGCGTTTTCCTAACCGCTACTTCCTGATAAGCCTCAACGATATCACTGGTTTTGATATCATTATAGTTTTTAACCTGTAAACCACAATCATAGCCTTTGGCCACTTCTTTCACGTCGTCTTTGAATCGCTTCAGAGAGGCGAGTTCTCCGGTAAATATCACTACCCCATCGCGGATCAGGCGAATCTGTGAATTTCTGAAAATTTTCCCGCTGGTTACCATACATCCTGCAATGGTTCCGATCTTGGATATCTTAAAGGTCTCCCGAATTTCGGCGGTACCTTGAATCTCTTCCTTGATTTCCGGCGATAACATACCTTCCATCGCATCCTTGAGATCGTTTATGGCATCATAGATAATGGAGTACAACCTGATATCTATTTCTTCCTTCTCTGCTATATCGCGGGCGTTACCCATCGGTCTTACATTAAAGCCGATAACAATAGCATCTGAAGCAGAAGCCAGAAGAACATCCGATTCCGTTATGGCACCTACGGCTTTGTGGATAATATTGACCTGAATCTCTTCAGTAGAAAGTTTTTGGAAAGAATCGGTAAGTGCCTCTACCGAACCATCCACATCACCTTTAAGAATAATGTTCAGCTCCTTGAATTCTCCCAGGGCAATTCGCCTGCCGATCTCATCAAGGGTTATGTGCCGTTGTGTCCTAACCGACTGTTCGCGCATTAACTGACTGCGCTTCGCTGCTATTTGCTTGGCTTCTCTTTCATCTTCCCGCACCCTGAACTTATCTCCAGCCTGGGGTGCACCGTCTAGTCCAAGTATTGAAATCGGTGTGGATGGACCGGCCTGTTTTACATCTTTCCCACGCTCATCGTGCATAGCCTTAACTTTTCCACTACAGGTGCCTGCCAAGACATAGTCTCCTATCTTAAGGGTACCCCCCTGAACCAATATGGTAGAAACATATCCCCTCCCTTTGTCTAAAAAGGCTTCAACCACAGTGCCCACAGCCATTTTATCAGGGTTAGCCTGCAACTCCAGAAGTTCGGCTTCCAGGAGTACTTTCTCAAGTAATTCCTTAACGCCGTCTCCCGTTTTGGCCGAGATATCGTGCGATTGGATCTTTCCACCCCAGTCTTCCACCAAAAGATTCATCGCAGCAAGACCTTCCTTGATTTTATCAGGGTTGGCCTCGGGCCTGTCGATCTTATTTATAGCAAAAACTATGGGAACTCCTGCAGCTTGTGCATGGCTTATGGCTTCTTTGGTCTGAGGCATAATATCGTCGTCTGCTGCAATAACAATGATTGCGATATCTGTTACCTGAGCTCCTCTGGCACGCATGGCGGTAAAGGCTTCATGACCAGGAGTATCGAGAAATGTTATTTTCTGACCATTGGCAAGTGTAACTCCATAGGCTCCGATATGCTGGGTAATCCCACCGCTCTCACCAGCGATTACGTTTTCCTGCCGTATATAGTCGAGTAATGATGTTTTACCATGATCCACATGACCCATTACTGTAACAATGGGCGCCCTCGATTTCAAATCTTCAGGAGCATCTTGGTCTTCATCTATTGTTTCCTCCAGGGAGGCGGTAACGAATTCTACTTCATAACCAAATTCTTCGGCCACGATAGATAGAGTTTCGGCATCGAGCCTCTGGTTCATAGTTACCATGATACCCAACGACATACAGGCCGAGATAATATCTGTAGTGGGTACATTCATCATCGTTGCCACTTCTCCGGCTGTTACAAATTCAGTAACCTTAAGGATCTTGCTTTCAAGTTCCTGTTGCTCGAGGTCCTTCTCTGTTTGCTGGCGGTGAGTATCTCTTTTTTCTCTCCTGTACTTGGCCGCTTTACCTTTTTTAGACTTCCCCTGAAGTTTTTCAAGGGTTTCCCGTACCTGCTTCTGTACTTCTTCATCGGTGGGTTCTACCTTTGGTGTAGAGCTAAACCGTTGTTTTTTGCCCCCGGTCCTTCCGCGGGTATTCCCCGACGGTCCTCCACTAACGATACGCTTCCTTCGTTTCTTGCGATCGGTATCCTCGCTGGTACTGGGTGCTTCTTTTTTCTTTTTGGGTTTATCGAACTTAGACAAGTCTATCTTATCGCCCATGATTTTAGGGCCGGATAGCTTTTTATACTGAGTGGCAATAGTTTCAGCTTCTTCGGTCTTTTCCTCTTCCTTTGGGGGTTCAGGTTTCTTAGCTGCCGGTTTTTTCTCGACTTTCTTTACCTTTTCTTCTTTTTTCTCCGGCTCCTTAACTTCTTCTTTTGGTTCGAGTTCTATCTTGCCAACTTTTTTCGGCCCTGAGAGCTCAACTTTAGCTTTCACAACCTCTCTGGCAGCCGTTCTTTTTTCACGTGCCAGTCGCTTTTCTTCTTGTTCCTGCTCCAATTGAAGTCTAATGGCTTCTTTCTCCTTTCGCTTCTCTTCTCCAACCTCTTTTGATGCAACTTTCTTGCTCATATCGGTCTGGAACTCATCGAGTAAAACCTGGTATACCTCATTGGATATTTTGGTGGTTGGCCGTGCGACCACCTCGTGTCCTTTAGACGCGAGATATTCCACTGCTCTATCCAGTGAGATATTGAGTTCCCTCAAGACCTTATTTAACCTTATTGTTGCATTTTCTGCCATAAAAACCGGTTCCCTCTAAAAATATTAGTTGCTAATATATAGCTTAATCTTCAAATTCCTCTTTGAGGATTCTTATTACGTCTAAAATCGTTTCTTCTTCCAAATCGGTACGTTTTACCAGGTCGGCAACGTCTTGTTCCAGGACGCTGCGCGCGGTATCCAAACCGATCTTTTTAAATTCTTCTATGATCCAGCTTTCGATTTCATCTGAAAATTCTGTGAGTTCCACATCCTCCTCAATACCTTCCCTGAATACATCGATCTCATAACCTGTTAACTGTCCGGCCAAACGGATATTGTGCCCGCCTCTTCCAATGGCCTTCGACACCTCTTCTGGTTTGAGAATCACCTGAGCCGTCTTTTTCTCGTCATTGAGCTTTACCGAAGTAACTCGTGCAGGACTAAGCGCCCGGGTAACCATTAGCTGAGAGTTATTGGTCCAATTGATCACATCGATGTTCTCATTGCCCAATTCCCGTACTATTCCATGAATACGCGATCCTTTCATTCCAACACAGGCCCCAACAGGGTCGATCCTGTCGTCATAGGAATCAACGGCTACCTTCGCTTTTTCTCCAGGGATCCTGACCGCCTTCTTAATACTGATCAGCCCATCGAAAACTTCAGGAATCTCCTGAAAAAATAGTTGCTCAAGGAATACTGGCGAGGTCCGCGACATAATGATCATCGGTTTGTTCCCCTTTAGTTCAACACTTTCAATGATCCCTCTTACGTTGTCGCCCTTTCTGAAAAAGTCTGAAGGGATCTGCTTATCCTTCGGCAGGATGATCTCGTTACCTTCATCATCTAATAAGATGATCGCTTTATGGCGAATATGATGTACCTCAGCGGTATAGATCTCTCCTTCCAGATCTTTGAATTGTTTGTATATGGTAGTATTATCGTGTTCGTGAATCTTCGAAATCAGGTTTTGACGCAATGCCAGGATCGCACGCCTTCCCAGATGGGCCAGCTTTACTTCTTCAGAAACATCTTCCCCTACCTCAAAATCAGGTTCGATATTTCTGGCTTCGCTAAGAGAGATCTCCTCTAAGGGATCTTCCACTTCTCCATCCTCCACAACCACACGATTTCGCCAAATCTCAAGATCTCCCTTGTCTGGGTTGATGATGATATCGAAGTTATCATCGGAACCGAACTTTTTCTTAAGGGCATTCCTGAATACATCTTCCAGGATCGCCATTAGGGTTACCCGGTCGATAAATTTGTCATCTTTAAATTCCGAAAAGGACTCGATCAACGCAATATTTTCCATTTTTGATCTTTCGTTAGAATTTTAATACAACTTTTGCTTCCTCTATCTCATCAATAGGGATATCCTTCTTATTCTTAACCGTAACCTTGCCCTTTCCTATGGGCTTTGGTTCGCGGCTTTTCCATTCCAGGGTAATCTTATCGGCATCTGCTGCCGTTAGATTACCTTCAAAGTGCTGCTGCGGGGTTTTGATACTCAGCTTTCTGCCAAGATTCTTTTTGTACTGTCTTGGAACCACTAAAGGTGAGGTGGCACCTGCAGAAGTAACTTCTAAAGAAAAATCCAAATCTTCGCGATCGAGCTGGCTTTCCACAGCTCTGCTGACATCGATACAATCCTGAAGATTAATACCCTTATCCCCATCAAGAACAATCTTTATGCTATGGTCTGCACCTACTGTGCAACTGATCAAAAAAAGGGTCTTCCGGTCCTCTAAGACCTTATCCAAAATCCCTTCAATTCTCTCTTGCAGCATAAGTTTTAGTAATAAAAGAGGGGACATTAAGTCCCCTCATGAATACATTACTATTCTTTCAGTGGCGCAAATATAATACATTTTTCATAAAGTTAGTATAAGAACTCGGTCTGTTATTCGTTTGATGAATAAATGCTATTTTTAATCGGTGCCTTGCATATGCAAGCATTCTTATCGACCTAGTATGGATATATTTTCCTCGTATAACATTATCATAGAGATCTCGGTTATTTTGATTCTCTCTTTTTTATTCAATGGGATTTCAAAAAGAACCAACATACCTTCTGTTCTTCTGCTGATCGTTTTAGGGATCATTCTGCAGTACGTGCTGAAATCCATAACCTCTGAGGAAGTAGATTTTTTCGCCCCCCTGGAAATACTCGGAATAATTGGATTGATAATGATCGTACTTGAAGCCGCACTGGAACTTAAGCTGCAAAAAGACAAACTATGGCCGATATTGAAATCGATGGCGATCGCCCTGGCCGGCTTGCTTCTTTCGGCCTGGATCGCGGCTTTGATATTATACCAGTTTATTCCGGGTATGACCATGCTTACGGCCTGGATCTATGCTACCCCATTATCAATATTGTCGAGCGCCATCATCATTCCCAGTGTTAGTGGCCTTACCGAAAACAAAAAGGAATTTCATATCTATGAAAGTACTTTTTCGGATATCCTGGGCATCATTCTGTTCTATTTTCTGATCGGACGCTTAGAGCCGGAAGAAGGTTCCGTAGCTGTAGAATTTGGTGGAAATATCCTATTGACCATCATAATCGCGTTTATGGCGAGTTATGCAATCATCCTTGTATTTCAGGAAATCCGAAGCCAGGCAAAACAGTTTTTGCTGATCTCGGTGCTGCTTCTACTCTATGCCATCGGCAAGAAATTTCACCTTTCCTCTTTGATCATCATCCTGGTTTTTGGATTGGTCATCGCAAACATGAAACTCTTTTTCGGAGGGAAACTGCGTCATTTTCTAAGGGAAGACAGAGCACAGCAGATCTATCACGAGTTGCATATTATTACTCTGGAAACCGCTTTTGTGGTGCGCACTTTTTTCTTTGTATTCTTTGGTATGACCATTGTCTTGTCTTCACTTCTAAGTGTGAAAGTAACTATGGTGAGTTTGCTTATCCTGCTGAGTATTTATGGTATACGTTATGGTCTGCTCAGATTGTTAATAGGCAAGGATATTTTTCCACAGCTCTTTGTGGCTCCCAGAGGACTGATCACCGTACTGCTTTTTTATGCGATCCCATCGGAGGCTCAGGTAGAAGGTTTCGAATCGGGTATTTTGCTTTTTGTCATTATTGGCACCAGCCTTATAATGACCTGGGCCATGATTAAGGACAAGCGCAAAATGACCACTTTGATCGACCAGATCGATGAGGAAAGAAAAGCGCGAAACGAATCTTATGATCTGGAAGAAGGGGATGAAAATCCCTTGGATGTCCTGCCGAGGCCCGATACAACAGAAGGACCGGAAAAAAGCCAGGGAACAGGTGAGAATGATTTACCGGGAGCAGATGAACACTATCATTAAGCCGAAATCCTAAATCAAAAAATCCCGAAACCATTACGGATCGGGATTTGAAATGAACTCTTTGTTGGCCTACTAGGACTCGAACCTAGAACGACTGGACCAAAACCAGCTGTGTTGCCAATTACACCATAGGCCAGTTACGCTAAAGAGCGAGCAAATTTAAAACAAACTTCCTTATGCACAAATAAAAATGAGCACATTCCGTTAAAAATTAGAGCGCTATGAAGCTGTTAAAGGTTTAACAAAAATGTGTATCCATATCTATATTAATTAGTAAATTCGCCCCGACCGGCAAACACTGAGCTACATGTTTTCAAAGAATTTTGATAAATGGGACACCATCCTTGGATGGGTCGTTTTTTTTATAGCCCTGGTGGTCTATGGTATTACAGTAGAGCCCACTGGGAGTTTTTGGGATGCAGGCGAATATATAACTACTTCGGCCAAACTTCAGGTGGCGCATCCACCAGGTGCTCCGCTCCTACAGATGATAGGCGCTTTCTTTTCGATGTTTGCCCTGGAGGTAAACCAGATCGCAAGAATGGTAAATTATGTGTCTTCCTTTTCCAGCGCTTTTACCATTTTATTCATGTTCTGGACGATCACCAACCTTACGAGGAAATTAATCACTTCAAAAGAACATCTTTCCAACGACCAGGCTATAGCCATATTGGGAAGCGGTCTTGTGGGTGCTCTGGCTTTTACCTTTTCAGACAGCTTCTGGTTTAATGCTGTGGAAACCGAGGTCTATGCCATGGCGAGCTTAATTATGGCACTGCTCTTATGGCTCGGAATAAAATGGACAGATAATCTGGACGATCCCAGGGGGCATAGATGGCTCATTTTGATTTGCTTTATGGTGGGACTGACATTTGGCGTTCAGTTTATGGGCTTCCTCGCGATCCCTTCAATAGGTTTGCTTTACTATTTTAAAAAATATAAGACCACCACAGTAAAGAACTTTCTTGTGGCCAATATTGCGGTTGTCGCCATTTTAATGCTGGTATATAAATTTTCACTGACCTATGTCCTAAAACTATTTGGGTGGAGTGAAGTGTTTTTTATCAACAGTATCGGTTTACCCTTTAACTCCGGTACACTGATAATGGGTCTGGCCTTTGCCACAACCTTCTACTTCGGTCTGAGGTATACCAGAAAGAATAATTACAGGATAGCCAATACCCTGGTACTATGTGCGCTTTTTTTATTTCTCGGTTTCTCGACCTGGCTGATGCTGCCCATTCGTGCCAATGCTAATGTGGTGGTAAATGAAAATAATCCTGCCGATGCCAGAGCGTTATTGGCATATTACAATCGTGAACAATATCCTGGAGTAGACAGCCCGTTTTACGGCACATATTATTCCGATCTCTTTGCAGCTCCGGGAGAGGAAAAGGACGATAAACCCAAATATGAAAAAGACCTTAAACTCGGAAAGTACATTATAGTAAATAAATATGAGGATGCGCTTCAGGGAGGAAATCCAGACCACCGGGGCTTACTACCCAGGTTGTGGTCTGACCAGCATGCGGAAAACTATATGAAATTTTTTGGTCCGCTCGACTTCAGCCTTAAATCCTCCAATGAAGAACTAAGAAAAGCGGTCGCAGAACTCAGGGCAGGCTATGAAAGGCGAGAGATCGACGAGCAGCAGTATATTAGTTTCCTACAACAATTCAGTGACTACATCGAAGTAAAGCCCCCTTCGATATGGGATAATCTCGAGTACATGTTTAAATTTCAGTTTGGATATATGTACTGGAGATATTTTATGTGGAATTTTGTGGGCAAGAAAGATGATATCCAGGGCAAATACAATGATCATGGGGAGTGGCTGAGCGGTATCAAATTTATCGACTCCATATTCCTGGGAAGCCAGGATAATTTGCCAGGCGATGTTTTGGATAATAAAGGTCGTAATACGTATTTTTTCCTGCCTCTCATCCTCGGAATCATAGGATTGATATTTCTGATCACCCGTAACCCTAAACAGTTTTGGGTACTATTTGTCTTTTTTATTTTTACTGGGCTGGCCATTCAGTTTTACACCAATCCTTATATCTTCCAGCCGAGAGAACGCGACTACTCCTTGGTAGGATCCTTCTATATTTTTGCCATATGGATCGGCTTTGGCGTATATGCCTTGTTTGATGAGTTTAAAAAATGGATTTCTCCAAAAATCTGGGCTCCGGTCATAACTCTTATTTGTCTCCTGGCTGTTCCGGTCTTAATGGCGGCTCAGAACTGGGATGATCACGATCGCTCTCAACGATATACCGCAAGGGCGGCCGCAAAAGCTTATCTGGATTCCTGTCAGAAAGATGCCGGCGCTATGTTGTTTACCATTGGAGACAATGACACGTTTCCACTGTGGTATGTTCAGGAAATTGAGAATCACCGCACAGATATACGAATCATCTGTACCAGTTTATTTGCTACAGACTGGTATGTTGATCAGATGAAACGCAAGGCCTATAAAAGCGATCCTATCCCCTCTCAGCTTTCCCACGAGCTTTATCGTTACGGGAATCGGGATGTGATCTATTATCAGGGCATCACAGATAAGCGATGGGATATAAAAGATTTTATGAACTGGGTAGCCAGTGATAAACCCCAGACTAAATTCAGGTATATCCTGGAGAGACAGGGAGCAGATACCAATGAATATCCCGAAAGCACACTAGAACTTGTTTATTACCCGACCAATAAGATCCGGATTCCGGTGAATAAGGAGAATGTATTGGCCAGCGGTCTTGTAAAACGTGAAGACGCGGATTTGATCGTAGATTATATCGATATTGACCTTCCGCAAAGTGCTCTTCCCAAAAACAGGATCATGATGCTCGATATTATGGCCAATAACGACTGGAAAAGACCTATTTATTTTTCAGGTGGCAGCTTCGACAAGGCCGAATATATCTGGATGAAGGACTACCTACAGCTCGATGGGCTCGCCTATAAACTAGTAC
Organism: Flavobacteriaceae bacterium; assembly: GCA_965212205.1. GTDB lineage: Bacteria > Bacteroidota > Bacteroidia > Flavobacteriales > Flavobacteriaceae > JAHEJJ01. Next base: position 124,308 of record CBDBUX010000016.1, read on the forward strand.
CTATAAAAACCAAGAACCGCAGTGCCTTTGAACTCGGAAGAATAGACACGGCATTGATGTACGATGTGGTGATGAATTGGGAATGGGGTAATTCTGGAAGTGACAAAATTTACCATGATACCCAAACCAGGACCCAGGGAATTTCATTCCGAAGTAATCTCGCCCGACTCTCTGAGGCGCTGATCCGCGAAAACGAAATCGATAAGGCCAGAGATATTCTGGATCTGGCCATGGATAACATACCAGTAAAACATTTCGGTTACTACACATTTGTGGAACCCTTTGTGGATGGATATTACAGGGTTGGCGCTTCGGATAAAGCCCGAGCGATTTTTGCCGAGCTCAAGAAGATATACCAGGAAAGACTGGAGTATTATGCGGGTATCCCTCTCGACGGCCAATACGACAATATCGATAATATCATATCAGATATGGAAGCCTACAGGCGCATTATCGATATTACCATAGAACACGATATCAGAGATGTTTCTGAACAGGAAACACTTGTATTTAATGAATACATCGATAAATTCAGGCATTTCTACCAGGACGATTTTCTTGAACAAACCCCACCGGAAACAGATCCAGATATGATCGACACCGTTCCCATATCCGATTCAATGGATTACGATGGAACAACTGAGGGTATCGATACTCTGCAAACCGAAGACACCACTACATCGAATTAAGTCGATCTAATTGCAGCGAACGTTGCGTATTGGAACCAGAAATTAATTAGGATTAAAGATATTCATTGAGGATACCTATCAGGGTATTGGCATCCTGTTCTCCGCTTTGTCGCCAAACCATCTCCCCTTTTTTGTAAATCATCAAAGTTGGAAGGCCTTTAATACGAAGGGCCTGAGATAATTCTTTGTTCTTGTCTACATCAATCTTGATCACTTTGCCCTTGTCGCCAAGTGCAGCCGCAACATCCCTTAGGACGGGATGCATTGAGGTAGATTGTTCATTCCATTCGGCATAAAAGTCCAAGAGCACCGGAATGTTAAGATCTATGAGTTCACCGAATTTAGACATATGTAAATCATTGGGTTATGCGTCAAAAGTAAGAAAAAATGTTAAAAAATACGTTCTGGGTCATTTTTTGCCTTATCAGACTTTCGAACATCTAGGTTGCCATCTTCTTTTTCAGTGTGATCACGGTAATTTCGGGCCATATTCCTACCCTTCCTGGGTATCCTATAAATCCAAAGCCACGGTTAACGTTGATATACTGTCCCATTTCTTCATAAATTCCCGCCCAATATTTATAGCGCCATTTAACCGGACTCCATTTCACAACTCCCGGAATTTCGATGCCAAATTGCATACCATGAGTATGCCCACTTAGTGTAAGATGGTAATGCAGCTCGTCTGAAATAACCTTGTCTTCCCAATGCGAGGGATCGTGACTGAGCAGAATCTTAAAATCATCACTCTCTATATCGGCACTAGCCCTGGCCAGATCACCAGCTTTTTTAAAACCACCGCGACCCCAGTTCTCTACACCTATCAAGGCCAGTTTATCATTTCCTTTTTTGATATAACGACTCTCATTTAAAAGGAGATCGAAACCCATATCATGCTGCATTTTTTTTAAATCCTCGAGATTCTCATGCTTCAATTCTTCGGTCGGCCAGGGGATGTAATCACCATAATCGTGATTTCCCAGAATTGAAAACTTGCCATCGGGCGCTTCCAATTTAGAAAACAGCCCGGTCCATGGCTTCATCTCATCTGATTTGTTATTGACCATATCACCGGTAAATAAAATCACGTTGCTCTTCTGGCGATTGATCAGATCGATCGCATATGTAATTTTGTTTCGGTTATCGAAACTCCCGCTATGAATATCCGAGATTTGGGTAATCTGATAGCCGTCGAACGAAGGCGGGAGGTCATCGAATTCCAGATTGTATCTCAGCACCTTGAAATTATACTTGCCACGGTACATTCCATATAGCAAAGCGCTGAAAGGTACGGCAGCTATGCCCATAGCCATCAGGCTCAGAAACCTACGCCTTGTGGGTAATCCAAATTCCTGGTCCCTGCCAAAAAAACGTGAATATACGGCAGCTACAAATCGGAATATATCCTCAGAAAAAAGAAAGAAGATCGTGATAATATTGAAGGTGAGCATGGCGATCAGAAAACCAAAGGCATAACTCTTAGGTTTGCTCAATACTCTTCCAGGATCGCCGCTCCAGTTAAACTGATATATAAAATTGCCCAGCACAAGCACCGATAAGGCCATGAATGCATAATATACCCATGGAAATCTGGTGGCTGTTTTTAAGGCCTGCAGGGTATAAAAACCCATAATCAGGTAAATGATAACGAAAACGATCCAGCGGAGCATTGACTTTTTTTACAAATATATTTTATTAACAGCATTACACTTGGAATCCTGCATATTATTTAACGGTTTTTATGACATCTTCCAGGACACCCTGATCGGAAAGAACCATGGCGTCTTCGCTAAACAAACCCGGGCTCATCATAGAAATTTTTGGTGGAGCATCCATGTATGGACTCAGTTTTACTCCCGATAGGTGAATGGCAGAGAAGCCCAATTCTTTGAGTTCTGATGCAATTTCAGATCTGATCCCAGCAGCGGCGATTATGGTGCATTTCGTTGCCCGCAGGTGTAACTGTTTTAAGAGGGCCTTTCCTTCAGATGCGCTGCGCCCCTGTCCTGAAGTAAGTATATTATCGACTCCCATATTCTCGAGTTGAACCAGGGTCTCAAACGGATCCTTTACCCAATCGAATGCCCTGTGAAACGTAAATTGTAATCCGCCCGCCCGTTCAACAAGTAAGGCCGTTCGAGTTTTGTCTAAGCTAAGGTCGTGGTTCAGCACTCCGCTTACAACTCCTTTGAATCCCATTTCAACACAGCGATCGATATCGGAGAGCATCACATCGAATTCAATGCTCGAATAGGTGAAGTGGCCACTTCTGGGTCTGATAAGAATATGCACCGGTATAGATACCTTATCCCTGATCTCGGCCAAAATTCCATAGGAAGGTGTAATTCCACCCAGTCCTAATTCCGAACATACCTCAATTCTATCTGCCCCAGCCTTTTCCGCAATCATGGCAGACTCTACCGAATTGGCGCATACTTCTACGATCATAATCCTTATATTTAGATGTATAAATGTAAAGAAGGATACTGAATGAACAGAAGAAAATTCCTCGAAAAATCGACCCTCTCAACAGCCGCTATCATCTCTGCACCCTTAATGGCAGGCGAAGTGCCTGATACAGAAAGTTCTATGCCTCTAGACTTGTCATCTGAAGGCTTGAAACCCATAGTGGTTGCCACCTGGGATGTTCCCAATGCTACGGAAAAGGCCTGGAAAGTATTAAATGAAGGAGGCAGTTCATTAGACGCAGTTGAACAAGGTGTGATGATCGAGGAGGCCGATGTAAACAACCAGTCTGTTGGCAAAGGAGGCAGGCCAGACAGGGACGGAAATGTTACCCTCGATGCCTGTATTATGGATAAGGACAGTAATTGTGGGTCGGTAGTCTACCTTCAGAACATAGTGCATCCGATATCGGTGGCGCGAAAAGTAATGGAAGAAACCCCTCATGTGATCCTGGCAGGCCGTGGTGCTGAACAATTTGCCTATGGCCTGGGATATAAGAAAGAAAATCTTCTTACGGAAAAATCAAAACAAGAGTGGCTTGATTGGAAGAAGACCGCCCGATATAAACCTGTTATCAATATAGAAAATCACGATACAATTGGAATGTTGGCTATAGATAAAAATGGAGATATCGCCGGAGCATGTACCACAAGCGGCATGGCCTACAAAGTTGCGGGTCGTGTAGGCGACTCCCCGATAATCGGCGCAGGCCTTTTTGTTGACAATGAAATCGGTGGTGCCACTGCCACTGGCGTAGGTGAAGAAGTAATTCGCACCGTGGGGAGTTTCCTGGTAGTGGAATTAATGCGGCAAGGGAAGTCGCCCCAGCAAGCCTGCGAAGAAGCGGTACAGCGTATCGCTGAAAAAAATAAGGATAAGCTCGATTTTCAGATTGGGTTTATCGCCATTGATAAAAATGGTGAAACCGGCGGCTATTGCATACACCCGGGCTTTTCATATCGGATATATTCAAAAGCGGGTCATAAAAACAGTATTTCCGACAGCTACTTGGCCGAATGATAGCTTATTATAGGATATATTCTTTGTAGATTTGATCTTCTTCAAATACTTCAGAAATGGCTGAACAAAAGAGACTTTTTTTACTCGATGCCTATGCCCTGATCTTCCGGGGTTATTACGCCCTTATTAAAAATCCGAGAATTAATTCGAAAGGGATGGATACTTCGGCCATAATGGGCTTTGTGAACTCTCTTTTTGATGTGATCAAAAGGGAAAAGCCCGATCATCTCGCGGTTTGTTTCGATAAAGACGGCAGTGCTGAGCGTACCGAACTTTATCCCGAATACAAAGCAAATCGGGATGAGACTCCAGATGCGATCAAAATAGCGGTACCCTATATTCAGGAAATCCTCAATGCCATGCATATTCCAGTAGTAGAGGTCTCGGGCCTGGAAGCAGACGATATCATAGGTACCCTGGCAAAACAGGCCGAAATAGAGGGCTATAAGGTATATATGGTTACACCGGATAAGGATTTTGGCCAATTGGTTTCTGAAAACATAGTTATGTACAGACCCTCGCGTATGGGAAATGGAGTTGAGATATGGGGGATACCTGAGGTACAAGAACGCTTTGGTGTGGAACGCCCCGAACAGGTGATCGATTATTTGGGAATGATGGGAGATGCCAGTGATAACATTCCGGGACTCCCTGGTGTGGGCGATAAAACAGCCAAAAAGTTTATTGCAGAATTCGGATCTCTGGAAAATCTCCTGAGCAACACCGATCAACTCAAAGGTAAAATGCGCGAAAAAGTTGAGGAGAATTCGGAATTAGGAAGACTCTCTAAAAAACTGGCGACGATTTGCGTGACCTGTGATGTAAAATTCAATGCAGATGATTACGAACTTTCAATGCCCGATGGGGACAAGGTTCAGGAAATTTTTGAGGAATTGGAATTCAGGCGAATACGGGAACAGTTTATCAAGATCTTTTCTCAGCCCAGCGAGGAACCCACTAAAGAAGTGGTAGGTGAAAACGCGAAACCCAAACCATCGGCTGCTGCAGGAAGCGGCCAATTCTCACTTTTTGATTCGTCTGGTGGCGCTGCCACCATAAAGGAAGTTTCAGGCAGAAAAACCATAGAGGATGTTCCTCATATGTATCAGACAGTTTCTGAAGGAATGGCAATGAAGTTATTCATTCAAAACCTCATGAAGCAGCCTTCGGTCTGTTTCGATACAGAGACCACCTCGATAAACCCTATTGAAGCCGAATTGGTAGGGATCGCTTTCTCATGGGAAGCAGGCAAAGGATACTACATCCCTTTCCCGGAAGGAAGGGAAGCGTCCCGAAAAATCCTGGAGGAACTTCGTCCTTTTTTCGAAGACAAAGCAATAGAAAAGATTGGTCAGAATTTAAAATACGACATCAAGGTTCTACGGAAATACGAAATTTCGGTTAAGGCCCCTCTTTTCGATACCATGCTGGCACATTATCTGATCAACCCGGATATGCGTCATAATATGGACGTATTATCTGAAACCTACCTGAACTACAGCCCGATCTCGATCACCAGCCTTATCGGCAAAAAGGGAAAAGGGCAATTGAGCATGCGAGAAGTACCCCTGGAGCAACAGACAGAATATGCGGTGGAAGATGCGGATATCACGTATCAATTAGCCCGGCATTTCAGACAGGAGTTAAAAGAGGCCAATACAACAGGATTATTCAAGGATATCGAAATTCCATTATTACTGGTTCTTGCCGATATGGAACTCGAAGGTATTAACCTCGATACGGATTTTCTAAATGGGCTCTCCAAAGATCTCGAAAAAGATATCCATGAACTTCAAGTGAGTATCTTTAAACAGGCGGGTGAAGAATTTAATATTGCATCTCCCAAGCAGTTAGGTGAAATCCTCTTTGAAAAATTAAAGCTGGTAGATAAGCCTAAGAAGACCCGGACAGGACAATATTCTACCGCGGAAGATGTGCTTTCCTATTTGGCAAAGGATCATGAGATCATTCAAAATGTCCTCGAATACCGCGGTCTTGCCAAACTTAAAAGCACCTATGTGGACGCCCTACCCGAACAGGTGGAACCCAGTACCGGCAGAGTGCATACCTATTATATGCAAGCCGTTGCCGCTACTGGCCGACTTAGCAGTAATAACCCTAACCTCCAAAATATCCCCATCCGCACAGAAAGAGGCCGCCAGATCCGTAAAGCTTTTATCCCACGTAATGAAGAATACAGTCTGCTCGCTGCGGATTATTCTCAGATCGAATTACGTATCATCGCCGCTTTGAGCCAGGAAGACAATATGATCGAGGCCTTTAAAAAGGGTGAAGATATCCATGCCTCAACAGCATCCAAGGTTTTTGGAGTGCCGCTTGAAGACGTCACCCGCGAACAAAGAGGGAATGCGAAGACGGTAAATTTTGGGATAATTTACGGGGTTTCTGCTTTTGGTTTGAGCAACCAGACAGATTTGTCGAGAACCGAAGCAAAAGAGCTGATCGATACCTATTATAAAACCTATCCCAAACTACGGGAATACATTAGCGATCAGATCGATTTTGCAAGAGAAAATGGGTATGTTCAAACCGTTATGGGACGAAGGCGCTACCTTAAAGACATCAATGCCGGTAATGCCGTAGTAAGAGGGGCGGCAGAACGCAACGCGGTTAATGCACCAATCCAGGGAAGTGCTGCCGATATAATTAAAGTAGCCATGATCAATATCCATGATAAATTATCGGCCGAAACGTATAAAACACGTATGCTATTACAGGTACACGATGAACTGGTTTTCGATGTTTATAAACCAGAATTGGAGGAAATAAAGAAGCTCATAAAGATGGAAATGGAAAATGCCTTTAGGCTCGAAGTACCCCTGGTAGTTGATATTGGCCTGGGTAATAATTGGCTGGAAGCCCATTAAATGTAAATAAAAAAAACCCTCCGATTCAGGAGGGTTTTTACTTATATGTTCGATTTTATTTATCGGCGTGCAAAGACCAGAGTCCCACCATCATCGAAATTCTCAACATCGAGGTCCGTGGCATTGATGCGAATCGTGTTACCTATAATATCTACAGAGACATCTGTTTCTCCGGTTTCATCGATATAGGTAAGTATCTCTCCATCGAAAAGATACTCATCTTCTTCGGTATCTTGTTCAGTAGGGCAAGGAATATCCAGGCCACTTCCACCCGGATTGGCATTTACTTCCAGGTAATTGCCTTTGCTTACCGATATCACACTTCCGTCTGCGTTGAAGGTATAGGTAAGGATATAACAATCCAGTGCAGATAGAAAATCTAAAAGTTCCTTTGCAAATTCTTCATCATCTGTTGCCGTGGTCTCATCGATTTCCAACCCAACCAGGTCCCAGGTACCCACAATATCATTAGGATCGGATCCTTCATTGTCCTTGTCTGAAGAACAGGATATCAGTGTTGCAACGGTAACTAACAGTAATACAATACGTTTCATCTCAAAAAGGGGATTATGTTTATTATATGGAAGAAAACGTAAAAAAAACCCGGATATTATCTAAAAATCGATCTGTATTTAGAAAACAAAGCGATAAGTAGCCTTGATTAAAATCATATTTTTGTGTTGCTCACCATTAAAAAGGTGGTTCCGAAACCCGTCAGACATGGAGTGGGACTGATTTCCAGATTAAACGATATCCTGCGACTAAACAAAAAAGAGCTCGGAATCTGGTTTATGTTCCCGGTATACGGCCAGATTCTGGCTAACTTTAACAATTCATTCTAAAACAGTTTTAGATCACTGTTTAAGATGGCTTCCGGATTGATTTATTTTTCTTGAAAATCGCAAAACAAGGATTTGTAATTCCACTTATTAGTTGTACATTTGCAGCCCGTTTATCGGGATTCAAGTGATTAATTGATAAAACAATAGCTTGTGGACACATTGAGTTACAAGACCATTTCAGCAAATAAAAAAACTGTAAATAAGCAGTGGTTGTTGGTTGATGCCGAAGGGCAAACCCTGGGCAGACTTGCTTCTAAAATAGCAATCTTATTAAGGGGTAAGCACAAACCCGATTTCACACCTCATGTAGACTGTGGTGATAATGTAGTGGTGATCAATGCCGAGAAAATACACCTCAGCGGCAATAAGTGGGAAAATAAAACCTATCAACGTTTTACCGGTTATCCAGGTGGGCAACGGTCTAGAACTGCTAGTGAAATGTTAAGCAAAAACCCAACCAGCCTGGTTGAGAAGGCGGTTAAGGGAATGCTTCCAAAAAACAAATTGGGCGCAGAACTTTTCAGAAATCTAAGGGTGAATGCTGGTACCGAGCACGGACAAGAGGCACAGAAACCGAAGGCTATAAATATAAATGACCTGAAATAATGGATGTTATTCATAAAATCGGAAGAAGAAAAACAGCAGTAGCCCGCATCTATTTGTCTGCGGGAAAAGGAAATATTACCGTAAACAAAAAAGATGTTAAGGAATATTTCCCTACGGCTACCCTACAATACAAGGTAAATCAGGCATTTGAACTGACCAACACGAGCGGTCAGTACGACGCAAAGATCAATGTTTATGGTGGTGGAATCACCGGACAGGCTGAAGCCGTAAGGCTGGCCTTATCAAGGGCACTTTGTGAAGTAGATGAAGAGAACAGGAGTCATTTAAAACCAGAGGGATTACTAACCAGAGATCCCAGAATGGTGGAACGTAAAAAATATGGGCAGAAAAAAGCCCGTAAGAAATTCCAGTTCTCTAAACGATAATTTGAAAAGGGATTGCACTTTGCAAATCCTTTAGTAATAATCAGGTTCTTTGAAAATCCTTAATTAAGGATCATTAAATATTCGGACTTACAGTGAAATTACTGATTTCCGAGTTGAAATTAGTTTAGCATCTAAATGTTCAAGGCTTCGGCGAAAGCACGATACCACTTGGGCGTTGCTAATTCAAAAGAACGTAAACTAAGTTTAAAAATGGCAAAGAAAGTAGAAGTAAAAGAACTCCTGAACGCAGGAGTACATTTTGGGCATTTGACCCGTAAATGGAATCCAAACATGGCTCCCTATATCTACATGGAGCGTAATGGGATCCATGTAATCAATCTTTATAAAACAGCAGCTAAAATTGAGGAAGCCAGTGAAGCCCTCAAGAAAATGGCAGCATCTGGCAGAAAGATTCTGTTCGTTGCCACAAAGAAGCAAGCCAAAGATATTGTGTCCGATAAGGTTTCTAAGGTTAACATGCCTTATATCACGGAACGCTGGCCCGGTGGTATGCTGACCAACTTTGTTACCATCCGTAAAGCCGTTAAGAAAATGGCCTCTATTGACAGGATGAAAAAAGATGGTACGTTCAATACCTTGTCAAAGAAGGAGCGTTTACAAGTAGATCGACTAAGGGCTAAGCTCGAAAAGAACCTGGGTTCAATTTCCGATATGACCCGTTTACCCGGGGCGATCTTCGTAGTAGATATTATGCGCGAGCACATTGCGGTTAAGGAAGCACAAAAACTGAAGATTCCGATTTTCGCTATGGTGGATACCAATTCGGATCCAAGGGCGATCGATTTTGTGATCCCTTCGAACGACGATGCTTCAAAATCGATTGAAATTATCATGGCTAAGGTGACCGATGCGGTTGCAGAAGGTCTGGCCGAACGTAAATCGGAGAAACAATCGGAAAAAGCAGCTGAAGAATCAGCTGAGAGTAAAGCAGCCAAGGAACCTAAGAAGGAAGAACCAAAACAGGAAGCAAAAGCTGAGCCTGCGGTAAAAGAAGCTCCAAAAACAGAAGCGAAGGCCGAAAAAGCAGCCGAAGCAGCACCTGTTGTGAAAGAAAAAGTCAAGGCAGAAAAAGAAGTGAAAAAGACTACTTCGGAAGAACCTGATAATTTGACCAAGATTGAAGGTATAGGCCCTAAAGGCGCAGAGGCTCTTGTAGCTGCCGGTGTTGATACCTATGAAAAGTTGTCTAAGACTAAGGCTGATAAGATAAAAGAAATCCTTACAGAGGCCAGCAGTAGAATGGCACATCTGGATCCTACATCATGGCCAAAGCAGGCGAAGATGGCCGCAGATGGCAAATGGGACGCCTTAAAGGAATGGCAGGATAAAGCCAAGGCAGGAGTAGAATAATAATTTTGAATCTGAACATTAAAAACAAAAGTGAAATGGTAAAAGTAACCGCTGCAGAAGTGAATAAACTGAGAAAGACTACCGGCGCAGGTATGATGGATTGTAAGAATGCACTGGTAGAAGCAGAAGGTGATTTTGAAAAAGCAATTGAGATCTTGAGAAAAAAAGGTCAGAAAGTTGCCGCAAAAAGGGCAGACAGAGAATCCTCTGAAGGCGCTGCCATTGCCCAGGTAAATACAGATCGCACCAACGGTGTCATAATTTCGCTTAATTGCGAGACCGACTTCGTTGCTAAAAATGAGAGTTTTATATCTCTTGCAAAGGAATTCGCAGCAATGGCTTTGAATTATGAAAGCAAGGATGATTTTCTAAATGCAAACTACAACGGGATTACTGTTCAGGAAAAACTAACTGAACAAACCGGTGTTATCGGTGAGAAGATCGAAATTGGAGGGTTTAAAAGACTCTCTGCACCTTTTGTAGGTTCATATATCCACGCTGGCAATAAAATTGCTACGTTGGTAGGATTGTCTGCAGCTGTAGATGGTGCTGATATAGCCGCTAAGGATATAGCTATGCAGGCTGCCGCCATGAATCCTATCGCCCTGAACAAGGAGCAGGTAGAGGAATCTGTGATCGAGAAGGAGATCGAGATCGCCAAAGATCAACTAAGGCAAGAGGGAAAACCGGAAGCTATGCTCGACAATATTGCCAAAGGCAAGCTCAACCGCTTTTTTAAAGATAATACCCTGGTGAATCAGGTCTTTATTAAAGACAGCAAGAAAACGGTTGAAGAGTATGTAAAATCTGTGGACAACAGTCTGGAGGTTACCGGGTTTCAGCGTGTAGCGCTCGGTTAATTATTAGCCTATAATAAGTATAAAACCGCATTCGTTGAAATGCGGTTTTTTTTATTGCCCTATCAGCCTTTGAGCCAGGTTTCTCTCAGCTTTAGTTGCGCATCAGTGTTGTTTTCTAAAGGAACCAAAGATCTGATCTTCACCAGTGGCTGCCCTACAGGCCCCTTACATTGTATCTTTTCTTCTCCACGCAAAACTTCGATATGGATTTCCTTCTCCGGATTCCATCCAAAACTCTGTCCGATAATCGGGCGGATAGATTCCAGATCGATAGACGACCCATCGATGCTGAGCAGGGTATCGCCGCCTTGTATGCCCAGGGAGGTAAAAAATGAACTCAATTCAATCCCACGACGTACGAAGATACTATTGTCGGAAGGATCCACGTCGATATAGGGTATTTCATCTTTAAAAAAATAACCGCTTTCTTCCTCAGCCATAGCAGTAGATAGTCCAACTTTGGCAAAAAAGGCCTCATAGTCTATCGGTTTGTCGCCCTGAACATGAACCTGGAAAAAATCGCCTATTTCCGGACCGGTCATCCTTGTTATTTCATCGATAAGAGCCTGGTCTTCAAAAGGTGTATTTTCATCGTATTTAACGGAAAGCTCCTGCATCAACCACAGAATCCCTTTCTCTCCATTACTCCACTCACGCAGTAAAATATCGATACACATATTGATCAATGCTCCCTTTTCATACACATTGGCATAGTTATCCTTATAGGGATCCTCATATATGTTCTTGCTCATCCTGGTGAAAGACATAGCATCGTTATAAATACGCGAATTATCGATCTTACCGATAATTCGGTTATAAAAGTCTCGTTCGTCTATAAGGCCTTGCTGGATCTGGAAAAGATTTGCAAAATATTCCGTTGTGCCTTCATACATCCACAGGTGTTCAGACATTTTTGGTTCGTTGTAATCGAAATAATGTATCTCCCGGGAATGTACATTTAGCGGGGTTACAATATGGAAAAATTCGTGAGACACCACATCGACCATCAATTGTTCCAGTCCTTCCATTGGCATCTGCTCGGGAAAAACCACCACTGTTGAAGTGTGATGCTCCAATGCACCAAACCCAGTGGCATCGTCCTGGTTCATCGTAGAGAGATAGAGTAGAATATTGTATTCCCTGGTACTGTCGGTATCACCTAAAAATGCTTTTTGCGCCCGCATCATCTCTTCAATTTTAGCTTTGAAATCGGATGCTTTATAAACATTATTGGGAGAATAAACACCTATTGTTATTTCGATATCATTTAGGGTAAATGACGCATTATTGGGGCTAGAATACATGATCGGGTTATCGATCACTTCAAAATATCGTTGCGCGAGAAACTTTTCTGAGCTTTCACCTTCAGATGCAGGTGCTTTAGTAAGTGAAGTAGTGGCTACCATCCCAGTTGGGACATCGATATTTATCTCATAAGGCACTTCCTTCAGACCTTCAAAATATCCTACAAACCCATGTAAATTCAGCATGTAATTCTCGCCTGCCTTGATATTGGTTCCTGCCGGCGAGAAAACGGTCCCCGAAGAAGAACTTTCCTGATCATAGGTGTCGTTAACATAATAGCTGATCTTATCCAGCTCGCGAGCTGTAGAAATGGACCATGTATTTTCGTCAGCTTTGGTCACCGGGAGTTCCTCCCCCTGATAATTTAAAGCTTTGAACCCCTCAATATACTGACCGTAATTGTCGAGGCTATACGTTCCCGGAACCGTTTTTGGAATGTAAAAATTGACCGCCTCGCTGGTGAATGCTCCCGGATCCAAGCTTACCAACACCCTGTCCTGGTTGAGCTTAATGAGATCTATATGAGTGAGCACCTTACTTTCCTCGGCCTTTACCAGCGTTTGCGTAGATTTACATCCCAGCAGCATGGTGAAGATCATTAATAATAAAATATAATTTCGCATCGCAAAAAACTATTGTTTGAACTTCCCACAAGATTATTAAAATTTATTATCAATCATGCCAAGATTATTAAATAATTGGCATTTGAAACCTCCATGTCCGGGCATATCCCTAAATTATTTTGATTATTTTTGTTAACAGTAAACACGACCACTATATGCCTTATAAACGAATACTCTTAAAATTAAGCGGTGAAGCTTTAATGGGTGAGCGTCAATACGGGATTGACCCGAAAAGACTAGCCTCTTACGCAGAAGAAATCAAAGAGGTCGTGGAAAAAGGTGTGGAAGTTGCTATTGTGATCGGCGGTGGAAATATCTATAGAGGTATAGCAGGTGCCAGCAACGGAATGGATAGAGTCCAGGGAGATCATATGGGGATGTTGGCCACGGTGATAAACGGTCTTGCCCTCCAAAGTGCACTCGAAGATACAGGCGTACAAACCCGGTTACAGTCGGCGATAAAAATCAATGAAGTGGCCGAACCCTTCATTAGAAGAAGAGCGATCCGTCATCTGGAAAAAGGAAGGGTTGTAATTTTTGGGGGAGGAACCGGGAATCCATATTTTACTACAGACTCTGCAGCAGTGCTGAGAGCAATAGAAGTTGAGGCCGATGTGATCCTGAAGGGAACCCGCGTAGACGGTATTTATACCAGCGACCCCGAAAAGGATAAGACCGCCACCAAATTCGAAACCATAAGTTTTAAAGATGTACTCACAAAAGGACTTAAGGTCATGGATACCACCGCGTTTACGCTTAGTCAGGAAAATGAACTACCGATAGTGGTTTTCGATATGAACAAGAAGGGTAACCTGCTCAGAATTGTTTCGGGTGAAAATATAGGCACGGTAGTTGATTTGTAAAGTACAACCTGGCAAGGTTTCACCAATAATACTATTGAAATGAACGAAGAGGTAAAATTTATTTTAGATTCCACCAAAGAAAGTATGGATGCTGCTATTCTGCATCTGCAGAAAGAGTTTGTAAAAATCAGGGCCGGAAAGGCTAATCCTTCTATGCTTTCTACGGTCATGGTTGATTATTATGGATCCCAAACCCCACTTTCTCAAGTATCGAATATCAATACACCCGACGCAAGAACCATTTCCGTTCAACCATGGGAAAAGAGTTTGTTGCAAGAAATAGAAACCGCTATTATGCATGCCAATCTCGGTTTCAATCCTATGAACAATGGTGAAATGATCATCATAAATGTACCTCCCCTGACGGAAGAACGCAGGGTTCAATTGGTAAAACAAGCCAAAGCTGAGGCGGAAGATGCCAAGGTTAGTATTCGCAGTTCAAGACAGGAAGCCAATAAGGAGATTAAGAATCTGGATATCTCAGAAGATCTTGAGAAGAACGCAGAGATCGATATTCAGGAAATGACCGATGACTACACCGAGAGAATAGATAAACTATTAGATAGCAAAGAAGCCGAGATCATGAAAGTGTAAGTTTGCTGGCTTTTGGTATTACACCCGTATTGTAGAAATCTTACAAAGGAATTATAGCTGCTTTCAACCCGATAGCGCCATCTAATCTAATTTACCCAGGAAATACAGGCCGATCAATGCTGCGATAAGTGCGATTGTGCAGATAATGATAATCAATCGATAGGCGATCCTGGCCCGTTTCCCAAACCGTTTATGTCGGCTCATAATGTTTCCCTTCTTTTAAAGCGCTAATGTCGAAGGTATAAAAATCTCCCTATTTACTCCTGAGACCAATTGCCCGGATCTATTTCCTTTCAACACATTAGAAGTACTGTTTTTAGGAACACTGCTTCGCATTCTCTACCTTTGCCCCCAACTAAAAAAGGAGCATGGTTTCCAAGCTTGCAACAGATTTCTGGGCCACCACAGCAAGGATTATTCTGAGGAACAGAATTCTAATACTTACAGGCATCGCCCTGATGACCATTTTTCTCGCACTTCAATGGGAGAATATGCGGTTCACACGCTCAGAGGCAAACCTGCTTCCAGACGACCATCCTTTTAATCAACAGTATAATGAGTTCCTGGATATATTTGGTGAGGAAGGTAACGCCCTTGTTTTAGGGATACGCGATAGTTCACTATTTATCCCCGAAAACTTTAACCGCTGGAACAAGCTTAGCAAACAATTAGATGCCTTCCCCGAAGTAACTTTTGTTATCTCCACCGATAATTTGAAGGAACTGGTAAAAGACAATGATGCCCGAAGATTTGAGCTAAAGCCCTGGATAACTGAAGAAGTGCAGTCGGAGAAAGAATTAGACAGCCTTACCAATTATCTATTCAATAATCTGCCTTTTTACGAAAACCTCCTGTTCAATAAGGAGACCCACACGATCCGAACCGTGGTATACCTGGATCAGGACATTGTAAATACCAATGTCAGGAAAGATTTTATTCTTAATGATCTGATCAATCTGATTGACAAATTTGAAGATGAAACCGGACTCGATGTGAGAGTTTCAGGGATGCCGTATATCCGGACCCTGAATGCTCAATATATTATAGATGAAATCGGTATTTTCATCGGGGCGGCATTACTGATCACCTCCCTGATATTTTTCTTCTTTTTCAGAAGTTTCAGGGCAACATTTATATCGATTTGTGTGGTGATCATCGGTGTGATGTGGGCCTTTGGCGTATTGGGTTTACTACAATATGAAATTACGGTTCTCACCGCCCTGATACCTCCCCTTATTATAGTTATCGGCATACCTAATTGCATCTTTTTGATCAACAAATACCAGCAGGAGGTAAAAAAACATGGGAACCAGGCCCTGTCTTTGCAGAGAGTGATCACCAAAATCGGGAATGCCACCCTGATGACCAACGTTACTACCGCTTCGGGATTTGCCACCTTTATTATTACCGATAGTAAATTGCTTACTGAATTCGGGATTGTTGCATCGATCAATATCATAGGGATCTTTATTCTTTCCCTTTTGATCATCCCTATTGTCTATAGCTTTATGTCGCTTCCCAAAACCAAACACCTCAAACATCTGAATAAAAGATGGATCGATGCCTTTGTTAACTGGATGGAGCGGATTGTACGAGACAAGAGAATATCGGTCTATGTTGTCTCACTATTATTGTTGGTGATCAGCATCATCGGTATCTACCAGATCAATATCTCTGGGAGCCCTATAGAAGATATGCCTAAAAGCGCCCCGTTCTTTGACGATATCCGATTCTTTGAGGAAGAATTCAAAGGGATCATGCCTGTGGAGATCGTGGTTGATGCCACCCGAAAAAAAGGTATTCTCAAGCCGGCTACCATTAGAAGGATGAATGAAATAGAGCAACTTGTGGATAATACCCCTGAACTTTCCACACCCGTTTCGGTGGTAAACCTGGTAAAATACTCAAAGCAGGCATTTTACAATGGCATTCCTAAATACTATCAGCTTCCAACCTCACAGGAAAACACCTTCATTATGGACGTGGTCCGTAATTCAGAAGGAAATGCCGATCTCCTGGAAAATTTTGTAGACAGCACCGGACAGGTCGCCAGAATCACGACCTATATACGCGATGTGAAGACTGAACGCATGGAGGAAATAGAAGCAGAACTTATCGCAGCGATCAACAAAACATTCCCTGCAGAGCGTTACAAAGTTTATCTTACCGGCAAGGCACTATTGTTCCTCAAAGGCACTAAATACCTTGTTAAAAATCTTATTTTATCCTTATCTCTGGCCATTGCACTCATCGCCTTGTTTATGGCCTATCTATTCAGGTCTTTCAGGATGATAATCATCTCCCTAATTCCAAATTTATTGCCCCTGGTGGTTACCGCTGGAGTGATGGGTTTTGTGGGTGTTCCAATTAAACCTTCAACAATACTGGTATTCAGCATAGCGTTTGGTATTTCTGTGGATGATACCATTCATTTCCTTGCTAAATACCGCCAAGAACTGATCGCAAATCAATGGAGAATACAAAAGTCTGTGTATGCTGCCCTGAGGGAAACAGGGGTTAGCATGTTTTATACCTCCATCGTACTATTTTTTGGATTCTCGGTCTTTATCATCTCAAGTTTTGGGGGCACCGTTGCCCTGGGGGCTCTGGTATCGGCCACTTTGCTATTTGCCATGTTAGCCAACCTGGTTCTTTTGCCATCGTTGCTGCTTTCTCTTGAGCGCAGTATAGCTAACAAAGAGGTACTCAAAGAACCTCAAATCGATATTTTACCAAAGGAAGAGATCCCTCTTGGTGGTGAAGAGCAGTAATTTTGGAAAGGCAGATGCCCAATTCCCGAGAAACCCTGCCAATAGTTCTGTCCTTTGAATTATCTTTGCGGTTCAAAATCTGTAGGGCATGTCTATGAAAACATTAAGTGTTACCGAGTTGCTTTCCGCTGTTGCTACCGGACAGGAGGTAACGGTAAACGGTTGGGTGAAGACTTTTAGAAGTAATCGTTTTATCGCACTTAACGACGGCTCGACACTCCGAAATATCCAGTGTGTTGTCGATTTTGAAAAACTAGAAGAAGACGTTATTAGGCAGATCAATACCGGAGCGGCAATATGGGTTAGAGGCGTATTGGTGGAGAGTCAGGGCCGGGGACAGTCAGTTGAAATACAGGTAAGCGATATTCGCATTCATGGTGGAGCCAATCCTGAAACCTATCCTATTCAGCCGAAAAAGCATTCGATGGAATTTCTCAGGGAGCAGGCACACCTCAGGGTACGTACCAATACATTTGCAGCGGTAATGCGTTTGAGGTCTGCCTTGGCATTTGCTGTTCATCACTATTTTAACACCAATGGTTTTTATTATATGCACCCGCCTATCATCACCGGTTCGGATGCCGAAGGCGCAGGTGAGATGTTTAGGGTAACCACTCTTGATCCTAAATCACCACCCCAGACCCCAGAGGGAGATGTGGATTACAGCCAGGATTTTTTCGGAAAGGAAACCAATCTTACGGTTTCGGGCCAATTGGAAGCAGAGGCCTACGCCATGGGTCTGGGAAAAGTATATACCTTCGGTCCTACCTTTAGAGCCGAGAATTCCAATACCTCCCGGCACCTGGCTGAATTCTGGATGATAGAACCCGAAATGGCCTTTTATGACCTCACCGACAATATGAACCTGGCCGAAGATTTTATCAAGAAAATCATCGAATATGTTCTTACCCACTGCCAGGAAGATCTTCAATTCCTGCAAAAAAGGCTGGAGGATGAAGAGAAATCTAAACCTCAACACCAGCGGAGCCCGATGCCGTTGATCGAAAAATTAGAATTTGTCAGTCAGAATGAATTCAAAAGAGTTACCTATACCGAGGCTATAGATATCCTGAAAAACAGCAAACCAAACAAGAAAAAGAAGTTCCAATACCCTATCGATCAGTGGGGTGTTGATCTTCAAAGTGAGCATGAACGCTTTCTGGTAGAGAAACATTTTAATTGTCCCGTAATATTATATGATTACCCGGCCAAGATAAAAGCATTTTATATGCGACTGAACGAGGATGGGAAGACAGTGAGGGCCATGGATATTCTATTCCCGGGTATCGGCGAAATTGTAGGCGGATCTCAAAGGGAAGAACGGCTGGAGGTTCTGCAGGAGAAAATCAAGGCCCTGGATATCGATGAGAAAGAATTATGGTGGTACCTTGACCTCAGGAGATATGGAACTGCTGAACACAGCGGTTTTGGGTTGGGATTTGAGCGCATGGTACAATTTGTGACCGGTATGGGAAATATTAGAGATGTAATTCCGTTCCCCAGAACACCCCAAAACGCAGAATTTTGAACAGAATTCTTTAATTTTATATGAAAGCCCGAAGAGTAGCCCTATGCTAAAGCAACACTTACAGTTTAAGTTATCTCAGAAGCTTTCTCCTCAGCAAATTCAGTTAATGAAGTTGATTCAATTGCCTACCCAGGCATTCGAACAACGATTAAAGCAGGAGCTCGAAGAGAACCCTGCACTGGAGAGTGGAAAGGAAGAAAGCGCCGGGCTCGAAGATGATTTTGGAGATTCCGTAAATTCCGAAGCAGAAGCCGATACAATCAATACAGACGATATCAATATAGATGAATATCTGAGTGATGATGAAGTACCGGACTACAGGACGCGTACCAGTAATTACAGCGCCGACGATGAGGAGAAAAATATTCCATACGCAGCAGGTGTTTCCTTTAATCAATTTCTGATCAATCAATTGAACACCGTTTATCTTACGGATCAAGAATGGACTGTGGCAGAATTTCTGGTCGGCAGTGTAGATGAAAGCGGCTATATACGCAGACCGGTTTCCGACATTATGGACGATCTGGCCTTTACCCAGAATGTTTTTGTTGATGAAGACACCATTGAGAAAGTCCTCAAGATTGTTCAGGATATGGACCCTCCGGGTGTGGGTGCAAGATCGCTCGAGGAATGCCTGATCTTACAGCTTAAACGGAAAGAACCAAACGAGAATATCGTCCTGGCCATTGAGATCCTTGTAAAATCATTTGAACAATTTTCTAAAAAACATTACGACAAACTTCTTCAAAGACACAACATTGATGAAAGTCGTTTGAAGAATGCCATATCAGAAATTGAGAAGCTTAATCCCAAACCAGGTGGCTCATATTCAGGGAACAGTAAGATTGTGGAACATATAGTTCCGGATTTTGCTATTCGTATTGTGGACGGCGAGTTAGAGCTAACGCTCAACGGCAGAAATGCGCCCGAATTACATGTATCTAAGGAGTATCAAAATATGCTAGCCGGATATAAAAGCGCAAAAGACCATTCCAAATCCCAGAAAGATGCGGTACTATTTATCAAACAAAAACTGGATGCGGCCAAATGGTTTATCGATGCGATCAGGCAAAGGCAGCAAACGTTATTTATCACCATGAATGCGATCATGGCATACCAAAAAGAGTATTTTCTCACCGGAGACGAACGCAAGTTAAGACCCATGATCTTAAAGGATATTGCCGATACTATTGATATGGATGTATCTACTGTATCGAGGGTGGCCAACAGTAAGTATGTGGATACTCCCTACGGCACCAAACTGATCAAAGAATTCTTCTCTGAGTCTATGAAAAATACAGAAGGTGAAGATGTTTCCACAAGAGAGATCAAAAAAATACTGGAAACGGTTATCAGGGAAGAAGATAAAAAGAAGCCTCTTACCGATGATAAACTGGCCAGCATTTTAAAGGAAAAAGGTTATCCGATAGCGCGCAGAACCGTCGCAAAATATCGCGAACAATTGGGCATTCCGGTGGCCCGTTTACGAAAAAAGATATAATGCGGCAGCTCTTTCTGCTCATATCCTATATTTTCCATCCGCTTTTTGTACCCATGGCCGGTACTATTGCCTATTTTTTGGTCACACCGAAATATACCCCGTTAGAATTACAAAGCGGTAACATCCTGCCTGTCTTTATACTTACAATTATCATTCCTATAATCAGTTTTTTTATTCTTAGGAATCTGGGGGTGGTTAACTCGGTATTTCTCAGGACTCAAAAAGAAAGGATCTTTCCGCTTATCATCTGCATTGCACTGTTGCTTATGATCCTTATAAAGGTCATTCCCAATAATTACACTGCGGAACTATACTATTTTTTTGTAGGCCTAGTAGCCGCTATGGCTTCCAGTCTGTTACTTCTTTTTCTTAATTTCAAAAACAGCCTTCACATGGTAGGGATGGGTAGCTTTTTAATGTATCTGATTAACCTCAGCATCCATTTTGAAATAAATATTATCCTGGCGATAAGTACATTTACAATCTGTACGGGCATGGTCGCCACTTCTCGATTGTATCTGTTTGAACACAGCAAAGCCGAAGTGCTTATCGGGCTGTTGATCGGTCTCGCTTCTCAACTCCTTACCGTAAAATTTTGGCTATAATCGCTGAAACTCAGCTAAACTTATCGAAACGGATAGGTGGTACTCAGTCTTTTTTTAGAGAATGTAGAATACAATGCCGATATGCAAGGGCACAAAACTCAGACGACTCCCATCGATGGTCTGGACATCATCATTGAACAGATCCTGCAGGGCATAGTACGCGTGGAGATTAAATGTATTATATCCCAGGCTGAGCATCAGACCGTATTGGAACTGGCGGATATCGCTATTGGTAAAACTTGTTTTAATGGTGTTGGACACGAATTTTGACCGACTTGTGAAAAGATAGCTGAACTTAACTCCTGTATAGATCCTCCAGAATTTATGGCTGGTGGCATTCGATGTTCTCCAGCGGAATTCCAGTGGTACCTCCAGTGCGTGCGTCTCTATTTTGCTCCTTTTAAAAGAGGTATCTCCGCCGATTATGGAATATTCAATTCCATCGGGAGTTTCGGTCGCCAGCAAGTTTGTGTAATACGAATTAATGCCATATCCAATGCCCAGGCCAAATCCCACATTCCTGTCCTGGTTTAACGGTATGTCCTTAATAAACCCACCAAACAAACCGTAGGAAAGGCTTCGCATGCTGATTCCCTGTGGCCTGTTGAGCAAAATGTTATAACTAACCCCCAGGTAGAATTGATCTTCCAGGTATTTTTGGTCTGCCATTGTCGGAGAAGTATCTTCCTGGGCGCATAACGCCAACACAGACAGGAAGCATAACAAGACGCATATAACTCTCACAATGATAAAGGTAAACTTTTCAACGATCTTAATCGAATGAAAAAAGCGCCTTAATTATAAATCAAAGCGCTTTCTCAAACGAACTGTATTTCGAGGCAGTTCGCTATTGTAAATTCCTAAAGGCATCGCCTTCATAGGTGGTGTAATTCACCTTAAGGGCATTAACCTTTCTCAATTCTTGTTTGATATCCGAAATCAGGCCCATATTTGCATTCTTATCGACCTTAAGGGCGGTAGTAAGTACGTTTTGAAGTTCCTGAGGCTTCTTGGCCCGTTCCTGAAGAATAAAATCTCCAACTTCCGAAACGCTTGCGAATTTATCGTTTAACTGGATCTTCGATTCTGTACCAAAGACCTTTTGATATTCGCGCGTTGGCTTCCCAACATATACATATAAAACCCTGTCCTTTTTTTCGAGTTTTTTAACTTCGCTGGCATTTGGCAGCGTATTCTCGACCATCAGAGAACTATCCTTCATGGTCGTTACAGTCATAAAGAAGAACAGGAGCATGAATACAATATCGGGCAATGATGCTGTTGATACTGCAGGTAAGTCCCCGTCTTTTTTCTTGTTAAACTTAGCCATAATATATTCTTCTGATAATTATTTAGACGTTGAAGTTTCTGCTTCCGAGAGTTTCTGAGGATACAGACCTTGTATTTTTTTTACCTTTTCTTCCAGTTCATCTCTTAACCTCGACGGCGTCTCAGGATTAAGGAACTCGGCCTCCATTTCGGTAAAATCCCTGCCGTATAACCTTTGGGCTTCTCTGTTTCGCAGATCGTTATAAGCCCCTACCAATTCGTTTTGAACTGTAATGTAGGTGCCATATTTGGTCTCTCTGTCATTTTTCAGGGAAATAATAGCCTTAGTTGGGTTGTCTGAAGAGCCTGCATCTCTTCTGCCCTTGCAGTAGTTGCAAGTACCGTCTCCTCCATTATCCAGAAAATCAACCGCCTTTGCTCTAAGGTTTTTAAGATTAATCAGTTCCTCTTCCACCAGTAACTGACCATTCTTATTGATATTAACCGTGAAGATATTCTTTTGTTTAATAATAACATCAATATCATCTGGCGGCTCCAACGGAGGTAACATCCTGTCTAATCCTGCATCTGTTTCAATGGTGGTCGTCACCAGGAAAAAGATCAGCAACAAGAATGCTATATCTGCCATCGATCCGGCGTTCACTTCGGGTGGTCCTCCTCTTCTAGGCATATCCTTTTAATTTAATATTATTTACTAATCACTTTCCTCAAACCTCCCCAGGCCATCAACCCTACTGCGATGACTACGAGAAAGAAAAATAAATTTAAGCCTGTACCAATTCTTTTTACAGTGCTTTCGGTTGTGGCTACCCCGCGGTTGGCCATTTCCTCAATGTTGATGTCCGTTCCACTTGCGGTGGCATACGCAATAACCACAACAACCAAGAATCCTGCAACGACCATAAGGGTCTTTTTGAGTTTCTTTGGATGTGCAATTAGGTTTGCTATGGTAAATAACAAACTGGCCGCCACGGCCACGAAGAGAAGAACATATGTAATCATAAACATAATATTCATCGCCCCGCTTTGAGCGGCTTCTCCGACGGGCACATCTCTGCCCGGCAGCTGATACCACATAATTGCCGAGATCACGCCAATTACAGCTAGTACTATTTTAACTATTTTGTTCATAGAGCTATCGTTTAGGTATCCGTATTATTTCTTGTGATCTACAAGCATATCTATCAATGAGATAGAAGAATCTTCCATGTCATTGACAATCTGATCAATCTTCGCAACGATATAATTGTAAAAGATCTGAAGAATGATCGCTGTAATCAAACCGAATACGGTGGTCAATAACGCCACCTGGATATCACCTGCAATTAAAGATGCACTAAGGTTACCCACAGCACTAATTTTCTGGAAGGCTTGAATCATACCTATTACAGTACCCATGAAACCAAGCATCGGAGCAATTGCGATAAATAACGACAGCCAGGAAACATTCTTTTCCAATTGTCCCATTTGTACACCTCCGTAAGCCACAACGGCTTTTTCCGCAGATTCCACGCTCTCACCAGCACGATCCAGACCTTGATAATATATGGAAGCAACCGGACCCCTGGTATTTCTACATACCTCTTTAGCGGCCTCTACACCTCCAGACGCCAATGCGTCTTCTACTTGCTGCTTAAGCTTGCTTGTATTAGTGCTTGCCATATTTAGATATATGATTCTTTCAATGGCCACAGCAAGTCCTAAAATCAAACATAAAAGAACTATACCCATAAAGCCTGCGCCACCCTGGATAAATTGCTCCTTTAATACTTGAGTAAATCCTTTACTCGACTCTGCGGCCGCTTCATCCTGTAGCATCACAGCAGTCGCTGCAACTGTGGAAGATAAATTTGAAGCTACTGCTTTTGCGCTTACCGTATTCGTACTGAGTACAAATAGCCCAGCCATGGCCAGGATTGAGAATAATCTTTTCATTTCTTTCAAACTTAAATTTAGTTAGTTAATAGGGTTAAAGATAAAAAAAAAATACAATTAAAAAATTAAATCTTCAAGCCGATGGATCAAGGGCAAAAAGCCGCATTTACCAAGTCTTGGACGATTTATTCAACTAATACAAAATGATGCTTTTCAAGAGTAGATTTTTGCCTTTTTGATAATCTGTCAGGAATGACTAAAAAACTGTATAGCCGTAGTGCATCGATTTCAATTTGAAGCAGAGAGGAAGGGATTCGAACCCTCGATACACTTTTGGTGTATACACACTTTCCAGGCGTGCGCCTTCGACCACTCGGCCACCTCTCTAGTTCCTGATATCAGGGCGTCCAAGAAACAAAAAAAATCTTATTTACAGAAATTTTAATCTCGAATTTTTAAGACATTTCACCCCGTATGGAAGTTTCAAAAACAGTTTTAAAAGAAGTCTGTGACACCTCTCTTCCCAGCAGGTACATCAGCTTGGTTATGGCTCCTTCGGTGGTGATGTCCGAACCATTAATAATTTGTAACCTCCTCAGTGAGGCACTGGTTTCGTATCTGCCCATATTTACGCCACCTCCCGAGCACTGGGTAACATTAACTATATGAAGGCCCCTTTTTTTGGCATCACTGAGTTCATCGATAAACCATTGATCTGTAGGAGCATTCCCTGCACCGTACGTTTCCAGGATCACCGCCTTTAGATCTGACACGCGGAGAATTCCTTTAAGCAATTGCTTATTAAAGCCAGGAAATAACTTAAAAATGGCCACGCGATCATCCAGTTTTTTATGAACTGTGAACTTTCTTTTTCTGCCAGGCTCCCAAAGATCTTCTTCATTTACCTTAATGTGAACCCCAGATTCGGCAAGCGGAGGATAATTA
This sequence comes from Flavobacteriaceae bacterium, assembly GCA_965212205.1. Classification (GTDB taxonomy): domain Bacteria; phylum Bacteroidota; class Bacteroidia; order Flavobacteriales; family Flavobacteriaceae; genus JAHEJJ01. The sequence continues at coordinate 149,336 of CBDBUX010000016.1, forward strand.
GGAGACATGAAAGCCTCAAAATGTTCCGCATTGACTTTGGTAGTTCTGTTTGCCCGGTATAATTTATACTCAAAATACAAACACACTTCGCGTATCAACGGTCTGTTGCGCTTTTGCATACCGGCGATCTGGATCGATGTGATTAGATTCTCTTTTGCATCGGTACGCAAGTCTCCGATTGGTAATTGAGATCCTGTGAATATCACCGGCTTACCAAGGTTTTCCAACATATAACTCAAGGCCGATGAGGTATAACTCATCGTATCACTTCCGTGCAACACTACAAAGCCGTCGTACTCCTCGTAGTATTTCTCTATAATATCGGCTATCTGAATCCAGTGTGTCGGATTCATATTAGACGAATCAAGGGGGAGTTTAAATGAAATACTATGAATGGTGCAATCTAATTGCCCTAATTCGGGGATTTGCTCTACCAGCTTATCAAAATTGAAAGGCTTAAGTGCCCCTGTCTGGTATTCCATAACCATCCCAATTGTACCTCCTGTGTATATCAATAAAATACGGGTTGTCTTGCTCATATTATTTAGATTCCAAAAACTTCCTTTGAGTTCTCTGTGGTTATCTGGGCGATCTCTTCCGGGCTTGTTTGGTAAATATCACATAGCTTGTCTACTACCTGCTTCAGATATACACTCTGATTACGCTTCCCACGATAAGGTACTGGTGCCAGATAAGGAGCATCTGTTTCCAGTACAATATGGCGAAGATCTATCTGGTTGAGGAAAGTATCGATCTTCCCATTTTTGAAGGTGACCACACCGCCAATGCCCAGTTTCATGTTATGACGGATCGCCGTTTGTGCCTGATCGAGTGTTCCGGTAAAGCAATGGAATATTCCTCGTAGGGAATCTGTTGCCACTTCATCTAAAACCTCAATAATTTCATCGAAGGAATCCCGGCAATGGATCACTATCGGTAAATGCCTTTTTTGAGCAAGTTGTATTTGATATTTGAAGGCCTCACGCTGTTGGTCGAAAAACGTACGATCCCAGTAAAGGTCTATTCCTATCTCGCCAATGGCATAGAACTTATGTGAATCCAGCATAGTTTCCACATGTTCCAGTTCCTTATGAAAATTTTCCTTTACGCTCGTCGGATGCAGACCCATCATCAAAAACACATGCGAAGGAAAGCCCTGCTGAAGCGCCAGCATGGCTTCGGTATAAGACGAGTCAATGGCGGGTACAAAAAACCTTGAAACACCATAATTAATGGCATTATGAATAACCTCGTCCCTGTCTTCATCAAAAGCCTCCACATAAAGATGTGTATGTGTGTCTGTTAAGATCATAGAACAAAAATAGGATTATCTTTGCCAAAAAAGATCATACTTGGCCCGACTTAAAAAAATATTGAGAAAGAAAAACTATATCTCCATACCGCTCATCCAAACCGAAACAAATCACCTGGAAGTAAAGGCCAAAATAAATGGCATCAGCGGCCGGTTTATATTAGACACTGGTGCTTCCAATACATGTGTTGGAATGGATAAGGCAGATCAGTTCGAACTTGTTTCGGAGGCTTCCGAGATTAAGGCCGCCGGGGCTGGGGCCAGGGAAATGGATACATTGGTGTCCGATGCTAATAAAATAGAGATCGGAAAATGGAAGTATAAAAAGCAGAAAATAGTACTCTTCGACCTTGTTCATGTGAACGAAGCTCTGATCGCACACCAGGCATTACCTGTAGATGGGATTATCGGTGCCGACATCCTGAAAAAAACCAAGGCTATTATCGATTATGATAATAGCCGTGTATACTTAAAAAAGAAATAGGTAGATTAAAGTTCCAGAGCCTTTTTGAGATCTCCGTTCATCAGCAGTTCTATCGGATCCTCCAGAGCTTCCTTAACAGCCACCAGAAATCCCACCGACTCCCTACCATCTATAATACGATGGTCGTATGATAATGCGACAAACATTATCGGAGCGATGACAATCTGACCCTCTCTTACTATAGGTCGTTCTACAATATTGTGCATGCCCAGGATACCGCTTTGAGGTGGATTGATTATCGGAGTCGACAGCATGGAGCCGAAGACGCCTCCATTGGATATGGTAAATGTCCCCCCCGTCATTTCATCGACCGTAATCTGCCCTTCCCGGGCCCTGATTGCCAAACGCTTCACCTCGGATTCAACTCCCCTGAAACTCAAATTTTCTGCATTTCGAATCACAGGTACCATAAGACCTTTAGGGCCAGAAACAGCGATACTGATATCACAGAAGTCGTAACTGATCATTTCTTTCCCGTCTATCATAGAATTCACCGTAGGGTACATCTCAAGAGCACGGATCACAGCCTTGGTAAAAAACGACATGAATCCCAAGCTAACTTCGTGTTTTTCCTTGAACTCTTCTTTGTACTGCTTGCGTATCTCAAAAATGGGGCTCATATCGACCTCATTAAAGGTAGTGAGCATAGCGGTTTCATTTTTAGCAGCAACCAGTCGCTCGGCTACTTTACGCCTGAGCATAGAAAGTTTCGTCCTCGATTCACTCCGGCTACCTCCCATTGGGCTACCCATCGAGGGTACAGCTTTTAGGGCATCCTCCTTCGTGATCCTGCCATTCCTTCCCGTTCCCTCTACCATAGAAGTATCGATCCCCTTTTCATCCAATATTTTTCTTGCCGCCGGGGAAGGACTGCCACTGGCGTAAGTCGTTTTCTCTTCAACAACAGATGAATTGGATTCGACCGTGGCTTTGGTAAGCACTTCTTCTTTCACTTCTGCCTTTTCCTCAACCCCTGTGGAAGCAGGTTTCTCGGCACTGGTATCGATAAGACATACCACCTCACCCACGGCAACCGCATCACCTTCTTCGGCCTTGAGTGTAATGATACCGCTTTCCTCTGCCGGCAATTCCAAAGTGGCCTTGTCCGAATCCACTTCAGCGATAGCCTGGTCTTTCTCAACAAAGTCACCATCGCTAACCAGCCACTGGGCGATTTCCACTTCGGTTATGGATTCTCCCGGTGAAGGGACTTTCATTTCTAAGATCATTCTCTTTTTGATTTAAATATTCTACTCTGCCTGCGGGTCATATTGTTTTTCGATTTGTCAAAAACATAATCGATTACTTGCTGATGCCTCAACTTAGAGCGAACGGCGCTGCCCGATGCTGGTGAAGCATAAAATCTTCTGGAGGCTACCCTGAATTTTCTCGCACCTTCGAAATGGGTGAAAATATGTGTCCAGGCTCCCATATTACGCGGCTCTTCCTGCGCCCATACCAAGTCGTCGGCTGCGTCATATTTATCGATAATATCTAACATTTGTTCGTAGGGCAAAGGGAAAAGGAGCTCTACACGTACCAGAGCCACATCCTCTCTGCCAAGTTCCTCCCTGGTCGATAGCAGATCATAATAGAATTTCCCCGTGCAGAATACCAGGCTTTTAACTTTTTTCGCATTAACCGATATATCATCGATCACCTCCTTAAAACCTCCGCTGGCGAAATCTTCTACAGTCGACACCGCTTTAGGGTGCCTAAGCAAACTTTTAGGTGTAAAGACGATCAGGGGCTTTCTGAAATTGGCTTTCATCTGCCTTCGCAACAGGTGGAACAAATTAGCAGGGGTGGTACAATCGGCAACATACATATTGTCTCGTGCGCAAAGCTGCAGATAGCGTTCCATCCTTGCCGAGGAATGCTCCGCTCCCTGGCCTTCATAACCATGTGGGAGTAACATCACGAGTCCGTTCTGCAACTTCCATTTGTCTTCGGCGGCCGATATATATTGATCGATCATGATCTGGGCTCCGTTGCTGAAATCCCCGAATTGGGCTTCCCAGATGGTCAGTGTATTAGGGCTGGCCATGGCATAGCCGTAATCAAAACCAACAACTCCATATTCCGATAATAGTGAATTATAGATCTGAAACCGTCCCTGATCTTTTGAGATACTATTGAGCAACATGATCTCCTCCTCGCTGTCCTCTACTTTAACAACGGCATGCCGGTGAGAGAAGGTGCCGCGTTCAACGTCCTGGCCAGATAATCTGACACCGTAACCTTCATCGAGCAAGGTACCGTAAGCAAGAAGTTCACCCATAGCCCAATCGAGCTTATCGTTTTCAAAAAACATCTTATGACGATCCGATATGAGCCTCTCTATTTTGCGTATAAACTTTTTATCTGAGGGTAGTGCGGTAATTACGCCAGCGATCTCAGCCAGTCGATCCCGATCAAAGGTTGTGTCTATGGGATCCATCATTTCCCACTCCCGTACATGCTGGAATCCACTCCACTCATCGGCCATAAAGGCCGTGATAATCGTCTTATCTTCTTTCTTGGAGTCCTCGAGCTCCTCTTCGAGACTCGCCTTGTATTCCAATTCCAGATTTTTTACATATTCCTCGTTAATAATACCTTCTGCCAGAAGTTTGGCTTTATAGATTTCCCTTGGATTCTGATGCTTGGCGATGATCTTGTAGAGCTTGGGCTGGGTAAAACGCGGTTCATCTCCTTCGTTATGACCATATTTTCGATAGCCCAGCAAATCGAGGAATACGTCTCCCTTAAATCTCATTCGATATTCGAGCGCAAAAAGTGAGGCATGGACCACAGCTTCCACATCATCTGCATTCACATGGAGTACAGGACTCAGGGTAACCTTTCCCACATCGGTACAATAAGTAGAGGAACGTCCATCGAGGTAGTTAGTAGTGAAACCTATCTGATTATTGACTACTATATGTATGGTACCATTAGTCTTATACCCCTCCAAACCTGCCATCTGGACCAGCTCATAGGCAAGGCCCTGGCCGGCTATAGCAGCGTCTCCGTGTACTACGATCGGCAAGACTTTTGAGAAATCTTCCGGATAGTGTGTATCCTGCTTAGCACGGGATATGCCTTCTACAACAGCGCCTACAGTTTCAAGGTGAGACGGATTGGGAGCAATATTCATATTGATTTTATTCCCGTTGTCTGAAGTTCTGACGGAGGTCCACCCCAGATGATACTTTACATCACCGTCAAAAATCTGTTGCTCATAATCTTTTCCTTCGAATTCGCTAAAAATATCCTTGGCAGATTTTCCGAAAATATTGGTGAGGACATTTAATCTTCCCCTATGGGCCATTCCCATCACGAATTGCTTGACGCCCATTTCTGCTGCCCGTTCCACGATAGCATCTACGGCAGGGATTAAAGATTCGTTCCCTTCAAGGGAGAACCTTTTCTGACCCACATATTTGGTATGCAGGAAAGATTCGAAGGAAACCGCCTGATTGAGTTTCCGCAGTATCGTCCTTCTTTTTTCCGGATCAAACTGAGGGTGGTTGCCATTGACATTAATCCAATCCTGTATCCACTGTACCCTTTCCGGAATCCTGATATACATGTATTCCACTCCTATCGAATCGCAATAAATACGCTCTAAATGATCGATAATCTGACGGAGTGTGCTTGCGCCTATGTTTATAGTTTCACCGGCGTTGAAAACTGTATTGAGGTCTTCATTGGAGAGCCCAAAGTTCTCGATATCGAGCGTTGGACTGTATTTTCTTCTCTCACGTACAGGGTTGGTTTTGGTAAACAAATGACCCCTGCTACGATATCCATCGATAAGCCGTACCACCCTGAATTCCTTGTGAACAGATTCCGGTATGGAGACTTCTTCGCCATTCGCCACAATTTTCATTTCACCACCGGGTGAAACGCCTACTTCATCCAGAGCACTCTCCATACCAAAGTCGAATCCCTGAAAAAATGCTCGCCAACTAGGTTCCACATTATCGGGGTCTGTGAGGTACCGATCGTACAGCTCTGCAAAAAAGGAAGTATGTGCTGTATTTAAAAAGGAATACTTGTCCATGTTTTTTTCCGTGGATCCATTAACTATTCAAGCTCAAAAATACAATAATTAATGCTTAATTTAGTTCTAGCTGTGGCCCTTTGGCCAAAAATCTAAGAAGTCGTGTTAACATATACATCAGGTACATTAAAAAAGCTTATTCTTGTCCTCTTTCTGGGAGCAATGACATGGACCGCCACAGCCCAGGGTCCGGGCCCTAAAAGTGATTTCTGGTCAAATGTTAGATATGGTGGTGGTCTGGGTTTGGGATTCAGTAATAGTTCCTTTACCATAGCAGTCGCACCTAGTGCAATTTACGAGGTGAGCCCGATGTTTGCAGCAGGCCTTGGATTGAGCTTTAACTACTCCAAATTTGAGCCAACATCTTTCGACAGAAGTGAATTTACTGCCTTTGGTGGCAGCGTGGTAAGCTTTTTTAACCCTATCCCTCAAATGCAACTATCGGCCGAATTCGAGCAGATCCGGGTGAATAGGAAAGACACCGTAGTAGGTGAACAGTTCGAAGACAGCTTTTGGTCTCCCGCACTTTATTTTGGTTTAGGTGTAGGCAACAGGAATGTTATGGCAGGCATGCGGTACAATGTTCTATTTGATGTAAACAAGAGTATTTATGCCAGTGCATGGGCTCCTTTTGTCCGTGTTTATTTCTAAGGCAAGCACCTAAGAGTATCGCTCTTTATACCATACTTTTTTCCAGGTTCTTTTTAACAGCATATAGGTTAGTTGATCTGCCTTTTCCACAGCATCATCTCCTTTGAGTCCAGCTAGCGATGTTTCCGGAATATCTATTATATAAAAAAGGTCGAGGCATTTCGGCATATTTTCCATGATCAGCCTATATAACTTTTCACGCAGCAGGAAAACCAGATCCTGGGGTAAAATATTTTCCCTGATTTCAAAAGGTATGTTGGCGAGACTAAAATCCTTGTCTAACTGAAGAAGTAATTTTTGATAGAGCCTGACTGATTCTGCATGCTTAAGCAATGCCTGACTATTTGGAAACTCGGGTAGCATCTCACTCAAAAGAACTCTAGATATATAATTTTATGGCTGCTTGTAAACTATGCCTTCCTTCATTACGAAGACAACATTTTGCAGCGATTCGACCTCCTTCGTAGGGTCATTTTCTACCGCTATTATATCTGCAATAAAACCTGCTTCGACCTGTCCCAGCGAGTCTGCCATACCCAAAAGCTCCGCATTGGTAACCGTAGCTGCTTTTATCGCCTCGGCGGCCGGCATTCCTGCTTCTACCATATAGAAAAACTCTAAAGCATTTTCGCCATGTGGGAAAACACCAGCGTCTGTTCCAAACCCAATCGGCACACCTTTTTTATATGCTCTACCAAATGTTTCTTGAATCTGAGCGCCTACTTCAATTGCCTTTTTGGCCACGACTTCTGGAAAATAACCTGGGATTTTCGCCTTTTCAACCACCTTTTTCCCGGCAGTAATAGTGGGCACCATATAAACGTTGTACTGCTTCATGAGATCCATGGTCTCTTCACTCATATAGCTGCCATGTTCTATGGTCTTTATTCCCCCTTTTATGGCTCTTTGCATACCAAGATCACCATGAGCATGGGCAGCGGTTAACATGCCATAGTCGTTGGCTGTTTCAGTGATAGCTTTGATCTCTTCGATGGTAAACTGAGGGTTACTCCCGCTTTTTGCCACACTGAGCACCCCGCCAGTGGCGGTGATCTTTATCACATCGGCGCCTTCCTTATAGCGCTGACGAACTGCTTTTCGGCCATCTTCCGGAGAATTTACCACCCCATCCTTTGGTCCCGGATCTCCCATATTCTCCATTTTATAACCGTTGGTAGGATCGCCGTGTCCTCCGGTTGTCGCTATGGATTTTCCGGAAGTAAAGATCCTTGGGCCCTTTACAATTCCCTTGTTTATCGCCTTTCTCAAGGCAATATTTACACCTGAGCCACCGAGATCACGAACGGTGGTAAATCCGGCCATAAGAGTACGCCGGGCATACACGGTAGATTGCAATGCCACATCGGCTTCGTTATCAGTAAATCTTTTGAGATATCGGTCCGGGCTCGACTGGCCTTCAATATGCACATGCATGTCTATCAATCCGGGCAGAACGGTCTTATCCCTAAGATCTATTATCCGGTCCTGTTCACTTCCGCTTATATACCCATTTTCCACTGCGGTGATCTTATTCCCGGAGACCACTACGGTTACCTGGTCTATAAGTTTTCCATTTTTTGTATTTATCAATTTACCACATTGGAGATAGATATCCTGACCGAAAATGCTAACGGACATCAGAAGAAAACTGTAATTCAATATTTTTTTAAACATAATGGAGTTGGTTTTAGAACCGTTGATTTTTCAGATAAATTATTGATAACCGATGAATATGAATTCAAATTCTATAATACCTGCGGCAGCATTACTCGATCTTCACTTTTAAATTCGGTTATATTTCTCCCTGGCGTACCTTTTGTTCCCACGCCCAGGCAGACTGCATGGCATCATCGAGTGTCGATGCTGCTTTCCAGCCCAATATACGATTTGCTTTTGTTGTATCGGCGTAAGCCTCGGTGATGTCGCCGGGTCGGCGATCTACTATTCTGTAATTCAGTTTTTTGCCGGAGACCTTCTGAAAACTTTCGATCACCTCCAAGACGGTACTCCCTTTTCCTGTTCCCAGGTTAAAGATCTCATAATTGCTGTCCTGTTTACTATTCAAAATCCTCTCTAAGGCAATAACATGAGCTTTGGCCAAATCCACGACATGAATGTAATCTCTTACACAGGTTCCGTCGCTGGTGGGGTAATCATTCCCATAAACCGACAGTTCCTTTCTCAGGCCAATACCTGTCTGGGTGATAAAGGGCACTAAATTTTGAGGTACCCCTATAGGAAGTTCCCCGATTTTGGAACTAGGGTGCGCCCCGATAGGGTTGAAATAGCGCAGCGAAATTGCCTCTAATCCTGGGGTGACCCGACAGGTATCGCGAACGATTTCTTCTCCCATTTGTTTGGTATTTCCATATGGCGATTCGGCCGGTTTTACCGGGGCATCTTCCGTAATTGGCATTTCATCTGCCTGTCCGTATACTGTACAGGAAGAACTAAAAATAAACGCTCCTCCCAAATCCGACATCCCTTGTAATAGATAAATCAAAGAGTTAAGGTTGTTCTCATAATACAACAGAGGTTTTTCGACACTCTCCCCTACCGCCTTGGAGGCGGCAAAATGGATCACCCCTTTGATATCCTGATGTCTTTTAAAAAGATCCTGAACTTTTTCTTTCACCCTCAGATCGAGTTTTTCGAATATCAGGCTTCGCCCGGTGATATCACCAATTCCCTGAAGGACTTCTTCTGAGGCATTGGAACAATCATCAACAATAACAACTTCAAAACCTTTTTCCTGTAATTCAACTACAGTATGGGAACCGATAAAACCAAGGCCACCGGTAACAAGAATTTTCATAAATATCTATTAAGGGAATAAAAAATGTTTAACTGAAATTCAGTGATTGAATCAGGCAAAATCATGGGTAGTTTTGGAGTTTTTCCAAGGTTCAGGATACTTGCTGATCTCCAGATCATTTATCCATAAATTGAATTATCATTTCGGTAATATGATCTATCTGTTCATCGTCGAGTTCGGTATGCATCGGTAAGGAAATCACTTCCTTCACCAACTGGTTGGTCACCCCGAAATCGTCTTCATTATAGCGCTTATCGGCATAGGCTTTTTGCAGGTGCAACGGAATCGGATAATAGATACCAAAGGGAATCCCATGTTGTGCCAGATGATCTCCAAGTGCATCTCTTTGGCCGTTGATGATCCTCAAGGTGTATTGATGAAAAACATGGCAGTCACATTCCTCGCAAATTCCGTCGCAGTTTTTGGACGCCTTTGGTGCGATTATATTCGGATGACCGGCAAAGGCAGCCGAATATTTTCGTGCGGCGGCTCGCCTGCGGTCACAGTAACTATCCAGAAGTGGTAGTTTAACACTCAGTACAGCTGCCTGAATCGAGTCGAGTCGGGAATTTACCCCTACCACATCGTGGTAATATCGCCGGTACATACCATGATTAACAATCCCCCGAATTGTATGGGCCAATTCATCATCGTCGGTAAACAATGCTCCGCCATCGCCATAACATCCCAAATTTTTAGAAGGGAAGAACGAAGTAGCACCAATATGGCCTATAGTGCCGGCCTTTTGCTTACGCCCATCGGAGAAAGTGTAGTTGGCTCCTATGGCCTGGGCATTATCTTCAATTACATATAAACCATGTTTCTCAGCGAGTTCCATGATCCCCTCCATATCGGCACACTGACCAAATAAGTGTACTGGGACGATAGCTTTGGTTTTAGGGGTGATCGCTTTTTCAACAGCCTTAAGATCGATGTTAAAACTATCTTCTTCCACATCGACCAGGACCGGCGTGAGTTGCAGCAAGGCTATCACCTCCACGGTAGCCGCAAAAGTGAAATCTGCCGTAATCACCTCATCTCCGGGTTTCAGACCCAAACCCATCATTGCAATTTGCAGAGCGTCCGTACCATTCGCGCAGGGAATAACATGCCGGATACCCAGATATGTTTCTAAATCTGCCTGAAAAGAATGCACCTGTGGGCCATTAATAAATGTTGCCTGGCCGAGAATTTGAGAAATAGAAGAATCTACTTCCTCTTTGATTTCCGCATACTGGCCGACTAGGTCGACCATCTGAATTTTCTTCATTCTGACTGATTTCAATTGACAATATTACAAAATTAAGGAACCGCTTCAACACCCGCTTATGGCCTCTTGGGAAAAGAACGCTAATTTAGCGCCAAAAGAATAAAGGTTGCACTTTCTATATAATATCGGATTGCATCTTAGTTGGGCTTTGCTCAGGATAGTCTCCGTCTTCAATCCAAAAATTCAGAAGTTTGTGGCGGGTCGAAAATCGGTACAGACCTATCTGTCTAAAATACTCCCCAAAGACCGGCATATTATTTGGGTTCATGCGGCCTCGCTCGGTGAATTTGAGCAGGGATTACCTGTAATCGAAAAATTACGGGAAGAGTTCCCCAGCCACTTTATCTTGCTTAGCTTTTTCTCTCCATCAGGATACGAAGTACGAAAAAACACCAGCGCCGCAGACGCCGTCTGTTATCTGCCCATGGACACCCGGCAAAATGTGAAAAAGTTTCTTGATACGGTACAACCTGTACTCGCCATTTTTATAAAATATGAGATCTGGCCAAACTATCTAAAAGCATTGGCATCCAGGGCGATCCCTGTCATACTGATCTCTGCTATTTTTTCCAGAAGACAGGTGTATTTCAAATGGTATGGTGGATTTATGCGAAAGTCCCTCAATCGATTTAACAAGATTTTTGTTCAAAATGAGGTTTCTCAACAGCTATTGCAGGATATCGGGGTACAAGACACAGAATTAAGTGGTGATACGCGCTTTGACCGGGTTGCATTCATCAGGGAACAGCAGGTCTCATTAAATTTTATGGAGGAGTTCAAAAAGGATTTTCGATGCTTTGTGGCTGGCAGTACCTGGCCTGAGGATGAGGAAATAATCCTTGATTATATCAACAATCATCAAGGGAATTTGCGATTTGTGATCGCTCCTCATGACATTAAATCTGATCACCTCAAACAACTGCAAAGAAAAATAACCAAGTCTTACCTACTGTATTCAGAATTAGATGGCAATTCCCTGAATGATATTCAGGTCTTGATCATCGATACCATTGGTCTGCTAACACGTATTTACAAGTATGCCGACATCGCTTATGTTGGAGGAGGGTTCGCAACTGGACTGCACAATACCCTGGAGCCGGCAGTATTTGGCATTCCAGTTCTTATCGGACCGAAATACCATAATTTTCAGGAAGCCATGGATCTGGTCCATCGAAAAGGGATAATGGTGGTCAACAATGTTTCAGAATTCAATCGCTACATGGATCAACTGTTAAGTGATCCTGATTTTTGCAAAAATACCGGACTGATCAATAGCGACTATATCACAAACAAAAGAGGTGCCAGCATCCAAATAATAGACTATCTACGTACGTTATTGTAGTATACTGTTAGATGGAGATATGCAGCTAGCCCCTAAATCATATATTATTCTGGCCTTTTTACTGGTTATCTTAATCGGTTGCCGTAACCCGAAAGACAACACCCTCCACCCTGAAATTGAGAAAACTGCACCCAAGGAAAAGCTGAAGGATAGCAGCAATTATCATCACCCTCCTGAACCCGCAATACCCGGGGAAAGAAATCCTGGCCGGGCCAGGGAAAAATCAAAGTCTGAGCTCGATACACTCCTCCCTATTAAGGCCTAGGTTCCAATACGTCTGTATGTCTGTTTTTTTGTTAGATTTACCTAAACTGACTGACCGATGGACCGTAAAATATTTAGAATATCACTCACCGCTGCGCTGGCAGGCTTTCTCTTTGGATTTGATACCGTCGTAATTAGCGGGGCAAACCTGCCAATAAAGGAATTATGGAATACTTCTCCATGGTTTCATGGTACTTTCATCATGTCTATGGCCCTTTGGGGTACAGTAATAGGTGCACTTTTCGGGGGTATTCCCTGCGATAAATTTGGCAGGAAAAAGACGTTGTTCTGGATTGGGGTCCTGTATTTTATTTCAGCATTAGGCTCAGCAATGGCGGTAGATCCCTATATGTTTTCATTTTTCAGACTAATCGGCGGATTAGGGGTTGGAGCCTCTTCTGTAGCCGCACCTATATACATCTCCGAAATATCCTCTTCCAAGAATCGCGGTAAACTCGGTGCCCTTTATCAGTTTAATATCGTTTTCGGGATCTTTATCGCCTTTATCTCAAACTACCTCCTTAAAGGTTTCGACGGTATTAACGACTGGAGATGGATGCTGGGCGTAGAAGCTATTCCAGCCCTGGCCTATAGCATTATGGTCTTAAAAATTCCCAACAGTCCGAGATGGCTGATCCTTAAAAAACACGATGAAGAAGCAGGTTTGGCCACGCTCGAATTACTCTCGAACAAAGAGCATGCTCTTGAGAAATTGGAGGAGATCAAACGCTCTGAGGGCGACAGTACTCAGAAAGAACGACTCTTTTCGAAGTTTTATAAAAAACCTTTGATACTCGCATTTTTGATTGCATTTTTTAATCAACTTTCCGGTATCAACTTTATCCTCTATTATGCTCCGGAAATCCTCGAACGGGCCGGATTAGCCGCCAGGGAATCATTATTCAGTTCGATTTCTATAGGGATCGTGAATCTAATATTTACCCTTATAGGTATACGTCTGATCGATCAACTTGGGAGAAAACAACTGATGAAGATCGGATCATTCGGCTATATTATCAGCTTATTCGTGGTAGGCTGGTGTTTTTACAGCGGGGCAAGTTCTACAATATTACTGATATTCATTCTGGTATTTATCGCGGCACACGCCATCGGTCAGGGAGCAGTCATCTGGGTGTTTATTTCAGAGATTTTTCCGAATAAGGTCAGAGCTTTTGGCCAAAGCTGGGGTACAGGAACACACTGGGTTTTTGCCGCGCTGATCACCTTGCTTACACCAATTTTCCTGGATGCAGACCATGGAATATTTAAAGACAACCCCTGGCCAATATTTGTATTCTTTGGGTTTATGATGGTCTTGCAACTTCTCTTTGTACTCTTTATGATGCCAGAAACCAAGGGTGTTTCACTGGAAGAATTGGAGCAAAAAATGCGTTCCGGCGATCGATGAACGGACGTTTTATAGTTAAATTAGGTTCTTTGTCGAGAAAATCGGGCAGATGTCCTCAACTTTCGGGAACAGTGCCGCAACTGTCCGATATTGAGCCAACTATAACAATTTATTTTTAGCATTTTTGCTTAAAATGTTGTAATTTTTAGCATTATGGAAGAACACTTGACTTTTGGAACTAGGATTCTAAACGGCTTTTTGAAAGTGATGGTTGTGGTCCTGGTATTGATCCTGGCTGCAGTTGTGGTGAGCCTCTTACTGGCGATGTTCGGTTTCTTTTAGTAGTATCGCGCTGTTCCTAAATTTGATATAGCCCCTCTTTTCCTTTCACAACAAAAAAGTAATCAGGTATTTAATACTAGAACGGTTGGCTTGTTCAACGTGATAAAGGCAAATTTGTCAGAGAAATGTTTTAGGTGTTACTTTACTTGGTGAACAATCAGCTCTAAAAATGCAAAAACCTCCCGAGAAGGAGGTTTTTTTGTTGTACAGGCGGAGAGACTCGAACTCTCACACCTTTCGGCACTAGATCCTAAATCTAGCGTGTCTACCAATTCCACCACGCCTGCATTTCAATAAGTCCGAAAAACCATATACCTGGCTTTTCTTTCTAGCGTGTCTACCTCCCGATAGTTATCGGGACCACCACGCCTGTATTTCCAATTTGCATTGGGCCTGCAAATATAAATGAAAATTATTATTTAAAACTTTATAGAGATAAAATTTCAACTCATCTTTTTGTACATTTATCATAACTACAATTGAGCTTTATGGACGCTGTTGGTGAATATATTTCCAGGAACAAACAACGATTTATTGACGAACTCTTCGAGCTGTTGAGAATCCCATCGGTTAGCGCCGATTCGGCATTTGCGGAAGATGTGATGAATGCTGCAAAAAATGTGGCTGCCTCACTTTCGGATGCTGGTTGCGATCAGGTGGAAATATGCGAAACCAAGGGTTACCCGATCGTTTACGGTGAAAAAATTCTCAAGCCCGATTTACCCACGGTTCTTGTATACGGACACTACGACGTACAACCTCCAGACCCCATAGACCTGTGGGATTCCCCTCCTTTCGATCCGGTTATCAGACAGACTGAACTCCATCCCGATGGTGCTATTTTTGCAAGAGGGGCTTCGGACGATAAGGGGCAGATGTTTATGCACGTAAAGGCACTCGAATTTATGGTGCGCAACGAATTACTCCCCTGTAATGTGAAGTTTATGATAGAGGGTGAAGAAGAAGTGGGCAGTTCAAGTCTTGGAGATTTTGTAAAAGAGAATCACGAAAGGCTTAAAAATGATATCATCCTGATCTCAGACACAGGGATGATCGCCAACGACGTCCCCTCGATTACAACAGGTCTTCGTGGACTGAGTTATGTGGAGGTAGAAGTTATTGGCCCTAATCGTGATCTGCATTCTGGTTTATATGGCGGTGCAGTGGCCAATCCTATCAATATCCTAAATAAAATGATCGCGTCATTGCACGATGAAAACAATCATATAACCATACCGGGCTTTTACGACAAAGTGGATCAACTTACCCAGGAGGAAAGGCAGGTCATGGCCAATGCACCTTTTAGTCTTGAGGCCTATCAGGATGCTCTAGATATCGATGCGGTATATGGAGAAAAGAACTATACTACCAACGAGAGAAATTCGATAAGACCAACACTCGATGTGAACGGAATCTGGGGTGGCTATACAGGAGAAGGTGCCAAAACCGTAATTCCAAGTAAGGCATATGCAAAAATCTCAATGCGTTTGGTTCCACATCAAGACTGGATTGAAATCACAGAACTTTTTACCAGGCATTTCGAAAATATAGCCCCGCCCGGAGTTCGGGTAAAAGTAACGCCCCACCATGGCGGACAGAGCTATGTAACCCCGATTGATAGTATTGGATACAAGGCGGCCAGCAAAGCCTATGAGACCACTTTTGGTAAGGTTCCCATCCCTAAACGCAATGGAGGCAGCATTCCAATTGTACCGCTTTTTGAAGATGAATTGGGCAGTAAATCCATTCTTATGGGGTTTGGACTTGATAGTAACGCCATCCATTCTCCAAACGAACACCTGGCAATCTGGAACTTCCTGAAGGGGATCGAAACCATCCCATATTTCTATAAATACTTTACAGAATTGAATAAGAGCTGAGGATCGAATCCAAATTCCGGAGATCTTTTTTGTAACAAATTGTGCAAAGTTGCGTTCTAACTAGCAAGCAATCAAAAACGAACACTATTATGATACGCAACTTCTTCCTGCTCTGTTCCGGAGCAGATATGGATATTCTTGAAACTTGTTCTTCTGGTGAAAAAAACAAATATGCAGGCATTGGCGCCACTGTTTTTTTTACCGCTTTAATGGCATTTATTGCCGCATCCTATGCCTTGTATACGGTATTCGACAACCTATACGCCGCTATTATTTTCGGTCTGTTATGGGGTCTGCTGATCTTCAATTTAGATCGATTTATAGTTTCGACCATCAAAAAAAGGAACAGTGTTAAAAACGAAATCTGGCAAGCCACGCCCAGGATTATTTTGGCCGTAATTATCGCCGTTGTTATTTCCAAACCCCTCGAATTAAAGATCTTCGAAAAAGAGATCAACCAGGTATTATTAGAACAAAAAAATGATCTTACCCTTGCCAACAAAGAGCAAATTTCATTGCAATATACCCCTGTGGTTGAAGAACTACAATCTGAAATCGCGTCTTTGAAAGCTGAGATTGACACCAAAGAACAGGAAACCAATGAGCTGTATGAAACCTATATCGCGGAGGCTGAAGGCCGCAAGGGTACTCTCTTGGTAGGAAAAGGTCCGGTATACCGGGAGAAACGTGAAAAACACGACACCTACCTGGCCGAACTCGCCCAACTTAAGGAAACCAACAGGCAAAAAATTCTGGATATCGAAACTCAAATCGCAGCCTCTGAACGAGGAATATACCACTGTTGTCCAGAATTCTCAACCGATCATAGATGGTTTCGATGGATTAATGGCACGTATCAATGCGCTGGGAGAACTTCCCTGGTTCCCGTCTTTCTTTATTTTCATGCTATTTCTGGCCATTGAAACCTCGCCGATAGCGGTAAAACTACTCTCACCAAAAGGTGCCTACGATCTTAAGCTGGAGGAAGAAGAATCTATAGTCGCCACATGGGTGGAGCAGAAAGTCGCCCAACGTGCAGAAATACTGGCTACCGATTCGACGCTTAATGAAAAGATTTATGCCGAGATAGCTGAAGAGGAAGCGGTCTATGCCTATAAAAAGCAAAAGGCAGAAGAATTACTTCGCCTTCAGGCCGACAGTTTTCATGAACTCCAGGTAAAAAACCTTTAGAGTTCTGACAGTTCTTTTTTGGTTTTTTTGGGAAGCTTGGTAACGACAAGGTCATAACTATGGTCTACCAATTCCTGCAACAGCAGAACAGGGAGTTGTTCCAGATACAGGGTATTCCAGTGCACCTTGCTCATATGATATCCGGGCATGATAACGCCATCATATTCTTCCCTTAGCGCAATGGCCCTTTCCGGTTCACATTTTAGGTTTACCTGCGATGGGATACGTTCCAGCGGTGCTAGTGCAAACATCTTTCCCATCACCTTGAATACAAGGGTCACCTCATCGAAAGGAAATTCTTCAGTAACTCCTTTTTTAGCTACACAGTAATGCCTGAACTCTTCGATATTCATTGTAAGCAAACTCTAATCCGACAAGCCAATCGCGTCGTAAACCACTACTTTTCCCCAGAGATGCTGGGCCTCTTCTATGAATTGAAGATGGACGTCTTCGTTCTGATAAAGCTCCTGCTCCTCACCAGATTCAAAAGTCACGATCATTTTGTAGGTAAATGAATCATCAACTACATCCCTAATTGCCTTTGGCGCAGTTCCAATATAGTTGGTCTTGGTATATTTCGATTTTTTCAACAATTTTTTTAAGGCCGTTTCAAATTCTTGACGCTCTGCAGGATTATCCGGATTTTTCAACCAGAAATATACGCTGTGGACAAAACTGGAATCAAAGGCATTGGTCTCGACCTTCTCCTGAGTATATCCCTGATAAGTTGTCATAAAAAGAATTAATAGGACGATGAGGTATCTCATATTTCAATATTTACTTTTGGTCTTTTATTTTTTCAACTATACGCCGGTCTTGCTCATTAAGCTCCAATGACGAATAGTCCAGTTTCCAACCAATGGTCTCCACCAACTTCTCCATGATCAAAACTGCTTCCATGGCTTCACGGCGGGCAGTTTCCATAAGACCGCTCTCCGGGATCTTCTCCTGAATATGAGCCTTCGCTTCTTTGTTCAGTGCTGTAAGATCATCTGGTGTAAAAGCATTAAAGAGACCATTCTTAATATCGTAGAACTCCAGTTCCGGCTCGATAGAAAGGATCTCCGGTTGTGGAAAATTGGTCAATAGAATTTTTCTGTTAGCCGTATCAGCATGCATCAGTATTCTCTTCAGGTTGAAACCGATTCGCGCCTTGGCATTGATCACTATAAGCGCCTTCTTTTTACTGCTTATCAGGCTCATAAAGTGCTCCCGGGTACTTTCGTATTTGTATATCTCTGCGAAATCACCTTCCACCGTAATCAACTGACAAACACGCTTCATGCGTTCCAGCAGTACGGTCGACTGATGCTTTGTAAGATCCTTGCGCTGTTTCTTTCTAAAAAAAGTATACATCCAGTACATAAGGATCGCTCCTAAAATTAGTCCCAATACAACTTCAAAAAGGCCTTCCATACTATATTAAATTTAATCGCCTCATTTAATCATTAAGTATTTGATACAATACCGGCCGGCTGGGGCTCGCGTCGTTCTCAAAAGGTGCCATTTGCAGATTTAAAACATAGGTACCGTCTTTTATTTTGTTGGGTACAAAAATCAATTCTGTAATAGTGGCCGACAAGCGTGTTTTGGCTGCGGTATTCCAAAAGGCCTTATGCGCTAAGAGGGCACCATTATCGCTTTCACGGTCTACCGACGGGAGGTCTACTAACAGATGTTCGATATTGCGCTCGGAGATGAACTGAGCAGTTTGTTCTAAAAGATACGGCGGATTAGTGCCGGTATATACGCGATCCATTTTCTCTGTCAGGTTAGGAAGTGTCCTTATGATCAAGGCTTCCCTTTTTTTGTTCCCGAGAGCATATTTCAACTGCTTTTTCGAAATGACGAAATCGTCCTGATATTTTTCGGGTGCAATAGTCACCAGTTCCGCCAGGTAAAAATAACGCAAGAGCGTTTTGTTGACCGACTGTACATTTTTATTGATATGACCTACCGATTCTGTGTGCGTCCCATGGGCATGAGGATTAAAGGTGATATCATTGAAGTTCACCGGGGCGCCCTCGGCTACGCTAAAAACAGTACTGTCTTTTTTATAAGGTTCGATTTGGGGGGGATTTTTACCCCAAGCCCTAAGATTTGAACCATCGCCCCTAAGAGGAATGGAAATATCCAGCGGTTTGCCCAGGTCTATTCTATACTTTCTGTTACTTGTTTTTATCTCTGCTATCATCTCAGGCCAGACGATTAAACTAAACTGTATTGAACCATCTATTTTTCTAAATTAAGCATAAATAGATGGGAGGCAATTCCGTCGGCTAAAAACTTTGCTTTTTTTGAAAGCAGCAGCACATTCCCCTCCAGATATAGCTGCGATTCATTGAGATATTGAGTAGCCTGCTCTAGCAAATACTCCAGATAGGCGGGCCCGAAATCATCCTTGAGTTTCTCGAGGGATATCCCCCACTGTGTTCTCAGACCGGTCATAACATATTCATTATAACGATCTTTCTTGCTGAGCTTTTCCTGTTCCATAGGTAGTATTCCCTTGTCTAAGCCCTCGATATATTTCGAATTATTGCGAACATTCCAGGACCGGCTATGGCCGTCGTAGGAATGCGCCGATGGGCCAATCCCGATATACGACTTACCCTGCCAGTAGGCGGTATTGTTCCTGGCCAAATAACCGGGCTTACCGAAGTTTGAAATTTCATAATGCTGGTATCCGTTCGTTTCCAGTTCATCGATGAGCACATAAAATTGCTCTTCTACCACCTGTTCATCGATCTCCTGAATGAGACCCTTTTCAATAAATGCCTTTAGCGCAGTCCTGGGCTCCACGGTAAGTGCATAGGAGCTGATATGCGGTACATCATAATGCAATGCCCATTCCAGGTTTCGCCGCCAGTTTTCGGTGGTCAGATTGGGGATGCCATAGATCAGGTCGATGGAGATATTCTCAAAATGATCTTTGGCTAACTCCAGGGAACGGTGAGATTGATCTGATGTATGCGCCCGGTTCATCAGATTTAGATCTTCATCTACAAAAGACTGGATCCCAATGCTCAGACGATTAACCTCGGTTGAGGCCAGGGCCGAGATCTTATCCAGGTCAAGATCGTCGGGATTAGCTTCCAGGGTGATTTCTGCATCCTTGGAAAGCGCATAATTCTCTTTAACACAATCGATAAGACTCCGTACTTCTTTTGCCTGCAGTAAAGAAGGTGTTCCACCACCAAAATAGAGAGACGCAACTTTTTGGCCTTCTAATTCTCCGGCTCTTAAAACCAATTCTTTATAAAGCGCTGCCAGAAGAGGTTCCTTTTTCTTCAGACTGGTAGAAAAGTGAAAATCACAATAATGGCAGGCCTGTTTGCAAAAAGGAATATGAATATAAATCCCGGCCATTGTTTTATTTCAATATAATAATCAGATACGATAGTGAAAAAGCGAGAAAAATATAACCGGCCCAGGCCAGAAAAAATACCAAAACCGATTTCACTCCCACCCAAAATGGTCGCTTTTCAAAAAACCGTATCATGGCATAAACAAAGTAAACCCAGGTAAATAGTATGGCAAAGAATTGAATCCGTTGGTTAACATACTTTATAAAGAATATATTGAGGGTCGCCATCAAAGAATATATTCCATTAAGGTAGAAAGCTATAGCAATATATTCTGTTAACATATACTTCTTGTAGAAAAAAGCCTTGAGCATCAGCCCCATTGTTAAAACAAAGAAGAATGCCAAAGTATTTATATTCTGAAACATAAAATCCCTGGCTTGGGTTAGCTTATCCGGATTAACCTGCTCCATAGTCGATTCATCCAGAGTTATTTCACCTTGAATCTCAAATCCGATCGACCACCGTAAGAAAAGATAAATCGCTGTGGATAATATGAAAAACGAAACCGGCTTATAATATTTTTTCCGCTTCCCGCCCAGATATTCCCTGAATAACACACCCGGATTAACCAATAGGTTTTTAAACGTTATGATCAGGGGGGCACTTAGTGTAAACAGGCTGTCGGCCAGGTCTTCAAAAGTTTCTTTAAAAGTCACTCTGTTTACCGACGATCGTTGCCCGCAGTTCGGGCAGTATTTTGTGGTGGTTTCCCGACCGCAATTTTTGCAATAATTCGGTTTGGGATCCATTGTTTTTTATTTGACTCGCCCGGCATTTTGTTTAACAAAGCCTTCCCATCCGGAATACGACTTCCCAACATCAACTTTTCCTTCGTTGTAGAAATGGCAAACCGCCGCAGCAAGTCCGTCTGTACTGTCCAAATTTTTCGGAAGAGATTTTAAATTCAGTGTCGTTTGCAGCATTTTTGCAACCTGTTCTTTACTGGCATTTCCATTACCCGTAATCGCCATTTTGATTTTTTTAGGAAGGTATTCCGTGATCGGAACCTGCCTCGATAGTCCGGCTGCCATGGCCACTCCCTGAGCTCTTCCCAGCTTTAGCATCGATTGTACGTTCTTGCCAAAAAATGGCGCTTCGATGGCGATTTCATCCGGATGATGCGTATCGATGAGCTCCAGCGTACGTTCAAAGATCATTTTTAGTTTTATATAGTGGTCTTTATATTTTTTCAGTTGAAGTTCATTCATCTGAATAAATTCCATTTGCTTTCCCCTTACCCTGATGAGCCCGAAGCCCATTACAGTGGTTCCCGGATCGATACCTAAAATTATTTTTTCCTGAGCAGGTTTCATATGGTTAATTGGTATTGAGTTCAATTGGGATCCGGAATTTGGCATTTACCGGAATACCCCTTTTAAGTGCAGGTTGTACCTCAGGTAAACTTTTAAGGCTCTGGGTTATTATTGCATTGAATTCGGGTATTTGCCTTTGAAGTGTAATATGATCTTCTATGTCAAGAACGGTAACAGCACCATCCTTTTCGACCAAAAAGTCTACATAGATAGTATCTTCCACATCTTCATCTATTACAAATTCAAATTCCTCTAAGGTTGCGGAAAAATGCCGTAGCAATGCTTCTTGAAAGCAGTCTCTCTGGGCTTCTTTTGAAATGGATTCACCGCAAGATTCGAACAGGGGATACTGATCTACATCGTTCCAGTTGATACTTCGTAATTCTTCCTGCACTAATCTACGGGTCTTTTCCTCTTTTGGGGTCAGCCATTGGCATGAGGTCAATAGCAGCCCACCAAGCAACATCAGTAAAATCCGCATATATAAGGAGTGTTCTAAGGCGAAAATTACAACTTTTTTACCTAATCACCGGGCTGGTTTACCATAATTGAGAAAGGGAAATGCTTTGTAACTTAGACCCAGTTTTAGCGACACATAGAAAAGTCAAAACGATGGATATCGTATTACTCTTATTTGGTTTTATCCTAATGCTCATTGGCATTTTGGGTAGTTTTTTACCGGTACTCCCTGGGCCGCCCGTTAGCTGGGTGGGGTTGTTATTGCTGATACTAACCCGTGCCGTACCCGATGATTGGTTGTTTCTGGGCATTACCGGGGCTGTGGCTTTATTGGTATTTGCAATGGACTACCTGATCCCTGCCATGGGCGCCAGAAAATTTGGCGGTAGCAGGGCGGGTATGATCGGCACCACTTTAGGTCTTGTGGTCGCTATCGTATTTCCAATCTTTGGGTTTTTTGGGATCATTATCTGGCCGTTTATCGGTGCATTGGTGGGTGAGATAACAAATAATGCCGACAAGAAAACTGCCTTGAAAGCCGCCTTTGGTTCTTTTGTCGGGTTCCTTACGGGCACCTTTTTAAAATTTGTGGTATCTATAGTATTTATGGGCTTTTTTATCTCTAAAACCATAGATCATTGGGCAGACCTGTTCCCCTATTTCCGTTAATCGATCCAGCTTACTTTTAAAGATATCGGCTTGCGCTCCCCTGGCGCTAATGATTCGTCGAAGTGGCCCATGTAAAATAAGCCCAGGCATTTTTCACCTTCCTGTAAGGGTGTAAATTCACCCATATGTGAGATCAGAGCGGGTGAGCTCCAATAGCAACCTATTCCCAATTCTGTGCACATAAGCCACATATTTTGAACAGCCATCGCTGTTGCCGCTATCTCCTCCCATTCGGGTATACGCTCCTCAGGGTCGCGCTGCATACAGATAAGAATAACCGCTGCTGCCTGCCTTGGTTTTTCAAGTAGTTTGTTAGCCTTGATGTTTTTGGGTTTCTTTTCTGTTTCAAGATACTTTTCAGACAAGAAATTGCCGAGTCTCTCCCGCGCTTTTCCCCGGATCACCTTAAACCTCCAGGGTTCTGTTCGCTTGTGCGTCGGCGCCCAATTGGCGGCCTCAAGTATTTTGTGTATAGTTTCCTGAGCAATAGGTTTACCATTGTACTGGACCGGAAATACAGCTCTTCTTTTTTTGATCAGATCTAAGATCATATTAAGTTTTTATGCTCAAAAATAGTAATTTGAGTACTTGAACATCCTAATTATTTCCTAAGAATATTGTGGGGGCCATATGATGCAAAAAAGAAACTTAATGAATACATTTATGGTGTTAAAAGTTCTCAACTGTGATCGCAAATAATACCCCTTTCTACCTGGGAGAAGCGCACCTCAGCGCTGAAATGGCTATCGCCATAGCCAATAATAACACAAGGGCCGAATTATCGGAAAATACTCGTAAAAAGATAAGGGCGAGCGAATTAATCGTTGAGAAAATTGTGGAGAAGGGTGATCCGGTCTACGGTATCAATACCGGATTTGGTCCGCTTTGCACCACCCGAATTTCGAAAGAAGAAACCAGGGTACTTCAGGAAAATATCTTAAAAAGTCATAGTGTTGGGGTGGGACAACCAATTCACGATGACCTGGCTCAATTGATGCTCGTACTCAAAGCCCATGCGCTAGCAAAGGGTTATTCGGGCATATCCCTGAAAACAATCGAAAGGATTCTATGGCATATCGAAAACAAGGCTGTACCGGTAGTTCCGTCACAAGGTTCGGTGGGTGCTTCAGGCGATCTGGCACCTTTATCTCACTTATTTCTGCCACTGATCGGCTTAGGAAAAGTGAACTATAAAGGCAAAACTCTGCCGACAGCAAAATTCTTTGAGGCCACCGGATTAAAACCGCTCGAATTAGGACCAAAAGAAGGTCTGGCTCTGATAAACGGCACCCAGTTCATAGCCGCTCATGCCATCCGTGTATTGGACAAAATGTTGCATTGTATGGCACAGGCCGATATCATTGGTGCGATGATGATCGAAGGGCTCCAGGGTTCCATCAAACCATTTTATAATGAATTACATGCCCTGAGGCCTTATAAAGGAAATATTCATGTCGCCAAAAGGATTACTTCATTGCTGAAGGGATCGGAAATAATGGAAGACCATATAGACTGCGATCGAGTTCAGGACCCCTATTCATTGCGATGTATCCCACAGGTACATGGTGCTAGTCGGAACGCCTGGCTTCATCTTAAAGAATTACTCGAAATTGAGATGAATTCGGTTACCGACAACCCGGTAATCATCAATGAAGACCTGACAATAAGCGGGGGTAATTTCCACGGCCAGCCCTTAGCTATGGCGCTCGATTATACTTGCCTGGCTGCGGCTGAATTGGGTAATATTTCGGACAGAAGAATTTACCTTGCTCTGGAGGGTAATAGCCCCGGTTTGCCCAAACTTCTTATGGAAGACAGCGGCATTAATTCGGGCTATATGATCCTGCAATATACCAGCGCTGCACTGGCGAGCGAAAACAAGAGCTTCTGCTTTCCTGCAAGTGCTGATAGCATCCCTACTTCTCTGGGTCAGGAAGACCATGTTAGTATGGGATCCATATCGGGCAGAAAAGCACTTCATGTTATAGAAAACGTTGAGAAGATCCTTGCCATTGAATTACTGACTGCTACACAGGCTTTCGAATTCAGGAAACCCTTGAAATCTGGAATCATTCTGGAGGAAATACACCGTTGGGTGCGTTCTAAGGTTTCGTTCGCTGAAAAGGACAGGGTATTTGCCGATGATATTGAAAACGGTATTGAAATGATCCGAAGCGGTGAGATGATCAGGTTGGTAGACAAAGTATGTGAGTCCAATGGCCTGTCGCTGGGGACCCCATATTCCAAAGAATTCAGATTAAGCTGACGACTATGAACCAAACAACACTTATCGGGCCTTTTTCACAGATCTTACCAATGACCAATCTGAAGGTTAACGGCCCTATTCGTGATCATGATCTGGAATTGATTGAAGATGGCGGGATAGTAATCAAAAATAATTGTATTGAGAAGATCGGGTCATATCGGGATCTGAAATCCGAATCGGCCGAAGGCCACACTTCAGAACTCGTCTTAAAGGGGAATCATGTTTGCCTCCCGGGGCTTATCGATGCACATACTCATATCTGCTTCGGAGGAACCAGAGCGCGGGATTATGCGATGAGGAATGCCGGTAAGAGCTATCTGGAAATAGCTAAAGAAGGTGGTGGGATATGGGATACGGTAACCAAAACCCGTGAATCTTCGAAAGAAGAACTGGTCAAAGGAATTGTAAAACGCGCTAAAAGGCATCTTAGAAATGGTGTTACCACTATTGAAGTAAAGAGCGGCTATGGTTTATCTGTAGAGGCAGAACTGAAGATGCTTCGGGCTATTGGTGAAGCTGATGCGCTTATTGCCCAGGATCTTGTTCCCACCTGTCTTGCGGCACATATCTGTCCGAGGGATTTCGACGGGAGTCCTGAGGCTTACCTCCAAATAATAATACAAGAATTATTTCCACAGATCAAAGAACAGGAACTCTGTAAAAGGGTAGATGTCTTTGTGGAAGAGAGTGCTTTTACAGCCGTGGAGGCCCAAGTTTATCTGGAGCGAGCCAGGGACATGGGCTTCGACCTTACGGTACATGCCGATCAATTTAGCCCCGGAGGAAGTGAGCTGGCAGTAAAGCTGGGAGCGATAAGTGCAGATCATTTGGAGGCCAGTACGGAAAAGGAAATCAAAATGCTGGCCGGCAGCACTGTTATTGCCACTGCCCTGCCTGGAGCTTCTCTTGGCCTGGGCTGTGCCTTTACACCAGCCCGAAGGATCCTCGATGCAGGCGGTGCACTGGCCATCGCCAGTGATCATAATCCAGGTTCCGGACCTATGGGCGATCTTCTTACACAGGCCGCGATATTAGGCGCTTTTGAGAAACTGAGCAATGCCGAAGTGCTCGCAGGAATTACCGTTCGGGCCGCTGCTGCCTTGGGTCTTAAAGATAGGGGGGCATTGAGTGTTGGATCGCAGGCCGACCTTGCCATATTCCACACCGGTCATTATAATGAGATCCTCTACAACCAGGGAAATTTAAAACCTTGTATGGTCTGGAAAAATGGCCAATTGGTATATGATAAACATAAAATGTAATCCCCATGTCGCCCAGTGATGAGCTTTTGAGTTTTAAAATGCAGATCAGACAAGGCATACCTGCTGATTTGCCCCCGGCCAGAAATCCTTCGGAGAATGTTAACCGGGCTCCTAAGCGAAAAGATATCCTGAATGTCGAGGAAAAACGCCTTGCGATAAGAAATGCATTGAGATATTTTCCTAAAATATGGCATAAAGAACTCTCTGAAGAATTTGCCAGGGAATTAAAAGAGTATGGCAGAATTTACATGTATAGATTTAAACCGGAATATGAGATCCATGCCCGGCCACTATCCGAGTATCCGGCCGAAACCAGTGCCGGAGCAGCTATCATGCTGATGATCCAGAACAATCTCGATCCATCGGTAGCACAGCATCCGGAAGAACTGATCACCTATGGCGGAAACGGAGCGGTCTTTCAAAACTGGGCGCAATATCTGCTTACGATGCGCTTTCTGTCTCAGATGAAAGAAGACCAGACCTTGCATATATATTCCGGGCATCCCATGGGACTGTTCCCCTCCTCCAAAAATGCACCACGAGTGGTGGTTACCAACGGTATGATGATCCCCAATTATTCCAGTCAGGACGACTGGGAGCGATTCAATGCGCTTGGGGTAACCCAATACGGTCAGATGACCGCGGGTTCTTATATGTATATAGGGCCACAGGGCATTGTACACGGCACCACCATTACAGTTATGAATGCCTTTAGAAAGGTATTGGAGCCCGAGGAATCTCCGGAAGGAAAAATATTCCTTACCGCCGGAATGGGCGGCATGAGTGGCGCACAGCCCAAGGCTGGTAATATTGCCCGATGTATCACCGTCTGTGCCGAGGTAAATTCGCAGGCTGCCCTTAAAAGACACGAACAAGGCTGGGTAGATGAGCTGATCACATCGCTTGAAGGACTTGTAGAAAGGGCTAAAGAAGCGATCGCTAGAAAAGAAATCGTATCACTTGGCTATGTCGGTAATATAGTTGATGTATGGGAGCGTTTTTATGAAGATGAGGTATTTATACATCTGGGATCCGACCAGACGTCACTCCATAATCCCTGGGCCGGGGGATATTATCCGGCAGGGCTCTCCTTTGAAGAATCGAATGTTATGATGGCAAACGAGCCTGAAGCATTCAAAGAGAAGGTCAGGGAATCATTACGACGCCAGGTCGACGCCATAAATAAGCATGCTGCCCGCGGGACCTATTTTTTCGATTATGGGAATGCATTTTTACTAGAAGCTTCACGTGCCGGTGCCGATGTTATGGATCGGAGTGGTCGTAATTTCAGATACCCTTCCTATGTACAGGATATTTTAGGCCCGATGTGTTTCGACTATGGGTTCGGTCCTTTTAGGTGGGTCTGTACTTCGGGAGATCCTGAAGATCTCAGAACAACCGATATGTTGGCACTTGAAGTGCTAAGGGCGATACAGCAAGAGGCCCCGGAGGAGATCAGGCAGCAAATGCAGGATAATATCAATTGGATAGAACAGGCGGAAGCGAATCGATTGGTAGTTGGTTCCCAGGCTCGAATTCTTTATGCCGATGCAGAAGGGAGGATTAAAATAGCTGAAGCCTTTAACCAGGCGATCAGGACTGGCACGATCTCATCACCAGTGGTCCTGGGACGCGATCACCACGATGTGAGTGGCACGGATTCACCTTTTAGAGAAACAAGTAATATCTACGACGGGAGTCAGTTCACTGCAGATATGGCCATTCACAATGTTATTGGGGATAGTTTCAGGGGTGCAACCTGGGTTTCCATTCACAATGGTGGAGGAGTTGGCTGGGGTGAGGTGATCAACGGTGGTTTTGGCATGCTCCTCGACGGTTCAAATGAAGCCTCCGCACAGCTGAAAAATATGCTGTTTTACGACGTAAACAATGGGATAGCCCGAAGGAGTTGGGCCCGAAACCCTGAAGCTATATCGGCCATCAAAAGGGAAATGGCCCGAACAAAAGGCCTGCAGGTAGCCTTGCCAGAATTAGTGGATGATAAACTATTAAACGATTTATTTCCGATATAACCATAAGGATGCAGAACCGGTACGAACAACCCAAAAAAGAACTTTGGTCTGGAAGAAGCAGCGCTAACAAACTTTACCTGCATGAAAAGGTAGTTCTTACAACGCTCGACCAGATTAAAAGCCCTGGAAGAGGACAAAAAGGTATTGGCATACTTGGTTATGCCTGCGATGAAGGAGTGAAACGAAACCAAGGAAGAGTAGGTGCCTCGCAAGGCCCGGATGCCATTCGTAGAAAATTTGGTAAAATGCCAAATCATCTACCAGACAACTGTGAGCTTTACGACTTCGGCAATCTTAGCTGCAGGGATGGGGAAATGGAAGCCACCCAGGAAGCCCTGGCTGAAGGGGTTGAAAAATTAAGAGGACAAGGGCTCTTTTGCCTCGTTCTTGGCGGAGGTCATGATCTGGCCTATGGCCATTATCAAGGGCTAAGTCGGTCTCTGGGTAATGATCAGGTACTGGGTATTATCAATTTCGATGCGCATTTCGATTTACGCTCCAACGAAAATGGCAATAACTCCGGAACCCCATTTTTTCAGATCGGATCAGACTGTAAGTCCAAGGGGGTTGCCTTCAGGTATCTTTGCCTTGGAATTCGCGAAGATGCCAACGATCGGTCTCTGTACGATACCACTTCTGTATTTGGGGTAAATTACCTCGAAATTGAACGCTTTCAATTGCTTCAATTGGAACTGGTATTGCAGGAAATCGAATATTTTATCAAAGGTGTAGATGCCGTTTATGTCACGATCGACCTCGATGGTTTTTCTTCGGCCTATGCCATGGGTGTTAGTGCCCCATCTCCGATGGGCTATAATCCACAACTGGTAACCGAATGCCTTAAAGCCATCATTCATTCTAAAAAAATGATAGGCCTCGACATTGCCGAAATGAATCCCGAATACGATATCGATAATCAGACGGCGAACCTTGCTGCCTCACTCTTGCATTTTGCTATCCACAGGATTTCCTTACTCTAACCATGACTGGTAATATTTACCATCGTCGATATCAAGCGCCGCCTGTGTAAGTTGAAGTGGTTTAAAAGTATCGATCATCACCGCAAGTTCTTCGGTTCCGGCTTTTCCAATACTGGCTTCATAGGTGCCCGGATGCGGCCCGTGAGGAATCCCGGCCGGATGGAGTGATATATAACCCCGGTCTATGCCTTTTCGGCTCATAAAGTCGCCCTCAACATAGTACAGAACCTCATCCGAATCGATATTGGAATGGTTATAAGGAGCAGGGATCGCTTCGGGGTGGTAGTCGTATAGTCTCGGACAGAAGGAGCAAATTACAAAAGTACTGGTCTCGAAGGTTTGATGTACCGGCGGGGGTTGATGGACCCTGCCTGTGATAGGTTCAAAGTCGTGAATAGAAAATCCATATGGGTAGTTATACCCATCCCAGCCTACTATATCAAAGGGATGAGATGCGTATATCAGATGATGCAGTTGTCCTTGTTTTTTAACCTTCATCAGAAACTCTCCATGCTCATCATGAGTCTGTAAATTTTGTGGCAACTTAAAATCGCGTTCACAGAATGGTGAATGCTCCAGATGTTGCCCGAACCAGTTCCTGTAGCGTTTAGGGGTATAGATGGGATGAAATGATTCTGTGATCAGCAAGCGGTTGTTCTCCGAATCGAAATGAACCTGGTAGATCATCCCTCTCGGAATGAGCAAATAATCGCCTTCTTGAAAAACAATATCTCCTAACATGGTTTTGAGGGTGCCACTGCCCTCATGAATAAAGAGGAGCTCATCGGCATCAGCATTTTTATAGAAATAGTCCTTAATAGACCGCCGAGGGGCTGCCAGGCCAATATGTACATCATTGTTAAAAAGCACAGTCTTCCTGCTATCGAGAAAATCATCGGCAGGGTCTACCTGAAATCCCTTTAGCAATCTCGATTTTAAATTATACTGTACAGCTGGTTGCGGAGAAATATCGAGTGTTTCGCCCACTTCTTTTATCATGGTGGGTCTGTAGAGATGGTACATCAGCGAAGACATACCGTCGAAGCCTATGGTGCCAAATAACTGTTCGTAGTGTAAACCCCCGTCTTCTTTTTTGAAAACCGTATGGCGTTTATGTGGAATATTACCGAGTTTATGGTATAATGGCATATCGTTTCGTCTTTTTATTACTCTATAAAAATACGACAAATTGAAGAGGTGATAAAGTCTTGGGGCAGGAATATAAACCCCAGGATTTCAGCCATCACTCGCGGAAGGATTCTATGAAAAAAGCCTCCCTGTAATCCCGTAATCCTGATAACGATCAGGGGGGAGGAAAGCCTTTCATTGGCTGGCACTAAACAATGTTCAGTAGCCACAACCGTTGCCTCAATTATATGAGGCCAACACAACAGTACAAATATAGGAAAGCTTTTTAAGAAACTATGCCTTTTTCCTCCTCAAAATATACGGACGAACAATGAGTCGGGCGGCCTTGTCGTAGTTGATATAATTATACATCCAGTTGAAAAATACAATCATCCGGTTCCGAAAACCTACTAATGACATCAGATGCACAAACATCCAAACGAACCATGCAAAAAAACCTCCAAAACTCCAGGATGGAAGATCTGCTACGGCTTTGTTCCGCCCTATAGTCGCCAGGCTTCCCTTATCGCGATACCTGAAAGGGATCATGGACCTGCCTTTTTCCAATAATTTTAGGTTCTTTGCCAGATGTCTGCCTTGTTGAATAGCGGGTTGGGCTACCTGCGGATGGCCGTTAGGGTAGCGTTCGGTTTCCATATACGCAATATCACCCAATGCAAAGACCCTGGGATATCCCTTTACCTGGTTAAAACGATTTACACGATAACGGTTGAGACGTTCATGCATCGAATCTTCCTTTACTCCGGGTATAGAAGCCCCGGTAACACCGGCCGTCCAGATAAAATTCTTACTATGGATGGTTTCGCCTTTGTCGGTAGTTAGTTTATCGCCATCAAAATCATTTACCAGAGTATTGAGATGAACCCGAACCCCAAGCTTTTCAAGAAACTCCAAAGATTTACGGGATGCTGTCTCGCTCATTGGTGGTAATAAACGGTTGGCGCCTTCGAAAAGATTTATTTCCATCTCATCTATATCCATATGCTGGTAATCTTTGGGAAACACATGTCTTTTTAATTCGGCAAAAGCTCCGGCCAACTCCACTCCGGTTGGGCCTCCGCCAACAATACAAAAATTAAGGAGAGCGCGTCTTTCTTGGGGATCCTGGCAATGGTCGGCTTTTTCGAAGTTTTGCAGGCTTAGGCTTCTGATATTCAATGCCTGTGGAACAGATTTCATCGGCATGGCATTTTGCTCAAGGGAGGAATTGCCAAAAAAATTGGTCTTGGAACCTGTAGCGATTACGAGGTAGTCGTATTTCAGAGATCCGATATCGGTATGTATTTCAGATATTTCCGGGTCTATTCTGCCGACCGTTGCCATGCGGAAGTGAAAGTTCTTATGCTTTTTTAAAATTTTCCTGATAGGATATGCAATCGAATCGGGTTCGAGCCCCGCAGTTGATACCTGATATAGCAATGGTTGAAACGTATGATAATTATGCCGGTCTATCAGTACCAATTGAAACTTTGATCTTATGAGTGATTTTGCCAGGTATATACCGGCAAAACCACCACCTATAATCACTATTCTTTTTTGGTCTGTACCGGGGATATTCATATGTAATATTTGTCTCAAAAATAACTAAACCCTTACCGTTAATCGATAATTTATACCTCAAATTCCTCCCCCGGTCTTCGGACAAAAAACCGTTAACGGGGTTAGCCTGTAGGTTGAAGTGCATTTCATCGATCAGTACCTATATTTAAACGGATTGACAGCTAAGATAATGGTATGTCCTTTAATTTTATAATCGATTTAAACATCTTGCTTCAATTTTATTTATGACCAGAATATATTGCATTTTCCTGCTATTATTTTCGATTCTCCTGGGCTGTACCTCAGATGCAGAAGAGTCGGATATTATCTATGAGGATAATGCTCTTCCTGCTCCGATAGAAGAAAGCAAGGAAACAGGAGTTACCAATATCGATTTGGTTTATGACTGGGTCATAAATATGCAAAACGATAACGGACTTCTGGAAAGTGCTGAAGACACCGATTTCGTATCGCTTTATGACAATGCGCTTGCATCTATGCTATTTATGGCCAGGGGCGATTACCATAAGGCCGAGATGGTATTCGACTTCTTTGATGCACGTATAGAATCGGAGTTGCTGAGCGGTGAAGGAGGATTTAACCAATTTCGAAACATTGAAGGTGGAAACACCAGGAGAACATGGCTGGGCGACAACGCCTGGTTACTCATCGCATTGAACAATTACAAGAATTTAACTCAATCGGATAAGTACGATCGACTGGCAACTGAACTCGAGATCTGGATTCGATCTCTTCAAAACGAAGATGGCTCTCTTGCCGGTGGATATAATCAGGATGGTACGCCTATCGGTATTATCACTGAAGGTATAATCACCGCCTTTAATGCCGTACCCGGTTATGATAATTTTCACAGCAAAATACTGCTTTTTCTTCAAAATGAGCGATGGGATGAGGGCCAATTAGTACTGCTCACCCAAAAGGAAGAACCGGCCTATCAATATGCTCTTGATCTTCATAGTCTAAGTTTTTTGATATTCGACAACTTTCCTGCGGCTGTTTTGGATCTTGCCGATCGGTATTGTACTACACAGCGATCTACGATGACAAATACAGAACTCAAGGGTTACTGTTTCGATGACGACACCGATGTGGTTTGGCTGGAAGGGACTGCACAAATGGCATTGGCCAGAGCAGCGGCCCAACAGTATGAAACCCGCGCTGAAATCATCGGAGAATTGGAAAAAAACCTGATTGAAGGTAACACCCTTTCCGAAACAAAAGGACTTCCTTATACAAGCAATCAGGGTACTTCCTTTGGCGCGGCTGAACTTTGGGAACACGCCGACCTGAAACCTGCGCTTTCCTCTAGTATATGGTATCTATATGGCAAATTGCACTTTAATCCCTTTGCGATTGAAAAGTATAAATCTGTACCTGTCGGTGACCAATTCTGGAATCCGGTCATGTGATAAATTTTAAACCTCTTTTAACAGGCCAAAAGGATCACAATAAATAACTTGCCAGAAAGAATGAATTTTTCTGCTATGTTTTGGGTGGGTACTACCACCATAGTCTTGCTTATGGTCACCATAATGGCCACTATGGGTTTTCCTTTCAACTGGATTTTCTATCTAACCGTTTTTGGGCAGATCATGCTCGTATATATGGTGTACAGGGTATTAACAGATAATTATACCACGAACAAGACTTTCGAAGACTTTTACGAAGACAGACCCATCAGGGAACGATAAAGAAGTTGTTACTTACTTTTTTAATGCAAACCCGTTATTCGGGCAGTACCAGGAGTGGAATCTTAGTATGGAATGCCACACGCTTTACGACTGGTTCACGGATCAACTCTTCCAGAAATCCGTGTTTATAGTGAACCAGGGCCAGCATGTCCATATCGAATTCTTCAAGAAAGTACTGCATCACATCGGACTTCCCTGAAAAATACGACATCCAGTGAATATGGTGTTCCAGGGGTTTCAGAAAATCGATCAGCATATCCTTATTGGCTTGCTGATATTTGTCCAGTGCTTCACTTTCGTTGATATGGACTATATGAACCTCAGCACCGAGGTTTTTGGCCAGGCTGGTCAGAGGTTTGATGATATCAAGTGAAAAATTCCGTTTAAAATCTGTAGCAAAAGATATTTTCAATGGCTTCTTATAGCGATAGTTTTCGGGGATCACAAGCACCGGACATTTGCGAACAGATTTGATTATCCTCACTGTATTACTCCCCATAAATACCTCTTCAAATCCAGAAGCGCCTTTAGTACCGGTTACGATAAGATCGATATCAGCTGTATCGATCAGATCCTTGATCTCTTCTGTAAGCAAACTGAAAGATGAAATAATTTCGAACTTGTGATGATCATATTTACACTCCGCTTCAATTTGTGCCAGGAGCTCCTTCAAGCCATTCTCGGATAGCGTCTTTACATTGTCCTCCAAGACACCTCCATTTACGGTTGCTGCCATAAATCGGCTATGGACTATTGCAGGGGTATAGGTGTTTAGTAAGTAGAAAGTACAGGGCTTTTTTCTATATAATTCTATGGCATACTTGGTGGCATTCCAGGCATTCGGTGAAAAGTCTGTTGGGAGCAAAATATTTTTCATGTTCACTTCATTTTGAAGAACAGAGTAAAATTAATTGCGGATCGAGGCGGAAACTATGATATATGTCAGCTTTTAACTCTGCCGGAGAAAGAGTATTAAGTATTTATTAATCAGATAGTTATCTTGATTAATTTTATAATAAAATGGAAACTCCAACGAAGATCGAATTGGGGTAAATCGCTTAATTTAGGAAAGAAATATGGCTATAAACAGGCGCTAGGATCTAAAATCCATCGGCCAGATCCTGTAGTTTTTTTTCATCTGAAATTCCGAGTTTTTTACCCGAACTCTTTAACATACCCTTCTTTTTGAACTCGGAGATTATACGAATACAGGATTCTGTAGCCGTACCAACCACGTTGGCAATATCTTCTCTGGAAAGTGTTAGATTTAGGTATCCTTTTTCATCTTCACCATAATTGTTTTTCAGGTAAAGGAAAGCCTCTGCAATTCGTTGCTTAACCGTCTTTTGAGACATGTTTACTATAACATCGTCTGCCTCGCGAAGATCATGAGCCATCAGCCGTAATACTTCGAAAGTAAAATCGGGATTTTTGTGCAAGGTGTTCACAATGGCTTCTTTAGGAATAAAGCAAACCTCCATATCGTTAACAGCTACCGCCGAAAGATTAGCAGACTCCTCAGCTATAACCGAACGCTGGCCCATAACCTCGCCCTTGGTAGCCAATTTCACGATCTGGTCTTTCCCGTTTGCACTGAGCTTGGAAAGTTTTGAAACACCATCACGCACACAGTATACCCCTTTTAGTTTTTCACCTTCTTCGAATAAGGAATCACCTTTCTTGATCTTCCTGGTGATCTTGGTATCTGCGACCTGCTTGAGTTCATCCTTACTCATGGCACGAAGCGAGTTGAACTGTCTGATGATGCAATTTTCACACCGGTTTTCCGAATCCATCTACGGGCATATCTGAATTAATCAATAAAAGTAGGTAAAAGCTGATAATTATCATATATTTTTCAGGTATTTTCGGGCAGTTTTGCGTCCGGGTATTTGAGCAAATTTTTGTGAATGGATTCAACTAATTGTTTTCATTGTGGAGACCGGTGTGATGCCGGGGGTATTGTCTTTGACAATAAAGAATTTTGCTGTTATGGGTGTAAAACCGTTTATGAGATTTTCAGAAACAACGATCTATCATATTACTATGATATACAGAAAGCAGCTGGTGCCACTCCAAAAGAGGTTGAGGGAAAATATGATTTTCTCGATAATGCTGATATTGTTGAGAGATTAACAGATTTTCGGGATGGCGATGTTCAAATAGTAACATTACTCATACCTCATATTCACTGTAGTTCCTGTATTTGGATCCTGGAAAACCTCAACAAATTGCTCCCTGCTGTAATCGGTTCGCAGGTAGACTTTCCGAAGAAAAAATTACAGGTTTCCTATCGCAGCGACCAGCTCAACCTTAAAGCATTGGTAGGCCTCCTGGTGAGAATTGGATATGAACCACATATTTCCCTGGATGATTATACCGGTAAAAAGAACAAAGTAGACCGGAGTCTGATCTACAAATTAGGTGTGGCCGGATTCGCTTTTGGCAATGTGATGTTCCTCTCCTTCCCCGAATATTTGGATTTGAACAACAGTGCGTCGGGTACGGAGGAATTCTGGCTCGAGCAATACAAATATTTCTTCCGGTGGCTGATGTTTGCCTTTGCTTTACCGGTGGTTTTTTATGCCGCCAGCGATTATTTTATCTCGGCCATAAAAGGCTTGCGTTCAAGATTCCTGAACATCGACGTACCGATCGCGCTGGGAATTAGTGTTCTTTTTATTCGGAGTACCTATGAGATTATCCTGGATTGGGGACCCGGCTTTTTCGATTCGCTAACCGGGCTGATTTTTTTCCTTCTCATTGGAAGGTTTTTCCAACAAAAAACATATTCCTTCCTGTCTTTCGAAAGGGACTACAAGTCTTACTTCCCCATAGCCGTAACCCGGATCAATCGAAATAAAAAAGAAGAGAATGTTGCGGTATACAAGATCAAAGCAGGAGACCGTCTCCTGATTCGAAACCGCGAGATCATTCCTGTAGACAGCATCCTGATCAGTGATGATGCCCAGATAGACTATAGTTTTGTTACCGGTGAATCCCAGGCCGTACTGAGGCGTTCTGGCGACAGGTTATATGCCGGAGGACGTCAGATGAATAATCTGATTGAGATAGAAGTGCTCAAGTCGGTATCGCAAAGCTACCTCACCCAATTATGGAGCAATAAGGCTTTTAGAAAGAATAGCCCCTCTCAATTCCAAACCCTTACAAACAGTATCGGCAAGCGATTTACGTTAGCTGTGCTCAGCATTGCTCTGATCGCTACAGGATTCTGGCTCTATTGGGAACCTTCAAAAGCACTCAATGTCTTTACCGCGGTCCTGATCATTGCCTGTCCATGTGCTATCGCTTTATCTGCTCCTTTTACCCTGGGTAATATGATACGTATCTTCGGCCGAAGAAGGTTTTACCTTAAGAATACAGAAGTCATAGAACGACTTGCCAAAGTAGATACATCGATTTTTGACAAGACCGGTACACTTACCTCCACCCTCGAAAGCAATGTGAGCTACAGAGGTGTTGAACTCAGCGAAGAAGAGGCTAGTATGTTAAAAAGCACTTTAAGAGCCTCTAATCATCCTTTAAGCAGAACATTATATTCCATATTAAATGAACAGAATATCTATACCCTCGATGAATTCAAGGAAGAATTGGGAAGGGGCATAGAGAGTACAAAAGACAACAGGCGCTTAAAAATCGGCTCCGCTGAATTTGTGGGCGAAAGCGATCAGGCCGATGCAGATAAAACTTCGGTTCATATCAGTTATGATGATGATTATAAAGGATGTTTCGCGATTCATAATGTATACAGAGAAGGTGTCTTTGAGGTTTTAAATGAAATCGGCCAGGAAATGGATATCGCTTTGCTTTCAGGAGATAACCCGGGTGAAAAACCACAGCTTGAGAAGCGCTTACCACCGCTAACGCCAATGTATTTTAAACAAAGTCCGGAAGACAAACTCGATTTTGTAAAATCCCTCCAAAAAAAGAACCGTCACGTGCTCATGGTGGGCGACGGGCTCAACGATGCCGGTGCCCTGGCGCAAAGCGATGTTGGCCTGGCGATTTCTGAGGATATCAATGTATTTTCTCCGGCTTGCGATGCCATTCTTGACGCCTCAAAATTCAGACAGCTATATCAATACATAAAAGCCTCGAAAAAGGCTATAAATATTATTAAATTGAGTTTCATATTCTCGCTGGTGTACAATATAATCGGACTTTACTTTGCGGTAACCGGGCAGCTCGCTCCTGTTATCGCCGCTATTTTGATGCCTTTAAGCTCGATAAGTATCGTTGGATTTACCACTTTGGCGACGAATTTAAGCAGTAGAAAATTAAGCTAGGAAAAAACTGATATAAGTCATTTTTTGACTACTTTAACAGGTGTAGATTTACGCCGTTTTTCAGGTACAGGTATGAGTGTGATCTATATGTTATTGACCATCAGCATAATAGTGGCGATCGTCTTCTTTCTGGCCTTCATTTATTCTGTGAAGCGCGGACAATATGATGATTCGTATACACCTTCTGTACGCGTATTGTTCGAGGATGAACTCGTGAGTCCTGAACAAAAAAAGAGCGCAAAATCAAAAAAATCAATCCAACCCGAAAAAAGTCAAAACTCGTAATTATGGAAGTACAACAATTTCATTACGATAATAAGATCGTTCAGAAATTTATCTATGCCACCCTGCTTTGGGGAATTGTGGGAATGCTGGTCGGCTTATTGCTGGCTTTTATGTTTCTTTTCCCCAACATTACCGACGGTATTTCGTGGCTCAGCTTTGGAAGGCTTAGGCCTCTTCATACCAATGCTGTCATCTTTGCCTTTGTAGGTAATGCCATGTTTGCAGGGGTATACTACTCCACACAAAGACTCCTCAAGGCCAGGATGTTCAGCGATGCCCTGAGCAATTTTAATTTTTGGGGTTGGCAGGCGATAATCGTGGCTGCGGCCATAACACTTCCATTGGGCTATAGTACTTCCAAAGAATATGCAGAACTTGAATGGCCTATCGATATCGCAATAGCCCTGGTTTGGGTGGCATTTGGCTGGAACTTTATCGGAACTATGCTTAAAAGGCGGCAGCGCCACCTCTATGTAGCGATCTGGTTCTACCTTGCGACCATTGTTACCGTTGCCGTACTCCATATTTTTAACAGCCTCGAATTGCCCGTTAGTGCAATGAAGAGTTATTCGGTTTATGCCGGAGTACAGGATGCACTGGTTCAATGGTGGTACGGACACAATGCAGTCGCATTTTTCCTTACTACACCATTCCTTGGCCTGATGTATTATTTTGTACCCAAAGCGGCTAACCGCCCGGTATATTCATATCGTTTATCCATAGTGCACTTTTGGTCATTGATATTTATCTATATCTGGGCCGGACCACACCACCTTTTATATTCATCTCTACCCGATTGGGCCCAGAACCTGGGTGTAGCCTTCTCTGTGATGCTTATCGCTCCTTCGTGGGGAGGTATGATCAACGGGTTGCTCACTTTACGAGGTGCCTGGGACAAGGTACGTACCGACCCAACACTAAAGTTCATGGTTGTTGCGATCACTGGTTATGGTATGGCCACATTCGAAGGACCGATGCTCTCCCTGAAAAACGTAAATGCCATCGCACATTTCAGCGACTGGATCATCGCGCATGTCCATGTGGGTGCCCTGGCATGGAACGGTTTCCTAACCTTTGGGATGATCTATTGGCTTGTGCCAAAAATGTTCAAAACACGGCTGCATTCTATTCCCATGGCTAATTTTCATTTTTGGATCGGGACTTTAGGAATTATCCTCTACGCACTGCCGATGTACGTGGCAGGATTTACCCAGGCTTTAATGTGGAAGGATTTTAATCCCGATGGCACCCTGGTTTATGGAAATTTCCTCGAGACCGTAACTCAGATAATACCGATGTATTGGATGAGGGCTATTGGCGGCTCACTGTATATCGTTGGGTTTATTGTGATGCTTTATAATATCGTCATTACTGTAAGACAAGGAACTAAAGTAGAGGATGAATTGGCAGAAGCGCCGGCACTCACAAGAGTTTCGAAAAGAAGAACAGCCGGTGAGACCTATCATACCTGGCTGGAGAGAAGGCCTATTCAACTCACCATTTTGGCAACGGTCGCCATCCTGATCGGGGGTATTGTTCAAATTATCCCCACTATTCTGGTAAAATCGAATATCCCGACCATCACCAGTGTGAAACCCTATACACCGCTGGAACTGGAGGGAAGAGATCTTTATATCCGTGAAGGATGCGTGGGATGCCATTCTCAGATGATCCGCCCATTCCGGAGTGAAGTGGAACGCTATGGTGAATATGCCAAGGCAGGCGAATTTGTGTACGATCATCCTTTCCTCTGGGGTAGTAAACGAACAGGGCCAGATTTACTTCGGATTGGAGGAAAGTATTCCGATAACTGGCATCTGAATCATATGTATGATCCTCAGAGCACATCCTCCGGATCAATTATGCCGGCTTATCAATGGCTGGTACTGGATAAACACGACAGGAGCGCTGCTGAATCTAAGATGAGGGCGATGGTGAGCTTAGGAGTTCCCTATACCGATGAGGACATTGCTAATGCACAGGCCTCTATGGATGCCCAGGCCCTTCAGATTGAAAAAAATCTCTATTCCGATCCCGAATT
The DNA here is from genome assembly GCA_965212205.1 of Flavobacteriaceae bacterium. Classification (GTDB taxonomy): domain Bacteria; phylum Bacteroidota; class Bacteroidia; order Flavobacteriales; family Flavobacteriaceae; genus JAHEJJ01. The sequence goes on from CBDBUX010000016.1 coordinate 189,666, forward strand.
TGTCAAATCATACGAAGCCGACAAGAAATATGCGGCGGAGAACGGGCTGGAATTTGTGGAAATGCGCGATCGGGAGATCGTTGCTATGATCGCCTATCTGCAAAGACTGGGTACAGATATTAAGGTACAAGACCAGGACAATCAGCTAACCGAAAACAAATAGATCATGCTAAAATTCATTAAAAACCATATGGAGAGCATGGAGGGTATCGCAACATACCCTATGATATCTCTTCTTATATTCTTTGTGTTTTTCGCCTTGTTGTTTTGGTGGGTTTTTACAGCCTCAAAACAACACATAAAGGAGATGAGTGAATTACCATTAGACGAAAATCAACCTAAACCCTAAACCGATGAAAAATATGTCGCCCTGGTGGATCAGGATCCCTGTAGTGTTCTTTATAATTTTCGCACTGATGGAATACTTCATCGATTCTGGTGAAAAACCCGCCTTCCTGGAATATCCGATCACTCAATTCTTCCTGCTATTGGTCTTATTGATTCTGATCGCTATTGAACTCATTTTAAAATCTATTGAAAATGTGCTTTTCCAGACACTTTCGGAAGAAGCCAAAGAACGGTATATAGAAGCCAAATCCCAGTCCTGGCAATGGGCATGGGGTACGAGAATGTATCAGAAATTATTGGGCTCCAAACCGGTTGAGGAGGAAGGTGAAATTATTCTGGATCACAATTACGATGGGATCAAAGAACTAGATAACAAACTTCCGCCATGGTGGGTTTATCTGTTCTATGCCACGATTATTTTTGGTGTGGTCTATCTGGCCAGATTTCATGTCTTTGGCGATTACAATCAGGACCTGGAATACGAGCGTGAAGTTGCTGCTGCGCAGGCGGCCATCGAGGAATATAAAAAGACGGCCAAAGACCTGGTCGATGTCAATACCGTACAATTGCTTACCGAGGCCTCGGACCTGGATGCCGGTAAGGCCATATTTGAAGTAAATTGCGTTGTATGCCATATGGCTGATGGTGGTGGTGGTATCGGACCCAATCTCACAGATGAGTACTGGATTACGGGAGGGGGTATTAAAAATGTTTTTAATACGATTTCCGAAGGAGGCCGGGCCGGTAAAGGTATGGTCGCCTGGAAACAGACCCTTAAACCATCTGAAATGGCTCAGGTAGCTAGTTATCTCCTGACTTTTCAGGGTACTACAGCCGCAAATCCAAAGGCGCCGGAAGGTGATATCTGGGTAGATCCGGATGCACCCGCTGAAGAAACTCCTGCACAGGAGAGTATGCCGGAACAGGAGATCGACACTGCGGCCGTGGTGAGTAACTAAATTCAGGAATTAAAAATATCCTGATCGAATGGACGAAAACTTCAGGGACTCTATAGCGACGATCAATGAGGAGGGCAAAAGGGCCTGGATTTTTCCAAAAAATCCCAGCGGTCGTTTTTACCAATATCGTAAATGGGTGAGCTATGGCTTGTTACTCTTCCTCTTCGCTGCACCGATCATAAAAGTTAATGGCAACCAGTTCCTGATGTTCAATGTCCTGGAACGTCGGTTTAATATCTTTGGATTCCCATTCTGGCCGCAAGACTTTCATCTTTTTGTTATTTCGATGATCATCGGTGTGATCTTTATTGCCCTCTTTACGGTAGCTTATGGTAGAATCTTCTGTGGCTGGATGTGCCCACAGACGATTTTTATGGAGATGGTTTTCCGACGCATTGAATTTTGGATAGACGGTGATCGCGGGGCCCAAAAACGACTAGCCAAAATGCCTTGGAACGGGTTAAAAATTAGGAAGCGGCTACTGAAATGGACGGTATTCTTTATTATTTCGTTTCTGATTTCGAATATTTTCCTGGCCTATATTATCGGAACAGACAGGTTAGTCATGTATGTTACCGACGGTCCTGCAGCACATCTGAATACTTTTGTTTCACTCCTCATCTTTACCGCTGTCTTTTATTTTGTTTTTGCATGGTTCAGAGAACAGGTATGTATCATCGCCTGCCCCTATGGGAGAATGCAAGGCGTATTACTCGATAATAAATCGATTGTGGTTGCGTACGACCATAAAAGAGGTGAGGGCACTAAGGGTCGTAAAAAGTTTCGTAAAAATGAAGACCGGGACGCCCTGGGCCATGGAGATTGTATAGATTGTTTCCAATGTGTGCATGTCTGCCCTACCGGAATCGATATTCGTAATGGCACTCAGTTAGAATGTGTGAATTGTACCGCATGTATCGATGAATGCGATACTATCATGGAAAAAATTGACCGCCCAAAAGGGCTGATCCGATATGCCAGTGAAGACAATATCAATAAGAAATCCAAGTTTACTTTTACTCCGCGTTTAAAGGGATATACCGCCGTGCTGACCATCCTCACTGGCATCCTGGTGGGCATGCTGTTTTTACGCAATGATATTGAAGCAAATATTTTAAGACTTCCCGGACAATTATACGAAAGGAAGGAAGGAAATATAATCAGCAATGTTTACACCTATAAGCTGATCAATAAGACCAATAAAGATATCGCTAATGTTAGTTTTAAACTGCATTCGCACAAGGGCACGATCGAGGTGGTGACCCATGAAAAATTTGAAGTGCCGGCGCAACAACTTTCAGAAGGCACGCTTTTTATAGAAATCAACAATTCTGGACTCGACGGAGATAAAGACAAGCTGGAAATCGGGGTTTATAGCGGAGAAGATCTCATTGAAACCACCTCCGCTCGTTTTTTAGCCCCGAGATCCTATAATTGAAAAAGTATGAAGATGAAATTTAACTGGGGAACAGGTATTGTATTAGCCTTTATCGGATTTATCGGATTCATTCTCTATTTCGTAATACTGGCCAGTACCGGAAGAAACTCGGATCATCATCTGGTAACAGAAGATTATTACCAGGAAGAGCTGGCCTATCAGAAAGAGATCGATGCAGAGGCCAACGCAAAAAATATCGCCCCGGGATTTCACTCTAAAAAAAGTGAAAAAGGCTTGTTAATCGAGATCCCGGAAGAGCTCCGAACTAAGGATTTAAAAGCAACAGTGTCCCTTTACAGACCATCCAATAAACACTTGGATTTTGACTTAGACATAAGTTTGTCCAATTCACATTTGCTCATACCTGACGAACGTTTGTTGGATGGTCGATGGGACATTAAAATAAGATGGTCTGAAAAGGACAAAAGTTACCTGGTTAAAAAAAGTATCACCTATTAGAGAATGTTCTATACTGCCTTTATACTTGGTCTCCTTGGCAGTCTTCACTGCCTGGGGATGTGCGGCCCGATTGCATTTATGCTGCCGGTAGATCGCAGTAACCGCTATAGGGGCAGCCTACAGACGGTTATCTACCATAGCGGAAGGATATTGGCATATGGCATCCTGGGGCTGCTTTTCGGTATGCTGGGCAAGGGACTCCATCTCTTTGGCACCCAACAAAAGCTGTCAATTATTATCGGTGTGCTGATGATCGTGTTAGTACTTATCCCTTTGCATAAACTCGGCAAATTCCGCCTAACCCAACCTATATTTAAAGGGATCTCCTGGCTGAAGGAAACCCTGGGCGCGTCGTTTAAAAAGAAAACCCCAGATGCATTTCTTACCATTGGATTCCTCAATGGATTTTTGCCCTGCGGATTGGTATACATGGCCTTATTAGGAGCTACAGCATCTGCAGGCCCTGCAGGCGGGTTTTTGTTCATGGTGATTTTTGGCCTTGGTACCATCCCGCTAATGACCATTGCAGTATTTTTTGGTAGTGCGATCAAGTCATCATTTAAAAACAAGATAAGCCGATTGGTTCCCGTCTTCGTGATCCTTGTTGGGTTGTTGTTCATTCTGAGGGGTATGGGTCTGGGAATACCTTATGTCTCTCCCAAAATTTCAAATCATACCACAGAAACGGCCGTTGAATGCCATCAACCCGCCAATATCGAATAGTGGAGAAAAAATTAAACACCTATGAAAATAGTTAATGTCGAAGAAGCAGCTGCCGTGGTTAAATCGGGTAACCGAATTTTTTTACAGGGCGCAGCTATGACCCCTAACACCCTGATCAATGCTATTTGTGAGCGATACAAAGAATTGAAAGAGGTTGAAGTTATCTCGATCCATACCGAAGGGCAGGTCAATTATGCGCTGGACCCCTATAAGAACTCCTTTAAGATCAACAGTTGTTTTGTGGGTGGAAATGTGCGGAAGGCTGTGAACACCAATCAGGGCGACTATATTCCAATTTTTCTCAGCGAGATTCACTTGCTTTTCAGATGGAATATTCTACCACTCGATGTGGCCGTGGTTCAGGTATCTCCGCCCGATAAGCACGGATATTGCTCGCTTGGGGTTTCGGTAGATATTGCGCTTCCCGCCGTACAAAAAGCGAGGAAAGTTATTGCACAGATAAATCCACAGGTGCCACGCACACACGGGGATGGTATAATCCACCAGGATAAAATTGACCTGGCTATTGAAGTTGATGAGCCCATACACAGGCATCCAATGGGAGCTATTTCGGACCTGGAGCACAGGATTGGAAAAAACGTCGCTGAATTGATCGAAGATGGCGCCACCTTGCAGCTAGGTATAGGAAACATCCCAAATGCCGTACTGACCAATCTGAAAGATCATCAACGGCTGGGAGTCCATACAGAAATGTTTTCAGATGGCCTGTTGCCTCTCATTGAAAATGGAAATATAACCGGGGAAGAAAAGGAAATAAAAACCAATAAGATCGTAACGGCATTTGCGGCCGGGTCTCAAAAATTATACGATTTTGTAGATGATAACCCTCTGGTGCATTTTAAAGAAGCAGCCTACACCAACGATACCAACCTCATCGCCCGCAATCCGAAGGTGACCGCTATAAATAGTGCTATAGAAATAGATCTTACCGGACAGGTCTGTGCCGATACCATAGGAACCAGGCAATTTTCGGGAGTAGGCGGACAAATGGATTTTATTCGGGGCGCTACAATTTCCGAAGGAGGAAAACCGATTATCGCCATTTCTTCGGCTACAGCCAAGGGAGTTTCAAAAATTACCCCGGTATTGAAACAAGGGGCAGGGGTTACCACGACCAGGGCACATGTGCACTATGTGGTTACCGAATATGGAGTGGTAAATCTATTTGGTATGAACCTATACGAAAGGGCAAAAGCCCTGGTATCAATCGCGCATCCCGATCATCAGGAAGCATTAGACAGAGCCGCCTTTGAGAGGTTTGGCCGTGAATAGGGAACATGAAACTTGAACAATATATAGATCATACGCTTTTAAAGCCCACCGCCACCGAGGACGACATCAAGCAACTTTGTAATGAGGCCATTGATCATAATTTCTTTGCGGTTTGTGTTAATTCATTTTATGTGCCCCTGGCACATCGTGAGTTGAAAGGGTCCGATGTTAAACTGGCTGCAGTTATTGGATTTCCCCTTGGGGCGATGGCAACCAAAGTTAAAATTCAAGAAGCCGCATACTGTTTTGAGCAAGGTGCAGATGAGGTCGATATGGTTATCAATCTGGGCTGGCTGAAGTCGGGGGCCTACCAAGAGGTACTCAAAGAACTCAAATCGCTAAAAGAACTAGCGGGAACCAAAGTATTAAAGGTAATCATCGAAACCTGTTATCTTAGCGATAAGGAAATTGAAAAAGCCAGTAACTTGGTGGTCGAATCAGGGGCCGACTTTGTCAAAACCTCCACAGGGTTTGGAACTGGTGGAGCAACCCTCAAAGATGTTGCCCTGATGAAAGCTACTGTAGGCGATAAGGTAAAGATAAAAGCCTCTGGAGGAATAAAGGATCGGCAGACTGCACTGAAGTATATCGAAATGGGAGTAAGCAGGCTGGGTACTTCATCGGGTACGAAGATTGTTAACGAAGGATTCTAAACACATGAGTTCACATTTAAATGCTAAAAAAGGGGAAATCGCCGATGCCGTGTTACTGCCCGGAGACCCCCTAAGAGCTAAATGGATAGCTGAAACCTTCCTGAAGGATGCTTATTGTTATTCAGAAGTTAGAGGCATGCTCGGTTTTACGGGCACCTATGAAGGCAAAAGAGTTTCCGTTCAGGGAAGTGGGATGGGTATTCCTTCAGCCCTGATTTATATTCATGAACTAATCGAGGATTATGGCGTAAAAGAGATCGTACGGGTAGGTACTGCAGGATCTTACCAGCAGCAACTTAAAATCAGAGATCTTGTACTTGCCATGGCGGCCTCCACTTCTTCCTCGATCAATAATATTCCTTTCAACCAGCAGAGCTTTGCCCCTACTGCAGATTATGGACTTTTCCGCAAGGCTGTGGCCTATGCGGAAGACAGGGGAATGCCCTTTAAGGCGGGAAACGTACTCTCGGAAGATAAGTTTTACAACGAAGACCCAGACCGCTATAAGTTGTGGGCTTCTTACGGCGTTCTCTGCGCTGAAATGGAATCGGCAGGGCTCTATACAACAGCAGCTAAACACGGCGTTAAAGCCCTGAGTATACTTACCATTTCAGATTCGAAAGTCACAGGGGAACACTGTACGCACGATGAACGTGAGCACGATTTTGAACTGATGGTGCAAATGGCCCTTTCCATTGTCGGGACTGCAACAATTTCCCAGTCTTGACCTACAGGCATTTACATCCTTTGATCATTACTGCCGAATTTTCGGATTGTGGTAAATTTCGTTATCTGCTCAGCGCGATTAACCCGGAAAGCGAAGGTTCAAAAACATTGAGCGTGATTATGCAAAACCCAAGTGAGGCCGATGAATCTAAAGCCGATAAATCTGTTCAATTTCTTGAAAATATTGTATTTCGAAAAAACTATGATGTATTCAAAGATGTAAAGAGAATGAATATTCTCAACCAATTTGCCTTTATTCAGACCAAGGATTTTACAGGTAATGCTGATTTGATAGGCCCTAAAAACGATGATACCATCCAGACTGCGATTAGGGATTCAGACATTATCCTGATCGCCTGGGGCAAGAATAATCCATACAAGTCCCGGCAGCAGGAAGTAATGAACTTGATATCGCAGTACCAGGACAAACTGCTCCTGAAAACCAGGAAACATCCCTCCAGAGGCTTTTATACCGATTTTATCAGGCCAATGGAATTGGATAATACAATGGATTGAACTTAAAAGTCCTTTCTTCTGGCTTTTCTGAGATAGGTCGAGACCGGGATCAGCGTCCAGACCACTAGCATCAATATGGAGATCCCAAACCCCAAATAAGTACCAAAGAAAGATTTAAAAACAGCTCCTGTATAACCTAAAAGTGCTGAAATATCGAGTTTTAAAAGTATCAGTGTTCTCGAAAGGTCGATAGGATTTAAGAGTGTTGCAATGAGCGAAAAGGTATCCAGCGGATATTCTTCAAAAATGATTAGAGAAAGTAGAAAGATCCCGTCGTAAAGGACAGCGAAAAACAACCACATCAGAATCGCATATCCAAATCCTTTAATACGGTTTTCGTTATAGATGGCGATATTAAGCGAAAGGGCCGTAAAAATAAACGTAAGGAAGGCCCCGGTATACAACAACAACACAAAATCCCATATGGCGGCGCTTTTAAAAAGACCATAGAACATGAACGGAATACCGAGCCCGAGCATCAAACTCATTGCAAGCGAGCCTGCCACTCCTAAATACTGACCCAGAAAGATTGAAGTGCGTTTTATCGGCTGAGCGATAAGAAGTTCAGTAAACTCCCTTGAATTATAATAATACATCACCCCGAAAATAGTCCCGATTAAGGGCACCAATACTATGATGATATTCATAAGGGTGATCACCGCTTTGGAAAGATCATTGTTAAGAAACAATAAGGTAAATCCAAGGGCCAGGTAAAAAAGCAGATAGACATAACTCCAACGGCTGCGCACCAAATCATAAAAACTGTATTTCAGTATCTTAAGCATGCTGCGTTGTAGATATCTCGGCGATCGCGTGTTGAAAATCTGTCTGCTGCGTGCGCTGGGTTAATTCTTCAATAGTCCCCTGGAAATAGATCTTGCCCTCAAGTAAATAGACGATCTCGTCTGCCATTTCTTCCACGAACTCCATAATGTGAGTGGTGATAAGGATTACTTTGCCTTTGGCTTTTTCCTCCTTGATAATTTTTTTAAGTACGATCAAGGCCGCCGGATCGAGGCCGGTTGTCGGCTCATCGAGAATTAAAAGTTGGCCATTGAACATCAGGGCGATCACGATATTAACCTTCTGCTTGGTGCCTCCTGAAAGATTTGCCAGTTTGCTATTTAGGAAAGGTTTTAATCCAAAAACGTCGATTAGCTTCTCTTCATCCGATGGCATTCTCCTTAGATCTTTGATCATACTGAACAGCTCCCCAACCTTTAGATTCCCTGGGAAGTTGGCAATTTGAGGCAGGTAATTGAGCTCCCTGCGATATTTCCATTTTTTGGAGATATTCTGGCCGAGTACTTCTATCTGCCCTCCACTGGGGAGGACCATTCCCAGTATACTTTTAATCACAGTGGTTTTCCCTGATCCATTAGGCCCAAGTATGGCATAGATACCGGGTTTCTCGATACGAAGATCGATCCCTTTCAGGACAGAATTCTTGCCAAATTTCTTTTGCAGGCCTTCTACGGTGATCATAATAGTCTTTTCATGCGGGGTTTTGCATCCAGCAGATTATCGGGGGTGAATACCGGAGATACTTTTTCAGAAAAATCGATAATATCCATAAAAAGACTTCTTAGCAGAACTATGGTTTCAGGAGTTCTGTTGACAATATAGGAAAAGAGTTTTACAGGCCGGTAAGGTACATCGCCGATTCCATCCTTATCGAGATCATAGCCCGAATAATTACTCCAATAATTTCGCTCAAAAACATTGTCGTTGATCTTGCTGTTATAGGAGATATCGAACGAGTTGTAGAGGAAATTATTATCGGCAAATGTATTGGTATAACAGGCACCCCTCACCTTAAGGGCCCAGCCATTGCTTATAAATTCATTATTTCGGTATTCGATCCTGTTAGATCCTTCAATATTTATCCCAATGGTGTTTTCTTCAAAAGTATTCCCGCTGATCTCTGCATCGTTAATTTCTTTCAGCAGGAGTCCGAAGGAGGCAGTACCCCAGTTTTTCTTGAAGGTATTACCAGTCATCTCGATATGCTTGGAGAACATGACAGCCACACCGGCACCATTATCTTCAAAGATGTTCCCACGATAGTTATCGTTATTCGAAAACATAAAATGTAAACCATAGCGAACATTATGTGAACTGATATTGTTTTCGATCTCGATATTGTCGGAAAATTCAAGATATATTCCGTCGCGCACCTTTTCTACCCTGTTATCGATAACTTTTATATTCTTGCAGTACCAGAGTTGAATACCATTCCCCGAATTGAATTCCTCCACAGCATCTCCAATGATGGTATTCCCAATAACTTCGCCATCTTCGGCCTTTTCCAGGTAGATCCCGAAAAAGAGTTTTTCGAGGTCAACATTGTGAATTTTAAAATGCTTGGATTTAGCAATCCTGATCGCTGCATAATCTGTAGTATAACTGGTCCCTACATTGATGATCTTAAAGCCTTCCAGGTGTACACTATCTGAAATCACTTTAATAACCTCGCCCTTATTCTCTCCATCAATTACCGCTTCGCCTTCTCCAATTACAATAATAGGTTTATCGATAATAATATTATACTCCCTATAAGTTCCGGGTTTAAGAATGATGGTATCTTGTGGTGAAGCCTGTTCCAGGGCAGTGCTGAGTTTTGAAACACTACAATCGCCGCATACTTCTATGCTTTTAGACTGAGCAAAAAGCAGGCTAAAGTGGAGGAAGCTAAAAATTATTAGGACCGATATCTTCATTTTAGACACATACTTACATAATATGACTCAGCAATAAATTCTTTTTGCCCCATTTTTGGTACATATGGTTAAAATCATGAGGCTTATACAATGTAGCAACAAAAACCAATCCCAAAAATAAGGTTTTCTTATTGAGCAAAAGCAGGACGGTCACAATACAAATTGCGATACCAACAGAGCCGATAATCAACTAGCGGATTATTAAGAATTTAGCATTTGTAAGAGCCTTGACGAAGTGTTTCGTATTGGCAGGAAAGTCGAATACCTGCTGCGGCATTAAATGAAATGTTCTGTTATCTATATTAAAATGGATCTCTCCCTCCAGTATCAGCAGATAACTATTTTTAGGAGAAATGTGTTCCGGGAAAAGATTTCCCGCTTCCAGGCTAACGGTCAATACCTCAAAGGAAGGGGTATTAATGATTTGTTTTACCTGCAATTGATTAAAAACTTGTTCGGCTAATAGATTATTCGTCGTATACATAAGTGTCTTCCCAGTGTTTTAAGAGTTCTGACCAATTATAAAGATCACCGCCATGTTCGTCATGGGCCTTCATGGCCGATGCTCTGGAATCGAAAGCTGTGAGATAGGCGCCCATCGGGCTTGGTATTCCCTCACTTATTAAAAAAAAAGCTTTCTCCGTATCAATAAGCTCTCCCGGAGCGTTATAATGATTGCACATAAATAAGGCAATGGATTCCTGATCTGATTGAATATGATTGTTTAACAAGCATTCTACCGAATCGAACTTAAAGACCTTTCCTTTATCGGTAACCCACTCGCTTCCGTGTTGTTTATCTACGATGGTCATACTGCAAAAGTGGCAGGTATCCGTACCATAGACGATGGGTTCAGGACCGATCTTACAAGCGAGAACGGTAATCATCATGACTATCATTATAAGAATCCGGGAGGCTAATTTCATCTGTTTTAGGTCTTCTGTTGTTCTTTCTTACCCCTCAGATATGCAAAAAGGGCAATCCCGATTCCAAGTGCCAGGCTATAAGCTCCTGCCTGAGGATAGCTGTGCGCCTTGAAATTCAAAATATCTTTACTACCAAAAAATGGAGGCTGGAATCCCATGACGGTCCCATCCGGATTTGTGAATTTCAGGATGGCTTTGGGGTCCAGATTGTGTCCGTAATCGTGTTCCCACAAATAAAAATCGTACATCCCTGCTGCACTCAGCAGCACCATTAATATAAACCAATAGAGATACCATTTATAATTGGCTTTGAATGCGATCAAAAGACCAATTATCGTAGTAATAATGATCCCCGCAGGAAAAATTTTAAACTCCGGAATGGCGTCCGGGATATATTTCATCCCCACATAGTGATTCATCAGGTTGATATTTTGAATATCGTGTGGGTTGGCATCGGCAAAGTCATTGATAAAAATGTACATGCCCAGGGGCGTAGGATATTGTGGTGCTTCCAGCGTAATCTTCCACAATGGAAAAATAAAAAGTAAAAGGGGTAGCAATGCGGCTACGAACATCAGTATTCGAGAGGTCTTTTTCATGAGTTTCGGCAATTGTTTACCAATGACGGGAGGAAGAATTCCTCCCGTCTTAGTAAAAAAATCAATCAACTAAATATTAAAATCAGTCTTCTCCTAAAGACCAGCTGAGGTCTAGTGGCGAATTCGCCGGAGAAACGCGTACATAACCCTGCATTTCCTGGTGGAGTGCAGAACAAAAATCGGTACAGTAGAACGGCCAAACACCTACTTGCTTAGGCTCCCATACAAAAGTCTCTGTTTGCCCAGGCATGATCAACAATTCTGAGGTATTGGCTCCTATCATACTCACGCCGTGAGGCACGTCGTAGTCTTGTTCAAGGTTGGTTACGTGGAAATACACCTTATCTCCTACTTTAACGCCTTCAATATTGTCTGGATTGAAATGGCTACGGATCATAGTCATATAAATATGGACCTCATTTCCATTACGTTCCACACGTACATCGGCATCGGAAGTGGTAGCGTATTCGTGCTTGTTTTCAGAAAGGTTAAATATCTTTCTTGAGCGTTCTTTTACGATATCCGCTGCGATTCCGGCAGCATAATGAGGTTCTCCAATGGTTGGAAAATCGAGTAACAGTTCCATTTTCTCACCCGATATATCGTAGAGCTGCGCAGACTGGGTAACTTCGGGACCCGTAGGCAAATAGCGGTCTTTGGTAATTTTATTCATCGCTACTACATATTTCCCATAAGGTTTCCTGGAGTTTCCGCCCGGGATCATTAGGTGACCCACAGAGTAATAACATGGTTGGCGATCAACTACTTCCCATGTTCCAACTTTCCATTTTACTACTTCAGACGAAATGAAGAAGGTTGTATAACCATTCCCATCTGCATCAAATTCTGTATGAAGTGGTCCTAAGCCAGCTTGTTTTACCGTTCCGGCCAATACATCCTCGAAATTAAGGATTGGGATTCCATAGGCATCACCGTCAAATTTTTCGTTCTCAATAGCATCTATCATCTTGGTGAAAGAGTGAACGGTAAGGTCTGCAGAGAGTTTCCCGTTACCCACAATAAATTCACCTGTAGGGTCAACATCACAACCGTGTGGCGATTTTGGAGTCGGCAATAAATAAGCCAGTCCGGGTAATTCCGAAGCATCTAATACACGTACCTCTTTTTTCATGGTAGAAGTAGCCGTATGGGTCTCATCGGAATAAACATTGTGCGCATAATTAGCCGGCATGGTTGTAAACTTACCTTGCTCTATGTATTCTTCGGCTTTTTTCCAGTTGATGGCTGCTATAAAATCCTTGTCATTTTGAGAAGCATTTACCTCCATAAGCGTGCTGGCCTCTTCTGAATTATAGGTTGAAAAGAACATCCAGCCATGAGAAGCACCTCTACCGGGATGGGCCAGATCGTAATCAAAGCCAGGCATGAGCACCTGGAATGAAAGATCCATACCGCCATCTTCAGGATCTACACTGATAAAAGAGAGCGAGCCTTTAAAATTTCCTTTGTATTCTTTGATCGATATATCGCGTTGAGGAATCGGCACAGAGAACCGGGTTCCGGCTACTACATATTCGGTATTCTCGGTTACGAAAGCCGAGCTGTGGTTACCTGCACTATTGGGAATTTCTAAGATTTCAGTGGTTTCGAACACACTTAGATCAATTTTTGCGATCCTGGGCGTGTTGTTCCCATTGATAAACACCCATCGGCCATCCACTTCTCCATTGGTTTGAGAAATATCCGGATGGTGGGAATCATCCCAAGGAATAAATCCATGAGAAGTATTCAACATGGGCTTGGTCTCCTCATTGTATCCCCAAGCTTTTTCAGCATCTTGGGAAAAAACAGGAATGACTTTGAAAAGTCGGCCAGACGGAAGTCCGTAGACAGACAGCTGTCCACTAAATCCGCCCGAAATAAAGGCGTAAAATTCATCGTGCTCACCAGGAGCCACATAAACCTTCTCAGCTGCACTTGAGGACAAGGCGCCATTCGTCTTACCCTGATCGGCACACGACATGATCATGGCCACCGAGCCAAGGAGAAGGAATACAAGGTAAATTGCTTTTTTCATTGCTTCTTATTTAGTTATTGTGATTTAATTATTCTTCGGGCGGTAACATTACCTTATCCACTACGTGAACAATACCGTTACCCGCAGGTACACTGGCTAGTATTTTTGCTCCTCCAATAAAAACATCATCTCCCTCTACGGTCACCATCACATTCTGGTTGTTGGCCTGGCCTAGTTTCTTGAACTTCTTTAGAAAGTCTTTACTATACTTTCCAGGTGTTACATGATATTTTAAAATATTGGCAAGAGCACCTTTGTTTTCGGGTTTTAACAAGTTTTCAACGGTGCCTTCCGGCAATGCGGCGAATGCTTCGTTAGTCGGTGCAAATACCATTAATGGACCCGCATTTACAAGGGCATTTTCAAGATCTGCGGCCTGAACCGCCGCAACCAGTGTGGTATGATCTTCCGAACCGATGGCAATATCCAGTACATTGGGCGTAGATTCATCGTCTTTAATAAAAGCTTGTCCTTGAACTTTGGTGTTCTGATCATTCTGGGCGCTTGAAGTATCAGCCGCCGCCTTTGGCTCATTCTTGCAACTCAGCCCAATAAACAGAGCTAAAAATGCACATATGAGCAGTTTTAGTTTTGGTTGTGATTTCATGATTTATTGTTATAAGGTTCTAAAGTATTCCAATACAGCCCTGGCTTCTTCTTCGGTGAGGTTCTGGTTGGCCATTGGCGACCCGTTAAACTCTATCAGAAGTTCTTTGGCCAGAGGGTCTTCTTTTACCATTTTTTCCGGATCCAGGATCATATTCATCACCCATTCCGGTGTACGGCGTTCCAAAATCCCATTCGGGGCTGGTCCGATAAATTTCTTGCCGATCCTGTGGCAAGCCAGACACATCTGATCATAGACCTCTTTGCCTTTGGCGGCCATCGCCTGATCGATTTCATCATTTAATGTTAGAGAGGTGATAGTCCCGACACCCTTATTGCTAAGATCCACCCTTTCAGAGGCCTTTACATCGGACACAGGTGGTGGTGCATCGTTTTTCTCTGTTGTAGTCTTTTTACGTTCAATACTAAATCCATCGGATTTTTTTTCCTGCTTCCCACCACATGCAAATAGTGCGATGGACAGGATCAGAACAAGGAATTTGGAGAAAGTCTTCATTTGTCAGTTGTTTTGATTTTGGGGTTAAAAGTAGAATCGTACTGTTAGAAAAAACATGACAAAAATCATATTAAGGATAAAAATATCTTTTTATGCTTGTAATTGGTTTTTAAGTGTCATCAATATGCTCACAAATTCTTCCAAATACGCCTTGAAAGCAGTGCTATACCTAACCTTGCATTCCGATCAAAATCACAAACTCCAGGTAAAGGACATCTGTGAAAAAATCGATATCCCTAAAGCCTACTCCGGGAAATTGCTTCAGGCCCTGGCAAAAAGAAATATCATCTCTTCCTCCAGAGGTCCCAAGGGAGGGTTTTATGTTGATGAAGACAATAAGAAACAATCGATAATGGCCATTATCGACACCATTGATGGTCGGAAAAAAATGGAAGCGTGTATTATTGGACTTGCCGACTGCGATGAGGAGAATCCTTGCCCCATGCATAATCTATTTGCTTCTTCGCGTATGAAAATGATACAGGAATTCGAAGAAACTACACTCGATGACCTGGCAAAGAGCCTCGATTCAAAGGAGTTGTTTCGGCTCAAATAGTAAGTCGCTTAACTTTTGCTGGATTGAAAAAAAGAGGGCCACTATAAGCCCTCTTTAAATGAATTAACCCTGCGGTGCTTTAGATTTTGAAGGTAATAACTGGAATCTTACTGTGATTCGCAATATCCTCACCTATACTGCCCATAAAGAAATGTGAAAGGCCTTTACGCCCGTGGGTAGGAATACCGATGAGATCTGCGCTTATGTTTTCGCTATAATTCAATACACCTTTCTCTACACTATAGTCGTTATAGATCATCACCTCCATACCAGCACCTGCTTTCTGCATATACTTGCTAACTCTTTCATAGGCATCTTTGGTGGAAAGGAAATTATCTCCGGGTGTATTGATATACACCAGTTGAAGTTTGGACCCTAATTTATCAGAGAATTCTTTGGCCTTTTGAAAAGCGGCAAGCGATTCTTCCTTAAAGGCACAGGCGAATACAAAAACATCGGCTTTAAAGTCTGGTATTTCATCCTTAATCACCAAAACGGGAATCTCCGAATTTCTGACTACCTTTTCAGCGTTGGAACCAACAAAGATCTCTCTAAGGCCATCTGTTCCATGAGAACCCATGACAATAATATCGGCCTGGTGTTTTTCAACAACATCATTTACTTCACCAAATACCTTAAAATGTTTGATAATAGGTGTAATCTTCCTTACATCCCTTAAATATGCCTTGTCCAGGAATTCATTGATCCTTTTTTCAGCTAGTTTGAGAAGGAAAACCGTCTGTTCCGGATGGAAGCCCTCCGATGATGAAATCATAGCCTCATTGAGTTCCAGCATATGTAACGCCAGGATCTCAGAATCGTGTTTTCTGGCCAGAGAAGCCGCCACCTTTAACGCATATTCGGATTGTTCTGAAAAATCTATAGGTACTATGATTGTTTTCATGATATTGACTTTTGGGTTAAAATATAAAAATCCTTTTTGTTAGACTTCGCATAAGTTTAGATCTGGTTAAATCGTCATCGAAAACAACTGGGTCTCAGGAGCTTTCCTGTGCAAACGCATATCAAATGCCATGCATATATTACGAATAAATGGTTTGCCCTTATCTGTAACCCTCAATTCTGCAGGCAAAATCTCAACCAATCCATCAGCCTGCATTTCAACCAGCTTATTTAGAACGTTATCCAAGCTACTAAATTGTAATTCTTTCTCATTCCAGGTGGTTTGAAAACGACACATCAGGTTAAGGATATGCCGACGGATCGCCTGATCTTCTGTATTGAGAATATGTCCTCGATAGATCGGCAAAAATCCTGTAGACACCAAATGCTGATATTCTTCAATACCCTTGACATTCTGGGCAAAACCATACCAACTATCACTGATACTGGAGACACCTAACCCTACAAGCAGATGGGTTTTCGAGGCCGTATACCCCATAAAATTCCTATGTATTCTACCTTCGGCCATGGCTTCATATAATGCATCGCTCTTCAAAGCAAAATGATCCATACCTATTTCTACATAACCCATAGCCCGAAGCAATTCACTCCCTCTTTCATAGAGTCTTCTTTTGTCGTCTGGTGAGGGCAGGTCATCCTCACGAAAGCCGCGTTGTCCACTCCCCTTTAGCCAGGGTACATGGGCATAACTGTAAAATGCAATACGGTCGGGCTGTAAATTTCTGGTAATACTGATCGTTCTTTCGATGTCTCCCATGCTTTGGTGAGGAAGTCCGAAAATAAGATCATGCCCCACAGAAGTATAACCAATTTCTCTGGCCCATTTCGTAACGCGTTTAACACGGTAAAAGGGTTGAAGCCGGTTTATAGCCTTCTGGATCTTTACACTGTAATCTTGTACCCCAAAACTCACCCGTCGGAAGCCCAGATCATACAACTTCTGTAAATGCTCTTTTGTCGTATTGTTAGGATGCCCTTCAAAACTAAACTCAAAACCGGGAAACAGACTGGCCCTGCGCAAAATACCTTCGATAAGTATTTCCAGATTCGCCGGGCTAAAGAAAGTCGGTGTACCTCCGCCAAGATGTAATTCCTTAATTTGGGGTCTTCCGCCAAACAGGTCGGTATATAATTTCCACTCTTTTAGCAAACTTCTTATATAGGGCTCCTCGAGCTCATGCCTCTTGGTAATGCGTTTATGACATCCACAAAAAGTACACATCTGTTCGCAAAATGGTAAATGAATGTAAATACTAATCCCCTCCTTCGAATTGCTGATCTCAAAAGCCTCTTTCACAGTCTCTTTATATCTCCTGCCCGAGAAATCGTCTAAATCCCAGTAGGGAACGGTAGGATAACTGGTATAACGTGGTCCGGGAACGTTGTATTTTTGAATCAGGGAGTCCATTGATAGGCCTTGTTTCTTACAAAGCTAAAGGGAATGTACTCTGGAAAATATGATAAAAATCAGTTCTGTTCCAAGCACCACGACTGATATTGACTGCAATTACATCAAAGATGAAAGCCATCTGATCAGTAGGCATCACTTGTCCAATTCAATGGGGCACGGTTTTCCCATAAACCCTTTGTAAAATCAGGAAAGTCTTGTGGTGCTCCACCCTGTGCAATCGATCGTTCTGAGAGCGGGGTTAAAGCACTCCATGCAGCAGCATCATAAACATCTAAAGGAGGTGCTACTTTACGCCTTGCAGATTCCACAAAGGCATTTAAAACAAAAAAATCCATGCCGCCATGACCCGATCCGGTAGCTAGTTCACCATATTTTTTCCATAGTGGATGATCATAACGACTAAGCCATGATGTAGCATCTTCCCATTGGTGCCCAGACGTTTCTCCCTCGATAAAGATCCGGTTGCCATCTACCTCCCAGATACCATTGGCGCCCTGTACCCTGAATCCCAGGGAATAAGGTCTGGGCAAATTACAGTCGTGCGTAACAATTATGGTTTCTTCCCTGGCGGTCTTTATTGTACTGGTAATCACATCGCCCTGCCGGAACTTTACCTTGGTATTGGGGTGGTCTGGCCCACCCAGATCAAGAATATAATTGTGCAATCCAATGGCCTTGGTGGCATATGAAGATACGCTGAGAAAGCGATTTCCCCTATTGATATCGGCCATTACCGCCACCGGGCCCAGTCCATGGGTCGGATACACATCGGCATTCTGATTTACGGAATATGCGGTACGCCATTTCGCCTCAGATATCGCTTTATCACCGAATTCAACACCTCCTCCATAAGGCTGTTTTCCATCGTTAAATTTTACATGCCGAAGATCGTGCTGATAACCACATCGGAAATGCACCAATTCACCGAAAATTCCATTTTTTACCATATTGAGTACAGCCAGAACATCTCTTCGGTAGTTTACATTTTCCAGGATCATCAAATGCGTCCCAGTCTCTAAGTGGGTGTTCACCAACTCCCAGCAACCCTCCATGGTGGTCGCTGCAGAAACCTCCACACCCGTATATTTTTTGGCCCGCATGGCATCCACACTCATCGGCACATGCCACGACCATGGAGTAGCAATGATTACTGCTTCCAGTGCTTCCAGAGAAAGCAGGTTGCGATAATCTAATTCATCGCTGCCAAAAGTTTTGGGGAGTTGCATCCCGGCTTTTTTGATCAGTTCATTTGCAATGCTGATGCGCTTGAGGTCGATATCGCAAATCGCCGTAACCTCTATGTCGTCCCTAAGCAGAAGATTCTTCAGATGGGCAGTCCCACGGAGCCCAACTCCAATTATTCCTATCTTCAATTTATCTGCCTTTTTCGCTGTTGAAAATCCCATAGCAGTATGTGGCCATACCACTGTTCCAAGACCCATTGCAGATAGATTTTTCATAAAATTTCGCCTCGATGCCATAGTCATGATTTTATTTAAACGTCTTAAAAATTATGAAAATCTATCTCACCTTGCAGCGTTGAGGGATAAAAACTTATTTTTGCGGCCATAATTATCAACTATGACATTACTGCTGATGGCTGCCGGCAAAGGAAGCCGATATGGAAAACTTAAGCAATTCGACGGGCTGGGGCCCAATGAAGAATTCTTAATGGAATTCAGCATCTACGATGCTATTCAGGAAGGATTCGACCATATTGTGGTCATCACCCAAAAAACCAATGTGGAATTTCTTAAAGATCATTTGGCAGCCCGACTTCCAGGGCATGTCCAAATAGATGTTTTGGCCCAGCAGCTCAACGATTTGCCCGAAGGATTAACCGTTAATGCGGAACGCGAGAAACCCTGGGGTACTGCCCATGCCGTATGGACGGCAAGGAATGTTATCTCCAATCCTTTTGTAGTGATCAATGCAGATGACTATTACGGGAAAAAAGCCTACGCCAAGGCGGCATCTTTTATAAAACAGCAAGGAAATACCGACAATTTTGGACTGGTAGCCTATACTCTAAAAGATACCCTATCTGACTTCGGTTCGGTTTCTCGCGGGGTATGTAAACAAGATGGTAATAAACTCTTATCTGTAGAAGAAAGAATTCAGATCGAAAATCAAAACGGGACTATAGTCGATTCGGATTCGGGGCTTCGATTTACCGGCAATGAGCTGGTGAGTATGAATTTCTGGGTCTGCAGCCCTTCGATTTTCAATGGAATAGAACAAGACCTGAAATTATTTGTGGAAACCGGTGAAAATTTGGAAAAAGGAGAAGTCTATTTGCCATTTGTCATCAAGGAAATGCTTCAACGCAAAATTACGTCCGTTGAAGTAATACCGGCAGAGAGCAATTGGTTTGGGGTCACCTACGCCGATGATAAGGCAATTGCCATGGAAAGCCTGAGTTCTATGGTAGAGCAAGGAGACTATCCTTCGCCTTTATGGTAGCGATCAGCGACGCTTATTTATTGAAAAGCTGAGTGTCCGGTGATATCGGCACCGGTGATCAGGAGATGAATATCATGAGTTCCTTCGTAGGTGATTACACTCTCCAGGTTCATCATATGACGCATAATGCTGTATTCCCCGGTAATACCCATGCCCCCTAGCATTTGACGTGCTTCCCTGGCGATTCGTATAGCCATATCCACATTATTGCGTTTTGCCATTGAGATTTGAGCAGTGGTAGCCTTGCCTTCATTTTTTAGCTGACCTAAGCGGAGCGCCATCAACTGGGCTTTGGTAATCTCTGTGATCATCTCTGCCAGTTTTTTCTGTTGTAGCTGAAATGCAGCAATCGGCTTACCAAATTGTACACGTTCCTTGGCATAACGCAAGGCGGTATCATAACAATCCATAGCAGCGCCAATGGCACCCCAGGCAATTCCGTAACGCGCCGAATCGAGACATCCCAGTGGAGCTCCCAGACCATTTTTGCCAGGGAGGAGATTCTCCTTCGGAACCTTAACATTGTCAAAAATCAATTCGCCGGTGGCAGAGGCCCTCAAAGACCATTTATTATGAGTTTCCGGAGTGGAAAAACCTTCCATACCTCTTTCCACTATCAGCCCATGAATACGCCCTTCCTCATTTTTAGCCCAGACCACAGCGATATCTGCAAATGGTGAATTCGAAATCCAAAGCTTCGCGCCATTCAATACATAATGGTCTCCCTGATCTTTAAAATTTGTGACCATGCCTGCGGGGTTGGAACCAAAATCGGGTTCGGTAAGTCCAAAACATCCCATATACTCACCTGTAGCGAGTTTAGGCAAGTATTTTTGTCGTTGCTCATCTGTACCATAGATAAATATGGGGTACATCACCAGTGATGACTGTACAGAAGCAGTAGAGCGCACCCCGCTATCGCCTCTTTCAATTTCCTGCATGATAAGGCCATAACTGATCTGATCCAGACCTGCACCACCATACTCTATCGGAATATAAGGACCAAAAGCGCCTATTTCTGCCAGGCCCTTTATGATCTGTTCAGGAAATTCGGCCTTTTGGGCATACTCTTCAATGATGGGAGAAACTTCGCGTTTTACCCATTGCCGTGCTGCATCCCTGACAAGCTTGTGCTCATCGGTCAGGAGATCATCAAGATTATAGTAGTCAGGAGCTTCAAATAGATCGGGTTTCATAGGGCATAATTTTGGCCCCAAAGGTAGCAAAGGAATATAACAAACCAATACGCGGCTGTTATAATTTTAACTCGAAAAGTAAAGATGAGTATTAGCCATTGTTGAGGAACTCAACAAGTAATCTGTGGAAATGATGCACGCCTTTTTCACGGGTGGGAGAAAACCTGCCGGCTTTGTAGAATTTTGAGCGAATACCTAGCTGAACCCCCTCTACGACCTCCTCATCTTCGATTTCCACCTTGTCTAATCCGGCACCGGCGCCCTCGTCTAATTTAGTGCTGTCGTAAACAAAGCTCAGAAAACGAACCCGTGTCTTATCTGTTTTAAGAGGTTCAACAATATTGACCGATAATCCCCAAGGGTAGAAATTGAACATCATATTGGGAAAGACCCAAAAATAATAGGCCGCCACTTGCTTACCAAAATCGATATGATCTGAAGGTAGATCAAAGACCTCCTCCCCTTCCCGTGCATATCCGATTTGAAGGTTCATATGGTCGAATAGCAGGGTTTCATAATCTCCATAGTCCAGCACTGTATTGAGATCCTGATGCACAAAAGGAATATGAAAACCTTCAAGGTAATTATCACAATAGAGAGCCCAATGGGCATTTACAAAATAATCTTTGTTTCGCTTTTCGTCAAGTACAAAATCGTCCAGCGGTAAAAATCCAACTCTCTGGTTGATCTGCTCCAGTACCGTTTCCAAATTATAGCCAGGGTTTAGTCCGGCAAAAAACCAAGGACCCCATTCCAACATTGGAAATTTATACAAATTATCGCAGGCGGATGGAAAATCTTCAACCCCCTGAAATTCTGGCATGGATTCGAATTGGCCATCAAGCCCAAAGCGCCTGCCATGGTAACGGCAGCTCAATTTTTTGAAGGCGCCAGGCTTGTTCACAACGATGTTGGCCCTATGAGTACAAACATTGCTCAAACAGTGAAACTGGCCCCCTTTATCCTTGGTAAGTACCATGGGTTCTGTAAGAAATCCATCGAGCAGTATCAAGGGATAGGCATCCTGATCATTTTGAAGAAGGTTTTTATATCCGATCCATTGCCAGGATCTATAAAAAACCTGTTCTTTGACTTTCTCAAAGCTGGCCTCATCGCGGTAAAATTCGGCCGGTAGTGTTTTTGATTTATTTATATTCTGATCGATATGATATTTGCCGCTCACCTGTGATTAATTTGTACTTTTAAAAGTATGTAATTCTTTTTACAAACCTAACCAATCATAAATTTGACGCAAACCAACTCAAAAAAGAAACTGGGTTTATGGATGAGCACTTCCCTGGTAATAGGTAATATGGTAGGTGCCGGCATATTCCTGATGCCGGCTGCGCTCGCAGCTTATGGTGGCATTAGCGTAGTTGGGTGGTTGGTGTCGGCGGCCGGAGCTTTAATCCTGGCCAGGGTTTTTAGCAAACTCAGCCTCCTTGTACCTAATTCGAATGGCGGACCTTATGCCTTCTCAAGGGCAGGATTCGGGGATTATTTAGGTTTCCTGGTGGCTTGGGGATACTGGATATCTATATGGGTGAGTAATGCGGCCATCGCAATAGCCTTTGTTGCCGCCATGAGTGTCTTTTTTCCAGTACTCGCAGAAAGCAGAATCGCCGCTGTACTGACTGCCCTGGCTGCCATCTGGTTCCTGACCTGGATCAATTCAAAAGGCATTCGGGAATCTGGTAAAATACAATTACTTACTACCGTTCTGAAGCTCATCCCCCTATTCCTGATAATTGCCTTCGGCTTTTTCTTTTTTGATATTTCTAATTTTAGTCCTTTCAATACAAGTGGCACCGATAGTTGGGCGGCCATCTCCGTTACGGCTACCATGACGTTCTACGCCTACCTCGGATTCGAAAGTGCCACCATCCCGGCTGCCAATGTGGAAAATCCAGAAAAAACAATACCGAAGGCGACAATGATCGGTACAATACTGACCACAATATTCTATATACTCGGCACCGTTGTGGTTATGGGTATGATTCCGATGGATATCCTGGCCAATTCGCCTGCACCTTATGCAGATGCCATGGGGATAATTGGTGGTGAATGGGGTAAAAACCTGGTCGCAGCCGGAGCGGCCATAGCCGCTTTCGGGGCATTAAACGGTTGGATATTAATTCAGGGACAGATAGCACGTGCCACTGCTATAGATAATCTTTTCCCAACTGTTTTTAAACGAGACAACAGAAATGGTGTCCCCATATGGGGGCTGATCATCGGTAGTGGTTTAACATCTGTTGTAATGTTGATGAATTATACAGATGGCCTTGTAGAACAATTCCGCTTTATGGTTCTGCTGACCACGCTTTGTTGTCTTGTTCCATATCTCTTTTCCGCGGCTGCATATGTGCTGCTCGCCAATGAAAAATCTAAGCCTGGGAAAAATCAGTTAGCCGTCCATGCCATGGGTGGAATTGCATTTATATTTACTCTTTGGGCCATATTTGGTGCCGGAGAGCGTACGGTATTCTGGGGTACACTTTTACTTCTGGCAGGAACACCTTTCTATGTTTGGATGAAACGCAAAAAATAATATGGCAACCAAAAAAACTACCATACATTCGGAATACCACCAACTCGATTCCGTTCTGCTCTGCCCGGTTGAAGTAGCCTTCGAAACGACCGAAAAGATCCATCAGCAATGGAAAATGCTAAACTATACTGGCGCTCCTGATATAATGACAGCTGTTAAGGAATATCAGCAATTTACAGAAATTTTGAAGGAGCAACAGGTCGGATGTCAATACTTAAGTCCGCATGAGAATTTAAGCCTCGATTCGATGTACTGCAGAGATGCTTCAATTGCCACAGATTTTGGTTATATCATTTGTAATATGGGTAAGGTCGCACGCAATTTTGAGCCTGAAGCACATTTAGCATATTACAGAAAAACCGGCCGCGCTGTTCTCGGAAAAATCGAGTCACCAGGCACCCTGGAGGGAGGAGATGTGGCATGGATCGACCGGCAAACCCTGGCTGTCGGACATAGTTACCGTACCAACCGTGAGGGGATCCGTCAATTGAGAGACTTATTGTCTGCCTACCAAATTGAAGTAATGGAGGTCGATCTTCCGCATTACAAAGGCCCGGAAGATGTATTTCATCTCATGTCTGTTTTCAGTCCAGTAGATGAGAAACTGGCCGTAGTTTATTCGCCCTTACTTCCTATTGGATTCAGAAATGAATTGCTGTCGCGCGGGTTTGAACTGGTGGAGGTGGTGGAAGAAGAATTCGAAACAATGGGATGCAATGTGCTGGCGATTGCACCCCGCAGCTGTGTTATGGTAGCGGGTAATCCCGAAACAGAGGCGGCTTTGATACAAAAAGGCTGCCGGGTCATCGTATATGGCGGGAAAGATATCAGCATAAAAGGTGGGGGTGGACCTACCTGCTTAACAAGACCACTAAGCAGAATCTTAGGATAGGTATAGATCAACCAACCCGGGAGGAGTTTCCACGTGAATCGTTTTGTTCTTACGGTCTACCTTAAGGATGATATCATCTGTGATCGGGATAAGGAGGTTTTTACCTTCTTTCTCGGCCTCAAAAAGGGCTTGCGAAACCATATCGTTCACGCCGGTTATAGTCCCAATAGAGCCGTGGTTTTTGTCAAGAAGTTCAAAGCCCATGATTTCGTGATAGTAAAACTTATTACCGCTGAGTTTTGGCAATAGTTCCAAGGGAAGATAGAGTTTGGAACCCATGATGTGGTCGGCCGCTGCTTCATCCTGCACTTCCTCGAATCGAATTCTGAGCAAACTCGATTTATGCAATCGGCAACGGTCAATAAAAAATGGAACCAGTGAATTGCCTAAGCCGACAAAAACCGATTCCATGTTTTCGTAAATTTCGGGTTCATCGGTATCTAGCTTAACCAGTACTTCACCCTTATAACCATGCTTGGATACAATTTTGCCCAGAAAGAAGCAATCTTCTTTTCGCATCCAAAGCAACTATTATTTTTTCGAATCCTCTGCTTCTGCTTCGTCTGATTCCTCTTCTGCAGCAGCTGTTTCTTCTTTCGCCTCTGATTTGGCTTCCGCTTTTACTTCTTCAACGACCTCCTGTGTATCTTCAGCCTCCTCCTTTACTTCTTCAGCGGCTTCTTTTACTTCTTCTGCAGCTTCTTTTACTTCTTCGGCTACCTCTTCAACAACAGCTTCTTCTGGCGCTGCTTCGTTTGTAGTTGCTTCTGCTGGAGCTTCTTCGGTGGCTTCCACGGCCGTCTCTACAGCGGCTTCTGATGTTTCCTCGACGGCTTCTTCTGCGGTTTCCGCAGCGGCAGCGTCCATCATTCTCTTTTCATTAGCCTCTTTTTCGGCAGCAAGGATCTTAGCCTTGGCTTCGGCCTTTGCTTTTGCAAGTCCTTCGGTTTTCTTCGAGATAGTACTTTCTTTCTCTTCGACCCAGGCTTTAAACTTGGCCTCTACCTGCTCCTCTGTAAGGGCACCTTTGGCCAAACCAACTAATAAATGTTTTTTTAGCATTACTCCCTTATAAGAAAGTATCCTGCGTGCAGTATTAGAAGGCTGTGCCCCGTTTTGCAACCATTTCACTGAATTGTCGACATTGACATCAATGATAGCCGGATTGGTGTTTGGGTTATAGATACCTAATTTTTCAAGGAATTTGCCGTCTCTTTTTGAGCGGGAATCCGCTGCGACGATCCAATAAAAAGGTTTTCCTTTTTTACCGTGTCTTTGAAGTCTTATTCTAACTGGCATATCACATTAAATTTTTGAAGTACACGACTTCGGTTATTAATTCTTTATAAAAGGTCGGCAAATATACATCTTTTCTATTAATCAACCCTAAAATTCAAGGTCTTTTATCTCGGGCTTCCAATTGGTCATCCGCTTCACGCAAATTGGCTTTATGACGTTCTAAAACCGATTGGATTTCTTCAAGAATACCAGGGTGATGTCCGGCGATATTTGTAGATTCTGAAGGGTCTTCAGAGAGGTTGAACAGCAAAGGTGGATTGTGGATTTCTTTTTCTTCGAACTCCCCATATGCCCCTTCTGTAATATAGTGTGCTTTATAATTGCCATATCGCAGAGCATAAAGGTCGGGGCCACGGTAATAGAACAGTGTTTTTCTCGAACTGGGCTTGCCCGATCGCAAGGTCTGGCTGATATCAATTCCATCAACGATCCGGTCGTCGGCCACTGCTCCACCGGCCATCGATATAAAGGTTGGGTAAAGATCCATTGTAGAACCAATATCGTACCTCACCCCCGGCTTAATAATGTCTGCTCCCCAGAATATTCCCGGTACTCGCATGCCGCCTTCCCAGGTAGTACCTTTCCCTGCCTTTAATAGTCCGGCACTTCCTCCATTTTTTTTAAAAGGCAACCAGGGACCGTTATCTGACGTAAAAACCACCACCGTATTTTTATCCAAACCCTTTTCAATCAGCGTTCTTAGGATCATCCCGATACCGTGATCAATTTCTTCCACCACATCCCCATAAAGTCCGCGCCTACTTCTTCCTAAAAATGCTTCCGAAGCAAACAAAGGTATATGTGGCATACTATGGGCGAGATATATAAAAAAAGGTTGTCCATCACTTCGTTTTATAAAAGATACAGCCTCCTCTGAATACCTCTTCGTTATGGTATATTGATTTGCAGGTCGTTCAATAATTTCAGTATTCCGCATCAGGGGTACATTAAAATCCTCCGTGCTGATTAAACTATCGGGTTGCTTCCAGTATTCCCACCACCCGAGTTCACTAACCCGGTCCATATCGTTAGAATAGGGAATTCCAAAGTAGTAATCAAAGCCATTATTTGTGGGCAGATAAGCTTCCCTATGCCCCAGATGCCATTTGCCGATACAAGCAGTATTGTATCCCAATTCTTTAGAGTTCTTCAGCAAGTGTAATTTCACTGGCCGGAAGACCGTATTTAGAATCGGGGAACAATACTCTGTTTTTATGACTGGTCATACCATTTCGAACACTTAATCTTCCTGTTAATATGGATGCCCTGCTCGGCGTACAAACACTGGCAGCTGCATAGAAATTTGTCCACTTTTGACCTTCGGATGCCATCCTGTCTAGATGAGGAGTAGCGATACTCGGATGACCATATGAACCCAGATCTCCATATCCAAGATCGTCTGCAAAAATGATGATGAAGTTGGTTTTACCAGGCTCGGTTTGGCACTGGACCGCTGTTAGGACAGAAAAACAGAAAAGGACAGAAATAATTGTTAAACACCTGTACTTGAATGGATTAGGCCTACCGGTTTTCATACTGCTCAATATAGTAATAAATTGAAAGCAAAGCACAGATCAGCAAATACAAAAAAGGTTAATAACTCCTGATAAGTGACTTTTCCCATGCGCATTGAATTAGCTATTTTTATCGATACTTTTAAAAGGAAATAATCCTATATGTACCTAATCTTTGATACAGAAACCACCGGTCTGCCTAAACGGTGGGATGCTCCGATAAGCGATACCGATAATTGGCCACGCTGTGTTCAGATCGCCTGGCAATTGCACGACGAGATGGGGGCACTTTTGGAGCATCAGGATTTTCTTATTTCCCCTGAGGATTATGTCATACCATATGAAGCAGAACAAATCCATGGTATTTCCACCGATCTGGCTGCCGATCAGGGCAAACCAATTCAGGAGGTGTTGCAGCTATTTGAAGCTGCAATATCCAGAAGTAAGTTTTTAGTAGGGCAGAATGTAGGTTTTGATATTAATATTATGGGTGCCGAATTCTATCGGCTACAATTGCCCTCAAATATTAGCGAGATGCCTGTCCTGGATACGTGCACCGAACATACCGCTGATCTATGTAAAATACCAGGCGGGCGCGGTGGAAAATTTAAACTCCCAACACTTACGGAGCTTCATCAGTTCCTGTTCGAAGAGGCCTTCCACGAGGCTCATAATGCCACCGCCGATGTAGAAGCTACCACGCGTTGTTTTCTGGAATTGATACGACGCCGGGAATTCAGTTCAAAAGAACTGGAAAGAACCGAAGAATATTTTGCACAGTTTTCCGAGGTCAACAAGAAACCGATAGTCGCTGTCGGAATCGAGCATATAAATCTCAAGGAGGCTTCAGCAAAAATAGCTGCTCTTAAAAACAAAGAGACCTCGGATGAATTTCAGGATCAGGACCTCGACGAGAACTACGAAGTAATTGCGGATGCCCCTTTTGCTCATCTGCACAATCATTCACAATTTTCGGTGCTTCAATCGACCATAAAGATCAAAGATCTTGTGGCCCGTGCCGCTTCTTTAAAGATGCCGGCGGTAGCACTCACGGACCATGCGAATATGATGGGGGCCTTCCGTTTTGTCAACGAAGTGAATGCCCATAACAAGAGAATTGAAGCAGAAAAGGATTCGGCGCCGGGCGATGGAGAAACCAGGGCTTTGAAGCCATTGATCCCGATCGTAGGATGTGAATTTTTTGTTTGCGAAGATCATAGAAACAAGAACATCAAAGACTACGGGTATCAGATCGTACTGCTGGCCAAAAACAAAAATGGCTATAAGAACCTCACCAAGATGTCGTCTCTGGCCTATACAGACGGATTCTACTACGTGCCCAGAATAGACAAAGACATCGTTAAGCAATATTCAGAAGACATCATTGCGCTTACAGGAAATCTCTATGGAGAGGTTCCGCATAAAATATTGAACAGTGGCGAGAAGCAGGCCGAGGAAGCACTACTCTGGTGGAAAGAAGTATTTGGTCCTGATCTCTATATGGAGATTATGCGCCACGGCCAGGAAGATGAAGAACGGGCTAACCGGGTGCTTGTATCCCTGGGGCGGAAACACGATGTAAAACTTGTGGCCACCAACAATACCTATTACTGCTCAAAGGAAGACGCAGAAGCCCACGATATACTTCTTTGTGTAAAAGATGGTGAAAAACAAGGCACCCCGATAGGCAAAGGACGCGGTTACCGCTATGGATTGCCTAACCAGGAATATTATTTTAAGTCGGCCGAGGATATGAAGCAGCTTTTTATAGATCTGCCCGATTCTATCCTCAACATCAGCAATATCTTAGACAAGATTGAACCTTATGAACTGGCACGGGATGTTCTGTTGCCAGAATTTGAAATTCCCGGGAAATTTAATGTAGCCGACGACGAGAAAGACGGTGGAAAACGAGGCGAGAATGCCTACCTGCGCCATATCACTTACGAGGGCGCAAAAACACGGTACGACGAGCTGGGTGATGAAATTACAGAACGCATCGATTTTGAACTAAAGACCATTGAGAATTCGGGCTACCCCGGCTATTTTCTTATTGTAGAGGACTTTATTCGCGAGGCTCGAAATATGGGTGTTTCCGTTGGGCCGGGACGGGGCTCGGCCGCAGGGTCTGTGGTGGCTTATTGCCTGGGAATCACCAATATTGATCCACTGAAATACGACCTGCTCTTTGAGCGTTTTCTAAATCCGGACCGGGTGTCGATGCCCGATATTGATATCGATTTTGATGATGAAGGCCGGGGGAAGGTAATGGATTATGTGATCGATAAATATGGATCGAATCAGGTAGCCCAGATCATAACCTATGGTACTATGGCCGCCAAATCGGCCATTCGCGATACCGCCCGTGTACTAGACCTGCCGTTAAACGATGCCGATCGTATTGCTAAGCTAATTCCGAATATGTCTAAGCTCAGTAAGATATTCGGAATCCCGGAAGCAGAGCTTAAAAAGAGATACCGGGCCGATGATCTGAACAAGATCAACGAACTGCTCAACCTTTCGGAAGGGGATGATCTGGAATCGAGGACAGTGAATATGGCCAGAATCCTTGAAGGATCTTTACGAAATACCGGTATCCATGCCTGTGGGGTGATCATCACCCCAGACGATATTACCAATTTCGTCCCAATCGCAACGGCCAAAGACTCCGATCTCTATGTTACCCAGTTCGATAACGCCGTGGTGGAAAACGCCGGACTCCTTAAAATGGATTTTCTGGGTCTTAAAACGCTTACCCTGATCAAAGACACTTGTAAGATTGTCAAAGCCCGTCAGGGCATCGAATTGGACCCGGATGCTTTTCCACTCAACGATACCAAGACCTATGAATTATTTCAACGAGGAGAAACGGTAGGTATTTTTCAATACGAATCAGCCGGAATGCAAAAGCATTTAAAAGACCTGAAACCTACCGTATTTGATGACCTCATCGCGATGAACGCCTTGTACAGGCCTGGGCCAATGGAATATATCCCAAGCTTTATCTCACGTAAGCATGGTCGTGAAGAGATCAGCTACGACCTGCCTGAAATGGAGGAATTCCTTAAAGAAACTTATGGGGTAACGGTCTATCAGGAACAGGTGATGCTTTTATCACAAAAATTGGCAGGCTTCTCCAAAGGCGATGCTGATGTATTGAGAAAAGCGATGGGTAAAAAGATCTTCGCCCTTCTACAAAAATTAAAGCCACAATTTGTGGAAGGTGGTGCGGCGAATGGCCATCCTCCTGAAGTCCTCGAAAAGATCTGGAAAGACTGGGAGGCATTTGCGTCGTATGCATTCAACAAAAGCCATTCTACCTGCTACGCATTTATAGCGTACCAGACCGCCTATTTAAAGGCACACTATCCTTCGGAATATATGGCCGCAGTACTCTCCAATAACATGAACGATATAAAGCAGGTGACCTTTTTTATGGAGGAATGCAAGCGTATGGGATTGGAGGTTTTGGGTCCTGATGTCAATGAGTCTTATTACAAGTTTGCGGTTAACAAAAACGATGCAATCCGCTTTGGAATGGGGGCTATAAAAGGTGTCGGGCGTGCGGCCGTGGAAACAATCGTTCAGAATCGCAAGGAAGATGGGAATTTTAAATCGATATTCGATCTGGCGAAGCGGATCGATCTGAGGGCGGCCAATAAAAAAGCCTTTGAAAACCTGGCGCTGGCAGGCGGATTCGATTCGTTTGCAGGTACACATCGTGCCCAATATTTTCACCAGGAAAGCGACGGGCTCACCTTCCTGGAAAAGGTGATACGATATGGCTCGAAGCATCAGGAAAGTGAGAACTCCTCACAGGTAAGCTTGTTTGGAGACAATAGTGAAGTTCAGATCCCTGAACCCGTTGTTCCACCATGTGAATCCTGGGGTACTATGGAAACGCTCAGACAGGAGAAAGAGGTAATCGGGATCTACATTTCGGGCCATCCTCTGGATGACTTTAAAAAAGAAATAATGGCATTCTGTAACAGCAATCTTAGCAGTTTTTCAGATCTGGAGAAGCAGGTAAACCGGGAACTCGCTGTGGCAGGGGTGATCACCGATGTGCAACATAAGGTATCGCGAAATGGCAAGGGCTGGGCAACCTTTTCCATAGAGGATTACAGCGACGCGATCGAAATGAGGATTTTCGGTGAGGAATACCTGAAATTTCGTCATTTTCTGATGATCAATTCCTTTGTATATGTCAAAGCCTTTGTCCGGGAAGGTTGGATTAACCGGGAAACAGGTAAAAAAGGGGATCCACGAGTGCAGTACAACCAATTTATGCTGCTTCAGGATGTGATGGAAAATTTTGCCAAAAAGCTCACGATCAAACTCAATCTCGACCAAATTCAAAAAGAACGCATAAAAGATTTGAAAGACACCCTGAGGTCTTTTAAAGGGAAACACTCCCTCAATTTCGTAGTATACGAAATGGACGAGGAGATAAAGGTTAACTTTTCATCCAGAAAACAAAAAGTACAGATTACCAGCGAATTGTTGCACAGCCTGGACCAACAGGAGGTGCACTATAGCCTTAATTGAAAAGTGAAAGATGAAAGTTGGGAGTCAGAATTTGTACATTAAATAGATCGATCCGATTAGCTTTCACTTTTCAACTTTCAACTATTTAATAGGCATTCCCAATAGAACCATAGGTAAATCAAATGCATTTTATGTAAAGAAAAGGCTAGATAATTGACTAAATTTGCAAACATAAAAGTATAAATATTATGGCCTTAGAAATAACAGATGCTACGTTCGACGAAGTAGTATTGAAAAGTGATAAACCAGTAGTAGTAGACTTCTGGGCAGCCTGGTGCGGCCCTTGTAGGATGGTAGGCCCAATCATTGATGAGGTGAGCCAGGAATACCAGGGTAAAGCGGTTGTCGGGAAAGTTGATGTTGATGTCAACCAGGAGTACGCCGCCAAATACGGGGTACGAAACATCCCAACCGTTTTGGTATTTAAGGATGGAGAAATCGTAAACCGTCAGGTGGGAGTTTCTCCTAAGCAGGTATACACCGATGCTATCGAAGCGGTTTTATAAATCATTTTGACATAGTTTTAGAAAAGGTTTGGCTTTTGCCGAACCTTTTTTGTTTTATCTTGGTGGCATGGATCTGAGTTCAGAACTACATAAGGCGCCGTTGTTTCAAAACCTGGAATTATTGGCCAACCAGATCGTTGAAGGGTTTATCAGTGGGATCCATAAAAGTCCGTTTCATGGTTTTTCTGCTGAATTCGCCGAACACAAAATTTATAATACCGGGGAGAGCACCAAACATATAGATTGGAAACTATTTGCTAAAACAGACAAGCTCTACACCAAACGCTACGAGGAGGAAACCAATTTGAGATGCCATATGATCCTGGATAACTCTGCCTCGATGTACTATCCAGCTGTAAAGGAGTTAAACCTTGGCAACCTCAACAAAATCGGTTTTGCGGTACTGGCCATCGCCGCATTAATGAATATTCTAAAAAAACAACGCGATGCTGTAGGTTTGAGTGTTTTTTCCGATGAATATCAGTACTACACCCCTGAAAAAGGCAGCGACCGGCATCACCATATGCTGCTGGCAAAACTGAGTGAAATCTTTGAAAAGCAAGATTCAGGTCAGGATACAAGGATCTATACCTACCTCCATCAGATCGCAGAAAAGATGAAAAGGCGCAGCCTGGTATTTTTCTTTACCGATATGTTTCAAACTGCAAGAGACGAGGAGCAACTCTTTGATGCATTACGGCATTTGAAGTACAATAAACATGAGGTGGTACTCTTTCACCTGTTGGATAAGGATACGGAGTACTTTTTTAACTTCGACAATGCTCCTAAGCGCTACGTCGACGTGGAAACAGGGCAACGTATCGATCTTTATGCCGAAAATATTAGAGAGGCCTACCGCGAAGCGATAGGTGAATTCACAGAGAACCTAAAACTCAATTGTGCCAAGTACCGGATTAAATATGTCGACGTAGACATACAGGACGAATTTCACAAGGTTCTCAACACATTCATGATAGAACGTCAGGGATTTGTTTGATGGATGATTAATTGTTGATTGTTGATTGTTGATTGTTGATTGTTGATTGTTGATTAGTAGTAAATAATTCTTAAAGCTTCCTGTCAAAGAAATCCTTCGTTGCCAAGTAGGTCCGGAACCAGTTATTGTGCAGTAAGAATCCATGTACCTCATCCGGAAAGACCAGCTGTTCGAATTCCACCCCTAATTCCCGAAGTTTTTGTGCCTTGCGGATCGTTTCTTTTAAAAGGAACATTTCTGTCATCGTCGCCATGAATAAGCAGCACAGGGGATTTCCAGCCTTCCATTATGGCCGCTGGTGAAGAATCGAAGGCTAGTTTGGCAAAATCTGGCCTGGCCAACTTATTGTAGGAAGGGATAAAATTTTTCAGGATCGCATTCCAGTCATAAACGCCATGTATATCTACACCAGCCTTAAAAATATCCGAGTTTTTAGCCAGTCCCAGCGCCGTGAGATAGCCTCCATAAGACCCACCGAAAAGACCGATCCGATCTGCGTTAACCTCCTCTAATCCCATAAGGTATCTGGCTGCCGCCAGCACATCGCCATATTCACTGGCACCAGCCGCCCCATAGTTGAGCGCTTCCCGGAATTCCATACCGTAACCGATGCCACTGCGGTAATTCAAGCTCAGTACTACGTAACCGTTAGCCGCTAAAAACTGATTCATGGCATAGGCGTAGTGGTAGTAATCCCTGTGGTGGAACCCCAGCATCATCTGTCTGCGTGAACCTCCATGAAAATAGAGTAGCCCGGGTAGTTTCTCCCCTGCTTTGATTTTTGAGGGCATAAAAAGCTGGCCATAAGTTTTTAACCCATCTTCGGCGATCAACTCTACAGCGATGGGCACTACCAAATTGCTTTTGGGGTATTCCGGTTCCTCGGTCACAGCAATAAGGCCATCATTTCCAATCCGCTTTACATCAGCAGGATTCTTGGCCGTGGATCCCAGACAAAAGGCCTGTCCGCCTCCGTCGATTTGCGGACTCCATTCTACAGAGGCACCACTGCTCAGCTGGCGAAGCTTGCCATCGTAGACCCAGATATGCTGCCGGTGACTGTCGCCCTGGTTAGAATTAAAGATCATTGTCTTTCTGTCTGGGCTCTGGGCAACGTACTGGACTTCATGCCTTCCAGGGGTGAGCGATTTGGCTTTACCACCGTTTGCTGGTACGGCGTACAGATGGGTCCAGCCCTCCTTTTCCCACGGGAACACGATGTTATCATCGGCTGTCCAGAAAAGCTGATTTCGGGCCGAAATATTTCGGTAAACACTTCCGCTACCAGGATCTGCACGAAAGATCTGGGCGGCCATTCCAGTTGCGGGATTAGCTTTCATGATCCTAAAAGGGAGACCTTCCCGCCTCGGGATAAATATCAAATTTTCTTCAAAAGGGATTCGCAAAAAAGCCAGCATTTTTCCATCCGGAGACCATACCGGGTTGGAATCCCTGTCGATTCCAGGATCGAGGAATTTCAGGTCCCCGGATTCCATATCGTAAATGCCAACAAAAGAATGATCGCCTCGCTGGCTTACAAAGGCGAGTGTATTTTTATCCGGGGAGAGTCGCAAACTGCCGATCTGGCCACGAGCTTCAAAAAGCTGTTTGGCATTCTCACCGGTATAATCGATCATCCAGACCTTTCCGGATTTAAGGTATAAGAGCTTGTCTTTATATGGTAAAGGGCTATGACCTTCGTCCAATTTTTTCGAGCCGTGAGTTTCCAGGGTTGTAATGTAGATGGCCTGGTCGGGCCAGTCGGGATTGGAAGCAGGATTTGGGATCTCACCCTGACGATTCGCTGCACTACCCCGTACGTAAATGATAGCATTATGATCCTTTGTAAAAACAGGTTGGAGAATCGCCTGCCCGTCGTCCCGGGAATAATCGGTTTGCTGCATCGGACGGTAATCAGGTCCTAAAGCATAGAAGAGGTTTCGTGCCCCTTCCTTATTATCAGCCCAGCATATCGCAGCTTCTGTTGATGAGGCGATAAGCTGACTAGGAAAGCTATAGTCAAGGAAGTTTTTTAATGAGTTCTCTTGGGCAGAGACCAGACCGCCAAGTAGCAGTGCGATCAGTAGTAATTTGGTTTTCATAGTTGGTTACTTGTTGAGTTCTAAAGATAAGACCTGTCTGCCACACTAAGATATGTAACCCTACAAAAACATGAATTTCTTGTCATTATAATAGTTCGATGATTCGCTTGTCAAGCATTGCTCCGGCCAAGGCAGATTGATTTCTTTTCAATTTCCCATTCTCCATTATCCATTATTAATTATTACTACCTTTCTTGAATGAAACTCGATGTTAATTTTGTTCGTTCCCAATTTCCCGCCTTTTCTGAATCTTCGCTCGAGGGCTGGGCTTTTTTTGAAAACGCAGGAGGCTCCTATCCCTGTAGACAAGTAGTAGAAAGACTGACTTCATTTTATACGAAAAACAAGGTACAGCCCTATTATCCATATCCCGCTTCTTTAAAGGCCGGAGAAATGATGGATTATTCCTATAAAAGAATGGCGGAATATCTAAATGTGAAGGCTTCTGAAATTCATTTTGGGCCGTCGACCACCCAAAACGTTTATGTACTGGCCAATGCCATGCGGCCTATGTGGGAGGAAGGCGATGAGATCATCGTTTCCTGCCAGGATCATGAGGCCAATGCCGGGGCCTGGAGGAGGCTTTCAGAAAGAGGGATCAACGTTATCGAGTGGCATGTTGATGCAGACCAGGGTATGCTGGATGTTGATGCTTTGGTAAGCTTGTTCTCCGACCGTACAAAAATGGTCGCCTTTCCGCATTGTTCGAACGTTATCGGATATATGAACCCAGTAAAAGAAATCAGTAAGGTGGCCCATAGCCACAGAGCACTTTCAGTAGTAGACGGAGTCGGCTGGGCGCCGCACGGATTTCCAGATCTCAAAGATCTGGGTGCAGATATATATCTTTTTTCGACATATAAGACTTTCGGTCCTCATCTGGGGGTGATGTATGTAGATCAATCCCTGATGGGGAAACTCGAAAATCAGTCGCACTTCTTTAAGGAGGGTATTTATCGTAATATGATTACACCAGCCGGACCCGATCATGCACAAATTGGTGCTGTGGGTGGCATCCTGGATTACTTCGATGTGGTTTACAAACATCATTTTACAGGAAGTGAAACACCAGAAGAAAAAAACCGGGCACTAAATCATCTATTCAGGGAACACGAAAATGAACTTTTAAAACCGCTGCTCGAATTTCTAAGGTCATGTGCCGATGTACGGATCACCGGCCCCGACACGCTGGACTACAGAGCACCGATAGTTTCCATTCTCCCGCTGAAGAAATCAATTGATGAGGTATATAAAGAACTCACAAAACACAAATTAATGCTGGGCTATGGAGATTTTTATGCCGTCCGCCCTTTGATGGATATGAACATCCCTACCGATCCGGGGGTCATCAGAATGTCTTTTGTGCATTATACGTCCAAGGAGGAGATAGACCAACTGATTCAGGGACTGGAGAAAGCTTTGTGATTCTCTGTCATTTTGGAGCAATTGCATAGTTGGCGGTCGCAGTTAGCCTTTGGCAGGTATAATTTCCAGTGAAAAAAGAAGAGGTGTTTCATAAAATGATAACATTTTATGAAACACATAGTGAAAAAGTGCCCTTTCTTTTGCTTCGTTTTATTTGGGCAAGCAAAAAAAATGAAGGAGATATGACACGGTATTGTTTTATTACTGTTCCAGAAAACAAATCCAGGAGATGACGCTCTGGGTCTATTTTACATTAATCAACCTAGATCCTGCCAGTTTTGGCTATAACTCCTCAGCCAAGATGGCAATCATTGTTTTTATTCCCTCCCTGTAATTTCCCAACCTCAAATTTTCGTTGGGGCTATGCTGATTATTGTCACGGTTTACTGTCGGAACGGTTACAGCGGGTATATTGAGTGTGTTAACAAAAGGGGAAATGGGAATAGAGCCCCCGCTCATTCGAATTCGTATGGGTTCTTCACCAAAAGCCTTTGTTAACGCCCTGGTAAGCCAGAGACCCACCTCAGAATTGAAATCGGTTCTAAAAGACTGATATGATATTTCATGAGTGAGGGTCGCAATTTTGGCGTAGTGTAATCTTTCCTCTTTGGTAGGTTTTCTGTCGATAATATAATATCCCTTCCCTCGAATATGATCCGTAATGAGATTTATCAATCGATTGGGGTCGGACTCCAGAACCAACCGTACATCGATTTCCGCTCTGGCCCAGCCGGGTATAATAGTCCTTACTTTTTCATCAATCCAGCCAGACTGCATGCCGCGAATATTTAGGGAGGGATATTGAATGGATTCCTGGTAGTAGCCACCAACCTGGTCTGCTTTCGCAATCTGAAGCCGGTCTTTTATCTGTACCTCATCATCGGGTACGGCTCTCAGGATCTTCTCGGTTTCGGCATCGATGGTGATCCCGTCATAAAAACCTTCGATGCTTACCCTCCCTTCCTCATCTTTCATCGAAGCGAGTAATTTGGATAGCCGTAAGGCCGGGTTTGGGGCAAAGTTCCCAAAATGACCACTGTGCTGCGGTACCACCGGACCATAGGTGGTTAATTGTAATGTGGCAATACCACGAGCGCCGAATGTAAGGGTGGGCCGGTTGGTAATATGACGTGGCCCATCGAAAATGACGAGCATGTCTGCCTTTAAAAGAGCAGCATGCTCCGTGACGGCTTTGGGAAGCTGGGGAGAACCCAGTTCTTCCTCAAAATCCATAATGACTTTCAGATTATAATTCGGTGTGATGTTCATATCACCAGAGGCATCCAGGGCGGTTAAAAACATCGCTACAGGACCTTTGGCATCACTAGCCGAGCGTGCAAAAACCCGCCAATCATCCTGATATTCTGTAATGGAACGCCATGGAAGTGCCACCCAATCACCTGCTTCATTCTGTTTTTTGAGTGTAGGGGTATAGGGGCTCTCCTGAAACCATCGGGTTGAATCTACCGGTTGACCAT
Organism: Flavobacteriaceae bacterium; assembly: GCA_965212205.1. Taxonomy (GTDB): domain Bacteria; phylum Bacteroidota; class Bacteroidia; order Flavobacteriales; family Flavobacteriaceae; genus JAHEJJ01. Next base: position 228,049 of record CBDBUX010000016.1, read on the forward strand.
CGATTTGCAAGTAAACTAAAACCGTCTTTTCGGCATTGCTGTATTTCCGTTCAGCCAGCAGCAAGGGTACTGTTTGGGTTTCAATACGTGTGTTGCTAAACCCTCTTTGTGCAAATGCCTTCTCGCACCATTGTATATTTTTCTCAATTTCCTCCGGATAAAACGCGTCATTGGGAATACTCAGTATTTCATTGAGTAAAGGGAAAGAAGAGCTTGCATATTTATGAGCAGTTTCATCTAATTTATTCCGATCTAATTCTTGTCCGGTGAGGTTAAAACTAATAAAGTGGAGAAGGAGTATACAGTATGTTTTGAAGAATTGAGAAGATCTCATTTTAGCGGTGTTTTGTAACCACTAAATGTAAAAATCCTGAAGCTATTTACCTAATCGCCATAGTCGGTTGAAAAAACAATCATCGATCATCAATAATCTCAGTCCAATTCAAAATCCAGATCACTTGGCTTTTATAATGTATTGATAGGGAAGTAGATCTACATTTACATCGAAAGAGGTATAACCGGCTTTTTTTAATTCATTAACCACAACATCCATGGATAACTTATGGTCCAATGGCGGACCGACGGGGATTTCAGATTTATAAAAATCTATGATCACTAACGCTCCTTCGGGTTTTGTACCCTCTTTTACCTTGGCAAAATATACAGGCCGGTTTTCTATATGATGATACGTATTCGCTATAAATACCATATCGACCTCTTCTACTTTTAAATTTGGTGAATCATATGGAATTTTACGAGTTTCAATATTCTTTAAATTGTTTTTTTCGATTCGTTCTTTTAGAAACTCCTGAAACTCGTCGTCCACATCTGCGGCAATGACCTTCGCTCCTCTTTCGGCTAATTTCACAGAGAAATAACCAGAACCAGCTCCAATATCCATGATGGTTTGTCCCTGAATATCCCCTAAAAACTCCAATACTTTTTGAGGTTCTTGATAAGCATCCCTTTCGGGGGATTCGAAGCGTTCAACCAAATCTTTAACCGAAGAACGATGCATATGTTCGTTAGCGGCGCCGTGTTTGGATTGCTTTTCGCTATGTTGCTCATGTGCATCTTCTTTTACCTGGCTGGTATCTCTGCTACTTTGGTTGTCCTTACAACCAAAACATAGCACACATAAAAATATCAAAGTCACATTTTTCATTTCAATATGATTTTGGTGATAAGCAGTTCTGCTGTTTAAATTTCTATTTTTTGCTGGCCAAGAGGTTACGACAACGAATTGTTAATCGCCCTTCCTGATAACCGATTTCATCAAGAATATGCTATGAAAGTTGCATGCATGAAATCCGTTTGATTATTTAAAACCGATTTCCTCAATCCCTGCTTTACTGATCTTAATGGCTTCCAGGGGTTCCAGTCCGTCAAAAGTCATGTCTTGCTCCACAAAGTAATATTGCATACCGGAAAGCTCCTTTTGGGCCAGAATACTTTTAAAGTCGATAGAACCTTTACCTACAGGCGCAAAACGACCCTGTTCGTCCATATCCTTTACGTGCCAGGCCTTGAAACGACCTGGATATTTTTCAAAATAGGAAATCGGATCGGCTCCTGCCTTGGTCATCCAATAGAGATCCATCTGAAAGTTCACCAATTCAGGATCGCAATTTTCCAGGAGATAATCTAAAACCACCACTCCGTTTTCATTTTCTATTAGTTCAAAATCGTGATTGTGATACAGCAACTCCAATCCGGCTTCGTTACATTTTTCTCCTATAGTATTTAAAATATCGGCCAATTCCTGTGCCGTTCCTTCCATGGAAAGTTTATGGGTCTCCTGATCGACCTTGAACATGCCCATAGGAGGTACTGGAATCACAAAATACTTAAACCCCGCTGCCTTTACATTAGCGATCATAGTTTCGGCATTTTCGGGAGTCACACCGCCCTGGTGCGTACTTACCGGATTCAAATTCATTTCTTCCAGATGCGTTTTAAAAGCACTCGGAGCCATCCCATAGAACAACCCATTCGCATAGCCTGCAGCTTCGATATTCTTATAGCCAATCTCCGATACTTCCTTTAGAGTTGCAGTGGGGTTATCGCCCATGGCATCCCGCAGCGTATACAGAGCCAGACCACCAAAATTCTCATCAACCTCTTCCATAGATCCTTCAGTTTCTACGGCTTCCTTATCCTTTTTTGGTTCTCCTTTGCAGGAAATAGATAATACTAAGGCGAGTACGATTAGGGGTAATAGGTATTTCTGCAACTTGATTATTTGAAAAGTTTTCATGATGGGTTTATCTGATGTTTGATGTATTAAATAGTCTTTAAATTGATCGACCTCAATATAGGAAAAAAAGAGGTTTGCGTCTATTGCTGGCCATTAAAAAAACTACCGGTTGAATGAGGTTGTAATGACTAGGTCATCCATGGTACTTTTTCATTATTGTTTACAATTAATTAAAACGGTTCTGATAGCTACCAGGGTAGCCCAACAGAGCAGTAATCTTTTTACCGACTCCGTCGGTAATTAATTCTTTTTGGCTCGCATTTCATGCTAGCTTGACAGCAGGCCATAAAAAAATCCCTTTCACTCACGTGAAAAGGATTTACTACTCTGCGGTCTGGACGGGACTCGAACCCGCGACCCCCTGCGTGACAGGCAGGTATTCTAACCAACTGAACTACCAGACCAATGATTTTACCCGCCCGGAGGCGGACTCTGACAACAGTCAGATTCAAACCTTGTTACAGCGCTTTTGGAAAGCGTGTGCAAATATACACCCTCAATTCATTATGGCAAACTATTTTCTTAAAATTAGTAGGGTATATACTCAACATCAGATCACTACCCGCTAATTCCAAAATTTGATCCCCCCACTTATAAATCCATCCTTTTTGTCCCATCCACCTGTAGAATAAAATCTGCTCCAAAAGCTTTTGCCGGGGTCTGAAAACCAGGCTCAACTTCACCATTCAAAACAGCTTTGGCGATCATAACACTGGTAATCGCGGTAAGTGTATAACCTTCCGGGCTGTGTAGCAGCGCAGCAGCCTTTTCACCTTTGGCATTGGTCGCTTCCCCGTAGACAAAACTATATGCTCTGTCCCGGCGCGCGTCCGACGGGCCCGAAGGACGGTTTTCCACTTTTTTACGCAAAAAACGCTTTATTATTCCACTTCGCATTATACCTCCAAAATGGTTTTGAAGTCGGGCCATCCTCAGGGCGGAAGAGGAGACTGCGGTATAGGTTTCGATATTGGGAATGCCGGTACTGTGGTAGGCGGTCGAGACATCTCCCCAGGGAATGGACATCATTTGGTAGGATTTGCCTGCTACTTCTAACTTAAAGGTCTTTTTGGCCATAGGTACCCTGACGATCCGGCCATCGGCACGTTCGGCAGAACCCGCACCAAGCCCTTCGATCATAGTCATTGCGGTTCCGCGTGAAATACCCCCACCAACACTTCCAAAGCCTAGTTTTAGCCGGGTGGCATCGGGCAGCTTTTGCTTTAAATAGACAGCCATACAGTCGGTAGGCACCACATCGAAGCCCACTCCCGGCATAATGACCACCTCTTTATCCTTCGCCTTTCCATTAAACCGGGAAGCCATTTCAAATACCGCGATCTCACCGGTAATATCAAGATAGTGGACCCCTTTCCTCATACATGATTTGATCATCGGTTTTGCCGTAAACATAAATGGTCCGGCCGCATGTAATACCAGTTCAACACCTTCCAGTGCCCTGTCTACTTCATCACTATTGTCCAGATCAAAAACCCTGTATTCCAGATCATTGGCCGTCGCAAGAGATTTAATGGCCTCCTTATTACGACCCGCAAGAATAGGTGCCAAATCGTTCTCCAAGGCATATCTGGTGATGAGCTGGCCGGTATATCCGTTTGCCCCGTAGAGGAGAATTTTCATATTATGTCTCTTATCATTTGTCATATAGGCCGAATTGAAACCAATAAAGGATATCTACCTGTATGAAACATTATTTTAGCATGTCCGTTCCCAAATACTTATCGTCCTTATTATAATACCAGGCCCTGGTTTTAGGCATCCGGATTTCACCGATTTCCTCCTCCCCGCTCAGCAGTATATATTCGCCGGTATTTTTTTTGGGTTGTCCGTTTTCATCCGAACGGTAAAACTGATAAATCTCCATCGCATGGGTTTTCGGATCAAAATAAAAATACCAGATATCAGTACCTACCTCAGCATCATAATCGACCCGCAAAACCGAATAATCCTTCCCTTTAAAATTCCTGAATTCCACCTCCGGACTGAGTTTTGTACCCGGATCTTTTAGCTTCATTGGCAATCCATACAGATAGGTATAATAATTCCGATACATTTTTGCCCGCTCACAAGTCAGACCATACTCTTCTGCCTCGGCTATGGAGAAATCGCTACTACTATTCCATTTCACCAGACAACTGTCCTTACCGACCTCATATTCAACAATACTGCTATCTCTTGACGCCTTCACATAAAACGAACCTGATTTATTGTCGATATATATCGTGCTCAGCCGGTCGGGTGCATCGGGGGTTTCCAATTGAATATTTAGCGAATCTCTAAAAACAGACCACCGATCTTCAGGATCGTGATATGCCATGCTCTTTTGTAGTATTTGTTCTGCTGTAAGTGCCTCGCTACAACCCCAGCAGAGAAATAGTATAAATATCAATACGTGAAAAAGAATTTTCATATAGATGGGTAAGCCTCCAAAAATAATGCTTTCTTCCTATTTTCAGTTAAAAACAAAAAAGACTTCCCTATCGCCACGCGAGAGGCGATCTCAAAATATTATAAAACAAACCTATCTTAATTCAGATCAGCGAGCAATCCTCCATTTGGATGCGATCGGTTTGAGCAGTGGAATCGTAATCCTCGTCTTTGTCTTTCCTACAGGCACAAAGCAGGAGCGCTAGAGCCAAAACCCAGGCTAGATTTTTCATTTTTGCGTATTAAAGGTTAGAGGAGGAACTTCTTAAATGTATGAAACCAGTCTGAAATATGCAATTGTTATTACCGGTTATCCGGAATAAATTCTTCTTTAACTACTTGATAATTAGTTTCTAAACCTTTGCCTTTCCCAAAGATCACTATACGCACCTCTACTTTTCAGTAGTGTAGAATGTTTTCCCTGCTCTACCAGGCGTCCTTGTTTTAAGACCAAGATCTGATCTGCCATAACCGTACTATTCAACTGATGAGATATAACGATGACCGTTCCACCGCCGGAAACAAATTTGCCGACAACTTCCTTCACCGCTTGTTCTGATTTGGCATCCAGTCCTGCAGTAGCCTCATCCAGGATCAATATCCTGGGCGCCCGGTATAATGTTCTGGCAATGGCAATCCGTTGTTTTTGTCCGCCTGAAAGCGTTGCCCCATTCTCGCCGATTTCAGTGTTGTATCCATGGGGCATACAGCGTACAAATTCATCGATTCCCAAATCCTCTAATAGTTTCATGATTCTGGGTAAATCGGGGGTTTCCCCCAGCACGATATTATCTAATATACTACCATTGAAAAGCTCTACATCCTGAGGGACAACGCCGATTGTTCTCCGAAGACTCATCTTGTCTGCCAGAGATAAATCGATAGAACCGATTTTGATCCTCCCTTCGTTTAGAGGGTAGAGCTGCATCAACAATTTTACCAAAGTGCTCTTGCCACTTCCACTCTCTCCTACTACCGCAGTGATTTTCCCTTGCCTTATGCAGGCATTGAAATTTTTGAATAGTTCTATACGATGACCATATCTAAACCCGATATTCTCAAAACAGATATCCCCAACAATTTCATTATGCAGTTCAAGTTGGTTCGCCCTGTGTTCGCGCTCGAGATCCATAATCTCGAACAAGCGGTCTGCTGCAATCAGGGCATTTTGAATTGTTTTATTCGCACCGATGAGTGCTAGCAGAGGCTGATTAAAATAGCCGGCGAGTGCATAGAATGAAAGCAATTCTCCTGCAGTGATCTGGCCTTCGAGAACATAGCCCGCACCGGTCCATAACATTAACACCATAAAAAACGAGGCCAGGAACCGGGTAGAGTCGGTGGCCAGGATATCGTTCATAGTAGACCTATAAAAGGTGAATAATAAAGCGACAAAACGATTTTCCGTTTTTTTGGCGGTGAAAGGCTCCATCCCGAATGCTTTCACTGTTCTGATATGGGTAACACTCTCTACAAGCTGACTCTCAAGGAAGGCAGAATCTTCCATTAACTTTCGCTCTACCTTTTTGTTGACATGATTCATAAGCAGGTATATCACCAGATAAACCGGAATAATCACCAATACCAATAACGCAAGGCGCCAGGAATACGTGAACATCAATAGAAATGCAAATACTACGATGAGGAGGTTTACCAGCATGTCTATGGCGGTATTGTTGATAAACGCTCGGATTTTAACCGCATCGTTAATCCTGGAGATAATCTCACCCACCTGCATGGTATCAAAAAAACGCTGTGGTAACCTCAGCAGATGCTTATAATACCCAAGAATCAATCTTGCATCGATCAACTGGCCGGTTTTTAAAACAAAGACCCTCCTTTTTAACCCGATATATGCTTGTAACAAAATAATTCCTATCATTATAAGACTCAGAAGATTCAAAAGGTTCCTGTTGCCGTTGAGCAGGACTTGATCTACGATCTTCTGAACATAAACCGAGATCCCTAAACCGAGTAGGGTATAGATCAGGGCACCAAAAAGAACCTGAAGGAAAACCTCTTTATGTGGACGAACCAATATCCAAAATCGCTGCCATGGTGCCTGTACTTCAAAAAGTGGTTGATTGTCTTGTTTCTTGGCCAATAAAAGTACGACCCCGGTCCATCGTGCCTGAAATTCGCTGATCGTACAGGTTTGCATCTTGCCATAGGCCGGGTCCATCATCCGTACTCCTTTCCTTCCGACCCCATACAGGACTACATAGTGAAAGTTTTGGGTAGATTGAAGCGAGACATGTGCGATGGCAGGCCGGGGCAGTTCAGATAAGTATTCTTTCTTGCATTTCACTCCCTTGGCACTGAGACCTACCTTTTCTGCCGCTCCCACAAGGCCCAGCATACTGGTACCCTGACCATCGGTTCGGGCCAGCTGACGAACTCGGGCGATTGGTACCCTTAGCCCAAAGTGATGGGCCACCGAGACCAGGCAGGCTGGTCCGCAATCATTAGCATCGTGCTGTTTAACATTGCGGGATCTCATTCACCGGTTTTGGTTTTCAACAACTTCGCCATTTCGTTTCCTTGGATTAAGCCAGTCTTCCAGCTTATCGAAGAATAATGAGAATATGTTTCGCCTGATGATAAAGTAACTCGTAGTCAGGGTCATCCCTTTAGATATCTCTGCGCCATAACCATTGGGCAAGGCCAGACTGGTGTTCTTAAAGCCACAGAAAACCCTGAAATACGCCTGGTTGTTCTTTAGGGTAATGTTCTTATCAATTTCCTTTACGTAGCCTTCAAGCACGCCCCACTCCTGGTAAGGAAAGGCATCGAGTTGAAAGCGGACTGGTTGTCCTAATTCTATCCAGCCAATATCCCTGGGAAGAACTATGTTTTCTACAATTAACTCGCCCAAAGGTGAAATAACACCCAGCTGTTCGGCGGGTCTTACCACCGCGCCGATCTCCAATCCATAAACCTGCTCCAGAACGCCATCTATTGGCGCGAGCAGGTAATAATCCTTCAAACTTGAGGACAGTAGGGTGGATCGAATATTACCCTGCTTTAGTTTTTCTATCAGCCGTTGTTTATCCCGCTCCCAGACCAGGCGTTGGTTTTGTACATAGAGCCTGAGGGCCTTTATAGCCTGGGTGAGTTGTAGTTCGTATTCTTCAAATTCAGACAAAGCGATTACGTGCCTGGTATAAAGTTTCTTATATCTGTTATAATTCATGCGAGCCGATTTCAATTTATTTTCTAACATGGCTTTCTCCGTTTGATAGGCTAGTAATTGCTGCTTAACAGCCGCTGTCTCTACCTGACCATATTTGGATTTAAGCAAATTGCTAAGATCCTTTTTTATACGATTATCAATCAGCCGCATCGAATCTACTTGTACTATCTCATTGGTGATTCCATCAACCGAAAGGGCGAGCAAGGTATCGCCCTTACGTACCATTTGATTATTGTCCATATTGTGATAAATCAGTTTTCCGCCTACGGCCGAGTTAATGGTGATGTTTTCAGAAAGCGGGCGAATCAGTCCCCTGCTTTGACTAGTGATATCTATGTTGATCCATGGCAAAATGAATAAGGCTACAGACAAAGCCCAAAGAATACATATGTATAGCGAGGGGCCTTTGATCCTGTTTTTGTAGATCAGGTTTTCCATGGTATGTATAGGATCGTTATCTGGTTTCATGAAACAGAGATTTAACCTAAAAATGGTCAGGCGGCGGAGCCCAACCAGCATCCAAAGTAACCCTGTCCACTGCACTACCTATGCAATCAAACGATGATTATAAATCGGGTTTTCATCAGGTTCGGTACAAAAAAGCTATTGTAAAACAATATCAATACTGACCTATTTGACCTTTGATAACGGCCACAATATCTCTTCAGCTTGTTTTTTCTACATCTTATCGAGCTGAATTTTAGCACTATAGGCAATTAATGCAGGAATTATCTGTTTTAATATATTTCAACAACCATTTGTCTTATTTTCTGACGGTTTGTCCAAAGCACTAAAACTTATTTCAATAATTATTGTTTAATTAGGTGTAGAAAAAAAATCCCCTATGAAACAACCAAGACTTAAAGTATTCTTTTTAGCCATTTCTTTATCTGTGATGGCACCTATGACCGTCTTTGGGCAATGTGATATTTTCCAAAGTGAAATAATCGGTGTAAAACAACATGCAGAAGAAGTTCAAAAGATTGTCGGCCAGGTAGAAACCTTTGCCGAAAGCGCGGCCTTCGCAGCAAATTATAGTGCCGCTCGTGCACAGGCCAGGAAGGCGCAGATATTCGCAGGTGAAGTATTAGGTTCGGCTTATGAAGCCGTAAATATGGCTGCGGAAGCACAACATTATTCCGGTAGTTGTGGTAAAGATGATGTAAAAAGTTATACGATCGATGCAGAACGATATGCCATTGATACCAGAGATTTTGCCGATGAAGCGTATACCAACGCCAAAAAGGCCAGTGGAGCCAGGAACCTTGGCGATGTACGATATTTTATGAGAAAATCGCTCGACGCAGCAAAAGAAGCTCAAAAGTCTGCCGATGCTGCTGTTTATGCTGCTTCCGATGCGCTTTACAGTTGTGATCATACCACTGTTACAGCAGGAGGTAACGAATAATATCAACTATCGTATCGAATTGAAACCGCAACATATGTTGCGGTTTTTTTATTTTTTGACGAACATAAGATCATATACCCGGCCAGTACTCACCTTCATGCCGTTCACTTTACCATCTTCGGATCTTTGCATATGGATCTTGATGCCACCAGGGGCTTCTATCTGGTCTTCCCTGATAATGGTTAAAGGAATATCTCCAAGTCGGAAATGTTTGGCAAGGAGCTTGCCGTTCTTAAAAATGATTTGATATTCGGTCATCAATTCAGGGCAAAAATATGTTCCTACATATGGGCTTATATTATACGTTGAAGGGTCTATCGGTATATATTTGCCGAATTGATATTGCTTCCCGTTACCCTCGGTAACCTTCATTCCACGATTATTATTTTCATTGGTGAATTCGACTGTTACATGTGTGGCGATATTATGCATTTCGAACTTATTAAAATCGACAGGAACTAGTGCGGTCTTATTGTTTTCGCTTCGTATATACCTCAGCGTATCTTTCTCCAGCTTGATTTGCCTGGAGAGCTGATCCTCCTCGCTCCAGTAATGACCTTCAAATTGCTTTAGGTGCTCCGGAGACAAGCTTTTATATATGCTCGGTTCTCTCTCTTCCTCGCCTGTCTTACTCTCGTCTTCCAGATAAAGATCTGCCACTTTCATCGCCAGGTTCCACGGATTGGAATCTGCAAAATTACTCATGGTAATCACCGCCAGGTTGTTTTCAGGAAAGCGAGCCAGATAAGACCTGTATCCGGCATCGGCACCACCATGTTGAATTTGCTTATGTCCTTTATAGGTGCCGACAAATTGACCATATGCCCCGCCAAAGGTCTCCCCATTGTTGAGTGTTGCCAGAGTATTCATCTGATCGATCATGGCCTGGTTGCCTATCTTAGGGTTTTGGAAATTCAGCGTCCACAACGCAAGGTCTTCCGCCGTGGTAAACAGACTTGTTGCACCGGCATTAGCATAGTTTAAGCGGCTTTTTTTGTAATTGTCCTCGGCCTTTGAATACGAATAGGCCCGGTCTTTCACAATCTTCTCATGATCGTCATAAAACAATGTCTTTTCCATTTTAAGCGGTCCGAACATTTTCTTTTGTGTGAATTTTGGAAAGGTGAAACCAGATACCCGAGACACTACTTCAGCCAATAAAGTAAATCCTGTATTGCAATAAACATATTTTTCGCCGGGCTGAAAATTCAGTTCCTTTTGCTGTGATACCAGCCTAAGAATGTGTTCTGTGGTGATTACATCGTCCATTCTCCAGCCTCCGATCCTGAGCAAATCCCACTGATCGCGCAATCCGCTGGTATGTGTGGCGAGGTGCCTCAAACTTATCGTGGTCCCGAAATCCGGGACTTCCTTAATATATTTTCGGATATCGTCATCGAGGGAGAGCTTGCCTTCTTCCTGTAACAACAAAATAGCAAAAACCGTAAACTGCTTGGAAACCGAGGCGACATGAAATACCGTTGAAGGTTCTACCGGAATATCGTATTCGAGGTTGGCACTGCCATAGCCATTTTTAAACACCACCTTCCCGTCTTTTACCACTGTTACAGACACTCCCGGTTTTTCAAGACTGTCATAATCCTCAAATATCTTATGGATCATAGCTACGGTATCCTTCCCGGTATCCGATTTCTTATAGATCTCGACCTGGGCCGAAGAATTTATGGGAAAACAGAAAATACTGGTAAACAATACTATTATGATATATTTCATTACACCTGCATTATTAGTTAGTAAGCATGTTTTTAAAGTCATCCTGAAAAGTACAAAATTGAAAAGAGGCTATTGCTATGGAGAAACTCTCCAGGGAGGATTCTTACGGTTTTCACCGGCATGGTAGAGAATGAGTTGGTTCCCATCCGGATCGCGAAGTCGTGCCTCCCTCCAAAGCCAACGCCGATTTTCGGGCAATTCATCGAACAGGATCCCTTCTGTCTTTAGATCTTCCACCCAGGCATCGAGCCTGTCCGATTCAAAATACACATAGACCCCATCTCCCTTGGGTAATTCCTCCACCAGATGCAGGGAAAAAGTGGACTCTCCCTCGGGCAATTCAAATCGGGCGTAATGGGGCAAAGCCTTAACGATAAGTTTCATACCCATAATCTGGTAAAAGATTATCGATTTTTCCACATTTTTAGTGGGAACCGTTATCTGGTTAAGTCTCATTCCGCCACGTAAATAATTGCGCTACCGACAAATCCATTCAGGAGTTTACCTTTTTTTTCTTGAGTTGCACTACCCGTACCGGGGCACCCCAGTCTCCGGGAACATTACGAGTGGTTAAAATATGATAGCTCCCATCTCCACCGAGAAAAGTTGCTTTTTGCCTATACACCACCGTACTGATGCGATGAAATCGAATGGCATAACTGCACATCACACAGGGTTCCTTTGTACTTACCAGTACCGCTCCCCTCAGATCCTTGCCAAGTTTTTTGCGTGCTTTTCGTATCGCCTCCATTTCAGCATGGCAGCTTACATCTTCTTTAGAATTGGAGGCCTCTTCCGCTTCGGCTATAATTTTTCCCCCTACCATCAATACACTGCCCACAGCGCTATTCCCATTTGTCTCTGCCATTTCAGCCAGTTCCTCACAGCGCTCCATTACACTCCAATAGTCTTCCATCATCCTTTTATTTCAAGTATTTGTCTTATCATCTGATTGGTAAATCCCCATTCGTTGTCGTACCAGGTCATCACCTTGAGCAGATCGCCATCTACTACTCTTGTCATGCCCAAATCTACGGTAGAAGCATAAGAACTCCCAACAATATCTGAAGAAACAATAGGTTGGTCTGTTGTAGCCAACACCTCTTTATATCGATCGGTAAGGGATTCTTCCACTAAAATTGCATTAACTTCCTCCACAGTGACGGGTTTTTCAGTTACAAAAGTCATATCTGAAATAGAGCCTACCGGGATAGGTACCCGTATGGCGACACCGTCGAATTTTCCCTGATAATCGGGTAAAGCCTTGGTTGTAGCAATCGCCGCACCGGTTGTAGTGGGTACCAGGTTTGCAGCTCCAGCCCGGCCCATCCTGAAATTCTTTTTTGAAGGACCGTCTACCATGGTCTGCGATGCGGTATAGGCATGAACGGTGGTCATTATTGCCTTTTTTATTCCAATCCGGCGGCCCAGGACTTCAACAACCGGACTTATGTTGTTTGTGGTACAGCTGGCACAACTGAAAACACTTGTCTTACCAGCTTCTGTATTAACACCATGTACTACGGTAGGGGTATCTGCACTTTTTGTAGGAGCAGATATTACAACAGTTTTAGCCCCGGCTGCGATGTGTTTTTCTGCATCTTCCTGCAAGGTGAAAAGGCCAGTGCTTTCAATTACCAGTTCTACGTCGTTCTCTTTCCAGGGTAATTCTTCAGGGTTACGGATCGAATTGTACAAGATTTCATGGCCGTCAACGATCAGGTAATTGCCCTGAACAGAAACCTCCTTGTCATAAATACCATAAACCGAGTCGTATTTAAGCAAATAAGCGATGTTTTCAATAGAGACAATGTCATTTACGGCCACCACCTCGAGCCCTGGAGTATCCATTATTAATTTCAGGCCTGCGCGCCCAATTCGTCCCATACCATTAATTCCAATTTTCATAGTATTCATAATTTTTCTTTTTTACCTTTTGTTCGGTTATAACGTTAATATTTAAAAATCTCCTCTATGCGACGCATAGCTTCATTCCATGCCGATTTATCCTCCATGATCCTGCAAACTACCAGGCTGCCCTGAATCAGACTAACCACCTCATTGGCCTTCTTCTCCGACGATAGTTGTGTTAATCCAATGCTCCGGCCATAATTCGTAAATGCCCCTATCCAGATCCTCAGGCCTTTTTTTATGTCGTTGCCAAAAAGCTGCAATCCATTTTCAAGAGACAGAGCAGCAAAAACGCAATTCTTTTTACTTCCCTTATAGAGTGTACTTATATTAGACAATACCAGTTCTAAACGGGTATCCGCATCTAAATTAGGGCTTTCCAAAACCCCTGCAATATTTTTTTCAGACCAGGTGATTACCTCCTTCAGTACTGCCCTTACAATATCTTCCTTACCCCCTGGGAAGCGATGATATAGACTCGCTTTTTTTAATCCGGTCTCAGCAGATAATTCGCTAATACTTGCGCCCGAATATCCCCTGGCACGAATGGCAGAAAATAGCATGTCGATCAACTCCCGGTCTTTTACCTTTTGTGGTCTCATAATGCAAATATATAAAAAATTATTTTACCGTACGTTCGGTAATAAATGGTGAATTATCATATCAAACCTGACTTACCTCTGAAGTCACAGGATATTAAAGACCGAAGTTGTAAGATCCTAAGAAATCCAATATTTAATCATCCCCGACCCGCAATTTTCCTGCTGACAATAATGTTGAAAACTCGCAATTGTTATCCATTTTCACTTTTCAGCTTTCACTCCCGATAGCTAGCGGGACATTTTTCACTTTTCACTTTTCACTTTTCACTTTTCACTTTTCACTTTTCACTTTTCACTTTTCACTTTTCACTTTTCACTTTTCACTTTTCACTTTTCACTTTTCACTTTTCACTTTTCACTTTTAATCTTAAATTATTCTACATTTACCCTTTAAACGCAAGCCTATGGAATTTGATTGGAAAGGCGTTATGCCTGCCGTGACCACTAAGTTTACCGAAGACGACAAACTAGACCTGAAACTGTTTGAACATAATCTACGTGCCCAGATCGATGCAGGGGTAACAGCGCTTATCCTTGGCGGCACCCTGGGAGAAGCCAGTACACTTAAAAAAGTTGAAAAAAATAGGCTTACTGATACTGCGGTTGAAGTGGCCGATGGCCAGATTCCGGTCATTGTCAATATTGCTGAACAGACCACCCGTGGGGGAATTAAAGCGGCAGCCAGGGCTGAACGCCATGGCGCAAGCGGGCTTATGATGCTGCCTCCCATGAGATACAAAGCCACAGACTATGAGACCATTGCCTATTTTAAGGAAGTAGCCCTCAATACGGATTTGCCCATCATGGTCTACAATAACCCAGTGGATTACGGTATCGAGGTCACCCTGGATATGTTCGAGGAATTACTCGAGCTAGACAACATACAGGCGGTGAAGGAATCGACACGCGATTTGACCAACATCACCAGGCTTCGAAATCGTTTTGGCGACAGACTTAGTATTCTTTGTGGGGTGGATACTCTGGCCCTTGAATCACTGTTGATGGGAGCCGATGGATGGGTAGCCGGACTCGTTTGTGCTTTCCCGAGGGAAACAGTAGCTATTTACGAATTGTCGAAGGCGGGCCGGATAGATGATGCCCGTTCTATCTACCAGTGGTTTATGCCATTACTTGAGCTCGATATCAGTCCGCAACTCGTACAAAACATAAAATTAGCCGAGGTGGCCACTGGTTTGGGGTCGGAATATGTGCGCAAACCTAGATTGCCATTGAAGGGAGAAGAACGCAAAAAAGTTTTACAGATAATCGAAGACGGACTTTCTGTTAGGCCCGTATTACCTGAATATAAGGATCTTATGTCGGAATTTGGTGGCTAAAAAAAGTCAAGGCCAGACTTGAATTTCTATCTTCATGCTTTAGGTTTTAGACACCTTACTTATTAAGAAACTTTAGTGTAAATTAGTATCCCCGCTCGTAAAATCTGAACTTTTAAACTTTTATACCGCTATGATCACCGGTAAAAATCATATTGGCTACCAGCTATCTGCTATAGGAACCATTACATTTAAGACTCTCGATCCCAAATTAAACGCGGAAACCGAATGGGAATTCCACGAGGCTTCCATCGATGAGGTCGATGAAGCCGCCCAACTGGCATCAAAAGCATTTGAGATCTACCGGAATTATTCCGGCGAGCGAAAAGCTAATTTCCTAAAAACCATCGCGGAAGAAATTGAAGCGCTGGGTGATGAATTACTCGAAACTTATATGGCCGAATCCGGGTTGCCTAAAGGGCGTGCCCAGGGCGAACGCGGGCGTACAATTTTTCAATTGCGCACTATGGCTGAACTTCTGCTCGAGGGATCCTGGGTCGAAGCCATCATCGATACCCCCATCCCCGATCGGAAACCAGTCCCAAAACCTGACCTCAGAAAAATGCTTATCCCTATCGGGCCGATTGCGGTATTCGGGTCGAGTAATTTTCCGCTTGCCTATTCCACGGCAGGGGGTGACACGGCAACAGCCCTGGCCGCAGGCTGTCCTGTGATCGTAAAATCCCACCCTATGCACGCGGGTACAGGAGAACTGGTGGCCTCGGCCATCATCAAAGCTGCCATGAGAACAGAAATGCCCGATGGGATCTTTTCCAATTTAAACAGTAGCGGGATTGAAGTTGGCCAGCAACTGGTCTCCCACCCTTCAATTAAAGGAGTGGGTTTTACCGGAAGTATTGCCGGGGGTACCGCACTTGCCAAACTCGCCTGTGAACGCGAAGAACCTATCCCCGTCTTTGCCGAAATGGGTAGTATAAATCCGGTTGTAGTAATGCCTTCTGCACTTAAAAAGGATACTGGCCGTTGGGCACAGGCATATGCAGAATCCATAACCCTTGGTACGGGTCAATTTTGTACAAATCCGGGCCTCATCCTTGGGTTTAAATCGCCTTCTTTACTTAATTTTATTGCTCAACTTGGAGACCAATTGCTGAAAACCGCACCAGGTTTAATGCTTCATCCAAAAATTCATGGAAATTACGAGGAGGCAAAGCTTAGCTTGGCTTCTGAAAAAGGGACTTCGGTGATTGCAGCTTATAAAGAAGATGTAGATGCGAATTATGCACGGCAACTGTTACTTACCGTAGACGGAAAAACTTTTATGAGGAATCCTGCCTTACATAAAGAGGTATTTGGACCTTTTTCATTGGTGGTACAGTGCGAAGACCGTACCGAAATGCGCCGGATTTTAAAAAGACTGGAAGGACAACTCACCGGTACAATATTGGGTGAAGCCAAGGAAATGAAGGAGTATGATGATGTTATCGAGGCCCTGCGTGGGCGGGTGGGTCGCATTATCCATAATGGTGTTCCTACAGGCGTAGAAGTATCTCCGGCTATGCAGCATGGCGGTCCTTTTCCGGCCTCAACGGATTCACGGTTTGGTGCCGTAGGTGCCTCGGCGATCAGGCGATGGGTGCGGCCGGTTTCATACCAGGACTGGCCACAGGAATTACTACCAGATGCTCTTAAGGACAAAAATCCATTAAGCATCCTCAGAATGGTGAACGGTTCCTATTCCAATTCTCCGATATATTAGCGTACTTTGCCGCTATGGCAGTCCACCGATTCAGATGCATTGACGCACATACCTGTGGTAACCCGGTGAGGGTTGTCGCCGAAGGCGGGCCGGCACTGGAAGGTGCTACAATGAGTGAAAAACGTGGCCATTTTTTAAGTGAATTTGATTGGATACGAAAAGGACTTATGTTCGAACCCCGTGGCCATGATATGATGAGCGGCAGCATTTTTTATCCACCTACCAATCCGGAAAACGATTTGGGTATTCTCTTTATCGAAACCAGTGGTTGCCTACCTATGTGCGGACATGGAACCATAGGTTCGATCACTATCGGGATCGAAGTGGGCCTTATCTCTCCAAAAATTCCTGGCACAGTCCGGATGGAAACCCCGGCAGGGCTGGTTGTTGTAGAATATGGTAATGATAATGGGCGGGTAGAATGGGTAAAGTTTACCAATGTCCCTTCCTATCTGGCCGGCGAAGGTCTGAATGTGGAAAGCAGTAATCTTGGTGAAATATTTTTCGATGTAGGATATGGTGGAAATTTTTACGCCATCGTTGATACTCAACATAATTACAAGGATATGGCCAATTACTCCGCTGATGTTCTAATTAGCATGGGCAGGGAGATTAGGGAAAAGATCAATGAAAAATATCCGGATCGGTTTATCCACCCTGAAAATACAACGATTCGAGATGTAAGTCATGTCCTTTGGACAGGAGCCCCCGGGCTGGGTGCTACAGCTCGTTCTGCAGTTTTTTATGGGGATAAGGCTATCGACCGTTCTCCCTGTGGTACGGGTACATCGGCCAGGATGGCACAATGGGCGGCCAGGGGAAAACTCAGGCCAGGTGATGAATTTATACACGAAAGCATTATCGGTTCTCGCTTTACCGGCAAAGTGGAAGCCATTACAGAAATAGGTGGAATACCTGCCATTATTCCAAGCATTACGGGTTGGGCAAGGATCTATGGCCAGAATACCATCACAATCGATGAAGCCGACCCATATGCTCACGGGTTTCAGGTACTATAAATATGAGTAAAAATATTGTTGTTATTGGTGGAGGTATCGCTGGTTTGAGCACCGCCTATTTTTTGCATAAAAATGGTCATCAGGTAACGGTGATCGAGAAATCGAATTTCACCCAAGGCGCCTCTTACGTGAATGCAGGTTATATCACTCCAAGTCACATTATACCACTTGCAGCACCTGGTATGATTACCAAAGGCTTGAAATGGATGTTCAATTCGGCTTCTCCTTTTTATATTAAACCGAGATTAGACCCCGAATTGCTTAAGTGGGCCTGGTATTTTAAAAGGGCATCTACAAAGGCAAAGGTCGAAAAGGCCATCCCGGTAATAAAAGACATTAATATCCTGAGTCGGGAGCTTTTTGAAGACATCAAAACTTCCGGAGATCTCGGAGATTTCCATTTGGAACGAAAGGGGCTGTTAATGCTCTATAAAACAGAAAAAGCCGGGGCAGAAGAAATGGAGGTAGCCGAAAAAGCCAAATTCATTGGGTTGGAAGTGGATACTCTGAACCTAGAACAGCTAAAAATTCTTGAGCCTGAAATAGAACTCGATGTGGCCGGCGCCATTCACTACCAATGTGATGGACATACTACCCCAACAGAGTTTATGACTAAAATGATGGCCTATCTAAAAAAGGCAGGTGTAAGCTTAAAGGCCAATGAAGAAGTACAGCGTATTGCAGTTTCTGGCAAGTCGATCCAAAATGTGGTTACCGATTTAAATGAATACAAGGCCGATGAAGTGGTATTAGCCGCCGGGAGCTGGACGGGAAAGCTTGCAAAACAATTAGACCTGAAAATACCCTTGCAGGCAGGTAAGGGATATAGAATCAATGTGGAACGTCCTGTCGGAATTCAATATCCGGCAGTATTGATGGAAGCCAAAGTAGCGGTTACCCCTATGAAGGGATTTACCAGGTTTTCAGGTACCATGGAATTTTCCGGTATCAACCAAAAGATCAGGAAAGAGCGGGTAGAAGCCATCGCTAATGCAGCCCAACAGTATTACACTGGTCTTGAATTCAGCGCAGAAGAAAAGGCCAATGCCCAAAGTGGTTTACGCCCTGTAAGTCCTGATGGTTTACCCTATATCGGAAGAAGTGAGAAATACGTCAATCTCAGCTTCGCCACAGGACATGCCATGATGGGCTGGAGTTTAGGTCCGGCAACGGGGCTGCTAATCGCAGAGATCGTTGATGGAAAAAAGCCGAGTATGGATCTTGAACCGTTTAGTCCGGATAGAAAATTCTAGCTCTTCATTTTCTTTGCTTGCCCAAAGAAAACGAAGCAAAAGAAAATGCACTTTCTCTTAGGCATTTTTGCTGCAAAGCATCAAAACCAGAGTCAATCTCCTAAATTGCTTCCAGGGTTTCAGCAATTCTTAACGGAGCTTGTCTCTTTTGCTGAAGATAAAGGTTGACCTTCTAATCAGCTGAAGCTTTTGAAGAAATAGCAATGCCGCGAGCGGAAGTGCGTTACGCATAGCGTAAAAGAGCATGGAGCGGAAAGCGGCACTTGCGGTTTTGGTGGAGCCAAAAATTTCATACAAAAGCTTATTGAATTTTTGGTTCTTTTGTTTCAAGACAAAAGAACAGAAAGAAACATCTTTAAATAATTCGAGATTATTATTTAGCTTCGGAAAAGATTAATAAGACATAATGGAGAAGCTAACCATTAAGGCGCCAGGGCGCATTAATATCATCGGAGAACATACAGACTATAACCTGGGCTATGTCCTCCCTACAGCCATAGATAAGCACCTTCTATTCACTTTCGAGGCCAACGGGACTTCTAGTACCTGCCGTGTCGAAAGTCGTGGTTTCGGTCCGGTGCATGAATTCGATTTCAAGACCATGGAGCGAAGTTCTACATCATGGCATAATTACATTCAAGGTGTCATCTCCGAAATATTAAAAATACTGAACCTTCGCCTAAGCCTCAGCCTTACCCTAAACACCAAAAATGAAGACTTACCCCTAAAAGGCTTTGACTGCACCATCGAATCAATCCTCCCGGTAGGAAGCGGTGTAAGCTCCAGTGCCGCCCTGGAATGCGGCTTATCCTATGGCCTTAACGAACTCTTCGATCTCGGGTTATCCAAAGTAGAAATGGTAAAGCTCTGCCAACAGGCCGACCACAATTACGTTGGGATAATGAGTGGAATAATGGACCAGTTCGCATCGATGATGAGCAAAGAAGGTCAGGTAATTTTACTCGACTGCCGTTCGTTAGACTATGAATATATACCACTCGATCTTGGCGATTACACTTTCTTATTGCTCAACTCGGGAGTCTCCCACGAGCTGGCCAACTCCGAATACAATACCCGCCAGCAGGAATGCCAGCAGGCCGTTCAGATCCTTCAGGAAAAATATCCGGAAATCCAATCTCTCCGTGACGTCACTACCAATATGCTCGACTATTTAAGTCTTCGGACTTCCGACTTCCGACTTCCGACTGTCTATAGGCGCGCGCGCTACGTAGTTGAAGAAAATGCAAGAGTATTATCTGCTGTAAAGGCCCTTCAAGCAGGTGACCTCAACACCTTAGGCGCACTTATGTACGCTACGCATGAAGGTTTGCGCCACGACTATGAAGTCTCCTGCAAAGAGCTCGACTTCCTGGTGGATTTTACCAGAGACTTTGACCAGGTGCTCGGAGCCAGGATAATGGGAGGTGGCTTTGGTGGTTGTTCTATTAACCTGATTCGGAAAGATGAAATTGAGCAGTTTACCAATGAGATATTTCAAGCCTACAAGACGGCCTTCAAATTGGAATTAGAATTTTTTGAGGCCTTGCCTTGCCAAGGAGTAAAGCGCGTTGAAGATTGGTAAATAGCATCTATAGCTCAGAATTTTTGTTGATATTAAATGATCCCTAATTCGGCCTTGACCTTGTTTTTTATTATGATCTGCAAGCAATTCTACGTACCTTTTTAATCATTATTCTTGTTGATCAATCTAAAGGCCTGTACTATGAAGAATGTTTATACTCTGTTTTGTTTTCGTTGTTTGAGATTATCTTTTATGATGGCTCTGTGCTTCCAGATATCACTTTTCGGTCAAACAAGGTCAGAAGGTCCTTTCTGGCCAAACAGTGAATGGGGGGAAGAGGACCAGGCCGGGGCTTCGAACCGAATTACTGATCAAAAAGTAATGGAGTCCCTTCAACTGGCCACAACCGGAAAGATTTATGAACTGGGACAAATATATGAGCAGGGGATGCCCCTTTATCCTGGCAGAACATATTCCATGATATTACCCAGTAAAGGTGCAGCGGGAGGCGCGAATCGTATAGTAGGCAATGATGAATTCCTGGCCACACAAATCGGTCAGGTGGGTACCCAGTTCGATGGCCTTGGCCATATCGGCCAGGAGGTTACCATGGCAAACGGGCAAAATCAGTATGTATTCTATAATGGTTTTACCGCTAAGGAAATGGATAGTTATAGTGGATTGAAAAAGCTAGGGATAGAACATGTTAAACCCATCATCACGAAAGGGATCCTGATCGATATCGCTTCCTATAAAGAAATGGATCGCCTGCCGAACAGTTATGAGGTGACTTTGGAAGATGTCCGTGGAGCTATGGAAAAGCAAGGCATTTCGGAAAAAGACATCAGTCCGGGTGATGCATTGCTCTTCCGTTATGGCTGGTCTTCGCTTTGGGATAAGCCCGATGAATACAATCACAATCCCCCTGGTATTGGTCTTGAAGTGGCAGGATGGGTGGCAGAAAAAAAGATAACTATGGTAGGAAGCGATAGCTGGTGTACTGAGGTCATTCCCAATCCCAAACCTGGCCTGGCCTTCCCGGTTCACCAGGAATTGATGATGAAAAACGGCATCTTCAACCTGGAAAATATGCAACTCGAACAATTGGCCGATGAAAACCTCAAGGAGTTTCTTTTTATCGTCACCACTATCCGGTTTAAGGGGGCCACAGGATCACCCGTTAGGCCTATTGCCATTAAATAAATCCGTTCAGAATACCGAAATAAGAGATTATTTTTTCAATAATTTCTGCCCAGGAATTTTTCAGACTTATTCTTGGTAGAGGATTTATTACTTCTGATCCCTTTTAGCCTTCTTTGCCTTAAACGGATATGGACGGGTAAGCATATCTTACTTTTCTTTTTGCTTTTCGGCCTTTTTCTTCTTGTTTTCCAGCATCTTGCTTCGCGAAGCCGTCTTCATATCGGCATATCTCGGATCACTTATATAATCTTCTTTTACCATCCTAATCACCTCAATACTTAAGAACCCAAATTCGCTCACTACTTTCCCGTAACACCTGTAAATCCCTCTCCCTCTAAAAAAATATTTCGCCGCTACCGGCGGAAACAGTACCGTATCAAAAACCTCTCCCTGCTGGTCTACAAAGGTGGCGAAGTGCATACGGCGGTTATTATGGGTGTTGGTGTTTTTTACGGTGACCAGGTAGCCATAAATGTCGATGTTACGGCCTAAGAAGTGTTCCAGATCTTTGGCGCCGTGTTCGTTCTTTGGCGGTTCTTTTAAGATCTCAAAAGGGCTGCATAAACAGAAGCCCAGTAATTCCAGCTGGGTAAAGGCGGTTTCCAGATCGGTAGTGTGGAGTCGTGGGATCTTAAAGTTTTGCTGCTGAGGTGGGAAGAGCCTGGGGTGCTCATCGATCTTGCCTTTCGATAAAAACAAATGGGCCTGCCATAACAGCTCGTGTTTGTTCACCCCGGTAAAGCGGAAGGCGTTGATGCGGATCAGTATACTCAGCTGTTCAATAGAGATCACCACCCGGTCTAAAAAGTCTTCCAAAGAACGGAACGGGCCGTCTTGTTTACGGGCTTTCAGAACCCTGTTCATTACCCGGCTTTCCAATTCTTTCAGATACATAAAACCCAAAAAGATATCCTTCCCATAAATACAGTTCACCGCATAAGATCTATTCATACAGGGTGCATAAACACTGGCTCCCAGCATCCGGGCTTCGTGCACATAAAACTCCGACCTGTAGAAACCGCCGCCGTTGTTGAGCACGGCCACAATATATTCCAGCGGGAAATAGGCTCTCAGGAACAGGCTCTGATAGCTCTCTACCGCATAGGAGGCCGAATGGCCCTTGGCAAAGGCATAGCCTGCAAAACTGGCCACCTGGTGCCAGATCTCTGAGATCAGCTTTTCGTCATACCCTTTTTTAAAGCAGTTGTCCAGGAACTTGTCTTTTACTTTTTGGAATTCTTCCCGACTGCGGAACTTGCCGCTCATCCCCCGCCTCAGCACATCGGCCTCACCCAGGTCTAGGCCTGCAAAATAGTGGGCTACTTTTATCACATCTTCCTGGTAGACCATCACCCCATAAGTCTCGGGCATAATCTCCAGCATCACCGGATGGGCCAGTTCCTCTGCCCTTCCTGCTGTCCGATGTCGCAAAATATACTCCCGCATCATCCCGCTCTTGGCCACGCCGGGGCGAATAATAGAACTGGCCGCCACCAGGCCCAGATAATTGTCTACTTCCAGCTTCCTGAGCAACATCCGCATGGCGGGCGATTCCACATAGAAACATCCCATACACTGGGCGGTCTTGATCAGCTGGTTTACCGTAGCATCTTCCTTAAAGCGCTTGATATCGTGAATGTCGACCGTCCGGTAGGCATCCGGTTGGTTGAGTTTTAGGATCTCCAGGGCCTCCTTGATCTTGGCCAGTCCGCGCTGGCCGAGGATATCGAACTTATAGAGGCCTACATCCTCGGCCACGATCATATCGAACATGGTGGTAGCAAACCCCTTGGGTGGCAGGTGGGTGGCCGAAAAATAATGGATGGGCCTGGCAGTGATCAGTATACCCCCTGCATGGACGCTCAGATAGTTGGGCATCCCTTTGATCCAGGAGCCGTACTTGAGCACCAACCGGCTCATCTGATCCAGGTCTTCGAGGCGATAGCGACCCTCGCATAAAAAATCGATCTCAGCTTTGGGCAGGCCAAAGACTTTTCCAAGTTCGCGTACTACTCCCCGTTCCTTAAAGGTCACATAGGTGCCCAGCAGGCTTACATGTTCAAAACGGTCAAAAATATAGCGGGTGACTTCTTCCCGGTCGCGCCAGGAGAAGTCGATATCAAAATCGGGCGGATTGGCCCGGAAAAGGTTGATAAAACGCTCGAAGTAGAGATCGAGTTCAATAGGATCCACGTCTGTGATTCGCAGGAGGTAAGCCACAATACTGTTGGCTCCGCTCCCCCTCCCTACATAATAAAAACCACGGCGGCGTGCTTCGGAGACGATATCCCAGTTGATCAGAAAATACGAGACAAAACCCTTTTCCCGGATGAGATCGAGTTCTTTTTTTAGTCGTGCTTGAATAGTGCGGTCTGCCTTCGGGTAACGGTAAGACAGGCCTTGTTCGCAGAGTTGCAAAAGAAGTCGTTCGTCCTTTTTACGGTTCCCTGTATAGGTTTCCAGATTCTGCGGTTTACGGTCATGGGAGAAGTCGAACTGAATGGAACAGAAAGACATCAGTTTTTCTGTATTCTCCAGAATAAAGGGATATTCGGAAAAGGCTTCTGCCAGGTTTTTGATCGGGTACATTTTCTCTTCCGGATCGGCTTGTTCTTCCGGGGCGAGTTTGGAGAGCAGAATATTGAGGTCGATGGCCCTGAGCAAGCGGTGGGCATTAAAGTCGCGTTTGGAACGGAAAGTAACCGGCTGTAGCACTACCAGCTTATCACGGTACTCCACAAAGCGGGAAAAGGGAAGCCGTCGCAGGTCGGCCAGCGAAACACCGATGAATTCATATTCTGCAAATTTTTTCCGGCGGTTCAACACGGCTTTTTCAAAGGGGTAGATGGCATAAGCATTTTTAAATGCCGGGGCTTTTTTGGGAATTTCTTTTTCTTCGTGCAGCTGTTTTGATAAAAAGTCGTTCAACTCCTGGTAGCCTTCATTGTTCCTGGCAATTCCCACAAAGCAGGGATCTACTCCATTGCGAAAATCGATCCCCAGGATGGGCCGGATACCATATTCTGGGGCTTTGCGAACAAAATTGAGTCCGGCCGAAGTATTGTTGATATCGGTCAGTGCCACTTGGGTGATTTCGTTCTGTCGGGCGAGCTCCAGCAGGTCGAGTTCGGAAAAAGTTCCGAAGCGGAGACTATAGTATGTGTGGCAGTTAATGTACATTTTATCCCTTCATTTTCTTTGTTTGCCCAAAGAAAACGAAGCAAAAGAAAGGGCCCTTTTTCACTAGGTGTTTCTTAAAATGTGACCATTTTAAGAACCGCTCACTTCGGCTAAATTGCCTCCAAGGCTTCGACAATTCTTAACGCCTCAGTTCACTACACTGAGGAAAAAGATTTCCTCATTTCAACTCTTCGTTTTCAATTCATAGCTATCCCTTATCTGCAGAATATAGAACACATATGTCAGTTCGAGTGATCCGCCTTAGGCGGATTGTATCGAGAACCAATTACAACTTTTCACTCTTCACTCTTCACTTTTCACTTCCCATCATTGTTTCCGGTGTGCCAACACAATCGGCGGTTGTCCGTTAAACGGATTCACCATCCTGCCAATTGTTTTGGCTCCCATGCCCGAGGCACGGAGTACGCTTTTATCGCCGAAGCGATTTCTTATATGATCCATGGCCGCGTATAAATTCAAAGCCTCCTCGGTATCGTCAAAAAGGTCGATCTGGTAATTACCTTGTACCAGGTGACTAAAACGAATACCGATGAGGCGCACCAGCAACCGGCGATGATAAAGTATCTTAAAGATCTCCAGGATTTTCGGGATCAGGATATGGTCGGCACTGGTGTAAGGGATACGCATCTGTTTGCTATAGGTATTGAAATCCGAATAGCGGATCTTGACTGCGATACATGCCGTAAGCTTTTCGCCTCGCCGAAGCTGGAAGGCCAGGTTTTCGGTCATGGCGATCAGGATCCCTTTCAGTTTGTTCACATCGATGGTGTCCTTGTCGAAGGTGCGCTCGGTGGAGATCGACTTGCGGTCCCAAAACGGGATTACCGGGCTGTTGTCTACCCCGTTGGCCCGCTTCCAGATCACGACCCCGTTAGCCCCCAGGACGCGCTGCATGAGGTCTGGCGGCATTTCCTGTACGGTACGTACTTTCCTAAGTCCCAGATTGCGAAGCGTCTGGTAGGTCTTGTCGCCCACCATAGGGATCTTTTTAATGGATAAAGGTGCCAGGAAAGGCTTTTCATAGCCAAAATCGACCTTAAGCTGATTATTAGGCTTGGCCTCGTTGGTGGCCACCTTGGAGACGACTTTATTTACAGACAAACCAAAGGAAATAGGTAAACCGGTCTCTTTTATGATCCTCCGACGCAATTCCGAGGCGTATTGGTAGCAACCAAAAAAACGATCCATCCCCGAGAGGTCGGCATAGAACTCATCGATACTCGATTTTTCAAAGAGCGGTACTTTTTCTTTGATGATCTCGGTAACCACATCTGAATGTTTGCTATAGGTGCCTGCATTACCTCGGATAACCACCGCTTCCGGGCAAAGTTCCCGGGCCATTTTCATCGGCATGCCGGAGTGGATCCCGTAGCCCCGGGTCTCATAACTGCAGGCGGCCACTACCCCCCGGTCGCTGATCCCGCCTACCAGGAGAGGCTTGTTTTTGAGCTCGGTGTTGATCAATCGCTCTACCGACACAAAAAAAGTGTCCAGATCCAGGTGTAAAATAGTTTTCTGCATAGTTCTTCAAAAACGGGGAGATAAATTTATGGATTATTTCCATATTATTGGAATATTTCCATGTTAAAAATAAAGGTCTATCATTCTTACTTCGAGGTTTAAAAAAGAATAAAAGCTATTCTAAATATTATATCCGATGAATTACAAATTTTAATACCTTCAACATATGAAGCTATTTATAAAGATTACACTCATTCTATTCTTCTTGTCTATCAACACTTCCGGGCAAGCCCAAAAAACCTTCGACGAGCGGGCACTGGGCAATTGGGAAGGAACGGGAACCCTTTTTGGGATGGAGGCCCAATTCAGTATGAAATGGGAACGAACTTTGAATGGGAAATTTCTAAAGCTCACTTTTCAAAACCGATTTAAAGATCAGAGAGGAAAAGAACGCGTCATGGACGCTCACGGCTATTATAATACGGTTAACGGCAAAGGGCAATGGCTCGACAGTCGTGGGCAGGTCTTACCCTTGTTATTAAATATGGATAAGAAAACCCTAAAAGTATTTTGGGGCGACGAGGGCACCGAGCAGGGGAGGACTATCTATATGATCGTCGGCAAAAAAATGGCGGTGGAAGATTACGTGATGAAAGATGGGTTGTTAAGTCCGTTCGGGAAGGCAGAATACGTTAAAGTGAAGAGTGAAGAGTAAAGAGTCAGAAGTTCTCTTAGCATATACTTCCGACTTCCTTTTTCATAAAAAACCCTTCCCCTTATAGAAAGAGGAAAGGCTTTCTCCTATCCGTTGGCACCCCAAGACACGGACACTATATCACATCATGCCGGAATAATGGCGAGAATAATCAATAAGAGCATAAAGGAGATATATACACATCCCAACACTACAAAAAGATCTATCAGGTTATATTTTCTGTGTTTTTTCATACCATTAATCGTTTATCCGGGCTCCTAGTCAAATGGGAAGCCGGTAGAAAGCCTAAATAAAAAGGCATATAATACGATAAGAAGCAAGATGAAACTGAACCAGGCGAATACTTTAAAATACTTTACAAGCAACCAATGGCCCAAGTTTCGAAATGCATCAAAATATATTTCTTTAATGAGTAAAAGTTTCTTCATAGTCGTGAGTTTTTTTGAATTGTTATTATGCGATAAAAATGAGGTAAAAATTCTGATTTCACCGGATAATTAGTCCATGGAAATAGTTTATCGACAAAGTGCATTTCATCGACCAGACACCGAGAATTGGTGCTTTTCGCGGAGTAGTATAGGAATGTTACGCAACCGTTTAAGGGATAGGATTTCCCGATAAGCATTCTCCTCAAATACAATTAAAAAAACCCTATGCCCGACATTGTTCCGACACAGGGTTTTCACACTAACATAAATCAATCAAAAAATTGTGTTCAGGCTCTGGTGAATTTTCCTCCGAATAGCTTTACTGAAGAAAAATATACAAGAACAATAATGTGGCGGTAAGATAGAGAGCCGCAATAATGCGGTCGTATTCATACACCACTAAATATCTGAGCCTTTTCAGGCTTTGTACAAGCGTGTTCATCGTCTGAAAGGTTTGAATTAATATTATTTTGAGTCCGATTCTTTAATCGAAGGCATAGCCGGTAGCGATCCTGAAGATAAACGCGTAGAGCGTGATCAGGAATAGCCCAAAACTAAACCAGGCAAAAGCCTTGAAATAGTTTCTGATGATGTAATGCCCAAGGTTCCTAAAACCTTCTAGATAAATTTCCTTGATAAGTAAAATTGTTTTCATAGCCACTAGTTTTCTCTTATGACTTCAAAGCTCGTTCCAAGGTTTATGTTACAGTATCTTTTTTAGATGAAAGGCATTTATTTTAAGTTAAACTGATCTGAATTGTGGTGAAAATGCGGATTGTTGTGGCCTGCTAAAAAACCCTGTATCCGTTAAATGACAGGCTCTTATCGATGAGTGGTAAAAGACCCTAAAGCTTTTATTAATTTCTGATTATTGCCCGTTCCTTCAAATATAGAAATAAAGGAAAACCTCCGGCCAAACCGAAGAGCATGGTAATCAACCAGATAAGCCAGATTTTCCCGATCCTATGCTTTACCGACTGATGATACGACCAGAAAAAGAAGACCAACACCACCCAGAGCAAGTCGACCGAGAATGCCGTTGAATAGTGGTTGGCAAACATGCCACTAAAGGTAGCGGAGAGGTCGGCCCAAAACATGATATTTCCCGAAGCCAGAGATTCCTTCATAACAAAATAGTTGGGAAGGGCGAAGCCTAAAACCGTAAGGACCAGGTAAATTTTTCTCATAATGCTAAATTTGTAAATAAATGTAACGAATAGACTGCAATCTTTATACGTTGAAGACCCTGACCGCTTGGTCAGCTATTGAATATTGATTGTAAATAATTAATTTTTAAGAGGTGAATTAATATTGCTGAAAGGCGATTAAAGTTTATAAATATTGAATAGTCATAAAATAATAATCGATACAGATCCGGGAATAGACGATGGTCTGGCTATTATGCTGGCACTTGCCTGTCCGGAATTCGAAATCCTGGGGCTCACATCTATTTATGGTAATGTACCTGTAGACCTGGCCACCGAGAATGCATTGCGTTTATTAGCCCTGGCAGAAAGGACCGATATTCCAGTGGTTTCGGGCGCTTCCCGTTCCTGGAATAATCCATATCAAGGAGCCAAATCTGTGGTACATGGAGAAGACGGGCAAGGAAATATTTATAGTCCTTCGAGCCTACTAAAGCCACTGGAAATTACCGCGGCAGAATTCATGGTAAACCAGATTTCGAAATTCCCAAATGAAGTGACACTCATCGCTCTGGGTCCGCTAACCAACCTGGCCGATGCCCTTAAACGCGATCCGGAAATTCAACATAAAGTAAAAGATGTCCTATTTATGGGTGGGAATGCATTTTGTCCGGGTAATACCAATCCGGTGGCCGAGGCCAATATTCTTTCCGATCCGGAAGCGGCCGATTTTGTACTTGGGCATCATTGGCCAATGACCATGGTAGGACTCGATGTTACTCAAAAGACATATCTCCCCGCATGGATGATCGCAGAGTTGGCATCTCTACCCTCTGCGATTGGCAATCAGGTTTTCAGAGCCTATGAGCATTATTTAAAATTCTACAAAGAAGTGAATCAGATGGAGGGAACCTGGGTTCACGACAGCTCGGTATTTACATATTTACTGAACAAGGACTTGTATCAGACTTCGGCTTATCCTATCAGGGTTGAAACAGTAGAAGGCATCAGCCGGGGCAAGACCTGGCCTTCGGTAAAAGATTACGGCTTCATTGCTGGTCAACCCAATCCCTGGTTAGACAGACCCCAGGTGAATATCTGTGTTGATGTAAATGGGGAAGAGGCTGTTCGGCTATTAAAAAACAGGCTGATAAAGGCCGTATTTCCTGACCGATAAATGATTTTGCTGCTGGTTGAAGACCAGTGATCTAATTCGATAATTCTAATCGCTGAAATCAGCTGAAATTAGTTATCCAATTTTCTTAGGTGTTAGTAATGTTGAATGTGATTTGTGTTACCCAATAACAGCTTCATTTTCAGTAAGATTTAGTATCTTTAAGGTATGCAACAATTAGTATCTATTTTACTTTCATTTGTTCTTCTGGCACAGGGGATCAGCTTCAATTCTGGCGAATTGGAAAAAATGGATACACTTCTTGAACACGCTAAATTCCATAAGGAAAAATATGGAGACAACTTTGCGGTTTTCATGGACAAGCATTATGGAAATCAAAAAAACCAACACTTAAGTGAACAGCAGGAAGAACGGAAGGAACACCAGGACCTCCCCTTTCAGCAGTCTGCCCAATTATTGATTCAAACCGCTATTCTCAATGAAGTTGGCCTTTCTGATTTTTCATCAACTATGTTAATCACTCTTCAACAGGAAAATTACTTTTACGAACAACTTCACGCATCCTTGCTCGTAGAAGAAATTCTGCAACCGCCAAAATTCAGCTAGCCGATTCCCAAGAGACTTCTCGGGAAATCTTCAATACCCAATTTCATCCAATCTAATAAGGACATCTCTTTCGGTGTCTGTCTAATTTGTATCAATTATGCTTACGCATATCATCCGCTTTAGCGTTAAAAACAAATTCATCATCATGCTGATGGTGGTATTTATAATTGGTTTGGGCCTTTATTCACTTACCCGTATTTCTATAGGGGCCGTACCCGATATCACAAATAACCAGGTACAGGTGATCACCACCTCAAGGAACCTATCAGCTCAGGATATGGAAAAATTCATAACCTATCCGGTAGAACTTGAAATGGCCAACCTGCCCGGTGTGGTCGAAATACGATCTGTTTCCAAATTCGGACTTTCGGTGGTAACCATAGTTTTCGAAGACGAGATGGGTAACTTTTTACCCCGTCAACTTATCGCGGAAAAACTCGAAAGTGCGGCCGATAAGATCCCTGAAGGTTTTGGCGTACCCGAGATGGGGCCGATAACCACCGGGCTGGGGGAGATTTATCAATATACTCTCGATGTCGAAGAAGGCTATATAGACCGCTATACGTCCCAGGAACTCAGAACCATCCAGGACTGGATTGTTAAACGTCAACTGTCGGGAATTCCGGGTGTTGTAGAAGTGAACACATGGGGCGGTCATCTTAAACAATATGAAATATCCCTGAATACCCAGAAACTTCAGGCGATGAAGATTACGGCCCTGGAAGTCTTCTCTGCACTTGAGAAGAATAACAGCGTAGCCGGCGGGGGCTATATTGAGAAAGAGAACCAGGCTTACTTTATAAGGGGTGAGGGTCTTGTGGCTTCTATAGCTGATATTGAAGCAATCGTGGTTAAGAATATCGATGGTATCCCGATCTACGTCAGGGATATAGCGACGGTAGGTTTTGGTAATGCAACGCGTTTTGGAGCGATTACCGGAAACGGCCAGGGTGAAAAAGTTTTAGGTCAGGTGATGATGCTAAAAAATGCCAATTCCAAAAAGGTTATCGACGCTGTAAAGAAACGCGTATCAGAAATCTCTAATTCCCTGCCCGAAGGCGTCTATATCAACGGATTCCTCGATCGTAGCGAACTGATCGCCAAAACAACTCAAACCGTGACCGAGAATCTTATTCTGGGGTGTCTAATCGTCATTTTTGTAGTCTTGCTCATCCTCGGGAATATCCGCTCTGGTCTTGTGGTGGCATCGGTAATCCCCTTGAGTTTACTCTTTGCGCTTTCGATGATGTATTTTTTCGATGTAGACGCTAACCTGATGAGCCTCGGGGCCATCGATTTTGGGATCATCATCGATGGGGCAGTTATCATTGTTGAGTTCATCGCCTTTCGGCTCACTAAAAACCACCTGGAATACCGGGGTGTTCCTAAAGCAGACCAACAAACATACCGAGACCGCATCACCTTAGAGGGGGCATCTAAAATGATGAATTCTGCCATTTTTGGGCAATTGATCATCCTGATTGTTTTCATACCGATCCTATCGCTTAGCGGTATTGAAGGGAAGATGTTCAGGCCTATGGCCCTTACCTTCGGTTTCGCACTCATCGGAGCCATTTTATTGTGTTTTACCTATATCCCTGTTATGTCGGCGCTATTCCTGAAACCGGAGAGAGCGAACCCCAAAAATATTTCGATAAGACTGATGTCGTGGATAGGCAACAGATACAAACCGCTGATAAACTGGGCTTTAAATCATAAAAATTGGGTGTTAACAGGGGCAGCCGTTCTGGTTGTAACTGCAGGATTCATCTTCTCGAGGATTGGGGGTGAATTTGTTCCCACACTCGATGAAGGTGATTTTGTCATTCAACCTGTTTTAAAGACCGGCACCTCATTGAGCAAAACCGTTGAACTCACCACTCAAATGGAGACGATTCTGCTGAGGGATTTTCCGGAGGTAGAACAGGTAGTAACCCGTATTGGTGCAGCCGAAGTCCCTACAGACCCTATGTCGATGGAAGAAAGCGATGTTATCATTCGGCTGGCGCCAAAAAGTGAGTGGGTAACCGCCAGAAACAAAGATGAGCTCGCAGAAAGGTTCAAAGAGGCTTTAGAAGTACTCCCTATCCAGGGCATCGAATTTACCCAGCCTATTGAGATGAGATTTAATGAATTGATCACCGGGGTTAGGGCCGATATCGCCATTAAGGTTTTTGGTGAGGATCTTGGCAAACTCACCCAACTGGGTAATCAGATCCACGATCATATTTCGGATATCGATGGAGCGGCAGACGTTGTAATGGAAAAGATTGAAGGCCTGCCTACCCTCAGTGTTAGGTATGATCGTCAAAAAATTGCGCGCTATGGGTTAAACATTAAAGACCTGAATGATATGATTTCTATGGCCTTTGCAGGCAGGGCTGTAGGGAGCGTATATGAAGGTGAGAAACGCTTTGATATGGTAGTGCGCCTCAACCAAAAGCATCGTCAGGATCTCCAAAATCTCGAAAATCTATATGTGGATATCCCGGCCGGGATTAAAATTCCGCTAAGAGAGCTGGCAGAAATCCGATATGAAAAAGGTGCTGCCAAAATCTCGAGGGATAATACGCGTCGTCGAATGGTGGTGGGTGTCAATGTACGGAACCGCGATCTGGAATCTGTTGTAGAAGATATACAGGCGAGGATTGAAGAAAACATAAATCTCCCGATTGGATATACCATTGCCTATGGAGGCCAGTTCGAAAATCTTCAAAGTGCTAAATCGCGTCTTCGTCTGGCGGTACCACTGGCCCTGTTCCTAATTTTCGTATTGCTTTATTTCGCTTTCGGCTCGGTCAAAGAAGCACTGATGATTTTTACAGCCATCCCCCTGGCGGCCGTAGGAGGAGTATTCCTTTTATGGGTCCGGGCTATGCCTTTTAGTATCTCGGCTGGCATTGGTTTTATCGCCTTATTCGGGATCGCCGTTCTCAATGGGATTGTGCTGATAGAACATTTTAAAGAATTGAAAAAACAAGAATTCAAATCCATGAAAACATTTATCATTCAGGGCACCACGGATCGGCTCCGGGCCGTTTTGCTCACCGCCTCAGCGGCCGCATTAGGATTTTTACCTATGGCCGTATCAACCAGTGCAGGAGCCGAAGTTCAAAGGCCCCTGGCTACAGTGGTAATTGGCGGACTTGTGACCGCTACCCTGCTCACCTTGTTTGTCTTGCCGGTGCTTTATTCGATTTACAGTGGTCGTAAAAACCCTTTAAAATTGAAATCGAAAAAAGGTCTTATGAGTATTGGATTCTTGTTTTGCCTGTCGTTGCCTTTTAATGTCGTGGCCCAGGATCGTTCAGGACTCGAAGAACTGATGAACATAGCCCTCGAGAACAACAGTGAATTACGATCTGCTTCTCTGAAATTGCAAAGTTCCGACGCAAGAGAAGGGACAGCATTCGATTTCGGCAGAACAGAGTTTTATTTTGGCTACGATGAGAATAACATTGCAGTGAACGGGGATCCGATAAACGTTTTCGGATTGAAACAGGAATTTTTGTTCCCCACTGTTTACGGCATCAGACATCGGGTACAGAAAACCCAATCCGAACTGGAACAGAATTACTATAACATCAAAAAAAAGGAACTCTTAGAAAGCCTCTATTCCGCATATAATGCGTTTCAAATCGCCAGTGAAAAAGTAGAGATCCATTCTCGTCTGGATAGTCTGTATCGCGCATTCGCACATGCGGCCAACAGGCGTTACGAATTAGGTGAAACCAATTATCTGGAAAAGATAACCGCTTTATCAAAGCAGAAACAGATCGGGCTACAATTAGACAAATTCAACACAGTACAGGCACTCGCCCATGACCGGTTAACACAACTCGTACAGGCCGAAGACAGCTTGTATATCCGTCTGGAAGAAGCCGCCATGATCGAACCGGATTTTAGTGGCTTCTCCAATGCCACAGAACTGCTGTCCTATAAGAATAGAGTGCTTTTGTATGAGGCAGAACACCAATTTGAAAAACAACGACTCTTGCCCGATATCAATCTGGAATATTTTCAGGGTTCCAATGAACAATTAGCAGGGAATCTTCATGGATATCAGATCGGAATAAAAATCCCTCTATTATTTAACGGTCAGAGCTCCAGAATCAAAGCAGCCGGATTGGCCTATGAAGCCGTAGTGGCAGAAAGTCGGGATTATGAAATCCAATTAGAGACCCGCTATAAAGAACTCCTTAGGAGGATGGAACAGAACAAAAAGGCCCTGACTTATTACCTGGAAGAGGGAAATTCATTGGCTGATGAGATCTTAAAAACCGCGGAAGCCGGCTACAAGAACGGGGAAATCGATTTCTTCCAGTATATACAAAGCCTTGAAAACGCTTACAGCATCAGGCTCGAATACCTGGAACAACTCAGCCTGTACAATGAAAGTGTCATATCCCTCAATTATTTAACACAATAATCCAAAGTGTCATGAAGTCATATTTTATTAAATCAATTCTACTCTCGACCCTCATTTCCCTTCAATCCTGCATAGGAACCGAAAAAAAGGAGAACAAAGCGGATGCCGGACTAAACAACCAAAAGCCAGGAATTGAAATAAATGAAGCCCAATTCAAGCAGAATAATATGCAGCTAGGTTTACTGGAAGAACGCGTCTTTCACGAACATATCGATGTTTCGGGCATGATCGATGTTCCCCCACAGAACAAAGCCATAGTGAGTATCCCGGTTGGAGGTTATGTGAAACATACCTCCTTGCTTGTAGGGGATGAAGTAAGAAAAGGTCAGATCCTGGTGCGTTTAGAGAATCCGGAATATGTTAAGATTCAACAACAGTATCTGGAGGTTAAAGCCCGACTCAAATATCTTGAAGCAGAGTATACGCGCCATCAGCAACTATTTCAGGAAAAGATTACCTCCGAAAAGAATTTTCTAAAATCAGAAGCCGATTTCAGAACTGCAGAGGCTACTTTAAATGGTTTGAGACAACAATTACGCCTGCTACACATTTCGTCGGAGGATGTGGAAGCTGGTAAGATTACCTCGGAGACGGGCATATATGCGCCAATCGACGGAAGTGTGAGCAAGATGAATATCACCAGGGGAGCTTTTATATCACCGGCGACTGAGATCATGGAGATCATAAATACAGACCATATTCATCTAGAATTATCGGTCTTCGAAAAAGATATTTCAAAGGTAAGAGAAGGTCAGGCCATCAAATTCAGTATTCCTGAATCATCCGAAGACCGGTATGCGGGTAGTGTGCATAGGGTGGGTTCGGCAATCGATGAAAACCGAAGGGTGCTGGTTCACGGACATATCGAAAACCCGACCCGCTTCGGCTTTTTAAAAGGCATGTTTGTCAATGCTACGATAATTACAGATTCGATTACCCGAACTGCAATTCCGGAAACTGCTGTGGTTGAAGTAGGGAATCGGAATTTTATTCTGAAGTTAACCAATACCGAAACGGGGAATTATGTCTTCGAAGCGATACAAGTTGAGCTACACCAAAAGGAAAACGGATTCGCCGCCGTTGGTTTCGATGAGGAATTTAAACAAGATGACCGCTTTCTAATACGAGGGGCCTTTGGATTACTTAACGCCGACTGATCGGCGGATGCAATCAAAAACAAAGCGAGCTTCTTTTTTGAAGCTCACTTGTATTTCCACTCTTTTGTGGTTTATCCGTACCTCGGGTGGGAATGATTTCTTTAGGGAAATCTTCCCAAAACTGTCGTTTTGAAAACCACAAAAGGAAGCACTGCGCTCTCCTGAAAAAAAGAAGCGAGCTTCTTTTTTGAAGCTCACTTGTATTTCCACTCTTTTGTGGTTTATCCGTACCTCGGGTGGGAATCGAACCCACACGGTATTGCTACCACTGGATTTTGAATCCAGCGCGTCTACCAGTTCCGCCACCGAGGCATATGTCAAGTCCTTTTAGATTCAGTGATAGCACCAAAATGCATTGATTCCCAGGAAAGAGTACTTACCTCCTGAATAAGGAACTGCAAAGCTAACAAATACTCGGTATATCCAAAATTAAAAATCCGGAATTATCCTTTTCAAAGCCAAATAAATGATTAAATTTGCACCGCTTTAAATAGAGCCTA
Source organism: Flavobacteriaceae bacterium (assembly GCA_965212205.1). Taxonomy (GTDB): domain Bacteria; phylum Bacteroidota; class Bacteroidia; order Flavobacteriales; family Flavobacteriaceae; genus JAHEJJ01. Next base: position 264,430 of record CBDBUX010000016.1, read on the forward strand.
GTAAGAAACTAGAAGACAAGAGATTCGATATGCCTTATCAAGTTCCGGAACCTAAGATATTTGCCTGTACACAAAGCATGGCCCTGGCCGAGAAGATTGCACTACATTATGGGACAGATATGGGTAACGTGCATATTTCGCGTTATAGCGATGGTGAATTTCAGCCTTCGTTTGAGGAATCTGTAAGAGGTTCAAGGATCTTTATCATCGGTTCTACCCATCCGAGTTCTGAAAACCTTATGGAAATGCTTCTGATGCTCGATGCGGCCAAGAGGGCTTCGGCCAGGCACATCACTGCGGTTATGCCCTATTTTGGCTGGGCGAGGCAAGACCGTAAAGACAAACCGCGGGTGCCAATTGCTGCAAAACTCATCGCCAAAATGCTGGAAGCAGCCGGAGCCACCAGGATCATTACCATGGATCTCCACGCCGATCAGATTCAGGGTTTCTTTGAAAAACCTGTGGATCATCTTTTTGCGTCGACCATGTTCTTGCCTTATTTAAAATCGCTGAACCTGAGTAACCTGACGATCGCTTCACCAGATATGGGAGGATCAAAAAGGGCTTATGCGTATTCCAAAGCTCTTCAGTCCGACGTTGTGATCTGTTACAAACAGCGCGCCAAAGCCAATGTGATCTCCCATATGGAATTGATCGGTGATGTTAGTGGAAAGCATGTCGTTCTGGTAGATGATCTTGTAGATACTGCAGGTACACTCACCAAGGCAGCGGATCTGATGATAGAACGAGGAGCACTTAGTGTACGTGCCATGGCCACACATGCTTTGATGTCTGGGGAGGCCTATGAAAAAGTTGAGAATTCCGAATTAAAGGAACTTATTACAACAGATACTATCCCGCTTGGGAAGGGATCTGAAAAAATAAAGGTGTTGAGTTGTGCCGAATTATTTGCAGACGTAATGCACAGGGTGCATAACAACACCTCCATATCATCTAAGTTTTTAATGTAACTATATATAATGAAGTCAATTACAATCAAAGGATCAGAAAGAGAAAGCGTGGGCAAAAAGGCAACGAAGGCCCTACGTAATGCTGGAAAGGTCCCTTGCGTGGTATACGGAGGGGAAAAACCATTACACTTTGCAGCAGATGAACTCATGTTCAAAAATTTAGTGTACACCCCGAATGCCCACACCGTTGTGGTTGATTTGGAAGGTGAAAAGAAGGTAGATGCGGTGATGCAGGATATTCAGTTTCACCCGGTTACCGACAAAATTCTTCATGTTGATTTTTACCAGTTGTTCAAAGACAAGCCGGTAACCATGGAGATTCCGGTACGCCTCGAAGGGAATTCACCAGGGGTTAGAAATGGTGGACGATTGCTGTTTCGTAAGCGTACGCTTACTATTAAAGCATTACCTGATGATCTGCCTGATTTCTTCAAAATCGATATCAACGATTTGAAAATCGGTGATAATGTAGCTGTAGAATCACTCCTTAACGACGATTTTACCATCTTACACCCTGATAGTACTGTAGTAGTTCAAGTGAAAACTGCAAGGGCAGTAATTGTGGTTGAAGAAGAGGAAGAAGATGAAGAAGGAATAGAAGGAGTTGAAGGAGAAGGCGCAGAAGGCACTGAAGGAGCCGAAGGTGGAGAAGCTGCTCCTGCCGAAGGCGGTGGTGAGGCTCCTGCTGAAGGATAATCCTAACAGAATTAAATATAGCATCTGAACCTGACGCCTTGCGGGTGTCGGGATTTCAGATGCTTTTGTATTTTTGAGCTGTTGGTATGCGCACACTCTTACAGTTTCTTTTTGGTAAAAAAACAGCTTTTCTCGAAGAACCCGACCCCATGAAAAAATATCTAGTCGTAGGGCTTGGAAATATTGGACAGGAATATGTGGGAACTCGTCACAATGTGGGTTTCCAGGTATTGGACGCCCTGGCTCAAAAGCAGGATTTCAGTTTTGAACCGGCGCGTTTGGGCGATATTGGAATCTTTAAGATCAAGGGTCGAAGTGTGTTCTGTCTAAAACCTTCGACCTATATGAACAGGAGTGGTAAAGCGGTTAGATACTGGCTTGAAAAGGAAAAGATCCCACTCGAAAACTTATTGGTAATCACAGACGATATCAATCTTCCCTTTGGGAGTCTCCGGCTCAAAACCAGAGGTAGCGATGGTGGCCATAATGGACTTAAAGATATTCAGGAACAATTGGAAACGCAGCAGTATTCCCGGTTCAGATTTGGAGTAGGGTCAGATTTTGGCAAAGGAGGCCAGGTAAATTACGTGTTGAGCCCCTGGCTGGAAGAGGAAAAAAAGAGCCTTGGTGTACGACTAGAAAGGGCTACAGAGCTTGTATGTTCCTTTATACTTGCAGGTGCAAAGATCACCATGAATCAATACAATGGTACTTAGAAGGCCCGGTACGAATATATTCCTGAATCGGAAGTATTACCTTCCCGGTCTTTAGTAACTACCTTCCAATAATATGTTCCGGGCACAACCTCTATCTGTACCTCGGTAATTCCCACAAGAGTAGATATCGCGATATCCACTGGTGGGTTAACCGTCCCGTGGTATATATCATAACCTGTGATATCGTTCTCGATGTCTTCTCCCGACCATATAAGGGTTATTTCACCATTGCTGTCAATGGCCACACTTTCTCCTGATGAAGGTGCTTCAATGGTCGCCGGGAAAGGAGCATAGGTGGTCTGAGTGCCTGAATTGTAAAACCTTCTGATAGCACTGGGTACACTAACCTCTGTCTGTGTATTCCTCGAAATCACCTGCCAGGAGTAGGGCGATCCTTTATCGATAGTAAGCGATGCCGAAGTGGCCGAGGTAGTTGTGGTTTTGGTTACATTGGTGAGAAGCTGCGTTGCTCTGAGTTCATAAGTTTCGGTATTATTTGCTTCCTGCCAGCGAAATTCAACCTCACTTGTTGTGTCGCTCTGATCTATGCCGGTGGTACATTCCGAGTTCTGTTCTGGAAATACCAAATTTGCCGCTTCAGGCGGACTCGGGTCACTTTTGCTGCATCCCAGCAAGGCAAATCCAAAAAGGACAACCACAAATATTCTCATCGCTTAACTATTTTGAATGTTTTGGTCATTTGCTTGTTTTCGAGCCGCACAAAATACAGGCCTGAAGGTAAACTACCAAAGTCTAAGGCGGTTTCCACAGATCCCGCGGCTTGTTTCCTGCTAATTAAGAGGCGACCATCTGTTCCATGTACACTGATGAGTGTATCTCCTGTCAGATTACCGAGGTTTACAAAGGCGAATTCAACAAAGGGATTGGGGTAGACCAAAACTTGTGTGCTCGTTACTATTTCTTCCTCGTAGCTACCCTGACAGCTTTGGAAAGTACTCACTTTTAAAAGGTTTGAGCCTCCTTTAAGATCAAGAGTGATCTCCGAATCACTGGTTTGGATTACTTCACCATTTAGCTCAACATTAAATACCTCAGATCCATCCAGACCAAGAATTAGCTGACTTCCGTCTGCTGAGAGTGAGGATACCACACTCAAAGGTGCAGGTTCTTCTACAGAGACTTCAAAACATACTTCCTCATAATCATCTGTGCCGTCTGTTGCACTGATACAAATAGTGTAAGATCCTCCGGAAATATTATTGGCTACATAAGTGTCTGTAAATGAATCAGAGATATTTGTGCCGGGGCCGTTGATCTGCACCGTATAATCCAGGCTGGCCTGAGCACTTATATTTATGATCCCATCATTACTGCCGATACAGGATTCACTTTCGATCGAGACTGTAAAATTGTCGGGGGCAAACCGGAAGACCTCACAGCCATCAACATCTACTTCGGCACCTGCCGGTGTATTAGGACACTGATCATCTTCATCAAAAACGCCGTCCCCATCGGTGTCGGGCTTAAAGACCCCTTCACCACATATTTCAAGCAAGTAGTTGTTAAGGGCACCTCCATCTGCAGGGAATTGATCCGCAACCGTAAGAATCCAATCGCCAGCTGAAGACTCCCCATTAAACTGAGCAAACGAACCCAAGGGTTTTATTGTTCCGCTGATACCAGGTCCTGAAGAACTACAGCTAAAATCTGCACCCTCGTTGTCGAAAACCGCATCGATATCTACGAGATCACCGCAGGAATTAGAGGTGAGTGTAACCACGGTTCCTGCCGGAGATTCTAGAGTTATAACGAGATCAGAGATCCAGGTATGTGAGATATCCAATGTTACATTTATGTCGGAAACCTGAAGATCATCAACTACCGTTATTATGGAAGTAATGGTCTGAGGGTCTATTTCCGATATGGAGACAGGCAGCTCCGTTGCGGGGAAAACAGAACAATTAATTTCGATTGTCGTAAAACTGAATGGGGTGCTAAATGCGCCTTCGCCACATTGATTTACGGGTTTTACCCTCCAGTAATAAGTGGTTTCAGCCTCAAGACTTGTAGGTTGATATGAAGTAAAGATCATTGCAGAGGTCTCAACTACATTGTTGAATGCAATATCTGTCGCTATTTCAATTTCATAACTCGTTGCCGTTGCTTCCGCTTGCCAGCTGAGAATACTGTTCAGGCTTAAATCATCGATGCCGTCAAGTGGGCTGCTAAGCACTACATCACTAAAAGATGTATTTAATATCACCACGTCTAGAATTACGTCTTTGGTTAAACTGGTGCTGGTTGCCCTGATGGTAATAGGGTAAGTACCCGAACTTACCGCAGCGGTGTTGGAAAAGGTAATTGTTACAGGTGTATCGTCTGCAGTTGCTGTGGTCGGACTAAAATTCACTCCGAGTCCGGAAGGTAGATTCAAGGCGCTGAAAGTCGTGGTTTCATTAAATCCCTGATAAGTTTCATAAGTAAAGGGAACGATCAGGTTATCGGGTTGACATACTTCATATTCGAGGCGATCGAACTGCAATACGACTTCTGATTCTTCAATGGTAAAATCAGCGGAGTTCACCGCAAAAAAAACGTTGTTACTAGCTTTAACCATAACCCTTGCCTGGGTGGTTCCTAGCCCGGGGATCAATACTTCGGCACTTCCATCATTAGGGCTATCCTCTAACAATTCAACAGGAAAGCTGAGTCCGCCGTCTGTAGAGAGGAAAATATCTACAAATTGTGCGTTAATCGGAGCAGCATCTGTATTGGCCACATCCCAGGTTACGGTGAGTGTATTACCTGCTGTTATAGTTTGCTGTGTTGTCTGAGAAGTCACGGTAAAAGGCCCGGCACTACTGACTACATTTAGGTTTAAAAGGTCTGAAACTACCTGCCCGCCGCCAATTACATTGTCCCTTACCGTGAGTGCAAAGTTCATTTCCTTAGCGATATCTGAAACCGTCTCCCAGGCACTATCGAGTTGGGGATTCGTCTGAGTAAGATTTCCCTGTGCTACTTCGGAAAGATTCGGAAAATACCGGGAAGCTGATGTTGTCGGAGGAAGGGACCTGAAATTGGCACCCAGGAAATTGTCCGGGCCAAAGGTTTCAGTAGTCACCACACCGTCGTCTATTTGCTCCCAGGTATAGGTAAGTACATCACCGGCATCGGGGTCTGTAACATCGGCCTCAAGAACAAAAGCAGTAGAACGAGGTATGTTGTAGTCTTCAAGGCTGGTAATTACCGGGGGATTATTTCCGGTATCCGTTGTTTGCGCACAACTCACTGTCGCGAGATAATCAGTAATTTGCAAAATACTGTTATAGTGGTAGTAATCGTTTGCATTGGATTGAACATTCTGTCCTTGTACGATCCCGGCATAACTCATAATCGTTGTACCACTGGCAGGTTCGGCCTGTACTCCGGTCCCTTCGCTGCCAAAAGACCAGGTATGGTTGGCCCCGAATTGGTGACCCAATTCATGTGAAACATAATCGATATCAAAGACGTCTCCCTGGGGTGTCAGTGCCTGTGAAAATCCACTTCCTTTTTGGTTATCCGAACACACAGCACCGATAAATCCTGCGAATCCTGAATCATTATCTTCGTGAAAAAGGTGGCCTACGTCGTAATTTGCTTCCCCTATATTTGAGGTAAGTGTTTGCTGTACCTGAGCACTTAGGTCTCCATCATAAGGATCGGTATCCGGGTCATCAAAAATTACCAGGTCGTTATTGGCCACCAACTCCAGATGTACCCCAAGGTCGGTTTCCATCACTTCGTTTACACGGGTTAGAGTAGCATTGATAGCAGCAAGTGCCCCATTAACAGTGCCCCCATGGAATTCGGTGTACTCACCAGTTGCAGAAACAGCAATCCTAAAAGTCCTCAACATTCCATCATCGACCAGCCTTTGGGCCAGGCCGGCTTCTTCTTTTGCCAAGGCCGCTTCTGTATAACAAATAAAACCTGAAGCTGCTTTACTTCTGTTATCTCCGCTATAAACCACATATTTATCGCCTTGTTCAGAGGTCTTCTGCATAAAAGTAGTCTGACTACTGTTTGCATGTACCATCATAGCCTGTAACCCGCGATGCGACCAACTAAATCGAATTCGTTCGCCCGGACTATCTGTGCTGTAACCGATATAGGACTTGATAGAAGGATATTTTGCAGCCAGTTCTGGCGCAAAAACAGGGTTTTCTTTTACCATATAAGGGTGAAGCTGACCTTTTTCATCAGGAAAATAAATCAATACACCACTTCCGTTTTTACCGGTCTGCTGTGAAAGCCTCTGGTAGAGCGCTTGGTCATTAAGCGTATAATAACGGGCCTTGGCAGGGTTTATTTCCCGGTCTAATGACGGGATTTTACCGTGTTCGGCAGTTGCCTGGCGCCAGTAAGATTGCTGGGCATTTACGTAAAAGCAGCCCAGTAATATGGTAAATGATAAAACAAGGTGTAATTTTGGTCTCATCATAGCAATTTGAGAGGTCTAATGTAAGCCTTTTTATTTTTTATCTTAAGTGATTACGGTCCAAAGCATTTCCAAATACGATAAAAAGCATAATAGTGCTATTACCATCGGAACTTTCGATGGTGTTCATATAGGGCATCGTAAAATACTACAACGCCTCATAAATAATGCCAAAGAATTAGGTCTGAGGTCTTCCGTGCTTACTTTTTTTCCCCATCCCAGAATGGTCTTGCAGAAAGATTCGGATATCAAGCTATTAAACACACTGGAGGAAAAACAACAGATCCTGGAAAACATGGGCCTGGAATGTCTGATCGTTCATCCCTTTACCCCTGCTTTTTCGAGACTCTCGGCCACAGAATTTGTTCGTGATATTCTGGTAAATCAACTGGGAATCAAAAAGATCATTATCGGTTACGATCATCGCTTCGGCAGAAACAGAAATGCTAACATCAATGACCTGATGACTTTTGGTAATACTTTCGATTTTGAGGTGGAAGAGATCCCGGCTCAGCTTATAGACGATGTTTCGGTGAGTTCTACCAAGATCAGAAAAGCACTGAAAGAGGGCGATGTAAAAACCGCCAACGCCTATCTGGGCTATTCCTACTTACTCACCGGAACAGTTAAGAAGGGTCGTGGCCTGGGCAAGCAACTAGACTTTCCAACGGCTAATCTCCATATAGAAGAACCTTATAAACTAATCCCAAAAAATGGCGTTTACGTAGTTCGGGCAAAAATTAATGACGAGATCGTGTACGGCATGATGAATATCGGTTTTAATCCTACCGTTGATGGTCGGACCCGAAGCAAGGAGATCCATTTTTTCGATTTTAACCGCGACCTCTATGACCAGAAAATTCAGGTGGAGCTTCTAGAACGGATCAGGGATGAGGTAAAATTTGAATCGGTTGATGCACTCAGAAATCAACTTCAAAAAGACAAGGAATTCTCACTCGGACTAATCTCTTCCTGATGCTCAATCGATTCCTGTTTCAAAAAATTGACAACAGCTCCTTAGTTGTTTTCAGGATCTTCCTGGGTATTTTGATCGCGCTGGAAGGTTTTGGAGCTATCGCTACAGGTTGGGTGAGGAGATCTTTAATTGAGCCAGACTTTACCTTCCACTTTATTGGGTTCGATTGGCTACAGCCTCTTCCCGGTTATGGTATGTACATCTATTTTGCGATCATGGGGGTGTTGGGTATATGTATTGCTTTAGGATACCGATATCGCCTAAGTATTATTTGCTTTGCGCTGATGTGGTGGATCGTATATCTTATGCAAAAAACCTCTTATAATAACCACTACTATCTGCTGGCGCTAATCGCCTCCATAATGTGTTTCTTGCCAGCTCACCGGGCTTATTCACTCGATGTCAGACGACAACCCGAATTACAGAACGATGCTATGTTTTCTTATGTAAAATGGATCATAGTGCTTCAGCTTTTTATCGTATATACCTATGCAGCTATTGCAAAACTGTATGGCGACTGGCTCGATTTCACATTTCCAAAAATCCTGATGGAGAGCAAATCTCATTACCTTCTGGTAGGAGGATTGTTTAAGCTGGCCTGGTTTCAGAAGTTCATTGGGATATCGGGTTTTCTATTCGACTTGCTTATTATTCCTGCCCTACTCTGGAAGCCCAGCCGGAACCTCGCTTTTGGACTGTCAATCTTTTTTCATCTCTTTAATTCGGTGGTATTCCAGATTGGAATCTTTCCCTATATGGCGCTCGCTTTTACCGTATTTTTCTACGAACCCGAAACCATAAATCGTCTTTTCTTAAAACGAAAAACCCTATTTAGTCCTGTTTTTAAAGGTCCACCCAAGTATACAAAGCCATTGTTAATCGTTGCGGGGATTTATTTTTTGATTCAGTTATCGCTGCCTGTGAGACATCATTTTATTAAAGGGGATGTACTTTGGACCGAAGAGGGCCATCGGCTAAGCTGGAGAATGATGTTGCGCAACCGTAGCGGTAGTGTTAGGTTTATGGTGGTCGACAAAGAAAACCTGAAATCGAAGTATATTAATTTAAGAGATTACCTCAGCACGAAGCAGCGAATAAGAATTGGTTCATATCCCGATTTCATATGGCAATTTGCGCAGCACTTAAAAAAAGAACATGCCCGAAAAGGTGTCGACATAGAGGTCTATGCTTATGCACATGTGAGTATCAACGGCCGGCCAGCCAGAGCTTTGATCGACCCCAAAGTAGATCTCGCCAGTGTTCCCTGGGATCATTTCCGGCATCACCCATGGATTTTACCGGCACCCTGGGAATCTGACGAAAGTCAGGACTAAATGATATTCAATATTATCTGTCCTCGTTGTACCATTGGGTAAATGTCCCTAAATTTGCCGTTTAAATCAATTCCTATGCTTCAGTTACAAGTCATTAGAGAGAATAAAGACCAATTGATCCAGGCACTTGAAAAACGTAATATCGATGCCTCCGGATTACTCGGTAAAGTATTCGAACTAGACGAGAACAGGCGTGCACTTCAGACTCAGCTCGATACCATACTGGCAGAGGCGAATAACATATCAAAGGAAATTGGTGGATTATTTAAAAGTGGTAAAACCGAAGAAGCCAATGCATTAAAGGTGAGAAGTTCTGAGCTGAAGCAAAACTCAAAGGAGCTTGGTGATCGCCTGAATGATGCAGCAGCAGCATTGGAGGATGTACTTTATCAAATACCCAATATACCACATGAATCTGTCCCCGCCGGCAGCCAGGAAGAAGATAACGAAGAAATTTTTAGGGAAGGCGACATCCCCGAACTTGGTGCTGATGCCTTACCGCATTGGGAGCTGGCAAAGAAATACGACATTATTGATTTCGAACTGGGTGTGAAAATCAGTGGTGCAGGATTTCCTCTTTACAAAGGGAAGGGAGCCCGTTTACAGCGCGCATTGATCTCCTACTTCTTAGATAAGAATACCGAAGCAGGGTATACGGAAGTTGAAGTACCCCTCCTGGTGAATGAGGCATCAGGATTTGGTACCGGACAACTCCCTGATAAAGAAGGGCAGATGTATGAATTGAAAGATGACAAACTCTACCTGATCCCTACGGCAGAGGTCCCGGTTACCAATATGTTTAGGGATTCCATTGTCCACCAAAAGGACTTTCCTCTTTGTTATACCGCTTATACCCCCTGCTTCAGACGCGAAGCCGGGAGTTACGGTGCACATGTTCGGGGGTTGAACCGACTTCACCAATTCGATAAAGTAGAGATCGTACGAATAGAGCATCCCAGTAATTCTTATGCATCACTTGATGGCATGGTAGAACATGTGAAGGGCTTTTTAAAAGAATTGAAACTCCCTTACAGAATATTAAGATTATGCGGGGGTGATCTCGGTTTTACTTCGGCACTAACCTATGATTTTGAGGTCTTCTCCACAGCCCAGGACCGTTGGTTGGAGATCAGTTCCGTTTCGAATTTTGAAACTTACCAGGCCAATCGATTAAAACTGAGGTTCCGGGACGATCAGAATAAAATGCAGTTGGCCCATACACTAAATGGAAGTGCCCTGGCCCTGCCTCGCGTTGTTGCAGGATTGCTCGAAAACAATCAAACACCTGATGGAATTCGTATCCCGGAGGTTCTAGTCCCATATACCGGGTTCGACCTTATCAATTAAATCGGAGTCGGCTAATAGTCAATATTTACAGGACTCTCAGCACGATTTTCACTGTATTGTGTTTGGATTCTCTTAACAGGAACTTCTTCTTTTCTGCGTATCTTTGGTAAAAAGCAGCTTGTGAAGCGCATCGTCCTGATTCTATTTCTTGTTCAGTTTACCTACGGCCAAGACGATTTTCTCGCCAAACAATACTTCAACGATGGCGACTATGAGAAAGCGGTCGTTTTCTATGAAAATCTGGTACGGCAACACCCTCGTAGATCTGACTATTTTGAGGGTTTGGTAGCGTGCTATCAACAATTGGAACAGTACCAGAAAGCAGAATCTTTTCTTCATGAAAAAATCAAATCAGGGAATCCCTATCCTACGATTTATATCGAACTGGGCTATAATTACCGATTACAAAACCAGCCCGAATTGGCGGATACATACTATCAGATGGCACTCGAAACCATTGAGGATAATCCCAATTTTGGATATGGCGTTGGCTTTAGGTTTCAACGTTATGCCTTGCTCGACTATGCCTTAGAAGCCTATAGTCTTGCCATGGAATTAAATCCCGAATTGGACTATAATTTTCAAATGGCACGGATTTATGGTGAGCAGGGAAATGTTGAGAAAATGTTCGATTCCTACCTAGATCTTATTTTGAGTGGGAAGACCTCGAAAGCCAATGTGCTGAGGAATATAGATAGTTTTATTAATTCGGACCCGGAGAACAAGAATAATATCCTGCTTAAAAAAATATTGCTTCAAAAGGCGCAACGAAACCCAGATTTGTTATGGAATGAGCTATTAAGCTGGCTTTTCGTCCAACAAAAACAATACTACAATGCTTTTGTCCAGGAGAAAGCTATATACAGGCGTGCAGACGGGAGTTCTTTTCAGCGAATGGAAGGCCTGGGCGGAGTGGCGATTGATAACGATGCATATGAGGATGCCAGAACGATATTCGAATATATTGAAAAGAATAGCCAGGAAGCTGTTATTGCTTTGAACGCTCAATTACATCTGATCGATATCGATTTAATCGTTAAACACTCAAAAAAAGATCTCATCCAGATCGAACAACGTTTTGAGCTTCTGCTGGATCGGTATGGATATCAGGCCGAAACACTGCAGTTACAGATCGCTTATGCAAATTTCCTGACCTTTAAAGTAGATCGTCCTGATGAAGCTGAAGCCATCCTTGAAAAAACACTAGATCTATCGTTGGCCCGTTTTCCGGAAGCCTATGTGAAGTTGGCATTAGGTGATATCCTTGTATTTAATCAAAAATTCAATCGGGCCCTTATCCTTTTCACCCAGGTTCAAAAAAGTCTCAAAAATGATATTTTGGGTCAGGATGCACGGTTCAAGGTGGCACAGACTAGTTTCTACAAAGGTGATTTTGACTGGGCGTTGACGCAGTTAAAAGTACTTCGAAGTTCAACTTCTCAGCTGATTGCCAACGATGCCATGCAACTTAGTCTGCTTATTTCTGACAATTCTTTTGAAGACTCTACACAGACCGCTTTAAAGAAATTCGCCCGTGCCGACCTGCTGGCCTATCAGAATAAAACCGATGAAGCAATTACACTCTTTAACGATATACTAGAAAATCATAAGGGTGAGAAGATAGAAGACGATGCCTTGTTAACGCAGGGTGAACTTTTCGAGCAACAAAAAAACTATGACGCAGCCGAATTCAACTACATAAAAATTGTTGAATTCTATGGAGATGGAATACTGGCCGATGATGCCCATTTTGCCCTGGCTGAACTCTATAGAACTGTCATGGATAATCCACAGAAAGCTATGGTACATTATGAAAGGATAATCTATAACTACCAGGACAGTTACTTTTTTCCTCAAGCGCGCAAAAATTTCCGTCTTCTTCGGGGAGATTCCATAAATTAGGTCCTGTAGCGAAAAATCCTATGTATATATATAATGTTACTATCAACATCGATGAGTCTGTACACGACATCTGGTTCCAATGGATGAAGGACACCCATATCCCAGACATGCTGGCCACCGGAAAATTTACTGAAGCAAAAATGTGCAGGGTTATGGTGGAAGAAGAAATGGGAGGTATTACCTATTCGGTGCAATACAGTTGTCTTAATAAAGATCATCTTGACCGATATTATGAAGAAGATGCAGAAAGAATGAGGGAAGATGGTGTTCGTCGATTTGAAGGTAAGTTTGTCGCCTTTAGAACCGAGTTGGAATTGGTATCTCAACAAAATACAGAACTTCTGGCGGCCACAGAATATCTTTTTACTTATGGAACCCTTCAAGACGAAATGATCCAGGCGGCGGTATATTCCAGAAGACTGTCGGGCAGTCCGGATAGTTTAAAAGGTTACAGGGTTTCGGATGAAAAGGTGGCGGGAGCATATCCCGTGATCGTTAGAACCGATGCTCCGGAAGATATTGTTGAAGGCATGGTCTATATGGTCACCAATAAGGAGCTTTTAAAGACCGATGCATACGAAGGAGTAGCCTATAAACGTTTGAGTGCGACACTGGAATCTGGTAAAAAATGCTGGGTCTATACCGGTAGATCCGGTAAAGAATAAAAGACCAATCATGGGAAGGTCGAAAAGAAAAAAACAGGGGAAAAGAAACTCAGGAACACGGAAAGCTTATCCCGTGCAAGCTAAAAAATACCTTGGGCAGCATTTTCTAAAAAACGAGGAAATAGCATCCAAAATAGCGGATACTCTGTTGTACAATGGTTATACGAATCTTATGGAAATAGGGCCGGGAACCGGAGTGCTTACCAAATACCTGCTCGACAAACCAGCAAGATTAACCGCGCTGGAATTAGACTTTGAGTCTGTTGATTACCTGCAAACGGTTTTTTCGGTAGAATATGCCGCGGAAATAGCAGCAATTAAATTTGAAATCATTCAGGGAGATTTTTTAAAATTCGATGTATTGTCGCATTTCGACCATCAGCCCTTCGCGGTTATTGGGAATTTTCCCTACAACATTTCTTCTCAGATCCTCTTTAAAGTGATCGATCTTCGGGCATTTGTTCCTGAATTCGCTGGTATGTTTCAGAAGGAGGTGGCTCAGCGAATATGCGCAAAGGAAGGTAATAAGATCTACGGCATCCTCTCGGTTCTGGCACAGGCCTTTTACGAAGCAGAATACCTTTTTACCGTACCTCCGGAAGTATTCCAGCCACCACCCAAAGTAGAGTCGGCTGTGATTCGTCTCAGGCGCAGGCCCGAGTTGAACTTACGCTGTGATGAAAAACTGTTTTTTAAAGTGGTGAAAGGGGCTTTCAACCAAAGGAGGAAGACCCTCAGAAACAGTCTAAAAACCTTTGGGCTTTCAGATAATCTAAAAGAAGATGCTATCTTTGACCGGCGTCCGGAAGAATTGGCGGTAGCCGATTTTATTACGCTGACAGAGCAGATAGCACATGACACCGTTTAAGCTTACAGACGAATTACTCGCTCATATCGGGGAGCTTATTGAAAAGCATAAGAATTCCGAACTGGTCTCTATTATGCAGGAAATTCACTATGCGGATATAGCGGAGATCGCCAACGAGTTGAGTACAGAACAAGCCATCTATCTGATAAAACTACTCGATAGTGACAAAACCTCAGATGTCCTTACTGAGCTCGATGAAGATGTAAGGGAAGACGTCTTAAACAATCTCTCTTCCAAGGAAATCGCCGAAGAACTTGAGGAGCTCGATACGGATGATGCCGCAGATATTGTTGCCGAATTGCCCGAAGAGATCGTACAGGAGGTCATTTCCGAAATCGAAGACCGGGAACATGCCAGGGATATTGTAGACCTCCTGCGCTATGATGAGAATTCTGCAGGAGGGTTAATGGCTAAAGAGCTTGTAAAGGTGAATGAAAACTGGAACGTCCTCACCTGTGTTAAGGAAATGCGCGCACAGGCCGAAAATGTGACCAGGGTCCATTCTATCTATGTGGTAGACGATGATGACATGCTTAAAGGCAGGCTTTCGCTAAAAGATCTGTTGACCACATCGACGACCACTCCGATAAAAGATGTTTTTATCCATAGAGTCGATTCGGTGAACGTAAATGAAAAGCCAGAAGAGGTCGCCAAGATCATGTCTAAATACGACCTGGAAGCGATTCCTGTGGTCGACGAAATTGGACGCCTGGTTGGACGCATCACGATCGATGATATTGTAGATGTGATCCGCGAAGAGGCCGATAAGGATTATCAGATGGCTGCCGGTATCTCTCAGTCGGTTGAAGCAGACGACAGTATCTGGGAACTTACCAGGGCTCGATTACCCTGGCTTTTTCTCGGACTTATCGGAGGTGTTGGTGCTGCAGCTATTATGGGTGGATTTGAAGAAATGATAAGTCAGCATGCCATCCTCTTCTTTTTTACACCACTGATCGCGGCCATGGCAGGGAATGTTGGGGTCCAATCAAGTGCAATAATTGTTCAGGGGCTTGCCAACGACGACCTTAAAGGCAGCATCAGTAATCGATTGATCAAAGAAATGCTGCTGGCTACACTAAATGGAGTGATCCTGGCAGCAGTTCTCATGCTATTCACATGGTTTTGGAAAGGAACCCTGCCTACCGCCTTTGCGATTTCCATAGCATTGATCATTGTGATCATCGTTGCAGGTATCATCGGAACCTTTATTCCCCTTTTCCTTCATAAACGGGGAATAGATCCGGCTATAGCCACCGGCCCCTTTATCACTACAAGTAATGATATCTTTGGGATTCTGATCTATTTTTGGATCGCTAAAATTATTTTGGGTATTTAGTTAGGTCGGTCTAAAAAATTTATCATATTTGGGTGAAAGCCGTAAAACGCTTCAATTCAAGACAGCAAACCGATGAAAGTTACTGTAGGGGTTGTACAGGAAAGTCCTGTTTTTTTTGATAAGGCTGCAACTTTAGAAAAGATCGCCAAAATTACCGGGGAATTCGCCGGTAAAGGATGCGAAATATTGGTATTTCCCGAATCTTTTATTCCAGGATATCCGAGAGGTTTTACCTTCGGCGCAAAAGTGGGTAGCCGCACAAAAGAAGGTAGAGAACAGTATCTGGAATTTTCAAGGGAGTCTTTCGATCCTGGTTCAGAAGACATGAAATTCCTGGAAGATCTCTCTAAAAAAAATGATGTTTACCTCATTATGGGAGTGACGGAAAAGGAAGCGATGAGCGGTACTTTGTATTGTTCTGTTCTCTATATTTCACCGTCACGTGGATTGTTGGGAATCCATCGAAAATTAAAACCTACCGCAACGGAACGATTGATCTGGGGTGAAGGTTCAGGAGAATCGCTGGTTAGTTTTCAAACCAGGAAAGGAAAGCTTGGAGGTTTGATTTGCTGGGAAAACTATATGCCCGGGGCGCGTATGGCCATGTATTCTAAGGGAATTGAGATCTATATTGCCCCGACAGCCGATGCACGTGATAGCTGGACCGACACCTTAAAACATATCGCTCTGGAAGGCAGGTGTTTTGTGCTGGGCTGTAATCAATTTTTCAGGCGTTCTATGTATCCTGATCCTTATCAAAAACTACTCCCCGAAAACCCTGATCTGATTTGCCGAGGTGGAAGCGTTATCATATCCCCTCTGGGTGAGATTCTGGCAGGGCCGCTCTTTGATAAGCAAGGCGTTTTGATCGCAGAACTCGATCTGGAGGATATTGTCAGGAGCAAACTCGACTTTGATGTTAACGGGCACTATTCAAGGCCGGATATTTTTGAATTCCGGGTTAAAAATCAGCCAGATATCACAATTGAATAAGGATGAGAAATAGAACAGAGGAAATCTCTCGCTTTATAATCGTGGCAGTCGTTAGTCTGATGTCGTGTGCATATTTTTCGCAATGCACCACAAAAAACTCAAAGGTACCCGATCTGGAATACTCAGGCCAGCTCGAGTTATTTGGGGAAGGAACTATATCTACTTCATTTTACGAAAGAGACATCGCCATAAGTCCGGAGGGCGATGAGATCGTCTACACCCTTGGGAATCACAAACAAAGTATCCGGGGACTTGTCGGCATAAAGAAAGGAAGAAAAGGATGGGGGTCAAAGGAGATCCTGCCTTTCTCAGGGCGGTATAATGATATTGAACCCTTTTTTACTCCAAATGGAAAGTACCTGTATTTTGCTTCCAACCGGCCGATGGACTCAGACAGCAGCAGGACAGACTATAACCTCTGGAGAGTTGAGCGTTTCCCTGAAGGCTGGGGTACACCATCGGCATTAGATACTTTGATCAATACTCCGGGAGAAGAATACTACCCGTCAATAAGTAATAATGGGAATCTCTATTTCACCGCTAGCCGACAAGACGGAATTGGAAGAGAAGATATTTTTTTAAGCGTATCGGAAAACGATGTACATCAGAAACCCACGGTCCTCGATAGTTCAATCAATACCGCTGTGTTCGAATTCAATGCATTTATCCATCCGGAGGAGAACCTCATCATTTTTAGTTCATACGGACGCCAGGATGGCTATGGAGGGGGCGATTTATATTACAGCAGGAAAGATCGGAACGGAAACTGGCAGAAAGCGATCAATATGGGCACTGCTATTAATTCTAACAGTCTGGATTATTGCCCCTTTGTAGACATTTCGAGAGCGGTATTTTATTTCACCAGCGATAGGGCTGCACCTGCTGATTTACCCTTAAAAAATATTGAAGAATTCGAGGCCGAGGCCGGCAAAATACGAAATGGCATGGGTAATATCTATCGTATTGGCCTTGATGAGATCGATCTAAAATAATTACGATACCAAAATGTTGAAAGCACCATGAAATCCATAAATATACTAGAGAAATTTACCCATATCAATTCCTATTGGCATCCTCACCAGGTAGCAACGGTTAATGATATGCAGGTTATACTCGCCAGAATCAAGGGAGAATTTGTATGGCACAAACATGAGGAGGAAGATGAACTTTTTCAAGTGATCCGAGGAACTTTGTTTATGCAATTCAGAGATCGTACCGAAGTGGTGCAAGAGGGCGAATTCATCGTGGTACCCAGGGGTTTAGAACACTGTCCGGCAACTGCAGAAGGAGAAGAGGTCTTGCTGATGCTCTTCGAACGAACATCGACCTCCCATACCGGTAATGTGCAACACGAGTTAACCAAAACTGAATACCCTAAAATATAATCTGTTATGCGAGTGCTGCATCTAGATACTAATCATCCCTTACTCATTGAACAATTTGAGGAGCTGGGGTTTGTAAATGATCAAAACTATTCTTCTTCCAGGGCTGAGGTCGAAGAAATTATTCACGATTACGACGGTATTATAGTTCGCAGCAGAATACCTATCGATCGCGGTTTGTTAGACAAAGCGGTAAAGTTGAAATTTATAGGACGAGTGGGTGCCGGGCTTGAAAACATCGATGTTGACTATGCAAAGCAAAAGGGCATTTACCTGGCAGCCGCTCCGGAAGGTAACCGAAATGCCGTTGGAGAACAGTGCCTGGGAATGTTGCTCAATCTTCTCCAAAAAGCCAACAAGGCCGATCGGGAAGTTCGTAAGGGTCAATGGGACAGGGAAGGCAATCGTGGTGAAGAACTCAGTGGGAAAATCATAGGGATAATAGGCTATGGGAATACCGGAAAAGCTTTTGCCAGAGTGCTTAAGGCATTCGATGTGGAAGTGATATGTTATGATATTATCGGTGGTGTGGGCGATGAATATGGCAGACAGGTGGGTATGCTCGAGATATATCAGAAAGCCGATGTACTGAGTTTACATGTCCCGCAGACTACCGAGACCATCGGTATGGTTAATACGGACTATCTGTCGTCTTTTCAAAAAGACATATGGCTGCTTAACACCGCCAGGGGTAAATGCGTGAACACCAAAGACCTGGTGATGGCCCTGAAGTCAAAAAAAGTCAAAGGTGCCGGATTGGATGTTCTGGAATACGAAAAGTCGTCCTTCGAACAGCTGTTCGACAATTCCGAGATGCCGCAAGATTTCGAATACCTCATCAATGCAGATAACGTAGTGCTAAGTCCTCATGTGGCGGGCTGGACAATTGAAAGTAAAATAAAACTCGCCCAGACTATTGTGGATAAGATCAAAGCACGGTTTTGTTAATGCCTCTTCCCGGGCGACATTCATCGTCGCTTTTACCAGAATACGCCCGTTAACCTGGCTTGCCTAAACGGGAATTTCATATTTTAGTAGGTAGGCACCACCGAATCCGAATTATTATATATCAGGGTTCATTGGAGTAATTCTATGAAAAATATAGTCATAAGGTTCGGAACATATGGATTTGCCCTTGCGGTGATCGTTTTCCTTTTAGCACTTACTATCGGCCAAGAAATGGATTTCAGCACCCAGGAACTCATCGGATATTTTACGATGATCGCCAGCCTTTCCTTCGTTTTTTTTGGTATAAAACACTACAGGGACACTATTGGAAATGGTCATATCGGCATCAGGCGCGCAGTGCTCATGGGGTTATTGATTTCGGCTTTTACAGGTCTTGGGATTGCTCTGGCAGATTTTATATATCTCAGTTGGATTAATCCGGATTTCTTCGAAGAATATACCACCATCATGAGATCTGAAGGGTACAAAGGAGAGATACCTGATTATGGAAATGGCTTTATGGCCCTGGTCATGTTCGTAACCGTAATGGTTATCGGGTTGGTTGTATCGTTGGTTAGTGCATTCATTCTTGCAAAAAGATAAATGAGGTCTGAGGAAAAAACAGTTGAGGCTTATCTGGAATCTTTACCCGAAGAAAGGAAGGAGGCTATGAACCGTCTTAGAGCGACGATCAAAGATCATTTGCCAAAAGGTTTTTCTGAAGAGATGAACTATGGTATGATCGGATATGTAGTTCCACACGATCTCTATCCTGAGGGATATCACTGCGATCCTGAATTACCTTTGCCGTTTATCAACATTGCTTCCCAAAAGAACCATATCTCCTTTAGCCATATGGGCATCTATGCTGACAAAGAACTTCTTGATTGGTTTACCAAAACATATCCCAAATACGTTAAGACCAAGCTCGATATGGGTAAAAGCTGTATACGGTTTAAGAAGATCGATACGATTCCGTATGAACTTTTGGGCCTGTTATGTGCTAAGATCTCCCCCCAGGCATGGATTGAAACCTATGAATCTGCAATTAAAAAAAATAGAGCTCAATGAAAAAACGCGTTACTGGCCTCGGTGGGTTTTTCTTTAAAAGTAAGGATCCTGATGGCATCAAGAACTGGTATAAAGAACATTTAGGGCTCAATACCGATAAATATGGCTGTACCTTTTGGTGGAAAGATGCCACTGGAAAGGACTGTTCTACACAATGGAGCCCGTTTCGCGAACAGACCGAGTACTTTAGTCCCAGTCCAAAAGAATTCATGATGAATTTCAGGGTAGAAAACCTTGAAAAGCTGCTGGAATTGCTAAAAGAAGAAGGGGTGACCATTGTAGGAGAAGTGGAGAAGTTCGAATATGGTAAATTTGGCTGGATCCTCGATCCTGAAGGAAATAAAATTGAACTATGGGAACCGATAGATGAGGCATTTTTGTGAGTGATCTGCAGGCGCCATTTTGTATAGATCTATGGCGATTGTCCAGATGCATTAAAAACAGTCAGATCTGGAGTGGATTCCAGTGTGGAAAATTTTAACCCCAACAAAATATTTCCTACATTTAACAGAATTATTAACCAACAAAATATCGATCATGTCAGACGATAACAAAGATCTTAACGATAAGGCTGAAGAGGCATTCGAAAATGCCAAGGATTCTGCTGAAGAGGCTGCCGAAGAAGCTACAGAAGCAGCTGAAGAAGCCAAGGAAGAAGCTGAAGAAACAGCTTCCGATTTTAAGGAAGAAGCCAAGAAAACCGCCAATGAATTCAAGGAAGGTTTGAAGGATGTAGGTGGTGATAATAAAAAAATTCTTGCAGGTATTTTAGCGATCATCCTTGGATCACTGGGCGTCCATAAATTTATTTTGGGTTATCAGAAAGAAGGATTCATCTTACTGGGTGCAAGTATTATTGGATTTGTACTAAGCTGTATAGGTATAGGGGTATTCATACTTTGGATCACCGGGCTTATCGGTATTATCGAGGGAATCATCTATCTGACGAAGTCCGATGAAGATTTTTACAATACCTATCAGGCCGGAAGCAAACCCTGGTTCTAAAAAATATAGCCGGATTTTTCTCGTCCGGCTTTTATTATTCAAATTAATATCGTAATATTGCGATATATAAATATGATATGGGTATTACCAAATCACAGATCTTTAATGATCAACAAAATGAACTGGCCGGAATTTTTCGTGTATTGGCGAATCCTGCCAGGATAGCCATCCTCGAATTTATAGGCTCTCAGCGGGCTTGTATATGTAATGATATTGTGCAGGAGATCGGCCTTGCACAACCCACAATTTCACAGCATCTGAAAGAACTTAAAAGCCTCGATCTGATCGCAGGTGAAGTGGAAGGCAAGAAACTCTGTTACTGTCTTAACCTGGAGCGTTGGGATGAACTACAAAACTTATTGAATACATTTTTTAATCAAACTAAAGCAAATTGTTGCTAAAATTTATTTGTTATGACGACTGTTGAACTATTAAATCTATTTGAAGCACATGCAGACAAGCATCTACTGTTCGAATATAGGAAAGACGACTATGTAGGTGCGAATTATCATATTACCGAAATAAAGAACACTACGGTAGATGCTGTAGACTGCGGTAGTAAAACTGATTTCTGGAAAGAAACCGTGATTCAGCTTTGGGAAAGTCCGGATGAAAAAGGCAAAACGGAGTATATGAGTGTAAACAAGGCGCTTAAAATCTTAAGGAAAGTACACAGTATTAAGCCCATGGACCTGTCGGCTGAGGTGAAGTTCGAATACGGGAACAGAAGTTTCCATACGGCCCATCTTTATGTGGCGGATGCCAGCTTTACCCACGACAAACTCATCGTTTCTCTTGCGGTAAACAAAACCGATTGTAAAGCAAGGGTAGATAGCGAGGATTCAAAATCCGAAGAAGCCTGTTGTCCTCCACAAAGCGGTTGCTGTTAATTTAACGCCAATGGTGACAATACGCCCGATGATCAGTTCGGACTGGCAAGCGGTTTCCCGGATCTATACCGAGGGAATCGAAACCGGATTTGCCACTTTTGAAACCGACCTGCCATCTTACGATACCTGGAATCAAAATCATCTCAAAAGCTGTAGACTGGTAGCAGAGCGAGGTAATAAGGTCGCAGGATGGGCAGCGCTTTCACCCGTCTCCGGCCGTTGTGTTTATGGCGGTGTTGGAGAGGTGAGCGTATATGTTGGTAAAGACTTTCGAGCTATGGGGATTGGCAAATTGCTGATGAGACACCTGATACTGGAAAGTGAGAAACAAGGACTTTGGACCCTTCAGGCAGGCATCTTCCCTGAAAATACAGGAAGTATCAAATTACACGAAATCGTCGGATTCCGAAAAATTGGTTTTCGTGAAAAAGTCGGGAAGTTACATGGAGCCTGGAAAGATAATTTGCTTTTTGAACGACGCAGCAAAAAAGTAGGACTCGATTAGGTTTATATAGCCAAAACATAAGATCTTGGTTAAATTCGTATTTTCGGCCTATAATAATGTCCTATGAAGAATATATTGGTATTATGCACCGGTAATTCCTGCAGGAGCCAGATGGCGCATGGTTACCTCGATGATTTTCTACATGGAAATGCCAATGTATACAGCGCCGGAATTGAAACTCATGGGCTTAATCCTGGTGCGGTAGCCATTATGAAGGAGGACGAAATTGATATTTCCGGACATACTTCTAATCATATCGACGAATATCAGGGGATCGAATGGGACTACATTATAACTGTATGCGATCATGCTAAGGAAAACTGTCCGTTTATCCCTTCCAAGAATGCAGTTAGAATCCATCATAACTTTTCAGATCCATCAAAAGCAACGGGTAGGCCGGAAGATATTCATGAAGCTTTCCTGAAAACACGTGAGGAAATCAAGGCCTTCATGTACGAACTTATAAAGGAGGAGTTTGTTTAGTCCGATCCGTTACTTTCCGTAAATTTACGTTCAAGCTCGGCCTGAAATTCTTCCATCACAGGTTTAACGGTACTCTCAGGGAGATCTGCGATCTTGATATACATTAAACCATCAATGGCATTGTTGAATAAGGGGTCTACATTAAAGGCCACAACCTTGGCATTCTGCTTGATATATTTCTTGATCAACACCGGTAATCGAAGACTTCCCGGCTCTACCTCTTCTATTAGTCTGTCGAATTTGTTGAGATCGGCCGCGGTTTCATCGAACACAAATTCCTTGTCCGCATCATTGAGTTTTACCTTGAACTCTTTTTTTGGCCTGACATACTGCGCTACATAAGGGTCCCAGTAGTTAGACTTCATAAATTCGATCATCAATGATTTTGAAAAATTGGAGAACTGATTGCTGATGCTAACCCCTCCGATAAGATATTTGTGTTCAGGGTGCCTCAATGTAGTATGTACGATCCCC
>CBDBUX010000017.1:0-85647 GCA_965212205.1 Flavobacteriaceae bacterium
TTTTTGGTAAGTTCTTTCCCGAAATTCGAAAACTGGAACATAAAGAGGCCATCTCTCCTTATGACGAATTGATCCACTGGTTTTTTGAAGGTGAAGGTTTTGAGCTCATAGACGATATCTCAGATGTAGAATATAAGTCGAAACTAGACAGTATACCGGCCTTAAAGGCTCTTCTTAATGAATATCAACCCGATGTACCGCAGACCGATCGCTATTTTATGATGGAATTCCTGTTATGGGGCTTAGTAGTAAATAAGAAATTAAGTAAGCACCGTTTCAGCAAAGGACTGCAGTTTAAAGACCCCTACGGCAGCTATATTAGTAAGTTATAAATTAATTGAGGTACAAACTCCTCAACAATAACTGGCTTAATCTTTAGTCATTTATAAGGCCAACAGATATTAACAGAAAACCCCGGCAATTTGCCGGGGTTTTTCACTTGCCATAACACAAGAGAATCTTGCTATTGCCAAGAATCTAGTTTATCGTTGATCTGATCAAAATTGTACCTGCCGATTAATTGACGCCGATATCTAAATGACATCACTGTCAGCAGAATTAGTATAAGTTGTATAGTCAGAATGGTTATTCCAAAGGGGATAAAGGTTTCGGGGATGAAATTAGTATCAAATTCCCAATAGCTCAATAGAATATAGGCAGTGTCTGTAGCTTTAAAAATGTAGACCAATAGAATTGCATAAAGAGCATATTCGAGATTACGAAGTTGATTATCACCTAAATCTTTGTTGTTTACCTTTAAATACATCGCCTGCAGATACGAAAAGTGTACAATGGTAAGCAATGGAAAAATGTAATTGTCGACCTTGAAGAAATAGAATTTATCTGTATAGAGACCATAGAAATTTGATATGATCAAGGTAAGTAAAACACCTATCGTCAATATCAAGCACATCTTCCAGGTAGAAGGACGCCATAAATAGTTCATATTAGTAGGTTTCAAGGCTTTGGGGAACCTTTTTTATCAACCTAAAAACGGTGTTGAAAAAATAATATTTGAAAAAAATCGACGAAGCGCAATCAATGTTGAGTAACTATCAAATCCTGTGGTCAAAGCTACTCCGGTACAGAGTGAGATCAATTAGAAATCGGCCTTATTTTCGCAAAAGCGGATAGACCTTGGCATGTGTCAGGCTGCGCCATAACCATTCCAGGGGACCATAGTAAAATCGTTTTAGCCACCAGCTGCTGGCCAACATTTGAATAGCGATCAACAGCAAAGCAATTAAAAAAGTATAGATATTACGAAGTTCCCCTAAATAACCCAGACCCCATCCATATAGAATAAAGGTGCCTATAAGGCTCTGGGCCACATAGTTGGTCAGGGCCATGCGGCCATAGGGCGCAAAACTTGATAGGAATTTGCCAGCCCTGACCTTGCTGTAAAGCAATACAAAACCTGCGAGTATTATTCCTGTCATACCAATATTATTCAAGTCTACCGCCGATAGACCCAGCATAGCTCTCCAATTGTCGAATGTGACATTGGGGCCCATAGGAGCAAAGATCAGAGCGGTAAGCGCGATGGAGGTGATGAATATCCCCAGCGACCACCACATCACCTTTAGGGTGAGTTTTCTTTGCTCGAGGAAATTCTTAAAAAACTGCATTCTCCCTACTATCAGGCCAAAAAGAAAGAAGCCAAAGGTAAGATAGCCTCTCGAAAATATGCCCAATTGAAAATCCATTTTCATAAGCTGACCTTCAGTGGCGTTCGATTTAAACACCTCCCATATACCACCGTTTTTGATAGTTTCATAATACGCGATGATCTCCGGGCTGCTAGGCGAGAATTCACCTTGCATAAACAGATTATCGCTTCCATTGACTGCGAAGACCAGGTATCTTCCAAGGCCAAGAAAAAGAAGTCCACAAATTGCCAGGATATACTTGGTGGGGGTTTTATAAAATGGTATTAAGAAGAGCCCTATAACCGCATAAATAGTAAGAATATCTCCCCGATAGAAAAGATGATGTACATATCCAATCCCAAAGAGCAGTACTAGACGCCATAGGAATCGCAATCTGAAATCCTCTCCTCTGTTATGGGCACTATCCATTTGAATAAAGAAGCTGAGGCCGAATAGAAATGAGAACAATGCAAAAAATTTGCCTCTTAGAAAGAGGAAAACGAAACCATCTACAATATAGTCGGGTATCCCGGCTCTGGCAGCATCCATGGCACCTTCGGGAACAGGTGCGCCTACGTAGTTTTCCACCATATGAACGATGACGATGCCTGCAAGTGAAAAGCCCCTGAGTGCATCTATAATTAAGATCCTGTTGTTGGTCTTTAAATCCGACATTTGCTGGTTTATTGATCCCTTCCTAAATAAGACCCGGATCCATTCTATTTGTTACAGCTCAACGTCTATATTTTAATTCATTTTGTGGTTTAAGGATTTCGAATCGGTAGATTTACATAAACGAGACTTTCATGGAACAGATGAATTACTATTTATTCACCGTCCGTTATTTGGGATTCAGATACAGCGGTTGGCAAAAACAACCGCAACAGAAAACCTTGGAGGAAATGCTATTCAAAACCTTCCGATTTGTTTTACCCGGTCGTGAATTTAAACTCCTTGGCGCTGGCAGAACCGATGCCAAAGTTTCGGCATTGGAAGGAGCTTTTGAGCTTTTTATCAAAGGAGACCAACTTGCAGACCTAAAAGAATTAAAGAACATTATAAATACTAATTTACCTTCTGATATTGAGATAATTAACATAACAGACATCGATAATAAATTTAACATCATTCAAGGCTGTAAAGAGAAAGAATACATGTATTTATTTTCTCATATGGGTAAGAATCATCCCTATAGCGCTCCCTTTATTACCGGATTGGAAGATGAGCTAGATATTGATCTAATGATTAAAGGTGCCGCACAATTTGAAGGAACCCACAATTTCAAGGCCTATACCACCGCCGATGCCGAAGGGAAAGACCTGATCCGAACCGTAAGTTCGTGTTCCATTGTACCGAACGATTTTTTACATGCGAGTTTTTTTCCTGATGTGAGCTATGCACTCCTGATTCGATCAGAAGGATTTCTTAGATATCAGGTGCGTATGATTATGGGAGCTCTATTCAAGCTGGGCAGGCACCAGCTAAGCCTGGAAGAGCTTAAGGCGACTTTGAGGGCCAAAACCGAATTTATGTTCGATTCCATAGCACCGGCTTCGGGACTCCATCTTCGATCAATCGATTTTGGATTCCAAGAGTAAAGGAGAATTTTTGTACATTAAACCCAAAGGTATTTTGATGTCCTCCTGGCTGTACATATTGATCATAGTTCTGGCGATTTATATTCTAATCAGTGTTTTACTGTACTTCCTTCAGGATTATCTGATGTTCAAACCCGAAAAACTTCCGGCAGACTTCCAATTTTATTACGAAAATCAGGAAACTGAAGAATATAACGTAGAAACGCGGGATGGCGCTGTAATCAATGGCCTGCGCTTTAAAGCTCAAAACCCGAAAGGTGTGGTTTTTTATCTAAAGGGAAACTCAAAAAGCATTAAAGGTTGGGGGAAGTTTGCCGTAGATTTTACCCGCCTGGGCTATGATGTGCTGATGGTCGATTACAGGGGTTTTGGCAAAAGTACCGGGCGCAGAACCCAGAAGGCGGTGAAGCGCGACCTGCAAGTGATATACAACAAAATCAAGGAGAAGGTCGATGAAAAATATATTATCCTGTATGGAAGATCCTTAGGCTCCGGATTTGCTGCCAAACTGGCCTCCATGAACAATCCAAGGATGCTTATCCTCGATGCTCCTTATTATAGTCTAAGCAAAGTGGCCAAAAAATTCATTCCATTTATGCCTCTATCATTGCTTATAAAATTCCCCATGCCCACTTATAAATGGCTTCGTTATGTGAATTGTCCGATTCATATTATACACGGAACCGACGATAGATTGATTCCCTATCGGACAAGCGTTAAACTATCTAAAATAAAACCCGGAAGTACCACGCTTCATACGGTTATAGGAGGAGGACATAAAGACCTCAACAGTTTTGAGTCTTATCATAAGATGTTACATGATATTATTACTACCAGGCCGAAGAAGATAGATACGGAAGGTAGTAGTATTCACCTTAATAATACTTCGAAAAAAGTCAATGCGTAAGTCCATTCGCGGTGTATACTGGTTGGTTGGGGCATATCTTATATTTACATTAATGATATATTTTTTACAAGAACGCTTTATTTTTCTACCTACCAGGTTGCCTCAACAGTATCAGTACAGCTTTGAGCATCAATACTCGGAATTTAACCTGAATACCGAAGATGGTGCCAGGCTTAACGCGCTACACTTTAAGATCCCAAACGCAAAAGGGATTATCCTCTATTTTCATGGAAACGCAGGTAACCTGTCGCGATGGGGGGAGATCGCGGGAGCCCTGTCCCGAGAATACCAGTACGATGTTGTGGTGATGGATTATAGGACGTACGGAAAGAGTACCGGAAACCTGAGTGAAGAAGCTTTACATAAGGATGGTCAGTTGTTTTATAACCACTTGCTGGAACGTTATTCAGAAAATGACATAATTCTTTATGGCAGGTCATTGGGGACGGGAATTGCCACCCGACTCGCCGCTCTGAACAATCCAGGGAGTTTGATCCTGGAAACCCCTTATTATAGTCTTCTCGATATAGGTCAGCGCAGATTTCCCTTTCTGCCGGTTAAATGGCTTCTAAAGTACCAGTTTAAATCTTTCGAGTATGTTCGAGATATCAGCTGTCCGGTAGCGATATTTCACGGAACAGATGATGAAGTCATACCCTTAGAATCGGGCAAAAAGCTTTTTAAAAGTATTCCCGGAGATCGAAAGGAATTTTTCCTTGTCGAAGGAGGAAGGCACAATAATCTTTCGGGCTTTGAAGATTATCACCGGGGAATGTATCAGCTCCTTTCGGGAGAGTAATCAAAAAGGTCGGAAGAAAGGTAGCGGTCTCCGCGATCACAAATTATCGAGACTACCACACCTTTTTTTAGGGTATCGATGAGTTTCAGCGCAGCAGCGGTGGCCCCACCACTGCTCATACCTGCGAAAATACCCTCTTCTTCAGCAAGGCGCCTGGTCATTATACGGGATTCTTCTTCACTGACTTCCAGAACCGTATCAACTTTTGATGGATTAAATATTCTAGGCAGATAGGACTTTGGCCATTTGCGAATTCCCGGAATGCTGGAATTATCGCTAGGTTGGACGCCTACGATTTGAACATCCGGATTCTTTTCCTTTAAAAAAGTCGAGGTCCCCATAATGGTTCCGGTAGTACCCATAGAGGAAACAAAATGTGTGATCTTAGCCCCGGTATCCCTCCAGATTTCTGGCCCCGTAGTACGATAGTGGGCCTTCCAGTTATCATCATTGCCAAACTGATTCAACATGGTATAACCTTCATTTTTAACCTTGGCTTCGGCATAGTCCCTTGATCCTTCAATTCCTGCATCATCGGGGGTGAGTGTTACTTTAGCTCCATAGGCCCTCATGGTTTGTACGCGCTCTTTGGTGGCGCTTTGAGGCATAACCAACTCGATGTTTAAACGGTAGAGTCTGGCGATCATGGCCAGGGCAATACCTGTATTCCCGCTGGTGGCCTCTACTAACATGCTATTCTGATCGATCTCACCGCGTTCGAGTGCAGACCTGATCATGTTGTAGGCCGGACGATCTTTTACACTGCCACCAGGGTTTTGCCCTTCCAGTTTAAAATAAAGCTCAACCTCGGGCTTGGTATTTAAGGCATTGGACATTACCAATGGGGTATTTCCAATGAGGTCTAATATGCTATTAGACATATGGTAATGTTTTAATCTTGATTTCAGGAGTGTGGAAAACGGTTGAATTAGGGGGTACAGAGCTGGTTACCCAGGCATTTCCTCCGATAACAGAATTTTCGCCTATTATAGTATTACCTCCCAGGATTGTAGCATTTGCATATATGGTAACATTATCTTCGATAGTAGGATGCCTCTTTTTCTTCTGGAGGTTTTTGGTTACATAGAGCGCTCCGAGGGTAACCCCTTGATATATTTTTACATTATTCCTGATAATCGCCGTCTCTCCAATTACTACGCCCGTAGCATGATCTATAAAGAACGAATCCCCGATCCGGGCTCCCGGATTGATATCCACACCTGTTTGGCGATGTGCGTATTCGGTCATCAACCTTGGCACCAATGGAAATCCTTTATTATACAATTCATGGGCAAGACGATATATCGCAATAGCATAAAAACCGGGATAGGCAAGATACACTTCTTCAATAGACCACGAGGCCGGGTCGCAATCTGAAATAGCTTCTGCATCCAAATTTAACTTCTGGAGTATGCCGGGCAATTTTTGAATATAATTCTCCCAGATCTTGCTACATGGTTTTTCTGCATCCCAGCAGGCAAGATCCATCAATTCATCGAACTGTTGTTCTAATGCATCGAGGTTTTGATCTACCGGTGTTTCAATGTCAAACAAGGTTAAAAACAGGAGATCAGTAAACGATTCTACCTTTCTTTTGAGACGGAATCTCAGATTAGGCTGCTTCTTGTTTTCCTTTATTTTATCAATAATAGCTGACTTTTCCATAGGCGAGGATTCACATTCAAAAATAACTATTATTCGAAAGCTGATGTATGCAAAATGGTTAACTTTAGCTTAAATTTTAATACTGTTGCAATGGGCAAGGCTACTATTTCCAAAGAAGTTATAGGTTTTCTTAAGGACCTCAAGGCCAACAATAACAGGGATTGGTTCACGCAGAACAAAAATAGGTTCAAAGAGGTTCAGGAGACCGCCAAAACATTTTACAATGCCCTCAAGGATTGCCTAAATTCTCATGACGAGATCGAAAAACTAAAAATGTTCCGGATCTATCGGGATGTTCGGTTTTCAAAAGATAAAACACCGTATCAACCTCACTTTGCGGGATCTTTCTCAAGGGCAGGTGCACATAGAAGGGGTGGTTACTATTTGCGAGTAAGGCCAGGGGAGTCTTTTATTGCCGTAGGTTTCTGGCAGCCCGAGCCCAAGGACCTCCTGAGAATCCGAAAGGAGCTGGAACAAGATGCCACAGAATTCAGATCGATTATCAGCGATGAAAAATTTGCGAAGATATGGGGAGCCCTGGAAGGCGAGGAAGTGAAAACAGCACCCAAAGGTTTTAGTAAGGACCATCCGAATATTGATTTGATTCGTAAAAAAGGATTCATTTTTGTTCGAAACTTTTCGGATAAAGAAGTAGTAGCAGAGAATTTTTTGGATACGGTCGACAAGTCCTTTCAAGCGGTTAGGCCTTATTTCAATTATATGAGTGAGGTGCTAACCACCAACCTCAACGGTGAATCCCTATTGGACTAGCATTAAAGGTTCCAGGATCTGAACCTGATCTTTAAGCCTGTGGATAACCATATTCATCATTCTTTTGTTGAGTGCCGAGGAATTAGTGATGTAGTGCTGGTATTCCTCTATGGTAAACTGCCCGATGATCATTCCCTTAAGCGCATTGCGGAATTTAATATCTCTTTGAATGGCATTCTCTATATATTCGAGCCTTTTTTCCGCCTCCAGCTCATAAAACGTGTTTTTATGCTTAGCTATATAATTGCAAAACGATGCTATTAAAAGGGAGTTTTGAAATTTGATGATCGGGCGTAGAGTTTCATTCTGGAACCGCTCATCGTCTGACATATTCGGGCTGATGGTGGCAGTCGGGATCTCCGGTCGGAAGCTGAGGAGATCGTCAGATCTGTCGTTCATGACAAAGGTTTTGATAAAGTTAAATAGAATCACCTGCTGCTGAGGACCCCTGCGTCGAAGTTTTTAACCGGGTTATGAACAGGATTTTTATGGGGTGGGTAAAAAAAGAAATTAATATTTCAGGGGGTATGAGTCGCCCGAGTGATCTGGTAATAATCCATACCCTAATGTTCGGGATACCTTGACCAATTTTTTAGATACTACACTACATCAGTATGTGGCACCAACTTCAACAAAAGAATTTTTGCTATGCACTCTGGGCGACAATGGAGCGGCCATGCAACAGGTAGATCCTAAATAAAAAAGCGCGAGTTCGTCTAGCTTATTAACCTTTTTTCCAAGGCAGATTTCTTCTGCTAATTCTATGGTCCCCACAGCTGGTCCTCCCACAATAGACATAAACCAGATCCTTCCTTTTTCATCGGTGATATCAATATTATAACGTTCATTCCTGAAGGCAGGTAGTGATGGATCTTGCTTGTAAATCCACGGTCTCAAAATAATCAAATCTCCCGGCACATGCTGTATCCTTGTAATGGTTCCCTCAATCGGGGCATGAATGCGATGATAGTTCTTGTTATGCAGGAAGACATTGGTAAAAGTGTATTCAGCAGGTATTGAGTCAGATTCAACACCAAAAATAGTATGAACCGTCCTCAAATCGCTCTTCACTCGGGCTGTTGTCATCTCACCTACCTTGTTTTCATCACAAAGCAACCCTTCACAAGGCCATACCCATGGTTCTTTATTTTCGGGCAGCTGTTTGAACTTTCTAATAAAAAAATCCTGAAAACTCTCAAAATCTGATTTGCCGTTAGGCGGTATAAAACCCTCGAGATAGTTCTTATTATTGTAGAAATGTCTGACATATGGCTTTATGATCCATTTAGAAATGGGTTTGTTGTACAAGCGTGCGTAGACAGCAGATACCTTACGTTGTATGTTACTGGGAATATTTCCCCAAACGTCTACTGACAAGAACTTGTAAAGCCTCGCGCGCCAGGTGGGGATACGATATACTGTGAAATACGGGTCGGAATTGTGATAAGCAATGCCTTGCATCTGATGATCTTTTAGATTAATTGTTTATCTGGTAAAGTATATACCGAAACACAACTATTCTTTTTTATGATCTGAGTCTTGTGGAAGTCTGCCTTTTCCTTCTGGTCTTCCTTAACGGGCTCCGAAATCGATAAATGAGAAAACAGAAGGGCGATGATAACTTTGACGATGGTTTGCATGATGCTTTTTGATTAGGTGACTTAAATCTATTTTATTTTCAACCAAAGTGAAAGCGCTTTAAGAAAAGTTTATTGTAAGCTTAACAAATTTTATAATAGTGAAGAGTCTGCTCAAACTCTTCATTGGCTTAAGCCCGAATATTATCAAATACTATAACAAGAGCCGATAGGGCCAGATTTTCTTAATAAGGCAGCAATCACCTTTGGCTGCCTGGAGGGCACAATTTTTAATGCACCACCAATTACATATTAGCAAAGAGGAGGTAGGGTTAGATATTTTTTTGGCTGGAGGCAAACTGCTGAACCTGATTCAGGACCCTCAATAAATTACCGCTCCACAATTTGGAAATTTCCTCTTCGGTATAGCCTCTTTTAACCAGCTCAAGGGTAATATTGAGCGTTTCTGAAGCATCAGACCAACCGGCAATACCACCGCCACCATCAAAATCAGAACTAATTCCGACATGATCGATACCTATCAGGGAGACCATATAATCAATATGATTAACAAAATCTGCTACATTCACATCTGGTGGTACATCTGAACGACTTGCTACCCGTTCATTGGAGATCGCTATGATCCGAGGATAATTGTCAAGAAAAACGGATTGTTCCTGTTCACTAAGCTCAGCGAATTCGGACCATTCGTGCCAACGCACGCCTAGGGAGTCAGCTACCGTATTATATATTGTTTTCATATAGGCCTGGCGCGCAGCACTCTTCTCTTCATCTATATAGCTTCCCAGAGCGACGGTCTGGACTACCCCGCCATTTTCTTTTAATAGCTTAAGAGATTCGTCATCCATGTTTCTGCTATGCGGGCAGAGCGCCCTGGCCGAAGAATGCGAGGCGATTACCGGTGTATTGGACATTTTTAAAATTTGATCCGTCGCCGTCTTTGAAAGATGTGAAACGTCGACCATTATACCCAATCTATTCATCTCAAATACAGCCTGTTTACCTAATTCACTTAAACCATTATATAACCAATCTTCATTCTCTTCACCCGTATGAGAATCACTGAACTGACTATGTCCATTGTGGGCCAGTGATATGTAGCGAGCGCCTAGTTCATAGTAGCGTTCAAACTCACTTAGATCAACACCCATTGGGTAAGCATTTTCAACCCCGATCATTGCCACTTTTTTTCCTGAAGTATGGATCCGTCGTACATCTTCCGACGTCCGTGCCAGTTCGATATGATCAGGAGCGATTTTCTCACACAATCGATGTATGGCTTCAAATTTGGCCATCGCATTCATTCTGGCCTTTAAATATCCTGCTTCATTTAAGGAATCTTGTCCGGTGTAGACAATCAGCCAGCTTACATCGAGGCCACCTTCTTCCATTTTAGGTAAATTCACCTGGGTGGGTAGCCGTTGAGTATAGTTCAGGGAATCGGTGAAATTACTTACATCGATATCATTATGGGTGTCAAGGGTAATAACATTTTGATGGATTCTTGTAGCAGTTTTAAGCAGTTCAGCCGCATCGTCTTGAGCCCTTTGCTTACAGGAAATAATCGATAAAAAACAGATAAATAGGATGAATGAACGCATTGTAGGAATTTTACACCTACAAATAACGCAATTTGACAACAAAATGCCTCACCTAGAGAACATTTAATTGCATAGGCCTCCCGAATTATAGAGTTTAGTCCTGATCATAGACCAATAGCATAGAAAAATTACGACCCCACAGGTCTCCAGACTATGGCCCTGATCAATTTATAACCCAAATCACAGGACTATTGAAACCTAAAAACCTGCTCAATCAACTCGCAGAACTTGAGAATGCGCTTCAAAATTTTTCCTTCGAGGAATTAAGCACGGAAGATGCCAAAAGACTTAAAAGCTCTTTTGATGCTTTCAGGCAACAATTGGAAGGCCGAATATTTGGTGAAGATTTAAAATCGGAACCTACTTCTTCCCGGAAGTTTCAGGAGAACGATACAGAACTGTCAGAAAATCGGGAAGCAAACCTCATCGCGACGGTCAGTCATGAGATCAGAACACCACTTAGTGGCATTGTGGGCTTTGCCGATTTATTGGGCGAAAGCCAGCTTAATGAGGAACAGCAGGATCAGATAAATGCTATTCGTGCTGCTTCTAAAAATCTGATGGATATAATCAATGAACTTCTGGAGTATTCCAAAATCCTTGCAGGTTTGGAGCATTTCGATACGATCCCTTTCAACTTTAACGACCTGATAAAGGAAACCGTGTATTTATGCCAAAGCCTTAAAAAAAACAAGGGAATTAGCTTCGAGCTAGATGAGGATCCGCTTATTCCGGAGATTCTGGTAGGCGACCCTGCAAAATTGTCCCAGATCTTACTAAACCTGATTGGTAACTCGATGAAATTTGTCGAGAATGGAGGTGTAACCCTAAATATCAGCCTGATCAGGCAAAGAGAGAACAGGGTTTGGATAGAGTTTGTGGTAGCCGATACGGGGATCGGCATCTCGGAGGAAGACCTGCAGCACATATTTGATTCTTTCAGGCAGGCTAACCAGCAAATATTTTCCCGATATGGCGGAACGGGACTTGGACTTAATATCGTGAAACAGATCGTAGATAAATTAGGTGGTGAGCTGGAGGTAACCAGCAGACTGGGCGTTGGGTCCACATTCAGGTTTACAATTCCATACTCAAAAGGAGACGCGATAAAGTCACCCGAAAATCTGAAACTTGAATTTTCAGCGGAACAAGTTGCAGGTATGCATGTTTTGGTATTCGAAGACAATCTTCTGAATCAGCGACTGATCGAGAAAAGGCTTCATTCCTGGGGAGTGGACACTTATATCACCGAAAATGCATATTACGGATTGGAGTTACTCGAGAAAACCCAAATCGATCTGGTCTTGATGGACCTTCGTATGCCCGATATGAACGGTTTTGAAGTAACCCATCTCATCAGAAATCATAAACAGGAATCAATTCGTGAAGTCCCAATAGTGGCTTTAACGGCCGATTTTACCATTGAAGATAAAAAAGAGTGTGAGGATCATGGGATCGATGACTATCTATTAAAACCCTATAGCCCGGAAGATCTTTTGTCCATAATAATCAAGAATAAACAAAGGAATTCTTCGGCAGAGGGATTGAATAAAAAAATGGATAAATCAATATTGGATTCAGATCCTCAAGAAGCCCTGCTCGATCTGGAACCGGCCCTCGAAGACTGTATGGGTGATATCGATATGCTGCGCGAGTTGATCGTCTTTTACAAACAGAATGCTCTGGAGTTTATCGGCAAAGTAAAGATCTACCTACAGCAAGAAGATTTTGATATGATCAGAGATGCCGCGCACAAGATAAAATGTGGTCTGGCCATGATGCACACCCATGAACTTCATGGTATTGTTGAGAGAATCCATGATAATTGTAAGACCACCCGAGACACAGCTGAGATTGAAGGCTTATATAACCAATTTGTTCAGGGATTTCGTCTGGTAGAAAAAGCACTGGATATTGAATTGGATAAACTTGAATCTAAGAGCTAAAACAGATGAGCGACAGGAAAATATTATTGGCGGAGGATGATGAATTATTAGCCTCATTATTAACCTATCGCCTGCAAAAGGCAGGATATGAGGTAATCACCGTTTACGACGGACAAGAGGTAAAGAATCAACTGGCGCAAACGATCCCGGATATCATTGTCAGCGATATAATGATGCCCTATTTCTCGGGAATCGAACTTATTGACTATGTACGGAATGAACTTCACTCTGGGGTGCCCATCATCATAATTTCTTCTGCCGGAAACGAAGAAAACGTATTGAGTGCCTTTGAATTAGGTGCAAACGATTTTATTGCTAAACCCGTGAGTCCGTCCGAACTGCTGGTTCGGGTAAACAGAGAACTTCAAAAAGCATAGCACTGATCGAACCCTTAAATACATATCATTGGTCGTTGATAAGCCTTCCTAAGATCCAAACGGATCTTTTGTGGTATTTAACAATGATCTCATGTGGATTGGGATTACTCTATTTCGTATTTGTCTTTTTGATCCGAAATAAACTCAGCAGGAAATCCAGAATGGTTGCTGAGAAAAAGAAAGAATTAGCCCCAATGGTCAGTCAGTTTTTGTTTTTTGAACAGACGGCTCCATTAGACGAGAAGAAGGACTACCTCCATACAAAAGTCGAAATTCGCGAACTGATCAAGTCTCAATTTAACCGTCTGGTTTTAGCAGAAATATTACTAGACCTGCAAAAAGATGTATCTGGTGAAGCCAGGGAAAATCTCTATGATCTCTACAAAGGCTTAGGACTTCACCACGACGCGTTTGAAAAATTAAAAAGTCGGAGATGGGAGGTGATCTCTCAGGGTATTCTAGAACTCACGCAGATGAGAGTCGATGAATCCTATATGTTCATCAGGCGTTTTATCAATCATCGGCGGGGGGTGATAAGAAAACAGGCGCAGATCGCTACGGTTACACTCAAAAACGAAGGGATCGCGTATTTCCTCGATACCTGTAAATATCAAATTTCGGAATGGCAACAACTAAAATTGCTCGACGTATTACGAAATTTCGATGATTTTGTCCCACCGCGCTTTAAAATTTGGCTCACTTCAAAAAATAAGGACGTTGTGCTCTTTGCGCTTCGCCTTATCCGCTATTACAACCAGAACGATGCCAACCAGGCTATTATCCAACTTATTAAACATCGCAACAACCAAATTAAAACCGAAGCGGTGCATTGCCTTAAGGAGTTTGGGGTGGTGGAGGCTCGTGACACGATCAAAGCGGCATTTCGAAGGAGCAAAGCAGGTATTAAAATAGCTATGCTCGATGCTTTAGCCGAATTCGGTGATCGGGATGATATTGAATTTCTAAAGAAAGTAGAACGTTCAGACGACAATTTCACCGTGCGCAGCAAAGCACTGTCGGCCATCAATACACTGGCACCGGAAAACATAATGCCTACAGACGATATCAGAGAGCCTACGTCGGCAGACGTGGCCTTTGCCAAGGTCCCCATTTCAGAAGAGAAAGAAGAAAACGAAATCCAGCCCGGACTGGAAGCATATAACATTGTGGTCGAAGCCGAACCAGAAGGAGACGACAACGAGGAGGAAATCAACATCGTGCATGGTGAAAGTGTAACAACCGAGGATCAACATGGAGGAAAATCATCAATAAAAATGGAGGAAGACTCAAAAATACCGGAAATGGACAACGAAAACGAGGAAATTTTCGACCTGTGTGCTAAAGAAGAGTTCAGCGATATTCTCGATGAGACCAAAGAGGAAGAAGACCCACAATACCTGCCGCTGCACTTTCTGCCCCTGGTGGAAAGTGAACCGGAAATTGAATCCGTAAAAGTGGAAGGCCCGCAGAACTATACAGAAAAAACCAAACCAGTGGACGAGGAAGATAAATTCAAAGAAGACCTCGATGCCATTCTAAATCGATTAGCGATGAAAGACGAATCAAAAAAATCAAAAACCAGCGAGGAAGTCCCCGAGTTCATTCCTCTTGTCGTTGAGAATCAAAATGAAAATGAGAAATCTGATGATTTGGCTACCCTGAATGAGATGGAAGTAACTGCAGAGATCATCAATACCGAAATCCAAGAGAAGGCGATTTCAGTTCCTCCTCAGCCTGCCCCGGCTATGATTGATATTCGCAAAACCGAGGTGGTTGCAGAAGAGGTGGTCTGGCAGCGACTATTAGACGAAAACGAGCTCGAAATACAAATCGACCTGGATCAGGAAGTTCAAATTGAGGATAGCCTGCATCAGGACCTTCAAGGTTTTAGCATTTTCAGGGAGATGTTCCGGGATTTCGATTCGGAATCTAAACTCATATTGCTCGATGAAATACTGGTAGTAGGGGAGTATAAAGAATTATGTTTCCTGGCAACGCTATCGGAAGACAGGGATAAACGGGTGCGTAAGAAAGCCCTTAAAATAAGGCAGGAACTTGCCGCCAAGCTGGGTGTAGCACTCGATGGCGCCCAACCTGGTTTGGAAATACAAGTTGAACCGGGATTAGCATCTGAGGAAGGATCTGGTTCCGTACCGGAGGAAACCACAACTAAATTGCCGCTCGAATTCTGCTTCTTTGAAGGCCCCTTAACATTAATTGAAGAAGACCAAGTGGTGGAAACAGATTTTAGCAGGCAGAGCGAACCCAACCAAAGCCGGGACGAGGCTTCTAATGTTTAATTCTATAAATAACAGAGATAATTAAATGGATAGCGGACTTTTTAATCTCATTCTAGACTATATAAACATCGTCTTTCTGGTGTTTACAGTTGTGCTGTTTTCTTTATTCAGCATTATGGGATATCTGTCTACCCGCAACTCTCTTCACTATAAACACAAAAATAGCTTTGGGGATCTCTCCAAGGTAATGGCATCACCTCTGGCACCGGGAATTACAATTATCGCACCGGCATTTAATGAAGGCCTGACCATTGTAGAGAATATACGTTCGCTTCTTTCACTTCAGTATGTTAACTATGAAGTTATGGTGGTGAACGATGGCAGCAAAGACGACACACTTCAAAAAATGATCGATGCTTATGATCTGGAAAGGGTTGAAAGGGACATAGACCCCCTTTGGCCATGTAAACCAATCCGCGGAATTTATAAATCTAAACATCGGTCATTTTCTAAGCTTACGGTGATCGATAAGGACAATGGCGGAAAATCGGATGCCCTCAATACCGGTATCCAACTTTCGGAAATGCAATATGTTGGTTGTATAGATGTGGATTGTCTTTTGTTACCCGATGCCTTGCTGCATGTTGTAAAATCTTTTTATCAAAGAGCACAAAAGAAAGTAATCGCAGTGGGCGGGGTCATCAGAATAGCAAATTCATGCAAAATCTCAGGGGGAAAACTGGAGGAGATCAGGCTTCCGAAAAATTGGCTCGCAAAATTTCAATTGCTCGAATATACGAGGTCATTTCTTTTGGGAAGGATGGCCTGGGGCAGAATCGACAGTTTGTTGATCATTTCAGGGGCTTTTGGTTTTTTCGACAGGGAAATCGCTTTAACCGTGGGAGGTTATGACACTGGTACAGTAGGGGAGGATATGGAAATCGTATTTCGTATGAGACGCTATATGCACGAACGGAAAATTCCCTATACCGTGGAATATATCCCAGATCCCTTATGCTGGACGGAAGTGCCTGAAAGTACAAAAATACTCATCAATCAGCGTGATCGTTGGGCCCGGGGGAACCTGGAAACGCTTTTCACCCATAAGGATATGTTCTTCAATCCGAAATTCGGACGCCTTGGATTACTAAGTTATCCTTATTGGTTCTTTTACGAATGGTTGTCGCCCTTATTGGAATTTTTCGGCTTTTTCACTGTAATTCTATTTTACTACCTCGGAATTATCAATTGGGATTTCTTTATAGCCATAACC
Organism: Flavobacteriaceae bacterium; assembly: GCA_965212205.1. Taxonomy (GTDB): domain Bacteria; phylum Bacteroidota; class Bacteroidia; order Flavobacteriales; family Flavobacteriaceae; genus JAHEJJ01. The sequence continues at coordinate 16,425 of CBDBUX010000017.1, forward strand.
CTGGCTGTATATACATTTTCAGTCATGTTTTCCTTCTATGCCATTCTTTGGGATGTTTATTCTTATAACCAGTATAAGAAAACAAAAGACATACTGATATTGATGCTTTGTGCAATTATAGAACCGATTACCTTCCATCCACTTGTGGTGTGGTCTGCTGTACGGGGGAATTATAAAAAGTTATTTAAGGTGAAGTCTGGCTGGGGGTCACAAGTAAGGAAAGGATTTGCAAAAGCATAACATAGGATGAACGCGATACAAAATATAGCCAAAAAAACCAGGACGCTGCGCGATTTCACGCGGATGGCATTGGCCTTTTTCCTTTCTCTGGCGGTTATTGCGATCTATCAGCAGGCACGTCTTTATATCTCGGGAGTTTTAGACCAGGTTGTGGGAAAAAGTCTTTTCCTATTGTTTGTCCATAATATAGGGTTCGCGGCCCTGGTATCGCTTCCTATGGCCTTTATCTACAAAGCACTTGAGAGGAAAAAACCTTCACTGGGCTTCAATATTACCAGGATTCTTTTTTTGGTATTGCTCGTTACAGAGGTAATCCTTGTTGAATATTATGTATCCCATTTCGAAATTCTTGGTGAAGGCTTTTGGCTGGTATATAAAGCCAGGACCAGCCTGGCCGAATTTAGCATTACAATATTGGTTGCTGTTCCGTTATGTACTGCGGTTTATTATCTGTTCAACCGACTCTGCTCCTCTACATACCAGCTTATCGGCAGGATGTACCCCTTTACGATAATCTTATTCAGCCTGTTTTTGGCAACACTCTATTCGGATAAAAAGCCCATCAATGAGAACAAAACACAACATCTGGTGGTGAATGCCACAGCTTATGCTCTTGATCTTAATAAATATGACGGAGATGAGCCCTATCCTTTGCTGAAGCCATTTACTGCAAGAAACGACCTTGAGAAACACATCGCCCTCAATGAAGTCCCACCCAATATCGTAATTCTTGTTCTGGATGGTGTGGGGTCGGACTTTATTGGCGATAATGCGGTGTATGGGGGCTTTATGCCCTTCCTGGATTCGTTAAAATCCGAGTCGCTTTATTGGTCTAATCATTTGAGCAACACCGGGGAAGGACATGCAAGCCTTCCTACTATATTGGGCTCCTTGCCTTTTGGTGAGACCGGCTTCAACAAATCCAATACCAGGATCAATCGAAATACGCTCCTGGGTATGCTGAAAAAGAATGGTTATACCACCAACTTTAATTATGGTGGAAATAGTGCTCTGGACCAATGGGACAAATTCCTTTTTGAGGACAGGGTGAGCCGATTATTAGATTTTAAAGGATTCGGAGCTTCATACAAAATGCAGAAGGAAGACGCCGCGGGAATTTCACTTGGTTATCCTGATAAGGAACTCTATCGTAAATGGCAGGAAGACAGGGAAGAATTTAATACGCCATTTGTCGACGTATTTTTTACCCTAAGCAGCAGAAAGCCTTTTGAGATACCCCATAAAGAAAGCTTTATAAAAAGGGTAGAGCAGATTATGGAGGAAACGCCCAGAAGTAAGGTATCGGAAAAGATCATAAGGAAAAATAAGAAGGTTTTTGCCAGTCTTCTCTATACCGATGAAGCCTTGGCCGGATTTATAGATCATTTCAGGAAGCTGGAAGCTTATAACAATACAATCTTTATCATCACCGGGAGTCATAATCTCACAGAACTCCCCCCAATTGATCAACTCTCGCGATACCGTGTTCCTTTGATGATTTATAGTCCTCTGGTTAAAAGACCGATGGAGCTGCAAAACCTGGTATCTCATGCCGATATAACTCCGTCTCTAATGGGTCTTATAGGTCAGTTTTATGGCCTGGACCTACCTGATCAAGCCAGTTTTATCGGTCAGGGCCTCGGAACTGGAGATAAAAAGAATCCGGGTAAGAGTATCCCGCTGTACAGGCATGCTTTTGGTATTAAGGATTATATCAGGTCGCCATATCTCATCGCGGATGGCAATATCTACAAACTAGAAGATGATTTACACATCAAAGAGGCTGATGGTAGTGCACCTCGGAGCCAAATTTTAAGAGAGTACAAAGCGTTTAAGGCCATCAACAAATATGTTGTGCATGAGGACAAATTAATACCACCCCAGAATACGTTGTTTGCCCAACTTTCTGCTGAACCCAGCAAACAGGAGATGATTTGGATCAATAGTGTTTTTAACGGAGCGGATTATGATAATGCGTATAAAACAGCACGCTCCCTGGCCATCGATGGCCATTATGAGCGCGCCTTACTCTTGTCGTCCTATATTCTAAATAAGGTGCCAGGTCATGCAGATACGGAGATCTTGATGGGCAGGATCAATGCATGGCAGGGTAATTATGAAACCTCTATGGATATTTTAGAAGGTTGCATCGTAAAATATCCTGTTTATGCGGATGGCTATAGCGCCTTACTCGATGTTTATTTCTGGTCGGGGAACAATGAGAGATCCCTGATGCTGGAACGTCATATTAACCGAAATAAGGTAGAAAATGAAAATTTGAGATCAAAAATGAGACGGGCCAAAAGAGCATTAAACAAGAGCTCGGAAGCCGGAAATGGCAAACCTGAGGCAGGTCATACCTCCATATCGAATAACCAACCAACAGACATTCCGAAATGAAAAAAGCAATCTTTATATTATTGTGCGTTTACCTCGGGAGTCCTGTACTTTTAGGTCAGGAAGTATCTTATGTTGGTGACCCGGATGCTTCATTTTTCAAAGCAAGGGAACTCGCTTTTGCAGGCAAGCACCTTTCGGCTCAGGATACTCTCAAAAGGATTCTTACCCGTTACCCGAACTACACCGATGTGCGCAACCTTCTCGCCAAAACATATAGTTGGGATGCCAAATATGATGAGGCCCGTAAACATTTGAACAGAATAACATCGACTGAAAGAAAGAATAAGGAGGCCTGGGTTGCTGCTATTAAAAACGAGATTTATGCCAAAGACACGTATATCGCTCTTGGTTTGGCCAATAAGGCTTTGCACTATCTGCCGGAAGACCATGAACTTCTAAAATTACAGCAACAAATATGGAGTGACATTAAGGAATCGGGTGGTGTTTATCCCTCAGCGGAAAGGAATGAAGAAAAAGAGAAGGAATTGAAGAATCAAATGGCGATCTACAATGCTTTCGATGTCTTTGATATCGTATATGAACCTATGGCATATGTAGGTCTTGAGTACACACGCAATACCGATGTTGGTAAAATCATACCCCGTATTAACTATGCCAATCGGTTCGACACCCATGGGCTTCAATATGAAGTGGATTTATATCCTAAATTCTCTAAAAGGTTTTATAGCTATTTGAATTATGGCTATTCCAATTCTAATATTTTTCCTAATCACAGGGTGGGAGCAGAGCTATATGCAAATTTGCCCAAAGCCAAAGAAGCTTCCCTGGGTGTTCGTTATCTGGATTTTCTTAGCAGTAAGACCACTATCCTTACGGGTTCATTCGGACTATATAAGGGGAACTACTATTTTTCACTCAGGCCCTATGTTATTCCTAATCAGGATGGAAATACAGGGGTGTCGGGATCACTTACCGCCCGGAAATACCTAAAAACTAAAGAGGATTACCTTGGATTTATATTAAATATGGGCTTTATTCCAGAATTACGACAACTCACGGCCAATAATACGCTGTTAGCGGAAACCTTGTATTTTATAGATTCACAACAGTTATTTATGGAATATCAGTTCAGTGGTAAAAATTCGGCAAACCTATATAAGGCGCAGCTGGGGATCACCCATCAGGAACTGATATTCGAGCCTAACAGGTTTTTTTGGGCGCTCACAGCGGGTTTGAAATACCATATTAAATTCTAAAATCTGAGCTTAACCTCACTTTTTTCAGGAATTGACAACATTATTGAGGGCCTTCACCACATTTAATTGGTTTCACTTATAGTATTATATATGTTTACTATATGATTATTGATTCCCAAATCTCAATAGTTTAAACCAATCTTACCATGTTATACGATACTTATGGGGAGGAATATTTAGATTTCCTCCGTGATTTAAATGAAATCTTAAGTTTAAATGAATTAGCCGAATTGGATTATTTATAGTCCGATCGGCTTTTTCTTTTTTTAAATACCTACAACCATGGCAAATAAAGATCACGACAACACCGCGTACCTGAATTTTATTGAAGACCTAAATGAAATTTTAAAAGATTTCGATATCAGCAGACTTAGCTGTTCTTAATTGTTTTAGTGTTCAGATTGTTTCGATAAGCCCTGCCTAAATAGGCAGGGTTTATTAGTTTAGGTACAAATCTCTTTGAAGTAAGGTTTTGTGGTGCCCATGTTTATGTGCACTAACCCAAATAAGATTTTAGAAGTTTATTTCTGGAATTATGCCTTAATTTCCGGATAGCTTTCTCCCGAATCTGCCTTACTCTTTCACGTGTAAGATCGAAGGTTTGGCCAATCTCAGCCAGGGTCATCGACTGCTGATCGCCAATACCGTAGTAGAGTTTTATGACATCGGCTTCTCTGGGTGATAGGGTGTCCAGGGCTCTGTTGATCTCGGTATAAAGCGACTGTCTCATCAAATCCACATCGGGTCGTGGAGACTCACCTGAACGCATAACATCATATAAATTGGAATCTTCGCCCTCCTTTAATGGGGCGTCCATGGAGATATGCCGCCCTGAGTTTTTAATGGATTGCTTAACCTCGGTGATGGTCATATCGAGTTCCCTGGCGATTTCTTCTGCAGAAGGTGGCCGTTCATGAGTTTGCTCGAGGTAAGAAAACGTCTTTTTGATCTTATTGATCGACCCGATCTTGTTGAGTGGCAGGCGCACAACACGCGATTGTTCGGCTAGTGCTTGCAAAATCGATTGTCTGATCCACCAAACGGCATAGGATATAAACTTAAAACCGCGAGTCTCATCAAATCGTTTTGCTGCTTTAACCAAACCTACATTTCCCTCGTTGATCAGGTCGGGTAATTTAAGACCCTGGTTTTGGTATTGCTTGGCAACCGAGACCACGAATCTCAGGTTTGCATTGGTAAGCTTTTCCAAAGCTGCCTGGTCTCCAGCTCTGATCTTGCGGGCCAGTTCAACTTCTTCATCGGCTGTTATCAATTCTATTTTACTGATATCCTGCAGGTACTTATCCAACGATTTTGATTCTCTATTGGTTACCTGCTTGATGATCTTAAGTTGCCTCATTCGCTGAATTTATGTTAAAATTTGAGTGAAACAACATACAGCTTTATTCGCTCTTTTCCAAAGGGTTTATGACAATATTTTACAGGAGTTATAATAATGTTAATATATCAGTTAAATACTTGATATACAGATAAATATAAACTTTTTTAAATTCACTTATTCTTTGATTTTACGGGCTAAACCAGAGAATTATTATATTGGCTCGATGAGCAAGAGAGCATTTAAAAAATACTTAGCCGAATTACACAAGCCTGCTTTGGAGGAACAGCTTCTGGATCTTTATGAACGTTTCCCTCAGGTTAAGAAATATTATAATTTTGTCTTTAACCCAAAGGAAGACAGGCTGATAGGGGAGGCTCAGATGAAAATTTCCAATGAATACTTCCCATTAAGGCGAAAACGACCCAGGGCGAGAAGATCGGTGGCCCAAAAATATATTAAGCAGTTTACAACCCTGGGAATGGATTCATCTAAGCTCAGCGATCTGATGCTCTATAACCTGGAGATCGCTCAGAGATTTGAAGCAGACCGAAATGTTCCGGAAGCTTTTTATAAAAGCATGATGAATTCCTTTACAGAAGCCATCAGATATATTTCATTTCATGGATTGGTCGATGATTTCAAATCGCGTATCGTTAAGATATATGAGGTAGTTCAGGATCGCAACTGGCCTTTCGCTGAAGGTTTTTCAAGGGCATTAGACATAATAGATTGAGGCATTATCAGAGGTGAATTATGAGTATTGTTATTATCAGACAAGATGGAAAGATCGAGGATTGGAAACTGGCCTTACAAGCCGCAGCTCCGGAAGTTAGTTTTTACAGTTATCTTGAAGATCATCCAAAGGATCGTATTGAAGTCGCCATGGTTTGGAAGCACCCGACAGGCATTTTTAAGCAGTACCCATCCTTAAAATACATCGCTTCTTTCGGCGCAGGGGTCGATTTTTTGCTACAGGACCCGGAAATCCCGACTCATGTGAAAATTACCCGTGTGGTAGATCCGGTATTGGCTGCTGATATGTCTGAATATGTCATCGCGGCGATCTTGTCTAATATGAAGAATCTGACCCAATATCGGAGTGAACAGATCCAAGGGGTTTGGAATCCTTCGCCATATAAAAGAATCAGTGATATGACCATAGGCATTATGGGCCTGGGCGCCCTGGGTAGTTGTCTGGCAAAAGATCTGCATAGGATAGGATTCAACGTAATAGGGTGGTCGAGATCAAAAAAGAATATGAAGTTTCTTGAATGTTTTTCAGGAGAAGACCAGAAGCCAGAGTTTTTATCCAGGGCAAATGTGCTGGTGTGTTTATTACCACTGACACCCAAAACCAAGAACATCCTTAATAAACCGCTTTTTGGACAATTACCGCAGGGGGCTTATATAATAAATGTTGCCAGAGGAGGGCATTTGGTCGATGAGGACCTTATCGAAATGATAGACAAGGGGCATATTAGTGGTGCCTGCCTCGATGTATACCATCAGGAGCCGTTATCTGAGGATCACCCTTTCTGGAAACATCCAAAAATACTGATGACGCCACATGTGGCCAGTGTTTCTGATGTAAATGCGGTAGTGCCACAGCTGCTTGAAAACTACTTTAGGTTTCGGAAAGGAGATCCTTTACTAAATGAGGTATCAACATTACGTGGTTATTAACTTTTTTATAAATCCGATCTTTTCATTTCATTTAAGGAGAAAAATGCTCTAGTTTTGCAAGATTGGGGTTTAAGGAGCCCCGGTCCTGTAAGATTATTACAACACTATCAATCATTAAGCCCCTGTAGAGTTGCGAACCGATTATATCGAAAAAACCCTTTACGATTACCAGGTACAAGATCTGAATACCATTTTTTCCTATCTCAGGAAAAATGAACAGAACAAGAATCTTTTATATCAACTACCTACAGGTGGCGGTAAAACCGTCGTATTTTCCGAAATCACCCGTCGTTTTATAAAAGAAACCGGTAAAAAGGTCGTGGTATTGACCCACCGTATAGAATTGAGTATGCAAACCTCCAATATGCTCAATGGTTTCAAGGTTAAGAATATGATCATCAATAGCGATGTAAAAGAATTACGCGATGATGATCAGTATCTCTGTTTTGTGGCGATGGTGGAAACACTCAACAACAGGCTGCAGGAGGATATGGTTGAGCTCAATAATGTTGGATTGGTGATCATCGATGAAGCTCATTACAATTCGTTCCGAAAGCTTTTTAAATATTTCGAGAAATCTACCATATTGGGCGTTACCGCGACTCCGTTAAGTTCCAATATAAAACTCCCCATGAAGGATCACTATCAAAAACTCATCGTAGGGGAGTCTATAGAGTCTTTGATCCAAAAAAAATTCCTTGCCAAGGCCAATATGTATAACTACGATGTAAGCCTGCGGTCACTTAAATTGGGGATAAACGGAGATTATACGGTAAAGTCTTCTGACGAGCTATATGGAAATCTCAATATGCTCAATAAACTGGTCGGCGCCTACGAAGAAGTTGCTAAAGGCACCAAAACGTTGATCTTTAACAACGGGATCAGTACTTCGAAATATGTCTATGAAACCTTTAAAAAGGCCGATTATCCCATCAGGCATCTCGATAATAAGAATACCGCCTCGGAGCGCCGCGAAATACTTAATTGGTTCTCGGAAACACCCGATGCAATACTTACTTCGGTAAGTATACTCACTACAGGATTTGATGAACCCAGCGTTGAGACTGTGATTCTTAACCGTGCGACACGCTCGTTGACGCTTTATTTCCAAATGATCGGGCGAGGGTCCAGGGTTTTGCCCAGAAAGGAAGATTTCACCGTAGTGGATCTCGGTAATAATGTCGCCAGATTTGGAATGTGGGATGCACCCATAGATTGGCAGGAGATCTTCCACTTTCCTGATTTCTATTTATCGAATATTAAGAATGATGAGGAAATCGAAAAGGAATTCATTTATGAGATGCCTCCTGAACTCAGAGCTCAGTTCAGCCGATCCGAGGATATCATGTTCAACGTTAAGGAGGAATATAAGAAAGTATTCGCACAGGGATTGAAGTCGAAAACAGTACTTGAGAGAAGTATTGAGCAACATGCACAGATATGTGTGGAGAATAGCGAAGATGTTTTTGACGCCCGACTTCTTGCCAAGCAACTGAAAGACGAAATTTCGTATCGTGTCAGGCAATACTCTTATTGTATAATGAACAACACTAAGAACTACAAGGAATGGCTCGAAGAGGACTACGAACGCAAATTGCGACTCAGTATTTCCCAAAAATTCGCAGCTAAGATGTAGTAAATGTCTGCGAAATTGGGAAAATTATTGGTGATAGGCCACGTATGGCCCGAACCGCAAGCTACAGCGGCAGGCAAAAGAATGCTTCAACTTCTCGAATTTTGGCAAAACCAAGGTGCGACACTATTATTTGCATCGGCGGCAGCTAAGACAGAACATAGCTTTGAACTTGGTCGTTTGGGAATACAGGAAATCGGGATAACCCTGAACGATCCCTCCTTCGATCGGATGATTAGCAGCCATAAGCCTGATTTGGTAATGTTCGATCGGTTTATGACCGAAGAGCAGTATGGGTGGCGTGTAGCCGAACAGCTACCTAATTGTATCCGCATATTAAATACTGAAGATCTTCACTCATTACGTAGGGTGCGCAGAGCTCTCTCTGATGGCTCTGAGACCGGTTTGCGCAGCGAATGGCTAAAAGCCGATATCACTAAGCGGGAGTTGGCAAGTATCTACAGATCGGATCTTAGTTTAATTATTTCTTCCTTCGAACTATCCTGGTTACAGGATCAGGCAGGGCTTTCAAATGAATTACTGTTTTATCTTCCCTTTATGTACAATCGTTCAGATATGCCCACAAAGCAAGATGTTCCGGCTTACGAAGAACGAAAGGATTTTATTTTTGTTGGGAACGGAAAACACAAACCAAACCTCGATGCGATAGTTTGGTTGGAAAATGAGATTTGGCCAGTGATAAGAAAAGAGATACCTGGTGCTAAGGTCCATGTTTATGGAGCATACCTGCCTCAGAATATCTTGGAATTAAATGATCCGGGTTCAGGTTTCCTGGTTCATGGTTGGGCAGAGGATATTCAGCATGTTCTGTTAAACGCCCGGTTAAATCTTGTACCACTGCGTTTTGGCGCGGGGCTAAAAGGTAAACTCGTGGAGGCCATGAGATGCGGAACACCCAGTATTGGTACCCAAATTGGTCTGGAGGGGATTTTAGATTTTAAGGAAAAGTACAGTACAGGAATTGAAGTAAATAAAAACTTTGTGGGAAGGGCACTCCGTCTGTATAGTGAAAAGAAGGCATGGGAGGATCATCAGTCTGCAGATCTAAAGTTATTTGGTGAATTGTTCGACAAGCAATTACATTATGCAAATATGAAGGAACGATTAGATTATCTTGTTGCTCATCTGAAAGAGCATCGATTAAATAACGTGCCCGGGCAAATACTACAGCATCAGACCATGACTAGTACTAAGTATATGGCAAAATGGATAGAGGCAAAGAATGAAGCATTATGACTAAGCTCATCAAATCAGCAAAAAGCCCGGCATAACTGATAGGTAGTTAAGGGTCTGGGCAGATCGAGTATCTTTAGAATAATAAACAGAATAAGATGAAAAAAGCGAATTGGAAATCAGCAGGTGAATTTAAGGATATTACGTATAATAAAAGCGATGGGGTAGCCAGGATCGCCTTCAATAGACCTGAAGTGCGCAATGCATTCAGGCCGCAAACTACATCTGAATTATATAAGGCCTTTTATGATGCACAGGAGGATACTTCTATTGGCGTGATTCTGTTAACCGCTGAAGGTCCGTCCCCGAAAGATGGTGTATATTCTTTTTGTAGTGGTGGCGATCAAAAGGCGAGGGGCCACCAGGGATATGTAGGTAAAGATGGATATCACAGGCTTAATATTCTTGAGGTACAACGCCTGATTCGTTTTATGCCCAAAATTGTTATCGCAGTAGTTCCAGGCTGGGCTGTGGGTGGTGGTCATAGCTTGCATGTTATATGTGATCTGACACTTGCCAGTAAGGAACATGCCTTGTTTAAGCAAACCGACGCAGATGTGACCAGTTTCGATGGCGGTTATGGGTCTGCTTACCTGGCCAAAATGGTGGGACAGAAGAAGGCCAGGGAGATATTTTTTCTGGGTAGAAGTTATACGGCACAGGCGGCATATGAAATGGGGATGGTAAATGCGGTTATCCCACACGAAGAATTGGAAGCAACCGCCTTTGAGTGGGCTCAAGAGATATTATCGAAATCCCCCACCTCCATTAAAATGCTAAAATTTGCAATGAATCTTACGGATGATGGCATGGCCGGCCAGCAGGTCTTTGCCGGAGAGGCAACCCGTTTGGCCTATATGACCGATGAAGCAAAAGAAGGCCGGGATGCGTTTCTTGAAAAGCGTAAACCCAAGTTCGGTAAAAACAAATGGATTCCTTAAAGCTATAGTGTTTTTAAGCTGTTGATGTCTTAAACCAAAAAGAGCCCTGTCTTTACGATCAGGACTCTTTTACGAGAACACTATATGAAAATGAAAAAATTAACTCTTTTTGTTAATTACACTGTAAACATACGTCGGAACTCGGCCCGACAGAAATTATTGTTGTGAGGTGGCCCAGTTTTGTGGTAAAGTGGCGGAAAACTGATATTTGGATAAAAAGAGATGTCAAATCAGGGCAATGCCGACAGTATATCCCGTAAAAACGTGTTTTCATCGAAGTAAGGGGCCTCAGCAAGACCTGTGCGTACAATAACCAGCTCTTTTGAAGGAATTATATACACCCGCTGACCCTGGTGACCATTCGCGGAGTACAGGTCTTTAGGGACATCCCGATATTTTCCCTGAGCGTTGAGCCAAAAATGCGCCCCATATTTTCCCTCAGAGTGATCGGTGGGTTGGGTCACATAATCTACCCAGGCAGGGTCAAAGACGATTTCACCCTGCCAACTACCCCTGTTGAGATACAGTAAGCCAAACCTGGCCCAGTCGGCTGTACTGGCCCATCCATATGAAGATCCGACATAGTTTCCTGCCATATCGGTCTCGATGATCATGCTATTCATTCCAATCTTGTCGATCAATTCTTGATAGGGGTAATCCAGGTATTCCCGGTATTTCTTAAACCTACCTCGCAACATCTTGGAGAGAAGATTACTGGTGCCAGATGAGTAATTCCATACCTGTCCGGGTAATTCAACAGCTTTCTTTCTGGCTTGAATAGCTCCCATGTCATCTTCGAGGAACAGCATACGGGTCACATCTGAGATACTGCTATAGTCTTCGTCCCATTCCAGGCCACTTTGCATTCTCAGCAGATCATTAAAAGTGATCAATTTTCTATCGTCGTTTTTCCACTCACCCCATTCGGTAGGCCGATCTATCTCTATTTGCCCCTTAGTGTCGAGAATGCCGTATAGAGTGGCCAGTATACTTTTGGTCATCGACCATCCAAGAATAGGGGTATTTCTGTTAAAACCGGTGGCGTAACGCTCGGCGATCAATTTATTTTTATAGATCACCATTACCGTACGCGTCCGGGATTCCTCATCATCACGAAAGAAATTTTCCAATACACTTTCGAGCTTGTTATAATCGATACCAGAAAATATGGTGTCGATAGGTGCTGCATGGCCAAAGGGAAAGGGTGCGGGATCGTTAACAATATTCCTATTAGGGCTAATGGGGTTGGTTGAAGATCGGTCCTCGTCATTTAATAAAACTGAACCCAGGCCCTCATAATAAACAGCTTTACGCTTCATCAGCCCAAAAACACTAGAAGTGGCAGATTTATTTTTTACATCCACATCTGTAGTGGCCAACTCTATTAATGGAACTTTATGGTCGTTTTCAGCCACAGAATTGGCCGTTCTTTTGGCTATAAAAACAGTAGAGGCCATATTTTTAGCTGCATATCCCGAGATAATATTGAGTTTTGGGATCTGAAATGCCAGGGTAATGATCATTAAGATGACCATGACCAAAATGATGCGTTTTATATTTTTCATCTATGGTATATGAATATTTCTTGCCTCAATATAAAAATTTGAATTAATTTGTTCTATGCATTATAGGTCTTCCTCTGTCTTTTTTTTCATTTTGATTATTGTTATAGTAAATTGGTTAAGCAGCTGCCAACCGGAGGTGGCGAAAACCGATCAGGCACTATATAATGTACAATGTGGAAGTTGCCATATACCGCCAAAAATTGCGGACCTACCCAGGACAATTTGGGAAGAGAACATTCTGCCTGAAATGGCTGTAAGAATGGGCATAAAGCAGCCAGGTTATAATCCGTTAAAAGGTTTGTCTTTCGACGAACAGGAAGCAGTTTTAAAAACCGGTATTTACCATCCCGGTCCCGGTATCAACGCAGAGGATTGGAACCGGCTACGCGACTATATCCTGTCGCTGGCCCCGGATTCCATAGCAGTTATTCCCGAGGTGGAATCTGACAGACTTTCCGGTTTTAAAGAAAAACCTGTATATATCGATGCCATTCCGGGCTCCAGGAATATCACTTTTTTAGAGTACGAAAAGGAAGGTGGTACATTGTTGATGGCCGATCTACAGGGGGCATTAGTACGCTACGATGTTGAACAAGAAACCGAAACATTGTTGGGCAGTTTTCAAAACCCAATCATTTCCTATTTCGAAGGCTCACAACAGACTTATGCTACCAGTATCGGACAACTAAATCCTACAGAAATACCAAGCGGACAATTATTTAAAAAAGGTAAATCGGGATTTGAACCAAAGAGCGACCTGCTTCACAGGCCTGTTCATATGCTGGTTGCGGATTTGGATAAAGATGGTAATGAAGAAGTGGTGGTCAGCGAATTTGGAAATCATGCAGGCAGGTTGTCTATATTTAAGGTCAATGATGATGGAGAATCTATGGAACGAAGGGTCTTGCTTGAGCAGCCTGGTTGCATCAGGGTAATGGACAGGGATATGAATGGTGATGGTAAAACCGATCTGGTAGTGCTGACCGCTCAGGGCGATGAAGGTATACTAATTCTGTATCAGGAGGAACCTTTGGTTTTCCGGGCCGAGAAAGTGCTCAGATTTAGTCCGGTTTATGGAAGCAGTTGGTTCGATTTATTGGATTATGAAGGTGATGGAGATTTAGATATTATTACCGTAAACGGCGATAATGCTGATAAGTCTTATGTTCATAAGCCATACCACGGATTTCGCATTCATTTGAACAATGGGCTTAACAAATTTGAAGAAGCCTACTTTTATCCCATGAATGGGGCTACACGAGTAGTGGGTGACGATTTTGATCAGGACGGGGATATGGATTTTGCGCTGGCTGCAACTTTTCCAGACTACGAGCGGGATCCTCTATTATCATTTGTCTACCTGAACAACGAAGAGTCCGAAAATTTTGTTTTTAGTACTCAGGTATTAGAAAATCCTGCCTTGGGCAGATGGTTGTTGTTAGAGAAGGGCGATGTGGATCAGGATGGAGACAAGGATTTGATATTAAGCCCGTTCACCTATGTATTCACGCCTGTTCCTGATAGCCTGAACCAGGCCTGGCATACCAAAGGGGTAGACTTGCTAATACTTGAAAACACGCTCTTAAACGATGATTAATTTCATGGCAAACACTTTGGTATTAGGCATCATTCTAATTTTGAGTATAGGTTGTTCCAGAGCCCAGGATAAGATTATTGAAAAGCCTATTATTTTTGATGAAGAACGAATCGAACTCACCTTAGACTATCTCTCTAACCGATATGATTTAAATAAAAGAGAACCTACCATCGAACCCAGAATGATCGTGCTTCATTGGACGGTCTATCCAACTCTTGAACAATCTTTCGAAGCATTTAAGGGATCAATGTTACCGAACTATAGGCCTGATATTAAGGACATTAGCTGGCTTAATGTATCGGCTCACTTTATAGTAGATAGGGATGGTACCATATATAGATTAATGCCGGAAAAATATATGGCGCGCCATGTTATAGGATTGAATCACTGTGCCATCGGTATTGAAAATGTTGGTGGGACAGACCGAAACCCCCTTACCGAGGCTCAGCTCGTATCGAATATTTGGCTGGTACAATATTTGGCCAATAAGTATCCCATAGAATATTTGATCGGCCACTATGAATACACTAATTTTGAATCACATGAATTCTGGCTGGAGAAAGATGATAATTATAGAACAGAAAAAGAAGATCCGGGCCAGGATTTTATGAATGCAGTCCGCAAGGCTACCAAAAAATTTGATTTCAAACCTATTCCCAAAAAGACCAATTAATGAAGTACTTCAGTGCTATACTCCCTATACTCGTCTTATTCGCGTGTCAGGCCCAAGACCAGGAGAGTGATCTTACCGAAATTTTGTACAATACCTATGAAGACTATAAGGAAATTAGCCTGGAAAAACGCAGAATAAAGCATGTTGATCTACAACCGCTTATCGAAGAATATGCAAATAATCCAAAATTCCAGGTCAGCAAAATAGGTGAATCCATAGAAGGTCGTGATCTTAATCTTATCAGCATAGGCAACGGAAATACCGATGTATTTCTTTGGTCTCAAATGCACGGAGATGAATCTACTGCGACTCAAGCCATTTTTGATATTCTCAATTTCCTCAACAGTACATCTAATGTGGAGGAAAAAAGAGAACTTTTTGGGCAACTCAGAGTTCATTTTCTTCCAATGTTGAATCCTGATGGAGCAGAGCTATTCCAGAGGAGGAATACCCTGGGTATCGATATAAACAGGGATGCATTACGGTTGCAATCTCCTGAAGGGAGGGCATTAAAGAGGGTTAGGGACAGTTTGCAGGCCGATTTTGGATTTAACCTGCACGATCAAAGTATTTATTATAATGCCGAGCGAACCTCTAAACCGGCAACGATATCTTATTTAGCACCGCCGTACAATTACGAAAAGGATATCAACGATGTTCGAGGCAATGCAATGAAGGTTATCGGCTTCATGAACAGCATAATACAAAAGTATGCTCCCGGGCAGGTTGGTCGTTACAAAGATGATTTTGAACCGCGGGCCTTTGGCGACAATATTCAGAAATGGGGAACAAGTACCATTCTTATTGAGTCTGGAGGTTATGCGGGTGATATAGAAAAGCAGGAAATACGAAAATTAAACTATGTATCCATCTTGTCTGCGATTTATTCTATTGCCAAGGGTAATTATAATGCCATATCCCTGGACCAGTACTGGGCCATTCCTGAAAATGATCGAAAATTATTTGACCTTAAGCTAGAGCAGATCAGTTACAACCTGTTAGGAGAAGACTATATTCTGGATTTGGGTATCCATCGGCAGGAGGTCGACAATGACACCCACAACGATTTCTGGTACAGGGCTCGTATTTCTGATCAGGGAGATCTTTCTACATATTACGGTTATGAAACCTTAAACGCAAAAGGTCTTAAGGTGAAAGAGGGTATGGTATATCCTCAGGTTCTCGGATCGCTGGAGGAGTTAAATGAAGTCAGTGTGTTGAATCTTCTCGATAAGGGATATGCATATGTACGAGTCAGCAAATTACCCAAAAACCAGGCTTATTCTACTTATCCGGTTCATGTGATCAGCGAGAAGTATGAACTACCAGAATTCAAATTGGGAGTTGGGAAGAATCCGACATTTTTTCTGGAGCAGGCAGGAGAGTTAAGGTATGCTGTAATAAACGGATTTCTAATCGATTTGAAGTCGGGCGCCAAATATCTTCGCCTGAATGGTTTATTGCTGCGATGAGTGGCAGAGCTATAAAAGAGATATCGATCTTCTCTATTAATTTAGTCGGCAATTTTTTATCTTTGCCATCCTAAAATGTGCGCTTGTTTTGGTCCCGATACCTATCGGGAGATAGACACACATAATATGCAGGTGTGGTGGAATTGGTAGACACGCTAGTATCAGGAACTAGTGCCGCAAGGTTTGAGAGTTCGAGTCTCTCCACCTGTACAAATTACACTCCTAGACTTTCCTGGGAGTTTTAAGTGGAGACCAACTTAGTAATAGGGTAGTAGGCCTTCCTATAAACTACAGAGCATCAACTAATTTCTCTTGTCACTGGGGCTTACGCCCCCTCCCCGCAATATCAATTTAACGCTGGAGGGTGAATAATCCTTGCATCCTATATAAAAAACGCCCCGTAATCAGGGCGTTTTATGAGAACAATATGTGGTATCCTTAGACTTAATAAGGAATTAGTACCCAAAATTCAATGAGCCCTCTACTCCGTAAGTAAACAATAATACCAGCATCAGTAGACACGTGAATACAATTGATGAAAACAGAGAAAGTACCAGGCTTTTATACCATCTTGACAAAGGTCCTATCGCACTCTGACGAATAATTTCGTTAATAACATCCATGGCAATTTTTTTAGCGTTAAACATTCTTTTTCAGTTTTTAGGATGTGTTAAGTTGCAAAAGATGATCATGTATAGTTAAAACAACACAGATGGCAAATACCCTACTTTAGATGAATCTCCTCAAAAAAAAAAGAGAACCAGATCGGTTCTCTTTTTATAGATGTCAAATACTAGATTTATTCACAGCCGCCGGTAAATCCTTTAGCATCAAATGTGGTTTGAACCGCACCTTGCCGATCGCCATTCACAAGTCGGATGGCGAGGTTATTTTCCCCACTGCCATCGCGTTTTGGACTGCAATATTCAAAAAGATAGAAACTATTGGCCTGTTCCGAGACTTTCTGTGAGATATCGTTGAAAACCGATTCTAACTCTTCTTCGTTTCCTGCAAATACACTAAAGGTTTTGCCGATCCCCATCAGTATCTCTGTATCGATTTCGGCACCTAGGCCGATACTGAAGAAGGATATATTTCGATTGGCCTCAGCTACAGATTCCAATGCTTGATCTTCGGAGTAACGGGAAGCCTGATCCGAACCATCTGTAAAAAGAACCACCGAAGCAGCGCCAATGATCTCATTTTCCCGGGTCATTTCAAGTAGTTCTTCCGCGAGATTTGTAGCCTTGATCACCGCTCCGTAAAGATCTGTAGAAGGATCATTGCTGATATCTGAAGTAATATTGTCGATCGCAGCGATCAACTCTTCATTAGAAGAGGTCAAATCCTGCAATAAATGGAGCTGGTCTTCTCCGTCGAACCAGTAAATTGCCATTTGGAACGACTCAGATGCCTCTTGCGGCATTACATTCTCGATAAAGCCTGTGGAAGCCGACTTAAGTTCTTCCAGACTATTGCTGAGTACACTGTTACTCAGATCGAGGACCAATAAAGTCGTATTATTGAAAATTTGAGATTTTGATGATATCCTGGCCAGAGATTCCGAGGCGGATATCGTGTTGAAGCAATCATCATTTCTCCCTTGTTCGTATATTGAGAACTGTTCGGCGTTCAGACCAGTTACAGGATTACCTTCTGTATCGGTAACTTTGAAGAAGACAGACACTTTACCAGGCAGGCTTGTGTATTGTTCCTGTATAGATAACAACAACTCATTATCGCCAAATCCAAGGCAGTCGTCTGGTAGGTTTCCTAACCCAAGTTCATTCTGATTGAGATCAAATGCTACATCATCATCTGCATTGCCACAGCTGATAACAACAAGTAATGATAATAAAATAAAAGGGAGATTGCGGTACAATTTCATTTTCATAAGATTTAAGGTTCCAGGCTTAAAACGCAGAGGTGACCTAAAAATTATACCAACCCAGTAGTTATTGACGCAAGATCATAATGTCACATATTTTTTGTAGTTTGAAAATGTCCAAATATCCAAATTATGTTAAGATCTATATGGCTTGTTATCTGTCTCTGCGGTGCTCATCTTGTCAACGCTCAGGGTATAAATATTGCTGAAAAACTGGGTTATCCTAAAGAGGCAAAACTGTTGATCATTCACGCAGACGACCTGGGCGTCAGCCATTCTGAAAATCGGGCCAGTATAGCTGCACTGGAGTCCGGCCCAGTCAATTCGGCAAGTATTATGGTACCCTGTCCCTGGTTTTCGGAGATTGCCTTCTATGCTAATAAAAACCAGCAGATCGACTTTGGCTTGCACCTTACACTGAATAGTGAATGGGACTACTACAAATGGGGCCCGGTTAGTTCTTTAGATTCTGTGAGATCACTGGTAAACGCCCAAGGCTATTTTTATGCCTCTGTCGATAGCGTGGTTCAGTTTGCATCGCCGGCCGAAGCATTTAGGGAAATGAGAAGCCAGATAAAGAAGGCATATCGCTCTGGAATAGAGGTTACCCACTTAGACGCACATATGGGCGCTGCAGTTGCAAGTCCTGAACTTCTTAGTAGTTATCTTCTGCTTGGGAAGGAATTTAATTTACCCGTATTGTTAGATTCCCGGGTATATCAAATAGAAAATCCAAAAGTCGAAGAACTGCTCGACGATCATACGATTATAGCAGATAAAATATTATCCGCCGGACCAGAAGATTTCAAGCGGGGTATGAGCACTTTCTATAGTGAGCTGCTGCAAGGGCTTGAACCCGGATTGAATGTGCTGTTGATACATCTGGCCTACGATGATAATGAAATGCAGGCCATGACGGTAAATCACCCCTATTGGGGTGCTGCCTGGAGACAGGCCGATGTTGACTTTTTCAATAGCCCGAAATGCCGTGAAATCATTGAACACGAAAACATAATTCTAGTGAGTTGGCGAGAGATCCGCGATAATATTATCAGGGAACAATAGCATTTAACTTAACGAATTGTTAAAGGGAAAAATGGCACCCTAATTTTTGATACCTTTAAGCTAACATCATTGCGAGCCTTAGGAAACACTTAATACAACACATATGCCAACGTATCAATTAAAAGTCAATGGGGTTGATCATTCCGTTGATGTAAGCAAAGATACCCCGCTTCTTTGGGTATTGAGAGATCATATAGACCTGGTCGGGACAAAATACGGCTGCGGTATCTCACAATGTGGCTCCTGTACAGTTCATATGGATGGGAACGCTGTTCGCAGTTGTGGAATTACTGTGGCCCAGTCTGAAGGTAAATCCATCACTACAATTGAAGGACTTTCAGAAAACGGATCCCATCCACTTCAGGAAGCCTGGAAAGAAATCGATGTACCACAGTGTGGTTACTGTCAGGCTGGGCAGATCATGACTGCAGCAGCCTTTCTTGAGAATAATCCCAATCCCTCAGAAGAGGAGATTAAAGATGCTATGCACGGGAATATTTGTCGATGTGCATCCTACAACCGTATCTACAAAGCGGTGGAAATGGCAGCATCCAAAATGAACTAAAGAATCGACCTTAAAAAACTAAGAATGGCAACTGAAAATACATCATTTACGTTTAGCAGAAGGGCCTTTATGAGGACGAGCTCACTTGCAGGTGGGGGTATGCTGATAGGCTTTAACCTTTTTACAGCTTGTAAACCAAAGGCAGAACCTCCTATGGATCTGGCCAAGTTGAACTACAACGACTTTAATGCTTTTATTGAAATAGCGGATAACGGAGCAGTTACAATCTACTCACCAAATCCGGAAATCGGACAGGGAATAAAAACATCAATGCCCATGATTATTGCTGAAGAACTCGATGTCTCATGGGATAATGTTTATGTAAAACAAGGTATTCTTGATACTGAAAATTATACACGACAAGTCGCCGGAGGCAGTCAGTCGATCCGCCATGGGTGGGATGCGCTAAGGCAAACCGGCGCAACCGCAAGGCAAATGCTGATTAATGCGGCGGCCGCCAAATGGGGCGTTGATGCCTCTCAATGTACGGCCAGCGAAGGCATTATTACCAACAGCAATGGAGAAACCTTGGGCTATGGGGAAGTGGTTAAGGACGCTGCAGGTATGGAAATCCCGGAAGATGTGGCACTTAAAGCTCCGAAAGACTATAAGATTATTGGGACCGACAGGGGCAATGTGGATATCGATGAAATCATCACTGGGAAACCTCTTTTCGGGCTGGATTATAAGGTAGATAATATGGTCTATGCCTGTGTGGTAAGACCACCTGCTTTTGGTAAAAAACTGGTTTCCTTCGACGATTCGGAAGCGAAAAGAATGGATGGGGTACTCCAGATTCTAAAAATAGGAGAGAAAGCCAGAAATTTGATCGCCGAAGAACCTGGGATAGGAGGTATACTAAGCCAGAGTGATAAGGTAGTGGTAATCGCTAATACAACATGGCAGGCGATGAAAGCCAAAGAGGCTATTGTGGCGAAATGGGAAGATGACAGCAAGTTAGAGAGTACAGAAGAACATAACGAAATTCTCACAGGTTTACTAGATGGCAATAAGTTCGAAACGCTGCGTACCGATGGGAATATTAAAAAAGGATTTGCTGAGGCCGATGAAATCCTAGAACGGACCTACGAATCTCCGTTCCTGCCACACAACTGTTTGGAACCTATGAACTTTTTTGCAGACATCAACGATGAAAAAGTTCACCTTGTAGGGCCGATACAAACGCCAGAATGGAAGGCTAATATGGTTTCAAAAATGTTAGGACGCGATACTTCGGAGATCCTTCTTGAGATGACCCGAATGGGTGGTGGATTTGGCAGGCGGCTTTATGGCGATTTCGTACTGGAAGCAGCGGAAATAGCCGATGCAATCCGTAAACCGGTTAAGGTGGTCTACACCCGGGAAGATGATATGAACGATGGGATCTATCGTATGGCCATTAAATATCGCATTAAAGCGGGTATTAAGGATGGTAAGGTCACTACCTATCATCTGAAAGAAGCAGCGGTAAATTCAAATATGTATGGGCTAATTCCAAACTTCTTTCCTGCTGGTGCCATCGAGAACTATCAGGTCGATGCGGCTAATTACAAAAGCAATATAACAACTGGGGCCTGGAGAGCACCTTATACGAATTTCCTCGCCTATGCAGAACAAAGCTTTTTTGATGAGTTAGCTGAATTGATGAATGTGGATCGCGTCCAGTTAAGGCTCGATCTTCTGCAGAATGTTAAGGGTACAACCGATGAAAGAATACAATATTCTCCTGAGCGCATGGAGAAAGTTATCAAAGCAGCGGTCGAAAAATCCGGGTGGGGCAATGCCCCCGAGGGAATATATCAGGGTTTTGTGAACTATTATTGCCATAATAGCCACGTGGCCGAAGTAGCCGATGTGGCCATCGAAAACAATACCGCAGTTGTTAAAAAGATCACCTGCGTAGTGGATTGTGGAATCGTTATCAACCCATTAGGGGCCAAAAACCAATGTGAAGGAGGTGTCATTGACGGCGCCGGTCATTCAATGTATGGTGAATTGGCCTTCAAAGATGGGGCTCCAATGGCTAATAATTTTGATCGTTATCGCCTGATACGCATGAAGGAGGCACCGGTTGTAGAGGTTCATTTTATCGAGAATGAACTTTCACCAACAGGGCTCGGGGAACCTACCCTTCCACCAGCTGGTGGAGCCATTGCCAATGCTATAAAAGCAGCGACGGGCAACAGACTTTACAGTCAGCCTTTCAATAAGCAGGCTGATTTGTTAAAGGTACCTGAAAAAGAAATCCTCGGATAATATGACAATATTGCTTTTCGGGATTGCGAAGGACATTGTTGGTACATCTTCCCTGAAGTTGCCTGTGTCTAATACCATGGAACTGGAAACTGTGGGGCAGTTAAAGGCCCACTTACAGAATAATTATCCCGGGCTTGCAAATCTAAGCTCCCTGGCTATAGCTGTGAATAGCAGATACGCCAAGGAGGAAGATACTATAAACAGTTATGATGAAATAGCCCTGATCCCGCCGGTAAGCGGTGGCTGATCAGGGCATTGCTCTAATACAATGCTGATAGACAACCATAACAGGGAAATAAACTATCTAAGACTCGCGGTCACAGACCGGTGTAATCTAAGATGTAATTATTGTATGCCCGCCGAGGGCATCAATTTTTTACATTCGGAAAAACTTCTGACGATTTCCGAACTCTGCAGACTTAGTGAAATAATGGTAGCACAGGGCATTGATAAGATCCGGATTACGGGCGGAGAGCCCTTCGTTCGTAAAGACCTGATGGTATTGATGAAGCATTTATCAGGATTAACCGATTTAAAGGATATCTCCATCACGACCAACGCAACCTTGATCGGCCCACATATCGATCAATTAAAACAGCTTGGTATACGAAACATCAATTTAAGCCTCGATGCGATCAGACGCGAGACGTTTAATGCCATCACCCGCAGAGATCAATATGATACGGTTTTTGAAAATTTACACCGACTCATTTCAGAAGATTTCAATTTACGCATCAATTTTATTGTACTTGAAGGACAGAACATCGATGATATACTCCCGATAATGGAACTTCAGAAACAGTATCCTGTTTCTGTTCGTTTTCTGGAAGAAATGCCATTTAATGGTGGTTCCAGACATTTCGATAATATTCATTGGAATTATAAGAAAATCCTGGAGTATATCGGACAGTATTTTCCCGATTATCAACGCCTTCCTTCGCCACCAACCTCCACATCGATCAATTATAAAATAGAAGGTCATATGGGGAGTTTCGGACTCATCCCCTCGTTTAGCCGAACTTTCTGTGGAAGTTGCAATCGCCTCAGGATTTCGGCATCAGGAGACGTTATCACATGTCTTTATGGCAAAGCTGTTCTTAACCTGAGAGATCTTCTAAGGAATCAAAATAGTAATGCTGCAATTAAGATGGGTATTTTGGAGGCCATTGGCAGTAGAGCAAAAACAGGATTCGAGGCGCAAAACCAACATAAATCCATATTTGAGACCTCGATGACTTCAATTGGAGGGTAATTTAAAAGCTAACAGACAGACTATAATGAACAGAGAGCATCTATATGGATTAGTACTGGCAGGAGGAAAAAGTGCCAGGATGGGTATGGACAAAGACCGCATTAATTATCATGGCCTTCCTCAGAGCATATATTTGTTAAGTCTACTCGACGAAATTTGCCAAAAAACATTTATTAGTATCAGGGCCGATCAGCAAAAAGAGTATAAGGACTATAATATAGTAGTGGATGAAAATATTTATCGGGGTCCTTTTAATGGGATTTTGAGTGCACATAATAAATATCCGAATGCGGCATGGTTAGTTATAGCTTGCGATTTACCACTTATCGACCGGAAAACACTACAACTGTTAGTGTCTGAACGAGAGAGGAGTAAAAGGGCTACAGCTCTTGCTACCGATAAAACAGGTTTACCAGAACCCCTTGCAGCTATATGGGAACCATCCGGACTCCATCAAGTGCCAGATTATCTGGAAAGAAGTCAGAGTAGCTGTCCCAGGAAATTTCTTCTAAATACGGATATTAAATTGGTAGTTCCACAAGTAGACGAAGTACTATTGAATGCCAATTTTGAAGAAGAATACCTCGAAGTGATGAAAAAACTGTCGGCCTTATGAAAACCTATCGGTATTTGCGTCAAATACAACTTAAGGAATTCGGACCCGAAGCTCAGCAAAAACTTGGAGAGGCAAGCGTTCTGGTGGTTGGAGCAGGCGGACTCGGAGTCCCGGTTTTGCAATACCTCAATGCTATGGGGGTGGGAACATTGGGTATAGTAGAACAAGATCTGGTGGAGGCAACAAATCTGCACAGGCAATTGATATATACAGAAAATGACCTGGGCCTGCCCAAAATTAGAAGGGCTGCAGAGGCACTAAGCATACAGAACAGGGATACCCATATCATATTGCACGATAGTTTTCTTGTTAAAAACAACGCCCTGGAGATTATCCGGGACTATGATGTGGTAGTAGACGCTTCCGATAATTTCGCTACCCGCTATTTGGTAAATGATGCCTGCGTTGTCCTAAAGAAACCATTTATATATGGCGCACTTCATGGATTTGAAGGTCAGGTTAGTGTATTCAACCTAGATGGCGGCCCCACATACCGTTGTGTCTTCCCGTTAATGCCATCGGCCTCGGAGATCCCTAATTGTGATGAACAAGGGGTACTGGGAGTGCTGCCGGGGATCGTAGGTAGTTTCCAGGCATTGGAAACCGTTAAGGTGATCTCCGGAATTGGGGAAACACTGTCTGGAAAATTATTGCTCTACAATGGATTGGATTGTAGTATGTATAAAATCGATATTCCAGTGATAAAGGAAAATTTAGAAATCACTAACTTATCACCAGATTACCAGCAACTTACATGCGATTCGTCGGTTGAAATAAAACCCGAAAAGTTATCTGCCCTGATGAGGGATAAAGACCCAATTCAATTAATCGATGTCAGGTCCGAAGAAGAGTTTCAGGTAGATCATCTTCCGGGATCGAAAAATATTCCACTCCATGAGATCGCAATTCGAAGCAAAGAATTGGATATTAACTTCCCGGTGTATCTGGTATGTCAATCCGGTATTCGCAGTTTAATGGCACTTCGTTGCCTTTCTGATAAGAACCCGCAATTTCGCCTTTATCATCTAGGCGGAGGCATTGATGCATTTAAGACCATTGCAGCTGATTAGCACTATGTCCGAGTCACCTTCAAGACATATTGAAAAAAAAGTAGGGGACGCCATGATCTCATTTGAAGTCGCCCATAGCATTATTATAGGACACTCAGTAGAATTTGGCTGTGAGGAAATTGGTCTTAGCAAGGCTGTTGGAAGGGTATTGGCCGAAGATATTTTTGCAGACCGGGATTATCCACCTTTCCACCGGGCTACAAAAGACGGTATTGCGATGCGCTATTCTACTAACAATACTAATACACCACTGGCAATAAAGGGCATTATCGCGGCAGGAACACCTCAGTTAAGATTACCGGCCGATAACAGCTGTATGGAAATAATGACGGGAGCGGTTGTACCTGTCGATGCAGACACCGTTGTCATGTACGAAGATATCGAGATAGTTTCTGGTCATGCTCATCTTAAGAAACAGCCCGAAAAAGGTCAAAATATCCACTATAAAGGAAGTGACGATACTAAAGGGGCCTTGCTGGTTAAGTCAGGAAAATTAATCGGAGCCGCTGAGATTGGCATTTTGGCAACCGTAGGCAGGTCTGTTATCAAGGTAAAAAGACTCCCGTCGGTAGCAATAGTTTCTACGGGGAATGAATTGGTCGAAATAGACCAAAAACCGCAGCCTCATCAAATACGCAGATCCAATGCCCATACCCTAAATGCAGCATTATCGGCGCTGGGGGTTCCGGCTGCTTTGTTTCACTTACCAGACGATGCGACATTGATAAAAAACCAGCTTGGAGATCTGCTTGGTTCACATGATGTATTACTGTTGAGTGGGGGTGTTTCTAAAGGAAAATTCGATTTTATACCCCGGGTTTTAGCAGAATTGAATGTCGATAAAGAGTTTCATATGGTAAAGCAACGCCCTGGCAAACCTTTCTGGTTTGGCAGCCATAAGAACCATAATACATTGGTTTTTTCGTTTCCCGGCAATCCGGTTTCAACCTTTGTGAGCTTTCATGTATATTTCATAGATTGGTTGAGAGCTTCTTTAAGACTGCCACAACATCAATTAAGCGTAGTTTTACAGGAAGAATTGTTAATCAATGGCACCTTTACAAGATTTATTGGCGTGAAAACTACCTGGAAAGATGGTAAATTATTGGCAAAGATGATCAATACCAACAGTTCAGGTGATTTGATAAGCCTTGGGGCTTACGACGGATTTATCAGGCTAGCGCCTCGCCAAAAGCCCTATATGCCTGGAGAAGTAGTGCCATATATTTCTACAAGATCATATTGAGAAGATGACCCACGAATTAAAAAGGATAATTAAAGCTTACCTCTTTGCCAAGGAGGAGAATATTAAGACGGTCATGGCCACTGTTGTTGCGCTGGACGGATCTTCATACCGAAGACCCGGAGTCAGGATGCTGATGAACTCAGAAGGCCAATTCACAGGGGCAGTAAGTGGCGGTTGTGTAGAAAAAGAGATCTGGAGACAGGCCCAGGAGGTATTCACATCAGGAATCCCCAGGATAATGACCTATGATGGTCGTTACAGGCTGGGCTGCGAAGGCGTACTTTATATTCTAATAGAGCCTTTTGAGCCGGATGAGGAATTTCTAAATTCATTCTGGAAAACAATTTCGGAACGCGATAGCATTAAATGTCGAATCTTTTTTACAAGGGAAGAAAAAGGCCATGAGCAAATGGGCACTTTTTTCGATTTTGATAATGGTCTTATAGGGCTAAGGCCACATCTTAAAACCAATCAGGAGTTGGAATCTTTTGAACAAGAAATGTCCCCCTGCCACCAGCTTATTATTATTGGGGCTGAACACGATGCGGTTCAACTGAGTTCCTATGCTTCGATGACGGGCTGGGAAGTTAGTGTAGTAACCTCACCAACGGAAGAGAAAGCGCTTAAGGATTTTCCCGGAGCAACAAATTTGTTTGCTGTCTCAGCGGAAGATTTCGATATTACCCAAATAGATGCCGAAACTTCAATTATTCTGATGACCCATAGCTATGTAAAGGATCTTGCCTATTTGATGGCCCTTGGTGCAACCACTCCTCGTTATCTTGGCCTTTTAGGGCCAATGGCCAGAAGGGAAAAACTTCTCAACGAACTATTGGAAAGGAGACCCGATATAAACACTGAATTTATTGAAAACATTTACGGACCGGCCGGATTGGATATCGGCGCGGAGACGCCAGGAGAAATAGCGGTGTCCGTCGTGGCGGAAATACTGGCGGTATGTCGGAATACCCATCCTCACTATCTCAAAGACAAACAGGGCGCGATCCACTAAGCATGACTTCAAAACTTTGCATTCTTATTTTAGCTGCTGGCGAGTCGAGGCGGATGCAAGAGGTAAAGCAACTCTTGCCCTGGGGTAAGACCTCTATGGTCGGACATGTTGTAAACACCGCATTATCTACAAAAAGTGATGCAACTTTCATTGTTCTAGGTGCCTATCATCAACAAATTGCCGATGAAATCAAGGAAGAAAAGGTTTCAATACTACTCAATGAACATTATAAACAGGGACTCTCTTCGAGTATTGCTGCAGGCGTCAAAGGAATCCTTAAAATAGAACAGCCCTCAGGAATACTGATCGTACTATCAGATCAGCCTTTTATCTCAGGGGGTTATCTCGATGAAATGATCGATACATTCCAAAAGAAAAATAAAGGTATCGTCTGTACAGATTATGGTGATAAAATTGGCGTACCTGCTGTTTTTGGACCTGATTTTTTTCAGGAATTACAGCAGCTGACAGGTGATAAAGGGGCCGCGAGTTTGATCTCAGAATCTATTGACCAGGGGATAGCTCTGAAAGCAGGGAAAGCTATTCTGGATATAGACACTAAGGAGGAGTATTTAAAACACCGCCCTACCGCCCCCAGCTAGATCATTTTTGATACTACCATTAGGCAAATCAGGAGATTTGTCTTTAATCTCTTCATTATCAAGGATATAATTATTAGTTATAATTTTCGTTTATGTATTTGATTAAACCTTTTTCCAAATAGGTTGTCATAGTCATGAAAACTTTTGTCCCATGAAAAATCTAATTAAACTAAAATCTACAATTAAGCTATTATTCTTGCCGGTCTTTCTGGTAAACCTGCATGCCCAGGATGTAACCACTGTAGAGGCCACAAATGACGAAATTAGCCAGAACCTGGATTTAGAGGCAGTGGCATCCATTTTTGCCGATGCCAAAGATCTGGAGGCATTCGAATATGCCTTGAATGACCCCGATACCCAAATATCCAATTTAGATCTTGATGAAGATAACCAGGTAGATTACCTACGCGTTATGGAATCGGTCGAGAATAGCACCCATGTTGTGGTCATACAGGCCGTGTTGGGTGAAGATATCTATCAGGATGTTGCCACAATTGAAGTTGAGAAGAACAAGGACGGGGAGCCTGTTGTGCAATTGGTGGGCGATGTTTACCTCTATGGACCAAATTATATCATTGAACCTGTATATGTCTACAGGCCTAGTATTTTCTCTGTTTTCTGGAGGCCTTATTACAGACCGTATCGTTCGGTCTTTTATTGGGGCTACTACCCAAAGCACTGGCACTACTGGAGGCCCCATCGCATACATCATTATACCAGGCATGTTCATGTTCACGTCAATGTGAAGCATAGTTATCACAGAACCCATATCAGGAAAAGTGTTGCTGCAGTACACCTCCATAAAAATGTAAGACGAAATGATTATGCTAAGAATTACCCCACCAGATCATATGCGGCGCGCAAAACGTCGGTTAAGACCAGTAACGGAAATCAGTTCCGGGCTGCCGGACTAAATCAGGCCGACGGCGATAAATATCGCGCAGCGGGTGTTAATAAGTCCGATGGTACTCAGAAGCGTATAGCAGGAGTAAACAAAGCTGATGGCACTCAAAAAAGAGCTGCTGCTGTTAACCAGGCCGACGGAGATAAGTATCGTGCGGCAGGAGTCAAAAAATCCAATGGTACCGAGAAGAAGGTGGCCGGCGTGAAAAAAACTGATGGTACCACAAAACGTGTAGCCTCGGTCGAAAAACCCAATGGTAGTAAGAAAACGGTCGCAGTAAAAAAGAATCCAAATGGGTCTGCCAGGGCAGTTTCGGTTACCAAAAAAGCGGACGGAACGCGGAAGGTAAAAATGGCTAAAAAATCGACTAAGGGAAAAAAGAGCAGTAAATCAAAAAGTAAAAACATCAAGAGGACGTCTAAAAAGAAATAACTGACAACGATCATCGATAAAAGTCCTGCTATATGCAGGACTTTTTTATTACCCAAAATCGTACCGGATCGGGTTTCGGTACTGGATTTTATAGTACTTTCATATTTTTAAAATTTGACAGTATGCAATTAAGCCGTGTAGCCCTTTTATACTTACTGCTCCTGGCAGGATCATCACCACTTTTGGCCCAGGAAATGAGTTTTGAAGAGTACAATCCAAAATCAACATTGGTGGTACCCGGGAATGAGGTTAGGAGCGCCAAATATCCCTTTGTCGATATTCATAGTCATCATTTCAGGATGGCCACTCAGGACCTCGGAGAATTGGTAAAAGCGATGGACAGCCTCAACATGTCGCTGATGGTAAATTTAAGCGGGGGAAGCGGCCAAAACTTAAAAGATATCATGACCAATGTGAATGCCAATTTTCCCAATAGGTTTGTCATCTTTGCCAACGTTGATTTTGATGGGGTTGGAACCGAAGGGTGGGCCGAAAAGACGGTGAAGCAACTGGAAGAAGATTATACATCGGGTGCCCGCGGACTGAAGATTTATAAGAGCCTCGGGCTGCGTTACAAGGATAGTAATGGTAAAAGGCTAGCCATAGATGATCCCAGGCTAGATCCTGTTTGGGCCATATGCGGGGAACTCGGTATTCCTGTGCTGATCCATTCTGCAGACCCCAGGTCTTTTTGGGATCCAATGGATGATAAAAATGAACGTTGGCTAGAACTTAAAACCAGACCAAGGAGAAAGCGCTCCGCTAACGATCCAGCACCTTGGGAGCAAATTATAAATGAACAGCATAATGTTTTTAGAAAACATCCGAAAACCAAATTCATCAATGCCCATATGGGATGGTTTGCCAATAACCTTGACCGTCTTTCTGAACTGATGGAAGATTATCCCAATATGTATGTAGGCATTGGGGCAGTTATAGCAGAATTGGGACGCCAACCACGACATGCCAGATCATTTTTCATCAAGTACCAGGATCGGATACTATTTGGCAAAGATGCCTGGAATCCATCGGAGTTTCCAACATATTTCCGCGTGCTCGAAACCGGGGATGAATACTTTCCGTATTATAAGAAATATCATGCATTCTGGTCTATGTATGGGTTGGATCTGCCCGATGAAGTCCTTAGAAAGGTTTACTATAAAAATGCCCTGAGTTTGTTGAAAGATGCCGACACCTCATTATTCCCTCAAAACTAACGTCAACCATTTTTGACCCCAAGACTTGGTGGTTCGGTAAATCGTAACGTCTCGTGCTTTTTCATTTCGTGGACCGATAAAATCACGTCTTAACTACAGGATTTGAGGGGTGCCTAGAAAAAAATGCCGCCTGACTGTGATTTTTTTACCAACTTGAATACTAATGGGTAAGAAATCGATGGAAAAGGAAAAAGAATTCACAGATCTTATCAGAGAGCATCAAGGGATTATTTTTAAGATCACTACGATGTATTGCGATAACGAGCCAGACCAGAAAGACCTGTATCAGGATATTGTTTATCAGATATGGAAGTCTTTCGATACTTTCAGGAATGATTCGAAAAGAAGTACCTGGATGTATCGCGTTGCCATGAATACGGCGATTACACATGTCAAAAAAATGAAGCGCACTCAGGCCTCTGTTTCTATCGATAAGGTAGTCCTTGCTCATATCGACAATGAGAATAAGGTTATGGAAGAGAAGATATCCTTGCTCTATCGGCATATCCATCAACTCAACCTCCTTGACAAAGGCTTAATGCTACTGCTATTGGAGGGAAAAAAATACGAGGAGATCGCCGAGATTACCGGACTGAGTTCAACTAATGTGGGAACCAGGATATCGAGGATTAAAAGAAAATTACAAGAGAGAATTAAACGATGAAAGTAGAAGAACTACAATCCATTTGGATCGAAATGAGCATTGAGCTCGAGAAACAGAAAAGATTAAACCGTAAAATCATTATGCAAATGACACAGGAACGTTATACAACCCAATTACAAAAAATCGCAAAATATGAAGGGATCGGAGCCGTGATTTGTTTTGCCACGGCCCTTTATATTTTGATCAACTTTTTAAAACTCGATACCTGGTATCTTCAGCTATGCGGTGTTTTTACACTTGGATTCCTGCTGGTAATGCCTGCCCTGGTATTGAGATCTATAAGGAATATGAAGAAGATAAATATCGTTAATGGAACTTACACCGAAAATTTATCGGCCTATTCCAAAGCTCGTAATCAATTCCTTTTTCTGCAAAGGATTGGTATAGGACTTGCTTTTATATTGATGCTCACCACTTTACCAGTAGCCGGAAAGATCATGAATGGCAAAGATCTTTTTGAGGGTACTCAGGGGTGGTACTGGTATCTGCCGGTGATGGTTATCTTTTTGGTCCTTTTTTCGCGTTGGGGATATGGGAAATATAAACGGATCACCCAATCAGCAGAGCAAATAATAAAAGAAACCCAGGATAGCTGAGTTTATTTCAGAATTTCAAAATGGCCCCGGAGAGTTCCGGGGCTTTTCATTTTTTCAGGCATTGCCGATTTAAAAAAAATGTTTGCAGCAGGTATTGAATTTTGACGTAATTTAATCTGGAAAGTCATTGAGGATTGAATCAAGGGTTTACAAATATTTTTTTTAACCCTATTGCTGGCGCTTATTCTTGGTAGGGCTAGTGCGCAGAGTAAGAACGAATCATACAGACTCCACATAAAAAAGACAATATCAGCTATTCGTGTCGATGGGGTAGGCGATGAATCCGCTTGGCAGTCTGCTGAAGTGGCGACCGATTTTTTTATGGTAACACCCATGGATACCTCTAAAGCCACCGATCGTACTGAAATTCGTATGACTTATGACGACAAAAACATTTACCTCCTCGCCATATTCTATAAAACCCTTCCCGATCGATACACCGTAGCTTCCTTAAGAAGAGATTTTGGATTTAACCAAAACGATAATTTTCTTCTTTTTTTAGATCCTTTTAATAACCAGACCACCGGTTTTTCATTTGGTGCTAATGCCGTAGGTGCCCAATGGGATGGAACGATGTTTCAAGGCAACAACATTGATCTCAACTGGGATAGTAAATGGGTGTCGAAAGTAAAAAAAGACAAGGATAAATGGGTATTCGAGATGGCGATCCCCTTTAAATCGATCAGGTATGAGGAAGGGGTAGATCAATGGGGTATAAATTTTAATCGACTCGAACTTGCCAGTAGCGAAAAATCGAGCTGGGCACCAGTACCCCGCCAGTTCCCAACATCTACCCTGGCCTATACCGGTATCCTGGTATGGGACAAGCCACCACCCAAGCCTAAAACAAATATTTCCGTTATACCATATGTTTTAGGGTCTATTGGAAAAGATGAGGCCGATAACCAGACAAACAAACTGAAAGTTGGGGGAGATATCAAATACAGTATTACCTCATCCCTGAATCTCGATGTGACGATAAACCCCGATTTCTCTCAGGTAGAAGTTGACCGCCAGATAACTAATTTTGATCGATTTGAACTGTTTTTTCCCGAAAGAAGACAATTTTTCCTTGAAAACGGGGATATTTTCGCAAATTTTGGATTCGATAGGATACGCCCATTCTTCTCCAGGCGGATAGGACTTAATGTTCCAATTCAGGGTGGTATTCGCCTCAGCGGGAATATAGATGAAAACTGGAGAGTGGGCCTGATGGATATACAAACAACTCAAGACGAAGCAATAGGGCTCCCAAGACAGAATTTTGGTGTGCTGGCGGTTCAAAGAAAGGTTTTTAGTCGTTCAAATATTGGTATGATCCTGGTGAATCAGCAGTCTTTTGACTATCCCCAGGAAACAGACTCAATACAAGAGATCTATCCACGTTATAACCGGAATCTTGGCCTGGAATATAACCTGGCTTCAGCAAATAATCTTTATGTGGGTAAAGCCTTTCTATTTAAGTCTTTTACCGATGGCCCGATGGGCGATGGAATTTCACAGGCCCTCGATCTTCAATACAAGAGTAGGCGATGGAACTGGGGACTTCAACAATCCTATGTTTCTGAGGACTACAGGGCCGAGGTCGGTTTTGTACCAAGAGTGGGGTATGTGAATGGTACCGCTTTCCTGGGCCATACTTTTTTCTCTTCAAAAGGCAATATTCAAAGTCATGGTCCTAGTTTTTTTAGCCGATATTTTTTCGACACCGACTTGAGGAAAACGGATAATTTTATCAATATAGACTGGGAAGTACTATGGCTTAATCGCAGCGAATTTGCTTTAGAATATGATCATGAATATGTGGAGTTGTTAGAACCTTTTGATCCTACCAATACCGGAAAAGATACCCTGGCAACAGGAAGCAGGCATAGTTGGAATGCTATCAGGGCAAGCTATAGTTCAAAACCTCAGAATCGCTTAACCTATGCGGCGGCAGGCCGATATGGAGGCTACTATGCCAGTGGTACCCGAACAAACCTCACCACTGAGCTCGGATATCGATTTCAGCCTTATGTTAGATTGATAGCGAGCCTGAGTTTTAACGAGATCAAATTACCAGATCCCTGGAATGTAACCAAGTTCTGGTTAATCGGTACCGAAGCAGACATAACTTTTACCAACAACCTTTATTGGTCTACCTTGTTCCAGTATAACGAACAACAAAATAATCTCAATATAAATTCCCGGCTTCAATGGCGCTATGCGCCGGCATCGGATCTCTTTCTTGTCTTTAATCAGAGTGAACTAATGGATCCACTTCAGGGCCGTGACTGGGCCATTACATTAAAGTTAACCTATTGGTTTAATCCATAGAAATCAGCCCTGAAATTCCAATGCCACACTAATATTTTCCTGGTAATATCTACTTCAGGCAAACACATATTTTTATGAGAATGTTAAGGAGGTCAATATGCTAAATTTTATACCTTTTGTGCTATGAAGAAAATGTTTGTTTTACTATTTGTATGTGCCGGATTCA
Organism: Flavobacteriaceae bacterium; assembly: GCA_965212205.1. Taxonomy (GTDB): domain Bacteria; phylum Bacteroidota; class Bacteroidia; order Flavobacteriales; family Flavobacteriaceae; genus JAHEJJ01. The sequence goes on from CBDBUX010000017.1 coordinate 50,309, forward strand.
CTGCTCAGTTGATTGCCCAATATAATTCATCGGACTGGCAGGAACGCGACGAATGGATGGACGTTGAGCGTATTTTTGAACTCGCAGGAGTGTCTGAGGGTCAGAATGTTGCCGATATCGGCTGTCATGAAGGATACCTCAGTATGCATTTGGCGAGGGCTGTAGGGGTAAGAGGAAAGGTTTATGCAGTAGATCTCAGGGAAGATCGTCTCGAAAAACTCAATAAAAATGCCAGCGACCGGAACATTTATAATATTACAACCATTCATGGCGATACCGATGATCCGAAACTGCCGCAAGGGCAGTTGGATTTGGTCGTGATCATGGACACCTATCACGAAATGAAGGATTATATCACCATCCTGGAACACGTTAAACGATCCCTTAAACCGAATGGGCGGATCGTAATTTTGGAAAAACTTAAGTCCTTTGCAAAAAATCAGAACCGGAAAGAACAGGTTTCGGCCCATACCCTCGCACCACAATTTGTTCGCAAAGAGCTTCGGCAGGCCGGTTTTAAAGTAATCGAACAGCTCAATAATATCGGTAATTGGGAGAATGATTCTTCGAAAAAGATCTGGATATTGGTAGGTATTTTGTCCGACACCTGATCTCATTGCTAAAAAACTTCTTTAATACATATATACTTTAGGCGCTGAATATGCGTTATCACCTGGAATTTGTGGGATATAATGCATAAAAACAACTGACACCCCACATTAAAAGACATTAACATTTTATACTTAAACATTATGAAAAAGTTTGTATTAATTGCAGTTTTAGCTTTGGTCGGGATTTCAGCCCAGGCGCAGAACCAGTTCCGTGCCGGAGCTCATCTCGGTCTGCCTATTGGTGATGCCGGTGATTTTGCTACTTTTAACATCGCTGTTGATCTTGGCTACCTCTTTGAAATAAGTGAAGAAGTCCAGGTGGGGCCAACCATCGGATATTCTCATTCTTTTGGAGATACAATCGATACCGGTTTAGGCAGCATCGATATTGATGATGTTCAGTTTATCCCAATTGCGGCAAGCGGACATTACAATTTCACGGAACAATTCTGGTTTGGTCTTGATCTTGGATATGCTCTAGGGATCAACGACGGCAATGACGGCGGTTTTTATTATAGCCCCAGGTTTGCCTATGGCGTTAGCCCTCAAATAGATATCGTGGCGGCCTTTAGGGGCATCAGCGTAGATGGAGGTTCCTGGGACGTGATCTCGGTTGGCGTTGAATTTGGGATCGACTAATTTCCAAAAACATAATATTTGCAAGGAGGCCAATGGCCTCCTTTTTTTGTTTACGGCAACAGCTAAATTCCTGAAATTCAAGTATTATTTCTTATCTTTAAGAGAAGAGCTTATTCGGCTAGTACCGATATAAACATATGATCATCTAATATAATACCGAGAACTATGAAAAAGTACGTCGCATTAATCCTTAGCCTGGTGTTGCTGAACATATCGGCTGAAGCCCAGACCTCAAGGGAAGAAAAAAAGAAATTAAAAAAAGAACAGGCCGAGCGTGATTATCAGAAAACCAAAGACCTTGTGAATTCAAATACATTCACATTTGTAGCATTGCAAGCCGCTCCGCTCGGAGGAGGACAGTTTTTTTTAAACACCAGACCCAATTATTTACATGTTAATGAAACAGAGACCGATATATATCTACCTTATTTCGGTGTGGTTCGGGCTCCCAATGGCTATTCCCCGGAAGGCGGAATTAAATTTACAGGTGATCTTGAGAACTATACGGTAAAGTTCGATGATGAAAAACACCGTATTGTACTGTCTTTCGAAATTCAACGGGGGCACGAGAGGCACGAATTCAATTTTAATATGTATAAGGCAGGCGCCACCTCATTAACCGTGGCCAGCAGCAGAAGAAATTCGATAGTATACACTGGCATTATTAGCGAGTTGGAGCTTCCATTAACAAATTAGAAATTAATGGAGTCATAAGCATTAGAACATACCCTGTGCTTAGGACTACATTACTATTTACAAATATTTCTCATGCGAATATTCTGGATAGCCTTCCTGGCTGTCCTGGGTTTTGCTGTTATCGCGCAGGACGATTATCCTACCCAGCGCAAAACCATGGTCGAAACCCAATTAAAAGCCAGGGATATAGACGAAAAGGCCACTCTGTTGGCGATGGAAAAGGTTCCCAGGGAGCAATTTGTTCCCAAAGAATATCGAATGTATTCCTATACAGACGGACCGCTGCCGATAGGAGAGGGGCAGACCATTTCCCAACCTTATATCGTAGCCTATATGACCCAGTCCCTTGGTCTAAAGCCTGGGCATAGGGTTTTGGAAGTAGGGACAGGTTCGGGTTACCAGGCGGCTGTTCTGGCCGAAATTGTCGACTCGGTGTATACTATCGAGATTGTGAGAAGTCTAGGCTTGAGATCCAGATCACTTTTAAAATCCTTGGGATATCTCAATGTCCAGGTTAAGATTGGAGACGGATATCACGGCTGGGAAGAAAAAGGTCCCTTCGACGCGATCATGGTAACGGCCGGGGCCGAAGAAATACCTCAACCACTGATCGATCAGCTAAAAAATGGAGGCCGAATGATTATTCCTGTGGGACCTCATCGAGGGGTACGTCAATTGGTACAATTGGATAAAAAAAATGGAAAAATCAGGAGGAAGAATGTGATGGCCGTAAGATTCGTACCCTTTACAAGAAGTGATCAGCGGCCATAAAAAAAGGAGTCAATCTTCATTGTCTCCTTTTAATTATTCATCTTTTCTTTTCAGCAGGGGTAAGGGCGACCTAAATTTATTAAACATAATTTCTGCTTTCGGTCCAACGTACTCTCTTGCTGTCCTTAAAATTTGAGAAGAAATTAAACCTTCTCGCTTGGGTTGGTGAAAAATTTCTTGATTTCATCTTTTGATTGATTTAAAGGTTGATAATTGTTTTTACTGTTTTTTAACTAGGCAAAGGTATAATGCCTTGCTTCTGTCCATCTTACTCTTTTACTGTCTCTAAAACTTGAAAAGAAAGAGTGTCTCTTAGATTCTGTTGGTAAATGTTTCTTGCTTAAATTTCTCATGACTGTTGTTTTTTATGCCAAAATGGCTTTATTGATTGTTGATGTCGGTTCATTTTTATGGCTCCAGCCGAATCCCATTATCAGGTGAATTCTATTAACTTTAGTTTTTCTTTTTTCGGTTCTCATCGGAGTCTTTTTAAACGACTTACAACTAATAGACGGTGGAATAATGTTTTTGTTACAGTACTATGTATAAAATAGTACCATTTTATGCAAATTTTAACAATTCAAAAGACATAAAATTTATTTAAAACATTGATATACAGTATTATAGGTTTTTATATGTAGTTTAAAATATTTTCTACCGTCAATGAATAAGATCGATTTTTCTCCGAGATCAGTAATTATTTATATAAAAAACACTGCTATTTAATCAATATTGACCATATAAATTTGAAAGAAAATTGTCAAAAAATCGTAACTTAGAAGACTACCCAATACCTAACTGATAAATAATTTCAAAAAGCTCAGATAAATGAAAATATACGATGACAAACACATCAAAAATGTGGTCTTTGTAGGTGCCCATAATTCGGGCAAAACCACACTGGCAGAAACCATGTTGTTCGAAGCCGGTCTCATCAACAGGCGAGGTACTGTTGAAAATAAGAATACGGTTTCAGATTATCACGAAATCGAACACGAGAGAGAGACCTCTGTATTCGCCACTCCCTTACATACCGAATGGAGAAACTATAAGATCAATATTATAGATACCCCCGGGCTCGACGATTATGTTGGAGAGATCATCTCATCGATCAGGGTTGCCGATACCATAGTTAATGTGATCAACGCTCAGCATGGGGTAGAGATCGGAACTGAGATCATATGGAATTATGTGGACAACTACCTCAAACCAACATTATTCGTGATCAATCAGATCGATCATATGAATGCCAACTATGAGGACTCATTAAAAGGTATTCGTTCCTTGGTAGGAAATAAGGCGGCGATAATTCAATATCCACTCATCATAGACGGGGCACAGTGCATTGTTGATGTACTTAAAATGAAATGCTACAAGTTTTCACCTGAAGGTGGAAAACCTGAAAAGCTTGAGATTCCTGAAGACCAGAAAGAAAGAGCAGAAGCACTGCATAACGAGTTGGTGGAAAAAGCAGCAGAAAACGATGAGGAATTGCTCGAATTATATTTTGATAAAGGGACGCTAAACGAAGACGAAATGCGGCAGGGTATTAAAGCAGGGATGTTAAATCATGATCTGTTTCCTGTTTTTGTAGTTTCTGCACTCAACGATATGGGTAGCGGCCGCTTAATGGGCTTTATCGATAATGTGGCACCAGCTGCAGCAGATCTAAAGCCTGAACAGACAGAAGAAGGGGTTGTGGTAGATCGATCCAAAGAGGCACCCACGGCCTTGTTTGTCTTTAAAACAATCCATCAGCCAAGCCTCGGGCAAATTACTTTTTTCAAAGTTAAATCTGGTGAAGTAAATGCCAACGACAAGCTTGTAAATTCTCGTAATGGAGAAACCGAAGTACTTAATCAACTCTATATAATGGATGGTAAAAAGCGGGAAGCCGTATCTAAGCTTTCTGTAGGGGATATTGGTGCTACTTTGAAGCTAAAACATACACTAACCAACGACACCCTCCATCAGTCGGGCAAGAAGGTAACCATCCGTCCTATAAAATACCCGGAACCACGTACCCGAAAAGCGATATTCGCAGAACAGGAGCATGAAGAAGAGAAACTCAGTGACGCCCTGCGAAAGATCCATATCCAGGATCCGACCGTAGTTGTGGAGTATTCAAAGGAATTGAAACAGCAAATACTCGGATGTCAGGGAGAATTACATCTGGCCTCTATTAAATGGCTTTTAAAGCATATTTATGGGGTAGAAGTTAGATTTGAACAACCCAGAATTGCCTATAGAGAAACCATACAAAAACCTTCTAACGCGAATTACAGGCACAAAAAGCAATCGGGCGGTGCCGGACAGTTTGCTCAGGTACATTTAAAAATAGAACCCTGGTACGAAGGAATTCCCGATCCTCAGGGATTCTCACTCAGAGGCAAAGACGAAGTGGAACTTCCCTGGGGAGGGAAATTGATATTCTACAACTGTATAGTTGGTGGTGTAATCGATGCGCGCTATTTGCCTTCGATCAAAAAAGGAATACTCGAAGTAATGGAATCAGGACCGCTTACCGGGTCGTATATAAGGGATGTGAGGGTAATGGTATACGACGGTAAAATGCATTCTGTCGATTCGAACGATATCTCGTTTAAAATAGCCGGAGCCCATGCCTTTAAGGATGCATTTCTTAATGCCAAACCCAAATTGCTGGAGCCAATACAGGAACTTACGGTTAAGGTGCCCGAGGATATGGTAGGTAGCGTTATGACCGACCTGCAATCCAGGCGTTCTATCATACAGGGTATTGATAGTATTGATCATTACCAGATCCTGAAAGCAAGTGTTCCGCAATCAGAATTATACGGTTATTCTACAGACCTGAGATCTTTAACCCAGGGAAAAGCAACTTTCAGTTCTAATTTTGATTCTTTTAAGGCGGTACCACAAAATATACAGGCGTCGCTGGTGAAAACCGTAGAAGCGTAAAAGATCTGCCAATAAGCTGCATTGCCCCAGGCCTAATCGGTACTTGTGGTAATGCGGCTTAGTTTTTTCGTAGTATTTCCAGGATCTCATCGTATTTTTCAATCCTGGTATAGAGTTTACCACCTATATTTAAGATGGGTGTCCTCAGAGAGTCTATGGGGTCTGCTTCTCCGAAAGCGACTTGTAGTTGATCCTTAATTTGAGGCTTTTCAGCGAGGTTTAGTATATCAAAAATGTATCGACCCTTGTTTATTTCCAGCAACAAACTATCGCATGTCTCGCAATTGGGGGTAAGGTAGATCACCACTGGTTTTACAGGTTTGATACTGATAAGCTCATACTCTTTTTTCAGCGCCCGGTTCGACAAACTGTCGTTTACTTCAATCTTAAAAGAATAATTTGGCGTTTTGTCTCGCATCAAAACCAGGGTTTTTACATGAACTTTCGACGTTGCCGGAACCCTTATAAAGCGAGGCTTTGCCCTGCTTTGCCGAAAATTTGTCCCGCTTACCGTGAGTTTTACATCAAGGTCATGTTCGTTTTCATTTACAGCATAAAGGGCGATCCTATTGGGAATATCTTTCTCAATAATGCGAATTGGCCGATCCTGAGCTGAAACCGAAAAAATCACAACAAAAAAACAGAGAAGAAATAGAATTCTGAACATATTGGCGAACTACTGTATAAACAATATAAGCAATTCTTAGAAGTGGCCTCTATGGTTCAAAGGCTGTACCCTTATAAACTTCGCATATGGAATTCAGCTATTCTGTTCAGAAAAACTACTGGGCAATTCAAAAATTTCCAAATCAAAATAGGGCACGGCCGCCAGGAGGTGATCAAATATGTCAGCCATGATATATTCATAATTCTGCCAACGTTGGTCGCTGCTAAAAGTATAGATCTCAATTGGGATACCTTGCGAAGTGGGCTCTAACTGGCGGGTCATCAAAGTCATGTCCTGGTTTAGTGCACTGTGATTTTCCAGGTAGGTTTGAATGTATTTTCGGAAAACCCCAATATTGGTCAGGTTTCTTCCATTGATCGCTATTGATTTGTCTATATCATTTTGCTGATTATACTTCTCGATCTTTAAACTGCTGCTCTCAAGATAATCTGAAATCAACTGGATTGGTTTAAGGCGTTCTACATCATCTTCACTGAGATATTTTATGCTTTTCTGTTTTAGGATCAGGGCCCTTTTAATACGCCGCCCTCCCGATTCGGACATCCCGCGCCAATTCTTAAAAGAATCTGAGATAAGCGAATACGTCGGGATGGTCGTAATGGTTTTATCCCAATTCTGGACCTTTACCGTAGCGAGGTTAATCTCTATTACATCACCGTCGGCGCCGTATTTTTCAAAACTGATCCAGTCGCCAATGCGAACCATATCATTGATACTCACCTGAATACTGGCTACAAATCCAAGAATAGAATCCTTAAATATCAATAAGATAACAGCCGAAGCAGCGCCTAATGCTGTGAAAAACTTCCATATAGATGTATCGGTAACAATGGCGAATATGGTCATTATCCCACCTACCCAGGCAAAAATCATAAATACCTGAATATAGCTGTCAATCGGTTTATCGCGGAACTGTGCTAATTTCTTGAGATAGTCCCGAATACTGTACAGCAGTGCTTTTATGATATATAGCACTAAAACTACCGCTAATATATAGCCGAATTTCAAGCAAAGAACTTCGGCGTATTGGAAGTCGCTAAAAACCAAGGGTAAGAATTCTATCCATACAATCAATGGAATAATATAGGCCAGGTAACGCGGCAATTTATTGGTGATAACTATATCATCGAAACTCGTCTTGGTTAAGCGGGCAAGACGAATCGAGAATACCCGAATAATTTTGCGAACTATGATAAATATGATAAAAACCACCAGGGTAGTGGCTATCAAAAGGCCTATTGAATTAAGGTAACGCGCCGGGTTTTCAGCCATCCCCAATTCAATCAGATAATCATATATAAAGTGTTTTATATTGATATTCACAATTGGAAAGTTTGCGTAAAAATACACGCAAATTTTGATTTCTCAGGGATTCGAATTTCAACCCTATTAATATTAGCTATTTACTACCTTTGAGCAAGAAAGAATTTGCCAATGCCATTTCAGCTAACCTATCACTCCATTGCGTCTGAGAAACTCACAGGTGAAGATCTTAAGGCGGTTATGAATATTGCGACAACAAACAATCAAAAACTTGAAATAACCGGATGTCTGATCTATCATAACAAATTCTTTCTTCAAATACTGGAAGGGCAGAAGGAGGTAGTGCTTGAGCTTTTTGACGCGATTAAACTCGATGATAGACACGAGCAGGTAACATTGCTTTCCACCGATGAAAGTAAAGACAGATTGTTCGATAATTGGGCCATGGCGTTCTATCATATACCAGAAAAAGGCGAGCTGGATCAATCTGAAAAAGAAATCAAGAACGATCTGATCGAGTTTTCCAATTCAACTGACAAACCTAATTTTACGCTCAAGGTATTTTGGTATAATGTGCGCCAAATATTGCGTTCTGAAGGATATTTTCGTAGCGGTTTGATTAAAGGTGATTTCTGATCCGCGGATGACCAAACCCTATAATCCCTTTATGAATTAGTCGAACTGAATACTTTTCAGCGTACCGATAAGATGAAAAAACTCAATGAACAACGAATTCTTGTAACCGGAGCATCCAAGGGTATCGGTTTAGCCATAGCCAGGGAAATGCTTGAACAAGGGGCACTACTTGTGCTTCACTACCACAAGACTGCAAAAACGGTTGAAGCGCTACAACAGGAGTATGGGGAGGATAAAGTTGCCTTGGTAAGAGCAAATTTAGAGGACGCACAACAGACAGCTAAAATGTTTGATGATGCCTCAGCCCGATACGAGGGTCTGGATTCTGTTGTGATCAATGCCGGAATATTTGAAGCCTGCAGTATCGATACGGAATGGGAAAATTGGTACAATAACTGGCAGAGAACAATTCGGGTTAACCTCGATGCCGCAGGAATTATTACACGCCTGGGTCTTGAACTATTCAAAAAGCAAAATCAAGGCCGACTCATTTATATTGGCAGTCGAGCAGCTTTTAGAGGAGAAACCCAAGAATATTTAGCCTATGCCGCCTCCAAGGGAGGTCTCACATCCCTGGCCAAGAGTGTGGCCCGTTCTTTCGGTCGGTTTAATATCAAGTCGTTTGTCATTGCCCCCGGCTTTACAAGAACTGAAATGGCATTGGAGGCTATATCTAAAATCGGCGAAGAGCAGGTGTTGAAAAATCTGGCCTTAAATAAACTGACACGGCCCGAAGATATAGCACCTTTGGTAGCTTTTATGGCCAGTGGTCAGATGGATCATGCCACCGGTACCACCATTGACCTGAATGCAGGAAGCCATATCCGGTAGACGCTTAAGTAGATCGATCTTCATTATTTTTATTTCGCGTATGATCGGGATCATTGTTATCCCATTTCTAATCCAGTTCCTTTGCAAAAACGATTGGTAATGCTTTGGATTGTACTCGGTATATTGTTCATATTATTGGTACTATACGTTTTATTTCTGCCGCTCGACCTGGTTATAAACACGATTCAGAATCAATACTATATCAGAGCTGGGGCCATAGCAAGAGCCAGATTTGCCATCGATGAAAATTACCTGTTTCGAATCGAACTAAGAACATTAGGGATTCCTTATTCCATTTATCCCCTTCGAAAGAAAAAGAGGATTAAAAAGGATTCGAAACCAAAAAAGAAAAGAACAAGGCACTTTAAATGGTCTTACATCAATACGCTAATTCGCCTGATAAAATCATTTGAACTGAAGCGTTTTACCTTGTACCTGGATACAGGAAATTGCATAACTAATGCAAAACTATATCCTGTATTTGCTTACCTCAATTTCAGAGGAGGTGATTTACAGGTAAATTTTAAGGGCGAGAATCAACTACACCTCCATCTTCAAAACAGACCCATACGTATAGTTAAATCGTTTATTAACCCTAAAAAATTTTATTATGGAATTACACTTTGAAGAATTATTAACACAGATTACAGATTTTATGAAATCTGAAGCAAAAACCGAAACTGTGGTTGGAGAACAGTTTAAGCTTGGTGAATTTCTTTGTGTACCAGTTATCAAGGTAGGCATGGGATTTGGATCAGGTGGTGGCGAAGGTGTTGAAGCCAAGACCAAAAAAGGTCAGGGTATGGGCGCCGGAGCAGGTGTCGGTATTGAACCTATCGGCTTTTTGATCACTAAGGGCGACGAGATCTCCTTTCTTGAAGCTGGGAAGGCACATGGTCTTGCTGCAGCATTCGAAAAAGTTCCTGAACTGATAGAAAAGTTTGTTGAAACTAAGAGAAAAGATGAAGAATTGATGGTCTGAACCGATCAAAAAACAATCTGATTGCTATTTAAAGCCAAAGGGCGGGGAATTGTTTCCCCGTCCTGTTTGTATTCTAAGTTGTTGTTTGGAGTTTTGAGATCCTTTGCCGACAGCTCACCCAGCAAAACAACCATCTGCATAATCAAATATTCACTTTTCTTCTGCATCTCCGCTTCACCCTATTTAAAAATCATGCAACCGGCTACATTTTCCGACTTACTCGTTATATTAGTTGTTAACTTCTCAGAGATACGAATTTGAAGCAAACCAAATCTGTGGGCTGGGTCACCGCAACAGCCATTGTGGTTGCCAATATGATTGGAGCAGGGATTTTCACCAGCCTGGGATTTCAGTTAGAGGAAACGGTAAATTCCTGGTCCATTGTAATTTTATGGTCATTGGGTGCTCTTATGGCGCTCTGTGGGGCGATGAGCTATGCAGAATTAGGCACTTACTGGAAAAGATCGGGTGGAGAGTATCATTTCCTGTCCGAGGCTTTTCATCCCATTGTAGGCTATTTGTCTGGTTGGGTATCGCTAACCGTAGGATTTGCTGCGCCTGTGGCTTTAGCGACAATGGCCCTTGCGGCTTATGTTGGGCCCTATTTAGAAGTGAATGAAATGGGGCTGGCATTATTGGTCATAATCCTGATCAGTGGATTTCATTCCCTTAGCCTTAAGAAGAGCAGTTTATTACAGAACACCACTACGGTTCTTAAACTCGGACTCATCCTGATATTCTTATATTTTGGATTTACCAGTTCTTCATCGGATACCGCATATCTATGGGATAATAGCTGGCAGGATGAGGTTTTATTACCGGCATTTGCGGTTTCCTTTGTTTTTGTGACCTTTTCCTATTCCGGATGGAATGCTGCAGCCTATATCGTAGATGAGATAAAAAATGTAAATCGAAGCCTCCCCAGGGCTTTGATTTTGGGCACTGTGGTGGTTAGCCTGCTTTATATTTGCCTTAATCTGGTTTTTCTCAAACACAATGGCCTGGACCAAATCCAGGGGGAACTTGAAATCGGCCAGATTACCGCCATATCCCTATTTGGGGGTACAGGAGGTGAACTCATGAGCTTTGGGATTGCCCTTTTACTGATTTCCAGTGTCAGCGCTATGATTTGGGCCGGGCCCAGAGTGACACAGGTTATGGGCGAGGACCATAGTTTTTGGCGCTGGTTCTCTATAAAATCTTCAAGAGGCCTTCCACGCAGGGCAATTTGGTTACAAGCCTTTATCAGTATCGGACTAGTACTTACAGGAACCTTTGAACAGGTGATCATTTACAGTGGATTTGTACTTCAATTGTTTTCGGCACTTGCCGTGGCGGCCGTATTCGTAATACGCAGACGAGGCGAAGACCAAGATGGCTTTAAGAGCCCTTTTTATCCCTTTCCACAATTGGTGTTTTTAATTTTCAGCCTTTGGGTCCTGGTGTATTTAATCATGGCTCAACCAATAGAAACCGGGCTGGGTATGATCAATATATTGCTGGGATTCCTGCTCTATCGGTTCAATAGGCCTAGATATTCAAAAAAATAATCGCCGGTGGTATTTTATCGATCCGCTTAATAAGAGTGTGCCCCGATCGACAAATAACACTGCCATCCCAATGAAAATGGGGGTTTCCGTTTATCGAAAAAAAAGCAAATACAGGAATAATTTGTAGGAAAATGCGGATATTTGTAATACTTATTGCTGTATTCAAATGCAGCTTAAGTTCTATCGACTAAAAAAATTGCTGAAAATTTTGATTTGGTTCCTGTGCCATAAGGAACAGTGGTGTTAAATCAGTAAGGCGGGATGTTTTCATCCCGCCTTTATATTTTTGCTTTTCTAATCAAGAAACCCGAGAATATACTCTACGACCAGCTCAGGGTCATTTTTATGAATGGAATGACCGCTTCCCTCTACCAAATACCTAGTGCCCAGCGGCGATAATTTCTTAAGATCCTCATGAAACTCTAGCATTTTTTCTTTTAATTCTTCACTCTCTAAGGTGGTATGCCGGCCTGCCATTAAAACGGTGAGCGGAACCTCCGGAAAATCAGCTGCCTCATGAAACTCCGCTGAGCTATTTTTGATGAGGTCGAATTCATACCTTCTTTGGCCTTCACCAATATAATCGAACAACAGATCGTAGAGCAGCGCTTCGTTATCTTTCAGATAATCAAAAAGATCGGGATGTGTAGGATCTATCATTAGTACTCCTTTTACTTCTTCCGGATATAAACGCGCGAACATGTTTATAAAGAGTGCACCTCCGGAATGGCCTACCAATATATAAGGAGGTTTTATAACTCGTGCGACCAGATTGGTATGAAGCTGCTGAGCAACCTCTGCAAAACTATGTGGCGCATCTTTCAGGTTACTGCGGCCATACCCTGCCCGGTCATAAGTATAAACACTGGTATACCGGGCCACAGAATCAATGATTCCTGCCCAGGTTTCCATACCGCCCTCGAATCCGGACACAAAAATCACACTGGGAGTTCCAACTCCTTCTTTTACATAAGCGATCCTTTTCCCAGCCCGTTCTTCGACCTTTACATTTTTTAAAGAAGAACAGGCTGAAAACATGGAGACCATTGCCAATATGGGTAACAAGCTTCTGAGCATCTTAATATTCATGTATAATACAAATAGATTCATGGTGAAGTTATAAAATTAAGCCATGGCATCATAAAAGATAACAGCTTTACCACGCAGGTAATTTTACGCAAGAGGGAAGCAGCCGCCCGACAATACTTGTTTTGGGCCTTAGCACCTTGATTCTCAGCCTTGAAGTCCTGGTTCCCCATACAGGATACGAATATTATTTAGTACATTGGATGATCAAAACAGTGAAATCACCCATGATAAAATCAATTCGTTTACTATTCCTTATTCTGGTATTGGGCACAGTAAATTGCACAAAAGATAGTTCTGACCCGGTTGCAGAGCTGCCCGAAAGCCCACAAAACAACCCTCCTGCTGAACCCCCTTCGAATACACTGTCGATTGAGGAAAAGTTACAGGCAATTATAGATTCGCGCGTAGGACCAGATAAACTTATAGGGGTCTCGGTCTCAATACGTGTTGCTGGAGAGGAACGTTGGAGTTTTACCTCGGGGTCATCGGACGATTCTACACCTATTAGCAGCGATATGCGATTCGGTATTGCATCCATTACCAAAACCATGGTGGCAGCCGCGGTGATGGCACTTGTAGACGACGGACTCATCGCCCTTGAAGACCCTATCGGGGATTATATTACACTGAATAATGTAAATGTAGATGAATCTATATCCATATATCAGTTATTAAACCATTTGGCGGGGGTTAAGGGCTATTTTCATCATCCCGATATCTGGCCCAGGGTAGAAGCTGATCTCCTCACTCCATTGGCACCAATAGAAATTACGGATTATATCGGCGAACCACTTTTTGATCCCGGCACACAGTATCAGTATTCCAATTCTAATTTCCTGCTTCTCGGCCTTGTGATCGAGGCGGTAAGCGGAAAGACGGTAGGAGAGGTGATGAGAGAAAAATTTTGGGACCCACTGGGTTTGACCCAAATCTATTTTGGCGCTAATGAATCCATTGAAGGGCCTATCGCCGCGCCATGGCGCGACAATGATGGAGATGGGAGTCTTGAAAACATTTCAGACCAATATGGCCCGGCCTATCATAGCATTTTTTACACCGCAGCAGATGTCTTTGCAACTGCTTCCGATCTTTCGCGTTGGGCAGATTTATTATTTACCGGCAATGCTGTCAGCGAAACTTCAACCGCTCAGATGGTAACTTTTTTAGATCTTGATGATCCAATTGCCAATGGTTATGGATTAGGTGTAAGAAGGGTCTTGCTGGCGGGGCGCAATATGTGGGGTCATACTGGCGGTATGCGCGGATATGGGTCTTACATGTTTTATGACCCAGTAACTAAGGTTAGTATCGTCTTACTCAATAATCAAAGCAGGTCTGAAAACGGACCTTTGTTCCGATATCAACTGGTCGAATCTGTTTTGAATGAAGTGTTCGCAGAATTATAGTCTGCTCAGGCGAGGATGCTTTCATGACCTGAATCCTTTACAAAAAGGCAGGAACTTTTGGTCTTATGAGTCATTTCGTGTACGAACTCTGACTTTATTTTCTCATCCATTCCAAAAATATTCAGATCCGCAGAAGGTGCTTTCGATACGACATCTCTGAATGCACCTACATGGACTTCGCTAAGGGTATTTGGAAGACGGGCAAGATTTATTAGTGAGTCAAGGAAGTTTTGTGCATTTTCCTGCTCAGATGTATCACGAATAACAATGATCAGTCGTATAGTGGCCAGCCAGTTTCGCTTTAATTTATAAGCGATGAGAGTGGAAAGGTCGAGATTGCCAATATCCCATCCCAGGTTCCAGTTTCCCGAGCGGTCGCTAACCCAGACATTGATCATATTTCGTTTACCCAAAAGCGCCGTAGGATGCGCCTGGTATAACAATACCCCTATTTCCAGGCGGATACATTCCTTAATCACCGGCCGGATCTCAAGGTCATAATCATCGTGTTGCTGCAGGTTAAGAAACACTATGTTTGGTCTGAAAAAGGCCCCTTTCAATGCCTGATTTCCATAATTTACCCCTCTGGCAAAATCATCACTATTAATTACGGTCCAGGAAGAAAAAACACCCTTTTTACGAAAATCTTCAGACATAGCGTTGAGTTCACCAACCAAATAGCCATTTTCGGAATTCGGTTCGATTCCGAGAAGCTTAATAGATCCTTTTGGCCTGGCGATATTCCGTAAAAACTGAAAGTTCCCTTTTGCTCCGGATATATCCCTGATCGGAACCATTAAATTGGGTTTCCATGCCCGTTGCTGCATACTCTTCATACCTGAGGTATGCTTTGCTGCCCACTCTGCAAATGACACGAACAATCCTGATCTTACATCTTCGAATGGGGTTTCAATATTTTGTTTCGACAAGAACCAGTATACCACGAATACGATGCTGATCGAGATCAGACTGATAGTTGGGTTGATGATAAACATCGCCAAAACTGAAGAGACGAGCCCAATCCAGGGCACCCACTTATTGACTTTGAAGATAGGTCGATAACTGATCAATCCGAGGTTTTGTTCGATGATGACCACAATATTGATCATGGCATAGGTGATAAGGAAAAAGAGGGTAACCAAAGGGGCTACCGCATTGAGGTCCCTGAGTAACATCGCCAAAAAAATCATAATCCCAGTGACGATCATTGCATTACGGGGTTGGCCATTATTGCTTTGCCCAGCGAGAAATTTACCATAAGGGAGCACCCGATGTTCACCCATTGCAAAAAGGATCCGGGAAGAACCCACAAGCGATCCAAGGGCCGAGGAAAAAGTTGCCCCCAATATTCCCGCAATTACCAGGGCGCCGATCCAGGCTTTATCGATAATTATATTGTAGTTGGAGATCAATTCCTGTTCGGTGGCGCTTCGGGCCAGCCAGTAAGCCATTACCATATAGATGACGAAACTGATCCCGATGGCCCATAATGTACCCAAAGGAATGCTTTTACGCGGGTCTTTCAACTCGCCAGACATATTGGCCCCGGCCATAATACCTGTTGAGGCGGGGAAAAACACGGCAAATACGATCCAGAAATCACTACCGCTAAAACTATTTTCGGGCGACCCCTTAAAACTTCCCCATCTCAGCGCTTCGTCGGTGGGGATAGTCATGGAGCCCTGGTATGCCGCCACTACAATGGAGACCAGAGAGAGCACGATGACCCCCATGATAAAATATTGGGTCTTGATCGCAAGATCGGCACTGATATAGGCTATGGTCAGTAGTACTCCAAAAACAGCTATGTCGACCAGGAACGCATTGTGATCCGGGAAGATCCCCAACCATCCTTCTCTGAATCCAAAAATATACATGGTTACTGCAAGTCCCTGGGATACATATCGAGGAATTCCCAGACTCCCCCCAACTTCGAGTCCGAGTGCCTGCGAGATGATGGCATAGGCGCCACCCGCTCCGATCCTGATATTGGTGGTGATCGCGCTCATAGAGAGTGCGGTGGTGAGGGTAATTAGAAAAGAGATTAAAATGATAAACCAGGCGCCCAGGAGTCCGGCGTTACCAACCACCCAACCCATTCTCAGGTACATAATTACACCTAAGATGGTGAGTAAGGTGGGCGTAAAAACACCTCCAAAGGTTCCAAATTTTTTATTTGTGATACGCTTAGTATCCAATGGGTCTATGGCTTGATTATCGGTCCAAAATATACTAAATAAAGTTTCATAATAATAGCTGAATCGGCCAGGAGCATTAACAAAAACATCCTCTTCAATTGTTAACAACCCTGTTATAAAATGAATTTGAGATCCGTTGCATCCTGATTATGAATGGCTTATATTTGAGAAACAACGGATTTAATGAGCGGTAAAAAGTCTGATATCGAGTTTTTGGGCACACCATTGATTTTTATGGTCATGGAGAGCAGTAATTACCTCAATCGGCTGGAAGCCAGCCAGTTCAGTATTTTTACCCAAAAATTTCACCACAGTGTTTCTAAAACCGTCGGACATTTTGAAGGGCATATCCTGAATCAGGATAATAGTAAATATCTGGTTTCCTTCGAATCGGCAACTGACGCTGTACTATGTGCGCTGCAAATAGAGCAAAAATTTAAATATGTAACCCCAAAGTTCGATACGGGCCATCGCAAATTAAAGATCGGGTTGGCAGCTTTAGGTACTACGGATGATCGTGAGGGAAAATTCGAGAAAGCAATAAGCCAGGCTACACAGATGTGCGAACTGGTTAAGGACACCCTGGTAATTTCTGAAACCGTCAAAAGCTTGTATGAGAAAGAAAATAAAAATGCACGGATCGACGCCGGGCATATTCGCACCCTGAAACCCAGAGATCTAGAGTTCCTCAATCGCTTGATAAAAGCAAGTCAGCGCCTTTCAAATTATGGTCCGTCGGGACTTGAACAACTACGCAGTAGCCTGGGATATACGCGATCTACTTTTTATCGTCGGATCAAAAAACTGACAGGAAAATCACCACATTTCTTTATTCGTGAATTCAGGTTAAAACGCGCTTTGCGACTGCTACACCATCGACGTGGTAATATATCAAAGATTGCCAGTGAGACCGGCTTTAAAAATGCCTCACACTTTGCACGCTGTTTTAATGAGACTTTTGGCATACTGCCTTCCAGATATGCCAGACAATATGCCATATAAGAAGCTAATTAGAAATTGGCATTTACATTTTATTTATCGAATATCCGCCTCGGAGTTTTAATTTTTTTTGATAATTATTTTAGGTTCGTCATGTATGCAATTTGTGCTAACTTGATTAACGTATGAAGGCCGCATTTTATACAGCATTTCAGGGAGATATTTCGATTGGAAATCTTCCCGACCCCCATCCAACTTCTCAAGGGGTGGTACTCCAAGTTGAAGCCTCTGGTTTATGTCTTAGTGATTGGCATGGATGGATGGGCCATGACCCTGATATTATCTTACCCCATGTACCCGGACATGAACTTGCGGGGACAATTGTTGCGGTCGGTAAAAAGGTGAGGGGATTTAGTAAAGGACAGCGAGTTACGGTCCCCTTTGTAGGAGGATGTGGTTCTTGCGTGTACTGTCTTGAGAATAATCAACAAGTATGCAATAAGCAATTCCAACCCGGCTTTACCGCATGGGGTTCTTTTGCGCAATATGTGGCGATCGATTATGCGGATGTGAATCTTGTTCTTTTGCCTGAAAATATTGATTCAGTCAGTGCGGCTGCGTTGGGATGCCGTTTTATAACAGCCTATCGAGCACTGCGTGATCAGGGTCAGCTCTGCCAGGGTCAGACTCTCGCAGTTCATGGTTGTGGTGGGGTAGGGCTATCGGCCATTCAAATCGCAAAGGCCCTTGGGGCCACGGTGATTGCAATAGACATATTCGAGGAGAAATGTCGCTTTGCAGAAAAAGCAGGGGCAGATCTTGCCATAGATGCTTCAGCAACAAATGTAGTAGAAGCGATAAAGGATTTCAGCCATGGAGGGGTGCATCTCTCAATGGATGCCCTTGGACATAGACAAACATGCCTTAATTCTATCCATTGCCTCCGTAAGAGAGGGAAGCACATCCAGGTTGGCTTGATGACCAAAGAACATGCTTCCATTCCCTTACCCATGTCTCTGATTATTGCTAATGAACTGGAAATTCTGGGGAGCCATGGGATGCAGGCTCATAAATATCCCGAAATGTTCTCTTTAATCGAGAAGAGCGGCATTCAATTAGGGGCGATGATAGGCGAACTTGTTGGCCTTGAAGAAGTGCCTGTGATCTTACCAAAGATATACTCAAAGCCGGAGCCTGGCATAACGGTGATCAACTCATTTAAATAGCTAAGGCTTTTTTTGGTTTACTTAATAGGGAACATAATCTACGATTTCTAGACCGTATCCCACAATACCTACCCTTTTAGCCTGGGCAGAGTTCGTCATTAATCGCATTTTGGTAATGTCCAAATCATGCAGTATTTGTGCGCCTATGCCAAAATCACGGGTATCCATCTCTATTTTAGGTGCTTTCAAAATACCTTTGGCTTGGTTTTCTTTTAAGCCATGAAGCCTTTTCAACAGATTAAAAGACTGATTTTGCTGATTGATAAAAACAATCGCACCGCGACCTTCTTGATTGATAAGTCGGAACATATCATCGAGTCGTTTGTCTGCATTGGTGGTTAGTGTTCCCAGGATGTCGTTATTCACCAGCGTGGAATTAATACGGGTGAGCACAGGTTCGTTTAACTTCCAATGGCCTTTTGTTAATGCCAGGTGTACCTGATCGTTGGTGGTCTGCTGATAAGCGTGTAATGTAAAATGACCAAACCTTGTTTCGAGCTCGAAGCATTCTCTTTTATTGATCAAACTATCATGACGCATGCGGTATGCTACCAGATCTTCGATAGAAACAAGTTTCAAATCAAATTTCCTGGCAACGTCGACCAATTCAGGAATTCTGGCCATCGTGCCGTCTTCATTAAGGATTTCGACCAATATTCCTGCTGGTTTGAACCCGGCCAGTCTGGCAAAATCTACTGCAGCTTCTGTATGACCCGTACGTCTTAGGACCCCGCCATTTTTTGCTTTAAGAGGGAAAACATGACCTGGTCTTCCCAGCTGGTGTGGCTTGGTATTTTGATCAACTAGCGCCTGCACCGTCTTTGCCCTGTCTTGTACAGATATTCCCGTAGTACAACCTTCGCCGATCAGATCAACTGAAACGGTAAACTGAGTATGGTGCATTACAGTATTGTTTTCGACCATCATATTGAGTTGGAGTGTCTCGCATCGTTCTTCAGTAAGAGGTACACAAATCAAACCTCTGCCGTTTTTGGTCATAAAATTGATCAACTCAGGAGTAACCATTTCGGCTGCAGCAATAAAATCACCTTCGTTTTCCCGGTTCTCATCATCTACAACAATAATAATCTTCCCTTGTCGGATATCTGCAATGGCTTCCTCAATAGTGTTGAGTTGTACTTTTTCCATTCTGGTCGTAATCATTCCTCTTCTTTAGTCTTTTTGAAATAGCCTTTAATGCGTTCTATCAAATGGCTGAAATCCATCAGTCCCCTGTCTGCAGTGGCCTTCTTAGTCAAATAAATGCTCAAAGGTAACATTATTAGGGTAGAAAGCCATGCGCCAAATATAGGATGAATATTGCCCTCCTTAGCATAATTACCAGCGAACACACCCAAAAAGTAATAGGAAAGAAAAAGGCCTATTGCGATTACCATAGGCAAACCAAGCCCTCCTTTTCGAATAATGGCCCCCAGTGGAGCGCCAACAAAGAACAGGATGATACAGGAAAGGCCTAATGCATATTTTTTATGGAGTGAAAGGATATGCATATTATAGATTCGGTACCTTTTTTCGAGCTCTTCTTTTTTGCCGCTGACAGAATTGAGTATGTTAGTAACCGACCCCTTGGCCGAATTGATCAGCTGATCTTGTTCCCAGCGCTTATAAAGGCTCATGACATCTGAAATAGATACCAGCGAATCTGGCGGAAGTATTTGGGGCTGATTTCTAAATTCCTCGGGTATGTTTGGCGGACTCGTACTTTCATTATTCGAGAGAATCGTATCGCTATTCGGCGTAACAAAAGCTCCCATTCTGGTGGAGATGTTTTTAGAAAAAGCCTTGATGATGGTTATATTGTTCTTTTTTAGGGAATCGATGTCCTTATTCAGCCGGCTAACATTCTTCATTTTATCGGTGGTGACATTTCGGTCTTCCTCAAGATCCTGTTCCTCGGGTAGTTCTATATTTATGGTGTAACTCTCAAAATTTGCCTTTGTAAAAGGTTGGAGCCGTTTTTCTTCGCTCGATTTGGGCTCGATATCTTCATAATAGTGGCCATCTTGCAGGATCAATTGTATTATTTCAGATTCTTCACTACTGATAAATTCTCCACCTTTTGCCTTAATTACGGTAGTATTCTTTTGTTGTTTCGATTTTTCATGAATGATAACATTATCTAAGTACCTGTCGTTCGGACCATATTTACGTTCCACCTTGATACTTCTGCCTTCTATATCGCTAAAAACCCCTTCCTGTATAATAGCGGCAGGTTTTAATTTTGCAATATTTCGCTTGAGGTTATAGATTTTTTGTTGGGAGGCCGGAATAACACTGTTGGAGAAGAAAAAAGCGACACCTCCCAAAAATATCACGAAGATAATCAGACTCAGCATCGAACGCTGCAGTGATATTCCGGAGGCTTTCATGGCCGCGAATTCGTAGTTTTCTGCTAAATTTCCAAAGGTGATTATAGATGCCAATAGCACCGTAAGGGGTAATACTTTTTCGGTTAGGTCGGGGAGGAGGTAAAAAATGAATTTGGCAATGATGATGATATCAAGGCCTTTACCCGCAAGATCATCAATAAATAACCATATCGTCTGAAAGATGAAAATAAACATCAGAATGACGAAGGAACTGATAAAATTGTAAAGGAATCGCCCTAATATATACTGATCTAATATTCGCAACGCTCTAATTTCTAATGATGTAGTACCCGGCATCCTGGTACTTCGCCTCATCAAAAGTAAATAAGGTTTCCGAGATCGGCTGATTCGTTTTAAAAGAATTAACAGTGATAGTGGTTTTAGTACCGTTCTTTCCTGTTTCAATAAGCTTAAAAATATGAAGCGTTTCCACATCTACGCCCAATAGAATTGATGCGATCTCAGAATTGGTATCTATAGGGATCAATTTTACGAATTGCACTTTCCGGCCCTGTACATTTTGAAGGATATCCCATTGGTAACGATGGCCCTCCCGATAAAATGTCAGCATTTTAGAAGGGGTAACCGTATTATCTTCTTCTGATCGGTCTTCAATGGTAACCTCTTCATTTTCAGGAACTATTGTGTACACTTTTTTACCGTCATAAAGCTGCTGCGATCCGAGGTAGTTAAAAAGATATTTGTCGCCCTCAAGAGCTACATCGCCCCGAGTCTCCTGATTGATATTGGCCTCGGTATTCTGTAGTGAATACTTGAAATCGACCAGTATATTATCATAACTCTTTACTTTGCTATAAACGTCCTCCAAGAGCGCTTTGGCCTTGTCGGCGTCCTGAGCCACAACTGCGGTTGTACACAGTAAAATGAGCAGAGCGGATATAAAATTTTTCATGTTTGTGATGTTTCGTTCTTTAATAATTGATCTAATGCATACATATCTGGGACTAATACCTGACGGGCTTTACTACCCTCAAAAGGTCCTACGATACCTGCCGCCTCCAACTGGTCGATGATCCTTCCGGCACGGTTATACCCGAGTTTTAATTTACGCTGTATCAGGGAAGCTGATCCCTGCTGAGCAACAACAATAACTTCAGCGGCATCTCTGAACATTGTATCCCGCTCAGAGATATCGTAATCAAGACCTGTGCCAGAATCTTCCCCAACATACTCGGGTAGGAGGTGAGCACTGGGATAGGCCCGCTGAGATCCGATATATTCCGTGATTTTGGCCACTTCTGGTGTATCGACAAAGGCGCACTGTATCCTGGTCATATCATTCCCCTGGGTAAAGAGCATATCGCCTCGTCCGATTAGCTGATCGGCACCTTGGTGGTCCAGAATAGTTCTCGAATCTATTTTTGAGGTCACCCTAAACGCAATTCGCGCCGGGAAATTGGCTTTTATAAGACCGGTGATGACATTTACAGATGGTCTTTGCGTGGCAATAACAAGGTGGATGCCAATGGCGCGAGCCAGTTGTGCAAGTCTGGCAATCGGGGCTTCCACCTCTTTCCCTGCCGTCATGATCAGGTCTGCAAATTCGTCGATGATCAAAACGATATATGGCAAGAATTTATGACCATCGTTAGGATTGAGTTTACGTGCCTTAAATTTCGCATTATATTCTTTTATATTGCGGACCATGGCAAGTTTCAGCTGCTCATAGCGGTTGTCCATCTCGATACATAAGGAATTTAGCGTATGGATTACCTTAGTATTGTCGGTGATAATCGCTTCGGCAGAATCGGGTAGCTTGGCCAGGAAGTGACGTTCAATCTTATTATAAAGAGTCAGCTCAACTTTTTTCGGGTCTACCAGTATGAATTTTACTTCAGCCGGATGCTTTTTATAAAGCAGCGAGGTGATCACCGCATTGAGCCCGACCGACTTACCCTGACCGGTGGCTCCTGCCATTAATAAATGAGGCATTTTGGAAAGGTCAACAACGAAAGTTTCATTGCTGATCGTTTTGCCGAAGGCAATCGGAAGCTGCATTTCCGCTTTTTGAAATTTGGAGGAAGCGATCACCGAACGCATAGATACCACTGTGGCATTTTTATTAGGGACTTCAATCCCAATGGTCCCTTTTCCGGGGATAGGGGCAATGATCCGAATTCCAAGGGCTGCCAGAGATAAGGCGATGTCGTCCTCCAGGTTTTTGATCTTGGAGATCCTTACACCGGCTTCGGGTACGATCTCGTAAAGTGTTACTGTTGGCCCGATGGTAGCCTTTATCTGGGCAATCCCGATCTTATAGTTCTTTAAAGTATCAACGATCCGGTTTTTATTATCTTCAAGTTCTTCCTGATTAATAGTAATGCCTCCGGTAGATCCGTGCGGATCTAAAAGATCCAGGTGAGGAAATTTATAGCTGCCCAGTTCGAGTGTCGGATCGAACTCCCCAAAATCAGAGACCAGCTTATCGGCAAGAATATCTGTTTCTTCCTTTTCCTCAGACACCTGCTCCACTTCCATCTCTATAGAATCGGTATCCTTTACGGGAGTTGTACTCTTCTTTTCCTTTTCCAGATGAGGAATATCCTCCTTGTGTGTATAGGTATCAAGGATTACCGGGGCTTCTTCTACCTCAGGGTCCAAATCAATGGATTCACTCTTTGTAGTAGGCTTTTTGAATTCACGAACCATGCTCGCTCGCTTACTTTTCAAAAAGGTTCCGACGTTTTCCGGAGTGAGTTTAAAAAGTCTTACCAGGATAATGGTGAGGCCGAAAATCAGCAAAAGCATTACCCCGATCTTTCCGGTATAATCTTGAAGAAAATCGTTCATTTCGTAACCGATCAAACCACCGAGAAGGGGTTTTTCTATTGCGAAAAAACCTAAAGCGATCGAAGTCCATATGACGAATACAAGGCCCCAAATCCACTTGTTGAGTAATCCCTTTTTATCGATACTCAGAAAAAGATATAGACCGGTAATACAAAGCAGGAATGGAAAGACAAAAGAAGCCAAGCCAAAACCTCTATACATAAAGAAATGACTAACCGCGGCACCAAATTTATTCAGCAAGTTTTCGGCCTCGGCATTTCTGTCTGCAAATTCGGTGAGAAGGCTCTGATCTTCCTGCCAGGTAAAATAATAGGAGATAAATGAGAAAAACAGGGCTATACTGAACAGGACCAAAAGACTGCCCAGAATAACTTTATTCTGTTTTGATAATCTGAATGAAAGCTTTTTACCCTTAGTGGATCTGGACTTTTTTCTCCTTTTTGCCATTAAACATCCTTTCGATGGGGCTAAATTACAAATTTAGGAAGCAACCGCTAAGGCTGCTAACTTTAAAATATTTTAGGCCAATATATAATTAGACCTACGATAACCGCACCTATTGAGACCCACATAACTGCGCCGGCCGAAACATCCTTAATAAAACCAATTTTATCATCAAATTCGGGCTGGGTGTAATCAGACATTTTCTCAATGGCCGTATTCAGACCCTCAACCCCAAGGACCAAGGCAATAGCCAGTACCTGCAGTATCCATTCAGTAGATGAGATATCATAGTAGAATCCGGCAATGGTTACCATTAAGGCAATGACCACCTGGATCTGGATGCTGCTTTCCGTTTTTACCAACAGAAAGGCTCCTTTGAAAGCAAATCCAATACCCCGTATCCGATTGCGTACAAAACTTTCCCTAGGCATCCATCAGGGCTACTAAGGCCGCTTTATAGTTTGGTTCCTCAACGGTTTCCTGGACTTGCTCTGTATGGATTACAGTACCGTCTTCGTTGAGTGCAATGATCACTCTTGAAAGTAATCCCTCAATTGGGCCATCCACATACTCCAATCCATAAGTTTTTCCGAAGTTTCCATCTTTGAAATCGGAAAGTGTTTCTACATTCTCGATGCCCTCCGCCCCACAGAACCGGTTCATGGCAAAAGGGAGATCACGTGAAATACACAATACAACGGTATTATCTAACTCGGCTGCCTCTGTGTTGAATTGCCTAACAGACTGGGCACATGTCCCGGTATCGATGCTGTGAAAGACGTTCATCACTACTTTTTTACCCTTATAATCATCTAATTTCGCGGAGGACAAATCTCCACGGGTAAGATTAAAATCAGGAGCTGAACTACCTACGGCAGGTAATTCACCACTTGTATGTATTTCATTGCCTTTGAGTGTAACAGTTGCCATAATATTTCTTTTTGATTATTAATAATTATACCGGTTTCCGGAATAGAAACTTTGGGATGGTGAAATTAAAAAATATTACGGGGAAAATCTCATAGGATAGCGCAAAAATAAGTCCAGTGTCTTAATGTTCTTAATTTTTAGCCACCGTAGCAGTCAATTGCTTGATCTTTATGCCCAAAGCCGCAAAAAATAAAGTAGTAATAGGACTTAACCAATTGAAAATAGCATAGAAGAAATACTCTGCTACACTTACCCCTAAAACTCCACTATGGTAGGCTCCGCAGGTATTCCAGGGAATAAGTACAGAGGTTACCGTACCCGAATCTTCAAGGGTCCGACTTAGATTTTCAGGTGCCAGTCCCCGGTCTTCATAAGCTTTGGCAAACATTTTACCTGGTACAACAATGGCGAGGTACTGATCTGAGGCAGTTACATTAAGCGCCAGGCAACTACCCACAGTACTGGCGAAAAGACCGAAAGTGCTCTTTGCAAGCCCGAGGAGAGATTTAGTGATTCTCGACAAGGCCCCTATCCCATCCATAACACCACCGAAGACCATAGCACAAACGATCAGCCATATAGTTTTAAGCATTCCTGCCATTCCTTTGGCCTCAAAAAGGTCGTTCAGGGCAGGATTATCGGTAGGAACAGAAGTTTTAACAGTTATCGCGTTGAGGATCCCTTTATAGCCAGCCTCAAAATCCAAATTCTTCGCACCGGTAATATTCGCTACTACATCGGGCTGGAATATCAATGCAAAAAGACCTCCGAGCAGCGTACCGATTAATAGTGCAACCAGGGGTGGAGTTTTCCTGATGATCATTCCTATCACTATTATGGGAACAATAAACAACCAGGGATTGATATTAAAGGCAGAATCGATCGAATTTAGTATAGATGAAGTATCGGCTATACCTACAGTTTCCAGGTTAAATCCAATGATAATGAACACAATAAGTGTTATTGTTATAGTAGGTATTGTAGTATAGGTCATATACCGGATATGGCCAAACAATTCACCTCCAGCCATCGCAGGCGCCAGATTGGTAGTGTCGCTTAAAGGAGACATTTTATCTCCGAAGTAGGCTCCAGATAAAACTGCCCCTGCGGTCATGCCAAGTGAAATACCAAGCGCGTCCCCTATCCCGATAAGAGCTATACCAACCGTGGCCGCCGTCGTCCAACTGCTGCCTGTGGCGATAGATATGATAGCGCTGATCACAACACAAGCTCCCAAAAAAATGGTAGGGTTTAAAATTTGAAGTCCATAATAGATCATGGCAGGAATAATACCACTGATAAGCCAGGTCCCGGCAAGAGCACCCACCATTAGAAGGATCAGCAGTGCCCCGGTGGTCGATTTAACATTTTCGGCCACTTCAGCCAACATTTGTTTATAGGAAACTTTATTGAAGAAGCCTACCCCGGCGGCAACGGCTCCGCCTAAGAGAAGTATAAACTGGTTCGAACCTTCAATCGCATCGTCCTTAAATACCAGTACGTTGTAGGCCAACATGCCTACCAGAGCAATCACCGGAATTAGTGCCTCCCAGATATTGAGCTCTACGTTTTCTACAATATTCTCGTCTTTCCGGAACTTACCGGGTTTTTCCTGAGGCATGGTCGATGGATTGGTTTAGCCGTAATATTACGACTTTGAAGAGGTTTGTGCAAACCACTACCTATACCAATACCTCCTTTTTTGGAAGGATTCCTAATCTTCTCATACAGGCCTTCATCGTTAAATAAGTACGTTCAATATCATCGTCCAATCCGATAGAAAACCTTATCAGGCCATCGGTAAGGCCCATTCTAGCCTGCTCCTCTTCAGGTATTTCTGAGGAAGTGGAAGTGCCAGGGGCACTAAATAATGTCTTATAAAACCCAAGACTTACCGCCAGGTACCCCAGATCTTTATGTTGCATCAGTTCCATCAACCTGTTCGCATTATCCAGCGATCCTACATCGATTGTCATAATACCGCCATATCCATACTCGGCAATTATTTGCTCAGCCATCAACTTGTGCCCCGGATGAGACTCCAGTCCGGGGTAAACCACCCTAAGACCATCTTCT
This sequence comes from Flavobacteriaceae bacterium, assembly GCA_965212205.1. Taxonomy (GTDB): domain Bacteria; phylum Bacteroidota; class Bacteroidia; order Flavobacteriales; family Flavobacteriaceae; genus JAHEJJ01. The sequence continues at coordinate 77,425 of CBDBUX010000017.1, forward strand.
TCAAAACGACTGGCCAGATAGAAAGCGTTTTCACTGTGCTTGATCATTCTAAGGTGCAGGGTTCGAATATTTTTTAGGATAGAAGAGGCCCGCAGGCTATCGAGGGTACTTCCCAGAAGCATAGCCGCTCCAGAGTTCACATCTTTAAGTTCAACACAGAATTCTTTTGAGGCACAAACCGCCCCGGCTACACAATCGCTCGTGCCATTAATAAACTTGGTAAGACTATGCACTACGATATCTGCTCCGAGTTTTGCAGGTGCAATAGACATTGGGGTGAAGGTATTGTCTACCACCAAAGGGATGTCATTTTTTCGGGCAATTTTAGACAGCGCTCTAATATCTGCAACTTCGAGAAGCGGATTACTTAGACTTTCACAATAGATCATTTTGGTCTGTGGCCCTATGGCCAGTGCCACGGCTTCAAGGTTTGTGATATCTACGAAAGAGGTTTCTATATTAAATTTCCTGAGGAAGTTCTTCAGGAAAGCATAGGTGCCACCATAAATAGTCCTGCTGCTGATAATATGATCACCTGCATTACATAATTGAAGTAATACCGCTGTAATGGCCCCCATTCCACTGGCAGTGACATGAGCATACTCTGTACCTTCCAAAGCAGCCAATGCTTCTCCCAGGTATAGGTTCGAAGGCGAGGAATGCCGGCTATAAAGATAACATCCCTCCGTATTGCCTTCAAAAGTGTCGAACATGGTTTTGGCCGACAGGAAGGTATAGGTAGAAGAATCTGAAATGGATGGATTTACACCACCAAACTCACCAAAATTATGTAAATCAAGGATACGATCTGAAGCTCTATTCTTCTTCATTTTATATGTATTTAGTCCGTAAAATTAAGATTTAGCTGTAAATATGTCAATGATAATTATCAATAATAGAAAATAAAACTATTATATACCGTGTTTATAGAATAATATTAATTAATTTTATTTTTTAATCCACAACAACCGAATATTTTTCGTTATGAAATTTGATCCCATCGATGCCGAATTACTGAGAATGTTACAGACCGATAGTAAGAGAACCACCAAGGAGTATGCAAATTCCCTTGGTCTTTCTACCACGGCTGTATACGAACGAATCAAAAGGTTAGAGAAAACAGGTGTCATTAAACGATACGTCGCGCTGCTCGATAAGAAGCAGGTAGAAAAATCATTTCAGGTGTTATGCCATGTAAAACTGGTACAGCATATCGAAAAAAATGTCCTCTTATTCGAGCAAGAGGTAATGGAGTTGGAAGAGGTGGCCGAATGCTATCATATCAGTGGAGATTATGATTATATATTAAAAGTTCATGTAAGCGATATGGAGGCCTATCGTGAGTTTATGGTGAGTAAGCTTACGGCTATCAGTAATATTGGAAGTACCCAAAGCTCTTTTGTGATCAATGAGGTAAAATTTACCACGGCTTTGAAGTTATAAGCATATCCTTAGATCTTATGGAAAAGATTTTAATAGGAGAGAGGATATCTTCCGTTGGCACAACCATAAAACATTCGTACTTTTGGGCCTTCGACCCTTCATATAGGTGAAATTGCACAAAATTAAATCCAAATGTCAAAATACGATGTAGCAATAATAGGCTCAGGACCAGGTGGTTATGTGGCCGCTATCCGCTGTGCCCAGCTGGGGATGAAAACAGCGATAATTGAAAAATATTCCACGCTTGGAGGTACCTGCCTCAATGTAGGCTGTATTCCTTCAAAAGCACTCCTGGATTCGAGCCATCACTACGAAGATGCCGTTAAACATTTTGAGGCCCACGGGATTACGATTGAAGGTGATATTAAGGTGAAACTCGATAAAATGATCGCCAGAAAACAGGCTGTGGTCGATCAGACGACAAAGGGCATACAGTTCCTTATGGATAAAAACAAGATCGATGTCTATGAAGGGCATGGCAGTTTTAAGGATGCCCAGCATATTAGCATCAAAAAAGGCAGGAGCAAGGCCCAGGTTATTGAAGCAAAGAATATTATAATCGCAACCGGCTCTAAACCCTCCTCTCTACCTTTCATTTCCATAGACAAGGAACGTATCATCACTTCCACCGAGGCGCTTAAACTTAAAGAGATCCCCAAACATATGATCATTATAGGCGGGGGTGTAATTGGCCTGGAACTCGGGCAGGTATACAAAAGACTAGGTGCAGATGTCACTGTGATTGAATTTATGGATCGGATCATTCCGGGAATGGACGGTGGCCTTTCGAAAGAGCTGATGAAGGTGCTCAAAAAGCAAAAAATGAAATTCTTCCTGTCGCATAAGGTTAAGGCTGTAGAAAGAAAAAATAATACCGTCAAGGTAATCGCAGACGACAAAAACGGTAAGGAAGTAGCCTTTGAGGGCGATTACTGTCTCGTTTCTGTCGGACGCAGGCCATATACCGAAGGGCTGAATGCCGAAGCCGCCGGAGTGAAATTAGATGAGCAGGGCAGGGTAGAGGTAAATGAACAATTGCAGACTTCAGTGCCACATATATATGCCATTGGCGATGTAGTGCGCGGAGCCATGCTTGCTCATAAAGCAGAGGAAGAAGGCACCATGGTGGCAGAATTAATTACAGGTCAGAAACCTCATATCGATTACAATCTGATCCCAGGGGTGGTTTATACCTGGCCGGAGGTAGCTGCGGTAGGAAAAACTGAAGAGCAACTGAAACAAGAAGGAATAGCCTATAAATCGGGTCAGTTTCCCATGCGGGCTTTGGGAAGATCAAGGGCCAGTATGGATATCGATGGATTTGTTAAGATTCTGGCCGATAAAAATACCGATGAAGTGCTTGGGGTACATATGATCGGAGCCCGTTGCGCCGACTTGATATCAGAAGCGGTAACAGCAATGGAATTCAGAGCATCAGCTGAGGATATTGCGCGAATGAGCCACGCCCATCCCACTTATGCAGAGGCGGTGAAGGAAGCAGCTTTAGCGGCTACCGATAATAGACCGCTACATATTTAGAGCGTATTCCTCAAGGTGTCAATACACCAGGAAGGTATCCGGGAAGGCAGCCCGAAAACCAAACCAAAAGGCATTGTAGGTTGGTATACGCTTTAGTTTTATACCGTGATCAGAAATCAGATGAGCTTCTTCCAATTTCCATTGATTTCCTTGCGAATCGCTAAAAACCGAAGTCTGTTCATAGTCCGTAAAATGATGATCTTGAGTAGCATAAGCCCGGTGCGCACCGCTTTTGTCGGTAAAAACCGTTATGGTCACCCCTCCTAATTCGGTTCGATAAAGAGGGGTTTTCTTTAAGAACGCGCTCGAAATTGCCATCACATCATCGGTCTGTTGTGGCAGTCTGATGGCGAGTATTTCATCTTTATTTTTTAAACGATCGTCCTTTACAGGTACCTGGAACATAAGTTCATCAGTTGCAAAATAAGAAGCATAGGCTACTCCCTCACTATAATCCCTTTTAAAACCCGTGTCCAATGAAAGCACCGTAGATCGTGGGTGTCTTTTTTTCCATTCTCCCCATGTGGTAGTAACAACACCTATATAAGGGAGTTTAATTCCGCGGCCAACTAAAGGCCCGATCACGGGTTCACCGCCCAATGTGCTCCATAACGATTGGGTTTTCATATCATACATAAGCTTGTTTGAACGGTATAAAAATCCACTGGTGCCCAATTTATAAGAATGTCCTGTAAAATCTGTATTATAGACGATCACTGTGCCGCAAAGTGTACAATAGACACCGGCTAAAGACAATCCGCCTACTTCATCCGTGAACATTTCGTGCCAGGCCAGAATTCGCTTTGGATAAGCCCTGGCATCGCCGTTTAATTCGATTCCGAAAACAATATCTTCATCAGACATATAAACCGCATGTTCTGCAGGGAGCATTTTCGGATTTCGCAATGGCGGAATACCATCCTGTAATACACCACCCCACATCACTTCATCCAACCTGATGGTACTCCGCTTTTCCCTCTTCGAAAAATAAACCGCAAATTTAGAATCGATCAATCCATATAGTCGTGCCTTAAAATCGAAGTATTCGGGGAGATAATCGGCCGGCTGGTTCCATAACCAGTGGTACCAATCATCCAGGTTACGCCCAAAATTTTTACCGGTTTTGCTTTGAAGCAATTCGAGATAAGATTGCGACACTTTTCTTTGCATAGAGAAATGCAAGGTTTCTAGAAGCATAATCTCATACCCCTTTTTCCAATGATGGCGAATAAATTCGAGAGATTGATCAACAAGCTGGTCATTGTCTGATGTAAGCAATATCAAAAAATGCTTGGTGACCTGCTGATCCGGTGTTGTATCCTGGGCCTCGATTCCACCACAAATGGAGAGTATCAATAGTGTGATAAGATATAGATGCTTTTTTGAAACCAAACTATTCATCGCGAATTAGTTCCTTAATAAGTCGCAAGAAGCAGGAAAAAATTCCCGACTTAACAGTAATTTATGATGAAAATTATGTGAATCAGGGCCTTACCAGCGCCATAATTGACCGTAGCAAACGATAAAGGAAGATCCTGATATGACGGATACCATGCACAATATAAGGTTCAACCAATTGTCCAATATACATCACGCCCCTGTTTATGTGTATTTTTACCGTTTCTTCGTTGCGCGAATACCATAAGGCAGTAAAAGCACAACAGATCATAAACAGAAGTGCTCCGGGAATTATAATTGTTGGCGAGAGGCTGTTATGAAAGAAACGGTAGAGCCCGAGACCGGTAAAGCTGCCGTAGAGAAAAATAAAGTGAATGACATAGATCGACAAGGTGTTCTGACCGATCCTTAGAATCGTTTTACCAGTAAGCAAATGACGCAGCAGCATAAAAATTGCAAATACAACAAATACATCACCCAATCGGATGAATAAATAATTATTGGAATAGATACCTTCGAATAACTGGATCCCTGTAAGGCCGTATAAGGCCATAAATACAGGCGAAGAATAATAGATCAGACTCAAACCTGCCGCCGCGCATATTCCGATGGAAACCGGATAGAGGTATTTATAGTCTCTGAATTTGGTAAATATTACAGAGGAAAAGGCACCAAAAGTAGCATAGCCGAACCAGGGTATAATACTAAAAACCGAACCATTGGCTCTGGTAAAGTAGTTAGCCAGGGCTTCGGGCATAAATGCAAAAGTCCACTGATTATATACCGGTTCGAGCGCGAACAAGAATATAGTGATGAATAAAAGCACTGAGGCAAATGTAAATCGAGGTCTTGATTGTGTGATTAAATACACAGCGATTATACCTAGAATCGACAAACCAATGATGTGCAGAACATCTACCAGATAGAAAGCCTCATAAATTTCTCCTTTAAGCAGTCCAAAGAAATTAAGCCTTAACAGATAGCCTATGAAAAGCAGTTGAACACCTCTGCGAATACCTTTGATCACCCGGGGGTTCTCAAATCCTTTTTGGGGCACCCGAATGAGCAGATATGTAAAGATAAAGCCGGAAACTGTAAAAAAGACAGGGGCAGTAATACCTCTAAAATATTTCCAAATACTATAAATACTACTGTCCGGATCTCTAAAACTCTCTTCCAGTAAACCATCCACAAAGTGTCCCTGCAGCATCATCAGGATGGCCCATGCGCGTATGGCATCAATGAAAAACAATCGTGCAGTTTTACTTCCCATAGTAATTAGTTCCTCTGTATATACTTGTCTAACAAGCCTTTTGGATGTTTTCGAGGGCAAAATTAGACAAAATACTCGCATAAAAGACCCATTTGAGGTATTTTCGCTGGTGAAATCGAAACACTTACGTAATGATATTAGCATTTGCCGGAAGTAATTCATCGACCTCTATCAATTATAATTTTGTAAAATATACCGCTGATTTGGTTTCAGGGGCGGAGGTGCAGGTGTTGAACATGGCCAATTTTCCTTTTCCGATGTATAGCGAGGACTATGAAAATTCCAAAGGCTTTTCCAATTCCCTGATGGAACTACGCGACGATATTAAGAATTCACAAGGACTGATTATTTCTGTTAACGAACACAATAGTAATCCTTCGTCTTATTTTAAGAATTTAATCGACTGGTTATCCAGACTGGAACGCAATTTCTTTGAGGGGAAACAGGTTTTTTAATGTCTGCCTCTCCAGGGGCCCGAGGTGCAATCGGAGCTCTAGGAATTGTAGAGAAACTCGTCCCGCGTTTTGGTGGAGAAGTAGCAGCTACATTTTCACTACCCTCTTATTTCAAGAACTTCGATGCCGCAAAGGGAATTATCGACGAAGATCTTGCCGAAGAGCATCGCAAAGCTCTAAAAACTTTTCTCTCAAAGATATAGGCTTTTGCGCACGGCCTTCAGATACCCGATTAAAGATGAAGGAAGCTTTAAACAACGCCTTTTGCTATGGGCACAGGGCAATGAGCAGGTGGTTTGGCTCGATAGTAATAACCATAAGGATATTTATAGTCCGATGGAGGGGATATTGGCCGTGGGAGCACACACCTCGATTAAATCCCATGCTGAGGGAGCATTTGATGAGCTGCACAGGTTTATAGACAGGTCCGAAGACTGGGCATTTGGTTACCTGACTTATGATCTTAAAAATGATTTGGAAAACCTGTCGTCTGCCCATTTTGACGGATTAGGGTTTCCGGATCTGTATTTTTTTGTGCCTAAGAAGGTAATCAGGTTAAAAGGGGGTATTGCAGAATTCCTTTACCTCCCTGCGTTCCGTCATGAAATCTCAAGCGATATTGAAGAGATTCATGCCCAAAACTATGAAAACGTCTCACCAATTTCCGATCCTATAAGGATCCGAATGAGAATGTTTAAAGAAACCTATTATGATAAGGTACAACGGTTACTGAAACATATTCACCTGGGCGATATTTATGAAGTCAATTTTTGCCAGGAGTTTTATGCTCAGGAAATCGATATAGACCCTGTTAATGTTTATCACAGGCTGAATACTATTTCCAGACCACCCTTCGCATCTTTCTTAAAAAACGGATCGTTGTATCTGATTTCCGCATCCCCGGAACGTTTTTTAAAAAAACGAGGAGCACTAGTTCTGTCACAGCCTATCAAAGGTACAGCCAGGCGCTCACCAGACAGTATTGAAGACAAAAAACTTAAAAGCGAACTCAGTTATGACCCTAAAGAACGGGCAGAAAACATTATGATCGTAGACCTGGTGCGTAACGACCTTTCCAAGCACGCGCTCAAGGGGAGTGTAAAGGTGCGTGAGCTTTGTAAGGTCTACAGCTTTGATCAGGTGCATCAAATGATCTCAACAGTAGAAGCTAAAGTTGCGGGCAACACACATCCGGTAGACCTTTTAAGAGACACTTTCCCTATGGGTAGCATGACCGGGGCCCCCAAGATATCGGCTATGGAATTAATCGAAGAAGTAGAGCTCAGTAAGCGGGGCTTATACAGTGGTGCTGTTGGCTACTTTACGCCTGATAAGGATTTTGATTTCAGCGTTGTTATCCGAAGTATTCTCTATAATCAGGAAAGACGGTATCTGAGTTTTTCTGTAGGGAGTGCCATAACGGCAAAGGCAGATCCGGAGAAGGAATACCAGGAATGTTTACTGAAAGCAAAGGCAATGAGGCAGGTACTCGAAAACAGTCGCACAAAATAAGATAGTCAAAAAAGAGGCATCAAATTATTCTTAGCTAATTTTGCAGGGTGATCAAAGAATTCCAGGCCCATATCGCCACAACTTTTCCCGACCTGCCTAAAATCCGGTTTTTGGTGGCCTGCAGTGCGGGCGTCGATTCGGTTGTTCTCGCTCATCTGTGTGCCTTAAGTGGATACGATTTTGCCCTGGCCCATTGTGATTTTCAATTGAGAGAAGAAGAGAGTAAACAAGATGCAATTTTCGTAGAGCAACTGGCCAACCAGCTCAACGTAAAATATCATTTAAAAAGTTTTGATACAATTAATTATATAGCTCAAACTAAACAATCAATTCAAGAAGGAGCAAGGGACCTGCGCTATCGTTGGTTTTCGGAATTGATCAAGAACGAAGGCTATATCAGGGTACTTACTGCCCATCATGCCGATGATGCCCTGGAGACTTTTATGATAAATTTGTCGAGAGGTACTGGTCTGGCAGGACTTACCGGAATCCCAGCTCTGACAAAGCTGGTATACAGACCATTGCTGATCTTCTCCCGCGAAGATATTGAGACCTTTGCCACGGATCGTAAGCTGCCATGGCGTGAAGACAGTAGCAACCGTG
>CBDBUX010000018.1:0-158656 GCA_965212205.1 Flavobacteriaceae bacterium
GTGAGGTCCAGTTTTTGATTTCTTCTTTGAAGGTTCCATCCTGATTGTTGATGTAGAGGTAATCCCTCTCGTAAAAATCGTTGGAGACATAGATATCCGGATATAGATCCTTATTGATATCGGTAATCATCACTCCAAGTCCGAATCCGATGAGGCTTCCATAAATACCGGCCTCCTCGCTTACATCCACAAAAGTACCGTCACGGTTTTCCAGTAACATATCACCTACTCCACGGAAAATGTGTGGTACTCCCTCCCAATCCTGTGCCCGAACTTCACGCTGCTCGGCATAACCAAGGCTACTTACGGGAATGTTGCTATTGTTGAGAATATAAGCATCGAGATCCCCGTCTTTGTCGTAGTCGAAAAAAACTGGCGTGCGTTGAAAAGCCCGTTTTTGCGAGGTTATATTGGCTGGCACTTTCGGTAAAGGTCAGATCGCCATTGTTGATGTATAAATCATTATCATGATTGTTTCCTTCCAGATTGCCGGCATTGCTCACATAGATATCTAACCATCCATCGGAATTTACGTCGACCATGAGTACTCCTGTAGACCAGGGTTTAGCGCCCAATACTCCAGCTTGTTCAGAAATATCTTCAAAAGTCATATCTCCTTTGTTGAGGTATAGACGATTGGGTTCCATATTCCCTGTGAGGTAAATGTCTGCCAAGCCGTCGTTATTGATATCTCCAATGGCCACCCCTCCGCCGTTGTAAAAGTTGCGGTACTTGAAAATATTAAAGTCCTTCTGATTTTCAACTTTGTTTACAAAATCGATCCCCGTTTCACTAGCGCTGAGCAGCGTAAAAAGAGTGCCTGACTGATCAGATTTTGTCCCCTCTTCTTTTTTTTGGATCACAAGAAACAGCCAAAACCAAAATCAGTATTAGTACAGACAGTCTTTGCCTTCTCTTCTTAATCATGTTCATCAATTGTTTTAGGTATAAGGACCGGGAAGTCATTATTTTTCCCGATCAGGTAATATTCTTTGTTCTGAATCTTAATTTTGTTCAGGTTCCTTACCGGACCTGATGCATGGAGTACACGATCGCTTACCCACCTTAGTCCACCATTTCCATCGTTCTGCAAAATTAAGCCATGTGAGGCATCCATGCTACCGAGTTGTGTACTTATTTCATGGTTATTTCCTATCAGAAGGATATCGGGATACCCATCTGCATTGAGGTCATCGAAAGAGATATCTCTAATGGTTGATGCCTGGGTAATACGTGGCAGCTTTCGTGCTATAAACCTGCCAGTTCCGTCGTTTTCAAAATAATGAGAAGCAAGCGTATATGCGGTTTTGTGTTCTGCTTCTGCTAATTTCTCACGGCCAAAGAGTTGTTCCAATGAAGCACCGGCGTACTGCTTGTACGAGAGGTAGTCTTTGTTCAGAAATGGCATTTGCTTAACGAGTTCGTCTTTCGAAGCCAGCGCTGTTTCCCGCTCTTGTTGGAAATAAGTCACCAGGGTTTCGGTGCTTCCATTATTATCAAAATCCTGGCGATAGAGCGATACCGGCTCTGAGGTTGATGCTTTTAGCAGGCTATTTTCTCCGAAATTACCTGCTATCATATCTATATCGCCATCGAGATCAAAGTCCGTAGCCGCAATAGACCACCACCATCCGTGGGTCTCTTCCAGGCCGTTTTCTTTCTGGAGTATCAATTTGTCGCCTGAGTTTAAAAATACAAGCACTGGCATCCACTGCCCGGCAGCGATCAGATCTGGAAAACCATTATTATCCATATCAACCCAGTTGATATCCTTAACATTTCCACAGAATTGAAATTCGGAAGCAAATTCATTTGTGATATTTCTAAAAGATCCTGTGCCATCATTTTCGAAAATATATTGCTCAGGGGTTTTTCCAAATTCCCAGGGCACCAGATCGGAGGAGATAGTGATGTCTAAATCACCATCTTTGTCGAAATCCATTGCCGCAACCTTAGAGGCGTTTACACTGATATTTTGAAATTCGTCTGGGTCATTGAAGAATATTCCATTTTTATTGCGGTAGAATCTGGGCCTGAGTTCCTCTCCTTCGCGATATTCATTCCCGCCGCTCACCACAAGGAGATCCTGCCAGCCATCATTGTCGGCATCAAAGAATATGGCGGAAATATCTTCACTTTTTTCATCCCTAACGAACAGACTATCCTGATGGGAGGTAAATTTCCCATCAACGTTCTGAATAAAGAAGGCAGAAGCCTGCCGTTTAGCACCACCGATAAAAATATCATCGAGATTATCATTGTTCAGGTCTCCTATTGCCATGGCCGGACCTTCATTTGTGCTGGCAAACGGAATCAATGGGTTTCGGTTGAATTCGATTGATATCTGATCTTTGTGGTTGTAGCGGATTAAAGTATCACGGGCCGTAACTGCTATCGAAGAATGCCTCGACGGCAGGAAATCTGCATTTAAAACAGCATCCTCGATATTTATGGTTAATCGTTGGTTGGGACTGATATTGCTCAATATCTGCTTTTGTCCTGTAGGCCAGTTGATTTTTATCGAATCAATTTTTGCCCCGATACCTAATCCGAAATGAAGTACTGGTGGCATCGACGATAAATAACCTCTTGTGATAAAATTTTCTTCAACATGAAGACCGGTAGATGTATATACTTCTGCCCTTACTCCAATTCCATGAGGGTTGGTTTCGTGACCTTTAAAACTCAATTGTATAAATGAACCAGAATCGTCTGTTTTGTTCTCCAGGATATAAGCCTCTTCATTCACGTTATTTACAACCAGGTCTAGATCTCCATCCAGATCAAGGTCGGCATATACCGATCCATTGCTAAAGGAAGGTTGGGGATCGAGCCAGTCTTTGGAGACATCTTCAAATTGGAGACTTCCCGTATTCTTATAAAAATAATTAGGCACCCTGGTTTCCGGAATTTTAGCGATCAGGCTCATTTCGGCTTCCGTCATTCCGCGATCGATACTGCGTTGAATTTCTTCATTAGAAATAAAATTGACAAAATCCATATCGTTAGTGGCACCTTTAATGCCGTTGGAAATGAAGAGATCTTTCAATCCGTCATTGTCATAGTCGGCCAGAAGCGCGCTCCACGACCATTCCGTAGCTGCTATACCCGATAAATGCCCAATTTCACTAAAGGTTGCGTCGCCTAGATTAAGGTGCAGTGTATTCTGCATATACTGTGGCGCATAGCCATTGTTCAGGTAGTACTGATAGGTGGGGAAAGCATATTCCAGCCCCGAGGCTTTATAAGTCTCCAGATTTTCTGGCAGCATATCAAGTGAAACGATATCTATGAGGCCATCGTTGTTGATATCGGCCAGATCATTACCCATCGAAAAATGGGTAGTATGTCCCAGACGCGATGGATCCCGGGAGATAATTTCCTTAAAAGTACCGTCCTGGTTATTGAGATAGAGGTAGTCATTTTCGAAAAAATCGTTCCCCACATAGACGTCGGGAAAACCATCATTATTGAGATCTCCTATGCCCAACCCCAAACCATAGCCGATTTTACCCTGATAGATCCCCGCTTCCTCCGATATATCGAGGTATAGTCCCTGATCGTTTCTAAAGAGACGATCGCCAGAGATCGTATCAAATTCGTTTCTTTGAGTTCCCCTGCCATACGCCCTGTTCGGATGAACAGAATGGTTAAGCAGGTACATATCGAGGTCCCCGTCCAGGTCGTAGTCAAAAAATGCAGCCTGAGTAGAGAGGCCCGAAAAATCGAGATTATATGCCGCCGCATTTTCCCGGTATATAGGGATGCCTGCTTCATCGTTACCCTGATTTACATAAAGTAGATTTCGTCCTGCTAAAGAGCGGTAGCCACTGGCTTTACAGATATAGATATCTAGCAAGCCATCGGAATTGATATCTACATAGGTGACCCCTGTAGACCAGGAATCCTGGTCTTTCATCCCAGCTGCCGCGGTGATATCCAGGAATTTCATTCCTCCCTGATTCAGATATAGCTTATCTGGCCCTTGATTGGAAGTAAAAAATAAGTCGGTCTTACCATCATTATTGAAATCAGCTGCGGCCACACCTGCACCATTATAGTAATATAGGTAAGTAAGAATATTAAGCTCTGGAGTCATATTAAGGGCGTTCCGAAATTCGATCCCTGTATGAGCAGAAGACAATTTAATAAAGCGTTTTGGCTCCTTTCTATCGCAGGCGATCAGGAGTAAACAAATGCAAGTGATAATCCCGAAAAATCGTACCATACCCCAGCCAAAAAATCGCAGCGCAAGATACGGAAACTCCGGTGAATAATGAATCAATAGCTCGTTTATGTTTGGTTTTTAACCTCGCTTTAAGAGCGTTATAACTCCGTTTTATTTAAGGTTTTTAATTCCAGAACATGGCATAGATGGCGGCGATGATGATCAGGGCGGCAAAAGCGCCAATGTTGAATTTAGGACTGGTTTTAAAGAGTTCTTTGGTAAGCGGGATTCCTTTTGGATCTTCCTCCCCCTTGTTCTGTGCAAGGCTAACAAGAACGATAACCCCCATAGTTAATAGTGTGGTATAGCCCATCTGATCTAAGAATGGTATATCGACAAAAAATGGGTTATCAGACCAACCGTTCTGACCAACTTTAAAGTAAAGCGCTATTGGTATAGATGTAAGTGCACCAATAATGGCTGCTTTATTAGTCGTTTTCTTCCAGAAAAGGCCCATAATAAAAACCGCAAGTATTCCTGGGCTCACCAAGCCGGTGTACTCCTGAATGAATTGAAATGCCTGGTCTATCCCTCCTAGTAGTGGTGCCATAATACAAGCGATAACCAAGGCCACGGCCGCAGATAAACGGCCTACGTTTACAGTCCGTTTATCTGAGGCATTTATGTTTATATACTGGCGATAGATATCCATCGTAAAAATCGTAGATGTAGAATTCAGCATAGAGGCCAGAGAGGACACCACCGCAGCTGCCAAAGCTGCAAAGGCAACACCTTTTAACCCTACAGGAAGAAATTGCAGCAACCATGGATAGGCCTTGTCGGCTTGGGCCAACGACGGAACATTACTCATCGCCATGTCTCCAAGTCTGTCCATAATACCTGGATCATTAACCATTACATACGCAGCTATCCCCGGAATTACAACGATAAATGGAATGATAATTTTTAGAAATGCTGCAAAAACAATCCCTTTTTGAGACTCACGCAACGATTTGGCGGCCAATGTCCTTTGAATGATGTATTGATTAAAACCCCAGTAGTAAAGATTCGCCACCCATAGTCCTCCTACGAGTACGCCCAAACCGGGAAGATTTTTATATTCGGGGTTAGATTTGTCTAGGATCATAACAAACTTTTCAGGTACGGCTTGGTATATGTTCTTCATACCAGTCCATATGCCTTGTCCGCCAGAAACGGCATCGAGCGCCAGATAAGATGTGATCAATCCGCCTAACACCAAAAAGACAACCTGGATAACATCGGTCCACGCTACGGCCGAAAGCCCGCCATAGAGAGAATATGCTGCGGCAAACATAGACAGACCTATTACCCCATAAACCATGGGAATTCCCATGATAGTTTCGAGGGCCAGCGCACCAAGGTAAAGTACAGATGCCAGGTTGACAAAAACATAAAGAGCGATCCAAAATACCGCCAGGATGGTTTTCAGATTGGTGGAGTAACGCTTTTCTACAAACTCCGGAATGGTATAAAGACCTTTATCTATAAATATGGGAAGGAAAAACTTGCCGACAATAAGAAGGGTAATCGCAGCCATCCATTCATAGGAAGCGATGGCAAGTCCTACGGCAAATCCCGACCCCGACATCCCAATGAACTGTTCAGCCGAGATGTTCGCAGCGATCAGCGAGGCACCAATAGCCCACCACGGAAGTGATTTACCCGCAAGGAAATAGTCTTCCGCATTTTTTTGATGTCCTTTCTTATCTCGGGAAACGTAGAGCCCCACACCCAGGATTAGGCAGGCGTAGGCGATAAAAATGAAATAGTCCCAAAATCCGAAAGAAGAAGTCATTATGGTATTGGTTAAAGTTGGTCAATCGGAATCTATAAAATATAGGCAACAATAGAAGTTATAGGTTCGGCTCTAAGAATTCTGCTAAATGTATTGATTGACGATATTTTCAAAGAGTTCCTGTTTTCCGCTGCGTAATTCTGGCTCCTGTGCTTCGAGTGCGATCTCATATAAATCCCCAAGAGCGAGTTTACCGTCTTCAAAACTCTTTCCATCGCCCTGATCGAAAGAATTATAACGTTCTTTTCGGAGCAAGGTATAGGGGGAAGAAGTTATGATCTGCTCGGCGATGATCAATGCCCTGGCAAAGGTATCTGCACCACCGATATGAGCGTAAAAAATATCTGCAGGATCTGTAGAATTTCGTCTGAGTTTGGCATCGAAATTAACACCACCACCCTGAAGGCCTCCTACCTGAAGCAGTATTAGCATGGCTTCAGTTACTTCGGTGATATTGTTTGGGAATTGATCGGTGTCCCAACCGTTTTGATAGTCTCCCCGGTTAGCATCTATGCTGCCCAACATGCCGTGAGAAGCCGCTACTTCTAACTCGTGTGCAAAAGAATGACTAGCCAGCGTGGCATGGTTTACTTCGATATTGAGTTTAAAATCGTTTTCCAAACCATAGTGATGAAGGAATCCAATAACGGTCGCCGCATCGAAATCATATTGATGCTTCATGGGTTCCATAGGTTTGGGCTCGATAAAAAAGGTTCCGTCAAAGCCGGCTTTACGAGCATAGTCGCGCGCCATAGCCAGGAATTGACCCATATGATCGAGCTCTCTTTTCATATCGGTATTTAGCAAAGACATATAACCTTCACGGCCTCCCCAGAAAACATAATTTTCACCATTAAGCTCTATAGTAGCATCGAGTGCTAATTTGATCTGTGCACCGGCCCTGGCCACAACATTAAAATCGGGATTCGTCGCAGCGCCATTCATATATCGGGGATTCGAAAAGCAATTTGCTGTACCCCAAAGAAGTTTCACGCCTGTTTCCTGCATCTTGCCTTTTATATATTCCACGATCCTGGCCAGTCTCGATTCTGATTCTTTTAGAGAACGCCCTTCTCGTATGAGATCGAAGTCATGGAAACAGAAATAATCAAATCCCATCTTTTCGATAAATTCAAAAGCGGCATCGGCCTTTGCCTTCGCGGCTTCCATCGGGTCTGAGGGTAAATCCCATAGCTGTTGAAGGGTTCCGGGACCAAACGGATCTGCCCCTGTGCCGCAAAATGAATGCCAATAGGCAACGGCAAATTTGAGATGATCGCGCATACTTTTCCCCCCAATCAACTGGTCGGGATTATAGTATTTGAATGAAAGAGGATTATCCGAATCTTTTCCCTCAAATGGTATTTTTCCAATTTTTTCGTAATATTCAGTCTTATTTTTTAAGGCCATTTTATGGTGATTTTAAAATAGTATTAAGTCCTTCTTTCCAAAACGCATACTTTTCCATCAATGCAGAAGAAGACGTTTCTGGCGTATAATCTTTTACAAAATCCTGTTCACTGAGTTGGGCACTGAATGTATCGAACTCTCCGGTGTGCAAAGTACAGGCCCGAGCAGCTCCAACGGCTCCTGTAGTTTTGTACACTTCTATGGAAGACCCAAAGAGGGTTGCCACCATCTGTGCAAATAACTCGGATCTGAAAAGATTATCGTATCCTGTCTTGATGGTATGAGGATTAACGTCATCTCGACGCATGATCTCCATACCATAGGCAAAAGAAAAGGCGATGCCTTCGAGTGCAGCCCGGCATAGGTGCGCTTTGGTATGGATATTGAAATTCACCGAGTCTATTCTGGCGCCGATGTCCCTGTTATTGAGCATGCGTTCCGGGCCATTTCCAAAAGGATAGATGCACAGGCCGTCAGATCCTGGAACCACATCTATAGCGGCTTTATTCATTTCTTCGTAGGATGCAAAATCCAGGGTATTGCGTAACCATCGATACAGGATTCCGGTTCCATTGATACAGAGCAGTTTCCCAATCCTGGTCTTTTCTTTGCTGTGGTTTACGTGAGCAAAGTTATTTACTCTTGTGAATTCCTGCACAGACAAAGAATCAGTGACAGCATATACCACACCCGATGTGCCACCAGTCGCAGCCACCTCCCCGGGATCCAATACATTTAATGAAAGCGCGTTGTTAGGTTGATCGCCGGCTCGGTAGAGTATTGGAGTACCTTTTTTCAGACCTGAAGCTTTAGCGCCTTCTTCACAAACCCTGGCTTGCACCGAGAACGTATCGACGACATCAGGAACGAGTTGTTGGTCTATTTCGTAATAGTCTAAAAGGAAATTGGCTATTTCGTCCGATTTAAAATCCCAGAAGACACCTTCTGAAAGTCCTGCTACTGTCGTATTTATGGTACCCGAGAACTTATAGGCGATATAGTCGCCGGGAAGCATTATTTTGAAAATCTTGTTATAAAGTGGCTTTTCATTTTTAGCTAACCATCTCAGCTTGGAGGCCGTAAAATTTCCGGGAGCATTCAGCAATTGATTACTACATTTTTCGGCACCCAGTTGTTCTAAGGCCTTCTTCCCGGTTTCAACGGCACGGCCATCGCACCAGATAATACTATTTCGAAGTGGAAGGCCATTCTTCCCCACAACGACCAGGCCATGCATTTGGTAGGCTATCCCGATGCCGGTTATGTTAGCAGGATCAATTCCGGATTTTGATAAAAGCGCATGGGTAACCGAACAGACAATATTCCACCAGATGTCGGGATCTTGTTCTGCCCAGCCAGGTTTGAGTGAGATCATTCCCATTTCAGTCTTGGGCTGTTGCACAAGAGCAATCACTTTACCGCTGAGGCATTCTACCAAAGCGCCCTTTACCGACGAGCTGCCTATATCATAGCCGATATAATACATCTTTTTCAATGGTTAATTGTATAAGTAAGATATTCTATTTGTGAGGATAAGACAAATAAAAAACCCCGGCCAACTGGCCGGGGTTCCAAAGTATAATTTGAATTTTTATTATGGACAAGGTTCAGCTCCGGGATAACCGCAGTTCTGTACCAAGTTAGGATTCGCAAGCAATTGCTGTGCTGGGATAGGGAAGAGGAGACGTGCTTGGTTTCCAACTTCACCGCTAGGCTTGAATTCCCACGCACGCAGGTACTGGCCAAAACGCTTAAGGTCGTTCCTTCTCCAGGTTTCCCCGAACAATTCTCTACCTCTTTCATCGAGGATAGTCTGAGCATCAGCAGATCCTAATGTTGTTGCTCCCCTTGCATTACGAAGAGTGTTGAGCATCGTTAAAGGATCTCCACCGTTTCTCCACATAGCCTCAGCTTTCATTAAATATGCATCTGCATATCTGAATACAGGCTGGTGTCCGGTGAATCCACCGAAACGCGGGCTATACTTCATTAAACGGATACCTGTGATCTCGTTGTTATTGATTAAACTTGGAGAACCACTACCATCTACAAATTCTCTGGTAAATGCAAGTGGAGCACCTGCTCTGTCTTGCAGCGCTGATCCATTCAGATCGTATTGCTGGCCGACCAGGAATCCAAATCCAACATTTGAACCGTCTTCAAAACCTCCGTTATCTGAAGTACCATCTCTTCCGGTAAAAGGAAGACCACTAGGAGGAACACCACCTCTTCTGGGTTCCTGATTGCTTAGAGGAGTTAAATCCAGAGCAACGTTGTTATCGTTAGCATTACCTTCAAAAAGATCGTAGTATTCAGCCAATGTACTAAAGCCATTCCATCCACCACCACCTATGGTAGTAGAGTTATAGTGAAGACCATTAAACATTCTGTTTCCTACTGAAGAACCAAATGACCAAATGGTCTCGCTATTTGGCATATCTCTAAAGATATCGTAATAAGGCATGCTTTCTAGTTGATATCCCTGTGTAGTGATTTCATCAACTAATGCAATAACCTGACTCATATCTCCTGAATCGAATGTACCGCTTCCAGTATAAATTCCTTTGTTCAAAAGAACTTTGGCTTTCAAGTACCTGGCAGCTTCTTTGCTGGGCCTTCTTGTATCCTCAACCGCGCTACCTGCAGCTAAGCTGGAAAGGTTCGAGATTGCCTGATCTAGATCTGCTATGATAAAATCAACAGCTGTCTGTCCTGTAAACACTTCTGGAAGTGTTGAAGAAGGAAGCGTTACATCTCTAAATGGCACTTGTCCGAACCAGTCGAGTACAAGGTACATCGCATAAGCTCTTAAAAAGCTTGCTTCACCGATATTGGTTGCTGATGGGTTACTCCTAGAGTCGAGTACCTGAGAAGCCAGAAGCTGGCTACCATTCCACTCGTTAAAAGGATCAATAATATCCGATGCCTCAGCATTCCATTCATGGTTGTGAAGATTTCTCCACCTACCATTATCACCCCAGTCTGTTCCCCTTGTAGGGATAAGGAATGCATCGGTAGTAACTTCGTCCAGTGCATATTTATTAGCCTGGTTTTCATAATGTCCTCTCATACGGTTGATGATTTCATCGACCGTAGAAGACGGATCCGCTAATCCCTGGAAACCTTCACTAATAATAGAATCGGTCTCTTTGATCTCCAAATTCGTACAGGAAGAAATTCCGAAGACGAGCAGGAATGTATATAAGATTGTTTTAAAAAAGCTTCTTTTCATGATCTACAATTTTTTCAATTAAAATGACGCGTTAACTCCTACTACTATTGTTCTTGGATTCGGGTATCCGGCAAAGTCGATTCCCCTTGAAGGAACACCAGATCCGAGATCACCAGTATTAACTGTTACTTCGGGATCTAACCCACTGTAATCGGTGATCAGGAATAAGTTCTGTCCTGTTACCGAGAACCTCAAGGTTTTAACTGTACCCTCTCCACTTAGAGGCACGTTATAGCCAATGGTTGCGTTCTGCATCCTGACAAAATCTCCTTTTTCCAAAAATCTTGTAGAAACGTCAGCAGAAGCACCTGCAGCCTCTCCGCTGGTCAATACATCACTGGTAACATTCCTTGCGTTGGTAATAGAACCTGAAGTAAAGAATGCGTTGGCGGTATTGTTATATACTGAAAATCCAAACTGGCCAGAGAAATAGGCCGAAAAATCCCAGTTATTAACTGTTGCGTTCAAAGAAAGACCTGTAGTAATCTCAGGTAATGCGCTTTCGCCAACAAATGTCTGATCTCCAATAGGATCTCCTACACCGTTACCATCTACGTCTGTATACACTGGGAATCCATCAGAATCGAATCCTTCAAATATCGCCATATAGTACGAGAACAGAGGCTGATCAGCTTCGAATCTCTGGGCAAATGCACCAGATAATCCCTGACCATTAATTTCACCAGTGTTGATCGCACTTCTAAAGTCTTTCACCTCATTCTTGTTATAGGCAATGTTGAAAGACGCTCCGAAAGTCGCATTATCTTGTTGTACAAAATCATAGCCAAGTGTTAATTCAACACCCTGGTTAAGGATTTTGGCATCCTGGTTACCGAACTGGAATGGATCGATAGCAGGCTGTGCTGGAGGAGTCTGTAAGAGTACATCTGATGTTTCTCTTCGATAAACATCGATACTACCTTTAAACCTATCCAGGTTAAAACCAAAGTCAAAACCAACGTTGAAATCCAATGTTTGTTCCCACTTAAGATCTGGAACATCTGTGGCAACGATAGCCAAACCATTCTGGTTTACCTCGAGGGCATCGGTAATTCCCAGCCCGCTAAATCGTTGACGAGCCACGAAGTTACCATAACCTAAACCGTCTTGGTTACCAGTAATACCAGCACTAAGTCGTATTTTCAATGTAGAAACATTATCTCCGACAAAGTTTTCTTCGTTAAGCTTCCAGGCTACTGCACCAGAAGGGAAATAACCGTATTGGTTGTCAGGACCGAATCTTGAAGAACCATCCGCTCTAATAGTACCTGTAAACAACCATTTGTTATGCAGGGAATAATTGACCCTTGCAAAGAACGACTGCAATTCATCTTTATTATCAAATGCATCAGCCGTCATGGCCTCAACAAGTTTGTTAAAACCAAAAGCATTTTGCTCACCGGCTACAACCATAGGAAATAAGCGGTTTACTGAAAGCTGGTTGCTATTTCTACCATAAAAATATTGCTGATATCCACCGGAAATAGTAGCAGCTGCATTATCTACTACATTGCGAATATCGCGTTGCATTTTACGAAGGTCACTTGTTCCAAAACCACGTGCAGCAGCGTTAAAGCCACTAGTCCTGAAATCCTGGAAGGAATAACCAACCAGAACATCAAGGTTGTTATCGTTAAAGTCCTTGTTCCAATTCACAGTTGCTTCCAATAATTTACTCTCCCTGTTCAGAACATTGTAGTTACCCAAACCGTTTCCTGAAATACCGGTGAAAGATAAAATTTCCTTGGAAATCACAGAAGTGTTGGCACCTTCTGACTTATCGTAACCAAGGTTTACTTTGGCACTCCATTCGTCAGTGAATTTATAATTCGCCGAGCCATTGAGTAGTAAACGATCGGTTATAGTTTCGAACCTTGTATTTGCCAAATAGTTCGCTGGCTTGATAAGTGTACCACCATCATCGAAATTCGGACTGGTAGGCCATGTTGGGTTAGCTGAGTATGAAGCACCCAAAAGGTCACCACGGAATCCAGATCCACCACTAATAGGAGGAGTCTCATCATTTACACGTGAAACACTTGCCTGAATATTGGTAGTTAATTTGTCATCGAACCATCGATGAGACCAGTTTACACGTCCGGTAAGCCTCTCAAGACTAGACGCCTCAACAACACCGAATTGCTTTTGGTATCCAAGTGTCGCACGAATATTTCCACCACCATAGTTATTTGAGTAAGCCAAATTGGTTAATGGAGATACTGAAGTACGAGTTACGAAATCCTGCCAGTTAGTATTGGCTCCAAAATCCACCGCGTTGGCATCACCACCGAATTGTGTTACACCTGCAAGGAATTCATTCCTGTTCAGGAGATCATAACTGTTTGCTGGAGTGGCAATGGCCATAGAGGTGCTGAGTTCCCATTTCCCTCCTGTAGCAGCTTTCCCGCTTTTGGTGGTAATGATCACAACACCATTTGCACCCCTGGATCCGTAGATCGCAGTAGCAGATGCATCTTTCAGAATTGAGATGCTCTCAATATCTGAAGGGTTGATAAAGTTTAATGGGTTTCTAGTAGACGTGTCCCCGTTACCTGTATCGGATGACGGAGATGTATTATCACCTGAGAGTGGAATACCGTCGACTACGAAAAGTGGATTGTTGTTCGAACGAACGGAGTTAGAACCCCTAATGTTCAATCGAATTCCTGCACCAGGTTCCCCACTCGCCTGCTGGATGTTAACACCCGCTGTCTTACCGGCAATCAATTGCTCGGGAGACGCAATCACACCAGCGTTGAAGTCTTCGGCTGATACTGCTGCCACAGCACCTGTCGCATCTTTAACGGTAGTTGTACCGTAACCGATGATGACAACCTCATCCAATGCCTGAGCATCTTCCTGGAGAATTACATTAATCGTAGACTGACCGTTTACGGCAACCTCTTGAGAACTGTACCCAATGTAACTGAATACTAATGTGCCATCAGAGTCCACGTTACTTAAGATGTAATTACCATCGAAGTCCGTTTGCGTACCAGTTGTCGTTCCTTTTAATACAACACTAGCCCCGGGCAGAGGACCATTTACATCAGAAACAGTACCTGATACTTCTTGTGCTTCAACCAGCCCAAAGCAAAAAATAGCCCCAACTAGTAAAAAGCTTTTAAGTAGCGTAATCTTCATAAAAAGTTAATTTTAAGTTTAGTTAATTTTAAATCCAAAGGTTAAACATATGTAAAAAATAGTTAAAGTCTTAATACTCACAACACGACCACCGATACGAAATCGGTTTCGTGTTGATAACTTTTAGAAAATAACAGTTTTGTAATTCAAACTAAAATAAATTAACAAAACTGCGGTTTGGGGGTGAATAATTTGTCAAAAACAAGACAAATATAGTACTTTTTTATTCACACGAATCCAAACACTTCCTTGAAAATAGGGGCCAAGATAATTTTTTGTGTTAAAATGAACAATTTTTTACAATTAATTTTTTTAGGTTTAATTTAACTTTACAATAGACCAACTCTTCCTTTTGAAAAAAAAAATCACCCTTAAGGATATTGCCAGGGAACTAGATGTCTCTATATCCACAGTCTCAAAGGCCCTAAAGAACAGCGAAGAAATCGGAAGGGATACCAAGGAGAAAATCCAGGCTTTCGCTAAACTGTATAACTACAAACCGAATAATATTGCGATCAGCCTGAAGAATAAGCGCACTAAGAACATCGGTGTTATTATACCAGACATCGTACATCATTTTTTCACGACGGTTTTCAGGGGTATTGAAAACTTCGCAAATCAGAAAGGATATAATGTGATTGTATGTGTTTCAGATGAATCATTTGACAAAGAAGTGATCAATATGGAGATGCTGGCGAATGGGAGTATAGACGGATTTATTATGGCCCTGTCTGCGGAAACACAAATGAAGAACGATTTTAATCACCTTAAAGAAATAACCGAACAAGGTATTCCATTAGTGCTCTTCGACCGGGTAACTGAGGAAGTGAATTGCGATAAAGTGATTATCAACGATGAGCAGGCAGCCCACGATGCTGTGGTAAAATTGATTGCTAGTGGTAAAAAAAGAATTGCACTATTCACAACAGAAAATTACCTGGGCGTGAGCAGAAAGAGAGCGGATGGTTATTTCAGGGCCCTGAAGGAACACAGCATTGAGATAGACGAAACCCTTGTATTAGAATTGCCTTTTCAATTTGAAAATGAAGAAAAGAGCGAAGCCTTTTTTAATAGTCAGAATTTTGATGCTGTATTATGCGTGAATGAAATATTTGCCGTCAGGGCCATGCGGATCGCTCAACATAAAGGCATAAAGATTCCCGAAGATCTATCGATCATCGGGTTCACCGACGGAATTCTTTCCAAATTATCCACTCCAAGTTTAACCTCTGTAGCACAGCATGGGATCAGGATGGGAGAGATCGCTGCAAAGTTGTTGATTGAAAAAGTGGAAAACGACAGTGAACAAGAAACATTTCGCACCGAAATAATTGAGGCAACAATTATTGAAAGAGAATCAACAATACATTAATTTCACAAACTATTTTTTACTTTGCTCATGACTAAAGCTGGATTTATTTTTGATCTGGATGGGGTGATCGTTGACACCGCCAGATATCACTACCTGGCATGGAAAAAACTTGCTGATGAATTAGCAATACCTTTTTCGAAAGAAGACAACGAAAGATTTAAAGGAGTAAGCCGTATAAGATGCCTGGAGATCCTGTTGGAAATGGGTAATATTGAAGTTTCCACAGAACAGTTCAATCATTGGCTTCAGGAGAAGAATCAAGACTACCTCTCCTATATCGATACCATGGATGAATCGGAAATCCTGCCCGATGTGGTTAAGGTGCTCCAGTACCTGCATGAACGCAACATTGCTATGGCCCTGGGATCTGCCAGTAAAAATGCCCTTGCTATTTTGGAAAAGGTGAAGCTAATCCCTTACTTTGATACCGTGGTCGATGGGAATGCGGTTACCAAGGCGAAACCAGATCCGGAAGTGTTTTTAAAGGCGGCCGAAACTCTTAAAATCACCGCCGCCCATTGTGTAGTATTTGAAGATGCCCAGGCAGGAATAGAAGCGGCTAATGCAGCAGGAATGATAAGTGTTGGTATCGGAAATAGTGAAGTACTAGGAAAAGCGGATTATAATTTTAACGACTTCACCGAGATCGATCTGGATTTTCTGTCTGATCTTGTAAGTGAGCTTAACGGCAAAACATAATAAATTGAATAACATTATATAATAAGGTATAGATGAATCAGGACTATATAGTAGCAGATGCTTGGTCGATAATCGAGGAAGGATTTGAAAAGGAAAATGTAAAATCCTCGGAAAGCCTCTTTAGTATAGGTAACGGGGCTATGGGCCAAAGGGCAAATTTTGAAGAACAATATTCAGGCAATACCTTCCAGGGAAGCTACATCGCCGGAGTGTATTACCCAGACAAAACCCGGGTAGGGTGGTGGAAAAATGGTTATCCGGAATATTTTGCTAAAGTCCTCAATGCGCCCAATTGGATTGGAATCAATGTATTGGTTAACGGTGAAGCGCTCGATTTGAATACCTGTACTGGCTTAAAAAATTTCAGAAGAGAACTCAATATGAGAGAAGGCTGGTACCAGAGACGCTTCGATGCGACCATGCCCAACGGAGTTGAGGTGATGGTGAAGTCTACCCGCTTTCTTAGCCTGGATCTCGACGAGCTTGGTGTTATCAAATATGAGGTAACCCTGGTGAATCAAAAGGGCACGGTAGAATTTGTGCCTTATCTCGATAGCGGGATACAGAATGAAGATAGTAACTGGGACGATAAATTCTGGAATACTACAAATGTATTGTCAGATGGCACACAGGCATTTATCGAAGCACATACCATGAAAACCCAATTCGATACCTGTACCTTCATGGAAGCCCAACTGCTAGGTGATGATAATAGTACACCCCTTGAAGAAATCAGCGAGGAGCTCTGGGTGGGGCACAGATATCAGCAGGAGGTGGAAAAAGGTTCTACAGCAGGCTTGCTGAAATTTGGAGGATATACCGTATCGCGCAATCATAAGAGCGATGAATTGATAAAGGCGGCTAAAACGACGCTTAAAAAAGCTGATGAGCTCGGGTTTGATCGATTGCTGGAAATGCAAAAAACAGCCTGGGCTAAGATATGGGATATGAGCGATATCACCATTGAAGGCGATGTTGATGCTCAGCAAGGCATCCGTTTCAATATATTTCATCTGAACCAGACCTACCTGGGCACAGATTCGCGCCTTAATATAGGTCCAAAAGGATTCACGGGGGAGAAGTATGGTGGTAGTACCTATTGGGATACGGAAGCTTATTGTATACCTTTTTATATGGCTACCAAAGATCACAAGGTAGCCAGGAACCTGCTACAGTATCGATATAACCATTTGCAAAAAGCCATTGAGAATGCACAGAAGTTGGGCTTTTCGGGAGGGGCAGCTCTTTATCCCATGGTCACTATGAACGGCGAGGAGTGCCATAACGAATGGGAGATCACCTTCGAAGAAATCCACCGGAATGGAGCTATTGCATTTGCGATTTATAACTACTTTAGGTTTACAGGAGATTATTCGTATATCCCGGAAATGGGTCTTGAAGTATTGATAGGGATTTCCAGATTCTGGCAACAACGAGCCTCCTATTCGACTGAAAAAAACAAGTATGTAATCCTAGGAGTAACAGGACCGAATGAGTACGAAAACAATGTAAACAATAATTGGTATACAAATTATCTGGCCCAGTGGTGTATCAGGTATACGTTAGAACAACTCCAAAAAGTAAAAGATGGTTACCCACAGGATTACGAACGGATCATAGGACAGACAAAAATATCGGATGCTGAAACCGAGGCCTGGCTCGAGGTGGCAAATAATATGTACTTCCCGTATTCGGAGAAGCACGACATCTACCTTCAGCAAGATGGCTTCCTCGATAAGGAGCTCATCACAGTTGAGGAGTTGGATAAGTCTCAAAGACCGATCAACCAGAAATGGAGCTGGGACAGGATTCTCAGATCTCCCTATATAAAACAGGCCGACACCCTCCAGGGTCTTTATCTTTTCGAAGATCAGTTCGATCTGAAGGAGATTGAACGTCATTTCGATTTTTACGAACCCTTTACAGTTCACGAGTCTTCACTATCGCCTTGCGTACATTCTATCCTTGCTGCCAAGCTCGATAGAACTGCCAAGGCATATGAACTTTATCTGAGGACCTCCAGGCTCGATCTTGATGATTATAATAAAGAAGTGGAGGAAGGATTACATATTACCTCAATGGCAGGTACCTGGATGAGTATCGTGGAAGGTTTTGGCGGTATGAGAGTGGAAGAGGACAAGCTCTGTTTTACACCGAGAATTCCCGATCAATGGCAGGCATATTCCTTTAAGGTGAATTTTAGAGATCGTGTATTGAAAGTAAAAGTAACCAGAGAGAACACAAGTTTCGAACTCGAGGGGAAAGAAGAAATGTCTATTCGCATCTACGGAAAAAGACTGGTATTGAAACCTTCAGCCGAGGTAAGTGAAACAAATTCTTTTGCAACTTAAGGCATAACTATGTCGGATGATAAAAGGTATAGAAGAGCGTAATTCCCTTGGGACACTTACATACTAATAATGGCAATCAGGATATTTTGGTGCTTTGTACTTTTTCTTTTTATGACTGAAGCCTCCTCCCAAATAAGCAAAATTGAACCGCCATTTTGGTGGTCTGGGATGCAACGGCCCACACTGGAGATACTCTTTTATGGTGACGACATCGCTTCTTACCAACCCGATTCTGATGATATCAAAATCAGCAAGGTAGATCGTACCCGGAATCCTAATTACCTTTTTGTAACGGTGGAAACCACCAGGCAGAAAGCAGGCGCAGTGGTTTTCACATTTAGCAAAGAAAATGCCACCCCGTTTTCCATCAGCTACGAAATACGGGGAAGGAGGGAAGGTTCAAAGTCCAGAAGCGGATTTGACTCTTCAGATCTGATCTACCTGATCATGCCCGATCGATTTGCCAACGGTGATTCGTCCCGGGATTCCCATCCGGAAATGCACGAGCATGCGAATCGTTCTGAGTCGGGGGGCAGACATGGAGGAGACCTCAGGGGTATTATCGATAAGCTCGACTATATCGAGAATCTTGGGGCGACCACCATTTGGAGTACCCCCATGTGTGAAGACAACGATCCGCAGGGATCATATCATGGTTATGCTCAGAGCGATGTTTATCGGATAGATCCCAGAATCGGCACTAATGCAGATTACGCAGAGTTGTCCGGTAAATTGCATCAGCGTGGTATGAAGCTTGTTATGGACTATGTGACCAACCATTGGGGTCTGGAGCATTGGATTATAAAAGACCTGCCCGATGAAGACTGGGTACATCATTTAAAAGACTATCAACAAACCAATCACAGAATGACTACGCAGATAGACCCCTACGCATCTGAGCAAGACCTAAAAAACTGTGTTGAGGGATGGTTTGTGCCTACTATGCCCGATCTGAATCAAAGCCAACCCAAGATGCTGACCTATCTGATGCAGAACGCCATCTGGTGGATCGAATTTGCCAATCTCGACGGACTGCGAGTAGATACCTACTCCTATAATAACAGGGAAACAATTGCAGAATGGACAAAGGCGATTATGGATGAGTACCCGTCTTTTAATATTGTAGGTGAGATTTGGATGCACGATCAGGCACAAATTGCATTTTGGCAGAAGAACAGTAAAATAGGAGAGCTTCAGAACTATAACTCGTATCTGCCGTCTGTTATGGATTTCACCCTGCACGATGCGATTATTGAAGTATTCGATGAACAAGAACCGGCATGGAATTCCGGAATGGTCCGGATCTACGAGAATTTTGTCAATGATTTTCTCTATCCCGATACAGAGAATATTATGGTGTTCGCCGAGAATCACGATACACCCAGGATCAATGAAATCTATCAGAACATTGCCGACTATAAGATCATCATGTCGCTGATTGCAACTACAAGGGGGATACCCCAGATCTACTATGGCAGCGAAATTGGAATGAAAGGTCAAAAATCTTTAGGCGATGGAGATATCAGAAAAGATTTTCCCGGAGGATGGCCCGGAGATAAGGCAAATGCGTTTGAACAATCGGGAAGGGATGAAGTTCAAAACCAGTACTATGATTTCAGTGCTAAACTCTTTAACTGGCGTAAAACTGCTCAGGTAATCCATAAAGGTAAAATGACACAGTATACCCCGGAGGAAAATGTTTATGTCTATTTCAGGACACTCCCATCGCAATCGGTAATGGTAATACTCAATCCGAATAATGATTCCCGTGAAATTAGCCCCGATCGGTTTCAGGAAAACATCGAATCTTATACCCCGGGCATCGATATTAACAGCGGTGCGGCGATCGATCTGAGTGAGAAATTTTTAATCCAAGGGAAAACCGCATATATTCTGGAGTTAGAATGACAAAATCAGCCGTCACATCTCTAATGAACACGATGAATCGAATAAGGACCGTAGGTTTAAGTATACTCTTAATGGGTGGATTAGCTTGCGGAAAAAAAGAAAAAGAGAATAAATCTATGGACCTGAAGCAGAATTCAGAAAGAAAAGAAGTGATCTACCAGGTGTTCACAAGGCTTTTTGGTAATACAAATACCAATAATAAACCCTGGGGGACATTGGAGGAAAATGGAGTAGGCAAATTTTCTGACTTCACACAAAATGCTCTCCAGGAAATTAGCGATCTGGGCATTACCTATATCTGGTATACCGGGATTCCTCATCATGCGCTGATCACAGATTATTCGGACTTTGGTATCTCCAACGACGACCCTGATGTGGTTAAAGGCAGGGCCGGATCGCCTTATGCTGTGAAGGACTATTATAATGTAAACCCCGACCTGGCCGATGATCCTGCCCGCCGTCTGGAAGAGTTCAAGGCACTAGTTGAACGCAGTCATAAGGCTGGCCTGAAAGTTCTTATCGATATTGTTCCGAATCATGTAGCCCGCAACTATGATGGGAGGTCAACACCGGAAGGGAGCGAAGTATTTGGAGCTTCCGATGATACCTCAGTAGAATATAAACGAGACAATAATTTCTATTATATACCTGGCGAGGCTTTTGAAGTACCTGATGGCCATAATGGATACAGACCCCTAGGAGGCGAGGAACATCCACTTTCGGACGGTAAGTTCGAGGAAATACCTGCTAAATGGACAGGCAACGGTTCCCGAGCGGCAAAACCCGGCTTTAACGACTGGTACGAAACCGTTAAAATTAACTATGGGATTACACCGGATGGTAATGCTGAATTCGATCTTTTACCCGATGATTATGCCGATAAAGAATTTGGCGAGCATTACCGGTTTTGGAAAGATAAAGATGTGCCTGATTCCTGGAAAAAGTTTAGAGAGATTGCGCTTTACTGGCTCGATATGGGAGTAGATGGCTTCAGGTTCGATATGGCCGAAATGGTGCCGGTTGAGTTTTGGAGCTATCTGAACTCGAACATCAAACATAAAAACGCTGAGGCGATGTTGGTGGCAGAGGTTTATAACCCTGCACTTTATCGGGATTATATCTTTAAGGGGAAGATGGATTATCTCTATGATAAGGTAGAGTTGTACGATAGTATAAAACATATCATGCAGGGTCATGGATGGACCGATCATATTCCTGTGGTTCAAAAAGGACTGGCCGACATAGAACACCATATGCTTCACTTCCTGGAGAACCATGATGAACAGCGTATTGCCAGTCCGGATTTTGCCGGAGATGCCCATAAGGCAAAACCCGCAATGGTGGTATCGGCCACCATCAGTACTTCTCCTACCATGATTTATTTCGGACAAGAAGTGGGAGAACCCGGTGCAGAGAATGCCGGCTTTGGTGCTCCAACCCGTACTTCAATCTTCGATTATATAGGAGTACCTCATTATCAGCGTTGGGTAAATGATAAAAAATTTGATGGGGGGCAACTCACCGAAGAGGAAAAAGAACTTAGAGATTTCTATAAACGTTTACTGAATTTTACAATTTCCAGCGAGGCCCTGATGGGACGTTACGAGGAAATCCATTTTTACAATAAAGAAAACACTGTAGGTTACGACCATCGGGTACTGTCTTTTGTGCGGTGGACACAGGAAGAAAAAACTTCTGGTCCTTACCAATTTCGACAAGAAGCAGGCCTATAACCTCAATCTTAAGATTCCTCCGGCGGTTATTTCAGAATGGGGATTAACCGATGGTCAATATGAAATGGAAGATGTCCTTTATGGGAAAAAGGCCAACTTAATGGTCCGGGCTAAGCAGGGAAGTCTTCAGATTTCTCTTCCTCCTTTAGAGTCGTACATATTAAAACTTAAATAAAAAACGGGCCTTCGTTATCTTACGAGACCCGTCTTTAGTTGGTTGCTTATATAGGTTAGTTTGAAGCTGTTTTAGGCGCGGCGGCCTTATAGGCAATACCGATTACCGCGCCAATTAGGGCGAAGAAAACCAGATTGACAACCGCATCGGTCAGGTGGCCTGTAAGGTCCATCATTGTTGATGTCGCATACCATAAAAGGCTATAGGAAATACCTGCGAAAACGCCTATCCAGAGACCAAAATTAAATCCGGATCCAGCTCCATAATTTCCACCAGCCCATTTACTGTAAATCGTACTCAAGGCAAATGATCCGATGATATGGCTTACGATCAGGAAACCGAAATTAGGTGCTTCCCTCATTACATCAGTAATGGTATGTCCTTCATAGTAATCCACCAAGGCTATACCCCAGATTAAATAACCAAGAATAAACATGGTAAGCGCACCAGCAAGTGTTGCGAGTAAATTTTGTTTGGTAAACATAGTTTGAAAGTTAATTGGTTGATAATATGACAAAGATATCAAATAAAAATTATCATATTAATAATTATATGTTTATATAATGATTATTGTCTAATCTGAACTTAGGGAAAAATACCCTGGATCTTCTCCTATTGCATTATATTATTTGAACTGAAATCGTATTTTTACCATCATTTCAACAATTAAACAGACTATTAGAATTCATGAAGAAATTGAGTTATATACTTGCTTTTTTGTTTATTGGGGCCATCTCACTAAATTGTTCGAACAGCATGAAAGAACCACTTGTTATTGGTCATAGGGGTGCGATGGGTCATGAAACCGAAAATACTCTGGCCTCTGTTCAAAAAGCGCTGGATCTTGGTGTAGATATGATTGAGATCGACGTATTCAGAATCAGGAGCGGTGAGATAATGGTATTTCACGACAAAACTGTAGATCGTTTGTCTAACGGTGGAGGAGATATTGAACAGTATAATGTGGTAGACGCCAAGAATCTGATCCTCCAAGGAAACCACAGAATTCCAACGCTTCAGGATGTATTGAAACTGGTCGATAAAAAGGCGATGCTCAACATTGAACTAAAAGGTGCCAAAACATCGGATCGCGTAAACTTTATTACCGGGAGGTATATTAAGAATCAGGGTTGGACACTGGATCAGTTCCTGATCTCAAGTTTTAACTGGCAGGAGCTGGGTGAATTTAGGAAAATGAACCAGGATATTGGCATTGCCGTGCTTACAGATGGCGATCCATTAGAAGCAATTCCTATCGCCAAAGAACTCAATGCGGTGGCGATAAATCCCGACTACCGAACTTTAGACAAGAGCAAGGTTAATGCTATTCATCAGGCCGGATTTAAGGTATATACCTGGACGGTCAATGATCCTGAAGAGATTGAGAAACTGAAGAAAATGGGGGTCGACGGTATCTTTTCCGATTATCCCGAGCGGATATAGAAATGTATGATGTAATTATTGTCGGAGGTGGGGCAGCCGGCTTTTATGGCGCCTTACATATTGCCGAAGGAGCACCACATCTCAAAATTGCTATTTTAGAGAAAGGACGAAAAGTACTGGAAAAGGTTAAGGTTTCTGGTGGCGGCCGTTGCAACCTTACCAATGCCACTATTGATCCCCAATTGCTAGTACAGTATTACCCCAGGGGCTCCAAAGAACTACTTGGCCCATTTTACATCCATGGTAGCCGCGATACAACTTCATATTTTGAGAATAAAGGTATTGGCCTAAAAACAGAAAAAGATGGGAGGATCTTTCCGATAACGAACGATTCCAAGACCATAATCGATTTTTTCCTGAATAAAACCCGGGAGCTCGGTATTGAAATTTTAAAAAATATGCCTGTCCTGGATATTATCCCAGCCAGACAACCGGAAACACAGCCCGAACCGCTTTGGCAGGTTGTGAGTAAGCATCGAACGATCGCAGCTAAAATCGTTATGATTACTACCGGGGGTAATTCAAAGATATGGTCAATGCTGGGACAAAAAGGATATCACATAGTCTTGCCTGTGCCTTCCCTTTTCAGTTTTAATATTAAGGATGAGCGGATTTCAGGCCTGCAGGGTATAAGCCTTAATGCAAGGGTAAAAGTACTGAGACCCAATCATGGGAACAGGGAATTATCCATCGGTCTGAAAAGTTGGTCAAAGGCAAAAGGCACATTAACGGCAGAAGCTCCACTTCTTATTACACATTGGGGATTAAGCGGCCCGGCGATCTTAAAACTATCTGCATGGGGGGCTCGTGAACTCTTTGATTGTGGATATCGTTTTCGCATTCAGGTGAATTGGATTCCCGATTATCATGCGAACAGTGTAGTGGAGGTATTGAAGAAAATAAAATCTGTAGATGCTTCCAAGACAGTTTTCAGAACCCAGGCATTTGACATTCCGAAAAAGTTATGGGGGAAACTGGTAAAAGTTTCAGGGGTGAGCTCTTCGCTTACCTGGGCTGAAATGAGCAACCATAAGATCGAAAGCTTAGCCGCCATGCTATGCGCATCCGAATTCGAAGTGAGCGGGAAAAGTACCAATAAAGAGGAATTTGTTACTGCAGGGGGAGTAGATTTAAAACAAATAGATTTTAAGACGTTTGAAAGTAAATTACATTCTCAACTCTATTTTGCAGGAGAGGTGCTCAATATAGACGGTATCACAGGAGGTTTTAACTTTCAATCGGCCTGGACCGGATCTTACATTGCGGCCAAGGCAATAGTCTCAAACAGTCAGTAAATGACTGGCAAGGGCCGCCAGGAGACCACCCAAGAAAGGCCCGATTACCGGTATCCAGCTATATCCCCAGTTATTGCCGCCTTTCCCTTTGATCGGCAGAAGAGCATGTATTATTCTGGGCCCGAGATCGCGGGCAGGATTTATAGAATAACCCGTTGTTCCTCCTAAAGATATACCTATCGACCAAACCACAAGAGCCACCGGAAGTGCTCCTAATGAGCCCAGTCCGATCACGGAATCTGAATCGAGTATCGAGGCATCGGTAAAAAATAATACTGCAAAAACCAGTACAAATGTGCCGGTAACTTCGCCCAGCAAATTCAGTGTTGAATTGGGAATGGCAGGGGCAGTGCTAAACACTGCTAGTTTTAAATCTTTGTCCTCCGTCCGGTTGAAATGATCTCGATAATTCAGCCAGATCAGAAATGCTGCCAGCATTGCCCCAATAAATTGCCCTGCCAAATATAGGGCTACACTGCTCCATGGGAATACTCCGGCTGCCGCTAAGCCGATGGTAACCGCAGGATTAATATGCGCGCCACTATAGGGCGAAGCTATTACCACGGCAACATACACCGCCATAGCCCAACCTGTGGTGATCAACATCCAGCTACCGCTGTTGTTTCCTTTGGTGTCTTTTAATACCACGTTAGCATTGACCCCACATCCCAATAGTATGAGGATAAAAGTGCCGATGATTTCCGATACAAAAGGTGTCATATTGCTTTATTATTTAGTTGTCCAATGTTGTAGCGCATCTATCGCTTTATACCATCCCCTTATTGATTCTTCTATGGAATCCCGGTTGGTGGTGGGAGTGAAACGAACATCTGTCTGCCAAAGTTTTTGTATTTCCTCCAGATCCTGCCAATAACCAACGGCTAGCCCTGCCAGGAAAGCCGCACCCATAACGGTAGTCTCAATTATTTTTGGTCTGATAGTGGCCGTGTTGAGAACATCGGCCTGGATTTGCATCAGCAGATCGTTGATAGTAGCCCCGCCATCGACCCGAAGTTCTTTAATGGCAATCCCCGAATCGGCCTCCATTGCTTTAAGAATATCCATGGTTTGATATGCGATAGATTCAAGTGCAGCCCTCGCGATATGGGCATCCGTACTTCCGCGTGTTAGTCCGAAAATGGTTCCTTTTGCATGTTGATTCCAGTGAGGTGCCCCCAGGCCTGCAAAAGCCGGTACAAAGTAGACGCCTTCCGAACTCGTTACCGAGCTTGCAAGTTGTTCCACCTCCGAGGAGGATTTGATAATTTTCAAGCTATCGCGTAGCCACTGAACAACAGCACCTGCGATAAAGATACTGCCCTCAAGCACGTAAGTTGTTTTGCCACCGATTTGCCAGCCTACAGATGTAAGCAGGTTATTTCTGGAAACAATAGGTTGCTCTCCTATATTCATCAACATAAAACACCCGGTTCCATAGGTGTTTTTAACCATGCCCTGCTGAGTACACATCTGACCGAATAATGCAGCTTGTTGATCCCCGGCAATACCGGCAATGGGTATTTTGCTGGCAAAGAGACCATCGGCGGTATGGCCATAGACTTCGCTGGACTGCTTTACTGCAGGTAGTATTGAGCGTGGTATTTCAAAAAGATCTAAGAGTTCATCGTCCCAGCTTAAGGAATTGATATTAAAAAATAGTGTACGACAGGCATTGGTAACATCGGTGATATGCAGTTCACCTTTGCTGAGATTCCAGATAAGCCAGGTATCGATAGTCCCCATAAGCAGTTCACCGGCTTCTGCTTTTGCCCTGGCGCCGTCCACATTGTCGAGGATCCACTTCACCTTGGTGCCAGAGAAATAAGCGTCGATAACCAGGCCTGTTTTTTCCCTGATCATGGGGCCCTTGCCATCTTTTTTTAGTTGGTCACAATAGTCGGCCGTTCTTTTGTCTTGCCAAACAATGGCGTTGTAAATGGGTTTACCTGTTTTTTTATCCCACAATACTACTGTTTCGCGCTGGTTAGTAATTCCTATGGCTGCTATTTGTTTAGCCACCAGTCCTGTTTTAGTCACTGCTTCGGCGGCCATTCCCACCTGCGTTGACCAAATTTCCAATGCATCGTGCTCTACCCAGCCCGGTTCTGGAAAATATTGAGTGAATTCTTTTTGTGCTGTGGAGACAATTGAGCCTTTTCGATCAAATACCAGGGCACGACAACTTGTAGTACCCTGATCTAGGGCGATAATATATTGATCCATACCGAGAGCTTTGTGAATTGAATGGTTTTAGTGAGAAGAGATAAATGTAAACGAATTATTTCAATATGCATAATACTTGTATAACAAGACCAGGATTCGCTTATATTGCTTGATCAAAAACTTGATCATGCCGGTCTATATTGCATTGCTAAGAGGGATCAATGTTGGCGGCCATAAAAAAATAATTATGGCCGACCTGAGAAACCACTTATCACAATGGGGATTTCAGGATGTACAAACCTATATACAGAGTGGTAATATTATTTTTAATTCAAAGGCAACCGAAGTCGAAGAACTGTCGCGCAGAATTAAGGCGGGGATATTTAATGCCTATGGATTCGAGATCGCCGTATGGGTAGGCGAGCGTACAGATTTCATTCGTATTGCAGGTCAGAACCCATATAAAAATACGGGTGAAGCTGGCCAAAAGGTATATTTTATTTTTCTTACTCACCCTCCCGATTCAAATCTCGCAAACAAACTCCAACTTGTTGAGTTCGATACTGAGGAATTCACCATCACCAAAGATTGCATCTTTCTTCATTGCAAAAACGGTTACGGGAAAGCCAAGTGCACCAATAGTTTTTTTGAAGCGGGATTAAAAGTCAAAACTACCGCAAGGAATTTCAGGACGGTTAACAAGCTCATTGAACTCTCAGGCAGCTAATTATTGGATCATGTGTCAATTAAGCTCCCAGATTTTATAATTGAGAAAAGTCGCAAAACACACCCAAAGGAAATATGGTATAAGAAGGTAGGCGGCGGTTTTACTCACCACCCGGAAAGACTTCATGTTTAATAATATCAGGGCAAGCAGAATCAGAATAACCAATAAAGCCCAAAATGGTTTATTGAAACCAAAGAATACCACACTCCACAGGGCATTGAAGATCAATTGAAAGCTAAAATGATATAGTGCTGTTTTAACCCATATATGATGTATACCCTTAGACCATACAAGTCCGGCTGCCACGCCCATTAAGGTATAAAGGATGGTCCATACCGGACCGAATATCCAATTAGGGGGGTTAAATGCAGGTTTATTAAGGCTTACATACCAGGTGCCAACAGAACTTTGTGTGGCAAATCCGGAGAGAAATCCAACCAGCAGGCAAATGATTACAGATATTACTATATATGTTAATCTCTTTTTCAATAGGGGAGGGTGATTCTATTTTACAAGCGAATGAGAACTAAATTTACAATTTATTTTAATTCCGATGATAGCGTTGAGGTGGAAGAATTATCTTTACCCAAAATGCGTCCTGGATGGAAGAAAAGGATTTTAAACTGCCAGATTACGAGTTTTCGCAAAAAAGTGGAAAGGTAAACTGGAAAGCACCTAGCAATATCGCAATAGTGAAATATTGGGGCAAAAAGGGTAACCAGATTCCGGCGAATCCCTCATTGAGTTTTACCCTGGAGACAAGCGCCACCACAACAAGTATAGCTTATGAGTTACTCGATAAGAAAAACGAGCGGTTTTCATACGATTTGTTTTTCGATGGCAAACCCAATATAGATTTCAGGGCCAAGATCGATGACTTCTTTACCCGTATAGAGGAATATGTTCCTTTTCTAAAATCGTATCACCTTAGAATTGACACTTCAAATTCCTTCCCACATAGTAGTGGCATTGCTTCCTCCGCCAGTGGATTTGCGGCCTTAAGTCTCTGCCTGACAGAAATAGAGGCCGAATTAAGCGATGGGATAGCGGAGGATCTGTTTTTAACCAAAGCTTCATTTCTGGCAAGACTGGGGTCGGGAAGCGCTGCCCGAAGTATCCAGGGTCCTTTGATGCATTGGGGACATCATCCTGGAACAAAAGGAAGCAGCGATCTATTCGCCATACCATATCCCGATGAGATACATCCGGTATTCAAAAACTTCCATGATGCAATTATGTTAGTAGACCGGGGAGCAAAAGCGGTTAGCAGCACACAGGGACACGCGCTGATGAAGGGTCATTTTTATGCCGATAAAAGGTTTGAACAGGCACATTCTAATTTAGAGAAATTGGCGGTTGTCTTTAAGGAGGGAGATCTCTCAGGATTTATTACCATCATGGAGAACGAGGCGCTGAGTTTGCATGCGATGATGATGACCAGCATCCCTTATTATCTTTTGATGAAACCACAAACAGTGGCGATTATTGAGAAGGTGTGGAAATACCGGTCTGCTACCGGAATACCTCTGGGATTTACGCTCGATGCAGGAGCGAACGTACATCTCCTTTTTCCGGGCGAAAGAAGTGAAGAGGTCTATCGTTTTATCAAAAGTGAATTAATCGAGCATTGCGATAAGGGTGGAATGTTGATCGATAAAGTAGGTGCTGGGGGAGTAAAACTAAGCTAAGCTGTTCCACAACCCGATCTATTCTTCATTAGGGTGATAAATAATACTATTAGAGTAACCGATGTCGCCGAACTTGCTGTTTGTTAAATTTTTGTACTTTTGATTCAGATTTCAAAGTGCGATGAAAGGACCGCTCTTCTATTCTAAAATACTTCTCTTTGGAGAATACGGCATTATCAAAGACTCCAAAGGTCTCTCAATTCCTTACAATTTCTTTAAAGGAGCCTTAAAGACCGATAATAGCGCCAGTGAAGAGGCGCAAAAATCCAATCGTAAATTAAAGGAGTTTGCCGGATATCTCGATCAACTCCAGCGAAGTGAACCCGAATTGGTTTCATTCGACCTGGACAAATTCAATGCTGATATCGATCAGGGCATGTACTTCGACAGTTCCATTCCTCAGGGTTATGGTATTGGCAGCAGTGGGGCTTTGGTAGCCGCGATTTATGATAAGTACGCCAATAACAGAATTACAATTCTGGAAAACCTTACGCGGGCTAAATTGCTTACGTTAAAAAAGATCTTTGGCAGGATGGAGTCGTACTTCCATGGAAAGTCATCGGGGCTCGACCCTTTGAACAGCTATCTTAGTCTGCCGATCCTCATCAATTCTCAGGATAATATTGAATCGACCAGTATTCCTTCTCAGAACAAAGAAGGAAAAGGCGCCGTCTTCCTTCTGGATAGCGGGAGTACCGGTGAAACAGCCCCCATGGTTCAGATCTTCATGGATAAAATGAAGAATGAAGGATTTAGAAATGTAATCAGGGATCAGTTTATCAAACATACCGATGCCTGTGTTGAAGATTTCATCAGCGGCAACGTAAAATCGTTGTTCAGCAACCTTAAAGAACTTTCCCATGTTGTTCTCGATCATTTTAAACCTATGATACCCAAAGAGTTTCATAAACTTTGGAAATTAGGTATCGAAACCAATGATTATTATCTTAAGCTCTGTGGTTCAGGTGGTGGCGGTTATATACTGGGCTTCACTCAAGACCTGCAACAAGCCAAAAAGACCTTACAAGGACATCATTTGGAAGTAGTCTACACTTTCTAATACCGTCCGATCATGCTCAGCAGAAAGAACAGACTCCTGCTTCTGAAAGGCCTGAGCTTATTTTCGATAATTCGCGGGTATAATATCCTGGTCATTGCGCTGGCACAATATCTTGCGTCTATTTATATCCTGGCTCCTGACTTGCCTTTAAGAGAGGTGGTTCTGGATCTTAATCTGTTTATACTTGTCCTTGCCTCTGCCCTGGTAATTGCTGCAGGCTATATTATCAATAGTTTTTATGATTCGGAAAAAGACCTGATCAATAGACCGCGGAAGAGTATGCTCGACAGGCTGGTGAGTCAACGGACCAAACTGAGTGCTTATTTTGTGCTGAATTTTCTCGCGGTTTTGCTGGCGAGTTACGTTTCCTTTAGAGCGACATTGTTTTTCTCTGCATATATATTCGGCATCTGGATATATTCCCATAAGCTTAAAAGACTTCCATTGGTGGGAAATATTGTTTCGGCTACACTGGCGATAACTCCATTTTTTGCCGTTTTTGTTTACTATAAAAATTTCGAAACGGTGATTTTTGTCCATGCCATTTATCTATTTCTTCTGATCCTGGCACGCGAGCTGATCAAAGACATGGAAAATATGGCTGGCGATATGGCACAGGGTTACAGGACTATTCCCCTTTTATACGGTACCGATGTTTCTAAAACATTTACCAGTATCCTGGTCTTACTAACCTTGGTGCCGGCATTGTTGCTAATCTATTCTTTCGATGTTGGTTATATGTATTTGTATTTTATTGGGAGTATAATACTTTTAATAGGCTTCCTGATCCTTTTATGGAAGTCAAGTACTAAGAAACACTATATCTGGCTGCACAATATTCTCAAATTTATAATTGTGGCAGGTGTCTTTAGTATTTTGCTGATCGATGTAGACCTTGTTTTAAACAGAATCTTGTCATGAAAAATCATCTAAGAGTCGCTATGGCTCAATTGGCCCCCATTTGGCTTAACAAAAAGAAAACTCTCGACCTTGTATTGTCGAGTATTGAGGATGCGGCAAAAGAGAAGGCCAATTTACTCGTGTTCGGAGAGGCTTTTTTACCCGGCTATCCTTTTTGGCTGGCCTATACCGACGGGGCGGCCTGGGACCGGGCTGTAAACAAGGAATTGCACGCTCATTACCTCAGAAACGCGATCTGTATCGAAGATGGCGATTTAGAGGGCGTGGCCCAACTGGCCCGAAAGTACGGCATATCGACCTATCTTGGAATTATTGAACGACCCAAAGACCGCGGGGGTCATAGTGCTTATTGCTCCCTGGTCTATATCGATCAAAACGGAACTATACAATCTGTTCACCGTAAATTACAACCCACCTACGACGAAAGGCTTACATGGGCTTCTGGAGATGGGCATGGTTTGCAGACTCACCGGTTAAAGGACTTTACCCTGGGCGGACTTAATTGCTGGGAGAATTGGATGCCGTTGGCACGGGCTGCCCTTTACGGGTTAGGTGAAGATCTGCATGTAGCCGTTTGGCCTGGTAGTGACCATAATACCAAAGACATCACCAGGTTTATCGCACGCGAATCGAGAAGTTATGTAATCTCGACAGCTGCCTTGATGCGCAAAAAGGACTTCCCGGCCGAAACACCGCATCTAAAAAGCATTCTCGAAAAAACTCCTGATATATTGGCTAATGGGGGTAGTTGTATTGCCGGTCCTGATGGGGAATGGATAATCGACCCTGTGATCGATAAAGAAGGTATTATCTATCAGGATCTTGATTTCAACCGGGTATTGGAAGAACGCCAGAATTTCGACCCAGCAGGCCATTATTCCAGACCCGATGTGACCCGTCTGATACTCAACAGGGAACGGCAGTCGACGGTTGAGATACCCCAATAGTTTAGAATCCAAGGGTCTTTCCTACCTTTGCCCAAATTAAAAAAATGAGCAGGGGAAGCAAGTACCACAGAAAAGGGAAGCCAAAGTCGAAGAAACGATTTTCAAAATCGCCCGAATCATCTCATCAGGAAACTACTCCTCAAAAACGTCCTAAGGAGAAATCAACACATCAAAGCGACCTTATCAGATTGAACAGGTATCTGGCAAATTCTGGTATTTGTTCGAGGAGAGAAGCCGATACGTTTATTGCGGCAGGAAGTGTAAGCGTAAATGGAAAGACGATAACCGAAATGGGTTATAAAGTTACTTCCGGAGATATTGTTAGGTTCGATGATCGTGTTATCTCCCTTGAAAAAAAGGAATATATACTACTGAATAAGCCTAAGAATTTTATCACTACCACCAGGGATGAAAAAGGCAGACGCACCGTTATGGAACTTGTTTCCAACGCCAGTAAATCTAGATTACTGCCTGTTGGCAGACTCGATCGTAATACTACCGGCCTCCTGCTTTTTACCAACGATGGTGACCTGGCAAAGAAACTTACACACCCCAAGCATGAAGTGAGAAAAATATATCATGTTGAACTCGATAAAAACTTGATATCAGGTGATTTTAAAAAAATTCAAGCAGGGCTTGAACTCGATGATGGTCCTGTGGTGGTAGATGAAATCAGTTTTGTTGAAAACAAATCAAAAAAGGAAGTAGGGATTAAAATTCATAGCGGAAGAAATCGGATTGTCCGGCGCATATTCGAGCACCTGGGATATCATGTGGTTCGCTTAGATCGTGTGATTTTTGCCGGCCTTACAAAAAAAGATCTCCCAAGGGGTCATTGGCGCAGACTTACTGCCCAGGAGGTGATCAACCTAAATAATCTGCGCTGATCAGCATTATACATTAGGTTTAGATTTGGTATTAAGAAGTTTATAAACAGTTCTCCAGAAGGGCATGGAAGCAGGATGTGGTGATGAGG
This sequence comes from Flavobacteriaceae bacterium, assembly GCA_965212205.1. Classification (GTDB taxonomy): domain Bacteria; phylum Bacteroidota; class Bacteroidia; order Flavobacteriales; family Flavobacteriaceae; genus JAHEJJ01. The sequence continues at coordinate 33,250 of CBDBUX010000018.1, forward strand.
TACCTTCTGCATCTTCAAAATACGTACCAATAAGAAGTCTGAGGTAGGTGATCTGGTCGTTGTCGCCTAAAAAATCTTCATAGGCCATTTCCCAGGTTTCAAACTCACGACCTTCCCTCCGAGCATATGTGATCAGCTCAATATTATGATGCCTTTTGTCTTTTTTGATTTGATCATAGAGCTCCAGGACTTTGATCTGGTTTCCTTCCAGATATTGAATAAATTCCCCCTCATAGAAAAGCAGACAACCAGTTATACCCAGATTTTTATTCTTGATCCTGGCCTTATCGAGCATTTCCAGAATGTCTTGTCGCCCAAAGGAAGAAGAGGCTACAGAACGATAGATCAGACAAAACATCTGGAGTATTTTGTGTTTGTTTCCCTTAAAATTAGTGGTTTCTCACCTATTATAAAAGGAAGTTAAGCCTCTATGGCCTGTTTCATTTTAGATTGGATCTTATCAAGACAAAGATTACCGATACTACCCTGGTGAGTATGATCTAACTCCCGCTTAGGGCTAAAAGTCCCTTTTTGAATTTCTTCAGCAACCTGTTTGTAGGCATCCCTGAACGGGATTCCCTGCTGTACTAATTCATTGACCCTTTCAACCGAATAGATGTATTTATATTTCGCATTATCCAGGATGTTTTCGTTCACGCTAACCTTTGGCAGAGCCGATGAAAGCATGTCCAGACAGGCCTTCGTTTCCTGAATAGCGGGAAGGATCACTTCCTTTGTGAGTTGAAAATCTCTGTGGTAGCCACTGGGAAGATTGTTTACCAGAAGTGTTAGCTGGCCGGGTACAGCCTGGATCTTATTGCATTTTGCCCTGATGAGTTCAAACACATCCGGGTTTTGCTTATGTGGCATAATACTACTTCCGGTAGTATATTCCTGGGGGAAGCTGAGAAATTCGAAATTCTGACTCATATACAGACAGATATCCATCGCTAACCTGGAAACCGTTCCCGCCAGGGCAGACAGTCCGAATGAAGTGACTTTCTCGACCTTACCGCGCCCCATCTGTGCAGCGACCACATTATATTTCTGAGTGTGAAACCCTAAACTATTACTGGTGAATTCTCTATCGATAGGGAAGGAACTGCCATATCCTGCTGCACTGCCTAATGGATTCTGGTCTACTATTTTCAAGGCGGCATTCAACATATGCATGTCATCGACCAATGATTCTGCATAGGCAGAAAACCACAGCCCGAAAGAAGAAGGCATCGCAACCTGAAGATGTGTATAACCAGGTATTTGTACGTCTTTGTATTTTTCCGCTAAATCGATCAGTAACTCAAATAACTCCTCAGTCATATCGCGGATCTGTATGAGTTCTTCTTTAAGAAACAATTGGATGGCCACCAACACCTGATCGTTCCGTGAACGTGCCGTGTGAATCTTTTTACCGGTATCTCCCAATCTTTGGGTAAGCAAATACTCAATTTTGGAATGCATGTCTTCGAATTCATCTTCAATGGTGAAGTTGCCCCTTGCGATATCATCTCCGATCTTCTCCAACTCACCAATCAATTCCTCGGTTTCAGAAGAGGAGAGCATACCTATTTTGCCCAGCATTGCAGCATGGGCCTTCGAAGCGATCACATCGTATTTTGCCAGTAAAAGATCGAGCTCCCGATCATTTCCTACAGTGAATCGATCTACTTTGGCATCGGGGTGACTTCCTTTGTCCCAGAGTTTCATATAGTATATATTTTGATTCTATTAGTCATAATATCAACAAGCCTACCGACGTGATGATTGGCCGGGGAGCAGAAATTTACTTAAGATTTCGATGTACAGAGCAATTCCTTCTTCAATTTCCCGAACATAAATATATTCATCGGCTGAGTGCGATCTTGTACTGTCGCCCGGACCAAGTTTTAAGGACTGGCAACTCAATGCTGCCTGGTCTGATAGTGTTGGGGAACCATAGGTTTTTTCTGCCCAACTGAATACCTGCATCTACCAATGGGTGATTTTTGTCAATAGATGAAGAGTTTAAACGCAACGACCGGGCATTTAGCTCGCAAGGCGCATCGCCTATGAGGATATCGGCAACCTCCTTATTTGAATAACAATCATTTACCCTGACATCGATTACCACTTTCACTTCGGCAGGCACCACATTATGTTGATCCCCTGCCTTTATCTGTGTAACGGTGATTTTTGTTTCACCCAAGGTCTCCGATACCTTTTCAAAAGAATATTCCCGAAACCATTTCAGTACTTCAATACTGTTGTAAATGGCATTGTTTCCGTTTGGATGTGCGGCATGTGATGGAGTTCCTTTCACAATTCCATCGAAAACAACCAATCCTTTTTCGGCAATTGCCAAATGCATTTGAGTGGGCTCTCCCACAATAGCAACCGCTATTGGTGGTAATAAGGGCAATACACTGTTAAGTCCATTAGGCCCAGAGCTTTCTTCTTCAGCCGAGGCCACCATGATCAGGTTATGGCTCATTTCGCTATTGGCGTAAAAAAAAGAAAACAACGCCAGCAAAGCAACGAGACATCCGCCAGCATCATTACTTCCCAGCCCGAAGAGCTTTCCATCTTCAATTACTACCTGAAAAGGATCTTTTGTATACGCTGCATTAGGTTTAACCGTATCGTGATGGGAATTTAGCAATAGCGTGGGTTTAGCAGGATCAAAACATTTGTTCATCGCGTATACATTATTGCGATGTTTTTGATAGGCTATACCCTGGGCACTAAACCAAGCCTCGATCAGAGCTGCAGTCTTATCCTCCTCCGAGGAAAAAGAAGGAGTCGCAATCAATTGCTTTAAAAGCAGAATGGCTTTTTCAGTAAGTATTTCTATAGAGCTGCTCATAATGTAAGGGTTGTAAATTCTTCCGCATCCTGTTCGAGCATGCTTATGTCTCCGATACATACTTTATGAACACCTGCGTTTAATGCATTGAAACTATTATGCAGTTTAGGCAACATACCTTCACCAATAATTCGCTGATCCAATAATTGTTCATAGCTCCTTTCGTCAATCTTTCGGATAATACTATCGGCTTCTTCGATATTTTTTAATACACCTTTCTTTTCAAAACAGTAGAGAAGAGAGACCTCGAAATTACCAGATAGTCCAATGGCCAGTTCCGAGGCGATAGTATCGGCATTAGTATTGAGCAACTGGCCGGCCCCATTGTGAGTGAGCGCGCAAAATACAGGCGTAATCTTGTTATTAAGCAATTGATTTATTAGATCCGCATTCACTTCTTTTATATCACCTACAAAACCGAAGTCCACTTCTCCTACCGGGCGTTTTTCGGCGAGGATCGTATTCCCGTCTGCACCACATAATCCGATGGCATTACAATTATTGGACTGCAAGCCAGCAACGATGGTTTTATTTACCAGTCCGGCATAAACCATGACAACCACCTCCAGGCTCTCATTATTGGTAATCCTTCTGCCTTCGAAAAGTTTTGATTCAACCCCTAGTTTCCCTTCTACTTCAGTGGCCTTTTTGCCCCCGCCATGCACAAGTATTTTGAGGCCATCCATCTTCGCAAACCGCTCCATCAATGTATTGAGCATCACTTGATCCTCGATAACCTGCCCGCCAACTTTAACAATGTTGAGCTTTGGTTTTTTATGTTCCTTCACAGCCTCCATATTAACTAGCCTCCAATATTTTTTTTAATACCAATTGTGCCGCAAAAGTTCGGTTGTTGGCCTGCTCATGTACCAGGGATTTATTGCTGTCGAGCACAGCATCTTCAACCACAACATTCCTCCGAACGGGCAGGCAATGCATAAAGTTAGCATTACCCAACTTTTTTTCTGTCATCATCCAGTCCCTGTTCTGATTCAAGACCTTCCCATAGTCCTGGTAACTGCTCCAGTTTTTTACGTATACAAAATCTGCATTTTCCAAAGCTTTCTGCTGGTCATATTCTACCCGGCAATTTCGGGTTATTTCATGATTGAGTTCATATCCTGGCGGATGAGTGAGCACAAAGTCGGCCTGACCGATTTGCATAAGTTCAACAAATGAGTTCGCCACAGCATGGGGTAAGGGCCTGGGGTGAGGGGCCCATGACAATACCACCTTGGGAATTTTTGTTTTCTTGAATTCTTCAATGGTGATAGCGTCGGCCAGGGCCTGTAACGGATGATGGATAGAGCTTTCCATATTGATTATGGGCACCCCTGCGTATTTTGCAAATCCGTTAAGGACTAATTCGGCCTCATCGCTTTTTTTATCCTGAAGAGAGGCAAATGCCCGAACAGCCACAATATCGGAATATTGGGCCACCACTTGTGCAGCTTCTTTTATGTGTTCGGCGCTGTGCCGATCCATCACCGAACCCTCTTCAAAATCGAGTATCCAACCATCTTTGCCAATATTCATAACCATTACATCCATACCCAGATTAAGGGCAGCTTTATGTGTGCTCAAACGGGTTCTCAGGCTGCTGTTGAAAAAGAGCATAGCCAGGGTCTTATTTTGCCCCAGATCGCGAAAACGCAAAGGATCTTTCTTCAATTCTATGGCGGTTTTCACCCAATCAGACAGATCTTCGATATCCTTAACAGTCAGATAATTCTTCATGTCAATTCGGCTTTAAGTGCAGTGATTAATCTTTGGATTTCTTCTTTTCCAATGCTAAGTGCCGGTAAGATCCTCAGCACATTTTTGTTTTTTGAACTACCGGTAAAAATTCGATAGTGATAAATGAGCTTTTCCCTTAGTTTAGCTACCTCAAAATCGAATTCGAGACCCAGCATAAGACCTCTGCCCTTCACTTGTTTTACCCCGGGGATATCTAATGCCATACTCTTAAAAACCTTCTCCATTTCCATTGCATTTTCCATCAGGTTTTCTTGTTCGATAACCTCCAATACTGAATTTGCGGCGGCACAGGCTAAATGATTTCCACCGAAAGTAGTACCCAGCATACCGTAGCGCGCTTCAAATTTGTTGTGTATCAATACGCCTCCTACCGGAAACCCATTGCCCATACCTTTCGCCATTGTGATCAGGTCGGGGACTATGCCATGGTGCTGAAAGCCAAAGAACCTGCCCGTTCTCCCAAAACCACATTGCACTTCGTCTGCTATCAGAACGATGTCTTTTTCCCTGCACTTCCTTGAAAGCAGCTCACAGAATTCCGTGGTGGGCTGATCTAATCCTCCAACACCCTGAACTGCCTCCAAAATCACTGCAGAGACCTCCTTATCTTCTATGGCTTTCAAAAAACCCTCAGTATCGTTTAGCTCAAGGAATTCAACAGGCTGAAATTTATTGATAGGAGCCTGAATTGAATGGTTGTCTGTAACGGCCACGGCGGCAGAAGTTCTTCCGTGAAAGCCATTTTTGAAAGCGATCACTTTTGCCTTACCGGTATAGAAGGAAGCCAGTTTAAGGGCATTCTCGTTGGCTTCGGCCCCGGTACTGCACAAAAATAGCTTGTAATCCTTGCACTGAGATATGGATTGAAGTTTTTGCGCGAGTTTGTGCTGTAGCGGATTTATCACCGAGTTGCTATAAAAGCCAATATGATCCAGTTGCTGTTTCAGTCGCTTTTTATAGTGTGGATGGGAATGTCCGATCGATATTACAGCATGACCGCCATAAAGGTCGAGGTAAGATTCGCCCTGTGTATCGGTTATATAAGACCCCTCGGCCGATTCCGGTACAATGTCGTACAAAGGATAAACTTCAAATAGCTCCATAATCTAGTTTGCAGATTTAAACTCGCCGATCTTCTCAAAAGAAGCGACAATACCACGGATCAATGAAGAACTCAATCCCTGATGCTCCATTTCGTTAAGCCCTTGGATGGTGCACCCCATAGGAGTGGTTACTTTGTCTATTTCTTCTTCAGGGTGATTACCCGACTCAATGAGTAGTCCTGCGGCTCCATTACAGGTGTGCATGGCCAGTTCCTGGGCTTCTCTGGCATCGAACCCCAATTGAATGGCGCCCTGGGTTGTTGCCCGGATCAAACGCATCCAGAAGGCAATTCCACTGGCACATATCACTGTTGCGGCTTGCATCAGTTCTTCCGGGATTTCCAGGGTATGCCCCATCCGGTCAAAAATGGCGGTGGCCAGCTCGATTCGTTTTTTACCCATATCGTTACTGCATACACAGGTCATCGATTTCCCTACTGAAATTGCGGTATTTGGCATACTTCTGATAATATAGGCCTGGGTTCCCAGTATAGATTCCATTTTTTCAATACTAAATCCAGTTATAGTAGAAATCAGGACGTGTTTCTCGGTCAAAAGCGGTTTTACCTCCTGGAGGATATCACTAAAATGTCCTGGCTGTACAGCAAAGATCAGCACATCTGATTCTTTTACTGCCTTGCTATTGTCTGAGCCAACAGTTACATTTCCATAGTTCTCAAAATGACGGATACTTTCAGGGTTCCTTTTGGTGAGGTACATAGTTGTAGCACCATTGCTGTGAAGTATTCCTTTCGCTATAGATAACCCAAGATTTCCAGCGCCGATTATTGCGATTTTCATATGTCTTTTGTTTGATTCATAATTGTAATATATATCTTAAAACACCCCGGCCTTTAGTTTCAAACCTTCCTGCTGATCCAGGCCGAACATCAGGTTCATGTTCTGAATCGCCTGGCCCGATGCTCCTTTGATCAGGTTATCTATGGCCGATGTTATCAGAAGGATATCGTTGTGCTTGTGAAGGTGAAGATGACATTGATTTGTATTTACCACTTGTTTTAACTCGATGGGTTGCTCCACAAGCTGGGTAAAAGCTGCATCTGAATAGAAGTTCTGATATAATTCGATGGATTCAGATTCACTTCCACCAAACTCGGTATAGGCGGTAATGAGGATACCCCTGCTGAAATTTCCCCTGTGGGGTAAAAAATAGAGATGCCCGGCCTCCTTTTGTAAAGAAGCGATAGATTGGTTTACTTCTTTCAGATGTTGGTGTGTGAAAGGTTTATACCAGGAGAGATTATTATTTCGCCAGCTGAAATGTGTTGTTGGTGATGGCTTAATTCCTGCCCCTGTACTTCCGGTAATCCCATTGATATGAACAGACGATTCTAAGCGCTGTTGGTGCGCCAATGGGAGTAAGGCCAGTTGAATTGCGGTGGCAAAACATCCAGGGTTGGCAACATTCTGGGCTTTAGAGATCTCATCGGCCAACAATTCTGGTAAGCCATAAACAAAAGACCGCTCGCCCAAAACCGAATCTTCTCTATGTCTGAAATCGGTACTTAGATCAATGATTTTGGTGTGGCTCGAAAATTTATGCTTCCCTAAAAATTCACGTGAATGTCCGTGTCCAAGACAAAGAAAGACCACGTCTGCTCTGGTGTTGACCTTATCTGTAAATAAGAGGTCTGTGATACCTGTCAGATCTGCATGCGCTGCCGATATTTTAGTGCCGGGACGGGTACTGCTCAGCACAAAATCAAGGGACACGTTCTCGTGTTGAAGAAGAAGGCGAATTAGTTCACCTCCGGTATAACCCGACCCTCCTACAATTCCTGCTTTAATCATGATTCTTCGCTATTTGGTTTGCTATTTTCCCAGGATTTGAGAGTATTTTAATAAAGCCTTTGGCATCTTCTGCAGTCCACCCTTTGTTCATCTCACCATAACTACCAAAACCGCTGTCCATAAGATCGTAGGGAGATCGAATACCATCGAGGGTAAATCGATAGGGATGGAGCGTTATAAAGACCTCGCCGGATACTTTTTTCTGGGTATCTTCGAGAAAGGCTTCGATATTCCGCATAACCTCGTCGAGATAATTCCCTTCATGAAGTAACATCCCATAGAAGTTTCCCAATTGTTCTTTTTGATACTGCTGCCATTTACTCAGCGTATGTTTTTCGAGAAGATGATGGGCTTTAATGATCAATAAGGGCGCTGCTGCTTCGAAACCCACTCGTCCTTTGATACCGATAATGGTATCTCCCACGTGTATATCTCTGCCGATAGCATACTTACCACCGAGTTCGTTGAGTTGTTCTATAATAGCGACTGCCTTGTCGGCTTTATCATTGACTGCCACCACTTCACCTCTGTCGAAGCTCAATTTTATCTGCAAGGCCTCAGTGTCCTGAAGCGGGCTGGGATAGGCTTCTTCCGGTAATGGTAAGTGAGAGGTCAGCGTTTCGTCTCCACCAACCGAGGTGCCCCACAGACCTTTATTGATGCTATACCTGGCTTTTTCCCAGTTCATATCGATACCTTCTTCTTTAAGGTAGGCGATCTCCTCTTCCCGCGATAATTTATGATCGCGAATCGGTGTCACAATTTCCAGTTCAGGTGCCAGGATCTGAAAAATACTATCGAATCGGACCTGATCATTTCCGGCCCCGGTACTCCCATGGGCGATATGGGTGGCTTCGGTATTTGCAGCAAATTTTACTATTTCTATAGCTTGCACGATACGCTCTGCACTTACCGACAAGGGATAGGTGTTATTTCTAAGGACATTGCCGAAGATCAGATATTTTATTACCGTATCGTAGTACGACTGAACCGCGTTTACAGAAGTAAAGGTTTTTGCTCCCAGTGCAATTGCCTTCTTCTCAGTTTCAGCGATTTCATCCTGGGTAAATCCTCCCGTATTGATGCTTACGGCATGCACCTCGAACCCCTTTTCTTTTGAAAGAAATTTTGTGCAATAGGAAGTATCCAAACCTCCACTATAGGCTAGTACCAATTTTTTCATGAGGTCTTATTATTGAGGAACAGCCGGGTTTTTATTTTTTGCAGACGTTTAAATGCCTTGCTGTTCAGTTTATCTTTTTTTATTTTGATGCGTTTGTCCGGGTCGTATAGCATTCCGGTACAGAGGCACATTTTCCGATCGGTCCTGGTCAGGACATCAAAATTCTTGCATGTCTGACAACCCCTCCAAAATTCCGGATCATCCGTAAGTTCAGAAAATGTTACAGGTTTATACCCAAGCTCGTAATTCATCTTCATCACAGCAAGTCCTGTGGTGATTCCAAAAATCTTTGCCTCTGGAAATTTCTTCCTGGAAAGCTCGAAGATGGTTCGCTTTATTTTTTTGGCCAAACCCAGCTTCCTGTAATCCGGATGGACTATTAGACCAGAATTGGCAACAAATTTCTTATGGCCCCATACTTCGATATAACAAAACCCGGCAAAATTGTCGCCGTCCAGGGCAATGACCGCATTTCCGTCGACCAGGCGTTTAATAATATATTCTGCCGATCTTTTTGCGATACCTGTACCTCTTACCTGGGCCGATTCAGAGATAGTCTCACTGATGACCTGTGCATACTTTATATGTGACTCATTTGCAATTGCAATTTTCATTGCCTTGAATATTTATGAAGAAATAGAAAGATTATTGAAGGTTTGCGGAAATGGACGCACCTATTTCCAATACAGAAGCACACCCTTACGGGCGGGGACGAACGCGGAACAAGGAAGGGGTGATAGAATTTAACCCTGTGATATGTTGTGCTTCATTATTCATTGAACACCAAATGTACAAATAAAATTGAACTGGTATAATCGTGATGTTAATTTTTCGAAATTGTCAATTTTGACCCCTCTCGCCTGACAATTTCATAGATCATAAAACCGAATACGATGATATACTCAAAGGCGAGCAACCAAGGTTGTTCTTCAAATCCATCCTTTCCATAGGCCGAGTAACTCAAAAAAATCATCGCCGACCATACGAGCGGAAAACGGTATTCGGTAAACAGACATAATACCACAAGCGATACGATATACCACGGGTGGACGGTGGTAGCGACGAAATAATAAATGCCCAAAACCCATAGCATCGCGAGCAGCAAGGAGGATAATCTTTCTCTTTTTACGCGAATGGCATATATCAGCGTCGCTATGATTACCACATAAGGGATGATCTTGCCATAGGTCTTAATCAAATGCCAGGGTTTAATATCCAAATGGACACCAGCCTGCTTCAGCCCATTATATAGACCGGCATTGAATTCAAAATTGGAAAACCAGAGACCAACTGTTTGGCTGTAGTGTTCAGTAAATTCAGGGATATAAAATGGCCAGAGAACAGCAAGTGCAATGAATAGTAAAAGACCATAAAACAGCAAGAGTTTTTTGTGGTCAAAATAGAAGAGAAATAAAGGAAGGAAAAGCAAAGGGATCAGCTTTATTTGGATCGACAGTGCTAATAGGATTGCGGCCCCCCACCAGTTTTGTTTAGACAGAAGATAAACAGACCACACAAAGAAAAAGAGCATCACTCCTTCGAAATGAAGGTTTCCTGTCAGTTCGATGATGACCAAGGGATTTAAAAAATACCAAAAGACCAGGTGTGGAGATCTGTTCAGATTTTTCAGAAGTTTTCTTCCGAAGTATAACAAGCCTAGATCGGCCATGATAATAATTAATCTCATGGCGATTACTGAACCGAGGATTTTATGTGATCCTAAAAAAGCAGCAAGAGTAAACAGCACTTGATTCAAAGGAGGATAATTGCTATAATTCCTCGCGCTAAGTTCACCCATTCCTTCGTGCAAAAGGGCACCATTTTCGGGCACAGCCACCGCCTGGGTCATGATGTTATCGGGAGTAAAAAGGTAGGGACTGATGCCCTGGAGCACCATTTCTCCATCCCAGATAAATCGGAAATAATCCTGTGAAAGGCCTGGAAGTCCTACCAGAAAAACAAGTCTGAAGAGTACTCCGGCTACCAGAAGAAACTTTAAATTCCATTTTTCGAACTGGATCAGCTTGAAGCAAAAGAAGAACAATGCCCCATAGAGCGTGATCAGCCTTACAAAATCGCTACGCTCCAGATGATAAGCGAACACAAAATAAAACAGGGTGCTCGCTATAACGATCAGGATTGGAAATCGGTGTAATTTCCAATACGAAGCAAATTGGTTTATCATTTCAGCCTGGTTTGTGCTGTTACGAAGAACCGAAAAAATTAAAAATCAAACAACCGGTATCACAGAAAAGATAAGAGCAGTTTAGGCTTTGGCGATCAATGATTTGAAGAAGACAAACCCGAAGCCCAGGAACAGCATTAAATGGAACGGAAAGAGCCCAAAATCATTCAGTGGTATGGCACTGTACATCCCAAAAAGAAAATACACCATTAGTGCAAATTCTATAATCATATTCGGAGACATCTTAGTTGCCAGGTATTTATTGCCCTTCCAACTGTCGGATAAATTATTGATGTTGAACTTTGGAGTTCGTACAAATTCACTTCGTTTCCCCATATGCCCTTCCAGAACGGCCATGGAATTATGCAGTGAAAACCCTAGTGCTACCGAAAAGAAGGTGAAAAATAATTTGATATAGTCCACAAAGTTGTCAAAACTGCTTCCCTGGATGCTCTTATAGGTAAACCAATAACAAACAAAAAGAATAATAGTACTGACGATAAAAAAGCTTGTTACCTCAAAAACCCAGGCAAGATGCCCGAAGGTATTCTTGATATAAAGCATAGGAATACTGAGTACTGCAACGATAAAAACACACAGGAACATGGAGCTGTTCAACAGATGCATCACCCCGTGGAATTTGGTTTTGAAAGGAATGTTTTTAGCCGAGATTACAGACCAGACCGATTTTCTGAAATTCTCAGCACCGCCTTTATTCCATCTGAACTGTTGAGAACGTGCCGCACTGATGACTACAGGTAGTTCTGCAGGAGTTTCCACATCTTCCAGATATTTAAACTTCCAGTTCTTTAGTTGTGCCCGGTAACTTAAATCCAAATCTTCAGTTAGCGTATCTCCTTCCCAGTTTCCGGCGTCGATGATGCATTCTTTGCGCCAAATACCAGCGGTACCATTAAAATTGATGAAATGACCCTTGGCGTTTCGGCCAGCTTGTTCCAGAGTAAAGTGAGCATCGAGTGCGAAGGCCTGTATACGTGTTAATGTAGAGTATTCTCTATTGATATGTCCCCATCGGGTTTGCACCACCCCGATTTCCTCATCCTTAAAATACACTACCGTTTTCTTCAGCCAGTCGCTGTCGGGCAGGAAATCCGCATCAAAAATGGCGATAAAATCACCCTTAGCAACGGTAAGCCCTTCCTTTAATGCTCCGGCTTTGTACCCCTCCCGGTTAGAACGCCTGATATGCTTGATATCCAAACCTGTTTCACGCAAGGCATCAATACGCCCTGCCGTTTCCAGTACCGAATCGTCTGTAGAGTCGTCGAGAACCTGTATTTCCAGTTTGCTTTTCGGATATTCAATCCTGGCTATATTATCCAAAAGCCGCTCCACTACATATTCTTCATTGTATATGGGAAGCTGAATGGTAACGGTTGGAATTTCTTTCGGGTCCAGGAGATTATATTTGGGGGCTACCTCATTTCTCCTTCTCTGCCCCAGATAGTTTACCAGAAGGTTGAGCTGAGCCAGACTGTAGAAAAAGATCAATATCAGCGCTATGCTGTAGATCGCGATAATCAAGTAAGAAATGGTTAGTGTCATATTATCGGAAACTGTATTTGAATATCCAACCCAAAATTTTTATGCCTGCAAATATAGTACCTTTTACCGTACCAGACACTTTGGATACCCCTATTCTTTTTTTATAACGCACTGGTACTTCGGTATATGCGAGTTGCTTTCTTAGTGCTTTAAGCTGCATTTCCACAGTCCAGCCGTAGGTTTTGTCTTCCATCGAGAGTTCCAGCAAACGGTCATATTTAATGGCTCTGAACGGTCCGAGATCTGTAAATCTGGCACCAAAAAATAACTTCATTAATTGGGTTGCCAACTTATTTCCGAATACCTGCTGAGGTGTCATCGACCCAGGCTCTCTTAATTCTTTAACCCTGGCCCCGATTACCAGATCTACATCTTCTTCGACAATTGGCCTGATAAGCTTTGTTAATTCGCCAGGATAATCGGAATAATCTCCGTCGATAAATACGATGATATCGGGCCTTTTGGATTGTTTGCCGACATAATTTATTCCACAAAGACAGGCATAACCATAACCTTTCTTATTTTCAGAAAGGACGGTGGCCCCTGCCTCCCGGGCATTCCTAACGGTTTGATCCGTGGAATTATTGCTCACCACGATGATTTCTGAAACCAGGTCCGGGATCTCTTCAATTACTTTAGCAATCGACTCTTCTTCGTTATAAGCAGGAATAATTACCCTGACATCAGGCATTATTTTGATTAAGTAAGTTTATAATCGGCCCAAAACTACTAAAACTAAACCATTCCACGTTTTTGAAGTATCAACCCTTTATATTCTTTGGATAGTCTATTTTCAGCGCAGTGAAAGCTCGAATGAAGAAGAGATATACCATATTTAAGGAAAATACCAAATGCTGTAGTTTTCCTGGAAATGGTTATTCCTGATTTACCAGTTCCATAAGGTCAACGTCGTTGCCCAAAAGAACCTGGTTACTATCTATCCTTCCTTGTCTTGGACCATTTTCCAGTTTTAATACACCTCGCGGGCAGACTGCGGAACAAATTCCACATCCTACGCAACTGGAACGGACGATGTTTTCTCCTTTCTGGGCATAAGCCCTTACATCGATACCCATTTCACAATAGGTTGAACAATTTCCGCAAGAAATACACTGTCCGCCATTGGTAGTTATCCGGAATCTTGAGAACAGGCGTTGCTGAAACCCGAGAATAGCGGCCATAGGACAGCCGAACCTGCACCATACCCGATTCCCAAAAATCGGATAGAAACCTGTCCCGATTACCCCAGAGAAGATACTCCCGATAAGGAACCCATAGGATTTCCGGAGTGTTTCACTCTTAAAAAGAAATATTTGCCCTTCACCACTTAAATAATGAAGACCTATTAGGGCGATGATAATGACAAAATATCCAATGGCCCCATATTGTGCATCTTTTTTCAGTTGATCGCGTTTAAAGATCATGGCCCAGATATAAACGGCAGTTAAGAGCACGACCACCCCAATCAGGAACGAATTTTTGGTCAGCCAGTATTTCGAAGTATCGTTTCCGAGATATGAATAGATAACCGCTGTGGTCATCAGGGTTACAAAGACCACTACACTATGTACTACCCAGCGTTCCACTTTCCAGGCCGATAACTTTTTATCGCTTAGATGTCTGAAGGGATCGCCGGCAGTTTCAGCCAATCCGCCGCATCCACAAACCCATGAACAATACCATCGTTTTCCAAATCTGTAGGTGAGGATAGGGCTGATGACAAAGATTGAGAGTATCCCAAATAGCAACATCGCCATTCCGATATCCCCTGCATCGATAAATCCGTTGATCCGGTAACGCTCAAAATTATAATAGTTTAATGGCCACATATTCTTTAAATCGTAATAAGGGACCTTGCCATTAAGTCGGGCCATAATCTCAGGGATAATAAAGGCAAAGGCTGTTTGGAAAAACATCACACTGTAAGTTCGGATTATCTCATAGCGGTTATGGCGGTATTTCCAAATGAATTTTATTCCAAAAGCAAGGATTGCCACCGTATATAAGGTGCCGTAGACAAACCATTGACTCGCCGGATTACCGCTAAGAAGCCTGCTTAATGGGTCGAAAAAGCCTATTATTCCATTGTTGCTGCCATCCTTTACCAGGCCCAGATATTCCGGATAGAAGTATAGTACAATATAAAAGCCCGTAAGTGCGATCCCGCTCATCCAACCCCACAGGCCACGGGAAGTGATCGATTTAAACCAGACGCCGTCGTTCTTTATTCCCTTATGCTGGAGATTATACGAGGTGCTGCTAAACCATATTACGCCCACGAAAATCAGCGTTATTGAAAAGGTGAGCCAAAATGCTTTAAAGGGAAAATCTACATTAAATGCTGCAAGCAGGAGAATGAACATGCCCGCCATACCGACGATGGTAGCGAATTTTTGTCCTTTTAATAAAGATTTGGGAGGTTCCCCGGTAAGCGCCATGCTCCTTTCGAATGTACTCATATGATAGAATTCTTTTGAATAATTGTAAAAATGGTCTTGTTGTTTAAGGATCTGGTTAGCCTATGGAGAAAATCCGGCGAAGGCTTTTCTTCTTGTTCCTGATCTGTGTTCCATAAGACTCGTTAAAGGCTTTTGTGATTTCGGAGTCGTAATTCTTATAGAATTCCGGATCGAAATTGGCATCGATAAGGTGTTCGAGTACATAATCCACTGTGCGTTTCTCATTTAGCCAGCGATCGAAAATCTCATGTCTCATCCGTATGCCGAATGCATTGATCCCTAAAAACTGCCGGCCTTCTTTATGGAAGGCGATGGTTAGGCATATTTTCTCGATCGGGTGTCGCCAGTGAAAATGTTCTTCATATTCTTTACGTCCATTGGAACTGAAGACCCAACCATAAGTCTGATATTCGATATCTAGAAATTTGGCAGAATTAAACCAATGACCAGGTTTATATTCTGTACGATTACCACAAATAGTTTGTGCGACTGTTTCTCCCATCATCCGCCCTGTATACCAAACCGCTTCGATAGGTCTTCTGTTGCCTATGGGATCGTGCTGTTCCGCACAATCGCCAATGGCATAAATTCCCTTCAGATTGGTCTCTAAAAATCTATTCACTTTCACACCTCTTCCTAATTCTATCCCTGAGTCATTGAGAAAGGCCACATTTGGTGACACGCCAGGTGTTAGTCCTACCAGATTACATTCAATTGTGTCTCCCTTATCGGTGGTCACGGCCCTTACTTCCCATTATCATCCGGAAGGATCTCCACCAGGTTGGTAGATAAACGAAGATCTATATGATGTTCCTGTATATGCTCATTGAGCATTATAGACTCTCCGTCGGGCAGTACGCCATTCCAGAAATTATCTTCACGTACTAAGAATGTAACTGGGATATCGCGGCTGCGAAGCATTTCCGCCAACTCAATTCCGATCAGGCCGCCACCCACTATTACCGCTCTCTTGCATACTTCTTTATTTGGTGCATTGATCTCAAGAAGGTCTAGATCCTGTTTGGAGTATAGCCCCTGAACGCCATGAAGGTCCTGTCCCGGCCAACCAAATTTATTCGGTTTAGAACCAGTAGCAATAATCAATTTGTCGAAGCCCAGAACCCTGGAACTATCTATCAGCAATTCCTTCTTTTCAGCATTTACATCAGTGACATAGCCTCGCATAAGTTCGATCCTGTTTTTGGCCCAGAACCAATCTTCATAGGGTTTTATATGTTCAAATTCCATATGCCCCATATAAACATACATCAGGGCAGTCCGGGAAAAAAAGAAGTCTGTTTCAGCCGAGACGATTATTATCCTGTTATTGGATAATTTGCGGATGTGCCTGGCGGCGGTAACTCCTGCAATTCCATTCCCGATTATGACGATAGTTTCCATGGATGGGTTTTAGTTGACTCCAGTTTAGGTCGTAATTAAATATAAGAACTTAATGCTTATTTTTAATTTCTTATTGAATTTAGTACATTTTGAATCGAAGCATCGAAAAGTGAAAAAATTTACACTCCTTTTTCTAATCATCCCGGCGCTAATTTCCTGCAAGAGTCAACAGTCTGCCAAAATTAACGGCGTGAGCTTTGTTGGCTCCCGTGAAGAAGTTGTCCAGGAGCATGTAGATGCGGTGCTGGCCATTAACGCCGATCATGCTGCGGTAATGCCATTTGGATTTATAAGGGATCAGAATTCACCCGATATTATATTCAATACAGATCGCCAATGGTTTGGTGAAACCGCCAGGGGTGCCAAACAATACATAGACCAGCTCAGAAAAAATGGACTTCAAATAATGCTGAAACCCCAGATATGGATATGGCGGGGTGAATTCACTGGTGATCTTGAGATGAAAAATGAAAATGACTGGAACCGTCTTGAGAGTTCGTATGAAAACTTTATACTGACCTATGCCAGATTGGCTCAGGAGGTAAATGCCGAAATCTTTTGTATCGGAACCGAATTAGATGTATTTGTTCAGAACAGGCAGGAATTCTGGCAGACACTGATCGTAAAGATTCGTCAGGTATACGATGGCAAACTTACCTATGCGGCCAATTGGGATGAATTCTCAAGAGTCTATTTTTGGCCGATGCTCGATTATATTGGTGTGGATGCCTATTTCCCCCTTTCTGATCAAAGAACACCTACGGTACAAGAGCTAAAATCTGGTTGGCAACCCTGGAAAAGTAAAATGCTCACCTTGTCTCAAAAAATAAAACTACCGGTGCTTTTTACAGAATTCGGATATCGGAGTATGGATTATACTGCCAAAAAACCCTGGTTGGTAGACCGGGCAGAACAACGCGTTAATCTTGAAGGACAGGCTAATGCTAAAAGGGCATTGTTCGAAGAATTCTGGGATGAAGAATGGTTTGCCGGAGGATTTGTTTGGAAATGGTTTATCCATCACTGGGATGTGGGCGGAACAGACGACAACCGTTTTACACCACAGAACAAACCTGCCGAAAAAATAATCAAGCTCTTTTATCATGCGTATTGACGCAGGATGATATTGATTTTAAAAAAATTCCCCCTCGTACTGGATCAACATTTGATTTTTGATCATATTTGTATAAACAACACATTTAGTGAACGGAAAAAGAATACAATTACTGCTCCTGCTATTATTTTTATCCATAAGGAGCCTAACCGCGCAAGACTCACTTCAAATTATCACTGCAGAAAATGGGGATGGTATTTATTCTATTCTGAGAAAACAAGGCCTCAATCCAGTAGAATACTTCGATGAATTCGTTCAACTAAATAAGGATAGTATTGAGAATGGGAGCAGATTGGTGGTTGGTCGTGAATACAAAATACCCAATGCCCCAGATTCAACGCCTAAAATGGGTACCGAGGTAAGTCTGGAATCAGGGACTAAGTATCCAATCTTCGGAGGAGACCAGGCCTATGTCGCCCTTAAAAATGAACGCCTTGTAAATACAGTCTACTATCTTATCTCGGGTCATGGTGGTCCTGATCCCGGAGCGATGGAGGACTATAAAGGCAAAACAATCGCAGAAGACGAATATGCTTACGACGTTACCCTGCGTCTGGCCCGGGAACTTCTCTCACAAGGGGCTAAGGTTTATATTATTGTACGAGACAAGAACGATGGCATCCGTAACGAGAGGGCATTAGAATTAGACAGGGATGAGGTGGTTTATCCTGATAAAGAAATTCCACTGAATCAACTCGAGCGCTTAAAACAAAGGGTAGAGGTGGTGAACGACCTGTATCTGAAACATTCAGGGAAATATCAAAGACTTATAGTAACCCATGTAGATAGCCGAAGCAAGGGTGAGAATATCGATGTCTTTTTCTATTACCATGAAAAAAGCAAAAACGGCAAAAGACTGGCCGAAAGCATACATACAACCTTTCAGAAGAAGTATAAAAAGTTTCAACCTAACCGCGAATATTCGGGTACATTTACTGATCGAAGCAGTCTTTATATGGTAAAAAATACCTTACCGGCAATGGCATATATTGAAATCGGAAATATCAAAAACGGCAAGGACAAAAGACGAATTCTCGATCCGGATAACCGGCAGGCGCTAGCCAAATGGATCTCGGAAGGACTTCTGCTCGATTATGAAAGTCGCTAGGATACCGGCATTTTGAGGATTATCGGAAAGCCAGATCTATATTATACAACACTAAACTGTTATTAATCTCAAGACGCAATATGCCTTTGGTAATAGTTATGCAACTGTTCAGGGCCGGCGCCAAACATATGTTTAAGATGTATAACACCAAAATGGTATTGCAGGCGAATCATACCTACTTTTTCATACTTGCGGGCCGAGGTTATTACCATTTGTGGAAGAATTTTAAATCGCCCTAATTTACTTATCCTGACTATGAATTCTGTATCCTCATAGATTCTGAAATTTTCATTGAAGCCCCCGGACTTATCGAAAAGTTCGCGGCTGATGAAAAGCGACTGATCACCTCCTCGACAAAGCCTGTGATTGACCCTGGTAAACCAGGCAAAAAAATTGAGGAAACGGCTGTTATTGTCGAACCGCATTTGAAAACACCCGGCACTGTACCCCTCTGATAATGCTTTTAGTATCATCTTTTCAAAATGAGCAGGGGGAAAGGTGTCGACATGGAGAAAATAAAAGATATCTCCGCTGGCATTTTGTGCCCCAATATTTAGTTGTACCGCTCGTCCGGGTTTCGAACGAATTAGTTTTACCCCTTCTTCCTGAGCAATTTCTGTGGTCTTGTCGGTACTGCCCCCGTCTACTACAATAATCTCCTTCACATGATGGGTACATTGGGTTTGCAGATAGCGCAGAATATTGCCAATATAATCCTCCTCGTTTAATACGGGGATGATGATGCTCAGTTTTCTTTTGTGACTATTTTGCTTCATTCAGACTCCAGTCGTATTCGATGTACTTAAGGTTTATACCTGCATTTATAGAAACATCGCTGTAAGTATTTATAAAATCCACCAAACTACCCTTCTCGGTAAAATCTGTTTTATACCATTTAAAGATCTTTGAAATATCTGCACTTGTTGCACTAATACGATTTTTACCCTTGTCGTTCACGAAGGCCCTGGAAGCCTCTTCTAGCTGTGTCTCCAGCTTTTCAAATGTAAAAGCGCGATTTAGAAGTTTGGGGCAGGAAAATGATGCACAATTAATGGCAAAATGAATCCTAGGTTCGTTTAGCTTTCGTAAAATCTTATGTTCTATCGCACCTAGGGAAATTATTTTTTCACCCACCTTTATCCATTTCTTATCCCAAGGATTTTTGATGTCCTTAATGCTTTTTATCGGATAATGATCCAAAATCAGTTTAACCGTTGCAGCATTATACAAATTGATGTAATAGATCAGTTTCTCTTCCTTTGAGGCATTCTCATCAGGAGCAATGTGCGAAAGCATAGATAAATATTCCTGCAATTCCTTCACATCGGTTTTGAAATCTGAATAGCTTACCTCCCCGGACGGGGTTACATGTTTTTGCAGGAGTGCATCCCATTTGTCATGTGCGGTGTTCTGTACCTGAATCCTCCATGAAGGGCCTGAAAGTTCCTCATCTTTAGCTTTCGGTACAGCGAGATGCAGCAACATCAAAGCTGCAATAGTAAAATAGTTTAAATAGGTCATCCACATACTTAATTAAGTACGTCCAAAAGGGGCAAAACTTACATTAATATAATTAGCAAGTGTTCTAATCCTTAACAACAACCACCGCCATTATAATGCCAGGTGCTCTCACTTACAAAGATATCGTCGCTGGCCTTGGTTAGGGCAGCTGCTGTTTTATCGCAAACAGCCAGGGGTTGATTCTGTACGAGCACATGGCCATTCTGGTCATCAAAATAGGGTTCCTCACCGAAGTAGATTGCTGTTTTTCCGGTAAAGCAGCAGGGTCCGTCTTCGGGCATTGGATCCTTAATCGCCGCGATCTCAATAGATTCGATATGTATGAGTTCATCGGTTGGATAGTGATGAGGCGAAAGTACGCGGTAGCTTCTCCTGGCCCGTATTTCAATGGTGCCAAATCCTGCATCGGTTAGCAGCTTAACATATTGCTTCAAAGGAATACTTCCACTGAGGCATAAGGCCCGTAAACGGTCATCGTTTCGGAGCGTTTCATTCATCGGTTGTTCGCAGATCGGATCGCTCATCACCAGTCGTCCATGAGGTTTAAGTACCCTGTACATTTCAGCAATGGCTTTTTTCAGCTCTTCTTTCTTGAAAATATTAAAAAGGCAATTCTGAGCCGCCACATCTATGCTTGCATCTTCGATAGGTAGTTGCATGGCATCGCCTTTTAGTAGGTTCACAAAATCACTCCGGAACCACGCATTATTTTTTTCGGCCGTTTTCAGGTTTTCCCTGGAAGCCGCGAGCATTTCATCGACTACATCAACTCCGGTTACACCGCCATTCTGCCTGGAGAAATATGCGAATTGCAATAATTCCATCCCGCCGCCAACACCTACGTATAAAACCTTGGGATTATTTACCAGATCCTGTGCCGAAACCGTACTGCCACAACCGTAATTCATCTCCAGCATGATATCAGGGATAGTCAGGCCGGGAAACTGCCATACAGGATTCGTAGTACAACACAACCCGACATCGGGTTGCAGGGCCGCTTCTTTATAAAGATCAGTCGTGGCTTCTAGATAACTCATAATTTCTTGATTAATTCTTTAAAGATTTCTATCAATTTAGGTTCTGCAAGTCCGGCTATTTTCAGAATTTCCTGAATATCAATGGGTTGTAAATTGTCCGGGTCGCATTCATCGGTTAACACCGATAGTGCTATTATAGGTAGTCGTAAATGATTGGCAACAATTACTTCGGGAACCGTACTCATACCTACAGCGTCAGCACCCAGGGTTCTGAGCATCCGATATTCTGCTTTCGTCTCGAGTTGAGGCCCAACCACTGCAGCATAGACTCCCTTCTGCAGGGATATTTTTTCTACAGCTGCAATTTTTACGATTAGTGCTCTCATCTTAACATCGTAAGGTTCACACATATCGACAAATCGATCTCCGAACTCCGCAACATTTTTGAAAGCCAGAGGCGAACCCCCCTGTAGATTAATATGGTCTTCGATAAGCATAATATCCCCTTTGCGGAAGTCTGGATTTAGCGCACCTGCAGCGTTGGAAACGAAAAGGCGCTCTACTCCCAGCTGATGCATAACCCTAATTGGATAGGTGATATCCGACATTTCATAACCTTCATAGAGATGAAACCTTCCCTGCATCACTACCACATTTTTACCTTCAAGTTTTCCGAATATCAATTTTCCGGTATGAAATTCTACGGTGGCCAGAGGAAAGTAAGGGATATTATGATAGTGCGCGATAATCGGGTCTTCAATTTCATCTACCAACTTTCCAAGACCCGACCCCAATACAATCCCGATTTCAGGTTCGTTAAATCCCTTGCTTTTCAGATAATCTGTTGATTCGCTTAACTGTTGCTTTGTCATCCTCGCCAGTCTTTTAGAAATTTTTGAAATACTTCTTCATCTTTTATATCATCATAAATATCCACATCATTGCGTTCATCGAGCAAAATAACTTTAGAATCTTTAAGTGTATTAAGGGTTTCTTCCAGGACTTTATCGGACCCCCACGGCTTGTTTTTGAATAACCAGGCATTGGGAGCTTTCATGCCTAGCAGATAGTATCCTCCATCCTTTGCAGGTCCTAGTACGTATTCGGCATCGTCTAATGCTTTAAACGCCGTTTTGAGGTCAGACTCTTTGAGGTCGTAAATATCACTTCCAATGAGGATTATTTTTTTATATCCCTTTTCGAATCCCAATGAAAATGCATTGTGCATTCGTTCACCGAGATCATCACCTTCCTGACAATATTTCTCAAAAATATGGTCCTCGAACAAATCGCCGGATGCCTGAAACTCGGAGTAGAAGACCCATTTGTGCATATCCAGGTTTCTACTGATGGCCGAGGTGTGCTCCACGAGAAAGGTATAGATATCCAGGGCGATTTCGGGCCCCACCGTCTTGGCCAGCCTCGTTTTGCATTTTCCCAGCTCAATATTCCGGGTAAAAATGATCAGTAGGTTCTGCGACTTGTTTTCCAACGCTAAAAAATATCCGGCTAATATACCTTTTTTGCTTCAGTCAGCAGATGTCCCCAATACTTACTGTAGGCATGGACATTTTCTGTGAAATTCCCTGATGAATCAACCACAGCGCCGCCGCTGTTTTTCCATTCAAAAATGCCCCCATAGAGATTATGCACATCTGTGAATCCCCTCTCCAACAGTTCCTCCCCAAGATCTTCTGAACGGACCCCGACAGAACAATAGACCACAATACGGGTATCTTTTGAAAGATGCTGATTTAGGGAATCAATTTTAAATGTTGAACCCCCTACCCAGAATGCCCCAGGGATACGACTTACCTCGAATTCCTCTTCTTCTCTTGCATCCATAAACAAGTACTCCACTTCAGGACTAATTTGGGATACTTTGATATAGGGCACAGATTCCTTGTTATACTTTTTAAGGGCGCTATCTATGGAAGCTTCCCTACAACTTGTACTAAGGGTCAAAACCAGTATGATCAGTGCTTTGATGTAGGACATTTGGTGCTTAAGTCGAAATGATAAAGATAAGGTTTTGCAATGATCAGGGTTTTGAAGATGGGACTGATTTATGTTCCCGATAAATAGTATTTTTATCCCAAACAGCTATCGATGCTCCGAATTCCTCATTCAATTATAATGGCCTTTGTAGCCTTTGTCTTTTTGGGCTGCCGGGATAAGTCCAGCACCGAGAATGAAGGTAATGTCAACTCTGTGCAGGATTTTGTTGAGGATTACAGACCTCAGTTTCATTTCTCGCCGCCAAAAATGTGGATGAACGACCCAAACGGTTTGGTATATAACGAAGGGGTATACCACCTCTTTTACCAATATTATCCTGAAGATATTGTTTGGGGACCGATGCACTGGGGACATGCGGTTAGCGAAGACATGATTCATTGGGAACATAAACCCATAGCGCTGTATCCAGACGACAACGGTTATATTTTTTCTGGAAGCGCAGTGGTCGACAAGGATAATACCTCCGGATTTGCGGCAGAAGGACAAAAGGCTTTGGTAGCTATCTTTACTTACCATGACCCGGTAGGCGAAGAAGAAAATTCGAAGAGATTTCAAACTCAGGGAATCGCCTATAGCCTGGATAATGGTAAGAGTTGGTCTAAATATGAGGGGAATCCTGTAATCAACAATGAGGGCATAAAAGATTTTAGGGACCCGAAAGTTTTCTGGCACGATCCAAGCCAGAGTTGGATCATGGTATTGGTTGCAGGAGATCATGCAAAATTCTATCGATCTCCAAATCTTAAAGATTGGAATTATCTCAGTGAATTTGGACGTGAGGTAGGGGGCCATGGTGGAGTGTGGGAATGTCCCGATCTATTCCAACTTCAGGTTGAAGGCAGCGATGAAAAAAAATGGGTCCACCTTATCAGCATCAATCCCAATGCACCGAACGGTGGTAGTGGCACGCAATATTTTATAGGGGAATTCGATGGTACAACATTTACCTCCGAACAGCAGGGAGCCCGGTGGCTCGATTGGGGAAGGGATAACTATGCCGGGGTAACTTATAATGATGTTCCCGGTGGAGAGCGAATATTTATTGGTTGGATGAGCAATTGGGATTATGCGCGTGATACGCCTACCGAGGAATGGAGAAGCGCTATGACCATCCCTCGCAAACTCAGTTTGAAACGAATAGGAGATAGCTATGAATTGTTAAATTATCCGCTGAACGAGTTCAATAAGATCGTACAACCGGAATTTAAAAAGAACATGGTAGTGGGCAGCCAAAAGACGCACCATTTCACTTTTGACCATTTTAATGAATCGGAAATTCGCTTCCGCACTGCATTACGGGATTTTAAAATGTATTTCTCCAATGATAAGGGAGATTCACTGCTGCTCTCCATGGATCAGGCGAACACGGAATTCATCCTGGACCGCAGGCGTTCGGGCAAAGTAGATTTTCATGAAAAATTCGCACCACAAGTACAACAAATGCCCATTGGCAATTTACCCGAAGATCCTTTCGAGATCAGGATACTCATGGATTGGTCTTCGATCGAAGTATTTATCAATCAGGGTCAATATGTGATGACATCACAAATTTTCCCCAATGATTTCTATAAGGAACTGGATATTAGCAATGGGAATGCTTCGGATCTGATTCTTCTCGATTTTGAAGTAAATGCGGTTAATCGCATTTGGGAGAATTCTCCTTAGGCCAGATGCTCGATAGCGTGCATGAGCCCTCTTAATTCGGCCAAACCTTTCAGTCTTCCGATGGCCGAATACCCAGGGTTGCTTTCTTTTTTTAGATCATCGAGCAATCGATGTCCATGATCGGGTCTCATAGGTATGGGTACAGATCTGTTATTATTGATTCTCATCAATCTTTGCATCACCTCAAACATCGGAACGTCGCCTTGCAGGTGGTTAGCCTCATAAAAACTACCTTCTCCGACTGTTTGGGTACTGCGCAGGTGAACAAAGTGTATGCTGTCTTTAAAGCGATTCACCATGCCGGGTAAATCATTGTCTTTTCGGACCCCAAAAGAGCCTGTGCAGAATGTTATGCCATTGAAATCGCTTTTTGGATTAGCAAGGATACCTGCAATATCATCTGAAGTAGAGACTACCCGGGGCAGTCCGAAGATAGGAAAAGGCGGGTCATCAGGGTGGATGGCCATCTTTATTTTGTGTTCTTCGGCTACAGGGATAATCATTTCTAAAAACAACCTCAAGTTTTCCCTTAGTTCATTTTCACCTGTCTCCTGATAGGAGTCCAAAGCGCTTTGGAAGTCCGAGAGCGAGTAGGTTTCTTCAGCACCAGGTAAACCTGCCAGGATGGTCGATACGAGATCATCGTGCCCGGCTTGATCAAGGTTTTGATAATATTCCTTGGCCTGCTTCAATATTTCTGCCGGATAGTCTTTTGCGGCCGACGGACGCTTTAAAATATAACAATCAAAGGCAGCTAACTTCCGCAGTTCAAATCTGAGCGCACTTCCACCATCTGGAAGTTTGTAGTTAAGGTCGGTACGCGTCCAATCCAGGACAGGCATAAAATTGTAGCATATTACTTCGACCCCCAACCGGGCCAGATTTATGATAGTCTGACTATAATTTTCAATATATTTTTTGTACTTGCCACTGCGAAGTTTAATGTCTTCATGAACGGGTACACTTTCCACTACCGACCATTTTAAACCTGCTTTTTCGATGAGCTGTTTTCGTTCCAGGATAGCATCTAATGGCCAAATCTCACCGTTAGGTATCTCATGTAGCGCGGTAACCACGCCAGTGGCCCCGGCCTGACGAATATCGGATAACCCGACCCCGTCTGATGGTCCAAACCAACGCATGGTTTCTTGTAATGACTTCATACTCCCGAAAATGCATTAAACCCTCCATCCACAGGAACGATGGTACCTGTCACAAAACGAGAGGCATCGCTGCAGAGCCAGTGAGTTATCCCATGCAGATCTTCCGGTTGGCCGAACTCCTTCATAGGGGTATGTTCGATGATCTTATTACCCCGGCCGGTAAGACTTCCATCCTTCTCTGTTAGTAACGAGCGGTTCTGTTCGGTAAGAAAAAATCCGGGTGCAATGGCGTTAACCCTGATTCCATTTCCATATTTCTGACAAAATTCCACGGCAAGCCATTGGGTAAGATTGTCAATGGCTGCCTTTGCCGATCCATATCCCAGAACTCTGGTCAATGGCCTCTGGGCGGTCATAGAGGATATATTGAGGATACAACCTTTTTTTTGCTTTAGCATGAGTGGAAGGAATACCATAATAGGCATAAACGTTCCCAGGTAATTCAGTTCCATTACCCGCCGGAGCTCTTCGATCTTGGCATCAGTAAAATTCTGGTCAGGACCGATCACGGCTCCGGGCAGATTTCCACCGGCAGCATTGATGAGTACATCGAGCTTGCCAAATGCTTTTTCCACCGAAGTAAATACCTGCTTCAATTGACTTTCATCGGTTACATCGGCAAGTAAGGGGAAAGCTTTTCCGTTATCCCCAACGATCTCTGATACCAGCTGATCAACTTTAGCTTTATTCCTCCCCAGAACAAGTATCCGTGCCCCATTTTTGGCCAGATATTTGGCCATACTACTCCCCAGCACACCCGTAGCACCACTTATGAGGATAATTTTTCCTTTTAATGAAAACAGTTCAGACATAGATCGCACAATTTCCGTTAAAACGGCTTGTTTTATTATTTATTAAATTACACAAATATTCCGCTTAAGATAGCCAATTTTTGTTTGTGGAAAACCATTCATCCGTGACTTCTAATTCCGCTCACTTTCAGCCTAAATCGGTACAGACTTACCGATGGCTGTGTTGGTTTGCATTGCTTTTCTTTTTGCTTATTTCATGCAACGATCGACCTGAGCAGAAAATTATCAGGCTGGCACACGGATTGGATATCAATCATCCGGTACATCGGGCGATGGTATTCATGGGAGAACGGCTCGAACTTAAATCCAAGGGCTCAATTGAGGTTTTGATCTACCCTAGTGGCCAATTAGGGGCCGAAAGAGAATGTCTCGAACTACTTCAGATCGGAAGCCTGGATATCACCAAAGTTTCGGCTGCCGTTCTCGAAAATTTTATCCCGGAATACAAGGTGCTCAGCATACCTTATATTTTCAGGAGTAAAAATCATGCGCACAGGGTATTCGATGGCCTGGTGGGACAGGAAATACTCTCGATGGGCTCTCATTCGCGCTTAAGGGGTCTTACTTTCTATGATGCTGGTAGCCGAAATTTTTATACTAAAACGAAAACTATAGATAAGCCCGAAGATCTGGTCGGGCTCAAAATAAGGGTTCAGAAAAGCAATATGGCCGTTGCCATGGTAAACCTCCTGGGGGGGGCACCTACACCGATTTCCTGGGGAGAATTATATACCGCCTTACAACAAGGCGTGGTAGACGGAGCAGAAAACAACCTTCCCAGTTTCTATACTTCAAAACATTATGAAGTATGCAAGTACTATAGCCTAAATGAGCACACCGCCGTACCAGATGTCTTATTGGTAGGCATTGATTCCTGGAATCGTTTTAATCCCGAAGAACAAGAATGGATCATAGAGGCGGCGAACGAATCTGCACAATATCAGCGAAAACTTTGGAAGGCTTCAGAGGAGGAATCCCTGAAGGCGATAATAAAGGCCGGGGTGATAGTTACCTATCCGGAAAAAGATCCTTTTGAAGAAAAAACCAAGGACATCGTCAGCATTTTTGAAAATGATCCGGGAATATTGGCATTAATCAATAAAATCCAAGATGAAAAATAAGGTTGATCGTATTTTGGAGTACCTGCTTGTGGTGCTGTTTATGATCATGTTGCTAAGTGTACTCTGGCAGGTCTTTTCGCGCTTTCTTTTAAAGGCACCCAGTACCATTACCGATGAGATTTCGAGCTATGGACTTATTTGGGTAGGCTTGTTCGGGGCGGCATATGCCACCGGAAAAAACCTCCACCTTGCCATCGACCTACTCCCGGATAAGCTGGTTTCTTCGAGAAAAATTTTGTTCGATGGCTTTGTCTATCTGGCCGTGGCTCTTTTTAGCCTGATGGTGATGGTTATTGGAGGCATACGTCTTTGTTGGATCACCTTTACGCTGGGGCAAAAGTCTGCCGCCCTGGAGATACCCCTGGGATTCGTATACCTGGCTCTGCCCTTAAGCGGCCTTCTTATTCTGTACTATAGTTTTCTCCATATTAAATCGTTTCGGCCATAATTAGAAGAACATGGAGCATACAGAAGCACTTATTCTCGTTTTTGGATTTTTATTCTTCCTCGCTATGAGAGTGCCTGTAGCTTATGCTATAGGTCTTGCGGCAATTCTTACCATGTTAGTCGTATTGCCATTTCTGCCTTCTGTAACCACGCTAGCACAAAGGATGGCTGCCTCGCTCGACAGTTTTGCCTTGTTGGCCGTTCCCTTTTTCATATTAGCCGGACAAGTGATGAACAGGGGGGGAATAGCGGTCAGACTGATTAATTTTGCCAAGGCTTTGATCGGGCCTTTGCCTGGCGGACTTGCTTTTGTAAATATCGTCGCCTGCATGTTGTTCGGTGCAATTTCGGGCTCTGCGGTTGCGGCGGCTTCGGCCATAGGCGGTTTTATGAACCCACAGATGGAGGCAGAAGGATACGACAAGCCCTTTAGCGCAGCGGTCAATATCACCAGTGCCACAACCGGACTTATCATCCCACCGAGCAACATTCTTATTATATATTCCCTGGCAAGCGGAGGTGTGTCGATCGCTGCGCTTTTCCTGGCGGGATATATTCCAGGCATTTTAATAGGTCTGGCTCTTATGATGGTTGCGGGGATCTATTCGATCTATAAAAAATACCCAACGGAAAAGTTTGTTAGCCTGAAAACTTTTTTTACCAGATTCCTGGATGCGCTGCCAAGCCTGATGTTGCTCATCGTGGTAATTGGAGGGATCGTTGCGGGCTATTTCACAGCCACAGAGGCATCTGGAATCGCCGTTGTATACACCTTCGCACTGGCCTTTATCTACAAAGAGATCGGATGGAGAGATATCAAACCAATTCTATTGGAAACCATTAAAACCTCGAGCATTGTCCTATTGCTGGTGGCTACCTCTATAGCCATGTCGTGGGTGATGAGTTACGAGCAGATCCCACAAGGTATTACGACACTACTTTTGAGTGTAAGTGACCATCCTGTTATCGTTTTGATACTCATCAACCTAATTTTACTGTTTGTAGGTGTGTTTATGGACATCACCCCTGCTGTGTTGATATTCACGCCTATATTTCTTCCGATAGTACTCGAGCTTGGTTATGACCCGGTTCATTTTGGGATCATCATGATCATGAATCTATGTATCGGAATTTGTACACCCCCTGTGGGGTCAGTGCTGTTTGTGGGGTGTAGCGTTGCCGGACTCTCTATTCAAAAAGTGCTAAAACCTCTACTTCCTCTATTTGCGATTATGTTGGTGGTATTGCTTTTAGTTACTTATATCCCTGAGCTGAGTTTATGGCTTCCTAATCTCTTTGGGTTTTAAATTAAGGCCCTTTTTTATACGGACCAATTAACATGTTGCATGTTTACTCTAGTTTCGATTTGTATCAAGAAATGCAAAGCATTCGCGAGTTCCCGTCAAATAATACTAACACGAGTACAAAATGAATGAAGACCTTTATTGAAAATTAAAATACCCCTTCGCATTATGATAACAAATATCGGCTATCATTTCTCCTAACCATTTTTCATCTTTCGGTAAAAGGCCCTGCTCCACGTCTGTTCCGATGAGGTTGCAAAGGATTCTTCTGAAATATTCGTGACGCGGGAAGGAAAGGAAACTCCTGGAATCGGTCAGCATTCCGATAAAAGTGCTTAGAAGTCCCATATTTGAAAGCGTATTGAGTTGCGCTTCCATGCCGTCTTTCTGGTCCAGGTACCACCAGGCAGAACCCCATTGTATTTTTCCTTTAATGCCACTGTTGTTAAAATTGCCACACATGGAAGCAAACACCGCATTATCTGCAGGGTTGAGGTTGTAAATTATCGTTTTAGCCAATTGGTCTGTTTCATCGAGCACACTCAGAAATCTAGCCAGGGAAGGCGCTTGCATAAAATCGCCTATAGAATCGAAACCAGTATCCGGCCCAAGACTTTGCATCATTCTCCGGTTGGTATTGCGTAAAGCACCCAGGTGAAATTGCTGTACCCATCCGTGTTTATGATACGACCTGCAGAGGTGTTGCAGCACTTCAGATTTGAAACAAGCCGCCTCATCCAGGTACAAGGCTTGCTGATTCCATAATTTTTTGAGAATGACTTCGATATCGAAGACACTACCTTCTGCATATGGCATAAATTCAAGGCCGTGATCTGCAACACGGCAATGATTCAGATGAAAATAATCTATACGATTATCCAGGGCGGCGAGTAAGTCGGAAAATGAATTAATAGCGATACCGGTAATATTTTCGAGAGCTTGTAAAAATTCAAAATATGCTTTAGGGTTCTCAACGGTATATGCTCTATCTGGTCGGAAAGAAGGGAGGAGGAGCGGACCCACACCCTCTTTTCGGAAGCTCTGATGGTCTTCCAGCGGGTCTAATGGATCATCGGTAGTACACACCACCTCAACATTCATCATTTCCAGCAATCCCAATGTGTCATGAGAGGACTCCTGAAGGCAACGGGTAGTATGATCAAATATTTGTCGGGCGTTATTTGGATTGAGATATTCATCAATGTCAAAATATCGCTTTAATTCGAGCTGAGTCCAATGGAACAAAGGATTGCGTAAAGTATGAGGAACCACTTCGGCCCATTTCTCAAATTTTTCGAACGCCCCGGCTTCCCCGCTTATGTATTTTTCACGTATACCAAAAGCCCGCATGGCACGCCATTTATAGTGGTCTCCTGTAAGCCAGGCCTCTGTTATATCTTTAAATTGGTGGTTATTACGGATAAGTTTAGGAGATAGGTGATTGTGGTAGTCAATTATCGGTAATGGAGCTGCGTAGTCGTGATAAAGTTTTTGGGCGTATGCATTCTGCAGTAAGAAGTTCTCCTGGATAAAAGTAGATTTTGCCTGTGTCTTGCCCATAAAATTCCACCCGTCTTGCTACTCTAAAGATACGATTTTTAAAGATGTAAGAAAAATCGGAAAATTTATGGAATCATTAAATGGCCAAAGTAATGGAATGCACTCCTGTGGTGGCTAAATATCATCTGTTTCCAGGCCTTTTTTCCAGTCGATATTGAAATTAAAACCTAGAGTAACGGAGAAGTTGTTATAGCGTGCTTTTGAAATGGCCTCCGGTTCGCCACGAAGGAAATTTTCTTGAGAAGCTCCTGTCATATCTACAAATTGCTGATAATTATCCTGTCGCCCATGCCCGAAATTGAAACCCAGGGTCAGGTCTGCACGAGGGCCGGAATATTGGATCCCGGAGGTAAAATGATAAATGTCCCAAGTGGTAGCAATGGGTGTAAAATCTTCACTGGTATTGACTACATCCTGATCAAAAAAGGAGTAATCTGTTCTGAAACTCCCGTAATAGTTAAAATTATCTTTGACTTCTGCTTGCCAGGAAACACCGATATTAAAAATACTTCTGTGGGCCAACACCGGAATGGCAAAGTTCGGATCGGAGGAGGGTGGGAACTGTAGATCCTCGCTATTTTTTTTCTCCTTGATCATATTGTATCGATCTATTTTTGAAAACCATTCGGCGCTAACGGCCAGATCAAATTTACCGAAATCGTAATGGCCTCCAATATTGATAGAAAAAGGAGTTTTGTAGACACCTGAATAGGCCTTTTTACCATCTGCTATATTGATAATATCCACCACTTCATCGGGGCGGATAGACTGTTGCGCTCTTTCTGCGAAGTTATTTAGCAATCCAAGATTGATCGCTGGCAAACTAATGGTAATTCCAATTTTGAGTGCATCGAAATCAAAATTAGCCGCAGGCTTTAAAATAAAACCGATGGCCCTGTAATCAAGCCGTTCCTGGCCAAATTCCGAGGCGAGGTCCGCAAAGGTTTCCGGGTTGCCTTCCAGCTCATCTTCCGGAAATGCATTGGCTGTGTAGGATTTGATATAGTCGGTGGTTTTGATAAAAATATTTCCGGCTAAACCAATACCAACCTTTTCCGATAATCGATAGCCTACAGCGCCTATGATCCAATTTTCCCTAGTTCGGTTATTGTAGCGGAACTGCCCCTGGAAAACATCTATTCGGTCCGGAGGATTGAGGTAGTTGTCCAGCTGTTCAAAATCCATTTGGAATGCGTTGTTAAAATCGTATCTCGACAAGCCACCTACCGAGTATATAATTCTGGGGCTCTTTTTTAGGCGCCTCATATAGGCAAGCATAGAAGGTTGTATGTTGACCGTGAACGAACTGAGGTCTATCCCATCACCACCGGCATTTTTAATTTCTATTGCGTCTATGGTAATCACATCGGCCTGGCCTTCTAGGAATTCACCATCGATAAAGGCAAGGGCGCCAGGATTATAGAAAGCCGCCGAAGTATTGCGTACGTTCGCAACTTCGATACCACCTCTTATAGTTGACAGGGCGCCAAAATTATGAAACCAATAGTTGGTTTCCTGGGCAAAAGTTCCCGAGAGGCACAACAGGTATAACACCCAAAAAGAAACACTGTATTTCATGCTGAATAAATATACTACTCTTTATTAAATCGATGACTTAAGATAATCTGCTACAGCTTGAGACTATCGAAGAGGTATTTGGTTGCAAGGATTAAAATTCTTATTTTAATATGCTTCCCCCGCATTCATTTAAAACGACCAGAAATGACCCAGCCGGACTCCGAACACAGTAAAAGGGAAGAATTCCCTTTTAGGAAAATAGCTATTGCCTCATTCTTGAGAGGCGGATTATCCCTATTATTTGGCATTGTATTCCTCTTGCTTATTAAGCCCGATCTCGATGATAAAAACTACGTAGGTCTTGGTATTAAACTCATTGCAGCGGTTTCTTTCCTCACTATAGGCTTCCGTTCTATTTGGAAAGGATATTTAAAGGAATACAATTTTAGCCTTAAGGATATTTTCGACAGAGCAAGGGATATCAAAGTGAATTTACTTATGGCGCAGCGGGCTTCAGACCATTATGGGCTGGCTCAGGAATACATGAAGATATTCGATTCGAAAAACCTTAGTTATACCAAATCCGAGAAAGGTAAGGTTAATAGCTGGCAGTTTATATTTTTAAACTGGTTTCCAAAAAGGGATTTTCCGAAATATTTGATTACGTTCCGTTTCAGATCACGAATTTTATCAACAACCAATCAAAGCCGGTTTCGGTATTTGGTTTTCTTATCGTTGGATTACTAGCTCTGGCTTTTATAGGATATCTAGACATTATTCAGTTCAACCTATTCTGGATAAACCTGGGGATTCTTTTAGTATTACTCGCACTCTGGCAACCTTCAAAGATCGATTACCTCACCATGCAAAAGTCCAAAAATGCGATTGGCCGGAAATTACTTTTGTTCACAGCACTCTATGTTGTTATTGCTGTTTTTTATAACCCAAGCGGATCTTCGATGAACCTGGCATTGTTGTCCATTATCTTACTGTTGTTTGCCGTTATCGCATACACTGCATGGATCTCCTTTAAGATCGCCGAAGATGTTTTTACCGAAAGAAAACGGATTGGCGTACAGATATCCGATATCGACCTGAAGACCATTCGGGTAGCTACGCAGCCCAGCAATGTTAAACAGCAGTTCGAGAATATCCTCAAAAAGCACACTGGTTGGTATTTTGCTTATGATTATGATCGGGAAAACAAAAGCGGAGAAGTGCGTGGCGAACAGAAACATAAAGGGGATTTTAATTTCCAGAATGTCTATGAATCCAACCCTAATATTATTTCCACCGCCTACGATGAAGGCACCGAAAAGAAATTATCCAGGGTATATAAATTGGGATTGCTATTATTGGCGGTAGGATTGACGATGATCTTTATTGGTATACTGATCTTTCCAACGATAGATGCCAACAGTTTTGATCAGATGAGCACGGCCCAAATAGAGGATGGCGCCTTTAGCTTTTTCACCAGCTTGTTCTTTTCTTT
Source organism: Flavobacteriaceae bacterium (assembly GCA_965212205.1). GTDB lineage: Bacteria > Bacteroidota > Bacteroidia > Flavobacteriales > Flavobacteriaceae > JAHEJJ01. The sequence goes on from CBDBUX010000018.1 coordinate 67,380, forward strand.
GGTCGGCATTGCTTTATTGTCATTTGGAAACAGATTGGTATACGAGATCTATATGTTCTTTAATTCGGAAATTTTCTTTGAGTCTAACCTGATTTTGTTTCGTGCCAATGGCAGTTATGACGAATTTGAGCATATATCAGGAGGCATTAAGCGCAAGGACACTTTTGCTGATTTTACACCGGATATTGAAACATGTTATATTCGAAGTAGTATCTTTGTGCATCCGTATTTAGACAGTAGCCGTATGCAGACCTTACCGCGTTACGTGATCAAGGTGGCCAAGAACGATGCGCTACTGGGTTTTCTTGTAGATGAATACAAAAAGAATCTGACACCATATTTGATGAAACTCGATAGTGGGGCAGGAATACCCAAGATTGAGGATGCTGGAGCAGATGGGTTTATTGAGGAATGAGGTGTGGAATTAGAAGTGAACAGTGAAGAGTGCAAAGTGAGGTGTTGGATGTTTGGTGTTGGTACAAGGAATAAAAAAAGTTTTATATTAATATATTGAAAAACATAGAGTTAAGAACTGCACATTAGGAAGGAAATAGACTGTAATATTACCCCAAAACCGGAATTAATACCCAAAAAAAGATTTAGAAGTTAGGTATTTCGTCGAAAGCACAGGAAAGACAACAATAAAAATATGTGCTTCTCGTTCGCAGAGGAAAGACTTAACTTAAAAAGATCGGAAGCTATGAAAATCAAATCATTACACTTATTTATTATTGGCATACTCAGCCTAAGCCTGATGTTTGCATGTACCGAAGATGAATTACCCGAAGATCCTGATTCATCTATTGAAGAACCCATTGAAGACGAAGAAGATTCTTCTGATGATGATCAGGAAGATTCTGGAGATGGCGAGGGCGAAGGAGATACTGGTGACGGAACAGGAGATACAGGGGGAGACTCTGGTGGCGATGGTGAGGGAGATACCGGTGGAGATACCGGAGGTGACGGTGAGGGAGATACAGGTGGAGATACAGGTGGAGATACCGGAGGTGACGGTGAAGGAGATACAGGTGGAGATACCGGAGGAGATACCGGCGGAGACACTGGTGGTGATGGCGGTGATGGATCTGATACTTCATGTGATGTTCAGGACTACATATTCGTTGAATCTAATGGCTATGTCCGTGCCGAGATAGAAAACAATACCTATTCCTCCCCATGGTCCATAGACACTTCTGAAAGCAATTATAGCGGTGAAGGATATATCGTATGGAACGGAACACAATATCTCGGTTCTCCTGGAAATGGCCTTACTACTTTTATAATTAAAATTAACAATCCCGGAACCTATCAATTTGTTTGGAGATCTGCGGTGGTTATAGGCAGTAGTGGAACAGATCATAATGACAGCTGGTTGCGATTTCCCGATGCAGACGATTTTTACGCACAGAAGGGAACAAGCATAGTATATCCCAAAGGAAGTGGTCAAACACCAAATCCTGCAGGGGCTGGCGCCGATGGCTGGTTTAAGGTATGGAGAAGCGGTGGCAATTTAGCCTTTAAATGGCAGGCGGTTACCTTCGATAGTAATTCTCATCAGATTTATGTGACTTTCGATAATCCAGGAGAATACACCATGGAGATTTCTGCACGTTCGTCTGGTCATGCCATAGATCAGTTTGTCTTATTCCAGGATACATATAGTCTCGACGATGTTACCGGGGCTGGGACGGCGGATAGTGAAATTGATTGTGGGAATTAACCCGTAGATGAAGAATCACGACAATATTTTTTGAAATAATAATAAAACCCGCTCAATTGAGCGGGTTTTATATTTTATAGAGTAACTCTGTTGTGTATTCTCCAATCGGGCCATGGCAGTCTGGGATCTAACTAACAACGCTAAGTTTATGATACAGGAAGTAAGACTAGACGGCCGTGTTTAGATTATTTTTTAGAAAAGGACCAGACCAACAGAATTAGAAATAGATAAAACATGTTGTGGACACTATCTTAATATATCAATCGTAGTGCATATCGATCCACATCCCGAGTGAATTCATATCGTGCTTAATATTTTCAAGCGTACGATTCCTTCGTTGCTGCCTGACCATCCAGATGATCAATGCCCAAATACCCAATGTGATCACCGCTAAAACGAGGTATACTTTACTTTTATTTACCCCGGCACGCGTATACTTGAAATCGATGGAAGAAATCTTCTCTTTTAATTCATTTGGCAAATCGCTTTCGTTCACTTTTTCCTTAAAACGCTCGAATTCGATAATTAACTTAAAAAGTTCATTATCCAAGACCTTACCATCTTCCAGATGTTTTTCGCATTCCTTGTGAACAAAACGAATATATTTCTTGCAGGTTTCGATATCCATGCGGTCAAGGTAGAGAATAAATATGATACTATGGAATTAACCGACTGGGCTGATGTTCCGATTTTAAGTGTTTCCAGCGATTATGTGACCATAACCAATATTGCGGAGCACTCAGGATGTCCTTTTCTAACTGCCGGGTAAAAGCGGCTGTAATTTCCCCTTTTTCAAATTTGCTATGATCATCCGAAATTAGGGTATACACCACCTTATAATGACCACGCGAAACTTTTATATTGGATCCGGCAATGATGGGCATATTAAATTCTCTTGCCATTCGCTCAGCACCGTAGGCTACACCGGTTTCCTGGTTGAGGAATGTCATAAAATGCGTTAATTGTTTTTTTGTTGGCGACTGATCACTTCCAAAAATCACTGCAAATTTCTCTTCTTTTTGTGTTTTCAATTTCTGAAGAATCGCATCAACGCGAAGCATGTGCAATCCATATTTCGAACGGCTCTTGGTTACTTTTTCATTCCAGAACTCATTTCTTAAGGGTGAATAAAGTGCCAAAGGAGTGTGTTTGATCTGAATCGGAAAAGCCAGTGCAACTAACTCCCAATTATTGTAATGTCCCCCGACTAAAATTACACTCTGCCCTTTGTTAAAATAAGGTTCTAGCAATTCCGGATTGACAATCTTCATCCGGCGCTTGGAGGCTGTTTCTGAAATGGTAAAGTTTTTTAATCCCTCAACCATCAGATCGCATAGGTGCTTGTAAAAAGCGCTTTCTATTTTACGTATTTCCGATTCCGATTTATCTGGAAATGAACACGTTAAATTCTTCCTCACCAGGGTTTTTCGATAACCAAATATCCAGTAGATGAAAAAGTACAATACATTGGAAATGCCATACAAGATAAATAATGGCAAACGCGATGTTGGCAGAAGCAGCAAGTAATAAATAAGTTTGTTCATCGGGGAATAAGCTCAAGTTGCTATGGCCAATGTAGTATTTCTTTGGTATATATATGGAGATCTATTTAACATAAAGTCTTTTTTAGTGAAATTTGTTTGAAGTTCCTAAAAATGAAATTATCTTTGCCCACCTTCGCCAAGGCTTCGGTGGGCGCCGCCCACAATGTTCAAAGAATCCACATAGGTGAAATGGAGGTACCTTAGCTCAGTTGGTAGAGCAACGGACTGAAAATCCGTGTGTCCCTGGTTCGATTCCTGGAGGTACCACATCAAGCACAAAACCCGCTCACAGGAGCGGGTTTGTTGTTTTCTGAGGACGCAGAAGGCTTGCTTTCTCAAGGACAAAGGAAATAACAAATCAGCAGCTATTAGATGCTGGTTTTGTATTTGCAGGAGAGGTTCCAAAGCAACAGCGTAGCTATCTCCTGGAGGTACCACATCAAGCACAAAACCCGCTCACAGGAGCGGGTTTATTGTTTCTACTAAATTCAAGCAGTTATTAAATATTTCTGATCTTTGCCTCGTGAACCTCATTATCGATGCCGGAAATACCACGGTAAAACTGGCGGTATTTAATCAGAATGTACTGTTATCGGCCCAGCAAGTGGCTCTGAAGGAATTCGATTTAACACTGGCCAGTGTCTTGAATCAATATGCAGAGATCACCAATACCATTGTGTCTTCGGTCTCTTATCAGGATAAGGATGCGATAAACAATCTGAACCTATCTGGCCAGGTAATATTCGTAGACCATCATTTAAAATTACCATTTGAGAACCGCTATGCCTCCCCTGAGTCTCTGGGAGCCGACAGGATCGCTTTAGCTGTCGCTGCTGTAATGCAATACCCTGATAACAATGTGCTGATTATCGATGCCGGAACATGTCTCACCTATGATCTTGTTACAGAACATAAGTCTTATTTGGGTGGCGCTATTTCTCCCGGACTCTATATGCGATATCGTGCATTGCACGACTATACCTCCCGACTGCCACAGCTTGATATAACCGATTTTGAGGACCTGATAGGAAATACAACCGAAAACAGTATCCATAGCGGAGTAGTTAATGGTCTGTGTCAGGAAATAGAAGGAGTGATCGGTCAGTATCAAAGCCGATATAAACATTTAACAGTTATTTTAACAGGCGGCGACGCCGTATTTTTGTCTAAACGGTTAAAAAAAGCCATATTTGCGCATTCTAATTTTCTCCTGGAAGGCTTGAACTTTTTGCTGGAATACAATAAACAATAGATGATTAGAAAGATCGCAATTGCAGTGCTGTGTTGTACGGCTCTCACTTCATATGCCCAAAACAGTACGATTTCACCTTATTCATTTTTCGGAATTGGAGATCTGCGTTCGGGTGCTACTATCGAAAACCAGCAGATGGGCGGTATTGGCATGTATACAGATAGTATACATATCAGTCTGCAAAATCCTGCTGCCTACGGTAAATTAAGACTTACCACCTATACTTTCGGAGGGTCACACCGGGAATTCAGATTAAAGACATTCGAGGAACAGCAACGGACCGCAGTAACCAATATGGAATACATCGGTTTGGCCTTTCCTATCGGAAAAAAAATGGGGGTGGGCTTAGGCGTAAAGCCGCGATCCTCGGTCGGGTATGCGCTCGAAGCCGAAAGTATTGATGAAAACGGCGATCTTGTTACCAATATTTTTAGCGGGGACGGTGGTATCAACCAAACCTTCTTGTCCTTAGGTATCCAGATATTACCAAATCTTCATGTCGGGGCGACACTAAAGTATAACTTCGGTTTACTTGAAAGTCAGAGGTTACAAAGCGTAGAAGGGGTACAACTGGGCACGATAGACAGTCGCGAATCGGATATAACAGGTTTCGACTTTAACTATGGCCTTACCTATACCCCAAAAATCGGTGAAAAATATACCTTGTTTACCTCCGCCAGAGTCAATACTCAGGGAAACCTGGAATCTACCAATTCTCAACGTATAGGTTCTTTCGATGTTAACACAGGTGCAGACGTTGAGGTTGTTGAAGTAGACCTGGAAGCCCTCGGGCTAAAAAATACTGAACTTAAAATACCAACTGCAACTTCTTTCGGTCTGGGATTCGGTCAGGATAAAAAGTGGTTCGTAGGTGCTGAATATACTTTTCAGGATTTTAGTTCATTCGAAAACCTGCTTATCGATGCAGAAAACCTGGTGTATACCAAAGCCAGTACAATGGCTTTAGGACTATTTTTCATACCGGATTATGCCTCGTTTACCAGCTATCTTAAACGCGTTAATTACCGAGCCGGACTAAGATACGATAAGACCGGCCTAGTACTTAACGGTAAGGAGATTGAGAATTTTGGCATAACTTTTGGTTTAGGTCTACCACTGGGCGGCGCATTCTCAAATCTGAACGTCGGGTTCGAACTGGGAAGAAGAGGAACTACCGCCGCCGACCTTATAGAGGAAAGCTATTTGAAATTTGGGATAGGACTTTCACTCAACGACAGATGGTTCCAGAAAAGAAAAATAAATTGATAAAATTTTAGTATTTTAACTGCCTTAAAACCGAATAACACGATGAAAAAGAATCTTTTCTTAATGACGATAGGAATTTTGGGATACGTGGGGCTATCTAACGCTCAGGCTCAGAATCCGGAATGCATGACGAATCTTTCGATTTATGCGGAACACGCCAAAGTAAAAAATTACGACGCGGCTTATGAACCCTGGCAAATGGTTTACCAGGCGTGTCCTGATATCAACAAAGCTAATTTTTCTCTCGGTGAGAAAATATTGAAGCATAAGATTAAAAATAGTTCGGGCGCCGATAAGGATGCCTATATCCAGGACCTGCTGGCATTATATGACAGTAGCGGGAAGTACTTTCCAAAAAAGTTCAGTCAGGCCGACAGGGCGATCGACAAGGCCCTATTGCAGTACGACAACAAAATGGCTTCGGATGAAGAATTATATAATATGCTCGATGCAGCATTTAAAGGAGACATGAAAAATTTCAGAAATCCAAAAGCGCTCTATCTCTATTTTTCAAGCCTGGTAGATCTTCATGAAGCTGGGAAAAAAGACCTTCAGTCGGTTTTTGATACTTACGATGACGTAAACGAAAAGATAGAGGAAGAAAATAAAAAGTTAACCGATAGAATTACGGTATTACTTCCTAAAGAAGATGCAGGGACATTGACATCAAAGGAAAAAAGACAGCTAAAGGTGGCTACCACTAATTCAGAATCTTATGGTAAGATCGCCGGTAGTATAGACTCTAAATTAGGTGCCCTTGCAGACTGTGGTAACCTGATTCCTCTCTACGAGAAGAGTTTCGAATCTAAAAAAGGAGACGTTAATTGGGTAAAGCGTGCAGTAGGAAGAATGTTTAGCAAAGACTGTACTGATGATCCTCTCTTCCGCAAGCTATTTGAAGCTCAGCTTGCGTTGGAACCTTCGGCTAGTGCATACCTATATGGTGGTACCTTGAAACAAAAAGCAGGTGATAGCAAAGGAGCCATAGCCGATTTCAACAAAGCTGTGGAATTAGAAACAGACTCTTATAAAAAATCTAACATCCTGTACAAAATTGCCACTACACTAAGGAGAAGCAGTAAATCTCAGGCACGCAGCTATGCCCAAAAGGCAATTAATACCAACTCCTCTAACGGAAAGGCCTATTTGTTGATCGCTAATCTATATGCGACCAGTGCAAATCAATGCGGGGAAACTCCTTTTGAAAAGAGAGCCATATATTGGAAAGCTGCAGATATGGCCCGTAAGGCAGGACGTGTAGACCCATCACTGAGTTCTAGAGCCGGGCAGTCTGCTGCAAGCTATAGTGCAAAAGCACCTTCTAAAACAGATATCTTTCAGTCTGGCATGGCAGGTAAGACTCTTACTTTTAGCTGCTGGGTTGGGGGAAGTATAAAAGTGCCCAATCTATAAGGATGACCTTATCTAATGGATACGACTTAAAGAACATTGCCATAGGATTCTCTATGGCATTTCTTTTTGTGGGTTGCCAGGATAATTACAAACGGGTAGGGGAAGAAGCCGAAAAAAAGATCTTTCCTCAAGGCGTGGCGAAAAACTTCCGACTTACCTATACGGAGACGCCCGAAAAGATGAATAGCGAGGATAAAAAGGAATCAAGGGTAATTGCAATTCTCTCTAGCCCTTTAAGCGAAGACTTCGATAATCATGATTTCAGGTACCGTACTTTTCCCGATGGACTAGTGGTAGAATTCTATGATGATCAGGAGAAGAAAAACATCATAAAGGCAGACTATGCCATTATTTACTCCCTTACCAACGTGATCGATCTAAGAGGGAATGTCCTCATTGAAACCCATGATGGAAAAAAACTCGAGGCTCCACAATTGTATTGGGACAGAGGGAACGACTGGATATTTACCCAGGAAAAGTTCAAATTTACCAATCCGGAGGATGGCACTATTATGGATGGCGAGGGAATGGATTTCAACAAAGATTTTACGTATTTTAATGCACATAGGACCTATGGTCTGATGACTATAAAAGAAGACCCGTCATGATCAAAATATTAAGATATACCGAATATCTCTACCTGATAGTTGCGATTATTTCGATTTATAAAATTGCGGAATTATGGAACGTAGACCGAGAGCGTACCTACATTTTTATCTTCTTCGCAGTAGTTTCTATCGGGATGTTTGCATTTCGCCGACGGTATCGCAAAAGATTTGAGCAACGTCAGAGAGATAATAAGTCTTAACGGTGGAATCCTATATTGCCATTATCGTCATAGCACTCCTATTATCCGCCTTTTTTTCGGGTATGGAGATCGCCTATGTGTCGGCAAACAAGATACATATTGAACTTGAGAAAAAGCAAGAAGGTATTCTTGCAGGAGTACTGGACCGCTTAACACGAAGGCCTTCTAAGTTTATTGCCACCATGCTGATTGGAAATAATATCTCGCTGGTGGTCTATGGTTTGTTCATGGGCGAACTTCTAATGAATTGGTTTTCGAGTAAACTACCCTCTCCATATCCTCTTGTGCAGCTCATGCTTACCGATTTCAGTTTGCTCAGTCAGACTATAATTTCCACCGTTGTTATTTTACTAACGGCCGAGTTTTTCCCAAAAGTACTGTTTCAGATCTATGCCAATACACTGATCAAGCTATTTGCCATTCCAGCCTATTTTTTTTATTGGATATTTTCAATGGTCTCCGAATTTGTAATCAAAGTCTCAGATGTGGTATTAAAAACCTTTCTAAAAACAGATGGAGATGAAGTGCAGTTGGCTTTTAGCAAGATCGAACTCGGAGATTATATCACCGAACAAATGGAAACGGTGGAAGAGGAAGACGAAGTGGATTCAGAAATTCAGATCTTTCAAAACGCACTGGAATTCTCGGAGGTAAAAGCCAGGGAGGTGATGGTGCCGAGAACAGAGATTATGGCGGTAGAAATTCATGAATCTCCCAAAACCCTGGTAAAACTTTTTACCGAAACCGGCTATTCTAAAATTCTGGTTTATAAGGATACAGTAGATAACATCATCGGTTATGTGCATTCTTTTGAACTTTTCAAGAAACCTAAAACCATAAGGAGGATATTGTTACCAGTGGAATTTGTTCCTGAAACTATGCTGATTCACGACATCTTGAATGTACTGACCAAAAAACGCAAGAGTATAGCCGTTGTTTTAGACGAATACGGCGGCACCTCGGGCATCATGACAGTAGAAGACATTGTGGAGGAACTATTTGGTGAGATCGAGGACGAACACGATTCAACCGACCTTCACGAGGAGCAGTTAGATGAGAATAGTTTTGTTTTCTCAGCACGACTTGAAGTTGATTATCTGAATGAGCATTACAAGTTAGATCTGCCCGAAAGTGAGGAATATGAAACGCTCGGAGGTCTGATTGTAAGTGAAACGGGCGAAATCCCGGAAAAAGATTCAAAGATTATTGTAGATACGTATCAGTTTACCATCAAGGAGGTATCCAATACCAAGATCGACCTGGTTGCTGTAAAAATCATTGAGAAACAATAGGTTGCAACGCAATTAAATACGAGCGCTCTGGTTTTTATATTTAGGTGGAAAGTGGTAATTTCGCCAACTGATTTAAATAAACCCGACAATGGCAATTTTAGAGAATATTAGAAAGCGAACCACGGTGTTGATATTGATCATTGGAATGGCGCTGTTCGCTTTTGTGATTTCAGGAATTTTTACAAGCAACGATTTCACCGGAGGCAAAGTAGGCAGCACAGTGGCTGAGATCAACGGAGAAGAAGTATCTATCGATGAATTTCGAACTAAAATTGAACGTATTTCACGAAGGAGCGGTCCTACTACTTCCTCCCTTCAATTGGTGAATAGTGTTTGGAGCCAGGTAGAACGCCAGACCATACTGGGTCAGGAATTCGAGGACCTGGGAATCGCCATTGAACAAGACCAGATTATCGATGTGATCAAATCCAGTCCTGGTCTCGCACAAAATCCACAATTTGTAGATGAGAACGGGATTTTTGATGAGAACCGGTTTAAAGAGTTTATTGCAGATTTAAGGATCAATGCACCATCACAATACGAAGATTGGTTGCAGGATGAGGAATTGATCATTCAGAGTTCAAAAGAACAGACCTATTTTAATCTGGTAAGAGCCGGAGTGGGAGCGACACTTAAGGAAGGTGAATTGGATTACAAGCTGGCCAATAACAAAGTGAGTCTTAGATATGTTAGAGTACCTTATGCCACTATCGCCGATAGCTCCGTGATCGTGAGCAAGGAGGAGATCGCAGACTATATCAAGGTCCATCCTGACGAATATAAGCAAGAGCGGGCACGCGATGTACAATTTGTGTATTTCGAAGAAAAACCCTCTGCCGAGGATATTGCCCAGGCAAAGCAAGAAATCGCCAATCTCCTGGAAGATTCTGTAGAGTATCTGGAGGAAAAGGATACTACCGATACAATCCCGGGATTTAGGAATACATCAGATCCTATGGCTTTCCTCGGGCGTAATTCCGATACAAAATTCGATACAATCTATCAGGCCAAAAGCGGCCTGCCGGCAAGATTTGCTGATACCTTATTTGCTTTAAACGTAGGAGAAGTATTTGGTCCTTATCGTGATGGAGATTACTTTAAAGTGGCTAAAATGATCGATCGGAAACCCGAAGGTTCTGTTAAGGCAAGCCATATTCTAATCACCTATGAAGGGGCCACTCGTGCCAATCCCGAAATCAAAAGGACTAAGGAAGAAGCAGAGGAGGAAGCAAATAATCTTTTGGAAGAAGCCCTGAAGCCAGGAACTGTATTTACCGAACTGGCAAGAGACAATTCTGATGGTCCATCGGCTCCTAAAGGAGGAGATCTCGGTTATTTTGAAGAGGGGGTAATGACCCCCAAATTCAACGATTTTGTTTTTGGGAATGAAATCGGTCATGTCGATTTGGTTGAAACAGAATTCGGTTATCATATTGTTAGGGTCGATGACAAAAGGGATTTAGTGCAGATCGCGACACTAACTCGTGAAATTGAACCTTCAGAAGAGACGTTGAACGGATTATTTACCAATGCGACGAAATTTGAAATGGAGACCACTTCTGCAGATCGATCGTTTAATGAGCTGGCTAAGGAGAACGAATATACCGTCAGGCCTGTTAACAAGATCAAGGAAATGGATGAGTATCTTCCCGGATTGAATTCCCAGAGGAATGTTGTCCAATGGACATTTAATGAGGAAACCGAAATAGGGGATATAAAGCGTTTTAATATCAACAATGGTTATGCGGTAATACAGCTTACGGCCAAATACGAAGAAGGCCCTAAAGCCGTAGAGGAAGCCTCTGCCCAGGTTCTGCCAATACTAAGAAAGGAAAAGAAAGCCGAGCGTATTATTAATGAGAATAATGGCAAGAGCCTCGAACAACTGGCCACAGATAATGCTACTTCTGTTTCATCGGCCACCTCACTTACCGTAAAGGCGCCTACTATTCCTGGTGCAGGGAAAGAGTCATTGGTTGTTGGCACGGCTTTTTCCATGAATCAGGGAGATACTTCAGGCCTGATTAAAGGCGAAACAGGTGTTTTTATGTTCGAAGTTGTCGGCAAGGAAGATGCACCTTCATTGGATAATTATGTTCCCTATGCCAATGACTTAAAAGCCGCTAGTGGTGCTAAGGTCAATGCATCGGTATATGAGGCACTTCTTGAAAAGGCCGAAATAGAGGACAACAGAGCTACATTTTATTAGTAAGCCGGGAGCGCCCGCCCATACACGGCAGTTTGCTCATTTTACCATCTCTTTATATGACAATATGGTGTTATAACCCTTGTTATGGAAGTATGTCGGGTCTTCGGTATGGCTCGCCGCCAGCACAAAATCTCCACCCCAGGCTCCCAAACTCTTGACAACTCCATTATAGTCGGGAAATAAATCGTCCTGTACTCTGGTGAGTTGCAAACTTCTGGCCATGAGAATTTCATGTGCTTCCAGGACCTCCTGGAAGTCTTTGAGGTTATCACAATTAATCAATTCCCGGGTGAGCGAGGAAATTTCTTTGATCAATGCCGGCTTCTCTATTTTGAGCGATCTATAGCGTTCGATTCCTTCCCGGCTGTCTTGTTTCCTGTTCAGATATACAAAACTTAGCTGCTCTTTAAAAGCAGGTTCGAAAGCTACTTCCACGATCCTTGGTTCCTGCTTTACCAAATGATAGAGTATAGGTTTGCCATGAATAGCGCAGGCGATATCATAACCACTACCACCAAAAGTATTCTGCAGAAGCTGGTAAGCGTCTATTTCGGCCCACTGTGCAATATTATTTAACAGCGTAGATGAGCTGCCTAAACCCCAGTGACGGTTAAAATTCATATGCGTCTCTACCCGGACTCCGGAATTCTGTCGCAAAAAATCAGGATTTAATTCCCTGGTCTTTTTAAAAATAGTATTCAGGCGGTGAGCCACCTCATCGGAAAAGAATTTATTGTTACTTAAAGTACCCGGTTTTAAATGCTCAAGGTCAAATTCTCCTTGAAACCAAATGTCGTTTTTGTTATCGAAGGAAGTCCAGAGTAGGGTATTGTTCTCTTGCTGGCTTACTTTTAAAGACTGACCGAAGGTTGTAGGCAGAGCCAGGCTTAGACTGCCATCCAGGACGGTATACTCCCCGGTGAGCAATAATTTTCCATGACTGTGATAATGTGTCCACATTAATCCTGCCGGAGTTTTTGAAGCGCTTCCACTACTGCCCCATGGGTGGCGGTGTGCTCCCTGAAATAATGCACAAGCGTTTTCTTCTCGTGGTCATTGGCGCCCATTTGATTGAGAATATTTAGGAGATGCATCTTCATATGCCCCTGTTGGATTCCTGTTGTCACCAGAGATCGCATGGCTGCAAAATTCTGGGCAAGACCCGCCACAGCTGCAATTTGCATCAATTCTTCTGCCGACGGATTTTGTAATATTTGAAGAGCGAGATTTACCAATGGATGAAGGCGTGTTAACCCTCCGACCGTACCAAGTGCAAGGGGGATCTCTATCCAAAATTTAAAAATTCCATTTTCAATGCTGGCATCTGTAAGGCTGGTGTAACTCCCGCCCCTGGCTGCATAGGCATGAATTCCGGCCTCTATTGCCCTGAAATCATTACCTGTTGCTAATACCACGGCGTCTATGCCGTTCATGATCCCTTTATTGTGTGTAACAGCTCGATAGGGCTCTGCCTGTGCAATCCTTACCGCCCGCACGATCTTTTCAGCAACTTCATCGGCGGTCATGGATTCCTCTTCATTGAGTTCCTGGACAGGACATGAGACTTCGGCCCTAACCAGGCAGTTGGGAACATAGTTTGAAAGAATGCTCATCACCACCTCAATATCCCGTTCGTTCTGGTCAAAATCGGAATATTTCTGAGCTTCTCTAAGCATAGTTTTGGCAAATTGCTCCAGGCAGGAGTTGATAAAATTCGCTCCCATGGCGTCCTTGGTCTCAAAGGTTGCATGCAATTGAAAATAGTGTTCAATAGCCGAGCGTTTATCAACCAATACAATATCCTTTATGCCGCCTCCGCGTTTTACCATATTTTTAGTGATTCCTGCAGTGTCGTTCTTCAGGAAAGGAAGGATATATGTAAAAAATTTATGCAATTTCTGTGCATCTCCTTTATAGATGAAATGCACCTGACCGATTTTTTCGGTGCCCAGTACCTTGGCATTGAAACCGCCTCTTTCTAACCAAAACTTGGCCGCCTTGCTGGCCGCCGCAACAACCGAGCTTTCCTCAATTGCCATGGGGATGGCATATAGTTTACCATTGATCAGAAAATTGGGAGCGATACCCAATGGAAGGTAAAAATTACTAAGCGTATTCTCTATAAATTCATCATGGAGTTTCTGGAGCTCGGCATCGGAATGCCAATATGTCTGGAGGATCTCCTTTGTTTGTTCGGGTTTTAAAGTATAATTCCTGGCCACCCAATCGATCTTGTCTTCTTTGGAAAGTTTTGAAAATCCTTTGATGGGCTTAGCCATAAATTGCGTTTTTCTGCCGCCAAAGATACGCATTACAAGGATATTATTCAGGAGGTTGCGCCGTAAGTGATCTCAAAGCAACAGGGCCTAATTATTCGAGATTAATACGCCATATTCGCAAAAATATTAGTAAACTTGGAAGATTTTATGCTGCATGTATGACTAAACTTTTCCCTACTCTGCTCCTGGTAATGAGTATAGGTGTAATTGCCTGTGCTCAGAAAAAAAAGATTGAACTAAAAGAGATATGGGGAGGTGAATTTAGGACGGAAGGATTGGCCGCCCTGCGTTCTCTTCAAAATGGAAAAGAGTACACGGTTTTGAATTACGACAGTTCACGGCGTCGGAGTTCTGTTGACAAATATTCCTACTCCACACTCGAAAAATCGGGTACCATCGTTTCTTCAGAAGACATTCCAGGCGTAAATTATTTTGCCACTTACGACTTTAGTGCCGATGAACGGAGAGTATTGATTGCTACAGATGTTGAAAACATTTACAGACATTCTGCCCGGGCGATCTATTATCTCTATGACCTCAACTCAGGATCAGCGTTCAGGATAGCTGATGACAAAGTTCGGGAGCCCCTGCTTTCACCTGATGGAAATAAGATCGCTTATGTAAAGGAGAATAATATCTTTCTCCTGGATCTCGAATCGGAGGAGACCCTCAAGATTACCCACGATGGAAAAATAAACAGCATTATCAATGGGGTGGCAGATTGGGTTTATGAAGAGGAGTTTAGCTTTACCAGAGCTTTTTCCTGGAATTCCGATAGCTCAAAAATCGCTTTCCTACGTTTCGATGAGACCGAAGTGCCCGAATTCTCTATGGATGTTTATGGCAAAAATCTTTATCCCTACCCCCATAAATTTAAATATCCGAAAGCAGGAGAAAAGAATGCGGAGGTTAGTCTGCATATTTATGATGTAGCCCAGGGTAAAACTTCTGAGATCGGCCTGCCAGACGCTTATTACATCCCGCGGATCAAGTGGATGAGCAACCCGAACCTGCTTAGCGTACAAACGCTTAACCGTCACCAGAATCAATTAAAATTGGAGAAGGTAAACAGCGAAGTGAATGTGGTAAGCACACTGCTCGTTGAAAAAGATGATGCATATACAGATGTGAACGATGAATTAACCTTTCTGCCCGACGACAGTTTTATATGGAGCTCTGAACGCGACGGCTATAAGCATCTTTACCATTACAACAATGAAGGTCGGGTTCTCAACCAGTTATCCGAGGGCCCCTGGGAAGTCACCAGCTATTATGGCTATGACCCTGGTACGAAGAGAGTGTATTACCAGTCTACCGAAAACGGTTCCATAAACAGGGATGTCTATAGTGTAAAGATCAACGGAAGGTCTAAAAAAAGGCTTAGTACCGGAGAAGGTTCCAACGCCGCCCAGTTCAGTGCAGACTACACCTATTATATCAATACTTTTTCAAATGCCACCACCCCCTATCGATATAGCCTGCACAAATCGGAGGATGGGGAGCTGTTGAAAGAAATCAAAAACAACGTTGCCTTAACGGATAAATTGAAAGACTATCTGCTAGGGCCAAAAGAATTTTCCACTATCGATATTAATGGGTATCAGCTAAATATGTGGATGATAAAACCACACGATTTCGATTCTGCTAAAAAATATCCTTTACTGCTCTACCAGTACAGTGGGCCTGGATCCCAACAAGTAGCCAACCGCTGGATGAGTTCCAATGACTACTGGCACCAAATGCTGGCTTCCGAAGGCTATGTAGTGGTATGTATCGATGGCAGGGGAACCGGTTACAAGGGAAGAGATTTCAAAAAAATCACCTATTTGAACCTGGTAAAATATGAAACGGAAGACCAGATCTCGGCAGCCAAAATACTCAGTGAACTGCCCTATATAGATAAAGACCGAACAGGAATCTGGGGATGGAGCTTTGGCGGGCATATGGCGACCAACTGCCTATTGAAAGGGAACGATACATTTGAAATGGCTATTGCCGTAGCTCCTGTAACCAGCTGGCGCTTTTATGACACTATTTATACCGAACGCTTTATGCGTACCCCTGAGGAGAATCCGGATGGGTACGATGACAACTCACCATTTAATTACCCTGAACTCCTTAAAGGCAAATATTTGTTGGTACACGGTTCAGGAGACGATAATGTACATGTTCAGAATTCTATGAGGATGATCGAGGCCCTTGATCCAGGCGAATAAACCTTTTGAATGGGCCATCTACCCTGATAAAAACCACGGTATATACGGAGGAAATACCAGGCTTCATCTTTATAGCAAAATGACCAATTTCATAAAGAAAAACTTATAACAAACCTAGCTAATTATGAATTCAACTGTAAAACCAGCACATAAGAAAGAACTATTCGGGCATCCGGTTGGGCTCTATACCTTGTTTTTCACAGAGATGTGGGAGCGATTCTCTTACTATGGTATGCGAGCCATCCTGGTCCTTTATCTGGTAACCCAGACCACCGATCAGAATGCCGGACTGGGATGGACTAATGCGGAGGCACTTTCTCTCTATGGTTGGTACACCATGCTGGTCTATGTGGCCTCAATTCCAGGAGGAGTTATCGCCGACAGGTTATTAGGACAAAAAAAGGCGGTCATCTGGGGGGCTGTATTACTTGTGATTGGCCATAGCGTTCTCGCAATTGAAGAAATGTGGGCCTTTTTTACCGGTCTTGCTTTTATTGTAGCGGGTGTAGGGATGTTAAAACCTAATATATCTACAATGGTAGGAGGCCTATACAAAACGGGTGATATTCGGCGAGATAAAGGTTTTACTATATTTTATATCGGTATCAATGTAGGTGCGTTTCTTTCGAGCCTTATAGTTGGCTATGTAGGCGAAGTGTACGGATGGCATTACGGTTTTGGCCTTGCAGGTATTTGTATGTTCTTTGGCCTCATACAGTTTTTGTATGGAAGAAAATACCTTGTAGGGGTTGGTGATTATTTGGGTAAATCTGATAACGAAGAAGACCGTGAGGCCCTCAAAAGACCACTTACGAAAATTGAAAAGGACCGGGTTATTGTTCTAATACTCTCCTTCCTTATGGTGATCGTTTTCTTCGGTGCTTTTGAACAAGCCGGAGGACTGATGAACATATTTGCCAAGGATTATACGAATAGAATGCTCTTTGGCTGGGAAGTGCCCGCTTCCTGGTTTCAATCTTTAAACGCTTTCTTTATTATTACGCTGGGTACAGCAGTGGCTGCATATTGGGCCAGAAGGAAGTTAAAGGGGAAGCAGGCTTCATCGCTTTTTAAAATGATCATGGGACTCATTATAATGGGTACAGGCTTCTTATTCATGACAGCGGCCACAGCTCAGTATGAGAGCTCAGGAACCTCAGCAATGTACTGGTTGGTGTTGGCTTATCTCTTCCATACGGTTGGCGAATTAAGCCTTTCCCCGGTTTCGCTTTCATTTGTCACTAAACTGGCTCCTGCAAAATACGCCTCCCTAATGATGGGACTTTATTTTGCGACTACAGGACTAGGCAACAAAGTCGCCGGCTTATTAGGTGAATCGGCATCTACATTTGGGGAGTATACCGTCTTTACTGGAATAGCATGTTTTTGTATTCTTTTCGGATTGCTCATCTGGGCCTTTTTCAAAAAACTCCAGGTTCTTACTCATGGGGCCGAAGATGATGAGCGAGTAATTTCTTCGTCAGAAGAATAGAACATTTTTATAAAAATGACCAACCTAACCCGTAAAAACTGAAAATGATGAACACCGATATAGAAAACCTTTTTAAAGATAAAGTTCTGGGACATCCCGCAGGATTAATGGTGCTTTTCTTTACTGAAATGTGGGAGCGATTTTCATTCTACGGAATGCGTATCCTCCTTGTTTTATTCCTGACAGCCCCGTTGTTAAGCGATAATCCGGGCTGGGAATGGCCTAGAGAACACGCCCTGTCGTTAATTGGCACATATGCCTCCCTCCTTTACCTTACACCGATTATTGGCGGATATATCGCTGATAAGATCACCGGATATCGGTTAGCAGTGGTCATCGGGTGTATTATTATGACGCTCGGGCACGCTTCTATGGCGCTCGAGACCACCTTTTCGTTTTATGCCGGACTGGCATTGCTCGTAATAGGAACAGGATTTTTTAAACCCAATATCACTTCGATAATTTCTGAAATGTACAAGGGGAAGGAGTCTAAAAAAGATGGCGCCTATACCCTGTTTTATATGGGCGTGAATGCAGGAGCATTTTTCGGTATGATGTTGTGCGGTTACCTTGCTGAGAACATAGGCTGGTCCTGGGGATTTGGTCTTGCAGGGATCTTTATGTTTTTGGGGATGTTGCAGTTCCTACTGGCCAAAAATCTTTTCGGATCCATCGGTGCACCCCCTTCAAAATTGTCGGCAGAACAGATAGAATCCGATAAACAGGAAGCCTCCGAAGGCGGTGAAGAAAAACTGAACCCATTTACTCAGACAGACTATATTTTGATTATTCTAGCTGCTCTTGCTGGAATTCTATACCTGTTTAACGACCCTCTTGAAAAGATAGGAAATATCAACCTCCTTCCTTTCGAGCTAGGCGGACTGGGTGGTTCTAATATTGTGGTTCTGGCCGGTCTTGCCTTGTTCCTGGTGCTGGTGATATCAAGGGTGTCGCGCTATTCTAAAGTGATCAGAGAGCGGATCATCGCTGTGGCGATCTTTGGCCTTTTTACAGTGTTTTTCTTTGCCGCCTTTGAACAATCTCTGGGTTCGATGACTTTGTTCGCGCGCGATTACACCAACCGGGAGCTAGTGGGCTCATCTGCGATGATATTTAAGGTTGTAGATGCCCTGCTCACGACCGTACCCTTAATGATTATAACCTGGGTACTTTATCTGCTGTTCAAAAAAACCTATTCAAAAATCGGGTTGTCTAATATTGTTCTGGCGCTCGCATTTATCGGAATATGGTCTTTGGTAATTTACCGGATTGTAGATAAATTTTCACAGGAAGGGAACCAGATCGAAGCCACCTGGTTTGGTATCTTGAATTCATTTTTTATCATAACACTGGCGCCATTTTTCACACGTTGGTGGGAAAGTAAATACAACCCCAGTGCTGCAGTAAAATACGCACTTGGCCTGATACTTTTAGGGCTTGGTTTTGCGGTGCTCGCCTATGGTTCGGCTGGTATACCCCAGGGTTCAAAAACGGCTTCGGTAAGCATGATATTTCTGATATTTGCCTATCTTCTGCATACCATGGGAGAGCTTTGTCTATCGCCCGTGGGCTTATCCTATCTCAGCAAACTGGTTCCGGCCCGGATGATCGGGTTTATGTTCGGTATCTGGTACCTGGCGATCGCAATTGGCCAGAAAGCTGCGGGAACGCTTGGAGGTATGATCGATAAGATCAGCGAACAATATTCCTTATCGACATTTTTCCTGATGTTTACACTCGTACCCATAGCCGTAGGACTTATCTCTATGCTGTTAAATCCGGTGCTAAAAAGGCTTATGCACGGGGTGCGTTAGTCTATTTCAATTCGAAACTGATCGCACCATCGGCGGCCGTATTGTGAAAGGAGATACCCTGCTGCATGCAACTTCGTTTCCAGCGAGCAACAAAACTGTTATAATTACTGCCGTCGGCGATGACTAAAGCCGGCCGATGTTCCAGTAAATAGCGATCCAGATTGATTTTGGGTGATCCAGAGAGCAACAGGACATCGATTTCGGATAATAGCGAGAGATTAAAATGATCCTTGTCTATAATTACAAGCCTTCCTTGATTCAGGGAATATACATTAGCCAATGAATCTATGCTTTCAGAGAAGATGTGCAGATTAGCCCTGTAATCATCTAACAAGCGACGGGCTTTATCCGGATAATCCGTTATGGCCTGAAGATATGTGCCGCTTTGGTACAAAAGCACGGTGGCACCAATGGTATGAGACAAGGTAAGCTGCTTGGTTTTCATCGTCTGTAACAGGCTGCAGTGATTCCATATTTGAATGGCCAAAAAAATTAATAGTAAAGACATGAATCTTCTGGGCTGAAATCGATGAATCAGCCTTAGCACAAAAACCATCAGCATGATGGTCAGGATGAGATGATAGGGATCAAAATAAATATCTTTTATCAAAAAGGTTTGCCGACCGGCGATCCAGGCCACGGTTTCATTCATGGCCAGAATTAAACCATCGAGCAGGCTGATAAGAAAAACAGGCACCATCTCGATTATGGATAAAAACACCACGAGGAAACCCATTCCGAGAATGATTCCCAGGAAAGGAACTACAATAAGGTTAGAGAGAAAAAATAGACCCGGGAATTGATGAAAATAGTATAGCAACAAAGGGAGGATTCCTATCTGAGCTGCCAGCCCGACTGAAAACAATTGCCAGATTTTTTTGAATATCATCTGTTTGGGCGTCCAGTATGTCATCAATTTAGGGTATACCCATAATATCGAAAATACGGCCCCGTAACTCAGTTGGAATCCGACCTGGAAGAGCAGAAGCGGATCGATCACCAAAAGGATAAAGAACATCGAAAGTGCAAGGATGTTAAAGGAGCTACCGGGCCTGTTCAAATAAAGGGCATAGGCCAAAAAAGAGAACATTGTGACCGCCCTTATTACCGAGGCTGAAAAGCCTGCTAAAAAAGCAAAGCCCCAAAGCAATAGCACACAAAGCAACAGTTTTAATGACTTTCCTCCCCGAATACGCTCCAGAGGTTTTAATACATACTGGAGGAAGAGTAGAATAACGCCAACATGCAGACCGGAAACAGCCAATATATGTAGCGCTCCGGCTTCCTTGTAGTTCCGCTGTACATTAACGCTGATATCTTTACGATAACCCAAAACCAATGCCTTTATAATAGATAGTTCTGAGGTGCCGAAAGGCAGTCGCTGAAGCCGTTCAATGATTTCTCGTCTTGCCCGTTCGGCCCAACCGGAAATGCTGCCAGGCTGTCGTGAAGTGATCAGGAAGTTGCTCCTTGTCAATTGAATCTGATGATCTATTCCCAGATGATTGAGATATTTTTTGTAATTGAATTGATAGGGGTTCCCAGGGGGGCTTATTTCGTGGAGCGGAGCCCAGACCATTAATTCGTCATCTACATGTAATGTATCGGGTATAGAATTAAGTTTTACCCGACAAAGAATTCTGCCTCCCGAATGAAGCTGATCCATAACTTCCACATTTGCGATATATCTTCGGTAATATGCAGTAGACTTTAATTCCTCTTTTATTTTTAGCTTCCATAGATGCGACTGATTTTTTGCATTAAAATCGATTTGATCTGTATATCGGAACGCCCCATGTACACTGATCGATGACATGCCGATAAAAATGGCAGCCAAGGCAATACAAACTCCAATTACAGACTTCTCTTTGAGCTGGATAACAAATTGCAGGAAGCCGATTATCGCAAGTGATATGATCGTCAAAAGAAACACCGCAATGGGCTGTACCTGCAGAAAATAACCCATAAGAATCCCAATCACCAGGAAGACCGTGAGTTTGACGACAACAAATTGAAGAAGGTTCATATCATAGTACTCTGGTCGCCTTTATAAAGGAAAGGTTCCAGAATCCTTCTCTTAAGGAAGAGACGATGACGCCTCTCGAAGAGGTAGAATGGATAAACTTAATCTCATCCTTTTCTACAGATACTACCAGACCCACATGGTTAATTCGCTTTCCCTTGCGGGAAGTTTTGAAAAACAGAAGATCACCTTTCCTTACCTTGTTCAGGCGGATACGTTTTCCTTCCCCTGCCATTTCGTGCGATACACGTGGTAAATCGACTTCGTTCTTACCAAATGAAACGAAAAGCAATCCCGAGCAGTCCATACCCTGTGCCGAAGTACCTCCGTATTTATACCTTACGCCAGAGTAGGTGAGTGCAGTATTGATAATCTCGTCGGCCTTATCGGTTGTTCCTGCTTCGGGGACTTCCACCTTATCTGTAGTACTTTCGTCTGGTGGAGTTTCAGTATCCTCGGTTGCTTCAACCGTTACGCTTCTCGATTTGCCATAGGTGGTCTTTTTCTTAACAATGCAGTTGCTAAGAGAAAGGGCTAAGATCAGGAACAGAATTTTACGGGCCATCCAAGTATGTTAGTCATATCCTGGATATCAAATTTAGGAATTTTCTACAATTAGCCTTGCAGCCTTTTTACTTGCACCGCCTCCTCCAAGTTTTTTTTCCAGTTTATTATAGGCTACCAGTTGGGCATCGCGCTGTGGTCCTTCGAGGATCAGTCTCAGTTCTTTTCTGAGATTCTTTACATTTAGCTGGTCCTGAATCAGTTCGGTGACAACCTCTTTTTCCATGATCAGATTAACCAGAGATATATAATTGAGTGTAATAATTCTTCTGGCGATTTGATAGGATATCCAATTGCCTTTATAACAAACTACCTGGGGCACATGAAAGAGTGCTGTTTCAAGGGTGGCGGTTCCGCTGGTTACCAAAGCCGCATGTGCGTTACGGAGCAGGTCATAGGTTCGATTATAGACCAGACTAACATTTTTACCCTCCAGATAGGTATTATATTCTTCCGGTCCCAGGCTCGGTGCACCGGCGATCACAAACTGGTATCCTGGGAAATCGTTTACAAGTCCCAGCATGACATCGAGCATATTCTTGATTTCCTGTTTACGGCTTCCTGGTAGGAGTGCGATAATTGGTTTGTCTGCGTCCAGTTGGTGCGCTGCTCTAAAATCTATATCACTTGCCGGGGGCATAGATTCTATAGCATCGATCAGTGGATGACCCACAAATTCAACGGGATATTGATGCTTATTCTCATAGAAGTCTTTTTCGAAAGGCAGGATGACTAACATCTGATCGATATCCCGTTTGATGTTTTTTATCCGACCCTCCCTGGAAGCCCAGATCTGAGGTGAAATAAAATATGTAGTCTTAAAACCTTTTTTCCTGGCCCATTTGGCTATTCTCAGATTAAAACCCGAATAGTCGATGAAAATGATCATATCGGGATTGAAAGAAGCGATATCATTCTTACAAAATCGAATATTCCGGAAAATGGACCTGATATTAAGGAGCACTTCTAAAAAGCCCATAAGAGCGGTTTCCCGGTAATTTTTTACCAGTGTAGCTCCGGCCTTTTCCATCAAATCCCCTCCCCATGCACGAATTTGAGCCTCCTGGTCTGTAGATTTTAGAGCTTTTACCAGGTTAGAGCCGTGCAAATCGCCTGAAGCCTCACCAGCAATGATATAATACTTCATAGGCTAAAAATTATTAAACGACTTTAAAGTAGAGTATGATCATGGCAGTGAGCAAGGTAGCTATTAAGACACCTTTGGCGCGCTGATCTCGTCTGATTTTTAGAAAACCAAAGAAAGCCAGCAGATTCAGAATCGCACCGAGGGCCAACAAACTGCCCAGGTGATCCTGTTCTTTGGCGGCCTTAAAAGTCTCTGCTATACCCATATCTGAAAATAAAATGATATACAGTAATGTGCCGATAGTGTTGGCGATAATGCCTACAACAAATCCTATAACTATTTCTTTTTTCTTATTCATTGAGAATCCAGCTGTTTAGATCTTGAATGGCGTGATGTGCGGTAAGATCAAATTGAGTTGGCACCACCGAAACGTAATCGTTTGCTAATGCCCATTCATCGGTGTCCTCACCATGATCCAGCAATTCGAACACGCCGGTTAGCCAATAGTAATCCCTGCCCATCGGATTGGTTCGTTTATCGAATTTCTCCTTCCAGTTTGCCCTGGCCTGACGACATATTCTGACACCTTTAAGGCCATTTGGCGTATTCGGTATATTGACATTTAATACAACCCCTTTTGGGATGCCTTTGGCAAGTGCTTCAAGCACAATTTTTTTCACGGCTTCTTCCGCCGGATTAAAATTGGCCTCCCAGGAATAATCGCATAAGGAGAATCCAATGGCAGGCACACCTTCAATACCAGCTTCAATAGCCGCACTCATGGTCCCAGAATATATAACATTGATCGAGGAATTTGATCCATGATTAATGCCGCTAACGCACAGGTCTGGTTTACGGCCCAGCAATTCCTGCAGGGCGAGTTTTACACAATCCGCGGGTGTACCACTGCAGCTATATTCGGCAATCGCACCGCTTTCCGGGTTCAGATTCACCTCTTGAAGATACAAGGTGCTGTCTAGGGTAATGGCATGTCCCATACCAGATTGCGGACTGTCGGGCGCCACTACTACCACATCTCCAATATCCTTCATATATCGGATAAGTGCCCTAAGCCCCGGAGCGGTTATTCCGTCGTCATTGGTGACCAGAATCAACGGATTTGGCATAGAATATACTTTAAAGGTCAAAAATACGTTTTTAAATGTGTTAATCCTTAAGGTTCTCTAAACATATAAAACATAGTATGCCCGACAAGGTGCGAAGCAGCTGGTTTGTCATCTGCATACAAAGGTAAACGTCAGTAAAAATGGGCTTTTTCGAGCTTCAGTCTTGGGGTGTTTAACAAAAATTTAATGGGGCCTGCCTAGGTACTGGCATGGTTTTTTCTGTATATTAGAGAATTCATTTGGAATTACTGAAACCCCGTAAATACGCCTTTTTTCATAATAGATGGTTCAAAAGACGTATTTCGACAATAAAAAACGTACATGAAAAGGAATTTTGCTCTTGGTTTTCTGGTAATCATAATTGCCGTTGCATCCTGCAGTTTTACGAGTAAATCTTTCGAGTCTGATGATAAAGATAAATTGCTATTGGATCTTATCACCTATGTACTCGAACGAGGTCATTATGAACCCAAGGATATAAATGATGATTTTTCGGCAAATGTCTTTGACGATTTCATCGATATCATTGACCCTACAAAACGTTATTTTCTCGAAGAAGATATTTTGGAATTTGAACAATATAAATTCCAGATCGATGATCAGATCAAGAATACAGATATTTCCTTTTTCAATTTGGTGTACGATCGTTTGATGACCAGGATGGATGATGCCAAAGAGATCTACAAAGTTGTTTTATCGGATCCTTTCGATTATACGGTGGAAGAACATATCGACATCGATTATGACAAGGTTACCTTTGCTGCCTCCAAAAAGGATTTGATGGAACGCTGGAGAAAGCAGTTGAAATATGCTACTATCGGTACTTATGATTCCAAGATAAAGGATGAAGATCAAAATAAGAAAAACGACGCGGCTTACCAGACAAAAGAATCCAACCTCCTTGAGCTGGAAGCAAGAGAAGCAACAGAACAAACACTAGACGAATTTTTCGACTTCATCGACGACCTTGAGCGCAAAGACTGGTTTGTGCAGTATATCAATACAATTGTTGACGAATTTGACCCTCATACATATTATTTTGCTCCTGATGATAAGGATAAGTTCGATATAAGCATGTCTGGAAAATTTGAAGGCATAGGAGCCCGGCTTCAGAAAAAACCTGAAGGGGCTAAAATCGTCGAAATAATTTCGGGTGGCCCTGTTTGGAGAGACCGACAATTGGAGGTAGGAGATGAGATCCTAAAAGTTGGACAGGAAGGTGATCTTCCGGTGAATATTGTAGGTATGCGCCTCGATGATGCTATCAAACTAATAAAAGGCCCTAAAGGAACCATTGTTGATCTTACGGTTCGAAAGGTCGATGGAAGCATACGTGAAATCTCAATTACCCGTGATGTGGTTGAACTCGAGGAATCGTACGCTAAGTCGGCTACGGTGATCAAGGAACAGAATAAATTTGGTCTGATCCACCTGCCTAAGTTTTATGTTGATTTTGAAGATTATGCCGAAAGAAATGCTGCAACCGATGTAGCCAAGGAAGTAGAGCGTCTGAAAGCAGAAGGGATCGAAGGATTGGTTCTGGATCTTAGGGATAATGGAGGAGGTTCGTTGAAAACCGTTGTGGAGATGGCCGGATTATTTATTAAAGACGGCCCCATTGTTCAGGTACGTTCTTCTGGAAAAGATAAAGATGTTTATGAAGACAAGGACGAAAGAATACAATGGGATGGGCCATTGGTTATTCTTGTGAACGAATTATCTGCGTCGGCTTCCGAGATTTTAGCTGCAGCGATGCAAGACTATAAAAGAGCGATTGTTATCGGTAGTAAGCAAACCTTCGGAAAGGGTACGGTTCAGAATGTTATACCGCTCGAAAATATTGTAAGAAGTAATGAATATGGAGACCTCGGGGCGATAAAACTCACTACCCAGAAATTTTATAGGATTAATGGCGGTTCCACCCAATTGGAGGGTGTAAAGAGCGACGTTGTGGTCCCGGATCGTTATAGTTATATCGATCTAGGCGAACGCGACCAGAGAAATCCGCTGGGTTGGGATAAGATAACTCCTGCGAAATATGATCTGTGGGAAGGATATATCGATTATGAGGCTACAATTGCCAACAGCAGCAGGCGAATGAAGTCTAATCCGCAGATAAAGTTGATCGAGGAAAATGCCAAATGGCTGAAAGAACAACAGGAAAAAACAACGGTGAGCCTCAATTATAATATCTATAAAAACGAAGAACGAAAGAATAGGAACCAATCGGAATACTTTGAGAGTATTTCAGATTACGACTCAAAACTGACTTTTGAATCCTTGCAATACGAAACTGAACTCTTTACACAAGATCAGGTCTTAAGGGAAAAGCGAGACAGATGGCATCAGGATCTTGCCCGGGATGTTTATGTTGAAGAAGCTGTTAATGTTTTAAGAGACCTTAAGATCAATAATATTAAAAAAGGTAAACTGGCCAGTGTAAAAGGATAAAATAATCGATCGGTAAAATAATAAACCCTATTCGTGCGAATGGGGTTTACTGTTTCTGATCGCCTCTTTTTTTGAGAGTCTGTCGAGCTGAAAAATCAAAAAAACATAATGCCTTTTTCAATTAATAAAATAAGAACTGTTTTAGCTGCTTTATTTTTGATGCTTATTGCGGTTTCCTGCAGTAAGGATGAGGGAAACCCTAATGGCGAACCCAGCGGAACAGATGTAATCCGAAACCAGTTTGTAAGCCTTAACCCAAGTGGTTTTTCCCCACTTTCGGCAACCATCGAACTGGAGACCAGCGAAGAAGTAAGGGTGAGTATGCGGATCAAAGGCCGCTACGGATCCGAATCAGATTTTGTACATGAATTTCAATCAGTCGGGTCCCAACTGACCCTTCCGGTACATGGTTTATATGCAGATCATCTGAATTATGTAGATCTGACCTTGTACGACACAGGTGGTGATAATCTCGGAACAGAGCGATTTGAGATTCAAACCGAACCGCTTATCGGCGTAATGCCTCAGATCGTTATCGACCAAGCCAGGCGGAATGATATGGCCGATGGGATGACTCTGGTAAGTTATTTTGGTCACAACGGTGCGACCTTTCCTCAAAGGCCCTTCATTTTCGATTCCTATGGTGAGATCCGGTGGTATCTTGATTTTAATGCCAGCCCTGAACTGGGGGCCTTGTTTTATGACGATGGTGTGGAGCGTCTTTCCAATGGCAATTTTTACTTTGGTTCAGGAGGGAGTGGCTTTGGCCTCAGTGGGGAGATCAATAAGATCTATGAGGTAGATCTTTTTGGAAATACAATTAATACATGGGACATGCCGGGGTATTCTTTTCACCATGAGGTACACGAGAAGCCCAATGGTAATTTTCTGGTGACAGTAAATAAGATGGGAGCTTCAACGGTTGAAGATCATATAATAGAGATCGATCGAACAAGTAAAGACATCGTCAATGTATGGGATCTGAATCTGGCCCTGCAGAACACGAGAATATCCTGGACTAATGATCCGGTCGATTGGTTTCATGCCAATGCAGTTCTCTACGATGAAAGAGATAATACCATAATTGTTTCAGGACGTACCCAGGGCCTGGTGAAGCTCGATTCCAATAACGAGGTTATATGGATACTGGCACCCCACCGAGATTGGGCTTTGTCTGGCAATGGTGCTGATCTCTCCTCAAAGTTATTGCAACCCCTCGATGCCGATGGTCAGTTGATCACCGATATCCAGGTACTGGAGGGTACTTTAAATCATCCGGATTTTGAATGGAGTTGGTACCAGCATGCGCCCCTGATCACACCTGAGGGTAATATTATGTTATTCGACAATGGAGATAACAGGAACTATGTATCTAGCGGACCCTATAGCCGGGCGGTAGAATACCGGATCGATGAAACCAATAAGACCATCCAGCAGCTTTGGCAATACGGGAAGGAACGGGGCGATGAAACCTATTCGAGGATCGTTTCAGATGTAGACTTTCTCGAAAATGACGATCATGTGCTTTTCTCACCCGGCGCTATAGTCGATCAGGGTAGTGCCGTTGGAAAATCTATAGAAATCGATTATAACAGTAGATCCGTCGTTTTTGAGGCTACTATTATGCCACCGGTCGCTTTCTTCGATATCATAACCCTTCACAGAACGGAACGAATATCGCTTTATCCTTAAAGCCACAAAGATTAGATTATTTATGGTCTAAGTAAAAAAAGTAAGACGACTAATTTTACGCAGTCTGCCTTAATTTGTCGGCGTGCATCTTGCGAAACTTGTGGAGTTTGGGGGTGATCACAAAACTGCAATACCCTTGTTGTGCATTGTTTCTGTAGTAATCCTGATGATCTTCTTCCGCTTCGTAAAAGGTAACCGCCTTCGATAATTCGGTAACAATTTGGTCCTCGTAATACTCTTTAATTTCGTGAAGTACCTCTTTGGCCAATTGCTCTTGCTCATCGTCGTGATAATAGATTACAGAGCGATATTGTGTGCCTACATCTGCCCCCTGACGGTTCAGTGTTGTGGGGTCGTGAGTGGTCATGAAAATAAGCAAGAGGTCTCTGTAAGAGATGAGCTCCGGATTGAAGGTGATCTGAACCACCTCTGCGTGTCCGGTTAATCCGGAACAGACTTCCCTGTAGGTAGGTTTGCCCGGAGCAGTTCCTCCGGTATAACCCGAAACCACCTTTTCAACTCCCCTGACTTCCTGGAATACTGCTTCAGTACACCAAAAACAGCCGCCGCCAAATGTAGCTAGTTTTGTTTTTTGATCTTTCATACGGTCTCTTCTTTCTGGATATACATAGATGCAGAATTAATACAATAGCGCAATCCGCTGGGCTCCGGGCCATCAGGAAATACGTGTCCAAGATGGGCATCACAGGTATTGCACATCACTTCTACCCGGACCATGCCATAGGAAGTGTCCCTTTTATACTTTATAGCGTTTTCCTTGATGGGTTGCGTAAAGCTAGGCCATCCGGTTCCCGAATCGAACTTAATAGTCGAATCGAAAAGCGATGTATCACAACATACACAGGCATATTTTCCTGCATCATAGATCGTGCAAAGCGCTCCGGAATGAGGAGATTCGGTACCTTTTTGCCGGGTAATTCTAAATTGTTCCGGACTCAGTTGTTCCTTCCATTCTGCATCCGACTTTTCCACCCTGCGATCGGGCTTTGGGTTGCCTTTAACTGCGTAATTGATTACTTCTTTCCAGGTTAGCATATTCAATAAATTATCTATATCGATTCAATCCATCCTTTTGTCGGTGTTTGCATGTATTCCTTACTGCATCGCGGTACACCTATAGCTACTAAATTATATTAAATTTACCCCATGAACAAAAGGCAGCGCGATCGTTGGATTTATACTTCTCTGTTGATCATATGTATCGTGGGGTTTTGGATTTTTGAAAACTTCTATACGCCACAGAGTTATTCCACTTCGAAGGATGACGCTTCTAAAACCGAAGTACCTGCTTTTCTGGTACCATCTTCTACCACGGGCCAGGTGATAAATCATGATCATTTCTCACTTTCCTATAGCGAGGCCCATGAACAAGCAGAATGGGTAATATATATGCTTCATAAAAACCATCTGACCTATGATGACCGCGAACGTCCCGACTTTATCGAGGATCCATATCTCGATTCGAAATCGGCATCCTGGCGGAACTACAAGGGATCGGGATATGATCGGGGGCACCTCTGTCCGGCTGGTGATCGCAGGTTTTCCGAAATGGCGTACCGTGAAACCTTTTATACCAGTAATATTTCTCCTCAGGATCCGGAGTTCAATGCTGGGATATGGAACGAGCTTGAAAAGCAGGTACGTATTTGGGGTAAGCGATATGGGGAACTTTTTATCGCAACCGCAGGGGTTTTGGAAAGCAGGCTGGAAACCATCGGGGACGAAGACGTTGCCGTACCCCGCTGGTATTATAAAATAGTAGTTCGCGGCACTGAGCAGGACCTCAGGGTTATAGCATTTCTTATTCCCAACCGTCTGGCGAACGACGCTCCGGAAAATTATGTGGTTAGTATAGACCGCATAGAGGAAATGACAGGCCTGGATTTTTTTAGAACGCTACCTGAAGAAAAACAATTGGAGATCGAATCTGGAACAGATCAGGACGATTGGCGTTTTACTACCATTCGTTAAGCCGGTTCGAATCTAATTTGAGGAAAATAAAGAGCAAAACCGTAAAGCCCAATAAGCCCGATCCACCATAACTAAAAAAGGGCAGGGGAATCCCTATAGTGGGCAAAACACCGATCACCATACCGATATTGATGAAATAATGGATCAGCAGAATGGAGATCACACCATAGCCGAACATTCTGCTAAAATCGTTTTTTTGTCTTTCTGCAATACGTACCAGGCGCAACAACAGAAAAGTAAATAAAAGTACAACAAGGGTGGTTCCTATGAATCCCCACTCTTCTCCTACGGTGCTAAATATATAATCTGTATGCTGCTCGGGGACAAAGTCGCCCTTGGTCCGTGTTCCCTCCAGAAATCCTTTTCCGAAAAAACCTCCCGATTCGATGGCCTTTTCAGACTGATAGGTGTTATAGCCAATAGTTTTTCGGATGGTCTCCAGTTTATCCGGATCTTTTTCCAGGCGTAACCATAAACTGAAGCGATCCCGGTGGCGCTGTTCGAATACCTCATTAAAGACTAAATTCACCGATAGTGAAAACAAAATAGAGACCACGAATACCGCGATCATAGGTAGTACAGGTACTTTAAAACTAGCTCTTTTAACCAAAAGGAAAATAGCGATAAGCAACACCAGTCCGATGGCAACCCATGTTGTGCCAAACATGAGTGTGGTTACGAATATCAATAATGCAAGAAAGGCAATTGCCAGGTAGTAGAGCGGAAGTCCTTCCCGGAATAAAACAAAGATGAGTGAAAAAAACACCAGGGCACTACCAGGGTCTGGTTGGGGTATGATCAGAAAAGCCGGGATAAGGATAATCAGAAAGGCATACAACTGATGCCTTGGCTTCTTAATATCGGTTTGTATGTCACTTAAATATTTGGCCAGTGCAAGGGCCGTCGCAATTTTAGCAAATTCTGAAGGCTGCAAATTGAAAAATCCTAAATCGTACCAGGAGGTTGCTCCGGCGATGGTTTTGCCAAACACAAACAATCCAATCAGGGAAACCAGTGAAATAATATATAATACACTGGCAAAGCGTTCATAGAAATTGGCCTCCAGAGCCAGCACAATAAATATCGCTAGGGTACTGATCCCGATAAAGACCAATTGCTTCCCATAGAGTTGTGAGAAATTGAATATTGAGGGCTGGTCTTCAGAAAAAGTGCTGGAATAAATATTGACCCACCCTATGATGACAAGTAAGAAATATAGAAGAATAGTAAGCCAGTCGACCCGCTTTAAGACGCTTCTACCAGACATACTCGTTAATCTTGAATTCTTCACCACTGTAAGGCTTCGCATATTCGTGCTCAAGGGTCTTTTCCAACATTCGTTTTTCAAGATCCTTCCTTGTGATTTCGCCTTTAAGATATTTTTCGATCAGCAAGGAGGCGATATGTCCGGCATATCTTGCACCATAATAGCCATGTTCAATAAAAACAGCCAGGGCGATTTTTGGATTGTCGACCGGGGCAAAGGCTACAAAAATACTATGATCGGTCAGCTGGGTCTTTACACTATCGATCCTGGTGTAATTCTCCACAGTTCCGGTTTTACCTGCGACATCTATTCCGGGTACCTGCAACCATTTTGCCGTTCCCTTTGTATAAACATCACTCATACCCCGAACCACAGGATCGAAATGTTTTTTGTCGATCGTAGTATGTTTCGGCTCTGTGAATTCTGGCTTTCTGATGGGAATGCCATCGATCTTTTTAAGGATATGAGGAGTGAAGTAATGACCCCTGTTAGCTATGGCAGCGGTCATATTTGCAAGTTGGATAGGGGTTGCGGCTACTTCTCCCTGCCCGATAGAGTTTGAGATAATATAGGAGGAGCTCCATCGGTTATCCCCATAAAAGCGATCGTAATATGCTTTATCGGGAATCCTACCGGGTCTGCCGGTAGGTAGGTCATAGCCAAGAAAATCACCCAAACCGAAACTCTTCATATGGGCAGACCAAATGTCCATACCCTCATCGGTGGTCTCAAATTTATCATAGATCTTTCTGAAAGTA
Organism: Flavobacteriaceae bacterium; assembly: GCA_965212205.1. GTDB lineage: Bacteria > Bacteroidota > Bacteroidia > Flavobacteriales > Flavobacteriaceae > JAHEJJ01. The sequence continues at coordinate 99,646 of CBDBUX010000018.1, forward strand.
CCGGCGAAATAGGCATTACACGACTTGTATATCCCATTGTTCATATTCCGGATACCACCACCACAGTGACATCCTCTTAAGGTATTCCCGACATAAAACCCATTGTAGCACCTGATCGTGGTTTCGGGTTTTATTACGCCTTCCTGAAGCGCTACTAGAGCGTTAAGGGTCTTAAACGGGGAACCAGGTGATGGTTCGGCCAGGATAGCTCTGTCCCAAGTAGGTTTTGAAATGGTATCATAATGGAGTTTACTATAGTTCCTGGACCGTTCTCTTCCGACCAGCAAAGCAGGATCATAGGTAGGCCCGGAAATAAGAGCCAGGATCTCACCTGTGGAAGGTTCGAGAGCAACAATACCTCCGCGTTTGCCCTTCATCAATTTTTCTCCATATTCCTGAAGTGCCTTATCGAGGGTTACATATAGTTCTTTTCCCTGCTCCGGAAGTGTATCAAGGATCCCATTTTTATATGGTCCGATATCCCGATTAAAGCGGTCTTTTTGTATGAACTTAACACCTTTTCGCCCTCGCAGGATTTCTTCATACTGCTTCTCAATTCCGGTTCGTCCGGTGAGTTCCCCCTGGACATAATAGGGGTTTTTTAGAAGGTCGGTCTCATTAACTTCACTGATATAGCCCAAAACATTGGCGCCACTCGTTGTGCTATAATAACGCAGGGATCGTTTTTGTATATAGAAACCCTCGTATTTTCTCATTTTTTCCTGAAGACGTGCATAGTCTTCCTTCGAAAGCTGGGGTACCAGAACCGAGGGTAGCCGGGGAGAATATACCCTTGCTTTACGCAATTTCTCGATAAACTTATCTTTCTCAATTCTTAGGAGCTGACAAAATTCGAGGGTGTCGAGGGGTTTTACTTCCCGTGGGATAACCATTACGTCATATGCCGGTTGGTTGGCAACCAATAACCTGCCTTTACGATCGTAGATATAGCCACGCTCCGGGTAATCATAGATTGCCTTTATCGCTGTATCTTCCAATACCTGGTTGGGGGAGAAACTAAATATCTGTAAATAGGAAAGTCTTCCTATAAAGGAAATTCCAATGATGATAATGATCGATGATAATAAGATCTTTTTCATGTATTCAATCACTCAGATACAACAAATCTGTCTTGGTCTCACTGGACCTTCAGCTCGAAGTAAACCTTTTCATCTTAGATTTTACTCTTTTTGAACGCTAAACAAGGAACTGAACAAGAGGCACAATATCAGTGTCCCCATTCCTGTGAAAATAACTTTCTTCAAAATTACCAGCAAATTTGGTAAGCTAAAAATTTCAAGCGTAAAGAAAATCACATGGTGTGCTACAATTAATAACGCCAGGAATGTAATTTGTTGTGCGCGTGTGGTGTTAGAAAGTTTAAAACTTTGAAATTCGTAATTGATCCCAAAAACAAAGCGCATAATGGTGGGCCTTAAATAGGCGATACTTACGGTTGCAGCGGCGTGCAGGGCTAAGGTGTCGGAGAAGATATCAATGACAAACCCCAATAAGAAACCCACGCCGATAAATACAGCCCGATTTTCTTTTATCGGATACCAGTAAAGGAACAGTATATAAATCATCGGATTGATAAAACCGAAGAAATTTAGTCGGTTGAATACCAGAACCTGTACCAGCACAAGCAAGGTAAACCTCAGGATATTGATAAAATAACGACTACCGGTCATTGTTTAAATCATTTTCCAGTTCGAGAATTTCCTCCCGGCTGGGATTATCAATAATATATACGTTCTTCAGATTGGTCATATCGTTAAAGAGTTGAACGTCTATATTGTAAGAGCTTTGTGAGGTGTTCAGATCAAATTTTTTAATAGTACCAATGGGAATGTTTTCAGGGAAAATACTCGACCTTGCTCCTGTTACGATGGTATCGCCAACCAGCAAGTTTACCAACCTGGGAATATCTTCGAGTTGAACCTCGTCGAAACGACTGGTATTCCATATTAGTGAGCCAAAATTATTTGTGCCTTTGATCTTAGCATTGATATTCGATTTAGTGTTTAGGATACTCTGTACAGCGGCATAGTTGTTGGAAGTCTTCTCAACGATACCCAGGATCCCAAGCGCAGTGATCACCCCCATATCTTGTTTCACACCATGATTTTTTCCCCGGTTTATGGTGATATAATTATCCTGGTTCGAATAACTGTTCTTGATAATCCTCGCAGAAAGTATAGTATAATTAAGCCGCGCCGTGTCGAGTTCTACAGAATCTCTCTCTTCGTTATTGTAGAGCAAAGATCGCAGACGACGGTTCTCTTCCACAAGCTGATGGTTAATATCTCCCAGTTTGAAGTAATTAGAGATCCGATCCATGCTATTGTATATGCTGCCACTGAACCAGTTGGCGGAATTAAAATATTTGGAACGATGGTATGAATGAGATTGAACGGTAAATGCCAGGGAAATAATAAGCAGGAGGATATACAGCAACGTTATTTTGTAACGTAGAATGAAATTAATTATCTGCTGCATTCACCTTTTAATTGTTAATTTCAGTTCGAGTAGGACTCTATATCATCTCCGGAATACTTTAGGTAATTCTTATTTTATAAGAATACTTTTATAGCGTTCCAGATTTTTAAGTGCAATTCCTGTGCCTCTGACCACTGCCCTTAAAGGATCTTCTGCAATATAAACCGGAAGATCTGTCTTTTGTGACAGCCTGCGATCGAGACCTCTTAACATAGAACCTCCGCCGGCAAGATATATTCCGGTATTATAGATATCCGCGGCCAATTCGGGGGGTGTTTGAGAAAGTGTTTCCATGACCGCATCTTCGACCCTAAGAATAGACTTATCGAGTGCTTTTGCGATCTCCCTGAAAGAAATCTGAACCTGTTTAGGTTTTCCGGTCAGAAGATCGCGCCCCTGCACCGACATGTCATCGGGTGGAGATTGAAGATCTTCAATGGCAGAACCGATCTGTATCTTTATATTCTCAGCCGTGCTTTCCCCCACATATAGATTGTGCTGGGTTCGCATATAATAGATGATATCGTTAGTAAACACATCACCTGCAATTTTTACTGATTTGTCGCAAACGATCCCACCAAGCGCAATTACCGCAATTTCCGTGGTACCCCCTCCGATGTCTACGATCATATTACCTTTGGGTTGCATGATGTCTAACCCGATTCCTATTGCGGCCGCCATGGGTTCGTGAATGAGGTATACCTCTTTCCCGTTTACCCTTTCTGCAGACTCTTTAACCGCACGCATTTCCACTTCGGTAATCCCCGAAGGAATACAAATAACCATCCGAAGTGCTGGAGGAAACCATTTCTTCTTAAGGGCGGGGATGTTCTTGATGAACATGTTGATCATTTTTTCCGATGCATCAAAATCTGCGATCACCCCATCTTTAAGCGGCCTTATCGTCTTGATGTTTTCATGCGTCTTGCCCTGCATCATATTAGCTTCCTTCCCAACGGCGATGATCTTACCGGTGATCCGGTCCCGGGCCACAATAGATGGACTGTCTACCACCACCTTGTCGGCGTGGATGATCAGTGTATTTGCAGTGCCAAGATCGATGGCTATTTCTTCAGTCAGGAAATCAAAAAACCCCATGTAAATTAGTTTGGTTTCGGATTATTGGATTTGGTTTATCGACAAAAGTAGTAAAATTAATGCTTAAAATGACGAGTACCTGTCATGACCATCGCCATGTCGTTTTGGTCGCAATAATCTATACTCAACTGATCTTTTATCGATCCCCCGGGCTGTATAACACTTCTTATCCCGGCCGAAAAAGCGATCTCCACACAATCGGGAAATGGAAAGAAAGCGTCGCTGGCCATCACGGCGCCATCGAGGTCGAAATCGAACGACCGTGCTTTGTGAATGGCCTGATTCAAAGCATCGACCCTGGATGTCTGCCCTGTACCACTGGCGCATAGCTGACCATTCTTTGCCAGGACAATGGTATTGGACTTGGTGTGTTTGCAGATCTTAGAGGCGAAGATCAAATCGTCTAATTCGCGCTCAGATGGTTTGTTTTGAGTCACATAATCGAGTTGCTCTTTACTATCGGTTCTATTGTCTTTATCCTGAACAAGGAAACCATTCAAACAGGTTCGTACCAGTTGATCAGACAATACAACCTTTTTCTGTACAAGTAAGATCCTGTTCTTCTTTCCCTTGAGTATTTCAATAGCGGTTTCCTCGAAAGCCGGTGCGATGACCACTTCACAGAATAGTTTATGGATTTCTTCAGCTGTAGACCCATCTATAGGTGAATTGCTTATGAGGATCCCACCGAATGCAGAAACGGGATCTCCAGCCAAAGCATCGAGATATGCTTCTTTAACCGTACTCCGTCGGGCAAAGCCACAAGCATTATTGTGCTTCAAGATGGCAAACGTTGGTTGTTCGTCTCGAAACTCTTCCATCAGATTTACGGCGGCATCTACATCCAGCAAGTTATTGTAGGAGAGCTCCTTCCCATGAAGCTTATCGAAAACAGCATCGAAATCACCGAAATAATACCCACGCTGATGTGGATTTTCTCCATATCGTAAAATCTTGCCCTGCTGTTCACTTATTTTAAAGGATCCCAATTCGTCCGAATCGTCGAAATAGTTAAAAATGGCGGAGTCGTAATGGGAAGAAATATCGAAAGCTTTTCTGGCAAAGCCTTTGCGTTGTTCTAGGCTAGTGCTACCCTGGCCCTCAGAAAGGATATTCAAAAATGACCCATAGTCTTCCATGGAAGAAACACATAGTACATCTTTGTAGTTTTTGGCCGCTGCTCTGATTAATGAAATCCCACCTATATCGATCTTTTCGATGATCTGTTGTTCGCTTGCCCCTTCGGCAACTGTTTTTTCGAAAGGATAAAGGTCTACAATTACAATGTCGAGCTGCGGAATATCATACTCTTCGAGCTGGGCTACATCGCTTTCCTGGTCTTGCCGATTAAGGATGCCGCCAAAGACCTTGGGGTGTAATGTCTTTACTCTTCCTCCAAGGATGGACGGGTAGCTGGTGACTTCTTCAACAGGGATGACTTCGACACCTAGTTCTTTGATGTATTTTTCGGTGCCACCTGTAGAGTATATGGTAACGCCGAGATCGTCTAGCTTTCTCACAATGGGCTCAAGGCCATCTTTATGGAAAACAGATATCAGTGCGGTAGAGGCCTTTTTTATTGTGCTCATTTTAGTGGGATTAAGGAAACAAATGTAAACTTTTGGCTGCTAAATGGGTAGTTGTGTTATTAACAAAATCCGGAAAGTTTTAAAGAATTTTGGCTACCTCCCGGTTGATGAATTCAAGAAAACGCTCATCCTCTTCTGTAAAGGGATCGAGCGATTCTGAATCTATATCGATCTGGCCAATATTTTCCCCATCTTTAAAAAGAGGAACGACGATCTCAGATTTTACATCAAGACCACAAGCGATATAGTTTTCCTGGGCTGACACATCGGGTACTACAAAATTCTCATTGCTTTCGGCCACCTGTCCGCAAATCCCTTTCCCAAAGGGAATGATGGTATGATCGGTCGGAGCTCCGGCAAAAGGACCCAGCTTGAGTTCTTGCTTATCACCATTTTTAAAATAGAAACCCACCCAGTTGTAGTAAGGGATATTTGATCGAAGAAGGACACAAATCTTTTCCAGCCGGGAATTGGTGTCCAGTCTGGAATGATGTAATATTGAGGTTACCTGAGGCCTAAGTTTCTGATGCATTTCGACTTTTTCCAAAATTAAAAAATCAGCTGTTTCGATTAGGAATAATTACGCTAAAATTGCGTTAATACAATGCGTCTCAACAACTTTGGGCAGTTTTTTTTGTAATTTTACACCCGTTATGAAATTCCTTCGGAATCTTGGCATTAAGTTACTCGCTACCCTGGTAGTTCTTTCGAGTCTTTCCTGGACTATGGAGGAACATTATTGTATGGGTCGCCTGGTAGATGTAGCCATCTTTGGGGAATCGCATGGTTGTGGTATGGAAATGGAGAATTCCCTGCCCGGGCAGGATCAGGAGAAAAACACTTCCTGTTGCGATGAACAAATTGTTGTTTTCGATGGCCAGGATCAGCTTAAACTGAATAAAGATCATATAGAATTTTCGCAGCCCATTCTCAGTGTCTGCTGGTACTATGTTTATAGCACTTTCCTGCAAACTTCACCTGATCTGATTCCACCCGCTGAATATCCACCACCTCCGGTGTATGTGAGGGATATACAACTCCTCGATGAGATATTCTTAATTTGATTTTTGACTTCAGATCTTGAGTAGGATTCCCGCAATGGTGTAATTCGAAACTCAGATCTGATTACTACTCCATTTTCACTCCGCTAGGAGTGTATTCCATTTTATTCTAAGAAAAATCAAATTTGTATATCACAATCAATGAAACAACTTTTATTAACCATAGTATGCTTTCAGCTAGGCGTTTTGAGTTATGCCCAGGAAGCAATTAGCGGCACGGTAAGAGAATCCGATGGTACAGCAGCTCAACCAGGATTGGCAGGGGTAAACGTGTATTGGCAGGATTCGCAAATCGGGACGGTTACGGACCAGGATGGACATTTTAGCATCCCGTATTCAGCCGAGTACAACAGGCTTATAATAAGTCATGTTGGGTATCGCACCGACACCTTAATCATAGATGGCCCACAATTAATCCAACATTTTCTGCGATCCGAAAATCAATTAGATGAGGTAGTGCTGGAACAGGAAAAAGAAGCCGTACAAAAGGCTTTTTATACCACACAGAATGTGGTAACGGTAAATAGTGCTGAATTGCTCAAGGCAGCCTGCTGTAATCTTTCAGAAAGCTTTGAAACCAATCCGGCCATCGATGTGAATTTCAATGACGCGCTTACAGGAACCAAACAGATCCAGATGCTCGGACTTACCAGCCCATACCTTCTGATCACCCAGGAAAATATTCCGATGGTCAGAGGTGCCTCCCAGACCTACGGGCTTACCTTTACGCCCGGTACATGGATAGAGAGTATACAGATCACCAAAGGTGCCGGTAGTGTGATGAATGGATATGAATCCATATCCGGGCAGATCAATACGGAGTTGCTAAAACCCTCCGATGAGGAATTGCTTTTTATCAATGGATACGCCAATAGGAACGGGCGCCTCGAACTCAATACCCATCTTAATGGCAAATTGAACGAAAAGTGGAGTACGGGCCTATTCATTCATGGGAATCGAAGGGATACAAAAGTAGACAACAACGGGGATGGATTTTTAGACGCACCACTGGCCAACCAGATCAATCTGATGAATCGTTGGCAGTTTCAGGATGCTGACAGGGGTTGGATAAGCTTTTTTAACCTTCGCTATCTGAGAGATCAGAAGCAGATTGGGGAATCGGTTTTTAATCCGGAAAGCGATCGCTTAACAACAAATGCCTGGGGTGGTGAGATCGAAACCAACAGGTGGGATGCCTCCCTTAAATTAGGTTATGTCTTTCCCGACATGCCCTATCAAAGTATTGGATTTCAGGTCGCTTACAGTGGTCATGTTCAGGAATCCTATTTTGGGTTCAACCGCTATGATATCGATCATAATTCGGCCTATTCCAATCTGTTGTTCAATTCTATTATCGGAGATACAAGGAATACCTTTAAAACAGGAATTACGCTGGCTTATGATAGTTATGAAGAAGGAGTAAACACCCAGGAATTCAGTCGGGTAGACCGGTCGGCGGGGGCCTTTTTCGAATACAGCTATACCAATCTCGAAAAAATTAGTCTTACGGCGGGAATCCGGATGGATTTCCATAACCGGCTTGGGAATTTTATCACTCCACGCCTACACCTCCGATATACCCCATGGGAGAGAGGAAGCCTAAGAGGGTCTGTGGGCAGAGGCAGGCGTGCTGCCAATATTTTTGCTGAAAACCAGCAATTGTTCGCTTCCTCCCGTCAAATTCAATTACTGGATTCCGGTGGAAGTATATATGGATTGGATCCGGAGGATGCCTGGAATTTTGGTTTGAGTTTCCTGCAGGGATTTAATTTGTTCGGGCGTAGCGGGGATATCAGTCTTGATTATTACCGCACAGACTTCCGGAACCAAATCGTTGTTGATTGGGAGATTCCTACGGAGATCTCCTTTTATAACCTGGATGGTAAAAGCATCGCCAACAGTTTTCAATTTGAGATCAATTACGAGGTATTACCCCGCCTGGAGTTGCGAACGGCTTATAAATATTACGACGTACGAATAGATTATAACAGTGGGAATTTGCAGAAACCCCTGCAAGCGCGTAATCGATTCTTTGCCAACCTGGGTTATAATACTGCAGTCACTGAAAAAGACAGACAGTGGCGCTTGGACTATACATTGCATAGCCTTGGCAAACAAAGGCTGCCAAACACTTCGACCAATCCCGAACCGTTTAGGCTACCGGCATTTTCGGATCCCTATAGCCTGATGAATGCTCAGGTTACAAGAGTATTTTCAAAGAAGTTTGAGGCATATGTGGGAGCGGAAAACATTACAGATGTAAAACAACCGAATCCGGTGCTGGCAGCGAATGATCCTTTTGGCCCGTATTTTGATACCAGTATCGTATATGCTCCGGTTTTAGGAAGTATGTATTATGTTGGCTTCAGGTTTAATTTATGAATTTGACTAACTTTAAAATAAAAACAAGATGAAAATGCGAATATTGATCACATTCCTGTTTACCCTAATTATCGGATCGGCGATGGCACAGGAGAAAAATAAAAAAATATCCTTTGTGGTCGACGGCAAATGTGAAATGTGCAAGATGCGGATAGAGAAAGCCGCCTTACAGGTACAGGGGGTAAAATATGCATCGTGGGATATTCCATCTCATGAGCTATCCTTGATTATCGACGAGCGCAAAACCAATTCGATGAAGATTAAGACCGCTTTGGTGAATGTGGGGCACGATACACAAGAACTCAAGGCTTCTGAAGAAGCCTATGACAAAATCCATCCTTGCTGTAAATACAGGGAAGACAATACTGACGATAGTAAGGAGCATAAAAAAAACCGTCCATAACAGGACGGTTTTTTGTGTGATTTCAAGGAACAATGATTTACATCATTCCGGGCATTCCGCCTCCACCTCCCATTGGAGGAGCGGCCGGAGCGTCTTCTTTAATATCGGTTAGGGCGCATTCGGTGGTCAGGATCATTCCGGCAACCGAAGCAGCATTCTCTAAAGCGATACGCGTCACTTTTGCAGGGTCAATGATTCCTGCCTTAAGCATTTCTACGAATTTCTCCGACTTGGCATCATATCCGAAGTCGCCTTTTCCTTCATAGACTTTAGCGACAACAACAGATCCTTCTCCACCAGCGTTTTCCACAATGGTTCGCATTGGAGATTCGATTGCCCTTGCAACGATCTGCATACCTGTCTCTTCATCGGCATTTTCGGTAGCTACTTTTGCCAAATCAGCTTTGGCGCGGATAAATGCCACACCTCCACCGGCTACAATACCTTCCTCAACTGCGGCACGAGTTGCATGAAGAGCATCGTCTACCCGGTCTTTCTTCTCTTTCATCTCTACTTCCGAAGCGGCACCTACATAGAGGACGGCCACGCCACCAGATAGTTTGGCAAGTCGTTCCTGAAGTTTTTCACGATCATAATCAGAAGTCGTTGTCTCGATTTGAGATTTTATCTGGTTAACTCGTGTTTTGATGTTCTTCGCTGCGCCAGACCCGTTAACGATGGTTGTGTTGTCCTTGTCGATGGTAATTTTTTCACAATTACCTAACATGTCAATAGTCGCATTCTCAAGCGAGAATCCTCTTTCCTCTGAAATAACGGTTCCGTTGGTAAGAATGGCAATATCTTCGAGCATTGCTTTTCTGCGGTCTCCGAATCCAGGAGCTTTTACCGCCGCGATTTTCAATGACCCTCTCAGTTTGTTCACCACAAGAGTGGCCAGTGCTTCACCATCTACATCTTCTGCGATGATCAATAGCGGCTTTCCTGATTGTGCCACCGGCTCAAGAACTGGAAGGAGGTCCTTCATGGTCGAGATCTTCTTGTCGAACAATAGAATATATGGACTGTCGAGGTCGGCGATCATTTTTTCCGAATCGGTAACAAAATAAGGCGAGAGATACCCTCTGTCGAATTGCATTCCTTCCACCACGTCTACGTAGGTGTCGGTTCCCTTGGCTTCTTCTACTGTGATAACCCCTTCTTTTCCTACTTTTTCAAAGGCCTCGGCTATGAGTTCTCCGATCGTTTCATCGTTGTTCGAAGAGATTGAAGCAACTTGCTTGATCTTTTCAGAGCTGTCACCCACTTTTTTTGATTGCTTTGCAAGGTGCGCAACTATGGCGGCAACCGCTTTGTCGATTCCTCTTTTAAGATCCATCGGATTAGCTCCCGCAGCAACATTTTTCAATCCTTCTTTTACGATTGCCTGTGCCAGAACGGTAGCAGTTGTAGTACCATCACCGGCAAGGTCGTTGGTTTTAGAAGCGACTTCCTTAACCATTTGGGCGCCCATGTCTTCGAGGGCATCGGTAAGCTCGATCTCCTTGGCTACGGTTACACCGTCTTTGGTGACCACAGGCGAACCGAATGACTTACTTATGATTACGTTTCTACCCTTGGGTCCCAAGGTTACTTTGACGGCATTGGCAAGGGCATCGACCCCTTTTCTCAAACCATCTCTTGCTTCAATATCAAATGTTATATCTTTTGCCATTTTCAAAAATTTAGTGTTTAAATAATCGCTAAAATGTCGCTTTCACGCATCATCAAATAATCGTTGCCTTCCAGTTTTAGTTCGGTACCAGAATATTTTCCGTAGAGAACTGTATCACCAACTTTTACGGTAATTTTTTCGTCTTTCGTTCCGGGTCCTACGGCGACTACTTTTCCTTTTTGAGGTTTTTCTTTGGCAGTGTCGGGGATGTATATACCCGAGGCGGTTTTGGTTTCCGCTTCCATAGGTTCAATTAAAACCCTGTCTGCTAAAGGTTTGATATTAATTTTAGCCATATTTATAGTTTTTAGATTATCGATTATCGCTTTCTGTTAGTCAGAAATTATGCCATAGTGCAAAACTGACATTTTGTTAAATAAAAATGCCAGCTTGTCATTTGAGCTGGCATATTCGATTGATATTTTCAAAATTTACTGAATCGTGTCAATCGGATTTACCCCATCCTGTGCGGGCATTTCCTCAGGAACTTCTTCAGGAACGGTTTCAGGAACCGAATTTTCAATATCATCTCCCTGCAGCAACTTGGATTCTGCATCCGCGAAATTTCCTTTGATCGCCACATTGGAGAGCAAGATCAGAACTACCAACAAAGTGGCAAGAGTCCAGGTACTTTTATCAAGAAAATCCCCTGTTTTCTTTACTCCTCCAACAATCTGGTTACCACCTCCACCAAAGGAAGAAGAAAGGCCTCCACCTTTTGGGTTCTGTACCATGACCACCAATACCAGCAGGAAACATACGGCGATAATCAGGATTAGGAATATGGTGAATGTACTCATCTATTTCAAATTTTCTTTTTGTATCTGCTTTACCGCTTTTATGCGGTCTGCAAAGAAACCACTTTTTTCCGGATATTTCAAACTTAAGATCCGGTACGATTGAATGGCCTTTTTATACTTTTTTTGTTCGAGATAGACCTTGGCCAGCGTCTCGGTCATTAATTCATCTTCCCTGAGTTTTTCAGAGGATTTTACATCCGCAATAGGTGCGTCCATATCGGGCTCGATCTTGTGGTCCGCTTCTATGAATTTATCGATAAGTTCAAATTTGCGTTTTTTGGCTGTCTTGTCTTCGGAGGGGGTATGGAGTTCCTTTAATTCCCCTTCTTTTTCGTCATCTTCTTTGCGCACAGATTTCAGTGACGTTAGCTGCAACCATTCTCCAAACGAATGCTTTTCCTTTCTGGTAAATGGCAGGGGCTTGCCCAAATCCAGAGAATCTTCGGCTTTTTGTCTTTTTTCCTTTGCCAATTGCTGGTCGATCTCCGGGTCTTTGGATTTGAAAAGTGACGGATCCAGGATCTGATCGGCATCTTGTACCGAGCGGGGCAGAGGTTCATCGGAAGATTCTTCGATCATCTCGGTATCTGCATCAGGGTTGGGGAGCACGTCTTCTGAGATCGTCTCTTGTTCTGAGAGGGGTGCTGTTTTACCGGAAATAGTATCCGCGATACTATTTTGAAGAAATTCTTCGGAGGTGATAAAATCGAAAAGCACATCCCTGTCGGCGGTATAAGCCGCTGTAATTTTTAACGCTTTGTTATATTTAAAGCTGTTGAGGTTATTCAGCCCTTTTAACTGTAAAGCACGCGCCGTTTGAAAATAAGGGTAATCTATCAATACATCTTCTAACTGACGGGTCTGAGCAGCACTGACCATCTCATTGGGAAATTGCAGCAGATGTGTAAATTCGTTTACCTTCATCAATTGGGTTTAAACTTACCAGTTGGCAAGAGATGCATTAAAAATGTCCTGGGTTAGACGTTCAAAAATAACCTGATGTGCCTCGTCGCGAACTGAAGCGAGTTGGGAATTGGCATCATAGTCGAAAAAGAAGCTAAACCGTTGTTCGAAATCTGTATCCTCCTTGGTTTTATTATAAAACCGTACCTGAATGCTCATCGTTAATCTGTTTTGAGCTGCACGTTGTTCGGCCGTGGCAGTCATCGGGGATACCCTATACTCCACGATCTCGCCTTCATAAAGTAAATCTCCGCTGGAAGTAACAAGGTCCAGACTTGTCTGGCTCAGGATCAAATCCTGCAAGGCCAGCGTAAATTCGCGGTCGAGGCCAGGGTCGAAGGTAGAACCCGGACTTTGGGTGGCATAATTCTGGAAATAACTTACCTGGAACGTTTCGGCGCTTCCCACATCACCTCCTGTAAAGTTATAAACTCCACAGCCCGAAAGGCAGCTAAACATCATCAGAGAATAGAATATCGCCAAGGATTTTTTAAATATCACACCCATCTTATTTGAAATATGGTTCAATATAACCATGTTCCTTTTGCTCACAAATCGTATTGTTTAATTTTTCGGTACAGTGTACGTTCTGAGATGCCCAGTTCAGCTGCTGCCGCTTTGCGTTTCCCCCTATTCCGATCAAGAGATTTTTTAATCAGTTCAATCTCCTTTTCCTGCAATGACAAGGTCTCCTCTTCCTGGATCTCTTCGGCAAAACTGTATTTGTCTTCCTGCGGTGTTTCGTTCTCAGTTTTCCGCACTACACTGGTTTCGGGCAAAGGCAATACCTCTAGAGGCCGTTCTTCGGTTTTCATGGTATCGCCATTCTCACCATATATTTTCTTGATCAACCCCTCATGCTCCTGCTGTACTTGAGAGGAATCGTTGTTTTTAAGCAGTTCCAGAGTCAGTTTTTTAAGGTCGTTAAGGTCTCCCTTCATGTCGAAAAGTACCTTATATAGGATCTCCCTTTCATTGCTGAAGTCGTTTCTGGGACCTTCTTTTTCGATTACGGCTGGTAGCTGACTATCACCGGCACTTGGCAAATAACTATTTAGTGTCCCTATAGAGATAAAACGTTCTTCCTCCAGTACAGATATCTGCTCGGCTACATTCCTCAATTGCCTGATATTACCCGGCCAGCGATATTTGAGCAACAACTGTATAGCATCGTCGCCCAGTCTTATGGTGGGCATTTTGTATTTCTGGCTAAAATCCGATGCGAATTTGCGGAACAAAAGATGGATATCCTGTTGCCGATCTCTGAGCGGTGGTATATTGATCTCTACTGTACTCAGTCTGTAATAAAGGTCTTCCCGGAATTTTCCTTTTTTGATGGCCTCCAGCATGTTCATATTCGTGGCCGCTACAATTCTCACATTGGTCTTTTGGACCTGAGAGGATCCTACTTTTAAAAATTCCCCGTTTTCCAGCACGCGCAATAACCTTACCTGTGTGGTTAAAGGCAGTTCCCCGACCTCATCGAGAAAAATAGTACCCCCGTCGGCTACTTCGAAATATCCCCGACGGGTTTGAGTAGCGCCCGTAAAGGCTCCTTTTTCGTGTCCGAATAATTCACTGTCTATGGTGCCTTCGGGTATGGCCCCGCAGTTTACAGCGATATACTTTGCATGTTTCCTGTGCGATAAGGCATGGATGATCTTAGGAATAGCTTCCTTTCCAACACCACTTTCTCCGGTTACCAGTACCGAAATATCGGTGGGAGCCACCTGCATCGCCTTTTCGATGGCGCGATTTAGTTTGATATCGCTGCCGATAATCTCAAATCGTTGTTTTATAGCCTGTACGCTTTCCATCTAAAAATGTTTATGAATATCCCACGGCCTTCCCGATCAAAGTGGCCGAAGTACAGTTCTGGATGTGTACGTTTACGAAATCACCGGGTTGAAAATCTTCTTTCGGGAAAACCACCACCGTATTCTGTGAATTCCGGCCCATCCAATGATCGTCCGATTTTTTTGAAGTGGCTTCGATTAGAACTTCCTCCGTTTTGCCCAGATGCTGACGGGTACGGACTAGACTGTGTTTTTGCTGTAGGTCGATAATTTCTCGAAGTCTTCTGATCTTGGTTTCGTGCGGAATGTCATCTTCGAGCTTTCTTGCCGCCAATGTGCCTGGTCTTTCAGAATAGGCGAACATAAATCCAAAATCATATTTTACATGCTCCATCAAAGAGAGTGTGTCTTTGTGGTCCTGTTCAGATTCTCCCGGGAAACCAGCGATCATATCCTGACTGATGGCACAATCGGGGATGATAGCCCTGATGTTATCGATGAGTTCAAAATATTCTGCGCGGGTATGTAAGCGGTTCATCTCCTTTAAGATCTTGTCGCTCCCACTCTGAACTGGGAGATGAATATAATTGCAAATATTCTGATAAGACGCCATGGTCTTTATCACATCAAGAGTCATGTCCTGCGGGTTGGAAGTCGAAAACCGAATCCTCATCCCAGGTTGCGCTTCGGCCACCAATTTCAATAAACCGGAAAAATCTACCGATGTGGCTTTTTGAAGCTCTGAAGCTTTTTCATAATCTTTTTTCAGTCCTCCTCCATACCATAAATAACTGTCCACGTTCTGGCCCAACAGCGTTACTTCTTTAAAGCCACGATCCCAAAGTTCGTTAACCTCTTTCACTATAGATTGTGGATCTCTGCTTCTTTCGCGGCCTCTAGTAAAAGGCACCACACAAAAAGTGCACATATTATCACAGCCTCGTGTAATCGAAACAAAGGCGGTTACCCCATTGCTATTCAGACGAACTGGCGCGATATCCCCATAGGTTTCCTCCTTGGAGAGTATAACGTTGACGGCCTGCCTTCCATCATCGATTTCCCTTATAAGATTTGGAAGATCTTTGTAGGCATCGGGGCCTACGACCATGTCTACTATTTTTTCCTCTTCGAGCAACTGACTTTTCAACCGCTCGGCCATACAACCCAGTACCCCAACCTTCATCTGAGGCTTATTCTTTTTAACCGCATTGAATTTTTCCAGCCGCTTACGAACGGTCGTTTCAGCCTTTTCGCGTATAGAACAGGTATTTACCAGCACCAGATCGGCCTCCTCCAGTATTTGTGTGGTATCGAACCCCTCTCTGGCCAATATTGAGGCCACAATCTCGCTGTCCGAAAAATTCATCTGACAGCCATAACTTTCTATATATAGTTTTCTGGGGCCATGTTGATGGTTTTCAAGAACCAGGGCCGACCCCTGTATAGCTTCATCAATTACTTTTTCCATAGTCTTCTAACTCTTAAAGGAGAAGGATTCGCAAAGATAGACGATTCTCTGTTTTTATGACAATTTGACAGTTAAATTTTGCTCAAAGTTTACGCAACTTGTAGCTTTGCCACGTATCTTTCGGGAAACAGCCCTATAACCTTATTAATAAAGCAAGCTATGAAAAGAAGTATCCCCTATCTATTATTGATCCTTATACTTGGCCTATCGTCCTGCGAGGATAAAGGCCAGGATGATTTACAGGAATATCTTATCGCCGTCCCGATTACTATGTCAACGGAGGACTTTAGAAATAGTGTAGACATCATAAGTCCGCTACCTATCCAGGAATCAGGAAAAATATACGCCTATCAGCAATTGTTATTTGTAAACGACAAGCATCTGGGAATTCACATAATCGATAACAGCAATCCGGCAAGCCCTCAAAAAAAGGCTTTTATTAAAATTCCGGGTAATGTTGATATTGCTGTGAAGAACAACTATCTCTATGCAGACAGTATTAGAGATTTGCTGGTTTTTGATATTTCAGATATTAATAATATCAGCTTGGTGAACCGTTTGGAAAATGTATTAAAAGATAACATCGCCTGGCCTTTTGAAGCGGATTTCGTGGATTATAACGGTTTTGGAAATGGAGACGTACTTGTGGGTTGGGAGTTGCAGACAGAACGGCTTAGCCAGAGTGAGTTTGAAAGTCGATTTGGAATTTTAGAGGGTAGTCCGGCCTTTGAAAATGCAACTACAGATGATTCTTCGGGTCAGGGAGGATCTTTGGCCAGATTTAAAATAGTCGATAATTACCTCTATGCAGTAGACAGTCATTTTATCAACATCTTTGAGATCAGCGATTTGTCTGATCCAAAAGATATGGAAGATGTATACGCGGGTTTCGATATCGAGACGATCTTTAACAGAGGTTCATACCTGTTTTTAGGCAGTATGCGCGGAATGTATATCTATGATATTTCTAATCCTTCTATTCCTGAATTTGTTTCGGAATTCCAACATGGGACCGCCTGTGACCCTGTAGTGGTCGATGAAAATTATGCCTATGTAACCCTAAGAGGTGGAAATAACTGCGGGGCACTCGAGAGCGGACTATTTATCGTGGATATTTCCGATATCAGCAATCCCGAACTGGCCATAAGCTATCCGATGGATGAACCTTACGGCCTTGGCATTAAAGGCGATCAGCTTTTTGTCTGTGATGGAAGTTCAGGGTTGAAAGTATACGACAAAAGCAATATAGAGGATCTTGTGTCCCTGGATCACTTTAAGGATATAGTAACCTTCGATGTTATACCCCTGGAAACTACCTTATTAATGGTAGGTGAAGAGGTGCTTTATCAATATGTTTATTCGGAAGACGGCCTTGATCTCCTGAGTCGTCTCGATCTTAATTGATAGCCCTCCATACATAACAAAAATACCCCTTATCCGAGGGGTGTTTTTTATTGTCCAGATTTCCACTGCAAAGTCAAATAAAAAAATTCACATACTTTTGTTCTCTCAAAAACCTATGAATGGCTAGAAATTTAGTAATAGTTGAATCGCCGGCAAAGGCGAGGACCATTGAGAAATTTTTAGGTAAGGATTTCAAAGTAGAATCGAGCTTTGGGCATATTGCCGACCTTCCCACCAAAGAATTAGGGGTTGATGTTGAGAACAACTTCAAACCCAAATATATAGTTGACAAGGAAAAAAAAGTCCTGGTAAAAAAACTCAGGGATCTGGCCAGCAAATCGGAAACGATCTGGCTCGCCAGTGATGAGGACCGGGAAGGAGAGGCCATCTCATGGCACCTTATGGAGACCTTGAACCTCGACAGAGATAAAACGAAAAGGATTGTTTTTAACTCAATTACCAAAAAGGCAATTCAGAAAGCGATCGATAATCCGAGGGAGATCGACTATAACCTTGTAAATGCTCAACAAGCACGTCGAGTTCTTGATCGTTTAGTGGGTTATGAGCTTTCGCCGGTATTATGGAAAAAAATTAAACCGGGGCTATCTGCAGGCCGGGTTCAGTCGGTTGCAGTCCGGCTGATCGTTGAACGGGAACGTCAGATCGAAGCCTTTTCCCCACAGGCATCATTCCGCGTGGTGGCCGAGTTCGCTACTGCAGAGGGAATTGTCTTTAAGGCAAAACTCCAATCTACCTTCGCCACTGCGGTTGAAGCCAGGGATTTTCTGAGTAAGAACATCGGTGCAGCATATCAGGTGGCAGAACTCGATAAGAAACCTGCAACAAAATCGCCGGCAGCGCCATTTACCACTTCCACACTGCAGCAGGAGGCTTCGAGAAAACTGTTTTACTCGGTCTCCAGGACCATGCAGGTAGCACAGCGATTGTACGAAGCCGGACTCATTACTTATATGAGGACCGATAGCGTAAACCTTAGCGGTGAAGCTATCCAGGCTGCTAAAAACATGATCGAGGATACCTATGGTGAGCAATACAGTAAGGTAAGAAACTATAAGGGCAAGGCCAAAGGGGCTCAGGAAGCCCATGAAGCGATTCGACCTACGGAAATGTCGAACCAGAACCCAGCGTTGGAAGCAGACCAATCTAAATTATATGACCTGATCTGGAAGCGAACAATTGCTTCTCAAATGAGCGATGCCAAGCTGGAACGAACCAATATGAAGATTAAGGCCAATGCCTTTGATGAACTATATTCGGCCCAGGGAGAGGTGATCACTTTTGATGGTTTTCTAAAAGTCTATCTGGAAGGAAAGGACGAGGAAGACCTTGAAGAACAACAGGGCGTTTTACCGGCTGTTAAGCTTGGCGAATCTCTTGATAACAAATATGTTACCGCCACCCAAAGGTTCACCAGGGCTCCGTATCGATATACGGAAGCGACCCTGGTAAAGAAATTGGAGGAATTGGGTATTGGACGGCCATCTACTTATGCCCCTACTATATCGACCATTCAGAACCGTGGTTATGTTGAAAAAGGTACTGTGGAGGGAAAAGAACGACCCTATACTCAGCTGCAATTACAAAATGGATCGATACAGGAAAGTACATTAACAGAACTCGTTGGATCCGATAAAGGTAAACTGGTACCCTCTGATATCGGTATGATCGTCAATGATTTCCTGGTGAGCCATTTCGCCAATATCCTGGACTATAATTTTACAGCACAGGTAGAAAAGGATTTCGATGAAATCGCAACAGGCGACGAAGACTGGCAGAAGGTGATGAAGGATTTCTATAAGGACTTTCATCCCAACGTGATCGATGTTGAAGAAAATGCTGAAAGGGCCAGCGGTGAAAGAGTTTTGGGTACAGATCCCGACACAGGGCGGCAAGTGGCAGTTCGTCTGGGTAAATTTGGGCCGATGGTCCAGATCGGAACTGTAGAAGAAGAGGAAAAGCCGCTTTTTGCTAGCCTTTTGCCCGATCAATCCCTTAATACCATATCCTTTGAGGAGGCGATGGAACTATTTGAATTACCGAGAAAGCTTGGTAAATATAAGGACGAAGAAGTAGAAGCCAATGTTGGCAGATACGGACCATATATAAGGTATGGAAAGAAATTCGTATCCCTGGACAAGGGCGAGAGCGCCTTTGAGGTTGATATGGAAAGAGCCCTGGAACTTATTAAGGCTAAGGAAGTTGCCGATGCCCCCATTGCGGTATATATGGAGAAAGATGTATCTAAAGGGAAAGGTAGATTTGGACCTTTTATAAAGTGGGATGGTATGTTTATCAATGTCAATAAAAAATATGATTTTGATAACCTTAGTCAGGCAGATATCGAAGAATTAATCGAGGCCAAATTAAAGAAAGAGGCCGAAAAACTGGTAAAAGAATGGCCCGAGGAAAACATCAGAATTGAAAAAGCACGTTGGGGGCGGCATAATCTGATTAAAGGAAGGACCAAAGTGGAATTGAGCAAGGATGTAGATGTTGAATCCCTGACTCTCGAACAGGCCAAAGAACGACTGGGAAGTAAAAAGAAAAAACGTACTGGCAAACAAAAAGGAACAACTTAAGCATGGCTTTCGATTTTTTGGTACCGGTAGATGACAAAGTGCTGGCTCATTGCGAGTTGCTTCCGCCACAGGCCCTTGGAAATCAAATTCAAAAACATACTTCAAAGAAAGGGCTCCCGGTATTGGCGATGTCTTCCTTTGCGATTTTAGGGGTGCACGAATCGCGAAATGCGTTCATAAAAAAACCGGAACAACTCGATATCAACGCAATTCGACTAGAGCTCTATAAATTGATGTCGGGGAATTGGAGCACTACCACTGTAGATCTTGGCGATGTGGAAGAAGGAGAGAAGGTAGAGGATACCTATTATGTGGTTAAAGAAATTGTGACTGCGCTTTTGGAAGAAGATGTCATTCCGATTATCATTGGGGCTACCCAGGATATAACATTTCCCGTTTACCGGGGCTTTGATGAAATAAGGAATATGGTAAACCTGGTCTCGGTCGACAGTCGTTTCGATTTTGGAGCAGAAGAAGAGTTGATTTCTTCGCATTCCTATATGAGTAAAATCATTACCGATAAACCCAATAATCTCTTCAACTTTTCGAACCTGGGCTTTCAGAGTTACTTCAATGCTCAGGAAGAAATGGACCTGATGGAGAGACTTTTTTTCGATGCGTATCGGCTCGGAGATATCGTTGCAGACATATCGCTGGCAGAACCGGTATTGCGCAATGCGCACATCGTAAGTATAGATGCCAGGGCCGTTATGGCAGGTTATCAGGGCGGTTCATCGAATTTTTCTCCCAATGGATTTAACGGAAGGGAAATCTGCGCAATATCGCGCTACGCCGGGATGGGGGATAATATTTCAGCTTTTGGAATATTTGAATGTGAAAATCACCCTCAGTCGTTTCAGCTGACCGCTCAAATTATATGGTATTTCATTGAAGGTCAAAACATAAGGGTAGACGAGTTCCCTGCCGGCGATGATTCTAATTTTACCAAGTTCATCGTACCTACGGAGACCGAGGAACTGATCTTTTATAAAAGTCTCCTTTCAGAAAGATGGTGGGTAGAAGTTCCTTCAATTTTGCCCCTGCATAATAAAACCAATACACCTGCGTTATTACCATGCACCGAAAAGGACTATTTGGATGCGTGTAATCAAAATATTCCCGACCGGTGGTTTAAAGCCTATAAAAAAGGTTTTTAAGCCAAATCAACAAATTGAACGTATAGGCAGTTTTATACAATAAAATCGGTAAAATTCAGTTTTAGTGAATAATACCATTGTCATTACTGTTTATTGTCTAAATCGAAATTTAACCTAAAGTATGAAGAAGCTATTGTTGTCCTCTGTAGCCCTCGTGTTTTTACTCAGTAGTTGTGGGTCTAAAACTCAGGGAGAACTCGTAGGTGTACAAGGAAAAAAGTGGTACCCAGAAAAACCTTATGGGATGGAATTAATTCCCCGGGGTTCATTTATTATGGGTAAGAGTGAGGAGGATATGGCCCAGGTGCAGAATGCTCCCACCAGAACGGTTACGGTCCGTTCATTTTATATGGACGATACCGAAATAACCAATAGTGAATATCGCCAGTTTGTGGAATGGGTTAAGGACTCCATCGTGAGAACTAAACTCGCTATCCTTGCCGATGAACTCGGAATGGGACCAGACGACGGCGGGATCGGAGAATTTGCCTTCAGGGATGCCGATACCACAAATATGTCTGTGTACGACCAGTACATGTTAGATAATTATGCGGGTATGGGTGAAACCGGTTATGAAGGTAGAGCCCTTAATAAAGATGAAGATCTTGTTTGGGATACGTCGGATTACCCGGATGAATACTATACCGAGGTGATGGATTCGGTCTATATCCCCGAAGAAGAATCCTATAATGGTCAGCGCACTATCGATGTAACTCAGTTGAATTACAGATATAACTGGATGGATATCGAAGCTGCTGCCAGGTCTCAATCGGCCAGGAGAAAAGATTTCATCAGACAGGAGATCACTCAGATCTATCCGGATACTACAGTCTGGATCAGAGATTTTGAGTATTCTTATAACGAACCAATGCATAACGACTATTTCTGGCACGATGCCTATAGCGATTATCCTGTTGTAGGAGTTTCGTGGACACAGGCCAAAGCGTTTTGTAACTGGAGAACAAAATTTAAGAACGACGATCAGAAAGATCGAGGCAAGCAATTTGTAAATCAGTTCCGTTTACCTACTGAAGCGGAATGGGAATATGCTGCCCGAGGTGGAATCGAAGGAGGAACCTATCCGTGGGGAGGACCTTATGTCATTAGTGACACAGGTTGCTTCATGGCCAACTTCAAACCTCAAAGAGGTGATTATGCAGCCGATGCTGCACTCTACACCGTAGAAGCCAAATCTTACGAACCTAACGACTTTAACCTGTATAATATGGCAGGTAATGTATCGGAGTGGACCAATTCGAGTTATGATCCTGGTTCATATGAGTACTTTTCTACTATGAATCCTAACGGGCGCGAACAAGGAAATGCGCGAAAAGTGATTCGTGGTGGTTCATGGAAAGATGTCGCTTACTTCCTACAG
The DNA here is from genome assembly GCA_965212205.1 of Flavobacteriaceae bacterium. Classification (GTDB taxonomy): domain Bacteria; phylum Bacteroidota; class Bacteroidia; order Flavobacteriales; family Flavobacteriaceae; genus JAHEJJ01. Next base: position 121,916 of record CBDBUX010000018.1, read on the forward strand.
GTAAGTACAAGAGACTATGAGTACAGGGATTCGGCAAGAAGCTATATCGGATTCAGAACGGTACAGGATTATATGGGTGAAGAAGATTCAACTCAATAATCAACTATATTAAATACCATAAACCTTTTAACCAAATACTTTAAATAACTTTAAACTTAAATTAAATCTAGAATTATGGCACAGTCAAAATCAACAAAAAAATTATTTAATATGGCCTACGGGCTCGGCGCCTCGGTGGTGATCATCGGTGCGTTGTTTAAAATCCTTCACTGGGAATTCGGTCCACTTACAGGTGGTTTGCTTCTTGCTGTTGGATTGATTACCGAAGCACTTATTTTTGCGATCAGCGCCTTTGAACCAGTAGACGACGAATATGATTGGTCTTTGGTTTATCCAGAACTTTCTGGTGGTATGACCAGAGGTAAGACCGATGCTCAGGAAGCTCAGGAAGCCGAAGGATTGCTTTCAAGGAAATTAGACGATCTATTAAAGGAAGCTAACATCGATGCAGAATTGATGGGCAGCCTTGGAGATAGCATCCGTAACTTCGAAGAAACTGCCAAAGGTATGGTACCTTCTTCTGAGGCGGTAGAGTCTACCAGAAAGTACTCTGAAGAAATGTCACAGGCCGCTACTCAAATGGAGTCTTTGAACAGCCTTTATAAGGTTCAGCTTGAAAGCGCCAGCAAACAAGCTTCTATCAACGAAGAAGTTGTTCAGAACGCAGGAGCCCTGAAAGATCAAATGGAGTCTCTTGCCTCTAACCTTTCTTCATTGAATGGCGTTTACGGAGGTATGTTAACCGCTATGAACCGTAACTAATTAGTTCAGTTCGACACCCAAATCAAATTATTAATTAATAACTAATTAGAAACATGGCATCAGGAAAATTGTCACCACGGCAGAAAATGATCAATCTTATGTATTTGATCTTTATCGCTATGTTGGCATTAAATATGAGCAAAGAAGTTCTGGCTGCATTCGGATTGATGAATGAAAAACTGGAAGCTTCTAATAATAAGGTGACAGAGAACAATTTAGCGTTCCTGGAAAACCTTGAAACCAAAGCCGATGAAGATGCTGCTAAATACGCTGAGCTTTATAAAGACGCTCAGAAGATCAAGCAGTTGTCTAAAGAGTACTACGACTATTTAGAAGAACTGAAAACCCAGATGGTTAAGGATATTGAAGATCCTTCCGATTACCAGGTAATGGATAAATCGGATTATCTGGACCAGAAGTTTTTTCAAGGCGATAACCTGGCTCCTCAGGGCAAGGAATTCATGAAAAGGATCACGGAATACCGAACACAGGTAAGCGCGATTCTTGGTGAAGGATTCCCTGAAGTGAAAGATGCGCTCAATGCGAGATTCCAGACAGGTAATGATAATGGTAAGGTAGAACGCAGAGATGGTGCGAAAGTTGACTGGATCAACTACCACTATGAAGGCTTCCCATTGATCGCCTCATTGACTAAACTGACTTCAATGCAGTCGGATATCAAAGCAACCGAAGAGTCTGCCTTAAAAGCAATGCTTCAAGGTGAGCTTACAAGTCAGGTTTCACTTTCCAATTTCTCGACCCTTTTAGAATCGGAAAAATCCGCATTCTATTCAGGTGAGAAGTTCGCAGGAAGTATCGTACTGGGTAAAACCGATAAATCGGCTAAACCTGTACGCGCCGACTTAAAACTCGACGGAAGGAAACTGAGTGAAGGCCGTGACTACCAACTCGAAGAAGGTGGTGTAAAGCTTTTAATCGGTGCAGGTAGCCCTGGAGATCACGAGATCAGTGGTAATCTGGTTTACATGCAGGACGGTAATGAGAAAGAAGTTCCTGTTAAGAACACATTCTCTACCATTTCCAAGCCTAACGCAGCTTTGATCGCTGCTGATAAAATGAATGTGGTATATCGCGGGGTATCTAACCCAATGTCTATCACCATTCCTGGTATTCCTAATAACAAGGTTTCGGCCTCCGCTGCTGGTCTTTCCAAGCGAAGTGGTAGTAGCTATATTATGAACCCTGGTAAAGGAAGAACCGTAACTATTACAGCATCAGGTACACTACCCGATGGTCAGCGTGTGTCTTCAAGATCCGAATTCAGGATCAAAGACATCCCAAGACCGGCCGGTGCGATCCGTGGTGAAACCGGAAGTACCAAAATGCCGAGAAGGAACCTGGAAATCTCTACCGTTAGTGCGGTATTGGAAGATTTTGATTTCGACCTGAATCTTGCCATCGGCGGATTTAAGTTTAAAGTTCCCGGACAGCCTACGGTAGTTGTTAAAGGTGGTAAACTGGATAGCAGGGCCAAATCTGCCCTGAAAAGAGCGAAGAGAGGCGATGCCGTTCAGATCTTCGATATCCAGGCGTACATTACCAATAACAAATCATACAAATTGAAGAAAGTATCTCCTGTTATTGTGGAGATTACAAACTAAGCATAGTAAATTTTAACAGATGAATTGGAAAAGTTTAATTGTAGTTGGAGCGGTGGCAATGATGCCATTGTCTATGGCAGCACAGGCAAATATCCTCAATGCCAAAAAGCCAGAGGATATCGGCAAGAAAACTGCCGAACAAATTGCCGAAGACAATGATGCCCCCCTTCCCTATGGATATGTAGACGACAGGGATATACTATGGTCTAAGACCGTTTGGGAAGTGATTGATCTCGATGAGAGAGTGAATTTCCCTATGTACTATCCCCTTGATACGATTGATATTGGGGCCGACAGAAGATCGCTTTACGATGTGTTCTTGAAAAATATCAAGAACGGTAAACTCAAGGATGTTTATGTAGATTCTTATTTTACTGAGAAGCGTAATTTCGGCGATCTGGAAGCGACCCTGAAAAAGGTCGATACTACCGATCTCGGTTATGAGCAAATCAATGCCGGAGAGGAATTATCGCCCGAATATATCAATCAGAGGGAACTGACCGCCGCCGATATCGAGGAATACCGTATAAAAGGTATATGGTACTTCGATAAGCGTCAGGGAGAACTTAAATACCGATTGCTCGGAATAGCACCGGTAGCTCCCGATGTAAACTTTATCGACGACGAGTCTATGGATCCTGCGGATGCCAAAGTAGAACTATTCTGGGTTTGGTTTCCTAGTGCCAGAGAAATCCTGCACAGTGCCAAGGTGTTCAACCAACGCAATTCGGCTCAGCCTCTCTCCTTCGATATGCTCCTTAATGCAAGGAGGTTTAACGCAATTATCTACAAAGAAGATAACGTTCATGGAGATAGAGAGATCAGAGACTACATAGCAGACAATGCCCTTTTCCAGTTGCTGGAAGCGGATAGGATCAAAGAAGCGATCCGCGACAGGGAACAAGATATGTGGGCTTACTAAAGACCTGATTTTCTTCCAATTCAGATCAGTAATGACCAGCACCCCGGCCCACACCGGGGTGCTTCTTTTATATACCCTTCCCATTATTATTCTGCCGGAAGTTCTAACAGTCTTTTCCTAGATTTGTACCATGGTAGACTACTTGGTAGTAGGTTTGGGATTAGCTGGCGTTTCATTTTGTCATACCCTGGAAAAGGCAGGCAGATCTTTTATGGTCTTTAACGATAGCTCACAACGTTCTTCCTGGGTGGCAGGAGGTATCTACAATCCATTGGTGCTTAAAAGATTCAAGCTGTCTTGGCGGGCAGCCGACCAGATCAAATTGCTAAAACCCTTCTACGATTCACTTTCAGAGAAACTAGATATAACCATAGATCATCCTTTGCCTGTATTGAGGAGACTGGCCTCGGCTGAAGAACAGAACATGTGGTTCGAAGCCGCAGACAAACCCGATTTGGCTCCATTTATGAAAACAGATCTCTACGACCATCAAAACCCAATGATCGATGCACCTTTTGGGTTCGGAATGGTTAAAGGAACAGGCAGGATCGATACCAAATTGCTGGTAGAATCTTATGAAGCATATTTAAAAGAATCAGGAAATCTTATACGCGACAGCCTCGATCCTGCCCGGTTAGAGATAAAATCGGACTATGTGCTCTATAAATCATATAAGGCCAGCCGTATCGTTTTCTGCACCGGCTATGGGTTATCTGAAAATCCCTTTTTTAACTATCTGCCCCTTCCCGGCACCAAAGGCGAGCTCCTTACAATAAAGGCTACAGAGCTTCAGGAGAAACACCTAATAAAAGCCTCAGTATTTCTAATTCCTACAGGGGAGGATTTGTATCGAGTAGGCGCAACTTACAAATGGAAGGATAAAACCAATTCACCTACGCCGGAGGCCAGGGATGAATTGCTGGGGCAGCTCGATAAGTTTTTAAAGTGTCCGTATGAAGTAGTTGATCAAATTGCAGGAATCCGCCCAACGGTTACCGATAGAAGGCCGCTGGTAGGACGCCATCCGGCATATAAAAATCTTTATGTGCTTAACGGTTTTGGTTCGCGGGGGGTTATGATCGGTCCATTTGCTTCAAAGCATTTGTTCAATAATATAGAACATGGCAAAGCACTACCAGAAGATATGGACATTCGCAGATTTGATCGGAAATATTCAGCAACAATCAGTAGATGACATAAGCTTATGTCAGGGCGATTCTGAACGATAACTAATGAAAAAATTAACCCAGATATTTCTGGATATTCTGATGATGATCGGAAGGAAAATAAAAAGTGTAGCGACTATGGCAATAAAGGCATTTATCAGGCTAAAACCAAGAAAGCTATAGGTGATAACAAATGCTGCTACTGCAAATGCAATACCCACAGCATAACTCACATACATGGCACCAAAGAAGAAAGAGGGCTCAATTTTATATTTAGTGCCGCAATGGGAACAGCGCTCACGCATCTTAAAAAGACCACCTAAAATATACGGATTGGAGAACCTGTACATACTTTCTTCATGACAGCGCGGACAGCTACCTGTTAAAATACTATAGAGTTTGTTTCCTTTTTTTAACATTTGCAAAAACTTTTGGTAAATCTAACGCTTTCAGTAAATCGATGGCGTAACCCGGGTCACAAAAATGATAAACATTCATAAACTCTCCGTTTCCTTTGGTGGGGAAGAACTGTTCGGCGATATTTCATTCCGGATCAATCAGGGCGACAGGATTGGTCTTATCGGTAAAAACGGGGCCGGGAAAACCACATTGCTTAAACTATTGTCGGGGTCTGTCCAGGCCGATGGTGGTGCCATAGCTTTTGAAAAGGGAATTCGTACCGGGTTTCTAAAACAGGATATCGACTTTGAAAAGGGCTTTACGGTGCTGGAAGAGACCTACAAAGCATTTAAAGAAATACAACAATTAGAGGGAAGGCTGGAAGAGATCAATAACTCTCTGGCCAAACGAACCGATTACGACACCGAATCTTATAATCAGCTGATGGTCGATCTCAATGATATGACCCATCAGTACGAAATACTTGGTGGTTATCATTATCAGGGTGAGGCCGAACGTGTTTTACAGGGATTGGGGTTTAAGAGATCGGATTTTAATAAATCTACCGACATTTTTTCCGGTGGGTGGAGGATGCGTATCGAGTTGGCAAAACTCCTGCTCGAAAAGAATGATGTCTTACTGCTCGATGAGCCTACCAATCACCTGGATATCGATTCGATAATATGGTTGGAATCTCATCTCCAAAGTTTTCCGGGAGCCCTGGTCATCGTGTCGCACGACAGGATGTTCCTGGATCAGGTGACCAACAGGACCATCGAGATTTCTTTTAAACGGATCTATGACTATAAAAAGCCTTATACGCAGTATATGATCCTAAGAGAGGAGATTAGGGAGCAACAATTGAATGCGAAAAAGAATCAGGATCGGGAGATTCAGCAGACCCAGAGACTGATAGAACGATTCAGGGCTAAGGCATCTAAAGCCACCATGGCGCAGTCATTGATCAAGAAACTGGATCGTATGCAGCTGATAGAGGTCGATGCTGAAGATCACCAGGTGATGAAGGTTCAGTTTCCCGTGTCGGTCAATCCGGGTAAAATAGTGGCAGAACTAAAGGGACTGCACAAGAGCTATGGTGATAAGACTGTACTAGAAGGTGTAGACTTGCTGATCGAAAGAAACAGCAAAATTGCCTTTGTTGGTCAGAACGGACAAGGGAAAACCACTCTGGCCAGGATACTTGTAGGTGATTTGGAGCATGAGGGAGGTTATAAGTTGGGACACAATGTGCAAATTGGATATTTTGCTCAGGATCAGGTAGATCATCTGGACGGTGAGAAGACAGTCCTCGATACTATGATCGATGCTGCCCGGGAGAGTAACAGAAGTAAGGTACGGGATATCCTCGGGGCCTTCTTGTTCAGCGGGGATGACGTAGATAAATATGTAAGAGTACTTTCCGGAGGCGAGCGTAACCGGCTCGCCCTTGCACGTATGCTGCTAGAACCTATTAATGTCCTTGTAATGGATGAGCCCACCAATCATCTGGACATGAATTCCAAACAGGTGCTCAAACAGGCGCTGGCTCGTTTCGAAGGGACCTTGATCGTTGTATCCCACGACCGAGATTTTCTTCAGGGTCTCACCAATAAGGTATATGAATTTAAGGATCAAAAGATCAAAGAGTTTCTCGGTGATATCGATGAATATCTAAAGGCAAGGATGGCCGATGATTTCAGGGCGATTGAAAAGTCTAAGAAAATAGCAACAGATGACAAGGCTGCCAAACAGGGAAAACTCGACTACCAGGAGCAGAAGCGGCTGAAATCTTTAAGAAACAGGATATCCAAGCTAGAGAAGGAAATATCGGCCCTGGAAAAGGAAATTTCAGATATCGACCATGAATTAATTATGAATTATGATCTGACCATATCCCAGCCTGATTTTTTTGACAAGTACCAGCAGAAAAAGACGGATTTGGAAAAACTCATGAATACCTGGGAGGAGGAGACGGAGAAGCTCGAGAAACAGGGCGGTGGCAGGTTTTAAAGCCGGTTTAAAAATTTTCACAACAAAAAAAGGGGCTTTCGCAACAAAAATGAACCGTTCATCGATAATATTGGCATTTTATCAGGAAAAGTCGTTATTTTTGTAAGGTAATTCTTTAAAAAGTGTTTTCTTCACTAAAAGGCTGGAATTACTTCCAAATCTGTGACGAATGAAAAAGCTACTTCTTGTCCTGGTATTTCTGCTGCTCGCTGCACCATCAACGTATGCGCGAGTAAGCAAGGCTGAACGCCAGGCTTTGGTAGATCTATACCAAAGTACTAATGGAATTCATTGGGTTAGAAAATGGAACTTGGATGAACCTATAAAGAATTGGTATGGAGTAGAGGTAGAGGGGAATCATATTGTTTCCATCAACCTTTTTCGCAACAACCTTATGGGACCATTGCCAGAGAGTATTGGCGATCTGAGTTATCTCAAAACCTTGAATCTAGCTTTTAACAATATTAGCGGTCCGATACCTGCAGGGATTACCCGGCTTGTATACCTCAGGGAACTGCGATTAGAAATGAACAAGTTTAAAGGTGAGATCCCACGCGACATCGGGAATCTTACCCAGCTCACGCGCTTTACAGCCTTTAACAATTTCCTGAGTGGCCGTATTCCGGAAAGCCTCGGGCAATTAGAGAACCTCACCGAGCTCAATCTGTCGAGTAATGATATATTCGGGAGGATACCCGCATCACTTGGCAAGTTGACAAAACTGGAAAAACTCGGACTCTTTCAAAATACCCTATATGGAGATGTGCCCTCCGAATTGGGTCAATTATCGAAATTGGAAGAGTTAGTCTTAGCCAATAATGAATTAAGTGGGGAGATCCCGGTTGAGTTCAGCGAATTAGCCAGCCTTAAGATCATTCAGATCCAGAATAATAAATTTGAGTCTCTCAAGAACCTGGAGATGATGAACACCCGACAATTCCTTGTTTTCGATTATGATAAAACCGATGAGGAACTCGATTTCAAGGATATCAACTTCCAAAGGACCAGAATGGCCGACACAAAATTTGAGGACGACGACAATTAGTAGTCGACTTGTAGTTTAGTTAGTTTGGTAAAGGGATGCATTGCGTCCCTTTTTTTTGTCCGACCCTAAAATGTTAAAGGGATATAACAAAATAATAAACAAACTTTAATACTTTTTTAACATTAGTTGCATATGCAACTATATTAAATTTAAGTAGCTTAGCCGCGTGAAAGAGTTAGAGGTTAAAGTTGATTTTGAAAAGTCTGTTGGTCCCTGGCTGGGGAAGACGGCTAAGATCTTAGACTATTATTTGCAGGAAGCCCTGCAAAATCACGGACTGGATCTGAGCAAGGAACAGATGATAATCCTGAAAAAATTACATGAAAAGGATGGTCTGAATCAGAATGAACTGGCCAGTCTTACCTGGCGCAACAAATCTTCACTTACCCGGCTGATTTCCAAAATGGAAAAGAAAAATTATATCCGCAGAGAGCAAAGTCATGAAGACAAGAGAATCAATCATGTTTTTTTAACACCGCTGGGACGGGAAATATTTCAAAAGACTAAGCCTGTGATCAGAAATATGTTAGAGACCATGGAAAGGAATATTTCAGAAATGGAAATCGAGCAAATGATAAGCACACTTAAAAAGATACAGGCAAATTTTAACGTAAAGGCTGAAATTAAAAATATTTAAATGAGAAAGATAATTCTAACACTACTGGGCGTACTCCTCATAGCGGTTTCTGTATATGGAGCAATGCTCATTGTTGGCAGTAAGAATACCGCAAGGCCCAAACCGGCTAAGGTTGTTAAAACAGTTTTCGTAGATACGGTTAAGAATACATCTATCGCTATCATAGTCCCTGCCAATGGCACTCTGGTAGCCAAAAGACGAATGGAATTGTTTGCTGAAGTCCAGGGAGTTTTTCAAAGGAGTAACAAGTTATTTAAAGCAGGACAGGCATATAGAAAAGGTGAGACAATTATACAGATCAATGCCTCAGAATACTACGCCTCAGTTCAGTCGGCCAAAAGTAATCTCTATAATCAGATTACCTCTATAATGCCCGACCTTCGATTGGACTACCCCGATATATACCCAAAATGGCGTGATTATCTCAACAGCTATGACCTTAATAGAACTACACCCGAACTTCCTGAAATGACTACCGAAAGTGAAAAATATTTTATTTCAGGCCGAGGTATTTTGACCACTTACTACAACGTTAAAAATCTGGAACAGAGATTGTCTAAATATACCATCAGGGCACCCTTTACTGGGATTTTAACAGAAGCTCTTGTAACAGAAGGAACCCTTATAAGATCTGGTCAGCAATTAGGTGAATATATAGACACGAGTATATACGAACTGGAAGTCGCCGTGAGTAAATCTTTTAGCGATTTGCTAAAACTTGGTGAGGTAGTGGAACTGAAAAATCTCGATAAGACCAAGAGCTACAAGGGCACTGTGAGCAGGATTAATGGCAAGGTAGATCAGGCGTCTCAAACCATTACTGCCTTTATCGAGGTAAAAGATGATGATTTAAAAGAAGGGATGTATTTGGAAGCCAATCTTAATGCCAAACAAGAGTCCGACGCCATCGAGATAAACCGTGGCTTGCTTATGGAAAACGATCAGATCTTTGTTGTTCGTGATTCGATTCTCGATCTGATAGAAGTAAATCCGGTTTATTTCTCAGATAAAAAAGTTGTTATCAAAGATGTACCGGAAGGTACAACCATTGTATCCAGACCTGTTGTTGGGGCTTATGCCGGCATGCTGGTAAAGGTTTATCAGGAAAAAGAATAGCAATAACCTCCAAGCTTCGAAGTTCATGAAAAGCATTATTTCATATTTTATAAAGTATCATGTTGCAGTTGATGTTATTATAATTGCATTTTTTGTTTTTGGAATTTTTGGCGCACAATCGCTTAAATCTTCGTTTTTCCCATTAACAGATTCTAAAAATGTCTTTATAAACATTACTTATCCCGGGGCTTCACCACAAGAGATTGAAGAAGGAATTGTTCTGAAAATCGAAGATAATCTTAAAGGCTTGGAAGGTGTAGAGCGTGTAACATCGACATCCAGGGAAAACAGCGGGTCTATAAATGTTGAGATCGAGAAAGGACGGGATATAGATTTTATGCTGCTTGAAGTAAAAAATGCAGTAGACAGGGTACCTACTTTTCCCAGCGAAATGGAACCGCTCATAGTTTCCAAACTCGAGGCGGTTCGTCAGACCATCACTTTTGCTATAAGCGGCGAGAACATACCTCTTGCCACTTTGAAACAGATCGGCCGGCAAATTGAGAACGATATAAGGGCGATAGAGGGAATTTCTCAGATTGAGATGTCGGGTTATCCACAGGAGGAAATTGAAATTGCTGTTAATGAAAACAGTCTTCTGGCCTATAATCTATCATTTAATGAGGTAAGCCAGGCCGTGGGAAACGAAAATATTCTTGTTACTGGTGGAAATATTAAGACCAGTGCAGAAGAGTATCTGATAAGGGCTAATAACAGGTCTTATTACGGCAGTGAACTCTCGAACCTTATTATCCGGGCCGACCCTTCCGGGCGAACGGTACGTTTGAAAGATGTTGCCACGATACGTGATCGATTCTCAGAAACACCCAACGCTTCCTTTTTTAACGGAGATCTCTCAGTTAGTACAACCATTACCAGTACCAATACAGAAGATTTGATCTCCTCGGCAGAAAAAATAAAGGAATACATCGTTGAATTCAATCAAAAATACAATAACGTCCAGTTGAATGTTGTGAGCGATTTGTCAAAGACGCTGACACAGCGTACGGCACTCCTTACAGAGAATGCGATAATGGGGATGATCCTGGTACTCATTTTCCTCTCTCTCTTCCTCAACACTCGTCTGGCTTTTTGGGTGGCTTTCGGCCTGCCCATTTCCTTTCTGGGAATGTTTGTTTTTGCACCGATGTTCGATGTTACAATTAATGTCTTATCGCTATTCGGAATGATCATCGTAATCGGTATTCTGGTAGATGATGGTATTGTTATCGCTGAAAATATATATCAGCATTACGAAAAGGGGAAAAAGCCCATGCAAGCTGCGATAGATGGTACGATGGAAGTAATACCACCCATAGTTTCGGCCATTATCACCACTATACTCGCATTTTCTATGTTTTTCTTCCTGGATGGCAGAATTGGTGATTTCTTTGGAGAAGTTTCAGTGATTGTGGTTTTAACCCTGGTGGTTTCACTTGTAGAAGCCCTTATTATTCTCCCCGCCCACCTTGCCCATTCAAAAGCTTTGCAACCGGTGGATACCAGACCAAAAACTGGTATTGCCAAGGTATTTTCCAAACTAAAAGAAATCAACAAAGCAGGGGACTGGGTAATGGCCTGGATGCGCGATAATATGTACGCTCCTACCCTGAGGTTCGCCATTAAATACAAGATGCTCACATTTTCTTTCTTTGTAATGGCCCTTATACTCACCCTTGGGTCTATAGGAGGCGGTATCATCAGAACCTCATTTTTTCCAAGGCTGGCCAGTGACCGTGTGGCGATAGAATTGTTAATGCCCAATGGCACCAATGAAAGAGTCACCGACTCTATTATTAGTGTGATAGAGGAAAAAGCAGAACTCGTAAACCAGGAACTAACCCAAAAATACCTTCAGGGATCCGATAAAGATCTTTATGTAAATACTATCAAAAATCTCGGGCCTGGATCATCGGCCGCCACATTGGTCATCAACCTATTGCCTGGAGAGGAGAGACCAGATGAGATTCGTTCCGATATGGTATCAGGACGAATCAGAGAATTAGTGGGTCCGGTTATTGGTGTTGAAAGCCTTATATACGGATCTGGTGGGAATTTTGGTGGCGACCCTGTTTCGGTGTCGCTGCTCGGCAACAATATTCAGGAACTAAAACAAGCAAAGACCGAGCTTAAGTCGGCATTGGTGAACAATGCTCTATTAAAGGATGTAGCCGACAACGATCCGGCTGGGATTAAGGAAATAAGGTTGGATCTGAAAGAAAATGCCTATCTGCTCGGATTAGATCTGCGTATGGTGATGAACCAGGTACGCGCAGGATTTTTCGGGGCGCCTGCACAACGCTTTCAGCGAGGTCAGGATGAAATAAGAGTCTGGGTGCGATACGACAGAGAAAACAGATCCTCGGTCACCGATCTGGATGAAATGCGCATTGTTACACCTAATGGCAGCCGTGTACCCTTAAATGAAATTGCCTCCTATACTATTGAGAGGGGCGATGTGGCCATTAATCATTTGGATGGCCGCAGAGAAATCCAGATTTCAGCCGATTTAAAGGATGCAGAGACCACTAGTGCAACAGATATCATGGCCTGGATACGAAACGACGTTATGCCCAATATTCTATCAAAATACCCTACTGTAAGTCCCTCTTATGAAGGGCAGAACAGGGAAGCGGGGAAAATGATCGACTCTCTTCAGGTAGTAGGATTAACGGTACTCTTTTTAATCTATGTTACCATTGCCTTTACGTTCAGGAGTTTTAGTCAGCCTCTTATGCTACTGATACTAGTTCCCTTTAGCCTAACCGCCGTTGCCTGGGGACATTGGATTCATGGGTTCCCAATAAATATCCTTTCTATGTTGGGGATCATCGCTTTGATTGGAATAATGGTAAACGACGGGCTGGTTCTCATTAGTAAATTCAATGGAAATCTCCGTATGGGGATGAAATTTGAAGAGGCCTTGTACGATGCAGGGAAGTCTAGATTCCGGGCTATTTTCCTCACCTCGATCACGACCATGGCCGGACTGGCACCTTTGTTATTTGAAAAAAGCAGGCAAGCTCAATTCCTGAAACCAATGGCGATCTCAATTGCGTATGGTATTGGGTTCGCAACACTGCTTACCCTGCTCATGCTTCCCTTGTTCCTGGCATTTAGCAACAAGGTCAAGGTTGGAACCAAATGGCTAAAAACAGGTCATAGGGTTAGTAATGAAGAGGTAGAAAGGGCAATTAAAGAACAATTGGAAGAAGCACACCTCGAAAGGCAAACCATTGATATTAATACCAATAACACTCAAAAGCAGGCCGATACATCTTCGAAGTCTGTTTATTCAGAAGAATTAGAAGGCAAAGAAAAATGAGAAATACGCACATTGTTTTTATAGTGTTAGCATTGATAATATCCACCGCTACCGCTCAGGAACCGCTGCTGTCTAAAGAGGAAGCTATTAACACGGCTCTTGACAGCAATTTTGGAATACTGGTGGCCAGAAACGACGTGGAAATTGCCGGTAACAACCAAAACATTCTCAACTCCGGATATCTGCCAATTCTCTCAGGAACTGCAGGGGCTAATTATAACAGGGATGATTCTACTATTGAGTTTCCGGGGCAGGTCGACGAAGACGGTAATCCCAGGCCCGATTTGACTATCGACCAAGCAGAATCACAGCGCTATAACGCCGGCTTAAATCTGGATTACACCCTATTCGACGGTATGGGTAGGTTCTATAATTACAGGATCCTCAAAGAGCAATATAATTTATCTGAATTGCAGGCCAGGCAGACGATCGAACTCACTATTGTAGAACTCATGAGTGTCTATTACGAAGTGGCTCGTTTAACAGAAAATGAAAATATTCAGCAAGAGGCTTTGGAAATCTCCAAGGACCGGATCACCCGGCTCGAATATGCATTTGAATATGGTCAGGCGACGAAACTCGACATACTGAATGCCGAGGTTGACCTTACCAACGATAGTATTAATCTTCTCAATACCCAGCGGCTGCTAAAGAATACTAAACGTGACCTCAATGTGGTGCTAAACCGGGATCTTACCCATGTTTTTGAGGTGGATACCACTGTTCGGTTCCTGCCGGAACTCGAGATTGATGCCATGCTCCAATCGGCCTCGGCAAATAATGTTACGGTGTTGCAAACCGAGCGGAACCTGGCCATTAACGAGTATGATATCAAGGTGAGCAAATCCGGTTATCTGCCAAGGGTGGGCTTATTGGGATCTTATGGCTGGAATCTTAATCAGAGTGCAGCTTCGGCTTTTTTTCCGGGGGTCAATAACGAAACTTTCAGCTTCGGCCTGGGTGCCAGTCTTACCTGGAACCTGTTTGATGGCGGGGCGACAATAACACGAGTAAAGAATGCCAAGATCGCCTATAAGAACCAGCAGCTGATTAAGAACCAGGTATTACTAGAGGTAGACCGCGACATTCTTAACGCACTGGAAACCTATGAGAACCGATTAGAGATCTATGAAATACAGGAACAGGCGGTAGTTACAAATCAGAGTAATTTTGAACGCTCGCGTGAACAGTTCCAGTTAGGACGGATTACCTCTATCCAATTCCGTCAGGCCCAGATCGACCTGCTCAATGCCCAGAGTGTAAAAAACCTGGCCAAGTACGATGCCAAACTGGCCGAAGTACAGCTGTTACAACTTACCGGTCAAATCCTGAATGTAGAACTTTAGGAATGATTGAACATTTTTTTCAATACCTCCCGATAGCTATCGGGACTGGGAAAAGATTTCCATGATGCTCGACCCCTCTGTTGAGAATCAATCCTACGTGGAAGACTGCGAGGTGTGTTGTAATCCGATAGAGGTAGCACCGGTATTTAAAGGGCAGGAACTTTCCGCAATTGAGGTGAGGTCTATTGAGCAGTGATTGAAAAAGTTAAAACTGAAAAATAGGTACCCGCCTATGGCTTTGGCGGAGAAAAGGAAGTAGGCGGCTGCAGTTTTCAGGGGGTAGTTGTTGTTTGTATTCGAAATGGTTTGACCGACAATTAAAACTTGCTGCCAACTGTTACTGTATACTGTCAACTCCAACATTCAGCCCGATATCCGGAACTATAAACTTGCTCAATATTGTCCAGGTGCATCATTGTACATGCTAAATCACAATTAAGCATACGATCAGAGTTGCAGTATGATAAATTCTGAACGCCGGTTGAGATCGTGCTCCTTATCAGCACAATTCCGGCCGTTCACACAGTCGTTTTTCAATCTGGTTTCACCATAACCTAAAGCGCTTTCTATCCGACTGGCATCTATTCCTTCACCAATGATATATTCGCGGGTCGATTTGGCTCTCCGGTCCGAAAGTTGTAGGTTATAGTTGTCTTTACCCCTGGAGTCTGTATGCGATTCGATCTTTATGACCATATTGGGATATTCCTGCATCAGGCGAACCACTTTGTCGAGTTCCGCAGCCGCATCGGGCCTGATATAAGAACGATCAAAATCGAAATACACTATACCAATCTTGATCTTTAGGAGCCCGTCTTCGCTAACGATAAGGTCATTGTATTTTTTTAGGGACAATGGAAGTTCAATAGTCAGGCCAGGCTGAAGGCTCGATTCGAACAGCGTTTGGGTCGATTCATAACCTTCCTTTTGCACATTGATGCTATACTTTGTGCTACAATCGATCGATGTTTGGAATAAATAACCCCCATCGCTGGCCGAAATCGTATGCTCTACTATTTTACCCCCACTATCGAGCATTACTACCTCCGCACCAGGTATGGAAAATCCGCTTTGAGAATCCGATACCCTACCTGTGAGCGACTGCATACAAGCCGTGTCTAATCGTTCAAAGGAATAAATATCATCGCCACCTTTACCGCCTTCGCGGTTCGAACTGAAATACCCCCTTTGATTATTTTCATTAACGAAATAGGCAAAATCATCCCGATTGCTGTTGAGGGGGCGTCCCAGATTGACGGGGACGCTGCTTTCTTCTTCCAGATGGACTTCAAAAACATCAAGATTTCCTAGTCCGAGATGGCCATCGGATGCAAAATACAACTTGTTTTCGGTGGCAAAAGGGAACATTTCTCGTCCAGCGGTGTTAATTGACTCTCCCAGATTTCGGGGTTCCGAGAATCCACCATCTTCCAGGATATCTACAACAAAAAGATCGGTACACCCAACGGTGCCGGGCATATCAGAGACAAAATAAAGCATGTTTTCATCCCAGCTCAATGCCGGCTGGCCTACGGAGTATGATTCGCTATTAAAAGGTAATTCTTCAACTGCAGACCATTTACCATCCGTATTTTGGGCACGATAGAGCTTAAGGTGGTTGGTGCCTTCCTCATCTCTTTTCAAGTTCTTGTTTGTATAATTATTCCGTGTAAAATAAACAATATCACCTGCTTTGTTAAAGGTAGCTACGGCCTCATGGTATTTAGTGTTAATGGCATCAGATAGGGGCTCGATATTTTCAAAATCTGTACCCCTGGCCACTGTATCGGCAATAAAAAAGTTCAGATACGGCTGTTCATTCCAGCGGTAGAGTCTGGTTTTGATATTTGTCGAATCCCTGCTCGATGCAAATACTACCCGATCCTTAAAAAATGTTGTGCCGAAATCTGCTGCTTCTGAGTTCGAGGGTAGGAGGGAGATCACAAATCCTGGCTGTTTTGCCAACATCGCATCCAGAGCTTTATCGTTATCCCGAAACTGGGCTGCTTTGTATTGTTCTGCCAAACCCCGCTCACCGTAAATTTTCATTAGGCTCTTTGCAAGAGTGTAGTTCCCGACACCTTTTAGAGTGTGTATATACTTAAAGATATACTCAGGATCAAGTTCATTCTCATATCGGCTAAAGAGCATTCCATACCATAGTACGGCTTGCTCCATATCCGAATTATTGTAGTAGGCGTCTCCGGCTTTTTCAAGTACCTCCTTAGAGTTATCTCCTTTTCTGATACGCTCTTCGTAGGCTTCTCCCGCATCTACATACCAATAATTACCGAAGTCCTTATCTTCTTTCTTCTCTTTATTCTGAGCCCAGATCAGGCCACAGTACAGTACGAATATGATTTGTATAAAGTGTTTCATGGTCTTAGTGTTTAATAGAATCTAGGCGACTTCATTCGTTTTTCATTAGATACAAATTCATACCTGAGGAAGATCTCGTGAGTTCCGAAATTATAATCCCTCAGATCGGTTGTGGTCATGTCATAGGCATATCCCAGACTCAGACTTTGCCAGAGCCTTAACCCCAGAAGAGCAGAAACCGAATCATCCCACCGGTAGGCCACCCCAAGGGTGAGCGACTCTTTTATCAAAGCATTGAGAGAAATATCGGCAATCACCGGTGATCCGGGCACCCATTTTACAAAGAGCGCGGGTTTTAGCTTAATATCGACTGTGGCGTCGTATATCTTACCAGCTATGGCATAGTAATGAAGCCTTTCGGTTGCTAATGACTGATCCAATTGGTCGTAATGTTCCTGGGTAAAGAAATTCGGTATCGCAAGACCTACGTATCCTTTTTCGGTATGGTAATATACTCCTGCGCCCACGGTTGGGAAGATCTTATTGTTGATGTTATCCTGGAACACCATATCGGGATCCTCGAAAGAACCCTTGCTGAAATCCAGGTTGAAAACACGAACCCCTCCCTTAACTCCTAACGAGAGTTTCCTGTCGCTTTCATCAAGCTTTAGTGTATAAGCAAAATTACCGTCAACAAACAATTCATTAACCGGTCCCAGTGCATCATTTACGATTACCATTCCCAGACCAACGTTTTTGCCGACCGGAGAATCGATGGTAAAGACCTGCGATTCGGGTGCTCCGTTTATTCCAACCCATTGGGATCTGTGCATTCCAAGCAGAGACAAATGCCCCCTGGAGCCTGTATAGGCAGGGTTAACACTCATGGTATTATACATGTACTGAGTAAACTGTGGATCTTGCTGACCGATCCCAAAAGTCATCACCAGCAGAAGGCTCAGTGTCAGTAAAGATTTTAGATATATCTTATAGTTTTTCATAGTTAGTTTAGCTTAGCGGTTTATATAAAGCCAATCGGAAACGGGTGTAGTTCCATCACCAAGATCGAGGACATAATAATAGGTCCCAACCGGTAATCTATCGGTTGCATTAACTACGGCACGCCCATTAGAAATTCCGTTCCAATCGTTATTATATCCACGTTCTTCATAGACGATATTTCCCCATCGGTTATATATTTTGAGGACATTATTGGGGTAGCGCGTAATACAATCGATTTTAAAGAATTCATTTACTCCATCGCCATTTGGTGAAAATTCGTTATAGACGTGAAGGCAGCTGGGTTCTACACTGGCTTCTGCCACATCGTTATTTATATTGAGATCTACCTGGTCAAGAAATGCCAGACTTGCACGGTTGAGGTAGTCTTCGGGTTCCAGAACTTCTACACTTAGCACCAGGGTCGCATCATCGCCGGCGGCAAGTGCAGGGATGCTCCAAAATCCGTCGTTGGCATCAAATGTTCCAGTAGATACTACTGAGCCTACATAGGCATAGCCCGAAGGAAGTTCCTCGTCTATTCCAATATTGGTGGCCTGGGTATCACCGATGTTCGATACTGTAATAGTGAAATCTACTACTTCACCAATCCTTGGTTGTCCATTGTTTACAGTTTTACTTAGGCTGAGATCGGTTTCTTCGACGATCACAAGTACACTAGCTTCGTCGTCGTCTTCTATTCCATCAGAATAGTCATCAGCAGTTTCATCTACCCCGGCTTCGCTATCCGGATCGGCCTGGTTACTGGCCACAACACTTGCACGGTTGAGGTATTCATCCGCCTGACCGCTAGGCTCGTTAATCGTAACAAGGATCCTGAGAACCTCAGTGGAGCCATTTGGGATAACACCATTGGTGCTCCACAAGCCCGAATCAGGATTGTAGCTTCCTATTGTAGTTTCGTGTGAGATATAGGTAAATCCACCTGCTAACAGATCACTGATAACCACCCCTGTGGCATCACTATCTCCATCGTTATTCAATGTGATTGTAAATGCTACGGTATCGCCCACTCTCGGCCTGATAATATCGACTTCCTTGGTAATCGACAGATCAGCTAGTCCTGAAGCAACCGGATTAATTGTAGACTGGTCGTCTTCTGATTCCAGGTTATTATCGGGATTCGAATCCGGGTCAAAGGTATCCAGTGCGATTAATTCTGCGGTATTGGTATAGCTTCCATTCGGTAATACAGTAGCCATAACGTTTAGAGTCTCTACTGCTCCATTTGCCATAGTGCCCAGGTCCCAGGACCCTACCACCTCATCATATGTTCCAGCAGTTACCGAAGAGGAGACAAATGCATAGCCAGAGGCCAGTAAATCGCGTATTACAACACCTGTAGCATTACTTGGCCCACTATTGGTGGCAGTAATGGTAAAGGTGAGTTGATCACCGACTGAAGGCAATAAATTATCCACCGTTTTTGTGATTGAAAGGTCGGTGACCAGCATTGGTGTGGTGAGCTGTTCGTCCTGATCATCTTCCGAAGATTGATTATTTCCCGGCGATGAATTCGGATCCAGTTCGTTTACTGTGGTTACCTCAGCGATATTGGCATAATTACCGCTGCTGTTTAATCCTGCAGTGATATTGAGTGCCACACTACTGCCTGCAGCAAGGCTCGCTATGGTCCAGTCTCCTGTTGTATTATTGTAGTTCCCACTACCATCATCAGACAAATAATTATATCCTGAAGGAAGTAAGTCGGACACGGTGATCCCAGTGGCTGTACTCGGTCCTGCATTGGACAGGCTTAGGGTAAAAGTGACATTCTGTGTCACATCCGGGAATTCGTTATCTACAGTTTTGTCGAGGGAAAGGTTGGCCACGGCCACAGGTATTGTCACCTGGTTGTCCTGGTCGTCTTCAGCCGGTATATTGTTACCCGGAGCAGAATCGGGATCTGTGGCATCAGATGCGGTGATCTCTGCACTATTGTCGTAATCGCCTGTAGGATTTACAAGTACCTGGATATGCAAGGTTTCGGTGAATCCGCCAAAGACAATACCATTAAGATCCCAAATTCCAGTCCCGGGATCATAGTCCCCGGCAGTAGCATTATGTGATTCATAGGTATATCCCGAAGGAAGCAGATCGGCTACAATTACACCGGAGGCGTCATTGGGTCCTGCATTGCTGAGTTGAAGGGTGAACTCGATTAAATCTCCTACCAGAGGAGCAGAATCGTCAACAGTTTTAATCAGCGACAAGTCTGCGTTAGTCACCGGCATTGGATCGATGCTTTCCTGATCATCTTCCAGGTCGTCGTTATTGGCCGGTGTGGAGTCTATGTCGAATTCACTAAGGTCTGTAAGCTCGGCGGTATTGCGATATAACCCTGCAGGCAACACGTCTGCGTTCAGCAAGAGGGTTTCGCTGTCACCATTTGCCAGATTCCCTACGGTCCATGATCCGTTCAGTGGCTCGTATGTACCTATAGAAGGCGTTGAACTCACAAAGGAATAGCCCGATGCCAGCAGGTCTGTAACAACAACATTGGTGGCATCACTTGGCCCGTCGTTGGTCACGGTAATGGTGAACAGGATGGTACTGCCAACCTGCGGGCTCATGTTATCCGCTATTTTAGTAACCGAGACGTCTACTACAGGTCTTACCACCACAACGACCTCATCCTGATCGTCTTCAGACAGTATATCATTAGACGGTGTAGAGTCGGTATCCGCTTGATCGGCTCCTGTTATCTCGGCAATATTGGTATAGTCTCCTGCCGGATTTACCAAGGCAGTTATGTTGATTGTAGTCGAATTTCCTAATGCAAGATTACCCAGAGACCAGATACCGGTTGCAGGAACATAGTTGCCTCCTGAATCATCCGAAACATAGTTATAACCCGAGGGTAACAGATCAGTAACCTGAATATTGGTGGCATCGCTCGGTCCGTCGTTAGAAACGGTTATGGTAAACACCACATTGCTTCCTGCATCAGGTGTTGGATTGTCTACCGATTTAACCAGGGATAAGTCGGCTACCTCTATGGGGTTAACCACGGCCTCATCCTGATCATCTTCTGCCAGGATATTATTGTTGGGTGTGGAATCTACATCAAATACATCGGCAGCTATGATCTCTGCTCCATTGGTATAAGGTCCTGTTGTATTGACCAGTACATCGATTACCAAGGTTTGGGTGTCTCCGGTACTCACCGTGCCTGTGGACCATATCCCTGTAGTGTAGTCATATATACCAGAGGTGGCGCTGTACAATATAAAATCATAACCCGCTGGAAGGAGATCCTCGACCACTACGTTGGTCGCGTCGTCCGGACCATCATTGAATACGCTGATCTCGAAACTGATCTCGGTTTCAACAAAAGGTGTAATATCGTTATCGACCACGAATTTGGTCAGTCGGAGGTCTGCGATCTTTGGTGCTACGGTCAGCTGGTCTTCATCATCGTCATCCGGATCACCATTCCCATCTTCGTCAATTGTATTATCGGTTGTAGGATCACTGTCAGGATCGTACTGATCTGACGCAGTGATCTGAGCATTGTTAAGGTATTCATCAATCGCACCCGTAGGTGGGTTTACGGTTGCTTCATAGGTTACCACTGATGTACCGTTAAAGTTTGGGACTGAAAGACCTGTCCAGCTCGCAGTATTCCCACTTAGTGTCCCGCCGTTGTTTACCGCCGTGAGCGTATAGCCGGCAGGAAGGACATCTTCGATTGCCACCCCGGTGGCCACATCAGGACCGGCGTTGGTGACGGTTAAGGTGAAGGTCACCGAATCTCCAACATTTGGTTGGGTAGTATTGGCTGTCTTTACCAAGCTTAAGTCGGCCTGTGGTATAGAAGCCGCTATATTGTCTTCATCATCTTCACTCTGGTCTCCGTCATCGTTGTTCGGGCTACTGTCGATATCAAATTGATCACTGGCCGTAATCTGGGCCACATCCAGGTATTCATCTACAGCTCCGGTAGGGGCCTGCGCTACGGCATCGAATGTCAGGGTCACCGTATTGTTTCCAACAGGTACCGCCAGGTTGTTCCAGGTTACCGTATTGCCGGCTGCTGAACCGGTTCCACTAATATTGGTGATACCGCTAAAACCAGGAGGCACTATATTCTCAACCGAAACATTGGAGGCCGCATTCGGACCCAGGTTGCTCAGATTTACAGTAAAAGTAACCAGATCACCCACATCCGGGGTGGTATCGTTCAGCAGGACTTCCAGTTCTAGGTCGGCAATCTGAGGACTTAGTGTAAAGCTCGATTCGTCGTCATCTGCGATTCCATCACTCAGGTCATCCAGCGTAAAACTTGTATCCGGATCACTATCAGGATCGAATTGATCGCTAAAGATGATCTCTGCATGGTTAGTATAATTTCCAGTTGCCAATACAGTTACCTCATAGGACAAAGTAATTGCATTACCGGCTCCGGGATCTATGCTTGCTATATCCCATGTGATAAAATTACCCCCCGAACTACCACCATTGTTTATTATAGTTACGCTATAACCCGAAGGGATTATGTCGAGTACCACTACATTGGTCGCTGTATCAGGACCTTGGTTCAGTAGGGTCAGTTCAAATACCACCGTGTCGCCTACATTTGGAGTAGCGCTGGAGGCTGCACTGATCCCTTTGGTAAGTTCAAGGTCGGCCTCAAGCAAATCGAATACCACAATATCTTCATCGTCCTCACTTTGGTCGCCATCATCATTATCGGGTACAGAATCGATGTCCGAAAGATCGGAGGCGATAATTTCGGCTATATTATCATAGACGCCGGGTGCTTTAACCCTAGCCTGGTAGGTAAGGTCGAGCGTGGTCCCGTTCGGGATATTGAGGCCTGTCCATGTTATGGTATTGCTGCCAAAATCGAATGAGCCACCATTACTGACCGTACCTCCAATAAGCTCTAATCCGCTGGGAAGTGGATTTCGCACGCCTACACCTGTACCATTTCCGGTAGCAGAGGCGTCGTTATTGAATAATGATACGGTAAACGTTATAATATCATCTTCGTTACCCGAAGCTGGATTGGCAGATATATCCAGTTCGAGATCGAGTGTTTCCAGAGTAATCGACGCATTGTCCTCATCGTCTTCGCTCTGATCACCATCATCATTGGATGGGGTACTATCCGGATCCTGTTGGTCTGCCACTGTCACTTCAGCGGTGTTTAGGTATTCGTCTGAAGCGCCGGTAGGAGCTTCCACGACCGCATCGAAGCTTATGTTAATCGAATTGGAGGCCGCTATACTCAAGCCGCTCCAATCGATGGCGTTTCCGCTTTGGATACCCCCATCATTCACAGTTGTTATGGTGTATCCTACAGGAACCAGGTCAGTAACCTGGACTCCGGTTGCATCATCCGGGCCATCATTGGCCACAGTAATTGTGAAAGTAACGGTATCTCCAACACTGACAGCAGCGGGCAATACGGTTTTATCAAGGCTCAGGTCAGCACTTTGAAGTGTAACAGAGGCCGAATCCTGGTCATCTTCTAACGGATCATTATTGTCTGCAATACTATCTGTATCGGCCTGGTCGCTGTCGGTAATCTCGGCTGAATTTAAGTAAGTGCCTGTTGCATTTACAGTGGCCTGAAAGCTTAGGAGCAGGTTATTCCCCAGTGGAAGTGAAAGACTATTCCACGTCAATGAAAAATCTCCTGGATTGTAGAATCCGCCATTGCTTGCCGATCCTGGCACAAAAGTGTACCCATCCGGGATGATATCTTTCACTGAAATCCCTGTTGCGTCAACAGTACTGTTAACTGCATTGTTTAGTATATCGATCGTAAACGTTACTGTATCTCCTGAATTTACAGAAGTTGGAGCCACGCTTTTTGTGAGTTCAAGATCAGCCAGGCCATTTATGATTACCAATACTGTATCCGATATTTCATTGCAAATACCGTTATCGATGGCCCATTGAAATTCATAGGTGCCAATTGTGGTACCGGTAATTGAGGTAGACGGGTCGTTAATATCAATAAATGTCGCTGTGTTGGGGCCAGACACCTGTGTCCAGGTCCCTATCCCGGCAGAAGCCGGAGTGGCTGCCATAATTACAGGTGCAAATTGTGCCAGTTCCTGATCCGGACCGGCATCTACCCCTGTGGGTTGTTCTACAATCACTATCTCCACAGCATCCGAAAAAGAACATCCGCTAGAGTTGTTGTTGGTCGTCCAGGTAAATTCGTAGGTGCCTACAGCCAGGCCTGTAATCAGAGAATTCGGATTAGTGGGGGCCGTGATGGTAGCCGGAGCACCGGCGGTTTGCGTCCAGATACCGCCTCCGATTCCTACCGGAGTGGCATCGAGTGTGGTTTGTGTTTCATCGCATAGTTCCTGATCTGGGCCTGCATTGGCCTCCGAAGCCGGAATGTCTGTAAAGATGATATCAATCGTGTCGATCGAAGGCGCACAAGCTGAGGGCGATATGAAAGGACCGTTAGATACCGTCCAGGTCAGGGTATATGTCCCTAACGTTGTAATATTAGACAGGGTAGTAGTCGGTGAGTTCGGGCTGTCTATCACAGCTGCCCCACCCGAGGGATCGACCGAGAAAGCCCAGGTTCCAATTCCTACCGCAGGGGGTGTGGCATTCATCTGCGCCTCTAACTGGCAGGCATTTGGCTGATCAGGACCAGCTGCTGCAGTCGAAGGAGCCTCGAAAATTTCGATGCGTACCACGTCGGCCGCATCAGTACAATTTCCTTTTATAAAGTTCCATTCCAGAATATAAATTCCAGGCACGGTAAGCCCGGAAAGTGTAGAGGTGTTACTATTCGGTGCGTCGATAACAGCAACACTACCTGCTGGTTCACTGGCAAATCGCCACAGTGCGGTATCTATATCGCCTGGTGCGACATTTCCAGCCAGGGTTGTTGTATTTGGTATGATTAAATCTGCCTGACAAAGCAATTGATCGGGGCCAGCATCCGGTGCGATTGATGGCGGGGCACTGTTGGTAATTGTAACTTCATCAAAGAGATTCGGACAGCTCAGGTAATTTGTGGTAAACCTGAACACATAAGTATTTCCAGGAGTAATAGCAGCACTGGCTGTATAATTGTCGGCCGGAGATTGAATAATCGTCACCGGAGGTCCGGACTGTTGTGTCCAGGTTCCCGTAGATCCTCTTGTAGCCTCCAGCAATACGGTGGTCGCATTGCAAAGATCCTGATCCGGACCTGCATTGGCTGCTGAGAAAACGTCGATTACAACATCGGCAAATGAAGACGGACAATTGGCATCGCCGGTAATAGTCCAGCGAAAGGTATAGCTTCCCGTAATAAGACCCGTCACGTTCGCATTCGGATCATTTACGTCCGAAAAAGCAGGGGTATTGGGAGCACCGCTCAAGACAGACCAAACCCCGGTTTCGATGGCCGGGTTAAAGGCGTTTCCGCTTAAAACCGTATTGTCTGCATTGCATATGGTTTGTGGAGGTCCAACTGTTGCCACCGTTGAGGGAATACCGACTTCAATGGTTGTCTGGTCTGTGTCTGTGGAACAGCTACCATTGTTTACGGTCCAATCAAAGATGTAGATTCCGGAATTGACAAAATTAATATTGGTGGTTGGGCTTGTATCATCGTCTATGGTAAAGCCACCCGGACCGGATACCAGCGTCCATAGACCATCGCCGGTTGAGGAGGTAGCCGCCATGGGGACTACTGAGGC
Source organism: Flavobacteriaceae bacterium (assembly GCA_965212205.1). GTDB lineage: Bacteria > Bacteroidota > Bacteroidia > Flavobacteriales > Flavobacteriaceae > JAHEJJ01. The sequence goes on from CBDBUX010000018.1 coordinate 147,329, forward strand.
ACAAATAATCTGGTCTGGCCCTGCATCGGCTGCTGCCGGACTTCCTATGCTGATCTCCACCTCATCAGCTGAATCCTGACAACCCGGTGCGATATTGCTTATCGTCCAGGTTAGTATATAGCTGTCTTCCAAAGTAATGTTTGCTGTAGTATTGGGCTGTGTTGCATCGGTAAAACTTATACCAACACTGGGAACAGCGGTCCAGAGACCTTGTTCGTCGACAGCCGGAGTATTTGCTGCCAGGTTTACCGTTACTGTGCCCGAAGGCAGACATTGATCAGGGCCTGCATTTGCAGTCGTTGGTCCTTCAGTCGCCCCTGTATTGATAATTACATTATCTGCTGCCGCCGGCCCGCATGCGGCCGATGGATTGTCGATGGTCCATTGGAGTTCATAGCTGCTTGAAGCAGTTGCGAATCCGCTTGCTATGGCCTGGGGATCGTTGATATCTGAAAAAGCAATTGTATCGGGACCATTTATCTGCGACCAGGTACCTACCTGACCACCGGGAGGTGTATTTGCATTCAATGCAACCGGCGTCCCATAACAAACGGTTTGATCGCCACCTGCGTTGGAAGGTCCGTTTGTAGTTGCCGAAACTGTTACTTGCACATCAGACTCTGCCGGGATACAGTTTGGCCCTCCTGAAATGGTATACCTAAAAATATATTCTCCGGGGATTAAGCCACTAATTCCTGTTGTACGGGCCAGGGGATCTGCAAATACTGCCGTATTTGGCCCGCTGACCTGGGTCCAAAGCGAATTACCCTGTAATACAATATTACCGGTAAGTGCAGTAGAAGTTATTCCACAACCAAGAACCTGGTCTGTACCTGCGTTGGCGGCCGTGGGAATACCCGATATGGAAATATTGATCAGATCGGTGGCTTCTACACAACCACTCAGGTTTTGTCCGCTTTGGCTTCGCCTTACCAAGAGGGCATAGGTGCCATCTTCGTCAAAACTTAGGCTGAGCGGCGAAGTATCCGAAAAACTTTGAAAGGCTGTGGGAAAAGTGAAGGAGGAATCCGATGGACCACTCAGTAATCTATATTGGTTGCTGCCTCCACCCCCTATAGTAAATGGAACATCCACTTGTGTTATGCCACAATCGGCAATAATATCATTACCACCATTGGCGATGATGCTAATTGCGTTGGGGTTATAACCTATTGATGCGGTCGCAGAACTGGTACAACCGGTTACGGTATTGGTAATGGTATAGGAAAACGCGTAACTGTTAGGAGACGCCAGTCCCGTTACCTGTGTTGTGCTATTAGTAGGGCTTGAAAGCGCAACTGCAGGACCTCCGGTTTGAACCCACTGTACTGTTTCATTGGCATATTCGGCAACGTTGGCCCTGAGCGTTGCAGTGGTGACACCGGCATCGCAAAACACCTGGTTGCCGTCCTGTACCGATACCTGAGTAACGTCTTGCGTGGCCTCATCTACGGTAATGGTGACCGTGTCCTGTCCGTTTGCACAGGGTCCTGACACATTCCATCGAAATGTATATACGCCTTCAATGAGGTCGCTTACGGCAGATTGGTTATCATTTGGATCGGCAATGGTAGGGGTGCTGGGACCACTAACGAAGCTCCATGTACCCAATTGCCCATTTATATTATTACCCCCAAAACTCCCGTTCAGAGAAGTAGATTGTGAAACGGTATAACAATTGTCTAACGCCTGGTCAGGACCAGCATCTACAGGTTCTTCTCCACCATAATTAGTTACACTGATCTCGTCAAATGATTCACAAAAAAGACCAGGCCCGTAATCAGGTCCTGTTATCGTCCATCGAAGTGTGGAGGTGCCCGCTGATGTTCCTGATAGTGTTAGGGTAGTGCTAGGACTGTTAGGGAAATTTATAGTGACACCGCCATCATTCGGACCAGAGATCGACCAGATTCCGGTCTCACCAGGGTTAACAGGATTATTTGCTGTAACGATTACAGATCCTGAACTATCTGGGCAGGAAGCAATGTCAATTCCGGCATCTGCGATTGTAATTGGTTCAACGCTGATGACCACATCCTGGAATTGCTCACTACTATCATCGCAGGTTGCCGTAAGCCTGAAAGTGTAATTGTTCCCGCCACTCATGCCATTCACCTGAGTGTTCGGGTCTGTAGGATCCATGATTTGAACAGAAGGACCGGCCACCTGCGACCAAACCGGGCCACTGGCTACCAGACCGGTAGTAGACCCCGAGAGGTTAAATACATCATTTTCACAAATTGTTTGTGTTACGCCGGCATTTACTGTACAGTTTTGGGCTTCTGCAATGGAAATTGCACATAAGATGAAACAAAAGGACACAATATAACGCAACCTCGGTAAGAGGATGCTTTCAAGAAAAGTAGTCATTGTAATGGTTTAGTGTTTGTTTAAAAAATCTGACTAGATGTCATAATTTTCCTGCAAAATGCTCATAATTCTAATGAATATCCACAAAATGTTGTAATTCATCGATAAAGTGTTGTGAAGACTGCATTTAATGTAGTTTCCAATATTCTGGGCAGCAGAATTGAAATGGAAACTACTAATATTCAATAGTTTAAGAGGCAATTGCCTCAAGGATCAGTGAGCTAAAATCAAGCTAAGAAACTATCATTCCGAGGGGCAATAGGATATGACTTAAAGATTTTAGAATTCGCGATCAAAATCTGAGTAGGAAGAGTGAGTCTATAGGTTATTTAGTGCTATTCCGGGCTTTCTGCTGCCTGCTGCTCTTCTTCGTTAAGCCACCCTCCTCCGAGTGCCTTATAAAGCTGAACATAGGCCGAAAGTAAATTGGCCCTCAGATCTTCGAGCAAGAGTTCTGCATCAAATGCCTGGCGTTGTTGTTCCAAGAATTCTAGATAACTTGTTACCCCTTTATTGTAGCGTTCCATAGAAAGTAGTTGCGCCTGAAGAGCTGCTTCTTTCCGCATATTGGCTATGGCAATTTCTTCTCTTACAGTACGAATTGTGGCCAGAATATCCTCTACTTCTTTTAAGGCAAAGAACACGGTGTTTTGATAATCATACAATGCCTGAAACCTGCGACTGTCTTCAATGTCGACCTGGCGTTTTAACTGGCCCCAATAGAACAGTGGTCCTGCCAGCTGCCCTGTTAAAGTCCACAGCGGATTCTGAAAACTAAGGTCACTAAAATTATTGGCTGCAATACCAACCAGGGCACCGGCGCTGAGAGTAGGTAGTCTGTTGCCTTTGGCAACGCCAACCTGGGCATTTTGAGCTATCAATTGGTATTCGGAGGCAATAACGTCTGGTCTGCGTGCCAGCAAATCTACTGGCCTGGCCAGGGGAAGTTCTATTTCAAATCGCTGCTCCTCCAATATTTTACCTGTGCTAACACGTCCGGGATTTTGACCAAGCAGGATGCTCAGGGAGTTTTCCAATTGAACTATTTCTCTCTCGAGCTGTGGAACGGCCCCCGCAGCGATGGTGTATTGAATAATAGATTGGTCCACATCGATCAGAGGTACAATTCCCTTGTCATAGCGCGCTTGTATAATTTGCGTCATACTATCTCTGGCACTGGCATTTCTTTTAGAGATCTCGTACTGAGATTTGGCCCGGAGTAAAGAGAAATAAGTGGTAGCCACTTCGCTAATTAGCGATATCATCACTCCTCTGTATCCATATTCAGACGCCATTAATTCTGCACGGGCAGCCTCAGATTGACGTCGTAACTTACCCCAAAGATCCAATTCCCAGGATGCCTGCGCAGCTCCTAGAATTGCATTTTGTGGGTCACCTATTTGCTGAAACAAGAAGTTTCCCCTCTGCACTTGTCCAGTTACATCGAACTTTGGTAATAACTCGGCATTCTGGATCTTTAGAAAATATCTGGCTTGAAGTACAGATTCCGCCGCGATCATCGCATCCCGATTGTTTTCCATTGCCACGACTATAAGACTGTCAAGAACAGGGTCGTCGTACATATTCCACCATTGCAGATCAGCCGTAGCCAATTCCAGGGAATCTGTATTGATGCTATCGGTAACAATAACGGCAGTAGTATCGGCCTGTGAAAATTTATTGGGTTGTGCCAGGTCTGTACCTTTATAGTTTTTGCCAATTTTACAACTGCTAATGGCAATGAGAATAGCGAATATGATGAGGGCTTTTTTCATTCCGGCAACTGCGTTTCTGACGTTAGCTGGGCTAAATCTCTTTTCTTTTCGTAGCCTGCAATCTTACCGATCAGCAGAAATAGCATGGGGTAGAAGAAAACTCCCAGCAATGTGGCGATACTCATTCCCCCTAGTAAGGCCATGCCCATAACCTTTCTGGCCTCGGCTCCTGTACCGGTTGCAATGACTAATGGAAAAATACCCAGTATAAATGAGAAAGCTGTCATTAAGATAGGTCTGAACCTCGATTTAGCAGCCTTGATCGCTGAATCGAACAGCGATAGCCCGCCTTTGAACTCCTCATTGGCAAATTCTACGATCAGGATGGCATTTTTAGCTGCCATTCCTATTAACATTACAAAAGAAACCTGGGCGAAAATATTGTTCTCAAATGTTATGCTGAAAAGCCTGGCTACCCATAAGAATGCAAGTGCGCCAAATATGGCAAATGGCGTACCTAACAAGATGGCGAACGGTAAACTCCAACTTTCGTATTGTGCAGAAAGTATCAGGAATACAAAAACCAGTGAGAAGGTCAGGATTACACCCAAGGAACCCGCTGCTTTATTTTCCTGAAAGGACATAGCATTCCAGGAGGTGGTCATATCAGCCGGCAATACTTCTTCGGCTACCTCGCTCAATGCCTGCATGGCCTGGGCTGAGGTATAACCCGATGCCGGAGCACCGGTTACTTCTACCGAGCGAAACAGATTAAAACGGTTGGTGTAGTCTGGTCCGCTAATAGGTCTGATGGTAGCCACCGTGGATAAGGGCACCATCTTCCCATCTTTATTTTTAATAAAGAAATTCTCAATTTGTGATTCATTTACCCGGTATTCACTCTCTGCCTGAATATAGGTTTTGTACAATCGTCCGAACCGTGTAAAATCATTTACATAGGCCCCTCCCATAAAGGCGCCAATTGTGGTATAGACATCATTTAGTGAAAGCCCTAATTTAAGAGCCTTCTCTTTATCGATGTCCATATATCGCTGGGGCACATTGCTCTGAAAAGTTGTAAATGCCGATCCAATCTCCTCACGGGCATTAACTGCCTGAAGAAATTTACCGGTATTTTCGGCCAGATAAGCAGGTGGGTTACCGGCCTTGTCCTGAACCATGATACTAAAGCCAGAGCCACTGCCTAAACCAGGGATAGCCGGAGGTCCGAAGGCGAAGGCCTGTGCTCCTTGAATATTAAAAAACAACTGGCCATTTAATCTGGCTATTACTTCTTTTACGGATGCTTCCCTATCTCCCCAGTCCTTTAATGTAACGAACATAAAGCCGTTATTAGGGGCCACAGCACCTGAAAGCAAGCTATAGCCAGTGGCATTCGTGACATACTCAACTTCCGGATAACTTAACAGAATTGCTTCAATCTGGCTGCTGAGCTCATCTGATCTTTGAAGTGAAGATGCATTGGGTAACTGCACGTTGACATAAAAGTATCCCATGTCTTCTTCAGGAATAAATCCGCCTGGGACCAGACTGCCAAAAATACCTGCACCTACCGTTAGGAGAATTATAAATATAACTCCTCTTTTTAACTTGCCGGTGATGACATTGGTTAAAGACATATAACTATCCGTAGTTCGGCCCATCCAATGATTAAACTTTTCAAAGAATTTGCCTAACCAACCACCGTAAGGTTTTGGTTCTTTAAGGAGGAGGGAACAAAGTGCGGGACTTAGCGTAAGAGCATTCAAAGAAGATACCAGCACGGATACAGCGATCGTAATGGCAAACTGCTGATATAAAAGTCCGGTAATACCAGCCATGCCGGCAACCGGAATAAAAACGGCTACCAGAACCAGGGTGGTGGCAATGACTGGTGCGGTAACTTTTCTCATCGCATCATTGGTGGCCTCCTTAGTGGTCATGCCTTTGGCAATATTCACCTGCACCGCCTCTACTACCACAATGGCGTCATCGACCACAATACCAATCGCTAATACCAGGCCTAATAACGACAATACGTTTATCGTAAAGCCCAGTAGAGGAAAGAACATAAATGCCCCGATCAGGGACACCGGGATGGCAAGGGTAGGGATGAGCGTGGCCCTCCAGTCCTGGATAAAAATAAATACTACCAGGATCACTAAAACGAGTGCTACAATCAGTGTAATTATGATATCACGTATACCGGCTGTGATCGGAAGAGTAGAATCCAGAGATACATCATAGGTCATGCCTTCAGGGAACCCCTTTTTGATCTCCTCCATTTCTACCTTGATCTCCTCTGCAAGCTGAACAGCATTAGACCCCGGAGCCTGGTAAAGACCGATAATAGCACATTCTTTAGGCTTATTATCCCTGCCTTCCTGGTTAACTCCCAATCGTGGAATCATGGCATAGGTCTCTACCCCTAAGGCAACCCTGGCGATATCGCCAATTTTTACCTGTGAACCATCTGATAAGGTCCGAATTACGATCTCTTCAAAAGCCTCGGGGGAATTAAATCGTTCGGGTAAGCGAACTGTATAGGTAAATTCTGTACCCGGAGGCGAAGGTTCTGCGCCAAATTTACCACCCGGGACAATAACATTTTGCTCGTTGATAGCATTCATGATCTCCGGTACTGTAATACCAAGTATGGATAGTCGATCTGGTTTGATCCAAATCCTCATGGAATAATTTGAAGCCCCTAAAACATCTACTTTTCCAAGACCAGGGATCCTCGCCAACCGATCCTTAATATTGATAAGGGCATAGTTTCCCAGGAATTCCTGGTTGTCATGCGCCGGATTGGAGGTGGTAAGCGTAACCAGCATGAGCTGAGTAGGAATGGCCTTCTTTGTTGTAACCCCGTATTGAGTTACAGCCGAAGGAAGTTTTGCGGTTGCTGCAGATACTCGGTTCTGCGCTAATACGGTATTCATATCAGGATCCGTACCCACGTCGAAAGAGACCTGGATCTTCATAGTTCCATCATTCGCATTGATAGACTTCATGTAGATCATGTTATCTACCCCGTTCATCTCCTGTTCAATGGGAGTGGCCACGGATTCTTCTACACTCAGGGCATCTGCACCTGTATAGGTAGCTGCCACTTCTACCACCGGTGGTGTCAGGTTCGGATATTGTTCAATGGAAAGGCCAATTACCGATACGCCACCAACGATGACGATCACAATAGCGATCACAATAGCCGTAATAGGTCTTGAAACAAAGAGATTTCCTTTTTGTTCTGCCATGCTTAGCTGGAAGTTTTGCTTTGGAATTCTGATGGCACCGGATTAACGGGCATCCCTGATTGTACTTTTTGCAGAGCGTCAATGACAACTTTTTCTCCGGCCTTTAATCCCTCGGAAATAAGCACCATATCACCCATTCGCTGCCCAATAGTAACCGGTCTGATCTCGATGGTATTTTCTGCGCTTATAACCATTGCAGAATACTGACCTTGTAATTCTGTCAGGCAACGCTGTGGAATCACAACCGCATTTTCGGCTATAGAAAGGCGTATCCTTACCTTGGCATAAAGCCCCGGTCTTAATATCTTCGATGGATTAGGAAAACTCGCCTGAATTAGCAGTGAGCCGGTATTGGCATTGATCTGGCTATTGACAAAATCGATATTTCCTTTGTGTTCGAATAATGAACCATCTGCCAGGATAAGCTCTACCTGAGGCTCGACTCTTCCCTCGTTGATCTCCTCTGTTATTTCCTCATCGGCACGTTGACCCTGATAGGTTCTGGCCACCTCCAGATACTTGGTTTCTGAAATAGAAAATTGTACACGTATGGTATCAATCCGAGATAATGTGTTAAGGATAACAGGGTTGGGATCTCTTCCAACATATTCACCTTCTCTGGCTTCGGTAGCACCAATCATACCGGTGATAGGGGCTTTTATTGTAGTATAGCTCAGTTTTATCCTGGCTTGTCTGAGATTTGCTTCCGCAGCCTGAACACCCGCCACAGAGGCATCATAACTTGCCTGGGCTCCATCCAGATCACTTTTACTCACCGCATTCATTTCGGCAAGCGGGATATAACGATCGAGTTCATTTTTAGCATTCACCATCATGGTCTGCGCTTCGGCCAATTGACTTTCCTTAGCGGCAACTTCGGCCAAAAATGGATCCGGATCGATGGAGTAAAGCAGGTCTCCTTTATTGACTCTTGACCCTTCCTCAAAAGAGATTTTTTCAAGATATCCGTCTACCCTTGCTCGTATCGGTATATCCTTCAGGCCATAGATCTGTCCGACCATTTCGTCAAATATCGGAACATCTTGCTCTAAGGCTTCAAATACTGGTATGTCAAGCGGAGCCATTTGGGCAGCGTCTTTATTCTTGCACCCAACGAGCATTACAATGGTGATTATGAGTAAATATTTTTTCATTTCTGATGGATTATGAAATCGGTAAATCGAGAAAAGAGGGAATTGCCAAGATAACCTATCAATATCAATTACCCAAAACAATAAGGTCTATTAATTTCGCTTTAACTTAAAATGACAATATGTCTTAATTTACATCACAATATCGTTAACCCATTTATAGGGTTCAGGTATATCATTATCATCGATTAGCTGTCTTATATCTATCTCAATACCCCGGCTAAGATCGGTTATCGGCACATCGTTAGGGCCTCCTTCAAATGGATTTTCTGTATTCTCCCCGATGGCCTCCATGGTGTGAAATACCCATGCTATCAAAGCGCTAAAGGGAATGGAAAACCACACAAAATGTTTGCCTATAAAGAGCTGTAGTTTTTGTGTGAAATCGAAGTAAGCAGGATTCTGACTCATATATTCCACAATTTTTTTTCCAATACCTTCAAATCCCTCCATGATACCAAAAGGAAGTAGCAAAATGAAGATCCAAACAAAGATGTAATTCAGGGTGGCGAACTGGCGTGGATAAGGAAAATTTTTGATGCGCTCACTCTTCCCTTGCAGGCTGTAGAATTCTACCAACATGTTGGTCATTTCCATATGTCGAAAATCTTCAATGAGTCCTTCGTCTAACAATTCGCGCAATCGCCCGGACTGCTTGCCCAGCAACTGGGAGGCCCAATTGCCCTTGGCAAATATCTCCTGGCGTTCAGCTTCAGATAAATAAGGTTCGATGGCCTCTTTTATTGATATACTGTCTTCATAGACCGTGTATTGAGATTCTCTAAATTCTTTATTCGAGCGTCCGGTTTTCAAATGCATTTCCCAGGGCTTGTCTTGCCGCATCTGATAGCGCAGGGCTGTGAGCCAGGCGACATGACGGTGTACCAGATCACGATGGATCAGCTGCAATTCTTCGGGCGAAATAGGTTTTTTGGCATGTTTATCAGTTATAAAATCCTTGACCATAATGGTCCAGGAACGTGAAGCATTAACAATACCACCCCAGATCTTGCGTGCTTCCCAAAGACGGTCGTATGAAGCATTGTTCTTAAAACTAATAATGAACGCGACCGCTATGCCTAGAACACTCATGGGCAACCATGGCACATGCAGCCATTTCATTCGAAGTACATCGAACATTACCACTGGAATGGTAGCGACTATTAAGAATATGAAGATATGTCTGCGCGTCCATCTGAGGACACCCCGAATTGGAAAGATACGGCGGATATACATAGTTGGTTTTTAGATTGGTGAAAGATACGAAATAGTCGAAAGGCGGAAGCGAGTCGTCTACCTTCTCCGCCTCGGGCGGATTCGTTGTATGAAAGAGGTGGAAAGGTGGAAGTTAGGCACGAGAAGATGGAAGAGTATGAGGATATAATGGCTTTCTAAGGCGAAAAGTAACTAAATTGAGCAGTGGAGATTTTCTATTTGGGTGTAGAAAATTAACAATGCTGATAAATCCTCACATAATCGATTTCCATCGTATCTTCTGTGAAGTTGGAAGAAATATCACCTCCAGGATTTCCGCCCATGGCGTTATTTAACCACAGGTAATGAGAATTGTCGTATGGCTTGTCTGAGGTGTTCGATGATTTATAATTTTTCACTTACTTCTTCCTCATATAGATTGTGACAGGGACTCCTGTAAAATCGAAATGCTCCCTTAGTTTGTTCTCCAGGAATCGTTTATATGGGTCGCGAATATATTGCGGGAGGTTACAGAAGAAGGCAAACTGCGGATATGATGTGGGCAGTTGAGTGATATACTTTATCTTAACATACTTCCCTTTGTAGGCTGGAGGTGGTGTTTGGGCGATTATCGGCAGTAATACATCATTGAGCTTTCGGGTAGGAATACGTTTCGATCTGTTTTGGTATACCTGTACCGCTGTCTCAATAGCCTTATAAATTCGTTGTTTACTCAAGGCCGATATAAATAGGATTGGTACATCGGTAAAGGGTTCGATAGCTTTTTTGATCTTCTGGGTATAGGACTTAACGGTTTGGGTCTCTTTCTCGACCAGATCCCATTTATTGGCCAGGATCACCACTCCTTTATTATTGCGGTGCGCCAGCCAGAAAATATTTTCTACCTGACCATCGAATCCCCTGGTAGCGTCGAAGAGCACCAAACAGACATCGCAATGCTCAATTGCCCGGATAGACCTCATTACAGAATAGAATTCAAGATCCTCTTTTACCTTAGCCTTTCTCCTTATTCCGGCCGTATCTACCAGGTTGAATTCAAAACCAAAGCGGTTATAACGAGTGTCGATACTATCCCTGGTAGTTCCGGCTATATCGGTGACGATATAACGCTCTTCTCCGATCAGTGCATTGATAAACGAAGATTTTCCCGCATTCGGGCGGCCCACAACGGCAAATCTGGGCAATTCGTCCTCTTCTTCTTCAACCTCCGGCAGCACCTTTACCAATTCGTCGAGTAGTTCGCCAGTACCACTGCCGTTAATACTAGAAACCGTATAGTACTCACCAAGCCCAAGCCCGTAAAACTCCACAGCGTCTTCAGCTCTTTTAGCGTTATCGACCTTGTTGACCATTAAGAAAACTGGCTTATCTACCCGCCTTAATAGCTTCGCTACCTCTTCATCCATTCCGGTAATCCCGGTTTCTACATCAACCATAAAAATAATGGCATCGGCTTCATCAATGGCAAGATTAACCTGTTTGTCGATCTCCTTTTCGAAGACATCATCACTGCCTACCACATAACCCCCGGTATCGATAATGGAAAACTCCTTCCCGTTCCAGTCGCTCTTACCATAATGCCGGTCTCGGGTTACCCCGCTTACTGCATCAACTATGGCC
>CBDBUX010000019.1:0-393275 GCA_965212205.1 Flavobacteriaceae bacterium
TCAACCGTTTGAGAAGTCCATCTTCAATACCGACAGTAAGTACATTAGTACCTACGTCTACGCCTAAGCTCTCGATGTTCTGATCGTCTGTACTTCCTGTATTAAGCTCGTCAATGGCATCTTGTACATTAGTAGCTGTTAGCCCTGAGGCGGTATTGTCATACGGGTTTGAAGCCGCATTGGTGTCGATCGTTCTGGTGGCTCCTGTCTCATCGGTATAAGTATAAGTGCCATCGGCGTTATCCACCAAAGTGGAGATCGATGTATCGGTGATAATAGTGGTGTTTCCTCCGGCATCGGTAAAATCGTAAGTACCATCGCCATTATCCACCAGGGATACCGTACCGGCCGCTGCATTGATCTCGTCAATGGCATCCTGTACATTAGTAGCTGTTAGCCCTGAGGCGGTATTGTCATACGGGTTTGAAGCCGCATTGGTGTCGATCGTTCTGGTGGCTCCTGTCTCATCGGTATAAGTATAAGTGCCATCGGCGTTATCCACCAAAGTGGAGATCGATGTATCGGTGATAATAGTGGTATTTCCTCCGGCATCGGTAAAATCGTAAGTACCATCGCCATTATCCACCAGGGATACCGTACCGGCTGCTGCATTGATCTCGTCAATGGCATCCTGTACATCTAGTAGCCGTTAGCCCTGAGGCGGTATTGTCATACGGGTTTGAAGCCGCATTGGTGTCGATCGTTCTGGTGGCTCCTGTCTCATCGGTATAAGTATAAGTGCCATCGGCGTTATCCACCAAAGTGGAGATCGATGTATCGGTGATAATAGTGGTATTTCCTCCGGCATCGGTAAAATCGTAAGTACCGTCGCCATTATCCACCAGGGATACCGTACCGGCTGCTGCATTGATCTCGTCAATGGCATCCTGTACATCTAGTAGCTGTTAGCCCTGAGGCGGTATTGTCATACGGGTTTGAAGCCGCATTGGTGTCGATCGTTCTGGTGGCTCCTGTTTCATTCGGTATAAGTATAGGTGCCATCGGCGTTATCCACCAAAGTGGAGATCGATGGTATCGGTGATAATAGTGGTGTTTCCTCCGGCATCGGTAAAATCGTAAGTACCGTCACCATTATCCACCAGGGATACCGTACCGGCTGCTGCATTGATCTCGTCAATGGCATCCTGTACATTAGTAGCTGTTAGCCCTGAGGCGGTATTGTCATACGGGTTTTGAAGCCGCATTAGTGTCGATCGTTCTGGTGGCTCCTGTCTCATCGGTATAAGTATAGGTGCCATCGGCGTTATCCACCAAAGTGGAGATCGATGTATCGGTGATAATAGTGGTGTTTCCTCCGGCATCGGTAAAATCGTAAGTACCGTCGCCATTATCCACCAGGGATACCGTACCGGCTGCTGCATTGATCTCGTCAATGGCCGCCTGCACGTCTAGTAGCCGTTAGCCCTGAGGCGGTATTGTCATACGGGTTTGAAGCCGCATTGGTGTCGATCGTTCTGGTGGCTCCTGTCTCATCGGTATAAGTATAGGTGCCATCGGCGTTATCCACCAAAGTGGAGATCGATGTATCGGTGATAATAGTGGTGTTTCCTCCGGCATCGGTAAAATCGTAAGTACCATCGCCATTATCCACCAGGGATACCGTACCGGCTGCTGCATTGATCTCGTCAATGGCATCCTGTACATTAGTAGCTGTTAGCCCTGAGGCGGTATTGTCATACGGGTTTGAAGCCGCATTGGTGTCGATCGTTCTGGTGGCTCCTGTCTCATCGGTATAAGTATAGGTGCCATCGGCGTTATCCACCAAAGTGGAGATCGATGTATCGGTGATAATAAGTGGTGTTTCCTCCGGCATCGGTAAAATCGTAAGTACCATCGCCATTATCCACCAGGGATACCGTACCGGCTGCTGCATTGATCTCGTCAATGGCATCCTGTACATTAGTAGCTGTTAGCCCTGAGGCGGTATTGTCATACGGGTTTGAAGCCGCATTGGTGTCGATCGTTCTGGTGGCTCCTGTCTCATCGGTATAAGTATAAGTGCCATCGGCGTTATCCACCAAAGTGGAGATCGATGTATCGGTGATAATAGTGGTGTTTCCTCCGGCATCGGTAAAATCGTAAGTACCGTCGCCATTATCCACCAGGGATACCGTACCGGCTGCTGCATTGATCTCGTCAATGGCCGCCTGCACGTCTGTAGCCGTTAGCCCTGAGGCGGTATTGTCGTAGGATACTTCCGCTGCGGTTTGATCGTCTGTTCCGGCATTGTTGAGTGCAGAAAGGTCTACATTCACTGTATTTCCATCTTCAATGGTAAGGGTCAGCAGATTAGTGCCTGAATTAAAACTGAAGTTTTGAAGTTGCTGGTCATCAGAAGAGGTGAGTTCCCAGGAATCACCATCCCAGAAATATATGACACCAGTATTGGTGTTTACATATATATCGCCTGTATCCGCCCCTGAAGGAGTAGTCCCTCCCGGCGCATTGACCGCGGTGCCGCTGAGTACTTCACAATTACATTGGTCCTGTAGCGTAACCGTTGTCTGTGAATAGGCAAAACCACCGATAAACAGCAGTAATAGTAATAATTTCTTGCCCATGGTTCTTTTTAACTTATAAGTCATTTCTTTGTCTTTAGGCCTGCAGTGCCTATTATCAAAAACAGAAAATGTGTAGAACACATTCCCGGTTCAGGAATTATTATCAACTTTAATTATGAAATGAGATAACCGATCCGCTGAAATACTGGGGGAAAATGGAAACTGAATGATCCTCGATCGTTAAGGATATTTTTTTTGGTTGGTCATTCAGTACTTCGGTCAAGTTATTCATAATTTGGGTGTTAAACTTCTATCTGCTTGTTAAACAGTATAATATCAACGTACAAATTTAAGTTTCAGCTTACCGGTGGAAAATAAATGTTGTGTAATGGTGAAAATGCATTGTATAGGTGTCGAATTATGAGGTCATTCATCGATTTTTTTATAAAATCGGCTATGGTAGCTTATCGATCATCGCCCGAATAGCAACAGTTATCCGATGGCAGATGTAAGAAAAATCTCCAGAAGGTTTTAATTGGGATTTACCCGGTAGGTAATCCTGCGATTGGTGACTACTGTACCAACCTGTATGGTCAATACTGCAGAATTTGAAATGGTTGTTGCACATACGTAGGTTACATCCGATATTACTGCCCGATATTGATTCCCATTTTCAGTTGTAGTGGGATTAGTGATGGTTAAAGTGCTCGTGTTTGTACCACTATAAATACCTGTATCTGTCAGATTAACCCAGGAACCACTAAATATTTGCCATTGGTAATTATCAGCATCCGGGCTATTAATACTTAAGCTGCCTATACAACCGGGACAAACAACGATGTCTATTGGTTGAATCGTAATTGATGGGGCCGCACCTGCTTCCTGGAAGTCATATACTAAGTTAGAATCTGCGTCTGCAGGTGATGTATATCCATCTGATCCTGAGGTGACTAATCCATTGCCGTCTACGGTCACTGGGGAGGTACCGAGTAAGCCATCGGAGTCATTATCTGTAAATCCTGCTTCAACAACGTCGTTACAGCCATCGTTATCACTGTCCAGCTCCAAACTATCAATGATTCCATCACTATCTGAATCACATGAAGGAGCACGACTTGCAGCCCACAGAATTGCCTGAATTAAAAGGTCTTCTCCCAAAACATTAAAGCCTCCATTAGCATTGCCATGGGGTACTATAACTCTTCTCCCAGGAGCAATGCCTATGTCCATAGCATCGTCTTTTTCCCATACGGCCAGGGATACCTCACCATTGGGATGGGTCCCCAAAACGGTTCCAGAGGCCAGACTAATAGAATGATAAGAACCATCTCCAATATCATTATTCCCATAAGAGAGTCCAATTGTAATCGGATGTGTGTTATTAACTATAGCTAAAGTACTTGTAGCGCTGGATGCGCCAGATGTAGCCCCTAATAATTCGTCATATAATGCTGGTTCGCTGGTCACAACACCATTCGCTGTTGTGGCCATATTAGTTACATTAGTAAATGCAGTGCCACTAACCGCATCCTCATAGATAAAAGTTGCGTCATAATTATTTGCATCTCCACCCACTCCGTCATCGACTACAGTAACACTGTATCCTTGGGCCGTGAGCTTATCTATGACATTCTGTTCTTCCGCAGAGGCTGTACCCTGGGTTACCCATAAAATTGAAAACGGACATTCTACAGAATCTTGAATGCCATCATTATCATCGTCCCAGTCCGTTCTGTCGGCATTCCCATCACCATCCGAATCCGGGTAAACCGTTATAAATACAGTGGCTGTATCTTGTTCGGAAGTAAAGGTACAGTTCGCATTGTCCCGTAAGGTATAAGTAAATGAGTCTGCTCCAATATACCCGGGGTCTGGTGTATAGCTGATAGTCTGGTCACCATTGAGTATAGCTGTACCATTCGGGGGCTGAGTTATAGACAATACTTCAAGGGGCTCACCCTCCGGATCTGAATCCACTCCTGTACCATTGTCCACAAGAGGGTCAAAGGTCATATTACTATTTTCCATTACTGCAATATAATCATCCGCTGCTACGGGCGGCTGGTTCGCAGAATCTGGAAAAATATCCAATAGATTTATACTGCCGTTAAAATAATCGATTGGTCTCAGCTGTTGACGTACAATAACCCTCCCTCCAGAGGTCCTGGGATAGGATACTTCTACAACGATAGGAACCAGCGGTCCACTGGGTAGTCCGAAGTGAATTCTGCCAGGAGCCTGTGTCCCATGACCATAGCCGCCATTCACTTCCCTCGTACCTGATATTACATTGCCATCACAATCCAATATTTTTGAGGTGGCACCTACACCAAAACGTTCTTCGCTATTGATCAGGCCAAATGAATCCCTGTCCTCGGTAATATCGATGTATAGATGGTTAAATCTTGATAAAAAGCCCAGGTTATTTATATACAGGCGGTTGTTCCCTGTACGATTTACGTAGAGATCCAGATCGCCATCCTGGTCAATATCAACAAAGGTACAGCCCTCGCCGGCAGCTGCGTTAAATGTCAGGCCAGAATCTATAAAGGTCATGGCACCCTGGTTATAATATAATTTGCTGGTACTATTCCCTGTGAGAAATATGTCTATATCCCCATCATTATCCACATCACCACAGGCCAATCCTTCAATTTGCCCGGAGAAACTAATTGGTATCCCCGTTGCAGCTCCTAAAGGCGTCCAGGTCCCGTCACCGTTGTTTCTATGAATTTGATTATTGCCGTTCTCGGTCCAGTAGAGGTCAAAATCCCCGTCGTTATCAAAATCGTAGAAAGCTACAGCTCCTTTATTGCTATTGTTGGCCTGATCTATATCCACTCCATTTTGGAAAGTGCCTCCCAGGTTGGTAAATAAATCCACCTGGTCTCTTTTACGGACAACGATATCTACCCAGCCATCATCATTAAAATCCGTGGCCGAACCGTAGTCTCCGTCTGTTGCATCCTGGACCAATCCAAGTGGCCAGGTTGTTGGATCACCTACATTATAGGGAGGACTCGGACTGTCTGCTTTTCGTGTAACATGGGTAAAGTTTCCAGCACCATCGTTTTGCAATATGTCTATACCAAAATTGTGGTTATCAACGAATATATCAAGGTCGCCATCTCCGTCGTAATCCAGGGCACCGGCACCCTCCGTATTCATGCCATCGGTCATACTGGTAAACCGTTGATTAGGTGCTGTTCCCCCGGTACCATTTCCAAAGCGGTTGGTGGCAGGGTCCTGTAAATATATACGAACATCATTATGCTTGTTCCTAAACACATCGGGATACCCATCGTTGTTGAAGTCAACAAATAGGGCAGTCCTTTCCAATGTACCTGAAAGAAAATCCGGAGCTAATGTAGCTGTCTGATCCGAAAACGACCCTCCGTCGTTCCTCATCAGGTAGCCCCTGCCATTCGTATTGATTACAAGGTCGAAATCTCCATCAAGGTCATAATCGGCCCAGGCGTGGCCCCCATCTTTGGTTCCTGCGACGTTTAAACTATAGGCGGCGGCGCTTTCTGTAAAGGTGGTTTGACCGAATAGACCGGAATACGACATGCCCAGCAGTAAGAAGAGGGTATAAAACCGAAAGGAAAACAAGGATATTGATGCTTTTGCTTGGGTCATGAAATTAGACGGTTAACCATAAATATTGGTTTTCATATATCTATAGTGTCTGCAGCATACAAATATTTTGAATTGTGGGATGATGATAAAATAATTGTTGTATATGCCCCAATATATAGTCCATAGCGTACTATAGTTGTTGTTTGAACAATATAATATCTCTTGTAACACATTAATTTTAAAGGACTTATATTCAATTTATTTCAGAAAAGTCTTACGTCTATTCCGCGCATCAATTGGGATTGACACGAAGCGTAATTCGTCGGTTTGAGATCACGGTGTTTACGAGAATGGAAAGTGTGGCTGTTGAAGAAGTCGCCGGACCGCAGACATTGTTATCGCTAAAAACCTGTACCCTATATTGAGCTCCTGCTTCTCCGGTAGTAACAGCGGTCAGGACCAAGGTGCTAGTTGTAGTTCCACTGTAAATCCCGGTATCGGTCAGATCAACCCATGAGCCTCCATCAAAGTATTGCCATTGATAGACATCGGTATCCGTAGCGGTAACTGTAAATGAAGTGTCACAACCAGGACAGGTTGTACTATCTGCTGGTTGTACTGTTATAACCGGAATTATTGCTTCTTGGTAGTCTTCAGTTCCATTTCCTCCACCATCCGCCGGTACCGAATAGCTAGCTGCAGTTACACGACCATTGGCATCTATTGTCGGTGGGGCTCCAAGGCCATAATACTCGTTGTCTCCTCCATCGGCATTTGAGTCGGCATAAGCCTCGTTGGCATCGCTACAGCCGTCGTCATCGCTGTCGGTATCTAGATAATTTGGAGGAGGACTGGCATCTGTATCTGTAATTGCATAGTTCAATATTCCGCTTTCCGGTAGTGTTTCTACAATATCTGCCAGACCATTGAGTCCGAAAGGACTCACAATTACACCGTTGAGATGTGGCTGACTGTGTCCGGCTTCCACTGCATCATAAATACCATCGTTGTCCGAATCGAGATCCAGATGATTGGCAATGCCGTCGGAGTCTGTGTCAATACCATAAGTTACCGGATTTACGTAGTTCGTAATACAGGCAAATTCGATGGCGTGTTGTCTTCCACCCGAGGAGGCACCCGGGACTCGGGCTACGGCTCCAACCCTTATGGAAATTTCGGATTTGGAATTGTAATTGACGCTAAAATTTACCTGAGGAAATGTATTACCGGCGCCCGGGTAGTCATTCGGGCCTGCTGTGCCGATAACCCAGGATCCATCTGTAGTCATGGTAAGTTCGGTTGGGTTGGAGGTCGTGTAGGTAGCCGGATTGTCTGCCCAATTCTGTTCTCCATAATTAGCCCCTCCGTCTATATCGTTAAAATTCATGAAAAACTTAGGGATTATTACCGGTGTAAAAAGCCCGGAGTCAACAAATTGAATATTGTATTCTATATAACCCTGATCGCCGATATTTGGAAAATTAAAGGCTGTTTGCGGTTTAAATGAGGCCGGATCTGCCGTATTATTATCAATATTAGCAACCGTGGCGTTATTTGTGGTAACGATAGTCACCAGGGCATCTGTTCCTGCTGTTATATTGGCAATTCGATAGACAGCCCCCTGGGTCAGTGGTGTACCACTCACCAGAACTGCTGCAGTACTAAAATCCAATACCGTTTCTCCACCGCAGGGAGGTTGCGAATTACTAGCTACGGTATTGAGCTCGTTTATATCGGGAATTCCATCATTATCATTATCTAAATCCGCTTGATCGGGAACACCATCACCATCGCTGTCTGTGGTTGCCAGCGTACCTTGAACCAAAACATTGTCGATGGTATAATTTTCGTTGGATGCCGTATTGTGGAAGGTAGCACGAACCTCAAGAGAGGTACCGCTAAGGCCCGATATAATATAAGACGGGTTAATCGGTTGTGCAGCCGAACCAGAAGCGCTAACCACCGTTATCCAACCTCCGCCATCGATGCGGTAAGTAAGTGTAAAATTATCCTGAGCGCCTCCGCTATCTTCAAAATTGCCGACGTTGAATGCTCCAACATCGATACTAAAATTTACATTAACGTAGCCAGTAATATCTATGGGGTTTGTAATCCATATCAGGGGATTGGCAAGTGTAGAGCCTGCCACATTTCTCGTATCACTTGCCAGGATAAGGCCTCCGGAGACGGCCGCCCCGGCCTGAGAATTCCAGATTACCGGAGAACTCCCTGTTCCAGTACCGGTAATGGTACCATTGGCGTAAGAGTTAAAGTCCTCCGACCAGATCGTAGTTTGCGCACTTAGATTCTGTGCCATGAAAATAATCATGACAAAGAACGCCGTTCTTAATAGGGGGGGAACGCAGAATGTCGTTTTTACTACGGTCTGCATGTTGTAGAAACTGGCTTAGGTGTTGACAATCAGCTCAGTATCGCACTCTCGTGAAGTAAAGATCAATTAAACCTTTTTGGATAGAAAATAAATGTTGTGTAGCAACCCTGCTGATGGGTATAATATACCATTCGTGTGGTCAGTGACGGTATTGATGAGCTTTAAGTATTTGTAATTGAAGCACTTATTGTAAGAAAATACCAATAAAATTGCCCTTGGGCATCAGTTTGGTACAACCCTGTAGGTAATCCTCCTGTTTGTGATTACCGTCCGCACTTTAATGATACTAAAGGGTGAGAATTCGGAAGTGCTGCTCGAAAGTGTGGCGGTTGCTGTAATTTGTTCACCTACTGAAGTCCCTGGTGGTATTGGGATCGTAAATTCGAATTGATTGGTATTATCCGTATTGCCATCCAGGTCGGTATAAGAAGACGATCCGCCATCGGCATCCGAACCACTGCCTTCAACTGCGCTTCCCAGGTAGACTTGCCCTTCACCATAGTCTGTGCTGAGACCGAGTTCATTATCGCCCACTGTGGCTGTTCCCTCGTTGATATCGGTAAGAAAGAATTCTACAGTTGTACCTGGCCGTGTCCATCCTTTGACCACAACATTAGTGCCCGACACAAAGGCTGAGGTGATGATCGGGAAATTCAGGGAACCGTTAGGCCCGTTATCGGCATCACCATTTTCGTTCAGCGTGACCCCATCGCCCATAGCGTCTGAATTATCTATATCGATACCCAAGGCATCGGCTGCGGTTCCATTAGCATATATGGAATTCTGTGATATAAGATTACCACTACTGTCTCCCCCTGCCAATATAATCCCGGGTCCCCCATTACTGTATATGATATTGTTTGTGATCGACGAATTATCCCCGTGAAGACGAACCCCTGCATGTTCAATGTCTCCACTGCAAGCCGTGCCATCCTGTCCTGAGGTCGTGAGGCTGTTTTCTGTAATTAACACGCCCCCTCCAAATCCATCGCCCTCGATCCCATTCCCCGACGATGCATCGATCAGGTTCTGCTGAATTATAATGCCAGAGCCACTGATCAGCTGAATATTATCGTCACAAGGCCCATCTCCATTAGCGGTTATATGATTATTTTGAATCAAGGAACTGGTTCCACCATCGACATAGATTCCTGCATCAGTATTGGTACTTATGTAGTTACTATCTATGGTTACCGTTCCATCCGTTACTTCCACTCCATAATCGATAGCTCCTGCATTAGCCCCAGAAGCATTTACGCCCAGTAACGTATTGGTGATGGTTGTAGATCCGTCATCTATGCGGATTCCTGCATTACTACCGGCATAGACCGAGATATTCTGAATGCGATCCGAGCTTCCCTCCATACGTAGTACATCACCGCCATTTCGATGGAGCTGTATTTCGGGTAATTCATAGTTGGGAAGAACAGTAGCAGCAACTCCAACAGTGCTTCCTCCCGCACCGATTGTACCAGAGTTTGAATCCCCGGAATAAGCTGTTTGGGTCCGCCCATCAATATGAGTATTATCTCCGGTTACAGCACTAAGTGGGCTACCATTGGAAATAAGGATGTCGAATACACCACTACTATAATTAGGATCTGCCGTACGCCCTAGCCCATCAGCAGTTGGTGGAATCATAAATATCGAGGTGTCTTCGCCTGCCGCGGGATCAAATATGGAATTTGCCTCTATATCAAGGCCGGTTTCACCTATAGCATTGCTGTTAACAATAAATTGCTCCAATGAACCTTGACCAGATTCATTGGTATTGACAATGGTATTGAAATTAAAGCCAAAATCAAGACCGGCTACCCCTTCAGCCGAAATGGTTACAGCGGCTATAGACTGTGCCCCTGTTAAGGTGCCCGCCGCAGGATCGGTCGCGGTTGGATCTGCGCCACCTACTTCATTGGTTCGCTCGACAAGTGCACTGGCTATATATTCTGTTTTAAAGGTCTGGATTGGCAAACAGCTTCCGCATGCACTGCCGCCAGGCCTGGACGATCTCACACTATTGTTAACTACTCTTACGCTATAACTCCCATTGCTCATACCCGCAAAAACATAGGTTCCGGTAGCATCCGTGGTTTGTGTATCGATCAGAGTACCCCCGCTATCCCACAATTCCACTGTGGCACCACTAACACCAACACCACTGGATGTAGCATAATTTCTACCTGCACCACCACCATAATTTACATCCTCGAAAACACGACCGGTGATAAGGTTCGAAGGGACTTTAAGCACTACGGCATTCATGATCACAAAGTCCTGACCTACGTTTACTTGTGTGGTGACCGTAGTTTCCCCGGGTAAAATAAAACTCGAGACATCATAGGTGTCCAGATCCACACCATGATTGGCCGTATTATTTAACACTGGTAAGACCGTACCATCATAATGGGTCGAATTAAAAGGATTATTCGTAGTTATCCCATCATTATCACCATCTCCAACCAGATTATTTGTCCCGGTTAGTGGCGTGGTAAATCTAAGCGACTCACTGCTGGCAAGCGTCTGGTCTCCCTCCCAGGAGAGCGCCGTGGTCTTAGAACCGACAGAACCAATAGCGAAAAAGCCACTTAAAGTAAAATTGGAAGTTGAATACTGACTACCATCAAAACCCTGATAGAGGTTAATCGTTGAAGCCGGCAGGCTTGTATCGGTATAGAAGATCATCAAGGACCAACCGCCCAGCACCGCTGCAGAGCTACAGTAGGATCCTGTGTTATCTATGGTGAGTCCGGAAAAATCGAATACATTCGTTGATGGGTTAGGTATAGCCGCCACCAGGGTTGTGATGTCGCTAAAAAAACCATAGAATGTCAGACCGGCAATTGAAGTGGTATAACCCACTTCCCCATTTACGGTGGTCCCTTCAAATGTAACCTGAGAGTCCATTGTAGCACCGGAATGAGCCCAGTACAAGTAGGCGGCATCTATGGTCGCCCCTGCCGGAATCGGTGAACTCAGTGTATTGGAGGAAGAGGTGGTAATAGAACATGCATTTACCGTATTCGGCTGAGTTCGAAGTGTCCCTGCCGTAGAGGTATAGTCCATATAACCATCGAATTCCCGAAACAGGGCTAATGGTGTATTTCCAAAAAGCACCTCATTATCGTTGATCGTTCCGGTAGCTGTATCGGATATATCTACTGTGCCATCCGAGCTACTCGTCATCTGTATTGTAAAATTTTCCGTAGGTTCGAAAGCCGGGTCATCTGTAATTGAGATTATGATCTGTTCTGTATCTCCACTAACTCCATTAAAGCTCATCGTGCCTCCTACAACCCCTGTATAATCACTGCCGGCGTTGGCAGTTCCATCTACAGTCTGGTAATTTACCGTAAAAGGACCTGAGGCAGAGACACCCTGATGGGTGGCCGTAAAGGTTGCAGTCCCATCATCTTCGTTTACGGTAATATCTCCTATGGTGATCCTCGGCGCTGCTGTGGTTATAGTGAGATCATCTATTCCACCTTCTATAATATCTCCTGCACCCGAGCCGTCGGAAACCGTTACCCTGATCACTACATTAGAACCTGCAGGTATGACCGCAGTGGCTTCGGCCCATGCCGCTGTTGTTCTAACATCACCTATGGAAACCAAAGTGGTGTAACTCCCCCCTCCATTCAATGAATATTCAAGCAGGAAAAAATCATTCCCATCGTCACCCGTATCCCTTTGCCCAAAAAAATACCAGATCGACAGATCTGATGTCGAGGCTATATTGTAAACCGGCGAAGTGGTGATTGAGGTTCCCCCATCAACATCCTGATTTCCGGCCGATGAATTGGTCGCCGTAAAATATGCAAGGACACCAGGAGCGGTGGTATGGTCGTCTTCCGGCTGTGTAATAACGCCACTTGAAGATTCCTGGGTGGGGTTGGCCACAACGAAAGTACCGGTGGAGGCTGAGCCTGAGGTAGTCCACCCTGTGGCCGTCCCCGATTCAAAATCTTCATTTACCTGGGCATGTAGTGTTCCTGCAAGAATCAGAAATATTGTAAATACCCAATATTGACCGTAGAACAAATCACGGAACAGACCTTCCCGGTCTTTCAACGAACTAGATTTACCAGATGTTTCGAATTGGGACATATAGACTTAGCAATCCACTAATAAAGTTAGTGGTCTATTGTTTTAGACAGCACTACTCTTATCAAAGTTAATGGGCAATATAAGTTTTGCCTAAAATTTGTTGTGAATCGATCTATTCCTTGGGTGAAGAATACAAGAGAGGAGGTGAAGCGACCAAAACCCTTAAGAATAACTAGCTTTCATCGACAAACTGCCGCTCTTTAGAAAAGTCAAAAAAGTGATCAAGGGATATTAGAATCACCCTAAACCACTATTCTAAAATGATGAATTCCGAGCGCCTGTTCAGTTGGTGCTGTTCTTTGGTACACCTCTCCCCATCGTCGCAGTTATTGATCAGTTTTGTTTCTCCATAACCTTTGCCCGTTAACCGTTCTGCTGCGATACCTTTGGAGATCATATAGTCTACAGTGGCCTGCGCTCTTTTTTGGGACAACCATAGGTTATAGGCATCTGGGCCCCGGCTATCGGTATGGGAGTTCGCTACAATTTTTAAACTGGGATATTTCTCCATAGCAGCGATCACTTTTTGTATTTCCAGTTCGGCATCTTTTCTAATGTTGAAACTGTCGAAATCGAAATATATAGTGCTCAATTGCAATAATTTAGCCAGGTCGTCACCAAATCCTGCGGTAACGGTTTCCCGTTCAAGATAAAAATCGATCACCCGTGGTTTTCCATCAGACTTACCCAGGTATTCTTCTGCGGGGATATAGCCCTGGGTAGCGGCACGCACAAAATTTCCCTGGTTGCAATCACAACTGAGGGTATACATTCCCTCACTATTGGTAATCGCTGAAATAAGTTCCATATTATTTTCATCGATAACCTTAACGGTAGCGCCTATCAGTATCTGATTCGAGATACGATCTCTTACGGTTCCCGTTAAAGGCTGCAAACATTCAAATACTAAAGGTCTGGTTTCGAGGAAACCATAAATATCATCACCTCCCATGCCTGTGGTACGGTTAGAGGCAAAGTAGCCTTCCTTGCTTTCCTCATCGAATATAAAGGAGAAGTCATCAAAGCTACTGTTCACAGGTTGTCCGACATTGATCACAGACTTGGTATAATTGGAATTTTCGATGTTGGTAGCAAACACATCTAAGCCGCCCAGACCAGGATGTCCGTCCGATGAAAAATAAAGAATCTCTTCCTCAGTGATAAAAGGAAAGGTCTCCCGTGCTTCACTATTAATGGTAGGGCCCAGATTTTCAGGATTGCTAAAAGTACCGTCTTCGTTGATCGCTACTTTGTATAAATCGGACTGACCCAGACTACCAGGCATATCGGAAGCAAAATATAGGGTTTTCTCATCAGGACTAAGCGTAGGATGTGCTACGGAATAACTGTCGCTATTAAAGGGAAGTTCTTCGAGCTCCTGCCAACTAGAGTCGATCCATTTTGCTCTAAAAATTTTCAAACGGATAAATCCTTGTTCATCCCTCTTGTACTTTCGATCTGTGATATTATTTCTGGTAAAATAAAGAACCGATCCGTCCTTAGTGGTTGTAGATGTCGATTCGTGGAGTTTAGAATTTACATTGCTCAATTTTGTCACCTGATTCTCGGAAATACTGTCGGCATTTAGCTTGTACAAATCATGAAAGTCCTGTGAATTCCAGGTATGCCGATATCTGGCCAGATTTCCGGTATCCCTATCTGAGGAAAAAATAAGGCCTTTCTTATAATAGGTAGGTGCAAAGTCGGAATAAACAGAATTGTATCCGAACTCTCTAAGGTCGTAACGACCAGAATTTCTTGCGATTTCATCCAGGTAATCCTGTTGTGTTTTAAATCGCTGTACCCGAGCATCTTCCGCAGAAGTAAGCTCAGAAAAACGTTCAAAGGCCATCTCCGATTTCTGATATTCTTCCATCGATTTCAACGACTGGGCATATCTAAAGTAATACTCGGCCGTCATTTCCCCCGGATAATTTTGCTCCAGTTGCTGATAATACTCGGCTGCCTTTACATAATCTGCATTAAAATAGTATGAATTGCCCAACTTTCTAAGAAGGTCTGCGCTTTCGTACCCCCTATCCAACACTTTCTGATAAATATCAATCGCCGGTTTAAAAGAGTATTCCGCATAGGCTTCGTCTGCCCTAGCTATCCGTTTTTCCTGAGACCAGGAAGACGTCTGAAGACCAATTAAAATCACAAAAACAAATACTACTCTCTTCATCATGTCAATACTCCATTAAAAGAAACGCGGTGATACCAACCGCCTGAATGATTTTACCAATTCAAACCTCAGGAACACTTCAAATGATCCATCGTTGAATTGTGTGCCTCCCAATTCTGTTGTCTCCCTGTCATATGCCAGACCCAACATAAATTTTTCTGATATTTGAAATCCTACAAGACCACTGATCGCAGCATCGAAACGATAGGCTGCTCCAAGTGAGAACTTTTCGTTAAACAAAAAACTTGCAGAAAGGTCTACCTGCAACGGGGCACCACCAACAGCTTTGGTAAGTAGTGCAGGCTTAAACTTAGTATTACCGTTAAGATCGAAGACATAACCGGTAATAAAATAAAAGTTTATGCGCTCGGTAGAAAGAAACTGCACGTCGTTAGAATCTTGGGCCGAATTGTCGAAATGCTCTGTTTTAAGAAGATTCGGCGCAGAAAGACCTGCATAGAACTTGTCGGTATGATAGTATAAGCCTAATCCAAAATTAGGAGAGAATTTGTTCTCAATATTGTCTTGTGGAATGGGTTCATTATCAAAATTCCTAAGACTGGTAAAGTCCAGATTCAATAAATTTCCTCCCACCTTCAATCCAAATGAAAGTTTTCCAAAAGCAGACACATCTATGGTATAGGAAACCACACCGTCGAGGTAGGTCTCCTGCACCACCCCATTTCCAATATTGTCATGTACTACCGAAATACCATATCCTATTCTGCTCTCACGTATTGGAGAATGCAGGTTCAGGGTAAAGGTTTCGGGAGCGCCGTCCAGACCGACCCATTGTGATCGATACAAACTGGCAATACTCAATTGCCCGCGAGAACCGGCATAGGCAGGATTTACGCTCATCGTATTAAACATATACTGAGTATACTGAGCGTCCTGCTGTGCATAAAGCCCTCCCAAAATGGTCAAGGTAAATACTAGATGAATAAAGGCTTTTTTAGTAGGTGTCATAAACGGTAAATAGTTTACTTGCTTATAAATATATAACCACTATCGGTTACCTTATCCTCGGTTGTCTGATAATCAAATATATAATAATATACCCCTGAAGGCAGGTAATCGTTTACAGAAAGCGTAGAACGACCTCTGGATCTCCCGTCGAATACATTGTTTTGATTATTATAGTCATCCCCAATATAAACCGCTACTCCCCAACGATTGTAAATCCTCAATTTGTTGGTAATGGTTCTATCCACATTCCGGATGAATAAAAAATCGTTTCTGCCGTCCCCGTTTGGTGTAACCATCTGGTTTACTTCAATGGGCCCAACTACCCGAACCGTAACGAATGCGGTGTCACAATTTTCAGGGTTTGCATTTTCACAAATGGTGTATGCAATAGTATAGGTTCCGGTCGATGTATCCGGAGCCACGCTAACCGTACCATCAGGATTTACCGTCAATGGCCCGGCGGGTTCAGAGCTGATGGTCACATCAGATGGATTAACAAAAATATCATCGAGTGTATCATTATCCAGAACGTTGCTAATAGGAACAATACCTCCTATTTGACCGTCAATAGGGTTTTGACTGAAATCATCATCTACTGCATCGATAACAAGGGCCGGTTCACCACCAATGATTATTGTTACCGTAGCAGTATCACAGTTCGTGGGATTGGCCACTTCACAAATCGTATACTCAATAATTACTTCTCCATCCGGGGTGCCTTCTGCAATAGTAATGGTTCCATCAGGATTAATAGTCACGCCACCAGTGCTCTCGGACGTCAGAACAACATCGGAAGGATTAACCGGTTCACCATTTAAGGTGTCGTTATCTAACACATTTATACCGGGTTGCACGCCACTAGTACCGGTGTCCACAACAAAATTGTCATCCACCGCATCGATAACCGGTAAAGGGCCAATAGTGATAGTGACCGTGGCCGTATCGCAATTTGCCGGAAAGGCAATCTGGCAAATAGTGTATTCTATTTCGACCTGGCCATCAGGAGTGCCTTCGGCGATGGTGATCGTCCCGTCCGGATTAATGGTTACTCCGCCTGTGCTTTCGGAGGTTATAGTGACATCCTCAGCATTTACCGCCTCCCCATCAAGGGTATCATTGTCCAGTATATTCACATTCGGTAGGATGCCGCTGCTTCCGGTATTGACCGAATAGTTATCATCAACAGCATCTATTTCAGGTGGAATCCCAATGGTTATTACCACCTCGGCAGTATCACAATTAGACGGGTTGGCAATCTGACAAATCGTATAGGTAACCACAATTACACCATCTGGTGTTCCATCCGCGATAGTAATGGTACCATCTGGGTTGATGGTGATATTGGTCGACACCTCAAATGTCAGTGTGATATCTGAAGGATCGATGGGTTCTCCATTTAATGTGTCATTATCCAGTACGTTAATTCCTGATATTTCTCCACTGCTTCCAGAAGGAACCTCATAAGCATCATCCACCGCATCAATTACCGGCAACGGGCCAATGGTGATCGTTACTGAAGCCGTGTTGCAATTCGATGGATTTGCCACTTCACAGATCGTATACGACAGCACTACTTCTCCATCGGGCGTACCTTCAGCGATGGTAATCGAACCGTCGGGGTTGATCGTTACCCCGCCTGTACTGGTTGAACTAAGCACAATGTCGTCTGCATTAACAGGTTCGCCATCTAATGTGTCGTTGGTCAATACATTTATGCCAGGTTGAACCCCACTGCTGCCTGAGGCCACAACATAGACGTCATCTACTGCATCGATAGTTACGTCTCCGCCACCGGTTCCTACAACAACCGTTACGGATGCCGTATCACAGATTTCAGGATTGGAAACCACACATATTGTATAGGTCAATATAACTTGTCCGTCTGCGGTGCCTGGCGCGACAGAAATGGTCCCATCAGGATTGATGGTTACTCCCCCGCTAGGTGTTGAGGTTAATACGATGTCAGCAGGATTTACCGGTTGACCGTTTAAAGTATCGTTATCAAGCACATTGCTGTCGGGCAAAATACCACCGGTTTCCCCGTTGATAAATACCTGACTAAAGTCGTCATCTACTGCATTGATCGCACTGGAAGGCGGACCCACCTGAATTGTGGTCGATGCGGAATCGCAGTTCTCGGGATCGGCCACTTCACATATGGTATATTCTATGATGACCACGCCGTTGGGTGTTCCCGGAGCTACGGTGATGGTCCCGTCTGGGTTGATGGTTACACCTCCTGTAGTTTCAGAAGTCAGGATAACATCGTCAGGATCTACGGGCTGTCCATCTAATGTATCATTATCCAGGACATTTGAATTGGGTAAAGTACCACCCGTCTCTCCATCGATAAACACCTGGCTAAAGTCGTCATCCATCGCATTGATATCAAGACCACCGCCTCCTGCATCGCCAACGAATATAATTGTTGAGGCGGAATCGCAGTTCTCGGGATCGGCCACTTCACATATGGTATATTCAATCACCACTTGTCCATCTGGCGTTCCTGCTGCTACGGTGATGGTCCCGTCTGGGTTGATGGTTACACCTCCTGTAGTTTCAGAAGTTAGAATAATGTCTTCTGGATCTACAGGCTGTCCATCTAGGGTATCATTATCCAGGACATTACTGTCAGGTAATGTACCACCGATCTCTCCATCGATAAACACCTGGCTAAAGTCGTCATCAACAGCGTTGATTCCTGGAGTCACAGCCTCGCCGATCAAAAAGTTAAGGTCCATGACCCAACGATCGTCACATGTGGGATCGAATATCCAACCCCAGGTACTGAGGCCCAGTGCGCCTATTCGCGAATCGAAATTAGCACCGCCAGGACCCAGGTGAGCACCATAATTTGGTGTGTTCTGATCTTCGGGATCAGGACGTTGTTCTACATTAAGAACTCCTGTACCCGGACAACCATTCCCACTTGCTGTTATAGTACTACGGGTCTTATCGATAATATAAAAGACCATATCCTCAGAATTCGAGGCATTTCCTGCGGTACCTTCTTTTTTATGTTCCCCGCCTGCTGCCTGCCAGTCGGCCCAAGACGTTTTATCTACAAACCATATATTCAATTCCACCGAACAGCTCCCATTAGATGTCGTTCCGGCAAGATGGGCAGAACCGTCTTCGAATTGAGTAAATTGGAGTTGGCTGCCGTCAACCCGAGAGAAATAAGTAGTAGGATTGAAATAGTCATTTTCAGTTTC
This sequence comes from Flavobacteriaceae bacterium, assembly GCA_965212205.1. Taxonomy (GTDB): domain Bacteria; phylum Bacteroidota; class Bacteroidia; order Flavobacteriales; family Flavobacteriaceae; genus JAHEJJ01. The sequence goes on from CBDBUX010000019.1 coordinate 18,967, forward strand.
AGGCCACCAAAAATTTGATTCTGGTTGCTGTCCGGTAAAAGGACTTCGATCCGCATCGATTACTTCATAAACCGTATCCGACTCAGCGTATGGGTATTGGGTTATACTTTCTCTCTCCGGAATCCTGTCTATAACTGGCGAATCTGTTGAATTGCCAGCTTCAAAACTTGTGGTTAAATCAAAAGAAGAGAAGAGCACGACTGAAAATATTGCCATAAACAAGGCAATTCCCCGGTAGGCCTGATTGAAAATTGAGGTAGTTTTTTCCATAAATGATAAGTTTCACTTAAACATATCACCATGGCGTAAAGGTAGGCCTTTCACTAAGAATTTGGGAAGTTCTTAACAAGGTGCAATATATAGCTATTATGACTAGTATCAAATCGAATGTAGGTCATTACTTATCAAATTCTTTTAACAACAATAATTATCGTTCAATAACCTTTAAAAACACTCAGAATACTTCAGATATATGTCTGGTAGCTTCTCTATCCTATAGTTGAAAAGTCATGTTATCGATTAAAAGCACCCTTTGCACGGATACTGCGGTATTTTTTTAAAAACAGCATGGATTATAGAATAACCAGCAACCGAAAGGCTGATTTAAATGTATTATTAATAGGGCTAGTAGTATTGTTATTGCCTATTTTTGCTCAAATTTTTTTGGTGGTGAACTTGGAGAAAGAAATACAAAGAAGGCGAACTTTTGGGATCATTTCGCATCCCGATGCCGGTAAAACTACACTTACCGAAAAGCTATTGTTGTTTGGAGGTGCCATACAAGAAGCAGGTGCGGTGAAGAGCAACAAGATAAAAAAGACAGCCACCAGCGATTTTATGGAGATTGAACGTCAGAGAGGCATCTCGGTCGCCACCTCGGTCCTGGCTTTTCTCTATAAGGGCAAAAAAATCAATATTCTCGATACGCCGGGACACAAAGATTTTGCTGAGGATACATTTCGAACACTTACTGCGGTAGACAGTGTAATTGTTGTGATCGATGTTGCCAAAGGTGTGGAGGAGCAGACCGAAAAGCTCGTACAGGTTTGTCGGATGCGACAAATCCCAATGATTATTTTCATTAATAAACTAGACCGCGAGGGTAAGGATGCATTTGATTTGCTGGACGAGGTTGAACAGAAACTAGGGCTACGGGTATCTCCTTTGAGTTTTCCTATTGGTATGGGGTATGACTTTAAAGGAATCTACAATATATACGAAAAGAACATCAATTTGTTCAGTGGAGACAGCAAGAAAAATATAGAAGACACCATCGCATTCAACGATATCTATAATGAAGAACTGGAACAAATCATCGGGAACAAAGCGGCGGAGGACCTTAGAGAAAATTTGGAACTCATAGAAGGAGTTTATGGCGAATTTGATCTGCAAGCCTATCTCTCGGGGCAAATGCAACCCGTTTTTTTTGGATCCGCACTGAACAATTTTGGTGTTCGGGAGTTACTTGATTGTTTTGTCGATATCGCGCCAGCACCACACTCCAAAATGGCTGAAGAACGTCTAGTTCGCGCCTCTGAAAAAGAACTTTCAGGATTTGTATTTAAAATTCATGCCAATATGGATCCGAAACACAGAGACCGACTGGCCTTTGTAAAGATTGTCTCCGGAACATTTGAACGCAATAAGCCCTATTTACATGTCAGGCATCAAAAAAAATTAAAATTTTCCAGTCCGAATGCATTTTTCGCTCAGAAAAAGGAAATCGTCGACATCTCCTATCCCGGCGATATAGTAGGGCTTCATGATACCGGGAATTTTAAGATCGGGGATACCTTAACCGAAGGTGAACAACTTCACTATAAAGGCATACCGAGTTTTTCTCCTGAGCATTTCAGGTATATCAATAATGCTGATCCTTTAAAAGCCAAGCAACTATATAAAGGCATAGATCAGCTGATGGATGAGGGTGTGGCTCAACTCTTTACGCTGAATTTAAATGGCAGGAAGGTAATAGGGACTGTAGGGGCCCTTCAGTACGAAGTGATTCAATACCGTCTGGAACACGAATATGGAGCAAAATGTACCTATGAAAACTTTGCAGCCCATAAGGCATGCTGGGTAGATTCGCGTGAATCAGATGAAGAAGAATTTACGGAATTTAAGAGGGTAAAGCAGCGATACCTGGCCACGGACAAGCAAGGTCAACTGGTATTTTTGGCCGATTCGGCTTTCTCACTTCAAATGACGATCGACAAATACCCAAGCATAAAACTACATTACAGTTCTGAATTTGCCTAGGCCTCTCCTGTTGGTCCGAAATTAAGAGGAATTGTAGGCTGATCGTAGTCCTTGATCGGGCCGTGTGCTTTTTCAAAACGATTTACGTTGTCCCCAAGCGCTTTTAGAAATTTCTTGGCATGCTGGGGTGTCAGGATTATCCTGCTCTTGACCTTTGCTTTTGGCGCCCCTGGCATCATGCTTATAAAATCAAGTACAAACTCCGAAACGCTATGATTGATAATGGCCAGATTGGAATAGATTCCTTCTGCCGTTTGCTCATCGAGTTCAATGTTGATCTGTTTCTGCTTTTGTTCTTTTTCTGCCATCGTGAATGTAAAATTAGGCTTTGGTTAAAGGTTGCTACAAACCTGTTTATAGCTGTTGAGAATAAAGATACTGTGAAAAAAAACCCCCGAAAAAATTTCGGGGGTTATATATTAGAATTTTAATTCCTCTTTTCGCGACATAATCTCGTCGTATTCCTCTTTCGAGCCTACAATGATATTTTCGTAATCGCGCATACCGGTACCGGCCGGAATCTTATGCCCAACGATCACATTTTCTTTGAGGCCTTCAAGTGTATCTACTTTACCGCTCACAGCCGCTTCATTCAGCACTTTTGTGGTTTCCTGGAAAGAGGCAGCCGATATAAAGGACTTAGTCTGCAGAGAAGCTCTGGTAATACCCTGAAGTATTGGCGTAGCAGTAGCTGCTACAGCATCTCTGGCCACAACCAGTTCTTTATCCTCGCGTCGTAATATTGAATTCTCATCCCTGAGTTCTCGAGCCGTGATTATCTGACCTGCTTTGAGGTTTTCCGATTCACCAGCTTCCTCCACTACTTTCTTACCAAAGATCTCATCGTTCTCTCTGATGAAATCGTCTTTATGAACCAACTGGTTTTCAAGGAAAGTAGTATCGCCAGAATCCTGGATGCTCACCTTGCGCATCATTTGCCTTACCACAACCTCAAAGTGCTTATCATTGATTTTTACACCCTGAAGTCTGTAGACTTCCTGCACCTCATTTACGAGATACTGCTGAACCGCAGATGGGCCCTTTATCGCCAGAATATCCTCGGGTGTGATCGATCCGTCTGATAGCGGCATACCCGCTCTTACATAATCGTTCTCCTGTACAAGGATCTGGTTAGATAATTTTACAAGGTATTTCTTGATTTCACCCAGCTTAGATTCGATAATGATCTCGCGGTTTCCACGCTTGATCTTACCAAATGAAACCACTCCATCGATTTCAGTTACCACTGCAGGGTTAGAAGGGTTCCTTGCTTCAAAGAGCTCAGTTACCCTTGGCAGACCACCTGTAATATCACCGGCTTTGGCCGATTTACGTGGTATTTTAACAAGGATTTTACCTTCTTTTATCTTCTCCCCATCATTTATCATAAGGTGAGACCCTACAGGCAGGTTATAAGAACGCAATATATTGTCCTTGGTATCCTTGATCAATAAGGTCGGGATCAGTTTTTTGTTCCTCGATTCGGAAATCACTTTTTCCTGGAATCCGGTTTGCTCATCGATCTCAACCTGGTAAGTTACGCCTTGTTCGATATTCTCATAGGCAATTTTACCTGTGAATTCTGAAACAATGACACCGTTATAAGGATCCCACTGACATATAACATCTCCTTTTTTGATCTTTTTACCATTTTTGATAAACAGTTGAGATCCGTAAGGTATATTATTGGTACTGAGGGTAATACCGGTTTTAGCATCCACGATCCTGATCTCTGAGGTTCTGGAAATCACAATATCTGCAGCCTTTCCATCGGCATCCTTTCCTTTAACCAACCTCAGTTCATCGATCTCAGCAATACCATCGAACTTAGCATCGAGCTTACTGTCTTCAGATATATTCCCGGCAATACCACCTACGTGGAAGGTTCGCAGCGTTAGCTGTGTTCCCGGCTCACCGATCGATTGGGCAGCTATAACCCCTACGGCTTCACCACGCTGTACCATTTTATTAGTGGCCAGGTTGCGTCCGTAACACTTCGCACAAATACCCTTTTCTGCTTCGCAGGTCAGCGGCGATCTCACTTCTACCCTCTCAATAGGTGAAGCCTCGATCTTCCTGATATCTGATTCCATGATCCCTTGTCCGGCATGCAGAATAAGCTCTTCGGTTAATGGATCGTAAAGATCGTGAAGCGATACCCTTCCAAGGATACGCTCTCCGAGTGTTTCAACGACTTCTTCATTTTTCTTCAATGGCGCCACTTCGATTCCTCTCAAGGTACCACAGTCTTCAATATTGACGATAACATCCTGAGAAACATCAACCAGACGACGGGTCAAATACCCAGCATCGGCAGTTTTCAGTGCGGTATCAGCTAGTCCTTTACGGGCACCGTGAGTAGAAATAAAGTATTCCAGGATCGACAGCCCTTCCTTAAAGTTTGAAAGGATCGGGTTTTCGATAATCTCACCACCTCCGGCGGTAGACTTTTTAGGTTTAGCCATAAGACCCCTCATACCGGTCAGCTGGCGGATCTGTTCCTTAGATCCCCTTGCCCCGGAATCGAGCATCATATATACAGAGTTAAACCCTTGCTGGTCTTCCCGAATACGCTTCATCGCTAATTCGGTCAGCATGGCATTGGTAGATGTCCAAACGTCGATCACCTGATTATACCTCTCATTGTTGGTGATAAGACCCATATTATAGTTCATCATGATACCATCGACCTCCTGATTGGCATCGGCGATCATATCATGTTTTTCTTTCGGGATAATAATATCACCCAAACTGAACGATAGTCCACCTTTAAAGGCAAATTCATAACCCATCGTCTTGATCTTATCAAGGAATTCCGATGTGGTAGGAACATCTGTTACGGCGAGGATCTTTCCGATAATATCCCTTAGGGACTTTTTGTTCAGAACCTCATTGACATAGCCGGCTTCTTCGGGCACAACCATATTAAACAGTACTCTTCCAACCGTGGTTTCTATAATCTGATCGACCAGTTCACCTTCTTCATTAAAGTCTTTAGCTCTAACCTTAATACCGGCATTGAGTTCTACCATATTCTCGTTAAAAGCGATCACCACCTCTTCATAGGAATAGAAAGTGAGACCTTCGCCTTTTACTTTAACCTTTCCAGCAGACTTTCTTTCCTTGGTCATATAATAAAGACCAAGAACCATGTCCTGAGATGGAACGGTAATAGGTGAACCGTTGGCAGGGTTCAGTATATTATGAGAGGCCAGCATCAAGAGCTGTGCCTCGAGTATGGCTTCTGGTCCAAGCGGGAGGTGTACCGCCATCTGATCGCCATCGAAATCGGCATTAAAGGCAGTACAAACCAGTGGGTGCAACCTGATGGCCTTTCCTTCGATCAAACGTGGTTGAAAAGCCTGAATTCCCAAACGGTGCAATGTGGGAGCCCGGTTCAACAATACCGGATGGCCCTTGAGCACGTTTTCGAGAATATCCCATACAACAGGTTCCTTTTTATCGATAATCTTCTTTGCAGATTTAACCGTTTTAACGATACCTCTTTCGATGAGTTTCCTGATCACGAAAGGTTTGTACAGTTCAGCGGCCATTTCCTTGGGAAGACCACATTCGTATAACTTCATTTCCGGACCTACAACAATTACCGATCGGGCGGAGTAATCTACCCTCTTACCCAGGAGATTTTGTCTGAAACGACCTTGTTTTCCTTTTAAAGAGTCTGAAAGTGATTTCAGAGGTCGGTTAGACTCGGTCTTGACGGCCGAAGCTTTTCTGGTATTATCGAAAAGTGAATCTACCGCTTCCTGAAGCATTCTCTTTTCATTTCTAAGGATCACTTCAGGCGCCTTGATCTCCATAAGTCTTTTAAGACGATTGTTCCTGATAATAACTCTCCTGTAGAGATCATTCAGGTCGGAAGTGGCGAAACGCCCACCATCTAGTGGAACCAATGGCCGAAGTTCCGGTGGTATTACCGGTACAACCTTCATGATCATCCACTCTGGGTTATTCTCCCTGTTATTCTGAGCCTCTCTTAAGGCTTCTACAACCTGTAATCTTTTTAAGGCCTCCGTTTTTCTCTGCTTAGAAGTTTCGGTATTAGCCTTATGTCTCAGGTCGTATGAAAGTTGCTGAAGATCTATTCTTGAAAGGAGGTCGATAAGACATTCCGCACCCATTTTGGCGATAAACTTATCCGGATCTGAATCTTCAAGATATTGATTTTCAGGCGGAAGGGTTTCCAAAATGTTGAGGTACTCCTCTTCGGTAAGGAAATCCATTTTCTGGATCTCCGCCTCTTCCGGTCCTTTGGCAAGGCCGGGTTGGATCACCACATACCGCTCATAATAGATAATCATATCGAGCTTCTTGGAAGGAAGCCCTAATAGATATCCGATCTTATTAGGTAAGCTACGGAAATACCAGATATGGGCTACAGGGACCACAAGGTTAATGTGTCCGACACGGTCCCTACGGACTTTTTTCTCGGTGACTTCCACCCCACAGCGATCGCATACAATCCCGCGATATCTGATCCTTTTATATTTGCCGCAAGCACATTCATAGTCTTTTACAGGACCGAAGATCCTCTCACAGAAAAGACCGTCCCTTTCGGGCTTATGTGTACGGTAATTTATAGTTTCAGGTTTTAGAACCTCGCCTCTGGATTCAGCCAGAATCGCTTCCGGAGATGCCAGACCGATGGAGATCTTATTAAACCTCTTTATTGTTGTGTTATCTTTTAATCTAGCCATAATGCTAATGGTGATTATCTGTTTTTACGATTCTTTCTAATACTTATTCTTCCAATCTGATATCGAGGCCGAGTCCTTTAAGCTCGTGCATCAATACGTTGAAAGATTCTGGTAGTCCAGGTTCTGGCATGGTTTCTCCTTTCACGATAGACTCATAAGTCTTCGCCCTGCCGATCACATCATCAGACTTCACAGTAAGGATTTCCCTTAAGGTTGATGATGCGCCATATGCCTCGAGAGCCCATACTTCCATCTCTCCAAATCGCTGACCTCCAAATTGAGCTTTACCACCAAGTGGTTGCTGTGTGATCAGTGAATAAGGTCCGATAGATCGAGCATGCATCTTATCATCTACCATATGGCCCAGTTTCAGCATATAAATTACCCCCACGGTAGCAGCCTGGTCGAATCGTTCGCCAGTACCACCATCGTATAAATAGGTATGCCCATATTGCGGAACTCCCGCATCCTGTGTTAGTGCTTCGATCTCATCGATGGTTGCTCCGTCAAAAATCGGGGTGGCAAAGTTCTTGTCCAACTTCAGTCCGGCCCATCCAAGAACAGTCTCGTAAATCTGCCCGATATTCATCCTCGAGGGTACCCCAAGTGGATTCAGTACAATATCCACAGGTGTTCCATCTTCAAGGAAAGGCATGTCTTCCTGACGTACAATTCTTGCAACGATACCCTTGTTTCCATGACGTCCTGCCATCTTATCACCCACTTTAAGCTTGCGCTTTTTAGCGATATATACTTTAGCGAGTTTCATAATACCAGCCGGAAGTTCGTCACCCACAGAAATCGTGAATTTATCTCTTCGCAGGTTCCCCTGAAGGTCGTTGAGTTTAATCTTGTAATTATGCAACAAGTCTGTGATCATCACATTGGTGGCCTTGTCTGTAGTCCAGCTTCCAGCAACCAAATGAGCAAAATCATCAACGGCATTCAGCATTTTCATGGTGTACTTCTTACCTTTCGGCAGTACTTCTTCACCAAGATCGTTCTGTACGCCCTGCGATGTTTTACCATTGACCATTTTGAAGAGTTTCTCTACCAGAACATCTTTCAATTCCTGGAATTTAACCTCATAGTCAAGTTCCAGCTTGGTAATGGCTTCCTTGTCTTCGGAACGTCTTCTTTTGTCTTTAATAGAGCGTGAGAAGAGTTTTTTATCGATAACTACACCTTTCAGTGATGGAGAAGCCTTAAGGGACGCATCTTTAACGTCTCCGGCCTTGTCACCAAATATGGCACGTAACAACTTTTCTTCAGGAGTAGGATCGGATTCTCCTTTTGGAGTAATTTTACCGATCAGAATATCACCTGGTTTTACCTCAGCCCCGATACGGATCATACCGTATTCGTCGAGGTCTTTGGTGGCTTCTTCAGAAACGTTAGGAATATCGTTGGTAAGCTCCTCGGCACCCAATTTAGTGTCTCGCACTTCGAGCGCGTATTCATCTATATGAATAGAGGTAAATATATCCTCCCGAACTACTTTTTCCGAGATTACGATCGCATCTTCAAAATTATATCCTTTCCATGGCATGAATGCCACTTTAAGGTTACGACCCAGTGCGAGTTCGCCATTTTCCGTGGCATATCCTTCACAGAGTACCTGTCCTTTTTTAACCTTGTTTCCTGTGCGAACGATCGGTTTGAGATTGATACAGGTTCCCTGGTTGGTTTTCCTGAATTTCACCAAATCATAAGTCCTCGAATCATCTTCAAAACTCACCTGACGTTCCCGGTCGGATCGCTTATAGTTGATCACGATCTTCTTAGAATCTACATATTCCACCACACCGTCGCCCTCTGCATTGATCAACACCCTTGAATCTGAGGCTACCTGTCTTTCAAGACCTGTTCCTACGATAGGCACTTCGGGTTTTAGCAGTGGTACGGCCTGACGCATCATATTGGATCCCATCAAGGCACGGTTTGCATCGTCGTGTTCCAGAAACGGAATCAATGAAGCCGAGATCGAGGCGATCTGATTAGGGGCAACATCCGTATAATTAACCTCCTTTGGGTCTACTACAGGAAAATCCCCTTCTTCCCTGGCAATTACCTTTTCGGTGTTGATCTTGCCATTATCTTTCAGCGGGATATTCGCCTGGGCTATTTTTCTGCCCTCTTCTTCCTCCGCACTCAGGTATACAAAATCTTTAGTATTTACGACCCCTTTTTCTACTTTGCGATATGGGGTCTCAAGGAATCCAAGCGGATTTACCTTTGCAAATACCGAAAGTGAAGAAATAAGACCAATATTCGGCCCTTCCGGGGTTTCGATCGGACATAGTCTTCCATAATGAGTATAATGTACGTCCCTTACCTCGAAGCCTGCCCTTTCTCTTGAGAGCCCGCCTGGTCCTAAAGCCGATAATCTCCTCTTGTGAGTGATTTCGGCCAGAGGATTGGTCTGGTCCATAAATTGTGATAACTGGTTGGTACCGAAGAATGAGTTGATCACCGAAGACAGCGTCTTGGCATTGATCAGATCTATAGGCGTAAACACCTCATTATCACGAACGTTCATCCTTTCACGGATGGTTCTGGCCATCCTCGCAAGCCCAACGCCAAATTGCGCCGACAGTTGTTCGCCAACGGTCCTGACCCTCCTGTTCGACAGGTGATCGATATCATCGATCTCAGCCTTGGAATTGATAAGCTCAATAAGGTATTTAATAATGGTGATGATGTCCTCTTTGGTCAGCACCGCTTTGTCCATCCCGATATCGAGACCGAGTTTCTTATTCATCCGGTATCTTCCCACCTCTCCCAGGCTATAACGCTGGTCCGAGAAGAAGAGTTTGTCGATGATCCCTCTGGCGGTTTCCTCATCTGGCGGTTCTGCATTACGCAACTGCCTGTAGATATGTTCTACCGCTTCCTTTTCTGAGTTAGTTGGGTCTTTCTGTAGAGTGTTGTGGATAATGGCATAATCGCTCTGCGCATTATTCTCCTTGTGCAAAAGAATAGTCTTCACATCCGTCTCCATGATCTGGTCGATATGATCCTTTTCCAGGACAGTATCCCGGTCCAGTACAATCTCGTTCCGTTCAATAGAGACCACTTCTCCTGTATCCTCGTCCACAAAATCCTCGTGCCAGGTATTCAATACCCTGGCCGCCAATTTTCTTCCCATGACTTTCTTCAGCCCGGTCTTGGTAACTTTAATTTCTTCAGAAAGGTCGAAGATCTCGAGAATGTCCTTATCCCTTTCGTAGCCGATAGCCCTGAACAGGGTAGTCACCGGTAATTTTTTCTTACGGTCGATATAAGCGTACATCACGCTGTTGATATCTGTCGCAAATTCGATCCATGAGCCTTTAAAAGGAATTACCCTGGCCGAGTAAAGTTTAGTTCCGTTAGCGTGGAAGGATTGTCCGAAGAATACCCCCGGGGAACGGTGTAACTGAGATACGACCACCCGTTCTGCTCCATTGATCACAAAGGTACCACTTGGTGTCATGTAAGGTATGGTACCCAGATAAACATCCTGGACTATAGTTTCGAAGTCTTCATGCTCCGGATCGGTACAGTACAGTTTTAAACGGGCCTTCAAGGGCACGCTGTAGGTTAGCCCTCTTTCGATACATTCCTGGATGGAATATCTGGGCGGGTCAATAAAATAATCAAGAAATTCCAGCACAAACTGGTTCCTCGTGTCTGTAATGGGAAAGTTTTCCATGAAGGTGTTGTATAGGCCTTCATTGCCTCTTTCGTCAGATTTCGTTTCTAGCTGAAAAAAGTCCTGAAACGATTTTATCTGAATGTCCAAGAAATCCGGATAGTCCGGAATGTTCTTAGCGGAAGCGAAACTTATTCTTTCAGTCTGTTTTGTGAACATCTAAGGACAAAATTTTGATCGTGAATACTAAAATGGGCTGTATACCTCCAGATATACTATATATAAAAGGGTTTAGGTCTAGCCGCCAGAAAGGCGGAAAGACCTAAACACAAACCTTATGGTCGTAGCTATTATTTAAGCTCAACTTCTGCTCCTGCTTCTTCCAGTGATTTTTTGATGCCTTCGGCTTCATCTTTACCAACGCCTTCTTTAACGGCTTTTGGTGCGCTGTCTACGATATCTTTAGCATCTTTCAGTCCAAGACCCGTAAGTTCTTTGACCAATTTAACCACGGCCAGTTTAGAACCGCCTGCTGCTGTTAATACCACATCGAATTCCGATTTTTCTTCGGCGGCTTCACCACCTTCACCACCTGCTGCACCACCACCTGCGGCTACAGCAACTGCAGCGGCAGCAGGCTCAATGCCATACTCTTCTTTTAATATATCAGCCAACTCATTTACCTCTTTCACAGTAAGGTTGACCAGTTGTTCTGCGAAATCTTTTAAATCTGCCATTTTTCTATCGTTTAATAAATTTTAAAATATTCTAGTTTTGATACTTACTTAATTCTCTTTTTCGGACAATGTTTGAAGGATACCTGCCAACTTACCACCACCGGATTTAAGTCCGGAAATAACATTCTTGGCTGGTGATTGCAACAGGGCTATGATATCGCCTATTACTTCTTCCTTCGATTTGATATTGACCAAGGTATCCAGAACGTCATCGCCCACGTAGATCGCTTCTTCAATAAAAGCACCTTTAAGCAGTGGTCGTTCAGACTTCTTTCGGAAATTCTTGATCAATTTAGCCGGAGCGTTACCCACCTCTGAGAACATCAGCGAGGTATTTCCTTTTAAGACTTCCGGAAGCTCCCCGAATTCCTTTTCTGAGGCTTCCATCGCCTTGGCAAGTAGGGTATTTTTCACCACTGCCAATTTAACATTGGCTTTAAAACATGCCCTCCTCAAATTTGAAGTGCTCAATGCATCAAGGCCCGATATATCTGCCAGGTAGATCGTGGAATTGTCTGCCAGCTGCGCTTTCAGATCCTCGATTACCGTAGCTTTTTCTTCTCTAGTCATTCCAATAATTTTGTGTTAAACTACTTTAGGATCTAATTGAACACTTGGGCTCATCGTGCTCGACATATATATGCTTTTCATATATACCCCTTTAGCAGCAGCCGGTCTTAGCTTATTCAGCGTATCGAGTAATTCCTTGGCATTCCCGGCAATTTTTTCTGCTGGAAAAGAGGCCTTACCGATAGCCGCATGAACTATACCTGTTTTATCCACTTTAAAATCTATCTTACCGGCTTTGACATCGGAAACCGCCTTGGCGATATCCATTGTCACCGTACCTGTCTTAGGATTAGGCATCAGGCCGCGTGGTCCGAGAATTCTTCCCAGGGGTCCTAATTTGCCCATGACACTAGGCATGGTGATGATAACATCAACATCGGTCCATCCGTCTTTTATCTTGGTCAAATACTCGTCTAATCCTACATAATCGGCTCCTGCTTTTTCAGCATCCGCCGCCTTATCAGGTGTTACCAATGCCAGTACCTTCACATCTTTTCCGGTACCATGTGGCAGGGTAACCACTCCACGAACCATCTGATTGGCCTGGCGTGGGTCTACACCCAAACGTACTGCCAGATCTACAGAGGCATCGAACTTGGTTTTAGTGATCTCTTTTATTAAAGCTGAAGCCTCATCCAGGGAATAGAGTTTGTCTTTCTCGATCTTGGCCAGAGCTTCTTTTTGCTTCTTTGTTAACTTTGCCATTTTTGATTTTGCTTTAAGATCTTAAAAAGGTTTTTTACCTGAAACCTTGAGGCCCATAGACCTTGCCGTTCCCGCAACCATGCTCATAGCAGACTCCACTGTAAATGCATTGAGGTCTACCATCTTGTCTTCTGCTATGGTTTTGATCTGGTCCCAGCTTACCTTTCCTGATCTGTTCCTGTTAGGTTCGCCGGATCCTTTTTTGATCTTTGCCGCTTCCATAAGTTGTATTGCCGCTGGCGGTGTTTTGACGACGAAGTCGAACGACTTGTCTTTATACACGGTGATAACAACTGGTAATAACTTACCCTGTTTGTCCTGCGTACGAGCATTGAACTGCTTACAGAACTCCATGATGTTAACTCCGGCAGCACCTAAAGCGGGTCCAACCGGTGGCGACGGATTCGCAACACCTCCCCTAACTTGTAGTTTAACTACTTTACTAACTTCTTTTGCCATTGTTTATAATTAAAATTCAAAAGCGTGTTTATTTGGAAGCAACACAGCTTTTAGTGCGTAACACTTTATACTTTTTCTACTTGCATATAACTCAGTTCCAGTGGCGTTTTCCTGCCGAAAATTTTCACCATCACTTCGAGTTTGCGTTTCTCTTCATTGATCTTTTCCACCGTACCATTAAATCCGTTGAAAGGTCCGTCGATCACCTTGACGGTCTCCCCAAGAATAAATGGAATGGCAACACTATCTGTGTTAACCGCCAGCTCGTCTACTTTGCCTAACATCCTGTTGACCTCTGCCTTACGCAAGGGGACGGGATCTCCGCCTTTGGTTTCGCCCAGGAATCCAATAACATTGGTTATAGATCGGATGATATGGATCATTTCACCTCCTAAATTGGCCTTGATCATGATATAACCTGGAAAGTAAACTCTTTCTTTATTGATTTTTTTTCCATTTCGGATCTGGACCACTTTTTCTGTAGGCACAAGGACATCTTCCAGATAGTCTCCAAATCCATGTCGTTCTACTTCGCTCTCTATGTAGCCTTTAATTTTATTCTCCTGGCCACTAACAGCTCGCACTACATACCATTTCTTTTCCAATACTTCAGACATAGAGCTGTGATTAATTAATTAATAGATTGAAATACTGTTGGATAAGCCTGCTGAATACTGTATCCACGCCCCAGGTTGCCAGAGCAAAAAGAATCGAAAATACCGCAACCACCACCATAAGGTTGGAAGATTCCGCCCTGGAAGGCAGGGTAACATTATTCCTTAATTCGTCTATCGATTCTTTTATATATGTAATCATTTTCAACCGCTTTATTTCACCCCGGGATCTCGTTCCCGGTCGCTTACTTCAGCACGGGAGGAGAGACTCGAACTCCCGACACCTGGTTTTGGAGACCAGTGCTCTACCAACTGAGCTACACCCGTATTTTTTGGTGTTCGAACTCCCGATATGATGAAGGAGCCCTGCACCTCTATATATTTACACCGAAAGGTATCCGCCTTTGGCGGACACCTCTCAATGCTATAATCTAAGATCTATTTAGTCTAATATCTTGGTAACCTGACCGGCTCCAACCGTTCTACCACCTTCACGGATCGCGAAACGAAGACCTTCACTCAATGCAATTGCCTGAATAAGATCTACAGTAATAGTAAGGTTATCACCAGGCATTACCATCTCTACTCCATCGGGGAGGTTGATAGTTCCGGTTACGTCTGTGGTTCTTACGTAGAACTGTGGACGATAGTTATTGTGGAAAGGAGTGTGTCTACCACCTTCTTCTTTCTTAAGGATATATACCTCCGCTTCAAATTTAGCATGTGGTGTTACAGATCCTGGCTTACAAATAACCATTCCTCGTTTTACATCAGACTTTTCAATACCTCTGAGAAGGATACCAACGTTATCGCCGGCTTCACCCCTGTCGAGGATCTTACGGAACATCTCTACACCTGTAACGGTAGAGCTAAGTTTCTCAGCACCCATACCGATAATATCAACAGCGTCTCCTGTGTTTGCTACACCAGTTTCAATCCTACCCGTTGCAACAGTTCCACGACCTGTAATGGTAAATACATCCTCAACAGGCATCAGGAAATCTTTCTCTACATCTCTTTTGGGTAATTCAATCCACTCGTCTACTGCAGCCATCAATTCTCTTACCGTATCCACCCATTTCTCTTCTCCGTTAAGAGCGCCTAAAGCAGATCCTGAAATCACAGGACCGTTATCTCCGTCGTAGTCGTAGAAAGATAAAAGCTCTCTAACTTCCATCTCAACAAGTTCAAGAAGCTCTTCGTCATCAACCATGTCTACCTTGTTAAGGAAAACAACGATTTTTGGAATACCTACCTGACGACCCAACAGGATATGCTCACGAGTTTGTGGCATTGGACCATCTGTAGCAGCAACCACAAGAATAGCACCGTCCATCTGAGCAGCACCAGTAACCATGTTTTTCACATAGTCGGCGTGTCCCGGACAGTCAACGTGTGCGTAGTGTCTATTGGCCGTCTGGTATTCAACGTGCGCAGTGTTGATTGTAATACCTCTTTCTTTTTCTTCAGGAGCGTTGTCGATAGAATCGAAGCTCCTCATTTCAGACAGACCATCGTTTGCCAATACTGTTGTAATAGCGGCGGTCAATGTAGTCTTACCGTGATCGACGTGTCCAATAGTACCAATATTTAGGTGTGGTTTGGAACGATCAAAAGTTTCCTTTGCCATTGTTAATTAATTTTAATCTTAGTTTATATTAGTGTACAAATTCTTATTCATATTTAGAGCCAACGACGGCCCCGATATCTATCGGGAGAACCTGTGATTTCCTGTTATAGGAACACCAGGTCTGCCATCTTCAGATCATAATTTCAAAAACTATAGAGCCAACGACGGGATTTGAACCCGTGACCTCTTCCTTACCAAGGAAACGCTCTACCCCTGAGCTACGTCGGCTTTGTAGATTGGTTTCACTTTAAGGAGCACTATTTATTTACTCCTCTCAAAGCAAACGTTAACTCAAAGTTTGAGAGCGGGAGACCGGGTTCGAACCGGCGACATTCAGCTTGGAAGGCTGACGCTCTACCAACTGAGCTACTCCCGCAATTTTTTTCATTATTTCAAGGCCTCAAAATTGAAAAAAGTATTTCATTTCTGATACTTTCTAAAAATAATTTCAGAAGCCTTAGAACTTCTTTCAAATTCGATGGGATTCCAGCACACCAAAAACCGCTCTCAAATTCTGAAAGTGGGGAGAGCAGGATTCGAACCTGCGAAGGTAAAAACCAACAGATTTACAGTCTGTCCTCGTTGGCCGCTTGAGTATCTCCCCCTCCTTATTTTTTGGGCAATTCGAGCCGATGGAGGGACTCGAACCCACGACCTGCTGATTACAAATCAGCTGCTCTAGCCAGCTGAGCTACATCGGCTTAAATAAGCCTTTTATCCCATAAAAAAGCCCGTTATTTCTAACGGACTGCAAATGTAGATAATTATTTTTTTAATCAAAACTATTTCACAAAAATTTTGCAGCGCCGTAAACCCTCGGTTTCTGCTTCTTTTTCACGAGTTTACGCTCCAATGAACTACACGCAGAATCGACCGCTTCCTCAAAGGATTTTCGTTGCTTTTTGACAATAAAATTGTTTCGGGGAATGCGTAATTTGATTTCTACTATTTTATTCTGTTTGGAGCTGGTGTTTTCTACCTTCAAATAAACTTCTGAACTGAGAACCTTGTCATAAAACTGATCTAGCTTATCTAGCCTTTTTTGAATAAAATTGATAAGCTTAATATCGGCGTTAAAATTCACGGATTGTGTTATTACTTTCATATGGCAGATTTTTTTGCTGATTAAGGCAGCGATATTAAACGAATGATGATGAACGTTACTAATCCTTGTTCCTAGGATGAGCAGAGGCATGTACTTTTTTTAATTCGGCGATACTGCTATGAGTATAAACCTGAGTAGACGCCAAACTTGAATGACCCAATAACTCCTTTACCGCATTTAGGTCGGCTCCCTTATTTAATAGGTGGGTCGCAAAGGTGTGTCTTAGTATATGGGGACTCTTTTTGACCTTAGACGATACTATACTAAAATACCGATTTATAATTCTATAAACAAGTGTTTCGTATATTTTACGTCCTGTTTTGGTCAGCAAGAGAACCTCAGATTCTTTGCCGTCCAGAAGTTCTATACGGTACTTCAAATAGTCATTATAATACCCTAATGTACTATCTAACAAAGGCACAAGACGTTCCTTATTCCGTTTACCCAATACCTTTAATACCCTGGATGACACGTCTACATCATGTATGTGTAAGCCAATGAGTTCTGCCCTTCTGATACCAGTGGTATACAATAATTCAATAATCAAGCGGTCGCGTGTCCCTTCAAAATTTTCGGGATAATCGATCTCTTTCAAGATGGTTTCCATTTCCCTTTCGGAAAATGGGACCTCAATACTCTTTGAGGTTTTGAGCGACTTATGTTTGGCCAGCGGATTCGCTCCAATGGCTTCTATTTTTAGCAAAAACTTATAATACGCTGCCAAGGATGCGATCTTTCGATTCACCGTCCTATTAGATATGCCTGCTTCTACCAGTGAGATGATCCAGGTTCGAATACAATTATACCCCGCCTCTTTGATATCCTCAATACCAAACTTCAATTTACAGAACTCCTCGAACGCGAGGATATCCCTGGAATACGCTTTTAGCGTATGAACAGAGTAATTCTTCTCCAGTGATAAATAAGAATGAAAGGCCTCAACAGACATTGCTTAAAGTTACTAAACTTAGTTTGAGAAAAGGCATAAAAAAATCCCGCTGAAGCGGGATATTATATGAAAAGAGGTGGATTTTTAAATTTCCTCCTGGTCTTTAAGGCCCTGAATATATCTGGCCTTAAGCACTTGTTGTCTTCGAATCACAGAAGGTTTGGTGAATTGCTGTCTTTTCCTCAGCTGGCGCATCGTACCCGTCCTGTCGAACTTACGCTTAAAACGTTTGAGCGCTCTGTCGATGTTTTCTCCTTCTTTTACTGGTATTATTAACATAGGCTACAACCTCCTTTCTTTAGTGATTTTCAGTCTGCAAATATAAAAGGTTTTAAGAAAACCCAAGCAAATTACTTCAAAATATTCTTGGCAATAACAATTTTCTGAATTTCGGTAGTGCCCTCCCCAATGGTACAAAGCTTTGAATCCCTGTAAAATTTTTCAACCGGAAACTCTTTCGTATAGCCATATCCACCATGTATCTGAACCGCCTCATTGGCTACTTTCACACAAGTTTCAGAAGCAAACATTTTCGCCATAGCACTGATCCTGGTAGTTACCCGCCCCTGGTTCTTATATGAAGCTGCCTTGTGCGTTAATAAATCAGAGGCTTCAATTTCAGTGGCCATATCTGCCAGTTTAAAGGAAATACCCTGGAAGCTCGAAATAGGTTTCCCGAATTGTACCCGTTCTTTCGAATATTTCAGCGCGGCCTCAAAAGCACCCTTTGCCACACCTAAAGAAAGTGCGGCAATTGATATGCGACCCCCGTCTAGCACTTTCATCGATTGAATAAATCCATCGCCTACTTCTCCCAGCCTGTTAGCATCAGGGATACGGCAGTTATCGAAAATGAGCTCTGCTGTTTCGCTAGCCCGCATACCGAGTTTATCTTCCTTTTTGCCACTACTGAATCCTGCAGTACCCTTTTCAACTACAAAGGCACTCATACCTTTACTGTCTCCTTTAGCTCCTGTTCGTGCCACAATAACAGCGATGTCGCCACTAATACCATGTGTGATGAAATTCTTGGCGCCCTTAAGAATCCAATCGTCTCCATCCCTTACAGCAGTCGTTGCCATACCTCCCGCATCCGAACCTGTATTGTGCTCGGTAAGTCCCCAGGCCCCGATCCATTCGGCCGTGGCCAGTTTAGGCAGCCACCTGTCTTTTTGTTCATCATTGGCAAACAGCAGAATATGATTGGTACATAGTGAATTATGTGCCGCAACCGACAAGCCTATGGAGGGATCTACTTTGGAGATCTCCTCGATTATAGAAATGTATTCGTGATATCCCAGACCAGAACCCCCATATTGTTCAGGGACAAGCACGCCCATAAATCCTAACTCGCCTGCCTTCTTGAATAGTTCAACCGGGAAGTGCTGTGCCTCATCCCATTCCATCACATGTGGCCTTATATACTGTTCAGCGAAGTCGCGGGCCGAATTGGCCACCATCTTGTGCGTCTCTGTAAAATCAAATCCCATCGCCGTCATAGATTCTGTAATCATAAATGCAATTATTTTTACAGGGTCAAATATAGCTTAATTCTGTTAATTCTATCCGAAGGGAAATCCTTCAATTTTGTTAATTCCTCCAAAGATTTCAACTCCCCTACACTATCGCGATAGCGAATGATTCTCCACGCCAGATTAGGGGAAATGTAAACCAGGCCTGACAATTCATCTGCATTGGTCGTCCGTAAACTGATGGGTTGTATTTCAGGACGGGAAATCACTGTAAATTCTTTTAAAACCCGCCGAACTACATCAGGGTCTAAACCGTAAACATCGTATAACTGATCATCGGAAAGGAATCCCCCTAATGCTTTTCTGAATTTTAGAATCCGGGCAGACAAGATCTCACCAACACCATTGATCCGCATCAGATCGTCGGCTTTGACTTTGTTAAGGTCTGCCCTGGCCACAGCGACTCCTATGGCTACCGTAGCTTCGGACTGTCGTTTTTCGGCATCTCCTTCTTTACTTCTTACCTTCCATTCAGGGAATTTAAAATAAGGAGAGATTGCATTCAGTAACGAATCTGAAATTAGTGTAGCCTGTTGAAATTCCTCTTTAGAATTGATAAACTTGCCGGTTTCCCTAAAACTGTGAAGCCTATCTATTTCAGTCGGACTCATCCCCAGCATATAGCCTTTAAAATCGGAAATAAAATTTGGATTAAAGGGTCTAAAGACGGGTGGCTCCTCCTTTAGTAATTGAATCGAATCGAGCTTTCGTTGCAGCTCAAGGTCCGGCCCAAAAAATGATTGCTGTTGGTCGAAAGAGTTCTTCTTAAGCAAATAATACGACAGCTGAAAAATTACAATGAGCACCAACAAATAAAAAATCCCACTTCGTTCCTGTTTATTGAACTCGAAGTGGGAGGTAATATTTCTATAGAATCTCTTTATTTTGAGACTGATTTTATGGCGCTCAAATATTTAGCCAGTTCGTCTTTAACCCTCGGGAAGAGGAATAATAGACCTATCATGTTAGGAAATACCAGCGCTAAAATCATGGCGTCCGAAAATTTAATGACCGCGTCGAGAGTGGCCGCAGCACCGATAATGACAAAGAGCAGGAAGAGCACCTTGTAGAGTGTATCTGCTGTTCTCCCTCGTCCAAATAAAAATTTCCATGACTGAAGGCCATAGTAAGACCATGAGATCATTGTTGAAAATGCAAAAAGTATAATTGCAATAGTAAGAACATATCTAAAGCCTGGGATAACAGAGTCATACGCCATCGAGGTAAGGTCTACTCCGCCTATATAAGCACCGGTTTTATTAAGCATTACAGTACTATTCACAGAATTTCCATAATCGAAAGCACCTGCATCCATATTGAAGAAAATGATAACCAGAGCTGTCATGGTACAGATTACAACCGTATCGATAAAGGGTTCCAGAAGCGCCACTACTCCCTCGCTGGCAGGATACTTGGTTTTTACTGCCGAATGAGCAATAGCCGCCGAACCAGCACCGGCTTCATTGGAAAATGCCGCACGCTGAAAACCGACAATAATTACTCCTAAGATACCTCCCAATCCGGCCAGAGGCGTAAATGCACCTGAAACAATCATCCCGAATGCATCTCCTATGAATTCAAAGTTTGCAAATATGATCACCAGCGATGCCAGTACATATATTACAGCCATAAATGGCACTATCTTTTCGGTTACACTGGCAATTTTCTTAATACCTCCAATAATTACAATCCCGACCAATATGGCAAGGATTATCCCAATGATGACCCCTGTGGCTCCTCCTTCTAAATTAAGCATCGTTGAGAGTTGAACGGCTGCCTGATTAGACTGGAATGCGTTTCCTCCTCCAAAAGAAGCTCCCACGCACAAAACGGCGAATATTATGCCCAATACCTGGCCCAATCTTTTATATCCTTTTTCCTTTAGCCCCCTGGAGAGATAGTACATAGGCCCTCCATATACGGTTCCGTCTGCACCAACATCTCTATATTTTACACCCAGAGTACATTCAACAAACTTTGTCGACATTCCAATAAGGCCGCACACAATCATCCAAAAAGTGGCACCGGGGCCTCCTACGGCAATGGCCACTGCTACTCCTGCAATATTTCCAAGCCCAACAGTTCCAGAAACAGCCGTGGCAAGGGCCTGAAAGTGACTTACTTCTCCTTCTTTGCTCTCGTCTCGAATGGTATCCGGCAAATCGCCCTCTACAATGTTCACTTCGGCTTTTTCCACTCCATGACCCTCAGGACCTTCTATTTCATCATACTTTCCGCGGACAGTGTTGATAGCCAGTGGGAATTTCAAAATATTTGGAAACTTAAAATAAAAGGTGAAAAAGGTAGCACCAAAAACCAGCAAGATTAAAACCACAGGGATATTATATCCAGCAATTGGAATGGGTGTTAGTACAAAACCCTCCCACCATATGGCAAACGGCATAAATGCATCATTTACCTGTTCGTCTAATCCCTTCTCCTGGGCGGAAGATATCAATGGGAATATAAAGGTGAAAAGTGAAAGAAGGCGGTACTTCATAATAGCTGTTTTGGTTATATGATTTAGTTAGTTAGGTTGACAATATCCTAAAAATTCCAGAGGCAATCAAATATATTTAAGGAGGCTGCTATCCAATATGAAACATCTCATTTAATTTTTGTATCTGCTCGGGCCGACCCAGAACGATGACTTTACTTTTGGGTTGTAGAGGAAGATCGGCCTCCGGATTGATAATGTAGGCACCATCAGGGTCGATATATCCGATAATTGTACAACCGGTTTTTCTTCTGAGGTCAAGATCACGTAAGGAATTGCACTCTTCCTGTCTTCCAAAATCCTCGATGGCCACCTCTTCGAGATTGGTGGTATGCTCGCCCTCCACCGATAATTTATCCATAAAAGTGATTAGGTCTGGCAGCACAACGAGAGAGGCCATATGGTCCCCTCCTATTTTATCGGGCATGATCACCTTATCCGCTCCGGCCAATTCCAGTTTTTTCTGGGAGCTCATCTGTGAAGCACGACTGATGATAAAGAGGTCTGTATTCAATTGTCTGGCCGTAAGGACAACAAATAGGTTTTCTGCGTCATCGGGCAATGTCACGATAAGATTGGAAGCCCGTTCTACCCCTGCTCTGATAAGTACCTCATCTTCATTGGCGTCACCTTCAATAAAAAGTACATCATTTTCGTGCTTTTCGATCAACTCTTTATCATGTTCTATCACCACAAAGGGCCGGTTATATGTTTTAAGTCGGACAGAGGCCTGCATCCCATTTCGGCCAAAACCGCATAAAATGGTGTGTCCTGTAAGTCTATCGATCCTGCTTTTCACCTTTTTCTTTTTTAATATTTGTAGAGAGTTTCTGTTGATGATATATTCGGTTATAATAGAAATGGCATAAGCAAATATAAAGACGCTTACGACGATTAAAATTACAGTAAATAATTTGGCGTCTGCGTCGAGTGGCCGAACTTCACGAAATCCAACAGTAGTGACCGTAATAATAGTCATATACAGTGCATCGAGCCAGCCAAAATCTGAAATATACCTGTAGCCCAATACCCCGATAAGCACAATGGATATAATAAAAACGACAGCCAGGTATATTTTAGATCGGAGTAGATTTATCATATTTAAAGATCAAAAACTGAGGTGCGTTTTGTATAAACCAGGTCCTTTATTCTAAGCCAGAAAGCCAGAAAGAGATATAAGGCAAATCCGAAGCCCAGGGTAACGAAGGTCAGATAAATAAAAGAAGTCCTAACCACGCGAGCCCTGATACCGAGACGTTCAGCAATCCGCCGACAAACCTCAAATCCCCTCTTCTGGAAATAGTATAGTATTTGATAAAAAATATTCACCGTCTAAAAATAAGGCTTTCAATTCAATATTTGATTTCCTAATGCACATTCCAGGCAACGATTCTTCTTACAATAGAATCTGTTTAGTTGAAGAAGTGCTTGAGAATCTATGGCATGATGAACCGGAAAACCAAGCGATCGGTATTGACTAACGATATGGTTGTCTTCTTTGCACAACTGACTTATTAGCTTTCGGAGCTTGAGATAATTTTTATTCCCTCTTTCTCTTGCAAACAGGTTCTTTAAGGGCAGTATTGTATTGATAATTAAACCATCTATAAAGGCCCTGCTGAGATCTGTTCTTTTTTGTCTGGAAGATCTTCCGAAATTATAATGACTTTGCCAGTAAGGATTTGCGCTTATGGAAAACAGATCATAAAAGTCTTTTTTAGACCAGAGCGATCGAATTTTACTAAAAAGATTCGCATTTGCAGAATAGAAAACTGCAAATTGCGAGAGTCGTATGGTTGGAAAATTAACAGGACGAACCCGCATAAATTCCAGTGATATAAAGCTCGGATCACTGAGTTGGTATTTTTTACATAGATAGGTAAACTCAGCATTCAATATCCGGTAATACTCGTCTTCGCACCCTTTTTTTTGAAACAGTCCACAAAGACCAAATAATAGGCTTTCCAACTCGAGCGACTTACCTCGGAGTCCCTTCACTATTTCGAAGTCCAGCGATCTTGCCAGCGCTAAAAAACTGGATCGATTAAGTCGCTGACCAAAATTCGAGAGCAACATAATAAAAAGTAGGCGTTCCCAGTCTCCATTGGTTTCCTTTAGGATCAATGCCGCCTCATTCGTTTTGTTTTCAAGTCTTTCACGAAAAAGATGTTCCAGCCAGGGCAGCATTACAAAAAGATCAAAGTCTGCAACATGGGCTTCGCAGTTGATGAATTTACGCTCCGATTTAAAAAGTAATCTGCGATAATTCTTCAGGAAATCCTCTTCAACCAGCTCTTTTAAGGTAAGAGTTGGGATCTCAATACCCGTAGACCGGTAAACCTTCCGGTCTTCTTCCCAAACTACATGTAAAATCACGTTGTTGTAGTTCTTGTCTTCCTGGTGATTATGTGAATACCAGTCGGAGGACCTTAAATGTATTTCTACATTACCCGCCCATATTTGGTCTTCAATTTCAATAATTGCGTTTCGAAAATCGGGCCCTGAGTGGGTATTATATGCGCCCGGATCGATAATTTGTATACGCTCGGCTTTGGATGTTCTGAGTCTGCCGGTTCGAAATTTTTGATGCTTCCAAATATAATGCAGGAGTCTTTCACGCATTTACGCAAAATAAAAAATCCCACTGCAAGCGGGATTCAGTTGAGCGAATTTTTTCTATTCGATCAGTTCTCCTTCCCATTCGAGAACTCCACCCTCGAGGTTAAAAGCATTTGAGATCCCTATGCTATTCAACAATGCACAGGCCTGTCTGCTGCGATTCCCTGATCTACAGTATACATAATAACTTTTCGACTTATCTAATTGCCCCAGTTCGTCCATGAACTCCTGAGGCTGATAAATGTCTATATTGATGGCACCCTGAATATAGCCCTCCTCCATTTCTTCTTCCGTCCTTACATCTAACACCACCGCGTCAGCATCATTTGCTAGCTGCTCTGCCCATTCATCCTGACTTAAATCTGCCATAGCTTTTTGATTTTAACCGCAAAAATAAGAATCTGGACGGGTTTCATCGAAAATGGCAGAGAAAAATAGTCCTTGCAAATAACCGAACTCTTCTTTTAACAGAACTTTATGCTGGATATCTTTTTCATCACAAAGTATTTTATCTAAATTTGTATATACAAATATTGTATTTACATGAATGTTGAGCAGGTCATAAAGACAGAGAAGAAGATTCCCTTAAAATCACGATCGATCATTCATCTGATCCTGGTGCACAACAAAGTGAACGATTATCTCACCAAGGCTTTAAAACCCTTTAAGGTTTCGTTGCAACAATTTAATGTTCTGAGAATCCTCAGAGGACGCAAAGGCGAAGCCGCCAATCTCTCGACCCTCAACGAAAGGATGATAAATAAGATGAGTAACACAACCCGGTTGGTCGACAAATTACTGGTAAAGGGATATGTAAATCGTACGGTATGTCCTTCGAATCGTAGAAAGGTTGAAATAACAATTACTGCAGAAGGCGAAAAGGTTTTAAAAAAGATGGACCACACCATTAAAAAATCTGAAGAGGAATTGGTGAAGAATTTCTCTAACCAAGAACTGGAACAATTAAATCTATTACTACATAAATTTTAATCATTAATCAATTTCTATTATTATGAAAAAGAGTGTTATAAGTTTAGTCTTGGCTGTGATCACCAGCGCGCAAATGAGCGCCATCGATCCGGTAAATGAAGTTAAGAAAGATGTGAAAACAAATTCTAGTACGGTGACCTGGAAGGCCTACAAAGTAACTGGCTCTCATACCGGTACGGTTGATCTTAGTTCAGGAGCATTACTGTTCAAAGACGACCAATTGTCTGGAGGAGAATTTATGGTCGATATGGCCAGTTTGATCTCTACCGACCTTGAAGGAGAATACAAAGGTAAACTGGAAGGCCATTTAAAATCAGGTGACTTCTTTGATGTTGAAAAACATCCTAACGCCAAGCTGGTTTTCACTAAAGTGACCTCTAGCGGGAAGAACTCCTATGAAGTTACGGGAGATCTTACCATCAAGGGAATCACCAAGCCTGTCACTTTCGACGTTTCCATTTATGGAAGTAAAGCCACAGCGACGATGAAGGTAGACAGGGCACAATACGATGTGCGTTACGGTTCTGGAAGCTTTTTCGAAAACCTGGGTGATAAGACAATCTATGATGAATTCGATTTGGTGGTAGACCTGGAATTCTAGTCCTGGCACCCAAAAAATCAAAAGCCCGATCGGTTCTCAAATCAGTCGGGTTTTTTTATGTTTCACATTTTGATTATATAAAATTTCCTTTCTATATTTGACGCTATGATTAGTAGAAACTCTAATACCTGGTGGTGGCTGAACTTACGTCTTGAGTCGTGAGCAGAGCATTTTACAGGTGTAACCATACCAAAAAGGCTTGTCTATCACGACAAGCCTTTTTTAATGTAATACCCTATGAAGTTTAAACTAGAGACATCGTATAAAAAGATACTTGCCGATACCATAACCCCGGTGAGCGTTTACCTGAAAATTCGCGATCGTTTTCCCAACAGTATCCTGTTGGAGAGTAGTGACTATCATGCCAGCGATAATTCTTTTTCATATATCTGTTGCAATCCGATTGCCTCGATAAGAATACAGGACGAATTAGTTACTGAAGTATTACCCGACGGATCTAAATCTGAAGTAGCTGTGGGCAATTCAACCAATGTGGCAGAAATCATTCAGGGTTTTAGCCAAAAATTTGAAACAACCAACCATAGCTTTAAATTCATCAACAATGGACTGTTTGGCTATATAGCCTATGATGCCGTGCGTTATTTTGAGGATATTGAAATCGCAAAAAAAGCCGGACATCTCAATATACCCGATATATATTATGCCGTTTATCAGAATATAATTGCTATCAATCACTTTAAGAACGAAGCGTATATATTTTCGCACTGCTATAAGTGCGAAAGCAATATTGCTGAAATTGAACACCTCCTCAGCATGCGTAATTTTGCTTCTTATACTTTTTCAAAGGAAGGAGAGGTGGTTTCCAATCTTAAGGACGATGAATATAAACATCTGGTAGAATTGGCCAAAAAGCACTGTCATCGTGGAGATGTATTCCAGTTGGTGCTTTCGAGAAGGTTTCAGCAAAGATTTAAAGGTGATGAGTTTAATGTTTACCGTGCATTACGATCTATTAACCCCTCTCCATATCTGTTCTATTTTGACTATGGGAATTTTAAGATTTTTGGAAGTTCCCCCGAAGCCCAGCTGGTGATTAAAAAAGGTAAAGCTGAGATCCACCCCATCGCCGGTACATTTAAAAGAACCGGAAGCGACGAGGAAGATGCCGCACTGGCCAAAAAGCTTACCGAAGACGATAAAGAAAACAGTGAACACGTAATGCTGGTAGATTTGGCCCGGAACGACCTCAGCCGGAATGGACACAGTGTTGCAGTTGAAAACTATAGGGAAGTTCAGTTCTTTTCCCATGTAATCCATTTGGTCTCCAAGGTGACTGCTCTTAAGAAACCAGATATTTCCACGATGAATGTGGTGGCCGATACATTCCCGGCAGGAACCCTTAGCGGTGCACCAAAACACATGGCCATGCAACTCATTGAAAAATATGAACATACAAGCAGGGATTACTATGGTGGTGCCATTGGTTTTATGGACTTTAAAGGCGATTTCAATCATGCCATAATGATCCGTACATTTTTGAGCAAGGATCACGAGTTGTACTATCAGGCCGGAGCAGGATTGGTAGCTGCTTCTGATCCCGAAATGGAACTTCAGGAAACCTATAATAAATTAGGTGCCTTGACCAAGGCGCTGGAAATCGCAGAATCTATATAGCCCTATGAAAAAAGTTCTTGTCATAGATAACTACGATAGTTTCACCTATAATCTGGTTCACTACCTGGAGGACCTGGATTGCCAGGTGGTGGTTAAACGAAACGATCAACTCCACCTTAAGGATATTGGAGAATATCATAACATCGTGCTTTCACCAGGGCCGGGTATACCGGAGGAAGCCGGAATGCTGAAAGAGATCATTGAAACCTGGGCTCCTACCAAACGCATATTTGGTGTATGCCTGGGACAACAGGCCATAGGGGAAGTCTTTGGGGGCCGCCTCATCAATCTCGACGAAGTATATCACGGGGTTGCTACCCGAATCAAGGTGATCAAAGACGATGCGCTTTTCGAGGGATTGCCTGAAGAAATCGAGGTCGGGAGATATCACTCATGGGTGGTAGACCCCAACCTGCCAGACGACCTGGTAGCTACCTCGGTAGATGAGAACGGACAACTGATGTCGATCAGACATAAAAACTATGATCTTTGCGCCGTTCAGTTTCACCCGGAATCAGTACTAACGCCTCATGGAAGAAAGATACTGGAGAATTGGTTGAAAGGAGGATAAAGATTAATTGAAGATAATTTACATGAAAACAATATTGAACCGCTTGATAAATCACGATGTGCTCTCTAAAGAAGACGCACGTCAGGTTTTGGTCAACATCGCCAAAGGGACCTATAATCCCAGTCAGATTGCCGCGTTCCTCACTGTATACATGATGCGCAGCATTGCGATTGAGGAACTGGAAGGTTTTCGTGATGCATTGCTCGAACTCTGTCTGGCAGTAGATCTCTCTGGCTACGACCCTATAGACCTATGCGGGACTGGAGGAGATGGGAAAGACACTTTTAATATTTCCACCCTTGCTTCCTTCATCACGGCCGGTGCGGGGATTCCGGTGACCAAACATGGCAACTACGGAGTGTCATCGACCTGCGGCAGTAGTAATGTACTGGAGTTTCTGGGTATAAAATTCAGCAACGACGCGGATTTTCTAAAAAGATCGATCGATGAAACCGGGATATGCATCTTACATGCCCCCCTCTTCCATCCTGCCATGAAAAATGTTGCACCGATCAGAAAGGAATTGGCCGTAAAGACTTTTTTTAACATGTTGGGCCCGATGGTAAATCCGGCGTTTCCCAAGTACCAAATGGTAGGCGTATTCAATTTAGAACTCGCCCGCATGTATGGCTATCTATACCAGAATACCGAAAAGAAATATACGGTTTTACATGCCTTGGATGGCTATGACGAAATCTCACTCACCGGACCCACAAAGACCATTTCAAATCTATCTGAGACCATGCTGCAACCCGAAGATTTTGGTGTAGCTCCAGTGCGCCCTGAGCAGATTGCCGGTGGAGAAGATATCAAGCAGTCCGCTGATATTTTTATGGCCATACTGGAGGGCAATGGAAGTGAAGCACAGAATAATGTGGTTTGTGCCAATGCAGGGATGGCAATAGCAACGGCAAAGGACATTTCGGCCAAAGAAGGGTTCGAACTCGCCCAAAAATCACTCTTCGACCAAAAAGCGCTCAAAGCACTGCAGAAACTTCAAAAAATAAGCGCAAACTAGCTGATGCATATACTCGATAAAATAGTGATGGCTAAACGCCGGGAAGTGGATCTGAAAAAATCGCTGATCCCCATACAACAACTCGAAAAAAGTCTGTTGATGCAAAGGGATACTGTCTCTTTGGCCCAAAGGCTTTCTCAAAGTAAATCGGGAATTATCTCGGAACATAAACGCCGTTCGCCATCTAAAGCTGCTATAAATACGAACATGAGTGTCGAAAATGTCATCAAAGGGTATACAGAGGCCGGAGTAAGCGGGATATCGGTCCTGACCGATGGCCAGTTTTTTGGCGGTTCGCTCGATGATCTTCTCCTGGCCAGGGCCAGTTCTTCATGTCCTCTGCTCAGAAAGGAATTCATTATCGATGAGTATCAGCTAATCGAAGCCAGAGCCTATGGCGCCGATGTAATCCTGCTGATCGCGGCCATCCTTTCCCCGGATCGGATCAGATCCCTATCCGGGCTGGCATCTGATCTCGGTTTGGAAATCTTACTGGAAGTTCATAACCTAGAGGAACTGGAACGAAGTCTATTCCCGGAAATAGACATGATCGGAGTGAATAACCGGAACCTGAAAACTTTCGAGGTGTCGGTCGAGAATAGTCTGGAACTCACAGACAAGATACCAGATCGTTTTTTGAAAATATCGGAAAGCGGAATTGATAGCATAGAGACCATCAAAAAACTGCGATCGTGTGGCTATCGTGGTTTCCTGATCGGCGAGCAGTTTATGAGATCTGAACATCCCGGAGAATCTGCCAGGGCCTATATCGAAAAACTGGAGCGATGAAATTAAAAATCTGTGGCATGAAATATAACCCGAATGAAGTATCGGAACTCCGCCCCGATTACCTGGGCTATATTTTCTGGGAACCGTCTAAACGCTATTTCGATAGAAGTATTTCCGATAATCTGTCGGGGCCTAAACGGGTTGGAGTATTTGTCAACGCTACCCCTGAGGATATTATACTCAAGGTCTACGAGCACAATCTTGATGCAATACAACTTCACGGGTCCGAAAATCCAGGCTACTGCAATAATCTCAGGAAGCTTATCGGAACACAACACTCGCCCGGAATCGAAATGATCAAGGCGTTTGCTATAGATGAAGATTTTGATTTTGAATCCTTAAACGAATATGAAGCCGCTTGTGATTTTTTCCTGTTCGATACCAAGGGTGATCTGCCGGGTGGTACAGGACATCAATTTAACTGGCAGCTCCTGAGCAACTATAAATTAAATAAACCTTATTTTCTCAGCGGAGGTATCAGACCAACGGATGCCGAATCGGTAAGTTCATTTCTGAAAAGACCTGAAGCTGAATATTGTTATGCAATCGATGTAAACAGCGGCTTTGAAACAGAACCAGGCTTGAAAGATGTAGAAGCACTGGAATCATTCATAAAAAAACTAGGTATTTAGCTGAAAAAGAATGAATTATGAATAGCTATCACGCAGATGAACATGGATACTACGGTATTTTTGGTGGAGCATATATCCCGGAAATGCTCTATCCAAACACAGAAGAACTGAGGAAAAACTACCTCAGCATCATGGAGGAACCTTCGTTTAAAAATGAATTTCAACAACTGTTAAAAGACTATGTAGGCCGTCCAACACCGCTTTACTTTGCAAAGAATCTCTCAGCAGAGCATAATACCAGAATATATCTCAAACGCGAAGACCTTTGCCATACCGGGGCACATAAGGTCAATAATACCATAGGACAGATTTTGCTGGCGAAACGGCTGGGGAAGAATCGAATTATCGCGGAAACAGGAGCCGGACAGCATGGTGTTGCCACGGCGACGGTATGTGCACTGATGGGAATTCAGTGCGTGGTCTATATGGGTGAGATCGATATCAGCAGGCAGGCCCCGAATGTAGCCAGAATGAAAATGCTAGGAGCAGAGGTAAGACCAGCCCTTTCGGGGAGCAGGACACTCAAGGATGCGACCAACGAAGCCATTCGCGACTGGATCAACAACCCTGTTGACACACATTATATAATTGGTTCTGTGGTGGGTCCTCATCCCTACCCCGACATGGTTGCCCGTTTTCAATCGGTGATCTCAGAGGAGATCCAATCCCAATTACTCACAAAAGAGGGCAGGTCCCATCCCGATTA
Source organism: Flavobacteriaceae bacterium (assembly GCA_965212205.1). Lineage (GTDB taxonomy): Bacteria > Bacteroidota > Bacteroidia > Flavobacteriales > Flavobacteriaceae > JAHEJJ01. The sequence continues at coordinate 49,937 of CBDBUX010000019.1, forward strand.
TGTGATCGCATGTGTGGGCGGGGGAAGCAATGCTGCCGGGGCATATTTTCATTACCTGGACAATCCGGAGGTGGGTATCATTGCCGTGGAAGCTGCGGGCAAAGGAATAGACTCAGGCGAAAGTGCTGCCACTTCAGCATTGGGGAAAGTCGGTATTATACACGGCTCCAAAACACTACTGATGCAGTCTGCCGACGGTCAGATAACCGAGCCCTATTCTATCTCAGCAGGTTTAGACTATCCGGGGGTCGGACCCATGCACGCACATCTGTATACGTCAGGAAGGGGTGAATTTATTTCAATTACCGATCAGGAGGCTATGGAGGCAGGTCTCAGGGTATCCCAATTAGAAGGGATTATTCCCGCTATTGAAACTTCCCATGCCTTTGCCATTTTTAAACATCGCGAATTCAATCCAGATGATATACTGGTGATTAATCTATCAGGTCGCGGCGATAAAGACCTTCAGACATATATCGATTATTTCGATCTATAACTATTTGTATGATCCAGCATAAGAACATGAATCGAATAACAGACAAATTAAAACAGGAAGCCAAGATCCTTTCGATCTATTTTACTGCCGGATATCCAGCTTTGAACGATACGGAAAAAATCATCACCACTCTTGCCGATAATGGGGTTGATATGATTGAGATCGGGTTACCATTCAGCGATCCTCTGGCCGATGGCCCTACAATACAGGCAAGCTCTACAGCAGCACTTAATAATGGTATGCATAGCGAACTGCTTTTCGACCAGCTAAAGAATATTCGCACCAAAGTTGATATTCCACTGATCATCATGGGATATTTTAATCCGGTACTGCAATATGGTGTAGAGAATTTTTGCGCCAAATGTGCCGATGCCGGCATAGATGGTTTAATACTACCCGACCTTCCGCTGGAAGTCTACCTGAGTGAGTATAAGGACATTTTCGATCGTTATGGATTGCTGAAAATTTTTCTTATCACACCTCAAACCAGTGATGAAAGAATACGCAAAATAGATGATGCCTCCGAAGGCTTCATCTATATGGTGAGTTCTGCCAGTACCACCGGTGCCAAAACCGGTTTTGGAAAAGAACAGACTTCGTATTTTCAAAGGATTGCCAGCATGAAACTGAGAAATCCCCTCATTGTAGGGTTCGGTATCAGCAATGCAGAGACCTTTGAGCAAGCGACTAAGAATTCAAAAGGAGCGATAATCGGTTCGGCATTCATCAAATATCTAAAGGAAAAAGGGGCGACGAATATCGGCGAATTTATTAAAAGAATTCGCTAGATTTAGCAACTCAAATAAAACAACCTCATAATGCGGAAACACCTTATTTTTCTAGTTCTTGGTATGGCGATGACCAGCCAGGCTCAAGATGCCGTAGAATTGAAATCACAGGTGCGTCATTCAATAGATGAATTACGCGAATTCATAGCGATACCTAATGATGCCCTCGATCACGCGGATATCAATCGAAATATAAGTTGGCTGACACAGAATTTCAGCAAAAGGGGATTTAATACCTCAGCTTTGCCTACAGAGGGAGAACCTTTGTTTTTTGCGGCCTTGCCGATGGAAGACGATAAACCCACGGTATTGTTTTATATGCATTTTGATGGTCAGTCGGTAGACCCTTCCCGCTGGGACCAGCCCGATCCCTATGAAATGGTGTTGAAATCTCCTGAAGGAGACAATTGGAAAGAACAATCGTTTGAGGACCTCTCGGAGGATATCGATTATGACTGGCGATTATTCGGACGTTCAACATCTGACGATAAGGGCCCTATTGTGATGTTATTGAATGCAATGGATTTGTTGAAAAAGAATAATATAGAAATGCCTTTTAATGTAAAAGTGATCCTCGATGGTGAGGAAGAAAAGGGCAGCAAACCATTACCAAAAGCGGTTAAGCAATACCGTGAATTATTGGAAGCAGATTTTCTTCTTATAGCCGATGGTCCGGTACACGCCTCTGGAAAACCCACCATCGTTTATGGCTGCAGGGGTAATACCACCATGTCTATTACCACCTACGGACCCTTTAAACCACAACACAGCGGACATTACGGAAACTATGCCCCTAATCCTGGTTTTCGGCTTGCACATCTTCTGGCAAGTATGAAGGACGACGAGGGCAGGGTTTTGATCAAAGGGTATTACGATGGGATCACCATCAATGATGCTACCGCGGCCGTATTACAAAGCGTACCCGATGACGCTGAGGCTATTAATTCGCAACTCGTCATCAAATCACCGGAGAAGGTGGGTGCAAGCTACCAGGAATCTATCCAATATCCTTCATTAAATGTCAGGGGTATGGGATCGGCATGGATTGGCGACAAAGCACGAACCATTGTCCCGGGCTCAGCCACCGCAGAAATAGATCTGCGCCTGGTACCTGAAACAGATGGTACACGATTAAAGGAACTCGTAAAAGACCATATCCGATCAGAAGGGTTTTTTATTACCGATGCAGACCCACCAAAAGAATTGAGGTTGCAGCATGATAAAATTGTAAAAATTACGGAAAGGGGTGTAACCGATGCTTTCAGGACACCACTTGACAATTCTTACGGGAATTTTGTAGCCGAAGTTTTGCGTACTGCCTTTAACGAAGATGTGGTAAAAATCAGGATTGCAGGGGGTACAGTGCCTATCGCTTCTTTTGTGAATGAATTAAATATTCCGGCCCTGCTGATCCCGCTGGTGAATCCGGATAACAACCAGCACAGTCCTAATGAGAATCTAAGATTAGGACAACTCGCCTATGGCATTAAGACTTTTTATGCTTTGCTAAGCACACCGCTACCCGAATAAAAAAGACTAATGTCCTTATTTGGTAAGCAGTATAAGGCAAGTCATTAAAAAAAGGGTTTGTATTGTTCTACTCTAAAATCGAAGGTGGTGTAGTCCGGATTTTTATCCTTGATCATCTGATATTGCTTCATACTTCCAATAGCCCTGTTAGCTGAACCAGAAGGTGCTGTAAGCGATACCGTTTTTACGATCCGCTCATCCCGCCTGTATTGCGCCCCGGAATAAGAACTAAGGGCCGCATTCCTTTGTGGATAGGCCAAAGGGAGTGCTACTGTATGCACCCTGGGAACTTCTTTCTTCAGGGGTACCAGCTGGAGGCCGTATTCTCTGAGGTGTCTTCTGAAAAAATACTCCGGACCGTTTTTGCTATTACCTCCGGTAAAAATGAGCGTATCTATCCGGCGATAGTTATAAAGGACCTGAACAAGGTCGCGGAGCAGAACATTCTTCATACCAAGATCGGAAGCATCCACTTTTTCCCGCTCGGCACTCTCCACAATATCACAAATTCCAATCCGGCGCTTCTTTAAAAACTCCTGTCGTTGAACTACTGCCCTATCTGTGGTTTCATAGCTAAGATTAAGATCAAAAATACGGTCCAGAATGCGCCACAGCTGGCCATCCCGACTCCCGTAACAGAAATCCACATCCCCTTCTTTCAATGCGCCGGTGGTAAACCTCGGTGGCGGCAATGTACCCACGATAAGCCTGGTGGCCTCGGGAAATAAAAAGGGTTCATATGGATGTTTATGCAAAAAAATAATCGGAAAACTAAAGGTGGATTCTTTAGTAATGATAATAAAATTTACGTACATCAGAAAGATGAGCCGAAATGGGGAATACGGCTACCTATAAATTTGAAAAATTAATGAAGTTAGACTATATTTAAGGAAATATGAAGGCCAATGGGTAAAGGAGATATTAAGACAAAGAGGGGTAAGATCAGCAACAAATCCTACGGTGCAAGAAGACGGCGTAAGGCTAAAAAAGTAACCACCGCTGCTCCAAAAAAGAAAAAATAACGCAATTTAGTCTACCACGAAGTTCAGCAATACTTCACCCTCCTCATTTACATCAAGCTCATAGGTGTATAAGCCTATGGGAAGTGGTGTTTCACCAACAAAGTCAATGGGCTGAAGCACATAAGTTTCTGTGCCTGATTCTATTTGAATATAGGCATAACGATATGCTTCTTCGTATTCGAGGTATTCTGTAAAAGAATCGGGAGCCACATTTTCATGGAGCTGTTCTATATCACCTACCTGCACGAGATCGAAGGTAATTTCACTCACATTATGCACACGGATATTTACAGCTACCAGATTATCATCGCGATCGGTACAACCAATGGTGGCAACAAGGAATAAGGCAAATATAAAATACTTCGTCATCCGCGATTTAATTAAGGGCTTCTATAAGCTCTAACGCAGCGATACTTAAAATATTCTATCGAACAAAGACAGGTTGGTTTTCTTTCAAGGTGTGCTCCTTGCTAAAGATATATTCCTCCCGGTCGAATCCTTGTATATCTTCAAGAGTCCGGGCATCGCTATCGATTATATAGCGTACCATGGCCCCACGGGCTTTTTTAGCAAAAAAGCTGATTACCTTTAATTTATCGTTCTTCCAGTCCTTAAAAATAGGGGTAATAACAGGTACTTTTAATTTTTTTGAATCCAACGCCTTAAAGTACTCATCGCTGGCCAGATTGATAAACAACTCACCCTCCTCCAATTCTTGATTCATATGATCGGTAAGCTTTTTCTTCCAGTACTCGTATAGATTCTTTTTTCGTCCCACCCTTAATGCCGTGCCCATTTCCAGGCGATAAGGTTGAATCAGGTCGAGGGGTTTTAGGATTCCGTAAAGACCAGATAAGATCCTTAATGTATTCTGGAGTTGTTCTATTTTATTTTCTTCTAGCGTATATACATCTAAACCCTGATACACATCTCCGCTAAATGCATAAACCGCCGGCCGTGCATTGTCTGGAGAAAAGGGTAGATGAAATTGTTGATTCCGTTCCCAATTGAGCTCACCAAGATTTTGTGATATGTCCATAAGCCTGGAAAGGGCTCTTGGTTTCTTCTTTTTCAACAACTGATTAAGCTTTGCCGCCTCGGTGAGAAATACCGCATCGGTATGAAGAGGTGTGGGCAGGGCCGATTCAAAATCCAGTGACTTAGCCGGAGAAATAACTATTTTCATCTCAGTTTGATTTAGCACAAAATTAATCAGGAAATTCCGGATTTTGGCTGCACCGGATAAAAGACTTTTCAATAGATCTATCGAGAGAACTTATGATGCTCCCGCCTGACTTGAATACGTGCGCCATTTTGTGATGCAAGCATTCATATCTTCAGGTAGTTCAGAAGAAAACCTCATGTTTTGATCGGTTTCAGGGTGAACAAATCCAAGGGTCTTGGCGTGAAGCCCCTGTCTGGGTAACAACTTAAAAGCATTGTCCACGAACTGCTTGTATTTTGTAAAATGTGTTCCCTTGAGAATCTTGTCGCCCCCATAACGCGCATCGTTAAAAAGAGTATGCCCCAAGTATTTCATATGTACCCTTATTTGATGTGTTCTTCCGGTCTCGAGCCTGCAGGAAACCAGGGATACATACCCAAAACGCTCCAGTACCTTGTAGTGTGTCACGGCTTCTTTCCCTTGCGATCCATCAGCAAAAACATGCATTTGTAACCTGTTTTTAGGATGTCGCCCTATATGACCGCTAATACTGCCTTCGTCCTGCTCTACATCGCCCCAGACCAAAGCAATATACTCCCGTTCGCTGGTCTTTTCAAAAAACTGCCTGGCCAGGTGCGACATCGCAAATTCCGTTTTGGCGATCACCAGCAAACCCGAAGTGTCTTTATCTATCCTGTGAACCAGGCCCGGACGTTGGTTAGAATTCAAAGGCAAGTGTTCCAGATGAGCAGCCAGAGCGTTGAGAAGCGTTCCGGAGTAATTGCCATGACCCGGATGTACTACCATTCCTGCCGGTTTATTCACCACTAGCAGAGCACTGTCTTCATGTACAATATCGAGTGGAATGTTTTCGGGAGAAAGGAGGAATTCATATGGTGGGTGTTCAAATAATACCTTTACCTCATCGCCTGCCTTAACCTTGTAATTCTGTTTTACTATCTTATCGTTAACCCAGATACACCCCTGCTTGGCCGCTTGTTGAATTTTATTGCGGGTAGCATTTTCGATAAAATTCATCAGAAATTTATCTACGCGTAGAGGTTCCTGGCCCTTAGAAGCCACAAAACGATGATGCTCGAATAATTCCTGATCATCGGGCAAATTATTTGGTTGTGGATCCATTTATTGGGAGTCAGACTTCACATGGGCACTGGGTGGTATTCTGCCATTGCCGCAAACAAGTTCCAGTTTAGATGTTTTAGGCAGTTTGTCGCCGGGTTTTATTGTTTTGCCCTTATGCTTAATATAGTATACCATGTTTTTACCCAATTCATCGATATAGGTGACCCGCTGAACATCGAGCCCCACTGCACGCAGCATGGAGGCCGCATTGCGCTGGGTTACCTGGATCACATTGGGTACGGTAACCTTTTTATAACCCGACGGATTAACCGTTACATAGATCTTCCGGTTTTGCTTTACCTTGTTTCCCGCAGGAGGGTTTTGCTCAATAATCGAAAATCTTGGATATCCTGGATCATAATTGGCTGAATCGAGTACCTCATATCGAAGATTGGCATCCTCGATAACTTCCCGCATCTCCATCACAGACATCTTAGCCAGATCGGGGACTTCCACAAACTCGCCATGATGTGTCGATTTCTTCAACCAATGAAGGGCGAGGAAACAGAGAATAATTACTGCCACTAATGCCAGTCCCAGATTGATCAGGAAAGTCTTGCTTCTTATGAAGTTGATGAAATTCTTCATTTTTCATGTATTGGCAGGTCAAAGATAGGAAACCCATTCCTTTTTTCTTTATTTTGGTTTCGACATACCAATGAAGTAGTTACTTAGAGATCAATTATTGATGAAAAAAAATATTGCCGTTATAATGGGCGGGTTTTCGAGTGAATATGATATTTCCATTAAGAGTGGCAATGTGGTATTTCAGCACCTGGATAAAGATGCTTATAATGTCTACAGGATTGTGATTACCCGCGATAATTGGTATATGCTAGACGATAATGACGTTCAATTTGCGGTAAACCGTCATAATTTTACCGTGGAAACCGATTCGGCCCAAATTGAATTCGACTGCGTTTTTAACGCAATTCACGGAACCCCCGGAGAAGATGGCCTGATGCAGTCTTATTTTGAACTCATCGGTCTGCCTCAAACTTCCTGTGGTGCCTATCAGGCAGCGCTTACATTTAACAAGAGAGACTTCCTGAGCGTGATGAAAGCACACGGTGTGAAGTCTGCGCCCTCATATTTTCTCGACCGGGGTGAAGCCTTCGATGTGGATGAAATCGTTCAGGTCGTCGGGTTGCCTTGTTTTGTAAAACCCAATAAGTCTGGCAGCAGCTTTGGCATGAGTAAAGTCTATAAAAAAGAGGAATTGCCCCAGGCGGTGAATACTGCATTTGAAGAAGACGACGAGATCATTATCGAATCGTTCTTAGATGGCACTGAGGTTTCGGTTGGGGCTATTCGCTATAATGGAAAAACCTTGGTATTACCGGTTACCGAAATCGTTTCTGAAAATGATTTTTTTGATTATGAGGCAAAATACTTAGGCAAATCGGAGGAGATTACACCGGCCCGGATTTCAGAATCACAGACAAAAATGGTATGTGAAGTGGTACGAAAAGTATATGAAATTTTGAAAATGAAGGGATATACCCGCAGCGAATTTATTTTCGTCGATGATATTCCCTATATGCTGGAAATGAATATTACACCCGGTTTAACAGCAGAAAGCATATTACCGCAACAGGCCATAAAAGCAGGTATCGATCTAAACCAATTGTTTGGCAGTGCCGTTGAGGATGCCTTGAATGAAAATCAGTAACTTTACAGCAGGAAGATCAGACTTTATGAAACGCGCCATTTTTCCCGGATCCTTCGACCCGATTACCCTGGGCCATTTCGATATCATCAAACGCGGTCTTACGCTTTTCGATGAACTAATTATTGCAATCGGGGTAAACGCCGAGAAATCCTATATGTTTCCTATTGAAGAGAGGGAGAAATTTATCTCTGAGGCCTTTAAAGATCAGGCTCAGGTTAAAGTAATGACTTATAGCGGACTCACCATCGATTTTTGCCGTGAGGTAAAGGCTGATTATATCTTAAGAGGGCTAAGGAATTCAGGGGATTTTGAGTTCGAAAAAGCCATAGCCCACACCAACCGGAAATTATCGGATATCGAAACCGTATTTCTGCTCACCTCTTCTTCGTATTCCTACATCAGTTCTTCAATTGTCCGCGATGTTATCCGCAATGGGGGCGACTATACCTCCCTTGTTCCACCCACAGTCCATCTGCGGTCCTAAGCGGAAATAACGCCCGGACGGTAAATTTCTATTGAAAAACATATTTGCTCAGCTTAACTAAATTTGATTACTTTGTAAGAAATTACCTTCTTTTTATAGGATAATACTCTCTTAGCTCCGTAAAATTGGGAACACACAACGTGATAGGGCCTGTTCACAACAATCATTCAATATTGTTGGAAAATCATTTTACATTAGTAAGAAATTTCCAACATATGTTGCGTGAAACTCAAACAAATACGAGTGATTACCTTATCAAACAGTTGCCTAAAGCAACTGCTTTTATCGATAGGGAATTCAAAGTAGTTCACGCTTCAGATACATGGATAGATTATTTTGATCTTAACCCGGACCGGGTGTTCGGGAATACTATCCACAAACTTTTCGGCAAGGTAAATCCGCAATGGCAGGAAGCCCTGGAGAATTGTTTAAGGGGAAAGCAAAGTTCCATCGAGGTAGAGCGGTATTTTGATAGTAACAAGCATGAAAAATGGTTCGAATGGGTCAATATACCCTGGTACGATGAAGATGAAAACATCATAGGAGTAATCTTACAGGTAGAGGACATTACCAAGCGCATCAGCAACGAACTCGAACACGAAAAACTGCAACTTCTTTTAAAAGAAAAATCTGAAATAGCCAAAATAGGCAGTTGGGAATACGATGCAGAAGCCGATGTACTCACCTGGTCTGATATGACCAAAATGATTCATGGAGTTCCTCTGAGTTATGAACCGGATATCGCCAATGGCATAGAATTCTATAAAGAGGGCTATTGCAGGAATACGATATCTCTTGCCGTGCATAAAGCGATGGTAGAAGGTGTACCATGGAATGAGAAACTTCAATTGGTAAAAGCCAATGGTGAAGAGATCTGGGTGATCGCTGCCGGGAAGCCACTTTTTAAAAACGACGAGTTTATCGGGCTTATAGGTACAATTCAGGATATTAGTGAAAGTGTTAATTCGGATCTTAAAACCAAGAAAAACGAAAAACTTCTTAGGACACTTATCGATAACCTCCCTTTAAATGTATTTATCAAGGACACCGAATCGCGCAAGATCCTGGCCAATAAATCGGAAGTGAGTTTTTGTGGTTTGGAAGACGAATCCCAGATAATAGGTAAGACCGATTTCGATTTTTATGATCAGGCAACCGCAAAGAGCTCACGAGAGGAAGATCTCTATGTAATGCAAACCCTTAAACCCATCCTGAGCAAAGAAACCATCAATGTGAAAAAAGATGGTACAATTACCACCTTTATGACCTCCAAATTAGCTCTGATCGGCGATCAGGGCAAAGCCAATGGTTTGGTTGGGATCAGTTGGGATATCTCAGATATCAAACAAAAAGAAGAGGAACTACGCGATCTGATCAATGTGACCTCGTTGCAAAACAAGCAGCTGATCAATTTTGCACATATCGTTTCTCACAACCTCCGATCACATACGGCCAACTTTTCAATGTTGCTAGAATTCCTTATCAACGAAAAAGACGAGGAGGAAAAGGAAAAAATAATAAAAATGCTTACAGAAGCATCCGATAATCTCCTGGAAACACTCGAAAACCTCAATGAAGTAGTAGCCATAAGTACCAATGTTAACCTCGAGAAGAAACCCACTTCACTTTTCAAAAAAATTCGAACTGTAGAACAGAATCTGGCGGCTTTCCTGAAGAAAAACAATGCAACAGTGATCAATGAGATCCCTGAAGAACTTCAAATAAAGGTAATCCCCGCTTACCTCGACAGTATACTGATGAATTTCATCACAAACTCCGTAAAATATAAGGATCCGAAAAGAGACCCGGTGATTACTTTGTCTGTAAGTAAAAATGATTCGTATACTATTTTGAGCATCGAAGATAACGGCCTTGGTATCGACCTGAAAAAATACGGCGAGAAGCTATTTGGCATGTACAAAACTTTTCACCACAACTCCGATGCCCGGGGCATAGGCTTATACATTTCCAAAAATCAAATCGAAGCGATGAACGGAAAAGTGATGGTCTGTAGCGAAGTGGGAAAGGGAACAACTTTCAATATATATTTTAATGAAAAAAATTAGGTCTATTGGTGTAATCGACGATGATCCCATAACAGTTTTCGGGATTAAAAAGATGCTCAATCTTTTAGATGTTAGTGACACCATTAAGACCTATGCCAATGGTAAGGAAGCTATCGATGATATCAAAAACATGCTCGATAACAATGACGCCGTGCCTGAAGTAATCTTCCTCGATATCAACATGCCGATTATGGATGGATGGCAGTTTCTCGATGAATTTATTACACTGGCCCTGCCCTACCGGATCCGAATCAATATCCTCACGTCTTCCATCGACCCGGCAGATCATCAAAATTGGCTTTACTATAAAGAAAAGACCCACCATCTTATCGATTACAAGAACAAGCCCATCAGAAAAAACGAAATAGAAGAAATCACCATCCCGGCTTAATGGTGCTTCTAACGCTTCAAAAATGATTGGTCGTCCACTTTTTCATCGGATTCAATTTTCTGTATTTTTGAGTGTGTAAATATCCGGATCCTATTATGGGGGCGAGAAAGTTTTTTTGGTTACTCCTTCTTTTTTTCGGCTGTGAAGACCGACCGGAGGATAAAATTCAAAATTTTCCAATACGGTTTGAAACCTCAAATGGCGTTGAAACTGCTACTTATGAGGAAGCGATAGCATTTTACAAAGCGCTCGCGCGTGAATTCCCGCAAATCAATATTCAAACCATTGGATCGACCGACAGCGATTTTCCATTGAATGTGGTTACTTATAATGCAGAAGCCGATTTTAATTTCCAACGACTGGCCGAAGATAAAACCGTTGTTTTGATCAACAACGCTATTCACCCTGGTGAAAGCGATGGGGTTGATGCCAGTATGATGCTCTTCCGTGACCTGGCCCTTGAAAAAATTAATTCTCCCAAAAATGTCGTGGTGGCCACTATTCCTGTTTACAATATCGGTGGGGCCCTCAATCGCGGATCTAAAACCCGGGTAAACCAAAACGGTCCGGTTGAATACGGTTTTAGAGGCAATGCCAGGAATTATGACCTTAACAGGGATTTTATAAAAGGCGATACCAGGAATACCAGGACGTTTTACCAGATATATCACTTGCTTCAACCCGATGTTTTTGTAGACAACCATGTGAGTAACGGAGCAGACTATCAATATGTTTTAAGCCACCTATTTACGCAGCATAATAAGCTTGGTGGGGATGCAGGTGTCTTCATCGAAGAACGAGTCATTCCCGAGATGGAGAAAATGATGATCGAAAGCGGGTGTCCTGCAGTACCATATGTAAATGTATTCAATCGTCCGCCCGACTCAGGATTGGTCCAGTTTATGGACTATCCGCGCTATTCAAGCGGTTATACAAGCCTTTGGAATACAATTGGCCTGATGATTGAAACCCATATGCTAAAGCCTTATCAGCAAAGGGTAGAAGCTACTTATGAATTTCTAAATAACCTGATCGTCTTTTGCGATACAGAGCACCAAAAAATAAAAGCGCTGAGGAATTCTGCAAGGGAGGAGGATTTGAAACGCAAATATTACCCTATAAAATGGCAAATCGATAGTACAAAAAGCAGGACTCTGGAATTTAAAGGCTATTATGCCGATACCCTGATAAGTCATGTAACGGGTTTTAATCGGCTCAGGTATGACACCGGGCAGCCTTTCACCAAGAATATCACTTATTACAATGAATATGTATCGGTAGATTCGGTCCTGATTCCTTCGGCTTATATCCTGGGCAAACAATGGAAAAGCATTATAGAACTGCTCGATCTTAATGGGATTTCCTATTCGCGCCTAGAAAAAGACAGCGTTATTAATGTAGAGTCCTATAAGATCAGGGGATATAGTGGCTTTGGAAGTCCGTATGAAGGGCATTATCCTCACTACAACACCAAGGTTGAAGGAAAAATGGTAGACCAGCTTTTTACTGAGGGTGATTATTGGATACCCACAGACCAACCCGGGATCAAATATCTTATTGAAACCCTGGAACCCGCTGCAGTTGATTCTTTTTTCAACTGGAATTTCTTCGACACTATTCTTCAGCAGAAAGAGGGTTTCTCCCCTTATGTCTTTGAAGAACTAGCCTTCGCCTTACTGGAATCAGATTCGGTATTGCAGCAGGAGTTCCTCCTCAAGAAGGAAGCCGATGATGATTTTGCACAAGATTGGTATGCCCAACTTCAATGGATTTATTCTCGGTCTGAGTACAATGAATCGGCATATATGCGTTATCCGGTCTATCGGGTTCTCGATAATGGGAATCTGGATCGTTAACGTCTTAGTCGCTAAAAAGTGATCGGATGTTAGTGTAGGAATTATCGAGCGCTTTCTTGATCTTTCTGGGGCCTTTCCATTTAACCTTTTCGATTCCTTCGCTCTTCTGTCCCGTGAGCTGCCCTTTATATGAGGTGCGCATGGCATACCAGTGTACCTCCTTTAGCTTATACTTCCCACCTCGCTTAAAAATGTGATAAGTGGTCGTTAGAAAGTTTTCAATTTTAAGACCTTTAACACCGGTTTCTTCTTCCACTTCCCTCAGTGCACACTCCTTTATGCTTTCATTCTTTTCTAATTTGCCTTTGGGTAAATCCCATTTGTCGTTTCTGTAAATAAACAGCACCTTTCCTTCCTTATTGGTCACCACGCCTCCGGCAGCAATTTCAAGTGGGATTTTTTTGGTAAACTTTTTGAGGATTTCCTCGCTGTTGGGATGATATATATAAGCCTCGGGTAACTTTTTCTTCGAAAGTGCGTCTATTGCATCGTTAATGGCGTTCTCATTGAGAAGAAAATACTGTCCATTAACAGTTTCAGAAAGCCTGCTTGTTAAAACCAAGGGGGCGTCTTTAACGAAAACTTTATACATTTGCGAAATGGTTTTAGACAAGGATACCGCATCCAAAACGGCCGAGCTGCTGTTGCAAATTAATGCAATTAAGTTGAGACCAGAAAATCCCTTCACATGGGCCTCTGGCTGGAATTCTCCAATTTATTGCGATAACAGAATTATACTATCATATCCGCAGATCCGAAATTTTGTCAGGCAGGAGATGGCCAAGCAAATTGAAGACCTCTATGGCAAACCAGACGTGATTGCAGGTGTTGCAACCGGTGCTATCGGTATGGGAGCGTTGGTGGCCGAGCAATTAGGACTCCCTTTTGTCTATGTGAGGCCGGAGGCGAAATCTCATGGGCGACAGAATCAGATCGAAGGATTTTTGGAGAGCAATAGCAATGTAGTGGTAATTGAAGATCTTATTAGTACGGGAAAAAGCAGCCTGAATGCCGTAAGGGCACTAATAGAGGCAAAGGCACAGGTTAAAGGAATGATTGCGGTTTTCACCTATGGATTCGATCTGGCGCTTAAGAATTTTGAAAAGGAAGAAGTTACACTTCATACACTTACAGATTATGAACATGTAATACAGCAGGCCTCCGAAACAAATTATATCAAAGAAGAACAACAAAAAATGTTACTCGAATGGAGGAACAATCCGTCAGAGTGGCAACCTCATTAATATGTATATAGAAACCTCAAAAAAGAAACTAGCCAAAGGCGCAGCTGAAGTTTATGATTTTCTTGCGGATTTCAACAATTTCGAACGCCTAATGCCCGAATCTGTGGCTAAATTTGAACTGCTAAGTGACGACAGTTTTGTTTTTGCCCTTAAAGGTATGCCCGAGATTGTACTTAAAAGAAAGGAACAACATCCGCATTCTAAACTAGTTCTTGGAGCAGCGAGTGATAAATTACCCTTTACGCTTAATATCGATATTAATGCGCTCGGCGAGCAGGAATCAGAAGTTCAGTGGAGTTTCGAAGGAGAATTCAATGCAATGATGGCGATGATGGTCAAAACTCCGATTACCAACTTCATGAATACACTCTCCGATAAACTAGTGGACATCTAAAATCCCGCAATAGTTCCTCCTTAATTCAAGAGCCGGATTTCCTTAAGATCAAAAACCTGCTTGCCTTCTTCGGTTTCCAGCTCTAAATGACCACCATTGGTGATACCACTTATAATTCCCATAAATTGAGGCCCTTCGGGTAATACGAAAGTAGACGGAATACCCCTGCGGTACATCAACTTTTCGTAATCTGCCTTGAGCTCGGCGAAGTTACTCGCGGTGAAATTCTTTAGTCTTATATGTAAATATTTCATTATCAGAACTATAATACTGTAAAGATCATAAGACAATCCCGTGATCAAGCGTAGTGAACCTGCTTTTTCCAGTGACCCGAAATCGTCCTGGTTAACATTCAAACCGATGCCGATGACCGATGCCCCTATTTCTTTGGCTTTTACCATATTTTCAATGAGGATACCACATATTTTATACGAACCTGACAGAATGTCGTTTGGCCATTTGATACTAATTTCCGGGATTCTCAACTCATTTAAAGCCTCCTTAATAGCAAGGGAGATTGTCATATTCAGGGCAAACTGATGTTGCACCTCCAATCCCTTAAAATACTTTAAAACACTAAAGGTAAGGTTCTTACCAGGCTCTGATTGCCATTCTGCGCCTTGTTGGCCCCTTCCTTCGAATTGATCAATGGCCCAGACAATCGTCTCGTCTTCCGGTTTCTTGTTTTGCCATAGATCCTTTAAGTAGGCATTGGTTGATGCGGTGGCACTAAGTTTGATTATATGCATAAAAGGCTCAATTTACCAACTACAATGTTATGTTAAAAACTAGGGCTCAAAAAACAAAAAAATAATAACTTTGTATAAACTAAATCTATTGGATGCATAAATCAAAAGCGAGTGCAGATGAGTTAATCACCTTAATCTTACATGGAATAGAAGAAGTTAAAGGACTCGACACCAACTTACTTGACCTTAGAGAAATTGAAAATACCGTTTGTGACTACTTTATAATTTGCAATGGCACCTCCAATACCCATGTCAATGCTATAGTAAATTCCATCCAAAAAACAGTAAGAGAAGCCATTAAAGATAAACCCTGGCACGTAGAGGGTTCAGAACATGCAGAATGGGTCTTATTGGATTACATCAATGTGGTTGTTCATGTCTTTCAAAAGCACACCAGAGAATATTACGATATTGAAGGCTTGTGGGGAGATGCTAAAGTTACCATGTTCGAAAATAGCTATAATCAGTAGAGAGAAATGTCGAAGGAAAATAATACACCTCAGAAAAAACCTAAATTCAGCTCCTGGTGGATTTACGGCCTAATCGCCGTATTGCTTATAGGCTACCAGTTTTTTGGCAGCGGGAATTTTGCAACAACCAGAAAAACCACCACCTCAGAGCTTCAGGAGTATTTGAGAAATGGGGATATTGAAAAGATCTTAATCATCACAAATGCAGACCAGGCTAAGGTCTTCCTCTCTGAAGAAGCCCTGCTAAAGGATGTGCATAAGGATGTGGCCGACAAGCCACTTATACCTTCTACGGGTATGGTCCCGCAATACGTGCTGGACTATGGAGATCTGCAAATCTTCCAAAATGAAATTACGGAGATCAAAAAAGAGAATAATCTTGATACAATAGTGGAATTCGACAAGGAGTCCAATGTATTTATGGAGTTATTGCTCACGATCCTACCCTTTGTACTGATCATCGGAATCTGGATATATCTGATGAGGCGTATGTCTGGTGGAGCAGGTGGCGGAGCCGGGGGGCAGATCTTCAATATCGGTAAGTCCAAAGCCAAGCTTTTTGATGAAAAGACCGATACCCGAACTTCTTTTCAGGATGTCGCCGGCTTAGAAGGCGCCAAAGAGGAAGTGGAAGAAATTGTTGAGTTTCTCAAAAACCCGGATAAATATACCTCCCTTGGAGGGAAGATTCCGAAAGGTGCCCTCTTGGTAGGCCCTCCCGGAACGGGTAAGACCTTATTGGCCAAGGCGGTGGCTGGAGAAGCTAAAGTACCCTTCTTCTCACTTTCCGGATCGGACTTTGTAGAAATGTTTGTGGGTGTTGGGGCATCGAGGGTACGCGATTTGTTTAAGCAAGCCAAAGACAAGTCTCCTTCTATCATATTTATCGATGAAATAGATGCCATAGGCCGTGCCAGAGGGAAAAATAATTTTACTGGATCGAACGACGAGAGGGAAAATACCCTCAACCAGCTCTTAACCGAAATGGACGGTTTCGGAACCAATACCAATGTTATTGTCCTGGCGGCTACCAACAGGGCCGATGTTCTGGATAAGGCCTTGATGAGGGCAGGGCGGTTCGACCGGCAGATCTATGTAGACCTCCCGGATATCAGGGAAAGAAAAGAGATCTTTGAAGTACATTTGAGGCCTATTAAAACCTCGGAAACCCTCGATCTGGATTTTCTTGCAAGGCAAACACCAGGTTTTTCAGGAGCGGATATTGCGAATGTTTGTAACGAAGCCGCTTTGATCGCTGCAAGAAAAGAAAAAAAGGCTGTGGGTAAACAAGATTTTCTCGATGCTGTTGATCGGATTGTAGGCGGACTGGAAAAGAAAAACAAAATTATCACCCCTGGTGAAAAGAAAACCATAGCCTACCATGAAGCCGGTCATGCTACGGTGAGCTGGATGCTGGAACATGCAGCACCGCTGGTAAAAGTAACTATTGTACCCAGAGGTCAGTCTCTTGGTTCTGCATGGTATTTGCCAGAAGAACGCCTTATTGTTCGATCGGAACAGATGCTAGACGAAATGTGCGCTACCCTTGGCGGAAGGGCAGCAGAAAAAGTGATTTTCGATAAGATTTCCACAGGCGCCCTAAGCGATCTGGAAAAAGTGACCAAACAGGCCAGGGCCATGGTTACCATTTACGGCCTGAACGATGAGATTGGGAATTTAACCTATTACGATTCCTCCGGACAGAATGAATATGGTTTTACTAAACCATATAGTGAGGAGACCGCACAGAAGATCGATCAGGAGATCTCAAAAATCATCGAAGAACAGTATACCAGAGCCATAAAAGTTTTGGTCGACAATAAGGATAAACTCATTGAACTGGCCGAACGCCTTCTTGAAAAAGAGGTTATCTTTAAGGAAGATCTTGAGAAAATATTTGGAAAAAGACCTTTTGAAAGTGAATTCGATCAGAAGGGTCAGGAAAAGATGGCTGCCGAGGAAGTAGCTGCGGAAGAATCTGCAGAGGAAAAGAAATAGAATAAGGGCAGCAGGATGGTTCAGAAAATCTGAATGATTCGGGAATAATGGGAATATTTGGGAAATTATTTAGCGGAGGTAAAAAAAAGGTTTCCAAGGAAACATTGGAAACAAGGGGTGTTCACATGCCCGACCTCAACATCCCGATCGATGAAAAATTCACCATTCACTTTAAAAAAAACGGAGGTAAATTTTTGTACTGTGATTCGCTGAGCGAGGTATCCGGTGCCTTAAAAAATATTATCAGTGAAAATGGATGGGAGAGGGAACCGTTTTTCATCTTAAATCCGATGCTTAGTGAGAAATTCAAGGGCGAGGAAATCAGCTTTACCGATAAGGTTTCGAAAAGCAATGTTTTTTTTACCACCTGCGAACATCTGGTGGCGCATAACGGTTCAATATTGGTAACCTCAAACCAACTTCAGGAAAAAAAACTACACGAAGTTCCTGAAAATGTTATTGTTTATGCCACAACAAGCCAACTCGTAGATACTATTGGCGAAGGATTAAAAGTTATTAAAAAGAAATATAAGAACGGTATTCCGGCGAATATCACTACGATTAAGCATTTCCAGTCGGATTCAGAAAATGCCAATGATTTCTTATCTTACGGCAGCAGTTCCAAACACCTATACCTATTACTGCTCGAAGATCTCTAACATGAAAGAAATTCTGAGGAGACTGATCACAGGTGTGGTCTATGTCATATTGCTTCTGTCTGCCGTTTTTCTGAGCTCCGATGCTTTTGATTTCCTTTTCATGGTTTTTGGTTTGGCCTGCCTGTACGAATACAAGAGGCTCGTCTTGCTCAGAGGATACTATATCTTCATCGCCTATTTGGGCCTTTGGTGGGCATATATTTACCTGATCCAGGAAAGGGTATTGATCAATCTGTTGATGTTTGTCACCATCGGGGTAGATCTGCTATTGATTTACTACCTTTTTTCAAAAAAGAAACGGCTTAATTATACCTATCAAAAATTTATCACAGGCCTTTTTTATATAGGCGGTGGGTGTATCTTTCTTACGATGATCCCATATAAAGACAATGAGTTTGCAAAATTCCTGATCATGGGAATTTTTGTGTTGATCTGGATCAATGATTCTTTTGCCTACCTGGTCGGAAAATCTATAGGAAGAACAAAACTTTTCCCCCGTGTATCTCCCAAAAAGACAGTGGAAGGTGCCCTTGGTGGATTTGTTTTTACGATGATCGGCACCTATTTCCTGGCAAAATATGAACCCATTTTAAATCTTAATCAATGGTTCGTCCTGGCCGTGGTCGTGGTCTTTTTTGGAATTCTTGGGGACCTAGTGGAATCTAAGTTAAAACGGCAGGCAGGGGTCAAAGACAGCGGAGCAATACTTCCGGGTCATGGTGGTTTGTTAGATAGGCTGGATAGTCTGATATTTGCAGCTCCATTTGCGTATCTTGCGCTCTATATTTTTACAAATGTTCCATAGAGAAGGTCAAAGAATTATACTTATTGCATTTGCCCTGCTAAGTATCGTAGTGGTACTCGCCCACTTGTATATATCAGTACCCTGGCTCAAGTGGACCCTGCAAATCGGGTCCATTGCTATATTGGTCCTCATCATGCAATTTTTTAGGAACCCAAGAAGGATTGCGCAAAAGAATTTCGATGAGATTCTCGCCCCTGTGGATGGCAAAGTTGTGATCGTGGAGGAGGTGGAAGAGAAAGAGTACTTTAAGGATAAGCGTATGCAGGTATCTATCTTTATGTCTCCGGTCAATGTTCATGTGACTCGTTATGCCGCCAGCGGTGTGATTAAATATTCCAAATACCATCCTGGCAAATATCTTGTAGCCTGGCATCCTAAATCAAGTGAGAAAAACGAAAGAACAACCGTGGTGATCAATACGCCATTGTTCGGTGATATTCTTTACAGACAGGTTGCAGGAGCGGTAGCTCGCAGAATTGTTAACTATGCCGAAATCGGGGAACATGTTCAACAAGGAGACGACGCAGGGTTTATCAAATTTGGCTCAAGGGTAGATTTGTTATTACCTTTGGATTGTGCCATTACCGTTAAGGTTAACCAGAAAGTGGTTGGAGCAAAAACCTGTATTGCCACAGTAGCAGAAAGTGAAGAAAAAGGATTCATTGCGTAAAAAATTCAATAATGCGGTCCAAACCGTAAATGAATACACGGACCCATTACCGGCAGATCTCCTTTTAAAACTCTATGCCTATTACAAAATCGCCAATGAGAATTACAACCATCCCGGCAGTAAAACTCCGCTGATTAATGCTTTCAAGGCTAACGCCCTCATCCAGGCTCAGCATCTCGGCGTAAAGGAGGCCATGAAGAATTATATAGCACTGGTAGAAAAAGAAATCAGGCTAAAGAAATCTTAAACCAACTGGCTTTTATCGCCCACAGGAAATTTTTCCAGATAACCAAAGTATATACCGCCGGCCATAGTAATTAAATAGTAGCCGAAGACAATTGAACTTCCACCACTTAGTAGGGTATTTATCCCAAACCAATCACCGGTGATAAGAATAAGAACCATCGCTGCGGCCGCACGCGTTACTTCAATTGCTCCAGCATAACGCGTTCTGTCCATCAGGCTTGTATAACCGTAAATTCCTAGAAATACAAATGCCCCGAATTGTAGTAAACCCTCAAAACCAATATTGCCGTAATTGTAAAACATGAACAGTAGAAGTATCAGTGTGGCGATCAACTGAAATAACACATAGGCTTTTAATCCTCGACTGGCAGGGGTTTGGTAGCGTTTAAAATTATATACATCCCCGATAATTGCCCGTGGATATTTCTGTTCTACATCTGCAGGCCTCCATCCTGTGGGCATAAACCAGATACGCATTTTATCCTGCCATTTATTAGCCCGCCAGGCATCGAGCGTAATACGCCACAGATGTTGAAAATTAATATGGATAGGATTCCATGTCGCGGCCGGTTTCAATACTCCATATTGAGGGGGTATCGTATTTAACTCTTCCTGAAAAGTACCAAACCAGCGGTCCCAAACGCATAATACCTGACCCAGGTTTTTATCGATATATTCCGGATTGATAGCATGATGGACCCGATGTTGCGATGGGGTTACGATTATGTACTCTAACCAGCCCATTTTGCCTATGTGCTGAGTATGGTACCAGAATTGTGCGAAAAGATGAATCGGTGCAAGTATGGCTATCACTCCAGCAGGCACGCCGAGGAGTGCGGCGGGAATCAAAAATAATGGAAAATAGCCCACCAGATTAGATATCGATTGTCTGAGGGCGCAGGCCAGATTGAACTGTTCACTGCTGTGATGTATCACATGCTGATTCCAGAATATATTTATATGGTGACTAAGCCGGTGATTCCAGTAGCCTGCGAAATCGAGCACCAGAAAGGCGATGAGCCAAACCAACCACGATGTTTTTATATGTGTGAGCGCAAGATGATCCACAAGATATGGGTAACTCACAATGATAATGCCAAGACCCAGGGAGTCTTTTACGATATTGGTCATTCCAGAACTAATGCTACTCACCGTATCGAGTAGTCTATGGGGTTGATTCTTTACCAGGTAGCCGTAGAGAATCTCCACCAGCATCAGCAGGATAAAAAATGGAATTGCATATAGCAATGCAGTGGCATAAGCTTCCATAGAATCAATTCAATGATTTAAAAATACAGATTTCCATACAACTGATTTTTCAATTCACCCTAATTTTCCAAGAAGGCTGTTCCGATCAAATTCCGATTGACCAGCCTTAAAATGCCTGATTCAATCAGGTTCGTAGATCAGCCTGACAAACATGCTCAATCCTTCATCTTTCCGCTCGGCCGGTATCCCAGTCACAAGACCGATCAGGAGGTCATCCCTGATCTCAACACGGATCTGTGGACGAATCGTCATACTAAACTTGCTGTCTTCTATCGATTTATTAAACTCAATTCCCACGAAGTTGGCCGTTCCGGCTATCATATAATGCAAGTTGGTATTGATCTCGAACGCCAGTTCTGTGGACCCACTATTAAAGGATCTGTCGAATTCCGGTCCGGTGTAGATCAGGGAGTGAAAACTTCTCCCCCATCGTTTAGCGGCAACAAAAAATGGGTTATAAACATTGCCGGAGTAAAGTGGCTCATTACCATACCGTTTGAAGGAAATCATCTTGAATTTATGCAGATAACCAAGTGCCAGTGAGGTTTTTGCTTTTTTGGAAACCAAAAAGGTGTATTGAGCGGCCAATTGCAAACCTTCCAACTGATTTTCGGGTACATCACTACTATTATTTGAAGTCGAATGAAAAATAAATGGCAGTTCTACTTCGAGGCCAAGCCGGTCTATAACCGCGAATTCGTATTCAATAAGAAATTCATATTCTTCATAAGCGTTCCTATCGAGTAACCCAAATCCTATATTCCATTCGTGCTCCCCTTTTCGGGCACCCAGATCGCGGATTAGATCTATATATAAAGGTTCGGCATGCAATACCTTATAAGGTTCCTCTTTATTCTCAAAATCGTTTATGAATTGGTCATCGAGGATTGCTCGCGCGCTCTTTACCTCCTGCTTCTCCTGTGAACTGATGAAATTAGGTAAGATCAGAAAAAGGCCAATAATAATAAGGTAGCGTATCCTCAACTCTTAAAAAATTGCATTAAAAAGGTCCTACCATGATATGCGCCCTGTGCGTCCCCGGATCCATTAACCATGGCATCCCGGGTGCATGAGGTTTGTCGGGTAGGCCGGTAGATTCTGTGGTAGCAAAAGGAGTATAGATCACATAGCGAAATTTGCCCTCTTTCAATTCTCCTGTTTTCGGATCATAGTTCTTTTGTTTGCCGAAGTATACGTACATCATACTTGGTACATCGGGCATTTTAAGACTTCCATTTTTTACTTCTTCCCCTCTGATTTTCCTTTTCTGTTCAAAGTCGAGACCCTTTTTGCTAAGTTCTCTGCCACGAGCCATAAAAGGTTCGAGCTTTACAGAATAACACGATACACTTATATCCTCTTTTTGCGGATTATCGGCTATGCAAACCAGATTATTGTTTCCTTCCCTGAGCACGATCAACTTCCCATCCTGATCATAACCATATACCATAGCGCCATCCTTGTCTGCTTCAGGAGCCGGCAATGTCGCCGTTATGATCTGAATTTCCACAGGCAGGACCTGAGCTTTTATTTCCTGTTCAGCAGTATATCCAAAACCAACAATCAATGTTAAGAGTAAAAGGCGTGTATTCATGTTTATCATCTTTTGCTTAAAGGTAACCAACAAGAGTGAAATGGTCAAATTGGTTATATAGCTTCATTTCCGTAGCAGTGTACTACTGCCCAAAACCAAAAAGGCCAGCATACAAACAACTTCTGAAATGCCTATTTTAAGCGCTCAGAACAGGAAAGCTTAATTGCAATCCAGGCTATAGATATCTCCCATATCCTTGGTCCATTGAACGGGAGGATCATTCAACTGCTCTTCATTGACCTGAATACAGTCTAGTGGGTTGTTTTCTATAGAGAAAGTGTTGAGTTGGGTCGTCCCTGGTATATTTGAAATATCTAAAGACTCCAGGAGATTATCCTGTAAACTGAGTTGTTGCAGAGAAATATTATCAGAGATATTTAGGGTAAAAAGCTCGTTGCCATTGGCTTCAATCTTTTCCAGCAAGGTGAGGCCGGTAACATTGAGGCTTTGCAGATTATTGTCGCGAACAAAGCAAAACAACAAACTGGCATTATCACTCACATCCAGATTCGTCAGTTGGTTTTCGGCCAACCATAATCCTTCTAGCGAGCGAAAATCTTCAATCCCGGTCAGGTCTGTAATACCCTTATCTTCAAAGACCAGATTTTCCACCAGGTCTACCGAACTGGTCAATACAGAGCCGTCTTCCACATCGTCTATCCCTTCTTCAATCAGGGCGCGTTCAAATGCGAGATCAGGTATTAAAGTCCTGGCTTCAAGCTCATCTATTATTACTTCCATCATCGGTTCATCTTCATTTTCCTTGTCGGACGAACAACCGGTAAATACATATAGCAATCCGGTCATTATGAAGATCGTTTTAATTTTCATAGTGACAATTTTAAATTTAAAAAACTTTGGTGTGATTGCTATAAATAGCCCGAAGCTTTACAAATATAGCTTTTTTAATCATTCGAGGTTGGCAAGACTTTTTTCAAGGGTCTCGATCTTAGCCAAAGCATCGGAAGCCTTCTTTTGTTCCAGGGCCACGACCTTTTCCGGTGCATTATTGACAAATCGCTCGTTTGATAGCTTTTTTTCAACAGACGCTAAGAATCCCCTGGTATATTGTAATTCCTCCCTGATCTTTTTAATTTCGGCTTCTGTATCGAGTTTACCTTCTAGGGGAATAAAATATTCATTGCTTCTGACTCTAAAGGTCACCGCCCCTTCTACCGCAGTACCGACAGATTCTATGTTCTTAAGATGGGCCAGCTTTTTGATCACTACATCCCAGCGTTGATTCAGCTTTTCCTTGTCTATGAGTCGGAGTTCTAAAGCTTCCTTATTAGGAAGGTTTTTTTCTTTTCGAATATTCCGAACGGCCGAAATAACGGCAGATGCAAATTCGAATTCGGGGATTAATTCCTGACCTTCCAGCGGAATTACAGGCCAGGTCGAGACGATCAGGGCTTCTTCTTTTTCGCGTTTTTGGAAGCGCTGCCAGATTTCCTCTGTCAGGAATGGCATAAAAGGATGAAGTATGCGCAGATTAGCCTCAAATAAACTGATAATCGTTTTATAAGTAGTACGATCGATGGGCTGTTGATAGGCAGGTTTTACGATCTCGAGTAGCCACGAACAAAAGTCGTCCCACACCAGCTTATAGACAGACATCAGGGCATCTGATATCCTGTACTTCTCAAAATGATCGTTTATTTCCGACAGCGTTTTAGCCAGTTTCGCCCTGTACCAGTCCAGACCTAGTTTAGCGGACTCAGACTGGGGAATATCCTTAACTTCCCACCCCTGAATTAACCGGAACGCATTCCATACCTTATTCGCAAAATTCTTCCCTTGCTGGCAAAGCGCTTCATCGAAAAGCAGGTCGTTCCCCGCAGCAGAACTGAGCATAAGCCCCACCCGGACACTATCGGCTCCATAATGGGCAATCAATTCAAGTGCATCAGGGGAATTACCTAAAGACTTAGACATCTTCCTGCGCTGTTTATCCCGGACAATCCCCGTTAAATAGATATTTTCAAACGGCCTCTGACCTTTGAATTCGTATCCCGCCATGATCATTCTGGCCACCCAAAAGAACAGGATATCCGGTGCCGTAACCAGGTCGCTTGTAGGGTAGTAGTATTTAAAATCTTTATTTTCGGGCGCCATAATACCATCGAAAACGCTAATGGGCCAAAGCCAGGACGAAAACCATGTGTCGAGCACATCCTCATCTTGCCAAAGATCTGTTGCCTTGAGTTTGTCGTTTCCAGACTTTTTCCTGGCCAGTTCCAGTGCCAGTCCGGCTTCTTCAGCCACCACATAATCCTGACTACCTTTTCCAAAATAATAAGCCGGAATCCGCTGTCCCCACCATAATTGGCGCGAGATATTCCAATCCCGGATATTTTCCATCCAATGCCGATAGGTATTCTCAAATTTTTTGGGAAAGAATTTCACTTCACCTGTTTGCAGTACAGCGTCGATGGCTGGCTGAGCAAGGGTATCCATTTTAAGAAACCACTGATCAGACAAACGCGGTTCTATTATTGCCTTGGTTCTTTCTGAGGTACCTACTTTGTTGGTATATGGTTCAGTTTTATTCAGAAGTCCCAATCTTTCCAATTCTGCACTGATCTCCTTGCGAACCACAAAGCGATCTTTCCCTTCATAATGAGCCCCATGGGCGTTAAGAGTGGCATCGGCATTGAAAATATCGATAGTTTCCAGATTATGCTTTTCACCAAGTGCTTTGTCGTTCTCATCATGAGCCGGGGTGACCTTTAAACAGCCGGTACCGAATTCCAGGTCTACATACTCGTCCTCAATAATAGGGATACTCCGATTACAAATTGGCACAATAACCTTTTTGCCTTTAAGATGAGAATATCGTTCATCCTCAGGATGTATGCAGATCGCAGTATCGCCCAGGATAGTCTCGGGCCGTGTAGTGGCCACCACCACTTCCTCATCGGACCCTTCAACAGGATAAGCTATATAGTACAGAAGCCCTTGCCGTTCTTCATAGATCACTTCTTCATCGGAAAGTGTAGTACGGGCTTCGGGATCCCAGTTGACCATCCTATAACCCCGATAGATCATTCCTTTGTTATACAGATCAACAAATACCCTGATCACCGAGGCAGACATACCTTCGTCCATGGTAAATTTTGTACGCTCCCAGTCGCACGAACAGCCCAACTTTTTGAGTTGTTCCAAAATAACATTGCCATATTCATTTTTCCATTCCCAGGCATGATTTAGGAATTCATCCCTGCTGATATCGCTTTTCTCGATTCCCCGCTCTTTTAGTCGAGCGACCACCTTAGCTTCTGTCGCGATTGAAGCATGGTCGGTACCCGGTACCCAACAGGCATTCTTACCCATCAATCGGGCCCTTCTAATCAGTATATCCTGAAGTGTGTTATTTAACATATGCCCCATATGGAGCACGCCGGTTACGTTCGGAGGAGGTATTACGACGGTGTAGGGCTCTCGTTCATCTGGTGTAGAATGAAAATAGCCGTTTTCCATCCAATAGCTATACCATTGATCTTCAACCTTTTGTGCTTCATATTTTGAGGGTATGGACATATTATGGTATAGTTTTTGTTTTGATCTATGCGAAATTAAAAAAATGATCATCGCAGGAACTGTTAAAGCTGCGATAATCACTATTATTTTGCCAAATCTTAAATACGAAACAAAAATAAGTAACGTTAGTAGATAACAAAAGAATTTTGGATGTTGATAGCAAATCGTCTACATTTGAGATTCACCCAAAACCAAAAAAATGATGAAAAAAGCTATTTTATTAGTGTTTGTAGGCCTACTTGCTCTAAGTGTCAGCGCACAGGAAACCGCGCAGATCGAATTTAAGGCAGAGACGCTCGACTATGGAGTAATAGAGAAAGGTAGCGACGGTGTTCGTGTATTTGAATTTACAAATACAGGAACTGCGCCCCTTATCATCAGCAAAGTAAGTTCGAGCTGTGGTTGTACAATTCCAAAAAAACCAGAAGATCCGATATTACCTGGCGACAGCGGTGAGATACAAGTTAAGTACGACACCAATCGTGTTGGACCTATCCGTAAAGCTATTACGGTAATATCTAATGCCGGTACTCCTACCAAAGTATTAAAGATCAAGGGCGAGGTGAAGGCTGCTGATGGTAAATAGAAAATAAAATATCACACTATAGAAAAACCCCGGTATTACCGGGGTTTTATTTTAGTACGTTTTCCAAAACAAAACTAAAAAGCAGATCACGATTATAGCGTTCAATCAGCACCTGGATGCGCTTCCCTTCTTTTTCATTTAGCAGTTTTACTACTTCCTGAAGTTTGTAACGGTGTATTTTCTTTCCATTGATGGCAAGGATGATATCGCCTTCTCTTAAACCCGCCTCATCGGCCGGACTGCCAGCTCTTATTCCCGAGACTATAATCTCCGGCACCAGGCTTAAACGGGTAACATCCTCTCTAATAAGTTGAACATTACCAAAATCATATGCTGTTGTACCCACTGTGGCCGGCCGCGCCTCTTTTATCTTTTGAGCGATATATCTCACCCCGTTGTGCTGCACATCAATCCCGCTCATATTATAATGGAATGGTGAACCAAAGTGACCATTTTTTCGCATTATAATTTCATTATTTCCATAGTCAAATACGATATCAAAACGTTTCAGAACCTCACCCCCGACACTACCGTTACGATTACCCAGATTGGCAATAGCCGCGTAGGATTCCATATCGGGAAATGCCGCTTTCACATCATTTAGTTCGAACCTGCCTATTTTAATCCCGGTGATCTTAGTCCGTCTTCCAAAAATATGTCCGTTTAATCCCTTGCCGAGATAGTCATGAAAGTTGTTTTCGGGTACCCCCAGGCCTTTTTCCAAGTCTTTAAATAGCCACAAGGCATCACCACTACCGGTATCCACCAATAGTTTAACCGGTACTTCCCGCTCATCTTCCATAACAACCGAGCCATCTACATACGATTTGTTACCAATAATACTGATCGGCAGCCTTTGATCCCTTTTGGTAGTTTTAGCTTTGTAATATGCAGGGTCGTGTAGTTTCAGGCTCTGTGCATGATAATTGATGTCTACCACAAAATCACGGAAGAGGTCATAACCGATTATGCCATGGATTGGGATCCCAAGCCTGGGAGAGAAGTTCATTTCCTTATCGAGCACTACATAGAGCTGCTGTGCATCATTGGTTACATCCTTTATTTTAAACCTGTTTCCCTTAGAAATCAAAGCCTTTATAGGGTCCCCGTTACCCAGTCCCTGTATCGAAATTTCAGATACGTTGTTCAATGTGATTGAATCCCGTTCAGAAAGATTAAATAATATGGGTTTTCTAACCCCTGAATCGAGTATAAAGGAAAGCTCTATGCCATTTACTTCAATAGGAATTATGATCAGATTGTTGACCAGCTGGAATTTGACCTTTTCAAATTTTTCACCCTCGGGTAAACGATAATCCTGGGCCACACCTTTAAAAGGCAGCGATAGAAAGAATAAGCATATCAGGGCCAGATATTTTCGCAAACAGTTCATTTTTAGCTTGATGACTCTTAAAGTTACGAAAAAAACGGGGGTGTCTCCCCGATTTTAACATTTGATTAGATCAAGGGAATAACTTGGGGTATGAGTTGTTTCGTAGCTAATGATTTCTCATTTTTGCTTAAGAATTAATTAGTATGCCATCAATTTCGACCAAAGGGCAGCTTATGCCGGAATCTCCTATCAGGAAATTAGTCCCTTTTGCCGAAGCTGCCAAAAAGAGAGGGGTGGAAGTAATCCACCTGAACATAGGTCAGCCCGATATTAAAACTCCTGAAATTGCTCTCGATGCAGTGCGTAACCACAATATTGAGGTGTTGGCATATTCGAGGACAGAGGGTTCGGAAACCTATCGTTCAAAACTTGCTTCCTATTATGCAAAACAGGGGATCGTGGTGGAGGCACAAGATATTATTGTCACCACCGGAGGATCCGAAGCACTTTCTTTTACCATGGGCACTATTGCCGATCCCGGAGATGAAATCATCATCCCGGAACCCTTTTATGCCAATTACAACGGTTTTGCCACCGCGATGGGCCTTAGGGTAGTGCCAGTGGTCTCTGGTATAGATAAGAATTTTGCACTGCCCCCAATAGAAGATTTTGAGATTCACATCGGCCCTCGAACCAAAGCCATTCTGATCTGTAATCCGGGAAATCCTACGGGTTATCTATACAGTAAGGAAGAAATCGAAAAACTTGCCGATTTAGTAAAGAAACACGATTTGTTTTTAGTAGCCGACGAAGTCTATCGCGAATTCACCTACGACGAGAAAGAGCATTTTTCAATATTGAAGGAAAGCGGACTGGAAGATCAGGCTATTGTGGTTGATTCGGTCTCTAAGCGTTACAGTATGTGCGGGGCGCGGATAGGTTGTATGGTCAGCAAGAATAAAGAGGTGATCAAAACGGCGCTCAAATTTGCACAGGCAAGATTATCGCCCCCTACCCTGGCTCAAATCGCTAGTGAAGCCGCCCTAGATACCCCTCAGGAATATTTTGATGCCGTTATTGAGGAATATATGGAACGCCGGAATATACTGATCAACGAACTGGAAAAGATCCCCGATGTGGTTGTGGCCAAACCTCAGGGTGCCTTTTATTGTATCGCTGAATTACCGGTGGAAAATGCCGATCATTTTGCGCAATGGTTGCTCGAACATTTTGAAAATGGACAGCAAACCGTAATGGTAGCCCCGGCAGCAGGCTTTTATGCTACCCCTGGCCTGGGGAAGAATCAGATCAGAATTGCTTATGTCCTCGAAAAAGAAAAGTTGAAACGAGCCGTAGCCCTGCTTAAAGAGGCACTTATCCAATATACACAAGCTTGATCATTAAAGAAAATATATCCCTTAAGCCTTACAACACCTTTGGGGTAGATGTAAAAGCCAGGTATTTCATCGAGATTGCGAGTGTAGATCAATTAAGCCAGGCCTTACAGCTTAAGGGTTATCCACCGATCCTCATCCTTAGCGGCGGTAGTAATATGCTGCTAACCGCAGACCTCGAACGCCTGGTCCTTTATCTTAATATTAAGGGTAAGAGCATCGTCCGGGAAGACGACGACCATGTCGTGCTAAAAATCATGGCCGGAGAAAATTGGCACGAGCTGGTACTATGGTCGCTCGACCGCAATTATGGTGGCATCGAAAACCTATCGCTTATCCCGGGGAATACCGGCACTGCTCCAATCCAGAATATCGGAGCCTACGGGGTTGAGATCAAGGATGTATTCGAGAGTTGTGAGGCGATGGAGATAGCTACCCAGCGCCTGGTTGAATTCGACAAACCGGCCTGTAATTTTGGATACAGGGATTCCTATTTCAAAAATAACGGAAAAGGTAAATTCATCATTCTTTCGGTAATGCTAAGGCTTCGTAAGAGAGACCATAGGCCAAATACCTCTTACGGAGCTATTGAAGAACAACTCCGCTCGCAGGAGATCGAAAAACCCTCGATAAAAGAAGTATCTGAAGCTGTGATTGCGATCAGGAGGAGTAAATTGCCCGATCCGGATGAATTGGGGAACAGTGGAAGCTTCTTTAAAAACCCTGTTCTGGACCCACAACAGTTCAAGGAATTTATCGATCAACACCCTAAAGCACCGCATTACAGTTTGGGAGACGGCACTGTAAAGGTTCCGGCCGGATGGTTGATCGAACAAACCGGTTATAAAGGTAAACGGATCGGTGATGCCGGGGTACACAAAGAACAGGCGCTTGTGCTGGTTAATTTTGGTAATGCCAGCGGTACGGAAATCCGACAGTTGGCCCAATCCATACAAAACGATGTTTCTCTGAAATTTGGAATAGAACTGGTTCCTGAAGTCAACATTATTGGCTAAAACCCGGGCTGGCTTGCGAGGTATTCGCTCATTGATCTTCTGCGACACCCTTGGTATCTTTAATTGAAAGTATATAAAATAACCCCTGCAAAAAAGTATTTACAGGGGCTATACCAAACCAAACTAACCAAAAACTAAATGTACAATAACCAGTTGCACATTTATGTAATTAAAATTGAGATAACGCTGAATTAACAATCAATTTTATAATTTAGCGTTTACCTATATACGGTATTTTAGACAGTCTTGGATGCCTCGGGGAAACATTTTTAGGATCTCTTACCTCCGTTGATGAGCACATTACTTGAAAAACATATTATAGAACTTTTGCAGGAACGCAATGAAAAGGCAATTTCGCTCCTGTATGAACACTATGGTGATACGCTCTATGGGGTAGCTTTGAAAGTGGTTCGAGACGAGGAACTGGCACAAGATGTATTACAGGAAAGCTTTGTGAAGATCTGGAAGAAATCCGATTCCTATGACGCAAGCAAAGCAAAGCTTTTTACCTGGTTGTTCAGAATTACCCGCAATACGGCCATCGACAAATTGCGAAGCCTGAGTACCAAGTCTGACAAAGAAATCCAAATGGATGTTTCAGACGTATATAATGTAGGTATAGAGAGCATCAAGCCCGAATTCCTTGATGTTAAGGAGAATTTGGAAAAGATCGAATTTAAGTACCAGGTGGTGTTAGACGCCTTATTTTTCCAAGGCATGACACAGCAGGAAGCCAGTGATGAACTGGATATTCCTCTTGGAACCATTAAATCGAGATTAAAAATCGGGCTTAGAGAACTTAAAAAGATCTATGAAGTCTCGTCCCTGTTGCTCTTACCAATTTTAAGTATAATATCATGAGAGAAAAGATTCGCATATTTCTGGATACAGATTTGTTGGAGAAATACCTGCTCGGCACCACTACAACTGAAGAAGCGATGCAGGTAGAGCGTTACATTACCATGTATCCGGAGGTCCGGGAGATATACAATGAACTGCAGGATAACCTTGAGACTTTTGCTAAAATGCATGCTGTGAAAGCTCCTGAGGGGCTTCGTGCCAGGATTCTGGCAAAAATAAGGGCTCAAAATGCCGGTAAGAGAAGGTTTAGAAGGTATGCCATTGCCGCAAGTATAACGGCATTGCTATTCGCAGGATCTTCTTACTTCTTCTGGAATCAGAGCCAAAACCTGCAGATGGAGAATACCATCGTTAACAATAAGATCAAAGATCTTGAAGAGGATATGAAGGAGCAGTTAGAAGATGTACGGAACCAATTCATTGTGCTTAACAATCCTCAGACCAAGAAATATATGGTCAACGGCAACAAAAAAGCCAGAGAATTAAAGGCGGTTGCTTATATCAATCCGGTTAAGAAACTGGCGTATATCAATGTTCGTAAACTTCCAAATTTACCAGAAGATTTCGACTATCAGATGTGGGCAGAGGTCAACGGAGAAATGGTTAACCTTGGTGTAATCCGCAATGTGGGCGATAAAGATAAGCTCAGGGCTTTGCCTTACGCCGAGAATGCGGTAGGGTATATTACAATAGAACCAAAAGGAGGTAATGATACCCCAACGGTTCAGAATATTGTAGCCAATATTTCCTACTAATCATCAATATATAAAGAACTATTAAAGCCCCTTTCGAGGGGCTTTTATTTTGTATCTTTGTGCAAACAAATAATATGAAGCTCCTCCTGCTAACTATCGGTCTGCTGGCCCTCGCCTTTCTTGGCATTGCCCTTAAGATCTGGTCTAAAAAAGGTGGCAAATTTGCCGGCACATGCGCCAGTCAAAGTCCTTTTTTAAATAAAGACGGTGAAGCATGTGGGTACTGTGGTAAACTTCCCGAAGAACAGGATTGTAAAAGGGATACGAGCCCGGAGTTTCTGTAGAACTTTACTTTCATCCCACTTTCGCTTACAACCCATTTGGAAAAAGCTGAAGACATACTAAAAAATACCATTCAAAAGGCTAAGGAGGGCAATCAGATAGCTTTTAGCAACCTACTGGACACTTTCTGGAACGACGTATATCGATTCCAACTGGCCAGGACCAAAAATGAAAACGATGCTGAAGACATCAGCATACAAACATTTTCTAAGGCATTCGATAAAATTTCTACCTACGACGATTCTTTTGAATTTAAAACCTGGTTGATCGCAATTTCAAAAAATCTCCATGTAGACCTTATCCGAAAACAGAAACGCAATGTTCTCGAAAGCACCGAATCTGGGAATGGTGAAGCCATTACAAAGGTACTTGATGATGCCCCAACGGCAGAAGACCGGCTGATCACGGAACAGAATCTGGCCTCCCTTCTACGGCACATCAAAGAACTGAAACCCCACTACCAACGGGTGATCAATTTGAGATATTTTAATGAAATGTCCTATGCCGAAATAGCACACAAACTTGGTGAGCCAATTAACAATGTTAAAGTAAAATTACTGAGGGCTAAAAAATTACTCGCCGAAATTATTAAAACCAGACATGATTGAAACCTCTGAAATCTGCCTGGATAATAGGAGATACCACCAGAGGGCTGTTGCGAAAAGAAGCACGCAGCTCCTGAATTTGTTCGTATATTTGTATAAAAAGTTTCTATGAGTGTTGAGACACTTCGTCATGTTAAACCTCCTTCAGCCAAACCCAAATGGTTACGGGTAAAACTCCCTACGGGAAAAAAGTATACCCAGCTAAGAGGACTGGTTGAAAAATACGATCTGCATACCATATGTACCTCCGGAAGTTGCCCTAATATGGGCGAGTGTTGGGGAGAAGGTACGGCAACTTTTATGATCCTGGGAAATATCTGCACACGTTCCTGCGGCTTTTGCGGGGTACAGACCGGCAGGCCGGATTCTGTAGATTGGGCTGAGCCCGAAAAAGTGGCGCGGTCCATTAAAATCATGGGCATAAAGCATGCAGTGATTACCTCGGTTGATCGCGATGATCTAAAAGACATGGGATCTATCATTTGGGCAGAAACGGTAAAGGCTATTCGACGAATGAATCCGGATACCACCCTGGAAACACTAATTCCTGATTTTCAGGGAATAAACATGCATCTTGACCGTATCATCTCTGTGGCACCAGAGGTGGTTTCACATAATATGGAAACGGTTCGAAGACTTACCCGGGAGGTCCGTATTCAGGCCAGGTACGACAGAAGTCTCAATGTGCTTCGCTATCTTAAGGAAAGTGGAATAAACAGGACAAAATCGGGGATTATGTTAGGACTCGGTGAACTGGAAACAGAAGTGCTGGAAACCATGGCCGACCTCAGGAACGCCAAAGTCGACGTCTTAACGATCGGACAATACCTGCAACCCTCTAAAAAACATCTTGCCGTTAAGGAATTCATTTTACCACAACAATTTGAAAAATATGAAAAAATAGGCCTTGAAATGGGATTTCGTCATGTGGAAAGCGGGGCCCTGGTAAGATCATCCTATAAAGCGCACAAGCATATCCTCTAAGACTTCAGCGAGATTTCTCGCTCTTCAAAATCATTATATTTCGTCATAATACATGATATAATATTCTTAAGGTCAGCACATTAAATTCTAATTTGTGTATTTTAAGCTTGAAATTGAGAAATTTTATAGCATCGAATAAGCGATTCTGTAAATGTTAAAAAAGCAACTCATTTTCGGGAAAATTATGATACTTTTGGTTGAATTGTGAAAAAAGCCCCCAATTTTCTTCATTTTGTAAGAAATGACGCTCAGTATTGTGCTTTTAAAACAATAGTTGAGCGACCTGAACGTTTGAATTTAGGATAACTTAAGTAACCTACGAGAAGTTTCCGGAGGAATAGTGAAATTGGAGTTTTCGCGAGATCTCTTGGAATGCTTCTCCATACCAAAATGCTCTGCGTGAGATCTGGAACTATACATAAGAGATTAGTCTTTGCATTCCTTTCCTGCTTTTTAGCCTGTTCATTCTTTACAGGTTATGCTCAGGACGATGTTCTGGAAAGCGATGATATTGAGTTATTTTTCAATCAGACCCGCATTTATCAGAATCAAAACAAAATCGATCTGGCCCTCGAAACACTGGATAAGGCTGCTGCTCTGGCCGAAGCCAATAAGAACGAAAAAGCACTGGTTGATTGCTATCACAAATTTGCCCGACTCTACATGGATCTCGACAAAAGAGAGACCACCATCTTCTACTGGGACAGGGCAACCGTATTATTGAACGCATTGGAATATCCCTATGGCCAGGCTGTACATAAATTCATAGAGGCAGATTTGCTCTTCGACAGTGGCAATAACTTCCAGGCTATCTTTATGCTTAATGAAGCCAGGCAACTGACTAACGACAGAAATCTATTCAACAATATTGTTCTGCTGGAAGGCGAAATCTATCTGAGCATTGATAAATACGATAGTTCTGCTACGAATTTTAATTCTCTGGTGGTCAATAATGATGTATTTGAAAAAGACGCTTTAAGAGCTAAAGCCCATATGGGACTGGCCAGGTTGCATTCTGAACTCCAGAATTATGAAGAAAGCATCAAAAATGCCAACCAGGCACTTCTAATTGCCAAGGAGAATGGATTGGAAAATCTTATTTATGAAGCCAACGAGATTCTTGTTGCTTCGTATGAGGCGCTAAAGGCCTACGACAAGGCCTTAACGCATAGCAGGAACATCATTATGATCAAAGACTCGGTCTTTACCATTGAAAAAGTAAAGGCAGAGGCAAAAACAGCCGACGGGATCCAGTTCGAATTCATGAAGGAAGAGATCAAACGCCAGGATTCAAGAATAGAGGACCTCAGTGAATCGGCTAACCGATCCGAATTAACCGCAATACTTACATCGGCATTTCTCACGATTATTTCACTATTAGCGGTTTCTCTCTACCGGAACAATCAGATTAAACTCAAGACCAACGACCTGCTTCAAACCAAGAACCGGGAATTACAGGCTGCAAGGGATGCGGCAGTTCAGGCTATGGAAGCGAAAACCAATTTCCTCTCCACAGTTAGTCACGAGCTGCGTACGCCACTTTATGCCGTTACCGGCTTAACGCATTTGCT
Organism: Flavobacteriaceae bacterium; assembly: GCA_965212205.1. GTDB lineage: Bacteria > Bacteroidota > Bacteroidia > Flavobacteriales > Flavobacteriaceae > JAHEJJ01. Next base: position 85,575 of record CBDBUX010000019.1, read on the forward strand.
GTTGGAAGAAGATCCGGGCGATCACCAGAAGGAACACCTCAAATCTTTGAAATTCTCGGGAGACTACCTCTTGAATTTTATCAATGATATACTGCAGATCAATAAAATTGATGCCGATAAGCTCGAACCGCTTACCATCGAACTTAATTTAAAAAAGATACTGACCGAGGTGATCGAATCGCTTCAACCAAGTGCCAAGGAAAACAATACGTCCATTATTCTCAGTTACGACGAGTCTATCCCCCGTCACCTGATGAGCGATCCGTTAAAACTGTCACAGATCTTTATGAACCTGGTGGGCAATGCACTTAAGTTCACAAAATCAGGTGAAGTAAAGGTGATCGCTAAACTTGTAAAGAAGGTAGAGGAAGATGTCACGATTTACTTTGAAGTGAAAGATACCGGTATAGGCATATCTAAAGAACAACAGAAACATATTTTTGACAGTTTTGAACAGGGTTCTATCCAGATCAACAGGGAATACGGCGGTACCGGATTGGGGCTTACCATTGTGAAAAGCCTTCTGGGAATATTTAACAGCAGGATCCAATTGCATAGTGAGGTAGGGCAAGGAAGCTCCTTCTTCTTTGAGCTGACCTTAAAAAGCAAGGATAGTGTGGTAGATGATATTCCATTCGAGATCATAGAAAAAGAATACGATCTTAAAGGGCTTCATGTTTTGGTGGTTGAAGATAACAAAATCAACCAGGTGATCACCCGTAAAATGCTCAACAAGAGAGAAATAAGCTGCGATATTGCCAATAATGGTCATGAAGCCGTAGATATGGCATCAAAGAACGAATATGATGGTATTCTGATGGATATTCATATGCCAGGCATTAGTGGTGTGGAGGCGACTATCGAAATACGAAAATTTGATAAGGAAACCCCGATCATTGCCCTCACGGCCATCTCTCTAGACGATAGCCTCGAAAGCTTCTACGCTGCCGGTTGCAATGACGTGGTCACAAAACCCTTTAAACCCGAGGTATTCTATCATAAGATCGGTGAGAATATTGTAGATCAAAAACTCAAAAAATCAACGCTTTAATCCGCTAAGAGCATTAAGTAGGCGATGTCTTCCATCGACCAGAAACCGATGTTCTACCTCCAGATAATAAGCCCGAGTTAGTTCCATTAATCCGCGTACATAATCCTTTTCCGTGGTGATAATTATTTTTTCTTTTGAAAGGGCCGATAGTTCGGCTGGGGTAAATTGGTGATGGTCTCTAAAATTACGGTGTCTGGTTTTTAAACCTTGTTCGGCAAGATATTGCAACAAAGATTCGGGAGATGCAATACCTGTAGCCACCGTCACCACCTCCTGGGTTAGTTGATCTAAGGATAACTCATCTTCTGTACCGATCAGCCTCTGGGAATAGCTAAGCGAGCAGAACAATACCTCCTGCTCTTTAGTTGGATTCAGCTTTTCGCGAATCAACGCCATGGATTCCTGATCAAGGTCTGCCGGACATTTGGTTACGATGATGATGTTCGCCCGTCTGGCCTGATTTTTTGCATCGCGTAAATTTCCTGTTGGAATAAACTGGTCCGAGGGATAGAGATTGTCATACGCTGTAAGTAAAATATAGAAATCTGCCTTTACCTTACGATGCTGGTAAGCATCGTCTAATAGCACGACATCAGGATGATATTCTTTTTCTAGAATCGACATGCCCCTGCTCCTGTCGGCATCCACAGCCACGACAACAGCAGGAAATTTTCTGTGGATCTGGAGGGGTTCATCGCCGATCTCCAGGGCCGTACTATTCTTCCCTGCCACTTGGAAACCCCTGCTCTCTCTTTTGTAACCACGACTCAGTACCCCAAGCTGTTCGTAATATGTAAGATGACGGATGAGCCATTCGATCATCGGGGTTTTACCTGTGCCTCCCAAACTGAGGTTGCCCACACAAATAGTAGGCGTTTGAAAACTATTGACGTTTCGCCAACCCAGGTCGTAGGACAAATTTCTCAGGAATACCCCTAGTCCATAGAGCAGAGAAAACGGCCAAAGGATTTTTCTCAGGAGATGCATCGGAACGAAAATATAATATTTTATCTTTGGTCTGCCTATATTTTCCAAAATGATCATCAAAGAAATTACCGACGTATTAGAGGTTCTGGCTCCGCTAGAAAATGCTGAAAACTTCGACAATGTTGGTTTATTGGTGGGAGATGCCACAACAGAAGTGACCGGCATACTCATCACACTCGATACCCTGGAAAGCGTAGTCGATGAGGCGGTAGCCAAAGGTTGCAATCTCATTGTCAGTTTCCATCCGATAATCTTCAAAGGTTTACAGCGCCTTAACGGGACAACATATGTTGAAAGGGCTGTTATAAAGGCCATCAAAAATAATATTGCTATTTATTCGATGCACACCGCCCTGGATAATTCCCCCCTGGGGGTCAACTATGCCATTTGCAGGGCGCTCGACATCGAAGATCCGGGTATTCTTATCGCCAGTCAGGATGCCATTAAAAAGCTTACGACCTATGTACCGGAGGCTGATGCAGAACAGTTGCAGAATGCCTTGTTCGATGCCGGAGCAGGTAAAATGGGCAATTACAGTCATTGTGGATTTACCGTGGAAGGCAGCGGATCATTTATGCCCGGAAGTAAGGCCAACCCCACCAAGGGAAAAAAAGGAGAAATCCACTATGAGAAGGAAGCTCAAATTCATATGACCTTTCCTAAATCTGCTGAAAAGCGAGTACTTAAAGCCTTGTTTGATCACCATCCCTACGAAGAAGTTGCATATGAGGTATATGCCCTTGAAAACCGGCATCAGCATCAGGGTATGGGAATGATAGGAAATTTAAGCAAACCAATGACCGAGGAAGATTTTATCATCTATATTAAAGATCGGATGCATACCCCTGTGGTTAGGCATTCAAATCTTCTTGGGCGCAAGGTTCAAAAAGTAGCGGTCCTGGGAGGAAGCGGGGCCTTTGCCATAGCCGCCGCCAGGAATTCGGGAGCTGATGTTTTTGTGACTTCAGACATCAAATACCATCAGTTCTTTGAAGCTGAAGAGAACATCTTGCTTTTAGACATCGGTCACTTTGAATCTGAGCAGTTTACAAAAAACCTTTTGGCGGATTATCTTAAGAAAAAAATTCCTAATTTTGCAATCTCTTTATCGGAAGTCAGAACAAATCCGATCAACTATTCATAAGTATGGCAACAAAGAAGGAAGTAACGGTCGAGGATAAACTCAGGGCACTATACGATTTACAACTAATAGATTCCAGAGTTGACGAGATCAGGAATGTACGAGGTGAGCTCCCGCTAGAAGTTCAGGACCTGGAAGACGAGGTCCTTGGACTCAAAACCCGCATCGATAAACTGAAAACCGATGTTGAAACCGTCAATTACGAAATCAGTGCAAAGAAAAATTTGATCGACGAAGCCAAAGGCCTGATTAAAAAATATGCGGATCAGCAAAAAAATGTCCGCAACAGCCGTGAATTCAATTCGCTGTCCAAAGAGGTTGAATTTCAGGAATTGGAAATTCAGTTGGCCGAAAAAAATATAAAGGAGTTCAAAGTACAGATCGAACAGAAGAAGGAGGTTATCACAGAGACCAAAGAAAAACTCTCAGAAAGAGAAGCCCACCTGAAGCATAAAAAAGGTGAACTGGATGCTATTCTGGCTGAAACTGAAAAAGAAGAGAAAGCCCTTCTTGCAAAATCTCAAAAATTTGAGAAGCAAATTGAAGATCGCCTTGTAAAAGCCTATAAGCGCATTCGCAACAATGTAAAAAATGGCCTGGCGGTGGTACCCATAGAACGAGGTGCCTCGGGTGGATCCTTTTTTACGATTCCACCGCAGGTACAGGTAGAGATTGCCTCAAGAAAGAAGATCATCACCGATGAACATAGTGGGCGAATTCTGGTAGATTCGGGCTTGGCAGAAGAAGAACAGGATAAGATGAAAAAACTGTTCAATAATATCTAAGCTCTTGCAAAAATAGATTTTATAAACCACCGAAAACGGTGGTTTTTTCTTTTTGCTGATTTCACAATTCATGAACGGATAAATCATATCACTGATAATGTATGTTATCTGGGCCCCAATTCCATGGCCCAATCTCTGCAAGATTCCCGGTGGTAGAACCGGCTGTTTTTTGTCATGAATCCTGATCTTGACATAGGTAGGAAGATATCCTCAGATAGAAGCTTTTGAAAATTATGTCCTGGTAATGGAGGGCAGGAATATCTATATTTAGATTAGCCGGGAAAATCAGGTATGAGCCCTAGAAAGCCAGCTTGTTGATCGGACCGGCAAACCCGTCTCCAATATTTTTTTGAAGGTAATGTGCCGGTAGGCAAGGATGGAGGTACCACTTGAAAAACCTTTTGTTGTTTCAGCCAGTGAAATTTTTGATTTGATCGACAGCACGCCGATGCGCGAGAAGAAATTTAAAGGCTCAATAAAGGATTGAATCCTTTTCCTGGGCTTCTAGCAGCGCCAGGATCTTCAATTCAACTTCTTCGGAATCCCATAGGTCTTCGATTTGAGGATGCTTCATAATTTCATTCATGATCTTCTCCTGGGCATCCCCGATGGTCAGGGCTTCAGCATATGGCCTGTCTGAAAACGTGACCCTCCAATAGGCCGGGATCCATTTTTCAGGATATTTTTGAGCAAATCTTTTCTCGATTTTCTTTTGGAGTAAAAATTTGGGATCGGCCGTCTTGGCACTCATTTCCAAAAAGTTTCTGTAACTCAATTCGGCAATGGCATCGGCATTGGGTTTTCGACGTTTTTGATACTGTTCAAAGATCGCCCCCCAATCATCTCCCATCTCCTCCAAAAGCTTGTCGAGTTCATAAATATCTTCAAATCCTGCATTCATTCCCTGACCATAGAATGGGACAATGGCATGGGCTGCATCCCCTACCAGGGCCACTTTATCCCAATATGTCCAGGGATAACACTTCATGGTCACCAGTGCACTGGTTGGGTTATCAAAAAAATCCTCACTAAGATTCTCAATCTCCGAACCGACATTTGGAAAGTAGGTGTTAAAGAATTCGGCTGCGTCTTGTTTGGTCTTTATGTTTTCAAAAGAAACTTTTCCTTCAAAAGGAAGAAAAAGCGTACAGGTAAAACTACCATCCAAATTAGGCATGGCGATAAACATAAAACGCCCTCTGGGCCATATATGAAATGAGTTCTTATCGAGTTTATGCGAGCCATCGGGCTTGGGCGGTATGGTGAGTTCCTTATAGCCTACATCTATAAAATCCTGAGAATAGTCGAAACGAGAACGCCGTTGCATTTTATGCCGGATCCTCGAAAAAGCACCATCACAGCCGAATATTAAATCGAATTGATATTCTTCCCACGCTCCTTTTTCAGTCTCTCCTGTGAATAATTTGGCTTCATGGAGACTAACATCCCACACTTTTTCATCAAAACGAAAACGAACGCCTTCATTTTCGGCTAGATCGATCATTCTGCGGTTTAAAACGCCGCGCGATATCGACCAGATGGCCTGTCCTTCCTTCCCATAATGTTGGAAATACATCGGTTTTCCCTTTACATGTAATGCTCGCTTATACAAGGGAATAGCCAGTTCTTTTACTTCATCCTCAATACCTACCTGCCGTAACGCCTTCCAGCCTCGGTCGCTCATCGCAAGATTTATCGATCTTCCTGAAAATTCTACTGTTCTGATATCGGCTCTGCGATCAAAGACGGTGACCTCATGTCCGCGTTTACGCAGATAAATAGCCAGCAAGGAACCTACTAAACCTGAGCCGACTATAGCAATGTTTTTACTGATCTGTGTCATGAGCAGGCTCTTGGGCCTTGAAGATGAAGATATAAAGGTAATAAAATTAGGGCATTGTGAACTTCTACTGCCCATAGGTGATAACGGAGTTTTCTTGCCTGCTTTTTAGTTGAATTTTAACAACCGTAAGAGATCTATATTATCGTTCAGAAACGTATCTATTATAGAAGTATTCCGCCTAGGCGTCTATATATATCCAGAAGTCCTTCCCATTGATTTGGCGAAGGACTTTTCATTTATAAAATCAGGGAGAATCCTAGGAGATTATTTCATCTACGATGCCATAAGCAACAGATTCTTCTGCACTCATCCAGTAATCGCGATTAAAATCTTTCATGATCTTAGCCTTGGTCTGTCCGCAGTTCTTCGCAAGGATCTCGGCTCCCAGCTCCCTGGTTTTGAGAATCTCATTGGCCTGAATTTCAATATTCGAAGCCTGACCCCTGGCACCACCACTTGGCTGATGGATCATTACTCTGGCATGAGGCTGAATAAAACGGCGTCCTTTTTTCCCCACCGATAGCAGAATTGAACCCATTGAAGCCGCCAAGCCGGTACAAACAGTTGAAACCGGACTCTTTAGCGAGGTAATAGTATCGTAAATCGCAAAGCCTGATGTTACATACCCACCCGGGCTGTTAATGTATAAATAGGATTTCTTTATTGTTTTGCATATCCAGATACAACAATCGGTCGATAACATGTTTTGCTGAATCATCGTCTACCATCCCCCAAAGAAAAACTTTTCGTTCTTCCAGCATTTTTTCATCGATCGCTTCCTGTACCTTGCTCTTTTTTGCGCTCATAAATTGATTTCTGTTAAGTGTCAAAATTAATCAAATAATTCCATTAGAAAAGCTTCTCAGCTAAAGCTCATCATTCTAAAAGCTATTATATTTGATAAAAATCTTATGCTGATGAAATTCCTGTTGAACTTTGTTGTGATCTTAGTCCTTTTTTCCTGTAAACCAGAGCAAAAAAAAATGGTTGAAAAGGAAATAGAACCGCTGTCTATTCTCGATAAAATTGCCTATGCACACGGATACGATCAGTGGTCTGAGGTCACGGAGATCAGTTTTACCTTCAATATAGACAGAGATACCTCACATTTTGAAAGAAGCTGGAAGTGGAATATAGCAGATCAGAGGGTTATCCGCAGCTCGGCAATAGATACCATCACTTATCAACGAACTTTAATAGACAGTTCACTTGTCGATGTGGATGCACGTTTTATCAACGATAAATACTGGCTCCTTGCACCGTTTAACCTGGTTTGGGATCAGGACAATTTTACCTATAGCCATGAATCTGATGCCATTGCCCCTATCGGTAAAAAAAATATGCAGAAACTCACCATAGTCTACGGGGATAAAGGCGGGTACACCCCGGGAGATGCTTATGACTTCTACTTTAGCGACGATTTCTTAATTCAGGAATGGGTTTTTAGGAAATCGGGGCAAGCCGAAGCTACTCTTACTACTACATGGGAAGGATATAAAAATGTCGGCGGACTTGAGCTCTCAACCTCTCATAAAGTGGAAGATGGTTCATGGCATCTGTTCTTCTCCGATTTGGAAGTACGCTAAGCAGGGTTATCCGTCTGGGCCTTTTTCCGACGCAAGAGCAATGTGGCCAATAAGACACCTACAGTGCATATCAACAAGGCGATAAAAGTTAGATTCAGAGAAAAATTCTCAGCAACGAATCCGAGTATCACAGGCCCTAATAAGAATCCGGAATAACCAGAACCAGCGATAAAAGCAACCCCCTGTGAGGATTCTACACCTTTTACATTACCACCAATTCTAAATAACTCCGGGACAATGACCGAAAAGCCCAAGCCGGTAAGTGCAAAGCCAATAATCGCGAGAAATATCTGAGTACTTAGCACAAGGGTAAATCCCAGAATGGCGATAATGGCTCCAATAGCTACGATTTTAACCGATCCGATACGGGAACTGATCGCATCCCCTAAAAACCTTCCTACTGTCATCAATGTCTGAAACCCTAAAAATCCGGCGCCCCATAGGGCTTCAGGGGCAATACTAACCTCTTTAAGGAAAAGACCACTCCAGTCTACAATGGCCCCTTCACTCCCCATCACGATAAAGGAAACAATTCCCAGTAAAAGCAGAGGTTTAAAATTCTTAAAACTAAAAGGTTTTTTTTCGATTGGCGCAGCTACAATCTTTTTGTAATTGTTGCGAAACAGATAATTTATTATAAAAACCAGGATCACAGCTATGCCCATGTGTAGCGCCCTATCGTCGAATACAGGAATCAAAAAACTCCCCAATCCCGCCAATACTCCACCTAAACTGAAAAATCCATGGGAGGCCGACATAAAGTTTTGCTGATCTTCTTTTTCGATCTCTGTAACCAGCGTATTCATGGCAATATCGGTAAACCCATTGGTAGCACCGAAAAAAAACAAAGCAATCACCAAGGCAATATAGCTGGGCGCAATTACCGGGAATATCGCGGTCAGACAGATCAATATAGCCCCGATCCAGGTTGCTCTTCCAACACCAAGGCGGTTAATTATGCGCGATGCGATCGGAAATACCGTAAATACGCCTAGAGATAGAAAGAATATCGCGATACCCAGGGTGGCTTTGTTTATACCCAGATCTTCTTTCACAAAAGGTATATAGATCGCCCAGGTTCCAAAGAGGATATTTAAGCTTGCGAATACCCAGGCAGGGCCAAAATACCTCGGGTTGGTTAGTATGAGTTTTAGAGATTTCATTTCCAGCTTAGTTTCAAAGGCCACAAATATACAATCATTCGGTATACAATGCGGTTACTTCCAAACGATTGCCATCGGGGTCAAGGGTCTCAAACTCGTAGTATCCATCACCGGTTTTACGGGGGCCACTGAGGATTTCAAAGCCGTCGGCTTTCAATTGAACCGCTTTCTTATCAACAAGTGCTTTATCTGCAAGCCCGAACGCCAGGTGTACAATACCCAGATGTTGCGCCTGTACGGTTTCATTTTTATTGGCCAGGATTCCGGGCATTTTCATCAGCTCAAGTCGTGCTCCCGATCCGAAACTAAGAAAATAACTCTCAAAATTTTTCCTTTCATTGATATACTTTTCATTGGAAACAGCATCGAAATATTTCATATAATATTCCTTTAAATCCTCCAGCCTTTCAGTCCAAATGGCTACATGTTCGAGTATCATACGGTTCGATTAAAATTTATGGGTTTTTCGACATTATTGCCGCTTTCAGGATTTGACCAAAACGATACATATCCTCAAAACTACAATAAAACGGGACCGGTGCCAGGCGAATAACATTGGGTTCCCGCCAATCTACAATAACTCCTTGCTTCATCAGATAGTCGAATACCGACCTGCCATGGCCATGCAAAAGAACAGACAACTGGCACCCTCTGTCTGCCGGGGTGATGATCTCAAAATTACCTCCGACTTCCCTGCCAACCTCGTGTAAAATAAACTCGAGATAGGCGGTGATCAGTCGACGCTTTTTAATAAGCGCTTCCATTCCTGCTTCTTCAAACAGTTCGAGTGATGCCAGATAAGGTGCCAGTGAAAGCACCGGTGCATTACTTACTTGCCAGGCATCGGCCGTATCCATAGGTTCAAATTCGGGCTTCATCAAAAAGCGGCTCTCTTTCTTTGTACCCCACCATCCTTCGAAGCGGGGAATATCGCTTCTTCCCAGGTGTCGTTCATGAATAAAAACCCCGGAAGCATTCCCCGGGCCACTATTCATATATTTATAACTACACCATGCGGCAAAATCCACTCCCCAACGGTGAAGATCCAAGGCAACATTTCCAACGGCATGTGCAAGGTCCCAGCCTACAATTGCTCCTTTAGACTGGGCCGCCCTTGTTATTTTTTCCATTTCAAAGACCTGGCCATTGTAGTAGTTAACACCTCCGATCAAAACCAATGCCAGCTCCGCTCCTATTTCATCGATCTTTGAAAGAATATCCTCTGTCCTCCAATGATGTTCTCCGTTTCTTTTTTTAAGCTCAACAATGGCCGATTCGGGGTCCAGGCCATGAAATCTCACCTGACTGTTAATCATGTACTGATCTGAAGGAAAAGCTTTTTCCTCTACCAGAATTTTATATCGTTTGGAATCTGGCCTGTAGAATGATACCATCAGCAAATGCAGGTTGATGGTAAGCGTGTTCATCACCGTGATCTCTTCGGGTTTGGCCCCTACAACGCCGGCCAGAGGCTTGGCTAATCGCTCGTGGTAATCCCACCAGGGTTTGTCGGCATAAAAATGTCCTTCCACCGCCAAATCCTTCCAATCGGTCATAATCTCTCCAACGAAGGCCTCAGTGCGTTTTGGCTGCAATCCTAATGAATTCCCTGTAAAATAGATTACGGGACGACTATTTACTTTAGGGAAATGAAAAGCATCACGATATCTGCGCAGCGGATCTTTCTGGTCCAATTCACGGGCAAAAGAAAGCTGGTTTTGAAATTGCATACATTACGTTTCTTCAAAAATACGATATGCCCTCTAAAATCGAATCAGGAAATCAACTCAAGTTTTCCTCAGGCGCATTTCGATGATGTGCTTTTTGAATCCTGCCTTTTCGTATGCTCTAATCGCTGGCTGGTTCTTATCATATACCGTTAGCCTAAGTTCTATAAATCCTTTACTCAGCGCCCATGTCGTTAGGTATTCGATGATCATCAAATTAATGCCTCTCCCCCTAAATTCCGGTAGGGTATACATAAAGCCGAGATAGGCGTAGTTCTCATGATCGAGATAAGCCCTTGCTTTTTTCGAATGGGCATATCCCGAACTGATGATCTTACCCTGGTACTCTGCTACAATAACAGCAACTTCTTTATCCTCAATCAAAGTCCGAAGGTCGTAATAACAGACCGGATCTTCACGAATACATTCGTCAAATGGTCTTTCGGCTTTTATCAGCTCCTTTTCGAAGTACAGTAGCGTTTCCAGATCATTTAAAACAGCCTCCCTGATGCGAATGTCGTCCATAATCCCCGGGATATTTTATACCCTAAGGTAGTGCATTAATCCCTATTTTTATTCAAAATTCACCAAATGCATTTTCTTTCAGAATCCTTGGAAAAATACATGACCGAGCACTCTCAGGATGAACCGGATCTATTGTGCAGGCTTAGCAGGGAAACCCATTTAAAAGTTGTTCAACCCAGAATGATCACAGGACACTACCAGGGCCGGGTACTGAGTATGTTCTCTAAAATGATACAGCCGATGCATATTCTTGAAATCGGGACCTACACTGGCTATTCAGCACTTTGTCTTGCAGAAGGGCTTCAGGAAGGTGGAAGCCTTCATACCATCGATATCAATGAAGAACTGCACGATATGCAACGCCGCTACTTCGATCAAAGTCCGTTGGGTAACAGCATTGTTCAATATACCGGAAATGCTATCGAAATTATACCAACCATAGACTTGAGTTTTGATCTGGTTTTTATCGATGCCGAAAAAACGGAGTATCCCAAATATCTGGAATTGGTTCTCCAAAAAACCCATACCGGCAGTATCATTCTTTCTGATAATGTGCTGTGGTCTGGTAAGGTGGCAGAAGACCCGGTAAAAAGTGATAAAGCGACCCTGAAACTAAAGGAGTACAATATTCTGCTCAAGGAACATCCTAAACTGGAAACGGTGATCTTACCAGTACGAGATGGCTTGAGCTTCAGTAGGGTTGTATAAAACGGAGGTAGCCTTTGTAAAAAAGCAATGCGAAAAGGATGCCGACGATTGTGCCGATAAGAATATCGAAAGGATAATGAACCCCAACATATATCCTGCTAAAAGAAAAGATTATAGGCCAGATGAACAACAACCAGCTATAGTTCATTTTTTTGCGTAGAAAAAGGTACACCAGCGTCGTTATCGAGAACGAAGTTGCCGCATGGCCCGAAAAAAAACTATATCCCTTGGGCTGGATAAGAATTCTGATGAAGTCTCTGAGCTGTTCGTCATTATTAGGCCTGAGGCGTTCGAAAAAATCTTTGGTTAAATTGGTGGCAATAAGTACCAGAAATAAAAGCAACATGACGGTCAGTGATCGGTGCAAACCCTCTTTGCCGGGGTAAGCCATCAAGATCAGAACAAAGAAAAGTATAAAAAGTGGTGTCCAGGAAATGATTTCGGTGGCTACCGTCCAGAAGGTGTCGTATTCTTCGATGCCAAGTGTATTGAGATAAATAAAGATCTCTTTATCCCATTCAAACAGTTTTTTGAGCATTCAACCGGTTATTTCCGCTTAATCGTTCCTGTAACATCATCTACATTCTTTTTCACCTTATCAAATTCACTTTTGATGTCTTCGGTGAAACTGGTATCGATCCCTTGTTTATCGGCACTTTTCTTGATCTCCTGCTTTATATCCTCTGTGGCGTCTTTCAACTGACGCATCCCTTTACCCAAACTCTTGGCGATTCCGGGAATCTTATCGGCACCAAAGACCATCACCACAATAAACATGATGAAAAAAATCTCGGCTCCACTAATGAATAATGCCATAGGGCTGTACATACTCACAAATATACTGCTAAAAACAAAAAGTCCCGATATAAACCGGGACTCTTATATCCTGAGGGTATAACGTATTATTTCCCTTTTATATTCTCTTTGAACCTGTCAAAATCTGTTTTTTGTTCCTTTTTAGGCCAGGCATTATTGGTAATGTCAATATCGGCCGTTTCTGCTTCTGGGTCCACGATAATCCCTACCAATTCCTTTTGAGAAGAGATTACCCGCTTTACTTCTTTATCGTTCTTTCGCCAGATCTCCGGCGGATAGGTAACTTCCTCCTTGCTGCCATCGGCATAAGTGTACTCAACAATCAACGGCATAGGTATTCCCCCAGGCTTGTCGAACGTTACTTCATAAAAGTACTTTGGTTCTTCAACCTGAGCCCGTTCCTCTTCGGTCATATGATCCATCATATATTCTTTGAGCGACATGGAAGTCTCTGATGGTGCTTGCCCGACCAACGCCGGATCGAGGTTTGCATTTCCCTCTTCGGCCAGGTATACCATAGGAGGAAGATCGGCCTCCGTGATATTTCTTGCAGACATATAGGCTTGCAGCCTCTCAGAAGGCTTGTTATTTACGTAATATTTTTTAACCCCTTTTACCCCAATATCGACATAGTCTGTTGTGTAGAACCAACTCCTCCAGAACCAATCGAGGTCAACAGCTGAGGCATCTTCCATAGTCCTGAAAAAATCCTCCGGGGTAGGATGTTTAAATTTCCAGCGTTGGGCATAAGTCTTAAAGGCATGATCGAAAAGCTCCTTTCCCATCACTGTTTCTCTAAGGATATTGAGTGCGGTGGCAGGTTTGCCATATGCATTAGGTCCGAGATTATAAACGTTTTCAGGGTTCGACATTATAGGAGAAAGCGCATTCTGATCGCCACTCATATAAGGAATGATCTTGGAAGGGTCTCCTCTACGCGAGGGATATTTCAAATGAGGGCCTATCGCCTCAGGATATTCCTGCCCGAACTCCTGTTCGGCAAGGTATTGCATAAAGGTATCCAGACCTTCGTCCATCCAGCCCCACTGGCGTTCATCTGAATTCACGATCATCGGGAAGAAATTATGCCCCACCTCATGGATGATGACTGATATCATCCCGAACTTTATCCTGTCTGAATATGAACCATCTTTGGCCGGTCTTCCATAATTCCAGCAGATCATGGGATATTCCATTCCCTGGTTCTTGGCATGTACCGAAATAGCCTTATGATAAGGATAATCGAATGTATGTGAAGAATACGATTTTAAAGTACTGGCGACTGCCTTAGTAGACCATTCTTCCCATAGAGGATTTCCTTCTTTTGGATAAAGGGACACAGCCATTACGTTCCTGTTCCCAAGTTTAACCGCCATCATATCCCAGATAAATTTTCTGGATGTGGCAAAACCAAAGTCACGGACATTCTCTGCCTTAAACTTCCAGGTTTGTTTCTTCTCTGAAAAGGACTTCTCTGCCATTTCAGCCTCCTGCTGGGTAACGATCATTACTGGGGTGTCGAAATTCTTTTGGGCTTGTTCGAAACGTTTTAGCATTTCTTTGCTAAAGACTTCCTTGCGGTTGGTCAATACCCCGGTGGCATCGAGTACATGGTCGTCCGGGACAGTTATATTTACCTCATAATCGCCAAAGGGCAGGGCAAATTCGCCACTTCCCCAAAACTGATGATTTTGCCAACCTTCAACATCGCTGTATACCGCCATTCTTGGAAAGAATTGTGCAATCACATACGCCCGATTTCCATCTTCCTTAAAATATTCATAACCCGAGCGTGCTCTTTTAATGGTATGATTGGGAATATTATACCACCATTTGATCCTAAAAGATATTTGCGAACCGCTTTTAAGCGTCTTTGGCAGGTCGATCCGCATCATGGTCTGATTAATGGTGTAAGGCATGGAATTGCCCATGGCATCCCGAACATGCTCTATATTAAAACCACCTTCAAAGGTTTGCCCCATGAATTCGCCGGCAAACTGCCCTGTCTGATAGGCCATAGATACGCCATTTCCGTTACGGAGAGGGGATTTAGATTCTTTAGACCTGACATTCTGATCGAGTTGTACCCACAGATATTCCAGATCATCCGGTGAATTGTTATGATAAGTGATAGTCTCCTGACCATAAATACGAGCGTTACGGTCGTCTAACTCTATATCCATCGTATAATCTGCCTGCTGCTGATAGTACTGAGGACCTGGTGCTCCAGAAGCCGATCTGTATGTGTTCGGGGTGGCAAATTCCTGGTACATCTGTCTGAATTTGCTTTGGTTGGTATGGCCCGGATCTCTCTCGTTTTCAGTCTCTTGCTGCGCTATAGCGGATGTGGCGGAAAATAGGATTAAAAAGGCCAGTAAATTTTTGAAATACACCATTGTACGGGAATTTTTGGTGCCCGAAAATAGGATTTTTAGGTCAAAGTCGTGGGAAAGGGCTTAGAAGTTTAACATACCTTTATTATTTTCCCGTACCAGAATAAAGCTCTTTTTTTCTGTGCCGATTTTAATATGCACTACATTCTGTTGTTCCTCGAAGAGTTCTGTGAGTAAATTGTTTTCGACTTCGATCGAACTTACACTGTCCATATCTACTCCCGATAATTCCAGATAACAGATAATCAAATCATCCTTGTATTCCTTACCCAGGTATTTAAAAGTGTGTAACTCTCCATTTATTTTGATAAGGATTTTGGTCGCAAGGTATTTTTCGATCAATGGCCCCGCTTGTGGATCTTCTTTGTCGGTTCCAAGCCTTGAATCGATTTCGTATCGGGTTTTTAAAAGTTCTTCCAGATCGTCTATAAAAATCCTCGTAGTGATCTGAAATGCCTGGTCGGCCTCATCGTACTGCATATTGGTCACGCTTACATAAAATTTATGCAGCGAGGCAGCCATCAGCAATGGCACTAAGAGGATTACAAGATATTTGCTAAATCTAGTCAACATATTTCAACACTTTCTTCAATTACCTGGGCAGCCAGCCACAACTCTATGATGAAGGCTACTGCCACGAAATCATAATCAAATTTAATACCATAGATTCAATCGAGTTCATTATCCTTTCGATAAAAGACACTTTTCTTTTTTAGATACTCCCAAATTTTTAGACGATCGTGTGTGTCAACTACGGCGCTAAAGGCAAAGTCTACCTCGCAATAATACATGAAATCATCAATTTTAGATTCAGGGATGCTCAGTTCTTTAACAAAAAGGGAGTCGGGGTAGAACGCCCGGACTCTATCGGTTCTGGCATATTTACTCTCTGTAGCAATTCGTTTTTTAAGATATTTGGTCCTCCCTGTAATGGCATTCAGGAGCGGGTTCAACGGAACAATTCCACCGCCGGTAGTCGCCTCGTGCTTCAAACGTTCGGCCTGGGTTAAAGGTTTAACATATGCATTGGGAAGGCCAAGGGTTGAGGCCGTTACCACCCCGTCGGTTTTCATCTGTTTCATATCCCTGGTCAGGTCACCAGAAAGATCATAAGGCCTTAGAATAACCTCATCTAGTTCATTTACAAACTCTTCGAGAGGTACTTCAATACGCAGGCTTTCGAGCATCGCGCCAGATATAACCAATGTTTTACGCTTAAATTGAACTGCCGAAAAGAGCAGCGTGTCTCCCAGGTTAACTCCTATGGTGAAATATCCTGCTTCATCGGTTATTGTTGCTCTGTTCCTGCTGGTGTTCATCACATGAACATCGGCGATGCTCTGTCCCTTATTCAATACTTTGCCCTCCAATTTACGCGTAAAAGGTGATTGAGCCATTGAAAAGCTACTGATCAATAGCAAAGAAAGTATCAGCCAATTATTCTTCGGCATTTAACTGCTTTAAATAAATCTCACTCTGATTGACCAGAAATTCGATCAGCTGAAATTCATTATCTCGCTTTAAAAGGGATTTAGGCGGCATCTGTGTGTCGCAATAGATCAGGAAATCATCGATTTTATCGGCTGGTATATTAAGGTCGGTTACAAAAAATTCATCTTCATACACCTGTCGGAGTACATCGCTCATCTTCAGTGGCGCAGTATCCGGATCTTCTTTCTGCTTTGAGAGGAAAAGGGCTTTAAATATATTAACAAAGTTTATACCGTCCTGTAAGCTGGTTAGCTTCGGATCTGCTGCAATATTTACAACATCTGCAGACTGATCGGTTTCGTAATCGAACTGTTTGAAATCCTCGTTTTGAAGTTCAAGAAATTTTTGCTGATTTTCCGGACTGACCACTACTTCATCTAATTCGGTTACCTTTTCATTTACCTCTACGACAAGACGGTTGCGATCCAGTATCTCCTGGGTTATCTCAACGATTTCAATTTGATAATTTACCGAGGTAAAGACCAGTTCATCTTCGAGTTTTACACGAATTGCAAATTCGCCCTTATCGTTGGTTATAGTAGCCCGTTCCGATGTGCTGTTGATCACATTCTCGTTAACTACATTGCTATTACGGTAAAGAACCTTGCCCCTCAAAATTTGTCGTTCGTCTTGCTGGGCCAAAATAATCGTACCACAAAAAACAAAAGCGACCAAAAGAAAAATCCGCCTCATAAATTATACTCCCAGGTTTTGGTTAACCATCGATAAAGAAATGCTTTCTTACCCTTAAAAAAAAATTTCTTGCCATTAAACTTATGTTAATATAGCCTTAAAAGTGAGTCATTTTCCTTGTCCTGAAAGCAGAAACTCATTATCGCCTGGCCCTATTTTAGCGATTCGCCTTGTATCTTAGGTCTGTTCACCCCATAAACATGTATTTAAGGGCAGAAAGTTAGGCGAATGTGGATATAGTCTTATTTTTGTTAGTCTGGATTAAACAGATAAAATCCATCCTCCTTAAGGAGCATTGCATGAAGAATTTACTATAGGATTAAAATAGTGATATGGTGATTGGAAAGAACCCTATAGCGAGTATCAGCCTCAGATCTCTTAAAACAAAACTCATGGTTTGCATTTTGAGTTTTTGTTTGGGCCATATAGCATTCGGGCAGATCAAGATCGGTGACAATCCACAAAATCTGGATCCAAATTCTGTTCTTGAATTGGAAAGCACCAACCGTGTGTTGGTCATCCCGCGAATTACAGATGCTCAGATGAATGCGATTACCCCTCTGAGAGGTGCATTGATCTTTAATATCGATAATCAATGTGTATACTTCTTCGACGGGTCTATCTGGCTAAACCTGTGTGAGACACTGGGCCTTACCCTCACCGCAGACGCTGTTGTAAATCCTGCCCCTACTATCGTCATCACACAAACAGATGATAATTATAATTTTGAGGTCGGAGAGATACGGGGTACCAACATTGTTGATTTTAGCATCGGCGCGGTCGATATACAGAACAATTCGCTGACCGCCGAAAAACTGGCGCCAGATTCGGTGGGAAACGAAGAACTACGTGATAATTCGGTTACCGATTCGGAGATCGATTATAACCAGGTAACCTTAAACGACTTTACCAATGATGCAGGCTTTATCACCAGCGCAAATATCGTTAGTGCCGACGCCGGCAATTCGGTGGTGGCCGGTAGTGATAATGGTGCTTTTTTCGACGATACACCTCTGCAAACCGCAATAGCAACTAACGCAGCGGATATCGGTACCGTAGCGCTCAGTGACAACGGTGATGGCACCTACAATTTTACCGATGCAGGTGGGAATGTTACCGTTATCAGTGACACCTCATTATCTACTTTGTCCGATAACGGCGATGGTACTTTTACCTATACCGATGAAGCGGGTACCAACTATCTAATCGATTCCAATGCCAGCGCCCTGCCCTATGACAATACTACATCAGGGCTCGCGGCGAACAATGTACAGGATGCTATTGATGAGATCAATGCTTCGGCCGGAACCGTATCCCTGGTGGATAACGGCGATGGTACATACGATTTCACCGATGCAGGAGGAAACACAACTATCATTAGCGATACTTCGATCTCAACCCTGGCCGATAACGGAGATGGGACTTATACTTATACGGACGAGACCGGGGCCGTCCAGTTGATCGATATCAACGAAACTCAGGATCTGGCACAGGTATTAGCTATCGGTACAGATGCCAATGCGAATATCATAAATAACCTTCTTGACCCTCAGTTACCTCAGGATGCGGCCACAAAGTTTTATGTAGACCAGGAAATCGCCAATGTAGTAGGCAGCGGTAGTGGTGATCCTAATGATGAACTCCAGGACCTGGAACTTACCGCTACAACACTAACACTTACAAATGATCCAACGCCTGTACCCATAGATCTGGATATTACTTTCGCCACCGACGCAGAACTTGCGGCCCTTAGCGTGGACGATGCGGATGCAGACCCAAACAACGAACTCAATACTACAGTTGTACTTAATGGTACTGATCTCGAAACAACTGACGCTGGTGGAACTATTACCACCGACCTATCATCCTTGATTGACGATGCCGATGCAGATCCCACCAATGAACTCAACACCGGCCTTACCCTTAGTGGTACTTCAATACAAGTAACCGATGCAGGAGGTACGCTTTCCCAGGACCTGGACGGGACATTTGCTACGGATGCAGAACTCGCCGGCCTTGGGGTGGATGACGCAGATGCTGACCCGACTAACGAACTCAATACCGCTCTTACGCTCAGCGGTACCTCTATTCAAGTAACCGATGCCGGAGGTACGCTTTCTCAGGACCTCAACGCGACCTTTGCTACCGATGCGGAACTCGCAGGTCTTAGTGTGGATGATGCAGATGCGGATCCTACGAACGAACTAAATACCGGGATTGCCCTTAGCGGTACCGCGATTCAGCTAACCGATGCCGGTGGTACGCTCTCTCAGGATCTCGACGGGACTTTTGCAACCGATGCAGAACTCGCCGGGCTTAGTGTGAATGATGCAGATGCGGATCCTACTAACGAACTAAACACCGGGATTGCCCTTAGCGGTACCGCGATTCAGCTAACCGATGCCGGTGGTACGCTCTCTCAGGATCTCGACGGGACTTTTGCAACCGATGCAGAACTCGCCGGGCTTAGTGTGAATGATGCAGATGCGGATCCTACGAACGAACTAAACACCGGGATTGCCCTCAGTGGTACAGCGATTCAGCTAACCGATGCCGGTGGTACGCTCTCTCAGGATCTCGACGGGACTTTTGCAACCGATGCAGAACTCGCCGGGCTTAGTGTGAATGATGCCGACTTCGATCCCACCAATGAATACAACACTGGAGTCAGTTTTGACGGAACCAACCTTACCGTTACAGACGGCGGGGGAAATCAGTCTGCTGATATTTCGGCTTTAGCAACAATTAAATCTATAACCCCGGTTACCAGCGATATCACCCTTAATACCATACACTACACGATACTTTTAAATCCTGGTGCTTATACGAATGGAGTTATTTTGCCGGCACCTGGAACTAATTTAGGCAGGATTTATGTTTTGAGGAATAATAGTGGTATAGCCATTCCAATTACCGGGGTAAGCAGCACCGCAACTGTTCCCAATAATCAAGCAGTTTGGCTGCAGAGTGATGGAATAATTTGGCAGCAAATCAATTGATGAAAATATTTTTTTTCATATCGCTCCTTTGCTGTACCTGGCTTCAGGCCCAAACCGCCCTTTATAACAGCGGAAACCTCAGGATCCACGACCAGGGACAGCTCGGTTTTCACACAGACCTGATAAATAATGGGCCGTTCGACGAAAACCTGGGATTGGCCGGGTTTTACGGTAGTCAGCTGCTCGACATCAGTGGCGCCCTCATGCCGGTCCTCAACGATGTCGAGATTGCCAACGCGAACGGAGTGAACCTCAGCATCGCCTTGAGTGTAATCAACAATACCAATTTCGTAACAGGAGATTTTATAGGCCCGAAAGACCAGGCCGATATCGCTTATAATTTTTTAGATGATGCCTTTACAGTGGGCGAATCGGACGCTTCAAAGATCAATGGCTATGCCGTGATCCACAATAAACAGTCGTTTGCCTTTCCGGTAGGCGATGCCGTACATCTGAGAACATTGATCCTAAATTCAGAGTCGGTGAATGAACTGGCACGTTGTGCATATTTCTTTGAGGATCCGAATAATCCCTCGGCCTTCCCTCCTTTTGACACCCGACTTAAGCCAAGAACCATTGAGGCGGTGGGTACTACAGAGTTTTGGCGGCTAGAAGGAAATGTTTCCTCTGCCATATCACTGAGCTGGAACCCAAGAAGCGATATGGCTTCGTTGGTACCCGAAATCGAAAGGGTAACAATAATGGGTTGGAGTAAAACCGCAAATCGCTGGTTACCACTGGGAACCGCCAGTGTTTCTGGCGATCTCGACAATGGCGTGGTTAATTCAAACACATTCGTTCCCGACGAATATGAGGTTATCACCTTCGGTAACCTGGCCGAGCCCGCTGATGTACTCACCCTCGACAATTTCCTGATTACACCCAATGGTGATGGTATCAATGACGTATTAATTATCGAAGAACTTGAAGAAAGTCCGAATAACAGCCTCAGATTATATGACAGAAATGGACTGCTGGTCTTCGAAATGATCAATTACCGCGATGAATTCAGGGGTTTTTCGAATGTAGGTAATCTTGTTTTGAACCCAGATCAGGGACTGCCCGAAGGGATCTATTACTATCTCATATCAATGGACGATCTGAACCTTAATTTTCAGGGATTTCTGTATCTGGAGCGCACGAATTAAACTTCACGTCTAATATTCGGAATAACTTTGGAATATACTTCTAAATAAGGTGTTTTAGATAAATAGATCAGAATCAAGAAGGTATGACCACTAAAAAGTTTGTTTATACATACTTTTCTTACAAGTTTACAACTAATATTTCTACAAATATCCCTTTAAACGTAGTTTGGGAATCAAAATGTTCCCGATGTTTAAATATCAAACACTTTTCATACTCTTATTCCTCTCTCATATGGTCTGTTCAGGCCAGTTGAAAGTAGGAGATAACCCAGATCAGATTCATGGAGCCTCCTTATTGGAATTGGAAAGCAGAAACAAGGCGCTTGTCCTTTCCCGTGTAAATACAGCCCTTATGCAAAAAATCAGGCCATTGCCTGGTGCATTGGTCTATAATACCGATACCTCTTGTGTTTACCACTATAATGGCAAGAAATGGAAAAGTCTTTGTTCTAATGCTGCTACCAGCGACATTTCATTTGCACAAAATGAAGATGGTTCTATTACCGTACATAATTCAGACGGATCAACTTTCACATTTAACGAGTATCAGGCACAAACCTCAGTTGCAGGAGAACAAGGTGGAATTGGGCCACAAGGCCCTCGGGGTGAAAAAGGGGAGCAGGGAGAACCAGGGGAGCAGGGAGAACCAGGGGAGCAGGGAGAACCAGGGGAGCAGGGAGAACCAGGGCCCAGAGGCGAAAAAGGGGACCAGGGTGAACAAGGTATTCAGGGTTCGAAAGGAGAGGCAGGAGAAGCCGGATCTGTTGGACCTCAAGGACCGCAAGGGGAGAAAGGAGAACCAGGTAGCGATGGAACAGCCGGCCTCAAGGGTAATAAAGGAGATACTGGTGAACAAGGAATTCAAGGACCTCAAGGTGAAAAAGGCGAAGCAGGAATCACCGGACCTGCAGGACCACAAGGACCTCAGGGTGAAACCGGTGAACAAGGAACTCAAGGTGAAAAAGGTGAGCCTGGAGTCACCGGAGCTACAGGCCCGAAAGGTGAAACAGGACCACAAGGTCCTAAAGGAGAAAATGGGGAACAAGGACCTATAGGATTAATAGGACCTATCGGACCAAAGGGAGACACAGGGGAACAAGGAATTCAAGGTCAGAAAGGAGAGGTAGGAGAAACAGGGGCCACAGGACCGCAAGGCGAAACCGGACCACAAGGACCTAAAGGCGATACCGGGGAACAAGGAATTCAAGGGCCTCAAGGTGAAAAAGGTGAAGCAGGAAACACCGGACCTACAGGACCACAAGGACCTCAAGGTGAAACCGGTGAACAAGGAATCAAGGTGAAAGGAGAGGTGAACAAGACATTGGACCGCAAGGCGATACCGGACCACAAGGTATTCAGGGTCGGGGAACAAGGTGAGAAAAAGGAGAAACATGGACCGGACCACAAGGGACAAGGACCACAAGGAAGGTGAAACCGGGGAACAAGGGCCTCAAGGTGAAAAAGGTGAAGCAGGAGACATAAGGGAGAAAAGGGACCTGTGCCGGAGAAACAGGACCACAAGGTCTACAAGGTGACAAGGACCAAGGGCAAGGTGAAAAAGGTGAAGCAGGAAACACCGGACCTGCAGGACCACAAGGACCACAGGGTGAAACCGGGGAACAAGGAAGGCCTCAAGGTGAAAAAGGTCAAGCTCCTGAGATATCAGGAGACACAGGACCGCAAGGTGATACAGGACCACAAGGACCTAAAGGCGATACCGGGGAACAAGGCAAGGTTCAAGGGACCCAGGGGACCAAAGGCGATACCGGGGAACAAGGAATTCAAGGTGAGAAAGGAGAGGTAGGAGAAACAGGGGCCACAGGACCGCAAGGCGAAACCGGACCACAAGGACCTAAAGGCGATACCGGGGAACAAGGAATCAAGGGCTCCAGGGCGAAAAAGGTGAGGTAGGAGAAACAGGGACCACAAGGACCGCAAGGTGAAACCGGACCACAAGGACTAAAGGCGAACCGGTGATGCCAAGGGATTCAAGGAATTACAGGGCGAGAAAGGTGATAGGTGAACAAGGAGTCAAGGGCCTCAGGTGCCACAGGACCGCAAGGTGAAACCTGCAGGACCACAAGGACCTACAAGGCCGGGGAACAAGGAATTCAAGGGCTCCAGGGTGAAAAACCAGGGGGACCGCAAGGTGAAACAGGACCACAGGGACTTAAAGGCGATACCGGGGAACAAGGAATTCAGGGCCTCAAGGGTGAAACCGGTGAACAAGGATCCAAGGCCTCCAGGGCGAAAAAGGTGATACTAGGAGAAACAGGGCCACCACAGGACCGCAAGGTGAAACAGGACCACAGGGACTTAAAGGCGATACCGGGGAACAAGGAATTCAGGGCCTCAAGGGTGAAACCGGTGAACAAGGGATCCAAGGACTTCAGGGCGAAAAAGGTGAGGTAGGAGAAACAGGGGAAACCACAAGGACTGCAAGGTGAAACCGGACCACAGGGACCTAAGGGCGACACAGGTGAACAAGGAATTCAGGGCCTCCAGGGTGAAAAAGGCGAAGCAGGAGATATTGGATCTGTTGGACCACAAGGACCGCAGGGTGAAACCGGACCACAAGGTCCTAAAGGTGAAAAGGGCGAGCAAGGTGAAACAGGATATGCAGGAAAAATTAGGTATTCAGGGAACTACCAGGTGAGAAAGGTGATACTGGAGAATCTGGAGTCACAGGACCGCAAGGACCACAAGGTGAAAAAGGCGAAGCAGGAGACCACAATATTGGACCTGTTGGACCACTGGGACCTAAAGGTGAAAAGGGTGAGACCGGACCTATTGGCCCCAAAGGTGAGATCGGTGAGGAAGGCCCTCGAGGCGAAAAGGGTGAACCCGGTGTGCAGGGACCGCCAGGGCTAAAAGGCGATAAAGGAGACCGTGGGGAAACCGGGGAAACCGGAGCTATAGGACCACAGGGACCTAAAGGTGATAAAGGCGAGCAAGGCAAAGAGGGGCCTCAAGGGATATCGGGCCTCGATATAACCACAACAAATATTACCCAGGAGGCCGAAGCCAGAACTTACGATATCAATAATCAGACCTTTGGATTTATCAACGGGAAAGTAGGAATACAAATGGCCAACCCGACTTCTGATCTTCATGTTGGAGGTACTATAGCCGCTCCAATTAGAACTACAAGTCAGAATACAACCCTGGGTGAGAACGATTTTACCGTGGTTCTTAAGAACGCAAATCTGGTAATTACACTTCCTAATGCCAGTACATGCCCCGGACGGATATATGCGATAAAAAATATAAGCAAAGGGAACTGTACTACAAAAACGCGTTACATATGCAATAGAGGAAGTCGTATGAACCAAATAAAGAGAAATAAGGCATTATGGATACAAAGTGATGGTACAGACTGGCAACAGATTAACATACAATAGCATGCGATCTATTTATATACATTTTATCATACTTTTCTGTTGTCATTTAGCTGTTTCCCAGAGTGTTGTACGTAATGTGGGCAATTTAAAATTGCATCAGAAAGGTTCATTAGGTTTTCATACCGACCTAATCAATGATGGGTCATTTGATCGAAATCTGGGCCTGATTGGATTTTATAAAGACGATGACGGTCTCCTTATATCCGGTGCTTTTAGTCCAACATTCCATAATTTTGAGGTGGCTGTTGAAGATGACTTATATCTGGAAGTGCCTGTCAATATAGAAAGTTCATTGCATTTCATCTATGGCAATATTATATCGAAGCGAAATAGCAAAAGTATATACTCAAAATTCAAGGAACAATCGTATTACGACGGGGAGTCGAACCGTACTAAAATAGATGGTTATGTTGCCGTAGAAGGGCAGAAAAGCTTCCTGTTCCCGGTAGGTCAGGGAGAAGTTCTTAAGCCGTTGCATATTAAGTTCATCGATGAAACATTTTTAGCCAGATGCGGTTATTTTATGGAAAATCCGGACTATCCCAGGAGCCTGGCCTCTGAAATGGACATCTCTAAACGAGACCCTAGTCTGGCTGCCATCAGCAATAGAGAATTCTGGCATTTAAGCACTTCAGGGCGAATACAGCTCACTTTAAATTGGGATTCAGAATCGAATATATCAGCATCTGCAGTAGATGTCTCGAGCATAGTTGTTTCTGGATGGAGCAAACACGAAAAAATATGGGTAAACCTCGGTAATGCGTCCTTTGAGGGCGATTTAGATAGGGGTCGGGTCACCTCCAACATCTTCAATGCCAATGACTTCGAATATTTCTCATATGGATTCTTATTTAATTCAAAATCCAATGAACCTGGCAATTATGCCATTTCACCGAATGGTGACGGAATTAATGATTATTTCTCCCTCGTGATCATAGACCAATCACCTAATAACGATTTAAAAGTATATAACCGGGCCGGACTACTGGTGTTCGAAAAATCTAACTACAAAGACGAATTCAGAGGCATAGGCAATAGAAATATTTTTAAAACCAATAATTACCTGCCCGACGGTGTTTATTTCTACCTGCTCGAGTTAAAAGATATCAATAAAAAATATCAGGGATACTTTTATCTGACAACCGAATAATAGTCACTTCCTTCATCTACAGACCCAATTCTTAACCACATCTGAAAAAAAGCAATTATGAGTGGATTTCGCTTTCCATTTCAATGTGTTAATCCATTTCTTTCCCGGCTCACAGTCTATAAATACAGGTAAAATGTGATTATTAAAAAGCTTCAAACTTTGTGCAATAAAGTCACAAATCCAGATCGTTTAAAGACCACAATTACCGTCCTTCTACGAAGACACCCAATTTTACAACACTCCCGGGCCAGTTCACAACATTTTCTTACCCTTCCTATCCATATATGGTAATTTTACCTGAATCTGATTTTGTGGCCCAAAATTTACCTCGATGAACTTACATAAACTATTCTTTGGCCTCTTCGTGTTCGCCCTCACATCCGGTATTGCCCAGGTGAAGATAGGCGATAATCCAAATTCTATAGATGCGGCATCTATAGTTGAATTGGAAAGTACTGATAAGGCTTTTGTATTAACCCGGGTTTCCGATATACAAATGCAAGGGATTACCCCTTTGCGTGGTGCCCTGGTCTACAATACCGATACTCAATGCGTCCATTATTACGATGGTGCCAACTGGAGCAATCTATGTGAAGGTGGAACTTCCGGTTTTACATTGATCAATAATGGGAACGGTACCTATACCCTTTCCGACGGCAAAGGAATGTCGGTGATCCTCAATACTGCGCCAGAGACTGTGACCACCCTTGTGGACAATATGGATGGAACATTTACGTACACTAATGAATCTGGAAATCCCACCACCATAAACACAAGTGGATCAGATGATCAGAATCTGACTGCTGCCAACCTGAATACTACAACCAACCAACTACAAATAGACATTGAAAACGGTTCCTCAGTTTCTGCAGATCTGTCAACGCTCGATCAATCAGCTGCCGTGGCAGCCAATACAGCTACTTTAAGTGCTCATATTGCTGCCGATCTGGACCAGGACCCCGATAATGAATATAACACGGGCATTGCACTAAGCGGTACTGCCATTGAAGTAATTGATGCCGGTGGAACCTTGTCTCAGGATCTCGATGGTACCTTTGCTACCGATGCAGAGCTCGCTGCTTTAAGCGTAGATGATGCCGATGCGGATCCTCTTAATGAACTCAATACTTCAGTAGTCCTTAGTGGCACTGATCTGGAAACTACTGACGCTGGTGGCACTATTACCACCGATCTTTCTTCTTTAGTGGACGATGCAGATGCAGATGCCAGTAACGAACTTAACACCGGGATCGCCCTTAGTGGAACTTCAATATTGAAGTGACCGATGCTGGGGGAACATTGTCTCAGGATCTCGACGGTACTTTTGCTACCGATGCTGAACTCGCTGCTTTAAGCGTTGATGATGCCGATGCAGATCCTCTTAACGAACTGAACACCGGGATCGCCCTTTCAGGAACTTCTATCGAAGTAACCGATGCCGGCGGAACCTTGTCTCAGGATCTCGACGGTACTTTTGCTACCGATGCTGAGCTCGCTGCTTTAAGCGTAGATGATGCCGATGCGGATCCACTTAATGAACTCAATACTTCCGTAGTCCTTAATGGAACCGATGCTGGAAACTACTGACGCTGGTGGTACTATTACTACCGATCTTTCTTCTTTAGTAGACGATGCCGATGCCGATGCCTCTTAACGAACTTAACACCGGGATTGCCCTTTCAGGAACTTCTATCGAGGTGACCGATGCCGGCGGAACTTTGTCTCAGGATCTCGACGGTACCTTTGCCACCGATGCTGAACTCGCTGCTTTAAGCGTAGATGATGCCGATGCGGATCCTCTTAATGAACTCAATACTTCCGTAGTCCTTAGTGGAACCGATCTGGAAACTACTGACGCTGGGGGTACGATTACTACCGATCTTTCTTCTTTAAGTAGACGATGCCGATGCAGATGCCAGTAACGAACTTAACACAGGGATCGCCCTTAGTCAGGAACTTCTATCGAGGTGACCGATGCTGGGGGAACCTTGTCTCAGGATCTCGACGGTACTTTTGCTACCGATGCAGAGCTTGCTGCTTTAAGCGTAGAGATGATAGATCCTCTTAACGAACTCAATACTTCAGTAGTCCTTAGTGGGACGAAACTACTGACGCTGGTGGCACTATTACCACCGACTTTAATGAACTTAACACCGGGATTGCCCTTTCAGGAACTTCCATCGAGGTGACCGATGCCGGCGGAACCTTGTCTCAGGATCTCGATGGTACCTTTGCTACCGATGCTGAACTCGCTGCTTTAAGCGTAGACGATGCCGATGCGGATCCACTTAATGAACTTAATACAGGGATCGCCCTTAGTGGTACTTCTATCGAAGTAACCGATGCCGGGGGAACCTTGTCTCAGGATCTCGACGGTACTTTTGCCACCGATGCAGAGCTTGCTGCTTTAAGCGTAGACGATGCGGACGCGGATCCTCTTAATGAACTCAATACTTCCGTAGTCCTTAGTGGAACCGATCTGGAAACTACTGACGCTGGTGGTACTATTACTACCGATCTTTCTTCTTTAGTAGATGATGCGGATGCAGATGCCAGTAACGAACTTAACACAGGGATCGCCCTTAGTGGTGAAGTACCGATGCTCTATCAGGATCTCGACGGTAACCGATGCGAACTCGCTGCTTTAAGCAGATGATGCGGACGCAGATCCTCTTAACGAACTTAACACCGGGATTGCCCTTTCAGGAACTTCCATCGGTACCGATGCAGGGGGGACTTTGTCTCAGGATCTCGACGGTACTTTTGCACCGAGCTTGCTGCTTTAAGCGTAGACGATGCCGATGCAGATCCTCTTAATGAACTCAATACTTCAGTAGTCCTTAGTGGAACCGATCTGGAAACTACTGATGCTGGTGGCACTATTACTACCGATCTTTCTTCTTTAGTAGATGATGCGGATGCAGATGCCAGTAACGAACTTAACACAGGGATCGCCCTTTCAGGAACTTCTATCGAGGTGACCGATGCTGGCGGAACCTTGTCTCAGGATCTCGACGGTACTTTTGCTACCGATGCAGAGCTCGCTGCTTTAAGCGTTGATGATGCGGACGCGGATCCACTTAACGAACTTAATACAGGGATCGCCCTTTCAGTGGAACTTCTATCGAAGTAACCGATGCAGGGGGGACTTTGTCTCAGGATCTCGACGGTACTTTTGCCACCGATGCTGAACTCGCTGCTTTAAGCGTTGATGATGCGGATGCAGATCCACTTAATGAACTCAATACAGGAATCGCCCTTAGTGGAACTTCCATCGAAGGTGACCGATGCTGGGGGAACTATTGTCCCAGGATCTCGACGGTACCTTTGCTACCGATGCGGAACTCGCTGCTTTAAGCGTAGACGATGCTTATGCGGATCCACTTAATGAACTCAATACTTCAGTAGTCCTTAGGTGGAACCGATCTGGAAACTACTGACGCTGGTGGCACTATTACCGACCGATCTTTCTTCTTTAGTAGATGATGCGGATGCAGATGCCAGTAACGAATTGAACACAGGGATCGCCCTTTCAGGAACTTCCATCGAAGTAACCGATGCAGGGGGGACTTTGTCTCAGGATCTCGACGGTACTTTTGCCACCGATGCAGAGCTCGCTGCTTTAAGCGTAGACGATGCGGATGCGGATCCTCTTAATGAACTCAATACTTCCGTAGTCCTTAGTGGAACCGATCTGGAAACTACTGATGCTGGTGGCACTATTACTACCGATCTTTCTTCTTTAGTAGATGATGCCGGATGCCGATGCCAGTAACGAACTTAATACAGGAATCGCCCTTTCAGGAACTTCTATCGAAGTAACCGATGCTGGGGGAACCTTGTCTCAGGATCTCGACGGTACTTTTGCTACCGATCTTTAAGCGTTGAACTCGCTGCTTTAAGCGTAGATGATGCGCTGGTGGATGCACCGATCCTTCTAGTAACGAACTAACGAATAACACAGGAATCGCCCTTTCAGGAACTTCCATCGAGGTGACCGATGCAGGCGGAACTTTGTCTCAGGATCTCGACGGTACCTTTGCCACCGATGCTGAACTCGCTGCTTTAAGCGTAGATGATGCCGATGCAGATCCTCTTAATGAACTCAATACTTCAGTAGTCCTTAGTGGAACCGATCTGGAAACTACTGACGCTGGGGGCACTATTACTACCGATCTATCTTCTTTAGTAGATGATGCGGATGCCGATACCAGTAACGAACTTAACACAGGGATCGCCCTTTCAGGAACTTCTATCGAAGTAACCGATGCCGGCGGAACCTTGTCTCAGGATCTGGACGGTACCTTTGCTACCGATGCAGAACTCGCTGCTTTAAGCGTTGATGATGCGGACGCAGATCCTCTTAACGAACTTAACACCGGGATCGCCCTTAGTGGTACTTCTATCGAAGTAACCGATGCCGGCGGAACTTTGTCTCAGGATCTCGACGGTACCTTTGCTACCGATGCGGAGCTCGCTGCTTTAAGCGTTGATGATGCGGATGCAGATCCACTTAACGAACTTAACACAGGGATCGCCCTTTCAGGAACTTCTATCGAAGTAACCGATGCCGGCGGAACCTTGTCTCAGGATCTCGACGGTACCTTTGCTACCGATGCTGAACTCGCTGCTTTAAGCGTAGATGATGCGGATGCAGATCCACTTAATGAACTCAATACTTCCGTAGTCCTTAGTGGAACCGATCTGGAAACTACTGATCGCTGGTGGTACTATTACTACCGATCTGAACTCTTCTTTAAGCGTAGATGATGCCGATGCCGATGCCAGTAACGAACTTAACACCGGGATCGCCCTTTCAGGAACTTCTATCGAAGTAACCGATGCTGGCGGAACCTTGTCCCAGGATCTCGACGGTACTTTTGCCACCGATGCTGAACTCGCCGCTTTAAGCGTAGACGATGCGGATGCGGATCCTCTTAATGAACTCAATACTTCCGTAGTCCTTAGTGGCACCGATCTGGAAACTACTGATGCTGGTGGCACTATTACTACCGATCTTTCTTCTTTAGTAGACGATGCCGATGCCGATGCCAGTAACGAATTGAACACAGGGATCGCCCTTAGTGGAACTTCCATTGAAGTAACTGATGCCGGGGCGGACTTTGTCTCAGGATCTCGACGGTACCTTTGCCACCGATGCTGAACTCGCTGCTTTAAGCGTTGATGATGCCGATGCAGATCCACTTAACGAACTCAATACAGGGATTGCCCTTAGTGGTACTTCTATCGAAGTAACCGATGCTGGGGGGACTTTGTCTCAGGATCTCGATGGTACCTTTGCCACCGATGCGGATGCTCGCGGCTTTAAGCGTTGATGATGCGGATGCAGATCCACTTAATGAACTCAATACTTCCGTAGTCCTTAGTGGAACCGATCTGGAAACTACTGACGCTGGGGGTACGATTACTACCGACCTTTCTTCTTTAGTAGATGATGCGGATGCCGATGCCAGTAACGAACTTGAACACCGGGATCGCCCTTTCAGGAACTTCCATCGAAGTAACCGATGCAGGGGGAACTTTGTCTCAGGATCTCGATGGTACTTTTGCTACCGATGCGGAGCTCGCTGCTTTAAGCGTTGATGATGCGGACGCAGATCCTCTTAACTGAACTTAACACTTCGGGATTGCCCTTAGTGGTACTTCTATCGAAGTAACCGATGCAGGGGGAACTTTGTCTCAGGATCTCGACGGTACTTTTGCTACCGATGTAGAGCTCGCCGCTTTAAGCGTTGATGATGCCGATGCGGATCCACTTAACGAACTTAATACAGGGATCGCCCTTTCAGGAACTTCTATCGAAGTAACCGATGCCGGGGGAACTTTGTCTCAGGATCTCGACGGTACTTTTGCCACCGATGCTGAACTCGCTGCTTTAAGCGTAGACGATGCGGATGCAGATCCTCTTAACGAAATCCAAACCTTGTCCAAAGCCGGAACAACAATTACACTAAGCGACGGTGGCGGTTCGGTTTCTGAAACCGATACCAATTTTTCTCAGAATACAACTACAGGTGTGATCACTCATACCAACGAATCGGGTAGTAATCAAACGGCCAATGTGGTGTCCACAGATGCGAATAACTCTATCAGTGTAGGTTCTGATGGGGGCGCTTATTTTGGTGCTTATGAAAAAATAGTGATCTGGGCTGAAGAAAATGGAAGTCTGGCTAATAATCAGCTAGAATGGTCATTTGGTAATGGCGCTACTGGTCTAATCGGGATTCCACTTCCGGAAGATTGGGAAGCTTATGCTGTAAGCTTTAATGCAGATACTAACGGGGGATCGGATACGGTTACCATGGCGGTTATCGATTCAAATACAAATACTAATCTCTTTACATTCACTGCAAGTGGTAATGCCAATAATATGGTTTATACACAGGTATTGGCAATTCCTGTGGCAATACCTGCCGGAACCAGTCTTGGATTCCGCACTGTGACGGAAGTTGGGAATGTAAGTGATGCCCGTGTTGCGGTTTTCCTAAGAAGACGACCTTAATTTATAAGTATCTATGCTTCTATCCAGAAACATATTCTATACGCTGATTGCCATTGGGTTTTACCCGTTGGTCAATGCACAGGAGGCATTCCATAATTACGGTAATGTTCAGGTACACGATGCGGCCAATGTAGGCTTCCATCTCAACCTGATCAACGATGGTACCTTTGATCAGAATATGGGCATGATTGGTTTCTATAATGATGTTCGCCAGCTTACAATATCAGGTGCATTTATACCTGTCTTTTACGATGCCGAAGTGGCCGTAGAGAACGGCTTGGTCCTGGAAACTCCCGTTGGTGTGA
Source organism: Flavobacteriaceae bacterium (assembly GCA_965212205.1). Classification (GTDB taxonomy): domain Bacteria; phylum Bacteroidota; class Bacteroidia; order Flavobacteriales; family Flavobacteriaceae; genus JAHEJJ01. Next base: position 118,010 of record CBDBUX010000019.1, read on the forward strand.
ATAACAACGGAAACCTGGTTTTTGGCAATATCATCACCCCGCGGACCGGATCGAGTATCTACTCCAATTTTATGGATTATAGCTTCTATACAGGTGAAAGCGGATTATCGAAGGTAGATGGCTATGCCGCCATAACCAATAAAGATACCTTTATGTTTCCTGTCGGGAACGAAGACAGACTGCGTCCGCTTACCCTGGAATCTGTTGCGATCAATGCCATGGCAAAATGCGCTTACTTTTTTGAAGATCCTAATAACTCCGGTAGCCTTAGCAGGACCTTCAATACCGGCACAAAAGCTTCCGAATATATGTCGATTAGCGACAAAGAATTCTGGAGACTGGAAGGGGATGTCCCCTCTTCGGTTACCCTTACCTGGGATGTTTATAGCGATGTTCCGGGCGTCGCTGAATACCTGAGTGATCTTAAGGTAGTAGGCTGGAGCAAGAGTGAAAACCAATGGGTTAATCTTGGAAACACCGCTACTGAAGGCGGGCGGGATTATGGTTCGATCACTTCTGAGGTATTCACGCCAAGCGACTATGAAATCATAACAATAGGCGGAAACGATGATGCACTCGAGACTTTCGACACTATCGAGTTGGATAATTATTTTATGACCCCCAACGGCGATGGACAAAACGATATACTTGAACTGGATGGTATTACTCAGTCACCAAACAATTCCCTCCAGATTTTTAATCGCTATGGTGTACTGGTATATTCTAAGGACAATTATCGAAACGAGTTCGATGGTCGTTCTAATCGGGATACCGCTATACAACAAGACGCAGGATTGGAATCGGGTGTCTATTTCTATATCCTTACCATGCACGATCTGCGGCAAAAACATCAGGGATATCTGTACATTTCAAATTGATATTCCCCGGTGGTCTGGAGCAGCAAATAATACCCTTTATAGTAGTGGCTTTTTAGAAATAAAGACCTGAATTTATGATTTTGGCCTTATTTTTGAAATATGACTGATGCTGTTTTAGCATTCTTATAATATAATATGTATCTGTAGTTATGAAGAGAAGATCGTTTGTCATAGGTGGAATTTTTTTTGGTTTAGCACTGAGTCTTTGGCCTCATTTTTCGATCGCACAAGAGCAGGAATTCGATATGATGGAACTGATGGGTAAAGCCGATATCGACCTGTACGGCGATGGTTATCAACTCAGAAAAGAGGCTCATGATGCATTTATTGAAATGTACAACGCCGCCCTAAAAGATGGGATCGACATTGAGGTGGTGTCGAGTTACCGCAGTTTTAACCGCCAGGCCGAGATTTTTGAGCGTAAATACGACAGGTTTACTGAAGAAGGCATGGAACCGCTTCAGGCCATAGACAAGATCATAGAATACTCCACTATTCCCGGTACCAGCAGGCATCACTGGGGTACCGAAATCGATATCATCGATAAGAAGGGAGGAAAAGAAGGAGACGTTCTGGTTCCCGAAAAATTTCAGGCCGATGGGCCTTACGCCAAATTAAAAGCCTGGATGGACGAAAATGCAAACGAATTTGGATACTACCTGGTCTATACAGACGAACCTAAACGAAGAGGATTTAATTATGAACCCTGGCATTACAGTTATGCCCCACTCTCTATCCCCATGCTCACCACTTTTAGGAAGAAAAATATAATGCACTACCTGGAAAAGGAAGAGTTTGAAGGCTTGGATCACTTCACCACAGGTTTTATCAAAACCTATATCACCGACAATATTTTGGATATAAATCCAGAACTCTTGTAGCATTTTTGTACTTTGTGGGAGACTAATCGCCCATTGATGTTATGAGGAGAGGTAGCTGGAAAATCCGGATTTTCATCGGTCTTGTTATTGTGGCCTTTGCACTGGTGCAACGCTGCAGTAACAAAGAGGAAAATCCCTATACCGGTCGTGTACAGAACATTAATATGTCTGCCGATCAGGAAATTGCCATCGGGCTTCAAAGCGCGCCCGAAATAGCACAGCAACACGGTGGCCTTTACCCCGATGAACGATTCCAAACCCTGGTTGATGCCGTTGGCTCCAGGCTCGTTAATAACAGTATAGCCCGGGAAACCCCTTATCAATATGAATTTCACCTGTTGGCAGACGATCGTACAATCAATGCATTTGCCTTACCTGGCGGGCAGATTTTTATCACCTATGCTTTATTTAAGCAATTGAATGAATCTCAATTGGCCGGGGTCCTTGGTCATGAGATCGGTCATGTGATCGGGCGTCATTCCGCTGAACGGATTGCCGAGACCAATTTTTGGAAAACCGTGGCAATGGGTGCTTCGGTAGGGGCAGACGCCGGCAGTATTGTAGCCGGTATCGGACAGAATACCCTGCTGACCAACGGGCGGGGAGATGAATTAGAAAGTGATGACCTTGGAGTGCTGTTCATGATCCAATCTGGATACGAACCGGAAGAAATGATCCAGGTGATGAAAATCCTTAAAAAGGCGGCAGGTCCCGATCGTGTACCCGAATTCCAAAGTACCCACCCCGATCCCGATAACCGGATCCAAAAAATCCGACAAGCGATCGAAAAATACGATGGAATGCAGCAGTGATATCCATTGCTACCCCAAAATAGGTATTTGGGCGAATTTTTATATATTTGATTTACATCCCAATCTGATCATTGTCCCAATTTAACCCTTATAGCTTTGATTTCTTAGAAAATGAAACTATATGGGAACACTATTACACTTTAAGAAACTCTATTTTGATGCTTTTGATGATTGCAAGCCAGAGATTTTGGTATACCTGCTAAAGGGATATTCCTTTTTCTGCGCAATGATGCTCATTATGGCATTTTATGCTCTTTTTTACAGGGCATTTACCGGCTTTGAATTCTAGACTCTTTTACGAGAACGGTTTAGAATGAAAAAATCCTGACATTAACGTCAGGATTTCCTTTTTTGATGAATAAACGCCGATTAACTTCTCGTAGCGGTTTCCAATACTTCCAATGCCTCTTTTGCATTAGACATTTCTGCATATTTCTTAGCGGTATACCCTCTGTCGCTCTTTAGCTTCAGATTAGCACCATCCTGGATCAGGATTTCCAGAATCTCTGCCTTGTTGTAACGGGCTGCGAACATAGCAGGAGTTAATCCTACCGACTTTTCATTTACATCGGCACCAAGTTCGATTAATTTCTTAACGGTATCTACATCCCCTTTCATAATCGCTTTACAAAATGGATTAACATCGTAGTTCACCGAGGCGGTGAGTTCACAAACAGGTTCGGTAACGGTTGAATTGTAAATAGCATAAATGCCGGTTACCGCCATTAAACAAAGGGCGGCTGCAGTTAGGATTGTTTTTCTCATGATGAAATGATTTAATTGATGAATAATAGTTATATAAAGATAGACGGCCAATCGGGGGATTTGTTTCATCATTAACAGTTATATAACTAAAGTTTAACAAGACCGACTTCCAGACCGTTAATTTTTTAACACCACTATTATGGGTGTCGAACCAAAAAAAGCGAGTCAAAAAAATAGCAATACTTCCCATTTCATAGTATTTTTGAACTTTTTCGTGAAAAGAGAATTTTATGAACAAGAAAGTAATACTGATGATTTTAGACGGATGGGGGATTTCTCCTGATCCTAAAGTCTCGGCTATCGACAATGCCGAAACTCCCTTTGTCGATTCGCTCTATGATCAATACCCACACACCACGCTGCAGACCGATGGACTAAATGTTGGGTTGCCCGAAGGACAGATGGGCAACAGCGAAGTGGGTCATATGAACCTGGGTGCCGGCAGGATCGTATACCAAGACCTGGTAAAGATCAATCTTGCAGTAAAGGATAACAGTTTGAAAGATGAAGCTGTACTTTCTGATGCGCTAAAATATGCAAGCGAAAATAAGGTGGATGTACATTTTCTGGGATTGCTTAGCGATGGAGGTGTTCACAGCCACATCAATCACCTGAAGGGCCTGATAGACGCTAGTGAACACTTTGGCGTAGAGAAAGCCTTTGTTCACGCCTTCACCGATGGCAGGGATGTAGATCCTAAAAGTGGTAGAGCTTTCCTGGAAGATATCGAGGAATATTGTGAGGGCAAGAATGCACAGCTCGCCACAGTAATTGGACGGTATTATGCCATGGACAGGGATAAAAGATGGGAACGCGTAAAACTGGCCTATGACCTTCTGGTAAATGGTAAAGGTGAGAAAAGCACCGACATTCCATCGACTGTACAAAAAAGCTATGATTCCGAGATTACTGACGAATTCCTAAAACCCATAATCAAGGTCGATGACAACGGAGCCCCTCTCACCAAAATAAAAGACGGCGACCTGGTGATCTTCTTTAATTTCAGGACCGACCGTGGAAGAGAACTCACACAGGTACTGAGCCAGAAGAATTTCCACGAGCACAATATGCATAAGCTAAATCTTCGCTATGTAACGATGACCAACTATGATGATACTTTTGAAGGTATCGACGTTATTTATGGCAAGGATAATATTCAGCAAACTCTGGGAGAAGTACTCTCGAGCCAGGGTAAAAAACAGATCCGTATTGCCGAAACAGAAAAATATCCGCATGTTACTTTTTTCTTTAACGGCGGACGGGAAGTCCCTTTTGAGGGAGAAAACCGCATCCTTTGCCCCTCCCCAAAAGTCGCAACATACGACCTGCAACCAGAGATGAGTGCCTTTGAAGTACGAGACGCTATCGTTGCTGAACTGGAAAAGGGCGAGGCCGATTTTGTCTGCCTGAATTTTGCCAACCCAGACATGGTAGGCCATACCGGTGTAATGTTGGCCGCGATCAAAGCCTGTGAAACTGTCGACAGTTGTGCTAACTCCGTGATTACGACCGGGCTGGAAAATGGATATTCCACCCTGGTGATTGCAGACCACGGCAACTGCGATACTATGTTCAATCCTGATGGTTCCCCTAATACAGCTCATACCACTAACCCGGTTCCGCTTATTGTGGTAGATCCAGAGGTGAAGGAAGTCAGAAGTGGTGTACTAGGCGATATAGCACCCACTATTTTAGCCTTATTGGGCATTGAACAACCGGAACTGATGACCCGGAAGAGCCTAATCTAAGCATATACATTACATTTGAGGATTATGGTAAAGTTGAAATCACCCGAAGAAATAGAACTTATACGAGAAAGCGCCCTCATCGTTTCGAAAACGCTTGGAATGCTTGCGGCTGAGATTAAACCGGGAGTAAATGCACTCTACCTCGATGGACTTGCCGAGACCTTTATCAGGGATCATGGCGCAACACCTGGATTTCTGGGTATGTACGACTTTCCCAATACGCTTAATATGAGTCCTAATGCTCAGGTGGTACACGGAATCCCCAGCAAGGAGCCGCTTAAAGAAGGAGAAATTATATCGGTAGATTGCGGTGCATTGAAAAATGGTTATTACGGAGATCATGCCTATACCTTCGAGGTCGGGGAGGTAGATGATAAAATCAGAAAACTTCTTAGGGTGACCAAAGAATCGCTCTATATAGGCATTCGCCAATTCAGGTCTGGAAACCGGGTGGGCGATGTGGGCCATGCCATACAGCAGTACTGTGAAAGCCATGGTTATGGAGTGGTACGCGAACTGGTAGGTCATGGACTTGGCAAAAAATTACATGAATCGCCTGAAATGCCCAATTATGGCAAGAGAGGTCGCGGGAAAAAATTTCAGGAAGGCATGGTGGTGGCTATTGAACCCATGATCAATATGGGAACCCGAAGAATAAAACAACTCAACGACGGCTGGACAATATTGACCGAAGACGGACAGCCCAGTGCCCATTTCGAGCACAATGTCGCCATTGTAAATGGCAAACCTGAACTTCTTTCCACATTCCAGTACATATACGATGCACTTGGTATTGTTTCTGATGAAGAAAACGAATTCCGGCAACAAAAGCTGGTATTGTAAAGTCTATTACACAGCGACACACAGAGATGTGCGGCATATATTTTTACCTGTGAATATAAATGACCTTTCTAAAGAAATATTAGGAGCAGCTATTGAAGTGCATAAAGTCCTGGGGTACCGGGTTGCTTGAATCCGCTTACCAGCAATGCCTGCAATGCGAATTAGTTTCAAAGGGGTGGCAGGTAAAAAAAGAGATAGTACTACCTATTCAATTTAAGGATCTTAAGATCGAACATGGCCATAGGATAGACCTGTTGGCAGAAGATACTTTTGTTGTTAAACTAAAAACCGTCGATTGTTTTAATGAGGTGTATTTTGCCCAAATTATAACTTATCTCAAATTAGGGAATTATCCTCTCGGACTTTTAATTAACTTTCACGCCAAACTCCTAAAAAATGGTATTAAAAGGTTTATTTGATAAATTTTGTGATTCTCTGTGATAAAATTTCATGAAAACACTATTTAGATACCTCCTTAACCTTATTCCCAGGCCTTTGCTGATTAAGCTAAGCTATGGGGTTCGGCCCTTGCTGGTTCTCTTTATGCGCGGTTCCAGGTATACCGATCCCATAGACGGCAAAAACTTCCGGAAGTTCCTGCCCTATGGCTACGAACATCCCCGCGAAAATGTACTCTCCCCCTCTACTCTATCGCTGGAGCGACACCGACTGCTCTGGCTGTTCTTAAAAAACCATAGCGATTTCTTTACACGCCCGGCCAATGTGTTGCACTTTGCCCCCGAACAGGCCTTCCATAAGCGTTTTAAGCAGCTACAACATATCGATTACACCACCACCGACCTCGATTCTCCCCTGGCCGACGTAAAAGCAGACATTTGCCAATTGCCTTTCGATACAGATTCATTTGATGTGATCCTGTGCAATCATGTTCTGGAACACATAGAGGACGATGTAAAGGCTATGAAAGAGTTATTCCGGGTAATGGCACCGGGTGGTTGGGGTATATTTCAGGTTCCGCAAGATCTGAAGAGAACCAAAACTTTTGAAGATCCGAGCATTACAGACAAAAAAGAGCGGGCAAGGATCTTTGGCCAGTACGATCATGTTCGGATCTACGGGAAAGACTATTTTGATAAATTGCGCTTCGCTGGTTTTACGGTAGAAGAAGTAGATCTTACCTCCTCCATGACAAGCGAAGAAGTAGATCGGTTTCGCCTGGCCAAAGGCGAGATTATACCCCTTGTGAAAAAATTAGAGAACTAATAAGGCCTCAAAGCCTTCGGTCATGAATTCCCTGGTATTTCCTTGATCATCGAGGTAGATAATATAGGCCTCCAAGTCGGTTTCTTCCAAAAGCGTTCTCTTTGAATCTTCGAGGTTCATGGCCATAAATGCTGTAGCAAAAGCATCGGCCCGGGCACAACTTGGACCGATTACACTGGTGCTGAGTATTTTCGAATTTTTGGTAAATCCTGTTTTGGGGTCGATGGTATGAACATATTTCTCGCCGGTGATCGTATCCAATCTGAACTTCCGATAATTCCCTGAAGAGGCCATGGCCTGGTCCTTAAGAAAGATAGTTTGTTTAAGCCTGCGCCCATCGATGACCTCCGGATCGTCTATCCCTACAACCCAGCGTTTCTTCTTCTGCCGGTTCTCCCCTTTTGCCAATAACTCGCCCCCTACCTCAATCAGGTAATGATCTAAATCGTATTTATCGAGCATCCGGCCAAGGCGGTCAACGGCGTAGCCTTTGGCCACGGCATTGAAATCAAAACGGATTTGTGGAAATTTTTTCAGCACTGTATTTTGAGCGCTCATCTTTACCTTGTTAAAGCCTACATATTCCAATAGGCTGTCTATGCGGCTACTGTCGAGTTCAATAGCGGTTCCGGGGCCAAAACCCCAGGCATTCACCAGAACTCCCACAGTAGGATCAAAATAGCCATCGGTTTGTAAATATACTTCCTTGGAAAGGTCGAATACTTCTCTGAACATATGATCTGTGCGTATCGTAGAATCCCCATTGTTGATCCTGGAAATATCCGAGCCCGGGATATAGGTAGACATTGACTGGTTTATCACTGAAAAGACTGAATCTATATCCCGTTGCAGGTCGAGCGGGTTCTCGCTTAGGTAAATTATACTGTAGCTTGTGCCCAGGGCAGGACCGGCCGCCACGTTTCTCACCAATTCTCCTTCAGACCCGCAGCCAGTGAACACGGCTGCGACGATCAGCAAGAATATCGGCCTAAGAAATTTCAACAAGTCCGTCATAATCTACAATATAAGGCTCATTCAGGTATACCGGTAAATTTCGGTCTGTTGCATTGGAAAGACCAACACCGGCATAAAAGGTCTTAGCCTGATGTTGAAGAGCATGTTCCTTTATTTTTCCCATCAGCTGATGGTCGTAAACCTTAGGATCATTAGGATATGGAATATTCCTTACTACAATAAAAAAGAGTTGTTTTTCCTTCAGGCAGACAAACTGCGGATTCTTTTTCGGCTTGCTATTGACACCCATAAACTCGTAGCCCTCCTGCTCGAGTTGCCTGCCGACGATATTCATCGCGAGGTTGTGCAATTCCTGTGCAGTTAATGCTTTCACATTTGCAAAATAATTAATAGGGTTAGGGGTTTTGGATTTGGAGATTGCAATGCCCCTTTTCAAACTAATACACCTGCTCTATCCACCAAAATCGTCGAAACGGATATGTTCGTCCGGAATTCCGAAATCTTCTCCCATCTTCTGAACAGCCTTATTCATCAATGGCGGGCCACAGAAATACAATTCGATATCCTCCGGTGAATCATGGTGATTGAGATAATTATCGATCACACAGTTATGGATAAACCCGACAAATCCGTCACCTGGCGCATCGAGATTTTCCTTCACTTTCCAGTTATCTTCCTCCAATGGCTCGGAGAGTGCCATATAGAACTTGAAATTAGGAAATTCCCGTTCCAGCTCCCTGAAATGTTCTATATAGAATAATTCGCGTTTGGAGCGACCTCCATACCAATAACTTACCTTACGTTTGGTTTTTAGTGTTTTGAAAAGGTGATAGAGGTGAGAACGCATAGGCGCCATCCCTGCACCACCGCCAACGTAGAGCATCTCAGATTCGGACTCATTGATAAAGAACTCACCATAGGGTCCTGAAATCATCACTTTGTCGCCTGGTTTCTGCGCAAAAATATAGGACGAGGCTACTCCCGGATTTACGTCCATCCATCCGTTCTTAGCACGATCCCATGGTGGGGTAGCAATACGTACATTTAACATGACCTCCCTGCCTTCTGCCGGATAAGAAGCCATAGAATAAGCCCTTTCCACGGTTTCGGTATTCTTCATCACCAGGGGCCAAAGGTTAAATTTATCCCATTCGTTCTGGAATTTATCTGGAGTCTCATGCTCTTCCGGATGTGCAGTAATATCAACATCAGCATATTTGATCTCACAAGGTGGAATTTCGATCTGGATATACCCTCCCGGCTTGTAGTTCATGTCCTCGGGGATCTCTACCACAAATTCTTTGATGAAAGAGGCCACATTGTAATTTCTAACTACCGTTGCTTCCCATTTCTTTATTCCAAAAACCTCCTCAGGAATGGTGATCTCCATATCTTGCTTCACCTTCACCTGGCAGGCAAGCCTGGCACCTTCATTTAATTCCCGTTTAGAAAAATGAGGGGTCTCTGTAGGCAGAGCTTCCCCCCCACCTGAAACTACATGACATTCGCACTGAATACACGTACCTCCCCCGCCGCAAGCCGAGGGGAGAAATATCTTCTGGTTCCCGAGTGTCGACAAAAGCGAACTACCAGAGGGTACCTCTACCTGCTTTTCTCCGTTAATGGTAATCGTTACCGGCCCGGAAGGCGCCAGCTTCTCTTTGGTAAACAGCAATAGCGCTACGAGCAATAAGATCAGAACCATAAAAGCAATTACGGTGATAAGAATGGTTCCCAGAGTGCTGACTAATATCATGCTTATTCGTTTATAACATCGTTATAGGAGACCGTTTTTTCATCGATCTCTTCTTTCTTTTTCTTTGCTTTTTCTTCTTCAGCCTGAACCGTGGTGTCTTCGGCTGCTGGTGCTGCTTCATCGCCCCCGGTGAGCATTCCACCAAAACTTTGGAATCCGATACCCATAAGGCCGGTAATGATAAAGGTGATGCCGAGGCCTCGTAGTGGTGCAGGCACGTTCGAATAACGTATTTTTTCTCGGATCGCAGCGATCGCCAGGATAGCTAAAAACCATCCTATCCCGGAACTTACACCATAATTAAGTGCCAACCCAAGGGTTTCGATCTCTCTCGACTGCATAAAAAGGGAACCCCCAAGGATCGCACAGTTTACCGCGATCAGCGGCAGGAAAATACCCAGTGAATTATAGAGTGCCGGTGAAAATTTCTCCACTACGATCTCCACGAGTTGTACCATGGTCGCGATAGTGGCGATAAACATAATAAAAGACAGAAAACTCAGGTTATAATCTGCATATTCAGGGCCCAGCCAAACCAGGGCACCATCTCTTAATATATATTGGTCTAACAGCCAGTTCAGGGGTACGGTAACCGCAAGTACAAAGATGACCGCTGCTCCAAGACCCACAGCAGTGGCCACTTTCTTAGATACCGCCAGATAGGAACACATTCCCAGGAAGACGGCAAAAACCATATTGTCTATGAAGATCGATCTGAAAAATAATTCTATATGCTCTAACATCGCTTCTGGTTTTTAGTTTTCCTCGATTAATGCACTGTTCTTTGAGCGTTGCACCCAAATAATTATCCCCACAACAATAAGCGCTGCAGGAGGAATGATCATAAATCCATTATTCTCGTATCCGGTGGCATAGAGGCCGGTTTTGGTGACCGGGTCGCCCAGTACTTTGATACCGAATAGTGTGCCCGAACCAAGGAGTTCTCTAAAAAATCCAACAATGATAAGGATCACCCCATAACCGAGGGCATTCCCAATTCCATCGAGAAATGATCTCCAAACATTGTTCCCCAAAGCAAAGGCTTCGAACCTACCCATGATAATACAATTAGTGATGATCAACCCTACAAAAACAGACAGGGTCTTGCTCAGCTCATATGCAAATGCTTTCAATACCTGATCAACTATAATCACCAGAGTCGCAATGACCACCAGCTGTACGATGATCCGTATCTTGGAAGGGATGATATTCCTCATCAGGGAAATTACCACATTACCCACACCCAGTACGAAAATCACAGAAAGTGCCATGACCAAGGAGGCCTGGAGCTCTGCGGTGATCGCCAGTGCCGAACATATCCCCAGCACCTGGATGGTGATCGGATTATTATCTGCAAGTGGATCTAATATGAGATTTGTATCTTTCTTGGAAAGTAGAGCCATCTTAATTTTCTCTTATGGTTTCTAAATAGTCTTTATAAAGATTCACGCTTTCCCGGATCATGGCCGAAACCCCATTTCCCGTAATGGTAGCTCCCGCAAGAGCGTCTACCGCGTTATCGTCTTTTCTTTGGTTCAGCGGATCGTTGTTGCCCTTGGCCACTGCAATTCCGCTATATCGGGAGCCATCCATCAGGGATTCGCCGATAAAATCGTCCATAAAATAACGTTGCTTGATATTGGCCCCAAGTCCGGGAGTCTCCTGCTTGTGATCAAAATAAACACCCTGGACCACTATGTTCTCATCAACCGAAATAAATCCCCAAATCGCATCCCATAATCCCTTTCCATACATGGGGATGATATGGTATTTTTTACCGTCTTTTTCACCAATAAATACCGGCAGCCTGGGAGCCTGGCCTTTTTTAGCTGCGGCGATCTCCTTTTTCAGGTCGATCAGATATGCCTCATTGTTCTGTGTCTTGTCATCGCCTTGAATAACCCATTGTTCTGTAATGAATTTTTGAAATTCGGCCTCTACCACAGAGGTTGGTATAAAATTTACGCTTCCTTCATTTACATTTTCATGCACGCCCATGGCGTACAGGATGTTCTGCTGCTTTTCGAAACGTTCATTTTCGGCGATTTTTTCGCTAAGTCCGGAGGCCACAAATGCCAGGACAGATCCTACTGCAATAACCATAAGGGCTGCAAACAAAACCGTATACACGTTCTTTTCTGTATTGAGTGCCATACTTATGCTGTTTCAACTTTAAGTTCTTCTTCTTTTCCTTCTCCGGGGCCTGTAAAAACGGTTGCATTTTTTAAACGCTTCATACGCCTTTTAATATTGCCACGGATCACATAATGATCTATAGTAGGCGCAAAGACATTCATGAGCAGGATGGCCAGGAATACTCCTTCGGGATAAGCGGGGTTGAAAACCCTGATCATCACAGATAAAAATCCGATCAAAAAGCCATAGATCCATTTACCTCGATTGGTCTGAGAACCCGTTACCGGATCGGTCGCCATATAGACAATACCAAAGGCAAGTCCTCCCACAATAAGGTGCTTCCAGAAATCGAAACTCATCAATCCATAAAAATTACTGGTCTCACCAATTATTCCGGCATCGACCACCCCGTTAAAGATCAGTCCCATAACCAGGGACCCGATCACCGCGCTTACCATGATGCGCCAACTGGCGATCTTGCTAAAAATCAGAAATAACCCGCCCAATAAACAAAGGAAAGCCGAAGTCTCCCCTACCGATCCCGGTATAAAACCAAAGAACATATCGGAGGTTGAATAGGCATATTCGCTGGCGTTGTTTTGTGCGAGGTACCCCAGGATCGTTTCACCTGAAATCGCATCGGCCGTACCGGCACGGTCTACCGCGCCATGTACCCATACCTTATCGCCGCTCATCCATGTAGGGTAAGCAAAAAACAAAAATGCTCTTATAGTCAGGGCCGGATTAAGGATATTCATCCCGGTTCCTCCAAATACTTCTTTCCCGATCACCACACCGAAAACCACAGCTACGGCCAGCATCCATAAGGGTGTATCTACAGGTACGATCAATGGTACCAGCATCCCGGTAACCAAATACCCTTCCTCCACTTCATGTCCTTTGATAACCGCAAAGATGAACTCGATTAAAAGTCCTACGCCATAGGAAACGATCACCAGGGGCATAACCAGGGTAAAGCCCAGCCAGAAATTATCCCAGGTAAAAAAGTTTCCCATAAGGTCTAGTGTACGGGGAACACCATTGGCAGCATCTATTGCCGCAAAATGCTGATAACCTGTATTGAAGAACGAGAATACAAGAATAGGTATCAGCGCCATGATCACCGTATTCATGGTTCTTTTCAGGTCGTCAGCAGCACGTACATGCCCGCCTGAATGAGTAGTATCATTGGGGCTAAACAAGAACGTATGGAAGGCATTAAAAGCCGGGGCCATCTTTTTGTCCCTGTAATGGTGCTTTAAAATATGTAGTCTTTTCTTAAATGTAAGTCTCTTGTCTCTCATACTTAACCTATTTCTTTATGGAGTAAGTCCAGACCATTTCGGATGATCTGTTGGTGAGGTTGTTTAGATATGCATATAAATTCGGTCAGTGAAAAATCCTCGGGGATGACCTCATATAGCCCTAATTGTTCCATTTCATCCAGGTCTTGCACCATACACGCTTTTAGCAATTGGAGCGGATAGATGTCCATAGGAAAAACTTGTTCGTATTGTCCGGTAATCACAAAGGCTCGGTGTTCGCCATTGGTATTGGTATCGAGCTTGTATTTTTTATTGGGCTGCATCCAACTGAAGGTCAGTGCACGGGTATTCGAAATCTTATTGAATACAGGTTTATTCCAGCCGAAGAACTCGTAATCGTCGCCTTCGGGAATAGCGGTTACTGTAGAATTATAAAACCCGAGGTAACCATCGGGCTTAACCCTTGCTCCGGTTAGCACATCACCGTTGATAAGCCTGAAATGGTCGTCATTTACGCCACTGGCATAAAGAAAGGTAGAGATCTCTGCCCCTATTTTGGTGGTATAATACTGTGGGTTTTTAACACAAGATCCCACTAGTGCCACGGTACGTTCTGGGTTAAATTTCCCGGTAAGGAGACATTCCCCGATGATGACCAGGTCTTGTGGCGAGAGTGTCCATACCCGTTCGCCTTTATTGATGGGGTCTATTTTATTGATCTGTGTGCCAACGAGTCCGGCGGGATGCGGGCCGGCAACTTTATGAAGGGCAATATCCTCGATCTTATTAAAAGGGGAATTGTTGTCCTTGCCTATTGAAACATGGATCAGGCCCGGCGTCATTTTCCCAAGGGCAGTGATGGCCGCCTGTAATTCCTTTTCTTTACCCTGAAGTATATAATCCATGTCGGCCGCCAGTGGAGCGGTAACATAGGCCGATATAAAAATAGCTTTTGGAGTGGTATTTGGATTCGCGATCAGATCGTAAGGTCGTTGCTTGATAAATGGCCAGCATCCTGTTTTTAGCAGAAAAGCACGTAATTCCTCATCGGTAGCATGATCGAGGTCTGGCGGAGTATGAGCGATCACTTCCTGCTCTTTATCGGCCAGGATCTTAATGGTTAAGATCTTTCTTCGGGCACCTCTTACCACCTCAATCAACTCACCACTTACGGGTGACACGAAGACCATTTCCTCGATATCTTTGTTGTAAAAAATAGGCTCTCCGGTTTTAACCTCAGCTCCTTCTTTGACCAAGAGCTTGGGTGTTGTCCCGTAAAAGTCGGGGAGGTTTATGGCATAGACATTGCTGGTTACAGCTTTGGAAGTAGTATGTTCTGCGGCACCGACCAGTTTGATATCCAAACCTTTCTTAATGCGGAGATTTTCAGACATATCAGGGTGACCTTTAGGTTAGAAAAATACCGGACAAAAATAGCATTTAAAAGAAAGTAATCATAATAATTGACTATAAAAATGGGCCGTATATCGATAGGAATTTGCCGGGGTATGATTTTGTTTACCTTTGCCTGAAAAATTGCGCTAAAATGCCGATTAATTTTAAACATTTCTGGATCTTTTTCTTTGCCCTGCCACTACAGGGTCAGGTACAGGAAGAGGTAAATCCGCCTGATCATATAAAATCGATCATCTTCAAGGGGCCTACCCAGGATCAATTTCCTATCGTACAGCTCGGGGAACCCATTGTGTTGGAGTTCGATGACATGAGCGCAAATGAACAGGACTACTACTTTAAGATCGTGCATTGCGACTATGACTGGACGCCTTCAGACCTGCTCAAGTCCCAATACCTCGAAGGGGTAGACAACCAACGCATTATCGATTACCAGAATAGCTACAATACCCTCAAACCTTATTCACATTACCGCTTGCGGATCCCCAATATTGTGGTCGCTCCCAAGGTGAGCGGAAATTACCTTATCGAGGTATATAACAGCTATAACGAATTGCAGTTTTCCAGGCGATTTGTGATCTACAAGGACATTGTAGGTGTGGGTGTGGCACTGAAACGTTCGCGGGATTTCAATGTGTTTAATGCTGAGCAGTTGGTAGAGATCACCATAAGAGCCGCCAATTTTCAATTGGTTAATCCGAAGAAAGAAGTGAAAATCGCCGTCCTGCAAAACTACCACTGGCCTACAGCGACCTTTAACGTACCTCCACAATATACAAGAGGCGACCTTCTTGAATATCGATATGCCGATAAAATCGTTTTCCCGGGTGGGAATGAGTATCAGAATTTTGATACCAGCGATCTCAGAAGGCCCAGTTCGCGTATTAACCGCATCGAATATGGCGATATTTATCACCATTATCTGTTTGCCGATACCTACAGAAGCGAGAACAACTATAATTACTATCCCGATATCAATGGGGATTTTCAACTCAGAACACTTCAGGGAGAAGATGTTAACCGTGAATCGGAATATTCAGCCATACATTTCAGTCTGCCTTATACCGAGGTGATCGGGTTAGACGAGGTTTATGTATTCGGCAAATTCAACAACTATGCCCTGGAAGACCTCAACAGGATGACCTATAACGAGGAGACCGGTAACCTGGAGACTATGATAGAACTAAAACAGGGATTTTACAATTATAAATATGTGATCAAAAGAGAGGATGGGATAATTGAACTAAACACGGTTTGTGGCAACTTCCATTTTACTGAAAACCAATATCTGGTGTTGGTCTACTATAGAAATTTCGGGGACCTCTACGACAGTATTATCGGCATAGGAACTGGGAATTCAGAGGATATCACCAACTGATTACTTCGCACCCTTATTCTACATCAGAAAAATTAGCACTTTCGACGATTATTGGTTCCTCATTTTTTGCAATCTGCGCACTTATTCTATCTTAGCCCTTAGATCGGGAAGTATTCCTGGACCTGAAAAAGGTCGTAAATCTGAGAAATACCGGCAAAGATTCTGAAGCTAGGACACCTTTGGAATTTAAACAAGTGTTAAACTTCAGATTCCTAGCCTCTAATTTTATATTTTAGCCTGAGGTAAGCCTACAAACCTTACCTTAGATATAATGGTTCAGAAAATGATTACTCAAGTAACCAAAGGCATAAAAATTTCGGTTAGCACCAGTTTTGAAGGTACCTTCTTCAAGAACTATAAGATGCACTTTGCCTTTGGATATACGATCACTATCGAAAACCAAAGCAAAGATTCTGTACAACTCACTTCAAGGCATTGGAAGATCTTCGATGCACTTAACGATTTTGAAGTGCTCGATGGAGAAGGAGTGATCGGGAAGAAACCTGTAATACGTCCGGGAGAATCCCATACTTACAGCTCGGGTTGCCTGCTTGCATCCCCTATTGGCGCTATGAAAGGCCATTACGATATGGTGAACTTCGCTACCACCGAAAAATTCAAGGTCATTATTCCTGCTTTTAAGTTCAGTGCGCCGTTTGCGCTGAACTAGAGGTCGACTCACTTTCCAACTTTTTATTTCTTTATTAATGCTCTCACCGCATAGTTGGTGCATGGAGGGCAGTTAATATTGTTGATTGTTGATTGTTGATTGTTGATTGTTGAGTTGATTGTTGATTGTTGATTGTTGATTGTTGATTGTTGATTGTTGATTGTTGATTGTTGATTGTTGATTGTTGATTAAGGAATAAAAAAATGTAATGCCGACTTACAAATCTTTCGAAGAACTTGATTGTTGGAAAAAGTGCAGAAATGTGCGCATATGGGTTGTAAAATTTGTAAAAAAATCTATTGATCCTTATGATAGGGATATGACCACCAACCTAATTAGGGCGGCCCGGTCTACGACAAGGAATATCGCAGAGGGTTTTGGGAGATTTCATTTTAAAGATAATATCAGATTTTGCCGGATAAGTCGAGGATCACTTTTTGAACTTAAAGATGATCTCATAATTTGTTATGATGAGAAAATGGTAGAACGAGCAAATATTGAAGATGGTCTAAAACTTATTAATGAGGCAATCCATTCACTACATGGGTACATTAAATATCTAAAATCAAGAAATGATGATTAATGAGACAAACAAATAAACTAATTTTTGGAAATTATTAGAAATAAAGACCTCTACTCTAACATTTAATATCCTGTACTATATCGAGTCTTAACAATTAACAATCAAGAATCAAGAATCACTAAATAACCCCCAAAAAAAGCTTTCAATTAACTATCTTTGCGCCCACAAATAATCTAAAAAATTACACTAATGTCTAAAGGCTTTTTTCAGGTCCCGGTTGCTGTGAATGAACCGGTAAAAAGTTACGCTCCGGGTAAGCCCGAAAGGGAGGAAGTCCTGCAGCAATACAGGAAATATTATAAAAGTAAAACAGAAGTTCCGCTGTACATCGGAGAACACGAAATAACCCTGGGCGATACCAAGCCTATATCACCGCCACACGATCACAAGCATATCGTAGGCCACTATTATTTGGCCGAAGCGGAACAGATCGACGCTGCCATTGAAGCTGCACTCCAGGCAAGACCGGCATGGGCCGCATTAACCTGGGAACAGCGGGCTGCTATTTTTCTCAAGGCCGCAGATCTTCTTGCCGGTCCGTACAGGGCAAAGATCAATGCCGCCACCATGATCGGACAGAGCAAGACCGTTCATCAGGCAGAGATCGATTCGGCCTGCGAGCTTATTGATTTTCTCCGTTTCAACGTGGAATTTATGAGCCAGATCTATGCCGAACAACCAGACTCTGCAGAAGGGATTTGGAATCGTGTGGAATACCGGCCATTAGAAGGATTTGTCTATGCGATCACCCCTTTTAACTTTACAGCCATTGCGGGTAACCTGCCTTCCAGTGCTGCCATGATGGGGAATGTGGTGTTATGGAAGCCCAGCTCTACCCAAATGTACTCGGCCAAGGTGATCATGGATGTTTTTAAGGAAGCTGGCGTCCCTCCGGGAGTAATCAATATGGTAGCCGGCAATTCGGCTATGATCTCCGAAAAAGCACTAACCCATCCCGATTTTTCCGGTATTCACTTTACGGGGTCTACCGAGGTTTTCAATAGCCTTTGGAAACAAATTGGCGATAATATCGATACTTATAAAACCTATCCAAGGATTGTGGGTGAAACCGGTGGAAAAGACTTTATCATAGCCCATCCAACCGCGAACGCAAAACAGGTGGCTACCGCTATTACCCGTGGGGCCTTTGAGTTTCAGGGACAAAAGTGCAGCGCGGCATCCAGGATCTATCTGCCCGAATCTAAAGCGGAGAAAACACTGGAGTATTTAAAGGCAGACCTTGCTTCTATCAATCCCCCCGGCACCCCCGAAGACATGAGTAATTTTGTTACCGCTGTGATCGACGAGAAGTCATTCGACAAGCTGGCCGGTTATATCGACAAGGCTAAAAAGGACAAGAATGCAGAAGTTATTGCCGGTGGTGGATACGACAAAAGCAAGGGTTATTATATAGAACCGACCGTGATCCTCACTACTGATCCAAACTATACGACCATGGAGACCGAACTTTTCGGACCGGTGGTCACTGTTTATGCCTACAAAGACAAAGACTGGTCTGAAGCATTGAAACTGGTAGATTCCACTTCGGAATATGCGCTAACAGGAGCTGTCTTTTCGGGCGATCGATACGCGATCGATGAAGCTACGAAAGTGCTAGAGAACTGTGCTGGCAACTTCTATATCAACGACAAGCCCACAGGTGCAGTTGTGGGCCAGCAACCTTTCGGAGGTGCCAGAGGATCGGGAACCAACGACAAGGCCGGATCTGCTCAAAATCTTATGAGGTGGGTAAGCCCGCGACTCATTAAAGAGACTTTTGTTAGCCCTGAAGACTATCGCTATCCTTTTCTCGGGTAGTATAGTCCCAGGCTAATTCTAATATCGCTTAAAAGCTCCCGGGACCACTCTGGGGGCTTTTTGCTTAATTCCGGCGATAGTTTTGCTGGTCTGTTGGCAGCATTGGATTCATGGCACGATCTGTGACAAATATTTAACAAAAGTGAAAAACTGAAATCTAAAATTACCTCATGATGAAATTCAAAATAAAAAACCGGGTACCATCAAAATGGCACTATCTGTTTATGGCTTTCCTTATCTTGTCGTCGTGCAAACCGCTTTCGGCACAAGGAGCATCAGATTCAGAAAAGGGAGAGGATCCCATCAAACTAAACACAATGAATGCAAATCAACAGTCTGACAAAGAAAGTGTAGTTCAAATTCTTAGTGTTTTGGACGACCATAAAGCATCGATGGCAGATAAGCTGGCCCTTTGGTCCGATGACCTTGTTTATTTAACGCCAGGCCAGGCTGCAATAGCGAGCAAAGAGACCCTCGAAGCCCATTTTGAAGAACAGGCCAGTCATGGTCATTCCGAAAAAACACATAAGATTATGGAGCTGCACAGCTACGATGATATTGTAATGGTACGAGGCCAGGTCGATGGAACTTATTATCCGAAAGGGGCTGGCAGACCTGCTCAATTCCGCAATAAATCCCTATTCATCTTTAAACGACAGCCCGATGGATCACTAAAGATCTGGAGGGCCATGTATAATCATGAGCCGTTTATTAGTACCAAATAATAGAATGGAGATTGTTGATTGTTGATTGTTGATTGTTCATTGTTGATTGTTGATTGTTGATTGTTGATTAGCTAACATTAATTCCTATTCACTACATTTAAAAGGAATCTCTGTAAAGATCTCCGGATGCATTGATGTTTTGTATCCACAGGAAATATAACCAACCAATAAAATGTTTATAGGACACTTCGCAATAGGACTGGCGGCAAGGAAAGTCGCAAATCTTCCATCGCTCGCCATGTTGTTTATCGCCGTTCAGTTTCTGGACCTGATCTGGCCGATATTTGTATTGCTGGGGATCGAACACCTTAGTATTGATCCGGGAAACACCGCAATTACCCCTTTGAATTTCGAATACTACCCCTATTCACATAGCCTGATGATGGCCGTCATTTGGGGGCTGATACTGGCACTGGTCTACTGGTTGCTTACCAAAAATAAACGGGGATCCTGGCTATTAGCGGGGCTTGTTTTCAGCCACTGGGTACTCGACCTGATCACTCACCGTCCTGATCTTCCTATTAGCCCATTTAGCGATATGAAACTCGGTCTGGGATTATGGAACTATCCATCAGCAGCGATTGTCGTAGAACTAACTATTTTTCTCTTAGGGGCTTTTGTATATTTCAAAGCTGGCAAACCTCCTCGAAGGATTGCTTATTGGGCGCTCATTGTCTTCTTACTAGCTATCCATATAATAAACCTAAGTGGGCCTCCACCCCCAAGCATTGCTGCAGTGGCCTGGTCGGCCAATCTGATGTGGATCATTATACTCTGGGCCTGGTGGGTAGAGCGGGAGAAAAAAGTGGCTGCACCAATTAACTAGCCAAGCAATTTCGCTTTCAGGTACCAGGAGTTCATTTCGGCTATGTTGGAAATGGATATCCCCTCGGGGCATTCCACTTCGCAGGCCCCGGTAAGTGAACAATTCCCGAAACCTTCGAGCGTCATTTGTGCCACCATTCCGGCTACCCTGCGGAAGGCCTCTGGTTCTCCCTGTGGCAGGGTGTTTAAATGGTTGATCTTCGCAGACGTAAAAAGGGCGGCAGAAGCATTTTTGCAGGTGGCTACACAAGCTCCACAGCCAATACAAGCCGCGGAATCCATCGCTTTATCTGCCACTTCTTTCCCTACGGGAATAGAATTTGCCTCAGCTGCGGTTCCGGTTTTTGCACTGATATAGCCCCCTTGTTCTATGATACGGTCCATGGCAGATCTGTCTACTATCAGATCCTTAAGCACAGGAAAAGCCGTAGCCCGCCAGGGTTCTACCGTTATAACATCGCCATCTTTAAAACTTCGCATATGCAACTGGCAGGTGGTCATGTTGTGGTGCGGCCCATGGGCTCTGCCGTCTATAAAGACCCCGCATTGTCCACAAATGCCCTCCCGACAGTCGTATTCAAAGGCGATCACTTCTTCTCCCCGGAGCACCAATTCTTCATTGAGATAATCGAGCGCCTCCAGAAACGACATGTCTTCGTTAAGACCCTCGGTCTGATATTCCTGGAACCGACCCTTTTCATCGCTGTGGCTTTGTCTCCAAATACGGAATGTAACTTTCATTTTTTATTCTTATTTATAGCTTCTTACGGCCGGTTCCACAAATTCAAAATCCAGAGTTTCTTTATGAAGTATAAAGCCATCGTGGCTGTACTCCCATGCCGACACATAAGAATATGAATCATCGACGCGCACAGCCTCTCCCTCATCGGTTTGGTATTCCTCCCTGAAATGTGCCCCGCAGGATTCTTCCCGTTGCAGCGCATCGGTACACATCAGCAGGCCTAATTCGATAAAATCGGCCAGGCGTAGTGCCTTTTCCAATTCTGTATTGATGCCATCGGCCTGGCCGGTGACTTTAACTTCATTCCAAAAGTCCTGCCTGATTTCCTGAATCTGGGATATCGCCTTTTCGAGTCCGCCTTTATTCCTGCTCATCGCGCATTGCTGCCACATCACCTTTCCCAATTCCCTGTGGAAATGATCTACGGTTTTACTACCCTTAAGAGACATAAGCTTCTCTATGTGCTCTTTCACTTCATTTTCAACCTCAGCAAAAGCCGGGTGATCTGTGTTTACTGACTCGCTCTTCAATTCCGAAGCCAGATAATTATTGATGGTATTAGGAAGGATAAAATAACCGTCTACACTTGCCTGAAGCAAGGAATTTGCTCCCAGGCGATTGGCGCCATGATCGGAAAAATTACACTCCCCTACGGCATATAATCCGGGTATGGTGGTCATGAGTTCGTAATCTACCCAGAGGCCGCCCATAGAAAAGTGGGCCGCCGGAGAAATCTGCATCGGTTCTTTGTATGCATCCACCCCGGTAATCTTTTTGTACATGCTGAAAAGGTTACCATAGCGGTCCTGGATCGTATCGAGCCCCTGGCGCTCAATGGCGTGTTTAAAGTCGAGATAAACCGCATTTTTTAATCGGCCTACCCCATGACCGGCATCGATGCGTTCTTTGGCCGCGCGGGAGGCAATATCTCGTGGAGCGAGGTTTCCAAAGCTGGGATAGCGTCTTTCGAGGTAGTAATCCCTTTCCGCTTCAGGAATGTCGTTGGCCTTGCGTTGGTCTCCTTTGGCGCTGGGCACCCAAATCCTGCCATCGTTTCGGAGCGATTCGGACATCAGTGTAAGTTTGGATTGTGCTTCACTGGATTGCGGAAGGGCAGTAGGATGGATCTGGGTAAAGCTTGGTGCTGCGAAAAGAGCTCCCCTTTTATGGGCCTTCCACAGGGCAGAGCCATTGCAGCCGATAGCCAGGGTAGACAGCCTGAACACCCTGGAATAGCCACCTGTGGCCAATACCACGGCATCTGCAGCATAGCGCTGGATTTCGCCCGTGACCAGGTTCCTGGCAATAATTCCCTTTGCCTTACCGTCTACCACCACCAGATCGAGCATTTCGGTCCTTGGTCTCATGGTTACTTTCCTGGCACGGATCATTTTGTACAGTTGGGAATAGGCAGCCAGCAATAATTGTTGTCCGGTTTGCCCTCTGGCATAGAACGTTCTTTGTACCTGGACCCCGCCAAAACTCCGATTGGCCAATACGCCACCATATTCACGGGCGAACGGGACGCCCTGCTGGGTAAAGTGGTCTATAAGCGGCGCGGAAAGTTCAGCCAAGCGGTAGGTGTTTGCTTCCCGGGAACGGAAATCACCGCCCTTTAAGGTGTCGTAGAACATCCTCCACACACTATCGCCATCGTGCTGGTAGTTTTTAGCTGCGTTTATACCGCCCTGGGCCGCCACAGAATGTGCACGACGTGCGGAATCCTGATAACAAAAACACTGCACATCGTATCCTAATTCGGCCAGCGTTGCGGCCGCTCCCGCACCGGCAAGCCCTGAGCCTACGACTATTACGTTAAGTTTTTTCTTGTTAGCCGGGTTAATCAACTGGCTTTTCATTTGGTAATTACGCCATTTTTCCTCCAGTTTCCCCGCGGGTATTTTAGCATCCAATTTCATCCGGACTGTATTGAATTTATATGTCTTGCGCAACAAGTTAAATTAATTAAAAACCGATACCAAATTTCCTTTTCAGACAAGGTAATACCTATGACAAATATCATTTTTTCGGCCTTAAAATAGATAATTCCTTTCCCGATAAATTCTATGGATAGAGGCTGCACACAGGTGTACCTTTCATGCAAGGAGTGTGCAGTCTTGTTGAATATTTTATGGGGATGCCTAAAAAGACAATTCGTTTACTTTCGTTAATTCATCGCGGGAAAAAAAGGATCGGGTTTGAAGATGACCTGCATAGCACAGTTATTGCCGATCTCCGCTCCTATCCGGGCATCAAATGGAGCAAGACCAAACGGGGTTACTATGTGGACTACTCCAAAATGGAACTCGGAAAGCTCTTCGATCACCTTCGTGAAAAGGGGTATTATGTAGATTATTCTTCGCTTAAAAAGGGGAATCATGGAGGGTCTAAAAAATCGGGAAGGCCAAAACGTTTAACCCTTAACCGCCATCAGCAATTAATGCATGAGCAATATGTGCGGTATTTAAAAGGGCTTAGGCACAGTGCGAGCACAGTTCATACTTATGGTAATTTTATCGAGATCTTCCTTGATTATATAAACAACAGGCCGTTGGAGAAGATCGACAATGATACGGTACGGGAATTTACAGAACAGGTTGTGGAGGATCGCCGGTACGGGATCAGCAGCCACCGGCAGATGGTTAGTGCTCTGAAGCACTTTGCTGATCGCTTTAGCGCTGTGGGATATGATCAGCTGGAATTGAAAAGGCCGAGCAAGAGCAGCAGGCTCCCTACGGTATTGAGCCAGCAGGAAATTTTGGATCTATTACAAGTTACCGCAAACCTAAAGCACAGAACGATTTTGGCATTGATGTATTCTGCCGGTTTGCGCATCGGGGAGGTAATCCGCCTTGAATTACGGGATCTGGATATTGACCGGAGGCAGATCATCGTACGGCAGTCGAAGGGGCGGAAAGACCGGCATGTGATGATGGCGGAGAGTTTATTACCGCTGATATTGAATTATATCAATAGCTATCGGCCTGAGGAGCTGGTTTTTGCAGGTGGTAATGGTGGTCATTATAGTCCGGGCAGCATACGGGCTTTTTTAAGGCGATCGTGTAAGCTGGCGGGTTTTCTCAAACGGGTAACGCCGCATACCTTAAGACATTCCTTTGCCACCCATATGATTGAAAACGGGGTTAATCTACGGCATGTTCAGGATTTATTAGGCCACCGAAAACCCGAAACTACAATGATCTATACCCACGTGGCCAAAAAAGACCTGTTGCGTATCCGCAGTCCATTAGACGAAGCTGTAACCCGCCAACTCTCCTCGGACGAAAAACCACTCCAGCTTCCCTTTTCCCAAAACTTTAAAGGATAATAAGTTATTTTAGTAGGCATATAACGAGTTGGCGGTAATTTGAGAAATGAATAAAACCATATTGATTACAATCGCAATAATGAAATTTTCGCTTTTAAGGCTATTGCCGTTGGTATTTCTGAATCTCTAAGTTCGGCCAGTAAATACCATAGGGATGCATACGGAACGGATAAAAACGGAATTGGACAATTGACAGTTATAAAATTCAGGAAAATGAATGTATAGGTGCTGGACCAATTACAGTAAATTCGACGAAAAAGCAAAGTCGAAGATTATGTTTCAATGCTGAAATAAATTTTCAAAAAAGAAAGCTAATACGATTTAACCTTTGCTCTGAAACAATTTCTGAATTAAGACCGCAAATAATGAAAATGAATCTATCTGATATTTTAATCCAAATTCAATCAGATCATAATGAATCCTATCTAATAAACAAAGGAAAAAATTTATAAATGACTGGAATAAAAAACGTGTGACAGGATATTCGGCAACCGTTTGATTCAGCATTTTCTAGTAACCCTGCTTATCACTGTTCTTTTATCGATTGACAGTTTTTTCAAATAACACTCGAAAAGAATGGTCGTGATAACAAGATATTGGACAGTCTGAATTGGCGAATACCAGATAGGAAAAAAGAGCAAATTTTGGTATGGGTTTAGGCTACCGCCAACAACGGCTATAATTCAGCTTTACCTCCGACACTCTCCGAAAGTTCTTACTTTTAATCGGCCCAATTTCTTGCTTGAAATTACTCTCGTAATTTACAAGCCGAAATCATATAAGGTAATTTTGAAATTGTCAATTGGAAATATCCAAATCTGACATTTAAGTTAAAAGCAAAGTCAAACAGACACTTTACAACTCACCTTTTAACAGTCATTAATGGGATTGTGGCCATCTGGAGAAATAAGAAATCTAATCAGGGTTTAAATAAATGTTTTATCCAATTTTTAAATTTGACCTCAATCGGGATGGACATCTAAGCAATATCACCGACAGAATGAATCCTTTTGGTCGAATCATTTATATTCTTTAAATCTGTGTATTGTTATCCATTCCTTGGCTCCATTGGGTTATTGGAGATTTTGAAATATCGAATCACTGGTTTCAAATCATTGGCTGGGTCATCTTCCTTGGAATTTTCCTTATAGTAGGTTTTAAAGTCTATCGGATGGAAAAGAATATCCAACTAAAACAGATTTATGAAATATTGGATATTGAAACGGATAAAAAAATTGAAAAAGAATGGAGTTGGTTTAAAATTTTGACTAGATTGATAATGTATCCATTAAGTTTTATTTTAATTATTGTCAATATAATGTTCATCATTCCTAGAGGACAATATATCCTTACAATTATCAGTTTAGGACTTGTTGGCGACACAATATCTTTATGCGGACTTAAAAATACTAACTCGAAAAAAAACTACAGGTAACAACGGCTATAACTAAGCCTGACCAGTTGTGCGTCATATTCAATAATCAAAGAAGATAATACTGTTTTCTAATACATTTAATAACCAGTAACCAATAATAAATAATTCCGGCCCAGGGCCAAGTCATAGGATGTTGGTGGAGGCACTGTGGTTAAGGGAAATTGGGAACGAATTTCAGACAACAGTTTAAAACTGAACACTTTTGATCAACCAAAAAATCCAAGTACGACTTATATCGGAAAAATAGATCCTAGAAAATCTAACATTCAAATTAAAATAGCTGACCTTGAGTCACCATTGGCCGATGCATTTATAGAAATTAATAATGAAGGAAAGGCAGCTGATGAAAATGGCATTGCGGAGTTTGAAGCACAAGAGATTAATACAATCACATATCAATGATTTAGGACAGAAAGAGACTATCGAAATCAATACATCCGAACTATAACCAAATAGAAATAACGGTAAGAGATTTGGACTTAAATGCAGTTCCGAGATTTCTAACGGACCATATAATGATAATTAATAAAAGAAAATTGTTTTTTAATGATGTCTATTTCCTCAAAAAGACCAATTTGAAAAATAAACAATGGTTTTAAAAACGAACGCACAACAACGTATATAGCCCATGCCTTTTTATACACGAAAATTTAGATACCTTTATTTTATCAAAATTTCGTGTAACTGACTCGGGCCGAAAAACGGCACTGGCTATATACGGAACCGTTACCTGTAATTTTGAAATTGTCAATTGGAATTAATCCAAATCTGACATAGTTAAGTTAATCGAAGCAAAGCAAACAGACAGCTTTACAACTCTTTTAACAGTCATTAAGTGGGATTGTCGGCCATCTGGGGAAATCGTGAAATCAGGGTTTGGCGACAAAGCGGTTGGAATAAGGTGTTTTTCCAATTTTTAAATTTGACCTCAATCGGGATGGACATCCAATAAATATCAGAATGAATCCTTTTGGTCGAATCATTTATATTCTTTTCTGTGTATTGTTATCCATTCCTTGGCTCCATTGGGTTATTGGAGATTTTGAAATATCGAATCACTGGTTTCAAATCATTGGCTGGGTCATCTTCCTTGCGAATTTTCCTTATGTAGGTTTTAAAGTCTATCGGATGGAAAAGAATATCCAACTAAAACAGATTTATGAAATATTGGATATTGACAACGGATATAATTGAAAAAGAATGGAGTGGCTAAAATTTTGACAGATTGATAATGTATCCATTAAGTTTTATTTTAATTATTGTCAATATAATGTTCATCATTCCTAAAGGACAATATATCCTTACAAATCAGTTTAACTTGTTGGCGTATATCTTTATGCGGACTTAAAAATATAACTCGAAAAAAAACTACAGGTAACAACGCGCTATAACTAAGCTCTGCTTGGTTATTAATAAGAAGAGTTTTTCCTACATTTAATAATCAGTAACCAATAATAAATAATTCCGGCCCAGGGCCAAGTCATAGCCTGGACCGTTAGCACCAATATGAAAAGATTTCTTTCATTATTGATGATCTTAACTTCTCTTATACTTTTCTCACAGGAAAAGGACTGGGATGAATCGCTTATGGTCTCGGATACAATTCCTTCAGAAGAATTTAATCTGTTTCTCGAAAACTTCTCCTTGATCGAGGAATTTCAAATATCAAGAATCAAATTTCCTCTTTTGGAGTGTCAATATACAGGCCAATATGCTATGCCATGTGATAAAATAAGTGAGGCGGCCTGGAGTCACTTAGTGTTAATTGATACACTTCACGCTCCTTCAACGATTACTAATATTTATGACAATTTTGGTCTGCAAATGAGAAACTCTGGTGAAAGGGTACTAGCTTTTGAAGCAACAGAAACAAATGTTTGTAATTATTACTTTTTCGAAGCAATTGAAGAGAAATGGTATTTAGTACGAATTGAAAGATGTTTGTAAAAATAAATACTGGTGCTAACAACGGCTATAATTCATCCCTTACATTCAGGGCCAAATAATAAATTTCCTACATTAGACCTATAAAAATAAAAACGGCTTGATTTCACCCCTCACGGGCCGAAATCATAGCCGAGACCGTTGTGAGCAATATAAAATTAAAACCTTGTCAAATATTAAAATCAGATAAATGAAAATCCAAAAAACTGTACTTATAGCCTCTTTCATATTGTCTTTAGCGGCTTGTACACAAAAAGAAAACAAAACATCTGAAAGCACCTCTAAAATCAATACTGCGAATACAGAGAATATTCTTCCCTCTAAAGTTGTAAAAAGTGCAATAGAATATCAGAAGAATGGCGGCAAAGCAATTTTTGAAGAGGGTGATTTGATCACCATAACAGATGAGAATTATGCCCATGCCGAGACTGCTAAAAACTATCGAAATTGGATGGAAAAAGGCGCTAATGAGGGAATTACACATTTGAGAATCAAAGCACCAAGGGGAAAAGCGGCACCCACAGTGCAGATGAATCATGACTGCCTATACTCTGTTGCAATTACACGAGTTATTGATGGGAAAATTTCTTTTGAGATTCCAGATAACGTAGAAGTTTACACCTCCGTTCAAGTGGTAGACCAATATGGTCATGGACAACATTATATAGTAACAAAAGGCAAGCATACTGTTGATATTGATCAGACTGATGGCACAACACATGCTTTTCTAATTTTTAGAAGTGGTTTAGAGAAAGGACTTGAAACTGCCCGAGCCAATCAGGATAAATTAACAACATGGGGGTTAGCTTCAGGAGATTTTAAAGTTCCCAATTATGATTTCGAAGCAGTAGACGCTATGACAACTGAATTAAGAAATGAAGTTCAAGGGAAAGCCTTCTATTACACCTTCCCACGAAATGAAAAGGAAGTAACAGACCGTCATCAGTGGAACTTGGAATGTGCATTAGGATGGGGTGGTGCATCGCCAATAGCAAATGAATCTAATCTGTACAGTAACTCTATAGTTTATGATGGGTCTAAGAGTTACTCAACAACTTTCATGAATCCTGAATCAGTCTATTTCACATCCATCACAGTATATGATCCACAACGCTACTTATTTGAAGACGAGGATATTGAAAATATTAATAGTAACACATGGGAAGTAAATCCTGACAATACTGTTACTATTTCATTTAATGGTGGCGACAAAGCTAAAAATAACATCAATACTAAAGGTCAGGATTTCACCTTTACCATGCGTTATTACGGAGTTACAGAACAAGTAATTCGTGCCAACAATAGGGATGCTGTACCTAACCGATTGAATCCTGTTTTTATGATGAAAGAAGTGAAAAATTAAAACTGCTCACAACAACGGCTATAGTGCATGCCCTGTGGGACACGCACCACAGCCAAACCGTTGGCAAACATTAAATCAATAGACAGACATGAAAAAACTACTTTTCTCAATTTTTATCATTTCAACACTGGTTGGATGTAAGACAGAAAAAAAAGAAATTGAAAAAGAAAAGGAGCCATCTCAACTGAATACTTATTTTCAAAATAGCACCCTGCCCGCTGCAATCATGGGTGGCGTCACCACTGATGGAATAATGGAATGGAGTGCTTTTGGCTCATCGGTTTGGGATGGAACGGACACTATCAGTGAAAACAATATTTTCAGGATATTTTCTATGACAAAGGCCATTGCCTCTGTTGCCGCCTTACAACTTGTTGAGCAAGGTCTCCTTGGTTTGGATGATTCGTTAAACGAATTAATGCCTGAAATGACATCAATTCCAATCATGACTGAAGATGGAGACCTTTATAATAGTGAAGCATCGATCACGCTCAGACATCTATTAACCCACACTTCGGGATTTGGATATGAATTTACTTCTGCAAGGCTTGCTAATTTTAAACCTAAAAGTTGGGAATATGAAGATAAACCAAGGCTATTTGAACCCGGAACACGATGGCATTATGGCACCAGCACAGACTGGGTAGGAAAGATCATCGAAAAAGTGAGTGGACAAGATCTCGAGACCTACTTTCGAGAGCATATTACTGGTCCATTAAACATGGACAATACCTGGTTTAATGTACCCGATAGTTTAACATCAAAAATAGTGTCCTGGGGGACACGTGATTCAACAGGATTTAAAGAAAACCCGCGTATCCCACTACAGCCTGTGACTTCCTACAGTGCGGGTGGTGGATTGTTCTCGTCGCCGAGTGATTATCTTACATTTCTTGAATGTTTATTAAATGATGGGAAATTTGGCAATGGACAAATATTGAAACCTGAGTCGGTAGAAATGATGTTTAAAAATCAACTTCCTTCCAATATGAGTATCGATCACAATCTTCCAGATGAGGGATTACCGGTTACTGTTGGTCAGTTTCCCGATGAATCTGACACATATGGATTGGCATGGGCTATTGAAAATAGTGGGGACGAAATAGTAAGAGCAAAAGGATCTGCTTATTGGGCTGGAATTGCTAATTCCTATTATACCATTGATAAGAAAAACGGAATTGCTATAGTATACTTTACTCAATTCCTGCCATTTAATGATAAAGAGTCTTATGATTTCTATCGTCTTTTTGAAAAAGAAGTTTATTCAAAAATTGAAACCAATTAACGATTTGCCAACAATGTATATAAGCCATTAATACGGCTCATATACAAAATCGTTGTGCGGCATTAACATCAATCATAATGTTTATGCCTTTTTTTGATTGATACGAAAGAATATTAACGCTGAATAATAAAATAATAGAGATGATCGCAAAAACTCCAGAACCACCATATTACGCTGTGATTTTCACTTCAATTCGGACTGAAGGAGATAACGGCTATTCTGATATGGGCGATAAAATGTTTGAATTAGTTGAACAACAAGATGGATTTCTTGGAGTTGAAAGCGCTAGCAAAGAAATCGGAATAACTGTTTCTTATTGGAGAGATTTGAATGCTATAAAAAAATGGAGAAAAAATGCAGAGCATACAATTGCACGAGAAAAAGGACGAAAAGAATGGTATCAAAGTTTCAAAGTAAGGATTACTAGAGTAGAAAGAGATTACGAATTTGAAAAAACAATATGATAGCAGTAATATTTGAAGTTCTCCCGAAAGAAGAGAACAAACAAGAATACTTTGATATAGCAGCAAATCTAAAGCCAATACTTGAAAACATTGAAGGCTTTATTTCAGTAGAACGCTTTGAAAGTCTACAAACAGATGGGAAATTTTTATCACTATCTTTTTGGGAAAGTGAGGAAGCCATAGAGAAATGGCGAAACGAAACAATGCACCGAGAAGGACAATCTAATGGTTTAGGACATATTTTCTCAGATTATAGGATCAGAGTAGGCTCAATTATTAGAGACTATGGAATGGAAAAGAGAGAAGAAGCCCCGAAAGACAGCAACGAATATCATAAATAACGCCACACAACAATGTATATAAATCATAGCACCCTACGGGATGCTACGCTTCATTTACTCAACGTTGTGCTTTATTATTTGACCAACTAATACTTAATGATTCAATTCTTTAGAAAAATTCGTCAAAAACTAATTTCTGAAAATAGATTCAGTAAGTATCTGATTTATGCGATAGGAGAAATTACACTTGTAGTTATTGGGATTTTAATTGCACTACAGATCAATAACTGGAATGAGAATAAAAAGATAGATGCTACTGTTGAAAACTATCTTAGTCA
Organism: Flavobacteriaceae bacterium; assembly: GCA_965212205.1. Classification (GTDB taxonomy): domain Bacteria; phylum Bacteroidota; class Bacteroidia; order Flavobacteriales; family Flavobacteriaceae; genus JAHEJJ01. Next base: position 149,885 of record CBDBUX010000019.1, read on the forward strand.
GCTATTAGCAGATTTAGCTGCTGATAAAAATTATTATCAACAATATATTTCTTTCCTAGAATCAAATTTACTAGGGTATGATAACTACAAGAAAATCTATTCTGAACCAGATTTAGACATCACTAAAGCAATTACACAGATATATCAACTCGAGTTTAATCACAATCCGATAGAATTCAGGACCAGTACGATCAAAACACTTATTAGCACGGGAGAGATAAAACTAGTTCCAGCAACCTTGCGAGATAAACTAATACTGTATAATACAAGACAATCACATGTTAAATTATCAACAAATGTATATAACGAATCATCTCAAGCTATTCTTCAGAATGGTATGAGTAAAGGTGCTAATTCAGATTTGTTGATGAGACTTCAAAATCAACCAGAATTCGGCAGATATTTAGATATCGAAAGTAACTTCCCAAAAATAGTTATTGAACTAGAAGCCTACATTGCTTGGAAAGAATTCGGAGAAAAACAAACGATTGAATCATTTAAAAGTTTAATCAAAGAAGCAGACACAATTATTACCTCTATCAATGAGGAATTAATAAAATAACGAAAGCACAACAATGGCTATAATTCATTGTGGCTTTGTGCCACACCAAAATAAAAGTATAAATCAATGGCCGATTTCTGAGCGGAATAATCCTGCGGATGATTCCACAACGAAATCATAACCTGGACCGTTGGCATTCATTTATAACAGATTATTATGAAACTTGGAAAACTACTTTGGACTACAGGTTCGATACTAATAAATATAACAATAGGAATATATATTTATTTATCAATTAAAGCACCCCTTGACCCTATTGAAAGACATAATTACATAAACGAAAATTGGGACGTATATGGAATGCACTGGAAAGCCGAATTTCTTTTTATGACAATGATAGCAGTAGGTGCCTTATATTTTGCTTTTAATCTCAAAAAAGTGAGTTGGACAATTATTACAGTAGGACAACTAATCCTACTTTCCACGTATCCAATAATGCTTGGTGGATATCAAAATACATCTTTTGAATTATCCCAAATGGCAAATCAAATTGCAACCGTAGTTTTTGTTTTTGGAAACCTCATCTTTTTAGGCGGACTATTAAAATTATATTTATCAGACACCTATTTGAAGCAATGGTTGAAATGGATGGCAATAGTGCTTTCTGGAATTACATTTTTGACTTTTTTCGTTACGTTTATTGGAATTGCAAACTGGAAACAAGCAATGATGGTCGGACCTTTAATCAATATCCTTTACCTAATAAATGCCTATTACGGAATTAAACTAGAAATTGATTAGAAAAAACGAAATGCCAACAACGCCTATAATTAAGTGCTTGTTCTCCTTGGTCTGGGAACTTTTATTACATTTAAAAATGTTAATCAAGGCTATAATGATTTAACCCTGGCAACCCTTTGTTCGCTGGATAATCGCACCAGCCAACGCGCAACGCTCACAAAGGCTGCCAAGCGCACCAAATCATAGCCTAGACCGTTAGGCTGCATTATAAACTAAATCATGTCGCAAAAGGAATTTCTCAAAAAATGGATTCTGGCAAATACCTTGGGTTTCCTGATAGGTTATATACTCTATACTCCTATTGGCCATGGAATTACAGGCAATCATGGATTTGAGTTAAACACTAATCAGATAATTGCCCATTGTATTGCGCTCTCAGTTGTAGCGCTGATTCTGGTCTTGTTCCAGAAGTCTGTCCTCAGGCATTTCATTTCCATTTCGAAGATTAGAATTGCCATAGCCATATCAGCATTCGTCATATTGTTTTGGTTTGGTTACTACCAAACAATTATACCTGGCGAACTCGATTATGACATTTTGTTTGGTTATTTGGCTCTTGGAACTGGACTCTGGATTGGTTCATTATCTCCCAAAAAAAACATGTTCAAATGGCTGTTGGCCTTGCTTAGTTTTCCAATTGCCAGCTTTATTGGGGAAGTCATCCTTTTTATTATCTATTCAACCTTTGATCTCAACATGGACATTCAAAACAGTACGGTCAATCATATGGTTTTTTGGATAACTGTTGGTGTCTCGACTGGGATTATCGGCGGCTGGTTGAGCGGACTCATGCTCTATAAAATGCTGCCCAAATCTCCGAAATAACGACAGCCTAACAACGCGTATAGCTCATACCTTCGCGAAACACAAAAATTCATTACCTTTTATTTTAATAAATTTTCGTGTTACTTACTCTGCTGGATTTAAGGCACGAGCCATACACGAACACGTTGTATGTAATTAAAGCCAGAAACTATGAAATTTAAAATCTTGATAATTACAATTTTCTTGTTCGCTTCATTTGCAGCTTCATCACAAGATAAACCCAATGTGGTCATAGTATTTATGGACAACTTTGGTTGGGGTGAACCTGGTTTTAATGGAGGTGGAATAACACGTGGTGTTGAAACGCCTCAAATGGACAAACTAGCAGATGAAGGTTTACGTCTTACAAACTTCAATGTAGAGGTCCAGTGTACTCCTTCTCGTTCCGCCTTAATGACTGGGCGCTATGCGGTTCGCAGTGGGAATGGCACAGTTCCATTAGGAGAGGGCGTTTATGGTTTAGTTCAATGGGAAATAACAATGGCCGAAATATTGTCTAAAAATGGTTATGCCACTGGAATGTTTGGAAAATGGCATTTAGGTAGAACTGAAGGTAGATTTCCAACTGATCAAGGTTTTGATGAATGGTATGGTGTTCCAAATTCTACTGATGAGTCAACCTATTCTTCATTAAATGGCTTTAATCAAAGTGGTTTAAATGAGTCATATGTTATGAGTGCAACCAAAGGGAATGCACCTGAAAAAATAAGGCCTTATAGATTAGACTATCGTCCATTAATTGATCGTGATTTAACGGATAAAGCGATGGATTTTATGGAGAAAAGTGTAGACGATAAAAAACCATTCTTTCTTTACTTGCCCTATACTGCAACACACTTCCCAACCATGGCACACCCGGACTTTAAAGGGAAATCAGGTAATGGTGAATGGGCGGACTTATTAATGCAAATTGACAGCTACTTAGGAGAGCTTCAGAATAAGATTAAGGAACTCGGAATAGAAGAGAATACCATTTTTATATTTACTGCTGATAACGGACCAGAAGCTCTAAACTATGGCAGTACTTCTATAACTGTGGAAGGTGCTTATCAAGGTTCTGCTGGTCCTTGGCGCGGGACACTTTTTACAGGGTTTGAAGGAGCATTGAGAGTACCTTTTGTAATTAAATGGCCTAAAAAAATACAAGCAAATACTTCAAGTGATGAGATAGTTCATGCAATGGATTTATTCCCAACAATTGCTGCCATTACCAAAAGTGAAACACCTCAAGATCGAGTGATTGATGGCATAGAAATGAGTGATTTTTTTCTAGGTAAATCAGAAGAATCAGGTCGTGACGGATTCATTGTGTACATGGGTAATGACATTTTTGGTGTAAAGTGGAAAAATTGGAAGTTGCACTTTGAAGAGCAAGAAGCATGGAATACAATAAAGCACACATATACAATGCCCAGAGTTTATAATTTATATGATGATCCACAAGAAAGAAACAATGTTCTTTTTCCTCATACATGGGTACCAAAAGCAGCATTAAAACAATTAGAGGAACATATTATTTCACTCAGGCAAAATCCTCCTATTCCAAATGGACAGAAAGATCCTTATGAACCCAAATAAAACTACATACAACAATGTGTATAGTGCATAGCACCCTTCGGGATGCTACGACACCATACACGGAACGTTGTAGCCAATTTCAACAACAGCATCTTATGAAAACTAAACGTATATATTTATTAACTTTTTTAATAGCCTTAATCATAATGACAGGGTGCAAATCTGATAAGTCGGAATTAGATAAAATGGTTGAATTCGGACAAAAATATACCGATGCTTGGAACAGTAAAGTGCCTGAAAAAATGGCTTCATTTTATGCAGAGGATGGAACACTGACTGTAAATAAAGGAACACCAGCAATCGGGAGAAAACAATTAGCTGAAACTGCCAAAACATATATGGAAGCATTTCCTGATATGGAATTGACTATGGACAGTTTAACAGTTGAAAATGGAACTTATAGATATTATTGGACTTTTAAAGGAACTAATACGGGACCAAACGGAACAGGAAATAAAGTTGATTTCAGCGGATTTGAAGAATGGATAATGAATGAAAAAGGACTCGTCCAAAACTCAATCGGAACTTACGATGCCGATGAATATGCAAGACAACTGAATGGAAATTAAAAAAACTGGCTACAACAATGGCTATAATTCAGCTGAGAAGAATTACTAATTATCGATTATTTATTATTTATTAGTAATCAATAATTTATAATCCGGCCTTGGCTGGCCAAATCATAGCCTAACCGTTGTGCTTCACTCAAACTAAAAATGATCATTGTACTGTTTTATAACATAAAAAGTAGAAAATGAAAGAATACATTGCATTGTTTGGTTTAATTGGTCTAATAGGATTGATACCATTCATTAAAAAAATACCGAAAGAAACGGAAGGAAGTAAAATACGATTATTAGGAGCACTTAGGTTATTAGGGTTGCTAGGTTTTTGGATCAGCCCTCTAGGCGCTTTTGGAGCATTTAGTGTTTGGAATCATCCTATTAAACCCATTTCAAAATTATCAAGACTTGGTTTTTTGGGAATAATAGGGTTGATAGTTCTGCTAAGTCACATCTTATAGTATGAACGCATAATTAAGAAAGATAATAAACTATAAATATCATAGATTAATGGACAATTAAGAACATTATTTTAGCAAAAAAGTTAATAATTACAAATTTAAAAATGAGAACAAATGTAGTTACCGGTTCAGCCGGTGGAATGGGTAAAGCTATTCGTAAGTATTTAGAAAACAAAGGTGAGAAGGTTATTGGTGTTGATGTACGTGATGCCGAAGTTATTGCTGACTTGTCAACCATAGAAGGACGCAAAAAAATGATTGAGGACATAGATCAGCTATGTGGTGGAAAACTTAATGGCGTAGTTGCAGGAGCAGGGCTTTCAAACACTGCTGAAATTCCGGGTGATCTTATGACCAGTGTCAACTATTTTGGTGCCGTGGCAACGCTTGAGGATCTTCAACCTATGCTTGCCAAGGGTGATGCTCCAAGAGCAATTGCCATTGGTTCGAACTCAATGGCGGTCATACCTATCATACAGAAGCTTCTAGATTTGAACTCGGCTGGTGATGAAGTGGCTGCCAGAGCACTTTCAAATGAGTTTTCTCGTGAAGACCCAGGGGTTTATGCTACTTCTAAGTTCGCACTGGCACAATGGGTTAGAAAGCAAGCCATTACATCGGATTGGATTGGGAAAGGTATAGCATTGAATGTTATTGCCCCTGGACTTATTGCAACACCAATGAATCCCGAAGAGAGGCAAGCAGGAGTATTAGCCCTAGGTGATGTTTACCCTATTCCTGCTGGCCGCGCTGGTACGGCAGAAGAAATTGCAGGATTGGTTGGATACCTACTTTCTGAAAGTGCAGGATTCTTTTCCGGATCAGTTATTACCATGGACGGTGGGACTGAATCTGAGATGCGAGGAAGTGGCAGCCCTACTCCTATAACTTATGTTTAATTATAGGGAAAGGATATAAATTTAATTATTGCAGCATCAATAATGCACTGGGAGTTATGTGCCCCCTGGTGAAAGTGCGTCCAGAGTAAAAGAAATTTCAAAAATGTCCCACGGCACAGGAGGGTGTGGAAAATGAGAACCAAAAAACGAAAAGAAAAATAACGCACGAAAGCACAACAAGGTATATAGTGCATACCCTTCGGGGTACGCACCATATACAAGCCGTTGGCAATATTTAAATTATACTAAAAACAATAATGGTTCAAGAAATATGATCTTAAGAATTTGGCACGGATATACAACAAAGGCGAATGCAGATGTTTATGAAAACTTGTTGAAAACAGAAATTTTTCCCGGAATTGAGGATAAAAAAATTGCAGGATATAAGCGTATTCAGTTATTGCGAAGAGAACTTGAGCATGAAGTGGAATTTACAACGATAATGTGGTTCGAAAAGCTTGAATCTGTAATAGCGTTCGTTGGGGAGGACTATGAAACAGTATATGTGCCTGAAAAAGCGAGAAAGGTTCTAAGCAGATTTGACAACAAATCAGTCCACAGTGAATTGAGAGAGACATTGGATTATGAATTTTAATAGAATCAGTATATCCTAAGAGTAAAAAACATTGCACAAACATACCTATAATTCATCATGCCAAAGGCGAAGGTGGAGCAGGGACGGTTGGCAATTAAATAGGAAATCACTCATAAAGCAAATAGCTATGAATAGTTGCAAAACTGCTTGTTATATTGTGGTGTCATATCTATTAACCGCTTGCTCCTTCAATGGAACATTTCATAGACCAAGTCAGATAGCTCCTATTACAGAGCTAACTCATTATTTGGCTGATAAAGATACCTTTCATATCGAGTACGACCAGCTTAGTGCAGAAATCATTTTAAAAGATTCCAGATTGAAGGTTATCAATCAAAATTATTCAATACGGAATAAATATTTTAGCGGTTATAGCGGTAATAAATTAAATGGTTGGCTTATAACTCCAAATAATATTGAGCCGGTGGCCACTATTTTACATTACCATGGAAGCGCAGGTAACTTGCTAACCCAATATCAATTGATAATTCCGCTCATTGAGTTTGGATATCGAATTTTCATATTCGACTATAGCGGGTATGGGTCTTCAGAAGGAACGTCTAGCCATGAGAGTGTGCTTCAGGATGCATATTTGGCCCTGGAATATTTGCAAAAAGAAGAAATTAAGGATTCCAAATTAATTATTTATGGCCAATCATATGGCGGTTATTTAGCCACCATCGTTGGTTCCAACCGTCAGCAGAAATTTGATGGGCTTGTAATTGAAGGTGCCTTTTCATCATTTAAGGAAGAAGCTAGGCATAAAGCTTCAATTTTTGGACATTTTGTGAAAAACGGATTTTTGGCAGATCTGGAAATAATGAAAAACTACAAACCCTTATTAGTCATTCATAGCAGGGAAGATCAAATGGTTCCAATAGGGCTCGGCAGAAAAATTTATGATAATGCAAATGATCCGAAAGAATTTTATGAGGTAAATGGGCCACATATTGGAGGATTAGAGAATTATTCAAAAGAAATTGCCTCTAGAATTAATCAAATGGTTAATAATTAAATCTATTGCCAAAACCGCCATTATCGCACCATGGACGGGAATCATAGTCAAAACCACTAAGTTTCATTTTGAAATAAAAAATGGTACTGGTCTCTCCTCTTCAATCTTTTTAAATATTACTTTGTAGTTGTTTTAAGCTCTTTCAAATCCAAATACTTTGGGCGCAAACGTGGCATTTAAACCCATTCCAATGGCAGCTTGTTTCATCTCTTCAGGAATTTCTCCACAGAATAAGAATTCACCTGGAACAGCAATTTCTAACAAGTGACTGAAATGACCAGCTGCGGTTGTACCTAAATGAAATCCCACTGCATTGGCATCTGAAAAAAGATCCATCACAATTAGTGTAGATGAAGTCTCATCAAAATAACATTGAACTTTTAATGCTCCCGGTTCATTAGATTTCATTTGGCTTTCTACCTCACGATAGATTGCTTTTAATTCTTCGGATTTTCCTTCTTTGGCAGTCCATTTATATACTACCATTACTTCTTTATTTTCCATAATATTAATTTTTAGTAATTGATTACATAACAAATGTATGGCGTTTTAATATATTTTGCGCATGTCTTTTACGACTACTTAGGGGGTTGATTCAGACATTTATTTGGTTTATATTTGTAGGTAATTTGTTAATTATGAAACACATTAGTGTTATTGTTCCATCAGGTAATAGCATTGTAGATACTATCATTGCACCATTTAATATGCTTAATATGGCAAACTCCTATTATAAGAGGCTAAATGGACAAACGGAGAGTCTTTTTAAAATAGATTTAGTAGGGCTATCAAAAGAAGCGGTGGTTTATCAAGGCTTGTTTAGTGTTCAACCTACGGCCACAATTCATGAGATATCAAAAACCGATTTGATAATCATTTCTCCAATAAGCGGAGAATTAGATAAAGAAATCGAAAATAATAAGGATTTTGTGAAATGGATTAAAACACAGAGAATTGAAAACGATTCTGAGATTGCGAGTTTATGTAAGGGTGCATTTATCTTGGCTGAAACTGGGTTGATAAACGGAAAATCCTGTGCTACACATTGGACTGTTCACGATATTTTCAAAAGCAAGTATCCTGAAGTAAAACTGATTCCTGAAAAGATAATTTGTGAGGACAATGGTATATACTCTAGCGGAGGGGCATATTCAATTTTAAATTTCACACTATACCTAATAGAAAGGTATTTCGGAAGAGAAACCGCTATATGGTGTTCGAAGGTTGCCGAAATTGAATTTGATAGATTAAGCCAAAGTGAGTTTATTATTTTTAGTGGACAAAAAGACCATTCGGACGAGCCTATTAAAAAGGCTCAGATTTACATCGAAAGTAATTATACTGATAAATTGAACATTAATGAGATTGCCCAAATGGTAAACTTAAATGGGAGGAGTTTTTTGAGGAGATTTAAAAAAGCTACCGCCAATACTCCACTAGAGTACATACAGCGAGTAAAAGTTGAGGCTGCAAAAAAGAAATTGGAATCAACTACAAAGACGATTCTTGAAATTATGTATGGTATTGGGTACAATGACGAAAAGGCATTCAGAAACACTTTTCGAAAATATTCAGGACTATCTCCCATAGAATACCGGAAAAAATATAATCGGGAAATGGCATTTGCATAACTTTAATTTGAATAGAGCACGAAGCCTGACATTGTAGGGCATTAATATGAAATTATTATATCTATACACATGAAACATTACTCATTACTTCTAAAGACATCAGCTATTCTATGGATCATTTGGGGCCTTGTACATATCCTTGCAGGAGTTATGATTATGAAAGGCCCATTAACAGGAGATATAAGTTCATCTTTTATAGCCATTGCCGATGCGGTAGAGCCTTCAACTTTGCAAATTGAATATCCGGAAGCTGTAGGAGCAGTTATAGATCAGCATGGATTCAACTTATTCTGGATTGGTATTGTAACATTTATATGCGCGTTCTATGTGTGGAAAGGAAAGAAAAATGCCATTTTCTTAGCTGCAATAACTGGCGGTTTAGCAGATTTAGGGTATTTTCTCTTTATGGATTTAGGTGGTTATGTCAACTTCGTACCTGGAACACTAATGACCATTTTTTCAGCAACCGCTATAATATTAAGTTTCTACGCTCATTTTAAAACTAGAGGTTCGATTTCTGAAAAATAAAAACCGCCCTTCAACAGCAGCTATAATCCCGCATGCGGTGAGACAGGTTCATTAAGCCAACCGTTAGCATCAAATGCTTATTCTACAGGTCTATTTTCATTCCAGATATGCCATATTATTTTCCAGGATCCATCAGGCTGTTTTTTCAGTACATCCACGTATTTGTTGTTTGAAATCAAAGTATCGGGAGAATCCTTAAAAAGGATCTCGGCAAATCCGTGATACCTCCGGACAGCAACGGAATCATCAATCTCGAAAGAGCGTTCCGAATAGACATTTTTAAAAGAAGGAACAAATAATTCTTCAAACACACTATAAAACTTCGCAATGCTATCTATTCCTTGTATGCTAGATTGACCGGGAGGAAAAATAATGGCATCATCATGAAAATAAGACATATAACTATCAACTTTCAAATCTAAACACAGTTCCTCAATCTCATCCAACTGATCGTTCAAAGTTCTTTGATCATCTTCATGATTGATCTTTGCTCTTTCGTCTATCTGTTTTGGATTATTACATCTTAAACCAATAGCTAATGAAATTATTATCAGGATTGATTTGATTACCCCTCTCATAATAAAAAATAGTTTAGCACTTAATTTACCTATAAATAAATAAGAAGGCAAGTTCGGACAAGTTTTCCTACATTAGATTTCAAGCTGTTCCTAGCATAACGAAAAGCGCAGGCAAATCATATACAAGAACGTTAGATCCAATTTATAATGATCTATTATGAAGAGCGATCAAACAAAGATAAAGGCCCTTTTATGACACTTAAATTTCCAATTTGGCTAAAAGCAATTTTCTTCGGATTTATAATTCTGGAAATTGTCACAAGGCTATGGTCGGTAATTGCACTTACCAACATTAAACTCACCCCTGATATTCCCTGGTCTTTTCCATTAATGGCAATTGTTTTATTCTTAGTCTGGAAATATTTAGATGGCCAGTGGATTCCAAAATCAACACAAAGAATTAGACACTTGTGGATGCGAGCCAATTCTTTAACCTCAAAAAAGAGAAAATGGGGTTGGATCTCGGCTATTTTTCTTGGGGGCACTATTTTGGGTTTAATTATGCTCGGGGTAAGAATTATGGATGTCCTATCTGGTCAAATAATTCAAATAGAACGCATTATGGGTTACTCAACCTGGACTGTTGTTTCTCTGATAATTATGACCTCCCTGGTGGCAGGAATTATTGAAGAAGTTGCATTTAGGGGCTATATGCAAAAACCCATTGAACTTAGGCATGGCCCAAAAAAGGCTATTCTAGTTGTGGCTCTGTTCTTCACACTTTTACATTTACCCAACATAACCATTACCCCACATCTAATTCCCATATTTTTTATAGGATCAATAGGCTGGGGAGTTTTAGCATATCTTACAAATTCTATAATCCCGGGTATAGTTATTCATTGCTCAATTGACGTTATTGGTTACATATGGATTTGGAGAAATTTAGAATTAGCTAAAAGCATGTCCACAAAGAGTATTACCACAACCGGTATCGATTTACCTTTTTTGGTTTTATTGTTGTTTATTCTAACCTTTTCAATACTAGTAATTCTTTCTTTCAGAAAACTTTACAAGCTTAATAAGCTGAGTCCCTGACTCCTGTTATTATAATTTAGTCCTATTGAATTATTTAGCATAGGTGTCATGTTCCCCAATTTTACAGGCAATTAAGTGATTAAAAAGCCGAACTGAATACTCTGTAAAATATTGGACAGCACCTAACAACATCTATAATGCGCCGAAGTCGGGACAAGTGCAGCCCTACTCTCCTACCCCTATTAAACACGTCCTCGCTTAAGGCAAATTCGGGCAAGTTTTCCTACATTAGACTTTAATAAAAAAAATAAAACCTGACTCGCGGTTTGGCTCGCCCTGCCCACGCTAATCCCCTGACGATGAATGTCAGGGTCAGCCACTAAAGGCTCGCCATCCAATCCCGCCGAAATTATAGCCAGGACCGTTGGCAGTAATAAAAACCAATTGGGAAGCACATAAACAATAAGCGATTATTTAATTTAAAAATTAGCAAAAGAAATCCTGATTTTGGCAATGAATACCAGGATTCGAATTCACAATCGTATTATGTACCGGTATTAATCCGAACTTTATGCGTGAAAATAACGCTCATTAATAATTTTTCCGTCTTTCCATTGCGTTCGATTCACTTGTTCAAAATGATGCTTTGTGCCATCATTAGTTGTAAAATCCATCACGGCTTCATAATAGGATGTGTTGCCGTTAACAGCTATGTTTTTCATTTCATATCCACCAAAATCGGTTACAGTAGCTAATAAATCCTTTTCGGCTTGTAAACAAACCTCTTTTCCAATTTTTGGTTCATTGTTAGCTTCTTGTAAAACAACATCATCAGCTAAGTACTTTTCCATAGCTTCAATAAATTGTCCTTTACTTAGTAATTCTTTTAAGTCTAAAAGTGCATTTTCAATTTGATTCTTCATACTACATTTTACTTTTTATTTATTTTATTTATTCTAAGACGCTATTGTAACAGAATCCTTACGAAAATAACTATTGCCAACAACGTGTATAATTCATGCTCAGTTGGTTAAGCAAAAGAAAAAATCCTACATTTATTAATTGATTTACAACGAATGAAAATCCAGCGGATTCTCAGTCGCACAAATCATACACGAACACGCCGGCTGTAATTAAGAAATGGACGAAGAACAAATCATAGAATGGTTGCTTAAAGGTGATGTTTCAATACAATACCAGGTTCACCGCGATTTGTTAGGAACTGACAGAAAAGATTTACAAGACCAAATTGAATCTGAAGGCTGGGGAAAGCAATTTTTATCTAATAGAAAACCAAATGGTCATTGGGGAGATCGATTTTACCAACCAAAGTGGATTTCAACTCATTACACGCTTCTCGACCTTCGCAACTTAAATTTGAGTCCAGATAACCAACAAGTGAAAGAATCCATTGAACAGGTCCTGCAAACTTCAAAATCGGAAGATGGTGGAATACAACTCGGACCTTCCACGTCACACCGCAGTGACGTTTGTGTGAATGGAATGTTTTTGAACTATGCCTCTTTTTTTAATACACCTGAAAAAGAACTACAATCGATTGTAGATAGTCTTCTCAATGAAATAATGCCTGATGGTGGATTCAATTGTATGACAACAAGAAGCGGTGCAGGTCATAGTTCTTTGCATTCAACAATCTCAGTACTTGAGGGACTTTTTGAGTTTCAAAAAGCAGGTTTTATTTACAGAAAAGATGACATTTCAACCGTCATTAAAAGTGCGGAAGAATTCATACTGATTCATAGACTATTCCTTTCTGACCGAACCGGTATCATCATTCACAAGGACTTTTTGAAATTATCGTATCCGAGCAGATGGAAGTATGATATTCTTAGAGCTTTGGATTATTTCCGATATGCTGCAAGAAATTGGGATGATAGAATGAATGAAGCAACCTCAAATCTCCTTAAAAAAAGGAATAAAGATGATACTTGGAATATGCAAGCAGCTCATCCAGGAGAAGTACACTTCGTAATGGAAAAAGCTGGTAAACCCAGTAGATGGAATACTTTGAGAGCTATGCGGGTATTGAAACATTTTGAAATAAATAAAAAACTACAGCCAACAAAAGCTATAGTGCATTAAAACGCACCATAGCCAGAACCTTGTGCTTAATAAAAGAAACCTAGAGTGACTCTTGAAGATTTAGGATATATAAACGAACTGGAAAAATATCGGAAAGAACAACAACTTGATTCTTTTGGTATTGGCAGAGTTATTATAGCGCATAAAGATCGCTACACAGTAAGAACCGCTTCTGCCGAACTGGAATGCGAGCTTATCGGGAACTTAAGGTTTACAATAGAAGACAAAAGTGAACTACCCGCTGTTGGCGATTGGGTGGCTATCGCAGAATATGATGTGGACAAGGCGCTAATTCATGCTGTTCTACCCAGGACTTCTAAATTGGAAAGAAAGGCTATAGGAAAGAAAGGTCAATCCCAGATAATTGCCACAAACATCGACATGGGTCTCATCATTCAATCGATTAATCGAGACTTCAACATCAACCGGCTGGAACGGTACATGACAATTTGCAATAACTCGGCAATTGAACCTGTTGTCGTCCTGAGTAAGATTGACTTACTCGAAGAACAGGAACTTGAAGCATTGCTCACACAGGTTAAAGAGAGAATCAAAAATACCCCTGTGTTTGCGATAAGTAATCTGAGTCAAGAAGGTATAGATGATTTAAAGTCTGTTCTGCAGAAAGGAAAAACCTACTGTTTACTCGGGTCATCAGGCGTTGGAAAATCTACATTGATCAATATTCTGAGCGGAGAACAGATTATGGTGACAGGGGAAATCAGTGAAAGTATAGACCGTGGAAAACACGTCACGACTCATCGAGAATTGATTGTGCTTGAACATGGTATACTGATTGACAATCCTGGAATGAGAGAAATCGGAATAACCGATTCTCAGAAAGGAATAGAAATGACCTTTGATGAGATTTCTGGCCTTTCAAAAGACTGTAAATACTCAGATTGCACACATACGAATGAAGATGGGTGTGCAGTATTGGAAGCCATGGAAAATGGTCAGCTGAGCCATGAAACGTATGAAAACTACCTCAGGATAGAAAAGGAAAGAATGCATTACGAATCAAGTGCTCTTGAAAGGAAAAAAAAGGGTAAAGACCTGGGCAAGTTGATTAAGAACATGAAAAAGAATCACAATAAATACTAAGCACAACAAAGCCTATACGCAATGCCCTTCGGGACACTGCGCATAGCCAAACCGTTAGCAACAATTATATGAGAAAAACACTACATATTTTATTGTTCCTTTTTGGAACAGGGTTACTTCAAGCCCAGTCCGATGACAAAGTCTTCTATTCCTCATTTCGTCCTGAAGGATGGGACATTCATTTATCAAAAGACAATGGAAGATCCTTTATCCCTTTCACCAGTCACGAAAGCCTTGACTATGATGCCAAAATAAGCCCTGACGGTCAGTGGGTGGTTTTTACTTCTGAACGCCTTGGCCCACCGAATCTATTTATAAAACATGTTGAAGGGGATACCCTGCCCAGACTTTTGGTAAAAAGTCAATCCATGCAAGATCAGGTAGACTTTTCCCCCGATGGAAAATGGATAGCGTTTTTGTCTACACATGAGGGCAACGCTGATATTTATAAACTTCCTTTTAGCCCTGCCGACACACTTGATATTTCAGAAGCGCAGAATCTCACCAACAGTCCGGGTGGAGATTTTCGCCCCAAATTTTCAAATCTTGGCGATAAAATTGCCTTTTCAAGCGACAGAGAACACGATACCAAGCCTCATCAGTACTTTCCTTTTGCCATGCAACGCACAGGAGATATTTTCACTGTAGCTGCTGAAGGAGGAAAAGCCACTCGCTTAACAGATTCAAATCATTGGGAAGGCAGTCCAGTTTGGTCTGCAGATGACAGTGAAATTTTCTTTTACAGCGGAAAAGACGATCTCCTATCGCTTTTTAAAATGACTGCCAATGGAGACAATGTAGTGTCCGTTATTGACTTTCCTTTTGATTGCGTATCACCCGCATTTGGTAGTGACGATGACCTACTCTTTACTGTTATTAACAATGAAACCGACGCCTTTTCTATTATGAGCCTGGATCTGGCAACCTCGGAAATTGATTCGACTCTGGTGCAGGATATCGACATGTTCAATGCCAACTATCACCCGCATGGGTTAGTGGTCTTTCATGGTGGTAAAAAGCCAGAAGAAACAAAAGAAAACATGTCAGGATTTGAAGGCGAGCTATTGGTAAAGAATAGTGCAGAAACTGCTACCCTGATAGATAAATCCATTGATCTTTACGGGGTGAGAAGGGCTTTTGCTGCACCACCGACCATGAATGGAATGTCCATTGTTTACGATCATCTTCCTGCCAGGGGGCCTCAAGATCTGATGACTCCATTTATATATCTCTTGATTCTTATTCCTCTTTTTGCGCTGGCATGGTTTATCATAGGGATAGTTAAAAGCATAAGAAAAAGAAAGACTATTTCCTCATGGAAGTACCTGGTTTTTTCAGTTTTGTCTCTTATCGCAGCTACTGGAATAGGTGGATTGTTGTTTTATCAGTTTACAGTCATTAATCTTCCCCTCAATCAAGTGAAATGGTCCATGTTAATTCTTGGTGCGCTATTCCTACTATTGATTTTAATTACAAGGTCCAAATACAAGAAACAGAAATTGAATGGAAAACCCACGGCATCTTTGTTTAAGCATTACTTTCTTATGCTATCCGCTAATGTTGCCATGATCATTTATATTGTAGTATTCTGCAGTTCGTTTTTTTCCGTTTCACCCGACTTTTATTCAGTAGACTATCGAACTAAAGAGGTTACCCATCTCTTTAAGTTTGAAACTGACCCGAACATGAATCCTCTATTATCCAGGATTATTGATACTAAATTCACACCTGACGGGGAATATCTTCAGTTCACGGTAGGTGGCTTCAGGGCTAATCCTTCAGCACAAGGGGCTATTTATAAATTTCAAATGAAGGAAAAGAAACTGGAACGAGTCACTGATTTTGACAGTAACAATGGCTTTGCGGATTTCTCTAAAGACAATTCTTCCATGGTTTACAGAAGCGGAATGTCTGGCAACATGGATATCTACCTCAAAGAAAACGAGAATATAATTAATCTCACCAATAGTGCAGATAGGGAGAACTTTCCAGTGATATCCCATGATGGGTCTAAAATTGCCTTCTGCTCCGATGTCACCGGAGCCGATAAAAATGGAATCATTAAAACCGTGGATATCTTTCTCATGGAAAGACAACCTGACAATAGTTGGAGTGAACCAAAACAGTTAACTAGTTATACCGGTCAGGAAGGGCACCCTCATTTTTCTCCGGATGGAAAATGGTTGATTTTTACCTCTGAAGAATTTGGCATCAATGATGAACAGCCATTAGTGCAAACTTATATTTTCAGCCCTCAATTGTATGGTGAAATCACAGCAATCAGACTAGAAGACGGTCACAAGGTCAGACTCACACACAATAAATGGGAAGATGGTGCTCCACTATGGATAAACGCAAATTAAATGTAGTCAACAACGCCTATAATTCAGCGGGGACAGGTGCTTAATACGAAGAAGAATTCCTACATTTAGACTTCAATAAAACAAAAAAAACTGACTCGAGGCTTGGCTCGCCTTGCCCACGCTAATTTCTCGCAATCCCGATAGCTATCGGGACAGGGGAGCCAACGCCAAAGGCTCGTCATCCAAACCCGCCGTAATTATAGCCAGTGCTGTTGGCTGCAATAATAAAACACTATGAAGTTCTTTTTAACCAACATTTTTACTGTTTTTACTTTAATGATATCACACGGTAATTATTCTCAAAATACAATTTCACCCGATGATTTGGGTATGATTTCTGGTAAATGGAAGGGTACACTTACCTATCTCGATTATAGTACTAACAAACCATTTACAATGCCTGCCAATGTATCGGTTGAACAAGGGAAGAATGAATACCAAGTACAACTTTTTATTAGTTATCCAAAAGAGCCTAATGCAAATAGCAAGGATAAGATTACAATCTCCAAAGATGGGGTGCTACTGAACAAAACTAGGGTGATGTCAAGAGAAATAATAACAAATCAAGAGATAAAAATTACAACCGAATATTCTGGTAAAGACAATAGAAAGAACGCTCTAATAAGGAATGTATACATTTTTGGACCGCAACGATTTATAATCAGGAAAGAAGTCCGATTTAAGGATTCAGCAGCTTGGCTAATGAGAAATGAATATAACTTCGCAAGATAACTCCTAAAGCAGCCAACAACTCCTATATTCCATCGCCTGCGCTTGCCGGTGAATAATTGCTAACTTGTGGTTTATTAATCATGCCCCAGTGGTATGCCCTTCCAGGCGCCGTATCATAACCAGGAACGTTGTGTGTAATTAAAAAATGAAACTATGGACGTATTAAAACTAGCAATCGAATGGGCAAAAGCCGAAGTATTCTCAACACGTTTCTTTATTTTCTTCGCGATTGGATTTTTAATCGCAAGTGTTGGATTTTGGCAATTAGGAAAAACAGATTTAGCAAAGGCTTATATCATTCCAACGTTAGTAGCAGGTATATTACTATTAATAATTGGCAGCGGGGTTAACTACACCAATATTCAAAGAGTTAAACAATTTGAAAAGGATTTTAATACCGATGAATCTGCTTTTTATCAGTCCGAAATTGAACGTTCTGAAAGCACTTTAAAGCAATTTACAGTTGTATTTAAAGTAGTTCCAATATTAATTATCGTAGCAGCATTATTAATTCTATTTATTAATACACCAACTTGGAGAGCAATTAGTGTTACAACCATTTCAATGTTAATTGTCATTTTATTAATTGACGGAAATGCACACTCAAGAATTGAGAACTACCACAAAGAATTGAAATTGTTGGACTTAAAAAATGAAATAAAAAAATAACTACACACAACAATGGCTATAAGTAATTGCTTGTTCTCGCCCACCTCTGATCCCGATACTTATCGGGACTCGCGGATTTTCAGTTTGGTGCGTACTTGCAAAGTTAAGTGCTAACCCACACAACCACTCATAGCCGAGACCGTTGTGCTTCATTATAAATAAAAATGATCAAATTCTTTAGGAAAATTCGACAAAAACTACTCTCTGAAAATAAATACAGTAAATACCTTCTGTATGCATTTGGTGAGATTATACTTGTCGTAATTGGAATATTGATTGCTTTGGGTGTTAACAATTGGAATCAAGAAAATAAAGAACATCGTTTGGGTGATGATTTACTGGAGAGAATTCATCGTGATTTGGTAAAGGATACCACAGACTTTAGAAGTACTATGATTCGCAATAATGCTTTGAGAGAAAATCTTAAAGAGTCACTTGTAGGATTATTCGATGGGATTGACAATATGGAACAAGTCCAAAACATGAGTCAAACTTGGGATCAATTGCTGGACCAAGCTTTTTCTCCAAATGATAATACCTATCAAAGTATGTTGAGTTCGGGAACATTAGGGCACATTCGAAACCAGGATTTAAAAGAAGAAATTCTTGATCTGTATAGTGACTATGATGAAACAAGGGCCTTGCTTTTATCCATTAGTGAATGGATGATTGGTGTTGCTTCAAAAATGGATTCTGAAACCGATTTTATCAAATTTGGTAGCACAGTTTCTGACATATTCACGACTCAAGATATGTTCAACGAAAGTGATTTTGCTTTTCTAAATAAAAAGGATAGTCAAGAGTTTAAATTGTTCGTCAGAGCATTGTCATCTGTAGCGTTTTATCAAAAAGTAAATAATATGTACAGATCAGATTTAATTAAAAAGTGTCATACGGTTTTGACATCGATTGATCAAGAACTAAATAAATGACGAAAGCACAACAAGGTATATGAAATCATAGCCCCCATTCAGTCGCTACGCTTCATATACTTAACGTTCTGTGTAAGCTAAAAGCAATAATAAAATTGATATAAAATGGAACAAAAAGGATCTGTTATAATTCCTAGCATGAGATACAAAGATGCTCCAGCAGCGATTGAGTGGCTATGTGATGCTTTCGGATTTGAAAAGCATTTGGTTGTGCCAGGTGAAAATGAAACTATCTCTCATGCGCAGTTAAAATTTGGAAATGGTATGATCATGTTAGGGTCTGAAAATGATAACGAATATGGTAAACTGGTTAAGACACCAAATGACCTTAATGGAACTAATACGCAAACCCCATATATCATTGTTGAAGATATCGATGAACACTATGCCAGGGCAATTGCAACTGGAGCGAGAATCGTGTTAGATATAAAAGACGAGGACTACGGCGGTCGTGGGTACAGTTGTCAAGATCCAGAAGGGTATATATGGAATTTTGGTTCGTACAATCCTTGGGCATAATGAAAAATTAAAAACCTAAATACAACAAAGGCTATGAAATCATTGCCGCCCTTCGAGACAGCAACACTTCATAGCCAAACCATTGTAGCACATTGAAAATCAAAAAAATGAAAAACAAAACTATTTTTAGATTCTTGACTAGCTTATCGGTATTAGTATTTTTTGGTTGTGCAAATACTAATGAAAATCAACTATATTATGAGCAAGTAGGAACGGGAGAAACTGTTCTATTTATTCATGGAGGACAAGAAGATTATAGGGTTTTTATGCCTCAATTAGAATTACTTAAGGGGAATTACAAAGTTATTAGCTACAGCAGAAGATTTAATTTCCCCAACGCAAATAAGTATCATGATGGTGTTCAATACAGTGTAGAAAGTGAAGCAAAGGACCTTGAAACTCTGATAAACTCACTTAAGATCAAATCAGTTCATCTTATAGGCCATTCTTTTGGCGGCCTTGTTGCCATGGAATACACTCATAAGAACCAAGATAAGGTCAAAAGTCTAACCCTTTCAGAGCCCCCATTACTAAGACTTAAAGGATGTGAACAATGGTATCAATCTGCTCAAAAAGGGCTAATAGAAAATGTTGGTTTATCTTTTAAAACTAAAGATACAACCCTAATAATGAAAGCAATATTTGAGTTCTTTGTAGGAGCTGATATTCAAGACCAGTTACCTCCTGAAGTTCTCGAATCACTCAAAGATAATCTTGGAGAAATGGAAGCCTTTGTTAATTCGGAAGACCCTTTTCCAGATTTAAGCACAGATTTTAACGTTCCCGTAATGCTGATTACCGCAGCTAACACGATGCCGATCTTGAAATGTACAAATGATGCCTTAGCCAAGAAAATGCCAAATGCCACACATATTCATCTTTCTGATGCCGGACATGAAATGTGGATGACTCATCCTGAAATTTTATCTACTCACTTAAGAGTTTTTATATCAGCGAATATGTCGGGAACCAACAAATGAAATCTACATTTACTTATAAAAAGATTGGTAATATAGAAATCAAAGCAGACTTGTTTCAAACGGAAACAGACACAAAACAGAGACCCCATATAATGTGGTTACACGGCGGAGCAATGGTATCTGGAAGTCGTGAAGACATCCCCAAAGAGCAAATCAATTTTTATTTAGATAACGGATTTTCAGTTTTAACAATCGATTACAGACTAGCTCCCAAAACACATCTGACACAAATTAGCGAAGACATTCAAGATGCAATATTATGGGCTATAAAAAACGATGAAAAACTAAATATTGATAAAAAACGAATTTATTTAATTGGACATTCGGCAGGAGCCTATTTATCAATTTTGTCAGGAACTTTTGCTGTAAAACCAAGGGCAATAGTTTCATTCTATGGTTATGGGAACATTATGGATGATTGGGCACACAAACCTGATAGCCATTATCTTCAAATGGACAAAGTAGATGAAGAAACGGCTTTGAGTTCGATAAATAATTCTGTTGTTACCAACGCATCATTTGAAGACCGATTTAATTTTTATGTCTACACTCGTCAAAGTGGAAAATGGGGAGAGTTAGTCACTGGATTGAATAAAAAAAGTGACCAAGGAAAACTGGAAGCTTTATGTCCTGTCAAGAATATCAAAAAAGATTATCCGCCTACTTTATTAATACACGGAAACAAGGACACCGATGTTCCTTTTTTACAATCAGTTAAAATGTCCAAAGAATTAGAAAATAAAAAGATTAATCACAAATTCATTTCAATGGAGGAATATGGGCATATGTTTGACAAATTTGAGGGCGGTTTAGAAAATAAAGAAATCAAAAGGGCTTTTGAAGAAGTCGTTAATTTTTTAAAAGAAGACAAATAATTAGCTGTGTATAACAACGTGTATAATTAATTGCTTTTGTCTGGTAAGCGCTAATCGTAAAATTCTCCGAATTTCCCTCAGGTTCTCCCTTTTTGGTGTCTTAGTCGCTAACGCAACTAACCAAACACAAAGCGTTAGGCTCAATAAAACAAAAAAAATATGTCAAACAACAACAGAATACTACTGCATGGAATTATCTTTTTCGGTTTATTTCTATTTATAGGATGCAAACAGCAGGTAAAGCAAGTAAAAGAGCTTTCGTTAGAAGATAAAATAACATTAGCAGTAGAATCAAGAAAAATTCCTACACCCAATGAACAAAAAGTAAGTTTTACGGCTCCAGAATGGATAGAAGGAAGAGGTCCTCACAGTACTGAGATTTTTCGCCATCTGGAAAACTATATCCCAACGGTGCTAATAGAAAAAGGAACCACAAAAACAAGGGAGCTTCCAAAAAAAATAAGCAACACTATAGGACAGGAAATTCTCACCAGCACTTTCTATAAAAAAGAAACATCTCTTGACCAAATATGTGAGGAAAAACAAATAAATGGAGTAATCGTACTCCATAAAGGTGAAATTGTTTATGAAAAATACCCCGAGATGGAATCTACAGATAGACACTTTTTGGGATCGGTCAGTAAATCTTTTATTGGAACAGTAATCGGAAACTTGGCAGATGAAGGAATTCTAAATGAACAGGATACAATCGGGAAATTCCTTCCAGAATTTAAGGACAAACCATTAGAAAGTGTTACGATTGAAAATCTACTGAGAATGTCATCAGGAACCGATTGCCGAGAACATGTTAAAGATAGAGTTTCATTTACTGACCCCAATCATTGTTTTTATCAGCTATTACAACATTCTACATTATTCCCAGAACCGGAAACTGCTTTTGAAGAAAACTTAATGGAATTAGTGGCTAATGCCGGAGCGTATGAAAGTCAAGGGCAAATCTATGATTATACCTCAGCCAATTCTGTAGTTTTAGCAACTATAGCCGAAAGAGCATCGTCTGAACCATTTCATAGTTTGGTACAAGAATATATTTGGTCAAAAATTGGGGCCGAGGATGATGCAAGAACAACACTATCCAGCACAGGCGTTGCAGGAAGTTATGGTACAATGCTAATGCGTTTAAGAGACCTTGCTCGCTATGGATTAGCCTTTACCGATGATGCTACTACCAAAATTGCTTCAGAAAGATACCTAAGTCAAATTCATAAAGGGGATAAAGAGCTATTTAGGTCTGAAGGCGGTACAGGTCAAAGATTATGGCTAAATTGGTTTGAGGACCAAGAACCTCTTTTCCAAAGTTATCATTGGGATGTTGTTTTTGAAGATGGTGACTTTGTAAAATTTGGACTTGGCGGTCAAGGCGTTTATATCTCACCAGAAAAAAGATTAGTTATAGCTTTTTTTAGTGCTAATAAGGACGAAACAACTAACAACAATAATATGATGTACCTTGTACGTAGCTTGGCATTACTTGAATATTTCAAAAGATAAATTTAATACTGTGCGTAACAATGTGTAAAATGTTCATAGTGGCTAAACGCCACTACGCCATTTACACGAACCGTTACCAAACATAAAACAGATTACTCTTTAAAAGCAAAAAACATGAAAATGAAAGCTCTAATACCAAAACACTTTTTATTTCTTCTACTAGTGAGCATTACTTTCTTAGGAACTGCACAAGAAATTCAGACACCTTCATCACCAGAAGACATACAGAAGGCATTGTCTGGCGGTGTTCCTTTAGAGCGATGGAAAGAGGGGTTGTTATTTGAAGGCATTTCCCCACAACCCTGGTTGAAAAGTGCTGCCAACTGGTTTCCTAATACCGAGGAAATCCAAGCAGAAGAAATGCGTGTAATATTCATGGGAACCTCTCCCTCAATTCGACCAGGACAAATGAATACATCCATTCTTGTGCAACTAGGAAATGGTGAAAATTTTGTGTTCGATCTTGGAGAAGGTGCAATAGCAAATTATCCAGCGGCAGGTATTGCCCTTAATCAAATTGATAAGGTATTTATCACCCACCTCCATGTGGATCATTTTGGGTCGCTGCCCTATCTGTGGATGTTTCGCACCTGGGCTGGAGGCTGGCATGATAACCTTCATGTATATGGGCCATCGGGTCGTACACCTGAATATGGGACCAATACTATGGTAGAGGGTATGAGAATGATGCTTGGCTGGCATCAAGATGCATTTAGTGTGTTTCCGGTAGGTAATGGTTGGGATATTAAAGTTCATGAGTTTGACTTCAGAGACAATGGCGGGGTAATTTATGAACAAGACGGTGTGAAAATTACGCATTGGCAAAGGTCGCATGCCAAGGATGGTGCATCAGGATATCGGCTGGATTGGAACGGATTAAGCTTTGTATGGACAGGTGACGGTAGACCAAGTGAGTTAGATATTAAATACGCTAAAGGGGTAGACTTATATGTGACAGAAACTCAGGCTGAGCTTATTGCCATCAGTTCAGGGGTTCAGGGAGTACCGCCTTTTCTAGGCCGTTACACGGTGGATACACATCATACTCCTGCGTATGCCGCTGGGTATTTAGCGAAAGAGATTCAGCCCCGCATGTTCATGACAACGCATATGGCGTTCGACCCATACCAAAATGAAGAAACCGTGGCTGAGATCCGACATCACTGGAAAGGTCCATTTCACTTTGGTGCACCCGATGGGATTGTTGTAAATGTTACAAAAGAACAGATATGGGTCAGAGAAGGTATCCTCCCGGATTTTCCAAATAACAGAGCTCCCCAGTTCAACTTTGACAATGGCCAGTTGGTAGTGCCCCACCCTCCAACTAGCCGGGAGGAGATTCAGGAACCATTTGTTCGTGAACAACAAATTGACCCTGTAAAGTATTACCCTAGTGGGTATCATCCGCATTTGTTAGAAAAATGGCCGGTGGAAGGGGATCTTGTAGTACCACTTGAGGCTGCGCCAGCAGAGATGACTGATGGCATGGGCGCGGAGTGGAGAGTAAAAAAGAAAAATCAAAAAATATTGAAAGAGAAGAAAGCAGCACAGCAAAATGAAATGAACAAATCAAAGAAAAATTAGAACGTTTGGTAGCAACGTATAAAATGCATAGCCTCCCTTCGGTATGACAACGGCACTTTATACAATACCGTTGGCAGAAATCGTCCTAACCAAGTACTTTACAAACAGAAATTCTAAATATGACAACTATTAAAAGTTTATCTGCAATTTTAATTCTTGCAGTATTATCATTAGTTCTAGTTGGGTGGTTTTCCTCTGAAGACAAAACATTCAATGATTCTGAGCAAAATGTAATTGTTCTACTTAAATTTAAAGCCCAACAAGACAAGGGTGTTCATGCAGTTTCGGAATTGACCAGTCTTTTTGAAAAAGTAAAAGAAGAGCCCAATTTTGTTTCAATAAAACTCCATGTTGATCCTAATGATAATACGAACATATTACTTTATGAAGAATGGGAAGACCTGTCATATTATAACTCTGAGCATATGAATACTGCCCACTTGCAAGCGTTCATGGCTAATTCCATAAACTTCTTAACTGGACCACCAGAAATCACATTTTGGGAAGTTCAAAAAGTTATTAAATGACAGCGCCATCTGCCAGCTACGCCTCTAACTTATGGCTGTCCTCTTGGCCATTTTTTCGTAATTTAATTAAGTAACAAAAAAAGCGTCTGGCGCAGGCCACAAGTCATAGCCGGGACCGTTGTAGCCAATTTAAGAAATGAATAAAAGAGATTCGAATAAGAATTTATGCCTTGCATATTTAAGAATGTATGCCGAAAAGGACTTAAATGGAATTGAATCAATGTTTTCTGAAAACATAATATTAAGAGATTGGAAAATTCGGGTGGCTGGTAAAAAAAGGGCATTGGAAGAAACGAAAAAAAATTTCGAAGCTGCTGATTCGATTGGAATTGAAGTACTTTCAACTTATGAGAGTGAAAATACTGTTGCTGCGGAATTGAAAATTCATGTAGATAAGTTTGAGGAACTTCATGTTGTTGACGTTGTTACATTTAATTCCAATGGTCATATAGAATCTATAAGAGCATATTTGGGAAGAGGGGATTAGCAATAAAACAGTGCCTAACAATGTGTATAATCCATAACTATTATCTTGCTTCAAAGAACATTTTCTACTTTTATTCTGTACTGATTCGTTTCGTGGAAATCCTCACGAATTTCCCGCAACGGAATCATACACAAACCGTTGATAATGATTAGAAAAAAATGAAAACAACAACATTTCTGACATTTGTAGGTGATCAATGCGGAAAGGCTGAAGAAGCCATAAACTTTTATACTTCTATATTTCCGAATTCAGAAGTTAAAAACATAATAAAATACTCAGAGGGAGAGGCTGGTGGCACACCTGAGCTTATTAAATATGGAGTATTTACATTAAACGGAACTGATTATATGGTTTCTGAAAGCAATTATAAACATGCTTGGTCATTTACTCCTGCAGTTTCACTTTTTATAAGTGACAATTTGGATGATGTGATACAAACACTTTTCGAAAAGCTTTCTTCAAATGGTGGCCAAGTCATGGTTCCGCTAGATGACTACAAAGGTGAAGGAGATTATGGTTTTGGTAAGAAGTTCGGATGGTGTGAAGACAAATACGGTATATCATGGCAATTTGTACTTTCTGAATAAATGAGATGAATAACAGATAACTACTGCCAACAATGTATAAAATCATAGCTCCCATTCGGTCGCTACGATTCATATACTAAACGTTAGCCTTCATTATAACAAACTACTAAACCAATGATAAAATTCTTTAGAAAAATTAGGCAAAAGTTATTGAAGGAGAACAAATTCAGTAAATATCTTTTGTATGCTATTGGGGAGATATTACTGGTAGTAATTGGAATTTTAATTGCCCTTCAAATCAATAATTGGAATGAGAATAAAAAAAGCGATAGGGTTTTAAAGAATTATTATTCTCAAATTTTACAAGAACTAAATAAGGACTCTACCTACATTCATCAAAGAATTAAAATATTGGATTCAAATACTTTGAAATATAATAACTATATCGACAGTTTTCAAAAACAGGGGAGTTTAGAAGAACTATTAACTATTCAGGGAAAACTCAATTTCGGAGTTTCAGCTCTCAATTTTAATACAAACACAATTGAAACATTGCAATCTACAGGAGATATCAAATTAATACCCATTGAAATCAGAAATAAGCTTCTTGACTTAAAAAACTCACAAGAAGATATTATTGAAGCAATATCTGTAAATAATAATGTTTATGCTAATCACATAACCAGTGCAATAAATTTAGGGTTTGAGGCAAATATTTTTAACAGTTCAAAAAATAAATCCAGCAACTTATTTACTGAGTTAAAGGTAGCAGATAATTTTCCGGAAATTGCTTTAATACTAAATGGGATTTCCGCATTAGAAGCTATTAACCAGGACAATCTGACAAAAAGTTTAAAACCTATGTTGAGAGATATTGATAATTTATCTAAACTTATTAATGACGAACTGAAAAAATAACGAAAGGCCTGAACAAGTTGAAAAAAGGCATTAAAGAGAAGTAAGCAAAATCAATATAAATTTTATTATGAAAAGTCAAATTTTAATATTCTTTACGTTAGTAATGCTTAGTTCTTGCAACAGTCCGACGAAATCTGGCATCTCTCAACAACCTACTTTAGAAGATTATCAAGTGGGCGAAAAATGGGTTTGGAAATATAAAGGTGTAACCACGGAAGGAGAAGTTCGCTCGGAAGGAGAAGACACAAGAGAAATAGTAAGTGTTGATGGGGTTTTAGGCATGACGATCGGAAATGATACGATTCCCGTTACTGACATCGTGAAGCCGGAAGACAGTGAAACACCTAAGTACGACTGGCCTCTGGAAGTGGGTAAAAAGTGGAAATATGAGAACAATTGGACAAGTCAAGATGGAACAACGGGAAACCAAAGTCAAGATGCCGAGATATTATCATACCAAGAAGAAACGGTAGAAGCTGGAACATTCATGGCCTATACGGTTAAATACACAGGTAATATCTCGAATTCGAGAGGATATAGCGCAGATGAAGAGGAGGTTTGGTTGTACGCACCGGCATTAAAAACCTTCATTAAGCTTACACAAACTCAAGGTGATTTCTTGTACGTAGAGGAATTAATCGAATATTCAAAACCTAAATAAGTCTCTATAAAGAAGTTGATTTTAATTATCTATTTATGTCAAAATTTTTAGCCTGAAAAATTAGCAATGATAGATTTAAAACAAATGCTAACAATGTATATGAAATCATAGCCACCTATCAACAGGCTACGCTATATATACTAACCCTTACTTCGCATTAGAACCTACTCAATACCCGAAAAGTTGAATAATAGAATTGAAATACCATTAAGTAAAAAGAAAATAGCATTGCTTCTATTAGGTTCATTAGCATTTGTTGCTGGCGGAATTTGGATTGCGACTAATCCTGATAGATTTGTTCCGAACATTTTCAGAGTAACAGACCCAGCAATTATCCGAATTGGAGGAATAGTTGGAATTCTGTTTTTCGGTGTGACAGGAATGTACGGAATCAAAAAACTGTTCGACAAAAAAATCGGACTGATTATTGACGCGAACGGAATAACTGACAATTCAAATGCCTCAAGTATAGGACTAATCGAATGGAGCGACATTCAGGAAATCAGAACTAAACAAGTGATGTCAACAAAAATTTTGCTAATCGACATCGTAAACCCTGAAAAGTATATTGGAAAAGCTAAAAACCGAATGCAAGCCAAACTTATGAAAGCGAATTTAAATATGTATAAAACACCACTTTCGATTACGTCAAATACCTTGAAATATAACTTTGAAGAACTTGAAAAACTAATACAGACTGAATTTAAACGAAACATAAACGCAAGGTAACAATGGCCATAAGCAATTGCTATAACAGGCTTATCCTGAAAATTCCTGCGGAATTTTAGGCTCGTCGTGTACTTACAAAAGTCCTTGCTAACCAGCGCAACTGTACATAGCCAATACCGTTGCGTATCATGTTTAATGGTGGAAATCTTATGGTATGAAAAAAATAATATCGCTCTTACTATTTTGTTTAGTTGCAAATATTTCCTTTTCCCAATCTGATAGTCCTTGTTCAAAGGGATCTTTTGAAATTATAAAACCATTTATTGGCAAATGGAAAGAATATACAGTTACACAAAACGAGGAAATATATATTGGCGAGCTCGAATCGACAATTGAATTAGATGGATGTGTTATTTCTCAAAGATTTGTAAGTGAAGATTCCAGTTTTTCATATTTATCTTTCGGGTATATCGATCCTTCGTCAAATATCTGGCAAGAAACTTATGTGTTTAACAATGGAGGCATTTCGATATATCAATGGCTAATAGATGGGACAGATACCCTTCAGAGACGTATTGGAGGGACAAAAAAGCTTGATTATATGCACCAATTAAGATTGACCGATATAACCGAAAATCAATATGATGTAATTGAAGAACATTCATATGACGGAGGCAAAACCTGGAAATCTATTGAATTAACGCGAATTAAACGAGTACAGAAATAGGTGTAATCCGAACCATTTATTTGATCATCATTTCTCTCAAAATAAATCACGATACACAACATTGGTTATAATTCATTGCGGTTTTTGCCACACCAAGATAAAAGTATAAATTAAACGACTAGATTTCGGCGGAATAATCCTGCGGATGATTTGCTTACGCCAGTTCGCTCCGCTCGAGTCACAACGAAATCATAGCCGAGACCGTTGATTGCAAACGTATGTACGGTCTTTGGTGGTATATCAACTGATTCTCAATCCTTTACAACCATCACTCTTCCATGAACCATAAACTCCATTTCACCTTCAATGATTATAAATAATTCTTTAAAAGAATCATGTAAATGTGGTGGTGGACCTTTTATCATAGATGGTGTTTCCGCAACCATAAGATCATAATCACCAGTAGTTTTATGTGCTGTAACTTTATGGCCAAGCACCCATTTTGTACTGTTCGAATTCATTTCATTTAATCTTTAGAATAAGCTATGATCCTTGTGGGAAGCAATTATTGCAACTCGTTGAGACGGCGTAAGTAGGTAGGTTTATTGTTTATTGTTTATTGTTTATTATTAGAGAGCAATTAATAACCAATAATTAATAATTCCATCCCAATAGGTATCATGGCAGAGGCCAAGTCATGGTTCGGACCCGCTAAAAACAAATTATTGAAAAAAGAATCGGATCAACCTGGCATAAGATTAGGAATAGGCAGAGAAGCTGAGATATTCCAATTGAATGATGAATGGGTTGTCAAGTTGTTTCACAACAAGACTGCAGAACAGATAAAAAATGAAGTTCAGATTAATCAACTTATTTATAAGGCCGGTTTACCGGTACCCTCTGTTCTAAAGACTATAGAAATTGAGGGGCGATTGGGGATTGTTTTTGAACGACTTCCTGGAAAAACCATGCTTGCAGAAATGCCGAATCAACCATGGAAGATTTTTAGATATGCGAAACAACTCGCTGGTTTGCATTCTATCATACACGAAAAAATTATACCAGGCCTTCCTCAGCAAAGACTCCAGCTTATCAGTAAGATTCAAATCGTAGAAATAGTGGATGAAAAAGTAAGAAATCTTGCCTTGGATCTTTTAAATTCTCTCCAAAAAGGGGAACAATTATGTCATGGAGATTATCATCCGGATAATGTGGTCGTGGGTAGAAATACATTAAACATTATTGACTGGACAGTCGCTTCTTCCGGAAATTCAATTGCTGATCTTGCCCTTACTTCTATTCTTTTACAATTGGGAGCACTGCCCCCAAACACTCCCCTATTTACTGGATGGGCTGTTACCATGGGTAGAAAATTATTTCACCATTACTATCTGTCACATTACCTGAAATTAAATCCCGGCCACAAAGACGAATACAAAAAATGGTTATTACCTGTGGCGATAGGCCGTTTAAGCGAGGGCATTTCGGAAGAGCAGGATCGCTTATTGGCCTTTATCGAAAAGAGTTATAAGGAGTACAACCGCTAATAGAATATAAAAATAATAGTGGGCTTTGTACTTTATCCTGGTCACTTTTTTATATTTACGTTAGTCAGAAACTATAATCAGTGACTCTCCAAATGTCCTGAAATTGTAATGATGTAATTTAACTCGAGATTCTTTTTTATAATGCTTCCATTTTTCGATAAATCAGTCACTTTTACAAATAGCCTTGAGGAAAAACATGCGTTACTAAAAAACGAATTTTTCGATGCGGTCACAAAAGATAAATATTTAGAGTGGCCGGAATCCTTTCTTTACAATCACGGCTGGAATGTTTTTGGCCTTCGTTTTCAGTATAACGACGTCTTCGATGCTCATTTATTATGTCCGGTTTTATCCGATTTTATTAAGAAACATGATGCTTTAATCGAAACAGCCGGTTTTTCAATTCTGTCCCCAGGCACTGTTATTAATCCTCACGTTGGTTTTTCATCCGATGTCCTGCGATGTCACTTGGGGATTAAAGTTCCGGAGGGTGATTGTTGCTTGCAAGTAGGTGGGATCGTAAGAAAATGGGAAGAAGGTGAGAGTTTTATTTTCAATGATACTATTGAACATGAAGCATGGAACAGAACAAATGAAGATAGAATAGTCTTACTTATGGATTTAAACAAGAAGGTCTTGTTAAAAAATTTTACATAATTGATAGATAATCTGCCACAACTAATACTTAAAACTTGTACGACATTGGATGAAGATCTTAATCCAACTTAAACTATCCTAACAACGCACCAAATCATAGCCCAACCGTTAGCCACAAGCAGAAAATACGAAAATGGAAGAAAAAGAGAAACCAAGACTTTCGAGATTAACTGCTATTCTTACCCAACTGCAATCCAAAAAAATTATTACGGCAAAACAACTTGCTGAAAAGCATAATGTAAGCGTAAGAACCATTTATCGAGATATGCGCACACTTGAAAAATCAGGAATTCCCCTTGTGACCGAAGAAGGGAAAGGTTATTCTATCATGGAAGGCTATCACCTCCCTCCTGTTCTTTTCTCTGAGGACGAGGCTAATGCATTAATCACTATTGAACAGTTAGCAATCAAAAACAAAGACCTCTCATTTGTTAAAAACGTAACTGCTGCCATAGAAAAAATAAAAGCAATATTACGATACTCTCAAAAGGGAAATGCAGATTTGTTGGCGAATCGAATCTATTTTAGCGGGAACAATAATGAGGAGAAAACGAGCAGTAACCTAATGCAGATTCAATCGGCTATTACCCAATATAAAGTTTTGGCGATTGACTATACTTCTTCTGAAAACGAACGAACCTCTCGAGAAATTGAGCCATTTGCTATCTACAGTATTCATGGAAATTTTTTGCTAGTAGCCTTTTGTCGATTACGCAATGATTTTAGACACTTTAGAATAGACTTTATTGAAAAGCTGGTGACCGAAAGTGAAACATTTAGCCCGCACAATATGACTATAAAAGCGTATTTTGAAAAATATGTAAAAAGTCAATAATACCCCTGACACACCTTTGTCACAGCCACAATTTACATTTGCAGAAATATTAATTAAAAAATCTTAAAATGGAAATTATCAGAATCGTAATCTTAACATTATCAGCTTTAATGCTTGTCTTTGTAGGTATAATGAGATTAAGCTATCCAATAAAAACCTATTTAAAAAATTCGGGAATCAGGCTAGAGAATGATACCAGTCTCTTAAACGAAATGAGAGGTGTTAGTGCGGTAATGCTATGTGCAGGAATCATTATCTTACTCGGGACATTTATGGGAAAACTTACCTTTACTTCGCATTTTATTGCATCACTCATTTTTGTAGGCTTTGCGATTGGCAGATTAATAAGTATAAAAGTCGATGGCAAGCCTAGCAAGCAAATTACGCAAGGAATATTGTTTGAACTTGTATTGGGTATAGCAAACGTTTTTTGTTTGATAAATATTTGGAGCTAAATTTAAATTAATACCAGAGGCTAACAAAGTGTATAGTTCAAAGCGTAGTCTGGTAAGAGTCTCTCAAGGACTACTAACGAAATTCTAGCACGCAATTCCCTTTTTATTATCTTAGTTATTAATCGGAACGATACCATATACGAATCCGATTGCATTAATGAATAAATAGAATTCCGTGCTACAGAATTTGGCAGAAGACTTTCGATTGAAAACAGGATTAGCTAATTAAAAGTTTGCAGTTTAGTCTTGTTTTCTCGCCTTTTTATTTCTGCTGCTCCTGAAATTCCTACCACTACCCGTGAAATTATGAACTAATGTCATAGCCAAAGCAAGAAATATTATTAAAATGAGGATATATAACACCTCAATCGGTAATTCCATAGCTTTAAAATACGAAAATTATCCAAGTTCAAGACATAGTGCCTCAGCCAAAGAATAGAAGAAAACACTAGTGCTAACAACGCCTATACCCCATTACTTGCAAAGGCTCGCGCTTATTCCCTATCTTAGAGATTAATAAATATGCCTGCTAGGGTCTATGCAGTGAAGTATTGGGCGATGGCCGAGCCCGTTGGCAGTAATGAAAAAATTATTTAAATGAAAGTAACTCTGATTAGCATTCCAGTCCGGGACCAAGAAAACGCCTTAACTTTTTATACCAAGAAATTAGGTTTCATAAAAAAGAAGGATCTACCATTAGGCGGTGGTAATCGATGGCTTACATTAGTTTCTAAAGAATGGCAAGATGGGCCAGAATTATTATTGGAACCTGCGCCCAACCATTTTGAACCATCCAAGGTTTATCAAGATGCCTTAATGGAAGCTGGAATTCCCTGGACGCAATTTGACGTTGACAATATAGACGCCGAATATGAAAAATTGACAAAACTGGGAGTCGATTTTAGCGTAAAGCCTACTGAAATGGGGACGGTGAAAGTTGCAGTTTTTAATGATACCTGTGGAAATAATATTCAACTCGTGGAGGAATTGTAGAAACACTACTGCCAGTAAGGTGTATAACCCATGTCTTCTACCCTTGTCCAAAAAAATTAATTACCTTTCAATTAAATCAATATTCGTTTAACCTGATGTTGAAGTCCATCGGCACAGGCCATACATGAGACCGTTGTAACAAATTTGCGAAGAGAGAAGAATGATAAACCCAAAAGGATTATTAAAATTTCTTCCCACTATGGGAATACTAGTTTTCATAGGTATTTACATTTATGCTTCTAAATTATATCCTGGAGGTTCACTGGCAGATATAAATTCAATCGGATTTGATTGGCGTAATAATCATTGGTGTAACCTAATGCGCGAAAGTGGCTTGAATGGAATTCAAAATCAAGCAAGACCCATTGCAATTGCTGGAATTTCAATTCTTTGCTGCAGTATGATTATATTTTTCATTCAATTTGCAGATTACTTCGAAAAAAATAGAAATTGGAAAATAGCGATTAAAATTTCAGGTGGTTTGGCAATGTTATCCGCCACTTTCATTTTCACCAGATATCATGATGTTATGACCACGATTTTAAGTATCTGTGGCCTTGTAGTAATAATCGGTATGATTAGAGCTCTACATAATAACCAATTGACTTTTTTTAAGGTAATGGGAATATTCTGTATGTTAATTATTGGGTTAAACAACTTTTTCTACTATAATGAAGATTTAATTCAATACTCTCCTTTAGTTCAAAAAGTTGCTTTCATTCTAATACTTTCATGGACTGTTGGACTTAATTTAAAAATGAAAGATAAAAACGTGCTACAACAAAGGCTATAACCTTGGCTTGTTGGAGCTTGACTTAATTTTCTAACTTAGAGTTTATAAATAAAGCCTGCTTTGGTATGTGTCTCCAGACACCTGGCCGTAGCTGAGGCCGTTTTGGTGTATAGTAAATGAGAATTAGACAGGAATATAGCAAAGATTATAACGAAGTCTTTAACGTAATTGAGCAAGCGTTTAAAACTGAAAAATCTAGCGACCATAAAGAACAGTTTTTAGTGGAGCGATTAAGAAAATCAGATGCTTTTATTCCTGAACTATCATTGGTTGCTGAAATTGATGGAAAAATTGTCGGACATCTTTTGGTTACAAAACTGAAAATTAAAAATGAGACGGAAGAATTTGACTCACTGGCACTTGCTCCTGTTGCTGTTTTGCCAGAATTTCAGGGAAATGGAATTGGTGGAAAACTTATAGTTGAATCACATAAAAAGGCTAAAGAATTAGGGCATAAATCAATCGTTCTTCTCGGACACGAAAACTATTATCCAAAATTTGGTTACCAACGAGCGGATAAATATGAAATTGAATTACCATTTGAAGTGCCAAAAGAGAATTGTATGGTAATTGAATTGGTTGAAAATGGGCTTAAAGGAGTATATGGAATGGTAGAATATCCTAAAGAGTTTAATGAATAAGAAAAAATACGAAACAATAAAACATTTTTCATTTTTACTAGTACACTTTTACGCTCAATTAGCTGTACAAAGAACATCATTACTGGAGATTTGGTTATAACTAATGTAAATTCTATTGATGTTGAAAATGGTACCACTATATCGAACCAAACCATTGTAATAAAAGAGTGAAAAATCATTTTGATTGAATCAACTTCAAATGCTCATAAAGCAGAATCTAATTCCATGGTAGATGGAAATAACAAATATCTCATTCCTGATCTTTGGGATATACATACGCATTATACCACTTCTCAAAAGCGCAAAGGCTTTTTGAAACTTTTTGTGGCCAATGGTATGCCTGGCGTAAGGGACCTTTGGGACATTTATTTGGCTCGGTGTAAATTGATAAGTAAGCGCTTCGAAATTACTTCTGTTTCTTATACTATCCGAATTAAAAATTAAAAAAATCAACAATCTTATGGACAAGAAAAAAATAAAACGAACTCTGGGGATAGCGCTGATTGTTGCATCCATAGCTTCCTTGTTCTTTGTACCTTGGCTTTTGCTAAAGGCGTGGATACTTCCTTTACCGGATACGGTTCAAGAGCAGTTAGATGAAGCCGTTGGTCATGGGTTTGAAGGAATGATTGTTTATATAGACCAAGGAGGTAAACCACCTCAGTATTTTACTTCAGGATGGCACGATCGAGATGCGAAGATTCCTGCCAAACCTAATGCCTTATTTAAGATTGCCAGCATCAGCAAGCTATATGATGCCGTGGCGGTTACCAAACTGGTAAGTGATGGACGGCTTTCTTTAGATAATACCATCGCCGATTATTTACCGGAACTTGTGGGAAGAATCGAAAACGCAGAGCAAATTACCTTGAGGTTGATGATACAGCATAGAAGTGGCATTCCCAATTTTACGGACGCTCCGAAATTTTGGGAGGCTCCAACAGAGACCTATGAAGAAAGTCTTGCACTGATTCAAGGCATGCCGGCCAACTTTGAGCCGGGTGAAGACTATGAATATTGCAATACGAACTATCTATTAATCAATAAAATAATGGATAATGTATTGGGCTATAGGAACTTTCAATTCATCCAGGAAGAAATTCTCATACCGCTCAATCTTAAAAATACCTACAGTTCGGTAAGCGAAGTGAATATAGACGATGTGATGAGTGGCTATCATGTAGGATATCCCTATGATTTAAAGACAAACGATTATGGCATGCATGCCACAGCAGAAGATGTGGGCACTTTCCTAAGGGCACTGAACGATGGAACTTTGTTTGAACAGGAAGAACAGGAAATATATTCTTCCATTTATGAATATGAACATTCTGGTTGGGTTCCGGGATATCAGAGCTTTGCAAAATATCATAAAGATATTGATGCTACTGTTATTGAGTTCTACAGCACAACGGACCCTAAACTGTACAATTGGAACTTGTCGGAAATCATAAATAATAGAATTATCAATATATTGAAAAGGCAAAAAAGCTCATAACAGTGTAATACATTAAATCGCCATTGCAAATGCCGGGTATCGCATTATTGTTCCAGATCTGCGAGGGCGAGGCGATTCCTGGAGTCCTTTGGAAGTAGAAAACTACACCCTTGACAAACTTCAAAAAGAAGTTTTAGATATATTGGATGCTTTGAAAATTGAAAAAGCACATTTAGTTGGACATGATTGGGGAGCAGTTATAGGATGGAATTTGGTTGGCGCAACCTGACACCGAATATCCTATTAGTACTGAACCTCCTGTTCAACCTAAAATGAAAGCTACCTCACTTCCTGTTCTGGGAATCTGGGGAGCATATGATGGTGCACTTACTGAACAACCGATGTTAGACACCTACAACGTAGTTGATGATTATGCCTATCATCGATTTGAAATTTCAAGTCATTGGCCTATGCTTGATGAGCCTAAAAAATTCAATACTGTTTTAATAGATTTCCTAAAGAAGAATGAATAACTTTGGCTAACAGCATGTTTAGCTTATGCCTCCTTCCTTACCCAAAATTTGATTACCTTTCTATTAAATTAATTTACGTGTATGCTGGCGTTGAATATTATCGGCACAGGACATACATCAGACCGTTATAGCACATTTAAATAACCAAAACCAATATATTATGAAACCAAAATTGACATTAATTTTTGCCCTAACATTCTTATTTGCATTAAATGGATGTAAGGAGAAACAAGAAGAAACTGTTGCCCAAGAAGAAGTAAAAATAGACCTTGTTAATGATGAGTTTCCTGAGGCTGAGGCAGAAGTAATGGCATTAATGGATGAACTTAAGCAAACTATTAACGATGGTGATATTGACAAATTGATATCTTTTCACGCATATGGGCCAAAATTTACCGAATTTAAGGCCGGTGAAAAAAGAGTGGGAAGTAAAGAGAACGAGGAGCACGAACGAGGTGTTTTTGGAAATGTTACCGAAGTTTTGAAATTTAATTATGATGACCTCAAAATTGCAGTATATGGCGATGTGGCCAACGTTACCTTTCACTCAGATTTTCACATGAAATTTGGAGAAGACGAAGCAATTGTAAACGATCAGATTACACTCCTTCTGGTAAAAACAGATGCTGGATGGAAATGCGTACATGAACATCATTCGCCTCTTATTAAGGAGGAAGGATAAAAAGTGCTACAATATCGCCTATAGTCCATTACTTACCAGGGCTTGCGCTATTTCACAATCTTTGAGTTTAATTAAACATGCCTGCCGGTCTCCGGCGGGCAAAACCTACGGTAATGGCTGGTAGAATCAGCCAGCGAAAGTGGTTAAAAAGAAGAAGACTTCCTTAGTAAGTGTGATTTATTAATTTTTGATTGTTCATTGTTCTTTAACCATCAATAAGCGATTAACCATACAGCCGAGATCCGGGGCGACCTACCCGTACCGAACGCCAGCCGAAGAGATTCATACCGGCAGGGCGGGAATCATAGCCTGGACCCTTAGGGCCAAAAATCTCCAAAAACACAATTGAATTATATCACGCCCGATAAAAACAATTCGAATGATATAAATACTCCTTATACTGGTTGACCGAAATCATAGGAAGCAATCTAATTTCTTTTGAATTTTATAGTCCACAATCATGGAATAGAACTCCAATGATCAAAGAACATCCTAATATCAGTATTCTAAAGAGGTTCAACCCCGCAAATCTGAATACATTGGCTGAAGTTCTGGCCGACGATTTCATTTGGCATTATTATAATCCGGAGCTGCCCGAGTTAGAAGGAGACTATTACGGCCTCTCCGGCTTAACCGACTTTATCAATAAACTGGCGGTGCGTTCCCATGATTCCTTTAAGGTAAACCCCATATCCATAACTCCCTTGGGAGATGAATTGGTGGTAACCCATGTAAAAGACAAGTTGACTTTAAATGGTCGGCTAATAGAAGTAGAGGCCGTTGTGGTTTGGCGTATCGTTGACGGGCAGATATTAGAAGCATGGGACATTCCAGCAGTATATACCGCAGAAACATCGAACATTTGATCAAAAATCATAAAATGTTCCCCCTTTAATACAAAAGAGATGAAATACAACACCGTTATTATCGGAGGAGGCTTAGCCGGACTAACGGCCGGAGCCACCCTCTCGAAGTTTGGAAAGAAGGTCCTACTGCTAGAACAACACCACAAACCTGGTGGTTGCGCTACCACCTTTAAGCGTGGAGAATTCATCATTGAAGTCGGTCTGCATGAGATGAGCGGTATAGTAGAGAATGGTACAATTCCACAGATATTCGAAATGCTCGATGTCGATCAAGAGGTCGAGCTGCTGAAAGTACCTGAATTCTATGCTGCCTATTCAGATCGGGGAAAATTCGTCTTGCCACATGGCTATGATGCAGCGTCCAAGGCGCTGATCGAGAAATACCCTGAGGATGAAAAAGGCATCAAGCGCTTCATAAAATTGATTGCAGGAATCCGAAAGGAAAGTGTGAGTCAACCGCGTTCAACATTTGTGAAGAAGCTCATTTATCCCTTGATGCCCCTGCTTTACCCCAACCTTGTGGCCGCATCCAGGCATACGGTAGGATCCTGGTTGGATAAGTACATCAGCAACGAAAATGCCAAAGTGGATCTGGTAGCACACCTTGCGTATTGGGGTGATGATCCTTATACCTTATCGATGTTCTACTATGGGTTGCCATTCTCCGGATTCATCGAGAATGGTGGTCATTTCATAAAAGGGGGTTCTCAACAACTTTCCAATCATCTTGCCTCATATATTGAAAATCAAGGAGGCAGTGTTTTGTTGGGAAAAAAGGTTAATAAGATTGTTACTGAGAATGGCAAAGTAACCGGAGTCACTTTCCGTGATAGTTTTAACAATAGCCTGGAACCCGTTACTATTCCATGTGATAATGTGGTCGCCAATTGCGCCATTCCCTTGGTACCCGCCATGCTCGACGAGCCCTTTGCCAGCTCCCTGAAAGAAAGGATCGATGACAAGACCAATTCTTGCTCGCTATTGTGCCTGTACCTTGGTTTCAATAAGGATTTGGAGGAATTCGGTGTGAAGCATTACTCGAATGTCATAGAGGGAGAGGACGTGAAATCCTTGAAGGATGTCAAGCCCAACCACCAAGGCGATTGGTCGAAACGTAGGTTTATTTTTGTCGACTATGCCAAGGTCGATTCCCAACTGGCACCACCTGACAAATCAGAAGGAGTGATCTGCACGGTAGACTATCTCAAGGATTGGGAGGACTTGAACAAAGCAGACTACAAGACCAAGAAAGAAGAAGTGGCGCAGATACTGCTACAGCGATTGGAGAAGCAGTTTCCTGGAATCAGAGATAGCATCGAGTACTACGAGGTCTCTACATCAAAAACAATTCAACGATATACCTCGAATCCCAGCGGATCGGTCTACGGTTATGCCCAGACCAAAGAGCAAAACGGAAACAAGCGATTCAGAAACAATTTCTTGATTCCCAATTTGTATTTCGCATCGGCTTGGGCCTTTCCAGGTGGAGGATTCGAAGGAAGCATCACAGGTGGATTCCTGGCTGCCTTACAAATGAATCGAGATAAAATATGGTCGGAGTGCGATGAAGCCAGGTATGTTGATGAGCGAATGATACCCCTCCGGGCGCGCAAAAAAATAGATGACAAGACGCTCGAACTGAGCTTCGAAAAACCGTCCGGATTTCAGCACCAAAAAGGACAGTACACCGTTTTGAAACTCATAAATCCGAAAGAAACAGAGCTCGACTTACCCTATAGATGGCTTCCTGTTATTTCTAATGGTAAGGAAGATAGCCTAGAGTTTCAAATTGATTTGGACGACAGCAGCTTTTCGAAAAGTTGCGAGCGTATCGATATCGGTGATGAGGCTATATTATTTGGACCCATGGGTTAGTTCAGAATAAATAATAAACAGAACATTGGTCATTGGTTCGTATGAATCATCTCGAAGCTTATAGGCATGGTTATTAATTACAAGTAATAATCTTCTGCCATAAGTTTTAATACTGTAGTGATGGACAAAAAACTAAAAATAGTAGCGATCTGCGGAAGCCCGCACAAAGGGAATACTTACAAGATCCTTAGAATTGCTGAAGCAAAGTAATTCTGAAATAGATTTCAAGATTCTTATGCTTTCCGAATTAAGCCTTAAGGATTGCCTTGGCTGTTATTCATGCATCAATACCGGAGAAGAAAACTGTCCGCTTAAAGATGATCGCGACATGATCATCGAAGAAATGATATCTGCCGATGGGACCATATTCGCATCTCCTACTTATGCAAGAACGATCAGTGCCTTAATGAAGAAGTTTGTAGAGCGAACAAGTTATATTGCGCACAGACCTATTTTCTTTGGGAAATATGCCATGGCGCTTGCCACCTGTGCAGGATTTGGTGCCGATCTCACTTGTAAATACTTAGTTGAAAATTTTACTCAGACCGGATTCAACTTTGTATCGTCTGTGGAACTTAGGACAGCAACAAAATCTGAAACAGAGGCAGAGTATACTCGAACAAAGGCATTAAACGTGTATGGAAAA
Source organism: Flavobacteriaceae bacterium (assembly GCA_965212205.1). Classification (GTDB taxonomy): domain Bacteria; phylum Bacteroidota; class Bacteroidia; order Flavobacteriales; family Flavobacteriaceae; genus JAHEJJ01. The sequence goes on from CBDBUX010000019.1 coordinate 190,629, forward strand.
CTTATTAGTGCGATTAAATCTCATGAGAAGTTCGAGCCATCATTAGGCCAATTGGTGTATTTCAATATCTTCAAATCTATTTCAGAATGGAATAAAACGAAAGGATGGGCAGATTACAAGTACTACAAGGACAAGAAAGATTTCTATTATGATATCAAGATCCCCTTTGTGAAGAACAAAATTGCCAAGTGGATTGCCGGAAGAGAATTTAAAAAGCTCATGGCACATAGGTAATGCTACCTTCCCTAAAACCTGGCATCCTGGCTTGCCTTAGAGACAGTTCGGGCAGATTTCATACATTTATTAAACAATAAAAGACCCTGAGAATAATTATACAGGATCAATCGGCAAATAACTTTGTATAATGAAAACTACACCTGAACACAATGCACGGATTGCAAAAATGAAATTTTCTTCAGTATATCCACATTACATATCCAAGGTGGAGAAAAAAGGGAGAACAAAAGCAGAACTTCATCAGGTTATAGAGTGGTTAACAGGATTTGATGAAGATAAATTACAAGATTTAATCACCCAGGAAGTGACCTTTGAAACCTTCTTTCAAAAAGCTGAATTAAATCCTAACGCTCATCTGATAAAAGGTGTCGTATGCGGATATCGAATAGAGGAGATCGATAATGCACTAACCCGACAATCTCGATACCTGGACAAGCTGGTCGACGAACTGGCAAGAGGTCGAAAAATGGAAAAGATATTAAGGACAGAATAAGACAATAGATGAAAACAATGCCTGTTGTCGCTTTGGATACGTAACTGGTTCAGCAGGTACCGGGGTTAATACGAAGAAGAATTCCTAAACTGGATTGAAACGCTAACTATTGATTGCTAGTTGTTAATATCTATTTAGTACTACATTTAATCGGCACAAAAAATTATAGATTGAAATTAGGCAGATCAGGAATTCATTTTTCAACCGAATGGCAGTTAATAATACTCTTTGCCATTATAAAGCTTATTATTCACTTTGTCGTTCTATCTAACTTTGAATTGCACAGAGATGCTTATCTCTATTATGCACAAAGTGAACATCTTACATGGGGTTATATATCCGTGCCGCCATCGATTGCAGTTATCGGAAAACTGGCCACCTCAATTTTTGGAAATACGGTTCTTGGCCTTAGGTTCTTTCCAGCGCTATTTGGAGCGATCAATATCATAATCATCGGCTTATTTGTAAAAGAACTAGGTGGTAAAAAAAAGGCCATAATACTCGCTTGTCTTGCTTACCTGTTATCCCCTTCATATCTCCATACGAACTATCTTTTTCAACCCGTTACTTTTAATCATTTCTACTGGCTGCTATCGGGATATCTGATCCTGAGGATGGTCTCGAAAAACAATCCAAAAATCTGGTTGTGGATCTCTTTAGCCTTTGGATTTGCTTTTTTAAATAAATACTCGATCGTCTTCTTTTATGCGGCCTTCGCTGTGGCTCTTCTGCTTTCTAAACACCGTACATTATATCTATCCAGGTATTTCATAATTGGGTTAGTCCTGGGAATTGTTATTATCTCACCAAACTTGCTTTGGCAGTACGAGAATAACTGGCCTGTTTTACAGCACATGACCGAACTTCGGGAAACTCAACTTATCCATGTTCGATATTCCGATTACATTATAGCCCAGCTATTGATGAATATCCAGGCGCTATTTATTTGGGTTTTTGGATTGATCGTATTGTTGTTTTATAAAAAGGAAAGGCAGTACAGACTCTTTGGCTATCTCTATATATTTATCATCCTATTGATAATGGCAGGAAGTGGTAAACCTTATTATACGCTAGGTATTTATCCTATCCTATTTGCGTTTGGAGCCTATTTCTTGGAAAAATATATCAAGAAATACTCGGTATACGTCTTCAGCTTCCTTGCGATCTCAATGTTCCCGGCCCTGTATGGTTCGCTTTCATTTGATGGCATTCCTTTCATGACCCCTGATAAGATCAAAAACAAGGCAGGTTTCAGATGGGAAGACGGAATTGATCATGATATTCCCCAGGATATGGCCGATATGACGGGGTGGAAAGAAATCGGGCAGGAGGTACGTAATATATATCTCAAGTTGGGTGATGAGAATCGTGAGAATTGTGAGATTTATTGCTATCACTACGGACAGGCAGGCGCGGTAATGTTCTATGGAAAAGAAATCGGGATACCACAACCGATTGCACCAACAGGCAGCTTTGTCTTCTGGGCTCCAGACAGCCTAACCACGGATTATGTTATTTACGTACATTCCGACCTTGGGAATGATGTAAAGCCCAATATCCGTCTTCCTCAACTATTCGAGAAGGTGACATTGATAAAAACAATCAACAATCCGTATTTCAGAGAAAACGGCACTAAAATTTACTTATGTGAATCACCCAACGAGGAAGCTAAACAGTTCTATAAGAATATGATCAAGGAATTAAAAGAAAAATACCGCAAACCTTAAATAAAAAAGGCGGTTAAGTTCAAGTTCAACGGGCTTGTGCTTTTCTGCTATTGCCGTACCAACAGAAAATCTGGTGATTAATAATGCACCACTTTTCAATTATAAACCCTCTGGCATCAACTGAATAAAATATTTTGCCGATATTATACAAGGAGAAATCACTGGTTTGGCAGCCAGGAAATATAAATATCAGACTTATGAAATATCTAAAATACATACTTGGAATTTTGGCCCTCTTGATTATCGGTTTTTTTCTTTTGGGGCAGATCAAATCTGAATTGACGTATGAATACGAAATAATGGTCGACAAGCCCTTAGCTGAATCCTGGGCCGTAAGCCAGGATGAAGAAAAAATGTCGGACTGGTTAGATGGATTTCAAAAAATTGAACATGTGAGTGGCACTCCAGGTACGGTAGGTGCTGTATCAGATGTTTATTTTATCTCCGATGGTCAGGAGATGACCATTCGGGAGACCATTACGGAAATCGTGCCAGACGAATCTATCTCGATGTCTTTTACATCAGACTTTATGGATATGGATTACAAACTCATAATGACACCGGTTGATGGTAAAACAAAAATTAACTCAACTACTACTGCCGCAGGAAATGGGATGGTTTCCAAGTCTTTGATTGCCTTGATGGGAAATTCGATTAAAAAACAGGAGGAAACTAATCTCGCTAACCTAAAGAGAACGATTGAGGAAAATTCAAAAAATTACTTTCCTCCTGAAAACTAGTTAAGCCTGTAATTAAAGCCAACAAGATAAAATACATAGTCTGCCGAATAGGGCTCCTACAAGACCCTTGTGCTTTATACCGATAACCCACAATTAACCAATAATAAAATTCTTTAGAACTATTCGTCAGAATTTGCGCTCTGAGAATAAATACTGCAAAAAGCTGTTTTACGCCGTTGTTGAAATATTGCTGGTGGTGATTGGTATTTTGGCAGCGCTTCAGATCAATAACTGGAATGAAAATGGAGAAAAACGCACGATTTACGCATTTTAAAGTTTACTCAAAGATGCAAATTACATTATTGCATCTATTCATGGACGATAGTAGTTGGACTAAAAAATCTATAAGAACTAGGTTGAACTAATATCAGATCAGGATAAATAAATGGGCGTTACCACAGCAATAATTCAGCAGGCTCTGGTGTATAGCTAAAGAAGAAATTCTACATTTAATTCTTAACAAACAAAAAAATAATCCATTATATTCACGACCACAACTGAGACAGAGCTACCGCTCGCTAAAAACAAAAAACCAACCAAGGGGCTTAAATCCCTAATCAAACCATAAATAATGAGTGATCAACGTCAGGAATCCACACACATTGAAAGTTATAATTTACCCAAGGTCATCTTTTTGGCCTTCGTCGCCGCAATAGGTGGTTTTTTGTTTGGGTTCGATAGTGGAGTGATAAATGGTACTGTAGATGCCTTGCAGTCTGCCTTTAACTCCGATGCCACAGGTACCGGGTTTAATGTCGCCTCTGTACTACTGGGGTGCGTTGTAGGTGCCTTTTTTGCCGGTACCCTGGCCGACAGGTTCGGAAGAAAGCCGATGATGCTGACCGCCGCTATAGTTTTTATCATCAGTGCCTGGGGTTCTGGTATTGCTCAAGGATCGCTGGAATTTGTTATCTATCGTTTAGTGGGAGGCCTGGCAGTAGGTGCAGCAAGTATATTGGCACCGCTTTATATCAGTGAAATTGCTCCTTCTAGAATCAGAGGCCGACTGGCCACATTACAACAGCTCATGATTGTAATAGGCCTGTTTATGGCATTTATGAGTAATTATTGGCTTGTAGGCCTGTCAGGTGGTGCAGAAGAGGAGCTTTGGCTGGGCCATCAAACCTGGTCTTGGATGTTCTGGGCGGAAATATTGCCGGCATCTATATTCGTAATTGTACTGGTTTTCATCCCCGAATCACCACGGTATCTGGTGGCTTCAAACCGATCGGAAAAAGCAGTCAAGGTACTTACCGGCATCAGTAATGTCTCGGATGCTACAGCCAAGGTAGCAGATATAAAATCTACGGTTAGAGAAGATAGCCGACCCAAACTCGCTGACATCATCAGTAAATATACCGGCAAAATTCATCCATTGGTTTGGGTGGGGATTGGTATTGCCATACTTCAGCAGTTTACAGGCATCAATGTGATCTTTTATTATGGCGCTACACTCTGGCAAGCGGCAGGCTTTACAGAAGCAGATGCCTTACTTACCAATGTCATCAGCGGAAGTGTTAATATATTTTTCACCATTGTAGCTATTATGCTGATAGATAAGGTGGGAAGAAAACCTTTATTGCTGGTGGGTTCTATCGGCCAGGCCGTAATGCTGGGAGTACTTGCCTATCTTTTCGGAACGGCATCCCTTGATAGTGCCAACAACCTTATTTTAGAGGGTAATAATGGTACCTATGCCTTAATCGCAGCGAATGCTTATATCGCCTTTTTTGCAGCCTCCTGGGGTCCGGTTATGTGGGTCATGCTGGGCGAAATGTTCCCCAATCAATACAGAGGCGCTGCACTGGCTGTTTGCGGCATAGCCCAGTGGGGATCTAACTTCACCATAACGATGACATTCCCCATAATGCTGACCTATTTAGGACTCGGTGTTTCCTATGGCGTTTATGCGCTCTTTGGCGTGGTAGCATATTTCTTTGTCAAAAAGTTTGTCAAAGAAACCAAAGGCAGAAGTCTGGAAGAAATGTCTCGAGAACAGGAAGAAGAGGAAAGAAGGCACGCGGCACAGGGGGGTTAGTGAAATATTTCCCACTATTGTACCGAGCTTCTAAAAGTTGGGCAAAGGGAAAGTCCGGGGAAGACAGAATTATCTCGGAAAGAGTATTGTTGATGGTTGATTGCTGAACTGGGTTTTAATTCATATCCAACAGAAGAAGAACTCTTCCGGTTTTATGTATGGCTCGTGTTCTCTCTTTTTGCCGTATTACCGGCATCCTTAGCCTTCCAATGGAGAAATACTCAAAAAGAAGAGGAAGCGTATTTTCAGAATGAGTGTGCAAGATGGGGTTTTTCAGAACCCTGATAAACCCTGGTTATTGCAGGGTGAAGGGCAAAGGATCTTTGTTTTGGTGATCTTAAATGTAGTATGCACTTTGGGATTACTCCCATTTGTTATTTTTCCTCCCATTCTGGGAACCGCAATCAATGGTTATGTTAATATGGAAATGGTATATCCGATGAGTAGTAACAAAACATAAGAAAACATGACAAATTATATTGATGGGTACGTATTCCCTATTGCTCAAAAACACCTGGATGAATACAAAATAGTGGTCGAAACCGTGGCAGAGATATGGAAGGAACATGGTGCCCTGGCCTATTATGAGTATGTTCGTGAGGATCTGAAAATAGAGGGAACGCGCTCTTTTCCCGAAACCATCGGGACAAGAGAAGATGAAACCGTTATTTTTGGATGGGTGGTCTTCGATTCCCGGGAGACAAGAGACCTGGCACATAAGCGCGTGGCAGCAGATCCAAGGATGACAGATTTGATCGCCCCGTTGACCGATCCTTCAAAGATGGTTTTTGATGCTACACGAATGGTTTATGGCGGATTTCAAGCGCTTGTCAATAAATAGCAGTAAAATCGTTATTGGCCAAATCCGGAATTGCGAAATAGAATTTCAATAGTATTCGATGAATATAATAAGTACCCTACTAAAATCATTTTCCTTTTTGGCCATCGTAATAATAATTGGTGGTTCATCGGCCAAAACAGAATTGTCGAGAAACGAAGACCTTGTTCGATCCTATATCAATGCCAGAAACAGTTATGATATTGAAAAAATAAACACTTTGATTGAAGACAACTACCATGAAACCTTTATAGACGGAACTGTGGAATTAGAGACCAAAGCGCAGTTGATAGAAAGAATTTTGTGGGGAAAGGAATTAGATTCTAAGATCGAGTTATTGGAAATCAAATCTGATGACAAGAATGTTATTACCATTGAGGAATACTCTAATTATTTAGATGTCGCACTTAATCGAAAAAGCCGGAAATTTAAAATTGTTTACACCATCAGGGATCACAAAATACAGCATCAAAAAATTGACACCGTTCCCGGCTATTCTGAGCTTATGAGGTTCAATTGGGATCGGTATATGGCATTTGAAGCCTATTGCCAACAAAACAACCTTGCCCTCCATAATCTTTCCTCAAACCGGGAATCCGGGATTCAGTTAAGACAGATTCTAGAAAAATATAAGGATTCAAGGGAAGAACAAGAATAGCTTCAGCTCTTGTAGAACGAACGGCAATTCAGACTCTCTCGAATCCTAATATCTGGGGCGCAAATGTTGCCTTAAATCCCATTCTAATAGCTGCCTGCTTCATTTCTTCAGGTACTTCCCCATAAAACAAGAATTCTCCGGGTAGAGCTATTTTCAATATTCAGGAGCTGAATGGGACCACAGAATGGAAGCCGCCATCTATGTCATACGAAAAAAACGGAACAAGGACGGGACCTGGAATAAGCGGGCCGCCCATCCCGGCCAGGTGCATTTTAAAAATTAATATCTAAGGCCAACAAATTCAAGAACGAACATTATGGCTAAATAAAGAGCATAACCCTGATTCAACTTTTTGTAACTTGACAATAAAGTGCTGTACAGCAGATTGCTATTCCTGCACTAAATGTTAGGCCGGGAATTTCAACGCTGTATCTTTGAGGCACACCGTTTTGGCTGATACCCTGTTCTAATTTGTTTGATATGGAATTTGATTTCACGAAATACTTGTCGGAAATGAGCAACTACGAGTTGTTCGATGCTTACTTCATCGTCCGGAATGCTTTGGTAAGCGATGTAACGATATATATGACCATCCTTTTTGCCTTCCTTACCGTAGCGTATTTTGTGAGTGCGAAGTTGAATAAATTCCAGGCGATCACCATCTCCACACTCTACAGCATTTTTGCCCTATATATGATTTCCTCTGCATTTAATTCATCCAGGATGATGTCGCAAATCAGCGCTACTGTAACAGGACAGGAACACACGCGGGACGCCTTTGTCTTGGCCGCTATATTAATTGTATCGTGGATATTCAGTCTAATATTATTCAGGCAGGCCAGGCGGGCAGGGAAAGTGGAATCCTAGTAGAAAAATCTATAATCAGTCTTTAGAAATGAAATCTTTTATACAAATACTGGCAAGCATCGCCATCATTATATCCTTATTTGGCTGCAATAGTAAACATAAAACTGAAGCGCAAAGCACATCCGATTCAGATATGAAAATACTGAGACAGATGAAAGAAATAGACTGGCCTAAGGCGTATGCCAAACAGGATACAATTCTGTTGGACAAGATTTTAGGAGACGATTTCAAGATGATCGACCAATCGGGGAACTGGTATACAAAAAAGGACGAATTAGACTGGATAAAGAAAAATGCTACCCAGAATGATTCGTTCAGATACGAGATAAAGAGGTTTGAAATTCTAGACAATGGAACCGCAATAATTTGTGGAACGGGTCATATTCAAAAAGATTCCAAAAGATCAATATATCAATCTAGCAACGTACTGGTCAAAAGAAAGGGACAATGGAAAGCAATTTTATCGCACGTTTCCGGACTTAGAGAAATTAAATAATATATCGCTGGCACACTAATTGTTTAAATTAGTAGAAAGCAGATCTATGTTTAAATTGACTTTCATACTCATACTTGGATTTTTATCTGCTTGCAACCCAGATAATACCCCATCGAACCCTGAGGATGGTGATTCTGTGCCTAATGATGAAAATATACCCGACCCAACAGAAGCGGAAAGCGATAAAAACATCGAGATTTACTATTACAGCAAGAGAGATGGCGCGAATAATATTTATAAATCTAACCTGAACGGTGATGAGACCCCAATAATAGTTGACCCGGATAATCATGACTGGTGGATAAGGGTCTCACCCGATAAACAAAGGATTTTGTGGTATAAATCGCCCATAGATGTTTCTTCTAATGATGAATTCAATAATTATGATGAGGCAGAATTATGGATGGCCGATAGTGATGGCACCAACCCGGAAAAAGTAATAGACCTCGCCGATTACAACTGGTCTGCACAAGGCGTTGCTGATTGGTCTCCTAATGGTGATGAATTGGTTATGGCTGCCAGAGAAAATAATAATTGGCGGATCTATATTACGGACAATGTTGGTAAAAATCCGGTTAGGATCAGTCAGGATTCCAATGTGGATTACGCCGACCCGAGCTGGTCTCCCAATGGCCAAAAAATTGTCTATAGTAAATTTGTGGGCCTGAATCTGGAAATACATATAATGGATAGAGATGGAACCGATGAAATCCAGCTCACGGATGATGATGCTTTTCAAAACTATGACGCCTACTGGTCGCCAGATGGTACAGAAATAGCCTTTGAGAGCAAATGGACGATGCTCGACTGTTTTTTATTAGGTAAATGGGCCATAAGAAAATATAATTTCGAGACAGGTCTTACCACAGATGTAATAAAAGACGACAACAGGAATGGCCTTGCACGTTGGACCAAAGATTCCGATAAAATATATTTTAGCGTTTCGGTTTGCGGTGAGTTTGCCAGGATAGCGCGTATGGACCGTAATGGTGGTAGCCTTGAGACGATATTAGAAGATGTAAATTTCCCCTACTACGACTGCGACTTGGTTGAATAAAATGCTTTTTCTAACAACTGCCATCACTCATCATTTGCCTCAAATAGTCCTAATTCCATATCTTAGTTTATATCGTTAATGCGATATAATTAAAAACTCGGGATAGCCGACAACCCAACAGAGTAGACACTTAAAAATTTATCATCATGAAAAAACCAACCATCCTGATCAATCAGCTGACTGTATTAGTAATTTTTTTCTCTTTGTCTTTAGTTTTTCAGAGTTGCGGACAGAAGGAAAAAGAATCGCAAAAAGAAGTTGAAAAAGAAGTCATTGTTAAATCCGAAAAACCCGATTATTTTTTGCTTCGGCCGGAAGTCGAAAAAGCTTACGGATACTCACATGCGGTAAAAATCGGTAACGATATTAAAATTTCGGGAGCGGTAAGTATGGATGATGAAGGAAACCCTACCGCAATTGGCGATTTAGGGCAGCAAATGAAAAACTGCTATGCCGATTTAGAAAAAATATTGACCCATTATGGTTGTACATTCGATGACGTAGTTGTAGAAAATATCTTTACGACCAACATGCCCTTGTTTCTTGAAAACGCAGCCTACCGAACTGAAATATATACCAATCATTTTCCCACCGGTTCATGGCTTGGCGTTAAAGAACTGGCGATACCGGAATTTATGATTGAAATTGAACTGGAGGTTCATAAGTCTGAATAGATATTCCTTGACAAAATTAGAAATAAAGACAAATCCCGAAGTTGAAAAGGTTTTCTCTAATTATCCCGAGTCGGTTCGGGATAAAATGCTGCTGCTAAGAAATATCATAATCGAGGTTGCCGAAGATATCGACGGAATAAGTACGCTGGAGGAAACACTGAAATGGGGAGAACCCAGCTTCCTGACAAAATATGGAAGCACCCTCAGAATGGATTGGAAAGAAAAATCGCCTCAACAATACGCCCTATACTTTAAATGCACCAGCAGATTGGTCGAAACATTCAAAAATCTTTATAAAAATACATTTGAATTTGAAGGGAAGAGGGCCATCGTTTTCCAACTGCACGACGACATTCCTAAGGAAGAACTGAAAGCTTGCATAAAGGCTACGCTGATATATCACAGGGTAAAACATTTGGAATTCTTAGGTATCGAAGCATAAAAAAAGAATTATGAAAGTATTACAACATCAGCACTGGCACATCTTGATACTCTTTGGTTTGCTGGCAGGGATTTATTATTTATTAAGTATCGATTACGCTATACTGGAGGGGTCTCTATGGGGTATCTCCACCACTAACTGGCTGCTCATAGCACTTATGGTACCTATCCTGCATCAGATCTATGTCCTGGTCTTCTGGCGACTCGAATTGCACTACAAGCTAATCACAAAAAATCTCGGCAAACAGGCTTTTAGCCTATACAAGGCAGGGTTTACCATACTGATACTGGCCAGACCAGCTTCGCTTATATGCCTTGCCATATCTAATGCATGGACCCTGGAGCTAAATTCCGAACTAACCTATATTCTGTCTTTAGCCTTTCTCCTACCCGCGGCCTATCTCGGGTACTCTATCAGAAAATATTTTGGGATCGACCGGGCCTTCGGAATTGATCATTTTCAACCTGAAATTTATAGGACCTTCCCGATGGTACAGCAGGGCATTTTTAAATACTCAGACAACGCCATGTATATCTATGGGTTTCTTGCCTTGTGGGTTCCCGGTATTTTGCTGCAATCAAAAGCGGCTTTATTACTGGCGTTATTCAATCATCTCTATATATGGGTACACTTTTATTTTACCGAACTGCCCGATATGAAAATTATTTATGGTGAAAATAAGAAGTAGTAGCTGGCTTATTAAATGATCGTTATAGCTAAATTGTAAAAAATTAATACAATTAAATATGAGACTTACTGAAGCAAACAAGAAGGTAACAGATTGGAGAAGGAGTCTATGGGGAACCTTGATTCTTGTTTTTATGCTGGCAGCAGTGAATGCGCAATATGAGATTAAACCGGTAGAGGGGTATTCACCTCAAATAGGTATCATGGTCGATATGCTGGAAGAATTAAAAGATCGACTAACCGAAGATGTCCGTAAATTAACGCCGGCCGAAACGGATTTTTTATTCGATGACAAGGCCAACAGTATTGGAGCAATGATCATGCATGTTATAGCTACAGAAGCCTATTACCAGGTTGAAACTTTGGAAGGCCGTGCGTGGACCGAAAAGGAGGCAGCGCTCTGGAGCATCGCTGGTGGTTTAGGAGATGAATCAAGGGAAAAAATTAAAGGGAAGCCTATAGATTACTATCTGGACCTGTGGGAGCAAGTACGTAAAAAATCATTAGACGGCCTTAAATCCAAAGATGATGATTGGTTCGCTACAAGTAATGAAGATGGAATAAACTTTCATTGGGTGTGGTTTCATGTATTGGAACATCAGGCGGCTCATATGGGTCAGATCGCCATAGTGAAAAAGAGGCTGCCAGAATAATCCCATGTCCTTCAACACTACAAATTTGTTTTTTCTTTATATGACCAGACAACCGGCACCGACAGGGGCGAGAAAAATTATTACTAATACGGCTGTCCGATCTGCTCAAAATCAGATTTCAAATATTTGCTCTTAAATGAAAAGAAGAAGTATACTGCTGATTTCATCAGTCTTAATATCGCTCTGTGGTTTGGCTCAAACACCAGTGAATAAATTCAGCAAAAGAGCCATATTAGAGGATTTGAACTACTTATATGAATCCTTGGAGGATGCTCATTATAATCTTTACGCCTACACAGCTGAGGAGAAGTTCGAAGATAATTACAAACATGTACAAGGCAGTATTATTGCAGATTCGCTCAGCCTTTTGGAGGCGACAACAATATTTCAAAAAGTGATTTCAGCTGCGAATAATGGTCATACCGAAATTGACTTTCCCGGGCAGTCTTATGGCCAGTACGCTTATAACGGTGGTACTGTATTCCCATTAGAAATAGCCATTGAATACGACAAGCCTCTGATTCGAAAAAACTGGTCTGGTAACGACAGTCTGGCAATTGGTTCGGAGGTTCTGAGCATCAATGGACACTCCATGGCCAAAATCCTTTCCAAAATATATCCTCAGGTATCGGCCGAACGCCCCTATTTTAAAAATGTCAAAATAGAACTGTATTCCTTTCCCAGATATTACTGGCAGGTTTTTGGAAAGCAAGACAACTTCGAAGTTGAAATTAAAGACCATGGGAGGGTCAAAAAATACTCCTTCCCAGCCATAAACCTTATTGAGGGATATGAGATGAAACGGACTGAAGTGTTGAATGCCAAAATGGAACTTAACTTCTTTAACCAGACGGCCTACCTGAATCCTGGAAATTTTGCCGGTGATGAAAAAAAATATCAACAATTTATAGACTCTTCTTTTACAGTTATCAAAGATAGAATTAGTAAAAATCTGATAATAGACCTAAGAAATAATGGCGGCGGGGACGATTCATTTAGTGATTATCTGGTATCTTATTTTGCCGACAAACCCTTTAAATGGAATTCAAGGTTTACACTTAAAACCAGTCGATTTCTAAAACAGCATGTACGGCAGCATAACGATACCACAGACCATTATTGGCGAGAAGTATTAGCTCATAAGGAGGGTGAAATTTACGAATATGTGTTCGATGAATACCAACCACAATCCAAACAAAAGCGCTTTAGCGGCAAAGTATACATATTGATCAACAGGCAGTCGCATTCTCAGTCGGCCGTAACAGCCGCACAAATACAGGACTATAAATTCGGATTTATAGTTGGGGAGGAAACAGGCGATTATCCTTCACTTTATGCCTCCCAATTTCAATATCCCCTGCCCAATACAAATATTCCTGTTAAAGTCTCCAAAGGTTATATAATCAGGGTCAATGGCAGCACCAAAGAAGAAGGGGTTGTTCCAGACATTTTTATCAAAGATCATTTGCTGGATGATAACGATGAGATATTGGATGGAATATTAAGGATGATAGATCGGTGAGGTAATTGAAGTTAACAAACGAAAAAAATAGGCAAATCCCTTCCTGTGAACCAGGGAATAATTACTTTAAGCATTATTTTTTGTCAAAACTGGAATTTAATCCAATGAGCCAAACCTAAGTGAAAGCACCTACCAATGTCAATCAGAAACTACTCTGGATAAAGAGGGTTATCACCCTTTTGATCGGTATAACCATCTGGAATCTTCCTATACCCTGGGACTTGTCGGCCGACGCCTGGCATTTGTTCGCCATTTTTTTCACAGCTATCATCGGAGTTCTTATCGAAGCCGTGTCGATATTTACGGCATCTGTTATCGCTCTGGTGGCTGTGGTACTATTGCGCGTACTTACCCCCGAAAAAGCTTTTTCGGGCTTCTCAGAGAGTTTTATACTGCTAATCCTGGCCGCATTTTTAGTCGCCAAAGGAGTTATTAAATCGGGTCTGGGCAGACGAATTGCCTTTTTGCTCATTCGTCGTTTTGGGAAATCGACATTAAATCTGGGCTATTGTATTGTGGCCACAGATACCGTTTTGGGGCCGGCCATTCCAAGCAATACGGCAAGGTCGGGAATTCTATACCCTATTACACATGCCTTAGCCCTTGATACCGGATCATTGCCTACGCCGGAAGGCAGAAGGAAAACAGGCACATACCTTATGATGACCGCTATATCTGGTCATACCATTAGTTCGGCCCTTTGGTTTACCGGAATGGCCGCTAATCCTGTAGGCGCTGGAATCGCGGCTCAATTTGGCGTAAATATGAATTTCGGGAACTGGTTTTTTGTAGCCTCCGTACCCTGCATAATTGCTCTTTTATTAATTCCCATAGTATTATACAAACTTTTTCCGCCTGCGAATAAATATACGCCGGAGGCACCGGAAATGGCCAGGAAGGCCCTTCGGGAAATGGGGCCGATGAGCAAACAGGAATGGATTATGGGTATCACTTTTATTGGAATGGTTCTCCTGTGGGCATTTTCCCCGGTTTTGAATATAAACCTGGCGATTGTTGCCTTTCTTGGCTTATCGATTCTGATACTGGCCAATGTATATACCCTTAAAGATATCCGTGAAGGTGCCGGAGACGCACTGGAAACCTATGTGTGGTTCGCTATATTATATATGATGAGTACCGCATTGAATGATATGGGTTTTATGAAGGTCCTGGGCGCCCAGATAGCTACCTATATAAGCGATTTTGACTGGGTTACCGTATATATCCTCCTCACGGTATTATATGTCGCTATCCACTACCTTTTTGTGAGTCAAACCGCACATTTACTGGCCCTATATGCCGTTTTTTTGCAAGTGGCTGTCGATGCTCAGGTACCCGCCGCGCTCATGGCATTTATGCTCTCGTTTGCTACTAATTATTTTGCTGTTGTTACCCCACAGGCTTCCAGTTCAAATGTTTTATTTGCCGGCAGTGGTTTTTTGCCTACCGAGGATATCTACAAGCAAGGCGCCATAATCACCGTACTAAATACGGCAATCTTCCTTCTGGCCACACCATGGATCTTATGGTCTTCGTCCTTATAATAGTTTTGTGGGCAATAGCGATGAAATGTCTGACGTTTAGTATAAATGACTCCAGGCTTTAAGACAGGTTTAATCCTTTTTCCTTCCAGGGAGTTGTATACAGGAATGTTAAACATTTGATCTGATGAAAATACTTTTATCACCCTTACTGCTTATACTACTTCTGACCGGCTGCAGCAATGACGATGTTGATCCCAATACCGAATTAACAGAAGAGGAAATGTATTTTCCGCCCGGCAGTGGCCTGGAATGGGAAACTACCTCACCCAATAGTCTTAATTGGAATGAGAACGAGCTCGTTGGTCTCTACAATTTTTTGGAGTCTAATGGCACAAGGGCCTTTCTTGTGCTTAAAGATGGTAAAATTGTTGTCGAAGAATATTGGGGCGACAACATAACCAATACCGCAAGCTTTGATTTAAATAGTCAGTGGTATTGGGCTTCGGCGGGAAAGACCCTGACAGCCACATTGGTTGGCATCGCCCAGCAGGAAGGCGAATTAAACATCAACGACAAGACGTCGGACTACTTGGGCACCGGGTGGACCTCCATGACTGAGGAAAAAGAAAACCTAATAACGATCGAAAATCAGTTAACCATGACCACTGGCCTGGAATACCTGGTGCCGGATGTGGATTGTACAGATCCCCCTTGTCTTGAATACAGGAGCGATGCCGGTACTCAATGGTTCTACCACAATGCTCCATATACGCTGCTTGAACAGGTGGTAAGCAGCGCCACCGGCATTGATTATAATCTCTACACCGACCAAAAAATTGAATCTGCAATTGGCATGAGTGGACAATGGATCTCCCTGGGCTATAACAATGTGTATTGGAGTACTGCCAGGGATATGGCAAGATTTGGTTTATTGATATTGAACAAAGGGATATGGAACAACACTCATGTAATATCGGATGAAGGCTATTATAACCAGATGGTCAGCACTTCCCAGGACCTTAACCCATCCTATGGCTATCTTTGGTGGTTGAATGGAAAAAACAGTATTGTGTTTCCCGGACTGCCAACTTCCTTTAACATAGAATTATCCAGCAATGCTCCTGAGGACCTATTTGCCGGAATGGGTAAAAACGGGCAGTTTGTTGATATAGTGCCCAGCCAAAACCTGGTGGTCGTCCGAATGGGAGAGGCTCCCGACGGTTCACTCGTGCCTGTTGAATTTCATGATGAGATGTGGCAGAAACTCAATACTGCCATGGATCAATAGCACTTTGTAATTAAGCAAATATTTGAAAATAAGTTTGAGCTGTATTCTTATTGATTGGTGATTGCATTAATTCAAAGATCACTCGAAAGAGTAGTTTCTTAGACCAGTTGAAGAATAACCGTCTTGTAAACTATATTAGTCCCTTTTCCTCTAGCACTTTTCTTAACCTTTGCTGATTTTCCCAAAACCGGTCTTTGATCTTTTCGATTGTTCCCTCAAACTCAGGATGATCTTTCAATGGTTCCAAGACGGGGTCAATTTCCATGAACAACAAGATCCAATACTGATAATTCTCTTGTGCTGAGAATATTTTTAATTGCTCAATGGCCTGGTCGTTATTCTTTTCAAGCACATATTTCACCGCCATGCTGGCGCTCTTGTAAATAGATTGATCTTCATCGCAATAGTCTGCATAGGATTTGTAAAAACTCTCTGCCTCATCCTCCAGGCCCATTTTTTGGTAGACCATGCCAATTTTCACATCCTCCTGAGGATAAATGTCCAGGGAGTACTTTTCTCTGGCCTCCACAAATTTTTGATAGTAATAATAAGCACCTTCATAGTCTTGCTGAAAATAGTGGATTTTAGCCACTTCCTGCATAATATCCAGGCGGGTTGTATCCGTTTTCCATTCCCGAATTAATAACTTTTTAGTCTGATCAAGATCACGATCCTTGGCATAGAGTATATATGATTTGACCAAAGGCGAATATTCATTCTCCGGAAAGAAGTCAAGAGACTTGTTGATGTACTCAAGCGACTCATTAACAAATCCTGTCTGGACGAGTGCATTACTCAAATGCAGATAGATATAGCTCCTGCTGATCGAATCATTTGCCGCAATATCGAGCTGAATGCCTTTGAGTGCGTACTCCAGGTACTTGCCGGTGTCGGGAATAACTCGAGCATATAAATCGGCGAGCATCTGTACTACAGCGGATGAATTTGGATTGTACTCCAGGGCTTTCTCCAGATGTGGCAGTGCCAGACGATATTCTTCGGTATGCATGTAATAAAGGGCCTTGGCAATTAGGCTTTCGGCAGATTTAGAATCATAAAGAAGTGCCTTATCTGCATAGTTGTTGATGCGTTCAGTATATTGTTTTTGTTTTTGATATATATCCAGAAAATAATACGAGATGGCGAGCTTGGCATAGACCAGTGAGAATTGTGGATCGTGTTCAATAGCTTTCTCAAATAAAGGTATAGCCCTCTCTAACCCCTCTCTGGTTCCTTCATTATAGGGATCTAATGCTTTGAGATAGTAATCATATGCCAGCAGGTTTTCCGTGGGTTTTTTCTCAATTTGTTCAAGTTCGGCCGGGGTTACTACGGCCTCAATGGCATCGGCTATCTTCCTTGCCACTTCATTCTGCAATCCGAATATATCGGTGGTTTCACGACTATATTGTTCAGACCAGACAGGCCTGTCGGCTGTAGCATCTATCAATTTGATATTAAGCAAGACCTGATCGCCTACCCGCTGGCCACTACCTTCTACCAAGTAATTAACATTTAGTTCTTCCGCGATTTCTGGAATACCCATCTCCGTATTTCTGTACTTCTCTGCAGACGTCCGGCTGACTACCCTAAAGTCTTCGATCTTTTGCAAATTATTCAAGGTCGATTCCATAAGCCCGTTGATAAAATATACATTGGCTGAATCGCTACTTTCATTTTTAAAGGGCAGAACGGCAATGGATTTCTCCTGCTCAGATACCGATGCAGAGCCCTTTTTATTGAAAATAAAGAATACCACGGTGAACAAGATCAGTACACCCGCCACTATGTATGGCCAAGGCGTTTTTTTCGATAGACCCGTCTCAATGCTTTCTTCCTCTGCTTCCCTTTTGCCTACCGCTCCCGGAGGATGGCCGTAATACTCCCTAAAGCACTTGATAAAGTATGATGTACTTCCAAAACCGACCTGATAAGATATCTCAGAAACCGTCAATGATGTTGTTTTTAGCATTTCCATGCCTTTCTTCAGACGTACCTGGCGGATGAAACGACTTGCAGAAAGTTTGGTGTGCTTTTTCACCTTCCTGAGCAGACTGGAACGGCTCATATTCATTACTTCTGCCAGTTCAGATACCCCGAACTGATCATTAGCCAGGTTCTCCAAAATAATGGCCTCCGCCTGGTCAATAAAGTGAGATTCGTTGAACGATGAGTCTTGCATGCTGTTTATAACTGGATCGAAATTAGACAAATTTTTGGCAAACCCATATTATTTGGTCGTTCTCCATTTCGAACTAAAAACTACCATATGCATCATAATTAATACCCCTGCATCATAATTTATATGCCTTCCCGAAACTTTATGTAATCAGCCGCAAAGCTGATAGGGCTGACCTAGTTTCCCTGCTGATCTTTGTAAAAACAAATTCTAAAAACTAAGATCATGAAAACATCAATGATTACAAGAGCAAAAACGATGCTCAACATTTTTATCCTTGCTATTATGTTGCAAGGATGTGCCCAATCTGCAAAAAACACCAATGTTAAGTCACAGGCCGACCAACCAAAGATAGATCTCCAAACGGCTGTATTATCTGGGAATCTTGAAGCGGTTAAACAGCATATCGAAGCCGGGACCGATATAAATGCGAAAGATCAATTCAGCGGTGCAACCCCTTTGATCTCAGCGGCAACTTTTAACAAGCCAAAGATTGCCAAGGCGCTCATCGACGCCGGCGCAGATCTGACCATTAAAAACAACGACGGATCCACTGCCCTGCACTCAGCGGCGTTCTTTTGCCGGGTAGAAATAGTACAGATGCTTATAGACGCTGATGCCGATAAGACACTACAGAATAATTTCGGGGCTACAGCCAGGGAATCTGTTATGGGGCCATTCGAGGAGATCAGGCCGTTCTATGAAATGCTACAGCAACAACTGTCTCCTTTCGGCCTTCAACTCAACATGGACGAATTGGAAAAAACCCGTCCGGTAATCGCAATGATGCTACAATAATTAGATAAAACCAATACCATTATGATTTTGGAAAGAAGATATGATATCGATTGGCTGCGGGTAATTACTATTGGCTTACTGCTGATTTATCATATCGCTATAATTTTTCAACCCTGGGCCATGCTCATTGGTTTTATAAAAAGTGAATCGCCCATGGAAATCTTATGGAAGCCCATGACTATGCTCAATGTCTGGAGGATCCCAATTTTATTCTACGTGTCGGGCATGGGACTATTTTTTGCTATCCGCAAACGAAGCTGGATACAGTTGCTCCTCGAACGAACCAGGCGTATTCTTTTACCCTTTATTTTCGGTATTGTCGTCATCACTCCATTGCATATGTATATTTTTCAGGCTTACTATAATCTACCCCTGACCTATTTCCCGCACACTGGTCATCTATGGTTCCTGGGTAATATTTTTGTCTATGTACTCTTGTTATCACCTGTCTTTTTCTACCTCAAAAAGAACGAAAAAAGTAGGTTTATGAAAGTAATACGGACAATTATGAGCCATCCATTCGGTCCCTTGCTGGCGATAGTCTTTTTTGTCATGGAAGTGTTGATAGTACAACCACAAATCTTTGCGATGTATGCCGATACTTGGCATGGTTTTAGTCTGGGACTTCTCGCCTTCTTCTTCGGCTTTTTATTCGCGTTCAGCGGAAAGGTATTCTGGCAGACAGTTTTGAAGTGGCGATGGCTTTACCTTGGTTCTGCGGCTGTTCTTTACCTTATTCGAATATTCGTATATGATTTAAATTCACCCGCTTATCTCATGAGCATCGAATCAAATGTCTGGATTCTTGGGATACTCGGTTTCGGATATAAATATCTGAATAAGCCCAGTACTATCCTGAGTTATCTGAGCCAGGCTGCATACCCGGTATATATCATACATATGTTCGTATTGTACGCTGCAGCGGCCATCATACTACCTCTGGAGCTGCCTATTTTTTTCAAATTTTTAGCAATTGTATCGCTTTCAGCGCTTGTATGCTATCTTATTTATGAATACATCATCAAAAGGATAGGCATCTTAAGGCCTTTATTCGGACTGAAATGGAAATTCGGCCCGGTATCGAATGTCGAAATCCAACCAGAATCCACAGGGTCCAAGAGCTAGGAGGAAGTCATGATATATAGCTAAGTATGGCCTATGGTCCGGAATTGTCGGTGATTAAAATGACAAGGGTATAAATAAGCTTGGCCAAACCAGCATCCCTGATATGGTTAAGACCGGGAAGTTTTCTAATTTAGGGTGAATTATTGTTCGTGATTTACCGATGAAGAAGATTACTGTATTTATAATACTCATGATGTCGCTAATGACAAAAGCTCAAAACACAACCGGGATATCAGGATTATACAATTTGGGGAGCTCTTCACCTGAAGGAGGGAGCCATTTATTTGTATTAGGCGACGGGCATTATGCCATAACGTATTTTGGAGGATTTCAATTCGGAACCTGGGTAAATACCAAAGAGAATGTATATAAATTCTCTCCAGATCTCCGCGCAAGCAATTTCGAACTCTTTGGAAGGTATAATAAAGCATTGAAAGGCAAAACAAAGGTCTCTTTTAGCGGATTTGAAAACGGCGAAACATTTGTTCAGCTAAGAACGTCTGAAGAGGAAGCTTACACCATGCGACGTGTATTTAACACAGGTGCCAATTGTTTCTCTCCGCCCTATGTATATACTTTCAATACTATAGCAAACGCTATTTCCATGTTTGCTTTCCAGTTTGAGGAGCACGACACTACAGCTGAGATCATTTCGTTCGAAAACCCCGAGGGCTATAACGATTTTGTGGCCAATTTTGTTGAGACAAGCCATGATGAAGCCCAACCGCTGATAGCCATATTTAAAGATGATAAGCTCTTAATTGAGGAGCACAAGCCTATGGAACGAATACCCCTGGAAGAGGTGGGGGAGGATATTGAATTTATAAAAAGATTGATCGATCAGGAACAAAACCGGGATACCCTCTACCTGAATCCATCATATAATTCATTTTTTCAGACCGATGATGTTGAAGAAGAAGGCCAACGGGACCTTCATGAACATCATGTGTTCGACCAAGATAAAAATGCCTTTATAGACAGAGAATACTATGTTGAGGGGTCGGAAAACACTCCTTCTGAGGAGGCCTATGAAGATATGTCTATCATCTTTTCCTATTTGGCCCTGAAAGCAATGCATTCAAAATTTGTTAAATATAAACTGATCGAAAAGCCTTTGTTTGAAGTTAATTGTGACTGACTTAATTACCGTTATTCTAATCGGGCAGCAAAAAGGCCTTTCAGGGTAAATCGTGGAGGTAGAAATAACTCCCTAACCAAATACATTAATGATTACATTAACACCTAGCCGTTATGCATAACAATCATATAGATTATATAGAATTTAAGGCCATTGATCTGGAGAGCATAAAAGACTTCTACGGCAAACTTTTTGGCTGGAAGTTTACCGATTACGGCCCAGACTATTGCTCCTTTTCAGAAAGCGGTGTTGCCGGGGGATTCGAAAAAACAACGGACCCGGTCGTCAATGGTGCCTTGATAGTGCTTTATCATGAAGATATTGAAACACTAAAAAAACATATCACCGTAAATGGCGGTAAAATTGCAAAAGAAATATTCTCCTTTCCGGGGGGAAGAAGATTTCATTTTAATGATCCCAGTGGAAATGAACTGGCGGTCTGGTCCGATAAATAAAAAATATTGATTAAATCGGCTTAATCATCCATTGAACCAAAACCTTTATTATCAATATGAAATTTTATCTGTCAATAATATTTAGCCTGATGATATTACTGTCTTGTAAGAACGAGGCCAGAAAGTCAGATAAAGAGGCAGACGTGCCTGAAAATAATGAACAGGAAAATCTTATTATCTCAAGAGACAAATATTATGATCAGTTATATGGTTTCTGGTTGGGTCAGTGTATTGCAAACTGGACGGGACTGGTAACAGAGATGGACAAAATCGGTAATGTCGGAGAGATTATTACCGGGGATTTTTATACAAGGGAAGACTGGGGCAAACCCGATCAACCGAGTATCTGGGGAGAAGGCATCCCCAGCGACATTTCGCCCACCATCGATTTTGTTTTCAGGGACCCGGACGACATCTGGGGAGCAGACGATGATACAGACATAGAATACATCTACCAGCATCTGATGTATGAGCACCAAACCAGTATGCTCAGCCCGGAACAAATACGCGAAGGTTGGTTAAAACATATTCTTCACGAGGAGGAAAATTATTTATGGGTATCCAATCAGAAAGCCTTCGACCTGATGAAAGAGGGCATTTTACCTCCTCAGACCGGAAGCCCGGAACTCAATGAAGAATACGAAATGATCGATGCACAACTCACTACTGAAATATTTGGACTGTTCTCCCCTGCCCGTCCTGATGTTGCGGTTAAAATAGCGCATTTACCCATTCGAACCACAGCGAGGGAAGAAGCTGAACAGATTTCAAAGTTCTATGTTATCATGCATTCTTTAGCTTCGCGAAAAGATAGCCTCCAAACGATAAGCCAGCATTTACAATGGAATGCAGGGCAGGCAAGAAAATCACTGCCCGAGAATTCATACGCTGCACATATGTTCGATTACACGCAAAAGCTATATGAATCTGGTATTCCATGGGAACAAACCAGAGATTCTGTCTATTATAGATACCAGGTTTATGAAGAAGACGGTTATGATATCACTTCGAAAAACCTGTATTGCAATGGCTGTTTTGCAGCCGGAATAAATTTTGCGGCAAGCCTGGTCAGTCTTTTTTATGGTGAAGGTGATATTGTGGAAACGATTAAAATCGGTGCGCTAACCGGATGGGATTCGGACAACCCAACAGCAACCTGGGGCGGTTTGCTGGGCTTTATGATCGGAAAGGAAGGTGTAGAAAAAGCGTTTGGCAGAAAATTTTCAAATCGATTTAATATTCACCGGACCAGACAAAATTTTCCCCTTGACGGAGTCGATACATTTGAACAAATGGCTGAAAAAGGATTAAGGGTAGTAGATAGAGTGGTATTAGAAGAAATCGGTGGAAGTATAGATACGGTAAATAACAACTGGTCCATCCCACTTAAAGATCTAAAATAATATCAAAGCTTCATGACCGAAAAAGAAAAAATGCTCAATGGAGAATCCTATTATTCCAGAGATCCGGAACTGATCGGGATGTATCACAGGGCACGAAAACTATTACAGGAGTTTAATATGCTCGATTCGGAACTGTTAGCTGAACGCGCGAAGATTTTAACCGATCTTTTTTATTTTATAGGGGCAGGTGTCTGGATCGAACCTCCCTTCTATTGCGATTATGGTGAAAATATCTCCATTGGCAAGAATACTTTCATCAATACAAATTGTATTTTTTTAGACAGTAATAAAATAGAGATTGGAAAAAACGGACTTATTGCCCCTTACGTTCAGATCTATACGGCTAGTCATCCTTTAAAAGCCTCTGATAGAATTATTAAAAACGGAAACGATTCTTACTATCTGACCTCATCACAACCGGTAATCATCGGTGACAACGTCTGGATTGGCGGAAATACGGTAATCTTTCCGGGTGTGACCATAGGAAATAACGTAACCATTGGAGCAGGCAGTGTGGTGACCAAAGATATTCCGGATGATGTGCTGGCTTATGGCAATCCTTGTGATATTGTGAAACACCTATAGCACATTGTGATGGCTAGGATATAAGTTCGGTAATGAATGGCCAGATCCCTCTAAGTACTTCCCCTGCTCAAAACGTTTAACTAGTTTTCTTACTTTAGATTATATTACATAGGATTTAAAAAGCAAAGCCATGGAAAAAGCCCTTCAAACCATGATCGATAACATGCCCGAGAAGACCGGAAAATCGTTAGAAGAATGGAAAGGTATCTTACTAAATAAATCGTTTACCAAACATTCGGAGGCGGTAAAATTCTTGAAGACCGAATATGGTGTCACCCATGGTTTTGCCAATACCATTGTAACGCTCTCTAAAAATGAGGATTCTTCCAGCGAAGATCTAGTTGCCAATCAATACATTGGCAAGGAAGCACTAATACCGATATATAAAGGACTGATTTCTTTTATAAAAACACTGGGTAACGATATCACCATTACACCTAAGAAAACAAGTGTTAGTATTATCCGTAAAAGACAGTTCGTTCTCATCAAACCCGCCACTAAAACCAGGATCGACCTGGGTTTCAAGCTTAAAGATAAGCCCACTACTCAAAGGCTCGGGAACTCGGGGCCATTTGGAGCCATGTGTACGCACAGAGTGCAACTCACAGATATAAATGATTTAGATGCTGAGCTAAAAGGATGGATTAAAGAGGCATATACTAGATCTGTCTAATGTACCCTCAAAGGGTCGGTCACCGGCCATTGAATACCTGGAAGACTTACAAAACTTGGTAACAAAACCAATAGCTCATCGTCTTGCTGATATCCAACCCGAATGAATCAAATGCAAAATCAAGGAGATGAACGCAGAACCGCGTGGACAACCATTTTGGTTTTCCTGGTTATTGTTACTGCTACCAGCGCTTTATTTCACTATGCTATTGTGACGCTATACCCTTCGAGGATCTATATTGGAGGGCTAATGTGGTGTCCAGCGCTTGCAGCATTCATAACACTAAAAATAAAAGGCCGATCTGTTTCCTCTTTGCCCTGGAAGTGGCCTCAAAGAAAGTATATAAATCTTGCCTATTTTATTCCTGCTCTATATGTTGCTATAACCTATCTTCTTCTTTGGATTATTGGATTAGGAGGTGTAGCCAAAAGTGAAGTTATTTTAAATTGGGCACAGGAATTGGGGCTGGTGGGCATAGGTACAATGAGTTCGGTCTTGGCAGCCTTTACAGGTGTTGTTTTGTTGGGGACCGTTGGTGTAATACGAGCTATGGCCACCACTTTAGGAGAGGAAATCGGCTGGCGAGGTTTTTTCATTTATGAATTGAGGAAGGTACTTTCTTTTTCCGGAGTCTCTTTAGTCAGCGGAATTGTTTGGGCCTCATGGCATTGGCCGCTCATTGTATATTATGGGGAAAATATCGCCCTGGAGATGGTGGTATTCTTCATGGTCATTATCTCGATGTCATTCATAATGACCTACTATACTTTTAAATCGAATAGTCTGTGGCCTGCTGTGATCTTTCATGCGGTAAGTAATGTTTATGTACAGAAAATATTTCCGCCCTTAACAACCCCATTTGGGGGAAATGAGCATTGGTTTGGTGAATATGGAATTATGTTCGCCCTGGCAACCCTGGTCTTCGCCCTGTATTTTTGGAGAAAAGCAATTAAGGAAAAATTATAATCAGCTCTTAAAGCTACTTCGATCAATACTCATTCTAAGCAATCGATCCTTGCGCTTTTTTAGTACATTTAATATCTATAGGGTTTGGGATTATGGTAATGTCAGATCCATATAAAGGACCTTTCACCGCAAGCTGAACTGTAGAATGGATATTAATAACGACTGGGACAAAATCCGAAAACATTTTAACAGGAGTTTCGGCACCAACTTTCATATTTCCGTGGCGTCTGTTGATTCGGAAAATAATCCTACCGTAACGCCCATTGGATCACTTTTTTTAAATGACAATCGAACTGGGTTTTATTTTGAAAAATACCCTTCCAAATTACCTGATCACGCCAAATCAAACCCCAGAGTTTGTCTCTTGGGTGTCAACAGTGGCCGTCTGTTTTGGATAAGATCTCTATTTAAGGGAAGATTCTCGAATTATCCGGCCGTAAAACTCTACGGTGTACTGGGAGAAAAAAGAAAAGCTACCGAAAAGGAATTAAAAAGATTAAATCGCAGAATGAAAACGACCAAATTGCTAAAAGGAAACACCTATCTGTGGAAGCATATGGAAAATGTGCGTGAACTGCGATTTGATAGAGCTGAAAAAATCAATCTCGGACGAATGACCGCTGGCTTATAAAAATGATTAAATTCTTGATCCAATGCTCGGAATTAGATCAAAAAATGTTATGATCATCGAGATAGGTCATTAGGAATAGGAGAACAATTTGTATTTTATCATCATAAATCCAGTGCATGAAAATAGAAGCTTTACATGAGTTCCACGATGAAGAGTTTGCGAATGAATGGGCTGAGAAATTCAGACCAACACCCGCCAGAATGCGATTATTCAAAACCATTCTAAAGGAGATTTCTATACTCGATAAGGAGCGTGTATCCATATTGGAATTAGGAATTGGTCCTGGTTTTTTAGCAGACTTTTTATTAAAGAAAATAGGGCATGCAAAATATCTGGGTCTGGATTTTTCGGAGTCTATGTTAAAGCTCGCTGCCCGGAGAACAACTTCATATAAAGACAGGATCGGGCTTGTACAGGCAGACCTTATCAATGAAGACTGGACGGCTAAAATAAAAGAAATCCCGGATGTTGTGGTTTCTACCTGGACACTTCACGATCTGTTCAGTGGTGAGACAATTTTGAAGGTGTACAAATCTGTTTTCGATACATTACCCCAAGGTGGGGTACTATTAAACGGAGATTTTATCAAACCAGAGGAATCCGATTTTGAGTATGAAGGCGGTCGAATTCGACCGAGTGAACACCTTAAGCTACTGCGATCTGCCGGTTTCAGAGATGTTAAATTAATTGCAGAATTTGAGAAAGATGTTTTAAATCCTACCACGGCAAATAATTATGCCTGTTTTAGAGCGATAAAATGAATATACAACCGGCAAGTAATTTCCTCTTTCACCGCAACCCGTTTTTATTTTGTGTATTAGATCATAGGCCTGATACGCCATAGAATTCCTACATTAGAATAAATTAAGTCTTTTCGTTCCATTCCCTTCTTTGATGTCAAAAAAGAGACAGAACGGCTCGTTAATATGAGATTTTTGGTATACATATTGCTTTTTTTGATTATATCAGGATGTAAAACAGAACATCCCAAAAATGCTCTGTATACTTCAGAGACCTTAAAAATTGAACAGCTCGGAGATAATATTTTTAAACATATCTCCTATTTGCAAACCGATGATTTTGGCAAAGTGCCTTGTAACGGCATGATTTATATCAATGGCGACGAAGCGATTATTTTTGACACGCCAACCGATAATAGCGCATCTTCACAATTGATCGATTGGCTTGAAACAAAACAACAAAATAAGATCGTAGCCGTGATCATCACGCATTTCCATGTGGATTGTTTAGGCGGACTAAAAGAATTTCATGAGCAAAGAATACCGTCCTACGCTTCATATATGACCCTTGAACTTGCCAGTAAAAACAATGAAGTATTACCGGAAAATGGATTTGACAATGAGATCATTATCAAGGTTGATGGTGAACCCGCAATGGCCAAATACCTGGGACAAGGTCATACCACAGACAATATCGTGGGATATATACCTGGCGAAAAAACACTATTTGGCGGTTGCCTGATCAAAACAACCAATGCCGGAAAAGGAAATCTTTCTGATGCCAATACCGAACAATGGTCGAAAACTGTTCAAGAAATAAAAAGCGAATACCCCGATGTAAAAGTCGTCATCCCTGGCCATGGTAAAGAAGGGGGAAAGGAGCTACTCGACTATACCATCGACCTATTTCAAACGAATTAATATTTTCGACGATTGGCCATAAAAGGCCAGGAGTTTCTTCTTAAACTGGCTTTAAAAAAAGAAGATATGCCGGTGCACTATATCAACCCGATAAAGCGCGAATAAAGTCTGTATCTTTAATAGTTGAAAAATGCTATTCATGCGGGAAGCACAACTCAAATTATATGATGAATTGGTTGCCAAATGCCCAAGATTTGAACGCAAGGGTAAAACCATGCCTTATACCTCGGCCAACGGACATATGTTTTCACTTTTTAACAAGGCCGGAGAAATAGGAATACGGTTCTCTAAAGAAGTTCAGAAAAAATACATGGAACAGCACGACACAACGCTGTTTAATTCCTATAATTCGGTCATGCACGGCTATATCCTTATTACCGAGGAAATGCTGACAGACCTGGACCTTGTAGTACGACTTCTGAACGAGAGTTATGACTATGTGATGAGACTGGAACCAAAATAATGCTTTTGATTGAGCATTAGCATAAATTTAGCCCAGGTCTTTATGAATTATTTATTGAAGTATGATCAGAATATATCAGCCATCAGACAAAGAGAAACTGATGCAGGTCTTCCAGGCAAACGTACCTTCGTTTTTTGATCCGAAAGAGGCCCAGCTTTTCAGCGAATACTTAGAACGGCATCCCGACACCTACTGGACCATGGAGGTGGAAGACAGGATTGTAGGTGGTGTGGGCCATATTTTTGACGAAAGGGATCGCTCAGGGCAGATCACCTGGATATTTTTTGATCCGGAGTATTCAGGACGAGGACTGGGCAAACAGGCTATGGAGCATTGCCTGGAAATTTTGGAATCCAATCCAGGACTCGAAAAAATGGTTGTGAGGACTTCCCAGCTGGCGTACCCGTTTTTTGAAAAATTTGGTTTTATCCTCCACCACACAGAAAAGGATTACTGGGGCCCTGGTCTCGATCTGTATTATATGGTAAAATAATCATTATCTTGAACATTTCCGGAATGTGCTAATCCAATATTTTTTGGGTTTACGCGCCAAGTATAAACCAAAATTAAAATCGTATGGAAACTACAAATCAAATCTCCAAAGGCCGCCTGTGGACCTCCTATATCCTCCAGGGTATTGTTATTCTGATGCTCTTACTGGGATCTGTGAATAACATCATGCAGACAGAATCTGCCATTAAGGCCTCCACCGATTTGGGAATCCCCGAAAGCTCAGTTCTATACCTGGGAATTATATTGTTGGTTTCAACGCTGTTGTATGCCTGGCCGAAAACCAATTTTATCGGCGGTTTGTTACTAACTGCCTGGCTGGGCGGTGCCGTAGTCACCCACCTTATCCATAACGACCCTCTTAGCCTGACTCTCTTCCCGGTGGTTTTTGGGGTCATTGTTTGGCTGAGCCTCTGGTTGCGAGATCCTAATCTTCGAAAAGTAGTGTCTTTCAACAAAGCGTAGTATGGTCAATAAAGTTGTTTGGCTTGCTATTTTTTTGTTATCGATATCGATGAATGCACAAGAGAAAAGTGATATCCCACTTATCAATGCTACGATCAAAAATTATTTTGATGGGTATATCTATCGCGACAATGATCTTTTGCATAAAGCTTTTGATATGGAAAATGGTGCCATGAAGGTCCCAGCCACAAATAATCTGGGAAAAGAATCGGTTGAGAATAGGTATTTCAGGGACCTGATTCCAAAGTGGGCATCAAAAGAGAAACTGTCCAAGGCTGTACTCTCAGAAAGCGAACTTAACATTCTCGACGTCGATATTGTTGATAGCAAAATTGCATCAGCGAAAATCAGTATGAAAGTTGGGGAAACCACTTATATCGATATACTGTCACTACAAAAGATAAACATGCACTGGAAAATCACCAACAAGATATTTGTGGTACTTGAGGATTGAAAGGAGCTTATATTTTGGAGTTTAAGTAATATTTTAATATCCTAAAGACTAATTCAGATGAGTAACCAACAATTGACCATTGTCGCACAAATCCTCGCCAAAGATGAAAAACGGGAATTGGTTAAAAATGAACTTTTAAAGCTCATTGAAACAACAAGAGCTGAAGAGGGATGCATTAACTATGATCTCCACCAGGACAATCAAAATCCAAATTTGTTTTTGTTTTATGAGAACTGGACACGTCGGGACCTATGGCAAAAACATATGGAA
Organism: Flavobacteriaceae bacterium; assembly: GCA_965212205.1. Lineage (GTDB taxonomy): Bacteria > Bacteroidota > Bacteroidia > Flavobacteriales > Flavobacteriaceae > JAHEJJ01. The sequence continues at coordinate 220,306 of CBDBUX010000019.1, forward strand.
AACTCACATCTGGCCGAATATATGAAAGCCACAGAGGGTGCCATTGCCGAGTTTACCCTCAATGAGATGAGTCCCGTTTAATAAAACACCTCTTGGAATAATGGAGAAATACACCCTGGCCAGAGTTCTTCATGTACTTGCCGTAATTCTTTGGATCGGCGGGGTTGCTATGGTAACCACGGTACTTATACCTGCGATAAAAAAATTAAAGAATAAAGAAGAACAGATAAAGACCTTTGAACAAATCGAAGGCAGATTTGCCCTTCAGGCCAAGGTTACTACTCTGATTACAGCCATAACCGGCTTTTATATGATGTATGAACTCGATGCCTGGGACCGCTACTTCGATTACAGATTTTGGTGGATTCATGCCATGACCCTGGTTTGGGTTTTGTTCACACTGGTTCTGTTTGTCCTGGAGCCATTAATTCTGCATAAACTTTTTCAAAAATACGCCCAAGAAAATCCGGCCAAAACATTTTCCATCATGCACCGGGCGCACTGGATCCTCTTATTGTTAAGTTTACTAACCACAGCAGGTGCTGTAGCCGGCAGCCATGGTTGGTTTATTATTAAATGAAAAGACCATGATAACTTAGCTGAGTTGTATAATCACAATACCGATGATCAAACACATATTTTTCTCTATCATACTGGTACTGAATGTATGTATTAAGCTTTCAGCACAATTGGTGCCAGAAGCAGACGAACTGCTTGAGGAACTCGTCACCAAAAAAGGGAATATTGGCGTAGCTGCAGCCTATTCGGTTGGAGGTGAAATCAGGTGGATCAATACTTCAGGCTATGCATGCAAAGAAGAGATGGTGCCTTTTACCGAGAGTACCCAGACCCGGATCGCTTCCATTATTAAATCTATGACAGCGGTTGCGATCATGCAGTTGGTTGAAAAGGGCCTGATAGACCTCGATAAACCTGTTCAGGTATATTTACCGGACTTTCCCAAAAAGGAAAAGGGTGAAATTACCACCAGACAGCTCCTTTCACATACATCGGGGGTTTCTCAATATCAGGACAAAAGCGAAGTACAAAATAAGCTATTCTATCCCTCACTGAAAGATGCAATAACGGTGTTCCAGCACAGGCCGCTTTTGTTCGAACCCGGCAGTCAGTTTTTCTATACAAGCTATGGCTATGTTATCCTGGGCCGGATCATTGAAAGTGTTTCAGGTATGAGTTACCGGCAATTTATGAGCAAAAATATTTTTGATAAGGCCGGTATGACAAAAACAGAAATTGAAAAACTTGGAGTGGAGTACCCATATAAATCCTGTCTATACCATAAAGGTAAAAACAAAGCCAAAAAAGCAAAAGCCAATGATCTCAGTAACCGGATACCAGGTGGAGGATACCAGAGTACGCTCACAGATATCATTAAATTCGGTGAGGCCTTGTTAGAAGGAAAATATTTCTCGGATGAAACATTTCGAATGATGCTCGAGAGTCAACCAGTGGAATTTAAGGGTAATAAATATGGATTGGGATGGTATTTCTACGGCCCTGCACCCAATGAAAATGTTGTCATCGGACACGAAGGCGGTCAGATTGGGTGTACAGGCCAACTCATGATCATACCAAAAACCAAAACCGTTGTGGTAGTGCTTTCGAATACTTCTGGTACCTACCGGGATATTGCAACTTTTGCAGGCAGTCTTGTACGAATTTCAGAAACCAACCGATAATTCAATATTATTGGCCATATTCATTTTATCCCATGGTAACACTACTAGGACTTTACCCAATATTTGCATTTAATTACTATCTTAAGTCGGGTTTTTTTAAAATTAACCCAAGTTTTGGGTCGTTTAACAGGCCCATTTCTGAGATTAGTATTGATTGACCACCAATTTCTAAAGGAATAAATAATTAACCATTAACAACAGACATTATGAAAAAATTACTCGCAGAATTTATCGGAACCCTCTGGCTTGTACTGGGGGGGTGTGGTAGTGCCGTTTTAGCGGCAGCCTACCCTGAATTGGGCATTGGATTTGCCGGAGTGGCACTCGCTTTTGGGCTCACAGTTCTTACCATGGCCTATGCCATAGGTCATATCTCGGGCTGTCATCTGAATCCTGCCGTATCTATCGGACTATGGATAGGAGGGCGATTCGACAAAAAGGAGCTGATCCCTTATATCATAGCACAAGTGCTGGGTGGGTTGGCCGGAGCCGCCATACTTTACCTAATCGCCACCGGGAAGCCTGGCTTTGAAATCGGAGGATTTGCCGCCAATGGATATGGGGAACATTCCCCGGGTGGATATGGTATGAAAGCCGCATTGATCACCGAGGTCACAATGACTTTTATGTTCCTGATCATCATCTTAGGGGCTACCCATAGCAAAGCCCCAAAAGGTTTAGCCGGACTCGCCATAGGTTTAGGGTTAACCCTGATTCACCTGATTAGTATCCCTGTCACCAATACCTCTGTAAACCCGGCACGGAGTACCAGCCAGGCGCTATTTGCAGGAGACTGGGCTATTGGGCAACTATGGTTGTTCTGGGTTGCTCCTATTGTAGGGGCTATTTTAGCCGGTCTGGTTTATAAATATATGTCGCCAGAAACAGACTAAAAGCCCGAACAAGGCGCTAAACTATATACCGACACCTATCGGATCACTGAGATCATGATGGGTGTCTTTGATTTTGAGTGCAACCCGAAACCCAAATCCGAAACAATATTGTTTCCACCTAAATATGTTTTCTCAATTCTTGTTCATTTTGCATAGATATCTTGGGGGAATAATCCTTTTTGTTTGTCGTTATACTTACAATTAAATGTGTGATTAGGGACTATTATCAGAATAACATAAACTGCCGATTAAACCCCGTTACTACATCGAAGTCTTATATATGATGAAGTATAGAAAAACCTTGATTGCCATAAGCATGATCTTCTTGTTGCTGGGCTGCCACAAAGACGAAACACCAGAGATACCCTTGCGGGCCGGATTCCAAAAAAAAGTGGTTGATAACCCTGATAGCGGCGAAACCGATATCGCGATCTGGTATCCTACTGCCGAGGATCAAACGGTTTATGTTTATAATTCTGCCGCTTCAGGCATTGAAGTAACAGGTCTTGTTGCTGAAAATGCAAAGGTGGCCGATGGGAGGTGGCCTCTGATAGTCTTTTCCCATGGTTTTTCCGGCGGCGGGGTTGGTTCTGTAGAAATATGCGAAGCCCTGGCCAGGGCGGGTTATGTTGTGGTCGCACCCGATCATTCCGATCCCGTGATCGCGGTACGGACAAATGGCCCGGCCACGGGAACACTTACTGAGGCCCTTGCATATCTGGAAAATAATCCTTTTGGAGATGGAAGCGATTATGAATATCGGATACCTGAAATATTGGGCATCGTAGAACATTTCGGTACAGACCAATTATTTAATATCGATCAGGATCAACTTGTACTGGCGGGGCACTCTATGGGTGGGTGGACGGTGATGAAAACTTTAGAAAGCGGACTGAAACCATCGGCCATGTTCTTTTTTTCTATGGGCGAGCTCAATTGGCTTTTTACGGGCCAAAGATATTTTGAGGCACCTTTTTTTCAGTCCTTTGACTTTCCAACGGCCTATTTCTATGGCGGAGAGGAATATGCCCAAGCCATAAATCTTGGAAGAAACAATGTCTATGCGGCCTTTTGCTATACAAATTCTCCAGGTCCCACCTATGGATTATGGGTGCCCGAAGGCAATCATTTCACCTATAACTCAAGGGCGATTGCACCCCAGTCGTACGCAACAGATGAACAATTAGAATCCATAAATACCAGACTTATCAGCTTCTTAGACAAACATCTAAAAAATATAGATGCAGAGGTAGCTACAGAGGATTCCGATGTTAGTAAATAACATTCTACTCCATTATTGAAGGAAGACTTGTTTGGAACTATTGCCATTTAACGATAAGCGGCCCGAAATCGGGCCGCTCATATATTAACCAGTAGAAATTAAATTTAGTACAGGTCAAAACGATCCAGGTTCATCACCTTATTCCATGCGCTTACAAAGTCTGTCACAAACTTGGATTTCGCATCATCACAAGCATAGACTTCCGCAAGGGCACGCAGTTCGGAGTTGGAACCGAAGATCAGATCTGCCCGGGTAGCGGTCCAGTTCACCTCACCCGTTCCGCGATCACGGCCTTCGAAAACTTCTTCATTGCCATCCACGGCTGTCCATTCGTTGCGCATATCTAATAGATTCACAAAGAAATCGTTGGTAAGCGTACCAGGCTTGTCTGTGAAAACACCATGCCTGGAACCATCATAATTGGCATCTAATGCACGCATTCCACCCACAAGTACAGTCATCTCAGGAGCTGTAAGTGTCAACAATTGGGCCTTATCGACCAGTAATTCTTCAGTTTTTACCGAAAATGTTCTTTTAAGATAATTCCTAAAACCGTCTGCCTGTGGTTCCAGAACCTCAAACGACTCTACGTCGGTCATTTCTGCAGTTGCATCGGTACGTCCGGGTTGGAAAGGTACAGTAGTATGGTGGCCGGCATCCTTAGACGCTTTTTCCACCGCTGCACATCCTCCCAAAACTATAAGATCGGCAAGTGATACTTTTTTATTACCACTTTGAGCATTGTTGAAGTCTTGCTGAATAAGCGTTAGTCGATCGAGTACTTTCCCTAGCTCAACAGGGTTATTAACCTCCCATTCATTCTGTGGTGCCAAACGAATCCTTGCGCCATTAGCACCTCCCCTGAAATCAGAGCCTCTATAGGTTGATGCAGAAGCCCAGGCGGCCCGTACTAATTCGGAAACCGTCAGGCCGGAGACGAGGATGGCCGATTTTAAGCCTTCAACATCCTTTTCATCGATTAATTCATGATCCACCGCAGGGACAGGGTCTTGCCATAGCAAATCCTCTTTAGGCGCTTCAGGACCTAGATAACGCGAATTTGGTCCCATATCCCGGTGTGTTAATTTGAACCAGGCTTTCTGGTAGGCTTCCTTAAATTCTTCCGGATTTTCCAGGAAACGCCTCGATATCTTTTCGTAAGCAGGATCCATCCTCAATGAGAGATCCGTGACCAGCATAAACGGGTCGCGTTTCTTATCAGAATCATGCGCATCTGGAAACGTACCAGCACCTGCCCCATCTTTGGGCTTATACTGCCATGCTCCTGCAGGGCTCTTGGTTAGCTCCCATTCATAGCCGAAGAGGTTTTCAAAAAATTTATGACTCCACTGAACTGGTGTGTTAGTCCATGCGCCTTCAAGGCCACTGGTGATGGTATCGGATCCTTTGCCCGATCCAAAATTGTTCTTCCATCCAAGACTTTGCATTTCCAGTGAGGCACCGGCAGGTTCAGCTTCTACATATTCCGCATCGCTAGCCGCTCCATGGGTTTTACCAAATGTATGGCCACCGGCGATCAGGGCAACGGTTTCATAGTCGTTCATAGCCATCCTGCCAAAAGTTTCCCGAATCACGTGGGCGGCTTCAACGGGATCAGGATTACCATTGGGCCCTTCCGGGTTTACATAGATCAGTCCCATATGAGCAGCACCCATTTGCTTTTCGAGTTCTCCTTTTTCATTATATCGGTCTTTATTACCGAGCCATTCCGCTTCCGAGCCCCAGTAAATGTCTTCTTCGGGTTGCCAAATATCTTCACGACCCCCAGAAAATCCGTGCATGGGTAATCCCATAGATTCATGAGCCACGTTACCGGCCAAAATCAAAAGGTCTGCCCAGGACAGTTTTTTTCCATATTTCTGCTTAATGGGCCACAATAACATCCTTGCTTTATCAAGGTTGGCATTATCCGGCCAACTGTTCAAGGGTGCAAATCGCTGTGAGCCTGTACCGCCGCCGCCACGTCCGTCGGCAATTCTGTAAGTACCTGCCGCATGCCAGGCCATCCTGATAAATAATGGCCCGTAGTGACCATAATCTGCAGGCCACCATTCTTTGCTATCGGTCATAAGGTTGGTCAGATCCTTTTTAAGCGCTTTGAGATCGAGGGATTTGAATTCCTTTCTATAGTTAAAATCCTCATCCATAGGATCGGCCATCTTAGAATGCTGACGCAGGATATTTAAATTTAACGAGTTGGGCCACCAATCTCGGTTAGTAGTACCTCCACCTGCACCTTGCTTCAGTTCTCCGCTTAGAAAAGGGCATTTGCTTTCGCCATTGGCGCTGTGAGTCATTGTTGTTTTATGTGTGTTCTCTTCCATATATGATAGATTATGTTTAATGAATGGATTGATTATCTAAAGTTCTTATTTTCCTACCTGAAAGAGATAGGAATTTGATCTATAATCTTTATTCGCTTATCAACTCCGTTTATAATCCTTAGATTAATTAACCTTCAGCATTAAATGATCGGTACTGTGCAAAAAATTAAGTACCGATTTGAGCTGGCTCATCATCTAGCAATCGGTATACGAAGATCTGGATGATTTGATTATGAGCCGCAAATACGTACTTTTAAAAGAACTAAAATATGATCAGGATCAGGTGACGAATATTTTGGTGATCATGAGATCGTTCTAGTGCATAAACCATTGGAAAACCAAAGCGGATTTCCGGTTTCGTTTAATTAAAACCAAAAATTATTATGGGCCTAGAAAGCAACAAATCAAATGCTATTGAATTTTACAAAATGGCCTATATGGGAAACCCGAAAATGGCGATAGAAAAATTTGTAGGGGCTGAATATATACAGCATAATCCGGATGTAGCGGATGGTACACAAGGCTTTATCGATTATTTTGTAAGGATGGCTATGGATTATCCCGATAAATCAATAGAATTTGTCCGATGTATCGCGGAGGGCGATCTGGTGGCGCTGCATACCCATCAGGTGTGGCCGGGAAATGACCAATATGTGACCATGGATTTTTTCAGGTTCGATGAAGAGGGTAAAATCTGTGAGCACTGGGATGCCATCCAACAAATTCCAGAAAATTCGGCCAACCCAAATACGATGTATTGAATCATCTTGCCCACATAAATTGAAATCCTGTAAATTTGAGTACCACGGAAATGTATATTTTATTAACTTCATTCACCTAAAGACATCTATTATGAAAAAAATACTGCTATTTCTCATTGGAGCTTTTTTGATCACCAGCCTTCAGGCTCAGGGAACATTTAAAATTGGTATTTCCGGTGGAATTCCGCTGGGCGACGCCAGCGATATTTCAACTTTTGCCCTAGGCGGAGATGTCTATTACCTCTTTGGCAAACGAAGTGCCCTTGTTCGCCTCGGGCCAACTGTAGGCTACCGTAATTTTTTCGGAGAGGAGATCTCTCCCGGCCTCACCATCGATGATGCACAATTTGTGCCCGTGGCACTCGCAGGCAGGGTTAGTATTCTTGGAATTCTACAGGGCGGTGTAGATGTTGGATATGCCCTTGGGATTTCAGATTTTCTCGACGGCGGATTCTATATAAGACCCGTAATTGCCTTTGGTATACTTCGGCTCTTTGAACTTACGTTTTCATATGAATCGATCTCCGATAACGCAACCTGGGGAAATGCCAATATCGGGTTACTTCTGGTACTCTAAATACGATCTAAAACAAATGCTTTGAACCAAGGATCGTTCTGTGCCTCTAAACCGATCCATCTTTCTGTGTTGATCAAAAGGTTAATCTTATTGGCATTGATCGAAGCGCTGTTTTGCCATGCTGTTCTCGGCCAGCAACTGCAAGATTATGACATGTATCATAAGCAAGTGCTTCTGGCCGAAAAACTGATCTCTCAGGAACGGTTTGCCGATGCTCTCCGATTCTATGACACCTTAATAAGTACTTACGATTTTGTATTTCTGCGCGACTGCAAGATCGCTACACAGCTTGCCTTAAAACTCAAACAAACCGACAAAGCCCATGACTATCTGCAACTGGGTATGCTGAGTGGCTGGAAGTTTAAAGAGATCCGTAAAAACAAATTTTTTGATGCCCTGCGAGCAGATAAAGGCTATAAAGACATAAAAAAAGATTACTCAAGTCTTAGAGCCCAATATGAAGCTGGACTGAATACCGATTTGCGGGAACGCGTTAAAAAAATGGCTTCCAGAGATCAATCGAAAGCGTTCGGGGCTTTATTCACCTTAAGTTCTACTGCCCAGGACAGATATGCCGAAAACAAATTTGCGCCCCATAGTGAACGGCAAATGGCCGAATTGATAGAAATATTAAAAGTGCATGGATACCCCGGTGAGCAACTCATCGGAAATGATAACTGGATGTCGACCATACTGAGTCATCACAATTCGATCTCTAAAGATTATAATGCAAAAGATACTATTTACCCTATTTTAAAGCCACGCCTTAAGGAAGCCCTTGTTAAAGGTATGATAAGTCCTTTTGAATTTGCGCTTATCGACGATTGGTACAGGGCCGTAAAAAGCGGCTGGAACAATGACGCAGGTTACGGAATCCTTAGTCCTCCATCTGCAGAATCGCTACCTGGATATAATGACCTAAGACAAGAAGTTTATTTAAGACCAATTGAGTTGAGGAACCGGCTCGTAGAGGTACAGGAAAAAACCGGTATGGATCTTTGTCTGCCCGGGGAACCCTGGGTAAAAGGGAAGATTGAGATAGTGAAAAAAGAATAATTGAAAATGGAGAATGGCAATTGGAGAGATGTTGAAGCGAAGACCCTCAACTTTGGGATACAGTAGTTCAGGGATAATTAAAGAAAGTGCCGTACCACATATATGTCATAGAATTATCTAAGAAGGTATTTTCGGAGCATCGAAAATTCCGCGAGGCGAATCCTCAGTTCAACGGAGTGCTCGAATGCCTGTATGTGGGCATGACCTCCAAGACCCCAAAAGAACGTTTTGGGCAGCATAAGACAGGCTATCGAAACCGTAAAGGCCATAAGCTCTCGTCGTACCTTGTACAGAAATATGGCATGTATCTAAGACCGAGCCTATATAATCATATAAAACCCATAAAAAGCAGGGAGGAAGCCCTGAAAATGGAGGCAAAACTGGCGCTTGAGCTGCGAAGGAAGCGCTATGCCGTGTGGTACAACTGATCAAAATCAACATTTAAAAATTAAGTTGAGTAACTTTAGATTACCATCTTTAAAGCATGGTATCTTCCAACGAATTGATTAATATTGATACAGAATTATAATACCGAAAATCCTATGAAAAAAATTCTCTTTCTCATCGGCCTCTTTGTGATTTTTTCATCCCACGAACTCTTTCTTAAAACCGATTCGTATTTCCTCGATGCCCGGCAAACAGCGCAGCTATATTTGTACAACGGTACTTTCAACAAAAGTGAAAACACCATTACCCGCGATCGTATTATAGATGCCCGGATCAAAGGACCCGCTTATGATTTTTCTCCCCAGGAAACCGATTATTTCGATAAAGAAAATATAACGTATCTCAGGTTTACCACAGGTGATCCCGGTACCTATGTGGCAGGTATTTCAACCGCTGCACGAAATCTCGATTTAACTGCAGATGAATTTAAAGAGTATCTGGAACACGAGGGGCTCGACAGGATGGTGCGTGAACGCCAAGGCAAAGGGCTTGCAGGCCAGGATGTTACAGAGAAATACTCCAAACATGTAAAAGCCATTCTCCAGGTGGGCGATGAAACTACTGAGGATTATTACGGTGAATTGGGATATCCTATCGAGTTTATCCCCTTACAGAATCCCTATGACCTGTCTGTTGGGGAAATGATCGAATTCAAGTTGATCTATAAAGATGAGCCTCTGGCCAATGCAGTAGTGCATTTTGGCACGGACCAAGAGGAGGGTCAACCGGCTAAAGTGAATGCATCAATTACCGACGATGACGGAGAGTTTAGCTTCGAGCTCAACAGGACTGGGCATTGGTACGTAGGTACTATCCATATGGTCGAGAGCAACGAGGCCGGTATCGACTACGAATCGAACTGGGCCACGATTACTTTTGAAATGCGATAGTCGAATTGACAATGAACAAGTGATCCTTAAGGATCACCGAATATTATTCCGTTAAAATTGAGACCCATGAAAATTCGTTTCTTTTCGTTATTCCTGTTATTGGGAATTATCGCAGGGTGCCAGTTCCAGCAGAAATTTGAAAAAGTAGATGCTGCAGCGGTCGATCAGGCCAAGCTGGAGCATGCCACAACCCTGACTCAAAACCTGCTTTTAGAACAAAGAAAGGGTGGGTATTATGAATTGATACCGGAGGAAGCTACATCGGCAATGATCTCCGGACTTAATGAGCGACGGCAGAAGAAATCGTATGCAGAGATCAGGAAAATGTTCGGAGATTATAAATCCATCAGCTTCGACCATATGATGCACTCTACCACTGGGGTATATCTTGAGATCTATCGATTTAAAGGCGATTTTGATCTATCGGATGCGGAGATAGAAGTGCGGGCCGTCTTCGATGCCGATCAAAAATTAGCGGGCTTTTTTGTGAGGCCGTGGACAACTCAATTTTAATAGTTATCAAAGACGTTTTTCTCGTAGAAATTTAAACCCTGATATCAACTACCCATGGAACGAAGTCTGGAACAACAACGCAGAGAATTTAGCAACCGAAGTTTTCTGGCCACCCCGCTGGCCGGACTGATCGCCTGGCTGGTTGTGGGTATAAGCGGTCTCTTATTTCCCGATACGATTACGGTTTGGGTGTTGTTTATCGGTACCGGTAGCATCGTCTACCTCGCCTTGTTCCTGTCGAAATTCACCGGTGAAAATTTTCTGGACAAGAACAAACCAAAAAATGCTTTCGACATACTCTTTATGTATACCGTTGCCCAGGCTGTACTGGTCTATGCGATTGCTATTCCTTTCTTTCTGATCGATTATAGTTCTTTACCCTTAACCGTTGGAATCCTTACCGGAACCATGTGGGTTCCGTTCTCCTGGATCATCAGACACTGGGTAGGCATATTCCATTCCCTTAGCCGCACCTTACTGGTGCTTGGGCTGTGGTATACCCTGCCCGATGATAGGTTTATTGCAATCCCATTCGCTATTGTACTGATCTATATCATGACGCTGGCGTTGCTCAGAAATCGTCCTGCTGGCAGCCCCACATCGAAATAAGTTCCCTCCCGCTGGAGATTCTTAGGATAAAATTTGCGTAACCGAATGATTACACATATATTTGTAACCGATCAGTTACTTAAATGATATGCGTAGAGATGTTTTCCAGGCCATGGCCGATCCGGTAAGAAGGGATATTATTGAACTTCTGGCACGGAATATTCTCACTGTCAATGAAGTGGCCGATCATTTTGATATCAGTCGGCCTGCTGTATCCAAGCATCTCAGAATTCTTCAGGAATGTGGGCTTGTACGGATAGAACAGAAGGGAAGAATGCGATATTGCCGTATTCAGCCTAAAGAACTCATCCCGGCCTTTTTGTGGATAGACAAGTATCGTACTCTTTGGGAAGAGAAGATCGATTCTTTTGAAACTTATGTAAACCAATTATCATCCAAAAACAACAAATCATGAACCGAGACAACCGTACCCTTACCATCGAACGAACCTTAAACGCTCCTATTCAGCTCGTATGGGATGCCTGGACCCAACCCGGGCACATCGCAAAATGGTGGGGACCAAAGGGCATGAATACACGGGTTGAAGTTCATGAACTGGAGGTAGGTGGTGCCTGGAAATTTAGTATGAAGATGCCCGATGGCAGGGATTTCATCGCCGAAGGCATTTATAAAGAATTAAGTCCGCCTAATAAACTGGTTACCTCAGCGGATTTTAAACCGATGACGGAAGGGGTCACACTAGAGGTGATCCTAAAGGCAGAAGGAGACAAAACACATTTTACTTTTAATGTAGTCCACCCCTCAGAAGAATATTGCAAACAACAGGAAGCCATGGGTTTTGCTAACGGTTGGGGATCTACCTTTGATCGCTTAGCCGAAATGGTCGAGGAACAGTCGTAATACCACGGGTCCAAAAACCCGTATCTTGTAGTATAAAACATTAAGTTAAGCTACAAATAGCACGTATTGCAGAACCAACTATTGAAAGCTTTTTTTAAATAATACAACTTGATCAGCTAACAAATCGGTCCTTAATCTTGTTATGCAGGGCCTCCCATGAATGGTTTTATTTACCTCAAAAAGAGAAAAAACGGCTTTGGACCGCAGTCATAGTGGTCATTATCGGCATCTATTCACTGATCTTTGTCGGCAGGCCACTTTCGGGCTATTTACGTGAACGTGAGCTCCTGACCAATGGTTTCTGGCTGGCGATAGCGCTGGTGTTGGCCACAGTGCTCTGGCATGGATGGAAGCGCTATTCGGGTCCTTTGGAAATCGGTATCTGGCTTGGGATAATCGCGATCTACCTCCTCGTGCTACTACGTATGGCTGTGCCCGAAGAGCGAAGCCACCTTATTGAATATGGTGTACTAGCGATATTTATTTACGAAGCCCTATTGGAACGGCAAAAGAGTGTTGGTAAAATAAAACATGCCTGGCTTAAGGCCATTCTAATGGCCTCCGTTATTGGAATATTGGATGAAAGCATCCAACTCCTGGTACCTGAACGTGTATTTGACCCCATCGATATCGCGTTTAACACCCTGGCCGCCATACTAGCCGTGGGCGGTAGCCTGCTAATTTCCTGGGTTAGAAGATTAAGTAGAATATAAATCTGAACTGCTTTTCGTATATTAGGGATTCACCCCGTAATGTTAATTACAAAAAACCAACCATTATGAAAACAAAAATTTTAACACTGATCATGCTTGCAGTCGTTACGCTTTTTGGCTGCAAGGAACAAGCTAAGGAAGCCGAAATGGCAAAAGAAGAGGCCGAGATGCCAGACTATGATAAATATGACCGTCAGGTGGCGGTTTTGGAGGCCTTTTACCAGGCACATGCCGATGAAGATCTGGAGGCACAAACGGCTATGATTGCAGATGACTTTCAATGGAGCCCGCCTGGCTACAACGGAAATAAGTGGCTTGGGAAAGCAGAATTCTTAGCAGCCATAAAAGGCTATCACGATGGCTTTGAGAATATCAAATTCACCCAAGGAATTGTTATGCCCGATTCTACCGTTAACGGCTTCTGGTCGGGTTCTGTATTTCCCATGGAATCGGCTAATATCAGCTCCACTATTATCCGTTCCTATGGCACCTGGACGGCCACACACACCGAATCTGGCAAAGATATCGGCGTAAAGTATTTTAGCCTTTCTTCAGTTAACGATGAAGGGAAGATCACTCAGAGTTCAGAATACTGGGATGTAAACGGACTGGCCGTACAACTGGCAGAAGAAGAATAAAAAGATGATAATCCATTAACAAGAGGTGGTCATAACCTATGGCCACCTCTTTCATTTGTACTAATTTTACCTCAGCTCCAAACTCCTAAACGGTGACGCTTCACCTTATTCATATCAATTATCTATGAACACAGAAATACTGGTACGGAAATGGTTCGATTGCTGGGAGCAAGGAAACTTCAAAGCGCTGCCTATCGCTGATGACTTTAAACATACAAGTCCTTATGGAACGATAGAAGGCAGCGCCTCTTATCTGAATATTGTAAAAGCCAACCAGGACAAATTTTTGGGCCATCGGTTTGTGATACATGATGCCGTCTACGGGCCAGATATGGCTTGTGTCCGTTATAGTGCCATCAAAAAAGACTTCAAGCTGGAGGTCAGCGAATGGCACTATATTAAGAACGGGGCGATTCATGAGATCATCGCATATTACAATATTGAAGGCGAAATCAGCGAAGAACGAAAATTGGATATCCCCGACTAAATGGAATTCTTTGTAATTGCTATCACCGCATTCTTTGCCGCTATCCTGACTTTTTTCTCGGGTTTTGGCCTGGGTACCATCCTTACTCCGGTTTTTATGATATTCTTCCCGGTGGAAGCGGCTATAGCACTCACCGGGATTGTCCATTTCAGCAACAATATTTTTAAAATTGCGCTGGTAGGCCGTAGGGCCGATAAAAGTACGGTGCTTCGATTCGGTATTCCGGCGGTGGTCGCCGCTTTTGCTGGAGCTTGGATCTTATTGAACATCCCCGATGCCAACCCATTATTTACCTATGAGATGGCCGGACGCAACTGGGAGGTATATCCGGTGAAATTCCTGATCTCCATCTTGCTGATATGTTTTGCCCTGATGGACCTGATTCCTTTCTTTAGCCGATTGCAATTCGGCAAGGACAAGCTTCCTTTGGGAGGTATATTAAGTGGTTTCTTCGGCGGACTTTCAGGGAATCAGGGTGCGCTCAGAGCAGCGTTTCTAATAAAAGCCGGTTTGTCTAAGGAAGCTTATATCGGGACGGCTGTGGTGGTCTCTACAATGGTCGATTTTACCCGCCTGGGGGTCTATTCGACCCGATTTAAAGAATCGGGGCTCGAGGAGAATATCCCTATAGTCATATGTGGGACGCTGGCAGCTATTGCCGGGGCCTTTCTGGGTAATAAGTTGCTTAAAAAAATAACATTGCATTCACTCCAGGTGATCGTTGCTATCATGCTTATCTTGCTTTCGGTAGCACTCGGTATGGGCCTGATCTGATTTGGAATATTTTTATGTAACTTATCGCTTATTGAAAATTTACCAACTAATTATTAGTGGCGCCATACGGCCTAAGGACCCTGTTTAATTCTTATAACGCAACGGAAAGAAATGGACAATCGCAAGGAACCAATAATAGTAGAACAGCATTTCAATCTGGCGATTGAAACGGTCTGGAGGGCTATTACTGAGCAGGAACAGATGATACAATGGTTCTTTGCCGATATCCCCGAATTTAAGGCCGAAAAAGGATTTACAACAGAATTCGATGTGGATTCAGGGAGAATGATATTTCGTCACCTCTGGCGGATCCTCGAAGCTGAACCGCCCAGGAAGATCGTTTATCATTGGAGTTATGAGGATATGGAAGGAGATGGGGTTGTCAGCTTCGAACTTCTTGAAAAAGACAGTGGAACCCTGCTTAGACTCACCAACAAAGGCCTGGATAGCTTTCCGGCCGATATGCCGGAGTTTACCAGAGAGAGTTGTATAGGCGGATGGGAGTATTTTATAAAGGGGAATCTTAAGAACTTCCTTGAATAAAAACGGCGATCGGTACCCTTAGTTCCCAACCGCCGAAAATTCTACATCTGGATACCCCTACATTTTAGGAGAATCCAAAGATTTAAGGTCTCCAGCATTTATGATCTGAATACTACTGCCCTCAAAATCCTCACCGATTTCCTGCACTCTTCCTCCAAGGTGTTTTTCCAAAAACACTTCAGAAACCGCAAAAAACGATAGATTATTTTCAGGTCTGGCAAAGCCATGGCCTTCATCAGGGTATAGCACGTAAGTAACCGGAATCTGTTTTTGCTTCATCGCCTCCACGATCTGGTCCGATTCGGCTTGCTTCACCCTGGGGTCGTTAGCCCCCTGCCCTATCAACAAAGGTTTCTGGATGCTGTCTACTCGATGAAGAGGAGAACGATCCGATAGTAGGGCAGCTCCTTCCTCTGTATCCGGATCACCAATGTGGTGTGTAAAGATATCTCTAAACGACTTCCAGTAAGGAGGAATAGTGTTGATCAGTGTATTGAGGTCTGAAGGGCCCACTATATCGACCCCACAGGCAAATACATCTGGAGTATAGGTTAGACCAACCAGCGTGGCATAGCCTCCGTAGCTTCCACCGTAAATAGCGACTTTGTCTTTGTCTGCAATCTTTTCATCGACCATCCAGTTCACAGCGTCGATCAGGTCGTCGTGCATTTTACCAGCCCATTCTTCGGCGGCAATATTTATAAAGTTCTTACCAAAGCCGGTAGAACCCCTGTAATTTACAGAAAGTACTACATAGCCCCTGTTTGCCAACCATTGGTGAAGGGTGTTAAAACCATAATTATCCCGGGCCCAGGGTCCGCCATGTACCAATAAAACGGTGGGGGCCGGAGAAGAAGTCCTTCCATCTACATCCAATTCACTTGGAATGGTCAGATAGGAAACCAGTTTTAGTCCGTCGCGGCTTTCAATCTCAACCGGATACATATTAGCCAGTTCTATATCGTCGAAATCAGGTTTCGATGAAACCAACAATTCAGCTTTTTTGTTGGCACGATCATATTTATAATACTTTAAATATTCCTGAGGCGAATCATAGGCTATAATCCAGGTATCGTTGTCTGTTGAGCGGAAATACACGCCAAGATCCCCTTCCTTAAAGCTGGTCAGGTATGCCAGGTCTTCCTTCATATCATCTTTAAGCGCTACCCACTCTTCCCGAAGATAATTGGTGGCATAGGCCTCAACATCATAGGTGGTAGGATGCACCAAGACATTTGAAATATCGGCCTTATCACTTTCTGCGACTACAGTTTTCTCATCGGTCTGTATATTTAATTTATATAATGCCGCTTTGTCTCTTCCACGGCTATCGATCATATATACGTTCTCATTCCCTTTGTCAAATCCAAAAAAGCCAAAGGTGAGCATATCTTCCTGGGGTACCCTAAAATACTCCTCCCAGTTTCCACTATTATATTTATATACTATCTGACCCCCTTCCGGGTTAGTCTTTGTTGCAAGGCGGATATTATAGGCATTATCGGCAACAATCGATAAGAACGCATCATCTTTCACCACCAACTCCATCTCGTTGGTGTTCAGATCTATTTTATAGACATCCGAATTTGTAGGTTCGGTGTTATTAAACCGGATGAGTATCTGGTCTGGGGTATCCCTGGAAACACTCATAATCTGGGCCCTGGGCCTAAAAACCTTTTCACTGGTAGGATCGATCAATGGTTGTCCATCCGGGCCCTTGATATCTTCCTGGGGCGTAAGGTCGGTATCTGTTTTGTTCTCTACATCCACAAGATGTATATGCCAGTTTTCATCTCCTCCCTTGTCCTGGGAATACAAAAGCAATCCTGGCTTATAGCTCCATTGATAATTCCTTACCCCTCTTAAAGTATCTTTGGTGATCGGTTGTGCGCTTTCGGGCTGATCTATGGGCCCCACCCAAATGTTCATCACACCATCTACCGGTGCACGGTAGCTAAAGTACTTTCCATCTGGACTGATCCTTACCTGGATCTTGTCCGGATTTCCAAAATATAATTCCCTATCTACCAGGTCGGGAATGGTGGCTTCAGCTGTTGCTTTTTCTTCCTGGGCACAGCTCATTAAAAGCCCGATTAATGCAATTAAAAAAATGTTAGATATTCTCATGAGATATGTTTTGATAATTAGACTGAATGACGCTCTAATTGTTACAGGCCTGAAGATACAAATATGCTTGGATCGGGATTTATCCAATTATTCTTATTTTTAGTAAATTGATAATTAAGCTGATATGAGAAAATATATCCCTTACCTGATCTTTCTGATCCTGGTAATCGCAGTGTCTCTCTGGATACAAAAGGCCGATGCAAATACTACAGAAATAACAAATCCAGATACACAAAAAAACAGCATTATGGAAAATGACGACACACCCAGAGTAACCGGAATAGGCGGAATCTTTTTTCGTTCGAAAGATCCAAAAGGAGTCAACGAATGGTATGGGAAGCATCTCGGACTTGCCATAGACGATTACGGCTCGCCATTTGAATTCAGGAATGCCAACAACCCTGAAGAGATCAACTACCTCAGATGGGGTCCTTTTGATGAGAATACGGATTATTTTGATCCTTCAGAAAAAGAGTTTATGATCAATTACAGGGTACAGCATATCGAGGCTCTGGTCGAAAATCTAAGGGCAGAGGGGGTGACTATTCTCGACAGTATCGCGTCGTACGACTACGGTAAATTTGTTCATATTCTTGATCCGGAAGGCAACAAGATTGAACTTTGGGAACCCATCGATAGTTTTTTCACAAACATGGGCGGGCCTACTACTAAGTGACCGAACTGAGATGTGTTGTAATAAGTCATTCTCTTTCACCGGATTATTCTGATTGAGATGGTCTAATGGAATTAATCTGTCTGTCAATGCAGGTTCAACTTTTCACTTCCGTTTATCCATAATAATTAATTGCTGGTTGTTCATTGTTGATTATTGATTGTCTACCTACGTGCTCCACACTCGCACTGCATACCTCCCACTCCCGACTTCTGACTTCCAACCCCCATCTTCGGCTCAAATTCTGTAACATTTCTCTTATCTCTTCTTCTAATAGTTATCATCAACTAAACGAAACAATATGAAACCCTCTAAAACCAATGGTAGGATCATAGGCCTAATGTTCCTTTTCATTATTCTTTTAGGCGCCACCTCACTGAATTTCAGAGGTTTAAATTCCAGATTACTGGCAGACCCTGATTTGCTCCAAACGGTTTTCGAACAGGCCTTTAATATGAAGTTGGCCATTGTTCTCAACTTAGCAGCCGGACTCCTATGGCTGGGAGTTGCCATTTATCTGTTTCCCTTTGTAAAAAATATTTCCAGATCACTGGCCATATGGTATGTGGTGCTTTGGGTCATTCAATTTGGTGCTGCCATGATGGGTGATATCGGTCATTTGTCACTGATCACCCTCAGTCAGCAGATCCAGGAGGTACCTGTGGGCGAATTAACCCACTATAATACTATCGCCATAGTCCTGGTACATGACTATTTCTGGGGCCACTTTTTTAGTCTGATGGGGTATAGCTCGGCCACATTTCTATTATTCATTGCCATTTACAAGGGGAGATGGCTACCCCGATTTATACCCATTTGGGGAATGGCCGCCATGACTTCTGTATTTTTTGCCAGCGCGGTGCAATTGTTCGATATTAAGGTTAGCTTTTGGTTTTACCAGCAAAACGGGATCCATTTCATTTTTATGACGCTCTGGTTATTGATTTTTGGCTTTAGCATAAAAACCGTTGAGAGACCTTCAGCTAATGCATAAATAAGCCAGCATTAGCATGGCCTTACCCTTATCGATTATCGGGTTATAACAATTTTAGTATATTTCTTCTCTGAGAAACAGCTATTTGCACGGATTATCGCCGATGAAAACCCATATCTGCTTAGCATTATTGACATTGCTTCTTTGCTTTGCCTGCAGGTCGGACAAGGGTGATAAGCAACTTTCCCGTTTCGACACCTATGATATTCGGGATTTGGCCGACATCAGAAAAGATGGGAAACTAAGAGCACTCATTGCATATAGTGGTACCAGCTATTTTCTCTACCGTGGGCAGCCCATGGGTTATGAGTACGAAATGCTTCAAAAGCTGGCTGAGCACTTCAAGCTCGATCTCGAGCTGCAAATCGCCAGAGACCTCAACCAGATGCTAGAGGAACTTCGGAAAGGCAATATCGACATAGTGGCCCACGGATTGGCGATCACCAAGGAACGACAAAAGATCGCTTCGTTTACAGACTATTTATATCTCACGCAGCAAGTTTTGGTTCAACGTAAACCCGACAACTGGGATCAACTTAAGTACAGGCAAAAACAAAGGAGCCTGGTCAACGATCCTGTTGAACTGATCGGCGATACGGTATCGGTACGCAAAAATTCTTCGTATTACCTCCGCCTTTTACACCTTTCAGATGAATTGGGTGAGGATATTATCATCGATACACTAAGGGGCAATCTCTCTACCGATGAGATCATTAAGATGGTCGCCGATGGCAAGATCAAATATACGATCGCCGATAGCAACATCGCACATATCAATGCCTCTTCCTACCCTGAGCTCGATGTTGAAGTCCCCATTAGCAGTTCACAGCGAATTGCCTGGGCCGTTAGGCCTAGTGCTACTAAGCTGCTGGAGGAGACCAACACCTGGATCAGAAATAATAGAAGAAAGCATGAATTCAATGTGATCTTTAATAAATATTTTAAGAACGAGCGTAGGTTTAAAAGGAGGGTAAAGAGCGAGTTCTACAGTCTAAATAACAAACAGATCAGCAAATACGATGATATCATTAAAATGAACGCTGCAAAGATCGGTTGGGATTGGCGGCTTCTGGCTTCTCTTATCTATCAGGAATCTCAATTTAACATCGAAGCCAAATCCTGGGCCGGAGCCCGTGGACTGATGCAAATGATGCCCGGCACCGCTAAAGAATTAGGCGTAAATAATATATTAGACCCTAAGGATAATATTGCCGGAGGTAGTGCTTATCTGAAAAAGTTGTTCGACCGTTTTACCGATGTTACGGATACCATCCAGCGCACAAAATTTGCCATGGCTGCTTATAATTGTGGTTATTCGCATGTAAGAGACGCCCAAAAACTAGCTGAATTTAAACACTTGGATCCTCATTCCTGGGATGCAAATGTCGCCGAGATGGTTCGGGCTTTAAGTTTCCCTAAAAACTATAATTTAGATTTTATAAAATTTGGCTATGTGAACGGGAATGAACCCTATGCCTATATAAATCAGATCTTTGAACGGTATAATCACTATACCCATTTTATTGAAAAGTAGATAGATGGGCAAGCCGATTTCCTGGGAAACCACAAGACTTTTATTACGACCAACCGGTGTAGAAGATGCAGAATTTATATTAAAACTCCTCAATACTCCCAAGTGGCTAAAATTTGTTGGAGACCGGCAGGTACATTCTGAAGACGAAGCCAGAGTCTATATCAAAAAAAGAATGCTACCCCAATTGGAACGGCTGGGCTATTCAAATTACACCATCATCAGAAAAAGCGACGGGAATAAGCTGGGTTGCTGTGGGCTCTATGACCGTGAAGGTCTCGAAGGAGTCGACATTGGTTTTGCCCTGCTTCCGGAATACGAAAAGCATGGCTTTGCCCTTGAAGCTTCAAAAGAACTGTTGCGAGCTGCGGGAGAGGAATTCGGTATCCGGAAAATCAGTGGCATTACAGCTAAGGATCATTACGCCTCTCAACGCCTGCTCGAAAAATTAGGGTTGCGATGTACAGGAACTGTAATATTGCCCGATGAGGAGGAAGAACTACTGGTCTATAAAAGGGATCTCTGAACTCTTACTTAATATCAATATCTTATAAGCCAAGCTACAATTAGGTAACATATTTGATTATCGATCGTCGTTCTTTAAAACCTAACAACTATGTCATCCAACAAAAAAACTGGCAGACAGGCCGGGCTTGCTTATTTCATCCTGGTCATTACCGGAATATTCAGCCTGATGTATGTTCCGACCCAAATATATGTAGGCAATGACCCTGCAGCCACAGTTGCAAACATTCAATCTCAGGAATCTCTTTTCCGTTTAGGCATGGCCATAGAAATGGTATCCTATGTTGCTTTTCTATTGCTACCGCTGATTCTCTATAAAATATTTCATCGTCTGAACAGTACCGCTTCTGTATTGATGGTAGCATTTGCAGTTGTTAGCATCCCTATCACATTTTCAGGTATTCTTAATGAATTTTCGGTCCTGGAACTGGTTCATGCTTCAGATCTTCCTAATTCCGATATCGAGGCCGATGTGATGTTTTATATGAAACGCTATTTTAAGAGTCACCTGATAGCACAAATTTTTTGGGCACTATGGCTTTTTCCCCTGGGGTACATGATCTATAAGTCTGGGTTGATCCCAAAAATCCTCGGTATTTTTCTCATGTTAGGTTGTGTCGGTTATCTGATCGACTTTTTCGGCCGGGTGATCATGCCAGAATTTGGTGACCTCGCAATTGCCAGTTACATCACTATACCTGCGAGTATTGGTGAAATCGGCACATGTCTTTGGCTACTGATAATGGGTGCACGCGAAGTTTCTGAGGCCTAAAATGTTAAAAACTGTAACATTGCCGCTATTTAATCCTCTTATTAGTATAGCTAGCTATCTAATGAGCAGAAATAGAATAACCAAGACCAAGATAGCCGTATTCACGGGTGTCACTGGTGGATTGATCTTCCTCTTATTTTTCTTCTATGGCATGGGGATTAATGCCAGTGGTTTCTATATCATATTAGGACTCTTAGGCACCATCATTTTTACCAGCCTTGTATTCCTTTTGATAAATACCGATCGGAAATAATCTTCTATTGTTCCACTATTCTTACTGTAAAATTTAAGGTCTTGCTTGCGATCACTTCAATTGAGTACCCGGTGTCACTTCGAAGGCTCTGAATTCAACAGCACCATGATCGCCCTGTAACATAAAGGCACCGGGGGCCGTTTCGTTATTGTCTATAGCGCCGCCAGTCATCCCCGGAATCATCTGATCTAGAATTACCGGTATTCCATTAGCGATCACAGTTACACGCCGCCCTATCAGGATGATATCGTAAGTCTGCCACTCCCCTGCAGGTTTGGCCGCCATTTCATTTGGGGTCAGGAAACCGTATACGCCTCCAAATAGAATATCTGAGGGTTCGAGTCCATGGCTATCGATAATTTGTACCTCATATCGCCCACGGAGATAAATTCCACTGTTGCTGCCTTTGGGAATCCTGAACTCAGCATGTAATTTGAAATTTTTAAACTTCTCGTCGCTGACCAGGTTGGATACACTACCCGGACAGGTCAGTATTCCGTTTTTCACGTTCCAGTTTTTAGAGCCGTCTGCATGCCATCCACTAAGGTCTTTTCCATTGAAAACTGATATGGGTTCGCCCCATTTAGGGATTTTGACATGGTTCAATTCCGGAGCCCGCATGGCAGTCCAAGTATAACTTTTCCCATCGGTATAGGTCATAGTACCCACTAGTTTATCGGCTTGTAGCTCTCCGGCAAACTCCATATCCCTGTTACCCGGCTCCCATTGTGGAGGGATAGCGAAACTGAACTTTTTACCCTGGTATTTTACCTCTGCTACCGGTCGTGCACTGCCAAAAGCATAAACAAAACGGCCTACCAATGTCTTATGCCCGGAATGCCTGATCTCTAACCAGGAAGGCAATTCTTTACCCTGATAATCGATGGTCAGGTTCCAGCGACCTTCCAGTGCATTGGTTTCCTGGGCCCATCCAGATAATGAAAATATAATTATTAGTACCGTAGTTATGTAAAATCCCCGTTTCATATGGTTCGGATTAGAAAATGTTAAACTGGTTTAAATATAAGTATAATCCCTTTCTTTTTGTAGTTTTAGAGGATTCTGAGAGGCCTCGTGACGCAGACCGTGCCCCAGTTGTAAATATATCTAAAGCATGAGACCGATCTTATCTTTATTCCTTATTCTCACCTTTGGAGGCCTGGCTGCCCAAAACAATACGCTTAAACTGGCCTCTGATGTCTGGCCACCCTTCGCGGATGCCGATGGCGAAAAAGCTTTTGCAATGGAGTTGGTTGAGGAGGCTCTGAAAAGAGACGACGTAGGTATAGCGACATCCATCGTCAGTTTTAAAGAAGTTTTAGACGGGATCAATGCTGGGCAATACGATGGCAGTGCCACACTTTGGAAGACCAAAGACCGGGAATCGTATCTACTCTATTCTAAACCCTATCTTGAAAACAGACTTGTGCTGGTGAGCAGGGCAGGAAATGATGTGAGCGCCGATTCGCTCGATGATCTAAAAAACAAACGGGTCTCAGTGGTGAGTGACTACGCTTATGGCACATCTATATATACTATTCCGGGAGTTAGTATCCTACCGGGAAAAAGCGATCAGTATAACCTGGAATTGTTGTTAGAAGGTAAAACCGATTATATGCTGGTCGATGAATTGCTGATCAAATATTTACTGGAATATCAGCATCAGGAAGTCAAGAAATATCTGTCTGTCGGCACAAAGGCGATCATCGTACAACCCTTGTACTTTGCTATCCTTAAAAGCACTCCTGAAGCAGAGACTATTATTTCAAAATTCGATGAAAACATTAGCCAGATGATGACCGACGGCACCTACAATGAGATCCTGGAACTGAATTGGATACAATACGATGTTGATGGCGACGGCGTTTTGGAACTGGTTATGGGAGACGGCCTGGCTGGTAAGGAAGCTCCGGTAAATTACTATGCCCTAATGTCCTCATCGGGCCTTAACACAAATACAGATCGTTACTATATCAATGGCACGGTTTACGATGGATGGAATACGGTACCGGCGAAGTTTAAAAATGATATTATCAAGGCAGCCAATGCTACGCCTTCGGAGTCGGGCGGACTTAAATTAAAATTCTGATTACACCCATTTTCAATTGCTGGTTTCAAAAAATCATAAAAGTCTCTAAATGAAAACATCGTCCGACTCATTTCAGTTTTGAATTTGACTTCATAATATTTCCCATTATCTTTCAATTGCTCAAAAAAGAATATGACCAGCCCTATGAAAAGGAGGGTGCTCCTGCTTTTGTTGACCATTACCGTATGCAGCATAAAAGCCCAGAGGGATTCTGTCCCGGCTGATGGCATTAGCGCGCCGCACAAAGAAGGTGTCCTGGATTTGATCGAACGGGAAAAAAACGCTTTACCCCCTTCAAAAAAGATCAATAAAACCAATTTTGACCGTTGGGACTATTCCGAAAAAGACCATGCGATCGTGGGTTATTATGGTACTATTTTCCAGACCGGGTTTAACGATAGCAATACGGCTGTGACATGGCACCATGACCTCGGCGCTTTTTATCGCGGTTACCTGGTTAAAAAAGATAGCTACCGCCTTAATGCCCAGGTTTGGGTGGAACAAAATTCATTGATCGCCGGTGATGATCCCAAAAAATTCTCCCAAAGACTCGGGATGTTTTCGGGCACCAATGGTTCCGATACCGAGGGGCACGAATGGCCAACAATCGAATATCTCTATTTTGAAAATTTCTTTTTTGATGGTTTTTTAGATATCACCCTGGGAAAGATCGACCCCCTTTTCCTTTCAACCTTTACCTCCTACGCCGGCTGGGATAAGATGACATTCTTTAGTAAAACTGCGGCTTCAGACCCGGTACCCGATTTAAATGCAGGATTTGGGTTTTACACGGGTTTGAATATTACAGACAACTTTGAATTTGGTGTCATGATGGTCGATGATAATGCAAGGAACGACTACTTCGATCCGGTTAATTTCTTCTACAATACGTCTTACTCCTATCAGGCGCTGGTGAGTTGGAAAATTCCCACCAGGCATGACTTATACAGCACACATATACTATCATATTACTATGTGGAGCCGAAAGAAGGTGCCGGAGATGGTCGCGGTTATACCTACGTGGCCAACCAGGGCCTTAGCAAGAAACACATAATAACTATAAAGGCTTCACAAGGATCGGGTCGTGTTACAAAATACAACGGTGCCTATGCGCTGGGTCTTATATTCCTTAATGCTTTTCAGCGACCCGGCGATCAATTCGGAACTGCACTCTTGCTCAATGAAAAAGGAGGTAAATACGAATACGGACTGGATAGTTATTACAAGCTTTTCATAAAACCCTGGATTACTTTCGACGGCAATCTACAGCTGTACTATACTCCAGCAAAGACACTTAACGTAATACCCGGAATCCGGGCCATGATCACCTATTAAAGTAGTCAATATCATTGCTGAATATTATTATATTTTTGAAACTTGCATCAAAAAAAATAAAAATTAGCGCTATGAAAAAGATTGCCCAACACTTTAGTCCTGCAACTATTCTGCTGTTATTTTGCCTCATTAGTTCACCGCTTTTAGGCCAGGACGATGACGCAGGGCAGATCGATGCTTCCAAACCGACAAATTTCTACTCTTTTTTAGACAACACTTTGGAGCTTACCAATTCTCCGGGACAAAATGTTTTTGGATACCGAGGAAAGCTCACTTTGGCACCTTCCGAAGCCCACCTTGTGCTGGCTGAAATACCATTATTGTACAATGACCGGACCTCCAGGTTCGGATTGGGTGATATCCGGGCAAGGTATTTCTGGTTACCCTATAAAAACTATGACCGTTTTATTGGGGCATTTGGCCCATCAATAGACGTCTTTGCACCTGTTGGCAGTTTTGAAGACGGTATTGGAAGTGGTCGTTGGACGGTATCCCCAGGGGTAACCGTAGGATTGATGGCGGCAGATTGGATCCAGTTTTTCCCCATTCTCTCCTATCAATATCAAAGCAAACCAGTATACGACAATCCTCTACCTGCCGCCGACAGGGATCGTCATGGAGTGACTTTTCAGGTCATAACTCCTCTAGTATTTTCGGAAGTATTCTTTGTCCAGATCACTCCCATCCTAAGACTCAACGATATTGGTGATGAACGTTTTGACCGTTTTGTGCAGGAAATATTTGCCGCGTACTCACTCGCTGAAAAAAAGCAGCTCAGCCTCTTTTATAGTGGAAATTTCGAAGATAAAGTACATCAGGCAGGCTTGGGTTTGACCATATTCTTTTAACACAAGATACTGGCGGGCATAACTTGCCTTTGACTAATTGAACCGGCCAGTTCGCCAACCGGGCAGGCCGATTTACACATTGAAGTTTCTTCCATTGCTCCAGATCAGGTATTTTTGATCTATTAAATTTAAAATCATGTTCAAGAATTACCTTTTTCTACTGTTGCTGATAATCTCTTTCACTGGCATTGCACAAACCAAAACATTCTTAGACCAGCCTTATCTGGAAACCAATGCCTCGGCCGATACCCTGGTGGTCCCAGACCGGATCTATCTCTCTATTCTGATCAGGGAATCGGACAGCAAAGACCGCCAGTCGGTTGAAAAACTGGAGAATGAGATGGAAGATGCCTTAATCTCACTCGGAATTGATACTAAAAAACAACTCATGCTAGCCGATCTGGATTCGAATTTCAAGAATTACTTTCTTAAGAAAACGGGAGTGCTGAAAAGCAAATCTTTCTCGCTATTGGTTTACGATGCGCTTACGGCAGGAAAAGTGATCCAGGCCCTCGAAAATAAAAAGATCGCCAATGTAAACTTCCAAAAGGCAGAAGTCTCTAATCTGGAAGAACTCAAATTAGAACTCCGCCGTAGGGCGGTAAAAAGCGCTATTGCACAGGCAGAAATAATGCTGCAACCGCTCGATCAGAAACTTGGCAAAGCACTCCATATCTCAGATCACAGTACCGGGATCATCTACGGATGGCGAAACAGAATGGCGACCATGGAAATGGCCAGAGTACAGTCCGATCAATATGAACCCATAGCCGTGGATTTCCAGAAAGTTAAGGTCAGCAGTTCGGTAAATATCAAATTTTCGATCGAATGATCATATAGCTATACAAACCTTTCAAATAGCTTATAACCATTAAGGCTAGTTGGGATTAAAATACTGAGAATCAGTTCAAAAGTCTAAAATAAATCGACATAGTAAGCGTTAAAAAAGTAGGAGTTAAAAATTTATTTGTAAATTTAACGTTAAGTAATTGTAAATTTTAAGTAAAAAGTTTCGATTAATTCCTCAATAATCTCAATTATGTCTAAGGATAAAATCAATTTAGGCGAACAAAAATCGAACCGGTTTTCTATTAAGAACAGCTGGCAATATGTTGTCAACTACGCTAAGAATTGCCGGTTCCTGTACCTGAAAATGTACAGTATGTAAGTCGGGTTTATTTTCAGTCATATCGGTAAATAAACCACACTTTTTGTTTCGAAGAACTCCTCTTCGAAATGATCTTTTAACCTTATTATCCTGGCTTTTTTAAACCCGGTTAATTCATCGGTCAAATCACCCCCTTTTAAATAAAGTATTCCATTTTTAAGCTTGTGCGAAGACTTCTTTTTTATTCTTTCGCGAACCCAACGGACAAAAGTAGGCATGGCCGCTACGGCACGGCTCACAACAAAGTCGAATTGCCCGTTAACCTCTTCCACCCTGCTGTTTATCACTTCAACATTTTCAAGGCCAAGACCCGCAACCACTTCCTCCACCACTTTGATCTTTTTGCCTATAGAATCGACCAGGGTGAAATTTACTTCCGGGAATAGAATAGCCAGGGGAATACCAGGAAAACCTCCACCGGTACCCACATCGAGCACATCCGTACCCGGTTTAAATCTTAATACCCTGGCAATCGCCAGTGAATGCAGAACATGGCGAAGGTATAATTCGTCGATATCCTTGCGGGAAACCACATTAATCTTTTGGTTCCAATCCTTATAGAGTTCTTCCAATAAGGACAATCGATGTTTTTGATGCTCGGTGAGATCCGGAAAGTATTTAAACACTACTCCCGCGTTCATATGCCCAGTTGTTTAACTTTCAAAAATAGTTATTTCTCTAATGATCAATCAGGAATCTAAAAAGGCAGTGGATAGGGCAAAAGCTTTCTCACCATAATTTCAGACTTCCTAAAAATTTCCCATAAAAGCAGCGGCACACATGAAAAAGAGAGATATTACGTTATATTTGCAGGCATATTATCCAAATTATGGAAACAAATATTGTAAAATTTTCCCGTAAGGACCCCACTCAGTTTTTCAAGATCTTAAACAAAAGGGTAAACGAGTATTTTAAGGAAAACCGAATAAAAAAAACAGGCAACTGGCGCTTATATATTAAGTCGGCCATAATGTTTGCTTTGTTATTATCGCCCTATTTTCTGATCCTTACCCTGGGTCTGCCCAATTGGGCTAATCTACTGCTCACAATGGTTATGGGTGTAGGCATGGCGGGTGTTGGGATGAATGTAATGCACGATGGAAATCATGGTTCATTTTCGTCCAAAAAGTGGGTCAATCGTATCATGGGCAGCAGTATTTATATTCTTGCCGGCAATGTTTATAACTGGCAGGTTCAGCACAATGTGTTGCACCATACCTATACCAATATCCATGAGCACGACGAAGACATGGATAGCAGAGGAGTACTGAGATTTTCAGAGCATTCCAAGTGGCGAAGATTCCACAGATTTCAGCATTATTATTCTATTTTTCTATACGGACTACTTACCTTCAATTGGGCCATTACCGCCGATTTTAAACAAATGACCCGGTATACCAGAAGAAAGTTATCCTACGGGCGCTTACCAAATCCCTTTGTGAATTGGAGTGTTCTTTTGATCACCAAAATTACCTATGTCATTGTTTGGATCGTTTTACCGATGCTTATTTTGGATATTGCCTGGTGGAAGATCCTTATAGGATTCTTTGTTATGCACTATGTTGCCGGAGTTATTCTAAGTGTTGTGTTTCAGCTGGCGCATGTAGTGGATCAGGCCGAAACACCCCTGCCAGAGAAAGACGGGACCATGAAAAATACCTGGGCGATACATCAGCTGAAAACCACGGTTAATTTTGGGACCAAAAATAGAATCGTTAACTGGTTTACCGGTGGATTAAATCATCAGGTGGAACACCATATTTTTCCTCATATCAGTCATATTCATTACACAAAAATCTCCAAAATTGTGAAACAAACGGCAGCTGAGTTTAATTTGCCTTACAATGAATACAAAACTACCAGAAAAGCTATAATTTCGCACTTCAGGCATCTGAGAGATTTGGGCAAAAAACCCGTTTTACAATACCCCTAAATACGATTAACAAATGAAGGAGCACTTATCCGATAGAATAAACAATATGTCTACCTCGGCTACACTGGCTATGGCAGCCAAAGCGAGGGAATTAAGGAACAGTGGAAAAGATATTATTGGACTAAGCCTTGGGGAACCCGATTTTAATATCCCCGACTTCGTTAAGGAAGCGGCCAAGCAGGCCATCGATGAGAACTATAGCAGTTATCCACCAGTGGATGGGTACGCCGATCTCAAATCAGCGATCACAGAAAAATTTAAACGAGACAACGAACTCGATTATTCCTCCGACCAGATTGTAGTATCGACGGGTGCAAAACAATCTATAGCCAACGTCGCCATGGTGATGCTCAATAAGGGTGATGAAGTTATTCTTCCTGCGCCATTCTGGGTTAGTTACAGAGATATTGTTAAACTCGCTGAGGCAACCCCTGTGGTTGTACCCACCAGTATTAAACACGATTTTAAAATAACACCTGAGCAATTGGAACAGGCTATCACGCCCAATACCAAAATGCTTTGGTTTAGCTCTCCCTGTAATCCCAGCGGGTCTGTATACAGCTTCGAAGAGTTAAAAGGATTGGCAGAAGTCTTAAAAAAATACCCTCAGATCTTTGTCGTTTCCGATGAAATTTATGAGCACATTAACTTTCAGGGCAAACATGTGAGCATAGCCGGAATCGACGGAATGTATGAACGGACGATCACCGTAAATGGGGTCTCAAAAGCTTTTGCCATGACCGGATGGAGAATCGGTTATATAGGCGCGGCCACCTGGATCGCAAAAGCATGTACTAAATTCCAGGGCCAGATTACCAGCGGAGCCAATGCCATCGGTCAGAGAGCTACTATCGCAGCGTTGAAAGCTCCGGTGAGCAAGATTTCTTATATGATCGAAAAGTTCCACAGCCGCCGCGATCTGATTTTAAAACTGCTCGGAGAAATAGAAGGTTTTAAGCTCAATGTTCCGGAAGGTGCCTTCTATGTTTTTCCTGATATATCCAGTTTCTTCGGTAAAACATTAAATGGCCAAACCATCAATGATGCCTCCGATTTTGCCTTGTATCTGCTGGAGTATGCCAATGTTGCCACCGTGACAGGTGCGGCTTTTGGAAATCCGGATTGTATAAGGATTTCCTATGCTGCATCAGAAGAAGAGATCAACGAGGCAATAAAAAGAATAAAGACGGCGGTTACCGGGGTGCGAGAGCCGGCCTAGCATCAGATCTTTTTCCAGAAAGCAGGAGTCAATAGTATAAGGACGGTAAAGAGCTCGAGTCTGCCTGCGAGCATCAGAAAGCCACACCACCATTTGCCTAAATCAGGGAGCTGACTAAAATTACTCAGGGGATTGAGGCTTCCCAAAGCCGGACCAACATTACCAAGTGAGGAAGCTGCCCCTCCCACGGCCGATACAAAATCCAGACCAAGGAATCCCAGAACAGAGGCACCGATAATAAACAGCAACATATATAGTACGAAAAATGCTATGATATTATAGACGATGTGCTCTGAAACGGTTTTATTATTAAATCGGACAGGTATGATAGCGTTCGGATGCAAGGTCCTTTTAAATTCGAGCAATCCGTTTTTAATGATCAAGATATGGCGCATTACCTTTATTCCGCCGGCGGTAGACCCTGCCGAACCCCCCAAAAACATGAGTCCGAAGAAAAAGACGGTCAAAAATGGTGTCCAGGAGGTAAAGTCTGAGGTCACAAATCCGGTAGTGGTACTAACGGCTATTACCTGAAACAGACCATGCCGTAACGAACTTTCCCATTCTCCAAACACCATGGGATGGTATTCGGATAAGGGCACCTCTGCTCTGAAAAATATTACGATGCTCGCGATGATTGAAAAGACCAAGATCAGGATACTGTAAAACTTAAATTCCTCATCGCGTAATACTCTTTGGATACGTCCTTTAAATGCAAAATAGCTAAGCACAAAGTTCGCCCCGGCCAGAAACATAAATACAATAATAATATACTGAATAAGGGGTTGGTTGTTCCAATAGGCGATGCTGGCATTTTTGGTAGAAAATCCACCGGTAGAAAGCGTGGCCATAGAATGATTCATCGCGTCGAAAAAAGACATGCCTGCCAGTTTTAATAGGATGGTTTCCGCTATGGTATATCCGACATAGATATACCACAGTCTTTTAGCTGTATCGGTGATCCTTGGGTGAAGCTTATCTGCACTTGGTCCCGGAGATTCGGCAGCAAACAACTGCATGCCCCCGATTCCCAGGAGCGGAAGGATAGCCACCGCCAAAACGATAATACCCATACCCCCTATCCAATGCGTAAGGCTCCTCCAAAAAAGTATGCCCTCGGGCAATACCTCGATCTCCTGCAGGATCGATGCGCCGGTAGTGGTATATCCGGAAATGGTTTCAAAAAACGCATCGGTTATCGAGGGGATAGCCCCGCTAAATATATAAGGCAGAACGCCGGAAATCGACATGATCAGCCAGCCTCCGGTCACAATTATATAACCTTCACGGGCCTTCAGCTCCTTTTTATGATCGCGGGTATAGAACATAGTCAGTACGCCAAGGATCAGGCTTACTATTGCCGCCATCGAGATATCGAGTGTCGCGCCATCATGATAAATTCCGCTGACTATTGCCGCCAATACCATGAATCCTCCATTGAAGAGGAGCAACATCCCTAAAACGTAAAAAATGATCCTGGAATTTAGTTCCATGCCTAAAGGAAAAGCTTTTCGATTTTAGAAATTGATTCTGGCATGCAACATACCACCACCCGGTCTCCCTCCTGGACTTCAAAGTCGCCAAGCGCAATCAGACCGATGCCATCCCTGATCACACCACCGATAATAGCCGATCTGGGGAAATCCACATCCCGTATTATCTGCTTGCATACCCTGGAGGTCGATTTCACCTCAAATTCCAATATCTCTGCATTGAGGTTGTTCAGGCGTGTTAGTTCTACAACCTCTCCTTTCCGAATAAATCGGAAAATATTATTTGCAGCCAATAGTTTTTTGTTGATCAGGGTGTCGATACCAATGGATTGGGACAATTGAAAATAATCCATATTCTCTACCAGTGCAATGGTCTTTTTTATCCCTTTAGACCTGGCCACCAGGCAAGACATGATATTGGTTTCAGAATTTCCGGTCACCGCGATAAAAGCATCCATAGAGTCGAGGCTTTCCTCTTCAAGTAATTCCACATTGCGCCCGTCTCCGTTGATCACCAATGCATTGGGTATATGATCGGCAATCTCAAAGGCTTTGTCCTTATTTTTTTCGATGAGTTTTACATTGAAGCGGTTGCTGCATAAATCTCTTGCCGCTTTAAACCCAACTTTGCTCCCCCCTAGGATCATGACATTTTTGATGGCTTCTTTTTTCTTCCCGGTGAGCTTGTGAAGTTCCTCCACTCCTTTCTTGTCTGTGATAAAGTAGACCTGGTCTCCGGCTTTAAACACGGTATCGCCTCTGGGAATCAGTGTAAATTGAGTTCCACGCCGCTGCATGGCAATGGGCATAAAATGAAGCCCCGGGAAGATACCGGCGGCTTCTTTTACCATATTTCCAACAAAAGGAGCCGTTTTAGGCAGCGATATACCTACCATGATCAGGGCCCCCCCTTCAAATTCATGGGTTTCATTAAAGGCAGATTGGTTGAGTAAAAGTTGAATCTCTGTGGCGGCTAGTTCTTCAGGTGAGATCAATTCATCTATGCCGAGCATGGAAAACTGGATCGTTTCGCGATGGTCCAAGAATTCCGTATTGGAAATACGCGCAATGGTCTGTTTACATCCCAACTGCTTTGCCAGCAGACATAAGGTGATATTTGTCGTTTCAGAAGAGGTTACCCCAATGGCCAGGTCACTGCCATCGACCTCTGCCTCTCTCAAAAGCGAAATGGAGGTCGCATCTCCTTTGAGGACACGGATATCTAAATGATTGTCTGCGTAGTTGAGTCGGGATTTATCTGTATCAATCAGGGTAATATCCTGGGATTCGTAAGAAAGTAATTTTGCCAAATGGAATCCTACTTCGCCTGCACCTGCTATAATTATCTTCATCGATCGATTTCCTGGTTAAGATCAGAACGATTTGAACTATGTTCAGGATACATATTTGCAATCGTTCTTTAATTCCCTTAAATCGGGGTTTTATTCCGCCTGCAAAATTACACAATTTATCGATTTAAACCTTCGGGACCATCAAGACTTAACGCCTTACAGAAACCCAAAAACTTCCCTCTGGCTTCATTGTGTTATCTTTGCCCGGTAATCAGAAAAAATGGCAGAAAAGGTAAAACCTTACAAGGACTCTGAGCTCGGAAAAAAAGAGCAGGTAAAGCAAATGTTCGATGCCATTTCAGAAGATTACGATGGATTAAATCGGGTTATATCATTTGGATTCGACCTGAAATGGAGGAAAAAAGTGGTCCGTACGGTCTTGAAAAAGGATGCCAAAAGGGTCCTGGACATAGCTACAGGTACTGGAGATCTGGCTATTCAATTGGCTAACAAAGGTATCCCGCAAGTTACAGGTCTTGATCTTTCTCCGGGTATGTTAGATGTTGGGCGTGAAAAAGTTCGTAGGAAAGGACTGGAAAATAAGGTGGAGATGATCGTTGGGGACAGCGAGAACCTGCCATTTGAAGATGAGGTTTTCGACGCCGTAACCGTAGCCTTTGGTGTAAGAAATTTTGAGCATCTCGAAAAGGGACTCTCGGAGATCTTCAGGACGCTCAAAAAAGGCGGTATGCTGGTGATTCTGGAAACATCGGTACCAACAAAATTCCCATTTAAACAGGGGTATAAGGCCTACACAAGATTTATACTGCCGCTCATAGGAAAACTCTTTTCCAAAGACAAATCAGCGTATGCATATTTGTCAGAATCTGCCGCGGCCTTTCCATATGGTGAAGAATTCAACAATATTTTGGGAAAAATCGGGTTTATAGCTATGGAGAACCGGCCCCAGACATTAGGTGTGGCCACTATTTACACCGCTATCAAGTAAACGAATGAGAAGATTCCTAATTATCCTTGCAGGCCTTCTTTTCCTGTGGACGCCATCTGTGTTTGCTCAGTTTAACGAGAAGCCAATCCTCAATCTCGAAAACGAGGATAAGGCATTCCTGAATTGGGGCTACTTTTTAGGTTTCAACCAATTCGATTTTAAATTCTCATACAGGAACGACCTGCCCGATGTTTTGGTAGATCGATCCATCGGCTTTAATGTAGGTCTTATCGGCGAAATGAGGCTGAACAAATTCCTCGACTTGCGTTTCGAA
This sequence comes from Flavobacteriaceae bacterium, assembly GCA_965212205.1. Classification (GTDB taxonomy): domain Bacteria; phylum Bacteroidota; class Bacteroidia; order Flavobacteriales; family Flavobacteriaceae; genus JAHEJJ01. The sequence continues at coordinate 254,930 of CBDBUX010000019.1, forward strand.
CCCGGATTATTCTATACCAAACGAATTCTCGGATTCCCGGGCTTTGTTGAGGATAGTGATGCCATAAGGGAAGTGAACTCGACCTATATTAATTTCCCAATCCTGCTGAAAGTGAGCACCCAGCGTCTTGGAAACTGGAAGCCCTTCATCATTGGCGGTCTATCGGCTTCGCTGAATTTAAGCGCCCAGGAAGATAGTATTGATGACAACAGCAGTGGGACGTTTAGAATGAAGAAAAACGTATACAATTATGAAATAGGTTTCGGTATCGATTTCTATACCAGCTATTTTAAATTCAGCCCTTCAATACGGGGAATATTTGCGATTACCGATGAACTTGTGCCCGACAACGATCCCAACAGTCCCTGGACCGGAAATTTAGACGGCCTCTTCACCAGGGGTGTTTTTGTGAATTTCACCTTCGAATAGAGCCACGTCTTACCTCGCTGAGAATTATGGCCGCGGCGGTGGCTACATTAAGGCTTTCAATATTTGAATCTTTAAATCTTGGTATACCGATCCTTTGGCTCAATAATTTTCCGACTTCGCTGCATATTCCGTGAGACTCATTACCCATCACCAATATACCCGGCCCTTTTATTTCCGCATTATAGATCGAATCGCCGTCCATAAACGCCCCAATGGCTGGTAGATCGCTCATTTCAATCACCTCCGAAAGCGGGCCATATACCATGTTAACCCTGCCGATAGATCCCATTGTCGCTTGTAAGGTTTTAGGATTATAGCAATCCACGGTTTGGGGAGAACAAAGTAAATGGCGTATCCCGAACCAGTCGCATAAGCGTATTATGGTTCCCAGATTTCCAGGGTCCTTTATATCGTCCAGGGCGAGAATCCAGTCCGTAAAATCCAGTGGTTTTGATTTGGGAATCTCGAATACTGCAAGAATTTTATTTGGGGTTTTTAAGCCGCTCATTCTTTTCAACACCGTATCGGAAATTACTTGATATTCCACGCCTTTGGTCTGCAGAATATCATTCTCTGTGGTGTAGATCCAAACGGTTGATAACCCACAACTTATCAGTTCTTCGACCAACTTTAATCCTTCGGCAACAAAGAGACCATGTTGGTTTCGGTACTTTTTTTGCTGTAGACTTTTTATAAATTTTATTTGGTTTTTAACAACCATCCAAATAGTGTAATTTTGGCTTGTATGAGAACCCGCGGGTATTTTGCAATTAAATATGTAAAAATAGGTTTATTATCCATAGGGGTCTTCTTCGCGTCTTGTAATACGCTTAAAAGAGTGGGAGAAAATGAACTTTTGCTCACTAAGAACAACATTTTTGCCGATCAAGAAAAGATTAAGGATCAGGGAATTGAAAGCCTGATCGTCCAGAAACCCAACAGCACTGTTCTTGGATTTCCTATGCGATTGAACATTTATAATCTCGCAAAGGTGAATCCCGATTCATCGTACCAGGAATGGCTGCATCGAAAGGAAAAGAGAGAAAAGAGGCTTACCAATTTTTTATCCGCTAAACAGGTAAACCGGTTGGGTGAATCTTTCCTGGTAAAAGGATATAGCGAATGGTTTAAAAAAATTGGAGAGGCCCCGGTGATCATAGATACTGCCCGGGCGCAAAGATCTGCTAACCGACTCAGTGCCTATTACGACAGCAAAGGGTATTTTAACAATAGGGCGTACTATGAGATTACCCCTGGTAAAAAACCCAAACGGGTTGCGATAGATTATCATATCGAACTGGGCAAACCTTACATTGTAGATTCAATAAGCAGTAGTGTTTCATCAGCTGTCATCGATTCTATTTATAAAAAACACAAAGAAGAATCTTTCATCAATACTCAAAAGCAATTCGATTTAACAGACTTCAATAATGAGCGTTCCAGACTCACCAATCTGTTCAGGAATACGGGGGTATATAATTTTCAGGAGAGTTCAATTACTTATAATATTCTCAGAGACACAACACCGGCCAATGATGATCAGCATATGCGGGTAGAACTCAATATTGAAGATTTACGTCGCCGCGGAGATACTTCGATTACCACTTCACCCTACAATATCTATACCTTCAAAAAGATCAATATCTTTCCGGACCATACCTTTGATGTGAATGAGGATAGCCTTAAAACTATCGAATACGATAATTATACGATATATTATACCGGTAAACTAAGGTACAAGCCCAAGGCACTTACCGATGCTATATTTATTGAGAAAGACAGTATTTACAGAGAGTTAGACCGGGTTCGCACACTACGGCAGATTACCAACCTGAATACTTTTAAGTATCCCAATATGGTGTTCCTGGAGGATAGTACACGAACTAAACTGACTTCAAATATTTATCTCGCAGCAAGGCCTAAATTCTCTCTTGGATTGGATTTCGATGTTACCCATTCCAATATTCAGACGTTAGGTATTGGAATCGGAACTTCCCTGGTTTCCCGAAATGTTTTCCGGGGCGCCGAGACCTTAAGCCTAAATGCACGAGGAACCTTTGGCCTCCTGAGCGATGATAGTTCCACAGAGAAGTTCTTTACCGAAGTAGGTGGAGATATCGTTATAAGTTTTCCCAGATTTGTCTTTCCCTTTATCAATACACAAAAGATCGTTCCCAGTTACACTCTTCCACGTACCAGAATTACCTTGGGAACCACCTTCCAGAAAAATATCGGGTTGGACAAACAGACTTTTAATAATATACTGGCGTACAATTGGACACCCTCGGTACATAAAAACCATCAGGTGGAACTTCTTAATGTGCAATATGTAAGAAACGTAAACCCCGACCGCTATTTTAATGTTTACCAATCTTCATACAATAACCTTAATGATATTGCCCAGGATTATACAGATGAACCCAGTCTCCAGGACTTCTTTGAACCCACCGGAGATCCACTGACACCTTTTGCCCTTATCATTCCTGAAGGTACAACCGGTTTTACCCAGGCCATACTCAGCGGTTCTGTTGGTTCAACTGAAGATGACTTCGACGACGTACGCAGTATTGAAGAACGCAGAATTAGGCTCACAGACAACAACCTGATTTTTGCCAGTAACTATACTTTTAGTAAAAACAATAAGGCCAATATAAACGACAACAGTTTTTATAACTTCAGGTTTAAAGTAGAGAGCGCCGGTAATCTGTTGGCCGGAATTTCCAATATTATACCATTCGAACAAAACGATGTGGGAGACAAACTGGTTTTCGGTGTCCCTTTTTCACAATATATCAAAACCGAAGTAGAATATATAAAACATTGGGATTTAAGGCAGTCTAAAGTATTGGCTTTCAGAAGTTTTGGAGGTATCGCGATACCTTATGGAAACTCTAACAATATTCCTTTTGTACGTAGTTACTTCGGGGGTGGTTCTAACGATAACCGCGCCTGGTTCCCTTATTCTTTGGGTCCGGGACGAACCGATAATGTTAACGACTTCAATGAGGCGAACTTTAAACTGGCTTTTAACCTTGAGTACCGTTTCCCCCTGGCAGGAAGTCTTAAAGGAGCCTTTTTCGCCGATGCCGGAAATATTTGGAATGTTCTGGATAATGTAGAAGACCCCGACGCTACATTCAACGGATTCAGCTCCCTGGCCGATATAGCTTTAGGAACAGGTTTTGGCCTTCGGTACGATTTCAATTATTTCGTCTTTAGAATAGACACTGGGTTTAAGACCTATAACCCCGCAGAAGAGCCTTCAATGAGATGGTTTCGCCAATATAACTTCGCCAATGCAGTCTTTCAAATTGGGATCAATTATCCTTTTTAGACCTAATTATTTTATTACATTTGCCTCATCTCATTCGAACAAATACACAACTTAATATGTCCCACAATATAAAACCGGGTGTGGCTACCGGAGATGAAGTTCAAGCTATCTTCAATTACGCCAAGGAAAAAGGTTTCGCCTTGCCCGCAGTAAATGTTATCGGTTCCAGTACAATTAACGCAGTGCTCGAGACAGCCGCTTCGCTGAATTCACCAGTTATTATACAATTCTCGAACGGGGGTGCCCAGTTTAATGCCGGGAAAGGCCTCAATAATGAAAATCAAGCCGCTGCAGTAGCCGGGGGTGTTGCAGGAGCCAAGCATATTCATGAACTCGCCGAAGCATACGGGGCTACCGTGATTCTCCATACAGACCATTGTGCAAAGAAGTTATTACCCTGGATAGACGGTTTACTGGATGCCAGCGAAGCCCATTTTAAAGAAACGGGTAAGCCGCTTTACAGCTCACATATGATCGATCTTTCCGAGGAACCTATTGAGGAAAATATCGATATCTGTAAAAAATATCTGGACCGAATGAATAAAATGGGGATGACCCTTGAGATTGAGCTCGGAATTACAGGCGGAGAAGAAGACGGTGTAGACAACACAGATGTAGATGATTCAAAGCTCTACACCCAGCCCGAAGAAGTGGCTTATGCCTATGAGGAGCTTTCTAAAATTTGCCCGCGCTTTACTATCGCAGCCGCCTTTGGAAACGTTCACGGCGTATATAAACCCGGGAATGTAAAACTCACTCCCAAGATCCTAAAGAATTCGCAGACCTATATATCCGACAAATACGGAGTGGGTCATAATCATATCGATTTTGTGTTTCACGGTGGATCGGGTTCAACTGTAGAGGAAATCAGGGAAGCCATCGGTTACGGGGTGATTAAAATGAATATTGATACAGACCTGCAGTATGCCTTTATGGAAGGTGTACGCGATTATGTTCAGGGAAACAGAGACTTTCTGCAGTCGCAAATTGGCAATCCCGAAGGAGCAGACGTCCCGAATAAAAAGAAGTACGACCCCAGGGTATGGTTACGGGAAGGTGAAAATACCTTTGTCAAGCGTCTCAAACAAGCATTTGAGGACCTCAACAATGTGAATACGTTGTAGTAGTTATTTCTTCACCTAAAACCAAAGATCATGACGGCCTGGTTTAAAAGAAAGGAAAAAGGCATACAAACTGCCACCGAAGAGAAAAAGGACACCCCTAAGGGATTATGGTATAAGTCCCCCACAGGGAAAATCGTAGAATCGGAAGAGCTTGCTGAGAATTACTATGTAAGTCCGGAAGATGATTATCATGTTCGGATCGGTAGCAAGGAGTATTTTGAAATCTTATTCGACGACAACAAATTCAAAGAACTCGATCCCAAACTCACCTCAAAAGATCCTTTGAAGTTTGTCGACACCAAAAAATATTCAGATCGGCTTTCGGCGGCCAAGAAGAAGACCGGATTAAGCGATGCGGTAAGGGCTGCTGTTGGAAAATCGAAAGGTGAAGACCTGGTGATTGCCTGTATGGATTTCAGTTTTATCGGCGGTTCTATGGGCAGTGTGGTTGGTGAGAAAATTGCCCGGGCCATAGATTATTCTATCAAGAAAAAAATACCCTTTTTAATGATATCCAAATCGGGCGGTGCACGAATGATGGAAGCCGCCTTATCTTTGATGCAATTGGCCAAAACTTCGGCAAAGCTGGCCCAGTTAGCTGAGGCGAAAATTCCATATATATCCCTGAGCACAGATCCAACTACCGGAGGAACTACAGCATCTTATGCCATGCTGGGGGATATCAATATTGGAGAACCCGGTGCATTAATTGGATTTGCCGGACCCAGGGTAGTAAAAGAGGCTACCGGAAAAGACCTTCCAAAAGGATTCCAGACCTCAGAGTTTGTTATGGATCATGGGTTTTTAGACTTCATCTCTCATAGAAGGGATTTAAAAGACAAGATCAATTTATATATCGATCTTATACAGAATAATCCGGTACGAAAATAAAAAAGACCCGCTCTCGCGGGTCTTTCTTTTCATAGCCCTTTTAATTGAAAAACCTTCTCAGATAGATTTCTTCGCTCTCTCCGTTAGGATAGGTTAGAATACCTACGGCGTCACAGCTTCCATCACCAAAGTCGAGGCTTGCGGTCAGCTCATTTCTGGAAATCTCCAGGATTCCACTTACGATAAACCTGCACGCTAATTCTCTGCGCAACGGCTCAATCACTTCCTTTACAAAAACGTTTCCTGCAGGACCTACAAAGGTTCCTTTTCCAGTGATCAAAAACACGTTGTCTCCCCAGAAACCTGTTCCGTATCCTTCAATCCATTCTCTTGTCCTGTTACCTGTGAAACTGGCAGTACTCCCGCCTGGCCATTCGGCGCTGAACTCAGCAGCAGCATCAGATTGGGGGTTACCGTTCTCGTTAGACCTCATCCTCAATACTGAGGCCCCGCCTACTACTGAAACACCATTAAAGGTGAAGTTCTCGAGCGACATACTGAGTGTTTTTTGCGCTAATTCCATATCCTTTTCATAGCTCAGGTAAATAATTCCACTTAAAACATTACCATTGGGAAGTTCACATCCTTCTCCAAAATCGATTGTTTTCTCCTTGGTAGTACTTGTAATCACAGTTGTGATAGTGACACAATCCGGAAGAAAATCTGAATGATACGACCCTTTAGAAGTACTGGCAATCTCATCGGCGGCATATACATCTTCACCGATATTAAGCACCTCTTCTGAGATGAGTTCGGCTTCATCACTCGCCTGGAGATCTGCCGTTTCAAAAGTTTCGTCCTGAGCCAGCTGTTCCTCGACCGGATCAGATGATGAATCATTCTCACATGACACAATAAACACCAGTGCAAGAAGTGAGAGTCCTGCAAATTTCATTTTTTTGAGACATTTCATAATAACAATTTTTTAACATTACTGCCTTATGACTTGGAAAGAACCAAAAGGTTTAATGCCGATTAAAAAAAATGACCTCTTTGGATAATAAAAATATTCCTATCTTTGCGGCCTGATTGAAAATCAATCGGATACATAAAAATCATTAACAATAATATTGGCATGTATTTAACAAGCGAAATTAAAGCTGAACTGTTTAAGAAGTACGGCGGATCAGAAAAAAACACCGGTTCAACCGAGGCACAGATTGCATTGTTTACTCATCGTATCAATCACCTCACCGGTCATTTAAAAAATAATCTGAAAGATTACAACACAGAACGTTCATTGGTTCGTTTGGTGGGTAAGCGCAGAAGTCTTCTCGACTATCTAAAGAAAAAAGATATCGAGAAATATCGTGAGCTTATCAAGGAACTCAACATCAGAAAGTAATAATAATGGGGAAGCCAGGCTTCCCCATTTTATATTTCCGTTCCTGTACTATACAGGGGCACATCAAAAAGCTTACACTCAGTTTTTCATTGGTCGACAACCTTCAACAACACAACAACGGCCCTATGACGAAAGGGCAGACCATTGTTTAACAAGTCCCGCTAATAAGCGTGGATCTTAATTAATTTCTATGATTCCAAAAACATTTAAAGAGGTCATCGACCTCGGAGACGGTAGAGAGATCTCTATCGAAACGGGTAAATTGGCCAAACAGGCCCATGGATCCGTTGTAGTTCAATCCGGCAATTGTATGCTGCTGTGTACGGTGGTATCGAACTACAAAGCCAGTGATGTGGATTTTTTACCACTTACTGTAGATTATCGTGAAAAATTTGCAGCTTCCGGACGTTATCCGGGCGGTTTCTTTAAAAGAGAAGCCAGGCCCAGCGACGGCGAAATACTGACTATGAGGTTAGTGGATCGTGTTTTGCGACCCCTCTTTCCAAAAGACTATCATTCGGAGACTCAGGTGATGATCCAACTGATGTCTCATGACGAAGATGTAATGCCCGATGCCATGGCAGGACTTGCTGCATCGGCGGCAATACAGCTCTCCGATTTTCCATTTGAATGCGCGATCTCCGAAGTACGGGTCGGCAGAGTCAATGGTGAATTTATCATCAATCCAACAAGAGCTCACCTGGCAGAATCGGACATTGATATGGTCATCGGTGCTTCAGCAGATTCTGTAATGATGGTAGAAGGTGAAATGGGCGAAATTTCTGAAGAAGAGATGGTTGAAGCGATTAAATTTGCTCATGAAGCCGTTAAAGTTCAGTGTGCGGCCCAGGAAAGGCTTGCAGATGCTGCGGGTAGAAAAGAAGTGCGCGAGTACGACACCGAAGAAGAAGATGAAGCGTTGTCAGCTAAAATCCACGAATTGGTTTATGATAAGGTTTATAAAGTAGCCAAGGCAGGATCTGCAAAACACGAACGCAGTACAGCATTTTCAGAGATCAAGGACGAGGTTAAAGCTCAATATCCAGAAGAAGAACTCGAGGAAATTGGAGATTTAATTTCCAAATATTATTATAAAGCCGAAAAGGACGCCGTTAGAAACCTTACACTGAATGAAGGTCTGCGACTCGATGGAAGGAAAACAGATGAAATTCGCCCTATCTGGTGTGAAGTGGATTATCTGCCTTCAACACATGGGTCTTCCATATTTACCCGGGGAGAAACTCAGGCTTTAGCAACAGTTACATTGGGAACATCCAGGGAAGCTAATCAGATCGATATGCCTTCCTATGAAGGCGAAGAGACGTTCTATCTACATTATAATTTTCCACCATTCTCTACCGGTGAGGCAAGACCTATCCGCGGGACATCGCGTCGGGAAATTGGGCACGGGAATTTAGCACAGAGGGCACTTAAAGGCATGATCCCGGAGGATTGTCCTTATACTGTTAGGGTGGTATCCGAAGTACTGGAAAGTAATGGGTCTTCTTCAATGGCGACTGTATGTTCGGGAACCATGGCCCTGATGGATGCAGGTGTACAACTAAAAAAACCTGTTTCCGGGATTGCTATGGGTCTGATCAGCGATGCCGATTCAGGAAAATATGCTGTCCTCTCCGACATACTCGGCGATGAAGATCACCTGGGCGATATGGACTTTAAAGTAACCGGTACGGCAGATGGTATTACAGCTTGCCAGATGGACATCAAAGTAAAGGGTCTATCTTATGAAATCCTTGTAAAAGCCCTAAACCAGGCTAAGGAAGGTCGTCTTCACATACTCGGCAAATTGGTGGAATCTATCGATGCACCAAGGGGAGATGTTAAACCTCATGCTCCTAAGATGGTTACCACTACCATTCCTGGCGAATACATTGGCGCACTGATTGGCCCTGGAGGTAAAGTAATCCAGGAACTTCAGAAGGAGACCAAAACCACGATCGTGATCAATGAAGATCCGGTTACTGAAGAAGGAATTGTTGAGATCCTGGGCACTGAACAGGAGGGGATAGATATGGTACTGGCCAAAATAGACAGTATTACCTTTAAGCCCGAAGTGGGAAGTATTTACGAAGTGAAAGTGATCAAGATCCTCGATTTTGGCGCGGTCGTAGAATATATCGAAGCTCCTGGCAACGAGATATTACTCCATGTTTCGGAAATGGCCTGGGCACGCACCGATAAGGTAACCGATGTACTTAATCTCGGTGATAAAATCGATGTAAAATACTTTGGCCTTGATCCAAGGACCCGAAAGGAGAAAGTTTCGCTAAAAGCCTTGCTCCCTAAACCGGAAGGTTATAAGGAAAGACCCCCAAGAAACGATCGAGGTGATCGAAATGGCGGTTTTAAGCGGCGTCAGAAACAAAGGAGAGATTAACCTTTTTATATTTCACAACTCTATAAAACCCCTACTTTTAGGGGTTTTTTCTTGATTTTTAACATAAAACTCGAAATTTTCTAACCTATATGTAACATTTGTTAATTTTTTACGTATAAGTAAGTGCAGTCCTGATTCATGAACTTAGTATAGAAAGGAAAATAGATGAGACAGTTAAAAATTACAAAACAGGTTACCAACAGGGAAACGGCTTCCTTGGACAAGTACTTGCAGGAAATCGGAAAAGTTGATCTGATCACTGCCGATGAGGAAGTAGAATTGGCCCAAAGAATTAAAGCCGGAGATCAATCAGCGCTTGAAAAACTCACCAAGGCTAACCTGCGATTTGTAGTATCTGTAGCAAAACAATATCAAAATCAAGGTCTCACCTTACCCGATCTGATCAACGAAGGAAACCTGGGACTTATCAAAGCCGCACAACGCTTCGATGAAACGAGGGGATTCAAATTCATTTCCTACGCTGTATGGTGGATACGACAGTCGATATTACAGGCATTGGCCGAACAGTCGCGGATTGTTCGCTTGCCCCTTAATAAAATTGGTTCGATCAATAAGATCAACAAGACCTTTGCCTTCCTGGAGCAGGCGCACGAACGAGTGCCCTCGGCCGAAGAGATCGCCAAGGAACTCGATATGACCGTTGAAGATGTAAAGCAATCGCTCAAGAACTCGGGGCGCCACGTATCGATGGATGCACCGCTTATCGATGGTGAAGATTCTAACCTCTACGATGTATTGCGAAGCGGTGAATCACCAAATCCTGACAAGGAGCTGTTGCACGAATCACTGAGAACCGAAATCGAAAGAGCATTGGAAACACTTACTCCGAGGGAGGCCGATGTAATAAGACTTTATTTTGGGCTCGCGGGTCAGCATTCAATGACCCTTGAGGAAATCGGTGAAACCTTCGATCTTACCCGCGAACGCGTACGTCAGATCAAGGAGAAGGCGATCAGAAGGTTAAAACATACCTCTAGAAGTAAGATCCTTAAAACATATCTGGGATAATACCCGGAACCACAGGTACGTTAAATATACCTTAAATTGGAAAATTGGTATAAAAATTGTACCTTGTATTACCTTAGTAACAGTTAATCATGACTGTTCGTTTTTTGATTGATGAATAAACTCCGGCTGATTACCGGAGTTTTTTCATTTATAGGGTTTCCCCCTGTTAGGCCTGCATTACTGCTGCTCTACATCTCATAATAGAAGTTGTTCCTGAGGAGCTCCAGACTTTTAGGAATTGCCGTGTCAGGCGATTCATTTCCTTCGAATTCCAAGGATATATACCCTCGATAGTTGATATCTCGCATCATCTTCCCAATCTTTGGATAATCGATATCTAAGGTATACCACTTACCCCCTCCATAATAGGTCTTAGCCTGGATCAGGCACGCCTGCGGTGCTAACAAGCTCAGTTGCCGATCTCTGTCTTCGAGAAAATTGCCGGTATCTAAAGTAACTTGTAACCAGGGGTTATCAATGGTATCCACAATCCGCTTTACACCAGCCGCAGTTCTGCCCAGGCCCCAGTGATTTTCCAAGCCCAGTATCACACCGCATTTTTCTGCAACAGGTAAACACTTTTCGATAGCATCGATTACCCAGGCGAATCCATCTTCATCTGTGTATCCCTCTAGTGCGGGCTCTATGCCCTTATTGGCCATAAGCGAATCGAAATCCTTAGAGGTTCCCCAGCGGCCCGTATTGATCCTCATGGTAGGAATACCCAAAGCATAAGCCAATTCTATTTGGTGAATGGTAAGTGCAATATTCTCATCTCTATATTCAGCAGAAGGATTTACAAAGCCTTGGTGGGTTGAAAATCCCATTATATCCAGACCGGCGTGATACGCTCTCCGCTTTAAGGCTTGCAGATACGAATTATCTTCCGAGGCCATTTGCACCAACAAGAATTCTATACCGTCGAATCCCATCGCCGCTGCTTTTTCGATACAACTTTCTATTGAGGATTCCTCCTTCGGGCCATTGAACTGCCAAAATGAGTAGGTTGAAACCCCCAGAGGGTTGTGCTTTACTTTTCCTTTGCTTTCAACCTGAAGCTTTTCTGGTTTAGATGCCGGAGTACATCCTGCAACAGATGCCCCTAGGCCTAAGGCGGTAAGCCCGCCAACAAAATCACGCCTTTTCATATTGAGTATATTGGTGGTTGTCACTCAAAGATAGCAAATATGAGTCCGATTCAGATGCCGCTCTACAGAGAACCGGATCACTTTAAAATGTTTCATCTATCGGTAGGCTTGCAAGTCCGCTCAATTCATTAATTTTGGCACAAATTCAAAGTTCTGGATCTATGAAGGAATTTAAAATTGCCCCATCACTACTGGCTGCCGATTTTGGTAACCTCCAGCGCGATGTGGAAATGGTGAATCAGAGCGAAGCCGACTGGCACCATATCGATATCATGGATGGTGTTTTCGTACCTAATATTTCTTTTGGTATGCCCGTACTGAAAGTTATTTCAGACCACGCTACAAAACCCCTCGATGTACATCTTATGATCATAGACCCTGATCGGTATATTGATACCTTTGCCGAATTAGGCGCACAGATCCTTACAGTGCATTTTGAGGCTTGCACCCATCTTCATCGTACCATACAGGCCATTAAAGCTAAAGGTATGAAAGCCGGAGTGGCCCTTAACCCACATACACCGGTACGCGTCCTCAACGACATTATAGGTGATATAGACCTGGTGTGTGTGATGAGTGTAAACCCGGGATATGGCGGACAATCGTTTATAGAAAATACCTATGACAAAGTGCGCAAATTAAAAAAACTGATCTCGAAAAAAGGTTCGGGAGCGCTTATTGAGATCGATGGCGGGGTAAACGCCAATAATGCAGGATTACTGATTGAAACCGGGGCCGATGTACTTGTGGCCGGTAGTTTTGTTTTCAATTCAGCAGATCCACGACAAACCATTGCCGAGTTATCCGCAGTAAGTCTTACTTAATCGTTGTGCAATAAGTAGTTTAGCAGGTCGGTGGTGGTGACTACCCCAACGAGAATGTCATTATCTACCACGGGCAGAGAATGATATTCGCTTTCAACGAATTTCTCGGCGACCTCCTTGATGGTATTTTCCGAATTTACAGTCTCGAGCTTGGTTCGCATCAGACTTTTTACCGTAAACATCTCATAAATTGAAGAGGAGACATCTTCTTCCTCACGGAAGGCACCATCGGCAAAACTGATCCTCAGGATATCGTTAATACTTAACATCCCAACTATCTTCTGACCCTCCACTACAGGAATATGCCGGATTTTATATTTCTTTAACAAGTGTTCTGCCTTATCAAGACCATCTCTAACCCCTACGGTAATAAGATCTCTTGTCATGATGGTCGAAACGGGAACTTCTATCTGAACGTTCATAACATTGAATTTTTAATTAACGCGAATTAAAGTTCCGTTTCTTGAAACGGAAAAAGAATGATAAAAATCATATTCCACCTGGCTAGAATATACCAATGTGTGATTAACTGCTTCCTTATTCCCCTGACCTGATCTTTTTTCCGATACCAAATTCTGTTGTACTTTTGCGACTTGTCAGAAACTATGGAATCACTCGATGTTTTAATTGTAGGAGGAGGGCCAATCGGCATTGCCTGCGGCCTTGAGGCAAAGAAAAAAGGATTGAAATATCTGATTATTGAAAAAGGGACAATCGTTAACTCTCTTTTCAACTATCCTGTGAATATGCAGTTTTTTTCCTCTTCGGAACGATTAGAAATAGACGACATCCCCTTTATCAGCAAAGAAGCCAAACCCAGGAGAAATGAATCACTGGAATACTACCGAAGAATAGTCACTTCCAATAAGCTCAATATCAAACTTTTCGAGAAAGTTGTTAATATAGAGCCACAAGGCGATAAGTTTAGTATCCAATCCGATAAAAGCGCATACATTGCTTCTAATGTTATCATCGCCACGGGCTTCTATGATCTTCCTAATCTATTAGAAATCCCAGGGGAAGAGCTTCCAAAAGTATCTCATTATTACAAGGACCCCCATTATTATGCAAGTCAGAAACTCGCTGTAATAGGTGCCAGTAACTCGGCTGTAGATGCGGCACTTGAATGCTGGCGTAAAGGAGCAGAAGTAACAATGATCATCAGAGAACCTGAAATCGGAAAAAGGGTGAAATATTGGGTGCGCCCGGATATTATCAATAGGATCGAGGAAGGCAGTATTAAGGCGTACTTCAACTCAAATCTAAAGGAGATCAGCAAAGAGGCCATAAAGGTGGAAACACCCAAGGGTATTATCGATCTGGAAAACGATTTTGTATTGGCGCTTACAGGCTATATGCCAAATTTCGAATTCCTTGAACAATTGGGAATTGAACTTTCCAAGGATCAGAAAAGGTTACCAACCTACCATGAAGATACCATGGAGACCAATATAAAAGGCTTATTTCTTGCCGGTGTGATCTGTGGTGGTATGGAAACCCATAAGTGGTTTATCGAGAATTCGAGGATACATGCAAAGATTATCGTTAAGGCGATCCTGGAGAAAAAGAAAAAACAACCGAACCTGAGATATGGCGCAAAAGAGCAATAAAATCGCCATCGCCATACACGGTGGGGCTGGCACCCTTATGAAAGGTATGATGACTCCGGCAAAGGAAGCAGAATACAAAAAATCACTCAAGGAATCACTCCATGCCGGTTATAACGCCCTAAATGCGGGTAAATCTGCAGTTGAAGCAACCGAACTGGCCGTGTGTATTCTGGAAGACTCCCACCTGTTTAATGCAGGTAAAGGCAGCGTTTTCGCTGCTGATGGTAGCCACGAAATGGACGCCGCCATTATGGAGGGAAAGACGCTTAATGCAGGGGCCGTGGCACTTGTCGATAGGATAAAGAATCCTGTTTCTCTGGCCAGAGATGTAATGGAAAAGAGCGACCACATATTGCTGGCAGCCGATGGCGCTATGGAATTTGCGAAGAAAATGGGGTACAGTTTGGAAAAGCCCGACTATTTCTACGATGAGTTCCGATATCAGCAATGGCAGGAAATCCGCGATACGGATAAGTTTCAACTCGATCATTCGCTCAAAAAAGATTCAAAATTTGGCACAGTAGGCGCTGTAGCCTGTGATCTGGAAGGAAATTTGGCTGCTGCGACCTCAACGGGAGGCATGACCAACAAGCGTTATGGTCGTATAGGAGACAGTCCGTTGATCGGAATTGGGAATTATGCCAACAATGCTACCTGTGCCGTGTCCTGTACTGGAAGCGGGGAGTATTTCATAAGAGCAGTGACAGCCTACGATGTGTCGTGCCTTATGGAATACAAAGGACTTAAACTAGAAAAGGCCGCATCCGAGGTGGTCCATAATAGGTTGACAAAAATAGGGGGAGACGGCGGACTCATCGCAGTAGACCGACATGGAAACCTGACCATGCCATTCAATACCGAAGGTATGTATCGCGCCGCCAAAGATTCTGACGGACTACTTCAACTGGCAATCTATAAAGACTAGGTGGTGAGGAAAGGTGCATCGAGGGGCAGAACTTTCACTTTTCCCTTCTTGATGTTAAACCTGTCGCCGTTGGCAAGTACGTGGGTCTTTAAATTTGTAAGAGACATGGGCGTGCCATCTTCCAGTATTTCCCGGTTATTGTGTTTCAATTTCCTGGGATCAAATAAAATGACCATGCCGGAGCCGATCACCTCAAAGATCTTCCCTTTCTTGATCACCAAACCAGTGTCTTCGGCCAAACCAATTCCTATTAATTTTGGATATGCTGCTACCGCTTCTGCCAGCCTTCCAAAACGACCTCTTCTGATAAAATGAGAGTCGATCGTGAGTTTGGGTATAAAGCCCAGGCCATTGTCCATTTTTACCGCCCCTTTTATAAATGACTCTCTGCTGCTTCCGCCGGCGATCATTTCTCTAGACATACACATAGCTCCTGCACTGGTACCGGCGATAACAAGATGATCTTTTTTATAACGCTCTGCCAAGATCTGATGCAAAGTTGTCCCCGCTATATGTTTGGTGATTTTGGACTGGTTACCCCCGGAAAACATCACACATCGTGCGCTTTTCATCAGTTCGACATTTCCTGTTTCTTCAGACTGTTTTCTATTGCGGATATCCATTATATGCAAGTCTTCGCAGCCGAGTTTTTCAAAGGCCTGAATATAATTCTCGGATACCTCTAAAGGTATGCTTGAAGCCGTAGGAATGATCACTATTTTGGCATTCACCCCGCCAGCCTCCCGAACCACTCGAGCTAAAATACTTTCTTGAATAAATTCAAGGTGATACTGTTCCCCCGTATCAATTCCTTTGTCTTCGTTTCCACCAATAGGAATCAGGGTCCCTTTTGAAGCCATTATCACAACTTTATAAGCCGCAAAAATAGGGCTAATGTTATAAAATTTATCATATATTTATGAAATTCAACCGGATTGTACACACAATACAACCCACAGCACAAAATCAGGTGAATTGGGAGATCTGGGATCCCAATTAAATGAAGTCATAGAAACTTCAGACGATAATATCAAACAAATTTTATCAAGATGAAAATTCGCGAAATAAATGCCATGAGAGGACCAAATTATTGGTCTGTACGCCGCCATAAACTAATCGTAATGGTTCTTGATCTCGAAGAAATGGAGGAGCGACCGTCGAACGAAATTCCTGGATTTGGTGAAAGGATTCGTGCGATGTTTCCGGGTATGTTATCCCACCGCTGTTCCAAGGGTTGTGAAGGAGGATTCTTTATGCGTGTCGATGAAGGCACCTGGATGGGACATATCATCGAACATATCGCCCTGGAGATCCAAACACTGGCAGATATGGACACAGGGTTCGGGCGTACCCGTGGTTATGGTGAAAAAGGGGTCTATAATGTGGTCTTTTCCTATATCGAGGAAAGCGTTGGAAGATATGCGGCAAAAGCTGCGGTCAGAATTTGTGAGGCCCTTATAGAAGGTGATGATTATGATATGAGTGAGGATATCCAGGAAATGCGTGAATTACGTGAATCGGAGCGCCTTGGCCCCAGTACCGGATCTATTGTTGAAGAAGCTCAGAGCAGGGGAATTCCCTGGATCCGCTTGAATAAATATTCGCTATGTCAATTAGGATATGGCGCCAATCAAAAAAGAATACAGGCTACAGTGACCAGTGAGACCAGCAGTATAGGTGTGGAGTTGGCTTGCGATAAAGAAGACACCAAGTATCTCCTTGAGCGTGCCGAGGTGGAAGTACCAAGAGGCGACATCATCAGCCGCGAAAGTAGCCTGAAGGATGCCTGCAATTATGTGGGCTACCCATTGGTAATAAAACCTATAGATGGCAACCACGGCAGGGGAATTACTGTAGATATCAATAATTACGAGGATGCCCTTGAAGCCTTTAAGATCGCCCGGGAAGTCTCCAGAAGGGTTATTGTTGAAAAATATATCACCGGAGAAGACTATAGGCTATTGGTTATCAATCATGTATTTGTTGCCGCGGCTAAGCGGACTCCCGCCCATGTCATCGGAGATGGCAAACATAGCATTGAAGAGCTCGTAGCGGAGGTAAATAAAGATCCACGACGAGGTTATGGTCATGAAAAAGTTCTAACGGCGATCACCATAAATGATCTCACAAAAAATATCATTAAAGATGCCGGTTATAAACCGGATTCGATCCTGGAAGCAGGTGAAATACTCATTTTAAAAGATACCGCAAACCTCAGTACCGGAGGAACCGCTGAAGACGTTACCGATATAGTACATCCCGCTAACGTGTCTATGGCAGAAAGGATTTCAAAGATCATCGACCTCGATATTTGTGGAATCGATGTGATGACCACCGATATCACTAAACCGCTGTCTGAAACCGGAGGCGCTGTCCTGGAGGTTAACGCAGGGCCGGGATTCCGAATGCATTTGGCACCAACCACCGGCTTACCCCGAAATGTAGCCGCACCAGTTGTAGACAAACTTTTCCCACAGAAAGGAGATACCGGAAGGATTCCAATTGTAGCAATTACGGGAACCAATGGAAAAACTACAACTAGCCGACTGATGGCTCATATTGCCAAAATGAAAGGCTATCGTGTGGGATATACCACCAGCGACGGGGTCTATATTCAAAACCGGATGTTGATGCAAGGCGACTGTACAGGGCCTGCCAGTGCCGAATTTGTGCTGAAAGATCCCACGGTTAATTTTGCCGTACTTGAATGTGCCAGAGGAGGATTGCTCAGAGCCGGACTGGGTTTTAAAAACTGTGATATCGCCATCGTGACCAATGTAGCTGCTGATCATTTAGGTTTAAAAGGTATCCATACGGTCGAACAACTGGCAAAAGTGAAAGGTGTAATACCCGAGACCGTACTCCCCGATGGATATGCCATTCTTAATGCCGACGATGACCTGGTTTATGATATGAGGCGAAATCTCAATTGTAACGTCGCACTGTTCTCCATGGACGAGAATAACCCAAGGATTCAAGCGCTACAGCGTATTGGTGGCATCACTGCGGTTTATGAAAACGGATTTGTTACCCTCTGTAAAGGCGCCTGGAAAATGAGAATTATGAGGGCCGAAAGTATTCCACTGACCTATGGCGGCAGAGCCACATTTATGATTCAGAATGTCTTACCTGCTATAATAGCAGCCCATATCAGCGGAATCAGTATCGAGGATACCAAGGCAGCCCTGGAAACCTTTATTCCTTCGGCCTCGAGCACCCCGGGACGACTCAACCTATTCGAATTCAACAACTTTAATATTTTGCTCGACTATGCCCATAACCCCGCCGGGATGAGGGCACTGCAAAAATTCACCGATACGATCGAGGCTACGGTAAAGGTGGGGATCATCGCCGGTATTGGTGATCGACGGGAGGAAGATAATAATGAAATGGGTAGTATTGCTGCCGATATGTTCGATGAGATCATCATCAGACAAGACAAGAATCTGAGGGGTAAGTCGGAGTCAGACTTGATCAATATGCTCGACCAAGGCATAAAGAATAAAGATCCTGAGAAAAAAACAATGATCATTCCTTCCGAAAAAGAGGCCATCACCTATGCTGTAAGTAATGCTGAAAAAGGCTCTCTGATCGTACTCTGTAGCGATGTGGTGCCCGATGCACTGGAATTGGTACAGGAGTTAAAGGAGAAAGATCTCAAAGGTGAGCTTACGATCTCATGATATCTGATAGCCTGGCACCGGTCCATTTGGCCGTTCAATACCTGGCCGCGGCAGGAATTTCATTTCTGGACAAGAAGGATGACGACAGCCATACCAATCTGGGTTATTCTCCGGAGCACGGTCAGATATATACCAGGTCTCTAAATGAAAATGGAGATCAACTGGTTCTCGACCTGAATGGATTCAGCCTTAAATGGGGCTCAGACAGCACTTTTGAAGAAATCCAGTTGCATGGGCATACACATAAGGAGATTTTGGCCTGGATCGGTGATATTACAGCAAAGTCTGGTCTAAGTAAACCTTTCATATACAAGTTTCACTACGAATTGCCCTATAAGATCAAGGACGACTATATTTTCGGCGTTTCATCAGAAATATTGGAAAAGGAACGCCATCTCAGATCAATTACCCACCGCGAACTGATTGGTGTACTGGATTCCAATGGCTTAAAGTCCGAGATCAGGATATGGCCACATCATTTAGATTCAGGTGCTTTCGCCCAGGTTCCCAACAAAGATTTAGCCATAGGGCTGGGTCTGGCCATTCCAGACCAGCTTGTAGACGACTATTATTACTACATAAGCGGATATATGGGTCATCGATCTTTTATTCCTCAAACCAATGAGCCTCTTACCTTAGGGAATTGGAAAACTGAAGGTTTTACAGGAGCAATACTTCCAGCCTCTGGCCAAACGCCTACAGATGTGGTGGCCTTCTTCGGGGAAACGATATCAAAATACCGGAACTGATTCTCTTTGCAATTTAAAGCACATCGTCTGTGATGGATCAGATCAAATCCACATCGCCTATCACTTCCAATACTGCTGGCCCTTTCTGAGCAAATAATTCCTGCATCGCTCCTATTAATTCTTCCTGATCTGATACTCTCTTACCCCAGGCCATACAGGAAATGGCGAATTCAGCGAAACTGGGATTAGACAATGAGGTTTTCCAAACATCAAATTCTCCGGCCCGTTGCTCTTTGGATATTTTACCCAATTCATGATTATTCAGTATGATGAGTTTTACCGGCATGTTATATTTAACCAAAGTGGTGATCTCTGCCAGGTATTGGCAAACACCGCCATCGCCGGCAACCGCAACCACAGGTCTTGAATTTTCCACAGCTGCCCAGGCTCCCATAGCAGCCGGTAACGCAAATCCTATGGAACCGAGATATCCCGACATGAGAAAGTCGTGTTCGGCAGACTCAAAATATCGCCCAAAGGAATAGGCATTATTACCTACATCCACACACATGACCGCATTTTTTGGAGCGGTTTGATTCATAGCATCAAAGACCGCGATAGAACTCACTCCATTATCGCTAGTTTCCATCAAGCGCCTTTGCTTTTCTTTTCTCCAAATCTTCCATCGGTCGGCTACTTCCTCTTCTTGTCGGTATTTTGGTTCAAAACTGTTAAGTTCTTTTTCAAATATCTCCAATGTCCTGGAAATCTCACCCCAGACCGCTACCTCGACTGGATGAAATTTACTAAGGGCAAGGGGATCAAAATCGATCTGGATAATAGGTTTCTTGGGTGTAATGCCCGTATGATTTGAAAATGAGGCCCCAAATACAATCATCAGATCGCATTCGTTCATAAACCAGGAAGCAATGGGGGTACCGCTTCGGCCGAGAACGCCCCCGCCCAGGGGGTGTGTATCAGCGATTAGGCCCTTACCTTTAAAAGTGGTAACCACGGTGGCACTCAGTTTTTCAGCAAATTCCACAATCTTATTTCGATGAAATCTGGCACCATGCCCCATAACGATGAGTGGCCTTTTTGATTTTTTGATAAGCGCCAAAGCAGTTTTAACCGATTCCGGCGGCGGAGCAATTTCCAATGATGTGATCCTGTTTTTGGGAGTCTGAGGCCGGGCATGCGAATCGACCTTTTTTTCCTGAACTTCGTCTGGAAATGTTAAATGGGAGACATCCCTTTTTAGAATAGCATGTTTAACGGCCAGAGACATCAGTTCGCTATGCCGGCTGTCGCTTTGAACCCTGTGATTAAATTCAGCAACAGAATTGAAGGCGCTTACAAGATCGACTTCCTGGAAATTGCCGGTACCTACTACCTGCGTAGCCACTTGTCCGGTTAAAGCCAACATCGGTGCCCGATCTACTTTGGCATCCCACATTCCCGTATACATATTTGTTGCCCCGGGTCCGGCAATAGAGAAACAGCCTGCGGGTTTTCCTGTAAGCTTACCATAGGCAGAGGCTGCGAAAGCAGCAGCACCTTCGTGCCGAATACCAAAGTATTTAAGATTGCCGGCCTCTTCCTGTCTGCGCATGGCATCGGCAAATCCAAGGTTGGAATGACCTACCATACCAAAAACGGTATTTACCCCCCAGTTCACCATCGTCTGGACCATAAGATCGGAAACAGTTGTGTGATGGGTTTCTTCTTCTTCCAAGGCAACATAAACCCCATCTTCCTTCACTTCCACATTGAAGGTCTCCACCCCGTCATCATAACCTCCCGGTGGTTTACCAGTAATCGGATGAAAATCCCAACCATGCCAGGGACAACGCAACAACCCATTCTCTATGGAACCCTCTCCCAAGGGACCACCCTGGTGGGGGCATTTGTTGTCCAGGGCCGAGATCATCCCTTCGAAATGAGTAAGGCAAATCCCCTTATGCCCTACCGTTACGGTTTTCACCCTACCCTCGGGAAGATCCTCTTTACGAAGTAATACTTTATGCCAAATACGTTTTTTTTCATCCTTCATATCGATCTGTTTTTGTGAGAGTTTTTGATACTAGTTTATCTATGCTCAACCCTTGAATCAAGATAGAAAATACCACCACAGTATAGGTTATAAAAATGATAACTTCTCTGAAGTCATTTTCGGGGAGCGACAATGCCAGTGCGATTGAAATACCACCCCGGAGTCCGGCCCATGTCAAGACCGAAATTTGCGGTATGCCACTTCGATGGTCTGGTTTCAGGAATATATTGGAAAGAGCAATAGCAGAAAACCGTGCAAAAAGTACAAGTGGAATGGTTATAGCGGCCAGCAATAGAAATATGTTTTTGAAATCCAGGCTGATTATTTCGATCCCGATAAGTACAAAAAGAATGGCGTTGAGAATCTCGTCGAGCACCTTCCAGAAAACAGTCATATTTTCGATCATGGCCTTGCTTTCGCAAGAACGATGCAAGTAATTACCTATCATCAAGCCAAGGACAACCATGGCTAGTGCCCCAGAAACATGCAGAACAGACGACAAGGCATAACCACCCATAACCAGTGCTATCGATATGTGTACTGCCACTAAGGGCGAATCATAGATCTTGCCAAAGAACCATTTACCCAAAAGTCCCAATACCAGTCCCATCAGTATACCTCCAAAAGCCTCACGCATGAATTCGAACAGCACATGCGAAGCGGTGAGCTCCTCGCCACCCTGCATGGTCGCAAATGAAAGGAGGGAAATAAAAACTACAATCCCCACTCCGTCGTTAAATAGGGATTCGCCGATTATTTTTATTTCAATGTCTTTTGGTGCACCAGCCTTTTTTAATAGCGATAATACCGCAATCGGGTCTGTGGGGGAGATTAGTGCCCCGAACAACAGAGTATAAATTAAAGGAATTGGAAAGCCTGCAAAAGCGCTCAGATAATATAGGATAAGGCCTATGATCAGTGTAGACAGTACTACACCAAGAGAGGCATATATCAATACCGGACCTCTTTCTTCGAGCAAGTTGTGCAGGTTTACATGAATAGCTCCTGCGAACAACAAAAAACTCAGCAGAAAATCAAAAAGAATCGTTCTGAAATCAATCTCATCGACCACTGCGCAAATGCGCTCAAAAATCTCGGGGTCCAAAAAGCTCAGACTGGCTAACAAGACCGAAGTGATTATAGCCAATACCATGAGTCCTATGGTATCAGGCAATTTCAGAACTTTTTTATTTATAAAACTCAATAGGGAGGACAGAGCCACTATCCCTGCAAATACTTGGAACATTAGGGTCGGATTTGATTATAATCTATCTGGTGAATAATCAGCAGGAAGACCATTACGGTACTGCCAGCCTATCGCTTGTGCTCCGGGCTGTCGAAACCTGCCTGGCAGCCGGCTGCCCATTCATCGGGTTGATTACCATAAGCCGGTATACCTCCCTGGTCTTTTAGCATACGAGCCAGGTGAAGACAGTTCCAAACAAGGAAGGTCGTATTCCTGTTTGTAAAATCGTTTTCTGGTCCGCCAGATCCTTCATCGCGATATGAGGGTCCAGGACCGGCCTCCCCCATCCAACCGGCGTCGGCTTGCGGAGGAACGGTATATCCGATATGCGACAATGAGAACAGGATATTCATCGCACAGTGTTTTACACCATCTTCATTTCCGGTGATCAGGGTAGCACCAACCTTGCCATAGTCCCTGTACTGCCCCTTATTATTAAACTGATGGGTATAGCCATACATGCGCTCCAAAGTACGATTACACACAGAGGATTTCTCACCTAACCAAACCGAGGTGCATATGATTACGATATCCGCAACATCGACCTCCTTCTGGATCATGGGCCAGTCGTCTTCGTCCCATTCCGGGGTTTCAGACATATCAAGCCCAAGCCCGGCCGGGATTTCATAATCTACAGGTCTTATGATTTTGGAACTAACGCCATTAGCTTCGAAGATTCGTTGGGCTACTTTAATAAGCCCTTCTGTATGAGACAATACAGGGGTCCTGTTCAAGGTGCAATTTAAAAACAGCACACTAAGATCATCATATTTTGCAGGTGGATTGGCACAATGCTTTTCCGTGATTTTCTGGAGTTGGTCAGACATTTATATTGATTTTAGTTGTTGATAATGAATAGGTCGAGCATAGTATCATATCATTACATTTTGTAGATGTATAGAACTTTGTCAGGCTCAGAACCTTTGCTTTTAGTCTCAAGATAATGAACAAATTTTAAAAATATTGACTACCTTTTTGGATATAAAACAATCACGTATAATCGTTTTCAAAATCACAATTTCAAAATGAACCGTTTAGGTCTATCCTTCTCTTTTTTGATATTAATGATGGGGTGTTCTTTATTTGGACAAACCCTAACAGTGGAGGAAAGAAACGAGCGTATCAGAGCGCGATGGAACAAGAGCCTGGTGGGCAACTCCACCTATGTCTATAACAAGGAGGCCAATAATCTACTAGCGCAGACCACTGGAGAAGTAAAACCCGGCAAAGCCCTTTGTGTTGCCATGGGACAGGGGCGTAATGCATTATTTTTAGCTCGAAATGGATGGGAGGTCACAGGATTTGACTTAGCTGATAAGGCGGTGGCCTATGCCGAAAAGCAGGCCGAAGAAGAAAATCTGAATATTACCACCTACATTGAAAGTTTTGACATCTTCGATTACGGAGAAAACCACTGGGATCTGATTACCTGGCTATATGGAGGTTGTCTGGGGGTAGATCGCATCGCGCAAAAGATCCGGACCGCGCTTAAGCCAGGTGGATTATTTGTCTTTGAATTTTTTCACCGGGATGCAGGCATTGATATGGGCCGACCTCAATTCGGCTGTGAAGAGAATACCATTAAGGAATTATTTGAGAATGAAGGAGGGTTTGAAATACTACTCTATGAAGAAAAGGAAGGCACTGCAGACTACGGATTGGATCGGAACAAGCTGATTTATATGGTATTATCAAAAAGATAATATCAAGTAAAATGTATTATCCAAAGGACTTGTCTCTGATAGTAAAACAGGAGGATTCATAAATTTACAAGTATCAATTTGCAAATGGGGTTGGAGAAAGAAAAAGCTGCTATTCAATTAATTCTTCATTCAAGTGCAATTCGACATTGTGAATTCCTATATCGATTTTGGCAGAAATTAAGTGCTTTTAGTTGGGTCTTGTTTTTGTATTGCAACCTGACGACGGGTCAAAATACAACAGAAAACAAACAATTAGAAGCCTTTTTTCTTGAGGATACGGATCAAATTGTCTTGGATGGTCAATTAAATGAAGAATTTTGGTCTCATGTTCTTGGTGTATCTGACTTCAATATGACAGTCCCTGTGGAAGGTGGTGATCCCACTGAGAAGACCATTGTAAAAATTGTATACGACGAGAACAATTTGTATATGGGAATCAAAATGTTAGACGGGGACCCATCTGAAATCAAATCATTTCAAAAAAGTAGAGATGCCGATTTAAGCACAGATGACCGATTTACCTGGATTCTGGATACTTTTCAAGATTATAGAAATGCCTATTATTTTGAAATAAATCCAGCAGGGGCCATGGTAGATGGCATTCTAACTATAGGTCAGGGTACGTCCTTAAACACAGATTGGAATGGAATTTGGCGGGTGTGGACCCATACGGGTAGTTTTGGTTGGTCTGCAGAAATTAGGATTCCCTTTCGGTCCCTGAACTTTGACAAAAATAAAGGAACCTGGGGAATTAACTTTCAACGAATTATAAGACGAAAGAATGAAGAATTGATGTGGTCTGGTTTCCGTAGAAATCAGGGTATCTTGAGACCTCAAAACGCAGGTCAACTGACCAATCTCCAAAACATATCACAAGGCCTGGGACTTGAGCTTATTCCGTACACAGCGGTCCGTAATAGTGGTATTAGGGATTTAGATACAGATAATTATACTGAAAATTGGAAATATGATATCGGTTTTGATGTAAATTACAATGTTACTCCAAGCCTAAAAGCATCTTTTACCTACAATACGGATTTTGCCGAAGCAGAGGTAGACGACCGGCAGATCAATCTTTCTCGTTTTCCTCTATTCTTTCCTGAAAAAAGGGCATTTTTCCTCGAAGGATCTAATATTTATTCTTTTGCCCCAAGAAGTGGGCAAAGACCATATTTTAGTAGGGCCATCGGCCTTTTTAACAACCAGCCCATTCCTATTACCTACGGAGCGAGGTTATATGGTAGAGCCGGGGACTATGATATTGCATTTCAACACGTTAGAACAGATGAAAGAGAAGAAATTAAGCCAGAACAGTTTACATTGGCCCGTATCCGCAAGAATTTCTGGAAAGAAAGTAGAATTGGGATTATATATACCAGGAGATCTACAAAAGACGGGGAGGAACTAGAAATACCCTTACAGGATCGCCATACGGTTGGTGTAGATCTGGAGCTAAATACTTCGGAATTTTTGGGAGATAAAAATCTCCAATTTGAAGCTTTTATGGTTACTCATAATCGTCCTTCTCAGGAAGACGATTCAACACAATTTTGGGACCGAACATCCCGTGGTTTGAGGTTCAATTTTCCAAATCAACCCTGGTCTGGACATGTCTCTTATAGAGAATTTGGTGAAGCTTATGACCCTGCTATGGGTTTTCATCCACGAGTAAATTTTAGACGTGTGCAGCCAACTATTCAATTTAAGCCCCTGTTTGAGAAAAGTAAGGTGATACGAGATATGGAATATGGTATCTGGTTCATGCACTTAATGGATCTGGAATGGAATAAACTGAGTCAGGATTTTCGACCTGAGTATCAATTAACATTCGAAACGGGGGACCGTTTTGAAATTGGGGTAACACACAATTACGAAAGACTTACTTCAGATTTTGATATCCTTAGAGATTCCTCGATCATTATTCCAGCCAACGAATATAATGTTTGGATATTAGGCGTGGAATTGGCAACTGCATCTTGGAGAAAGATCGTCGCAGAATTCGAATTGGAAACGGGTGGATTCTGGACTGGTACCCGTAACCAATATGATTTTGGCATTACACTCAGACCCTTGTCCGGAATTAATCTGAGCGCCCAATATGTTCTTACTCAGGTGGATTTGCCTGAAGGTTCATTTGACACTCAACTATTGCGTTTTAGAGGAAGTTTCGATTTTACACCATTTATATCCCTCAACACTAATGTTCAATACGACAATTTAACTGATCTAGTAGGCCTCAATAGCCGATTCAGATGGATAATTACACCTGGCACCGAAGTATTTTTAGTGTATAACCACAACTGGATAGACAATTTAGACAGGTTTATTACCTTGGACCAGACGGCAATAATGAAGGTGGTTTACACACACCGATTTTAATCGATATAAGCCTTAAGAAATACTTAGTCACAGAAGATTATTAGAAACTTTATTGTGCTCCAACGACTTCAATTGATCAATATATTCAATTTGACATCCAGGAAATCATCATTTTTTATCGATGAAGTCACTTAAAATAAATGGATTTGGGCAGCCTTCTTGTTATGTTTAATCGTAGTGCTGATTGCTCCCCTGATCCCAATTGTAGCTGTGGTGCACTCATTGCTCGATTTGAATTTAAAACAATGGGATCTGATCTTCCCATTTGGATTTTCTTCCCTCCTGCTCACTCTGATTTACAAACGCTTTGGATCGATAGCTTGAATGGTCATTTGTAAAAAAAAAGACTGTTTGGAAGATTTTAGTTATCCAAACAGTCTCAAAAATTATTAAGGTGATTTACTAGAGCTCTTTTATCTTTATGTTTCTAAACCAAACATCATCGCCATGGTCTTGAAGCCCGATATATCCTTTAGAGGCCACATCGGCCCATTCCGGATTGAGTTCAGGAAACTTACTATTGGCTACCATTTCTTCCCATTCGGGTGTCCATAAATGGTATTCAACAACAGTCTCACCATTCATTTTGTGAACTACTGTTCCTTTATAAACAATAAGTTCAATTTTGTTCCATTCTCCCACCGGTTTTGCATTTTGAGGCTTTGCCGGAATCAGGTCGTATAAAGATCCTGCCTGACGGTTGCCATCTTTTCCCAATTTGGCATCAGGGTGTTTCTCATTATCCAAAACCTGCATTTCCGGTGCTGTTTTCCAGATATAGTCGAGTTCTTCCTCTCCGAGATAAAAGATACCCGAGTTCCCGCCTTCAGAGATTTTCCACTCCAGGCTAAGGTTAAAATTCTGAAATTTTTTGTCGAAAATGATATCCCCTGCATCTTTGCCTCCTGCTTCACCACGGCCAGTTCCGACACATTGAATAGAGCCATCGACAATTTGCCATCCTTCCGGAAAATTATCTTTTTTATAACCTCTCCACCCTTCAGATGTTTTACCATCGAAAAGCATGACCCATCCATCGTCTTTCTCGGCCTGGGTAAGCGAATTCATAGGGGCTTCGTTTCCACCTTTACTTCAGTTTCTACTTCAGCTTCCTCTTTTTTATCAGTCTTGGTTTTACAGCTTGAAATAACGGCAAGCATAATAAGACTTGATATTACAACTAAACCTGTTTTACGTATCATATTTAAATTGATTTTATTTGAACTAATTTACAACTATTACATAGGCATATCCGGTAATGACCAACCATCTCTATAGGTGTGTTTGATAAGCTCCTGAGAATACGCAAGGGCATTCATAGGTTCTGTCCAATCCTTGTCGAAAGTTGGGTGCCCATCATGAATCTTAAATCCGTCCCTGATCACTGTTTTGATCTCTTCATTGGCTCCTATATTGGTGAACTTCATATTCTCTCCGTCCCAATTCAAGGTCTTATTCAAAGCCTGTAAACGAACGGCTAGTACACCCATTACTACCATTTCGTTAAAAGGACCGGCCTGCGCGAAGTCTGAAGTACAAGGCTTTCTGTTTTCAGGGCTCTCTTTGCATGCTCGTACCCAATCCATTTCATGAGCACCTTGATTCCACGCCAGCTGTAATTCCTCCTCTACTCTTCTTTCTGTCCTGGGAGCACTAATTGTTTTGCCAGATAATAACTCTGGTTGAACACCATAACAACCTACATGAAGAATATCTTTTGTTCCGTAGAAGTATGTTCCACCACCAGCTTTATTAGGGTTCTTGCCCGCTGGCCAATTATCGGGTAACATAGGTTTTACACCTCCATCGTACCAATGTACATCTACCTCAGGTAATTTCATTTTACCTTGTTTTCCTCTGGATGGAAAAGTCATTTTAACTGCCTGGGAAACAGGCGCAGAGTCGTTCAATAACAAAGAAGAACTCGCTTGAACACTAGAAGGATGACCTAATTTAAGGCCTTCAAAAACAGGATGCAGGATATGACAGGCCATGTCGCCCAATGCTCCGGTTCCATAGTCCCACCAGCCTCTCCAATTCCATGGATGGTACACTTCACTGAACGGGCGCATTTTGGCAGGACCAACAAATAAATCCCAATCCAATGTTTCAGGAACCCAATCTCCTTTCAGAGGAGTATTTAACCCCTGAGGCCAGATTGGGCGATCGGTGAACGATTCAACCCTTGTTACATTACCTATCGCGCCACTCCAAAGTATTTCACAAGTTTCTGCAACTCCGGCACCAGAAGCTCCCTGATTCCCCATCTGGGTAGCAACTTTGTTGGCCGCCGCAAGTTTTGATAATAATCTGGATTCGTATACCGAATGCGTTAACGGCTTTTGCAGATACACATGTTTTCCCATGGTCATGGCATGAGCCGAAACAATGGCATGCGTATGGTCTGCGGTTGCTACAACAATTCCATCAATATCATTACCCATTTCATCAAACATTACACGCCAGTCCCAATACTTCTTAGCATTTGGGAAAAGATCAAATGCACCTTTCGCATATTTCCAGTCAACATCGCATAATCCAACTATATTCTGAGAGGTAAGGTTTTTAAGGTTAGCAAGACCCATCCCCCCGACACCTATACCGGCAATGTTCAATTTATCACTCGGTGGCGTATGTCCCAAACCGCTAACTGCATAAGAGGGCACAATAGTAAAAGCTGCCGATGCAGTTAATGTTGTTCCAACAAATTCCCGGCGTGTTATGGTTTTTTCTTTTTTAATCTTACTCATAGTGAAGTACTTTTAAAATGGATTAATATAAGGAGTGAAATGATTTTTGTTCGAGATCAGGTTTGTCATGATTTATAAGCAACATTTTACAAATGGATTTTTCACAAAGCAAACATACCTTTTATTGAAAAAAAAGACCACCCACGAAAATACGAGCTTAAAAATAAATAAATAAGTATTAAAACATGCTACACTATTGATTAAATCACAATTTTTCAAAATGCCATGAATTTTTCATGCCTAAATTTAAGGAAAGCATATCCATTTCATCCATTTTCGAGCTATCCCGGGAGTCACGATCAGTGCAAGGTTTACCTTCCTGTTGCCGAATGTATATGGAAACTATGATTACACCGCAAGAATGCCCTGTTCCTCACTACACTCCCCTTTGAAAATACTAAGTCCAGCCTGTAGAGTTACTACAGGCTTACTTTTTATTTCCTTTTACTTACAAAAGCGAGCTTTTGACGCATCCGGAAATAAAAAGTCCTGCAACTTTCGTTGCAGGACTTAGTGCTTGTAGTGACCGCGGGAGGATTCGAACCCCCAACCCTCAGAGCCGAAATCTGATATTCTATCCAGTTGAACTACGCGGCCGCTGGTGTCTATTTATTTGCGAGCGCAATTTACGCAAAAAGAACTTTGCGGTGCCATAAAAATACGTTCAATAGGAATTTCTGTAGAACATTTTACACAACGGGCAAAATCGGGTGTGGAGAGCTTATCGAAATGACGCTTTAGACCCTCTAAACGCTCCCGGGCTTTCCTGAGCGCTGCCTCCATTACTCCTTTATTATTGATCGCATCCATACGTGATACTCTGCCGATGGCATTATCAGGAGCTATGGGTTGGGTCATATCCTCGTATTGAGCGATCTTTTTTTCCGTATTACGGATTTCGAGCAGAAATCGGTCGTGCCAGTCTTTGTTTAGCATCTCCTATGTACTCAACTTTTCTCTGACTATGGTAGAAATTGTCTTTCCATCGGCCTGTCCGGCCAGTTTTTTGGTCACCAGGCCCATCACCTTACCCATATCCTTCATCCCCTCAGCACCGGTCTGTTCAATAACGCTTAGCACTTCGCGTTCAATTTCCTGCTGACCTAGCTGTTGGGGAAGAAACTTTTCTATTATTGCAGCCTGTGCCAGCTCGGGTTCGGCAAGATCCTGACGCCCCTGCTCCTGGTAGATCGAGGCGCTATCTTTTCTTTGCTTGACCAGCTTTTGAAGTATTTTGAGCTCATCGGCCTCTTTTAAGCTGCCAGAAGCCCCTTTCTCTGTCTGGGCAAGTAGCAAGGCCGATTTAATCGCCCTGAGGGATTCCAAAGTAACGGTGTCCTTAATTTTCATAGCACTTTTCATTTCTGCCATCACTTTTTCCTGTAAACCCATAGTTGCAAATTTTAGCTTGTCAATATAAAAAAATAACCCGAGAACATTTCTATTCCCGGGTTGGTGCGTTTATCGGTTATTTATACTCAAACTTCCTCTAATCTACATTATCGTGTAAAAATGAATTATTGGAGCGCAACTGAATTTCATCGTTGTTGTCTTCGCCAAGAGTGGTTCTTGAAATCTTACCATCTTTAGGGCTTTCTTCAAGATCTACTCCTTGTCTTTTGTATGCCGGCTCTTTCTCAATTTCATCTATATTACTAAGACTGTTCTGGAATTTATAGTTAAAGTCCTTGAGTTTTCTTCGCCTTTCATCGGCACGGTCGCGCAACATTTCTTCAATGGAACTATTCACCGGATCGATTTCCTGGGTAGCTTCCTCTTCCGCAGATCCTGAATCATCCTTCAGTTCTTTTTTCTCGAATACCAGTTCGTCTTCAACAATTTTTGGCTCATACTCCTCGGCTTTAGACTTGGCTCCGGTTAACTGATTCTCGAGTTCCATATAATCGTCGAGGCTGTATCGAGTTTCCCCCTCTTTATTATATTCCAGTACGGGGATCACCTCGACATGATCTTTCACATCCAGGTCTTTCACCTCATCATCCAGTGAAAACGTAATTACATTTTCGGCCTCATTCTCTTTTTCTTCACCTGAGGGTAGAGGCATATCAAAACTCAGTGCAAACTGATCCTTTTCCTCAGATACGGTGCTAACTACAATGGGGTCTACCACCTCAATATCGTTAAGTGTGTCTTTGGAATCGATGATGATGAATTCATCTTCAGAAACGGGTTCTGCAATCACTTCTTCGTAAAAGACATTGAAATTCCGGATGTAATTCGTAGTAGGGATCAAATCGAGCAGTTCTTCTTCCTGATTGAGTTCGTGCTTAATGACCGGTTCGAAAGCATCCTGCTCATCCTCCAGGACATGAACAACAGTCTTCTCAGTCAGGTCGTGCTCTGCTTTCTGTTCATCTTCAAGAGTATGAATTATTTTTTTGGTTTCCGTATTAACGATTTCATTCTGCTGATCCATGTTAAATCCGGTAGCGATTACGGTAACGGCAATAGCATCGCCCAGGTTCTCATCTTCTCCAACTCCCATAATTATATTGGCATTATGCCCAGCCTCAATCTGGATATGATCGTTGATCTCTCCAATTTCATCTATCGTTATTTCCTGTGAACCAGAAACAATTAGCAACAGAACATTCTTCGCACCGGTAATTTTATTATCATTCAACAACGGGGAATCGAGCGCTTTAGAGATGGCTTCCTGTGCCCTTGCCGATCCGGAAGAATGGGCAGAGCCCATTATAGCCGTGCCGCTATTAGAAAGCACTGTTTTCGCGTCACGTAAGTCGATATTCTGTGTATAGTGGTGGGTAATAACTTCTGCAATCCCTCGGGCTGCTGTGGCTAATACTTCATCGGCCTTCGAAAAACCGGCCTTAAATCCTAAATTTCCATAGACTTCGCGAAGTTTGTTATTATTGATCACTATAAGCGAATCTACATTCGACCTTAGGTTTTCAATGCCATGCTGAGCTTGCAAACACCTTGTTTTCCCTTCGAATTGAAATGGCATGGTTACTATGCCAACGGTCAAGACATCCATTTCTTTAGCCTGCTTGGCGATAATAGGAGCAGCACCAGTACCTGTTCCTCCGCCCATTCCGGCTGTGATGAAAATCATCTTCGTGTTGGAGTCGAGCATATTCTTTATCTCTTCCATGCTTTCCAGGGCCGCCTGCTCCCCAACTTCGGGGTTCGCCCCTGCTCCCAATCCTTCAGTCAGTGATACGCCCAGCTGGATCTTATTAGGTACCGAACTGTTTTGAAGGGCTTGTGCATCTGTGTTACAGATCACAAAGTCCACTCCATTGATACCGGCCTGGAACATATGGTTAATGGCATTGCTGCCGCCGCCACCTACTCCGATAACTTTTATAACATTACTCTGGTTCTTCGGCAGATCAAAGGCTATTCCGTCAAAATCAGTGTTTTTGCTCATGGTTTTTTTATTACTGGTTATTACGTGTTTAAATAGTTAATGCTTACTCGGCGTTATCGAGGAAATCCTTTAATTTCTCAGACCATTTTTCGAAAACAGACTTGCGTTGTCTTGTGGTCCCCATTTCGGCGGTTCCCTCTGGCTGGGTTTCCAGGACCAGTTCTCCCTCTTCTTCAAGTTCCAGCTCTCTTCTTCCTTTGTTCTCCACGGCGTTCATCAATAAGCCGACAGCTGTAGCGTACAGCGGACTCGCAATCTCTTCATCGGAATCGCCCGCAAGATGCTCATTGGGATAGCCAATACGTGTATCCATACCGGTGATATATTCCACAAGTTGTTTTAGATGATTCAACTGGCTTCCACCACCTGTGAGTACGATCCCGGCGATAAGTTTTTTCTTTTGTTCATCGTGGCCATAATTCTTTATCTCCACATAAACCTGTTCTACGATCTCCACCACTCTGGCATGTATGATCTTCGATAGGTTCTTGAGTGTGATTTCCTTGGGTTCACGACCCCTGAGCCCCGGAATCGATACGATCTCATTATCCCGGTTCTCGCCCGGCCAGGCAGAACCGAACTTAATCTTTAACAATTCGGCCTGTTTTTCAATTATGGAGCATCCTTCCTTGATATCTTCGGTAATTACATTTCCTCCAAAGGGGATCACAGCCGTATGTCTGATGATACCATCCTTAAAAATTGCGAGATCGGTGGTACCCCCACCTATATCGATAAGCGCTACCCCTGCTTCTTTCTCTTCCTGACTGAGAACAGCATCGGAGGAAGCCAGAGGTTCAAGTGTAATGTTGGCGAGATCTAAGCCGGCACTTTTAATGCAACGACCGATATTCTTTATCGAGGATACCTGGCCCACAACTACATGGAAATTCGCTTCCAGCCGTCCGCCATACATGCCTATAGGTTCTTTTATCTCGGCTTGTCCATCTACTTTATATTCCTGTGGTAATACATGGATGATCTCCTCACCCGGCAACATCACCAATTTGTATACCTGGTTACAGAGCTTTTCAAGATCGTCCTCGTTAATAACTTCTTCCGAATTCGCCCTTGTGATATAATCACTATGCTGGAGGCTGCGGATATGCTGTCCGGCAATCCCGACAACCACTGAGCCTATCTTTAGTCCGGAATTTTCTTCGGCCTGTTCTACAGCCTGCTGAATAGAACGGATGGTTTGAGTGATATTATTCACCACGCCCCGATGAACTCCAAGGCTTTTAGACCGGCCAATACCTAATACCTCAATTTTTCCGTATTCGTTTTCCTTGCCAATGATGGCCACTATCTTAGTGGTTCCTATGTCTAAACCGATAGAATAATTAGTGTGTTCCATACTGATCTAAATTTTGGTGCATACAACCTGGTTATTGAATTCAAGACTCACTACTAAATAGTCATCAAGGGTTTTATCCCGATTCGCTTTCGTATAGAAAGCTTTAAAATTGTTGAACTTTTCTTCAAGATCTTTCACATCCCCTAATTGAACTACAAAACTTTCGAGCCTGAATTTTAGTTGATAATTTTCTTCGTCCTCAATGTGTATTCCTATCACATTTTTTCGCAGAAAATCATCTTCGTTTATGTACTTCAATATCACATAAACATCTTCGAGACTTTTACCCGTAATTTTGCCCGTTATGATTGGCACGCGAGCAGAATAAATCCTGGATAAAGGCATAGACTCACCGTCCTTATCCAAGTAAAATTTCGAAACTCCCTCTACTCGTCCGATTGGTTGCCTTTGCTCGATTTTCGATTTAAGTTCTCCGTCAACTGTAAGGTAGACTTGGGCATTTTTCACCATTTCATCGGTCTGTATGACCTCTTCTATAGTATTCAAAACTACCCTTTCTTTAGGCACATTTTTTAGGCTTCCGTATTTTTGTATTAACAATTTATTAACCATGTCCTTATTTACGAAAAGGCTTTGTTCACCCACGAATTCGTGCTCAATTCCACTGATTTTCCTCTCCGCATTTCTCTGGTTAGAAAATGCATAAAGCATTGTAATACAAATAAATAAGACGATAATTTTTAAATAATTCCAATTAATACGCATATTCAAGTTCTTTTTTTAGTCTGGGGATTTCGAGTCCAATATCACCGGCCCCCATGGTGATGAGCACCTCAGGTTTTTGGCCCAAAACTTCCTTTACGAGATTCTCTTTTTTTATAAGTTTTTTATTCGGATTTTCAATCTGATCGAGAAGCCATCGGGAGGTGATGCCTTCTATGGGTTCTTCCCTGGCCGGATAGATGTCGAGCAGCAGTATGCTATCGAATTTTGCCAAACTGGTTGCAAATTCCAGGGCAAAATCTTGGGTCCGCGAATACAGGTGTGGCTGGAAAACGGCCACTACGCGTTTGCCCGGATGCATTTCCTGTATCGCCTGAAAAACAGCATCGATTTCTGCAGGATGATGTGCATAGTCATCGATAAATACAAATTCTACCTCCTTGATGTGATAAGAAAAACGCCTTTGAATACCCTTAAACGTTTCCAAAGCCTCGGCAAGGCGATACGGCGGGGGACCAGCCTGTATCGCCATTGCAAAAGCCACTAATCCATTGAGCAAATTATGCCTTCCTGGTTTGTTAAATCGAACTCCTTCTATAAGGGTCTCAGGAGTTCCCAAATCAAAAATGTAGGTCCCATGTTCAATTCTTAAATTTCGTATACAATAGTCCGAATCATCCTCGATACCATAGGTGATGCCGTTAATGGGGATACCGTTCCTAACAAATAATTTACCCTTAGACTTTAGTTGTCCTGCGAACTCAATAAAAGAATTCAGCATCTCGGTTTTGGTACCATAAATATCAAGATGGTCTGCATCTACAGAGGTAATACAGGCCACGTTTGGTTCGAGCTGCAGAAAGGAACGATCAAATTCATCGGCCTCTACAACGGTATACTCGTTTCCTTCAAACAGAAAATTACTGTTGAAATCCTCGGAAATACCGCCCAGAAAAGCGGTAAAGGACACTCCGGTTTCGCGCAGAAGATGCGCCAGGATACCCGAAGTTGTCGTTTTCCCATGTGTTCCGGCCACAGCAAAGCAGAAACTGCTGCGGGTTATCATCCCCAACACCTCAGAGCGTTTCATCACACGATAGCCTGTTGAGCGGAAAAAAGAAAGCTCGGAATGTGATTCCGGGACCGCTGGCGTGAATACAATCAGGGTTTTGTCTGCATCCTTATAATTTTCCGGGACCAATTTCATCTCGTCCTGATAATGAATATCTATACCTAGAGAAGCGAGCTCCTGCGTAAGCGGTGTTTCTGTCTTATCATAGCCAGCCACTTGCATTTTCATACTTTGGAAATATCTCGCCAGAGCAGACATACCAATACCTCCAATACCGATGAAGTAAAAGTTTTGGTAATGATCGATATGTGGCAAACTACTGTCCATCATCTTAGCTGCCGGCCTGGTTTTTTCTGATTATATTTTCAATCTGGTCTACAATCTCAATAGTAGCATCGGGAAGCGCGAGTTTTTTAATTTCCGTACGGAGTTGTTTTCGCTCCACATCCGAAGTGTTCATCCTGCTAAAAACAGCCTCAAAGTTTTGCTCCAATTCAGATTCCTTCAGCATCAAAGCCGCTTTTTTCAACACCAGGGCCTCCGCATTCCTGGTTTGGTGATCCTCTGCAACATTAGGAGAGGGAATAAACAGTACCGGCTTCCCTACAATGCAGAGTTCAGAAACCGATCCGGCTCCTGCTCTTGAAATAATGATATCTGCAGCATCATAAGCCAGATCCATCCTGTTGATGAAATCGAAAACTCTTACGTATCGAGACCGGCATGTCTCGTAGGTTTTTAAATAGGTTCTGCCACACTGCCAGATCAGTTGGAACCCCTCGGATTCGAAGTAACCGAGCTTTGAAGCTATCAATTCATTGATCCTGCGCGAACCAAGGCTACCCCCGATAATAAGCAATGTAGGACGTTCGCGATCCAGTTTAAAAAATTCGCGGGAAGTTCCCGGGTCAGAATCGGCAGTCAGTATATGATCGCGTACCGGATTTCCGGTTTTTACGATTTTGTTCTTTGGAAAGAAACGCTCCATTTTGTCGTAGGCTACGCATACCTTATCAGCCCTGGGCGCCAGCCATTTATTGGTAATGCCGGCAATGGAGTTTTGTTCCTGTAAGACACTGGGGATTCCTTTAGCCGCTGCCATTCGTAACAATGGCCCACTGGCAAAACCTCCTGTACCGATTACAACATCGGGCTTAAAACGATTCAATATCCCTCTCGATCTTATCAAACTACTTATCAATTTCAATGGGAATAAGAGATTTTTCAATGTGATCTTCCTCTGTATTCCACTTATCCATAATCCTTCAATCTTATAACCCGCCTGGGGTACTTTTTCCATTTCCATTCTTCCCCTGGCTCCTACAAACAAAAATTCAGCTCCCGGGAACCTCAGCTTTAGTTCATTTGCAATGGCAATAGCCGGATAAATATGACCGCCAGTGCCACCTCCAGAAAGTATGAATCTATAATTGTCCACTCAATACTTCTAAAGGATTTGTGTCGTCTATGGCCAACTGCTGTTCGTCCCCTTCTCTTTTAATGCTTGCACTTAGTACAATACCGATCGCAAGACATGTCATCCAGATCGATGTACCCCCACTGCTAATAAGGGGTAATGTTTGTCCGGTTACCGGGAATAATTCCACTGCGACCGCCATGTTGATCAAAGCCTGAAATACGATGGGCAGGCCTACCCCTACTACCAGGAGTTTCCCAAAGACCGACTGGTTACTATTGGCTACCACAACAATCCTGAATAACAACAACATGTAAAAAAACATCAGTGCAAATCCGCCCACCAGTCCATATTCTTCAATAATAATCGCATATATAAAATCGGAGGAGGACTGGGGTAAAAAATTCTTCATTACACTCTTTCCGGCTCCCTGGCCTACTATTCCCCCGCTGGCGATGGCGATCTTGGCTTTTTCGATCTGATAGTCAGCTTCTGTATCCGCAGGATCCCAGAAACTCTCAACCCTGCTGATCCATGTGTCTACCCTGTTTGGGAAAATATCGGGGATTGCTTTTGCTGTTAAAACAAACATCAGCAGACAAATAAGTCCGGTCCCAACCATAACAGCCAGATATTTAAATGGATATCCTCCGAGAAAACAAAGCACTAAAACCATAAAGAAAATGATCGCCGCCGTCGAAAAATTGGCAGGCAAAATCAGTATAAGCACTAAAAAAACAGGTAACCAAAGAGGTAGTATACTTTCATTAAAAGTGATTTTCCGATCTCTTATCTTCGTAAGATAGCGGGCGATATAGATCATCAGGACCACTCCGGCAAGATTGGAAGTCTGGAATGTAATCCCCACCCAGGGCAGGCGAATCCAACGGCTTGCATTTGCTCCTTCGATAGTTGTCCCCTGGGCCAGCGTATAGACCAGAAGCAAGATCACCACCGGCATAGCAATAATAGATAAGCCTTTGAAATAATGTGTCGGAATCCTGTGTATACCATAAATAATACCGAATCCCAGGAATAGAAGGAGTCCGTGTTTCACCAAATGACCAAGAGTGGTTCCTTTACCAACAACATATACCAGGTTGCTGCTGGCGCTGTATACAGGCAAAAATGAGAATAAGGCCAAGAGCGCTACAACGCCCCAAATGGCTTTATCTCCCTGGATATTTGAAAAGAACCTCTTCATTATTACAAATTCTTAATGGCCTCTTTAAATTGATCCCCTCTGTCTTCGTAATTGTCGAAGAGATCAAAACTGGCACAGGCCGGTGACAACAACACAGTATCTCCACGTTCCGCAATCTTATAGGCCACTTTTACGGCTTCACTCATCGCAAAAGTTTCGACAAGAAGATCAACCACATTGCCGAATGCTTCTTTTATCTGCGTATTGTCTAATCCCAGACATATAATCGCTTTCACTTTTTCACGTACCAATGGCATTAGATCCCTGTAATCGTTCCCTTTATCCACACCGCCAACGATCCAAACCACCGGAGTAGCCATGCTATCCAGCGCATAAAATGTGGCGTTGACGTTCGTCGCCTTCGAATCGTTGATATATTGAACATGATGTATTTTTAATACCTTTTCGAGTCGGTGCGGAGCACCTTGAAAGTTTTGTATGCTT
Source organism: Flavobacteriaceae bacterium (assembly GCA_965212205.1). Classification (GTDB taxonomy): domain Bacteria; phylum Bacteroidota; class Bacteroidia; order Flavobacteriales; family Flavobacteriaceae; genus JAHEJJ01. The sequence continues at coordinate 294,083 of CBDBUX010000019.1, forward strand.
TCCCTTATGGACTCTTTTCGTATCCCGACTAAATTGGCCACCATTGCTGCTGCCATGGTATTCTTTAAATTGTGTTTACCTCCTAATGCAGCGTTTTGCGTATTCATGCGCATTGTTTTGTTTTCTGATTTTATTATTATGTTGTCTTCTTCAATATGGGCCCCTTGCGCTACAATACCGGTGAGTGCAAAAGGCAATAATCTAGATTTGATTGGGATTTTACTCAGCTTTTTCTCGATTACAGTATCTTCAGCATCATAGATGAAATAATCCCTTTCATCCTGATTCTCAATGATCCTAAACTTCGATGCAACATACTTTTCAAAAGAGTTGTTGTACCGATCGAGATGGTCAGGGCTAATATTGGTCAGGATGGCGATGTGTGGTTTAAAATCACGAATCCCATCCAATTGGAAACTACTGATCTCCAGCACATAGAAATCATAGTTTTTTTCGGCCACCATCTTTGCAAAACTATCTCCGATATTCCCTGCCATGCCCACGTTTAACCCTCCTTCGTTTAACATATGATGGGTAAGCATAGTGGTTGTGGTCTTGCCGTTGCTCCCCGTTATACCGATAATGGTAGCATTGGTATACCTTGCTGCAAACTCTATTTCGGAAATCACAGGAATTCCTTTCCGATGTAATAGCTCAACCAATGGTACCTTGTCGGGGATGCCTGGGCTCTTCATTACCAGATCGGCTTGTAATACACGATCCTGAGAATGGCCTTTCTCTTCCCATTCAACTTCAAGATTTTTAAGAACGTCTTTATACTTCTTCTGAATGTCTCCGTTGTCGGAAACAAAAACTTCGAATCCTTCCTTTTTCCCAAGAATAGCAGTTCCAATACCGCTTTCACCTGCTCCAAGCACTACGAGTTGCGCCATCTACCTCACTTTCAAAGTCACTATGGTTACAATGGCCAGTAAAATCCCGATGATCCAGAACCTGGTGACTATTTTACTTTCGTGATATCCCTTTTTTTGATAATGGTGATGAAGGGGCGCCATTAAAAACACCCGTTTTCCTTCTCCATATTTGCGCTTGGTAAATTTGAAATAGCTCACCTGAATCATTACTGAGATGGATTCGGCAAAGAATATTCCACATAATAGGGGTATCAGGAGTTCTTTTCGGACGATAAGGGCGATTACGGCGATAACACCACCGATGGTCAGGCTGCCGGTATCTCCCATAAAAACCTGAGCAGGGAATGTGTTATACCAAAGGAATCCCACTAATGCTCCAACAAAGGCAGCACTGAACACTACGAGTTCTTCAGACCTGGGTATAAAAAAGATATCGAGGTAATCGGAAAAAATTATATTACCCGAAACCCATGCAAAAATGCCCAGGGAGAGTACAATTATAGCCGAAGTACCTGCCGCTAAACCGTCTACACCGTCGGTTAAATTAGCACCGTTCGATACGGCAGTTACGATAAATATGACAATCGGAATGAAGAGTATCCAGGCGTATTTTTCAGCGCCTTCTCCAGCCCAGCCCAGTAATTTGGCATAATCGAGTTCATTATTCTTAAAAAATGGAATATTGGTCTTGGTCGATTTTATCTCCTGCCCCTCAATCTGTTCAACAGTATAGTTTTGGGTAATCATGGTCTTGTTCTTTTCTTTCATGGTCACCTCCGGGTGAAAATAGAGGGTAATACCCACCATAAGGCCTAAAACCACTTGTCCGAGAACCTTAAATCTGCCTTTCAGACCTTGCTTGTTCTTTTTAAAAATCTTTATATAATCATCTACAAATCCGATGATCCCCATCCAAATCGTGGTTACAATAAGGAGTAAGATGTAAATGTTATCGAGTCGGGCGAGCAACAACACCGGAACCAGTGTAGACAGAATTATGATGATGCCTCCCATGGTAGGTGTACCCGCCTTTTGTTGCTGGCCATCGAGTCCCAGATCGCGCACCGTTTCACCTATCTGCTTCTTTCGCAGATAATTGATCACCTTTTTACCAAAGGCAGTGGCGAGAATAAGTGAAAGCATTACCGCCATAGCGGCCCGGAAGGTCAGGAACTGAAAAAGTGTTGCCCCGGGGAACTGATATTCCTGCTCTAAATATTCGAATAGATAGTACAACATATTGGCACCTTATTGCCACCACCAGGGTGGTTCAGTTTTTTACTTTTTATTTACTCAAACTGGCTAAAACTTCCTTTACGATCCTGAAATCATCAAACTCGACCCGTTCTCCGTTTTTCTCCTGATAGGTCTCATGTCCTTTTCCTGCCACCAGGATAATATCGTTTTCCAAAGCAAGTTGACAGGCAGTTTTAATGGCCTGTCGCCGATCTTCTATTGACAGAGTCTTGGCAGAATTCTGTGGCTCTACGCCCTTTTCCATATCATGGATGATTTCCATGGGCAACTCACTTCTGGGATTGTCTGAGGTGAAAATGGCTTTGTTGCTCATCTCTGAGGCGATATGACCCATTACCGGACGCTTCGACTTGTCACGATCACCACCACACCCCACGACGGTGATGACGTTTTCATTTCCAGTCCTCAATGCATGGATAGTATCCAATACATTTTTGAGTGCGTCCGGCGTATGGGCATAATCGACAATAGCCGTAATTCTTTCTTTTGATATAAAATATTGAAACCTGCCATCTACATTCTCCAATTCGCTCAACAATTTGAGGGTTTCAATTCTTTCCAGTCCCAGCAAATCGGCGGTCGCATAAATCGCCAGAATATTATAGGCATTAAAGCGACCGATAAGCCTGGTCCAGAGTTCATTCTCATCTATTTTTAACAACTGCCCACTGAACTGGTTTTCGAGAACCTGAGCCCTGTAATCTGCAAAAGTCTTCAAGGCATAAGTGAACTTCCTGGCCCTGGTGTTCTGCAGCATTACCAATCCGTTCTTATCGTCTACATTAGTCAGTGCAAAAGCCTTTTTGGATAGATCATCGAAGAGTCTTTTTTTGGTATCCCTGTAGGCCTTGAAGCTTTTATGATAATCCAGATGATCGTGGGAAAGATTCGTAAAGATGGCTCCGCTAAAATCCAGTCCCTCTGTGCGGTATTGATCGATACCATGAGAACTGACTTCCATAAAACAGAATTCCACTCCCGCTGCATTCATCAGGAATAAATGCTTGTTGATGGTGAGGGCGTCCGGAGTAGTTAGTTTGGTAGGGTATTCTTTATCATCGACCATAATCCTGATAGTGGAGATCAAGCCTACTTTATACCCGGCTTTCTTAAACAACTGGTACAGCAATGTGCTCACCGTTGTTTTCCCGTTAGTGCCGGTTACGCCTACCAGTTTTAAATTTCTCGAGGGGACATCATAAAAGTTAGAGGCCATCACAGACAGGGCCTTTTTAGCATTGTCTACTTCGATATAGGTGATATTATCCAAAAGTTGCTCTGGAAATTCCTCACAAATAACGGCGTGGGCCCCAGATTCCAAGGCTTTATGTATAAATTCATGACCGTCGGCCATACTACCTCTGATAGCAACAAAAGCATCCTTGTTTTGTACTGCCCTGGAATCGAATTGAATGCTATTGATATCAATATCTGTAGATCCACTTACCGCAGACAAGCTAACACCGTATAATATGTCCTTTAACAACTTCATGAAAGTTCCAGCACTATTTTCTTAACCTTATTAAGATGTGTTCCCTGTGTAACCGACTGTTTTTTTACTTTTCCATTTCCAATGACTTCCACTTCAATACCCAGATTTTCTAAAAGGGCAATAGCATCCATACCACACATACCCCTTACGTTCGGAACGGTTTGGTGTTCCTTTTGGGCTTCTGCGAAATAGCGCTTATATTCTTTATCCAATTGAATGTTCTCGGGGTCCAGGCTCTCCACCTCTTCTATCAGTGGATTATTGGCATATATCTTTCTGGCGATCGACTTAAATACCGGTCCGGAAACATCTGCACCGTAATAGCCAACACCTTTGTCGGGTTCGTGAATAACCACAATGCAGGAATATTTGGCATTCTCAGCCGGGAAATAGCCAGCAAAAGTGGATATGTACCCTAGTTTATCCGGATCCTTGGCGACATAATTTTTTTGAGCAGTTCCTGTTTTACCCGCCATCGAAAAATTTGGGGAATAGAGTCGGTGAGCGGTACCACTGTCCTTTTCGACCACATCTTTTAACAGTTGCTGGACCTTTAAAATGGTTTGATTTGAACAAATCGATGGATCGATCACTTCTTTTTCGAAACTATAGATAGTTTTGTCCCACTCCCGGACTTCTTTGATAAGTCTTGGCCTCAGTAGTTCCCCCCCGTTGGCTATGGCGTTGTAAAATGCGAGTGTCTGCAAGGGCGTAAGGGCCACCTCATAACCATGCGACATCCAGGCAAGAGAGATACCAGACCATCCCTTATCGCCAGGAGAACGCAATACCGGTTTCCCTTCCCCTTTGATAGGCATCCCCAGTTCGCGGTGTAGCCCAAGGTCCATAAGGCTGTTCACAAATTGCTCGGGTCGTTCCTTATAGCCATTATGGATCATTTGCGCGAAGGCGGTATTGGAAGAGAGTACAAAGGCTTCGGCCACGGATATCTTTCCATACCCACCATGTTTTGAATCCCTCACGGTACGATCATAAATCCTCCATTTTCCCTTTTTTGTATCGATAACATCGCTGGTGTCTACCACCTGATCTTCTAAAGCAGCTACCAACGACATAAGTTTGAAGGTAGAACCAGGTTCATGAGATTCACCTATGGCATAATTCAACCGCTCATAATACTTGCCATCTTCGGTTTGTCCTAAATTCGATATGGCCTTTATTTCACCGGTTTCGACCTCCATCACGATAACGCTTCCATGATCTGCCTTGTACTTTTCGAGCTGTCCGAGTAGCGCGTGATGCGCAATGTCCTGTATATTGATATCGATGGTAGAAATAACATCATAGCCATCTTTGGGCTCAACAATATTGTTCAGACCGATAGGTTTCCATTGTCCTTTTGCAATCTTTTGTTTGAGGCGTTTGCCTTCAACACCCCTTAAATACTGTCCAAATGCCCCCTCCAGACCTACTCTGGTGGCATAACCATTTTCATCGAATCGCTCATATCCGACACTGCGTTCCGCAATCTTACCCAATGGATGTTCTCTTACAGTACGTTGTTCGGCAATTACACCGCCCTTATATGGACCCAGGTTAAAAAGAGGGAAAGTTTTTAATTTTAGATAGTCGGTATACTCCACATTCCTTGCGATAAGCGCGTAACGATTTTGATTGATACGGGCCTTCCGAAGGATTTCCTCATAAAAGGAAGCCGGTTTCTGGAACATTTCAGACAGGGAATCGGAAAGAGCACCTACATATTTTTCGAAATCTTTCTGACCTACTGTCACCGCATCGAAGCGAATGGTGTATTTGGAAACCGATGTAGCCAATAGGCTACCGTCGTCCGAATAAAGATTACCGCGGTTAGGGGCAATGGTAAACATCTTCTCGGTACGCTTCATGGCGAGCGCCTTATATTTTTCTCCATGCACCATCTGGATACTGATCAGTTTAGCCCCTACAGCGACAGCAAAAAGGAAGAGACAACATGCCACTGCATACAAACGGATCATTATGTTCTTTTCCCTGATGGCCATTTACTCATCTATTGTTTTTACAATGATCTTTTTAGGTGGTGTTTCGGAAGGTGTTAGACCTTTTCTCTCAACATAGTTGGTGACTGTCGATTCGAGTTTTAACCGCTGAACGTCAGAGCGCATATCAACAAATTCACTTCTCAGTTCTCTTACTTCCTCACTGAGCTCGGCCACCTGATGAACCTTACGGTCTGCGCTATGTGAGCTGGCGATCATCACTGTTGCCAGAGAAGAGGCATAAATGATAAACAGCCAGTTTTTGGGAGCATCGCCGCTCACCAAAAACTTGCCTTTCAAGAGGTCTAAAAAACCTTTCTTCATGAGAATATCATTATTTTAGTGTACTCTTTCAGCAATCCTGAGCTTGGCACTTCTTGCTCTCGGATTGTCCATTATTTCTTCCGCTCCGGGCACTATGAGCTTTCCAATTCTTTTAAATGGAAGCTGCACCCGGCCATAGAGATCTTTTTCAGGTTCGCCTTCAAATTGGCCGCTCCTGATAAAACGTTTCACCAAACGGTCTTCCAGGGAATGGTAGCTTATAATGCAAAGGCGGCCTCCTTTTTTTATCAATTCAGGTGTCTGGATTAAAAATTCCCGGATCGCCGCCAATTCCTGATTTACCTCTATTCTTATCGCCTGGAAAAGTTGGGCCATTACCTTGTTCTCCTTTTGTCTTGGCAAATACTTTTTCAATGCCTCTTTTACATCAGAGGTAGTTTTAACAGCTCGCTTCGCTCTGAAATCGATAATAGCCCTCGCTATTCCACCAGCATTGCGTAATTCCCCGTATGAATAGAAAATATCGCGCAATTGTCTATGATCATATTTATTGAGAATCTCAAAGGCAGACACCTCGGTACGATGGCTCATTCGCATATCCAGTTCGGCATTGAAACGGGTCGAAAACCCCCTGTCCGCCGTATTAAACTGGTGCGAAGAGACTCCAAAATCTGCAAGTATGCCATCCACTTGAGTTATGCCATAGAATTTTAAAAACTGCCTCAGGTACCTAAAATTCTCATTGATCAGTCTGAAACGCTTATCGTCAATGGTGTTAGCCAAAGCTTCTTCATCCTGATCAAAAGCCACTAAAAGGCCATCGTTACCCAGTTTGCTCAATATTTCTCTGGAATGACCTCCTCCTCCGAAGGTAACATCCACATATATTCCGTTTTCAATGATCTTAAGACCGTCTACTGCTTCTTCGAGCAGTACCGGATCATGATATGTCGCCTTCATCGTCGTCTCCCATTACTTCTTCTGCCAATTCCGCAAAGTTTTCGGCAGTTTCTTCCAAGACTTTTTCATAACCATCCTTATCCCAGATCTCTATAATATTAATAGCTGAACTCAACACTACTTCCTTTTTGATTCCGGCGATGGAAACTAAATTTTTTGGAATAAGCAAACGGCCGGTAGAATCGATTTCAACGGGTTTAACCCCGGCAGAAAATCTTCGGATAAAATCATTGTTACGCTTACGGAATCTGTTTTTCTTATTCATTTTCTCCATCAGCAGATTCCACTCTTCCATAGGGTATAATTCCAGACAAGGCTGGAAGACAGACCGCTTGATCACGAAGCCTTTGCTCAGCAAAGGAGCCATTTGATTTTTTAGGGTAACAGGAATCATTACCCTACCTTTGGCATCAGCTTTACACTCATATGTACCTATGAAACTAATCACTTAAAGATGGTCGGTTTATTTATTATAAACTCAAATATATAGAAATTATTACCACTATTTACCACAAATTACCACTTTAACTACAAAAAACTTCATGACAACGCCTCATTACAAAACATAATAAGGTGTGCCCAAATGCTTTCTTCTCAACGTTTATGGCTTTCAGAATGGCCTTAAAACAAGAGTGTATAAGCGTTTCTGGATTTTTAATAAAAACAGCCTATAATTATGAAATGCCTATATTTGCCCACTGATACAGTAAGTACTCTGTAGATGGAAGACCAGATAATCAAGGAAGGTAAATTCAGGTATATAGAAGTTGGAGAAGGTACACCCATGATCATCCTGCACGGTCTTATGGGCGGACTCAGTAATTTTCATGGGGTAACGGATTATTTTCCCAAAAAGGGTTATAAGGTTCTGATACCCGAGTTGCCTATTTACAGCATGCCCATGCTGAAAACCAACGTTAAGAATTTTGCTGTATACCTCGAGAAGTTTATTGAATTCAAGGGTTTTAAAGAAGTGATCTTGTTGGGCAATTCCCTTGGGGGACATATCGGACTGCTACACACTAAACTTTATCCCGAGAGAGTAAAGGCCCTTGTCATTACCGGTAGTTCTGGCCTTTATGAGAGTGCTATGGGCGATGGCTATCCCAAGCGCGGTGATTATGAGTTTATCAAGAAAAAAGCACAGGATGTTTTCTACGACCCAGCTGTGGCTACCAAGGAAATTGTTGATGAGGTTTATGCTACTGTAAACGATCGGATTAAGCTGGTTAAAACGCTGGCCATTGCAAAAAGTGCTATCCGTCATAATATGTCTAAGGACTTGCCTAAGATGAAGACACCCACCTGCATTATTTGGGGAGAAAACGATGCGGTTACCCCACCTAATGTTGCCAAGGAATTTCACGAATTACTTCCCGATTCAGAGCTGTTCTGGATTGAAAAGTGCGGCCATGCCCCAATGATGGAGCATCCTGACGAATTCAATCAGATCCTGGATGCCTGGCTCCAGAAGCGCCAATTCTAATCTGAAATATGAAAATCAGCTCTGCAAATTTTGTAATGAGCAATACCGATGTGGCCCATTGCCCACAGGATCCCATTCCCGAATATGCGTTTATCGGCCGATCTAACGTTGGTAAGTCATCGCTGATCAATATGCTCACCGGCCAAAAGAACCTGGCCAAGACCTCAGGAAAGCCTGGAAAGACACAATTGATAAATCACTTTAAGATCAATGACAACTGGTTTCTGGTTGACCTTCCCGGATATGGCTATGCCAGGGTATCAAAAAAAGACAAAAAGATATTTCAGAAATATATACTGGATTACTTTGGTAAACGCAAACAACTGATCACTGCATTTGTGCTGATCGATATAAGGCATAGTGCGCAGGAAATAGACCTGCGCTTTATGGAGTGGTTAGGTACCCAACAGATCCCTTTTGCGATCATTTTTACCAAGGCCGATAAATTAAATCCCAATGCACGATCAGAACATGTTGCGTCTTATTTGAAAGAATTACTGGCCGATGTCTGGGAAACACTGCCCCCATATTTTATTACCTCATCTACCAAGCAAACCGGAAGGGATGATGTTCTCGAATATATTGAAAATATCAATCAGGAGTTTTACCAGAATAAATAGTCTAGGATGCCGGAACCCTTGCTTTGATCAAATCGATAAGTGTAGTTGCGTCGGGGAGGGAATTTAATTCTTCGGTGCCGATCATTACCTCAAAAATCCCCGAAACCTCCGCCAGTACTATGGGAAAACTAAAACGATATCCGAATTTTGAGGCATAAGCTTTTTGAAACTCATCTTTATGAAGGAATTCCATATCCCCTTTATAGGCCGTTCTAAACTCCTTCCACTCCTTTTTCTCATTAAGAATACCAAAGGTTATATCGCATAGGTTGCAATTATAGGTTGATGGCTGTAACACTTTGTGAAGACTGTCCAGAATGGCATTACGCCTACCCGAATCGGCGTTGTACACAAAAACTATCTTATCTGGACTATTCTTTTCCAAACTACTTTTTTTAATGTTCCCACGGCTTGACATACTACTGCTTAAGTCCGCAGGGGCAGGAATACCTTACAGTCTGAGAAGGGGATCAAACTTTTGCAAATGATTATGTCAATTCTAATTTTTCTGCAAAATAGCTACAGAATTCTTTCATGGTCGCCGTCATTTTCTCATCCTGTGTAGCTTTCATAAAGGTATCGGAAAGTGCTACCAACGTCTGATGGAAGAAGATCTTCATCTCGTCGACCGGCATGTCTTTGGTCCAAAGATCGATCTTAAGCGACTCCTTTTGCTTGCTGTCCCATACCGAGAGCAGCATAGCCTTTGCCTCCTCCTCCAGAATACCTCCGTCTTCTGCCGACCAGGTGAGCTTTTCGGGCACACGGTTCTCATCTAAGGCCACTGTTAATGTAATCTGTGAGCGGTGTAATTTTCCCATATGCTATTTATTGGGTTTATATTTTGAATTTTTAAATATCTCTTCAGAGGGGAGCGCAATCATATCCTTAAGGGCTATCTTATTATTTTCCATAAAAGCCTGGACGATCTTCCATCCTAAATAGCGCCCCAACCTACCCGGAGATTCGCTGTCGAGCTCTAACCTGAATTTTGAGAAAGGAGCGGGTTCGAGAAATCTAGGCCCCAATTCCTGATCTGTGCTGTAAAGCAATTCCTTTTCGATAAAATATCGCCATATTTCTTCTTCATTGGCGTCCGCCCAGGCAATCTGTTCTTCAGAATAGTGAATCTTTTCGCCATCGGTAGCGGCAGGCATCCATTTGTCTTTAAGGAATAATATTTTTCCATAATAGACCATCTTTGCCAGAAAATTACGATTGGCAGGAAATTCCACCAGTTTTTGAGCATAGGCCGAGGCCACGTCGCTAATAAGATATTTTGGATCGAGGTCCTGCGCTATATACCTTTCGATTCCCGAATAATATCGATGATCGACCCCCAGGTAATTATCCAGACCGATCAACAAAAGCGAATCCGCTAATATCACCCTGTTTTTATAGTCTACTTCCGAAGTAAGGGTAATCACTTCTGGCACCCTGGTACGTGGAAAATAGTAGACGATATGCTTCATCAACCTTTCCAGCTCTGTTTCAAGCTGATTCAGATCGCCAAATGCCCGCCCGACCTCTTCCATAAGCTCGATTTGTAAACTGTCCTGCATTTTCTTAATCCACAGGCTGTCTGGATATTGCGCTGGAAAAAGAAAAGGATATTGTTCTTTCAGATCCGGGAGATCCTCAGGCCTGGCATCGGCAAATTCCCGGTCAAATCTGCTGAGTTTAAGATCGAGATCCATAGTCGCTATATTATCCTCGGCCGTGTTGGTCTGCCGGCAGCCAGATAAAGCCAGGATGACCATCAGGAAGTATAGCCCGCCGATCTTTATTCTACAATATCGATGCATATTTTTTATTACGCTCACCAGGTTATATTTTTACGGCCGCTAAGTTAGTTGATTTCAATCTAATAAAAGAGCCATATGCAAACTGCCAAAGTTGTCGATCATATTGTTAAATGGTTAAAGGACTATACCGTGAATGCGCGCTGCAAGGGTTTTGTGATAGGGATCTCAGGGGGTATAGATTCTGCGGTCACCTCGACCCTCTGCGCCCGTACCGGATTACCGCTGCTCTGCGTGGAGATGCCCATACACCAGGGCACTAATCAGGTGAGCAGGGCAGATCGGCATATTAGCTGGCTGAAAGACAATTTTGAAAATGTGAGCCGGCAGGAGGTAAAACTTACGCCGGTTTTTGACCAACTTGTTAGCGCACTACCCAAAGTGGAAAATGAAGAAGAGCGTTTTATGTCGTTAGCCAATACCAGGGCCCGATTGCGGATGACCACCCTGTATTACTTCGCTGCCCTTAATAATTACTTAGTGGCCGGAACGGGCAACAAAGTTGAAGACTTTGGAATTGGATTCTATACCAAATACGGGGATGGTGGAGTAGACTTGAGCCCGATTGCCGATCTTTTGAAAACAGAAGTGTATGAACTGGGCAACTATATGGGGATCAACCACGATATCATGGTCGCAGCCCCCACAGACGGGCTTTGGGGTGATCATCGGACCGATGAAGACCAGATCGGAGCTTCTTATCCCGAACTGGAATGGGCTATGGCTCAGAATGAGGAAGGAAAAACCACAGAAGATTTTACCGGCAGGAAAAGAGAGGTTTTTGAGATTTTTAAACGTTATAACGCCGCTAATCAACACAAGATGATCCCCATACCCGTATGCGAAATTCCTCACGAGCTAAAGTGACTTCTTGCCCGTAAATCGTGTTATTAAGTCGAAAAAACATAGTTATTTTATAGAAAAACCATAAAAAAAGTACATTTTTGTTTAAGAAAATAGATATTTTAACCTTACATTGCATGTCAGTATTTATTCACGCTCTTAAGGTTTAGATACAGAAAACCGACAAAAATGATCAAAGTTCTAATAGCAGACAATCACCCTATCGTCCGCCTGGGCATGAAAAATGTCTTGCAAGCTGCCAGCGATTTTGAAGTTATCGCCGACGTTTCTACTACCACCGAGCTTTTCGAAAAACTAAAGAAGGGCTCTCCCGACGTGATCATCCTGGAAATGGATATCCCTGAAATCAACGGGATCGCAACCTTGAGGAAGATCAAGCAGGAGTATCCCGATATCAAAGTTTTGATTTATAGCGGACAATCAGAAGACGTATACGCCCTTAGTACAATCAGGGCCGGGGCTTTTGGATATCTTTCAAAAACTGCTGAACTCGACTATATTATATCGGCGGTTAAAAAGGTCAGTGAAGGCAATATGTTTATCACTAATGAACTTGCCCAACGGCTTGCTTTTGACGAAGGCACTCAGAAACCACGCAGATTTTTCAGAAAGCTTTCAACACGGGAAGTTGAAGTGCTTAAACTACTCGCCAGCGGAAAACGAAATAAAGATGTCGCTCAGGGTCTGAATCTTAACGAAAAGACTGTCAGCACCTATAAAGCGAGGCTCATGAAGAAACTAAACGTCGATAACCTGGTGGATCTGCTCCAACAGGCCAAGGCACTGGAGTTGTATTAATTTAGGATAACTCCCTTCCAAAAAATAAACCCTGCAACTACATTGCAGGGTTTTTTAGTTCGATCTGTTCCATATTCAATCTCCGGCAGGGATGTTGATCTTTTACTGTCAGGGGATTACCCGGTTCAACTTTTTGTTCAATAAACTATTCAAATGAAGGTAGTTCATAATCTCTTCAAGCGTATCCCCATGATCTTCATGCCCTGTTTCGGTGTCCTTTTGGAGGGCTGCAATCCTTTTTTTGATCAGGTAGCAACGCAGCGTTAAAATGGTTTCGCTAACCAACTGTGATATAGTATGTTCTTTGATTTTCGGATAGATGTCTTTCTTCTCCCATTCATGCAGGTTGTACTTTTCATCTTCCATCAATATTGAAGACACTTGTTCCACCATTTCCTGATCCAATGCATTCATAAATGAGCTGATCGAAAAATCTTCATTCTTATTAAGCTCCTCAATCAGTTTATAGTATAGATTCCTGAATTGTTCATCGGTTAGCTCTATTTCATCTTCCTGCAGGTCGAGGAAGACTTTTTCATAAACCTTTGTTTCGGAAGACTCCGGTTCGAGGACCAGGTCTCCCTCTTCATTCTCCTTGAGTATCAGATCTTCAAATTCTTCTTTTTTGTCCCCATAGAGTAATAACATTTCTATGATCTTACGCTCCAGCACATATTGGATATCGGCCGAGGGTGGTGCAGGCTCACTTTTCAGCACTTCGAAAGCCTTAGGCGCAGGTTCTCTCTGTGTCTTTTTACGATCTTTGATCTCCTTACTGCTAATCTGTGCCAGGGTATTGAACAGTACTTCTTCCGAAATATTCATCATCCTTGCACATTCCTGGATATAGAGTTCCCTTTTAATACGATCGGGGATCTTAGAAATACTATTTACAATGTCGCGGATCGTATCGGCTCTTTTGATCGGGTCATTGCCACTTTCCTCATTGAGTAAAGAAGTTTTGAATTGAATAAAGTCTTTAGCATTCTCATTCAAATACAAAACCAGATCTTCGTACGAATTCTCACGGGCAAAACTATCGGGGTCTTCTCCCTCCGGGAAACTACAAACCCTAACATTCATACCCTGTTCCAGGATAAGGTCGATGCCACGAAGGGAGGCTCTGAGCCCGGCGGCATCTCCATCGAAAAGAACTACAATATTCCTGGTGAGCCGGTTGATCAGCCTGATCTGCTCGGATGTCAAAGCAGTACCACTCGAGGCCACCACATTATGAATACCACGTTGATACATTTGTATGACATCGGTATAACCTTCTACCAAATAACAGCAGTCTTCGCGGGCGATCGATTGCTTGGCGTAATAAATCCCATATAGTACTTTACTCTTATGGTAAATATCACTCTCGGGAGAATTCACATATTTGGCGGTCTTTTTCTCACTGCTGAGAATACGACCTCCAAAACCCAAAACCCTGCCACTCATGCTATGAATCGGAAAAATGATCCTGCCCTTAAAGCGATCGATCATTTTGTGTGCGCCGGCAGATGACGTTTGCTCCTTTACGATGACCAAACCGGTTTTATCGAGAAATTCGAGTTGATACCCTTCGGCAAGGGCTTTTTTTCCTAGATCCTCCCATTGATCGAGCGCATACCCCAGTCCAAATTGCCGAATGGTTTCCTCAGAAAAACCCCTTTCCTTAAAATAGGTCATCCCTATAGCCTTGCCTTCCTCGGTCTCCCAAAGGTTGTTCTGAAAGTGCTTTTGAGCAAATTCCGAAACCAGGTACATACTTTCACGGGCACTTGCCTCGGCTTTTTGCTCGTCTGTTCTCTGAGTTTCCTCTATTTCGATCTGATATTTTTTGGCAAGATACCTGATCGCCTCAGGATAGGTAAAATGCTCATGTTCCATGAGAAATGCCACAACATTCCCTCCTTTGCCACTACTGAAATCCTTCCAGATCTGCTTTACGGGCGATACCATAAAACTTGGCGTACGTTCATCGGTGAACGGACTGAGTCCTTTATAATTTGCCCCTGATTTTTTTAGCTGGACAAAATCCCCGATTACCTCCTCAACCCGGGCGGCGTCGTAAACCTGATCTATTGTTGTTTTGGATATCAATTTTACTGGATTAGCAGAAGATAAAAATAGTAAAATAGGAATGGCCGTAAAAGTGTTTCTATCTTATAAATAATATACTGGTTACATTCACTAAATTCACCACAGGAAATAATTGTTAATACATGATTCTATTTCTTGGTATACGGCCATTAAAATCAAAGGAAAAACCTCTAGGTGGCCTTCAATGTCCGTATTGCGGACAAAAAGATACGCTTACCGGGAATCTGACCCCTCATTACTTCCACCTTTTCTGGTTACCTATTTTTCCGGTTTACACCTCAAAACAGGCATCATGCTCTCATTGCAAACGGGGTTTCTTTAAAGAAGAGTTTACACCGGAAATGGAAAAGGCCCTCTTATAGCAGGGCCTATATCGCATAATTCTGTTTTTACTTCGTTCTAAATCTCGAAACGAACTCCGAAAAGTATATTCTTTTCCTGAATCTCGGTGTTTCTCAAAATAGTCTGCAGATCGTAGCGGACGTTGAATTGGACACATCCTACACCTATCCAACCGCTCAAACCATAAACAAACTGGTTAGAATCGAAGATGTTTGCCGATTTCTCTTTAATCCGATTTCCGTCTACCCGGTATTTTAGTTTCTGCCTAGTCCCCATATTTACACCGCCATAGCCACCAACACCTAACCGTATTTGCCTTTTAATGGAGTATCGAACCCGGGTCTCAGAGACCGTTTTCTTTGATGGCCCAAATTCCAAATGAAGCGGTATAATAAAATTATCGGTTCGCAATTTTGACTTGTCCAGATTAACCGGGAATACTTCCCTGACTACCTGGTTGTTTTCATCGGTGGTATAATATAGATTCTTGGTATTTCTAAGGCCATTAAATGTGAAGGAAAAACCATAATGAAAACGCAAAAAGTTGCTGTGATTAAAAACCCTGGTCCTCCAGGCCCAACCGATCTCGAAATAACGGCTACGCCAAGCACTATAAGGCGAATCGTTAAGATTCCCGCCTTCGGGTATCGCATTATTTAGACCAAACGCGATAATAAAATTCGAATGGGTACGGCGGTCGTATTTGGGATATTTATCTTTCGAATCAAAAGGCTCCCATGTTTCATCGCCAATATTTACCGTAACTCCGAATTCGTCGTGGTCGTCATCTGAACCAACTTCTTCAGAACTTACCGCTCCCTTATTGCGCTCCAATAAGGCAATTTGATTATCGATAATCGATTTGCGGTTTTCGATATTTAATGCCCTTTTTTCGGCCACGGCCTCCTTTAGGGTTTTAGCCTCATCGGCTGTAATCTCGCCTTCATTGAGTCGGTTGTTTATCGCCTCCACTTCATTTTTTAAGGCCTTGCGCTCCTCTGTCTCAATCTGGGTTCTTTGTTCCTTTAATTGCTCGATCTCCTGCTGATAGTCTTCCTGGGAAAAAGCCGATTGAACAGCAAAAAGCAGTAGAAGTAAAAAAATACAACGAATGTTCGTTCTCATAATGATATTGATTTGATGATTGATGATTTAACTATAGAACATTTGGAAATACCATAGGGCATATCCGAATTTCTCATTTATTGCGATCTGCAACCGCCGTTCTAACCTTGATAAAGCCCAGTTTAAGTTTTTCGAAAACCTGGTCCCGAAACGATTCGTCCAGTTCTCCTTCCACCTCAGCGAGTAAGGAAGCACCATTTGAACGGGACTCTTCCTTAAATTCCTTATCGGCCAGCAAAGCACGTTGGGCTTCTCTTAAGAGGGAATCTACCTCAGCCTCCGTGACCCCATTTTCTGACGCTTCCATCTGACCCACCTGGATTAACAATTCGGAAATCTTTTCGTCTAACAGGATATCTCCCGCATTTTCAGGTTG
The DNA here is from genome assembly GCA_965212205.1 of Flavobacteriaceae bacterium. GTDB lineage: Bacteria > Bacteroidota > Bacteroidia > Flavobacteriales > Flavobacteriaceae > JAHEJJ01. The sequence goes on from CBDBUX010000019.1 coordinate 310,456, forward strand.
TGATTCAATGGATGGATGATGTTCCTGAAATTCTGCAAGCTCAGATTCCTGATTCGATAAGGTCTGTGTTACAATTAGCTGTTGCTCTGGCTTTCCAACGTCATCATTCACCGAACTAATCCCTGTTTCTTTCTTTATTTCCGGTACTTCTGATTGCGGTTTTAATGCATCCTGAGTGGTGGGGCTTACCACTATGGGTGTAGTATCCATTTCGGAATGGTTCGCCTTTTTTACAGACCATCCCACAACAAATATTATGAAGGCTATGGAGGCGGCCACCCAATAATACCATGGGCGAAAATTTCTTTTTGCCGGTGATGACCCCAGCTGAGAAGCTACTTTATTCCACGCATCTGCTGAAGGTTCAATCTCCCTTGATTCAAAAAGTTCTTTAATCTTTTTTTCAAATTTAATGGGTGCCATATCCTAAGGTATTATTCTCTTTCAATCTCTTTTGCAGCCATCGGCGGGCCTTATATAATTGCGATTTGGAAGTACTTTCACTGATCCCGAGCATATCGGCAATTTCCAGATGTTTGTAACCCTCTATAGCGTGAAGAACAAACACCATTTTATAACCTTCGGGTAAAGCATCTATAAGCTTCTGAAGCTGGTCGATATCGATCTCGTAGGAAAAATTAACCTCTGCCAACTCATACTCGCTATAGACCTCATCATCGAATACCACAAATTGCTTCTTTCTCAGAAAGCTTATAGATTCCCGGATCATGATCCGCCTGATCCATCCTTCGAAACTTCCTTCATGCCGGTAGGTGTTCAGGTGTTTAAAAACCTTAACAAAACCCCCTATCATCGTATCTTCTGCAAACTGAAGATCCTTGATATACCGCCGGCAAATACTGAGCATTTTCGGAGCATGGGTCTCATAGATCAGTCTCTGGGCCTCCTGATTATCTTCCAGCGCTCGTTTGATGAGTGCTTTTTCATTCCTGTAAAATGAGATAATCTTCAATGCCTTCATGTTTATGCTCTCAAGTTAAAGACGAGGTGTATAAGCAGATAGTTGCCTGGGAATTGAAAATCTGTCTTCAACCGACCGAAATCGATCGAAACTAATGATTACTTTTTACGATCAACCACGTAATTTACCATTAGTTTCAAGGCATCTTTATATTGGGAATCGGGATAAGTATTTAATAAATCCAATGCCGCCTGTTTAAATTCATGCATTTTGGACTGCGCATATTTCAATCCCCCTTTTTCCTTTACAAAGGCGATAACCTCTTTGACTCTTTTCTTGTCTTTATTATGGTTCTTAACAGAGTTGATCAACCATTTTTTTTCCTTTACCGCACAGTTGTTAAGGGTATAGATAAGCGGTAGTGTCATCTTTTGCTCTTTTATATCTATTCCGGTGGGCTTCCCGATCTTTTTCTCTCCATAATCGAACAAATCGTCCTTGATTTGAAATGCCATCCCGCAGAGTTCCCCGAATTTGCGAAACACCTCTACTTCTTCACTCTCCGGCTTCACAGAACATACCCCTATTCCACAGCATGCCGCAATCAGAGTAGCTGTCTTTTGCCTTATGATCTCGTAATATACCGATTCGTCTATATCTAACCGTCGTGCTTTTTCAATTTGTAAAAGTTCGCCCTCGCTTATTTCCCGGATTGCAATCGAAATAATTTGCAACAGATCATAATCGCCTTGTTCCACAGAAAGCAGCATACCCTTGGAGAGCAAATAATCTCCCACCAATACGGCAATTTTATTTTTCCACAGCGCATTGATAGAAAAAAAACCACGTCTCTTATTGCTGTCGTCCACAACATCATCGTGTACCAGAGAAGCGGTATGAATGAGTTCGATAACTGAAGCCCCTCTGAAGGTCCGCTCGTTCACCTGGCCGTTATTTACCATCTTGGCCGATAAAAAAACAAACATCGGTCTCATTTGCTTGCCTTTCCGGTTTACAATATAGTAGGTGATCCGGTTAAGCAACGGCACTTTTGTAGACATGGATTCATAGAACTTAGCCTCGAAAAGTTCCATTTCTTCCCGGATAGGCTCTGTTATTTGTGCGACAATTTTCAAATCGAGGTATTGGTGTGCGTGCTGAATCGTAAAATTAGGGAAAATAAAGGCTGTACGAAAAGCAGAAGTAAGAATTGGAGATTCGCTCGCGAATTCACAGACAGAACTTTAAAACGGTGCAGGTGCCGTGTTCAGCATTTATTCGAATTCAGTCTTTCTGTGCTTTATTGGCCAGTTGTCCGCAGGCAGCATCTATATCCTGACCTCTGGAACGACGAATTGTTACCGTGATACCAGCCGATTCAAGCCTATTTACATATTGCTGCACAACCTGGGGTGAAGCCTGTTTGAATCTGCCGTCACCGATAGGATTATATTCGATCAAATTTACCTTGGCTGGTGCAAACCGGCAAAAACGGATCAACGCCTCAATATCGTTCTCCTTATCATTGATATCGTCCCAGATCACATATTCATAGGTAATTCTGCTTTTGGTTTTGGAGTACCAGTATTCAAGAGCAGCTCTCAGTTCTTTGAGGTTGAGTTTTTCGTTAAAGGGCATAATGCTGGTACGGGTATCATCGATAGCCGAATGTAATGAAACAGCCAGCTTTACCCCCAGGTCCGCATCTGCCAACCGGCGTATCATTTTAGGAACCCCTGAGGTGGATACCGTAATCCGTTTGGGGGAGATCCCGAGGCCTTCTGCCGAACTGATCTTTTCAACCGCTTTTACTACGTTCTTGTAATTCATAAGGGGTTCGCCCATTCCCATGAATACAATATTGCTGAGCGGTCGGTTAAAATACAAACGGCTCTCCTTGTTTAGCGCAGCCACCTGATCATAGATCTCATCAGGATTGAGATTCCGCATACGCTTAAGTTGGGCGGTGGCACAGAATTTACAATCTAGGCTACATCCCACCTGGCTCGAGACACAGGCCGTAGTTCTGCTTTCGGTAGGGATCAGTACAGACTCAACTACCAATCCGTCGTGAAGCCGAACTGCATTTTTGATCGTCCCATCTTTACTCCGCTGCATTTGATCGACCTCGATATGGTTGATCACAAAATTATGGCTGAGCATTTGCCTTAAATCCTGACTCAGATTAGTCATGTCCTCAAAAGTATGGGCCGACTTTTTCCAGAGCCATTCATATACCTGGTTCCCCCTATATGCCTTTTCCCCCAGCGAAATAAAGAATTCCCTGAGTTCGTCCTTAGACAGCATCCGTATGTCTTTTTTATCGACCTGCATGTAAAACAAGTGTATAACCAGAGCAGGTTAGCGATCTACCACCAAATATGTCTGGGAAAGCTATTATAAAATAAGCATGGCATCCCCATAGGAGAAGAACCTGTATCCTTCGAGTATGGCCTCTTTATAAGCCCGCTTAGTAAGTTCATGACCCATAAAGGCCGATACCATCATCAGCAAGGTCGACTTTGGAAGATGGAAATTGGTGACCATGGCATCTGCGATACTAAATTCATAGGGTGGAAAAATGAACTTATTGGTCCAGCCATCAAATGTATTCAGTGTCCGTTCAGAGGATACGGCGCTTTCTAACCCTCTCATAACTGTAGTTCCCACCGCGCAGACCTTTTTCTTATTGCGTTTCGCGCTATTTACAATTTCGGTGGCCTTTTCGTCTATGACCAACTCTTCACTATCCATTTTATGCTTAGAAAGATCTTCCACCTCAACCGGGTTGAATGTCCCCAGGCCAACATGTAAGGTAACTTCGCCAAATTCGATCCCTTTGATCTCCAATCGTTTTAAGAGGTGTTTTGAGAAGTGTAACCCGGCGGTAGGAGCGGCAACAGCACCTTCATGCTTCGCATAAATAGTCTGGTAACGGCTTTCATCCTCCGGTTCTACATCGCGCTTGATATATTTTGGTAAGGGTGTTTCTCCCAATTCCCTCAATTTCCTTCTAAAGTCGGTATAAGAACCATCATAGAGGAACCTCAGCGTTCGCCCCGCGCGAAGTGGTGTTATCGATAACTTCAGCTACCAGGCTTTCATCCTCACCGAAGTATAATTTATTACCAATCCTGATTTTCCGAGCCGGATCTACAAGAACATCCCATAGCCGCTGTTCTTCATTCAATTCCCTTAAAAGAAATACCTCTATTCTGGCACCGGTCTTTTCTTTATTCCCGTAAAGACGAGCAGGAAAAACCTTGGTGTTGTTCAATACCATAACATCGCCTTCATCAAAATAGTCGATCAGATCCTTAAACTTTTTATGTTCGATCTTTCCGGTCTCACGGTGGACTACCATAAGCTTAGATTCGTCCCTGTTGTCTGCCGGGTACTCTGCCATTAAGTCATTTGGTAATTCAAAACTGAAGTGAGATAATTTCATGTGATATAAGGGTTATGAAAATTTTAGCGGCAGCAAATATACGATCGTGGCATAGGGGTTGTCAAGTAAATAGCGGAAATAATCGTAATCAGGCTTGTTTTAGTTCGATACCCAATCCTTTAACATCATCCCAAAAGTCGGGATACGACTTTGAAACCACGCCGGCATCATTAATATATATTTCTGTCCGCATCGCCAATGGGGCAAAGGCCATGGCCATGCGGTGATCATGGTATGTATCAATAGCCACACCAGGTTTGGGTTCATCCCCCGGGGACATTATCAAACTGTCATCGGTAGTTTCGATGGAAGCCCCCAGCTTGGTCAGCTCTGTTTTAAGTGCTTCAAGTCGGTCGGTTTCCTTGATTTTCAAAGTGTGTAGTCCTGTAAGATCGCACCCCAAGCCAAGGCCAAAGCAGCTCACGGCAATGGTTTGTGCCAGGTCAGGAGCATTTGACAAATTATAACTAAAATGCCCTTGTGCCGGCCTTGAATATTTTTCTAATACAATACAATGATCTTCAAAAACTGTACTAACCCCAAAGGTTTCATATATTTCACTGAGTATGCTATCGCCCTGTAAACTATTCTTGTGATATGAAGACAGGCGAATTACACTACCCGGAGCGGCGAGTGCGGCAAAACTGTAAAAATAAGAGGCCGAACTCCAGTCAGATTCTACGGTTAGCGTTTGGTCTGGTATCTCATCGGCACTGGCCACGGTGATGGTATTCTGCTTAAATGTTGTTTCTATTCCCAGCCTATTAAGCAAGGCACAACTCATCTTAATATATGGCACCGAAGTGATTTCCCCCTTAAGATTAAGTGTAAGCCCGTTTTCCAGTGATGGAGCGATCAGCAGCAAAGCGGAAATATACTGGCTGCTGATATTAGCCGGGAGTGAAGTCCCGGATTTTGTGAGTTTCCTTCCGCTGATCTTAAGCGGCGGATACCCCTCCTTTTCCAGATATTCTATTTCAGCACCGAGTTCGGTTAGCGCCTCCACCAGTATTTTTATTGGCCGATCTTTCATTCGCTGCGAACCGGTTATCGCCACCCTCATTCCGTCCCGGCTGGCGAAATAGGCCGTAAGAAATCTCATAGCAGTTCCGGCATGATGAATATCGACAAGGCCCTCTCTGGTGGTAAGACCCTCTTTCATCAGTCGGGTATCGTCTGAATTTGAGAGATTTTCAATCCGGATTTTTGGGAAAAGTGCACTGAGCAGCAACAGTCGGTTCGATTCGCTCTTAGAACCCGTGATCTGGATATTCGCCTTGATATGATGCTGGGCAGGCCCCGACAGGAAAAGTTTCACCTTTTGGTGGATTAAAGGTTTAATAGATCGATCTTCAATACCCATCCGGAAATGGGAAGCCCAAATATAGAACTATTTGAGTTTTTTATTGTTTTGATGCCTTTTGTGGTCGCGACTGGCCTTTTCTTCCAACTTGCGGTCGAACGCTTCCTGAAGGTCCACCCCGGTTTGGTTGGCCAGGCAGAGCACAACGAAGACCACATCGGCGAGTTCTTCCCCCAGGTCCTTATCCTTATCGGATTCCTTTTCGCTTTGTTCGCCGTAGCGCCTTGCGATAATGCGGGCCACCTCCCCTACTTCCTCGGTGAGCTGGGCCATATTGGTGAGTTCATCAAAGTAACGAACCCCATGTTGTTTGATCCAATTATCTACCGCCAGTTGTGCTTTTTTTAGTTCCATTATTCTTTGTTTTTTGTATCGATCAATATCGTTACCGGTCCGTCGTTAAGTAGTTCTACCTTCATTTCGGCCCCGAAAATTCCCGTTGCAACCGGTCTTCCAAGGTCATTTTCCAATTGGGCAACAAATTCCTCATAGAGCGGGATGGCCACCCCTGGCTTAGCTGCACGTATGTAAGACGGCCGGTTACCTTTTCTAGTGGAAGCATGGAGTGTAAACTGGCTGATCACCAGGGCCTCACCCTCCATATCGAGTAAAGAGACATTCATCACCCCTGCAGAATCATTAAAAATACGAAGGTTGGCGATCTTTTTGCTTAACCATCTAATATCTTCCGGGCCATCTGAATCCTCAATGCCCAGTAAGACTAATATCCCGTTGCCGATCTCTCCTTCTATCCTATCTGATATCTGCACCGAGGCATGCGCTACTCTCTGGATGACAGCCCTCATCAACTTATGTATTTTGAATTTTGATTTACCTGCATGACGTATAATGGCTAAAACGGATCCATCCTATAGGTATCCTCTTTTCCGGTAACCATCTGCACATAGCTCCAATACCTGCTTTCCGAAATTTCGTTTTTTTCCAATGCCTCTTTCACCGCACATTTAGGTTCGTCAATATGCAGACAATTATTGAATTTACAGTCGGCCTTAAGGCGAAATAATTCCGGAAAGTAATCCCCGATTTCATCCGGATCCATATCAACAATACCAAATCCCTTAATGCCCGGGGTATCGATGATCCTCGCCCCAAAATCAAGGTCGTACATTTCCGCAAAGGTTGTGGTGTGTTGACCCTGAAGGTGCTGCTCTGAAATCTCGGTGGTTTTGATATTGATATCGGGCGAAATGAGGTTGACCAATGTAGATTTTCCAACTCCCGAGTGTCCGGCAAACATGCTGGTCTTACCTTTCATAGATGATTTGACTTGTTCTACATTGGTGCCGGTTTCGGCCGAAATACAATGGCAGGTATAGCCTATGGCAGTATAGAGTGATAACAGGTGTTCAATTTCCTGTAATTCCTCCTCATCATAAATATCCATTTTGTTAAACAGCAACACAGCAGGTATATCATAGGCCTCAGCAGTGGCCAGGAAACGATCGATAAACACCGTATAGGTCTTCGGATTGCGGAGTGTTACGATAAGGAATACCTGATCGATATTTGCAGCAATAATGTGTGTCTGTGCAGAGAGTTTTACCGACTTCCTGATAATATAGTTAATGCGATCTTCAATCTCTGTGATCACACCGATGGTTTCTCCCCCCGCATCCTCGATCTCAAAAATTACCTTGTCGCCTACCGCTACCGGATTGGTGCTTTTTATACCCTGAATACGAAATTTGCCCTTGATCCTGCACTCGATAAAATCTTCCTTCCTCGGATTTTACAGTGTACCAGGTGCCTGTCGACTTATAAACAATCCCACGCATTTATTGTTCGTATTTCGTTACAAAGAAACAATTTTACTTCCAGATTGAAAGCTACTTTTATAGTACTACAATCACAATCGATCAAAACCATGAAGAAAAGTATTTTACTAGTTGCTATTGCCCTGCTGACGGCTATGGAAATTACCGCGCAGGAGTACAAGGTCATCACCAGTGTGGAATCTATTGTTCCTAATGGCGTGGGTAGGTCAAGGATCATTAATACGCTCGCCGAGAAGGATTACAAAGATTATACCAGCACTCAATCTGCCGAAAGTGGCGATAGGAATAAAGCGGATCGTGGAGAAATACGGGTCAAGGATTACGAGGAAACCAAATTGCTTAACTTTTACAATATCGGTGGCATCAGATTTCAAAATATCGCGGCAAACGACACTATGATCACCTCTATGATCAATACGATGATTGCCGATGGATGGGAACTGGCATTTGTTACCAGCGGTGTGGAAAGTTCGGGTGAAAAAGATAATAACGGCATCTTTATCACCCGTTATATTTTCAAAAGATAGTCGGGTTAGTCTCTAAAATGAACCCTACCACCTGCAAAGGTGTTTTTTTCCACTACTTCAGGATTTCCGTAAACGTACACATCCCCACCAGCGGTAACGTCGATCTCTACCTTGGCTGAGCATGCAGTTCGGCTTCCCCTCCTGCCGAGATCTTTACAGAACTTCTCTCGGTTTTTAATTCCTGACCTCTAAACATCCCACCGGTATTGAGGTTGATGGTTTGTTTTTTTGCCATACCTGAGGCTACAACTACCCCACCGGTAACGGCCTTAATCCTGGCGAAGTCTACATCGATACCTGCCCTGATCCGACCACCTTCCTGAGCTCTGAGTTCAATATCGTCTTGCTTGATCATTTCATTGAAAACTATATTAGCTCCTTCATTGCTGTCGACAACGTCGAGATGGCGGTAATAGACCTCGATCAGTGTTCCTTCTCCGCTGAATTTTTTTTCTAATTGCATTTTTAATTTCAGCACCCCGTCTTTATTTACCCATTTAATGTCGTAGACATTTTCTCCTTTGATAAAGATGCGATTTTGGTCTGATTCGATCAGATTTACCTCGATAAGATCATAAACTTTGATCTGATTAAAATCACCGACTTCCTTATCGACAATATCCTGTGAAAAGGCCGCAATTGTAAAAAGCCCAATGATCATTCCTGTTAGTTTTTTCATGATATACGGTATTATTTATATGAATTATTATTTTTTATATTCTGAATTAATCACGACCACCGGTTGAATCCAAACTTTCGGGGTTCCTTCCTTCAACTAAAATTTGAGCTAAGTCGTTTGTAAGGCTATCCCCGGTATTTGAATTGGTAAAAATTATATAGCCCATCCCAAGGTCTTCATACACTTCAAACATGCACTTAAAATCTCCATTATTACCACCATGACCAAATACCTTACCATAATCTGAATACCTCAGGGCCACGCCTAATCCCATTCCCTCTTCTGCGTTCTTATCCCTTTTCTCATCTTCGGGATATACCGATTGTATTTTTAGCATCTCCTGAAATGTAGCCTCCTTCAGTCCTTTTCTATCGAGTAGCGTAATGGCAAATTTAGAGAACTCTGCAGCCTCGGTGTACATGCTCCAAGCCATACCCGGTTTTTTTGGCAAGTCACGAACCGTTGGAGACTCATCGATATGCCCTGTAGCCACAACCTTTACTAGCTGAGCGTCTTCCCTGAATTTCATATGATCTATGCCCTGCGGTACTTTGAGTTCTTCTTCGATCAACTTATCGGCTTCCTCGGATGTAATTTTTACAAGTACCCTTTTTAAATATTCAAAACCTTCTCCTGAATAGCCATATTTTTCACCTGGCGCCGCCTTCATCTCGCGTCCCCAATTGGGCAATCCGGTCTTATGTATAAGCACGTGCCTGGCTGTCATTTTCTTATATTCCGGATATTTCTCCAAATCTTCAAAGGGTAGATATTGGGCCAGGGGCTTATCAAGATCAATTATCCCGCGTTCTGCCAATCTTAAGACTACATAGGAAAACACCGGCTTGGTTATAGAGGCGGCTTCGAAAAGCGTAGCTGAGTCGACCAATTCCTTATTAAAATTGTTTTTATATCCAAAGGTTTTTTGGTAGAACAGCTTACCATCCCTGATAAGAGCAAGTGAAACTCCTGGTATTCCATAATACTTCCTGTATACATCGACAATCTGCTCGAGCTGATCTTTACTTGCCTTATCGAAGTTGTGCAAAAGGCCTTTCTTGGGTATAAGATCGGGTTGGGGCAGCATCGAGACCTGGAGGGCCTTGGTTACCATAGTGGTCTGATCAGGCAGGGCCGATAAAGTAATTGTATCGCCGGTACCCATTCGATATATTTTCTCATCTACCTCTACCAATCCCGGTGGGATCAACACCTGATATTTCCCGGGGGAGATTCGTGAGGAGTAGAATCCATTAGCATCTACCGCCATATTGATAAAACTGTTTTGATCATCCTCGGTTATAAATCGGACCGATCGAGGATAGATGCTATCGTTTGCGGGTTTTACTATCCCTTCTATCTCCGATAATTTAGCACTATCGGGTAAAAGAAGTACATCGCCCAGACATTTAGAACATTCGTGTTTTACGCCTTCATCTTTCCCCCATCCCACGGTATTTGTATTTCCGTTTTTGCTGTCTTTGTCGAAGACCACATAATCGAATCCCAATACCCGGCCTTCTTCAATAAATCCTTTGAGCTTTATTTTCCATTCGTAGATGGTGCTTTTTTCATTACGTTTTGCTTTTACGGTGACCAGGTCCCAGGTAGCCTCTAGGATCATAGGATCCCAATTCATATCCTGGTCTACAATTTTTCTAAAGTATTCGTTTACCTCAAGGGCCAATACCCCTGTACTTTCATTCTTATGTTGCGGATCTATATAGAGGACCTGCATATCATGTGCCCAATACTCCGGATTTTCTTCATTGCGGATATAGCTGTCATCGATCATTTCAACACCGATGTATACCTCCTGAAGCTTCTGGTTATAGCCTATAATAAAATACCCATGTATGTCATCGGGAGATTCTGGTTCGAACCCATATTGATAATAGGAAATAGGGTATTTCTGAAGATGGTCTGGCCAATCGCCAAGATCTGCATCTACCGCAATTGGTTCCATAGAATAGGCATGGGCAATGGCTCCATTATGGGCATGGGTCCATGAGCTGGTTATAGCAAAAATTAATATCGCTATAGTAGCTTTAGGTTTACAAATCAAGTACATAGCTGTTCTTTAGCGTCGAGTTGATACTCTAAAGATAGCTTACTGCCCTGTTTGTTACAGTGATTACTGCAACATTTACAATTAATTTAAGAATTGATGATCTTCTCCTGGTGGTTGATGGATTCCTGGTGAATAGCCTTAAACATTCTCAGAACAAATTCCTCGCTCAGTCCCTTTTGTTCGCCCTCAAGAATCATATTACCAAGAATAGCATTCCAGCGATTGGTTTGCAGTACGGCGACGTTTTTTTGTTTCTTGAGCTCTCCGATTCCGTCCGATACTTTCATCCGCTTACCGAGCGTTTCGATCAGCTGATTGTCGATAATGTCGATTTGAGCCCTCAGATTACTGAGCTTACTATTGTATTCCGCTTCTTGATCGGTCTGTTTTCTGATGCGCAGATCTTCCATAATTTGTACCAGGGTTTTAGGGGTTACCTGCTGGGCAGCATCGCTCCAGGCATTTTCGGGGTCGCAGTGCGTTTCAATCATCAACCCATCGAAATTGAGATCCAGGGCGGTTTGTGAAATATCGAATATCATATCGCGCCGACCTGAAATATGAGATGGATCGTTAATCAGCGGCAGGTCGGGAAATCGCGATTGTAAGTCGATGGCCAACTGCCATTCGGGTATGTTCCGGTATTTGGATTTTTCATAGGTCGAAAAGCCCCTGTGGATCACACCAAGTTTATCGATATTGGCAGAATGCAGGCGCTCTACGGCCCCAAGCCAGAGCGATAAGTCTGGGTTTACAGGATTCTTCACAAGTACTATCTTGTCTGTACCCTCCAGGGCGTCGGCGATTTCCTGAACGATAAAAGGGCTAACCGTTGAGCGCGCGCCTATCCATAATAGGTCAATATCGTGCTCGAGTGCCAGATCGACATGGTTTTTATTAGCCACCTCGATCGCAGTTTTTAGTCCGGTTTCCGCCTTAACCTTTTCCAGCCAACGCAAGCCAATGGCCCCTACACCTTCAAAATTTCCCGGCCGGGTACGCGGTTTCCAGATACCTGCGCGGAAATAATTCACGTCTGTATCTTTAAGTTCATGCGCAATATTCAGCACTTGCTCTTCAGTTTCTGCACTACAAGGACCGGCAATCACCAGTGGATGAGGCAAGGCCATATTATCGAGCCAGGAACGTAATTCTATTGAGTTTTCCATTTTGTTCTACTAATTTTTATTCAGGGGTATTCCTTTTAATATTTCTTTGATCTTATTGGTATTGTCCATTTCATTATAAATCCCATCATAGTCGTCTTCCATGAGCTTTAGCCTGAAAGCCTGCAAATTCTCTATATAGGCTTCCAGCACTTCCATTACATTGTTCTTGTTCTGTTTAAAAATTGGCGTCCACATCGCCGGAGAACTCTTGGCGAGCCTCACCGTACTCTCAAATCCACTTCCCGCCATATCGAAGATATCCCGCTCGTTTTTTTCTTTTTCAATAACGGTTTTGCCCAGCATAAACGAACTGATATGGGACAAATGAGACACATATGCAATATGTTTGTCGTGCGCCACAGGATTCATATACCGGATCCGCATTCCTATTTTTCTAAAAAGATCAAGACCTTTCTCTTGAAGCTTAAAGGCTGTTTTCTCGACCTCACAAATTATATTGGTCTTCTCCTCGAACATCCCTTTCAAAGCTGCTGAAGGACCCGAGAATTCTGTTCCGGCAATAGGATGACATGCCATGAAATTCCTTCGTTTTGGATGCGCTTCCACAATCTGGCATACCTGGCCTTTGGTAGACCCGGCATCGATAACCAATGTTTTTTCGCCAACCGCATCGAGGATTCCAGGTAGCAATTCCAGTAAGGCATCAACTGGCGTACTAACAATAACAAGGTCTGCTTCCTTTAATTCATCCATAGCCCCCTGCCGATCGATAAGGCCCAGGGTAGTTGCCTGCTGAAGATGATCTCCATCAACATCGATCCCGGAGATCTCCGATTCCGGATACAAATGCTTGATATCCATTGCCATAGAACCACCAATTAAACCGATACCAATTACATAAACCTTCATAACTTAAATCTTTCTATGGCTTCAATGATCTTTTCTTTCTTCACGCAGAGTGAAAAGCGGATATAACCTTCGCCCTGCGACCCAAATACAGTACCCGGGGCGATAAAAATATCTTTTTGATATAGTACCTCGTCTATAAAGGTTTCCGAATCTGAAGCACCATCAGGCAATCTTGCCCATACAAACATGCCTACTGCATTTCTATCATAGGTGCAGCCCATAATATCGGCGAGATCGTACATCAGCTTACGACGTGTTTCGTAGACTGTATCGAGCTGTTCGAACCATTCTTTCCCGCTTTTTAGAGCAACCACCGCTCCTTTTTGGATCCCGTAGAACATGCCCGAATCCATATTGCTCTTAACTTTCAATATTGCCTCAATATGCCCCTGATCGCCCAGGACCATCCCAACGCGCCATCCGGCCATATTAAAAGTTTTGCTTAGGGAGTTCAGTTCTAGTGCAATAGATTTGGCCCCATCTACTGCCAAAAGGCTTAAAGGGTTTTTACTGAGCACAAAACTGTAGGGGTTATCATTTACCAATAGTATATTATTATTCTTAGCAAAACGCACTAATTCTTCGAGCTGAGACAGGCTTGCCATTGCTCCTGTAGGCATATGCGGATAACTCACCCACATCAATTTAACATTGCTCAGATCCTGAAGTTCCAGTGCCTTGAGGTCGGGGAACCAATTATCAGCAGCGCTGAGATCGTAAAATTTTGGCTGGCCTCCTACCAGTCTTGTAACGGCGGCATAAGTGGGATAACCCGGATTAGGAATCAGGACCTCATCACCGCTGTTGAGAAAAGCCATACTGATATGCATAATTCCTTCCTTGGAACCCATCAGCGGCAGAATCTCGGTTTCAGGGTTGGTCTCGACTCCAAATTTTGCTTTGTAGAAAGAAGCGATGGTCTGTCGTAATTCGGGAAGTCCCTGATAACTCTGATACTGATGTGCACCGGCATCTCTTACAGAGTCCTGAAATGAAGTGATCACGGCATCTGAAGGGGCCAGGTCGGGGCTGCCGATACCCATATTGATTATGGGTCTGCCCTTGGCGATAAGGCCTCTTACCTCTCTTAATTTTTTGGAGAAGTAATATTCTTCAACAGTGTGTAACCTGTCTGCGGTATCGATCATAGACGCGCGTTTTTATATTCTCCCAGTACCATGAAGTTTTCCGTCATTATCTCCAGTAGCGATTTAGACTTGGCGAAACGTTCATAGCCATCGAAAGTAACATCGACAAAGAATGCATATTTCCAGGGTGTTTGAATTACGGGGAGCGACTGGATCTTGGTCAGGTTCAGATTACAATCGCTCATCACATTTAATACCGTAGCCAGACTTCCTCTTTTATGGTCCGTGATAAATCGCATAGAGGCCTTATTGATCTCCTCCTTGGGAATCACCTTATTTTTAGTCTTGATCACTATAAAACGGGTGGAGTTGTTCTTTATCGTTTGAATATCAGGAGCGATGATCTCTAATCCATAGAGTTCTGCAGCTGCCTTTGGCGCGATGGCAGCAATTCCCTTCATTTGATTTTCCTGGATTTGTCGTGCGGTCTCGGCCGTATCCACATCCTCGACCATCTTAATATGCGGTTGCTGCTTAAGGTATTCACGACATTGAAGCAAGGCCATGGGATGTGAACGTACTTCTTTGATCTCCGATATTTGTTGGCCGTTGAGGACCATCAAATTATGGTGAATATTCAAATAATGCTCCCCTATAATATGAAGGTTGTTCTCGTAAAGCAAAGAATAATTTGGAAGTATAGAACCGGCAATAGAATTCTCTATCGCCATGATTCCTTTATCCGCTTTTTTTTCCAAAAGCATATCTACCAGCCCGTGAAAGGACAAGCATTCGACCAAATCGATATCGGATCCAAAAAACTCATTAGCCACCTGATGATGATTAGATCCCTTTATTCCCTGTATGGCAACCTTTAGTCCCATGAGCAAAAATCACTTCAAAAAAAAAGCCCCGATTTAAACGGGACTTCATTATGATATCATTTGCGTAATTATCTAAAACAGTCCCGTACCTCTTCCAAAAAAGAAGTAAAAATAAAACCCATTCCAGAAATAATTACGAGTCATTGTTCTTATTTTGTCTGAGCTAAAGTAGCCATTAATTTTAAAAATGCCACAAACGGGCATTCTTTTTTTGAATTTTCTACGATATAGGCCACTTCTTAAAGAAATACCTTTTACAGACATTGATTATTGAGAATAATGAATTATTTCGGCCCGCAGCGAGTGGAATCCAATTAATTATCATATAGGAGCATGTAGATAAAAACTCCATTGTTTACTTTTATACCGAGAAATTATTGTAATGTCTATTCACGTTGAGAACATAAGCAAGTCATTTGGCAGCCAACTGGCATTGAATGAAATTTCCTTTTCAATAGATAAGGGAGAAATTGTAGGATTCCTGGGGCCCAATGGAGCTGGGAAAACGACGATGATGCGTATCCTGACTACCTACAGCAACGCAGACAGTGGACTGGCAATGGTGAATGGTTATAATGTTCTTTCCGAAAGCAAACAGGTAAGAAGCAGTATTGGTTACCTTCCGGAACACAATCCACTGTACCTGGAGATGTTCGTCAGGGAATATCTTTCATTTCACGCTTCCTTATATCGAATACCTGCAGAACGCGTAGATCAGGTAGTGAATGAAACAGGATTGAGCCCTGAAGCCCATAAAAAAATAGTGCAATTGTCTAAAGGGTACAGACAACGTGTTGGGCTGGCAGCAGCTTTATTGCATGATCCCGAAGTGCTTATTCTCGATGAACCCACAACGGGTTTGGATCCAAATCAGCTGATCGAAATAAGAAAGTTGATCAGAACCATTGGTAAGGAAAAAACCGTATTGCTGTCTACCCACATCCTCAAAGAAGTGGAGGCAATGTGCGATCGCGTATTGATTATTAGCAAAGGTGAACTGGTAGCCAATTCAACGCTGGCTGAACTGAGAGCAAAGGATGATCAAATCATCGAAGTAGAATTCGATTATCGAGTGGAAGAGGTACTGCTCAATCGGCTACCCCATGTAAAAACGGTGCGAAACATATCTGGTTTTGTTTACGAGATCATCTTCGCTACCACTCAGGACATGAGGCCGGTGGTCTTCGATTTCGCGCATGACAATGAGTTGAAGACCCTGCAACTCAGCAGGAAAAATAAGAATCTGGAAACTCTTTTTTACGAAGTAACCTCTTAATTGTCCCCCCGGTGGCTTCCCTTAAGCCAGATCGCGATAATGTCGTCGAGAAGATGCTGAATTTTAGGATCTGTGCAATTGATCAGGAGGGCTACTACCATCTGGTTTTCGGGATAAATATAAAAGTTACTATAACCCCCGACACTGTTCCCGGTATGGCCAAAATAGGGATAACCTTCTTTATGATAGCTCACCTCCCATCCCAGACCGTAGAATGTCGATTCCCCATCGATCTCATTAGGCACTAAAAACTGGCTGCTAGTCTGCGGATCCAGAAGTCCATGATCCAGATAAGACTGGCCCAGCCGCACTAAATCAGCAGAAGTAGTTAAATAGCCACCACCAGCCAATTTATATCGATTATCCACTTCAACAGCGGTTTTAAAACCAGACATACTTTTGGTATAAAACCGTGCCAGATCAGCTTCCTTATGTCCTGGCTGTTCGGGTTTAGTATGGTTCATCCCTAGTGGCCCGAGTACATTTTTATTTACATAGGTCTGAAAAGGCAGGCCACTGGCTTCCTCCATCGCTAGAGATATAAGTACCCAGTTAAAACTATTGTAGAGATAGGAAGTCCCAGGTTTAAACAATAATGGGTCGTCCTGGAAGACAATAAGACTATCCTTAATGGTATAAGGCCGGTTCAGAGCATATTCCTTCCCCCGATACCCCCTGATCCCCGCAGTATGAGAGGCGAGTTGTCTTATGGTAAATTCGTACTTCTTTTTTGGGAAATATGGAACATAGTGGTGAAAAGGGGCATCCAGATCAATGATCCCCTCGCTTATCATTTTAGCCAGTGCCGTTGCGGCGATAGGTTTGGAGGCACTGGCCGCCCTGAAGAGTGTATTATCTGGATCTACGCTCTTTTTGTTTTCGATATCTGCATAACCAAATCCTTTCTGATAGAAGATCTTACCGTTTTTGAAAACGCTTACCGCCAAGCCGGGTACCAGACCTTCTCTTACCAATTTACTAAGGAGCGATTCGGCTTCGATCCTGGAAGTGAGGTCTTTCTCCTGACCTAAAATCTGAAGTCGGGCTAACATATCCCTGACATATTTACTCAGTGGTTTCAAAGCTTGTTTTAATTTCTAAAATGCGGGTTTCAATACTTAATCCTCAAATATCAGTTGCCCCCTGAACAGTATTTCGACATCAACACTATCGGGCCGGTTCACGCTGATTAGGTCGCCGGTTCCTCTAACAATCCCTGTTAAACGCTGTTGAGGGTTGATCCTGATATCGTTCGAACCCCGATGATCCACCGTTACGTTTTGAGCTATAAGAGACGCTGCTTCGATCCGGGAATCACCGGCAGCCACTACAATGTTAAGCTCGCCTGCATTTCCGCTAAGCTCGAAATACGCAATTCCATTAACCACAATCCGCACCGAATCGGCATTCAGGTCGAGCTCGAAAGAGCCATCCGTAGTCTCCGATTCGGGATCGAGGAAACTTTCGGAGATTAATAGTATATCGGTATATGGCAACACTCCTGCGCTTCGGATCGGGTAACCAGAGCTACTTCTGATCTCTTCCAGGTCGGGTGAGGTAACATAGATCTTTGTAATCCCATAGTCTCTTACAAAATTACAACTGATGTTGTTGCGCAGAACCAAGCGTCTGTCATCTACTGTTGCAGTAATTTCTTTTCTCAAAAATTCTCCGGTTTCGATCTCTACTTTTTGTTCGATGCCCGGAACTAGGATCAATTCGATATTCTCGAAAACCGTGATCCGATCGAAGGCGCTTACAGAGACTTCTTCCCGTACTATGGTTCCTTCATTCCTAAAGCAGGCGGGTACGTCTTCCCCATTACAGGAGGTGGCCAGACCGACATAGATCAGGAGCATGAAAAAGATTCTCCCCGGGTAGGATACCATATATTTAAACGCCTGTTTTAGCATCATCTATTTAAAGTCTTAATCCGATTCCAAATTCGACCGCTTCAGCTGCTGCGGCATGTGATTTAAGTGATATGGCCCCAAACCACTTGTTGCCAAAATAATGTTTTAAGCCCACCCGAATATAAGTCCGTCCTTCAAAATCGAATGGATAGTAGGCATAATACCCCAGCTGAGCGATTATACTCAATCTGGATATAAACAATTCATGTCCTAAGAATATTCCAATTCGCTTGTAATCTGTATCCTCGGATACCCCAAGTTCAGGAAAAGAGATCGACTGATAGCGTATGAGCTCTTTTAAAAAATTAGAAAAGAAAAACTCGGTTCCCAATTGAAGTGCACTCGTGCGGCTTATGCGTTTATCTGCATAAAATGAAAAAATATAAAATGGAAATTGGCCGGAGTTTACCACATCACTCTCATTAATTCCGCTTCGAAATACCAAATTATAGCGAATTGATTCTGTTATTTTAGGCAATTCCTTTCTTAAGTATTCATTATTCTCATCATCATCCAGATTATAAACAAGTCCGGCATGAAAGGCCAGAGTATTAGTCGAAGTATTTGGTGCCTTTACATTGGCATTGGAATAGTGGATCACCGAAAGCCCTGCCTTAACCCCCAATCTTTTGAGGATCCTTTCCTTGTAATAGTTGAGCATAAAGAAAGTAGAGCTCATTATCCTGGAACCATAGGCATTGTTCCTAAAATTATCATTCTTATCATACGGATTAGTGGTATAGGCAAGTCCCTGCCCCACCCGTAGCTGGAGGTTACGCTTAAAAAAATAGAAATTATAGTGGGCATAAAGGCTAAAATTCTGACCCAGAGTAGGGTTTTTCATGTCCTGATATACAAAGGAAAGACCGGTATCCGGATATCCGTAGACTTGTTCCCATTCATTATGTCCAAATCTCTTCCTGTTTAATCCCAGGATAAAGCCGCCTGGATGCTCGGTAATCAAATGAGTGACATCGGCATTGTGCCGAATTACAGAGCCATAATACCCGCTGGCTTCGAGCGTGAAGCTTTTCGGATCCTGTTCAGACTGAGCGGAACAGAGGAGTGTCCCAAAGAGCAAATAAAAAATAAACCGGACATTCATGGGGTGCAAATGTAGCTATTTGATCGAATTGTCAGCAGATATCAATAGGAATGAATTAAATGGTAACAGACTCAGAATACCGCTTTGGCAATCGCTTTGATATTATCCGATTTTCCCATCGAATAATAATGTAAAACAGGGATCCCCGCGGCTTTTAACTCTTTCGACTGCTCTATCGCCCATTCGATTCCTACCTGACGAACTTGTTTATTATCCTTACAGGCCTCTACAGCATCAATCAGTTCCTGGGGAAGGTCGATCCTGAAGATCTGAGGTAAAATCTGAAGGTGCTTTTTGATCGCAATGGGCTTTACGCCCGGAAGTATGGGTACATTGATGCCTTCTTTGCGCGCTGCGTCAACAAATTCAAAGTACTTTTTATTATCGAAAAACATCTGGGTCACCACATAATCTGCACCCAGTTTAATTTTATGTTTTAGCCATTTCAAATCTGTTTTCAATGAAGGTGCTTCCATATGTTTTTCCGGGTAACCCGCTACTCCTATGCAGAAATCGGCATTATGATCGGTTTCTATAACTTCATGCAAATACTTTCCCCTTGTCAGGTTTCTAATCTGCTGTACCAGGTCTGAAGCATATAGATGCCCGCCATATGTAGGTTCGAAATATTTTTCCTCTTTCATAGCATCTCCACGGAGCGCCATAATATTGTCGATACCGAGATAGTGACAGTCTACCAGAAGGTATTCTGTCTCTTCCTTGGTAAAACCACCACAGAGCACATGAGGTATGGTATCTACATCGAACTTGTGTTTAATAGAGGCACATATTCCCACGGTACCCGGCCTCATACGGGTTAATTTTTTATCGAGAAGTCCATCTCGGTCGATATATACATATTCTTCTCTCGATGTTGTTACATCGATAAAAGGCGGATTGAATTCCATAAGGGGTTCAATGTTTTTATGCAATTCGGTAATGCTACGTCCTTTAATAGGCGGTATGATCTCAAAAGAGAACAATGTTTCGCCCTTGGCTCTTTTTATATGTTCGGTTACTTTCATTCCTATCTCATTAATGGTTGGTTATTCAGTTTGGTATACCAACGCATCTGTATTAACCAGATTCTATATTTATGTGTTATCGTTCAAAGTTGGGGTGAGCCATTTGCGAGCTTCCTCCAGATCGATCCCTTTTCTTTTGGCATAGTCTGTTAACTGATCCTCCTGGATCTTTCCCAGTCCGAAATACCGGGCTTGTGTATGCGCAAAATAATATCCGCTGACACTTGCTGCGGGCCACATCGCCAGGTTTTCTGTAAGCGTAACTCCAATGTTCTCTTCCACTTCTAGTATCTTCCATATAGTTAGCTTCTCGAGATGATCAGGACATGCCGGATATCCTGGAGCGGGTCGTATACCACGATATTTTTCACCGATCAATTCTTCATTGGTGAGATGTTCTTTAATATCATAACCCCAATATTTGGTACGCACTAATTCATGGAGATATTCTGCAAATGCTTCGGCCAGACGATCTGCCAGTGCTTTGATCATGATAGAGCCATAGTCGTCCATATTGTCCTGATAGGCCTGGGCCAGTTCTGCAGTTCCAAATCCCGCCGTCACACAAAAACATCCGATATAATCTTTAATACCGCTTTCCTCTGGGGCGATAAAATCGGACAGCGCCAGGTTGGGTATGCCCACCTTTTTCTTAGACTGCTGACGCAGTGTTCTAAAGTTTGTATCTCCATGGGCGAGATTAACCAATATGTCATCTCCCTTGCTGTTAGCAGGAAAAATTCCAAAAACAGCTTTAGCTTCAAGCTTTCTTTCTTCGATGATTTCAGTGAGCATTTTTTGAGCATCATGAAACAATTCCCGGGCTTGATTGCCAACCAGGGAATCTTCCAGGATTTTAGGGTACTTCCCATGCAGATCCCAGCTCCTGAAAAAGGGCGACCAGTCGATATAGTCCACCAACTTTTTCATGTCGAAATCTTTAAACACATGCAAGCCTGGTATTTTGGGAACGGATATATCGCTGGTTGGCCAGTTGATTTGCAAACGGTTACTTCTGGCCTCTTCCAGGGTCAGGTATTCTTTTTGCTTTCTGCGCTTGAGGAATTTCTCCCTGAAAGACTCATAATCGAGTTTTATTTCCTTTTTATAGGCATTCGAGTTCTTTTTATGCAGTAAATCGCCTACTACTGTGACTGCACGTGAGGCATCGTTTACATGTACCACCGAAGCACTGTATTGAGGATCTATCTTGACCGCTGTATGTGCCTTACTGGTAGTTGCTCCCCCGATCAATAGCGGCAGTCGGAACTCCTGACGTTCCATTTCCTTTGCCAGGAATACCATTTCGTCGAGCGAGGGCGTAATTAAACCGCTCAGCCCGATGATATCTACCTGATGCTCTTTTGCGGCTTCGATGATTTTTTCAGGAGGAACCATAACTCCAAGATCCACAATTTGGTAGTTATTGCAACTAAGTACAACACTGACAATATTCTTACCGATATCGTGTACATCTCCTTTAACGGTGGCCATCAAAATTTTGCCGGCATGATTAGTGTTTTCTTCTTTGGCAGCCTCAATATATGGTGTGAGATGGGCTACCGCTTTTTTCATGACCCGTGCCGATTTAACCACTTGAGGCAAAAACATTTTCCCATTACCAAAAAGGTCTCCCACCACGTTCATTCCGGTCATCAGATGACCTTCAATGACCCCGAGCGGCCTGTTTACGGATAGCCTTGCCTCCTCTATATCCTCCTCAATATATTTATCGATTCCCTTAACCAATGCCCTGGTGATCCTTTCCTGTAACGGTTCAGATCTCCAGGCAAGATCCTCATTTTTGCTTTTTTTGGTCGTTTCCACGGTTTGAGCATAGTCCAGCAATCGTTCTGTAGCATCATCCCTGCGGTCCAGAATTACATCTTCAACATAGTCCAGAAGATCTTTTGGAATATCATCATAAATCTCCAGCATAGCCGGATTTACAATCCCGATATTCATCCCTGCTTTTATGGCATGGTATAAGAATACAGAATGCATAGCCTCCCTAACCGTATTATTTCCTCTAAAGCTAAAGGAGACGTTACTGACTCCGCCACTTACACTGCAATGTGGCAGATTCTTCTTTACCCAGGCGGTGGCTTCGATAAAATCCAAGGCATTCCGCCTGTGTTCCTCCATCCCGGTGGCTACCGGGAATATATTCAGATCGAAGATGATATCTTCGGGAGGAAATCCGACCTGCCCGGTGAGCAAATCATACGAACGTTGCGCGATCTCAATCCTCCTTTTATAGTTGTCGGCCTGGCCAATTTCATCGAATGCCATAACGATTACCGCAGCACCATAGCGCCTGATCATTTTAGCCTGTAGGATGAATTCTTTTTCTCCTTCCTTTAAACTGATGGAGTTCACCACACATTTTCCCTGTACGGTTTGTAATCCGGCTTCAAGTATTTCCCATTTAGAACTATCGATCATTATGGGCACTCTTGCGATATCGGGTTCTGCGACGAGAAGGCTAAGAAATTTTACCATAGCCTGTTTACCATCGATCATCCCATCATCCATATTAACATCGATGATCTGGGCACCCCCTTCTACCTGATGACGTGCAATATCGAGAGCTTCTTCGTACTTCTCCTCTTTGATAAGTCTGAGAAATTTCCTGGATCCCGCAACGTTGGTGCGTTCCCCTACATTTATGAAGTTGCTCTCGGGTGTCACCACCAGCGGCTCTAAACCCGATAATTTCAGGTATCTATCCCCTATTTTTTTATCTAAAACCTTCATCATTCAAAAGGTAGACCAAGGTTCCACCGATACACTCGGAATAGTCCTGGGTTTATAATTCTTAACTAATTTGGTAATGGCTTTGATATGTGCAGGGGTAGTTCCGCAACACCCTCCCACGATATTAACGAGCTTTTTTTCCAGATAAATTCGAATTTGATCGGCCATTTGCTGTGGTGACTGATCGTATTCTCCAAAAGCATTCGGCAGGCCGGCATTGGGATGAGCAGAGACTGCAAAGCCCGATTTTGCGGATAAAATCTCGAGATAAGGTGTCAGCTGATCAGCGCCCAGCGCACAATTAAAACCTATGGATAATAGTGGAATATGAGAAACAGATACCATAAATGCTTCGGCTGTCTGGCCAGATAATGTTCTTCCTGAAGCGTCTGTTATTGTTCCGCTGAGCATTATTGGAACATCTATTTGTTTTTCTTCTTTGACCTCCTCAATTGCGAATAATGCCGCCTTGGCATTCAAGGTGTCAAAAATGGTCTCGACCAGCAGGATATCAACTCCGCCATCGAGCAGTCCCACAATCTGTTCTTTATAAGCAAGGCTTAATTCTTTGAAGGTAATCGCACGAAATCCAGGGTCATTTACATCTGGAGACATGCTGGTGGTTTTATTAGTCGGCCCGATGCTCCCGGCTACAAATCTCGGCTTTTCCGGTTCTATTGTAGTGAATTCATCCGCCACCTTTTTCGCAATTCTGGCCGCTTCGAAGTTGATCTCGTATACCAAGTTTTCCATTTGATAATCTGCCATCCCCACGCTGGTGCTCGAAAATGTATTCGTCTCGACAATATCAGCTCCGGCCTCGAAATATTTTCGATGGATTTCAGCGATCGCTTCGGGTTGTGTAAGCGTCAGCAAATCGTTGTTTCCCTGCAAAGAAACGGGCCAGTCCTCGAATCGGCTGGAGCGAAAATCTTTTTCAGAAAAGCGGTATTGCTGTAACATGGTTCCCATGGCGCCATCCAGGACCAGTATTCTTTTTTCAAGTACGTCTTTAATCGCAGACATAATAAACGGGGTGGCCATTGTGGCCTTTTTATAGTGATGATCAAGAAAGGATTAGAATAGATGAATCTACCTTTGCGGGTTATCTTCCCCCGGGATGCAGGGATAGAATGTAGCACCTTCTTTAAAGATAAAGGGTTGCTAAGGTCTCAACGGGTCTATTCCCTCCACCTTTCTTGATAACATTTCAGTGAAATAATGAACTCAATGCAAAGAAAAGGTAGTTGGGGATTATAAGCAAGATTTTGCGGGATTATTTAGTTAGGATCCATATCGAAAAGGCCCCGAAAACTAACGATTTCCAGGGCCTTTCTACCAATTATGAACTAAAAAACACTAATAGTAAAAAGCTAGAAATCGTCCTTATCGACCAAAATTTCGGTCAGACGATTCATTTTTTGCACTTTATGTTCGAAATCGCCTTTAAGTTTCTTGCGGTATCTATTGAGATTTTCCACCATAGTACTGATATCTTCGGGCAACACCTCCTCGAAAAATTGTCGTAGACGTTTAGCCGTTGTAGGTGATTTTCCATTTGTGGAAATGGCAAGCTTAACATGGCCCTTGGTGACAATACCTCCCATATAAAAATCACAAAGGGGAGGATTATCGGCTACGTTGATTAATTTGTCCATCGATCTGCAATCTCTATATATCTCAAGGTTGGTCGCAGGCTTATCGGTAGCAGCAATTACAATATAATATCCCTGAAGATAGTCCGGGTTATATTTATCGATAATCAACTCAACATTATATGCCTGGGCAATTCTCCTTGTTCCCTCCCTGATCAATGGGGCCAGGATGGTAACCCGGGCATCCGGACTCGATTTTGTTAGAAAGTTTAACTTTTCTTCGGCAACAAAACCACCACCTACGATGAGAATCCGAAGATTTGATGACTTTAGAAATATAGGATAGAGTGTATTGCGCTCCATTTTAAGCAAGTTGTTTTGTTAGCTGTTTCTGGGTATTAAGTAGTTTCTCATGGTGATTTACCACCTCTCCGATGATAATAATTGCCGGATTGCTGAGTGATAACTTCTCTACCTCGCTTTGGATCGTATCGATTGTGCCAATTCCCATTTTTTGGTTAATTGTGGTTCCGTTTTGAATTACGGCCAACGGTAATTTTCCTTTGCCTTCCTTCTTAAAACAGTCTACAATAGCATTGAGTTTAGACATCCCCATCAAAATCACAACGGTCGCAGTTGATTTGGCTGCAAGGGATACATCTGATGACAAACGGTGGTTTCGCGTGGTGCCGGTAATCACCCAGAAACTTTCAGCGGCGCCTCTTTTTGTAACCGGGATATTCATAGCCGCCGGGACAGCCACTGCAGAGGATATGCCGGGTATAACTTTTACTTCAACTCCATGCGCCGAAGCATATTCCATTTCTTCAGCACCCCTGCCAAAAACAAAGGGGTCGCCCCCTTTTAATCGCACAACATGCTTACCCTGATGCGCACGCTGTACTATCAGCTCGTTGATCTGTTCCTGTTGGAAGGCATAACAGCCTTTTCGCTTGCCGACGTAAATATGCTCTGCATTCTTAGCATGGTTTAACAACTCAGGATCGATCAAAGCGTCGTATAAAACCGTATCGGCACTTTGAAGGGCCTTAATGGCCTTTAAGGTGATCAGCTCGGGATCGCCCGGGCCGGCTCCTACCACAGACAGCGAACCGAATTGTGTCTTTCCAATCGGATCATGGAAGTCAGGACTGGTAATATGTTTTATTGTGTTAGGCATCCTTAAGCAAGCTGTAGTTCTTTGGCTCTGTAGACCTCTGCCATTTTTAAAAAATCCTCTGCTGCTTTGAGGTAAGTTCTGGCAAAACTTTCAGAAGCTTCTTTTTTGTTGATTTGTAACACCAGCTCCTCGAAGGAAAGCCCCAAAGGAAATCTATTACTTTCTACAAAAAACCTTTGGAAGTCTTTGATTATGCTGGCATGGGTGTTCGTCTTGGTGTTTTCTGATGTCAAAAGCGCTTTGGCACTATTTACCAGGGCGGAGTAGGAATAATAAATACTAGCAGCCCATTTATCATTTTCAATACTCTCATTTGCCTGAATTAACTTCTCTTCGCTTTCAAACAGCAGGGTAGCGACCAGATCGATAACTACCCCGGCACATTCACCCACCCCGATGGCTTTTTTATACCGCTCGCTACTCCCCCAGTCGATGAGTTCTTCCGGTTCCAAACTATCGATATTGGCCAGGGGTTTCAAGAGGTCATAGAAGTACTTTTCGCCTTGTTTGACATAATAATTTTCGAAGTTTTCTTCTCCATTTTTTTCGTAATCTATAAGAATACGGCGTAATGCCTCGGGCCCTCTTTTACTGGGTATTTTAATAACCTTATCGGCAAATCTTCCGGCTCCATTGCCAAGGTTTCCTCCACCCAGAAGGACCTGCAGGGCTGGAGCCACTCGTTTATCCTTTGTTCGAATAGACATCCCCTGAAAACCGATATGAGCCATGGTATGTTGTCCACAGGCATTCATACAGCCACTGATCTTGATCACAAGATCAGGATTGTTGATATACCAGGGAAATTCATTTTTAATTGTACGTTCTAATTCCAAAGCTATCCCGGTGCTGCTGGCTATGCCAAGATTGCAGGTGTCTGTACCAGGGCAAGCTGTGATATCGGCGGCTTTGTTATATCCGGGATCGGCAAATCCAAGTCTGCTCAATTCATTGAATAATAATGGCAGGGCCTCTTGCCTGATAAAAGGAATCAGTATGTTTTGTCGCAACGTCAATCTTATTTCACCGGCTCCATATCTCTCCACCAGATCTGCTAGTTGCCTGGCTTTTGCGGTATAGAAATCACCTAATGTTACCTTGATCCCTATAGCCACAAAGCCCTTTTGTTTTTGAGGTAATATATTCGTCGCCTTCCAATTTTCATAAGAAATTCTGTCACTAACTTCTGCCTCAGGTAATACCTGATCAGAAATAATGACATCGGGATAGGCCGCTGGGTCTATCTCATATACCTTATGTTCCAAGGCCTGTTCTTCTTCAGACAGCAATACTTTGAATCGTTCCAAACCCAGGTCTCTCAACAGGAATTTCATTCGTGCCCTTGCCCTGCTTTTTCGTTCCCCAAAGCGATCGAACACCCTTATCACGCCTTCCATCAAAGGGATGATCTTATGGGCCGGCAGGAAATCATAGAGTAAATCTGCATGTCTGGGTTGTGACCCTAAACCACCACCGAGCATCACCTGGAAACCCCTGACACCCTCCTGAATTTTAGCGATAAATCCCAGGTCGTGCATATATGAAAGCCCGCTATCAGCCTCAGTAGCCGAGAATGATACCTTAAACTTCCTGCCGAGTTCCTGTCCCACAGGGTTTCTCAGAAAATATTCGAATACGGCCTGGGCATAAGGAGATACATCGAAGGCTTCGTCAGGATCGATCCCTGCAGTCTCACTGGCGGTCACGTTCCTTACGGTATTCCCACAAGCCTCCCTCAGGGTAACCCGATCTTTTTCGAGTTGTGCCCATAATTCTGGTGTTCTTTCGAGATCTACATGGTGAATCTGAATGTCCTGACGGGTAGTGATATGCAGACGGCCTGTGGAATATTCATCAGCTACATCACAAATACGGTTTAGCTGATTTGAGCTCACCTTCCCGTAGGGTAATTTTATACGTATCATCTGAACGCCCGGTTGACGCTGGCCATAAACTCCCCTGGCCAGGCGTAGACTACGAAATTTTTCTTCATCCAGATCGCCCTCTTTGAACTGCCTTATTTTTTTCTCGAGCTCAAGGATATCTTTTTGGACAATCGGATCTTCAATCTCAGATCTGAAACTTTTCATAATTATAATAGTGGAATTGGGTGACTATTACTTTTAGATTACCTCAACTACTTTTTTTTAGAAGGCCGAGATATTAACGCTTTGATCGGGAATGTTCTCAATGAAGTTTTACTTAAAACCTGATCAAACATGCAATCCGCATTCCCGGTTCTCGAGTACTTTGGTTGGATCGAAGTATTTGTGTTCATTCGGGAGAACCTTCTGTTTAAGGTATATATCCAATTGGGTGTCTGTCCAATGAAAAAACGGACTTACCTTGAGCATCCCGTCTTTGCTCAAACTCAATATATTTAGGGTGTCCCTATAGGCTGTCTGGCCTTTTCTTAGGTTGGTGAACCAAATATCAGGCTTAAATTCTGCCATGGCCCTTTTAAAAGGTTCCAGTTTAACCTGGCGGGTAAATTCGCTATGACGCGGGTCATCTATCTGAGGAATTCCCATAACAGCATCACGATGTGCCGCCGATTGTAGCGGTACAAATAGTTTGATATTAAGACCCAGCCTCTCGACAAGTTCTTCGGCATGCTGATATGTATTGGGTGTATTATACCCGGTATCGCACCAAATCACAGGTATATTGGGCTTCACACTGGTTACTGCAGAAAGGATGACTACCTCATACGGCCGGAAATTGGTTGTTACTACCGGAGCTGATGCATTTTCTATAGCCCAGGAAATGATCTCCTCTGGCGGAATCCCCCTGAATTGATGATTTAAGCTATTGATTTGTTCTTGGGTAAAAGACATAGCAAATCTATTTTAAATTAATCCTATAGATTTAATAGGATAATCAAATATAGATCAATATTTCAATCCTTGAAGTTAAAAGAATCAAAATATTCATTTTAGTCTATAGTTTTAATAGATTACTTGTAATCACCTTTAAAAATTAGAGAATTCTTAACTACGAGCTCTTGGATTTGACAATTTTGGGGTTGGCAATAATATCGGCAAGTGTATTATTCCGATATATATCCAAGGCACTATCGCGTACCTTAATCATAAGATTATGTACTGCACATAAATTTTCATCCGGACAGTCATCGCATTTCTCATAGAAGTTGAGACTTACACAGGGAATCATGGCAATGGGTCCTTCAAGCACACGGATCACACTGGTCATCTGAATTTCAGAAGGATCTTTAATGAGATAGTAACCACCGCCCTTGCCCTTTTTTGATCCTAAGAAACCGGCTTTTCTGAGACTTAACAGGATGCTCTCAAGAAATTTCTGTGGTATATTCTCCTTTGACGCTATTTCGGCGATTTGAACCGGCTCGCGCAACTCTTTGGTCGCTAGGAATGCCAGTGCTTTTAACCCGTATTTTGTCTTTTTCGACAGCATCGTACGAAGATAGTTAAAATACTGCTATAGGTAAATCAGCATGAGGCTTCCAGGGCCTGCTCTAAGTCGGCTATGATATCATCGACATGCTCAAGTCCTACTGATATGCGTACCATACCATCGGTAATCCCGGTTTCAGCCCTTTCAGTTGCACTTAATTTGTTGTGCGTTGTTGAGGCCGGATGCGTAACAATACTTCTGGAATCACCCAGATTTGCCGACAATGAGAGTGTTTTTATCGAGTTCAGGAAAGACTGGCCTGATGCTAAGCCGCCATTAAGTTCGAAAGCTACCACGCAGCCTCCGGCTTTCATTTGTTTCTTTGCCAGATTATACTGTGGGTGAGATTTCAAAAATGGATATCTGACCCTCTGTACATTTGGGTGCGCTTCAAGAAATCTGGCCACCTTCAAAGCATTTTCACAATGCCGGTCGACTCTTACCGCAAGTGTTTCCAGGCTTTTGGAAAGCAGCCAGGCATTAAATGGTGATAAAGCCGGCCCGGTTATACGGGAAAAACGGTAGATCTTTTCTATTAATTCCGACGTTCCTACGGTTATCCCGGCTAATACCCTTCCCTGTCCATCGATCAGCTTAGTACCAGAATGGATCACGAGATCGGCTCCAAAGCTAATGGGTTGCTGTAAATAGGGTGTGGCGAAGCAATTATCGACCACCAACAAAATATTGTGTTTGCGGGCAATTTGGCCCAGTTTCTCCAGATCCAAAATATCTACGGCCGGGTTTGTGGGCGATTCAGCATAGATCATTTTGGTCTCAGGCCTGATCAGTGATTCTATATCATCGAGCCTGTCGATCCGGAAATAACTGTGACCGATATTCCACCGGGGTAAAAATTTCGTGAATAAACTATGGGTAGACCCAAAAATATTACGCGCCGAGACAACATGATCCCCGCTTTCCAGCAAGGCAGCAAAAGTTGAAAAAACGGCCGCCATGCCCGATGAAAAAGCAAAGCCATTTTCAGCACCTTCCATTTTACATACTTTCTCGATAAATTCTGAGGAGTTCGGATTGGAATACCGACTATAAATATTCCGATCCTTTTCTTCCGCAAATGATGCCCTCATATCTTCGGCATCGTCGAAAACGAAACTCGAAGTGAGATAGATGGGGCTTGAATGCTCCTGGAACCCGGTTCTTTTTATCTGCGTTCTAATGGCTTCTGTTTCAAATTTCTTTTCCATTTTTCAGATTTTGGGATAGTATTATATTTTACAATTTTTCTGCTATCCGCAGCACATCTCCGAAAACACCCCGGGCGGTCACAGCAGCACCGGCACCGGCACCTTGTATTACCAATGGTTGTTCGCCATAAGACTCGGTATAGATCTCAATAATAGAATCGGACCCTTTTACCTGTCCCAGCGAGCTGTTCTCTGGTACCGAGACCAGTTTTACATCCAAAGACCCTTTTTCTTCCTGCAAGTTACCATGGAGTGACCCTATATAGCGTAAAACATGTCCGGGTTCCTGCCGGGCACGGATCTGATTGTAATAGCGGTCTAATTCGTCGATTCGCTCCATAAACTCTTCCTGTTCCAAATCCTGCAGCGGTTCGGGAATGAGGTTTTGAATCATTATCTCATCAAATTCATTATGCAGATCCAGTTCACGCGCCAGAATCAGCAACTTTCGTCCCACATCATTACCCGATAAGTCCTCCCGTGGATCGGGCTCGGTAAATCCCTTCAACATCGCATCCTCAAGAATCGTGGAAAAGACCGAGTCGTTTTCCGAGTATGAGTTAAAAATATAACTGAGTGATCCCGAAAATATCCCTTTTATCCCGGTGATGTTCTCACCTGACAAATGCAGAAGTTTAATGGTATCGATCAATGGCAGGCCCGCACCGACATTGGTTTCATAGAGATATTGTTTTTGATGTTTTACAAGGTCTTCCCTTAGTAACCGGTAATAGTCGAATCCCTGAGTATTCGCAATCTTATTCGATGAGACAAGGTCGAAACCATTTTCGATCAATTCGAAGTATTTGGCCACCAACGATTCACTCGCCGAGTTATCCACAGCGATAAGGTTTTCCAGGTGATGTTGGCGTGTGAACTGAAAGATTTCTTCCATCGAATAAGCTTTCCCATTCTGTTCGATCTCCTGCTTCCAATTTTGCCCGATCCCGGTAGGGTTCAGCAAAAGATTACTTGAGTTGGCAAGTGCGAAAATATTCAGTTCGATACCTTTTCTTTTTTCGATTTTATCAGCGGATGCGAGGATCTGATCGATAAGCGTACTACCTACATTTCCATGGCCAAAAATCGCCAGATTAATCTTTTTATTGATTCCAAAAATCTGGCCATGCATAACATTAAGGGCCTTGTGGAGGTCTGTTCTTTTTACTACCAGGCTAACATTTTTTCCAGACATCGTGTTATTAAAAAGCAAGGGTACGATCTGGTTTTTTATCAAGGCATTATAAGGTTTATGGAAGGTGCTCAAATCCTGCCCCACAATAGATATCACCGAAACCTCCTCCACAATACTGATCGAATTGATATCCCGACTGCGGAAATCGGTCTCGAATTCTTGTTGTAGTGCCAATTTTGCTTTTTTGGCCTTTAGTGCATTTACCACCAGGCCGATACCTCTTTCCGAAGAACCCTGGGAAATAATACTGACACTGATGTTGTTCTGGCTCAGGGTCCTAAAGATCCGTGCATCAATGCCCACCTTTCCCAGCAACCCCCGACCTTCGAGGTTAATAAGGGCTTCATGCTCTACAACTGACAATGATTTGATCCCTTCAATACTCGATTTTGAACTGATTAAAGTACCACTGTCATCGTTATTAAAGGTATTCAGGATCCTTAATGGGATATTCTTTTCTATTAGTGGAATAATCGTTTTAGCGTGAAGTACTGTCGCTCCGAAATTGGCTAATTCATTTGCCTCGGCATAAGATAGTTGTGCAATCCTCCGTGCATCGGACACTAAATCAGGGTTGGCGGTATAGATCCCGTTAACATGAGTATAGTTTTGCAATTCCGCCGCATCGAGAAAATTGGCCAGTAAAGAGGCGGTGTAATTGCTTCCGTTTCTGCCCAGGGTCGTTGTCTCGTTATCCGAAGTTGAGGCGATAAAGCCCGTTACCACAGGAATCTCACCGGGTTTCAGAGTGGAAAATTCTTCTATTACCCTTTTCCTTGATAGATCTTCAAGTACTTTAGCATCGCCGTAAGTATCGTCGGTTTTGATCAGTCTTCTCGAGTCGAGCAACCTGGCATTCAGCCCAAGACCAATAAGCAATTTAGTCATCAATTTACCGGCGATAATCTCCCCGAAGGCAAGAACCTGATCCTTAACTTTTGGACTGTAATCGCCAACCATGGCGACCCCTTCGAACAGCCGCACCAGCGCTTCAAATTCGTCGGAAAGATCTACATTCTTATAGGTATGGTTCTGGTAGGCCTCGAAGGCTTCAAAATCTTCCTTATACCCCCTGCCAGTAGCTGCTTTTTCCAATATGGTTTCGAGCTGATCAGTGGCTTTTTCCCGGGCCGATAAAACCACGACGATATTATCACCCTGATCTACTTTGTGTTTAATGATTTCGAGCACTCTTCCTATACCCTCTCCGTTGGATAGTGAACGACCACCAAATTTGAGGATTTTATAAGGTGCTAAATTTGCGTTGGTGTCAAAAACATTTTTGAGCAAATTCTCGAGTTGTTCGAATTCCATCAGGAATGCATCATGACCATGCACCGACTGAATCTCACCATAGGTAACATTGGTCTTGGACTGTGCAAGACGCTTAAAGGTATCCTTGTTTTCACCAGCCGTAAAAAAGAGGTCCGAATTCACCCCAATAATATGAATATTGGTATCGCTGTCTCTCAACTCATCGAATCGATGATTGCCATCTCTGGTTATATCAATGGTTTTGAGTAACTGATTTGTCAATTTATAGGCCGAAAGTTGAAAGCGTTCCTGTAACTTCTTTCCGTGATGAGTGAGCCAACTTTCCACATTGAAGACCTGCAGCTTTTCATTTGTGCTGCGTTGGAAACGTTGCTTAAAGGATTCCGGAGTCCTGTAGCATAACATGGCGTGCATACGCGCATCGTGCACAGGTTGCTTTGAATTCTTTAAGATCTGCTCCTGGATCTGACAATTAGCGATAAGCCAGTCTGTCGATTTCCAATCCGAAGCGATAGGGATCAGATGCTCGATATGGCCCGGATATAGTGCAGCCATTTCCCAGGCGATACCTCCTCCAAGCGAGCCGCCTATAGTTGCAAAAACCTTAGTGATCCCTAATTGCTGCAGACCCAGCCAGAAAATCCTGGCAACATCTCCGGCTACATAATCTTTGTAATGTTCAATCACAAACCCATCGTAACCATTGCCCGGTATATTGAAGGCGACAATAGTATAGGAATCTGTATCGATACATTTCCCCTTGCCAATCAGGGCCGACCACCAGCCGTTCTTACCTGCAACGTTAGAGTTTCCTGTTAACGCATGATTCACCACTACTATAGGTGCCGTATGGAGCGCCGGACCAAAAAGCTGATAGGTAATCGCTATGGTCTCAGATCGCCCGCTATAGGTTGTAAAGCGAGGTATCTCGAGTTGTTGCAAAGCCGTTGTAGCCACTTCCATGCCAACCTTTTTATTATTTATACTAATTCACTACCCCGAGATCGATCTTTTCGAATACTTGTTGTAAATCGGATTTAAGGTCTTCGAGGTGCTCCAATCCGACAGAAAGTCTGATAAGATCTTTGGATACTCCGGTTAATTCCTGCTCCTCTTCGCTTAATTGCTGATGGGTAGTACTAGCCGGATGAATAATTAGCGATTTTGTATCTCCGATATTGGCCAGGAGCGAAAATATCTCGGTCTCATCGGCGATCTTCTTGGCCGATTCGAATCCTCCCCTTACTCCAAAGGTTACAATACTACTCTGCCCTTTGGGCAAGTATAATTCGGCCTCTGCATGATATTTACTGGACTTTAAACCCGGGTAATTAACCCATGTTACCGCTTCCTGATCTTCGAGCCATTGAGCTAATTGCAATGCATTCTCACTGTGCTTTTTCATACGTATCTCGAGGGTCTCCAGGCCCTGGATAATCTGGAAAGCATTAAATGGACTCAGGCATGCCCCATGATCCCGAAGCCCTTCGATACGGACTTTAGCTATAAAGGCTGCAGCCCCGAGGGCTTCATGGTAAACCAACCCATGATAACCTGGAGACGGTTCGGTAAATTCCGGAAATTTTCCATTTGCCCAATCGAAGGTTCCGGCGTCGATTATTGCGCCTCCGAGTGCTGTTCCGTTCCCATTGATATATTTTGTAAGGGAATGAATCACAATATTCGCCCCGTGTTCAATAGGGTTAAGCAGGGCCGGAGTGGGAACTGTATTATCTACTATAAAGGGTATTTTGGCCGCCTTGGCTTCTGTAGCAATGGCTCTCAGATCGAGCACATCTAATTTGGGATTACCTAAAGATTCCACAAAAATAACCTTCGTATTTTCCTTAATTGCCCTTCCAAAATTGGCAGGATCAGATGGATCCACAAAAGTTGTGGTTATTCCCAATCGGGGAAGGGTTACATTGAATAAATTATAGGTTCCACCATATAGACTATTAGAGGATACAATATGATCGCCTGCTTTAAGCAATACCAGCAGAGCCGTATTTAATGCGGCCGTCCCGGAAGCGGTTACAACTGCAGCGATACCACCTTCCACGGCCGCCAATCGCTGTTCCAGAATATCATTGGTTGGATTGTTAATCCGGGTATAAATATTCCCGAATTCAGCCAGGGAGAATAAATTAGCAGCATGCTCAGAATTATTGAAAACATAGGCTGTGCTTTGATAAATAGGAACCGCTCTGGTTCCGCCGTTCAACGAGGTGTCGTGGCCCGCGTGTAAGGCATCTGTAGAAAATTTGAATTCACTCATAACTTTAATTTTTATTTTGATTTGAACATATCAATTCCGCTCCGGCCCTTTTACAGGGTCGTATTGAAGTGTTAAAAAAGAAAGAGTGAATAATTACCAGATGTAATTGATCATGTTATCTGCCCCGTTTATTTCGGGATAGAATGTAGCACCTTCTTTGAAAAGAATACAAAGGGTTGCTAAGGCTTCACCGGGTCTATTCCCTCCACCTTTCTTGATAACAAAACAGTATTTGCCGGAACTTTAAGGGTCAAATATAGTTATGGATTTTCTTAATATCCTACTAATTGAGTAAAAAATTACAATCCAAAGGCTTTTTTAATATCTTCTACCATGTCTAATTTCTCCCAGGTAAAGAGTTCTACCTCCTTCTCTACCTTCCCATTATAGGGCGATTCGAAAGTCTTATTTACCAGTCGGGGTTCCTTGCCCATATGGCCATACGCAGCGGTCTCCCTGTATATCGGATTCCTTAATTTTAATCGGTCTTCAATGGCAAAAGGTCTCATATCGAACAACTCTGACACTTTCTCAGCGATCTGGCCATCACTTAATTCAACTTTAGCAGTTCCATAGGTGTCCACAAATATCGATGTAGGATGGGCCACGCCTATGGCATAGCTAACCTGGACCAGAATTTCATCGGCAACCCCTGCTGCTACAAGGTTCTTTGCAGCATGCCTTGCGGCATAAGCTGCACTTCGATCGACCTTACTGGGGTCCTTTCCGCTAAAAGCGCCACCACCGTGGGCTCCTTTGCCTCCATAGGTGTCCACGATTATCTTTCTACCGGTAAGACCTGTATCTCCATGAGGACCTCCAATAACAAATTTGCCTGTTGGGTTGATATGGTATTGTACTTCTTCCGAAAACAGTTGCTGAATATTTGGCGGTAATTTCTTCACTACACGCGGGATGAGGATATGTATGATATCCTTTTTGATTTTATCGAGCATCCTTTCGTCATCGCTATCAAAATCATCGTGCTGGGTAGATACCACAATAGTATCGATCCGCTGCGGAACATGGTCATCTGAATACTCCAGGGTAACCTGGGCCTTTGCATCCGGCCTGAGATATGCCATATCTTTGGCCTCTCTTCTAAGCAGCGCCAGTTCCTGCAGGATTTTGTGGGAGATATCGAGAGCTACAGGCATATAATTAGCACTTTCCACCGTAGCATAACCGAACATCATCCCCTGGTCGCCGGCACCTTGTTCTTCTTTGGTTTCCCTTTCGACCCCCTGATTGATCTCTGCAGACTGTTCATGAATGAGAGAGATAATTCCGCAAGAATCACCGCTGAATTTATATTCGGCCTTGGTATAACCAATTTCGTTGATCACTTCACGTGTAACAGCCTGTAGGTCGAGATAAGTGTTACTTTTAACCTCACCGGCCAGAATCACCTGTCCTGTGGTTACCATGGTCTCGCAGGCTACTTTACTGCCAGGGTCGAACGCAAGAAAATTATCTAAGAGTGCATCGCTGATCTGATCTGCAATTTTATCGGGATGACCCTCGCTGACCGATTCTGATGTAAAGAGATACGCCATAAATTATTTTTCGAAATTAATCAGACCGACTAAACCAAGCTAAAGAGGAGACCATTCTTAAGGGGAAGCAGTGGCTGCTTTAGCATTTTTAAAGAGGTTGCAATCAGTCAAATCCATCCTCTACAATGGGTCGTCAAAAATACATATTTAACAAAGAAATAAAAATTCTGCATCGTTTTAATTATCTGGTGTATTTCATCAACTATTTTTTCGCGGTGCGAAGATACTTTGTATATTGTGTTCCCTATAAAAATCTACACTAACCATAAAGGACCACATTTTATGCACATAGCGGTTGCGGGGAATATAGGGGCCGGTAAGACCACCTTAACAGAGCTGCTTGCCAAACACTACAGATGGGAAGCTCATTATGAAGATGTTGTGGACAACCCCTATCTTGATGATTTTTACAATCAGATGGAACGATGGAGTTTTAATCTGCAGATCTATTTCCTCAATAGTCGCTATAGACAGATCCTTAAAATCCGAGAAACCGGCAAGAATGTCATTCAGGATCGCACAATCTATGAGGATGCTCATATTTTTGCGCCCAACCTTCACGCCATGGGGCTGATGACCAACAGGGATTTTAGCAACTATACCGGGTTGTTCGAACTCATGGAACAATTGGTACAACCCCCAGATCTTCTGATCTATCTAAGAAGTACAATATCTAACCTGGTTCAACAAATTCATAAGAGGGGCCGGGACTATGAAAACTCGATTTCGATCGACTACCTCAGCCGTTTAAATGAGCGATACGAGGCCTGGGCCCATGGATATGAAAAGGGCAAACTCCTGATCATAGATGTGGATAAACTCGATTTTGTAGACAACCCGGAACATTTGGGCGAGGTCATCAATAAAATCGATGCGGAAATCCACGGTCTCTTTTAATTCTTTAAAAAGTGTACTACAGCTACCGTAGCCATTACACTCATTCAAAACTCTAGTTCACTCATTATCGGTTTTATATCGTGTTTTAAGAACATAGATTTAGGTAATAATCTATTCCACCGGCATCGAGCCACCAGTTGGAGTACTAAATCAATGTTTTATGGAACCGAAAAAGTATGCCAAGCATAATATCAATCGAAACTCCCCGCTCTATTTTAGCCTGGGTCTAACCCTGGTTCTTCTGATGACTTATATCGCACTGGAATGGAAGAGCTATGGGTCGGCATCGGAGTGGGATCATAGTATCCTGATACAGGAAAATTCTATTGAAGAAGCTCCTGTCGTTATCAAAATACCTAAAATACTTCCTCAAAAGAAAATTCAAACGCCTCCTCTGATCATAATAAAGGAAGATGATGAGGTAATAGATGAAACGCCTATCGAATCCTCGGAAAGTGACATTAATAGTGAAATAGTACCCATCGACAGTATTTCGGTACTAGAAGAAATCGAAGACGAGATCATCGATTTTATTCTGATCGAAGAAGTCCCCATATTTCCTGGTTGTGAAGATTCGAAAGATAAAAGAGCTTGTTTTCAGGCGATGATGATCAAGCATGTCAATAAAAACTTTCGCTATCCGGAATCGGCTATTGAAATGGGCCTGGAGGGCAGAGTGTTTATACAGTTCACCATCCAAAAAGATGGAAGTATTGGCGATATTAAAATGCGGGGGCCAGATAGAATTCTGGAAACCGAGGCGGTAAGGATAATTAAAAAACTTCCACAGATGACACCGGGTAAGCAAAGGGGTAAAAATGTTCGTGTTCCTTTTACGATGCCGATTGTTTTCAGATTACAATAGTCATAAAAAAACCCCGCCAAATCGGCGGGGTCTTATAAATTTAATCTGCTCAGTTTATCTCTTTTCCAAAGCTGTGGTTTCCGCTTTGATTTCAGATTCAGATATTTTGATATCGGTCTCTGTCTCAGCATCGATCGTATTTGATGCTACTACCTGATATTCTACCGCCGACGCATCGTTTTGAGATACCATCTCTGCATCTACCATTTCAACTTTTTGGTTTTCTTCTTCAACCCGACTCTCATTGTAGGCGGTTAAAGTTTCTGAAGAAAGTGCAATACTGGGTGCAATTACCAGAGCTACTACAGACATTAATTTCAAAAGTATATTCAATGAAGGCCCTGAAGTATCTTTAAAAGGATCTCCCACTGTATCGCCAACTACTGCTGCTTTATGAGCGTCTGTTCCTTTTCGCCCCTGCTCTTCTATCATTTTCTTGGCATTGTCCCATGCACCTCCCGCATTGGACTGAAAAATCGCCATCAATACCCCGGCGGTGGTTACCCCAGCCAGAAGACCACCTAGCATTTCCGCGCCACCGATAAATCCTACGGCTACGGGAACAGCGATCGCTAATAACCCAGGTAAGACCATTTCTTTGATCGATGCTTTGGTGGAGATCTCCACACATTTCTGATATTCTGCTTTCCCATCGGCTGCGTCAAAGATCTTTCTATCTTCTTCTGAGGCCTTAGACATATCAGAATCATATTTATTCATCACAACCAAAGCGTTTTTAAGTTCAGGAATATCCCTGAACTGCCTTCTTACTTCCTCGATCATCGCCATGGCCGCCCGTCCTACAGCGCCCATCGAAAGGGCTGAAAAAACGAAGGGAAGCATACCTCCTACCAGAAGGCCTGCCATAATATCGGGTCGTGACACATCTATAGTTTTTACGTTTGCCGTTTGCATAAATGCGGCGAACAAGGCTAACGCTGTTAAGGCCGCCGAACCGATGGCAAATCCTTTTCCGATGGCTGCAGTGGTATTCCCGACAGCGTCGAGTTTATCAGTCCTTTCTCTTACCTCCTTAGGTAATTCCGACATCTCGGCGATTCCTCCGGCATTGTCTGAGATCGGTCCGTAGGCATCTACCGCTAATTGAATACCTGTATTGGCCAGCATCCCTACAGCGGCAATCGCTATTCCGTAGAGACCTGCGAAGTAATGTGATATAAGAATTGCCGCGGCAATCAATAGAATAGGAATAGCTGTAGACATCATACCTACACCCAAACCAGCAATGATGTTTGTGGCCGATCCGGTTTCAGACTGTCGTACTATACCATTTACAGGTTTAGTGCCTGTTCCTGTATAATATTCGGTTACCTTACCGATTAGCAAACCAGCGGAAAGTCCGGCAATAGTTGCCCAAAAAACACCCATAGATGAATATTCATTTCCCGCGATGACCCAGCTCTCTGGTAACATCTCTGCAATAATAAAGTAGGAAGCGGCCACGGTAAGAATAGCAGATCCGAACTCCCCAACATTCAGTGCTTTATGAGGTGACCCGCCGTCTTTTACCTTTACGAAAAAAGTCCCTATAATGGACATGACAATTCCGGCTGCTGCCAGCGCCAGTGGTAACAGAACTGCTCCCAGTCCGTCGAATGAAGCTCCGAATTCAGGCAAAGCGACAAAAGCGGCACCAAGTACCATAGTACCGATAATAGAACCGACATACGATTCAAAAAGATCGGCACCCATACCGGCAACATCTCCAACATTATCAC
The DNA here is from genome assembly GCA_965212205.1 of Flavobacteriaceae bacterium. GTDB lineage: Bacteria > Bacteroidota > Bacteroidia > Flavobacteriales > Flavobacteriaceae > JAHEJJ01. The sequence continues at coordinate 350,572 of CBDBUX010000019.1, forward strand.
CTACATTATCTGCAATTGTAGCCGGGTTTAACGGATGGTCTTCAGGAATACCGGCTTCTACTTTACCAACGAGATCGGCACCTACATCGGCTGCCTTTGTGTAAATTCCGCCACCTACACGGGCGAACAAGGCAATAGATGAAGCTCCGAGCGAAAATCCGGAGAGTACATTGAGTACTTCACCTATATTCCAACCCTGACCACTATAGATAAAGAACAAGCCACTAAGTCCGAGGACACCAAGTCCAACGACACCCATTCCCATTACAGAACCACCTGCGAAAGCTACTTCAAGTGCCTGACCTAATGAATTTCTTGCGGCATTCGTTGTACGTACATTGGCCTTAGTTGCCACTTTCATTCCTATAAAACCAGCGAGGGCCGAACAAATGGCCCCGACGATGAAAGAAACAGCAACCAGCCCATTGGAACCTTCTTCCGATGAACCTTTGAAATACAGCAATATGGCTACAGCAATAACAAAAATGGAAAGTATTTTGTATTCTGCTTTTAAGAACGACATCGCGCCGTCGGAAATGTTTTTGGCTATTCTTGCCATTTTATCATCTCCTACCTCCTGTTTAGTTACCCAAATGTTTTTAAACAGGACAAACAAGAGTGCCAAAACACCAAATGCTGGTAAAAAGTCTATGAAAAGTTCCATATATAAAGTTTAATTAGGTTTTAAAAACGGCTGCAAAAGTAGTAAAATGCATTTAGAATCAAAAAGGTATTTTACCTTCTGCATGTCACTTTGATCGCTTAATGCGAGATAATGGATTTTTGGTAATTGTAATTCGCTCAGATCAATTTCTATGACATTGAATATCATTGTATTGAACAATTTAGAAGGCGATTACAAATTCAGAAACTAAATCCAAAGGTACCTTTGATACTAAAATCACGTGCACTGGGATCATCGAGGTAGTTCCCGCGGAAATTAAAATCGATTCTGAATATTTTAAAGATATTCCCTATGCCAAAGGAATATTCCCAGTAGATCTCATCTGTAGGGGCCACTAAGGGGATATTTGTCGGGGTGTTCAGGATTTTGTTCTCATCCGAGAGCTCACCCCAGGCACCTCGCAGACCGATAATCTCACGAAGATTCAATTTTCTGATACCCGGAATCCTGGAGAATAATCTGCCGTTGAAATTATGTTCCAAATGCAAGGTCGCATAAGTGTCGGTGACAAATTCATAAAAATCCAGATTTGGAAACGTATTGTAGATGGTCCAAATGGTTTGGTTACCAGGTATTACACTAAGTAACCCCAAAGGGACTGCTCCGAAGGTCTTACCAACCTCAAGTGTGCTATACAACCGGCCAAACCCTCCAATCTTCCATGGCTGATGAAACGATAATTGTATCTTTTCATATTCAAAATCGCTCTCGAAAAATCCCTTTAGACCCTTGGTATAGTTAACAACAAAGGTGCTGTAGTCGAAGTTGATGTCCCGTCGTTCAACGCCATAACCGATGGTTCTTTTATTTGGAGTATATATAAGGGTGGTATTGATGTCGAATTGGTCGATCTCAGAAGAAATACCTGTGGGGGAATCAGGATCGATATAATCAAGGCTGAACGAATCAGGTAAAGCCGAACTCAAACTACGAAAGGAACCTCCAAACCGAATCCTGAGATTGGTCCACGGTTCTACTTCTGCATGCAGTGTACTCAGGTCGATATTGGTAAGTCTGTTGTTAGATCCTACGGTAAATAGTGCAGAGGAGGCCACACTGCGTCCGAGAACATCGGTCGTAGAGGTCAGGTTGATACCCAACTGTTCTATATCCCGCCGGTTTCCACCCGATAGAATAAGCCTGATATCCTTATCGAGCAGCCATTTTCCCGAGAACCCGTGCTTAAACTTTTTGTCCTTAAATCCATAGGCAAGGTAACCCTCCAAACGCCACGGATCGTTCTGACCAAAAAAAGTTCTGGCACCACCGCGCAGTCTGATTCCTTCTGCTTCGTTAAAACCTACTGTGCTGTAGAGATCCCCGATGTCGATATTCCATTTATCGATCTCTATATATCCCGATTCGAGAATACTCACCAGATTATAATAAGTATTGAATTTTGGGACGGTTTTTAAGGTGTCCAGTAATTTGTATATGCCCTGTTCATCGCGGTTGAGCGATTCCAACCTGCTGTTGTTCCAAAAAGTACTGTCTCTTTGAAATACCCTAGGGTCGTATGGATTGGCCTTTTGCTTATAAAACTCTTTTGGTTTTCGCACATTAAATCTATGGTTGTCATAAACTGTAGTGCGTTTGCCATAAATACCCTTAGATTCCTCTTTTTTGGTTAGACTGAAATCGCTCAGCATATAATCGCGTTTCAAGAGAAATACGGAATCGTTTAAAACTTCGAATTCCTGCTCGATATAGATTTCCTTCACCCAGTTGATATTGGCGCTCTTGGTGACTTCCAGGTTGATCTTTTTAATAGCATAGGTAGTGTCATTGACCCAGAAATCTCCCTTAAAGGTGAGTTCACTTTTCCTTCGGGGGTAGTAGATAATATGATAACACCACTTATTGTCGATAAATGCACTGTCGGTGAGAATATAGTTATAGGTGTCGACACCGGTTTTAGACAGCGGACTGGTAAAGCTCTTATCGAAAAATTTGAGATAGTTATTATATATATCGTAATCTGAATAAAGGTCCTTAACAAATCCAATGATCGCCTGGTTGCTGCTAAAACCAGAATTTTTGTTCCCCAGCACATCTTCTTTCTTCGCATTGGTCTGGTTGTCACCGTAGACCTTGCTAGCTGTTTCGTTAAGAAATATGGGCAGATAGGTTTTTCCGGTGATCCTCGAGGTATCGAGATCTTCAAAGACAAATTCGAGGCCCTTGAATAGCTTACTCTGCATCATGGCACTGTCTATAGAATTCAGATCGAACTGAACTTTCTCGTACTTATCATATTCATATTGATCGAACATTCTAAGTCCATTTATCTTTTTTCGAGCCCATATTTTTTTGAGAATATCCACTGCAGGATTATTCTTTTTGGGTTGTTTACCTACATAAACCACTACCTCATCGAGCTGTGTTCCAGGTTCCAGTACAACGGCCAGATTGTAGGTAGCTGTCTTAACCAAGGGTATTTCACGGGTCTGATATCCCACAAAAGAAACGGACAAAACAGTATATCGTACCTCAGATTCGAGATAAAACAAACCGTCTTCATTGGTCACAGTACCCTCTGTAGAATTCTTAAAGATTACATTGGCAAAGGCAACCGGATCACCTTCCTGATCGATAACCTTACCCCCAACCTTTGTCTGGGAGAAGGCCGATATGGTAATGAGCAAGAAAAAAATAAGCCTGAAATACTTCATGGGCATTTATCATGGCAACTTCGACGATGACCTGAGCCTGATACCTGTCAGAATTTGGGAGATCGGAAAAGATTAATGGGTAGTTGTAGGTCGTATGAAGGTCCTTTTAGACGTTTATCACTTTGTCGGGATATCGTTTATAGCTTTACAAAATGCTATTAGTCCTGGTATAGAACCTTTTTTACCGCCTTAATCACGTCCTGATGATTCGGCAGCCATTCTTGAAGCAATACCGGCGAATATGGTGCCGGGGTATCGGCCGTATTGATCTTCACTATCGGCGCATCAAGATAGTCAAAGGCCTTCGACTGCACCAGATAGGTAATCTCTGTAGCTATATTGCCAAATGGCCAGGCCTCTTCAAGAACTACGAGTCGATTAGTTTTTTTGACCGACTTTAGGATAGCCTCGTGATCCATCGGGCGCACCGTTCGCAAATCGATGATTTCACAGCTTATCCTTTCTTTTTCCAGTTCTTCTGCCGCCTTGTAAGCTTCCTTTATGATTTTTCCGAAAGAAATTATGGTTACATCCTTGCCTTCCCTTTTGATCTCGGCGACGCCCAGCGGAATGGTAAATTCTCCTTCAGGCACCTCGCCTTTATCGCCATACATTTGTTCCGATTCCATAAAGATCACAGGATCATCGTCACGAATGGAAGACTTTAACAAGCCCTTGGCATCTGCAGGATTGGAAGGAACCACCACTTTTAATCCGGGGCAATTGGCAAACCAACTCTCAAAAGCCTGCGAGTGTGTCGCCGCCAATTGGCCGGCCGAAGCAGTCGGTCCCCTGAAAACAATAGGAATATTGAACTGACCTCCAGACATTTGACGCATTTTAGCAGCGTTGTTGATAATCTGATCGATGCCTACCAATGAGAAATTGAATGTCATAAATTCTATAATAGGTCGATTTCCAATCATCGCTGATCCAACACCGATTCCCGCAAACCCTAATTCTGAAATAGGAGTGTCCAGGACCCTTTCTGGCCCAAACTCATCTAGCATTCCTTTTGAAGCTTTATAAGCCCCATTGTACTCGGCTACTTCTTCCCCCATAAGATATATGGAATCGTCTCTTCTCATTTCTTCGGACATGGCTTCGGCAATGGCCTCTCTAAACTGGATCGTTCTCATAATGATCTCTTAGGATAAGGGTTTGGTTCGATGCAAAATGCCAACAAAAATAGAAAAATATTGGTCAATTCCCCGCCTGCACGACCCAAAATTAATTTAATATATTTACTATGCATGCATAGTAAATTTGAAAATAATTAGCTATCTTAGCAGCCTCAAAACGAGATCAGTAAAAAGCATGTAAGTATGAAGATATTAGTCTGTATCAGCAATGTTCCTGATACCACCTCAAAAATCAATTTTACCGATAATGACACGAAGTTCGATACTAATGGGGTGCAATTTGTTATTAACCCAAATGATGAATTCGGACTTACCCGCGCCATGTGGTTCAAGGAAAAACAGGCTGCAGTAGTCCACGTCGCTACAGTTGGTGAAATCCAGGTGGAGCCCACCATCCGAAAAGCCTTGGCTATAGGGGCCGATGAGGCTATAAGGGTCAATGCCCACCCCACAGATGGTTTTTTTGTGGCTTCCCAGCTCGCCGAAGTGGTTCGCCAGGGCCAGTACGACCTGGTGATCGCAGGACGTGAATCGATCGACTATAATGGCGGGATGGTGCCGGGCATAATGTCGGAACTCCTGGGTATGAGCTTTGTAAATACTTGTATCGGCCTGGAAATAGAAGGTGAAACTGCGACTGCCTCGAGAGAGATCGACGGTGGGAAAGAAACCATCGAGACTTCCTTGCCTCTGATTATTGGCGGACAAAAAGGACTGGTAGACGAATCCGATCTGCGTATTCCTAATATGAGGGGAATCATGATGGCACGCCAGAAAAAATTGACGGTAATCGAACCCACAGCGGTGAGTCCGGCAACCGAAGACACTAAATTTGAAAAGCCGGCGCCAAAAGGTGATGTAAAAATGGTAGATGCAGGCAATATAGAAGAATTGGTTTCCCTACTGCATCGGGAGGCCAAGGTAATCTGATCTGTTAATCCAAATAATTATCTGTAAATCCGAATAAATAATGTCAGTTCTAGTCTATACAGAAACGCTCAACGGAAAATTTAAAAAGAATGCATTTGAAGCGGCATCCTATGCTTTTGACCTCGCACAAAAAATTGGTCAGCCTTTGGTGGCTATAGCCTTTAATGCCGAAAACTGTAATGCTCTTTTCGATTATGGCGTAAACAAAGTTCTTCATATAACTCAAGAAAATCTGACGACTTTCAATGCCAGTGTCTATGCCAAGATCATTTCTGAGATCGCACTTGAGCAATCGGCTTCTACCCTGATCTTAAGCGCTACTACAGATGCTAAATATATGGGAGGTATACTCGCGGCTAAGCTTAAGGCCGGATTCGCACCCAACGTAGTGGCACCACCTTTAAGTACAGAACCCTTAGTGGTGAAAAGAATGACTTTTAGCAACAAGGGATTTGCTCATACTCAGATCAATACGGATTTCAGGATCATAGGTGTTTCTAACAACTCCTTTGGCCTGAAGGAAAATAATGTGGAAGGCACGGTAGAAGACATCATTCCAAATGTGAGCGATTCCGATTTTAATACCAGGTCGGTAAATGTGGAAAGAGTTAGCGGAAAAGTTACCATCGCCGATGCAGATATCGTAGTCTCGGGTGGGCGGGGCCTTAAAGGCCCTGAGAACTGGGGCATGGTTGAAGAACTGGCAGATGTGCTCGGGGCGGCTACCGCCTGTTCCAAGCCAGTTTCTGATATGGGATGGAGGCCGCATAGTGAACACGTTGGACAGACCGGGAAACCAGTGGCGTGTAACCTTTATGTCGCTATTGGAATTTCCGGAGCTATTCAGCACCTGGCCGGGATCAACGCTTCAAAGGTAAAGGTCGTTATCAATACCGATCCGGAGGCACCATTTTTTAAGGCTGCTGATTATGGCATCGTCGGAGATGCCTTTGAGGTAGTGCCAAAACTCACCGAAAAATTAAAGGAATTTAAGGCCCAAAACGCTTAATTTTTGTTAATTTGTGCCCTTAAGAGCAGTCCACTCCAGAGCGAATTTCTGTAGGGTCTGTACGGTTTTTGAGGTATGAGCTTGGTACGATTAAAAATAAAGGGTATATCCTACAGTCAGACTCAGAATGGCGCATATGCCCTGATCCTGAATGAAGTTGAAGGCGACCGGAAATTACCTATCGTCATAGGGGCCTTTGAGGCTCAGTCGATTGCAATCGCACTCGAGAAAGAAATTAAACCTCCGCGGCCTCTTACGCACGATTTATTCAAGAATTTTGCCGACCGCTTCAATATCATCGTAAAGCAGGTGATTATTCATAAACTGGTTGATGGGGTTTTTTACTCGAGCATTATTTGTGAGAGGGATAAGATCGAAGAGATCATCGATGCCAGAACCAGCGATGCTATAGCCCTTGCCCTTCGTTTTAACGCACCGATATTTACCTATAAAACTATCCTGGATAAGGCCGGAATCTTCCTTAAATTTTCCTCTAAGGAAAAAGAAAAAGAAGAAGGGGACGACAGTATTGTGGTAGATGAGATCCTCCAGGAAGGTGAAACCGTAGAAATTGATCCGGGATCCGGCACCCCCTATAAAGAGCTTAGTCTGGATGAATTACATCAGGAACTGGAAAAGGCAGTCACCAACGAGGACTACGAAAAAGCCGCAAAAATCAGAGACGAAATTTCAAAGAGGAAGCGTTAATACACAAACTATTTATGAGCATACGGCCTCGGATCCTTCTTGCAATTTTACTGCTTCCCATTACCGTCGCTGCACAGAATACACCTATTGGTGATAGTATCATTACCACAGTTGAGACCATTACCCTTAATGACCTGAGCCAGGATTCCATGATTTCGCCTAATTATGGATTTTCGCTCAACACTCTTTTAAGAGGTCTGTTGGGCCTTTTCTCTCTGGTGGTCATTGCGTTTATCTTCAGTGCCAACCGAAAGGCCATTAACTGGAAAACAGCGGGCATCGGACTGGGTATTCAGCTTATATTGGCTATAGGGATCCTAAAAGTACCTGCCATCCAGTGGTTTTTTAACGTTTTGGGTGGCTTTTTTTAATGAGATCCTGAACTTTACTCTCGCTGGCAGTGAGTTCCTCTTTGGAGGGCTCCTCAACCTGGATAATCCCAATATTGGGTATATTTTTGCTTTTCAGATCCTGCCGACCATTATCTTTTTCTCTGCCCTTACTTCTGTCCTTTACTATCTGGGCATCATACAAAAACTTGTTAAACTTCTGGCATGGCTACTCACCAAGTTCCTCGGCATATCAGGTGCAGAAAGCCTTAGTGTTTCCGGTAATATTTTTCTGGGACAAACCGAAGCCCCCCTGCTTATTAAGGCCTATCTCGAAAAAATGAACCGATCCGAGATTCTGCTGGTAATGATCGGTGGTATGGCAACTGTTGCCGGTGGCGTGCTGGCAGCCTATATTGGTTTTTTGGGTGGTAACGACGAACAGTTACGCCTGGAATTTGCACGACATCTGATCGCAGCATCTGTGATGGCTGCACCTGGGGCCATTGTGATGTCGAAAATATTATACCCTCAAACCGAACCGGTTAATAAGGAGATTAAGATCTCTTCAGAAAAAATAGGCTCTAACCTTCTCGATGCCATTGCCAACGGGACCACCGAAGGTTTGAAACTGGCTGTGAACGTAGGTGCCATGTTGTTGGTATTCGTCGCCTTTATCGCCATGATCAATGGTATATTGGGTTGGGTCGGCGATTTTTCGACCCTCAACACCTGGATCGCCGAAAATTCCGCTTACGAACAACTCTCTCTCGAAGCCATTCTAGGAGTAGTTTTTGCCCCACTGATGTGGCTCATTGGTGTCAACACAGCCGATATAATGCTGATGGGACAGTTATTGGGCATCAAATTGGCAGCGAGTGAGTTTATCGGCTATATCCAACTGGCGGAGTTAAAAGACTTCAGCAGTGGCACACATTTTAGTTTTAACAAATCGGTAATCATGGCGACCTATATGCTGTGTGGGTTTGCTAATTTCGCCTCGATCGGGATACAAATCGGTGGCATTGGATCATTAGCTCCGGGCCAACGCAAAACACTTTCCGAGTTTGGTCTCAGAGCGGTACTTGGCGGAACTTTAGCTTCATTACTATCGGCAACCATGGCCGGTATGATCCTGGGTTGATCTTAGATCAGGGGAAAGTCGTTAATAAGTTTTGAAAAATCTCAAATCGTCAACTCTGCCAGTTTCGTTATTTTCGCTGAAGAAAGAATATGAAGCATGAAACAATATCACGACTTATTAAAGGAAGTACTCAGGAACGGTACTCGTAAAGAAGACCGTACTGGCACCGGTACGATAAGTATTTTTGGCCACCAGATGCGCTTCGACCTTCAGGAAGGCTTTCCTTTGGTGACCACAAAAAAGATCCACCTAAAGTCTATTATTTATGAATTACTTTGGTTTCTGCAGGGCGATACAAATGTGAAGTATCTCCAGGAAAATGGTGTAAGGATTTGGAACGAATGGGCCGATGCTGATGGTAACCTGGGCCCGGTTTATGGTGAGCAATGGCGCAATTGGAACGGAGAGGGGATCGACCAGATCAAAAATGCCATCCATAATATAAAGCATAACCCCGACAGTCGGAGGATAATGGTCACAGCCTGGAACCCTGGTGTTTTGCCAGATACTTCCATATCATTCGCCGACAATGTTTCCAATGGAAAAGCCGCCCTCCCCCCCTGTCACGCCTTTTTTCAATTCTATGTTACCGACGGGAAACTCTCCTGCCAGCTCTATCAGCGCAGTGCAGATATATTTTTAGGCGTACCCTTCAATATCGCATCCTATGCCCTGTTTACGATGATGGTTGCTCAGGTATGTGGATATGAAGCCGGAGACTTTGTACATACATTCGGCGATGCGCATATTTATAACAATCACCTCGAACAGATAGAATTACAACTCAGCAGGGAAACCCGGCCTTTACCCAAAATGGTATTAAATCCGGAAGTGAAAGATATTTTCGCCTTTAAGTTCGAGGATTTCAGCTTACTCAATTACGACCCGCATCCACATATTAAAGGTATCGTGGCTGTTTGATCCGAATGTAGCAATTACTTCCTTTTTGTAGATCGCCTTGTTTTTTGCCAATACAAGTCGCCAAAACTGGAAAGGCAAAAAGGCCCATTGTATTACAATGAGCCTCTATTGTTTTCATCTTTTGATCAAATCACCAACTTCTCGTTACCGATATCGAATTGGAAAGTGCGTAATAACCATCAAGGTCGGAGATATTATTCCCCGGACTCAGTCCGTTTAGGCCATCTTCGTACGTTAGGTGCCATATGAGGCATACCCCGGCACCGGCACCGTCGAAATCTACTGCTTGCAAATCCGTCAGGGTAGGTGGCAAACCAAGAATGTTGTTCGCATCATCTGTGATGACATAGACTTGTCTGGAGCCGTTTAGGGTTGAGTCATCCAGGGAAATGCCGCTAACCATATCGGGCATTCCGTCTATGGTGAATTCAAAAGGGCCTCCGGAAAGTATGCCGGCATTAAGGGCATTTCGTGTCACCCCTATCGAATTGGAAAGTGCATAATATCCATCGAGATCCGAGATATTATAACCCGCACTTAATCCGCTCAACCCTTCCACATATGTAAGATGCCAGATTAAACAAACTCCGGGGCCTGCGCCATCGAAATTAACTGCTTCCAGATCATTAAGTGTTGTGGGTAATCCCAAAATATTATTTGCGTCATCGGTAATAACATAGGTTTGAAGGTTACCGTTGAGTTCGCTACTATCCAGGCTTATTCCACTAACCATATCAGGTATGCCATCGATCGTAAATTCAAATGGACCTCCTGAGATGCTTCCTGCATTCAGGGCTTCCCTGCTTACCGAAATCGAGTTTGAAAGTGCAAATTGCCCCACGAAGTCCGATACATTACTTCCTGGCTCCAATCCTAAAAGGCCTTCCTCATAAGTCAGATGCCAAATGAGGCAAACACCGGGACCTGCACCATCAAAATCTACCCCTTCCAGATCTGATACGGTGGGCGGTAATCCCAAAATATTATTCGCATCATCGGTAATTACGAAGGTCTGGCGACTCCCGTTAAGTTCGCTATCATCAAGGCTTATACCGGTAACCATATCCGAAACTCCATCAATTGTAAAGAGATAGGGCCCTCCGGCAAGTACCCCTGCATTGAGGCCGGAGCGATTAACCCTGATTGAATTAGATAGATCGTATTCGCCGGAAAAATCAGAAACATTCCCTCCAGGTTCCAGACCCGATAGTCCATCCTGATAAGTAAGGTGCCAAATAAAACACACTCCTGCCCCAGCGGCATCGAAATCTACCCCTTCAACCGCATCGAGATTGGGGGGAAGCCCTAGAATATTATCTGCTGCATCGGTAATTACATATGTCTGATTGTCTCCATTTAGAGCCGTGTCATCGAGCGCAATTCCGTCGACCATGTCTGGGACACCATCGATCACAAATTCGAAAGGGCCTCCTGATAAAATACCCGCATCTAACACCAGGGGCTGTTCATCAGTATCGTCCTCAGCACAGGAGGCTAATACGAGTAGAGCTGTCAATATTCCAAGTAAGTTTTTAAAATCATTCATTTTTCTACTTTTTAAGTTTGCATCAAAGTAAATTCTGAGATATAACAGAGATATCACATAGTTGTAAAGTTTTTTGAACAAGGATCACTTTGGAGCGGAGACTTATTTTGGGCGCAATAAGTTGAAATTTTTATACTCTTTCTACGACATTAAAGAAGAATGGTTGTTTACCAAAGTCTGCATTGTGACCATTTCGTGATACATAAATCCGTTATTCGCCTTCAATGAAACAAGTATTGATTATTGAGGATGACGAAGAGATCATCCGCTTGCTGGAAATTCACCTAAAAGACCTCGGCTGTGCTGTCCGTTCTGCACAAGACGGTCAGGAAGGCCTGCAAAATGCAATAGCCGATCCCCCAGATTTGATTATTCTGGATCTGATGCTTCCAACCAGAGATGGCATTGAGGTCTGCCAGAGGCTTCGAGCGCGGGATGTCCATAGCCCGATCATTATGCTAACGGCAAAGGCCGAAGAAATAGACAAAGTACTGGGTTTGGAAGTAGGTGCAGACGACTATCTGACCAAGCCATTTAGTGTTAGGGAGTTTATCGCTAGGGTAAAAGCTATTTTCAGAAGACAGAAATTGGGTGAGCAAGGTGAAGTTGGCATAAATAGTAAAACCGTCCTGGAATTCGATGATCTATCCATTAACCTCGAGATGAGAAAGGTTATTCTAAATGGACAAAGAATAGAGCTTTCGCCTAAAGAATTTGAGCTGTTGGTATTTCTTTCAGCGAATCCCGGGAAGACCTACGACCGTAAAAAACTGTTGAACCTGCTTTGGGGTTACGATTTCGAGGGTTATGAACACACTGTTAACTCGCATATCAATCGTCTGCGTTCCAAGATAGAGACAGATATGGGAAACCCTAAATACATTCTTACCACCTGGGGTGTTGGATATAAATTTAATGAGGAGTTATGATACAACGCACATTATCGAACCGATTGCTATTTAAGCTATCGTTTGCATTTCTGGCCTTACTCCTGTTGGCCGGACTTTCCTATACGGCACTTTCTGTCTATTGGGCCAATCATTATTTCTATGAGAGCAATCAACGTCTGCATGCGAATTTAGCGCAGGATCTTATAGACGAAAAATTCGTCGACCAAAGTCCGTTCCACGAGGATGGCAGCCCCAATAAGACACTTTTTGGTGACATCATGCACGATATGATGGCGGTAAACCGTGCCATTGAGGTATACTTGTTAGACGAAGATGGTACAGTACAATATTCTGTAGTACTGAATCACGATTCACCAGTTGAAAAACCGCATCAAATTTCACTAAAACCTATTGAACTTTTCATCGCTTCTAATGGAGAAAGCTACATCTTAGGTGACGATCCTCGGGACCCGGAAAAGAAGAAAACATTCTCGGCAGCCTCTTTTACAAAAGATGGTAAAAAACGGCTATATCTACATAATCCTTGCCGGAGAAGAATTCATTGCGGCCAGAAGTGTCTTGCTGGGGAGCTATTTTGGTAAACTTGGATTGGGCGGCTCTATCCTCACATTGATTTTTACGGGTCTTCTCGGTATTATATCAATCTGGTATCTCACCCGGAATCTGCGTGAAATTGTTTATGCCGCCAAACGTTTTGAAGAAGGTGATTTGCACTATCGAATTGCAGAAGCCGAAAAAATGGATCTGGCCGGAGTAGCTATAACTTATAATCAAATGGCGGAGACCATACTCTCGGATATTCAGAAAATTAAATCGCTTGAGAGTCTGAAAAGCGAATTGATTGCCAATATATCGCATGATCTTCGGACACCGCTCTCCATTATTCAGGGTTATATAGAGACCCTTCAGATCAAGGACGGGAAACTAAATAGTGAAGAAAGGGTTGCCTATTTAAATACGATCCGCAAAAGTAGTGTACGACTGGAAAAACTCATCATACAACTATTTGAATATTCTAAACTGGAAACAAATCAAATTGTTCCCAAAAAAGAACCCTTCCTCATCAATGATCTGGTGAGCGACATCCAACAGGAATATAGTATTCTTGCTCGCGAGAAGTCCATTTCACTGGAACTTTCTCTTGAAAAAAGTGCTCCTCAGGTTTTCGCAGACATTTCTCTTGTAGAAAGAGCGATTCATAATCTCCTGGAGAATGCGATAAAATTTACGCCTAAACACGGTAAGGTAATTATTGAGATCAAATCGGAAGATCAACAGGTAGACATCTCTGTACACGATAATGGGCCGGGCATTATTAAAGAAAATCAGGAATTGATCTTTGAGCGATATCGAAGGACAGATGCAGCTGCAACCAAAGAGGGTTCGGGTTTAGGGTTGGCGATCGTTAAAAAAATAATCGAAATACACAATTCCCGAATAGAAGTTTTGAGCATTCCTAACAAGGGGACTTCGTTCCGTTTTCACCTCCCTGTTTACGAGCATAGTCTGGTATAACAGGTCACGCCGTATGAGCGATAATACTTATCTTTAGCGAAAAAGACCCTATGTTGCTTACCGAAACGCGACTGGATACATTTTTACAAACACGGAAGTTTACAGAGGAACTCTGCGCTCCTCTGGCCATCGAAGACTATGTGGTACAACCAATTGTAGACGTATCGCCTCCCAAATGGCACCTGGGCCATACCACATGGTTTTACGAAGAATTTATACTAAAACCTCATGCCTCAGACTACAAGTTGTTCGACGAAGATTTTGCTTTTGTTTTTAACAGTTATTACGAAACTGTAGGTAAACGAGTTGTCCGTGCAGACCGGGGGAATCTTTCCCGTCCTTCTGTACAGCAGGTTTACGATTATAGGCATTATGTTAGCTCGGCAATACAAGAATTCTTCAGGGAGGAACAAAGCGATGCCTTAATAGGACTACTCGAAATCGGAATCCATCACGAAAAACAACACCAGGAACTTCTTCTTACCGATATCAAGTATATTTTGGGAAATAACCCACTATTGCCTGTCTACTCCGAAGAATTTTCTGAAAACAAAGTATTAAAGGCCAACCAGCTATGGATTTCCATAGATGAAGGCATATATGAGATCGGTCATGGTACCGAAGGCTTCTGCTACGATAATGAACTAGGAAGTCACCGGGTTTTTCTGGAAGCTTATGAGATTTCAGACCGACTGGTCACCAACGGAGAGTATCTGGAGTTCATCGAAGCAGGGGGATATGGAAAATTTGAACTATGGCATGCCGAAGCTTGGGATTGGATATGCCTGAACAATATATCCTCACCCTTATACTGGTATCAGATCGATGGACAATGGCATCACTATACCCTGGGCGGGTTAGTAGAAGTGAAGCCGGAAGCTGCCGTTACCCACATCTCCTATTATGAGGCATTTGCCTACGCCCAATGGAAGGGTTGCCGATTGCCCACTGAATTTGAGTGGGAAGCCTCACAGGAGCAATTTCATTGGGGGGCCCGCTGGGAATGGACCGAGAGTGCTTATCTGCCCTACCCCGGCTATAAAAAAGCAGAAGGTGCCCTTGGTGAATACAATGGTAAATTTATGGTAAATCAGAAAGTGCTGCGCGGCGGTTCTCTGGCTACCCCACCCCAACATACGCGACCTACCTATCGCAATTTCTTCCACCCACAACTACGTTGGCAATTTACCGGATTAAGGTTAGCACGTTAATCCCGACATAAACACTATGCAAGAAAAGATTGTCAACAATTTCAGTACTCAATTTGCGAAAGATATACGCAACGGATTATCAGCGAACCCAAAGCATCTTTCTTCAAAATATTTTTATGATGAACAGGGCGACAAGCTCTTTCAACAGATTATGGAGATGCCGGAATACTATCTTACCGATGCGGAATTTGATATTCTCTCGTCCCATAAGGATACAATAGTTGACCGATTTGCAACAGGGGCCGAACATATCAATCTAATTGAGCTAGGCGCGGGAGATGGTAAAAAGACTAAAATTCTCCTGGAACATATGGCCAGTCGGGGTATCTCTTTTAAATATACACCGATCGATATTAGTCAGAATGCGCTCGACTCCCTGGAAGAGTCTATACAAAATGAACTTCCCGAAGTAACGGTGGCTCCGAGGCAGGGCACTTATTTTGAAGTGTTAAAACATATAAGCACCTTAAACGGCAGCAGGAAAGTAATTTTGTTTCTGGGTTCTAACATCGGTAATCTTTTGCATCCCGATGCTGTTGATTTTCTCTCCAGGCTGCAGGAAGTAATAACCGAGGAAGATTTGCTATTTATCGGGTTCGACCAAAAGAAAGATCCTCAGAAAATTTTAGATGCCTATAACGATGCTACAGGGGTTACCGAATCATTTAACAAAAATATATTACTAAGGATCAATCGTGAATTGGGGGGTAACTTTAACCCCGATCATTTTAAGCACTGGGAGGTATATGATCCGGAAACGGGTACCGCCAAAAGCTATTTGGTTTCTACAAAAAAACAGAGCATCATCATTGAATCGCTTGACTTGCACGTAAATTTCAAACCTTGGGAAACTATTCATACCGAAATTTCGCAGAAATACGATGATGAAATAGTATACTGGTTGGCAGGGAAAGCAGGATTATCGGTATCAGCCGTTTTCAGCAATCAGGACAAAGGCTATAAAGATTATATATTTAAAAAGAAACAAAATGAAAGCAATTTGGAATAATGCGGTTATTGCGCAGAGCGATAAAACGCTCGTTGTGGAGAATAACCATTATTTTCCTCCGGAGAGTATCAATATGGAATATTTTGAAGAAAGTGAGACACATACCACTTGTCCGTGGAAAGGACAAGCCTCTTATTACACGCTTCGTGTAGGAGGCGAAGAAAACAGGGATGCCGCCTGGTATTACCCCGAAACCAGCGACCTGGCCAGGCAAATAAAAGGTTATGTTGCCTTCTGGAAAGGAGTGGAGGTTGTGGAATAAAAAAAGCCGGGAAACATTTTCCCGGCTTCATTTTTTAAACTTCCAATACAGCGTTTTCAGATCCAGCGAAATCATTCCACTGATAGCGATCTGCTTCTGCTTCGTTCACGTACTCACCGTCGATGATATACTTAAACTCAAACGAGCTTTGCTTAGGCAAGTCAAAAGTTCCTTTAAAGGTACCATTCTTGAGCTTCTTAAGGAGACTTCCTTTAGGGTTCCAGTTATTGAAATCTCCAACAACTGCTACTTTTTTTGCTTCTTCAGCTGGCACTGTGAATGTAACTTTACACACAGGCTTAGTTTTTAAATATTGCTTTGCGATTGCCATTTTTTAAAATTTAAAATTAACACT
Organism: Flavobacteriaceae bacterium; assembly: GCA_965212205.1. GTDB lineage: Bacteria > Bacteroidota > Bacteroidia > Flavobacteriales > Flavobacteriaceae > JAHEJJ01. The sequence goes on from CBDBUX010000019.1 coordinate 366,921, forward strand.
GCAAAACAAACTATTAAATCGCTATCGTACAACGAACTATATCAAAATTGTCAATTTGATAAATTAGAACCATCAAAGCATAGACTTTGGTAAAATTAGCCCCGCAATTTTCAATTGTAGGAAAAATTTATCTATTAGTTTTGATGATCTCCACTATTCGATCTACCTCTTGCTCAGTGTTGTAGAAGTGAAAACTAAGTCGCACTCCGCCAGATCGCCAGGAACACTTCACTCTGTTTTGCCTAAGATGCTCAAACAGGTCTTTACCAGCAACAAGTCTGAAGATACTCCCATGATCTTCCCGTTCTATCACCTCTTTCTGAAGTAACCCCAGCTTACCGAACTGCTGTTGAGCATAGGCCGCCAATCTGCTGTTATGTGCATCGATCTTGTTCATCCCGATCCTATCGAGAAAATTCAGCGAGTAATACAGGCTGCCGAAATTCAGGCTATCGAGATGGCCGGGTTCCAGTCTTTTCCACAAAGGAATATCATGCCGACGACTCAGATCACCATTTGCCGAATTGAAACCGGCAGATGGGCTCGCAAAACGGGATATCGCCGATTTCCTTATGATCATAAAACCGTTTCCATAGCCCCCTAGCAGCCACTTATAGCCACTGGCTCCGAGAACATCGATGCCGGAGGAATCAAAATCATGTGAAAAAGCCCCGCAATATTGAGTGCCGTCTGCAATAATTAGGAGTGAAGGATGTTGATCTTTCAATTCTTTTAGAAAGCCAGGCCGTATACGGATCCCATTCAGCCATTGGACCAGGCTAAGGGCCAGAATATCGATCTTTTCCGATGCAATTTTCCGGCTTATATTTTGTTCGAGATTAAGATCGGGCACTACATAGCTAATATTGAAATTACGATTTTCCATCGGCCAGTTCACCGAAGGATAATCATGTTCTATCAATAAAGTTTTCTGCTCAGGAAGCTGATTTTCGAGCAGGAGATTAAGACCTATTGAAAAGTTAGGAACCAGTGCCACTTCGGCCTCATCGGCCTTAAAGAATTTTTTTAAGGCTACCCTAGTTTCATCTAGTATGCTAATTTTATCGGACCAATTGGAGCTTCCCCTACTGAGTTGGTCCTGGTCGTGCTCCTGTCGCCATTTTATCAGATCTGTATACATCAGTCCGGTTGCCGCCGTATCTGTATAAATGCAGTCCTGTAATCCTGGAAAAGACTTTCTATACTCCTGCAAGATGTGTTGAAGGCTTAGGGTTTAATTCCATTATCTTTGCAGTTAAAGATATGAATTAGGATGTTTTCTAAAAATACAGGCGATACCGGGGTCACTGCCGAACAGCATATGCAACTCGAATATGCTCAAAAACGGATAAGGCAAAAGAGGCTCCTCTACACACATACGGTGGTATTTCTCATAAGTTCTGCCTTTATGTTCCTCGCCAATAAAATCCTGAAATACGCAGTGGAACAGGATTGGTATTTATGGGTGATGCTGGGCTGGGGATTCTTACTGGTATTGCATATTTTCAATGTTTTTGTAACTAAAAAATTCATGGGAGCCGATTGGGAACGCAAACAACGTGAAATCCTGGTGGCAAGGCAACGCACAAAAATTGCCGAGATTCAGAAAGAAATTGAAACCGAATTCCCCTTGGGGAAGATCAATAAAAAAAAAGAGCCATGGGAACCATCACAATGATTGCCGCAGCAGGAGAAAATGATGCACTGGGCAAGGATAATGATTTGCTATGGCATCTCCCAGACGATTTTAAAAGATTCAAAACTCTTACCAGCGGCCATAAGATCATCATGGGGCGCAAGACCTTTGAAAGTTTTCCCAAAACCTTGCCCAACCGAACCCATATCATTATTACACGCGACCGGGAATATCAAGTTAGCTATCCGCAATGCCTGGTTGTACATTCCATGGATGAGGCGCTTAAACTTTTATCCCCAGGCGAAGATGCCTTCATAATCGGTGGTGGTGATATTTATGCCCTGGCACTTGATATATCGGATATCATAGAGCTGACCCGGGTTCATAAGTCCTTTGAAGCCGACGCCTTTTTCCCCATTATCAACCCGGATCATTGGGAATTGGTGGCTGAAGAATATCACCCTTCAGATGAAAAACATGACTACGATTTCACCTATCAGACGTATCGAAGGAAATAGGGCCTAAAAATCCTTATGTTCTATATGTAGGCTTAGATCGTCTCCTGACAGGAACTTTTCAAGTATAGTTGTATCGGTATTGGTATAGAAGTAATAATTGCCTGGTTTTCTACTATCGCTCATTAGCTCTTGTTCGTGTAATACATTAAATGCCTGCCGTGCAACCGCTTCGCCACAGTCTACTATCTTCACCTCTGCTGGCAGCAACTCTTTCAAAAGAGGAATAAGGTAGGGATAATGGGTGCACCCCAACACCAACTGATCGATCCCCGAGCGTATCATTGGGTCGAGATACTTTTGCAGGAGTACACGCATTTCAGGGGTATCTACTTTACCGGCCTCGATGAGTTTTACCAGACCTTCGCCCACCTGTTCCAGGATCTGAATATCTTCTGCATGGGTTTTGGAGGTAGTTAAGAAAAGTTCGCTCCCAAGAGTGCCACTAGTGGCCAGGACACCTACTTTTCCGGTATAGGAATGCAAAGCTGCCGGCTTAATCGCAGGTTCAATACCAATAAAAGGTATGGTATAATTATTTCTCAGATAATCGATCGCATTGGTTGTTGCCGTATTACAGGCCACGACAATCATCTTACAATCCTGCTCCAAAAGCCATTGTACATTTTTTTCACTCAAGCCAATGATTTCCTTTGCAGACCTTTCCCCATAGGGAGCATTAATACTGTCGGCAAGATATATAGTGTTTTCATAGGGCATTAGCTTTTGGAGTTCCCTCCAGATCGAAGTACCCCCAACGCCTGAGTCGAAAATGCCTATTGGACGATGGTTCATAAATGTGGATTTATCCTATTTCGGATAGATCAAAAATAAAAAAAACCGTCCTGTAACGGGACGGTTTTATTAAAATCGGATATTGTTCCTTAGAATCCTAGTTCTTGTTTTACTTCAGGTAAAAGATCCTTTCCTTTGAATACGATCAAACCTCCTCCTTGTGTGGCGTCGATCACATAATCGTATCCTTGAGCCGCTGCAACTTTCTCTATCGCGGCCTGGGCCTTATCTGAAATAGGCTTAAACAGTTCGGCTTGCTTTTTTTGCAATTCCTGCTGAGCAGCCTGTTGGGCTTCCCCGATATTCTTCTCAAATCCCTGTAATTCCAGCGCTCTTTTCTGATTCTCTTCCTCAGACATTGAGGTCGCTTCATTTGAGTACTGAGTGTACTTATTCTTAAGTTCGGTCATAGAACTCTCAATATCGACCCTGTAGGTTTCAGAAAGCTTCTTGAGTTCGGCCTGCGCCGCCTTCATCTCTGGCATTTCGGCCAACAGCTCCGATACATTAATATGGGCAACTTTGCTTTGCGCATTCACAAAACCCATTGCGCTTACAATTAATACCAGGGCTATAATTACCTTTTTCAACTTTGTCATGATTTTCAATTTACTTTTTGAGTGTTAATTTCTATAATTAGTTTATAGTGTCTTTTGCTTTTTCTTTGAGTTTGTTTCGCTCTTCCAGTTTGGCTTTTTTCTTGGCTTCCCTTTCTTCCAGCAATTTCTTTCGCCGTTCTTCGTAAGCCTTTTTTCGCTCTTCTCGTAATTTTAAAGCCTCTGCGCGTTTTTCGTCTGCCGATTTCTCTCTTGCTTCCTTCGCAACAGCTGCCTTTTCCTGGCGCTCTTTCAAGGCTTCACTAATCTCTTCTTCCTCGGCTTCGCCTTCAAATTCCGCCAACTTGGTCTCTGCCTTCTTTTTCGGCTTGCTGACCTTCCTGGTTCTTGCTATTCCCCTAAGAACCAGCTCACTGATATCGTGTCTTTTTTCGGAGTACAACATTACAACATCTGCCGATTTATCGAAAATAAAATCGTATTTTTTATTGGCTCCAATCTTTTGAACTTCACTGAAAACCTGATCCTGAATGGGCTGTATAAGTCTTCTTTTCTGAAGTACCAGGTCGCCCTGAGGACCAAACCGATTCTGTTGATATTCCAGGACTTCTTTCTCGAGGATTTGAATTTCCTCTTCTCGTTCTGTGATCAACTCATCGGTCAGTAAAACCTTTTCGGCCATGAGATCTTTTTTCATCTGCTCCACCACTCCCTGGCGTTGTTCGATCTCGATCTTCCACTTCTGAACCTTGTTTTCTAATTGTTCACTCGCTTCTCTGTACTCTTCTACATTCTCAAGGATATACTCCATGTCTACATAACCGATCCTCACACCTCGCTGAGAAAAAGCTTTTGAAACCAGTAAAACGGTCACTAAAATTAAAAGAACTTTTGTTTTCATTATTGTACCGATTTTAACATAGAAAATATCGTGCCAAAAATACCAAAACTTTTAAAATGAGTAGTTTACCTTACGATAATTTGGAAAATGCCCCCCCGATGCTAAAACTGCTGCCCGATAATGAAGTGGGTTTGCCAGCCACTCGGACCCTGCCCTACTGATTGTGGCCTGAGGTCCTCATCAAATCCGTAGCCGAAGTCTATTCCCAAAAGACCGAAGGCCGGCATAAAAATACGCAGTCCTACTCCGGCCGATCTTTTTATTTCAAACGGATTATAGTCCTGAAAATTGTTAAAGGAGTTACCTGCTTCTAAAAAACCAAGCGCATAAATAGATGCAGATGGCTTCAAGGTCAATGGATATCGTAGCTCCAAGGAATACTTATTGTAAACTATTCCACCTTCCTGTTGCCCTGTAACCGGGTCGACCGGTGTCAGGGAATTATTTTCGTACCCCCTTAACTGTATTGTCTCTCGGCCGTCGAGGGTAAAATTATTTCCTAAACCATCACCACCCAGGAAAAACCTTTCGAAGGGAACTTTCCCGACATCCTGATTATAGCTCCCTAAAAATCCAAACTCCAGATTGGTACGAAGTACAAGTTTACCCACCAGCCTGGTATACCAGTCGCCCCTGAATTTAATTTTATAAAACTCGAGCAGTTCAAATCTTTCCTGATCAACGGACTCAAGCTCTGCTGTCTCTTCGGGCGTCAGTGGGCGTTGGGATCTTAAAAACACCAATTCCTCACTACGTGCTTTAAGACCAGCGTAATCCTTATCCACGAATAACGACCAGGGAGGCGTGAATTTTCCGGTGACCTCAAAGACCGATCCGGTTAGGGGAAAGATCCGTCCCGGACCTGCCGAACTTCTGGAAATACCAATAGTATAGGCCAGTTCGTTCGACTTACCATTTCCAAAATTGAAGAGACCGGTCTGATAGTTCTTAAAATTGTAAAGCTGGTAGCTCAATGAATGGGAGAGGGTAAAGAAATCATCGGGCCATTGAACACGCTTAGCAAGCCCGAAGGAGATTCCGGTAATAGAGAACTGTTGATCTTTATTTACCTGCACCCGCCCGTTGTTATCAAATGAAGCCAGGAACTGCTGAGTTCGCGATAGGGAAGTACTGAAACGCACCGGTTTTTTACCTCCTAACCAGGGCTCCGAGAAACTTAAACTATAGACCCTAAAGGTTCGGCTGGCCTGAAGGCGAAGCGCAAAGGTCTGTCCATCACCCATCGGAACTGGCTTATAGGCTTCTTTGTTGAATATATTCTGAATTGAGAAGTTATTAAAAGAAAGACCAAGGGTCCCGATAAAACCTCCACCACCATATCCTCCTTGTAGTTCAATCTGACTCGAACCTGATTCCACCAAACTATATGCCAGATCCACAGTCCCGGCATTGGGGTCAGGATTCTGGATATCAGGAGAGATCTGCTCGGCGTCAAAAAAGCCCAGCTGTCCTAGTTCGCGTATGCTTCGTACAATATTTTCCTTGCTGTATTTCTGACCTGGCCTTGTTCTCAATTCCCTAAAAATGACATGGTCATTGGTCTTGTCATTACCGCTTACCGTTACATGGTTTAAGAAGGTCTCTTTCCCTTCTATGATCCTGATTTCGAAATTGATAGTATCGTTCTGTGCGGAAACTTCAACAGGATTGATCTGAGAAAACAGATACCCGTTGTTCTGATATAAATTGGTGAGATCGTTGGCATCGGGTTTAGAATCGTCTGCAATGCGTTCTCTGAGTAAGACCCCGTTATAGGTTGCTCCCTTTTTAATCCCTAAAGTCTGGCTTAACTGCCGGTCTGTATAAACGGAATTTCCTATGAATTCGATATCGCCAAAATAGTATTTATTGCCTTCTTCTACCTTGATCTTGATATCGATATTGTGTTCATTCACATTGATAATGCTATCTGAAAGCACCCTGGCATCCCGATAACCATTCTCGGCATATTTGTCTATAAACGATGATAAGTCCTCTTCGTAATCATCTTCGATATACTTCGACTTTTTCCAAAACCTTCCAAACTGCTTTCTTTTGGTATTCTTAAGCGCTTTTCTCAATTTTCGTTTCGAAAGCTTTTCGTTGCCTTCAAATATGATATCGCGAACCTTTACTTTATCCCCTTTCTTAACATTGATCACCATGCTCTGCGCATTGGTATCCGTTGTATCCTCGGCCGTGGCGATTAATACCTGTGTGTTTAGGAATCCCTGTTTTTTATATTTATTCTGAATATAGTTCTTTGTATTCGAGATAAAACTTTCGGTGATTTTTTTACCTTTTTTAAGATCGGTGTCCTGAATAAGGTCATCTACTTTACCTTTTTTAACCCCATAGATCGTCACTTTAGATAGCGTAGGCCGTTCCTGGATATGGAGTTCTAAGAAGATTTGGTCTCCCTGGATATTAATTATATAGAAATCGATAGAGCTGAATAACTCCAGATCCCATAATTTTTTTATTACGGAACTGATCTGGTCGCCCGGTACAACAATGGGTTGCCCATCCCTGAGACCCGTAAAGGTTTTTACGGTTTGTTCATTATAACTCTGTAATCCGGTAACAGAAAGGCCTCCCAGAATATATCGCTTTCCGTTCTCATATGAAGTATCCTGAGCCTGGAGTTGAATGGTAAAGAGGAGAAACAGAAGTAAGGCAGGGAATTTGCTAAAAATATTATTGATATCCCTAGTTAAGTTGTTCGCTAGTTTTTCCAAATCGTCGTTCTCTGTTCTGGTAATTCCTGATAGCCTCTACCAAATGTTGGCCGCGAAAATCGGGCCAAAATATATCGATAAAATATAATTCTGCATAGGCTATCTGCCAAAGCAAAAAATTGCTGATCCTATGTTCACCACTGGTGCGGATCAGCAAATCTACGTCTGGCAAATTTCGCGTGTAAAGATGATCATTTATAATGGTTTCATCAATTTTTTCGGGAGAAATTATATTATTTTTAACTTTGAATACAATCTCTTTCAAAGCGTTCTTCAGTTCTTCCCGAGACCCGTAACTCAAGGCTAGTGTAAGGGTCATTTTCGAGTTATTTTTGGTTTTTGATATCACCTCCTGTAGTTCGTTATAGGCTTTTTTCGGCAGGGATTCAATATCACCGATAGCATTTAATCGGATATCGTTTTTGTGGAGTGTTTCTAATTCCTTTTTCAGTGTAGATACCAATAGCCGCATTAAGGTTTCCACTTCAATTTTTGGCCGTTTCCAGTTTTCGGTAGAGAAGGCATATAAGGTAAGATATTCGATGCCGATCTTAGCGCAATTTTCTACAGTTTCGCGCACTGCTTTTACACCACCTTCGTGACCAAAGACCCGGAGTTTCCCTCTTTGTTTGGCCCATCGCCCATTGCCATCCATAATAATGGCAAGATGTCTGGGCAGGTTCCTGTCATCCAAATCTTCTATAGTATTCATAATCGATGTTACTCGAAACAGTCTCTACAAGGTTTCCTTCCAAAGGTATAAGTTAAGGTAATTCCTGAGAAAACATACCAATCTTTACTTATAATATTGCCAAATCTGAATTCCTCAAAATTGGATCCCTCCGGATTGCTACCATCGAGGTTATCGGTGAAGGTGTATCGCGCACCTATTTCCCCGCCTAAGATAAGATATTGATTGATTCTTGCTTTAAACCCAAGTGTCATTGGAATAGCAAATGATCCTTCTTCCTGGTCCAGTGTCTGCAGAAGACCGGCATCCCAGTAGTGATAATTATACCTGAAATAGGTGAGACCCGTGTAAAGATATGGGGTAAAGGCCGGACCCAGTTTGTGCAAATTGTACTCCACAAAATTGAACTCAAGACCCAGAGAAGCTTCTTTAACAGAGTTTTTAAAGGAATATCCCCGCTGTTGCCGGGAACCCATTTCCGATTTGCTATCGTCTATGACCATCTGACCATAATAAAGGGTGCCCCTCCAAGCATAGCGTTTACTTCTGTTCCATTTGGCAATGCCCCCTAAGGCCCAAGCCGAAGGATAGATATAGTTAGATCTGCCTACATCACCTATAAAATTTGCACCTCCCGCAAAAATGCCTACTTCATAGGTTTGGGCATGAATCTGCCCAAATAAAAGAATCAGGAAAGCGGTGATCAGGATACGCATTTCATCAAAAAGATTGCAAATATAACTTTTGTGCGTTGACGGCAGAATGGATTATATAAATGTTCTCTTTGATTAACAGCGAATGGACGTATTTATTGCCTGAAAATCGAATCAATTACGGCGGTCTTCTCCCCAAAGAAGCTTGTTCCGGATGGTTTTCAAAAAGCTTTCGGAAGTATATTCTATCATTTTGATACTATAAGGGGCTTTTTTTACGATAATCTCACGACCATTCTCCAATCTTGCTATCCTGGAATCCAGTGATACCAGGTGATGATCTTCGCGGCCGGAAACCTTCATCCTTATTATGGTGTCGTCTGATATCACCAATGGCCTCGCATTAAGGTTATGTGGGGCGATAGGGGTTATCGCCAATGCCTTAACGCCGGGCACAATTACAGGCCCCCCGCAACTCAAGGAGTATCCTGTAGAGCCTGTAGGGGTAGCAACTATAAGTCCGTCTGCCCAATAAGAAGTTAGGTATTCGTCGTTGAGATAAGTTTCGACGGTAATCATGGAAGTAGTATCCTTTCTGCTGATCGTTACCTCGTTTAAGGCAAATCTCATATCCCCAAATTCTGGTATATCGTAATCGGAATGTACTTCAACAAGACCTCGCTCTTTTATCACATAGGCTCCGGCGACAAATTCCTTAACTACCTTGCGTACCTCTTCTTTTTTGAATGTTGAAAGAAATCCGAGACGTCCTGTATTTACCCCTACAATGGGAATTCCCAGATCCCAGATAAAAGTAATGGCCCGTAGTATGGTTCCATCTCCGCCAAAGCTCACCAACATATCAAATGAGTCGTCAAGACCTGTGTGCTCGGTAAAAGTGGCATAATCTTCCACGCTGATGTGTTTCCCGAGCAAATTGCAGAATCGTTTCTCTATCGATACTACGGCATTGGCATTCTTCAGCTCATCGAGCAACTCATCTACATAATCTGCAGTGTTCTCCTGGACTATCTGGCCGTATATGGCTACTTTCATAGGCTTTGAATTCCTTAGGTTCGAACTGTTCACAAACCTTTAATGGTGCTGATAGGAGCTAAATGCTATCCGATCAGAAGGTAAAATTAAACATTTAGATATTTGTCGAGGTAGTCCGAGCGATCTTTAAGGTCTTCCAGGAACTGATCCTGTTTATTGCCATAAAGAATACTATAGTTGTAGCGCCGGAAAGTCTGTACAACTTCATTGAAATTTACCGAACCGATCTTAATCGTCACCTCAACGATTTCGCCCTGTTTACCGGTGATAAATGCTCCCATTAATCTGGTATTGTTACTTTCAACGATCTGGGCGATCTCGCTAAAAGAATACTCTTTTTCTGTCTTGGAGACTACCAGTATCGCACCTTGCTCAGTAAAGAAAGGTGTGTCGATAAAGACCGTAACTATATCGTGGAGATCGTAATATCCGATAACCTGGTTTTCCTTATCCAACACTGGCAACAGATTGGCTTCATTTCTGGCGCATAATTCAAGAACATCGAGCCAAGATGTTTCCTTCGTGGCGAAAAAGGACTCCATTTGATAGTGGTAGTCGTCTATATGTTTTTCAGTTTCAAATGTTTCCAGATCGTTCTTTGCAAGACACCCCACAAACATTTGGTTTTCCGTAATGGCCACATGAGAATAGGTGGTGTATTTAAAGTATTGTATAACCTCCTCGAGTGAATCGTGGATGTCAAATACGGGCAACGTATTAATAATATGAGTTAGAATTTGCATAAGAATCTCTCTTTACGAAAATACTAATTTTAGATATCAAAAGGTATGCCTAATTTGTATTTTTGTCCTCACGATCAAAACCGAGAAACCCAATGACTAAACTAAGTGTCAATATCAACAAATTTGCCACGCTGCGGAACGCTCGTGGTGGGAATCTTCCTGATGTTTTAAAAGTGGCCATGGATTTAGAGGATTTTGGCGCGCAGGGCATTACCATACATCCAAGACCCGACGAACGTCATATACGATATCAGGATGCCAGGGCATTAAAAGCATTGGTAAAGACAGAACTCAATATTGAAGGCAACCCTATTCCTAAATTTATCGAACTGGTTTTAGAGGTGAAGCCACAGCAAGTGACCCTGGTTCCCGATGCCGTGGATGCTATCACATCTAATGCGGGCTGGGACACCTTGAGCCATAAGGACTTCCTGTGCGAGGTCATCGGCACTTTCAAGAAAGCCGGCATTCGGACCTCGATATTTGTGGATCCTCAAATGAAAATGGTAAAAGGGGCCGCCGATACCGGTGCAGATCGTATAGAGTTGTACACGGAAGATTACGCCAGGTTGTTCAAAGAAGGAGATCTTTCGGGTATAGAGCCTTATGTAGAAGCTGCCCGGCTGGGACAGGAACTTGGATTGGGCATAAATGCCGGCCATGATTTGAATCTGGACAATGTTGGTTATCTAAAAGAGAAAATCCCACAAATCGAAGAAGTTTCCATAGGTCATGCCCTGGTATGTGAAGCGATCTATCTGGGTCTTGAAAATGTGGTTAATATGTATTTGCATCGCTTGAGCTAATGGAAAAATTACATTCTAGAATAGTCGGTGATGGCAAGCCCTTGATCATATTGCATGGATTCCTGGGCATGTCGGATAACTGGAAAAGCATTGGGAACCGTTATGCCGAAGAAGGTTATCAGGTGCACCTGGTAGACCAACGCAATCATGGAAAAAGTTTTTGGTCTGAAGACTTCTCCTATCGTTTGATGGCCGAGGACCTCCAACGATATGTAGACCATCACCATCTCGATAGTATTATAGTGCTCGGCCATTCGATGGGTGGAAAAACGGCAATGTTATTCGCCGGCTCCCATCCTCAGAAAGTCGAAAAATTACTTGTAGCCGATATAGCACCAAAATATTACCCCCCTCATCATCAGATCATCATCAATGCCCTTACCTCTATTCCACGGGATACTCTCGAGAGCAGGGTTCAGGCCGATGAGATCCTTGGCCGGCAACTCGAAGACCCCGGCCTTAGGCAGTTCTTACTGAAAAATCTTCATTGGGCTGAAAAAGACCGACTCGATTTTCGTTTTAACCTCGATGTTCTTCAATTTAAACTTGAGGCTATCGGCGAGGCGTTACCCGCGGAAATAAACTACGAAAAACCTACTATGTTTTTACGAGGCGATCGCTCGGATTATATCACAGAAGAAGATCTGGAGTTGATTCATTCTCATTTCACTGCGGCACAACTCGAAACAATCGATAAAGCCGGGCACTGGCTACACGCCGAAAACCCTGGGCAATTCATCCTCAAAACGCTGGAATTCATTAGATCGTAGTGGATCATACCATTTATTATGCATGCATACTTTTTATTGTCGTCTCTTGCAAGTGTCATAATTTTGGTTAATTTTGGATTTATCCCTGTATAGGGGCAAACTAAACTAAAATTAACTCAATTCAACCCTTATGAAGAAGCTATTAGCATTACTGGCTTTCTTCGGGATTTTTTCTATATCCTGTAAGAATGATGACGACTTTATAGCAGATTTGCCAGATCCCATGCCGCCCATTGAATATACCAGCGGCACAGCTAACTTTTCAAATTTTGTCGCCGTAGGAAATTCTCTGACGGCGGGCTTTTCCGATGCTGCCCTATTTATCGATGGTCAGAACGCCTCCTTTCCAAATATGTTAGCCGAAAACTTTGCGCTTGTTGGAGGTGGCAATTTTAACACCCCGCTGATGGCCGATAACCTTGGTGGTGCGACCCTTGGTGGAACCCCTATACTTGGCAACAGATTAATTCTCGATTTTTCGACAGGTGATCCCATGCCGGTACCAGTAACAGGAACCGGAACTACGGAAATCACCAATATTCTGGCTGGTTCGTTCAATAATATGGGTGTCCCCGGAGCTAAAAGTTACCACCTGGGCGCGCCTGGATATGGTAATGTAGCGGGAGTCCAGCTTGGAACGGCCAATCCGTATTTTGCACGATTTGCGAGCGCTCCGGATGCTACCATTATAGGCGATGCTATTGCCCAAAATCCATCATTTTTTACATTGTGGATTGGCAACAACGACATCCTGGGTTATGCTACTTCCGGAGGGGCTGGAGTAGATCAGACCGGCAACTTTGATCCGACTACCTATGGTGGAAATGATATTACAGATCCTACAGTATTCGCAGGGGTCTATGACGGCCTTTTGATGGCATTAACCGCAAACGGTTCGGATGGAGCTATCGCCAACATACCAGATGTTACTTCTATTCCGTTTTTTACCACGGTACCCCATAATCCTGTTCCGCTCGATGCTGCCACTGCCGCACTGCTCAACGGGGCTTATGCCGCTTACAATGGGGGACTCGCACAATTGGTAGGGATTCTGATTACGCAGGAGGAAGCAGACCGCAGAATGATCACATTTGAAGAAGGCGAAACCAATGCAGTGGTACTCATCGATGAAGACCTAACAGACCTTACCGGCGTTAACCCGGCTTTGATCAATATGCGTCAGGCCACGGCCGACGATTTACTGGTATTTACCTCCCAGACAATTATCGGTACACTGGCTAACCCCAACGACCCAACGTCTATCAATGGCGTGGCAGTTCCGTTGGCCGATCAATGGGTGCTTACCCCTGAAGAACAGGAGGCAGTTACCACGGCTCTGGCCGCTTATAATCTGACGATAGCAGCACTGGCTACACAGTACGACCTGGTACTGGTCGATGCAAAAGCTTTTCTCGATGATATCTCTGTTAACGGGGTTACCCTTAGCGACGGTAGCGTGGTAACCGATACCTACGCCACCGGTGGCGGATTCTCACTGGATGGAGTTCATCCTTCACCTCGGGGTAATGCCTTGCTGGCAAACTTGTTCGTAGAAGCGATCAACGCCGAATTCGGTTCGAACTTACCTGGTGTAGACCCGCTTAATTATACCGGACTATATATCAATTAATAAAGATTATATATAACTTAAAGGCGTCGGAGAAACCGGCGCTTTTTTTGTTTAATCAACATAATTTCGATGAAACTAATCCTTAGAATTTTACTCAGCGCATTGGCGGTGGTCATACTCGCCAAGATATTGCCGGGCATAGGAGTCGATTCCTATACCACTGCCGTTATTGTGGCTATAGTTCTCAGTCTGTTAAACTTTATCGTTAAGCCATTGCTGGTCTTGCTAACCCTTCCGGTAACCATTCTAACCCTGGGGCTGTTTCTTCTGATCATCAATGCCCTTATTATTTTAATGGCCGACGGCCTTATCGATGGTTTTCAGGTTCAGAGTATCTGGTGGGCTCTTTTATTCAGTTTATTGCTGACTTTTCTTCAGTCGATTTTCTACTCTTTTCTAAGAGAAGATAATAAGCCTTAGTTCAAGGCCTTCCCGTGGATTCGTAAAACTTGTCCGACAAAGGAAAATGTTCTACTTTTGCATGCCATTTATTCAAGCAAAATAAGAGATAGAAATGCAGATAACAAAAGAACAAATAGACGCATTAAATGCCGTGGTGACTGTTGCAATAACAAAAGAAGACTACAGTGAAAAAGTAGAAGAGATCCTCAAAAATTACCGCAAACAGGCTAATATACCCGGCTTCAGAAAGGGTCAGGTACCGATGGGGCTCATTAAAAAACAATACGGAAAAGCCGTTTTGGTTGATGAGGTTAATAAATTACTTCAGGATAATCTGAACAAATATCTCACCGAAGAAAAACTCGACGTATTAGGCAATCCACTGCCGAAACAACAGGATAATTTTAACTGGGAAACTGAGAATTTCGCCTTTGAATTCGAACTGGGTCTTGCACCCGATTTTGAAGTTTCACTGAAAACAAAAAAGGCCATTACCCACTATAAGATCGTTGCCGATAAAAAGATGGTCGATGAACAGATCGACCGTATCCGCAAACAATTCGGTAAAATTATATCTAAAAATGAGGTGGCCGCCAAGAATGAAATTAGCGGAAGCTTTATCAATGAAGCCGAAGAAATCGAAAATAAAACAATTCTTGAACTCGAGAATATTAAAAGTAAAAAGGCCCTGAACAGTTTGTTAGGTAAAAAGCCCGGCCAACAGGTGGTATTGAAAAGTAAAGGTCTTTTTAAAGAAAATTTTCAATTGGCAGCGGCCCTGGGGATCGATCGTGAAAAGGCCGATGCTCTGAACTGTGATTTAACGTTTGAAATCAGCGAAATAAACGAAAGGGTTCCTTCAGAATTGAATCAGGAGATTTTCGATAAACTTTTTGGAGAAGGTAATATAACTTCTGAAAGCGAATTAAGGAAGCGACTAAAGGAAGATGCCGAAAAACAGTTCGAACAACAATCCGATCAGAAATTACTGAATGATGTGACCGAGCGGTTGATCGAAACGATAAAATTTGATTTGCCGGCCGATTTCCTGAAAAAATGGATTCAGCTTACCGGTGAGAAAGCATTAACGGAAGAAGAAGCCAACGACGAATATGAAAAATCTGAAAAAGGTCTCCGCTACCAGCTTATTGAAGGAAAAATAATCAAAGAGCATGGAGTCGAAATTCAATTCGAGGAATTAAAGGATTTCGCAAAGGACTTTATCAGGACACAAATGGCCCAATATGGTCAGACCAATCCCAAGGAAGAAGAATTGGATCAAATCGCCATGCGGATCATGAGCAATCAGGATGAAGTGAAACGACTTTCTGAACAACTCATGAGCCAAAAGCTATTAAAACTCTACAAGGAAGAGGCCAATTTAAAGGCAAAAGAGGTCACTTATGATAATTTCATAAAAGAAGTATATGGTTAAGGATTGCATATGGCAATTATAACCTTAACATCGCGACCGCAAACATTATACTAATCCGTTGAGCGTACTTATATAGCACATCCATACGCCAAAAATTGAGTATCTTTACGGGGCCGAAACGTTATTTTCGGCAACTTTTTTTTAAAATCATTATCGCTACCAATGAATTACGACAAGGAGTTTAAAGATTTTGCTATTAAAGATCAGGGCATAAGCAGCCTGTACTACGATAAGATCATCAGCAGTTTGTACCCTGTGAATATGACCCCGAACATCATCGAGGAAAGACAATTGAATGCTATTGCCATGGATGTTTTTTCGAGATTGATGATGGATCGTATCATTTTTCTAGGTACCGGGGTTAACGACCAGGTTGCGAATATAGTTCAGGCACAATTGCTGTTCCTGGCCAGTGCAGACTCTTCAAAAGATATCCAGATCTACATCAATTCTCCCGGTGGTAGTGTTTACGCAGGCCTCGGGATCTATGATACCATGCAGTTTATAAAACCCGACGTGGCCACCATATGTACGGGTATGGCGGCGTCTATGGCCGCGGTGTTGCTTTGTGCCGGTGAAAAGGGCAAACGCAGTGGTCTGAAACACTCAAGGGTAATGATCCACCAGCCGATGTCTGGTGCACAGGGTCAGGCCAGCGATATTGAAATTGCTGCCAAAGAGGTGTTGAAGATCAAAGACGAATTATATCAGATCATCGCAAACCATTCAGGTCAGAAATTCAAAAAAGTGTATGAAGACAGCGACCGGGATTACTGGATGACCGCGAAGGAAGCCCTAGATTACGGGATGATCGATGAGATCCTGGAGAGAGATCAGGATTAACCGCAACCAAGGAGCAAATCTGGACGACGGTAAACCAAAATCCAGATAGTTTCGTTATACTTATAAAATCAGAGAAGGCGTATTATGGCCAAGGAAAACCTGGAATGTTCGTTTTGCGGAAGGAAGAAACCCGAGACCAACCTGCTCATAGCAGGATTGGATGCCCATATATGCGACCGTTGCATCGAACAAGCTCATGGCATCGTAGCGGAGGAATCCAGGCAATCCAAAACCGATGATCTCTCGTCGGAACTTATCCTGAAAAAACCAAAACAGATAAAGGAATTCCTCGACACTTTTGTGATCGGACAGGAACGCACCAAAAAGGTATTATCGGTTGCGGTTTATAATCATTACAAAAGACTATTACAGCCTCATTCGAAAGATGATGATGTAGAGATCCAAAAGAGCAATATCGTAATGGTAGGCCAAACGGGAACGGGGAAGACCCTTATGGCCAAAACCATCGCACGAATGCTCAATGTCCCCCTGGCTATTGTAGATGCTACGGTTCTTACAGAAGCAGGGTATGTGGGTGAAGACGTCGAAAGTATTCTGACGCGGTTACTGCAGGCCGCCGATTATAATCTTGAAAAGGCCGAACGTGGTATAGTTTTTATTGATGAGATCGACAAGATTGCCCGAAAAAGTGATAACCCATCCATCACAAGAGATGTTTCTGGTGAAGGAGTGCAGCAAGGGTTGCTTAAACTACTGGAAGGGACAATGGTAAACGTACCTCCGAAAGGCGGTAGAAAACATCCCGATCAGAAATTTATCGAGGTCAATACCGAAAACATCCTTTTTATTGCAGGAGGAGCTTTCGACGGGATCGAGAGGATAATTACCAAACGACTCAACATGCAAGCTATCGGGTATAGCGCTTCCAAAAATGAGGACATACTCGATATTAGCAATGTTTTGCAATACATTATTCCTAAGGACTTGAAGGAATATGGACTTATTCCCGAAATTATTGGCCGACTTCCCGTACTTACACATATGAACCCGCTCGATAAAAAGACCTTGCGGGCCATCCTAACTGAACCAAAAAACGCAATCATCAAGCAGTATGAAAAACTATTTGCGATGGATGGTATCAGTTTTAAAATCACCGAGCAGGCTCTCGATTTTATTGTGGATAAGGCTGTTGAGTACAAATTAGGTGCCCGAGGATTGCGGTCTTTATGCGAAGCTGTATTTACCGATGCGATGTTCGAATTACCCAGTTCAGAGGAAAAAGATTTCAAGGTCACCAAACCCTATGCAGAAGACAAGCTCTCCTACGAAACCATTAAGAAGCTAAAAGCGGTATCCTAAACCTGATGGTGTTTTTTAAGGACGAGATCTAAAAGGTCTAGACACACTTTCTGAATAATCTTTTCATCGCTGTACATGTCGTGACCAAAATTTGGGATCGTCTCTACCTGGACTCCAGTTCGAACAGACCAATCTGTACCGATTACTTTGTCGTTTTCCCCTAGCAAAACGGTCACCGGGCAATCTGGCCCCAACGACTGTTCTTCAAGATTTATAGGTGATACTGCATAGAGCGACTTTATAGGCAGGCCCTTAAATGCGGCATGCCAGGCAATAGTACCCCCTGCGCAAAACGTGAGATAATGACTTTTGATGTGTTCTCTATGGAGAAGGTGTGAAACCGCCCGATCTCTGCCCCCATCGATAAACGAGGCATAGAGTTCTTCAGAAGTACACGGTTCATTGCCTATCTGAGCCAGTTCCCTGCTATCGTAAAAAACAATGTCGAAGTACTGCTGCAGATACCCTAGATAAGAAGTAATCCATAGTCCTTTTTGGGTTCCCCACATGTCGGAAACCACGACCAGCCTTTCTGCCATATGCCAAATTTTTATAGTGGGATGAAAATCAGCGCCTAAATTTGGTGAAAAACGTTAAATAAACCTTAATTATTGGTTCATCTGAAGCAATTCATCGACGTAGTTCCTGTCGTTGCTCAATCTGGGTATCTTATGTTGTCCGCCAAGTTTGTTTTTCGACTTAAGCCAGTTATAAAAGGTTTTTTCCGGGGCAACATGAATTTTTGGCCTCGTTAGCGTCATATTGTTGTAGCGCTTAGCTTCGTAATCAGAGTTCAGCTTTTTAAGTGCTTCATCGAGAACTTCAGTAAAATGTTCAATCTCATCGGGGGCTTTACGAAATTCAATGATCCATTCATGAGCACCTTTTTCTTTGCCCGCCATGTAAATGGGTGCCACGGTATAATCCGAAATTTCTGCACCGGTTTTCTGACAACTGTTGCGAAGTGCCTCCTCGGCATTTTCAATGATAAGTTCTTCGCCAAACGCATTGATATAATGTTTAGTTCGGCCTGTGACCCTGATCCGGTATGGGTCTGTTGATGTAAAGCGAACCGTATCACCGATTTTATATCGCCAAAGGCCAGCATTGGTGGTAATCACTACAGCATAGTTCACACCTATTTCGACCTCCCATAGCGGAAGCACCCGCTCCTCTTCTGTTCCATAAGAGTTCATGGGTATGAATTCGTAAAATATACCGTAATCGAGCATCAGCAATAGATCATCTGCGTGGTTTCGATCCTGGATCGCAAAAAAGCCTTCCGAGGCGTTGTAGATCTCGTAATATTTAAAATTTCGTTTTGGCAGAAGACGCTCATATTGTTCGCGATAGGGATTAAAACTAACGCCACCGTGAAAATATACTTCCAGATTCTCCCATATCTCAAAGAGATTGTTCTTGCCTGTCACTTCAAGAACATTGTTGAGCAATACCAACATCCATGAAGGTACGCCGGCAAGACTGGTAACGTTCTCCTGAATACTCTCGGAGATAATAGCATTCATCTTGGTCTCCCATTCACTCATCAGAGATACCCGGTTGCTGGGCGTACTGCTTAGTTCAGCCCAAAATGGCATATTGTCTATCAGGATGGCGGAAAGGTCGCCAAAAAATGTTCCGTTATCTTCATAGAGTTCCTTGCTACCGCCTAATCGAAGCCCCTTGCCTTTGAACAATTGGGAGTTTTCATTATTATTGAGATACAAGCATAACAGATCCTTGCCCGACTTATAATGACAGTCTTCCAAGGCTTCTGCACTTACCGGAATAAACTTGCTTTTGGAATTCGTGGTACCACTGCTTTTGGCAAACCACTTAATTGAAGTGGGCCAGAATATATTTTGTTCTCCCTTACGTGTCCGTTCAATAATCGGTTCTATTTCCTCATAGGTTACTACAGGAACCCGCTCCGCGAAGGTCTTATAGTTATTGACCCCGTTAAAATCATAGCGTTTGCCAAGTTCGGTATCCTCAGCAAGGTCTAATAATTGTTGTAATACTTCCTGCTGTACTTCCGCAGGATATTTAATAAAGAGTTCAATTTGATGATACCTCTTTTTCAAGAGCCAGGAAGCGATAGAATTGAATAGTGGTATGGCCATTTTAGGTATCTTTACGACCCGACAACCATCTTATTTGCTACTGGGATTCATGAGTTTCATCGTACAGGACAGCTCTGATTTCCATTAGCCCCATGGTTACGGGGTACCACTAACAAAATATAGCATTTGCAGTGGTTAGAACGTCTAAAAATAGGTCTTTAAGATATTTTTTCAAATAGAATCCGTAAAAATACCTGGATGAAGTTTCAAGGGGTACTGAGGAAAATGCAAACAGAGCTGGCCAGCCCGATACAATATTATATGTTGTTTGAGGGTGATTTTCTTAACGTAAACCAGGTGCTGGATAAGGAATTACATATTCGTTTTATAAAATATCAATGTCTAAACTGTGGAGAAGACAGACCTATATATCGTCAGGGATTCTGTCGCAGCTGCTTTTTTGAGACACCGGCCGCAGGCGACTGGATTATGAGACCGGAACTTAGCACGGCTCACCTCGACAAGGAAGACAGAGATCTTGAATACGAAAAGAAAGTACAACTTCAGCCTCATATTGTATATCTGGCTAACTCCAGTAATATAAAGGTTGGCGTTACACGCAAAACCCAGATTCCCACCCGTTGGATCGATCAGGGGGCACATGAGGCGATTGAGATCCTGGAAGCACCGAATCGTTACCTTGCCGGGCTTACCGAGGTTGCCCTCAAATCTCATTTAAGCGACAAGACCAACTGGAGGAAGATGCTCACCAACGATGTTATGGACCAGGATCTGGCCGCCTGGCGCGATAAATTAACCGAATTTGTGCCAGAAGAAGCCGCCGCATACTACCTACACAATCGAAAGGAGATAAACATAGAATTTCCTGTTCTGGAATATCCTGAAAAAGTAAAAAGCTTAAATCTTCAAAAAAATCCAGAATTCAGTGGTATTCTCAAGGGTATTAAAGGTCAGTATCTGATATTTAATGATAGCTCTGTATTTAACGTACGCGCCAATGAAGGCCATGTAGTAAGCCTTACGGTTAATTGACCGTATCTTTTGCGGTCACAGATTTGGTCTTCGATTTCAATAGCCCGCCCAGGATACTTTTAGCAGTTTCCTTTATGTTTTCATCTTCCGAGCCTTCTTCTGTAATCAAACCGGTACTATCGGCCTGCTCAGTTGAAGTACTTCCGGATCCTGCAACAGGGTTTTTCTCCTTGGTTTCCTGATTACTTTCGCCGGCCTTGTTTGCCTGAGATCCGGCCAAAACCCCAACTATTATTTCACTTAGTTCTTTTTTACCCTTATCGAGGTATTTATTTTTCTGAATATCCACCAATTGATCTGCCAGTACCTTGGTCTGTGATTTAAGATCCGTATTGATCTTTGGATCTGAAACAGAGCCTTTCAGATTGGCCACCACCGGGACGGTCAAATCTTTTAAGGACTCATCTCCTATTCCCGCTAATAATTTGTTGACATCTTCGCCCATATATCTGGCAGGTACATTGAGGGTCACCTTATAATCCAAAGCATTGGAGAAAGAGTGGCCTCCACTGAACATCAGGTCGATATCTTTATATCGCAACTTAAAGGGCTCTACATTTACCTTTCCATTCTCGAATTTCAACGCTGTTTTTAGGCCGCTGAGATCGAGTTCATCCAGCGAAATAAAGTCCAGTTTATTATCGAGAAGTTGTGTTACTTTTGAGTTCTCTGAGCGAATTTCGGCGGTAAGAATCTCGGCCAGCATATCACCGGAAAGAGATCCCAGGTCGGGGTCGAGCTGAGGGGTCAGACCGCCCGATAATTTAATACTGGTATTTAAACGGCCATCAAGGATATTGGCAGCCGGACTCAATAGCCGCGCCAGTTCGATGGTTTCAAAAGTCTTGCCGATATTCAGCCTGGACAGGTCGATCGACATATCGAAATGAGGTTCCTGATCCTTGGTGGTGAGCATGCCATCAAGTTGCAGTCGGCCATCTAGCATACGAGAGGAAATTTCATTAAAGCGGATAGTCTGGTCGCGAACCCGGAGTATTCCAGATAAGTCGTACATCACAATATTGTCATAAACGGCCTTCCCTACTAATGCATTGAGGGTAAGATCTAAATATTCGGGCACCTTGAACGAATCTTCTTCAACAGCCGAGGAAATTGCAGCTTCTTGTTCACGGACGATATCCGCAACCACAAAGGCATTTGATCTCATCTCAAAACTCCCTTTCAAGACTTCTTTATTAAAAATATATCCCAAGGCATTGCGCAGTGTTCCTGTAGCACTGAAATCGGTTGAACCTGTTTTCCCCGCCAATTCTTTTATCTCGATGGTCTTGGGCCCTAATTCCGCTTTACAGGTATGTACCTTGATCGGATTCGGAAGGGCATCAAAATTGTAATGAAGTCCTTTAAGTTCAAGATCGCCCTTAAGTGAAATATTCTTATAATTTTCTTTTTCAATATCATTCCTTGTAAAAGCAGAGCTTAGCTCTCCCGATAATCTACCTCCTAATACTATTGAAGATGGCAAAGGATATGCCTGTGAAAGTTTATCGAGATCAATACTGCCGCTGGCGTGGGTATCAACCCCCGTATTGCCGGTAAGTTCGGTAAGCACGGCCTTAAGTTTAAATACATCCTCATCTATTTGAAAGCCCGCATGTTCAATTTTGACGGAGGTATCTTCAGCTCTCCCAGTAGAATTTTCAAGCAGGGCATCGATCTCAATATGCTCCACTTTTTTCGAAAATTGCGGATATTGAAAAGAGGCGTTATGGGCTATCATCCTGATATTGAATTCGGGAATTGTTTCTTCATTCAATTCGCCCTGGAAATGACCGGTGAGCTCAAAATTGCCCTCCGTTTCCAGGTCGGAAATGTCTTTGGAATACTTTTCAGGAATCATTGCGAGAAAATTTTTGAAGTCCGAATTGATCGTACTGAATTTCAAATCCAATTCCTGTCCTTCTTCCAGTAATTTTATAAACCCTTCAAAAGTCAAAGGCAAACGGTTAAGAATGGCCTTATTTTCTTTAAATGTATAGCGCTGCTCTTCCAGGTCGATCTCCATATCAGCATCGAGCTCAAGCGAATTTTTATCGAGATAATGGGTTCCTTCCATGGTGAATGAGACTATGGCCTCGGTAGTGGTATGAAGGTTTGAAATTTCTTCCGAAAGGTCCCCACTTCCCACAAGCTTAAGTTTTTCGATATTAAGTTCGTAATCGGATAAATAGTCTTTAATGGAGAATTGGGAATCCGTGATTTCATAAGACCGAATCGAGACTATGGTACTGCTTTCTTTCGAAGTGCCCTGATCATTATTGCCAGGTTCACGTAAGATATCGTAATTGGCCACACCATCATTATTGACCAAGAGCATAGCAATGGCGCTGTCTATTTGGATGTCCTTGATCTCTATAGGATCATCAACACTCTGAAATAACTCTCTGACACCCAGGGCAATCTTAACGTTGTCGGCATAGAATATTGTATCTCCTGCAAAGGGTTCAGCATTAATCAGGCTCACCTCATCCATGGTAACACCCAGCAACGGGAAATTCCTGTAGAGGTTAAGAGACATCGATGTGAAGTTGAACTCCCCGTTGATCCTGTTGTTAAGATTGGCTTTTAGCAATTCACCTACCTTGTTTTCCATCAGCGACGGCAGTGCTGCTAAAAGGATAACGAGCAGTACAAGGACCAATGCGGTTATTCGGATAATTTTCGTTTTCATAAAAGGTATTTCACTATGTGAAATAACAGAAAATTGCTCTAAATATTACTTTTGGTAAACCCTATTCGAAGAAATGCCTTAGAAATTGTGAAAATCGATTAGATATCGAGCTTGATCTCACCTCCAACTTTCAGATCGAAGCGTTTTCTAAGAATATATACGAAAAGATACAGCAGGGGTGTATCGAGAAGTGCGATAAAAATCTTAAAGAGAATTCCACTGATCACCAAACCTTTAAAAAGGCTCCAGGGGATGACTCCAAATACGCACAACAAACCAACCACTGTGGTGGTATCGATAATTTGGGAAGAAAACGTAGAGAAATTGTTACGGAGCCAAAGGAATCTACCTTTGGTAAGGCGCTTCCAGAAATGATATATGGCTATATCGACATACTGAGCACAGAGATATGCCAGCATAGAAGCTAATACGGCAATGGGGGAAAGGGCAAAAACCTTGCTGAACAATTCATCATTTACAGGGGATCCTTCGATTGCCGGTGCAATGTCGGAGATAAGCACAATGCCCATAGAGAAAAACGATGCAAATATTCCGGCAGTAACGATTTGATTGGCTTTCTTCTTTCCAAATATTTCGGAGATCAAATCGGTGATTAAAAAGGTGATCGGATAAGGCAAATACGCCTACAGAAATCTCAAATAATGGTGCTCCAAAAACCGTTACCTCTCCAAACGGATTCCAATAAAAGAATTTTTGGAAGATCAGGTTAGATACCACCAGGGAGGTGATAAATAAGGCCCCGAGGTACAGATAAATCCGGTACGCAAGTTTTTTGTCCTTCGGACTCATGGATTAGTGGATCTTGATGGTAAAGGGCATACGTGCCTGTATCCCTTTTTGCTTCAGGGCCGATCTGAGTTCCTCAACAATATTATAAAGATCTGAGCCAAGTTCATGCTCCAGTACATTTCTCCTTAACTTCACTACTTACACCGCCAAAGTCTTCCATAAACTTTTCAAAATCGGACTTATATCGCGGATATTTTCTAATGCCATAGTCTTCCATTTCAGCCATTTCGGCAGCCGCCTCGAGTGCTTTTTCCAATCCGCCTAATTCATCCACAAGGCCTCTCTCCACGGCATCGATTCCACTCCAAACCCTGCCCTGAGCCAGCTGGTCTACTTCTTCGATGGTCATATCTCTTCCTTCGGCAACCCTGCTGAGAAACACCTGATAGGTTGTTTCGATACCTTCCTCAAGATAACCCCTGAATTCGTCTCTCATGGGCTCGAACAAGGAATAATCCACCGCGTTTCTGTTGGTGCCAACCTGTTCTGCATTTATACCAATTTTGTCTGCCAGACCTTTAATATTAGGAATGGTTCCAAATACCCCAATAGATCCTGTTATCGAGCTCGATTCTGTAAAAATCTTATCTCCAGCCACGGCCAGATAGTATCCTCCCGAGGCCGCAACATTCCCGATAGACACAACAAGAGGTTTCTCGGCTTTAGCTAGCATCAGTTCCCTCCAGATGATATCCGCTGCCAGGGCATTACCCCCTGGTGAATTAATTCGCAGTACAATGGCCTTAACATTTTTATCATCACGAGCTTTTCGAATGGCTCTAACCATGATTCCCTGGCCGATGATATTCTGATCACCTTCAGCATAATGTATATCACCCTGAGCAAAAATGACGGCGATCTTTTCTTTCCCTTTTCGAAGCTTCTTACCCTTCTTGGCCTCGGCATAGTCGGTAAGGCTGATATAATTCAATTTCTCATCTTCTTCTCTGCCAACAACCTGCCTTGAGATGTTCTTCATACTGATCGAAAATAAAGGACCTGATCTATCAATCCAGTTTTGTGAGCATAGTCAGGATTTCGCGCGCCGAGCGTATCGGCTATCTGGTTGATACTGCTTATACTCAAATCCCTGCTTTCAGATATTTCCTCCACGACCGTATTCCATATCGAGCTGATCAGTTCCTTGATCTGGGTACGATTCTCTTCACTCATCTCACTGGCAAGGAAAGGTTCAACAGCACTCTTATATTTTCCCATGCCTCACTACTTCCATCTTTACACCGCTCTTCTCCTGAAGATCCTTGAAATATAAAACCTCGGCCGAGAGCCCTTTAAAGTCCATTATCCCCACGGGATTTAAAAACATGCTGTCGGCCACACTCGCCAGAATAGTAGTCTTTTTGCGTGTAGAATCGCCATAGGCATAGATGAATTTACCACTCTCTTTAAAATCCTCCAGGGCTGCTCTTAAAGCCTGTGTTTGTGCGATACCGGCCATAAGGTAATTGCTGTTGATGCTAATACCTTCGATCTTATCATCTTCTTTGGCTACTTCAATGGCGTGGAGAATATCGTCTAATCCCTGTTCCTTGCTAAAGAAACCACCAAATGGTGCTGAGTCGTCCACGCCGCTGTAATCCTTTATCGGATAGGGTGTTTGTAGTTCGAGTATCGATTGGTCTTTTACGGTAATGGTCTCCTCAACATTTAGCAGGCTAATGAATATCATGAACATAAAAAACACGATACCCAGGGCGATTAGGGTCCCCAAAATAGCTGCTAAGAGATTTCTTAAAAATTCATTTCAATTATAAATTGTGGTGGTCAAATATAACCATTGTTGGCTTCAATAGACCTTTTACTATCATTAGTAGTAATTATGGTGATTTGTTAACAATAATGAGTTAAATTTTCAGCTGAGACCTCAAAGAAAAGCCTCCTGGCGACTTCTGGTGTCCCGGCATCGAGAAGTTCTTTTCTTTTGTTTATTTTGCCGATGTGTATGTTGACAACTAAAACCGTTTTTTATCGCTCGGCAGCAATCTGGAAACCGGCTGTCGCAGCTGCAGCGGGCAATTTTTATGCTCGGTTCGCGGCTCGGACCGGTAGACAAGATCTCCTTTGTATACGAGTCAAAGGCCTGGGGTTCGATGGTGAGGATTTTCTAAACATATGCATTGCCATTAACACCAGGCCGCGCCCGAAACCATCCTGGAAAATCTGCTGGAAATAGAAACCTCCTTGGGCAGGGAACGAAGTACTGAGTCGGGTTATGTTCGCGCAAT